>OZ252001.1:0-2567500 GCA_965247215.1 Flavobacteriaceae bacterium
ATAAATATGAGGTTATAGACCAAATTCATGAAAAAGGATACAAAAACAAGCCACTAACCCAGCAACAAAAAGCAACAAATACCGAAAAATCAAGAGTTCGAGTAAGAGTAGAACATGTCTTTGGCTTTATGGAAAACTCCATGGGGAGTATGTATTTCAGAAAAGTAGGAATTAAAAGAGCAGAAACAGTCATAGGCTTGATGAACCTGACTTATAATATGTTTCGTAAAATTCAATTAACAGCAGCAAACAATGAGAACGTGCCTTCAATTGCGAACGCGTAAAACCATAACATGTTGATATGTAGTAGTATGCAAAAATTAAAGATCTAAAACCTTATGACAGTAAATAAAGTTTAATTCAAAAAAATAAAACAAAAATTAGCACTAGGAGGGAATACTAGTTTTTAGAGATGCCCGTTTGTGAATCATGGACAGAAGCATCTGTAACGGTATAAGTATCTATTAGTTTGCTTTTGGAATCTACTTTTGCATGATTCTTATAACCGTAATAGCTCTGATTGTTCTTCTTTGTCCAACGTGCATCTATATCTTTTTGAGACTTTTTTGCGGGTAAGTCATTCCACAATTCATCGCCTTTACCTTGTTTTATTTGATCGTTTTTATCTTTGCTATTACCTTGTCGGGGAGCTTCTACAAAACTAGCATCTATAATTTTACCTTTATTTACCACCAACCCCAGCCTTTCTAATTCTTTTCCAAATAAATCGAATAATTCTTCTACTAAAGTTAAATCGGTTAATCTTTCACTAAAGTGCCATATCGTTTTACTATCTGGAATATCATCAGAAATCGTTAAATTTAAAAAACGCATAAAACTCATTCTATCGTTAATCTGATATTCAGCTTGGTCATCTGAGAGATTGTAATAGCGTTGCAAAATTAATATCTTAAACATTAAAACATAGTCATAAGGCGGACGACCGCCTTTACCTTTTGGCTCTTTGGAGAGCCTTATTTCTAATAATTCTCTAAAAAACTCAAAATCAATCCCAGTATTTAATCGTTCTAATGGGTCGCCTAATTCACTTAATTTGCTTAATCGAATATCTTGGTCAAAAAAACCGTAATCTCTGTGTCGCTTATATCGTTTTCCCATAGGTAAATATCGACATTTTTTGCCTTCTATAAAAATATATGAGTTTTTAGAGGTGTCCCTTAGAAGAAGCTATAATCACACATGGTAAACCAGAGATCCTTAATACCGATCAAGGCAGTCAATTTACATCTGAAGTCTTTACAAATGTGGTGCTGTCAAATGATATAAAACTAAGTATGGACGGTAAAGGAAGAGCCATCGATAATGTATTTATAGAACGCCTTTGGAGAAGTGTTAAATATGAAAGCATTTACCTTAATCCACCAGATTCAGGTATAAATCTATACCAACAGCTGAGGTATTATTTTAATTTTTACAATAACCAAAGAAGACATCAAGGAATTGATAATCAAATACCTTTTAAAAGGTATTTGATTAAACAGCAAAAAGCAGCATAATTGAATATTAACCAGAACTTAATTTAAACAAAAATCTGTCCCATAAATGGGGGGATGATCATTCAACTATTTTAAAAACACCCGAGGTAAAAATTGGAACTATTGAAACTTCAATCGATTTAACACGAGTTATAGACGATAAAGTTCCAGCAACTATTAATCCTGAAAAATTTACCCAAGACACAGTTTATTACAGAATGCCAAAAGTGATTCCTGGTACTTATGCAATTAGTGACTTTGGTAATTTTATTGAAGATTTTAAAGTATATAATTACCAGAGAGAAGAAATGGATTTTACTAAAAATGATGAATATTCCTGGCTAATTCCTAATGCAACAGAGCTTGATAGAATTTCTTATTTGGTAAACGATACCTTTGATGTAGAAAACACAGAAGGGATTGCAACTCCTTTTTCACCATCAGGGACCAATATTGCGGAAGATAAATTTGTTTTAAATTTTCCAGGATTTATCGGCTATTTTGAATCTTTCGAACACAATCAATATAAAGTAGATATCACCTCTCTTTCCTCGTTTAATAATTCTTCAGCCTTGCAATTAGTAGGAGAAAAGTTTAGTGCCGACAGCCTTAATATTACCCGTAATTATTATGCGCCAAGATATTTTGATATTACCGATAATCCAATAATGTATGGTGATTTTGAAAATAGAAGAATTTATGGTTGGAGATATAAAAGTGATCTTAAGTGTGTATTCTCCAAATAAAATACATCCTGCAACCAATTTTAAAGAAACTATTTTTGATATGATGGCAGCTCAAAAAACGTATCTAGGAGATATCAATACAACTGCCCGTTACGATATATTTTTGTATTTATCTGAAATGAATGAAACTTCCCCTTCAGGATTTGGTGCATTGGAACATCATACGTCAACAGTGGTTGTTATGCCTGAAACGATGCCCCTTGAAGCATTATCAAACAGTATGATAGATATAGTTTCGCACGAGTTTTTTCATATAGTTACTCCTTTGAGTATTCATTCAGAAGACATTCATTACTTTAATTATTATGAACCCACTTTTTCAAATAAATCAGGGATTGGTACCAGAGGATGATTTTTATGTAAAAATAATGGATAAAATTCAAACGGAATCTGGCTTAGACGATACAATGAGTTTTACTGAAATGAGTGAAAACGTATTAGTAAGCCCTTATGCTGATAATTATTATAATGTTTACCAGAAAGGAGCTTTAATAGGAATGTGTTTGGATATTTTAATACGTGAAGAAAGCGATGGGAATAGAGGAATATTATCACTTATGAAAGAACTATCTCTTAAATATGGGAAAAACATGTCTTTTAAAGATGATGAACTTTTTGAACAAATAGTGTCAATGACATATCCATCTATTGGTGAATTCTTTGAAACTCATGTAATAGGGATAACACCTATAGATTATTAAGTATATTTTGAAAAAGAAGGATTAGAAACTAAAGAGAATCTGGTTGAAACTAATTATATACAGAATAATGGAACTCTAATTTTAGCTCCAAGTGAAGAAGGGACTATTCATTTTACTGAATTAGTTGAAGACAATAGTTTTTGGAATGAACAAGGAGCTCTATCAAACGATGTTATTTCAGAAATAAATGGTACGAAAGTAACCATGCTTAATGCACAACAAATATTTACTGAAGTATATGTGTGGGAGCCTGGTTCAAAAATTGAAGTGAAATTAATTCGTGGAGAAGAAGAGGTTCTTATTAATACTATTTTAACACAATCCTATACAAAAGGAAGTATCTTGCAAGCTAATGAAGATGCTACTGAGGCGCAAATTGAATTGAGAAATTCATGGTTGAAGGGCTAAAAGATGTGATTGCTTTGTTAAAATACATTACATGAAAAAGAAAAAAAACCCGAAACAACTGTTTTGGGTTTTTTGTGGTACCTCCAAGAATCGAACTAGGGACACACGGATTTTCAGTCCGTTGCTCTACCAACTGAGCTAAGGTACCTTTTTAAGAGTGCGCAAATATAATTCAATTTTAGGTATAGCAAAACAATAAATTAAAAAATTATAGTTTCCTTTGTGATTGTTTTAATAATCAATTAACAAGAGGCTATTATTTTAATTCCGATATTTCGGAAATATTATTGAAACTTCAAATCCTTACCATGAATCTAATTATTGATGTAGGAAATACACTTGTTAAGTTAGCTGTGTTTGAAGAGGACATACTTCGGTTTAAAAAAAGTTTTGAAAAAGAAGATTTTTTAGAAGCTTTACAAGATATTTCTAAAGCTTTTCCAAACATAAAAGCAGCCATTGTGTCTTCGGTTGGAAATTTCTCAGAAGGTGAACTTTTAGAAATTAAAAAAAGATATAACGTTTTTGTTTTGACTCAAAATGATACAATTCCTTTTATTAATAAGTATGCAACAACAAATACATTGGGAGTGGATCGTCTTGCTTTAGTAAGTGCTGCGGCAAATCAATTTCCTAATAAAAACGTATTGATAATAGATGCAGGAACCTGTATTACTTACGATTTCTTAAATGCAAAAAATGAGTATTTAGGGGGAGCAATTTCACCTGGAATAGAGATGCGCTACCGTTCGTTACATTCTTTTACAGAAAAACTTCCGCTATTTGTTCCTAAACCAACAGAAAATCTAATTGGTGACTCTACTGAAAACTCCATTCATATTGGTGTAATCAATGGGATATTAAATGAAATTGATGGGTTTATCGCTTCATATAAAGAAAAATATAAAGAATTAACAATAATTTTAACAGGAGGAGGCTCTCATTACTTGCTAGATAGCTTAAAAAATGACATCTTTGCGTCCTCTAATTTTTTATTAGAAGGATTAAACTACATTTTGAAATATAATACTACTACATGTTGAAGCGATTAATTTTTGCAGTAATGCTAGTTATTTCAGGGCTTTCTATTGCACAAAATGGAACAACATCACCCTATTCTTTTTTCGGTATAGGAGAACAGAAGTTTAAAGGTACAGCCGAAAATAGAGCAATGGGCGGAATGAGTGTCTTTGCTGATAGTATTCATTTAAATTTTCAAAACCCTGCAGGGGTCGCTAAGTTAAAATTGATAAATTATACACTAGGCGCAAGTTATAAATATGTTGCACAAATAACAGATGATGAAACACAAAACGCAACTTCAACAAACCTAGATTATCTTGCCTTTGGTATTCCTTTAGGTAAATTTGGAGCTAGTTTTGGAGTATTACCCATTACCGTTGTAGGATATAAATTACAATTAGAATCAGAAACAGTAATTTCTCAATATTCAGGAGAAGGAGGTTCTAACAGGGTATTTTTTGCATTAGCTTATAACTTTACACCTAAGTTTAGTTTTGGTATAGATGCAAATTATAATTTTGGCAATATAGATAGAAACGTTTTAATTACTGAAGAAGACATTGAATTAGGGATAAGAGAAATTAAGAGATCAAGTATCCTTGGGTTTAGTTTTAATATTGGAGCCTTATACAATACTATGATAAATGATAATTTACAGTTTTCAGCTTCTTCAACGTATTCTCCTGCAACCAAATTCACTACTGAAAATTCAAAAATATTATCAAGTATAACAATTTCTGAATTTGGAAATGTTATTCCTTTAGATTTAAGAGAAATCCCCTTAGATGATTCAGAAATTACATTTCCTCCGAAATTTACGATTGGTGCTGGAATAGGTAGCCCAAAAAGATGGTTTGCAGGAGTACAATACATTAAATTAAAAACTAGTAATTTTAACGACCCTACATTTAATGTTGGGACTGTAAAATTTCAAGATGCTAATAATTATAGGATAGGAGGTTTTTTAGTTCCTAATTATAACTCCATTTCAAGTTATTGGGATAGAGTTGTGTATAGGGCAGGATTTCGGTTTGAAGAAAATGGAATTAATGTTAGAGGAGAAGATATTAACGAGTTTGGCATATCTTTTGGAGTTGGTTTACCAATAGGACGATTTTATTCTAATCTTAATATTGGTTTTGAAGTCGGTTCTCGGGGAACAACCACAAATAGTTTGGTTAAAGAAAACTTTTTTAATACCTTTTTAAGTATTTCATTAAATGACAAATGGTTTGAAAAAAGATATATTGATTAATATTATAAAATTAAATACGATGAAAATGAAAATGACATTACTTATAACTGTATTAGTTATGGGATTTGGAGGAAATTTGTTAGCACAAGTTCCTAATGACTGTTATGTAACCTTATCATTATTTGTTGTACCTGCAAAAGCAAAAAATTATAATGGTGCTTTAGAACATTATGACAAAGTAGTAAGTGAATGCCCAAAATTTAGTCTGGCTACATATCAGTATGGAGCAAAAATGTTTAGCCATTTTGTAGAAAACGGTGATAAATCTAAGGTAGATGATTTAATCAAAGCCTATGAAGATAGAATGGTTTATTTTCCGATAAAAACAAAAAAAGGTAAAACACTAGCTCAAATTGCTCAAGTAAAATATGATAATAAAGTTGGAACAAAATTACAGCAATATTTTGCTTTCGATAATGCTTTTAAAGAAGATTCAGAGTCTTTTACGAGTCCGAAAAGTATTTATACTTATTTTTCTTTAGCAGTAGATTTATTTAATACTGGAGAAAAAGGAATTGAAGAAATTTTTGATCTATACAAAGTAGTATTAATAAAAATAATTACTGAAGAATCATCTCTAGCTACAAAACTAACAGTGTTAATTGATAAACAAGATTCTGGCGTTAAACTATCTTCAAAAGAAAGTAAGCAACTAAAGGGTCATGAGAAAAACCTTATAGCTTATGGGAAAGTAAAAGGAAGTGTGGAAGGAAAATTAGGAAATCTTGCCGATTGTACTAATCTTATCCCTTTATATAATAAAAATTTCGATGAGAAAAAGGATGATATAAAATGGGTTAAAAAAGCAGCGGCTATGATGTCTTACAAAGAATGTACTGAAGATCCTTTATTTATTAAATTAGTAGAACAATTAGATAAATTAGAGCCATCTGCAGATACAAAACTTTATTTAAGTCAGTTAGAAAGAAATAAAGGAAATATTTCTAAATCGATTAGCTATTTAGAGGAATCTGCAGAAATGCAAGAAAACCCTTTAAGAAAAGCAAGGATGTATTTTCGAATTGGTGAATTAAAAAGAAAACAAGGAAGTTATAGTTCAGCTAGATCATATTATAATAAGACTTTAAAATTTGATCCATCTTATGGTAGAAGTTATTTGCGAATTGCTCAAATGTATTCTAAAAGCTCTGGGAATTGTGGATCAACAGTTTTTGAAAAAAGAGCTGTTAATTGGTTAGCAGCAAATATGGCAGATAAAGCTGCTCGGGTAGATGCGTCAATTGCTCCTGAAGCCAGAAAAGCGGCTAGTAGTTACAGACTACGTGCGCCAAGTAAAAGTGATATCTTTTCAGAGAGTATGGCTGGAAAAACAATTAGATTTAACTGCTGGATTGGCGGTAGCACAAAAGTTCCTAATTTATAAGGGGAAACCATTATGAAACTTTTAATTAAAATGTTAAAAAGCGTGATAGCAATACTATTTGTTATTACGCTTTTTTCATGTGAGGGGAATTATCAAAACATCCAAAAAATGAATCTAAAAGATCAAGCCCCAATTGCAATAGGTAAAAACATTAATTTAATATATACTGACTCTGGTAAAGTAACCGCAAATTTGCTAGCATCATTATTATTGGATTATTCAAACTACGATTTTCCTTATCAGGAATTTCCTCAAGGGATAGAGTTACATTTTTGGGAAGATGGTAAAAAAAATACGATAACAGCAGATTATGCTATTAAATATGAAGTTACTGCTATGGTAGATTTACGTAAAAATGTTGTTATCACAACTAGTGATAGCTTAGTTTTAACGGCGGAGCAACTTTATTGGGATCAGAAAAATGAATGGTTATTTACAGATAGGCCCTATCATATAAAATTTGAAGATGGCTCCTATAATGATGGTGCTAAATATAATTCAAGTCAAGATTTCACCACCTTTATATCTCGAAAAAACCAAGGAGTACAATTTATTGATAAAAACGAAACAACAAATGGGAACTAAAATTTATCGTCTTTTTGAATATGGCTATGTTTTAATGGCAATTTTTTCAGTTTATTTAGTTATTGATAACTGGGAAACCAACAGAAATCGAGCATATTTATTTGTATTATTTACTATTGTCGCTATTTTTATGTATTTCTTCAAAAGAAATTTTAGAAGAAGAATGGAGGATAGAAAAAAGGATAATTAAATTTAGATAGCAAAAGATTTTATGGATTATAACTTTATTGTGATACTAAGTATGTTGTTTCTTTCTGCTTTTTTCTCAGGGATGGAGATTGCATTTATATCATCAAATAAAGTGCATATAGCTATAGAAAAAAAGCAAGGTAATTTAAATGCAAAGATTCTTCAAAGAATAACCAAAAGGCCTTCAAAGTTTATAGCAACGATGCTTATTGGCAATAATATTGCACTAGTTGTTTATGGTTTTTTTATGGGGGATGTACTGATGAATTATATAGTGCAAACCTCCTATATAGAACCAAAGGGATTTTTAACTTTATTGGTTCAAACTATAATATCCACACTAATTATTTTATTTACTGCAGAATTTTTACCTAAAGTCTTTTTTCAGATTTACGCAAATAAATTAATCAAAATTTTAGCATTACCTGCTTATTTATTCTACATATTATTTTCCTTTCTTTCCGATTTTGTAATATGGATTTCTGATAAAGTTCTCAAGATATTTTTTAAAACTGAAGGGGATACCGTTCAGTTAAGTTTTAGTAAAATGGAACTTGGAAATTATATTTCGGAACAAATAGAAATTGTAAAAACAAATGATGAAATAGATAGTGAAATTCAAATTTTTCAAAATGCATTGGATTTTTCTGATGTAAAATCACGGGAAGTATTGATTCCTAGAACCGAAATGGTTGCTGTTAATATTAATACAAGCCCTAAAGAGTTAAGTGAATTATTTATTAAAACCGGGCTTTCAAAAATATTGATCTTTAAAGAAAGTATCGACGATATTTTGGGTTATGTGCATTCATTTGAATTGTTTAAAAAACCAAAACAAATTAAAAATGTTTTAATTCCTGTCGTTTTTGTGCCTGAAACAATGCTGATTAAGGATGTTCTTAATATATTAACTAAAAAAAGAAAAAGTATTGCAGTAGTTATAGATGAATATGGTGGGACTTCAGGAATTTTAACTGTTGAAGATATCATAGAAGAGTTATTTGGCGAGATAGAAGATGAACATGATTCAATTGTTCTTACAGAATCAGTACTCGATGAAGGACATTTTATATTCTCGGCTCGTTTGGATGTAGATTATCTTAATGAAACATATAAACTCAATCTTCCTGAAAATGAAAATTATGAAACCCTAGGAGGGATGATTGTTAATTTTACAGAAGGAATCCCAAAACAAGATGAACTAATTAAAATAGACGGGATTACCTTTCAAATATTAGAAGTATCAGAAACAAAAATAGAGTTAATTGAAGTATATGAGATCTCTAATGATTAGAATTTTAAAAATTCTGATATTTTTTCAAATTAACCTTTTTATAAAGCTTGGAAAATGGTATTTTCGCCCCCTAAATTAAATGATTTAGGTATTTTATCTTAATGAGTTCTATTAAAATTAAAGACCTAATCCCATAATAAATTAATCTCATCCTCTGATGTATATTACTTAGGAGGTAAAATTGAATATTCAATGGCAATTTTAAATAGTATTAGAAAAAAAAGATTTTTCCTTGTCGTAATTATAGCATTAGCACTTATTTCATTTGTATTTAGTGGTGTTATTGGTGATGGAAACAGTTCTTTAAAAGGAGAAAGTAATATTGCAACCGTAAATGGAGTGGATATTACACGAGAAGATTTTATGAAGAAGGTTGATATTACCCAGCGTTCTTTAGATTCAAATAGTGAGACAACCCAAGCTATGAATCTTGTTTGGCAACGTGAATTAAGAAGAGTAATATTAGAAGAACAGTTTGAAGGATTAGGACTTTCTGTTGAAAGTGCTCAGTTGAACAACGCATTAAGTGTAAACTTAGCAAATAATCCTGCTTTTCAAAATGATCTGGGATTATTTGACGAAGGAATGATGCAGGAATATATTGCTACTGCAAAAGTTGCTGCTGAAAATGGGAATCCTCAGGTGTATCAATCTTGGATTGATTTCGAAGAGAATACTGCAAATGCTGTTTTAGAAACAAATTATTTTAATCTAGTTAAAGGAGGATTAATTACGACATTGGCAGATGGAGAACAAGAATATCATTTTCAAAATGACAAAATTAATATAGAATATATTCAAATTCCATATACAAAAATTGCTAATGAAGATGTTCAGGTTACAAATTCTGAAATTGAAAAATACATCAAATCCCATTCAAAAGAGTTTGAAGTAGAACCTCAGGTAGACATTCAATATATTACCTATACTGAAGAACCGTCTCTGGAAGATATCGATGCAGCTAAATCAGAAATAGCATCGTTAATTAATGATAGTGTTCAAGATGGAGAAACAATCTCAGGGTTTGCAAATACAACTGCAAGTATTGACTTTGTTAATGCTAATTCAGAGTTAGGATATATTGATGTTTGGTGGTTCAAAAATACATTACCTCAAGTTATTGCAGATACTTTAATTACAATGAATACTAATGATGTTTATGGACCCTATGAAGATAAAGGTACTTTTAATGTTTCAAAAGTAATCGAAACAAGACAAATGGCAGATTCTGCGAAGGCTAAACATATCCTTATTAGATATCAGGGATTGCGAACAGCCCCACAAGATGTTGTTCGTTCTCAAGAAGATGCAAAAATATTAGCCGATAGTATTCTAACTATTATTAAAGGGAATAAAAGTAAATTTGAAAGTTTAGCTGCAGAATTTTCTGAAGACCTTTCCAATAAAGATACAGGAGGAGACCTAGGTTATTTTACCACAGGACGAATGGTGCCAGCATTTAATGATTTTGTTTTTGAAAATAAAATTGGTGATGTAGGTGTAGTTGAAACAAATTTTGGATTTCATATTATAGAAATTGAAGATCAAAAAAACTTTCAAAAAGTTATTAAAGTAGCTTCTATTATTAAAAAAATCGAACCTTCAGAGAAAACGATAAATGAAGTGTTTTCAGATGCAACAAAATTTGAATTAGCTGTGAAAGATGCTGATTTTAACGAATTGGCAAATGAAAAAGGATTAGCACCAAAACCAGTAAATAAAATTGGTGAATTGGATGCCAATATTCCAGGGGTAGGAAATAATAGAAGTATTGTGACCTGGGCCTTCAATGAGGAGGAATCAAATGTTGGTGATGTAAGACGATTTAATATTACTAATGGATATGTGATTGTTCAACTAACAAGGAGAAATCCTAAAGGATTATTAAGTATTGCTGAAGCTTCTGCAACGGTAACTCCAATTTTAATAAATGAAAAAAAGGCTTTGAAAATAAGAGAATCTATTTCAAGCACAGATATTAATGAAGTTGCTACAAGCCAAAACGTAACCATTTTAACTACAGATGCATTAACTATGGCAAATCCAACAATTGCTGGTGCAGGAACTGAAGCAAAAGTTGTTGGTGCAGCCTTTGGTAAAAAAGTTAACGAAACGACACGTTTAGTAGACGGAGTAAAAGGTGTTTTTATGGTTCGTGTTTTGGAAATCAATACAGCACCAGATATTCAGGATTATACATCATTCGCTAACCAATTAAATGCAGAAACATCACCCTCAATAAATACTAATGTATACAATGCATTGAAAAATGCTGCTGAAATAGAAGATAATAGAGCTGAATTTTATTAATGAAGTTCTAATATTTTTAAAAATTAGTAAACCGAATTAATCCTCCAGATCGTTAGCGAAGGAGGATTTTTTATTAAAAGAATATCCTATCTTGAAATACCCTTATGAATATTTGAATTTAAAGGCTATTCAAAATTTATATTATCATCTCCTCAAAAGGAATAATAGTTTCAAAGCCCATTTTTCTAAAATAATCCATTTCTTCTTCATCTCCAGTTACTAAAATAAAATCTCCACCCCATGCACCTAAACTTTTTATACTTCCTTTATAATCGTTAAATAACAATTTCTTAACTGGTTTTATCTTGATGATTTTAGAAATAATATTCTCGTGTTCTGTAATTAGGGCTTCAAATTCAGAGAATGAAGTACAAGCAACAAATCTTAATGTTATAGCATCGATTTTATTAATGAATTCCGAACTATTATTTAGATTGGCAAAATAATATTCAATCCCTTCCCGACTATTTTGTTTTTTATTAAGATGAACAAAAAATAATTTGTTGGTAAAATCCCAAGAAAGAACAGACTCTCTTACAATAGGGATATCATTTTTTTTGGAAAATAAAAATGGAGAATTATTTTGAGTAGCAGCAATATCGTACCCACTACCCTTAAATGTTTGGGCTAAAAGTTGGAAGGCATCTACTTGTGCCCAATTTGCAATGTTGTTAATTAATGTTGATGAACTCCCCAAACCCCAATCTCTCGGAAAATCAAGTTTAGTTGTTATTTTATACCCTATTTTCTTATTTAAAAAATCGGGGTTTAAATTTTGAGTTTCTCTTAAAATTTGCAATAGCTTATATGAATTAGGGTTAATGAGTGCCTGCCCGACATCCTTATTCTGGAAGGAAGGTGAAGTATCTTTGCGATCCCTTTTTTTTATGGGTGTAGCAATTTCCTCTAATGAGAAAAAGTCCTCGAACCAAACCTTTCCATCTTCATCCAAACTCTGCCATAAAATCTCTGTTCCTTCAAAAGATTCTACAGTTAATGATTGTCCAAAACGTGTAGGGATAGCAAGGGCCAATGCACCATCTAATACTACATATTCACCAGTGAGTAATAATTTTCCGTTGCTATAATAACGTTGCATCAAATTAATTCCGAAGTTTTTCTAAAAAGGTTACAACCGTACTATGACTGATACGGTTATCTTTAAAATAATGTGTCGCTTCTGTTTTTTCATTTTCAGAAGCTTCCAGTTTGTTTAAAATATTCAATAAATGCATTTTCATATGTCCCTTTTGAATCCCAGAAGTTATCAGCGAACGTAAGGCAGCAAAATTTTGTGCCAGCCCGGCTACAGCTATAATCTTCATTAATTCTTTTGCATTGGGTTTTTGTAAGATATCGAACCCTAATTTCACTAAAGGATGTAAAGAAGTAAGTCCTCCAACAGTACCTAAAGCTAAAGGGATTTCTATCTCAAAAGTAAAAATATCATTTTCAATTTTTGCATTGGTCAAACTTGAATAACTGCCATCTTTTGAAGCAAAGGCGTGAATGCCAGCTTCTACCGCTCTAAAATCATTCCCAGTAGCCAACACAACCGCATCAACTCCATTCATAATTCCTTTGTTATGAGTAACAGCTCTTCTGGGTTCAAC
Organism: Flavobacteriaceae bacterium; assembly: GCA_965247215.1. Lineage (GTDB taxonomy): Bacteria > Bacteroidota > Bacteroidia > Flavobacteriales > Flavobacteriaceae > Marifrigoribacter. The sequence continues at coordinate 13,005 of OZ252001.1, forward strand.
CTTAGCTATTTCAACAGCACGGACTAATTTATTTGCTATTACTCTTCCAGCAATATCGTGAGATGATAATTCATCAACATGGCATTGTACATACGCTCTTACCAGACATTCCGGCACATAATTAGACAGGATACTCATGGCTATTTCTGGAAATGTATTGCTGACCTTAAAAGGATTATAATCTTTTGCAAGTGTTACAAAAGTTTTGGCAATTTCTTCCAGACTAGTGTTTATAAAATTAGCTCCCATTGCATCTCGAGTTTCAAAAGTACAATGAAGTTGATAATAGCCTTTTAATAATTCGGTTGAATTGACTAGTGAAATATCTTTCAGCCCTCCACCTCGTTTTTTCATACTATGCTCAATGGAAGTAATACTCTTATTAAGGTTAAGTTTTATTTCTGAAAAAAAATCGTACAGATCAGTATTATTCCCGAAAAAATTAATATGAATTTGTCCATTTTTTGTAGTTGAAATCACTTCAGCCTTAAAGCCTCCTTTATCAAGCCAAAACTTTGCAGAATTACTCGCAGCAGCAACTACAGAGCTTTCTTCTATAACCATTGGAATTGTATAAAGAATATTGTTGATCAGAAAATTTGGAGCTATAGCAAATGGAAGGTAATAATTACTAATTGTATTTTCGATAAAAGCATCATGTAGTTTTTGCAGCTTTTCATTGCTATTCCAATATTGTTCCAAAACAGAAACTGCATCAGAATTATTATTGAGATAGGCAGTAACTAACCAGGCGATTTTTTCTTCCTTCGATTTCTTAGAAAATCCTGAAACGGGTTTTGTCATAAATTAAACTTATAATGTGCAAAGATAGTGCTTTGAAAATCGATAATTTAAATTTGCCTTTTAAGAACTTAAAGAATTCTTTGCTGTTAACTTACTTACAATAACACCTGTAATAATAGCTAATAGAAACGATGGTAATATTACATCAAGTTTGTCGAAATAAATCCCAATTCTTGAGATATTAGAAACCCCAATAACTTCACCAACAACTACCCAAAGAGCAGAAATGCTAACGATAGCCCCCAAACCTGTTAAACCTAATAATAACCAAGCAGATTCACCTGTTGCTTTTGTTAAAAATGCAACTATCCAATAACCTAATTTTTTTCCTCCTACATAATAATCTTTTATGTTTTTTATTTTTTTAGAGGCAAAATATCCTATTATGAAAAGCACTAAAAATAAATAATTAGAATAATATAATTGGATATCATAATTATGATTAAGAATATTGTTTAAAATACTATTTTTTTATTAAATAAATAATAAGATAGATTCTTGCTATTTAACATCAAAATGTATAGTTTTTTGATAAATTTTTAGTAAACTTGGCATACCAAAAATTTTAGGCCTTGTATAAATTATTTCCCAAAAGTTTTTTACTAATATTCCTTTTAGTATTTACAACGCTTTCAGCACAAAAAATTGACATTACATTAGAAGAAATTACTGGAGGAGCATTCCTTACAGAACATTTAAGTGCTTTACGATCTTTAAATAATGGAATTGAATATTCAATTAAAAATTATTCTAAGACAGACAAAACTTCAACCATTGATGTATATGATTATAGAACTGGTGAAAAGGTTAGAACTCTTGTAAATACTAATGATTTAGAAGGAATCGATTATATTATTTCATACAAGTTTAGTAAAGATGAAAGTAAATTACTTCTCGCCACCAAGCTCAAACAAATTTATAGACGATCCTCTGTAGGGACGTACTATGTTTACGATTTGAATGATAAGTCGTTGAAATTAATTTCTGAAGATCAAATTCAAGAGCCCACAATCAATGATTCTGGAGATAAAGTTGCCTATGGCTTTAAAAATAATCTTTATATAAAAGATATTACTACAGGGAATACCAATAAAATAACTGAAGATGGTAAAAAGAATCGCATTATTAATGGAATTACAGATTGGGTTTATGAAGAAGAGTTTGCTTTTGTTCGCGCCTTCGATTGGAATTTAAATGGAGATAAAATAGCCTATTTACGTTTTGATGAATCAAATGTACCTGAGTATTCCATGGATATTATGGGGGAAGATTTATACCCAATGGAACAGGTTTTTAAATACCCTAAAGCTGGAGAAGAAAATGCAAAAGTGTCTTTGCATATATATGATCTAAAATCTGAAAAGACCTCTGAAATTGATGTGTCGGATTACCACAATTATTATATTCCTAGAATTAAATGGACATCAGATGCTTCCATTCTGAGTGTTCAATTAATTAACAGACATCAAAATATATTGGATCTTATATTTGTTGATGCTACTAACAGCACGACTACTTTAATTCATCAAGAACAAGATGATGCATATGTTGATATTGATGACGACCTTACTTTTCTAAAAAACAATAGTTTTATCTGGACCAGTGAAAAAAGTGGTTGGAATCATTTATACCTCTTCGATGCTAATGGAAAAAATGAAAAACAACTAACAAAAGGGGATTGGGAGGTAACTCGATATTATGGTTTTGATCAGAATTCAGGTCGCATCTATTTTCAAAGCACAAAAAATGGAAGCATTAATCGAGATGTATATGCTATTTCTTTAAACGGTACAAATGAATCTAGATTAAGTAAAAATACAGGAACAAATAGTGCTTCATTCAGTTCAGATTTCACCTATTTTATTAATACATTTTCTAATTCAACCACGCCATATGTTTTTACATTAAACGATTCAAAAACTGGGACAGAACTTAAGGAAATTAAGAATAATAATACCTTACAAGATAAATTGGAAGATTATAAAATTTCTCCTAAAGAATATTCAACCATCCTAATAAATGGGAATGAATTGAATATGTATATGATCAAACCATTGGATTTTGACGAAAATAAAGAATATCCATTGTTTATGTATCAATATTCAGGGCCGGGCTCACAAAGTGTTTCAAATAGATGGGGGGGTGGCAACGATTATTGGCATCAGATGTTAGCCCAGGAAGGGTATATAATTGTATGTGTAGATGGTAGAGGAACGGGATTAAAAGGACGTGACTTTAAAAAGGTTACCCAATTAGAATTGGGAAAATACGAAGTAGAGGATCAAATTACCATTGCTAAAACTATGGGGGAACTGCCTTATATTGATAAGGATAGAATTGGAATTTGGGGTTGGAGTTACGGTGGTTTTATGTCTTCTAATTGTTTATTTCAAGGAAACGATACCTTTGCTATGGCAATAGCAGTAGCTCCGGTTAGTAGCTGGCGATTTTACGATACAATTTATACCGAACGGTATATGCAAACGCCACAGGAAAATGCTTCTGGTTACGATTTAAATTCACCTATAACCTATGCTGATCAATTGAAAGGTGATTTTTTATTGGTACATGGCGGAGCCGATGATAATGTTCATTTACAAAACACTTTTCGTTTAACTGAAGCTTTAATTCAGGAGAACAAACAGTTTGATTGGGCAATTTATCCAGATAAGAATCATGGGATATATGGAGGGAACACCCGAATTCACTTATTTACAAAAATGACGAATTTTGTTCGGGAAAGTTTAGGGAAACCTGAGATTACTTTGGAAGAAATAAAAGATTAATAATAAGTATTAACAATTAATAATAAACTATGTCATCAACTACACTACAACCTCATCAAAGAGAAAAATTTGGACATCCTATTGGATTATTTGTATTGTTTTTCACTGAAATGTGGGAACGATTTTCCTATTATGGAATGCGAGCAATATTAGTTTTATATCTAGTCGGTCTAACCACAGACGCTAATTCTGGTTTAGGCTGGACTAATGGGGAAGCGTTAGCATTATACGGATGGTATACCATGATGGTTTATGTTATGTCTATCCCTGGAGGGTTTATTGCCGATAAATTTTTAGGTCAAAAAAAATCTGTTCTTGTGGGTGGTATTCTATTAGTAGCAGGACACAGCATTTTAGCTGTCGAAGAAATGTGGGCATTTTATACAGGATTAGTTTTAATAGTTTGCGGAGTTGGAATGTTAAAACCTAACATTTCAACCATGGTAGGAGGATTATACAAAAAAGGTGACATTAAAAGGGATAAAGGATTTACAATCTTTTATATTGGGATTAATTTAGGTGCTTTCTTATCAAGTATAATAGTTGGATATGTAGGTGAGGTTTATGGGTGGCATTATGGATTTGGATTAGCTGGTATAGGTATGTTTCTTGGGATGGTGCAATATCTTCTTGGACAAAAACATCTTAAACATGTAGGTAATTTTTTAGGCGCATCACAAAATGAAGAAGAAAAAGCATTAATGAAAAAACCATTAACCAAAATTGAAAAGGATAGGGTTTATGTTTTATTAATATCTTTTTTATTGGTAATAGTTTTCTGGGGAGCCTTTGAACAAGCTGGAGGTCTTATGAATATTTATACAAAAGTAAAAACCAATAGAATATTATTGGGATGGGAAGTTCCAGCTAGTTGGTTTCAGTCATTAAATGCTTTTTTTATAGTCGTATTAGGAACAGCAGTAGCGGGCTATTGGGCTAAAAGAAAATTGAAAAACAAATTATCATCTTCACTTTTTAAAATGATAATAGGTTTAATAATTATGGGATCAGGATTCTTTTTTATGACTGGTGCAACAGCTCAATTTGAAGCTACAGGATCATCAGCTATGTATTGGTTAGTTTTAGCTTATTTATTACACACAATTGGAGAATTATGTCTTTCTCCAGTAGCACTTTCTTTTATTACGAAATTGGCACCAGTAAAATATGCATCCATTATGATGGGGGTTTATTTTGCAATGACTGGTTTCGGAAGTAAATTGGCTGGATTATTAGGAGAATGGTCAGAAAGCCTTGGAGAATATACAATTTTTACAGGGATCGCTGTTTTTTGCATTGTTTTAGGAGGACTGGTATTAGTAATTAGAAAGAAATTAGAAGTACTAACGCATGGAGTTGAAGACGATGAACATAATATACACGAAGCTGAGGGGTTTGAACTAGCAGATAATTAAAATAATAAATAGCTTCGCATTATGTGAGGCTATTTTTGATTTATAAAATAACTAAAACCAAATTTTATGAATACTGATATAGAAAATATATTTAAAGATAAAGTAATCGGACATCCAGCAGGATTATTTGTACTGTTCTTTACCGAAATGTGGGAACGTTTTTCTTATTATGGAATGCGAGCCTTATTAGTGATGTTTTTTACTGCTTCATTTATGGATGGAGGATGGGGATGGCCAAGAGAACATGCTTTTGCTATATTTGGGACCTATACTTCTTTAGTTTATTTATCAACCCTTTTGGGTGGTTATTTTGCTGATAAAAAAATAGGGTATCGATACGCAGTTTTAATTGGGGCTTTATTAATGGCATTAGGACACGGGTCTATGGCATTAGAATCTCCTTTCTTTATTTATTTAGGATTAACACTCTTGGTTTTTGGTAGTGGTTTCTTTAAACCAAATATGACTTCAATTATTTCTGAAATGTATAAGGGAAAAGAAGAGAAAAAGGATGGTGCTTATACCATATTTTATATGGGTGTTAATGCAGGTGCCTTTTTAGGAATTTTATTATGTGGATATTTAGGTGAAAAGGTTGGTTGGCAATGGGGCTTTGGATTAGCTGGTATTTTTATGTTATTTGGTTTGTTGCAATTTTGGCTGGCTCAAAACATATTTGGAAAAATTGGTTTAAAACCTGTTAGAAAAGATAATGAAGATGTAATATTAAAGGAAGGAGAACCAAAATTAAACCCATTTACAAACCTACAATTAACATTAATTGCTATTGCTGCTATTTTAGGACTAGCTTGGATATTGAATGATCCAGTATCCAAAATTTCAGGGGGTGAATATAACCTCTTTGATTTTACTCTGTTTGGTCTAGGAGGTTCTAGTGTAATTATTTTATTGGCATTATTACTTTTTATATTATTATTGGTAATCCGACTTCCAAAATATGATAAAATAACAAAAGATAGGATGTTAGCTGTGATGTTTTTTGCCTTTGTGACTATTTTCTTTTGGGCTATTTTTGAACAGGCTCCAAGTTCCTTAACAATTTTTGCAAGAGATTATACCCAACGTGTTTTAGAAGGTAGTTCCGCATTTTCTTTTAAGGTTGTAAACTCTCTTATGACCATAATTCCATTAGGAATAATTACCTGGGTCTTGATGCAATTATTTAAAAAGACATTTAAAAATTATGCAGCGTCAAATGTAGTATTGGGCTTTAGTTTTTTAATAATCTGGGCAATAGCAATTTGGATGCTTTATAATGAATTTTTAAAAGATATTGCAGAAGTACCAGCTTCCTGGTTTGGTGTTCTAAATTCTTTATTTATTATCGCTTTTGCTCCCCTGTTTTCAAAATGGTGGGAAAGCAAATACAATCCAAATGCCAACATGAAATACGCTATTGGAATGGGTCTTTTAGGGGTTGGTATGGCTTGTGTAGCCATTGGCGCATCTGATATCCCAGTAGGAGCTAAAACAGCATCGGTAAGTATGATCTGGTTGATATTGGTTTATTTCTTTCATACCATGGGAGAATTATGTGTGTCGCCCGTTGCCTTATCTTACGTTAGTAAATTGGTTCCTGGTAGAATGATTGCTATGATGTTTGGAATTTGGTATTTGGCTGTTGCAATTGGTATGAAACTTGCAGGAGTGTTTGGGGAAGCCTCTGAAGGAATTGCAAAAACAGAAGGGCTTAGTTATTTCTTCTGGTTATTAACTGCAGTCGCTGTTGGGCTTGGAGTACTTTCTGCAGCATTGCGTCCAGTGATTAAAAAACTGATGCATGGTGTAAAATAATGAGAACCCTATCAGTTAAATTATTTTAGTATTATTAAAATAAAGAATGAAAATGAAAAAAAACAGTGTACTTATTGTCCTATTATTAATTGGTGCAACTAATGTTATTGCTCAAGATAAAATTGATTGGATGTCTATGGATGAAGCGCTGGCTTTGCAATCTGAAAATCCAAAAAAAATTATCATGGATGTATATACTCCTTGGTGTGGTCCTTGTAAATTATTGGATAAAAATACATTTGTGAATATAGACGTTATTAAGTTTATCAATAAAAAATTCTATGCAGTAAAATTTAATGCCGAGGGAACCAGCGAAATTACATATAATGGCAAAGTCTATGACAACCCGAACTATCAAAAGGGCAGAAAAGGTAGAAACTCCCAACATTATTTTGCAAAAGCTTTGAAAATAACAGGGTATCCTACTATTGTTTTTTTTAATGATGCCGGGGGCTATATCCAAAATGTCGTAGGGTATAAGACCCCGGGACAATTAGAAATTTATCTTAAAATGATGGCCAACGACGATTATTTAGAGCTGACAACGACAGAAGCCTGGCAAGAATATCAAGATAATTTTAAAGGATCATTCGAATAAACCCCAAAGATCAAACACCAAAATCCAAATTCTAAATTACAAATGATGGAATTTGGATTTTTATTTTTTGGAATTTATCATATAGGCTCCCTCAGTACCAGTAAAATAAAAAGGGATCTTTTTTTCTTCACAAGTTTTTCGCCAACGCTTCACATATAACAGATAATTATTTCCATCTGCAATAATAAGTTTAGGTTGTATAAGATCGATCATCCGCGTTAAATTAATCTTTGGACTAAAAATTAAAATAACAGCATACACTTTCGATAACTTTGGATAAACTCCTAAACTATCTAATATCACTATTTTTTTTGATGAATATGAGAATATATTTGGCAAGATATCTTCAGTAACTAAGCCTATGTTATGTGCAATACAATATGCTTTAATAGGAAAATCATTTTCGTAAGTAATCGTTGAGTCACTTCGGAATATTAGCAATTTCCTATTTTGTTTATACCCAATTAAGGACGTTCTGTTTTTATGAAAAACAATCAACTGATTGTTAGATAAGTTATATGCATCCAAAATAAATACACATAACAATATAACAATACTCACTAAATTGAAAAGGATGCGATAAAATGATATTCTTTTAATAAGAAGCATCAGAGTTATTATTAATAGATAACTGGCTAGAATTTTTTCAAAAGAGAAAGAAATATCTTGAAATAAAAATGCTTCTTGCTGAGCAATCCAGTCTATAAAAGCGTTAAGGGTTTTTATTAGAAAGTTATAGGCCAGTGCAAGTTTATCAGGAAGTATATTAATTGCAGCCAAAACAATAATTAGAATCCCACCTCCCAAAAGAATTCCCAGAAAAGGAAGTACAACAATATTAGTTAAAAAAAACAAGCCCGGGAATTGATGAAAATAATAAAGTGTTAAGGGGATAATTCCTATTTGTGCTGCAAGTGTAACAGTTACTATATCCCATATTTTTCTGATAAAATAATTCTTAGGATAATACCATTCATTAAAAATGGGAAGCAACCAAAGAATAAAGAACACCGCCAAATAACTTAATTGAAAGCCAACATGAAATAACCATCCTGGATTTACAAGTAATAACACAAAAAAAGATAAAAATAAGGTGTTGATCGAGTTGGTTTGACGATTGATAATCGAAGCAAAGGCAAAAAAAGTGAACATAGTAACTGCCCTTATGACGGATGGGGACATTCCTGTAATAAACACAAAACCCCAAAGGCAAAAAACAATTAATATAATCGACAAAAACGTTCCAAAGAACAGTCTCTTTATCGGAGTAAAAATGAACAATAAAATAAAATAAAGGATCCCTACATGCAATCCGGAGACTGCTAAAATATGAATTGCACCCGCTGCTGCATAATTGCTATAAACCTGTTTACTAATATCTTTTCGTTGCCCTAAAATTAATGCTTGAATGATGGATACTTCATCTGCAGTTAAGGGGTTTCTTTCAAGATTTAAAAGAAGGTAATTGCGTATTCTTTCCGACCATCCACGTAATGTTTGTGTGCCTAAAGCTTTTTGTATTATATCTTTTTTTGAAATTCGTATTTGATGACATATTCCTATTCTTTTCATATACTCGGAATAATCAAATTGATGAGGATTTAAGGGAATGGGGATCTTATTGATACTTGTTGATACCAATAAAAGATCATCAATGACAAATGAAAGATTTAATGAATCTTTTCTAAGATTCATTAGTAGATCACCATTAACAACGTTACTATTTATCGCTACAACCTGAACTATATATTTTGTATTGAACTTGTCAGGTTTAAGAGTCTCCTTAATTTTAAGCTGAACGATATTTGTACCGCTCTTTGAATTAGTTTTTTTATATAATTTATTTGAATAATGAGATTGTTGAAATGTTGGCAATCTCAATTGATAATTAATATAACCAACTAAAAAGAAGCAGTTATAGGTAATCACCCCAAAAAAAATATTCTGAAACAGTTGTTTTCTAGCAAGTAACCAGACAAAAATTAGCAAGCCTAAAAAAAGTATTAAAACAGAAAATAAAAGGAATGAATTTTCAGAATAAACCCTAGAAGTGAAAATTCCAAAGCTTACAAAAATTGAAAATTTTACAATGGAAAAGTTAATGAATCTCATTCAATTGAATTTAAGTTTGACTTAAATCAACCGAGGAGTAATTGTAAAGGTAGGTAAATTGTAATTAATTTTTCATTGTAATTCAATATATGCAATGACCTAATATTTCTCATTATAAGAGAAGGTCATCATTTGTTTGTCTTTTTGTAAAGCGGCCTTAGGACTTCAAAGATTCCAAAATCAACTCAGCTGTTTTTTCACTGGCACCAATCCTTCCTAACTTTTTCTCCAAATCATAATAGTCCAAAAACAATACGGCTCTGTTATAATTGTCAAGAATTTGAATGAGTTCTTTTTTTAAGCGTTTTGAATTAAATTCCTTTTGAATTAATTCAGTTACAACCTCCCGATCAAGAATTAAATTTACTAAGGATATATATTTTAATTTTATAATTCGTTTTGCAATTTCATAAGAAATACTGCTGCTTTTATAACAAACAACTTGAGGAATTTTAAATAAAGCTGTTTCTAGGGTAGCAGTACCTGAGGTTACCAATGCGGCATAGGAAAGGCTTAAAAGATCGTAGGTTTTATTAAGTATTAAGTGAACATTTTTGTTGTTGATAAATTGCTTGTAAAAGTCAGTATCCTGACTAGGAGCTCCTGCAATTACAAACTGATAGTCATTAAAATCTTCAACAATACTTATCATTACTGTAAGCATCTTTTTAATTTCCTGTTTTCTACTTCCAGGGAGTAATGCTATTATGGGGCGATCGTCCAAACCATTTTCTAATCTAAACTTTTCAGGTGCTACCTGCTTCCGATTGGAAATGGCATCAATTAGAGGATGGCCAACAAAATGAACAGAAACATTGTGTTTCCTTTTATAATAATCTTTTTCAAAAGGAAGAATAACATACATTTCATCAACATCGCGTTTAATTTTTTTTATACGACCCTCTTTCCAAGCCCAAATTTGCGGGGAAATATAATAATGGGTTGGGATGCCTTTTTGCTTCGCCCATTTTGCAATACGCATATTAAACCCTGGGTAATCTATAAATATAATCACATCTGGGTTAAATGATTCAATGTCCTTTTTGCAGAAGGAGATATTATTAAAAATGGTTCTTAAATTAATAAGCACTTCAACAAACCCCATAAATGCGAGTTCGCGATAATGTTTCACCAATGTTCCAGTAACCTTCTGCATAAGATCCCCTCCCCAAAAACGAAAAGAAGCAGCTTCATCTTGTAGATTAAGTGCCTTCATTAGGTTTGAACCGTGCAGATCTCCCGAAGCTTCCCCAGCAATAATATAATACTTCATGGTGATTATTAGATTAACTTAATATCCTTTTCCTAATTTCAATAAAACTTTAAAATTAATACTATTAATGCTGCGATTAATGTTGCAAGAATAGCTCCGCGAGCTCTGTAAAATTGATTTTTTTTCAGGAAAATAAAAAATATAGCAAGATTAAATATAGCCCCAAGTCCAATAATATTACCTAAAACCCCTTCTTGTAAAGCAAGATTTAAGGTATCTTTTAATGTTCTATCCGAAAAAAAATAGATGTATAAATAACTACCTACTAAGTTAGCAATAAGACCTATAACAAACCCTAATAATAATTCTTTCTTTATAATTCCCAATTCTTTATTTCTTTAATTGCATGGTGAGCAGTAAGGTCAAACTGTGTTGGAACTATTGATATAAATCCGTTTTTTAAAGCCCACTCATCTGTGTCTTTTCCTTTATCTTCATTTATAAACTCACCTGTTAGCCAATAATAATCTCTCCCCAAAGGGCTGGTTCTTTTATCGAATTTCTCCTCCCAATGGGCATTCGCCTGTCTACAAATTTTTATACCTTTTATAGCTTCTTCTGAAAGTTTAGGGATATTAACATTGAGTACCACTCCTTTTGGCAATCTGTTTTTAAGACATTGTCTAACTATATCTTTTATAAACTTTTTTGCAGGCTCAAAATTTGCATTCAGATCATAATCTAAATGGGAAAATCCAATCGAAAGAATTCCTTGGGTTCCCGCTTCTACAGCTGCGCTCATGGTACCACTGTAAATCACATTAATTGATGAATTACTCCCGTGATTAATTCCACTTACACAGAGGTCTGGTTTGCGTTTTAAAATTTCATTAACAGCAATTTTCACACAATCTGCTGGGGTGCCACTACAGCTATATTCAGTTTGAGGATCCCATTCCTTTAGCGTTATTTTATTGCAATAAAGTGTGTCGTTTATCGTAATTGCATGTCCCATTCCACTCTGAGGAGAATCTGGAGCAACCACACAGACCTCACCAATTGTATTCATTAATTCTATAAGCACTCTCAATCCAGGTGCGTTAATTCCATCATCATTGGTGATTAAGATTAATGGTTTTTTTTGAGGCATAGGAATCTTATTAATTTTAAACAAAAATACTTATTAATTTTAAACAATGAATAGAAATAAAGGAATGATGAAGGAAACTATATTAAAATCAATAAAATTGGAGTTGATTTAAATATAGGGTTCCAAATGTACTTCCAACATTAAGTACCAATTAAAGAGTTCACTGTTTAAAAAATTAATAAGAATACAGTGTATTGGCACGATTTTTTATATATTTTAGTTGTCGTTAAATAAAAGAAAGAAATATGAAAAAGAATTTTATAGTTTTACTTCTTGCTGTTTTTGTTGCAGCTGCATCATGTAGTTTTACAACTAAGGAGTTTAACGATCCAGATAAAGATAAACTTCTAATTGATTTAATTACTTACGTTTTACAAAAGGGGCATTATGATTCCAAAGAAATGGATGATGTTTTTTCAGAGCATGTTTTTGATGACTTCATCAACAGAATGGATCCCTTAAAAAGATATTTTTTAACTCCAGATATTGAAGAATTCAATCGGTATAAATTAGAGATCGATGATCAAATAAAAACAAAAGATCTTACTTTTTTCGATTTGGTTTATTTCCGGTATTTAGAACGGTTGGAAGAAGTAAAAGATTTATATCCAAAGGTGTTGAGTGCCTCTTTTGACTATACTTTAGATGAGAGCATCAATGTAGATTACGATAATATCTCGTATGTAGCTACGAAATCAGAATTACAAGATCGTTGGAGAAAACAATTGAAATTTTCAACCATTTCCAATTTTTATGATTCGATTGAAGAAAATGGAAATCAAACAAAAAAAGAGGATGATGCATTTAATGGAGATGAAGATCAAGTAGAATTTAAAGAACTTAAAAGTCTTGAGGAGATTGAAATATCGGTTAGAGAAAGTACAAAGAACTCCTTAGATGAATATTTTGATTTTACTGAAGACTTGGAACGCAAAGACTATTTTGCTATTTACTTAACTACCATTGTTGAAGAATTTGATCCACACACCAATTATTTTGCGCCACCTGACAGAGATCGATTTGATCTACGGATGTCTGGAAAACTAGAAGGAATTGGAGCAAGACTTCAAAAGAAAAACGATTATATAAAAGTTACCGAAGTAATTAGTGGTGGGCCCGCATGGAGAGGAGAACATATTGAAGTAGGTGATTTAATAATGAAAGTTAAACAAGAAGATGAAAAGGAATCGGTAAGTATTATTGGAATGCGATTAGATGATGCTGTTAAACTAATTAAGGGACCTAAAGGAACTAAAGTTACACTTACTATTAAGCGTGTTGATGGTACAATTGAAGTAGAAACTATTACCAGAGATGTGGTAGAATTGGAAGAAACCTACGCGAAGTCGACTTTAATAATTAAAGAAGATAAAAACTTTGGACTGATCAATCTCCCGCAATTTTATTTCGATATGAAGAATTATAAAGAACGAAATGCTGCTACTGATATTGAAAAAGAGATTATTCGTTTAAAGAAAGAAGGCATGGAAGGACTTATCCTGAATCTTCGAAATAATGGAGGGGGGTCATTGAGAACCGCCATTGATATTGCTGGTCTTTTTATAAAAGAAGGTCCTGTTGTTCAAGTTGCTTCTACAGGTTCTAAAAAAGAAGTACTTAAAGACAAGAAAAATACTATTGTTTGGAATGGACCTTTAGTAATTTTAGTGAATGAACTGTCCGCATCAGCATCTGAAATATTAGCAGCAGCGATGCAGGACTATAAACGAGCAATTATTATTGGGAGTGAACAAACTTACGGTAAAGGGACTGTTCAAAATTTAATAGATCTTAATCAATGGCTTCGTAATAATGAGTTAGGAGATTTGGGAGCCTTGAAATTAACAACTCAAAAGTTTTATCGTGTTAATGGTGGATCAACACAATTGGAGGGAGTTAAAAGTGATGTGGTGATGCCAGATCGGTTTAGTTATATTGATATTGGAGAAAGGGATTATAAGAATCCACTCCCTTACGATAAAATAGATGCTGCAGACTATGAAGTTTGGAACGATTATATTGATTATGAAGAAACCATCACAAAAAGTAATACCCGAATGGAAAAAAGTGAACAACTTAAATTAATCGATGAAAATGCAAGATGGATTAAAAAAAATAGAGATGAAACAATTGTTAATTTAAATTATTCCAAATATAAAGCGGACATCGAAAATCGTATTGATGAAACCAAAAAATTTGATGCAATACATGATTATGATAATCAACTTAGCTATCAATCACTGCCTTATGAGATTGAGCTAATGAAACAAGACACAACTCTTGTTGAGAAGAGAAAAAGATGGCACAAAGATCTTAGCAATGATATTTATGTTGAAGAAGCAGTTAATGTATTGCAAGACCTTAAATTAAGTAATATTAAAAGAGCTAAAGTTGCCAATATAAAAAATTAGAATTTTTTATAAATTCGAAATTAAATTTTATTGAGTAATTTTATCATGTGAAAAGATCTAAAGCTAAATCTCATTTTTCTAATTCTAGTAATGAGGGATTGACCAAAATAGCGCTCCAAAAGTTTAAGAAAAACACTTGGGGCGTTTTAAGTTTAAGTTTTTTAATAGGATGTGTGATAATTGCAATTTTTGCATATACTTTGGCTCCAGACAACTCCCAAAATGCAAATCAAATGCATTTGTCTATTCATTCTAAATCCCCGGGTTTTAAAGTAAACATTCTTACAATTCCTTCCGAAGAGTTGTACCAAAATCCTATTTCTGTTTTTTTCTATGGAAGAAAAACAACATCAGCAGAAGTTCCTATCTCGTCGCATTTAATTAATAATGATACATTTAGTATTGTATCTTATACTTCAGATGGGCAAGGACTTCAAAAGGAATATCCACTTACACTATTTCCAAAAGCAAGAACTGTTGAAGAGATTCCAAAGCGGTATATTTCAGAAAGAAATTTTTTATTTGGAACAGATAAATATGGTAGGGATCTTTTAAGCAGAATGCTAATTGGTATTCGAATTTCACTGGCGATTGGTTTTGTAGCAGTGTTTATTTCACTGGTAATAGGTATTACTATGGGAGCGATTGCAGGTTATTTTGGAGGAAAAGTTGATGCTTTAATTATGTGGATCATTAATGTAACCTGGTCTATACCAACTCTGCTGCTCGTTATTGCTATAACTCTGGCTCTTGGGAAAGGGTTTTGGCAGGTATTTATTGCTGTAGGTTTAACCATGTGGGTAGAGGTTGCACGTGTGGTTAGAGGTCAGGTTATGGGAGTAAAGAAAATGCAATATGTTACAGCTGCCCGCACTTTGGGATTTACAAATTTTAGGATTATCACTAAGCATATTTTACCAAATATTATGGCACCAGTAATTATAATATCGGCAGCAAATTTTGCCGGAGCGATTTTAATTGAAAGCGGACTTAGTTTTTTAGGTATTGGAGCTCAACCTCCAATGCCGAGTTGGGGGGGAATCATTAAAGATCACTATGCTTTTATAATCTTAGGAAAACCTTTTTTGGCGTTAATACCTGGGCTGGCAATTATGAGTTTGGTAACTGCTTTTATGTTAATTGGGAATGCTTTACGAGATGCATTAGATGTAAAAACAGCTTAACGATTTATATAATTTGATGCGTCCAGTTTAATAAAAATAAAAAGTAAAATAGTAAACCCCCATAAACCAGAACCCCCATAACTAAAAAATGGAAGAGGGATACCAATTGTAGGGAGAAGTCCAGTTACCATACCTATATTGATAAAGAAGTGTATAAAAAGGATGGAGGCTACACTATACCCATAGACCCTGCTGTATTGTGATTTTTGCCTTTCCGCTAAAATAAGAACACGAACGATCAAGGCTAAAAAAAGTAAAATAACTCCAATACTTCCTAAAAATCCCCATTCCTCTCCAACAGTACTAAAAATGTAATCTGTGTCTTGTTCGGGGACAAATCTACCTTTGGTCTGAGTACCTTGTAACCATCCTTTACCTGTCCATCCCCCACTCCCAATTGCAATTTCACTCTGATTGGTATTATATCCAATTCCTTTCGTGTCTATTTCTTTTCCTAAAACAATATTAAATCGATCTCGATGTCGTTGTTCCAGCACATTTTCAAAAATATAATTCACCGAAAATGAAAACCCTATAAAAGCAATAGCAATAATGCTATACCTAAATAACTTTGGTCGCTTTTTTCGTTTAGTATAATAAACAAATCCTGCAATGATAAGTATGCTAAAGGCAACCCACGAAACTCCAAACATTAGTGTGGCAATAAATATGGCTGCAATAATAAATCCTAATAGCAAGTACACATAATGTAAACCCTCTCGATATAAAGGAAAAAGAAAAACAACATATACTAGGGCTGAACCAGGATCGGGTTGTAGTAATATAAATAAAGCAGGTAAAATAATTATTAGTAATGCTCTTAATTGAAAGTTGAATAATTTAATATTGGTTTGTATATCACTAACAAATTTCGCCAAGGCTAACGCAGTTGCCACTTTAGCGAATTCACTGGGTTGTATAGTAAATCCTCCTAAAAAATACCAAGAAGTTGCACCATTTACATTCTTGCCTAAAATAAATAAGCCCAATAATGATAAGAGAAAGAATATATATATTAAACTGGAAAATCGTTCGTAAAATTTTGCTTCAATTGCTAGGATGAAAATAATAAGTACAATGCTTAAACAGATCCAAACAAATTGTTTTGTATAGACTTGAGTGAAATCAAAAAAACCTGTAGATGCATTATTGAAGGAAGCCGAATAAATATTGACCCAACCAATCCCAACAAGGGCGATGTATAATAAAATTGTTAACCAATCAAATTTTGATGCACGTCTAGAATCTATCATTACTGATTAATTTTAAAGGACTCTCCCGAATAAGGCTTTTCGTATTCTTCTTCTAAACTTCCATTTAAAACATAACTCTCCATGTCTTTTCGTGTAATTTCTCCTTTGAGATATTTCTCTATCATTAGTCCAGCTATTCTTCCTGCCCATCTGGATCCCCAATACCCGTTTTCAACAAAAACGGCAATAGCTATCTTTGGATCATCTTTGGGTGCAAAAGCAATAAAAATAGAATGGTCTGTTAGTTGAACCCTTTCTCCATCTATCTTGGTGTAATTTTCGGCGGTTCCAGTTTTTCCACATATCTCTATTTCTGGTATTTGAATGTAAGCGGCAGTTCCTGAGTTATAAACATCAAACATTCCTTCTACAATAGGCTCAAAGTAAATAGGATCAATCGTTGTGTTATACCGTTTGGTATATTTACTGGGAATAGTGTCAATTTCATTAATATTTTTTAAAACATGAGGTTTATAATACCAACCTCTATTAGCAATTGTAGCAGTAAAGTTTGCCATTTGAATGGGTGTTAATAGCACTTCACCTTGTCCTATGGCATTAGAAATCGTTGCCGTAGCATACCATTTCTCAACTGGATAATTATACCAACGATTGTAAAATGTTGAATTTGGTATTAATCCGCGTTTACCTGCAGGTAGGTCATAGTCCAAATAATTTCCTAAACCAAAACTCTCTAAGTGTTTTCTCCAATTTTCAATTCCTTCCTGTGGTGTTTGATATTTTTCAATACTCCTTCTATATACAGTGGCAAAATAACTATTACAAGATTTTGATATACCACCAACCATAGATAAAGGACTTCTATGAACATGGCATCCTAAGGTTTTTTTTCCACCGTAATAATATGCACCATAGCAATAAATTTTTTCCTGAACAGTTATTACATTTTCCTGAAGACCTATAAGCCCTGTTAATGTTTTAAAAGGCGATCCTGGGGGATATTCACCCTGCAATACTCTATCAATAAGTGGACGGGAAATTGTATCATACCAAAGTTTTGTAAAGTTATTAGATCGCTCTCTTCCCACCAGCAAACCTGGATTATAATTAGGAGCTGTGATGAGTGTTAAGATCTCACCAGTTGCCGGTTCAATGGCTACAATTCCTCCTCGTTTATTGACTAAAAGTTCTTCCCCATACTTTTGAAGTCTGGTATCAAGTGTAAGGGTAATATCTTTTCCGTTAGATGGTAGCGTGTCAAAAATACCATCTTTATAGGGACCGATCTCACGATTAAATCGATCCATTTGAAAATATTTTACGCCCTTTATTCCCCGAAGTATTTCTTCATATTGTTTCTCAATACCAGCTTTTCCAATTAAATCTCCAATTTGGTAATAAGGATTTTTTTTAATGATACTAGTATTTACTTCAGCTATATATCCAAAAACATTAGCAGAGTGCGATACTTGATAATCACGCAAGGCACGCTTTCGAATATAAAAACCATCGTATTTGTACATTTTTTCCGAAAGTGATGCATACTCACTTTTTGTTAATTGTGGAATGACAATCGAGGGAAGTTTAGGAGAATGAATTTGAGCTTTTTTTAAAATAGTTTTAAATCGATCTTCAGAGATATTCAGCAATTCACAAAACTCAAGGGTATCTAGGATATTTATATTCTTGGGAATAACCATTACATCATATGAAGGTTGATTGGATACCAATAAGACTCCATTTCTATCAAAAATAAAACCCCTTTGAGGATAATCAAATTTTATTTTTATAGCATTGTTTTCAGAAGATATTTGAGCAGAAGTATCGTATACCTGAAGATAAAATAGCCTTGAAGCAAATATAAATCCAGTTATAAAGACAATGGAAAGAAGTAAAATTTTTCTCACTTAGTTTTTTTGCTGAATATCGAGATTGTACCCAATATTAAAATGATACTAAAGATACCTGAAAATAACGTAGATTTTAGTATTAATTGTATATGATTTAGGTTAAATATTTCTAATGAAAACAGAATAATATGATGTAAGAAAACCATTGATAAAACATATAATATACGTTGCCTAAGTTTAATATTATTGATTTTTATTATGTTGTATTCGTAACTTACTCCTAATGAATATTTTAGTACCAAAGGTCTAATGTATGCTATAAATACACTGGCAGCTGCATGAATCCCACCTGAATCTCCAAAAATATCGATAGTTAAACCCAACAAAAAACTCAAAAAGATAAGTAAGCTTTTATTTCCATTAAGTGGATATAAAAGTATAAACAATACATATAAATAGGGATTGATATACCCTAAAAAAATAATATGATTAAGTAATAAAACTTGTACTAAAACAAGAATAATAAACCTAAAACCCAATAATAAAAATATGTTACTTTGCATCATCAACACTATTTTCGAGTTCTTTAATTTCTTCTGAATCAAGATTTTCAATGATATAAACATGCCTTAAATTGCTCATATCATTAAATAGTTTGACATTAACAGTATAAGAGTTTTTGTCTTGATTAATGTGAAAATCTTTAATAACTCCAATTAAAATATCTTTTGGGAAAATTGTTGATCTACCACCAGTGGTTACAGTATCTCCAACTACTAATGGAGCTAATCTTGGGATATCGATTAATTGAACAATATTTGGATCTTTAGTATTCCAAATAAGAGATCCAAAATGATTTGAATTTTTGAGCTTTGTGTTTATTTGGCTGTTTGTATTTAATATAGATTGCACGGTTGCATAGCTGGAGGAAACATTTTCAATAATGCCAACCAATCCTTTAGAGGAAATAACACCCTGATCTATTTTTATTCGATCCTTTGATCCTTTATTAAGGGTAAGTCTATTTTTTGATTTATGAAAAGTATTATTGATAACAGAAGCTGATACATATTGATATTTTATAGGCAGGTATGAAGTGTCAGCATTGGAATCGTTCACTATCCTTTTTAATGAATCTACGTGTTCTCTGAATATTTTATTTTCATCAAGGAGTATTTTATTTTCATTTTTAAGATTGAAATACCCAGTAATATTACTTCTAACCAAATACAACTTTCCACTTAGAAAGTTGGCAGAATTTATAATTTTATTTTTATGAAATGAATGGGATTGAACAATTAGAGTAAAGGAGATTGAAAATAATAGAGCAAACAACAGGAAATTTTTATTCCGAATTAAAAAAAATAATATCTGTTGCATCGCTTAAAGGAATTATATGAATTATGTTGTTAGCAATGTTGTTGATTTTTTTCTAATTAATTATTAGTCAAAAAGTGTAAAAATTTATTTAATTAGAACGCTCTTATATTTATTCAAGTTTTTAAGGCATATTCCGGTACCACGAACAACAGCTCTTAAGGGGTCTTCGGCTATATAAACAGGGAGGTCTGTTTTTTGAGATAATCGCTTATCAAGCCCTCTAATCATGGAGCCGCCACCAACTAAATAAATTCCTGTATTGTAAATATCTGCAGCAAGTTCTGGAGGTGTTTTAGATAAGGTTTCCATAACGGCATCCTCAACTCTTAAAATAGATTTATCCAGTGCTTTAGCAATTTCACGAAATGACGTTTTTACCTGTTTAGGTTTACCTGTTAAAAGATCACGCCCTTGAACTGGCATATCTTCTGGTGGTTCTTTGAGCTCTTCAGTTGCAGAACCAGTTTGAATCTTTATATTTTCTGCGGTACGATCTCCAACATAAAGGTTATGTTGGGTTCGCATATAATAAATTATATCGTTGGTAAAAACATCTCCTGCAACTTTGATAGATTTATCACAAACAATTCCACCAAGAGCTATCACAGCAATTTCGGTGGTACCACCTCCAATATCAACGATCATGTTTCCATTTGGTTGCATGATATCAACTCCAATTCCAATTGCAGCAGCCATGGGCTCATGGATTAAATAGACTTCTTTTCCATTCACTCTTTCGGCACTTTCTTTAACAGCTCTCATTTCAACTTCAGTAATACCGCTTGGAATACAAATTACCATACGTAAAGATGGGGTAAGCCACTTCTTTTTTAGTGCAGGAATGTCTTTAATAAACATATTGATCATTTGCTCACTAGCATCAAAATCTGCTATAACTCCATCTTTAAGAGGGCGAATGGTTTTAATGTTTTCATGTGTTTTCCCATGCATTAAATTTGCTTCTCTTCCGACAGCAATAATTTTATTACTAATTCGATCTCGAGCGACTATGGATGGTGCATCTACAACAACTTTGTTATTGTGAATAATAAGTGTGTTGGCAGTTCCAAGGTCTATTGCTATTTCTTCTGTTAAGAAGTCAAAAAATCCCATATGTTATTAATCATTTTGAAATTAAAAGTGTGAGGTGAATGCTTTTTACAAATGTAATAAAAATTAATGCTTAAAATGTCGTATTCCACTAAATACCATTCCCATAGTATTATCATTACAATAATTAATACTTAATTCATCTTTTATAGATCCTCCTGGCTGAATTACAGCTTTTATACCAGCTTTATTTGCTATTTCAACACAATCTGGAAATGGAAAAAATGCATCACTTGCCATTACAGCCCCATTTAAATCAATATTGAATGAATTCGCTTTTTCTATAGCTTGTTTTAGGGCATCTACCCGAGATGTTTGGCCAGTTCCACTAGCACATAATTGGTTTCCTTTAACCAAAACTATGGTATTAGACTTTGTGTTCTTGCATATCTTGGAAGCAAAAATCAAATCATTTAATTCTCTTTCAGAAGGTTTATGATTTGTTACGAAGGATAAATTTTCTAAAGTATCAGTCTTATTATCTTTATTCTGGACCAATAATCCATTGAGGCAACTTCTTATTATTTCTTTAGTCACTAAGGCTTCCTTTTGAAGTAAAATTCTTAGATGCTTCTTTCCTTTTAAAATTTCCAATGCTTTTTCAGAATAGGAGGGTGCAATCACAACTTCACAAAATAACTTATGAATTTCCAAAGCTGTTTCATCATCAATTTCAGAATTACTAATTAAAATTCCACCAAAAGCAGAAACAGGGTCCCCAGCTAAAGCATCAACATAGGCTTTACATATGGTGTCTCTTTGAGAAATTCCGCAGGCATTATTATGTTTAAGAATTGCAAAAGTAGGTGTTTCTCCAAAAAATTCAGCCATAAGATTAACAGCTGCATCTACATCTAATAAATTATTGTAACTCAATTCTTTTCCGTGTAAGGTATCAAACATTGCATGAAAGTCTCCATAGAAAAATCCTTTTTGATGAGGGTTCTCACCATAGCGCAAAACATTAGCAGTAGTTTCACTTATTTTTAAAGAAGAACTATTTTGATCGGTATTAAAATAATTGAAAATCACAGTATCATAATGAGAAGAAACATTAAACGCTTTTGCAGCAAATTGTTTTCTGTCAGCTAATGAAATCACACCATTATTTTCTGAAATGATCTTCAGAAATGGAGCATAATCTTCCATTGACGAAATACACATAGTATCTGAAAAATTTTTGGCTGCTGCTCGAATTAAAGAAATTCCGCCAATATCTATTTTTTCAATGATGTCTTGTTCCTCAGCACCATTAGCAACTGTTTTTTCAAAAGGATAAAGATCAACAATTACAACATCAATTTGTGGAATTGCAAATGTTTCCATTTCTTTTACATCATTTTTATTTTCCTGCCGGTTTAATATACCTCCAAAGACTTTTGGATGTAGTGTTTTTACCCTTCCTCCAAGAATGGAAGGATAATCAGTAAGATCTTCTACAGCTATGACATCGATACCCAGATCGTTTATAAATTTTTGAGTGCCTCCTGTTGAATAGAGAGTAACTCCTAATTCGTTAAGTTTTTTTACAACAGGCTCTAAACCATCTTTATGGTATACAGATACTAGCGCAGAAGTTATTTTTTTGTGATCGTTCATGGGGAATTATTATGTATTTTCTTGATTGGTGGACAATTACAAAAGTACATAATTACCAACTAAAATTGTAACATAAGTTAAGAGAAAACGTCCTATTGTAAATTCTGGCAAATTCCAAAATATATGAATAGTGCTTGGAATTTAAGGCTAAAAACGAAGTATTTGGACGTGAAGGAAAATGATTTATAATCGGTAGCACACTTTAAGTATTATATGTAAAAAAGTGTATTTTTATACTTGATACTTTTGAGCGTTCTAATACTATCTAGAGAAACGAGAAAATATAAAAATTTTTAGATGTTAATATACCTTCGCGTATTAAAAGAGAGTTTCAATTTTGCTTTAAATGCACTTAAAAATAATAAGTTGCGTACCTTCTTATCGTTGTTGGGTGTAACTATTGGGATCTTTTCAATAATAGCAGTGCTTACTGCTGTAGATTCCTTAAAAAAAGAAATTGAAGGTAGTATAAGTTCCCTGGATAATAGTACAATTATTATAATGCGATTTTCATTTGGTCCAACGGATATTCCTCGTTGGAAACGCCGCCAGTTTCCCGATGTATCTTATGATGAATACCAATATATAAAGAAGAACATGCCTGATTTGGAAGCGGTATCCTATGCGCTTAGTGTACCTTCCATTTCTATAAAATATGAAGAAAAATCAGTTTCAAATGTCGAGATAGGTGCTGTCTCACATGAATATTACGATATAGAAGCCTTGCAAATTGCAAAAGGGAGATTTTTTAATGAATCAGAATCTGTTAGTGGAACCTCGGTAATTATTTTAGGAGATGAAATTGCCGAAACATTATTTGGAGCTACTGATCCCTTAGGGAAAAAGATTCGCCTCTACGGAAGGAAATTTATTGTTATTGGTGTACTTAAAAAAGAAGGATCTGGATTGTTTGGAGGCTCAAAAGATACCGCAGTTTTTTTTCCTGTAAATATGGTTCGAAAAATATATGGGGATAATAACAAATCTACATTTCCACAAATTATCATAAAACCCGAAAGCGGTATTGATAATCCAGGATTTATTGCACTATTAAAGCAAAAGATACGTATGTCCAGAGGCTTGAAACCAGATGTGATTGATAATTTTTTTGTAAATCAATTACAGGGTTTTGCCGATGTAATTGAAAATATTACAGGAACTATGAATGGTATAGGATGGTTAATAAGTGGCTTTTCGCTCTTGGTTGGAGGATTTGGAATTGCAAATATTATGTTTGTAAGTGTAAAGGAACGAACCAATTTAATAGGAATACAAAAATCTTTGGGTGCAAAAAACAAATTTATTCTGTTTCAGTTTTTATTTGAGGCAGTAATTCTATCAGTAATCGGAGGATTAATTGGATTGTTTTTAGTGTTTATTGTTTCGATTATAGCTTCACAATTTACAGGGGATTTCGAGTTTATATTGTCTCTTAAGAATATGTTTATTGGCACTTCAATTTCAGCTTGTATCGGACTTATTTCTGGGATACTACCCGCTATCTCAGCTTCCAGACTAGATCCTGTTGAAGCGATTCGAACAGGCATTTAAATTCCAAATTTCCAGTATCAACCCCCCAATTTCTAATAAACATTCCTGCTTAAATAGAGATAATTTATAGATTGAAAATTTATAGAATAGTAGCTACTTGTTCATTTATCCATACTAAAAAACGTTCGTCATCTTTTGTAAAAGGATTCGCAGTATGCGAATCAATATCAATTTGTCCAATATTTTTCCCGTTCTTAAATAATGGTATTACAATTTTAGCTTTTACGTGGATACTACAAGCTATATAATTGTTTTGAGCAGTTACATCTTCAACTACAAAATTCTTATTTGATACCGCTACTTGACCGCAGATACCCTTTCCAAAAGGGATTGTGATGTGTTCGGTAGATTCTCCTGCAAATGCTTTTAAATGAAGTTTTTTTCTTTTTGATCAGCAAAATAAAACCCAACCCAATCATAATAATCAACCCTAGATTGTAATAATTCACATAATTGAGTCAGTCGTTGTTCAATCGATAATGATTTTGTTTTAACGATGTCAATTATTTTAGAGGGTAAATTTGTTAAGTCCAAATCAGTTATATTTTTTGTAAAAGTATTTTAATGTATTGAGATATGCCACAAACTATTTCTATATTTTTGTTAAAAATCATTTTTTGAAGGCTTTAATAATAAAATATAAATCTGTAATTCGTTTTGTAGTTTTATTTCTTGGAACCTATCTTGTTTTAAGCCTGCTGTATTCGTATTATCTTTCTGCATCTATTGGTGGTCCTTATTATCCAGACTTTGTCACTAACCTTGTTGCAAAACAGTGTAGTACTTTGCTATCAGAACTAGGATATTCTGCGGAAGTAATTCCACATGAAACCGAAACATCCATGAAACTTATAATTAACCAGGTTTTTCTGGTTCGAATTATTGAGGGTTGTAATGCAATCAGTATTATAATTTTATTTATAGCATTTATTATTGCTTTTGCTGAAAAATTAAAAAAAACACTTTTATTTTTATTTGCTGGAGCTGTTCTTATCTATGCTGTAAACATATTACGAATTGTAATTCTTACGATCACTTTATATAAATACCCTCAATACCAAGACTTTCTTCATGGTTTTGTTTTTCCTGCAATTATTTATGGAATGGTCCTTTTATTATGGATGATATGGGTACGAATGCTTTCTAATACTAAAAAGGAAAATGTCTAAAGTAATTAAAATAATACTCATAATAATGTTCACCATATTATTGGTGTTAATACGAACCTATGAAGATCAATTATTTTATGATCCTTTACTTTCTTTTTTTAAAGAAGAGGGGAATACAGAAACATTGCCAGTTTTCAATTCCTTGCAATTATTAGGGAATGTTATCCTGCGATTTTTAATGAATACGATACTCTCACTAGCAATACTTTGGGTTCTGTTTGAAGATAAAGGTTTTATAAAACTTACGGTTTATTTGTATGCGATTTTGTTTTTTATAGTTTTTACAGCCTATTGCTACTTGTTGTATTATTCTGAATCAGATACTTTTTTAACCTTATTCTATGTGAGGCGATTTTTAATTCAACCGTTGTTCTTATTAATTTTAATTCCTGCGTTTTATTATTATAAAAACAGGAAGATCTCCTAAATCATTATCTTGATGTATGAGATCTAGTTAGTTTGTTTTCAGAAAATAAAAAACCTTCAAGAATTATCAATTCTTGAAGGTTTTGTAAAAATATATTTGAGATGGATTACATCATTCCAGACATACCACCACCACCCATTGGAGGCATTGGAGGAGTATCTTCTTTGATATCTACCAAAGCACATTCGGTAGTTAAGATCATTCCAGCAACAGATGCTGCATTTTCAAGTGCAACACGAGTTACTTTCTTAGGATCAATAATTCCAGCATCCAACATATCTACATAGATATCCGATTTAGCATCAAAACCAAAGTTTTTCTTTCCTTCCAACACTTTATTTGCAACTACAGATCCTTCACCACCAGCATTTTCAACAATAATACGAAGCGGAGCTTCTATGGCACGGGCTACAATTTGAATTCCTGTTACTTCATCTAAAGTGTCTCCGTTTAATTTTTTCAATAACGATTTACAACGAATTAAAGCAACACCACCACCTGCAACGATTCCTTCTTCTACAGCTGCACGAGTTGCATTAAGTGCATCTTCAACGCGGGCTTTCTTTTCTTTCATTTCTACTTCAGAAGCAGCACCAACATATAAAACAGCAACACCTCCTGCTAATTTAGCTAAGCGTTCTTGTAGTTTTTCTTTATCATAGTCACTTGTCGTTGATTCTATTTGAGATTTAATCTGGTTGATTCTTGCTTTAATATCAGTTTTCTTTCCAGCTCCTTTAACAATAGTAGTATTATCTTTATCTAAGGTAACTGTTTCGGCAGTTCCTAGCATCTCTAAAGTTGCATTTTCTAGTGTAAAACCAAGCTCCTCAGAAATCACTGTACCTCCAGTAAGAATGGCAATATCTTCTAACATAGCTTTACGTCTGTCACCAAACCCTGGGGCCTTAACAGCAGCTATTTTAAGTGACCCGCGTAATTTATTAACAACCAAAGTAGCCAATGCTTCACCATCAACATCTTCAGCAATAATTAATAATGATTTTCCTTGTTGAGCAACTGGTTCTAGAACGGGCAATAAATCTTTCATGGATGAGATCTTCTTATCGTAAAGAAGTATCATTGGATTCTCCATTTCAGTTTGCATTTTTTCGCTATCAGTTACAAAATAAGGAGAAAGGTATCCTCGGTCAAACTGCATTCCCTCTACAACATCTACATAGGTTTCTGTTCCTTTAGACTCTTCCACAGTAATAACTCCTTCTTTTCCTACCTTATTAAATGAAGTTGAAATTAATGATCCAATATTTTCATCATTATTTGATGAGATGGTTGCTACCTGCTTGATCATATCTAAAGAATTACTAATTTTTTTAGTTTGTTTTTCTAAATTTTCAGTAATCGCTTTTACAGCTTTATCAATGCCTAGTTTTAATTCCATTGGGTTTGCTCCTGCGGCAACATTTTTTAATCCTTCTTTTACAATTGCTTGTGCAAGAACGGTTGCAGTCGTAGTTCCATCGCCAGCAAGGTCATTGGTTTTAGAAGCAACTTCTTTTACCATTTGTGCGCCCATATTTTCAAGGGCATTTTCTAGTTCTATCTCTTTTGCAACAGTTACACCATCCTTGTTTACTTGTGGACCACCAAAAGGTTTACTGATTAATACATTTCGCCCTTTAGGACCTAAAGTTACTTTTACTGCGTTTGCTAATGCGTCCACACCTTTCTTAATACTGTCGCGCGCTTCTACATCAAATTTTATATCTTTTGCCATAATTTATTTAATTAATTTCCAAAATTTAATTTCCAAAAACCAATTGGTTTTAAAGAATAATAATTCTTGTGATTTGTGATTTATTTTTTAATTATATAATAGCAAGAATATCATCTTCTCTCATTATAAGATAATCCTTGCCTTCATATTTTAATTCGCTACCAGAGTATTTTCCGTAAAGAACAATGTCACCAACTTTTACAGTCATATCGTGATCTTTATTTCCTTTACCTACAGCTACAATTTTACCTTGTTGGGGTTTTTCTTTTGCAGAATCTGGGATGTATATTCCTGATGATGTTTTAGTTTCAGCTTCTTGTGGTGCAACCAAAACTCTATCTGAAAGCGGTTGAATTTTTAATGCCATTTTCAATTTGTTTTTTGTTAATATTAATATTTACTCTACGTTCTAATCAAAAATTATGCCATCACATTAATGTATGACATTCTAATTCATCCTATATAATCGCTAGGGTATACTTTTTCTATATTATTGTCGAAACACTTTAATTTGTTAGTGTTTATGGTTGTTTTTAGATATGTTAAAGGTTTTTAAGTAAATAATATACTCAATTTTCCTAAAAGAAATTGAATATATTATTTATTAGTGTTCAATAATAAGTTGTTTTGTAATAACTTCATTCCCATCATGAATATGTAAATAATAAAGACCATTTGGTATATTTATAGTACTTACGGTTTTTTCTACATTACTGCTTTGCCCCTCACATAGTATATTGGAGTACATATCATAAATTAAATATAATATGTTCCTTCGGGATATGTGCTAAAATCAAGATTAAAACCTGTATCAGCAGAATTTGGATAAGGTACTACTGGTATTGGGGGGTCACCACCACCTCCACTTCCATGTTCAACATAAATCATATTTGCACTACCCTCACCGCAACTATTTACACCTGCTAATTGAACTAGACCACTGTATTGACCGTAGCCAGTAAATACATAAGAATTATTTCTTCCCATATTAGGATAGGTTTGCCAATGATCATTAAATAAATCAATTGGAGATACTATATCATAAGGATATGGAAGCCACCACTTATAAGATGTAGCTCCTTCAGCTACATCCCCACTATAGGTTACAATTGCACCTGTTGAAACAATTTCCGGACCATTTAGGTAGGATGGAGGATGTGGCTTTCCAAGCCAAATATCTTTATGAACTGTATAAGTTGGAAAAACGGCTTTAATAAAACCTGGATTATTAGTGGATGTAGCAGATTCTATAGTTACAGAAGAACCATTTGAACTTATAATTTGTAATCCATTAGTAACTACCCAGTTTTGAACAGGAGTACCCACTTTACAAGTGCCAAAGTCATAAGTAACTATATCACCAGAACAAATAATATCAGGTCCTACCATATCATTAGCATCTAAATAAACGGTAGGAGACTGTGTGTTACCGTCTAATTCTTCTAACAACCAGTTTACATTTTCTTCAGTAAAAGATGTATGGCGCTCATTGTTTCTTGGCCCAAAATAACTATCGAAAGGGATTTCGTCTGTACAAACCAAATTTCTATTTAACTCTTGACTCCAATTAAAATTCGGATTTTTAAAACCTAAAGCACTTACTGTGGGTATAAATGAATTAACATGTTTTATTTTTCTTAATTCATACCAAGATAATTCAGAAGGAATATTTTCAATAATACTTTTTGCTAAGATTTGATTTGTAGGAAACCAGCCCCCCGGGGTATTGTCCATATTACCTCTTGAGTTGAAATTCATAACATAATTTAAAACATTGTAACTAGGTCCACTTCTTCTGTAGAATCTAGATATTTTATTTGGCACTCCATTGTTATTTGAATTAAAATATGAGTGAATTCTTGCCCCCACTATTTGGACGCCAAAAATATTTTTTATTCCAGTTACGCCTAATACTTTTTCACTATTGCTAGCAAAGTTATCATCATAAGGAACACCTATTTGGTTATACCAATCTGATGCATAAGGGTTTTTGAAAGATTTTGTATTTAATAAAGCCCCATTAACTAAAGCTATTTTTCTTAAATTTTGAGGATACCCATTGCTGTTTGTTAATCCGATATTATACAGATCATTATAATATTGAATAAAAAAAGGATGTCCTTTATTTTCAGAATAACCCTGTGTTATTGTTCTTGAATCCAAATAATCTTGTTTTAATGTAAGATAAAAGCTACCTTCAAATAATTGAGGTATAGCACCATGACATTGTTCTATAAGTTGTTGTTTGGCTGCTGGAGATCCTAATTGTTCTTCTACAAAATCTTCAGCTTGAACATTACCTGTAAAGGCAATCATATTAAGTAATGATTGGGTGCCTATTGGTATATTTGCTCCCAGATGAGGACTATCTACACTTACCCAAAGGCGCATATTATGTGTTATGTTATTAGCTTCCATATAGGCAAGGGCGTAACGGGATATTTGCCCGCCCATACTTGGACCAACTATTACCAATTCTTCATTACTGCCATTAGTTACGAGTTCTCCATTAATAAGCTGGTAGAGTGACACATGGTTTAAAGCATTGCGCTCTATATAGTCTGCCCCTCCATCTATTTCAATACCATTAGTACTTCCATTTGAATAAACAGGGTGATTTACTATGATGACGTCGTAACCATTTACATTTAATAAATTAATAATAGGCACAAAAACACCATCAGAATCTACATAAATCATCATTTCCTCAATTGAATTATGTTCTTCGTCTGTAGAATCTGGATGTGGATCTGAATCTTGTATTTTACGATGATCCAAAGGATCAAAACCATCAATAATAATGATGGGTTTTAATAATTTATTTTGTGAGTTATTGTCTGCATAAAATATACGCCACTCTAATTCTCCAAAAATAGGTGAAGATTCATTATATCCTTGAAAAGGTATAGTTGAAGTAAAAGGCGGTCTGTGGTCAATATCTGCTGGAGGTGGAAGTGCTGCTTGTTTGGAATGTATTATAGCTTGTGTTGTTTTTGTTGAGCCATCGTTAAAACTTACAATAAAAGTAAGCGTTTTATAACCCGTTTCAGAGTAATTTATTTCCAAATTTTGAATTGTAAAGTTTCCATTTTCAAAGATCAAATAATCATTTGATGTATCAAAATTAGCCACTATATTGTTTATTGACCTGTATTCGTTTTCTTCTATTAAAAAAAAATTATCAAAATGATAGGTTATGTTTTCTCCTATTAAATATTGTTTTAATGGTGAAATGATCAACACTTCATTTGGTATAAAAATTGGCTTACCATTGTCAATTTTTTCAAACTTATCATCAACAATTTTAAGTGCTCCCTCCTGTTCATCTTCTTCTATATAATTTAATTGATGAAAATTTGCATTGATAATACCTAAATCTACTGTATTATAATTTTTTTTATCAGTATAAATTGACCTATAATCTTTATAAGAAACAAATTTTTCTCGGTTTGAAGCTTGATACAATTCATTTAAAGCTTGTTCAAAATGGGATGTGTTCGACACATTCAATGAGTCGTTAAATGTTGCTAAGCCAGCCCAAGAAAAAACTCTTTCATATAAAATATTTGAAGTAAGTGTTGATTTATCAATATTGATAAGCAACGAATCAATTTTATTGTCTGGAATTTGCTGTGCTAGGGCATTGATAATAAATAATAGAAAACTAGTAATTGTAAATATTTTTTTCATAATTTTAAAGTGTTAATAAGTGAAACAATATGATGTTGATTTTATTTATTATTAAGGGTGTCATTGCCGAGGCATCCTTTTTTTTAAGGAAATTCTGTATATGCGGTTAATTTACCCCAGTTAATATCAAAACGCCCCTCTGTAATTTCAATTACATCATTTGGGTCATCTTTGTTGACTGCCGTACAGCTGAAAGTGCCGGAAACTATTCCGTTATCAAAATCGTATCTTGTAATAATAAGCGTACCTCCATTTTCAATGGAACAATACCAATTATCAAACAGCCTACAAGTAATATTAATATTAGGGTTTGCATTATTGCCATCCTCACAATTACTTTCATTAATTATAAAAGAGCCTTCTCCATTAATGTCTAAATTGTCAATATGCAACTTTAAAATTCCAAAATTACCGCTTTTAAAATCTCTTACCCTTAATTCATTGTAAATCATACTTGTTGTTCCCAAGAAAATCATCCCAGGATCTGGTATTCCTTGCCATCCAGTACCACTTCTAGGTGTCAATAAATTCCCATCTATAAAACAACCAAAGGTGTTTTCGCCAGTTTGGGTTATGGGCGGAAGTGTGGGTTTAAATACATCTTCTTTATTACAACCAGTTTGTAATAGAAGAAATAAACCAAATAATAAGATTGTTGTTTTCAATGGGTTTAGATTTTTAGATTTTCAATCGTTTATTTTAACATTAATTCTTTATCCGTTGTCTGGATCTGTCCAACCCCAAGAGTCATTACCGACAGAGGCATTCATTTCTCCAAGAGAAATATTAGATTGTAAATTTAATTCATTACAAGGGTATCCAGCTACAAAACCTCCTTCACAAGGAGTTTGAGCAAAAGCAAAAACAGTAGCAAAAAATGCTATTAAAGGTAATTTTTTTATTTTCATAGTTTATTTTTAAGAGCCCAATATTAAGAATAATATTGTATTTTTTGTTAAAAAATAAGTTAAAATATTGATTATCCGTTTAAGCTCCACTTACTGTAATGCTTGCTATAATTAATCTGTCGAAGATTTTCTCTCCAAAGTATCTTCTATTTAGTTTGTAAACAAACTCATTTAGGTATAATTGTAAATATTTACCTTTTATTTTATGATAATTCCCTAAGAAGTTTCTTTTAGCATTGGTAATACCTATATCTACTGTATTATAAATCTTTTTATTGGTATATAATGATCTATAATCTTTATAAGATATAAATTTTTCTTGGTTTGAAGCTTGTTCAAAATGGGATGTGTTCGACACATTCAATGAGTCGTTAAATGTTGCCAAACCAGCCCAAGAAAAAACTCTTTCATATAAAATATTTGAAGTAAGTGTTGATTTATCAATATTGATAAGCAACGAATCAATTTTATTATCTGGAATTTGCTGTGCTAGGACATTGATAATAAATAATAGAAAACTTGTAATTGTAAATATTTTTTTCATAATTTTAATGTATTAATAAAGTTTAACAATTTGATGTTGATTTTATTTATTATTAAGGGTGTCATTGCCGTGACACCCTTTTATTTTACTATGGAAAATTTCCTGGTAATCGATCCCATTTTATATCAAAACGACCCTGTGTAATTTCAATAATATCATTTGGGTCATCTTTGTTGACTGCCGTACAGCTGAAAGTGCCGGAAACTATTCTGTTATCAAAATCGTAGCGTAAAATAGTTAGTGAACTACTATTCTTAACCGAACAGTACCACTTTAAAGTTTGTGTAGCCTCGTCTAACCACCTGCAACGTATATTAATATTTGGGTTGGCATCTATTCCATCTTCACAGTTGCTTTCTTGTATTGTAAAAGTTCCTTCTCCGTTTTCATGTAAATTAGTTATGTGTAAATCCAATAAACCCCAATTCCCGGTTTTAAAATCCCTAATTTCAATTTCATTGAATTCAAAATTTGGTGCATTACCTAAACCAGAATAAGACATACCTGAATCTGGGGAGTTAAAAGTCCCAGATCCATCCCGTGGCGTTAATAAGTTACCATCGATATAACACCCAAAGGTATTTTCTCCTGTTTGGGTGATAGGGGGGAGTGTGGGTGTAAATACATCTTCTTTGTTACAACTAGGATGTATTAGGATAAATATATATAAAGACCGTTGCAAGGGTTTGCATAATTTTGCAATATTTCGTATCTTTTTACCATGGAATTAGTACAGCAACCTACATTAGCCGATAGCATTTGCGATATACGTTCACGTAAGATAAAGCAAACCTTTTTCACACAAATCAATACACTTTTAGATTGGCAACCTATTGTCAAGGTTTTAAAAAAGCACTACAGCAAAGGAAAGAGTGCCACAGGTAAACCAAGTTATAGCGGATTACTTCTTTTTAAGATGAGTTTACTACAAACCTGGTATGGACTAAGCGATTATGAGGTAGAAGACCGTGTGAATGATAGTATATCCTTCAGCTACTTTTGTGGTTTACATATCGATCAAATCGCCCCAGACCATAGTACTTTATCTCGTTTTAGAACTATGCTGACAAAAGCAAGAGCCTATGAATCACTATTTAAAGAAATTAACAGGCAGTTAGAAGCCCATAAAATAATCATAAAAACAGGTGTCATCGTTGATGCCAGTGTTATAGACACGCCATTAAAACCCAAAGGCAAAACCAATCATAAAGTCACCGAAGATAGAAAAGATACCCAGGAAGTTGAAGTTGTTAAAGACTATGCCGCTAGTGTAGATAAAGATGCAGCTTGGTTAAAGAAAGGCGGTAAGTATCGATTTGGCTACAAAAAACATCACGTTACAGATAATGAAGGTTTGGTTTTAGGAGTGTTAACTACAAAGGCTAGCACCAACGAAATAGCTAATTTGGAAGATGTTTTAGACACCGCAGATTTACCAGAAGACATTCCATTAAAAGCAGACAAAGGCTATCAATCAAAGAAAAACGCGACACTGCTTAAAAAACGAAAACTCAAGAATCATATTCTAAAAAAGGCTTATAAAAACAAACCATTAACCCATTGGGGGAAGAAATTTAATAAACTTATAGGAAAAACAAGATTTAAAGTAGAGCGCACTTTTGGTGGTATAAAACGATGGTTCTCTGGTGGAACAGCACGATACAGAGGTATCAAAAAAATGCATACTCAAAACCTTATGGAAGCGATGTGCTACAATCTGTATAGAAGTCCAGGGATAATTGCGTCTAATTGTAAAAATTAAGGGAAAATGAGCATTAAAAACAGGCGTATATACTCTAAAATTGTAAAATCGTCTGAATTTTAGACTGAAAAAAATTAAAACTCAAAAACTGAATTAATTGGTAGGTGTTTTGCAACGGTCTTATATAGTAGAACAGTTGTTGTTTTCATGGGTTTATTTTATCATTAATTCTTTATTATTTTTTTTACTCTGTGCCTATTATTCATGTCTTGTAATACAAAGATATACAGTCCTTTAGGTAAATATGAAGTGTCTATCATTTTAATATTGGTTAGATTCGAATCTGTTATCAGTAATTGCCCCTGTAAATTGTAAACTTCAATTTGAATAATTGGTGTTTCAGATTGTATATATAAAATACCCTTTGTTGGTATTGGATATGATCATCCCCCCATTTATGGGACAGATTTTTGTTTAAATTAAGTTCTGGTTAATATTCAATTATGCTGCTTTTTTCTGTTTGCTTAAAATGTTTTATATACTAGTTTTCACACTAGTTATTTTCACCGTTTGTGTTTTCGGCAGGTGTGTTTGTGTCAGTTGGAAGTGCATTTTCTATTTCATTGCCATCAAATGCTTTTGATTCATTTGTTGCCTGACTGCCCATAATTGATATATTGGAAAGCAATATAAGCGATATTAAAATAATTCCTAAGGTCCAAGTACTTCTATCTAAAAAATCGGTTGTTTTTTGAACGCCCCCTAATTGTTGAGTTCCACCCCCACCAAATGAAGAAGCTAATCCACCACCTTTTGGATTCTGTACCATTATAATAACTATTAATAAAAATGCTACAAAGATTATTAAAGCTATAAATATTGTAAACGTGTTCATTTGTCTTTTGTATTAATCAGTTTTTTTACTGCTCGAATTTGGTCTGCAAAGAAACCACTTTTTTTGGGATATTTCAAACTTAAAATTTTATAAGCTTGGAGTGCTTTTTTATAATTCTTTTGTTGAAGATATACCTTAGCCAAGGTCTCTGTCATTAGAGCGTCTTGAGCCTGTGTATATTGGGATGCTAGGTCTTTGTTTTGGATTGTTTCTGAAGGATTTTCATAGGGAGATTCCTGTGGACTTAGCTTGGGTTTGTCCTGAATAAACCGATCGATTAATTGATATTTTTGTTGTTTTTCGGTTGGAACCAACTTTTTTTCACTACGATCTATTGGGGTGGCAGTTGTGAGTTTTAACCATTCAGAAAAGGAATGTGGATCTTCTTTATTAAAATCGATGGGTTTGTCGATCTCTAAAATAGTTTTTGCTTCAGTTATATCGTTAGCAATTTTTTCGACTGATTTCACTTTTCGTTCAAATAATTTTGGTCTAAGAATAGCATCTGCTTTTTTTAATTCAGCTTTTATCTTTTGATCAATTTCTAAGCTTACCTGTTCAGATACATCTTGAGATACATCTTGTGTAAGTACTTCCAATTCCATTATTGAAGAGTCATGTTGTTGGATCACTTCAGATATTTCATTTTGAAGAAAATGTTCGGAAGTGATATATTCAAAGAGAATGTTTCTATCGGTTGTGTATGCTGCTGTTAATTTTAAAGCATCATTATATAAAAAGCTAGAATCGTTTTTTAATCCTTTCAATTGCAAGGCCCTTGCAGATTGAAAATAAGGATATTTCTCAAGTACAATATTTAGTTTATGTTGATCATCAGCATTGATATTTTGCGGGTTAGCTAACAGATCTGTAAATATTCTAGTATTCATAAACACCTATTTTATTCCTGAAATGTTACCAATTAGCGAGAGATATATTAAAGATATCTTGAGTAATTCGTTCGTAAATAAAGTCTATTGCTACGTCTAATTGAGATCCTGTTAATTGTGTACTTCCTTCATAATCGAAATAAAAAGAAAAACGTTGTTCAAAATCTTTCAGCTCTTCTTTAGTGTTGTAAAAACGAACATTAACACTAATAGTCAATCTGTTTTGGGCTGCAGTACTTTGAGAAGTAGCTGTGATAGGTGCGATATAATATTCAACAATTTCACCTTCAAAAATAAGGTCTCCATTAGTATTCACTAAGTCTAAATTGGTCTGATTAAGTAATAGATCCTGCAGCTTTAAAGTAAAGTCTCTGTCTATACCAGGCTCAACTATAAGTGCATTGTTTTGGAAATAACTAACCTGAAAGGTCTTTGTGTTTGAATAATCTATATCGGCTCCTGTAAATGAATAGGAACCACAACCATGAAAAATTCCTGTAATTAAAAGAAGTACTAAAATATGTTTAATATTGTTTATCATGGCCCACTTAAAATTGATGGTGTTAATTTACAAATTATATTGTTTGATTTTTCGATATAATGTCCTTTCTGAAATTCCTAATTCTAAAGCGGCATCTTTACGTTTTCCTTTATATTTTTCCAACGATTTTTTTATTAGTTCCAATTCTTTATCTTGAATCGAAAGACTTTCTTCTTCTTCTTCAATATCTTCAACATAGTCGTAGGTATTGGATTGAGAATCTGAAGAATTTTCATGAATATTTAATACTTCCACCTTATTTATTTGAGAGTCATCAAATTCATCTGCAAGAGATGCTAAGTTTTCTTCATTATTTTGAGTATCGGAATGCATCTTATCTATTAAAGAAGCATGATCTTCCTGTACTTTTGAAGCGTTATCGGATTTCATTAATTTCAGGGTCAATTTTTTAACATCATTAAGATCCCTTTGCATATCGAACAACACTTTATATAAGAGTTCCCTTTCATTACTGAAATCACCTTCCTTCTTTTCCGATTCGATAACAGCTGGAAGATTGCTACCTACATCCTGCAAATAACTTCTTAGTGTTTGTTGTGAAATTATTCGTTCTTTTTCTAAAACCGAAATTTGTTCAGATATGTTCCGAAGTTGTCTAATATTACCGCCCCATCGATATTGCAGTAATAATTTTTTGGCTTGTTCGTCTAAACGAATGGTAGGCATTTTATATTTTAGAGCAAAATCCGCAGCAAATTTTCGAAATAATAAGTGAATGTCCTCTGCACGTTCTCGCAACGGTGGGATCATAATTTCGATGGTGCTTAGACGATAATAAAGATCTTCACGAAACTTTCCTTTTTTAATAGCTTCTACCATATTTGTATTCGTAGCTGCCACAATTCGAACATCGGTCTTTTGTGTTTTTGAAGACCCCACCTTTAAAAAATCGCCGTTTTCTAATACTCGAAGTAATCGTATTTGAGTATGGAGGGGTAATTCACCAACTTCATCCAAAAAGATTGTCCCTCCATCAGCCTCTTCAAAATATCCACTACGGGTGGATGTTGCACCTGTAAAAGCTCCTTTTTTATGACCGAACAACTCACTATCTATTGTTCCTTCTGGAATGGCTCCACAATTTACTGCAATAAATTTTGCGTGTTTTCTATGTGATAATGAATGTATAATTTTTGGAATACTTTCTTTACCAACACCACTTTCTCCTATTACTAACACTGTAATATCTGTTGGAGCTACTTGTATCGCTTTTTCGATGACTCTATTGAGCTTAGGATCGTTTCCTATAATTCCAAATCGTTGTTTTGTTGCTTGAACTGATTCCATGGTTTTAGTATTCAATCGGCAGTCTTCAGTGGCAGAATGTCAAATAGAAAATGTTGCCTTTTAATTTTATTTATCTTTTTAAAATTTAATATTTTAGTGATAATCCGTAAAATTCGATTTATTAATAATTAATTATTATCAGAAAATCCAACACCCTCACCAATTAAAGTCGCGCTTGTACAATCTTCAATTTTCACCATAACAAAATCACCCACTTTAAAGTTTTCTTTTGGAAACACTGCCACAGTATTTTGGGAGGTTCTTCCAGCCCAGTATTGTTTGCTTTTTTTAGATTCTTTTTCTATGAGTACTTCAAAAGTGCTGCCTACAAATTCTGAAGTTCTAAATGCACAATGCTCTCTTTGTAGTGCGACAATTTCTGTTAAGCGCCTTTTCTTTGTTTCTTCAGGGACGTCATCTTTAATTTTTTTTGCAGCTAAGGTTCCAGGTCTTTCAGAATAAGCAAACATATAACCGTAATCGTATTTTACATAGTTCATTAAACTCATTGTATCTTGATGGTCAGCTTCAGTCTCAGAAGGAAATCCTGTAATTATATCCTGTGAGATAGAACAATCTGGAAGGATCTCTCGAATGTTATCAATCAAAGCCATGTATTCTTCTCGACTGTGTTGGCGATTCATTTCTTTTAGGATTCTTGTGCTTCCACTTTGCATTGGCAAATGAATATAATCACAAATATTTTGATGTTTTGCCATAGTATGTAACACTTTTATAGACATATCCTGAGGATTCGAAGTTGAAAATCGAATACGCATTTTAGGTTGCGCCTTAGCAACAAGTTCTAGCAATTGTGAAAAATCCATGGCAGTAGCTTTCTGAATATCAGATGCTTTTTTAAAGCTTTTTTTAAGCCCACCACCAAACCATAAATAGCTATCAACATTTTGCCCCAATAAAGTAATTTCTTTATAACCTTTATTTGCAAGATCGTTAACCTCAGTTAAAATACTATATGGATCGCGACTACGCTCTCTCCCTCTGGTAAAAGGAACCACGCAAAAAGTACACATATTATCACAACCCCGAGTAATGCTTACAAAAGCTGTAACTCCGTTACCACCTAGTCTAACAGGGGAAATATCCCCATAGGTTTCATCTATCGAAAGAATAACATTTATGGCATCTCTTCCGTCATCTACTTCTTTAATTAAATTTGGAAGGTCTTTATAGGCATCGGGTCCTACAACAAGATCTACAATTTTCTCTTCTTCCAGAAATTTACTCTTAAGACGTTCTGCCATACAACCTAAAACGCCTACTTTCATCCCCGGATTTATTTTTTTGACGGCATTGTATTTCTCTAATCGTTTCCGAATTGTTTGTTCTGCCTTATCACGAATCGAACAGGTGTTAACTAATACCAGATCAGCTTCTTCCAATTTTTGAGTCGTATTGAATCCTTCATCAGCAAGTATTGAAGCAACAATCTCACTATCGCTAAAATTCATAGCACAACCGTAACTTTCAATAAAAAGTTTACGACTGTTGTTTTTATTAGCTTCTAGAAAAAGAGATTCGCCTTGTTTCTTTTCGTCAATTATTTTTTCCATACTATTCTCTGCGATGGCAAAGATCTTTTTTAAGCTATTAATTGTACGGGATTTATATTGTCAATTAATATGCCTACCTACCTTAATTAAGGCAAAGATACAATTAAATTAAAATTAGTGACATAATGGCAGGTTTTTTTTAATTAAAAAAAATTAGTTTATGATAATTAGATAATGGATTTATTAAATTTTGTTAAAGTTTAACTTTTAGTCTCTGGAAATAGATTTCTTAAAAGATAAATCGATTCCTGATTTTTAATAATGGTATCACTAGGAATAAATTTATAGTGAATATCCTTTTCGTCATTATAAATTAAAAGAAGATCATTTTTTGTTTTGTTAGATTCCATACCGTTACCTAGAAAAATAATTCCATTTTCATCAACAAATTCAAATTGGGTCTTTTTTATACCAATGTCGCCACCTATCCAAATAATATTTTTCCCTTTGTTTTTAACTTCAAGTAATTTTGGATAGATCTCTTTCTGAAAATTATTTGTATTATGACAATAAAAACAATTTCCTTTTTTACCATTACAAGTATCATTTATTAATTTATCTAATATTGGATGTTGATCCATATAGATCAATTTATGGGACATAATGATAATATTTTTCGTATTTAATGTGTCAAAAACCTGGATTAAAAATTCTCTTTGTTTGCCAACAATTGAACTAAGACTATCCTGCGAATCGAGTACAATAAATGTAATATTGTTTTTTACATATGTGTAGTACTTATTTCTAAGTGTTGCATCAAGAAATTTTTCATTTGTTGTATGATCATGATTTCCTATACTCCACAATGTTTGTGGATTTTTTAAATCAAACAAACTATCCACTTTTTTTAGCATATTATCTTTAAAGGTTTCAAATCCAAGATTACCACCCAAAAGTTTTATTTCAAAGTGTTTAAAGTTTATATGGCTATCGGATTAATTACATATTTACCTCCCATTTTACAGATACAGAGTTAGTTACACCCAAAACTCGCAACAGAAATCCGAGGTCTTTAATATGTAAATGTATTTAATTTTTTCAGGGTTTTCATTCCGTTTTCAACAAAATTTCACAGGCTATGTGTATAGCCCCCCTTACCCCAAATGAGTTTTTTTGCAATTCCAGTAAATCCTTGTTTTAAATTTTTAAAATTTTGTATTCTTGGTTTGAGAAAACCTGAAGTATTTTCTCTCTGGCGTGATTTACAAAAGTTGTAGCCACAGTAATGTAACGAAAACAAACCGCTTTGACTCTCATTTTAAGACTAATATTTGGAGTTTTATTTTTCACCAAAATTACTTTTGTCCACTCAAAAAGAATTAAGCACATCGCCATTAAATACATAAACGCAGTATTGGTATCCAAATCCATAAAAGGCAAGTGTTTCAAGTTGAAATCACTGATTAAGAATTTGTTAGAATTCTCCGCATCGCCTCGTTGGTTGTAAAATTCGATAATTTCTTGATTTGAAAAAACTAAATTGTTGGTCATTATTCCATAATAATTGTAAGGGGTCCCTGATATAAAATCGATTTGCTGGTCTTTTTTTAGAGATCTTGTAACCACAATTCTATAAGAAAATCCCCCATTAAAAGGGGTGTAAATTAGTGATGCAACTTCTTTTATTTCGTTGTTGATTTCCTGTTTTTTCCAATCTTTAATTTTTCCACATAAAGAGATGAACTTTTGGGAACTGATGTTTCTAATATAAAAGTTAGTCGCCTTTTGGCTAACCAGTTCAATGACTTCTTTTTGATAAGATGCAGAGTCTGCTCTAAAATGTTCTATTTTTATTTGATTGTCGCTCAGGTTTTTAAAACATCTTTCTGGTGTTTCAAATTGTTTATACTTTGCAGGGGTGTTGCCGTTATGGTTTTCAATATGCACAGGTAATCTGCCTATGAAGGCGAAATTGGGATGCTAGGCTTTAGTGTTTTTATAGCTTTTTTTGGCATCTTGTTTTTTGTTTTCAAGAACTACATTGTCAAAATCAAGTGTGTATTTTTCTTCTTTTTTAAGTTGACCTGTTTTTGCACAAAGAGCGATTAAAGATGCGTTGGTTTGATTGTTGTAATTAAATTGATGAACAATTCCTTGGCCAGTTATCTCCCTAATTGTTGGTTCTTTTAATTCCTGACAAGCATATTCAACCGTATCTGGGGAAGGGATTTTGCTAAAACTTTGGCAAGTGAATTTATTTTTAAGATGTTCTAAATCAGAAATATACTCTCCATTGCATAAAGAATTTCCCAACAAAGAAAGCACAATGTCGGCATACGAATATTGGGCTCTAAAATTTCGATAACCCAAATTTTTATCGAGAAAAACATCTATTTTTGAGCGTTTAATGGCATTAAAAATAAAATTTAAGCCACCAAAAGGGGTGATATTCTTTGAAGATTGTTTAGTTTTAAGCATTGTAGTGTTTTGCAGGGTTCAACCGCAATTTCCACCTTTTA
This sequence comes from Flavobacteriaceae bacterium, assembly GCA_965247215.1. Taxonomy (GTDB): domain Bacteria; phylum Bacteroidota; class Bacteroidia; order Flavobacteriales; family Flavobacteriaceae; genus Marifrigoribacter. Next base: position 55,042 of record OZ252001.1, read on the forward strand.
GGTGGAACTACAAAACCCCTTAGCCTTTTGTTTTCAAAAGGCTAAGGGGTATTTATAAATGTTGTTGCGAGTTTAGGGATAATAATAAAAAGTAAAATTACAAAGCCTATTGAAGTAGGTAGTAATTGATTAGCTCCCATTCCTAGCCCTAATGATATAGCGATAAAAAAATACCCCAATTCTTCAAGTTCTTTAATTGCAGTTCTAAACCTAACAATTGATAAAGCCCCAACCAGCCCAAGAGAAAGTGCCAAAGATGATTTTACTATAGATATGATGATAAAGGTTGTTAATCCTACTAAAATTAGCACTCTTGAAAGTTGTGCTCGATTACTAATCGATCTTCCAAAACGGATATAGATTACCGATAAGATCCATAATAATACTGAACAAATTAAAATATTGACTACATAATTTATGATGGAAAAATCTTCTGTGAAATTAAAGTTTAGTTGATTTAATAAGTCATTCATTTTCTAATATATAATTAAGATTAATTAATTTTTAAAATGATCATGACGATATTACGATTAATTAGGAAAAAATGATAAATAGATGCTTATTCTTTTCTTAACTTTACAGAGATGATTAAAATACATTATTATGACACAAGAATTATTTAAGAAAATAGAAACAGCTTCAGTTCCCGATTTCGGGATAATTCTATCAAAAAGTTTTGATCTTTTTAAAAAAGTTTGGGTAGAGTCTCTTTTACACACTTTAATTACAATGATTGCTGTGATTCCCTTTTTTATAATTATTTACTTGCCTTTTATCCCTTTATATATTGATTTATGGAAGCATGGTTCCTATGGAAATTTTGAACCAAATTTTGATTTTCCAATAATTATGATTGTTGGATATTTTGTACTTTTTTTTATTTTAATAATCATTATACAAGGAATTTCAATAGCCATTATAGCACATTTCTTTCAGGTTTGTAAAAAAGCAGATACAGATTCTACTCTTGAAATAGGGGGCTATTTTAGATTTTTTTTGGGAGCTAATTTCAGTAAAGTATTTTTGTTGTCTTTGTCGACATTTGTTATTTTAATAACAGTATTTTTATTATGTTTCATTCCTATTTTATATGTAATAGTTCCCCTGCAGCTAATCGTTGTAATTTTTGCTTTTAATAAAACTCTATCAGTTTCAGAAATAATTAATGTTGGATTTAAATTGGGAAATAAATTTTGGCTATTTCTTTTTGGGTTGATAATTATTTCATCTTTACTTGCACAATTAGGAGTTATTTTATGTTTTATTGGTGCTTTATTTACAGCCTATTTTGTTCATATTCCTATATATTATTTTTACAAAGAAACGATTGGTTTTGGTGATGAGCAGCAAGGTAATTATGGAATAAAAACGAATGAATATGATTATTAGGTTAGATTACCTAATATAATAGATTTATGTAGTTGAGAAGTTCAATTTTAAAAAAAATATACTTTTGTACCCCAAATAGAACTTTATATGGCAAAGAATTTAGTAATTGTTGAGTCCCCAGCAAAAGCAAAAACAATAAAAAAATTTCTCGGAGATGATTTTAAAGTCACCTCTAGTTTTGGACATATCGCTGACCTTCCTTCAAAGGAATTAGGAGTAGAAGTAGATGGAGATTTTAAACCTAAATACATTACCCCAAGTGATAAAAAAAGTTTAGTAAGAGATCTAAAGACTCTATCTAAGAATGTTGATATGATATGGTTAGCTAGTGATGAAGATAGAGAAGGGGAAGCCATTGCTTGGCACCTTGCAGAGACTTTAAAATTAAAAGAAGAAAATACAAAACGGATCGTATTTCATGAGATCACAAAGTCTGCAATATTAAAAGCAATTGAGAATCCAAGAAAGATAGATTATAATCTTGTAAATGCACAACAGGCACGACGTGTATTAGATCGACTTGTTGGTTATGAACTTTCTCCATTACTTTGGAGAAAAGTGAAGGGAGGTCTTTCAGCAGGACGCGTACAATCGGTTGCCGTTCGATTAATAGTTGAGCGTGAAAGAAAAATTGAAGCATTTGTACCTACTGCTTCTTTTAGAGTTATTGCAGAATTCACTACCAATGAAGGAAACAAATTTAAAGCGAAACTTCCTAAAAACTTTACATCTGAAGAAGAAGCTCGCTCGTTTTTAACTAAAAATATTGAAGCCAGATATTCTGTTTCAAATCTTGTTAAAAAACCTGCAAAGAAATCGCCTGCCCCTCCTTTTACAACTTCAACATTACAACAAGAAGCCTCTAGAAAGATTTATTTTTCAGTAGGAAAAACAATGACTATTGCACAACGCTTGTATGAAGGGGGGTTAATAACCTATATGCGTACCGATAGTGTTAATTTATCGAATGACGCATTACAATCAGCTCAAGAAGAAATAGAACGATCTTTTGGTGTAACATATAGCAATCGTAAAAACTTCAAAGGAAAGACTAAAGGAGCACAAGAAGCACATGAGGCTATTCGTCCAACCGATATGTCACGCCAGACTATTGAAGGAGATTATGATCAGGCTAGGCTTTATAGTTTGATTTGGAAACGAACCATAGCTTCTCAGATGAGTGATGCACAATTGGAAAGAACCAATGTAAGGATTGATATACATTCGGAAGCATCCATTTCAGATCAATTTACTGCCAATGGAGAAATAATAAAATTTGATGGGTTCTTAAAAGTTTACCTAGAGGGGACCGATCTGGAAGATGAAGAACAAGAAGGGATACTTCCAAACCTGAGGGTAGGTGATTCCATATTAAAAAATTATATTACGGCAACACAACGTTTTACCAGACCGCCCTATCGATATACAGAAGCCTCCTTAGTAAAACAAATGGAAGAATTAGGAATAGGACGTCCATCTACTTATGCACCTACAATTTCGACAATTATAAACCGAAATTATATTGAAAAAGAAACCATTGAAGGAGTGAAGCGCAATTACCTTCAGCTCATTTTAAATGATTCGGTAACAGAGACCTTATTAACTGAAGTTGTTGGATCGGATAAAGGAAAGTTAGTTCCAACAGATATTGGTATGATTGTCAATGATTTTTTAGTGGATCATTTTGAATATATATTAGACTATAATTTTACTGCTAAAGTTGAACAGGATTTTGATAGCATCGCTGAGGGGAAAGTGGAATGGTCTACAATGATGAAGGATTTTTATGAAAAATTCCACCCTCAGGTTGAAAATGTTACAGAAAATGCTGATAGAGAAAGTGGCGAACGTATTTTAGGAAACGATCCCGAAACTGGAAAAGTAGTTTTAGTACGTTTGGGAAGATTTGGTCCTATGGCACAAATAGGTAGCCCCGATGACGAAGAAAAGAAATTTGCAAGTTTAAAACCAGATCAACAATTACATCAAGTGACTTTTGAAGAAGTGATGGATTTGTTTAAACTACCAAAGGATATTGGTCAATATGAGGGTCAAGAAATTCAAGTCAATAATGGTCGTTTTGGACCCTATATAAAATTTGATAATAAATTTATTTCTATTCCAAAAGGCTTGGATCCATTAGAAATAGATTTGGAGATTGCTAAAAATCTTATTGAAGAAAAGAAAAAAGCAGATGCTCCAATTTACAAATATGAAGAATTACCTGTTCAAAAAGGTATGGGGCGCTTTGGACCTTTTATTAAATGGAATAATATGTTTATTAACGTAAACAAAAAATATGATTTCGATAATTTATCGTATGATGATATTGTTGAATTAATTGAAGTTAAAAAACAAAAGGAGATTGATAAATTGATTAATGAATGGCCCGATGAAGGAATTCGACTTGAAAAAGCTAGATGGGGACGATTTAATCTTATCAAGGGAAAAACTAAAATCGAACTACCAAAAACGACAAAGGCAGAAAAAATCACCTTAGAACAAGCATTGGAGTTAATTGCAAAGAAAAAACCTAAGAAAAAATCAAGAGTTAAGAAAAAATAATGATAGATTTTCTCACACCAGTATCTAAATCGGTTTTAGCTCATAAAGAGATATTGCCAACCAGTGTATTTGGAAAACAAATAGAAACGTATAGCACACCTGGAGAATTACCAGAATTAGCAAAGGTAACAATTGCAATTATTGGTGTTAAAGAAAACCGGAATGATATAAATTATTTAGGTGAAGAAGTATGTTTTGATTCCATACGAAAGGCTTTATATTCATTATATCCTGGAAATTGGTCCCAAAAAATCATTGATCTTGGAGATATAGAAAAAGGCGAAACCGTTCAAGATACCTTTTTTGCAATGAAATCTGTCATTACTGAATTGTTGAAAAATCAAATAATACCTTTAATTTTTGGTGGTAGTCAAGATCTAGTTTATGCACAATACCGTTCTTACGATGGCCTAGGCAATATGGTGAACATCGTGAATATAGATAGTAAGTTTGACATAGGGGATTCAGACAACCCTATTTCAAATAAATCTTATTTAGGAAAGATTATTGTAGATAAACCCTATAGTTTATTTAATTATAGTACAATTGGATATCAATCTTTTTTTAACTCTCCAGAGGAGATAGCATTAATGGAAAAATTGTTCTTTGATGGATATCGGTTAGGAGAAGTTACAGCAGATATTACTTTAGTTGAGCCCATTCTTAGAGATGCTGATATTGTTACTTTAGATGTTGGTACAATAAAAAGCGCAGAATTAAGTTATAAAAACAGTGTAAGTCCTAATGGATTTGATGGACGAGAAATATGTGCTATAGCCCGATATGCGGGAATAAGTAATAAAGTAACATCATTTGGTGTTTATGAATTAAAAGACTTTAATGGAGTAAAAAATGCTGCTATGTTAATTGCGCAAATTTTTTGGTACTTTGTAGAAGGTTTTAATTTTAGATTATCTGATGATGATTTTAATAATAAGGATCATTATACATCTTATAAAGTACCTATTGATAATGAAGTTTTATTATTTAAAAAAAGCAATAAAACGGGGCGATGGTGGATAGAATTGCCTTTTATTATAAATGTTAATAATAAATTAAAAAGAAAATCGTTATTACCTTGCACTTATGGCGAATATTTGAGTGCTTGTGATCAGGAAATACCTGAAAGATGGATTAAAGCCCGTCTTAAAAATGAAATTTAATTAAACAAACTTGATGATTTATTGATTTTAGGGGGTTTTTTAAGAAAAATTGTTGTTGTTTTTAAAATTTATAAATAGGTTTACGCCTATGAATCTCGATAATATAACCTAAACATTATATGAAAAAACTCATTGCATTTATTGCTTTAGTTATCATTTTAACCAGCTGTGACTCAGGTGATCGAGGAGAATTAGTTGGATCTAAAGGAAGGACATGGCATCCTGAGAAACCTTTTGGGATGACTTTAATACCTGGAGGTTCTTTTATCATGGGTAAATCTGATGACGATTTTGTTGCTGTAAATGATGCGCCAACTAAAACTGTTACGGTTCGATCATTCTATATGGATGAAACCGAAATTACCAATGCCGAATACAGACAATTTGTTTATTGGGTACGAGACTCAACAGTACGTCTTAAGTTAGCTATACTTGCCGATGAGGTAGGTGCGTTGCCTGGAGACGAGGGTATTGGAGAGTACGCTTTTTTAGATCAGGAAAGTGAAGAATTGACCCCATATGAGCAATATATGTACGATAACTATTTTGGTATGGGTGAAGATTTTTATGCTGGGAGAAAAATAAACAATCGAATTGATATAGAATGGGATACAGCAAATTATCCCGATGAATATTATAGTGAAGTAATGGATACTATGTATATCCCTGCTGAAGAAGCGTATAATGGACAACGTTCTATTGATGTAACAAAATTAAAATTCCAGTATACGTATATGGATATGCAGGCAGCTGCTAAAAATAAAAGTAAACGTAGAAAAGATTTTATTGTTAAAGAAGAAATAAATATTTATCCAGATACTACTGTTTGGATAAAGGATTATAATTATTCCTATAACGAACCAATGCATAATGATTATTTCTGGCATCAAGCCTACGGAGAATATCCTGTAGTTGGTGTAAATTGGTATCAAGCTAAGGCTTTCACTGCCTGGAGAACCCTGTATAAAAACTCTTATCAAAAATCAAGAAGACGTCAGCAAATAAATTCCTTTAGACTTCCTAGTGAAGCTGAATGGGAATACGCTGCACGTGGTGGTTTAGAATCTGCATCATACCCTTGGGGAGGTCCGTATACAAAAAATGATAGAGGTTGTTTTATGGCAAACTTTAAACCTTTACGTGGAGATTATGCAGCAGATCAAGCATTATATACTGTAGAAGCCGAATCCTATGAGCCAAATGATTATAACTTATATAATATGGCAGGGAATGTATCTGAGTGGACATCGTCTTCATACGACCCTTCATCTTATGATTTTTCTTCTAATATGAATCCTGATGTAAATGATAATGAAAATAAGCGAAAAGTTGTACGTGGAGGATCATGGAAAGATATCGCTTACTTCCTTCAAGTAAGTAGTAGAGATTACGAATATGCCGATTCAGCTAGAAGTTATATAGGATTTAGAACCGTTCAAGATTATATGGGAACTGATGTGGTTTTAAATGAAAAATTTGGAGATGCTCGATAATAGAACTTTACAAATTTTATAAATTTATCAAACTAATAACACTTAAAAAACCAAATCATTATGGCACAATCAAAATCGTCTAAAAAATTATTTAACATGTTATACAGTCTTGGGGCGTCTATTGTAATATTAGGAGCATTATTTAAAATACTTCACTGGAAATTCGGACCTATTGATGGAGGATTACTATTAGCTATTGGACTTATTGCGGAAGCAATTATTTTTGCGATTTCTGCTTTTGAGCCTATTGATGATGATTTAGATTGGGCATTGGTTTTTCCTGAATTAGCTGGCGGAATGGGAAAAGTAAGAAAACAAGAAGCTAAAGATGCTGAAGGGATCTTATCTGAAAAATTAGATGCAATGCTTAAAGAAGCACGTATAGATTCTGAATTAATGAAAAGTTTAAGTCAAAGCATTCAATCCTTTGAGGGAGCAACAAGAGAAATGTTGAACCCTACTGCTGATGCTATAGAATCAACTAAAAGATACGGTGAAGAAATTTCCTTAGCCTCTTCTCAAATGGAGTCTTTAAATAGTTTATATAAAGTACAAGTAGAATCTACAGAAAACCTAAATAGGGTGCAAGAAGAATCTACAAGCCGTCAAACACAAGTTAATGAACAAGTTGTTAATAATGCCCAGCAATTAACACAACAAATGGAACGATTATCAAATAACCTTTCTTCTTTAAATGGAGTATATGGGGGTATGTTATCTGCCATGAATAAAAATAATTAAGATAGTTTTCAACTAAAAATTTATAACTAAAAAAAAGTAAAATGGCAAGCGGAAAACTATCAGCAAGGCAGAAAATGATAAACCTAATGTACCTGGTTTTTATTGCCATGTTAGCATTAAATATGTCGAAAGAAGTTTTATCTGCTTTTGGTGTATTAGATAAAAAAATATCAGAATCAAACATTACTGCTTCGGAAAGATCTGATACTTTCTTGGCAGATTTGGCTACAAAAGCTTCTGATGAACCAGCTAAATATGCAGAATTAAATATTAAGGCTGAACAGATTCATACTTTATCCAATGAATTATACAATTATATAGAAGTCATCAAAGTTGACATGATGAAAACTGTTAGAGAAGAAGATCAAGATAATTATGAAGTTCAAGATATGCCAGATTTTTTAGACCAAAAATTCTTTATTGGTGATAAATTATCTGTGGATGGAAAAGATTTCTTAGCAAAAATAGATACATATAGGGTAGGAATATTAGGGATAATTGGGAATGATTATCCAAAAAAATCTGAAGAAATAAATAGTGTATTCAGTACAGATCCTGTAACTCTAAGAAATAAAAAAATTAAAGTTAATAGGCTTAAAATTGCATTTGAGGGATTCCCATTAATTGCATCTAAAACAAAATTAACTCAATTGCAAGCTGATATTAGAGCTATGGAAAATGAAATTCTTTCAAGAATGTTGAGTGGAGAACAGGAAGCTTCCCTTTCATTTTCTAATTATTCTACATTATTAGAATCTCCAAAATCAGCCTATTATTCTGGTGAGATCTTTAATGGTTCAATAGTGTTAGGAAGAATAGATGATAAAACAAAACCACATAGAGCTGAATTAACATTAGACGGAAGACCACTCGAATTAAATAAAGATTATTCTTTTCAAGGCGGTAGAGTTGTATTAAATATTAATGCAGGTACTGCAGGTGATCATAAAATTGAAGGAACACTTATATTTAAAGAAGGTGGTAAAGAGCTTTCAGTAGAAGTAAACAGATCCTTTGCAACCATCGCTCCGCCAAATTCAGCAACCATATCTGCAGATAAAATGAATGTGGTATATCGAGGTGTAAAGAATCCAATGACCATTTCTATGGATGGGGTTTCTAATAATAAGATTATTGCTAATGCTCAAGGATTAACAAGAATTTCAGGGAGTTCCTATGAAATGGTAGTAACTACTGTAAAAGGTAGAGAAGTAGAAATAAATGTTGTTGGGACTATCGATGGTAAATCGTTTCCATCTAGCAAAATATTTAGAATTAAAGACCTCCCAAGACCAACGGGAACCATTAGGGGTGAAGATGGAGATGGAGGGCCTGTTCGTATGCAACGCGAAGGATTGGAGATTTCATCTATCGGTGCAATGTTATTTGATTTCGATTTTGACTTGAATTTAAAAGTTACGGGATTCAGTTTTAAAGTAGCTGGAAAACCTACAGTTAAAGTAAATGGGAATAAGTTAAATCCTCAAGCAAAAAATACATTGCTAAGAGCAAAAAGAGGAGAGACCGTACAGATATTTGATATAACAGCAAAAATTGATGGAAATTCAGGCTATAAATTACCTAGAATTACTCCCGTTTTTGTTGAATTAACAAACTAGTGAATAAAATTTATTTTATGAATAATAGAAATGTTGTTATTTGTATTTTTGGACTATTAATAGTTAGTTTTAGTGCTAATGCACAAATTAATATCCTAAATGCTAAAACTCCAGAGGAAATAGGCGTTAAAACTGAGGAGCAATTGACTTACGACAATGATCAGCCGTTACCTTATGGATATTTGGATGATCGAGATGTGCTTTGGTCAAAGTCTACCTGGGAGATAATTGATTTGGATGAGCGTGTAAACTTCCCACTATATTATCCTATAGACACCAATAATATTGGAGCAGAAAGAAGATCATTATATGATGTTTTAGTGAAAAATATTAAAAATGGTAAAATTAAACATGTGTATGCAGATTCATATTTTACCGAGAAAAGAACCTTAAAAGATATTGAAGCTTCCTTATTATATAGTGATACTACCGATCTTGGAATTGCTCAATATAATGCTGGAGAACCTATTGAAGAGCAATATATCCGAAAATTTACACTAAACGCTGCAGATATTGAAGAATGGAGAATTAGAGGATATTGGTTTTTAGATAAAAGACAAGGAAACCTAAAATATAGATTATTGGGGATTGCCCCTGTTGCCAATGAGGCCCGTTCTAAAGCATTTCCAGATGCAAATAACGACTCGAAAGTTGAGTTGTTTTGGATATGGTTTCCAGCGACAAGAGAGGTTTTACATGAAGCAAAAGCATTTAATAGGAAAAATACATCAAGACCAATCTCATACGATCATTTATTAAATTCTAGAAGATTTCATTCGGTAATTTATAAAGAAGATAATGATCAAGGAGATCGACAAGTAAGTGATTATATTAATGATAATGCCCTTATGCAATTATTGGAATCTGATAGAATTAAGGAAATTATAAGAAACATTGAAATAGATATGTGGAATTATTAAAACATATGATTTCAAAAAAATATAGACCCTGAAGCTTCATTGTTTCAGGGTTTTTTACTTTTGTATATCATGCAGAATTTAGATTATATAGTAGTTGGATTAGGGATAGCAGGGATAACATTTTGTGAAACCCTTCAAAAAAACAATAAACGATTTGTGGTTTTTGACTCAGGAGAAACCACCTCAACTGCTGTTGCTGCTGGTGTAATTAATCCAATTGTTTTAAAACGTTTTACTCCTGTTTGGAATGCTAAATCATATATACCCTCCTCTATCAAATTTTACAAAGAGCTTTCTATAAAACTAAAATGTTCACTTTTAGAAGAGTTTCCTATGCTTAGATTATTTAAAAGCATATCTGAACAAAATAATTGGGTAGTAGCTAGTGATAAAAAGAAATTGGCAGCTTTTTTATCTCCTGTAATTATTAAAAATAAAAATCCATATATCATAGCACCTTATGGATATGGGAAAGTAAATAGTACCGGAAAAGTTAACACTTCTGGATTAATCAACTCTTATAAAGTACACCTAAAAAAAAATAATGTGTTGGTAAATGAAGTATTTAACTATGCTGAACTTCAAGAAAATAATAATAAAATATACTATCAAAAATATCAAGCTAAAAAAATAGTTTTTGCAGAAGGTGCCTCAGTGAGGTTTAATCCATTCTTTCCTTCAAGCCCTACATCTGGAGGTAAGCATCTATTAATCCCAAATAAAGGGGAGTATATCACTATTCTTGCACCAGCATTAAAACTGAAAGCAATGCTTAAATCTTCTCTTTTTATAATTCCTATGGGAAATGATCTATATAAAGTTGGAGCAACATATAGCAGAGAAGACCATTCATTAAATACTACGGGTGAGGCAAGAGATGAACTTGTTAATATTCTTTCAAATATTATAAGCTGCCCATATAAAATTGTGGATCAACTTGTAGGAATACGACCAACAACCAGAGATAGACGCCCATTTCTTGGAACATTAAAGAAAAGTGAAAACAAAGTATTTTTTAATGGCTTAGGAACCAGAGGGATTACTTCTGCTCCATTCTTAGCTAAAGAATTATATAGGTATGTTGAAGAGGGTGTAGCCTTGAAGAAGGAAATTGACATAAAACGATATTATAAATGGTAATGAGAATTTTTTTTAATAGTACAATGAAAAATAAGCATCTTTGCAATAAATTATTTGAAGGTTTAAAAAATAAAAAAATATTATAGAATGCTCAATATTCATAACCTAACAGTTTCGTTTCAGGGGGAAGATCTTTTTTCTGGAATTACTTTTCAACTTCGGTCTGGCGATCGGGTTGGGTTAGTTGGTAAAAATGGAGCAGGGAAATCTACACTATTGAAAATTATTTCAGGGCAGCAAGAATATGATAAAGGACAAATTGCTTCAGTCAAAGAAATTTTAATTGGATTTTTAAAGCAAGATATTGATTTTGAAAAAGGGAGAACAGTTCTGGAAGAAGCTTATGAAGCCTTTACACTCATCAAAAAATTAGAATCTGAACTCGAAAAAATAAATGCACAATTAATAGAGCGAACTGATTATGATAGTGAAGCTTATCATCAATTAATGGTCAATTTAAATGAAGTTCAACATCAATATGAAATCTATGGAGGATATAATTATCAGGGTGAGACAGAGCGAGTATTGCAGGGGTTAGGATTCCAAAGAAATGATTTTAATATGCCAACAGACACATTTTCTGGAGGTTGGCGTATGCGAATTGAATTGGCAAAATTATTATTACAAAACAACGATGTATTACTTCTCGATGAACCGACCAATCATTTAGATATAGAATCCATTTTATGGTTAGAGGAATTTTTAAAAAATTATTTCGGAGCATTGGTAATTGTTTCTCATGATAAAATGTTTTTGGATACAATCACCAATCGCACCATAGAAATTTCTCTTGGCAAGATCTATGATTATAAAAAATCTTATTCGGCGTATCTAGTGTTACGCAAAGAATTAAGAGAACAACAATTAGCCACGCAAAAGAATCAACAAAAACAAATTGAACATACCGAGAAATTAATTGAAAAATTTAGGGCTAAGGCCACAAAAGCTACGATGGCACAATCCCTAATAAAAAAACTGAACAGATTAAATCGAATCGAAGTAGATGAAGATGATCATAGTGTAATGTCCTTAAAGTTTCCATTATCTAAAACCCCAGGTAAAGTAGTAATTGATGCAGAAGAAGTTTCAAAGAATTATGAAGACAAAAAGGTGCTGAGCCGGGTAAACCTTTTAGTTGAAAGGGGAAGTAAAATTGCTTTTGTTGGGCAAAATGGACAAGGGAAGTCTACTTTAGCAAAATGTATTGTCAATGAAATTCCTTATAATGGAAAATTAATTATTGGTCATAATGTTGAAATAGGATATTTCGCTCAAAATCAAGCAGAATATTTAGATGGCAATAAAACAGTGTACGATACCATGCTCGATTCCGCAAATGAAAAAAATAGAATTAAAGTAAGAGATATATTAGGTGCTTTTTTATTTAGAGGTGATGATGTCGATAAATATGTGAGAGTATTATCTGGAGGAGAACGAAATAGGTTAGCATTGGCTAAATTACTATTACAGCCATTTAATGTTCTGGTAATGGATGAGCCTACCAATCATTTAGATATTAAATCAAAAAATGTTTTAAAAGATGCACTTAAGGATTATGAAGGGACCTTAATATTAATTTCACATGATAGGGATTTTCTACAAGGCTTATCATCAAAAATATATGAATTTAAAGACAATTATATAAAAGAATATTTAGGGGATATAGATTATTATTTAGAACAGCGAAACCTTCAGAATATGAGGGAAGCTGAAAAAAGAACTAAAAGCAATAAAGAAAATAAATCGAAACAAACGTCCAATAAACAAGCTTACGAAAATCAGAAAAAAATAAAATTACTTCGGAATAAACTCAGTAAAATAGAATCATCCATAACTAAAAGGGAAAAGGAAATTAAGGAAATTGACTTTGAACTTTCTATAAATTATGAAGAGACAATTGCTAAACCAAATTTCTTTGACAATTATCAAAAAAAGAAAATAGAAATAGAGAACTTAATGCAGGATTGGGAATCCTTAACAGAAAAAATCGAAACTTCCAATTAGTTTTTCTTTTGTTTTTTAGATTTTTTAATAGTATTTTTCTTTTGAGTAAAATTTGCAATAAGGGCCGATTTAATATTTTTTGCTAAATAATTAAAAAATGATTTTGTTTTATCTCTTGTTACATTTGCAGAAACATTATTGAAAACTTTTCCTTCTGTTTTACTGTCCTTATGAATAAATATATTTGCAATTGAAGAAAGTGTTTTCATTCTCTTTTTCTTCTTTTTTGAATATAATTGAACGTTTATTTGATCATAATTCTGACTTAAATTTATGATGGATTGATTAAAGTCTCCTGAAATCGAAAAATTTGTTTCATGAATTTGCCCTTCTAATTCAGCATTTAAAAGCGGTGTAATAAAAATATTCATATCGGAAGCATCCATTTTACCAGCCTTTCCTATAAAAGAAAACTCATCGTTTGATTTAGTAATATCAAAACTCCAGGTTGCATTTATTGGTGTGTTTTTCATAAAAATAGCATCAACTACGATGGTTGTTTTTTCAGGTGGGACATAGGTATTACTAAGATTAGTGATGCCAGTATTAATCTGACTTATGGTTAAAACACCCGCTGGATTATTCTGAAAAGCTTTTTCACTATATTCAACTTTCCCATTGATCAATGAAATAGAGTCTATAGTTAATTTAACAGGCAATTCTCTTATGGATTCACTATATAGTTTTTTAATTCCAAGATCATCTGTCACTAATTTATCTCTATAAATTGCTGCGTTAGGGCTTGAAATGCTAATTAAATTTGATTTTATAAATAATGAATCATTCTCAAATCCAAAATCAAGATTATTTATCTTAAAGGCATCAATTTTCACATTAAAATGATCTCGTTCCTTAGCAATAATTTTTGAAAGCTCATTTTTAGAATATTTGGTTTTCAATTGAACCCCATTAAGGGAAATATTTCCATCTTCAATTTCAAATTGTTGTATTGAAACATCCTCATACTTTCCAACATTTAGAAAAATAGAATCTGTTGAAGCAGTAATGGCTCCAAAATTAACTGGAATTCGTTGTGTGATAGTAGCTTCATTCAACTGGATATCACTTAAATCGAGATTGATACTTTCAGAGTAAAATAGTGTTGAGTCTTGGGATTTTTGATAAATTCCTATACTAGTATTCTCGAAGATTAAATTATCTACAACGATGGATTTAGGTAATTTTAGAGGTTTTTTTTCAGTGGTGTCTTTAATTCGTAAATAATGATCTTTATGGTAAGTTAAATCTAAATTTTCAAATAAAATTTCATTAATATGTATTTCATCATTAAAGAGGTAATCCCAGTAACTAACATCTTCAAGAACAAATGATTTCATTGCAATCTGTGTATGAATTAACGAGCTGTCTTTTGCTTTTAAAATCAATGATGGTTCATTAATTGTTAAGGTGCCTCCTAACACATTAACTGAAATACTTTCATATGAGTTTTCAACATGATTAGGCATCTTATTTTTCAAAAAGGATTCGATTTGGTTTTCTAAAAAGGAATTTGCAAAGAAACTAGAGATTACAAGTACTAAAATTAAGACTCCAATAATTGTTATTATAATTTTTTTGTACTTCTTCATACTGATAAAAACATATTAAATAAGAATAATAAGTGAAGATATAAAATTTTGAATTAAAACTTGTATTCAAGTAAAAGCATTGTATATTTGCAAACTGAAATCGCGGGGTAGAGCAGTAGGTAGCTCGTTGGGCTCATAACCCAAAGGTCGCTGGTTCGAGTCCAGCCCCCGCTACAAGGAAAACCAGATATGAAAGTATCTGGTTTTCCTTGTAAAGCTACCCCTTATTCTGGACCAATGATTAAGTGTACGAAGGAGTTAATCCAGTAATATGTTTAGGTTTACTATTCTTAAAAAACATCAAACTAAGATTGTCTAAAATTATTTTATTTTCTAAAGGCAAAATATTTAATTTAACATAAAAAATATTTTCACATAGCTTAATATCCTTATATTTAGAGAATTAAGTGAATAATAGTTAAATTTATTCTCTTAGTCTAATAGAAAAGATTAGCTAATAAATATGTTTTTTAACGAGTAAACGTTAATTGGAGAATTTCTAAATCAATATAATTATTAACCTTTAAATTTGAACTATTATGAAACGAATAATATTACTCTCAATCCTAATATTATTTCTTTTTAGTTTTAAAGGATGCTTTGAAAAGGAGGAACTAAATACCACCTTAACTCCGGCTCGAAACATAGAGGGAATATGGGTAACCACTTTTCCGGTAAAATTTTATATAGCAACTGAAGATAGAGTGATAAATTGGGAAATTGAATGGGTTGATGATAATACTGTTTTTATTACAATGAATTTCACTACCTCAAATTTTCAGATTGCAAATGAAAATTGTAATCTAACTGGATATGTACCTGATATTACACTTGATTTTTTCATGGTTTAGTATCTTCTTCTGGAATGAGAGTATCGGAATGGGATAATGAAAACAATGTTTTTGGTGTTTTTACATTTACAACAGATTTAATGCAGGGAACATGGGATGATTCATGGTGTGCTGCTTATTGTCAACGTGTTGTTACTGATACCAATCAATATAAACTTAATAGACAATGAATGCAAAAATAAAAGACCAATATAACTCACTTAACTTGCATTTTACAATTCTGATTTTATTCTATCTTTGCCAAAAATAAATGTATGGTCCATAAGGCTGGATTTGTAAATATTATTGGTAACCCAAATGTTGGGAAGAGTACACTTATGAATGCATTTGTTGGAGAACGTTTATCAATTATAACCTCTAAAGCTCAAACCACTCGCCACCGTATTTTAGGGATTGTAAATGGAGAGGATTTTCAAGTAATTTTAAGTGATACCCCTGGTATAATTAAACCTGCCTATCAGCTTCAGGAAAGTATGATGGGTTTTGTAAAATCTGCTTTTGAAGATGCTGACGTATTACTTTATTTAGTAGAATTAGGAGAGAAAACCCTTAAAGATGATACTTTTTTTAATAAGATAACTTCTTCAAAAATCCCAGTTTTACTTTTTATTAATAAGATAGATAAGGGGAATGAAGAATTACTTAATGAAGCAATGAAACTTTGGGAGAAACAAGTGCCAAATGCCGAGATATTTGCTATTTCTGCTCTTGAAAATTTTGGAGTACAAGAGGTCTTTAAACGAATCATTGATTTACTACCAGAATCACCAGGGTTTTATCCCAAAGATCAATTAACAGATAAGCCGGAACGCTTTTTTGTAAACGAAATTATTCGTGAAAAAATCTTGATGCATTATAAAAAAGAAATTCCTTATTCGGTTGAAATTGACACGGAAGAGTTTTTTGAGGAAGAAAATATTATTCGCATGCGAAGTGTTGTTATGGTTGAAAGGGAAACTCAAAAAGGAATTATTATAGGCCATAAGGGGACTGCCATTAAAAGAGTAGGTGTTGAAGCCCGAAAAGATCTAGAAACGTTTTTTGGGAAACAAGTGCATGTAGAATTGTACGTAAAAGTGAATAAGAATTGGCGCAGTAATGAAAGACAGTTGAAACGTTTTGGGTATAATAAGTAATCCCGCTTTTCCTATCAAAGGTTGATACTTTCGATCAGGCTGTTTTCAGTTTTCAGTATTTACATTTAGCTTTTATTTTATTAATTTCTATATTAAGTTGTGTTGACCAAAAATGCTGTTTTTTAATAGGAATTCTAATAAAAACATAGTTGTATACACAAGAAACAATAAATTCACTTTATGAGTTTTTAGTTTACTCAAAGACCTTTAAGGCATTTTCGTTATTTTGATTGATTTCAATTTTAAACCAGGGTCTTAAGAATATCTCATTTTCTAAGCTTATAGAATATTTTTTATGAGGTCAATTTAGAGTTTTTTCTTCAATTTGTAAACCCTACCTTTGCAGACAATTAAAAAAGATATGAGTATAGTTGCCATAGTAGGAAGACCCAATGTAGGAAAATCTACTTTATTTAATAGATTGATTCAACGCCGTGAAGCGATTGTAGATGCAGTTAGTGGGATTACTAGAGACCGACATTACGGAAAAAGTGACTGGAATGGTAAAGAATTCTCTCTCATTGATACTGGAGGATATGTCGTTGGAAGTGATGATGTATTTGAAGCTGAAATAGATAAACAAGTTGAATTGGCTATCGAAGAATCTGATGCCATTATTTTCATGACAGATGTAGTAAGTGGTGTTACAGGAATGGATGAAGAGGTTACTATATTGCTTAGAAAATCGGCAAAACCTGTATTTTTAGCCGTAAATAAAGTAGATAGTGCAAAGCGAACGGATGATGCAGTAGAGTTTTATTCATTAGGATTTGAAAAATATTATACAATTTCAAGTATTAATGGTAGCGGTACAGGAGAATTACTTGATGATTTGGTCGAAATACTGCCTGAAAAAGAGGAAGAACAGGAAAACGAATTGCCTCGATTCGCTGTAGTTGGAAGACCTAACGCCGGGAAATCTTCATTTATCAATGCTTTAATTGGGAAAGACCGCTATATCGTAACCGATATCGCTGGGACTACACGAGATAGTATTGATACTCATTATGACCGTTTTGGTTTTGAATTTAACCTGGTAGATACAGCTGGAATAAGAAAGAAAAGTAAAGTAAAAGAAGACCTTGAATTTTATTCGGTCATGCGTAGTGTAAGGGCTATTGAACATAGTGATGTTGCTATTTTAATTGTTGATGCTACACGTGGATTTGACGGTCAGGTGCAAAATATATTTTGGTTAGCACAACGTAATAATAAAGGGATAGTTATTTTGGTTAATAAATGGGATCTGGTAGAAAAAGATCATAAGAGTGTTAAGGAGTTTGAAATTTTAATTCGAAAACAATGTGAGCCATTTACCGATGTACCAATTGTTTTTATCTCGGTATTAAATAAGCAAAGAATATATAAAGCTATAGAAACAGCAGTTGAAGTTTATAAAAATAGAAATAAAAGAGTAAAGACCAGTCAGCTTAATGATATAATGATACCTATTTTACAAGCCTATCCACCACCTGCATATAAGGGTAAATATGTAAAAATTAAATTCGTAACTCAATTACCCACTCCGTATCCTAGCTTTGCTTTTTTTGCAAACTTACCTCAATACGTAAGAGAGCCCTATAAACGATTTCTTGAAAATAAACTACGTGATAATTTTAATTTTTACGGAGCTCCAATAACAGTTTATATTAGGAAAAAGTAAAAAATTGAAACAAGAAACTAAATTGGAAATATGTAGAAAGAAATAAGTTTTAGAACATAAAGAAAGATTCACTAACTCATCTTCTATAAGTGTTCCTTTATTTTTAATAATTCAGATTTCACCGATTCTAATTTTATAATGATCTCGAAATTACTGAGTGTTTTATGTTTATTTTCTTTTAAATGTGTTTTTGCACCTTCTAAAGTAAACCCCCTTTCTTTTACCAAATAATAAATTAGTTCGAGACTTTTAATATCTTCCTGAGTGAATTTCCGATTTCCTTTGGCGTTTTTTTTTGGTTTTAAAACATCAAATTCTTTTTCCCAAAAACGGATCAAAGAGTTATTTACTGAAAAAGCCTTAGCCACTTCACTGATGCTATAATACCGTTTTTCAGCTAATTCAATATGCATGTTAATCTAATGATTGATTTTCTTGTTCCGCTTTAATAAGTAGATTAGCGAATTCTTCCGGACTTAGATTTCCGTAGTAAAAATTAATAGGATTTATTCTATTACCATCTTTGAAGATCTCATAATGTAAATGTGGTGCTTGTGATCGACCACTACTACCTACGAACCCAATAATATCGCCTCTTTTTACTTTTTGCCCCTTTCGTACATTGTATTTATATAAATGAGCATATAAACTTTTATAACCGAATCCATGATCAATACGAATATGCCTCCCATAACCCGAAGATCTTCTATCGGCTCTTTTAACAACCCCGTCACCTGTAGCATAAATTGGAGTTCCTCGAGGTGCTGTAAAATCCATTCCCCAGTGTTTCTTTCTAACTTTTGTAAAAGGATCAGTACGATATCCAAAACCAGATGCCATTCTTGTTAAATCTTTATTTTTAACTGGTTGAATTGAAGGGATAGCCGCTAATAATTTTTCTTTTTCTTCAGCAAGCTGGGCAATTTCATCTAAGGATTTAGATTGAACAACAATCTGTTTAGTCAACATATCTAGTCTTTTATCGGTCGAAATGATCAGTTTTGAATTATCAAAACCCTCAAGTTCCTTATATCTGTTTATACCACCAAAACCTGCTTTACGTTGTTCTTCAGAAATTGGGTTCGCTTCAAAATAAACACGATAAATATTATTGTCCCTACTTTCTATTTCAGAAAGAACAGTTTCGGCAAGCCCCATTTTTTTATTAATCAGCTCAAATTGCATTTGCATATTGCTTAGTTCTCTCTTTAAAGCTTTTTCTTTAGGAGTTTGAATAAAGGGAATATTTAAATATATAACTAGTAGTAAAAAACCGCTGAGAAGCATTCCCAAAAGGCTTAAGATAAAAATCTTGAATTTTCGACCTTTTTTTATTTCAATTTTTCGATAGGATAAAGTATCGCTATCATAGTAATATTTAACTTTAGCCATACATTAAAAAATCTTATTTTTGCTCATTGGGACAGTGATTACTATTTTGCAAATGTATTACAAATATAATAATTGTTTAGGCTTTTGCCTAATGGCTCAATTTATTAAATATTTAACATATGACATCTAAGGAAATACGATCTAGGTTTTTAGATTTTTTCAAATCAAAATCACATACTATTGTTGATTCAGCTCCATTGGTAATAAAGGATGATCCTACATTATTATTTACAAATTCTGGGATGAACCAGTTTAAAGAATATTTTTTAGGAAATAAAACCATTACCAATAAACGGATTGCCGACACTCAAAAATGTTTACGTGTTAGTGGAAAGCATAACGATTTGGAAGAGGTTGGATTGGATACCTATCACCATACGATGTTTGAAATGATGGGGAACTGGAGTTTCGGAGATTATTTTAAAAAGGAAGCTATCACATGGGCATGGGAGTTTTTAACTAAAGATTTGAAAATTGAAAAAAAAAACCTTTATGTCACTATTTTTGATGGAGATGCATCCGATGGATTAGAACGAGATGCTGAAGCGTACGATTTATGGAAAAAAATAATTCCTGAGGATAGAATAATCAATGGTAATAGAAAAGATAATTTTTGGGAGATGGGTAAACAAGGCCCCTGTGGTCCTAGTAGTGAAATACATGTAGATATTCGATCTGAAGAAGAAAAGGATGAAGTTCCAGGTGCCGAGCTAATTAATAAAGACCATCCCCATGTGGTTGAAATTTGGAATTTGGTTTTTATGCAATTTAACAGAAAAGCGGATGGTAGCTTAGAATGCCTACCTACTATGCATGTCGATACTGGAATGGGTTTCGAACGTCTCTGTATGGTGATGCAAAACAAGAAGAGTAATTATGATATCGATTTATTTATTCCAATTATTCGTGAAATTGAAGCACTTACTAACTCTAAATATGGAGAAGATGAAAAAATTGATATTGCTATCAGAGTAATAGCAGACCATATTAGAGCAGTCGCTTTTTCAATTGCTGATAGACAATTGCCTAGCAATACGGGTGCTGGTTATGTTATAAGAAGGATATTGCGTCGTGCCATACGATATGGTTATACTTTTTTAAACATGAAAAAGCCTTTTATATATCAATTAGTATTTACCTTAAGCAAACAGATGGGAGAGGCTTTTCCAGAACTAGCTACAGAAAAAAAGCTTATATCAATAATAATTAAAGAAGAGGAACTTTCTTTTTTGAAAACCCTTGAACAAGGATTAGTTCTCCTTGAAAATATTAAAGATCATTCTAGTTCTAAATTAATTTCTGGTAAGAAAGCTTTTGAATTGTACGATACTTTTGGTTTTCCTATTGACCTTACTGCATTAATATTAAGGGAACGCGGACTTGATCTTGATACTAAAGAATTTGAAGCCGAATTACAAAAACAAAAAGATAGATCTCGAGAAGCAACTAAACTTGAAACTGGAGATTGGACCATATTGTTGGATGATGATATTCAAGAGTTTATAGGTTATGATTATTTAGAGACTCAAGTAAAAATTGTGCGCTATAGGTTAACAAGCAATATGAATGATGGCGAATATTTTCAAGTTGTATTTAACCTAACACCATTTTATCCTGAAGGAGGAGGACAGGAAGGAGATAAGGGGTATTTAGAAACTCAAAATGGTGAAGTGATTTACGTATTTGATACGAAAAAAGAGAATAATTTAATCGTTCATTCAATTAGAAATCTGCCTCAAAACACATCAGGTTCGATGCTTGCTACAGTTGATAAAAAATACAGATCTTTTGTGGCAGCAAATCATACAGCAACTCATTTATTACACCAAGCGTTACGAAATGTTCTAGGTGAACATGTTTCTCAAAAAGGATCATTGGTTCATGGAAGAGGGCTTAGATTTGATTTTTCACATTTTACTAAAGTTACAAACGAGGAATTAAAACAAATAGAAGATTTTGTAAATGCAAGAATTAGAGAGGGTTTGCCTTTAAAAGAAAAAAGAAACATTCCCTTTCAAAAAGCATTAGATGAAGGAGCATTGGCACTTTTTGGTGAAAAATATGGAGATGCAGTAAGAGCAATTAGATTTGGTAATTCTATTGAATTATGTGGAGGTACCCATGTTCAAAATACTAGAGATATTTGGCATTTTATTATTATTTCTGAAGGAGCTGTTGCATCTGGAATCAGACGAGTTGAAGCAATAACAAGTGTTTATGCTAAAGATTATTTTATTACTAATTCACTTATATTTAAAAAAGTAAAAAAACTACTTCAAAACACAAAAGACCCTGTAAAAAGTATAAAACTACTTCAAGGAGATAATTCAATATTAAAGAAACAGGTTAAAGCATTATTAAAAGAAAAAGCAAAAAATTTAAAATCGAAATTAAAAAAGGAAATTAAAGAAATTAATGGGGTTCATTTTTTAGCAAAAGAAATAGACCTTGACGCATCTGGGATTAAAGATTTAATGTTTGAAATAGGAGGAGAACTTAATGAATTATTTTTACTACTTGCAAGCAGACAAAATGGTAAAGCAATACTGTCTTGCTATATTTCTAAGGATTTAGCTGCTTCTAGACAATTAGATGCTGGAAAAATAATTAAAGATTTAGGCAGGTATATTCAAGGTGGTGGTGGTGGACAACCTTTTTTCGCAACAGCAGGTGGAAAAAATCCAGATGGAATAGCTGAAGCTTTAGAAAAGGGGAAAGAATATATTATATAAAATAGTTATGTTATAATTCCATTTCGAAGAAAATGAAAACACCAGATTTCCGTTATGATGTTGGTGCAAACATAAACGACATGACTATAACCCAAGGAGGAACTATGGTAGTAGCAACAAATGATGGACTTGTTGGTATAAAACCAGATCAAAATAAGCTGTTATTTAATTTTACAGACTATGGGAAAGTGAAACCAGAAAAACTATTATTTATACCAAATGCACCTTATGTAGTAGTTGGACAAACTGGTTTTGGGGGTTTAATAACTAAGAAAGCAGTAATAGATTATATGTCAGGGAAAGTTTTATTCACAACTCAGGATAATGGTTGGAAATATGTTTGGACCTGTACTGTAATGATGCCACAAAATAAATTAGTTGTAAGTGGTCAAAGAAGGTCGGAAGACAAATATGCTAATGCTATCACTGTTTATGATTTGAATACTGGAGAATGGGAGAATTATTTTGTATTAAAAGGTTCTGAATTAGTTTCTGGAAGACCATTAATGCTTAGTGATGGATTAATTGTCCCAACTACAAAATCATTATTTAAAATTAATTTGAAATCTGGCAATATTGATTGGACCACAAAAACAGATGATATTAAATACCTGATTACCGATGAAACTGAAAAAGAGATTTATGCTCAGGAAGGTATAGCTAGTGGTAAAAAAACCAAAATCCATAAAATTGATTCAAATGGCAATTTATTATGGGAAAAACCTTATAAAATGAAGGGTACTATAGCCCAATTTCAAATATTACCTCAAGGGCTTGCTATTGTTACTAATGTTGATAATTCTGGAGAAAAAGGACTTGCAAAATTAGCTTCAGGGAGATCCGAATCAAAAATTACTTTTTTAGATGCGACTAATGGTACAGATCTTTGGGACAAAGCACCTAAAACCAAAGGATTTGTTCAGCATTTTTATATTATGGAGGATGGTATTCTCTTCGGAATCTACGAGGGAGGAATAAATAAAATTTCATTTGATGGTAAAACATTATTTAAAAAACCATTAAAAACTGGAGAAAATATTTTGACTATGGCCCATACGCCTCAGGGACTAATATATATTTCTTCTGAATATGCAAATATTGTAAATCTCGAAACTGGGGAACAAGTTTGGAATAAACCCCTAAAATTTAAAAAAGCTGATGCAGTTAGTTCTACTTATGATTCCAAAAATGATCGCTATTTGATTAGTGCTGATGAAAATCTGTTTGCTATTGATGCTGCTTCTGGAGAATCTAGTTTATTAAAAGAATCAAAATTTGAAGGTAAAGAAGATTCAACTGATGTTGAAATGAGAGATATTGGGATCCTACTTACTTCTTCTCAGAATATGATGTTGGTTGATTGGGATACCAAAACAAATTGGCATGAATACTATCGTGCTCCAGGGAAAAGTGCCTTTGGAGCTATATTAATGGGGGTTGCTGCCGTGGTATCTGTAGCGGCTGTTGCTACAGGGGCTTATTCATCAGCATATGGTTATGTGTTAGGAAGTTACGCAACAAGTGGGAAATCCTATGAATATTTTGGATATGATATGAGGGTTGTAGCAGGTTCCTCAATTGCCGAAATGGTAAAACGTTTTAAGGCAACTTCGGCTACAGAGAATTCACAATTTATTTTAACTAAACTAGAGGATGGTGTTGGTCTTGTAAAAGTAAATAAGGATACTGGTAAGGTTGAAAAACAAATAGTTTCTAACACTAATAAAAAAATAACTTACCAGGTTAGTTTAGATTGTAATTTATATGTGGATATTTTACAATCTTAAAAAATCCCAAAACAAACATTTTGGGATTTTAATTTAAGAAGAAGCAGCTCAAAAAGCGAAGGATCACAATATTATTTAACAGTATAATTCTTCCACTATTTCAAGAATAAAGACGTCTAATATTTTTTTATTAGTGTTAGAAACTATTAATAATGTGTTATTAAAATGTATATATTTGAAGAAAACCTACAAGAATTACCGCCTCATGAAATTAGCCTTTATTATAGTATTATTATTTTTTAGTTATCATGTTTATTCTCAGGAATGTACCTCTGGTGATTGGAATGATGGCGATAAATATGAAGGAAATTGGAAAGATGGCAAACAAAACGCTGAAGGAACCTACTACTATAGTAATGGAGCAAAATATATATGGGGGTGGAAATTAGGAAAAAAAGATGGCGAAGGTGTTTTTGTTAATGCAAATGGAAAAACTTTTGAAGGGGTTTGGGATGCTGGAAAAAAGATATATAAAACCAATAGTTTATATAAGGAATGGCTTGTTGGAACATGGAAGGGTACTGGCTATCAAACAAATGGAGAAAGTTGGAATGCTGTTTTAAATTATATCAACAGCGATGAAATAAAAATCGATTATCCAGATTTTTCTAGTCAGGGATATTTGACATTTGATCAGGAGAATTCAAAACAAATCTTTTTTATTGAAAAAATTACTAAAGGGCAAAAGAATTGGAAACAAGCTATAAAAATTGTTATTGAAAAAGAAAATGAAAATAAAATGGGTATTTATTTTATTTCTTATAAATCTCAAATTACTTCAGCCTTCTTAATAAGAGAATAGTTATTTACTATGAATTACAAGTTAAAAGCTTCTTTTACTTTTTCAACATAATCTAATTTTTCCCAGGTAAATGTTTCAACTGTTTTAGTGATCTCTTTACCATCACCAGAAACAAAAGTTAAGTTTTTTACTTGAGGCTCTCTTCCCATATGTCCATAACTAGCAGTTTCCAAATAAATAGGATTTCGCAACTTTAATCGTTGTTCAATAAAATATGGGCGCATTTCAAATATGGTTTCAACAATGTTCCCAATTTTTCCATCAGTAAGATTTACAGTTGCTGTACCATAGGTGTTTACATTAATACTTGTAGGTTTTGCCACTCCAATAGCGTAACTTACTTGCACCAAAACTTCTTTACAAAGTCCAGCAGCCACAAGATTTTTAGCAATATGGCGTGTAGCATAAGCGCCAGATCTATCTACTTTACTAGAATCCTTTCCACTAAAAGCACCTCCTCCATGAGTACCTTTTCCTCCATAAGTATCAACAATTATTTTACGACCTGTTAAGCCAGTATCACCATGAGGGCCTCCAATTACAAAAGTACCAGTTGGATTAATATGATATTCAATTGTATCATTAAATAATGCCTTGGTCTTTTCAGGAAGTTTAGCAAGCAATCTAGGAATTAAAATTGAATTAAGATCAGACTTAATTTTAGATAACATTTCGGAATCCGCTTTCTTTTTATCTGGTCCTTTAATAAAATCATCATGTTGAGTAGAAATTACTATCGTAACAATTCGAATAGGAATATTATCATCACTATACTCAATGGTCACCTGACTTTTTGCATCTGGACGTAAATAACTAATTTCATTATTTTCTCTCCGAATATCGGCTAATTCTATTAAAATACGATGACTTAGATCCAAAGCCAAAGGCATATAATTTTCGGTTTCATCGGTGGCGTATCCAAACATCATACCTTGATCTCCTGCCCCTTGATTTTCTTTATCTTCTCTTTCAATCCCTTGATTTATATCCTGAGATTGTTCGTGTATAGATGAAAAAACACCACAGGAATTTCCATCGAACAGATATTCACTTTTAGTGTAACCAATTTTATTAATAACATCTCGAGCAATTTTTTGAACATCCAAATAGGTGTCACTCTTAACTTCTCCAGCAAGAACTACTTGTCCAGTAGTGACTAACGTTTCACATGCGATTTTAGACTTTGGGTCAAAAGCTAAAAAATGGTCAACTAATGTATCACTAATTTGATCTGCGACTTTGTCTGGATGTCCTTCAGATACACTTTCCGAAGTAAATAAATAGGGCATAAATTATAATAATAAAATTAAAAAAATTGATTAAATGTTATACAGGAAGTTTATAATGCTACTGTTTTCAATATAAACAGCCCTTTTTCATATATTTTAATGGTAGAATTAACTTTTGTCAAATCTATTCTTTTATCAAGAATTCAAATGTACACATTTCAAAAAAAATACCATATTTTTTTAATTCTAATTTGTACGATTAAAATGTGTTGCGAAAGGACAAATAAATAAGTATAATTTACAATCGAATAAGGGTATTTCTATAGTATGATAAAGTTTAGTTTATCTTTACCACTTTTCTTATTTTAATATGAAATTTACCAAATTAATTCTAGTTAGTTTATTATTCTGCGGCACCTTGTTTTCACAAGATCAAGAATTGAAACACTACTTTTTTGAAGCTGATTATTTTTATGGCAGTATCATTGAACAAAATCCAAATATTTCTCATTTAATTACGGATCATCCCGATGGATTTTCGGTTTCTTACAATCGAAAAACATTTGGGTTAAAAGAATGGGAACGTCAGTATAAAGCACCAGATTGGGGGTTTACCTTTATATATCAAGATATGAAAAATCAATTTCTTGGTAAAAATTTTGGTTTGTATACACATTTGAACTTTTATTTTTTTAAAAGAAATTTAATGTTAACCCTAGGTCAAGGGTTAGCATATAATACAAATCCTTATGATCCAGATACTAATTATCAAAATAATGCTTACGGAACCAGTATATTAAGTTCAACTTTTTTTAAAATAAACATTTCAAAAGAAAATATATGGAAGGGTATGGGCATTCACGGAGGATTGAATTTTGTTCATTATTCCAATGCTAATGTAAAAGTACCTAATACAAGCAGTAATTCCCTAGGATTAAATCTAGGTATAAGTTATCAGTTTAATTATGAAGATCTGCCAGAATATACTTTAGAACGCGATGGAATTGATTATTCTGAAAAAATAAAAATTAATTTTGCTTTCCGTTTTGGAATTAACGAAAGTGATATCGTTGGAACTGGACAATTCCCATTTTATGTGGTTTCCACTTTTGCAGATAAACGCTTAAATTATAAAAGTACGATTCAATTTGGGGCCGATTTGTTTATCTCAAAATTTTTAGAAGAATTAATTAAATTTAGAGCTTTAGCATATCCAGAAGATGGTCTTAGCGGAGATGAAGACCATAAGAGGGTTGGGGTTTTTCTTGGTCATGAACTCCGGATAAATAAATTTGCTTTTGTAACACAATTGGGTTATTATGTGTATTGGCCCTATGAATTTGAGAATAGAGTTTATTTAAGGTTAGGCCTAAAACGATATTTTTACTCTGATAAATTATATGCAGTAATTACGTTGAAAACACATTGGGCAAAAGCCGAAAATGTTGAATTTGGCGTTGGCATTCGAATATAATTATGAAATTAGTACGATACATATTGGTCGCGTTTATTTTTCTAGCTTGTGATTCTGAAAACGCATTTGATTGCTTTAAAAAAGAGGGGACGATCATTCAAGTAGATTTTAAGGTAGCTCCTTTTACAAAAATAGTAGTCTTTGAAGGAGTTCGCTTATTTATTGAAGAAAGTAGTGATCAAAATGTTAGCGTAGAAATAGGTGAAAATTTAATAAATGATGTCAATATTAGGGTTGAGGATGGCACTTTGATAATTTCAGATAATAACGGATGTAATTTTATACGAGAATATGGTAATACCATGGTTTATGTTACTGCACCCAATATTGAAGAAATTAGAAATAGTTCGGGATTTGCAGTAGAAAGTATTGGAATTTTAGGGTATCCAAAATTAACCTTATTATCCAATGAACAAGTTGGGGAAGATGAATTTCATACCGATGGAGATTTTTTGTTAAATTTAAATGTAGATGAATTAATTATTGATGCAAATGGCATCGCTAACTTTTATCTTTCAGGAAACGCTGATGAGGCAGAAATATCATTGTATAGTGGAAATTCAAGAGTAGAAGCAGAAAATTTAATTGTAAATAACCTGCGAATATTTCATAGAAGCTCCAATAAATTAATAGTAAATCCACAAAATTCAATACGAGGTGAAATACGTGGTATAGGTGATGTTATTTCAAAGAATAGACCCTCTATAGTTGAAGTCGAAGAATTTTATACCGGGACTCTTATTTTTGATAAATAAAAATTAAATAAGAATTTCTTAATTATTTTTTTAAATCCTACCAACTACAACAATTAGCTAGTTAATTCAGAAAACAACGTATTTAAATTGGAATTATGAAGTGTTTCATCTAACGTATTATCATGAACAATCAGCCCCTTATTTATAATTATAACTCGGTCGCAAATAGCTTCAACCTCTTGCATGATATGTGTAGAAAGTAAGACTGTTTTTCCTTGTTCTTTAGAAAACGATCTAATAAGTTCTTGAATTTCCACTAGCTGATTTGGATCTAAACCTGTTGAAGGTTCATCGAGAATAAGTATTTCTGGATCGTGTAACAGAGCGTTTGCTAAACCTACACGTTGGCGGAACCCTTTAGATAATTCTTCAATTTTTTTATTGGCTTCCTGTTTTAGACCAGTTTGTTCAATTATTTGTTCAATACGATTAGTATCAATAGTTCTGGAACCAGCAGAATTATATATTTCAGCATTAAATTTTAAATATTCCCTCACATACATATCAAGATATAATGGATTGTGTTCAGGGAGATATCCTATGCTTTTTTGTACTTGAAAACGTTCTTCTCTTACCGAAAAACCATTTAAAGTTGCATTTCCTTCAAAAGATTGAATAAAGGTTGTAAGGATTTTCATTAATGTGGATTTTCCAGCGCCATTTGGTCCTAAAAAACCAACAATTTCACCTTTATTTATAGTGAATGATACCCTGTCCAAAACTTTTTGGTCACCAAATGATTTTGAAATATGTGTTACTTTAATCGACATAGAATTCCTAAATGAACAAAACTACACATTTAAAAAACAAAAAAATAGTTGCTTGTTTTTAATATTTATTTACTTTAGCAATAATAAAACAAACCCTTAACCTAGTCATGACCCTAATTATATAATGGTCTCGGATTTATCCGAGACTTTTTTTTTAGTGAATTTTAAATTAATGTTTTTATTTAATGAACTACCTCGACCCAAGGGTACGAGGTATCAAGCGGAAGATAACTTTATTTTAGTTTGATGAAAACCTTAGGTTTTCAAACTTTCCTCTTGACCACCGAGGCAAGCCTCGGGGAATTCTTTAGATTAAAACTGAATACTATGAGTCTAAAAATTGTAATCCAAGGAATAGAAAGCTCCTTTCACGACATGGCAGTAAAAAAATTATTTCCAAATGAAGAAGTAACATTGATTAAGTACAACTCATTTGAGAGAGTCACACAAAATATAAATATTTTTAAAACAGATTATGGTGTACTAGCTATAGAAAATACTATAGCTGGTTTAATCTTACCAAATTATAATTTAATCGATTCGAATGAACTTAAAATAATTGATGAAGTTTTTTTTAATATTCAAATGTATATAATGTCTTTAAAATCTGAAACAATACATGATATTATGGAGATTCATTCACATCCAGCAGCACTTTTACAATGCAAAGATTATCTAAGAAAATTCCCTCCACATTTTAAAATTATTGAAGGTACAGATACTGCTTCAGAAGCTAAAAAAAACAAAGAAAATAATTTAAGAGGTGTTGCTGCAATTGCAGGGAAACAAGGAGCAGAAAAATTTGGACTAAAGATTTTAGATAATAGAATTCAAAATAATATTGAAAATAAGACCCGATTTGTTCTTATTGGAAAACAGTTAAAAAATACAAGAGAAACAAGTAGATAAAGCTACCCTTAAATTTAAGCTAGACCATCGTGTTGGAACCTTGTCTAATGTTTTGCAATTGTTTAGTACTTTTGATATTAATTTAACCAAAATCCAATCTTTACCTATAATTGGAGAACCATGGGAATATGCTTTTTTTTGTCGATGTTTTATTTAAAGATTTCAGATTATTTCAAGAGGTCACTCAAGTGCTGGAAAAAGCAGTAAAAGAACTAAAAATAATAGGTATTTATAAAAATAATTTGGATCATATACCAAGTCAATTAATTAATACTATTTTAAATGAAAAATGACTATAGCATAGGGTCTTGGTTAGATAAAATGGGGCTCGATCATCCGCTTGTAATTTCAGGCCCTTGTAGCGCTGAAACCGAAGAACAAATACTTGCAATAGCGCATCAAT
This sequence comes from Flavobacteriaceae bacterium, assembly GCA_965247215.1. Taxonomy (GTDB): domain Bacteria; phylum Bacteroidota; class Bacteroidia; order Flavobacteriales; family Flavobacteriaceae; genus Marifrigoribacter. The sequence continues at coordinate 85,568 of OZ252001.1, forward strand.
TAAAGAATACCGATGCCACAGTTTTGCGAGCAGGATTATGGAAACCAAGAACACGTCCTGGAAATTTTGAAGGGGTTGGCGCATTAGGACTTTCATGGCTTAAAAAAGCAAAAGAAGAAACGGGATTACTTACCGCTACCGAAATTGCCAATCCAGTGCATGCTGAATTAGCTATCGAAAATGAGGTTGATATTTTATGGATTGGTGCTCGAACGTCTGTTTCCCCTTTTATTGTACAGGAAATTGCTGAAGCTCTTAAAGGTGTAGATAAAATAGTTTTGATTAAAAATCCTGTAAACCCAGACCTACCCTTGTGGCTTGGAGCTGTAGAACGACTTTATAAATTAGGTATTTCAAAATTAGGAGTCATACATAGAGGGTTTCCAAGTTATGAAAAATCAAAATATAGGAATAACCCAGAATGGCAAATTCCAATTGATCTACAAAATAATTATCCCAATTTACCCCTTATTTTAGACCCTTCACATATTGCAGGTAAAAGGGATCTAATTTTTGAACTTTGTCAAACAGCTTTAGATCTAAACTATGATGGATTTATGATAGAATCTCATTCCAATCCAAATAAAGCATGGAGTGATGCCAAACAGCAGATTACTCCAGAAGTTTTAAACCAGCTTTTAAATAATTTAAAAGTTCGGAAAACTAAAAGTAATGCAGTTGAATTTAAAAATAAACTCAAGACCTTACGAACTCAAATTGATTTGATTGACAATAAAATAGTAGAAACTCTGGGAAAACGAATGGAAATTGTTGATAGCATTGGTATGCTCAAAAATGAAAATAATGTAGCTATTTTACAATCCGTGAGATGGAACGTAATTTTAGATAAAATGATTAAGAATGGAGAAGAAAACAAATTAAGCGAAGATTTTATGATAAAGCTCTATAAGGCTATCCATCAAGAATCAATTCTTCACCAAAAAAAGAAAATGGATAATTGATCTTATAATTTATAATATTATGTTCTTAACTTTTATTTATTGAAATTTGTAGCTATGAAGGGCATTGTTTATAAATCTACTGGAAGTTGGTATAAGGTAAAGACCGATCAGAATCGATTTTATGATTGCCGATTAAAAGGAAAGTTTAGAATTAAAGGAATTAAAACCACAAACCCTGTTGCTGTTGGAGATAGAGTAAATTTTGACAAAGACACAATAAAAGGTGAGGAAATTGGAGTCATTTCAAGGATCGAAGAAAGAGAAAATTACATTATTCGAAAATCTGTTAACCTTTCTAAACAAACTCAAATAATTGCAGCAAATATCGATCTCGCTTTTTTATTAGTAACACTAAATAACCCTCCAACTTTTACAACTTTTATAGATCGTTTTTTAATAACTGTAGAAGCCTATGGTATTAAAGCTATCATACTTTTCAATAAAATAGATACATATAATGCAGAAGAATTAACAGAAATCAAATATTTAGCAAAATTATATAGAACTATAGGGTATGATTGTTTAAAAATATCTGCCAAAGAGAAGAAGAATATAAATGCGGTAAGCGAATTGATGAAGAATAAAGTAAGTATGTTCTCAGGACATAGTGGTGTTGGAAAATCAACCTTGATAAATGCCCTTGAACCCACATTAAGATTAAAGACAAAAGAGATATCCGAACAGCATTTACAGGGTCAGCATACCACTACTTTTGCCGAAATGTTTGATCTTTCATTTGGAGCAAAGATTATCGACACCCCTGGAATTAAAGGGTTTGGAATGGTTGAGATGGACAATGAAGAACTTGGAGATTACTTTCCAGAATTTTTTAAACTGAAAGAGTACTGTAAATTTAATAATTGCCTTCATATAGATGAACCTAAATGTGCAGTAAAAAAAGCCCTGGAAAATGATGATATTGCATGGTCGCGTTATAAAAGTTATCTTCAAATTTTAGAAAAAGAAGAAGATTCTTATCGAAAAGATATTTATAATAAAGAATGAAAAGAGCTCAGGTTAATAAAATTGAAGACTAAAGATGAAAGTAGTACTGCAACGAGTTAAAGAAGCATCCGTGACAGTATCTGGAAAAGTCATTTCAAAAATTGGACATGGATATCTAATCTTACTGGGTATTGAAGCAGAAGATACTTCCGAGGACATCGAATGGCTTGTTGGGAAAGTTGCTCGCCTTAGAGTGTTTAATGATGAAAATGATATTATGAATAAATCAGTAGTTGATGTAGATGGGAATTGTATAGTAGTAAGTCAGTTTACCCTTCATGCTTCAACTAAAAAAGGAAATAGGCCTTCTTATATTAAAGCAGCAAGACCAGAAACAGCAATTCCATTGTATGAGCTCTTTGTTCAACAATTGAAAACGGAGACAGGTGTAAAAATAGAGACTGGAGAATTTGGTGCTATGATGGATGTAGCACTTATAAATGATGGACCGGTAACGATACAAATTGACTCGAAAAATAGAGTTTAAAATGGGATAATAAAAAAAAGAAAGAATGAACATTGAAAATTCACAATTAATTGTAGACAAATGGATAAAAGAACATGGGGTTCGTTATTTTAATGAACTTACAAATATGGCTCAACTCACTGAAGAAGTTGGCGAAGTAGCTCGAATTATTGCTCGTAGGTACGGAGAACAAAGCGAAAAGGAAAGCGATAAATATAAAGACTTGGGAGAAGAATTGGCCGATGTTGTTTTTGTAGTACTTTGTTTGGCTAATCAAACTGGAATTGATCTTCAAATGGCATTTGATAAAAAAATGATCAAAAAAACAACGAGAGATCACGATAGGCATCAAAATAATGAAAAACTAAAATAATATGTTTCAGAAAATTATTTCAACAAATGGGTTTTGGAAATCAGTTTTATCCTTAGGAATTGCATTTTCCTTAATATTTGTAATTATTAAATGGGCAATTGAGGGCTTTAAAACTTCTTATTTTTCATCCATGCAAAATCCATTATTATTTTTTTTAGGCTTAATTGTTGGAGGCTTTATTTACGGGTTTTTAGTAACATATGGTAAATTTAGAGGAAAATATAAACAGGATGAATTTAAAAATTGAATTTAGAACTTTCATATACAGCTAATCAAGATAACAAGTTTTCGATTACTATTCCAGGCTCAAAAAGTGAATCGAATAGATTGTTAATCTTGCAAGCTCTTTTTCGATCAATTTCTATTCATAATTGTTCCGATAGCGATGATACACATCATTTAATAAAAGGTCTTGAAAAGACTAAAGGAAATGTAAATATTGGTCATGCCGGTTCAGCAATGCGTTTTTTAACAGCCTATTTTGCTAGTCAAAAAGGAGTTTCAATAGTTTTAACTGGTAGCAAACGTATGAAAAATAGACCTATAAAAGAGCTGGTTAATGCACTTAGAACCTTAGGGGCAGATATTCAGTATTTAAAAAAAACAGGCTTTCCTCCTTTACAAATTGTTGGAAAAGAATTAAGTGGGTCAACAGTTTCTATAAATGCCAATGTTAGCAGTCAATTTATTACTGCATTGTTATTAATAGCACCAACGCTTTCACATGGATTAAAGCTAAATTTGGAAGAGGAGATTACATCAAAATCATATATTGAAATGACTTTAGGGTTACTTCATAAAATAGGTGTTTCAAATAGTTTTTTAGGAAATACCATTGAAATTAAACCCTTTAGGGAGAACAAAAAAATAAGCTTAACAATAGAATCTGATTGGACTTCGGTTTCATATTTATATGGTATCGTAGCACTTTCTGAAAATATTGAATTAACGATAAATAATTTTTCAAAGAACAGTTTACAAGGTGATGCTATATTGCCTAACTTTTATAACGCTTTAGGAGTCCAAACAATTTTTAATGAATTGGAGAAAAGTATATTATTAAAAAGATCTAATAATGTTGTTAAGAAAATAGATCTAAATTTAAACAACACTCCCGATATTGCTCAAACAATTGCGGTTACTTGTTTTGGGTTAAGAATTCCTTGTAAATTAAGAGGACTAAAAACCCTAATGGTAAAAGAAACAGATCGACTACTAGCTTTAAAAACCGAATTGGAAAAATTAGGTGCAAAGGTTTTTATTTCAGATGATACCATTGAAATTCCCTCAACAAAAAAAATAGTAAAAAACAAAGTGATTGAAACGTATCAGGATCATAGAATGGCGATGGCATTTGCTCCGTTAGCCATGATAGTTCCTCTAAAAATAATGGATTCTAATGTCGTTTCAAAATCATATGCTACATTTTGGCAAGACCTTAAAAAAATAGGAATTCAAATTCATTGAAATAATAATTCTTTATTTACTTGACAACCCCTATACTGAAGTTGTACATTTGCAACTTTTAATTTTAAAACTACTTGTATTATGGGAATGAAACTCTCAAAATTTAATTTTAATCTTCCAGAAAAGTTATTAGCAGAATACCCTACAGTTCATAGAGATGAAGCTCGTTTAATGGTATTAAATAAAAAGGAACAAACCATTGAGCATAAAATGTTTAAGGACCTTATTAATTATTTTGAGGAAGATGATGTTCTCGTTCTTAATAATACAAAAGTGTTTCCTGCTCGCTTGTTTGGGAACAAAGAAAAAACAGGTGCTCGAATAGAGGTTTTTCTGTTGAGAGAGTTAAATACAGAAACTCGTTTATGGGATGTTTTAGTAGATCCAGCAAGAAAGATTAGAATAGGGAACAAACTGTATTTTGGTGAAGATGAATCTTTAGTAGCTGAAGTTATTGATAATACTACTTCTAGAGGAAGAACTTTGCGGTTTTTATATGATGGACCTTACGAAGATTTCCGAAATAAATTAAATGAACTTGGTGAAACACCACTTCCAAAATATATAAAAAGAGAGGTTGAACCAGAAGATAAAGAAAGATACCAAACAATTTTTGCAAAAAATGAGGGTGCAGTTGCTGCACCAACAGCAGGATTGCATTTTTCTAAACATTTATTAAAGCGTCTTGAAATTAAAGGGGTGAATTTTGCTGAGATAACATTGCATGTTGGCTTGGGCACTTTTAGTGCTGTAGATGTTGAAGACTTATCTAAACATAAAATGGATTCAGAAGAGATTCATATAACAAAGTTAGCCGAAAACATTATAAACACTGGTATAAAAGATAAAAGGAGAATCTGTGCAGTAGGGACAACTGCGATGAGAGCGTTGGAGAGTTCTGTATCATCAAATGGCACACTAAACGAATATTCTGGTTGGACCAATAAGTTTATTTTCCCACCCTATGACTTTAGTATAGCTAATATGATGGTAACTAATTTTCATACCCCAAAATCTACATTATTAATGATGGTTTCTGCTTTTGCAGGATACGATTTTATTCGAGAAGCATATGAAGTTGCAATTAAAGAAAAATATCGATTTTATACCTATGGTGATGCCATGCTAGTTATATAGAAAAAAAATAAGATCCCGATGCTTCATCGGGATCTTTATTTTATAAAGGATTGATTTTCAAATGTCAAAATAAAAAAGTACTTTAGTACACTTATACTTATTTTTTAAGTCATATTTGATGAAAAGAATAATATTTATCTATTTTTTATTTTGGATTTCCATTTCGGCTTATTCTCAAGTTGGAAACATGGAGTTGCCTGTTAGTTGGTCACTCCAGGGGGGAAATGAACTAGTTCCTGTCGAATTACCTCCTTTGGATATGGAGGCTATTATTGCTGAAGATCTTATTAATGATCAAGATAAAACAATCCCATGGAGATATGGTATCTCCCGATCATTACAATTGGATTTAAGAAATGATGGAATTTGGACTACACTTCCAAATGGGGATAGAATTTGGCAAGTTGCTATAAAGTCACCTGACGCACAAAATCTGAGCATAAACTTTAATAATTTTCATTTACCCGCAGGAGCTAGATTGCATCTTTATAATGATGATAGAACAGATATTTCTAAGACCTATTCCAGCTCACAAAATAGAGATAATAAAATCTTAGGATCCTGGTTTATCACTGGAGATATTATTTGGGTAGAATATTATGAAAAAGCGAATACCAGTGAATTAGTACATCTTGAAATTGGTAGTATAATTCATGGTTATAGAATGGGGATGATTGGTAATTTGATCAATATTAGAGGAATGGGGGATTCTGGGGAATGTAATTATGATGTTAATTGCTCTATTGGGGATGATTTTGATTCTAAAAAAGACTTGGTAAAAAAAGCTGTAGCTATTCTTAATTTAGGAAATGGGTTTTTATGTACGGCTTCATTGATCAACAATACAGAAAATAATAAAACACCATATTTATTAACTGCAAATCATTGTTTGGAGTATAGTGATCCATCCTTTTGGTCAGTACGTTTTAATTGGATGAGCCCTAGCCCTGTTTGTGGGACAGGGGAACTTAGTGCAGATATTCAAACTAACTTTACAATGAGTGGTGCCGAATTAAAAGCTAACAATCCTATAAGTGATTTTGCTTTGGTTGAATTACATAATGCGATTCCACTTTCATGGGATGTTGCCTTTGCAGGATGGGATAATTCTGATAATAACCCATTATTCGAAGTCGGAATTCACCACCCCAAAGGGGACATTATGAAAATTTGTAGGGACGATTCAGGCGCGGTTAAAGAAAACGCAAACGGAACAGATGTTTGGCTTATTGGCGGGACTACTGTTGGAACTGGTGATGGTTGGGAAATTGGAACCACTGAAAGTGGCTCTTCAGGCTCCCCGCTATTTAATCATGAAGGAAGAATTATTGGTCAGTTATATGCTGGAAACTCATCATGTATCGGGAATGTTAATAATGATGATTATGACATTTATGGCAGATTTGCGGTGTCTTGGAATTATGGCATTAGCTCACATACCCGGTTGAGAGATTGGTTGGATTCATTGAACACAGGTCAAACAACTACCGAAAGTATCCAAAATATATTAAGCACTCAGGATTTTGAAATAACGGGTTCTTTAGACATTTATCCAAATCCTGCAAGTACAACTCTTTCTATAATAAATAGTAGTTACCCACATTTAATATATAGATTTTACAATGTAGTAGGTCAGCAATTATTGACAGGATCATTATCGAATACTAATAATGAGATCAATATTGAAAATTTTAAAGAAGGAATTTATTTTCTTTATTTTTTAGATACGGAAAGTGAAGTCGATATTACTAAGAAAATTATTATCGATAGATAATTGTACACTCCAATTTTTAATAAAGCCTCTTTTAATTTATAAAAGAGGCTTTATTTTTTAGTTTCCTTTTTTAAATATAATACTTTTGCAAAAGTTATGCTTAAAAAAAAGAAAGATATTCGTGCATTATCAAAGGAAGAATTAAGAGAATTTTTTCACGAGATAGGAGAAAAAGAATTCCGTGGTAATCAAGTTTATGAATGGCTATGGAATAAAGGAGCTCATCATTTTGATGATATGACAAATATCTCAATGAAAACACGAGATCTTTTAAGAACTCATTTTGTGATTAATCATATACAGGTAGATAAGCTGCAAAAAAGCAGTGATGGAACTATAAAAAATGCTGTAAAGCTTTTTGATGGGCTTGTTGTTGAATCTGTATTGATTCCAACAAAAAAGAGAACAACAGCTTGTGTATCTACACAGGTAGGGTGTAGCCTAGATTGTAAGTTTTGTGCAACTGCCAGATTGAAAATTATGAGAAACCTCAATCCTGATGAAATATATGATCAAGTAAAAGCAATTGACAAAGAAAGCAGATTATATCATGAACGACCACTTTCTAATATTGTTTTTATGGGAATGGGAGAACCTCTTATGAATTACAATAATGTTTTAAAATCGATAGACAAAATAACTTCAAAAGAAGGTCTTGGGATGTCACCAAAACGGATAACACTTTCTACTTCAGGTGTTCCAAAAATGATTAAGAAACTTGCTGATGATGAGGTTAAATTCAATCTTGCCGTTTCATTACATGCTGCCATACAAGAAACCCGAGAACAAATAATGCCCTTTGCTAAAAGATTCACATTAACAGATCTAAAAGAATCCTTAGATTATTGGTATGCTAAAACAAATAGAATGATCACCTATGAATATATCGTTTGGAAAAATATTAATGACACAAAAGAACATATTAATGCCCTAGTCAATTATTGTAAATATATACCAAGCAAGGTGAATTTAATAGAATATAATCCAATTGATGATGGAGATTATCAACAAGCATCAAATAGGGTGATAGATAATTATATAGCAGCTTTGAAAAAAAATAGAATTCCTGTAACAGTACGAAGAAGCCGTGGCAAAGACATTGATGCTGCCTGTGGGCAATTGGCTAATAAACAATAAATTACTTTATTTTTTTACAATTTTAACCGCTTTATTATTTCCATTTATAGAAATAGACGCTATATAAATTCCAGTTTTTAAACTAGATAAATCAATTACTTCATTAGTATTAGATAATCTTTGAGAGATTACTTCCTGACCAATAATATTCAGTAAACGCAAATGTTCCATTGGTGTACCTGCGCTAAGATTTAATTGATTATTTGCATCTACAAAATAATCGAAATCATTAAAAGCTTGGTCTTCTATTCCAAAAATTTCGGTTTGTCCTGCTTCTATTGCTTCATCAGGGGTTGTGTTATAGGCATAATCTTTAATTAACCAGTTTGTAGGATTTAATCCAACATCTAATCTTGCCCATCCATAAAATGTGTCTGAACCAACTACAAAACGCAATCCTAAATACTTATCAGTAACTCCACACCATTGGCTGTTGGTATAACTACAGCTATTCCAGTTTAAGGTTTGGAAGGTAGAATGTTGTAACCAATCGGTAGCACCACTACTAATTGGAGCATCCACATCCAAAGCAAATGGGTAATTATAATTACCACCTACATTCATTCCTAAAACAGAATTTGAAGCTACATCGGTATGTACACGAACAGCATTCGCACCATTACCAGATGGATTGTGACGGATTTCATAATCTGTAAGGAAATCACCATTTAAATCAAGTAAATAATGAACTTGATCACCACCTTCATCAGGGTCAACATCTGTATACATTATTTGACCGTTTGCAGTAGACACCCCTGCAATAGCAACAGTTAAAGCTCCATATTGCGCTAAACGTTTGGATAATTTTTTTGAAGTAATTTTTTTCATATTTAAATGTTTTAAGTGATTATTTTTTTGTTTTTTTACGTTGTAACTACTGCAATATATTATAATATTAGGTGTAAACAAAATTTTATATGAAAAAAATAGTAAAAATGACGAATCAAAAAAAATTTATAATTACTAAAAAAGGATCGCTTGGATTATTGGCGTATGGTGATATTGGTTTTAAAGCTTGGAGAAAAGTAAAAAAAATAAACAAGTAACAATTTTATGAGTAAGAAAAAAAAGGTACTGCTAATAGGCTGGGATGCAGCTGATTGGAAAATAATAGGACCCTTGCTAGCCAAAGGGCAAATGCCAACACTAAAAAAATTAATTGACAAAGGCGTTTATGGTAATATGAGTACGATGAATCCTCCATATTCACCCATGCTTTGGTCATCTGTTGCAACAGGTAAAACACCTGATAAACATGGTGTTTTAGGCTTTATTGAAATCATGCCAAATTTAAAAGGAATCCGTCCTGTTTCTGTAAATTCAAGAAAGTCCAAGGCAATATGGAATATTCTTCACAATCAAGGATTTAAAAGTAATATTGTGGGTTGGTGGCCAAGTTTTCCAGCTGAACCAATTAATGGGGTTGTAGTTTCAGATCGGTTTCAAAAAGTAAAAAAAGATCCTAAAGAGAAAAACCCATTAGTTAAAGGATGTATCCACCCGAAATCCTTAGTAAAGGATTTGAAAAACCTTAGGATGTTTCCGTACGAAATCACAGAAGCACATATCAAACCCTTTATACCAAATGCAGCAGACATAGATCAAGAAAAAGATAAGGGTCTCAATCCTTTTGCGAAAATAATGGCTGAAAATGTATCAATACATAATGCAGCCACTCATGTTATGCGAATGACAGATTGGGATTTTATGGCAGTTTATTATGATCTCATAGATCACTTTTGTCATGCCTATATGAAATTTCATCCACCAAAACTTGATATGGTGCCAGAAGAATCTTATAATTTATATAAAGATGCTGTTAAAGGAGCTTATAGGTTTCAGGATATGATGTTAGATCGAATGTTAGAACTTGCAGGTGAAGACACCAATATAATAATATTATCAGATCATGGTTTTGAATCTGGACCTAGACGAATTATTAAAATGCCAAAATATCCAGCGGCTCCTGCCTTAGAACATCGACAGTTTGGAATGTTTGTAGCTTCAGGACCCAATATCAAAAAAAATGAAAAAGTATTTGGATTAAGCCTTATTGATATAGCACCTACTGTACTTCATATGTTCGATCTACCCATTGGAAAAGATATGGACGGGAAAGTTGCGCTAGACCTATTTAAAGACATTAAAAAACCAACCTATATTGAAAGTTGGGAAGGTGTTGAAGGCGATTTTGGACAACATAAAGTATTGGAAGAAATAGACCAATTAAGTGACCATGAAACGATGGAACAACTTATAGAATTAGGATATATAGATCGGCCAGATGAAAAGATAGAAACCGCAATATTAAAAACCAAATGCGATTTAAAACATAATTTAGGAAGAGTATATCTAGGTAAGAAGGATTTTGTTAAAGCAAGAGAAATTTTATTAGAACTTGTAAATGAGGAATATCCTGTTTTAAAAGAAGAAGATAAACTTAAAGATAATGAAAAGGTTGGAGATATTATAATAGACAAAATTCCATTTTATATGGATTTATTGATTGTAAGTTTAAAAGAAGATGATTATGATAATGCTGAAAAATATTTAAAAATATTAAGAGAAAAAAATAGTACATTTAGATTGAATACCTTTTATTCAGAAGCAACAATTCTATTAGGAAAAGGTAAAATTCATGAAGCACTTAAAATATTAGAAACTGTAAAAAGCAGGAATCCAAATTCTGAAGTATGGTATCAAATTGGTAAAATTTATATGCGATTAGACCGTTTTGAAGAAGCAAAACAAGCAATCGAAAATGCTATTGAATTTGAAACTGATAAAGCAAAATTTCATCAGGCTATGGCTGAAATATTAGTCCGTTTAGGCGATTATGAAGAAGCTGCAGAATATGCATTAACCAGTATTGAATTGGTTAAATATTTTCCTGAAGCTCACTATATCCTAGGAGAAGCTTTAGAGAAATTGGGCGACCTCGAAAATGCTAAAAAAGCCTTTGAGACTGCTTCAAAATTAAAACCTGTTGATCATGTTAGAGCTGAAAAATCAATTGAAAATATAGATGAAATTTTATCTGATTCAAATTCATATAATGACAAAAGCGAATTTAAATATAGAAAGGATCAAATAGTTATTGTTTCAGGCTTACCTAGATCTGGAACCTCAGTGATGATGCAAATGATCAATAAAGGAGGAGGAAGTGTGCTTGTGGATGAGAATCGAAAAGCAGATGATTCTAACCCTAAGGGCTATTTTGAATACGATCCTGTAATGTCCCTTCATAAAGATAATTCATGGTTAAAAATTGCTGAGAACAAAACGGTTAAGGTAGTAGCACCTTTACTTAAATTTTTACCGATTAAGTTTCGATATAAAGTTATTTTTATGAATAGAGATATTAATGAAATTGTAAAATCACAACAAAAAATGATTAGGAAAGATCCAGACATTTTACCCCTTAGCCTTATTGAATCATTTAAAAAACAAATGAATAATGTTGCGATATGGAAAGATAGGGAACCTGGAGTAGAATTTATTTATGTTAATTATAAAGATGTTATAGAAAATCCTGATAAAGCCATTGATAAAGTGGTTTCTTTTATCGGAGTGGATATGGATAAACAAGCGATGAAAAAATGTGTTGATAAATCCTTATATAGAAATAAAATAATACCTGTAAAACAGTAATAATTATAGATTCGTTTATTAAATTCTGAACACCTTTTATTTATTGATGAATCTTATTATTTTTTAATAATTAAAAACCGAATATTTGAAAGTTGTCTCACAAATAAAATTACCCATTGAATATGAAATGGAACTTTTTGAAAAAAAGTTTCTACTCTCTATGTCCTCAAAGGTTTCTCTTCTTAATCGTATAACACATTATGTCGTAAATCGAAAAGGAAAACAAATGAGACCGATGTTTGTTTTTTTAATTGCAAAAATGACAAATAACGGAGAAGTCAATGAACGTACTTATCGTGGAGCTTCTGTAATTGAATTAATACATACCGCTACTTTAGTACACGATGATGTAGTTGATGAAAGTAATAGGAGACGTGGTTTTTTTTCAGTAAATGCCCTATGGAAAAATAAAATTGCAGTCTTAGTTGGAGATTATCTTCTTTCAAAAGGTTTGTTACTTTCAATTGATAATAACGATTTCGATCTACTCAAAATTATTTCTGTTGCTGTTAGAGAAATGAGTGAAGGAGAGTTGTTGCAAATAGAGAAAGCTAGAAAACTAGATATAACCGAATCGGTGTATTACGAAATAATTCGCCAAAAAACAGCTACATTAATAGCCGCTTGTTGCGCCATGGGTGCACAATCTGTATACACAACAAGACAGGAAGTTGAAACTATGAGGAAGTTTGGTGAACTTATCGGGATGGCATTTCAAATTAAAGATGATCTTTTTGATTATGGAAAAGAAAAAATTGGAAAGCCTACTGGGATCGATATAAAAGAACAAAAAATGACACTTCCACTGATTTATACTCTTAATAATTGTTCAAAGAAAGAAAAGGTTTGGATCATCAATTCAATAAAAAATTATAATAAAGATAAAAATAGAGTTAAAGAATTAATTGATTTTGTGAAATCAAATGGAGGATTGGAATATGCTGTTTTAAAAATGAAAGAATACCAACAAAAAGCCCTACTACTTATAAAGGACTATCCTGATTCTCCCTACAATGAGTCTTTAAAAATGATGGTAAACTATGTGATCGATAGGAAGAAATAGTTTTCAGTAATCAATAAGTTGTCTACAGCATGCACTTACTTATAATTTGTTATTGTCAATATTTAATTTACTCATTACCTACTTAGAACATAAAACACCTTGGCAACCATTTTAACTTACCTTGCGTCTATATTAATAGAAGTGTTATATCAGAACCTGAAAATGAAAGTTGTTTCATTACATAAAAACTACCAAAAACTAATTCATAGAGCCAGTAAAGGTCAAAGAATAGCACAATACCAGTTGTTTGAAATCTTTGCACCTAAAATGCTCAGTATTTGTAGGCAATATGTTAAAAACAATACCATAGCTGAAGAGGTCATGCTTTCAGGATTTTTAAAGGTATTTATCCATTTAAAGTCCTTTAAGTTTAAAGGAAGTTTTGAAGGATGGATCCGAAGAATTATGATAAATGAAGCGATTTCGCAACTTAGAAGAGAAACTGGAAAACACAATTGAAATTGTGACCTATATAAAAACTGAATTAGAAGTAGATGAGATTCAAAAAAATATTGATGCGTTGCCTCATGGCTATAAAACAGTTTTTGTGTTGTATGCAGTTGAAGGGTATAAACATAGTGAGATTTCTGAGAGCACATCTAAGACCCAACTTTTTAAAGCAAGTAAAATGCTTCGAGCTAGTATAGAAAAACAAAATAATAAGAATTATGGAACCCATTAAATTTGAAGATAATGTACGAGAAAAACTTCAAGAAAGGGAAATAGTCCCTTCTAATGATGCATGGAATAAACTCAATTCTAAATTAGGACCTTCTAAGAAGAATAGGATCAATAAATCAATTTGGTTTACTATAGCTGCAAGTTTTATTGGAATTATAATAATCACTTCCCTTTTAGTTAATAATAAGGATAATTCCAATCAGATTTCTACTGAATTAGTTAACGAAAACTCCAAAACTATTGATGAATCCATTCAAGATCAAGAAAAAACTCCTTCTGAAAAGCGAATAAATGGGCTAATTTCAAATGAAAACTTGATTTCTGATAATAAAACACAAAAAAATAATGATAATACTGTTAAAATTGAAAACAATAAATCACTAGCCCTAAGAACTAAAAAACAAGTAGCTAACAAAAACTTAAAAAGCGATCCAGATTTAAAGGATGTAATGGATTTTGAAGATAAAGCCAACGATGTATTGATTGATGCTAAAGTAGACGAAGTGGTAGCACAAGTTCAAACATTACAAATAGAGAATGAATCTGTAAGTATGGAAGAAATTAATGCGCTGTTGTTAAATGCACAAAAAGAAATTCAGAAAGAAAAAATATCAATTGGGAAAAATAAAAAATAGACCCTTTAGATCTTTTAAATCAAGTAGAAACTGAACTGGAAAAAAGCTTTACAGATAAAGTATTTGATGCCTTAGGGGAAGGGTTTAATAAAGTAAGAACTGCAGTTGTAGAACGGAATAATTAAGCTTAATCGATCAAATCAAAAACGAAACACTATGAATTTAATCAAGTTTTGTATTATTATAACACTTTGCGTTTTAACATCAATCTATTCAAATGCTCAAGAAATAAAAGTTACAGTAACCATTGAATTTTTAGAGGCTTCAAAAGAAAAGATAATAAATGAAGGAAAAGAAGCCTTAAAAAAAGAAATTGAAGCCATTAATATTCGTTTGGATAATGAAGAAATATCATTGGAAAGAGCAGATGTGTTAAAAGCAGAATCAGCTGAAAAGCATGCCCTAAATATTGAAAATAAAATTGCATTATTGGAAAGAAATGAAAATGTAAATGTTTTCACAGAAGAGGATGACAAAGTTGTATTAGAAGTTTTAGAAGAAGGTGAGTTTGTCAGAGTGTCTGTTAGTAAGAAAAAGAAATTTGATCGTAGAACTACAAGTAGGCTAGTCCTTGCTTTTGGACTAAACAATGTAATTACCAAAGGGGAATCATTTAATGATACCGATTTTGAAATAGGTGAAAGTCGTTTTTTTGAATTAGGTTGGGTCTGGAAAACACGAGTTTTTAATGAAAGTAATTGGCTTAGAATTAAATATGGATTTTCTTTTCAATGGGATGGATTAAAACCAACGGATAATCGATATTTTGTAGATACTGGTTTAATAACAGAACTTCAATATCACCCAGAAAGTCTTAGAAAAGCTAAACTAAGGGTAGATAAATTAGTATTTCCAATTCACTTTGAAATAGGACCTTCAAAAAAGATTGAGCGTGAAACTTATTTTAGATATACCACAAAAAAAACAATTTAAAATTGGATTAGGAGGTTATGCTGGATTTAAATTAAAATCGTTACAAAAACTCAAATATTCAATAGATGGGAATAAAATTAAAGAAAGAATTAAAGCCAGTTATAACACCAATAATGTAATTTATGGGTTAAGCGGATATATAGGATGGGGTTGGACAGCTTTGTATGTAAAATATGACCTTAATACTTTATTTAAAGATAACCCAGTAGATCAAAATAATATCTCTATGGGACTACGTTTTGATGTGTAAAAAAAAAGATTATAATTGAAGTCTTTTTTTATTACTTTTATAATTCGTTTTTAATATTTAATTTCTTATAAATAAATCTCCTTGATCTCGAAAAATACCATAGATACAGTATTTGAAGTTGCCCAATTAGAGGAGGTTATTGGCGATTTTGTGCAATTAAAAAAATCTGGTAGTAACTTTAAAGGCTTAAGCCCTTTTACAGATGAGCGTACACCAAGCTTTATGGTGTCGCCAGCAAAACAAATTTGGAAGGATTTTTCAAGTGGAAAAGGAGGAAATGTCATTTCCTTTTTAATGGAACACGAACATATAACCTACCCTGAAGCAATTAAATATTTGGCTAAAAAATATGGTGTTGAAGTAGAAGAAACAGAACAATCCGATGAACAAAAAGAAAAAGCCAGTGAAAGAGAAAGTCTTTTTTTAGTTAGTGAATTTGCAAACAATTATTTTCATAATAGCCTTCTTAAATTAGAAGAAGGGAAAGCCATTGGGCTCTCTTATTTTAAAGAACGTGGATTTATACAAGAAACAATAGAAAAATTTTCCTTGGGGTATTCTCCAGATGTTTGGGATGCTTTTACTAAAGAAGCTATTAAGAAAGGATATAAACTCGAATTTTTAGAAAAGACAGGATTAACTATTGTTAAAGAGGCTTCACCACAGTCACCAAATGGAAAACAATACGATCGTTTTAAGGGAAGAGTGATATTTCCTATTTTAAGTTTAAGTGGTCGCACCTTAGGTTTTGGTGGAAGGATATTGACCAATAATAAAAAAGCAGCTAAATACATAAATTCTCCAGAAAGTGATATTTACCATAAAAGTAAAGTCCTTTATGGAATTTACCATGCCAAACAAAGTATTGCTAAAGAGGATAATTGCTATTTAGTTGAAGGATATACAGATGTTATTCAGTTTTATCAGGCGGGAATTCATAATGTGGTTTCCTCTTCTGGAACTGCATTAACTTCTGATCAAATCAGGCTTATAAATCGCTTAACAAAAAACATCACAGTTCTTTTTGATGGTGATGAAGCGGGTTTGCGGGCGTCATTAAGAGGAATAGATTTGATCTTAGAACAGGGAATGAATGTTAAGATTTGTGCCTTCCCAGAAGGTGAAGACCCAGATAGTTTCGCGAAAAATAACAGCTTAGAAGAACTCAGCCAATACTTAAAAGAAAATGCACAAGATTTCATCGATTTTAAAGCTTCTGTTTTAGCAAAAGAAGCTAAAAATGACCCTATTAAAAAAGCGGAAATGATACGGGAAATGGTGATGAGTATATCAAAGATTCCTGATGTTATTAAACAGGAAGTCTATATAAAGGAATGTTCTAGAACAATGGATATTTCAGAAGAAGTATTATTTAATACACTTGCGCAAATTCTTAAAAAGGAGAGGAATGACTCCTTTAAAAAAGTCCAAACAACAACTAAAGCTTTAGAGCTGGTTAAACCAGAAAAATTTCCAGTTAAAAAAGTGGATGAACTTTATGAATTGGAACGAAAAATTATACAAATTCTATTGATTTACGGTGTCTTTGAAGAAGATTTTGAAGATTTGATTTTAGAAACAAATGAAAATGGAGATATTGAGTTCAAACTTGAAATTGTAAAGACAAAGGTCTTCGAGAAAATATATCTTGACCTTCAAGAGGATGAAATTGATATTGCGAATGAGGACTTTAAAGAATTATATTTTGAAATTATTAATAAATTGAATTTAGAACAAGAGTTAAAATTGGATTCATTCATAAATGAATTAGAACCTGTAAAAGCATCAACAATTACTGATATTTTAATGAATGAAGAAAAGTATTCCCTTCACAGATGGGAAGAAAAGGAAATTTATGTTAAAGGAAAAGAAAGATCTATATCGCAATTTGTAACAGAAACAATATTAAATTTAAGAAGATATCTTATTGATTCTAAAATCACTAATCTTGCACAAAGTCCAGTAAAAGATGGTTCTTATATTGACGAATCAATTATGCAAGATACTTTTAACTATCAATCGTTACATAAATTAATTGCAGAAAAACTTAATAGGATTCTTTAATTAACCAAATTGAAACATTCTGGATTGATGAATTAGATCCACAAGATTATCTACTTTCAGTTTTTTAAGCAATCTGGTTTTATAGGTACTAACCGTTTTTTCGTTAATATTTAGTGCAGTAGCAATGTCTTTATTACGTTTACCACTCGATAAAAGGTTTAATACTTCTATTTCTCTAGAGGATAATTTTTTATACCGACTTATCGCACTTGTTTCACCTACATTACGACTGGTGAAAGTTGAAGTTAATTCCTCGTTTAAAAAGATGCCCCCTTTTCTTATTTGCTTTAGTGCTTTTAATAATATTTTTGAGGAAGCTGTTTTAGGAACATATCCAGCAGCACCAGATTTTATAGAACGCATGGCATAAATTTCTTCTGGATGTGTGGAGAATATAAGAACTCGTAATTCTGGAAACTTTGCCTTAATACCACGTAGAGCATTAATGCCATTAATTTGAGGCATATCAATTTCCATAATTAAAATATCTGGATTTTGACTTTCTAAAATTTTATATAACTCATTCCCGTTATTGGCTTTACCAACAATTGAATAATTGCTGTTTTTCTTTAATAAACAGGTAATACCTTTATGAGTTATGGGGTGATGATCTGCAATAATAATTTTTTTCATCCTTTATTCTTAGAAGTAAATAAATCATTTAATTCAATTTTAATGAACTAAACAAAAGAATTTGTAATACAAATACTACATTTTCTAATGCCAAAACTATGAAAATCTAGGTATAATGAACAATAGATGAGAGAAAATTCGCTCAACTTCAAGAATATTCGTTAAACAACTCTTATTTCTTAATATGAGAAGGCACTTTACAAACTGGAATGAGAGTCATTTTATGTTGATTGATTTTATTGAGTTTTTTGTAGATTTCAAAAACTTTTTTGTTGCGGTCTTTAAAGTCTTTTGATTGACGATTTAAAGCATCCATTTTCATAGCCCATTCAAGCTCATCATAGCTCGCTCCTATTTGATCTTCATCGGTTCTTTTGTCACCAAACAAGCCATCTGTTGGTGCTGCTTCAAGTATGGATTGAGGGACATTTAATTTTTCTCCTAAACAATAAACTTCACTTTTTAAAAGATCTGCAATAGGACTTAAATCTACTCCACCATCTCCATATTTTGTAAAAAATCCGATGCCAAAATCTTCGATTTTATTTCCAGTTCCAATAACTAGATATCGGTTAAGCCCTGCAAAATAATATAAACTTGTCATTCGTAATCTTGCACGTGTATTAGCTAAAGAAAGATCTAATAATTCGTTGCTTTTTGTTTGAGGAGTTTGTTTTTTAAATACCTCAAAAACAGGAGTTAGATCCATTAAATCACTACTAACATTAGCATATTCCTTTTTGAGTTGTTCAATATGCTCTTTTGCTCTGGATACTTCATTTTTACTTTGATGAATGTGCATTTCAATGCAAAGAGTTTCAAGACCCGTTTTTGCACATAAAGTAGAAGTTACTACAGAGTCAATTCCGCCACTAATGCCAACAACAAATCCTTCCATATTAGCATTTTTAGCATACGATTTTAGCCAATCTACAATATAATCAGTTACTTTTTCAGTGTTCATTTAGTTGTTGTAAAGTATGTAAAATATCATAAAAATCTTTGGACCTTAAGTCCTTAAAAAATACATTCTTTTAGTTAATTAATAATATCTTTGCATCGCAAAAGTAGGGTAAAACTAAAATTTAAAAAAAAAGTTTTGTGTTAAACCATACAATTGCTTTAAAAATGAAGAATTTTCTATATCCAATACTATTGATTTTGTTTTTTTTCTGCTTTATAAATTGTAAAAAAGAACAGAATACTTCCGAACAGATAGCAAAGATTCCAATTGAAATAGAATATTTACGATTTGATACCATTTTTTGGACTGCACACATTGAAGATATTCCAGAACTAAAACGAAATTACCCAGCTTTTTTCCCAAACCAATATCCTGATAGCCTTTGGGTTGAAAAAATGAAAGATACCCTTCAACAACAAATCTATAAGGAGGTAATAAAAATATTTCCTACAGAAGATAAATTAAATGATGGTTTGGAGTCTCTTTTTCAACACATTACCTATTACTTTCCTAAATTTAGGACACCTATTGTGCTCTTAACAACATCTGAAGTTGATTATAGAAATAAAATTATTCTTTCAGACAGTTTACTAATTATTTCTTTAGATAATTATTTGGGTAGTGATCATACTTATTATGAAGTGATTCCTAGTTATATTTCTCAAAATATGAGAAAATCCCAAATTAGTTCAGATGTTGCTTCAGAATATGCACAAAAGTGGATTACACAACCACAGAACCGGACTTTTTTATCACAAATGCTATATAATGGAAAAATATTATATCTAAAAGATCTATGGCTGCCAAATGTCCTAGATTCAGAAAAAATAGGCTATACAAAAGATGAATTTACTTGGATTCAGGATAATGAAACAGAAATTTGGAGAAATTTTGTTGAGAATGAATACATTTTTAGTACAAACCCAAAATTAACAACACGTTTTATTAACCCAGCCCCTTTTTCAAAATTTTATTTAGAAATTGATAATGATTCCCCAGGTATGGTTGGGAAATATATTGGATGGCAAATTATACGATCATTCATGGAAAATAACAATTCGAATATTCAAGATCTTTTCAACTTAAGTGATGAAGAACTATTTAATAAATCTAAGTATAAACCAAAAAAGTAAGGATAAAAATGCACACCTCTGAAATTAAAGTAAAAGTAACCTTAGACGAAAATAAGATTCCCGAAACATTGCATTGGTCAGCTGAAGATGGGGGTATTGAAAATATGGAATCGAAAGCAATATTGATGTCGGTTTGGGATGCAAAAAAGAAGGAGTCATTGCGTATCGATCTTTGGACGAAAGAAATGCCCTTAGATGAAATGAAAATATTTTTTCATCAGACCCTAACTGCAATGTCCGATACGTTTGAACGAGCAACTAATGATGCAAAAATGAGTGCTACCATGCGCGATTTCTGTGATTATTTTGCTGAGAAATTGGAGATAAAAAAAGGTTGATGAGCAAAACGCTTTAATTCTTAATCAATAAAAAAACCATAAATAGAATTAATCATTTGTAATGTTTTTAGATTCTTGATTTCGAATAGTCTTCCAAATAGGATATATTAAAGAAGGGTCATGACAACTTAAGCATTGTTTAGCTTTGCATAAAGTCAGTCATAGTAATGCCTAACAAGTATTTATATCGTTCACGAATTTCAGAGTCTAAATTTAGAGCATTAATTAAGTTGTTTTCTGTGGATTTGAATGCTACTCAAATGAGTCAATTATCTGGGTTGAGTAGAAACAGTATTAATAAAATTTTGTTAGCTTTAAGAGTTAGAATTGCAGGATTATGTGAACATGAAAAGCCATTTAAGGGAGAAATAGAAGTTGATGAATCTTTCTTTGGAGCTAAACGTAAAAAAGGAAAAAGAGGTCGAGGAGCTTATGGTAAAACGATTGTTTTTGGAGTATATAAGCGCAATGGAAAAGTCTATACAGAAATTGTTCCTAATTGCTCCAGAGTTACGCTACAAGCTATCATTAAAGGAAAAGTAGATGTAGATAGTATTATTCATTCTGATAAATGGAGAGGTTATAAAGGATTGGTAGATTTGGGGTATAAAAAATATTATAGATTAGATCATGGAAAGAATGAATTTGTAGTAGGCAAATCTCATATTAATGGAATTGAAGGATTTTGGGGATACGCAAAAACAAGATTGTCCAAATTTAAAGGAATGCATAAAAACACCTTTTATTTGCACCTAAAAGAAACTGAATTTAGATATAATTATAGAAACGAAAATTTGTATAAATTAGTCATAGAAAATTTAAGAAAAAATCCTCTTAAGTTGTCATGACCCTTAAAGAAATAAAGAAAGGTCCAAATTCCCTATGAAAAAAAATATTTAACGTATTGCATATATTTAATATCAGTATTAGAATCCCTATGGTAAAATAGCTTATAACAATACATTTTTGGGCTGCATCCCACAACAAATTATAATCTATGGGGAAATGTACATTGGTTTTTACAACATAACTATCGGCTTTAAGCGCAACAGCTTCTCGGTCTTTTTTTTTAGATAACCCTGTCCTACTTCCAAAACTAAGGCATTGATCTTTTCTATGGTTTCAACTTTTAGCAATCCAATGTTTTCCTTTAATGCCGTTAAACGGTATTGCTTATCTTCTACTGTGAACCCATGAGAATCGCCTTCTATACCCATGAGTTGACGCACATATTTATCTGAATTGGCAATCCACAATAAACGATCGTAATTGCTGTTAAGGGTTAATCGTATAACAGATAAAACAATCACTTCCCATATGGTCATCCCCTGGCGTCCTGTTTGTCGTTTCTCATTTTGAACAATGGGTTCTACAAGTTTAAACATTTTTTGATGGGATGCCTTGTTAGTGAAAATTGTTTGAAGGGCTAATAAAACTGGTGGAAGTTCATCTCTGCTTTTTAAGAGAATCTTTACTTCTGATATTGGAATGCTTCCTAAAACTGGAGATAACTCAAAGCGTTTGCGCAGAATCATTTTTTTAAAACGAATCTATGGCTTATAAAACCAGTAAATCCGTTAGTTATAACAATATAACAAATTTTTTAGAGCTGGATTCAGTTAGAAAACAGATGTTATTAACTTAATAATCAACAATATGAAAGTTTACGACCAGAGACTAATTATAAGGATTATAGTAGATTTTCAACTTATGTTTCAAAAGCCATTAGTTTTGCATACCTAATTCAAAAAGATTCCATGTATTTCTATTTAGATAAAATTTCTAATACTACAAATCCTGAAAAGAGATATATAAGAGCTATAAAAATAAATTCAGATTTTGCTTTTGATCCTTATCGTTATGATACAAAATTTAAAGCTTTTCTAAGGATGTATTATCTACCTGTGCAAGAGGATTCAGAATAAATATTATTATAAATTACTTAACTGAGAATTGACTTCATCAATATACCCTAACATCTCATCCCTACCTGTTCCATGACTGGAAGAACTAACAAAATATTGGGGCATTTCTTCCCAAGTCTCTAACATTTTCTGAGAGTATGCTGTGATATTTTTTTGTAATGCATTGGGTTTTAATTTATCAGCTTTGGTAAATGCAATACAAAAAGGAACTTGGTTTTCTCCCATCCATTTCATAAATTCCAGATCTACTTTTTGAGGTTTGTGGCGACAATCAATCAAGACAAAAGCCAACACCATTTGTTCTCGTTTATTAAAATAGTCTGTAATAAACTTTTGAAATACTTTTTTACTACTTTTTGATACTCTTGCATACCCATAACCAGGAAGATCTACTAAATACCAATTCTTGTTTATGATAAAATGATTTATAAGCTGTGTTTTTCCAGGCCTCCCTGATGTTTTCGCTAGATTTTTACGTTGCATCAACATATTGATAAGAGACGATTTTCCAACATTAGATCGACCAATAAATGCATATTCAGGAAGTTTGTCCTTAGGGCATTTTGCAACATCAGAGTTGCTCATTACAAATTCAGCCGATTTAATTTTCATGGATCTAAAAAAAAATATTGTTTTTGGGTTTTAAAGTAAGTTTTTATTAAAGGTAAGGCTAACAAATTAATTCTTAAAAATCTGATTAATAGTAATATCTTTTTCTTGTCTTTTATCTTCATTACCCTCGTTCCTCAAGCCAGGAATAAAGAATATTATTAAATTCATCAGGATGTTCCATCATTGCAGCATGACCGCATTTATCTATCCAATACAAAGTGGAGTCTGGAAGTAAATCATGAAATTCTTCAGCAACATTTGGTGGTGTTACCGAATCATTTTTACCCCAAATAATGCAAGTAGGTGTTGGCATATTGGGTAAGTCTTTTGCCATATTATGGCGTATTGCACTTTTTGCAATTGCCAAAGTTCTTATTAATTTATTTCGATCGTTTACAGACTCATAAACCTCGTCAATCAATTCTTTGGTAGCGATCGAAGGGTCGTAAAAAACATCTTCTGCTTTTTGTTTGATATAATTATAATCGCCACGTTTAGGAAAAGATCCTCCCATAGCACTTTCGTATAAACCAGAACTTCCAGTAATAACCAACGCTTTTATTTTTTCAGGAAAAGATTTAGTGCAATATAATCCAATATGACCCCCAAGAGAATTTCCTAATAAAATCACTTCCTTAAAACCCATATGATCTATAAAATCTGAAACATACTTTGAAAAGTTTTTTACATTGGTTTTTAATAAGGACATTTTATAAATGGGTAATTCGGGGACTAAAACACGATATCCTTTTTCAGAAAAAAAATTAGTCACTCCATCAAAGTTGCTAAGCCCCCCCATGAGCCCGTGAAGGATAACAATTGGAGTTCCTTCACCAATATCTAAATAACTAAATTTTCCATCGTTTTTTAATGTTTGCTTCATATTGGGAATTGCATATTACAAAACAAAAGTAGGCATTTTTATTTTCAACTTTCAATAAAACACAAGAGCCTGTTTTTTCAAAAATTTAAGAAAACCGTGTCAATATATGGTAAAACTTATTAACAAAGTGGTAATTAGTGGGAAAAAGTGGTAAAAGTTCTATATATTTGAAACTATAATTTTCCAAAAAGTGATTTTATGCTCAATTTAATTGGGACATACGAATGTAAAGCAGATATAAAAGGACGAGTAATGGTGCCTGCGACCTTAAAAAAACAGTTAGCTCCAGTCGCTGTGAGTGGCTTCGTTATTAAGCGTGCGGTTTTTCAACCTTGCTTGGAATTATACCCAATGGAAGAGTGGCAATTATTAATGCAGAAAATGGGAAAACTGAATCGTTTTAAGCGTATAAACAATGACTTCATAAGAAGATTTACAGCTGGAGTTAAAACAGTTGAAATGGATGCAGCAGGAAGGTTATTGATACCAAAAAACCTTTCATCTTTTGCAGGAATAGGGAAAGAAATCGTGATCTCTTCGGCGATTAATATCATTGAGATCTGGGATAAAAATAAATACGAACAAGCTATTAATGATGCAGCAAGTGATTTTGCTGATCTGGCTGAAGATGTAATGGGAGACGAAAGCGATGCTAATAATGGAATATCATAATCCGGTTTTATTAACCGAAACAGTTGATGGCCTAAACATCCAACCCAATGGGGTTTATGTGGATGTGACATTTGGCGGGGGCGGACATTCAAGAGAAATATTAAATCAGTTAGGTGAACATGGAAAATTAATTGCTTTCGATCAGGACATAGATGCTTTGGATAATTCCCTAAATGATTCCAGGTTTTTATTAATTAACGAAAATTTTAGACACCTAAAACGATTTTTACGTTTTCATGGTTACAAAAAAGTTGATGGGATTCTTGGAGATTTTGGGGTTTCATCTCATCAATTCAATGTGCCAGAAAGAGGATTTTCTACACGCTTTGAAGCAGATCTAGATATGCGAATGAATCAGGATGCTATTTTTTCAGCCTATGATGTTATAAATACTTATTCAGAAGAAAAACTAAGAGGAGTCCTGTTTCAATATGGAGAGCTTCGTACTGCAGCTGGAATGGCAAGGCGTATTGTTGAAATAAGAGAGAAATCACCAATTGTTACCAGTGATGAATTGAAAAATGCTTTAGGACGATTTTTACCAAGACATAAAGAAAATAAAATATTAGCACAGGTATATCAGGCAATTCGTATTGAAGTCAATCAAGAATTAGATGTTCTAAAAGAATTTCTTTTACAAGCTCAGGAAGTATTAAAATCAGGCGGACGTCTATGCCTATTATCCTACCACTCCTTAGAAGATAGATTGGTTAAGCGATTCATGCGGAATGGACTGTTTGAGGGTGAACCAGTAAAAGATGTATTTGGTAGGGTAGAAGTGCCATTTAAAAGAGTGGGGAAATTTATAATTCCTTCAGAAGAAGAAATAAAAAATAATAGCAGAGCTAGAAGTGCAAAACTCCGGGTTGCTGAAAAATTATAATTAAGTTTTTGGTATGGCGTGTTCACATAGACGTGTCGAATTACAGCCTAGATTTCAAAGCTAATAGGTAATGAAGAAAAATCTATACAATATATTAAAAGGAAAATTTTTGGTAAGCGATGGCGCTTTTAAAAATTGGCGTTTTATCATTTTTCTATCAGCATTGGCATTAATAATGATTGCAAGTTCACATCGAGCAGATAAAAAAGTTCATCGAATTGCAAAGTTAAATAATGAAGTAAAAGAATTGAAAAGCGAATATGTGGATGTGCAAATGATACTTATGCAAACTAAAATGGAAAGTAAAATTATTTCATCGATGGAAAAAAGAGGTTTACGGTCATCAATAATTCCTCCTCAAAAATTAATAATAACCTCAGAAAAATAATGCGGTGTCAATAAATGAAAAAAACATATCAAACCGTTTATTTTTTATCGCAGGAGGTATGTTTCTCTTCGCGTTACTAATTATTATAAAATTAATAAATATACAATTTGTTGATGGGAAAAAGTATCGTGATCTGGCTAAAAAAAATACGACTAAAAACTTTGTAATCCCATCAAGTAGAGGAAACATCTATTCTGATAATGGTAGTTTATTAGCGACTTCTGTTCCTAAATACGATATACGATTTGATGCTGTAACAGTTTCTTCCTCAAATTTCAAAAAACATCTTCCTGCCCTTTCCAAGGAGCTCAGTAAAATGTTTGGCAAGCCGACATCGTATTATCAAAATAAATTCAGAAAGGCTCGTTCAAATAAAAATCGGTATATGCTTGTGGTTAAAGATCTGGGTTATTCAGAATTTGTAAAGGTGAAAGGTTTTCCATTGTTTAACCTTGGTTCCTATAAGGGCGGACTTATAGTCAAGCAGCGTACAGTACGAGAACATCCAATAGGTAAAATAGCTGAGCGATTGGTAGGAAATGAAATGCAAGGAGAACCCAGGCATTATGAAGTTGGATTTGAAGGCGCTTATGATTCGTATTTGAGAGGAAAAGATGGGAAACGATTAAAACAAAAAATTGCAAAGGGACAATGGAAGCCAGTATTTGACGAAAATGAAGTTGAACCTATTGATGGATTTGATATTCTGTCAACAATCAATGTAAATATACAAGACATCGCGCATCATGCATTGTTGAAACAAATGGAATATTATGAAGCAGAACATGGAAGTGTTATTGTTATGGAAGTTGAAACTGGTGAAATTAAGGCGGTTTCAAATTTAGGGATTACAAAAAATGGTACTTATTACGAAAAATTGAATTATGCAGTTGGTGAATCTCATGAGCCTGGTTCTACTTTTAAAGTAATGGCTATGATGGCTGCCCTTGAAGACAAGGTGATTGATACGAGTACTGTAATAGATACGAAAAAGGGATCAAAAGTATTTTATAGAAGAAAAATTTACGATTCTCATCGAGGAGGTTATGGTGAAATATCAGCTGCTAGATGCTTAGAAGTTTCTTCCAATATTGGTTTGGCAACTATTATTGATGAAGGCTATTCAGAAAACCCAGAACTTTTTATTAAACGATTAAAAAGCTTTGGATTAGATAAACAAATTGGAATTCAAATTAAAGGGGAAGGAAAACCAGTAATTCCTGGACCTGGACACGAATTATGGAGTAAAAATGCATTGCCTTCAATGGCCTATGGGTATAATCTTCGTCTTACACCACTTCAAACTTTAACTTTTTATAATGCCATTGCTAATAATGGAAAGATGGTGAAGCCAAAATTTATCAGGGAAGTTCGTGCTTGGAATAAACCTATAGAAACTTTCAAAACAGAAATTTTGAATCCTAGTATTTGTTCGAAAGAAACCATTTCACAAATTCAGGATATTTTAAAAAATATTGTGATTCGAGGTACAGGAAAAAGATTGTACTCACCTGATTTTTCTATGGCAGGAAAAACGGGTACAGCTCAAACAGAATATTGGATGCCGGACTGGAAAAAAAATAAAAGATATGTCTCTTCATTTGTAGGATATTTTCCTGTAGAGAAACCAAAATATTCATGCATTGTAATTATACATAAACCCAGTACTAAAAAAGGATATTATGGGTCTGATGTGTCAGGCCCTGTTTTTAAACGTATTGCTCAGAAAATATTTACAAATTCCCCACTAATAGCTGAAGTTTCAGAAATAGATGAGAATGATAAAATAATTAACAGCGACTATAACGCCTATTATTCCTTTGCTCAAAAACAATATTCTGAAATTCCAAATGTCTTGGGGATGGCTGGAATGGATGCTGTTTCATTATTGGAAAATTTAGGTCTGGAAGTAAAATTAATAGGGAATGGAACGGTTTCAAAACAATCAATAAGTGCTGGAAAAAAATTAATTAAGGGAGATCAAATAACATTGAAATTATCGTGACTCAACTCAAAGACATATTATTTAAAGCGACTATCAATAAAGTGGTAGGGAATACTTCTGTTTCCATCAATAAAATAGAATTTGATTCAAGAAATATTTTACTTAATGATGTTTTTGTAGCCATAAAAGGTATGGTGTCTGATGGTCATGAGTTTATCAAAAAAGCAGAAGAAAACGGTGCTGTTGCTATTGTATGTGAAGAAATTCCAAATGAATTAATAAATGGGATCACCTATATAGAAGTTTTGGATTCTCAACATGCACTGGTTATCATGGCTTCAAATTATTATGAAAATCCTTCAGAAAAATTAAAACTTATTGGAGTTACAGGAACTAATGGTAAAACTACAATCACCTCTCTTTTATATCAACTATTTATAGATGCAGGATATAAAGTAGGATTGCTATCTACCGTAAAAATAATTGTAGATAAAAACCAATATAATGTTACTCATACAACACCGGATTCGATTACCATAAACGGCTATTTAAACGAAATGGTTACTAATGGGGTTGACTTTTGTTTTATGGAAGTGAGCTCTCATGGCATTCATCAAAAAAGAACTGAAGGACTCCATTTTTCTGGCGGAATATTTACAAATTTATCACATGATCATTTGGATTACCATGATGATTTTGCATCGTATCGTGATGTAAAAAAGCAATTTTTCGATAAGCTACCAAAATCGGCTTTTGCTCTAATAAACATTGATGATAAGAATGGGAAAATTATGCTTCAAAATACAAAAGCTAATAAATATACCTATGCGTTAAAGTCTGTTGCAGATTATAAAGCAAAAATTCTTGAAAATCAGTTTAACGGCTTATTGTTAAAAATTAATGATAATGAATTATGGGTGAAACTCATTGGTAATTTCAATGCTTACAATTTATTGGCAATTTATGCTACTGCTAATTTATTGGGTCTAGAAACATTAGAAATCCTTCAATTAATGAGCACTTTAGAAAGTGTCGATGGAAGATTTCAATATCTGATTTCTGAAAAGAACATCACTTCAATTGTAGACTATGCACATACCCCAGATGCCTTGCAAAATGTTTTAGAAACCATTAATACCATACGAACTGGAAATGAAGAATTAATTACAGTAATTGGATGTGGTGGAGATAGAGATGTCCAAAAAAGACCAAAAATGGCAAGCATTGCAGCAAATCTGAGTACAAAGGTAATATTTACCAGTGACAACCCTAGAAGTGAAGACCCCACAAGCATTATTGAAGCGATGGAAACGGGTGTTCCTTCGCAACATTTTAAGAAAACCATCTCAATTACCGATAGGAAACAAGCTATTAAAACTGCATGTCAAATAGCACAAGTTGGTGATATCATATTAGTAGCAGGAAAAGGTCATGAGACCTATCAAGAGATTAAAGGAGAACGATTTGAGTTTGATGATTTTAAAATATTAAATGAATTATTAGTAGCTCTTAATAAATAAGTTATGTTGTATTATTTATTCGATTTTTTAGAGAAAAACTACCAAATACCTGGAGCAGGACTTTTTCAGTTTATTACGTTTAGAGCGGGCTTGGCGGTCATTTTTTCTTTGTTGATTGCAACCGTTTATGGTAAAAAAATTATAAAATATTTAAGACGAAAACAAATTGGGGAATCAGTTAGGGATTTAGGATTGCAAGGTCAAAGTGAGAAGGCAGGAACACCGACTATGGGGGGTATCATTATTATTATGGCTACTGTAATTCCTGTATTGCTATTTGCAAAATTAGAAAACATTTACGTGATCCTGCTTTTAGTAACTACATTATGGATGGGAACAATTGGTTTTATTGACGATTATATCAAGAAATTTAAAAATGACAAGGATGGGTTATCAGGGAAATTTAAAATAATAGGGCAAGTAGGATTAGGGATAATAGTAGGAGCAACCATGTATTTTCATGAGGATATAACT
This sequence comes from Flavobacteriaceae bacterium, assembly GCA_965247215.1. GTDB lineage: Bacteria > Bacteroidota > Bacteroidia > Flavobacteriales > Flavobacteriaceae > Marifrigoribacter. The sequence goes on from OZ252001.1 coordinate 115,536, forward strand.
GTTCAAAGACATAAAATAAATTCGCAAAATACTATAGAACACGTTGCACAAAACAACAAGCCAGAATTTTACCCTGAAGAAAAAACACTTCTCACAACCATTCCATTTGTAAAGAAAAACGAATTTAATTATGAAAGCCTAGTTGGTTGGGCTGGAGAAGGTGCGAAAAAATATGTTTGGCTAATTTTTATACCAATCGTTATATTTATTATAACAGCTGTTTCAAATGGTGCTAATCTAGCTGATGGAATCGATGGACTTGCTGCTGGAACTTCGGCAATAATTGGAGTTACACTCGCCATATTCGCATGGGTATCAGGGAATGTTATTTTTTCAGATTACCTCAACATTATGTATATCCCAAATATAGGGGAACTCTCAATTTTCATTATGTCGTTTGTTGGTGCTTTGATAGGTTTTTTATGGTACAATGTATATCCAGCACAAGTATTTATGGGCGATACAGGAAGTTTAACGATTGGAGGAATCATTGCTGTAATCGCTATTGCTATTCGAAAAGAATGGTTAATTCCGATACTTTGCGGTATATTTTTAATGGAAAATCTATCGGTGGTACTGCAAGTTGGATGGTTTAAATATACTCAAAAGAAATTTGGAGAAGGCAGAAGGATTTTTAGGATGTCGCCACTCCATCATCACTATCAAATAAAAGGCTTTCATGAAAGTAAAATCGTAACGAGATTTTGGATTGTAGGAATATTTCTGGCAATACTCACTATTGTTACACTAAAAATAAGATAGTGAAATGAAAAGAGAACAAAGAGAATGGATAAATAAAAAGTGAAGCAAGAGGTTGAAATTTTAGGGCGTAAATCAAAACTCGTAATTCTGGGTGCAGGGGAAAGTGGAGTAGGAACTGCCATATTAGGAAAAAAAGAGGGCTTTGATGTTTTTGTTTCAGACTACGGAAAAATAAAAGAGAATTACAAACAAGTTCTTATACATCATGAGATTTTTTGGGAAGAAGAAGGCCATAATGAGACCGAAATTCTTTCAGCAGATATTGTAATGAAAAGCCCTGGAATTCCAGATTTGGCTCCCATAGTATTAAAGTTGAAAGAAAAAGGAGTGAAGGTAATTTCAGAAATAGAATTTGCATCAAAATTTACAAGAGCTACTATTGTTGGGATTACAGGGAGTAATGGAAAAACTACAGTAGCATCGATGGTTTATCAACTCTTAAAACAAGGTGGTAAAAATGTGGCACTTGGTGGAAATATCGGTGAAAGTTTTGCAAGCCTGGTAGCTGCAACTGACCCTGAAAACTATGTGCTTGAATTAAGTAGTTTTCAATTAGATGGGATTGAAGATTTTTCACCTCATATCGCTGTGTTAACCAACCTATCACCTGATCACTTGGATCGCTATAATAATGAGTATTCAAATTATATCGATTCAAAATTCAGGATAACAATGAATCAAACTGCCAAGGATTATTTAATATATGATGGTGACGATGCGATGATTCAAGAATGGCTTTCCAATCATACAATTAAATCTCAATTAGTACCATTTTCAGTAAAAAAACAACTAAAAAAAGGTGCTTATTTAAAAAATAATGAATTAACAATAACAATTGATAACACCAAATTTACTATGCCAATTAAACAATTAGGATTACAAGGACAACACAATGTAAAGAATGCAATGGCAGCTTCGACCGTTGCTAATTTACTTGACATTAGAAAAGAAACAATAAGGAGGAGTTTAGAAAACTTTCATGGGGTAGAACATCGTTTAGAACATGTACTTAAAATTAACAATGTTAAGTATATAAACGATTCTAAAGGAACGAATGTAAATGCTACATTTTATGCCTTGGACAGTATGGTATCTCCAACTGTATGGATTGTTGGTGGAATTGATAAAGAGAATGATTATAGTGAGTTACTTCCTCTGGTAAATGAAAAAGTAAAAGCCATTATTTGCCTTGGAGTAGCTAACGAAAAAATAATTAATGCCTTTGGAAATGTAGTTGATATTTTGGTTGAAACACAATCGATGCAGGATGCGGTACAAGTTGCTTATCGCCTATCTAAAAAAGGGGATACAGTGTTATTATCTCCCGCCTGTTCTAGCTTCGACCTCTTTGAAAATTATGAAGATAGAGGACGACAGTTTAAAGAAGCAGTTAGGCATTTGTAATTTAATAAGAAAAAGAAAGAAGAGAAAAAAACAGAGAGAAGAGAATAAAGAGGTCACAAGCAAGATGCTGGAACCTTAATAAATAATAACAATAAGTACTAACAATTGAATAAATTATTTCAATATATAAAAGGAGATAAAGCTATTTGGGCAGTCGTTACTTTATTGGCATTATTTTCATTTTTACCCGTTTATAGTTCCAGTAGTAATTTGGCATATTTATATGGAGACGGAAATACCTTTAAATTTTTAATAAAACATTTTGCACATTTATTATTGGGTTTCGCCATTTTATATGGGGTTCATAAAGTGCCTTACCGTTATTTTAAAGGACTATCAGTCATCGCACTTCCATTTGTAATTATTCTCTTGATCGTAACAATGTCTCAAGGAACAACTATAGAAGGAGCTAATGCCAGCAGGTGGATACGACTTCCTTTTGTTGGTGTTACCTTTCAAACATCAACATTGGCCTCCGTAGTTTTGCTTACCTATATTGCGAGATATCTAACAAGAATTAAAGATAAAACGGTAACTTTTAAGGAAACGTTGTTGCCTCTTTGGTTACCTGTTTTTATTGTACTTGCTTTAATTTTGTCCGCTAATTTTTCTACTACTGCTATTATTTTTACAATGTTAATTGTTTTGGTTTTTGTAGGCGGCTACCCATTAAAATATTTAGGCATCATACTTATTGCGGGATTTTTAATGCTTGCAATGTTTGTTGTTACCACAAAAGCTTTTCCAGATGTTTTTCACAATCGAGTAGATACATGGATTAGTCGTATCGATAATTTTATGGATGATGAAGAGACCGAAGCAGATTATCAGATAGAGAAAGCGAAAATTGCAATCGCATCAGGAGGAATTATTGGCTTAGGACCAGGGAAAAGTATTCAGAAGAATTTTTTACCTCAATCATCTTCAGATTTTATTTATGCCATTATCGTTGAAGAATTTGGATTATTGGGCTCATTATTCTTGATGTTTTTGTATTTGTTATTACTGTTTAGATTCGTGGTTGTTGCACATAAATCCAACACTGTTTTTGGAAAATTAGTTGTGGTTGGTGTTGGTATACCTATCGTGTTTTTAGCTTTAATAAATATGGCGGTTGCTGTGGAATTGTTTCCAGTGGCCGGACAAACCTTGCCTCTTATTAGTAGTGGCGGTTCCTCTATTTGGATGACTTGTTTAGCCATTGGGATGGTACTTAGCGTAAGTGCAAATAGAGAAGTAATTAAAAATGAAGAAAATGAAGAACATCCACTAGATATTTTGAGTGAAACAATTTAGTATAATGAGTGCGGAGTTGTGAATAAAGAATTTAGAAATTGTATAATAAATAATAATAGTGATTTCTGAATTGAAAGGAATAAAATTCGTATCCAAAAGAAGTAAATAATAAATGTCAAATTTAAGATTCATAATAAGCGGAGGAGGAACAGGGGGTCATATTTACCCTGCAGTTGCTATTGCAAATGAATTGAAATTAAAATATCCCACTGCGGAATTTTTATTCGTAGGTGCAAAAGATAGAATGGAGATGGATAAAATCCCTCAGGCAGGATATAAAATTAAAGGTCTTTGGATCGCTGGATTACAACGAAAATTAACAGTTAAGAATCTAATGTTTCCTATAAAACTTATAAAGAGTTTGTTAGATTCAAAAAAAATATTGAAGTCCTTTAAACCTCACATAGCAATAGGAACAGGAGGTTATGCCAGTGCACCATTACTTAAAAGTGCATCCCAAAAAGGAATTCCTTGTTTGTTGCAGGAACAAAATTCTTTCGCTGGAATTACTAATAAATGGTTGCGTAAAAAAGTTCAAACTATCTGTGTGGCTTATGAAGGAATGGAACAATTTTTCCCTTCAGACAAAATTAAACTTACTGGAAATCCAGTGCGACAAGATTTATTGGTCATTGAATCAAAAAGGGGACAAGCTTTGGCCTATTATAATCTGGATCCTAATAAAAAAACGGTATTGATTATTGGTGGAAGTTTGGGGGCAAAACAAATAAATGAACTAATTGAGGATTCTTTAACCCTTTTTTTAAAAATAAATTTACAAGTAATCTGGCAATGCGGTAGTTATTATAATGAAATGTATAAAGATAGAAATAGTGTTAGTGTGCAAGTTCATGCATTTTTGGATAAGATGGATTTAGCGTATTCGGCTGCAGATTTTATTATCTCTAGAGCTGGAGCATTATCGGTATCTGAATTATGCTTGGTTGGAAAGCCTGTTATTTTTATACCCTCACCAAATGTTTCTGAAGATCATCAAACTAAAAATGCAATGGCAATTGCAAAAAAAAATGCGGCACTTCTTATTAAAGAAAGTGAATTGGAAGAAAAATTTGAATCGGAATTTCAGAACATGGTCAACTCAGAAGAAATGCAACAAGAATTATCAAAAAACATAAAAAGCCTAGGAAGACCTAATGCTACAAAAGATATCGTAACTGAAATTGAAAAATTATTAAAGACCAGCTAGTCCCAAGTATTTGGGATCAAAACCTGGTAAGATTAAAAAATGATTGATTTAAAAAACATACAACATTTTTACTTCGTTGGAATTGGCGGAATTGGGATGAGTGCACTAGCACTTTATTTAAAATTGGAGGGTAAGAATGTATATGGTTATGATAAAACACCCTCGGATATTACCGATAATTTAATATCTGAAGGAATTTCTATTCATTTTGAAGATGTACCTGCCAGATTACCAGAAGGGATTAGGGATACAAAACAAACATTAGTGATATATACCCCTGCTATTCCAAAAAGTAATAGCATTCTTTCTTGGTTCAAATCAAATGAATATACCATCTTAAAAAGAGCTAAATTATTGGGTATTATTTCAAAAGGATCAATTTGTTTAGCTGTGGCAGGTACCCATGGGAAAACTACAACTTCTGCTATATTGGGGCATTTATTAGCAGAATGCAATATGTCGGTTACCGCTTTTTTGGGTGGAATATCAGAGAATTATCATTCCAATTTAATCCATAAAGGTGCAGATATCATGGTAGTAGAAGCTGATGAATTTGATCGTTCCTTTTTGCAATTAGATCCGAATATAGCTTGCGTAACTTCAATGGATGCTGACCATTTGGATATTTATAAAGATGCCTCGGACTTAGAAGAATCATTTAGAACATTTTCAGAATTAGTAACAAATTCAGATTACCTGTTGTTTAAAAAAGGACTTCAATTAAAAGGAAAAACAGTTTCAGTTACTGAAACAGCAGATTTTGAAGCTATTAACGTTCGTATTGAAAATGGATCGTATGTGTTCGATCTTAAAACCCCTTCAGAGGAGATTAAAAATTTACGATTCCATTTGCCGGGTCGTCATAATATGTTTAATGCTGTTACCGCTTTGGGTATGGCAATTTTAGTAGGTACCCCAACCGATTTCCTGCCCAAAGCATTATGCAATTTTAAAGGAGTAAAAAGAAGATTTTCTTATAAAATTAAAAGAGAAGATTTGATTTTAATAGATGATTATGCGCATCATCCAACAGAAATTGATGCCTTATTTCAAGCGGTTTGTGAAATGTATCCCAATAAAGAAAAGCTAATTGTTTTTCAGCCACATTTGTTTTCAAGAACACGTGATTTTGCTACTGGATTTGCAAATAGTTTGTCTCAATTTGATGAGGTGATTCTTTTAGAAATATATCCTGCCAGAGAAGAACCAATAAACGGGATAACATCGCATTGGTTGTTAAATCAGATAACTTGTAAAAACAAAAAAGTAGTATCTAAAATAGACTTGCCCAGAAAAATTAAACATTCAAAAAGTATAATAAAACTTATGGTAGGTGCTGGAGATATAGGAGTAGAGGTAGATAAAATAACAAAATATTTAGAAGATGAAAATTAATTGTGGCATCATAAAGATTTTTATTATTACAGGCTTGATCACATTTTTATTCAGCTTTAGTAAGCAACGAAATGAACTGCGTAAACTCAAAGATATCAAGGTGGAATTTAAGAATGAAAACAGACTGTTTATCACTCAAAATTCGGTTAATAAATTGTTGATACAAAAAAATGATAGTGTTGCTAGCATAGGTAAAGAAACTTTAGTTTTGAATAGGATGGAAAGTAGCTTGTTGAAAAATCCTATGATTAAAAATGCGGATGTCTTTATCACTATTGATGGCGCACTTGGAGTAAAGATAGAGCAACGTAAACCTTTAGCAAGAGTTTCAGGGCATCCTGATTTTTATATTGATGATGAAGGTAAGAATATGCCATTGTCGACGGTTTACTCTGCAAGAGTTCCAATTATTACAGGAGATTCTAATGCAGATTATACTAAATTAAAACAATTACTGTTGAAGATAAATGAAGATGAATTTATGAAAGAATGTGTTGTTGGAATTCATGTTGAAAAGACAGGGGAAATAAAGTTGAGAACACGAAAAAATGATTTTACAGTGCTTTTTGGAAAACCGATTAAGATTGATAAAAAGTTTCAAAAGTTTAAAGCATTTTACAAAAAATCAAGAGAAGATAGTTTACTTACATGGTACCGTTTAGTGAATTTGAAATTTAATGACCAGGTAGTAGTAACAAAAAGGAAATTCGATGGAGAATAATAAAATAGCTGTAGGATTAGATATAGGGACCACCAAGATCGTTGCCATGATCGGGAGTTATAATGAATATGGAAAATTAGAGATCTTAGGTATTGGAAAATCTAAAAGCCTGGGTGTTCATAGAGGTGTAGTTAATAATATTACCCAAACGATACAATCTATTCAGCAGGCCACACAAGATGCAGAATCTTCTTCAGGGTTAAAAATAAGTGAGGTTATTGTTGGAATTGCTGGGCAGCATATTCGCAGTTTACAACATAGCGATTATATAACCCGTCCGAATAGTGAAACAGTTATCAGTGAAGAAGATATTGATACTTTATGTAATCAGGTTCACAAGTTGGTTATGCTACCTGGAGAAGAAATTATACATGTGTTACCTCAGGACTTTAAAGTTGACGGGCAAAGTGAAATAAAACAACCAATTGGGATGTATGGAGGTAGACTGGAAGCTAATTTTCATGTAGTGGTTGGTCAGGTTACATCCATTAGGAATATCGGAAGGTGTATTAAGAGTGCTGGATTAGAATTGTCTGGTATTACATTAGAACCCTTGGCATCTGCTAATGCAGTATTGGGTCATGAAGAAAAAGAAGCAGGAGTAGCCTTATTAGATATTGGTGGTGGGACAACTGATCTCGCCATATTTAAAGATGGAATAATTAGACATACAGCTGTGATCCCTTTTGGTGGGAATGTAATTACTGAAGATATAAAAGAAGGCTGTTCAATTATAGAAAAACAAGCCGAATTACTCAAAATAAAATTTGGATCAGCATGGCCTGGAGAAAATATGGATAATGAAATCGTTTCAATCTCTGGATTAAGGGGAAGAGATCCAAAAGAGATAACATTAAAAAATCTTTCCAAAATAATTCATGCTAGAGTAGTCGAAATTATTGAACAAGTGTATCTTGAGATTAAAAATTATGGTCATGAAGATCAAAAGAAAAAGCTAATTGCTGGAATTGTGCTTACTGGTGGAGGATCTCAACTGTTACATTTAAAACAATTAGTAGAATATATTACAGGGATGGATACCAGAGTTGGCTATCCTAATGAGCATATGGCTGGGGATAGTGATTCTGAAGTAACAAGCCCAATGTATGCTACGGCTGTAGGATTGGTTTTGAATAATTTAGATACACATAATACACAACTGGAAGTAGAAACTGTTTTTGAAGCTGATGAAGAAACTGCTGTAATGACAAATGATGATAAAAAAACAAAGAAAAAGAAAAACAGCATTTTTGACAACTGGGCTGAGAAATTTAAAGATTTTTTAGATAAAGCTGAATAACACATCGACATCGTTTAGTGACCATAGAAAATAAAATTAAAAATAGGATTAAATAAATAACAACCTCACAAAATAATTAATTATGAGCAGTAACAAAGAAATTGATAATATTTCGTTCGATATGCCAAAAAATCAATCCAATGTTATTAAAGTCATTGGTGTTGGAGGTGGTGGGAGTAACGCAATTAACCATATGTTTAGCCAAGGAATAAAAGGGGTAGATTTTGTTATTTGTAATACAGATTCCCAAGCCCTTGAAAGTAGTTCGGTGCCAATAAAGATTCAATTGGGAGTAAGTCTGACCGAAGGACTTGGAGCTGGTGCGAACCCTCAAATTGGAGAAGAATCTGCTGTAGAGAGTTTTGACGACATAAAAAGAATGCTTTCTACCAATACTAAAATGATATTTATTACTGCTGGTATGGGAGGGGGTACTGGTACTGGAGCAGCGCCTATTATTGCGAAAATGGCACAAGATCTTGGAATTCTTACCGTGGGAATCGTTACTATTCCATTTGAATTTGAAGGTAGAATGAGAAATGAACAGGCAAATATCGGGGTTGAAAAATTAAGAAAGAATGTAGATTCACTTATAGTTATCAATAATAATAAATTACGTGAAGTATATGGAAATCTAGGCTTTAAAGCAGGCTTTTCTAAAGCAGATGAAGTATTAGCTACTGCTGCAAGAGGAATTGCAGAAGTTATCACACACCATTATACCCAAAATATTGACTTGCGAGATGCTAAAACGGTACTCTCAAATAGTGGTACAGCAATAATGGGAAGTTCTAGCGAAAGTGGATCGAATAGAGCAAGTAAGGCCATTTCAAAAGCATTGGATTCACCATTACTTAACGACAATAAAATTAAAGGAGCAACCAATGTGTTGTTATTAATTGTCTCTGGGGTTGAAGAAATAACCATTGATGAAATAGGTGAAATTAGTGATCACATTCAAAGTGAAGCAGGTCACGGAGCAAATATCATTATGGGAGTCGGAGAAGATGAAAGCTTGGAAGATTCTATATCAATTACCATAATTGCAACAGGATTTAACGTAGATCAACAAGATGATATAGTAAATACTGAAACAAAGAAAGTTATTCATATCCTTGAAGATGAACAATGTGCAGAACAAATACTTGAAACAGGGAGTAATGTAATTCCTGCAAAAACAACCCATATTTCAGATTCACTAAAGGAATCTGATACTAAAGATCAACCCATTATTAAACATACTCTTTTTGACGAGGGAGATGAAGAAGAGAGTGATCAAAAACAGGACTTACCTTTTGAGGATTTTATCAATACAACTGAATTGATTAAAAATATAGATGTTGTTTACGAAGAAATTGATATTCATCATTTAGCTGAATTTAAAGAAGTAAACATCAATGAAATTGCTGTAAATGATTTTATTATAGTTGATGAAGAAAATGAATTTACTGATGATGATGATGATTTTGATCATCAAAATATAGAGGAAGAATTTACTGAGGTAAAAAATATTAATGAAGAAGAAGAACAAATATTGATGTTCGATATGCCTGTAGAGCCTACCAGAAAAACACCAATTAAAAATAAAATATCTGAAAATAAAGAACATGTAAAACAATCCCTTGATGAGCTTGAAACCGTTACTTCAAATATCGAAGATATTGAAGTAAATGATCATGTAGAAGTAGTACCTGTTACAGAAATAAGTAAAAAAGAAACGGTGCGGTATAGTTTAGACGATTATCAGGAAATTGAAAACCATTTAAGTGAAGCCAAACCTAATGAAACTGTAGAGGAAGCAGATGAGGATATCGTTTTTAAAACAAGAACAGAAGAACTTCCAATTGAACCAAAAGAGGAGGAAGATGTTCCTAACGATCCGTTAAATTTACCTATTTCTAAATTGCTGAGTGATCGAACCGATATTCCAAAAAAAAATTTAAAGGAATTTAATTATAAGTTTAATAATAAAGACTCCCATATTGATGAAATCGAAAAACAACCTGCTTATAAAAGAATGGGAATAGACTTAGATGAATCAACTAAAGATGAGGCTACAATTTCAAGAACATCTGTGGGAAGTAACGATGATGATGATGATATTGAGTTGCGGTCTAATAATTCATTTTTACATGATAATGTGGATTAGATTTATACCATAATTTTCTTAATTAACGATTTGTTTTTGTTGTCTTTTCTAGTGGCGAACCACGATTGACTTATCAATCAAATGTATTTTAAGTTAAAATTTATTACAGCCCTTTGATTTCTTCTATTTTGGATATTGACATTCGTCATTTATCATTTGTAAATTATTTAAATTGTATCTTCGCAGTCAAAAAAGTTACTTTTTATGAGCTTACAAAACCAAATAATGAGCGCACTAAAAACTGCGATGAAAGCAAAAGATTCTGGTGTATTAGCGGACTTACGTGCTATAAAAGCAGAGTTATTATTAGCAAGCACAAGTGGTTCTTCCGAAGCACTTACCAAAGCAGATGAAATTAAAATACTTCAAAAATTAGTGAAGCAACGCAAGGAGAGTGCTGCAATTTTTAAAGAACAAAACAGAGATGATCTTTCCAATCCTGAATTGGAGCAAGCAGCTGTGATGGAACAATTTTTGCTGGAACAATTAAGTAGAGAGGATGTAACTAAAATTGTAGATGAGATCATTTTACAAACTGGTGCTAATTCTATGAAAGATATGGGGAAAGTTATGCGATTGCAAAATATACTGGGTTTTTATAATCAGGATTTAAATAAAAAGCATAATCTGCAAATTTCTTTGCTTTTGAGCCTTCTTGCTTTTGGGTCTTTTCAACTTTAACTTCCTGTTTGTATGGATTTTTTTGGAATTCGTGATTTACATCCCAACCTAAAGCAATTAAAAAAGGGTCTTAAAAGTCTTTTCTAACTTCTGCTTCTTGATATTTTGGACTTTTATAGTAGTCATAACTCTTTTCGAAATTATCAACTAACTTTTTTACTTTTTCAAAGGCTTAATTAAAAGATGTTTGCATAAATTATTCTACTGCTTTTGTTTAATTAAGATTAGGAATCTTAAAAATAGAATTTATAATTTAATAATGTTAAATTTTGCAATCAATTTTTAGTTTACTAAACCATTCCACACACATTATGCTTCCCTTCTTCGTCGTCGCATAAAAAGTGTTCCATTAAAATTGTAGAAGAAACTTTTGAGAGTAAATTTTTTTCAAAAAACTGTAGTATGCCAACACGCCAGCTGGCTCATTCGCTAAAATAATCCACTGGACTATTTTTTAACGCTCTGCCCTGCTTTTATCCAAAGCTCAAGTTACATCCTATGTTTGTAGCTATAATTAGACGTTATGTAAAATTGCCTTTAGCTTGCACACAGATTTAAACAACCAAAAACACATTAGATAGAAAGCAGAACAAGACACAGTTTGAAAGAATGAAAGGCGAAGACTTTATACTCCGTTTTGTTCAACATATACTACCTAAACGATTTGTCAAAATCAGGCATTATGGTTTTTTATCTAAGTTAAAAGATAGATTTAGCTAAAATAAGACAAGTACTGAATGTAATAAATGTAGCAGAAAAGCAAACATTAACTACCAGAGAAGTGTTCATTAACGCACAAGGTAAAGACCCTTATTTATGTCCAAATTTCGGGCAAGATACCATGGTAGTGGTGGAAATTATTGCTGGCATTAGAGGCTCGCCAAGAATGGTTTTTGCAAAAGATAAAAGAATTAAATTGACCATAAAATAGAATTCACTTTTTGTGAAACAGGAAACGTATATCCAAAATTGAAAATAATAGTAGAAAACAAGAAAACCACCTTCTTAAAACAGATTAATGGTCAAAAGATATAGGAAATACGTAAACATAATGCCCTCTTAATCCATCTTTATTCAAAAGGAAAAATAAAATTAAGCCACCAAAAGGGGTGATATTCTTTGAAGATTGTTTAGTTTTAAGCATTGTAGTGTTTTGCAGGGTTCAACCGCAATTTCCACCTTTTAGGTGGAACTACAAAACCCCTTAGCCTTTTGTTTTCAAAAGGCTAAGGGGTATTTATAAATGTTGTTGCGAGTTTAGGGTTAAGATTTATTCAAATACAGATAAAAATCTAAACTCATTTGTACAGGAATTATTTTAGTGCTGTGTTTTGCATAATCTCCATCCATTTCTACAATCGTTGTTCCAATATTTTCTGTTCCTGCTTCCTTAAATAATGTGTTTATTAAATCAGCACTTTTTATAAAATAATTCTCTGTTATACTTAAATACTTTTTGAATAAGCTTTCTATATTTGGCATTAATTCGTTTACAAATGGTTCAACATCAAACAATTCTCCATAAGCTTTGAAATCTTTATTAAATATTTTATTAAGCTTTGTATTGCTTAAAAAAATTGATTTATTGAACTGCACTTTTACCTTATAATCATAATTATCACCTTTTATTATCTCTCTATAGTAGTGGACAGAATGAATTGGGTAACTTCTATGTAGCGCAAAATCTCTTAATTTAATTAATAATCGGTATGATAAATAACCATCGTATAAATTTTCTGTAAACTTTTTAAATTCTTTATACTCTTCCGAATTTTTGTCAAATTTTATTCTTAAATCATTGAACATATGCTCGACAAAAGCTTTAAAAGAACTAATATAATTAATAAAAGCTCTATTTATATCTACAAGACCTTTTCGTTTATAATAATAACCCAGACTACTACTATCTTCATCTTCTCGATATAATTTCTGATATCTAGCAACAGTTCTGAAATAATCATCTTTATTTAATTGTATTTCTAATAACCTTCTTTGAAAATAGTCAAACTCATGTAGAATATCATTCGCTTGTTTTATTTCTTTAGATTCGTCCTCTGACAATTCCCTTATTGCTCTTGGAAGTTCTTGGTCACGATTAGTAAAATATGTTTTTCCTAAATCCATAAAATTTATTTAAATATTTTCTACTACAGCAATTTCATCTTCATTCAATTCATATAGTTTATAAACATATGAATTTATCTGATTTTCCAAATTCACAATTTTTCTATCATAAAAATCTTCATCTGAAGATGTAGACGATTTATGTCTTTGTTGTTTTGTTTCAATCATCTTATCAACTAACTCAACTAATGCTTTTCTAACTTCTTTTTTAGAAGCTTTAAAAATTGGAATATTTAAAATTGGTTCTTTATCTATTTGAAAATTAGTTCCTTGCATTTTCCTTTTGTGCAACAACCAAAACTTAATAAGTTTAGAATTTAAGATACCTAATAGATACTTAATTTCTAATCTTTTTGTTTTAATCATATAATAAGTTTGAGTTAAATAAGTACCAAAATTGGCATATGAAAAAGTTGGCTCTTCACTACATTTTCTTAAAGAAATTATCTTTTCTCCTATAAAAAAGTTCTCTTTTCTTGCTCGATGCAAACCATAAGGTTTATTTGAGGAAGTAATAATTTCTTGAAATCTATCAAGATGTTTTTTAATGATTGGATAATCGTTTAAAGATTCTGGCTTATTATAACTACTATCAGTATAAATAATCCAATAATCATTACTTTTTAATGTCAAATATTTTAATACTTGATTTGAATTATAAATAGGCTTAATAAGTTGTATTTCAGTTTCGTTTAAATCTAATTCTTTTAGCTCATCATTAGATAAAATAAATACACCTTTTCCAATAGGCATTTTTAATTTTTCAGAAGATTTACGATTCAATGCATCTTGTGGTGCAACAATTCCTTGCGCAACTTCCTCTCTTGCATTGAATTCGAAATTTTTTGCTTTTAAAATTTTACTTAAAATGCTATTAACATCTTTATTGCCAAATAGAATATATTCATCTTTAAATTTTTCTTTTACAAATTTAGTTTTGAGTATATAATTATTTGGTTGCTCTTCTCTATTTAATAATTTGAGAGCATTTTCAAAATTATTGTTATCATTTAATAACTTTAAATAGTCCAAAGAATATGTTTTATTCTTTTTACTTTTTTCTAATAATAAAATCATTGTTTGGATTGAAGCAGAATCGAAAACCATATAGCTACTAAAGTCAATCATTTCATTAATTTGACTGTCATCTACAATTTTGTTTCTCATAATTGAAGCTCCAGCATTAGTTGTCCAATTATTTGGTATAATATAACCAAGTATACCATTTGGTTTCAATAAGTCAATTCCATTACAAACGAAAAAGTACCACAAGTCCATTTTACCTTGATAATAAGCTTTCAAATAAGATTGTTTTACAACTTCAAACACTTCTCTATTTGTATATTCCTTTACATAAGGAGGATTACCAACTAAAGCATCAAAACCTCCATCAGCATTAACTTTTGGAAACGAAGCCTTATAATCGAAAGGGTTTATGTTTTTCTGTTCTTCAACTGTATAGTTCCCATTATCTGTAATATCCCAACCTACAAGTGAATTTCCTGAACGAATATTTTGAGTTAAATCTGGTAAAACTTTACTAAATGCAGTTACTTGTCCAGATTTTGTTGTTGTACCAAAATTTTCATCTTCCAACAATTTTAAAAACAAAGACAATTGTGAAACTTCAACTGCCTGATTATCAATATCTACTCCAAAAACGTTATTTAAAAGTATATCTTGTTTTCTTTTAAGCGTTAGAATCCAAGCTCCATCAACAAACATAACATTTCCAATATCATCACTTCTACCATCAATTTCTGTTTTATCTTGTAACTTATCTTGATAATAGTTTTTGTGATAGTCAATTAAACATTCATAAACACCAATTAAAAAACTACCACTACCACAAGATATGTCTGCAAAAGAAAGGTTGTCAATTTCTTTAGGTGTCTTGCCTTTAATAATTTTTCCAACCGAATTTTCTATTATATAATCAACTATATATTTTGGTGTATAGAATACTCCACCAGCTTTTCTTACTTCTGGTTTTGGTTGTATGTCCACTACTCCATTTTCAATAGTTACTACTTTACCTAAAAAGCGTTCATAAATACTACCTAAAATGTGAACTGGAATGGCATTAAAGTTATAAGGAGATTCTTTTGAATATATATCTTGACATAAATCATAAAAAATGTCATCATCAGCACCTTTAAAATTTGATTTATCAATTATACTTTCCTTAAATACAATTCCATTGTATTTCCCGTCAAAAGTGTGAGATAATTGAACAAAGCTTTTCCAATTCTTTAATTCATTAATATAATCTTCAAATTCAATTTGTTTATCCTCTAAAAAACGAATGAAAACTAATCTATCGATTGTTTTCTGTGTCGCTTCAGTTAATTGCTTTGGAGTTAATTCGGGATTATTAGAATGAAATGCTCTTGCTAAATTTAACCTTAAATCATCTATGTATTCAAGAAAATCATCATCCACAGCCTTATAACCACCACCAAAAAGTTTTAATTGTTTTTCTTTAATTTTTTTCTTTGGTATTTGTGTTTCCACAAAATGATTTATGCTATCATCTGAAACAGCTTCTCTTGAAAAAAGATAATAGATTTCTCTAAAAACATCTTCATCTTTATAATCTCTGAAATTATAAGATTTTTCAGCTGCATTTGCCGAATATTTGGGATGCGGTTTTGCTCTACAATCAATGACAATAAACTCTTCAAAATCTGTTAGAATTGATAATGGTGTTTGAGAGTTCCAACCGTATTTGTGAGTTTGTAAATAATATTGGGTGTTATCTTGGAGTAAAACCGATGGTTTTTTTGCTTCAACAAAATATACTGGGTTTTTATAATCAGGATTTAAATAAAAAGCATAATCTGCAAATTTCTTTGCTTTTGAGCCTTCTTGCTTTTGGGTCTTTTCAACTTTAACTTCCTGTTTGTATGGATTTTTTTGGAATTCGTGATTTACATCCCAACCTAAAGCAATTAAAAAAGGGTCTTAAAAGTCTTTTCTAACTTCTGCTTCTTGATATTTTGGACTTTTATAGTAGTCATAACTCTTTTCGAAATTATCAACTAACTTTTTTACTTTTTCAAAGGCTTAATTAAAAGATGTTTGCATAAATTATTCTACTGCTTTTGTTTAATTAAGATTAGGAATCTTAAAAATAGAATTTATAATTTAATAATGTTAAATTTTGCAATCAATTTTTAGTTTACTAAACCATTCCACACACATTATGCTTCCCTTCTTCGTCGTCGCATAAAAAGTGTTCCATTAAAATTGTAGAAGAAACTTTTGAGAGTAAATTTTTTTCAAAAAACTGTAGTATGCCAACACGCCAGCTGGCTCATTCGCTAAAATAATCCACTGGACTATTTTTTAACGCTCTGCCCTGCTTTTATCCAAAGCTCAAGTTACATCCTATGTTTGTAGCTATAATTAGACGTTATGTAAAATTGCCTTTAGCTTGCACACAGATTTAAACAACCAAAAACACATTAGATAGAAAGCAGAACAAGACACAGTTTGAAAGAATGAAAGGCGAAGACTTTATACTCCGTTTTGTTCAACATATACTACCTAAACGATTTGTCAAAATCAGGCATTATGGTTTTTTATCTAAGTTAAAAGATAGATTTAGCTAAAATAAAACAAGCACTGAATGTAATAAATGTAGCAGAAAAGCAAACATTAACTACCAGAGAAGTGTTCATTAAAGCACAAGGTAAAGACCCTTATTTATGTCCAAATTTCGGGCAAGATACCATGGTAGTGGTGGAAATTATTGCTGGCATTAGAGGCTCGCCAAGAATGGTTTTTGCAAAAGATAAAAGAATTAAATTGACCATAAAATAGAATTCACTTTTTGTGAAACAGGAAACGTATATCCAAAATTGAAAATAATAGTAGAAAACAAGAAAACCACCTTCTTAAAACAGATTAATGGTCAAAAGATATAGGAAATACGCAAACATAATGCCCTCTTAATCCATCTTTATTCAAAAGGAAAAATAAAATTAAGCCAATCCAAATTATTGAAATTACACAGCAGCTTTCTACTTATCTCAACTGCTTATAAATTAATCCGATGTTTATTGCAACAGCGATCAAAATTAGTGGGGGCTCATTGACCCACTTAATTTTGATCGCTAAGTGTTTTTTTTAGCAACCGTTTTTTAATTCGAGGACAAATATAATTGTCCATCGATGTTGTTTTGTTTTGCTATAAATTTTTGTTTTATCATTTTTTTTAATTCAGGTTTACAGTTCTCATTATAATCCAAATAAACTGTTCCCTTAAAAAAGAAGTTTTCATCTTTTTTTTCAATCCATTCTACAAAGTAAAGTACCAGTCCGAATTTCGATTCATTTCTAATTGTTTCTCTGACTTCTTCAAATGTTGGCGAAACTGGTTGTCCATTTTTGATTGTATGATAGGACATTTGATTAATATCTATTATTAATGCACAGTCAACATTCGCATATTCCTTTCCGTTTTTCTCACGAAACTTTCTTAAAAGCTTGATTCCAGGATTTGCTCCAGCAGAGTAATTAGCAAAACGAGATGAAGTAATTTCAAGACCACATTCATTAACAATAAAGTCAGGTTCGTTAAGGTTTGAGTCACCAAACTTAAAATTCAATTCTTTCTTTTGAGAAACTCTTATGAAATGTGCACATTGGTTAGTTTCAAAAATGTGTCCGTGAATAGAAATGTCGGCATTATTAACTATTCTTTTGATATAATAATCATAAACGTTTTCATCATATTCTTTAATATCCATTAACGAAATTCCTAAATTACGAAGATGATGCTTTTTGATTTTTTGGTCAGTTTCTGTGCTTGACTCGATTGAGTTAATTTTGTTCGATATTGGATGTTGGGAATTATTAAGGTCAATTCCTAAAATGTCTTTGTAATATTTGATGATTTTTTCCAAATGGTAGCTAACGGTTTGTGTATGAAACGTAGCGTGTAAAAAGACGCTTACTTTTTGGTTAAACACAGAGCCGAATTTTTATGTTTTGTTTTTACTTTTTTATTTTAAAAGCCAAATTTAAAAATTTGGCGGACTTGGTATGAAAACCAACTTTTCAATTTAGCAATAAACCCCTTATTGGGTATAGCCATTGTTGGCAGTACTTGCTATTCTTTAATATCGTGAAAATCACCATATCTAACTTCTTCGTCATATTCTATATTAGGATATTTTTCATCAAATTTATCGTGAAGAACTATGTGCAGACGTTTAAGCAAGATGTCAAGAATGATCTTTTCATCTTCTATTTCAATCGACATATTTACAATATGCTCTTTTTCAGTAGTACTTTTTTCTTTGTCAACACAGATTAGAGAAATATAGAAACTCTCTGTTCCATAGATTGAAAGACCTACAATATTAAATCTATCTTCATTTAAGTTGAAATAGTTTCCGATGCTTTTTAAATCATCACTACCAGCTCTGCCAAGAAAATCTGAAATATCTGTGGCTACTGTGCCCTTAAAGTCATTATATTGTACACTTGCTTTCATAATAAATATTTTAATTTTTTATTCACATTCATATTTTGCGGATTCTGCTTGGCTTTTAGCATCATCAATTTTATTGTATGCTTTCTTCAAATATCTCAAAATATCATCTGAATTTGAGATACATTCGTCAATTTCATAAATCATATCATCACATTGCCCATAAATATTTCCACTTATTAAACTAATAGTGAAAACTGCTAATAAAATTTTTAATTTGAAAGGTTCACTGTAACGTCTAATTATTTTGTCGTTTTTATACATAACTGTTTAGAATTATGTAGCCTTATTTCAGGACGGGTCAATATTGTTGCCAACGGTCCAGTGTATGAAACGTAGCGTGTAAAAAGATACTACATTTCGAGTTTAGCACCGAGCCAATTTTTTATATTTTGTTTTAATTTTTCTCTTTTAAAGCCAAATTAAAAATTTGGCGGTCTTTATAAATAAACAAGAACCTTTCGGTTTAGCAATTATTAGCTATGTTTTATACACCGTGTTGGGCACAGTATTTATTTATTCCAAATCTCCATTATTTCATCAAAATTATCATCAGTTAAGAAGTTTTTATAGTTAGTTTCTTCATATAATAAATTTTCAACGAAAAATTTTCCATTCGAAATATCGTAGTTTGATTTAAGCATTATACTGTCCCAATTTTGTCCACCATAATTATAAATCCAACCGATTTGGATATTTAATTCATTGCTGTAAAACCCGTCATTACTTAAAAAAGGTTTAGCTCCCAAAACTATTAAACTATCTAAAAAATGAGCTCCTTTAAAATTCTGTATAAGATTTTCTTTATTAATTAAATCTTCAATTTTCTCAATATTGAAAACCTTTATTAATAGAATAGATTTCCCATATATCTTAAAATCGAATTTAATTTTCTCAATAGGGTCATCTATTAAATTTATTCTCATCCCCAATTTTTTGAGAAAATTATACCATTTCTTTTTTAGCAAAGAAAATTGGTTTGTAACGACATCTAGTTCTTTGAAATCTAGTTTTAGTATTTCTTTATCTAATTTTTCAATTTCTTTTTCCCATCTATTTTTCCCTTCTATTATTCTTTCAGCTGTTAAGTTTTGAGAAAGCTCTTTTCTGGTGTGAGCTTCATCGTGATGATGTAAACATAAAACGACTAAATTGTTTTCTTCATTACTTTTTGATTCACTCCACTCTTTGATATGATGAATAATAATAGAACGATTACTATCTCTACAAATACAACAAGTTCTTCGTGATTTGTACAATAAATTATCAGTTATATTGTCAGGAATAGGTGGCCTTTTCGAATCAAAAATTTGATTTTTTAGCTTTTCGTTAATACCTAAGTCTTCCAATTCTTTTGTAGAGCATGCTGATAAAGTTGATAAGGTATAATTTGAATCAATAATTTTCTGAGCGATATCACTTGATACTCCTTTCGATAATAAAGATTTAAAGGTGTTATTCATTCAGTTTATATTGTGCCCAACGGTTTGAATATGCGTAGTTGCCGATTTAAACATACTTACCTTTAATTTTATAACGAAACTTTGTTTAAAGAAAATAAACTTTGATTTAGGATAAAATTAGCAATTACGTATATTTATTGTTGGGTGTAGTCTTACTTTATTCCTTTTATTATTCTCAACCATAGATATTTCCAAATTGTTGGATGTGACCATAGCTTGCTCGGGCTATGCTTATCCTTTACTAAAACTCTATTGTTGATTATATCGTCTATTGCTTTTGTCATTAACTTTATACCTTCTACTATTTGCAAATATGTATAAGTTGTAAAATTATCATTGTCTAATATATTGATGTTTTTTTGGTATAAGACACCACCAGTATCAATGCCAGGATCTACTAAATGTACTGTAACGCCACAATTATTAAGATCATTATTTGCTAATGCCCAATATGCACCATGTACACCTCTATAATTTGGTGTAATTCCTGCGTGTGTATTTATATATACTGCATTGGTACAGTTTAGTATTTCTTTAGAAATTATGCGAGTCCCATTCACGATTATAATATCCGGATTTAATTTTTGTAATAACGTTTTACATTCACTTGAATTGGCTGAAGGAACTTCAATTAGTATCTCTTCAGAAATAGCATTATCAGATAGATTATTAGATGTTTTGATTTCTTGAACTCTTCTTTTGGATGTTATATTAAGAAATTTAACGCAGAAAATCTGAAACAGAATTTGTCCAAATACAGTTGTGAGACCTAATCTCTTAATTCTTCTTTTTATAAATGTTTTTTTTTTACAGGTTGCTCAATAATAACTTTATCTATTTGATATTCACCTTTAATTCCGTTATACATAAATAATGTTGAACTTCCTTTTCCTGCAAGTATTACAATTTTTTTATCCATTTTCTTGACTTATTATTTTTGTGATATTATTCATCGTTGAGCTTTCAAAATTATATTTAGATTTTAATATTGAATAATAAATTAATATTTCTCTTAAAAATTCAAAATTTTCTTTTTGAAATGTACCAAAATTATGTGGATGCCACCATAAATGATATACAAGTCCATTTTTAGCAGCAAAACTCATACTTTTTCTAATTCTATTCAATTTTAGTTTTTCTAAAAATTTTAATTTGTGATTATATGCTCTAAGAAATCTACTTGAAGGGATATTGTGCGGAGTTGTTTTTTTTATTTTGTTAATTGAATAAGTATGATGACCAGATATATTAATATATGAATCAGTTAGCCTAAAAAGCCTTTTAATCACAGTCTCATCTTCTCCGTTTTCAGCTTTATTGAACCACACTTCTTCATTCCCACGAAAAGAATTAATTCCTAATTCAGCACAAATACTCAAATAATCTTTGTTGTATTGATTTCTTGGGAAAATTATACTTTCTAAGGTAATATTATTTTTTTTAGCAATATTAATAGCGGAAATTAAGTCTCGCTTAAAATCTGTTTTATCTTGACCTTTTTCTAAGCAATAATAATGCGAAAAAGTATGTGTAGAGATTTCGTGATTTGAATTCTTTTTTAATTCTTCAATTAGACTTGATGCAAAGTGAAATTTATCGGCATTTTCATTGTCCCCAATCTCATTGAGATATCCATTATATGGTGATAAATTATTATCGATATATTTTGGTTTTATATTTGGTGAAAAATCTAAGATTTCATTTTTATTTTTTGCAAATAGAAAACCAACAGTCGAAAAAGTAGCATTAATTCCAAATTCACTAAAGAGTTCTATCATTTTCGGTATAGACTGTCGAACACCTAAAATGTTTTCCCCATAGGTTTCTATAGTTCTTTTATCTCTCATTCCCCATAATAATTCGAAATCCAAAGAGATTACAAACTTTCCATTTTCTTTCATATTTATTCTTTTTTTTTTGATTACACCCAACGGACACTGTGTATGGCGTGTGAGGCGTAGCCAAACGAGAGCCATCATTACGCCTCATAAGCTATACACGATGTTATGTATAGTGATGTGTTTGGAGTTCACTAAAACTTAAGTAAATATACAATAATTTTTGTATGAGGTGTAATGTACAGTGTCCGTTATGGTGTAATTAGTGGAAACAAAATGCGTAGCATGGTTTTTACGTGCCGAAGGCAATTATACCATAACATGTTTGTGTATGATTTTTTGCGGTTAAAAGTGCGATGTACTTTCCGCCGTTGCGGAAAGATAATTAATCTGAGTGAATTTCCGTTAGGGAATTCCGCAAGCAATTAATTATACACGTTGTTGGCAAACGTTATTGAAATTTTGAAATGCTATCAATTCTAATTGTATCTTTTGTTTTAATTGATTTCATGGTTTTATCCTGAAGTTTATTGTTTTTTTCAAAATTCCTATCTGTTTTCTTTTCAAATAAATTGTCTCCCACAAATCCAAATAAAAGACCTATTGCTCCACCTATTGCTAAACCTATAATATATTTAATGATGTCTGTTTTCATATCTTTTGATTGTATT
Source organism: Flavobacteriaceae bacterium (assembly GCA_965247215.1). Classification (GTDB taxonomy): domain Bacteria; phylum Bacteroidota; class Bacteroidia; order Flavobacteriales; family Flavobacteriaceae; genus Marifrigoribacter. The sequence goes on from OZ252001.1 coordinate 138,047, forward strand.
AAGTATTGTCTTAATACCCATTTCGCTTGAAATGTTTTAATTAGATTTAGTTTTAAATAAATTCTGTTCTGATTGCCTCCTTTTCCAATAAATTCAAGCACATAATTGGAGTCATAAGGGATAAGTCCTTTTTTAAATTTAGGTAAACGTTCTAGAGTGAATTGCGATTTGTTTTTTGGGACATATGAACTTGTCACTAATGGAGAAGCATCTGGAATAGAAACTTCGTAAATGTTTCCTCTCTCAAGATAAATTATACAATCTCTGAATTTCGTTACTTCTCTTATGTATTTTCCTTTAATTTTCAAATTTTTGACATCTGCTTTTTAATGTTTGCCAACGGACACTGTGTATGGCGTGTGAGGCGTAGCCAAACGAGAGCCATCATTACGCCTCATAAGCTATACACGATGTTATGTATAGTGATGTGTTTGGAGTTCACTAAAACTCAAGTAAATATACAATAACTTTTGTATGAGGTGTAATTTTTAATTAGGGTCATGACAACTTAATTAATGCTCTAAATTTAGACTCTGAAATTCGTGAACGATATAAATACTTGTTAGGCATTACTATGACTGACTTTATGCAAAGCTAAACAATGCTTAAGTTGTCATGACCCTTTAATTAATAATTATTATGGTGTAATTAGTGGAAACAAAATGCGTAGCATGGTTTTTACGTGCCGAAGGTAATTATACCATAACGTTTTTGTATAAGATTAGTTGTGTGCTTTAAGCGCCTAATTTAGAAGATATAAACCAAATAGAAAATCCGCGAGGATCTTCGTAAGTAAGCCTGCACTAGCAATTAATTTTATAGGGTGTTAGGGCAAGTTTTTTATTAATTCATATGTTTTTGCAAATCCTTCGCAAGATAAATTCAGATGATTTTTAAAATATTTTGGCATATTGCATTTCCAATTCCAAAGTTTTTCAATTTCTTCCTCATTTCGACAATTTTCCTCTATTTGATGTGTATATGTTGTCTCAAATTGGTAGTAATGAACAACTTCTTTACGATGCTTATGTTTTATGTTTATACTTTTGTTTTAGCACTTAATTCGCTATTTTTTATATACATTGTTAGCACCAGTATTTTAATTCCGTTTTTGGTGTTTTCTTGTATCCTGTTTTGTCGGTATTAAAATAATATCTGCTATAGAACTTTACGCCATATTGATTTTCGTATTCTAATAATAACATTAAGTCTTTAAATTCACTCGGTGTTTTTGGAAAATGACTTTTTTTATCCTTGTGTTTAGTTTCTACAACTTTACTAAATGTAAATGGAATAGTCTCTTCCTCGTGTGCTTTCAGAGTTTTGTTTGGATTTATATTTTTCTGGAAAGTCAAATAATCCGAATTTTTACGTTGACACATTTTTATGTTAAACGCATTGACTTCGGAATTGTTTCTCACAGTTAGATCAAACTTCCATTCAAATTCATAAATACTAATTCCCTCTGGTGTGTTTACAGGAACTCCGACTGGATTTTTAGGCGAATGTCTTATAAATCCTTGTGAACGAGTAATTCCTTTATTAGGTTCGATTTCTACAACTAATTTTGGTCTTTTAAAATAGTATTTATACCTTGGTACAACAAAATATATAAGTCCTAAAACCAATGCTACAATCGCTATTATCAATTTTCCATCCATTTAATTATTCTCTTTATAAATCAATTTCAAAAAATCATCTTCGTTTAACTTTAAGTTTCTTAAATCTGGATTAGTTATAAGTTTAGAAGTTGCAATTATTATCATTTGAGCAACAATAACTTTTAAATTCCAGTATATATCCTGAGCTAACTTTTCTTTGCCTTCAATTTTTACTTTGTCAAACAGGTCATAAGACCTTTCTCCGTGAGCAATATCGTTACGTATTCTAAACCCCAAGTCCAAAATTCCTTTTAGCTTTTTAGCTTGTTTTTTATTGCTAGATAAGTGTAAAACACAAGTCATTTTTAAAGCCAAATCAAAATATTTGGCGGACTTAGTTAAAAGCATTATACTTTGGGTTAAGCATCAAAACCCGTATTAATTATAGCCATTGTTGGCAGTAGTAATTTTTACGCTAAAGCAAAGTCGTCCTTACTTAATTTTAGTTTAGGATTATCAAGTTTGTTAATTGTTGTTCTAATTTTCACTCTGTCAGATTGTGGTAAAAAAACTGGTATTAAATCAGTTAAATCAATTTTCAAGATTCGATTGATAACAATTAAATCTTTTAGTGAAAAAGGACTTACACCATTCATTAATTCTGAGATATAAGACTTATTTTGATGACCTAAAATTTTCCCAAAGTTTTGTTGAGTCAGATTTAAGTTTTTTAATTTTTTGCGAATTAGCTCTTTTCTCCTTTGAATAAACAAACGTTCCTTTTCGGCAATTAATTCCGCAATATCGCTTTCACGTAATTTTTTGTCAGATATTTTTGATTCAGTATTCCAGTTTTGGTTTTCATACTTTTCAATTAAGTCTCTTAATTTTTTTCTTACAGATTTGAATTTCGGATTTTCCTTTGAAAGAACACGTAATTTTCTGTCCGCAATCAATGCTCTTTCAAAATCCAGTTCATTTTGGATTTTTCCAGTCTCAATTAGTTGAGATATGTCAAATTGTGTTTTCATAATATTATTTTTAAATCCAATCGTTAAACTTTAACCACTTTTGAATTGTATTTCTATTGTTCTTAAAAATCGTTTCGTATTGCTGATGCGTTCCTGCCCATACTACAGTTGCTTCATTGTCTTCAAATTCAATCAGAATCATTGTTCTGTGGATATTGATATTGAAAAAGTAAAATCCTTCACTATGAACATTATCTGCATCTTGCCTTGTTTTATTTAGTTCATTTTGGTTTTTCCAGCCATTTTCGTCAATATCCTTAATCAACTTATCGACAGCTTTGGTCAAAGTAGCGTTTCCTTTGTTTTTTCTTTTTAGCTTTTCTAATATTTTTTTATTAGTTAGTCTCATTTCTTACTGCAAATATATAAAAAAAGTTCGGATAATTACCGAACTTTTTAGATTTTATTTTATGGCTATCGGATTAATTACATATTTACCTCCCATTTTACAGATACAGAGTTAGTTACAACTCTATCGAATACAGAATTGAAGTATTTTCTATTAAACTTATAGCAGAACTCATCGAGATAACTTTGCAGATATTGCTCACCAATGGAATGATGCACATCTAACAGCAATCTTTTGGCATTGCTTATGGCTATATGAACCCAAGGCAGAATTTTACGAGTCTCTTTCTTGTCCTTTATTACCACAGCTTTATGGTCAGTGAGGCTGTTTGCTAAATCATTATAGTTATTAGCTCCGTCTGTTATTGCAGATGTTTTTGTATCAATAGCTTGTTCTACTTGTGCATTGGTGCTTTCTTTGCTAAGGTCATCTAGTAATTTCATTTTAATGTATCTCACTTTTTTATTGGTTTTGTGCCTGTATTTTTTAGTAGGTTCCACAGATATTGATTCAGCCATAACCAATACTATTGCTTGCTTTTGACTTCCTTTACCTCTCTTATATTTTCCATCATTGTTTTCTAATTCTATTACGATTTGATCTCGTCTTTCTTTGTTGGGAACTATTTCAAAGAAACCTTCATCAAGTTCAACTTGATTACCAAGAAGATAATTATCATCTCGCCTACCCATAGAGTGACGTATTTTATGAAGCATATACCAAATAGGCTCATAATAGGGATGACCTAACTGTCTTTGTATTTCTAATGCAGAAAAACTCTTTTTTGTGCTGGTAAGCATCATCATTCCAAAATACCAATAGTAGTAGGGTAGCTGAGATTTATGTAGTAATGTTCCACTACGTAAAGTCGTTCTAAACTTACAGGATTTACATTGGTATTGACTTCTTGTGGATAGCCAATAATGCTCTTGAGATTGGCAACGCTTACAAATAACTCCTTGTCTATCTCTTTCTGCTTTAAAGTGAGCTTTGCAGCTTGCTTCATCTGGATACTTTTTGAAAAAATCTTGACAATAGGTTGCCAATCTAAAAGTGTATTGATTTGTGTGAAAAAGGTTTGCTTTATCTTACGTGAACGTATATCGCAAATGCTATCGGCTAATGTAGGTTGCTGTACTAATTCCATGGTAAAAAGATACGAAATATTGCAAAATTATGCAAGCCCTTGCAACGGTCTTAATGTATGAAAACTAAAGATAATACAAAAACTTGAAACAATTAAAATCGCGATAAAAAAAAGGAACCTCATAAATGAAATTCCTTTTTAAATATAACTAAATAAGATTAAAACTAATCCACCAATACCCATTCCCCTTTATCAATAAGAGGAATTGCCTGTTTGTATTTCACCGTTTTGTTTTCGCCACTCATCACATGTTTAATAGTTACTTTTTTGTTTCGGCCAATTTTTGGGTGTTCTCTGACAATGGTTTCTGTAATTTGTTGTTGTTGCGGTTGTGTTTGTCCAGCAGCACGAGATTCTGTAGCACGCTCATCCATATTTTGGATTTCGTCTTTTTGTTCTTTTAAATCCTTATTGGATTTTACCTGACGAGCTTCTCTAATTTGTTGTTGATTCTCCTGTGGTATCTCTCCTTTAAATAAGAATGAGATCACATCTTTGTTAACTTGTTCGATCATAGCTTTAAACAATTCAAAAGCTTCAAATTTATAAATTAACAATGGATCTTTTTGTTCATGCACAGCCAATTGAACTGATTGCTTTAACTCATCCATTTTACGTAAATGGGTTTTCCATGCATCATCAATAATAGCCAAGGAAATATTTTTTTCGAAATCTTGTATTAGTTGTTTCCCTTCTGTTTCATATGCCTTTTCTAAGTCTGTGGCAACATTCAATGTTTTAACCCCATCGGTAAATGGAACTAAAATTCGTTTGTATTGATCTTTTTGATGTTCATAAACATTTTTAATTACAGGGAATGCAATCTCTGCATTGCGAATCATTTTTTCTTGATAATGTTCGTATGCTGCCTTATATATTTTCCCGGCAATTTCATGGAATTCCATTTTCTCAAACTCCGATTTACTAATGGGAGAACTAATTGAGAAATACCGTATTAATTCAAACTCAAAGTTTTTAAAATCCTGAGCCATTTTATTGGTTTCAGAAATCACCTCTGCTGTATCATAGATCATATTCGCAATATCCACTCGAAGGCGTTGGCCAAATAAAGCATGGTATCTACGTTTGTAAACCACTTCTCTTTGAGCATTCATAACATCGTCATACTCCAGCAATCGCTTACGTATTCCGAAGTTATTTTCTTCCACTTTTTTCTGAGCCCGTTCGATAGATTTCGAGATCATGGAATGTTGGATGACTTCTCCTTCTTTTAGCCCCATCTTATCCATCATTTTTGCAATTCGTTCACTTCCGAAGAGTCGCATTAAATTATCATCTAAAGCAATATAAAATTGTGAACTTCCCGTATCTCCTTGTCGACCACTACGTCCACGTAACTGTCTGTCTACACGACGTGAATCATGACGTTCGGTACCTACGATTGCAAGTCCGCCGGCTTTTTTAACAGTATCACTCAATTTAATATCGGTACCACGACCAGCCATGTTGGTCGCTATAGTTACTACGCCAGTATTACCGGCCTCTTCAACAATATCTGCTTCTTTTTTATGGAGTTTGGCATTTAGTACATTATGTGGAACACTTCTAATACTTAACATGCGGCTTAATAATTCTGAAATTTCCACAGAAGTAGTACCTATTAATACAGGTCTCCCCGCATTGGAAAGATTGGTTACTTCTTCTATAACTGCATTGTATTTTTCGCGTTTGGTTTTATAAATTTTATCTTCGCGATCATCTCTTACAATTGGTTTGTTCGTTGGTATTTCAATAACGTCCAATTTATAGATTTCCCATAATTCTCCAGCTTCGGTAACTGCAGTTCCCGTCATACCTGAAAGTTTACGATACATTCTAAAGTAATTCTGAAGTGTAATTGTCGCAAAGGTTTGTGTTGCAGCTTCGATTTTTACGTTTTCTTTGGCTTCAATAGCCTGGTGTAATCCATCACTATATCGTCTACCATCCATAATTCGACCGGTTTGCTCATCAACGATCATCACTTTATTGTCCATGACTACATATTCGGTATCCTTTTCAAATAAAGAATAGGCTTTCAGCAATTGGTTCATGGTATGGATTCGCTCACTCTTAATTCCAAAATCTCTAAAAAGTGCCTCTTTTAAGTTTGCTTCTTCTTCAGGGATAAGGTCTTTTTCTTCAATTCTAGCTATCTCATTACCAATTTCTGGCATTACAAAGAAATCGGGATCATCTGCTCCAGAAAGGTAATCAATACCCTTATCTGTTAACTCAATCTGATTATTCTTTTCTTCGATCACAAAATACAATTCGGCATCCACCTTAGGCATCTCCCGATTGTTATCTGACATATGATGATTTTCAGTTTTCTGAAGAATTTGGCGCACTCCTTCTTCAGATAAATATTTGATCAATGCTTTATTTTTGGGGATTCCTCTATAAACACGTAATAATAAGAAACCACCTTCTTTTTCATCTCCATCTGAAATAAGCTTTTTAGCTTCAGCTAGTACATGTGTTAAATTCTTTTTTTGAATTGCAACAATATCGGCAATCTTAGGCTTTAGCTCATTAAATTCATGTCTGTCTCCTTCAGGGACAGGGCCAGAAATGATCAATGGGGTACGCGCATCATCAATTAAAACTGAATCCACCTCATCAACTATTGCGAAATTGTGAGGACGTTGTACAAGATCTTCTGGAGCATGTGCCATATTATCTCTTAGGTAGTCAAAGCCAAATTCATTATTGGTACCATAGGTAATGTCTGAATTATATGCTTTTCTTCGCTCTTTGGAATTAGGTTTATGATGGTCAATACAATCTACACTAAGGCCGTGAAACTCAAATATAGGTGCCATCCAGGCGCTATCACGTTTTGCAAGATAATCATTTACTGTAACAAGGTGAGTTCCATTACCAGAAAGACCATTAAGGTAGAGTGGTAATGTGGCTACTAATGTTTTACCTTCACCGGTTTGCATTTCCGTAACTTTCCCTATATGAATTGCAACACCACCAATTAGCTGAACATCGTAATGAATCATATCCCAGGTTATATCTTTACCAGCTGCATCCCATGAATTTGTCCAGATTGCCTTGTCGCCATTAAGAGTTACATAATTTTTTCGGGCAGATATTTCCCGATCAAAAGGAGTAGCTGTAACCGTAAGTGTTTCGTTTTCTAAAAAACGTTTTGCAGTTTCTTTCATAACTGCAAAAGCTTCTGGAAGAATAGCATCTAGCGTTATTTTTTCAACTTGATATAGATCATCTTTTAGTTGGTCTATCGCATTATAAATTTCTTCTTTTTCATTAATATCTTCAATAGTTTCAGTGCTTTTTTCGAGACTTTCTATTTGTTCTTGAATCTCTTTTTGGTCGTCTTTTATCCTAGTTCGGAATTCATCAGACTTGCTGCGTAATTCATTTAATGTTAATAGGGAAACTACTGCTTCTTGTTTTTTAATTTCTTCGACAAATGGTTGTATTTCACTTAGGTCTTTTTTGGATTTATCTCCTACAAATACTTTTAATACGCTATCTAAAAATCCCATGATCTTATTCTATTTTTTTCCAAAATTGAAAAAGCTTTAAATCTTTTTCATATGTTGCAAAAAAACTGCAAAAAAACAACTTTGCCAAAAGGATTGGGTGTTTTTAGTTACAGAATTATATGCAAAAAAAAAGTCTCGTACTCAATTTCTTGAGTGAGACTTTTTAACTGTTATTTTGTTTAATTTAATATTCGTCTTCATTCCACAGATAATCATCATCTGTTGGAAAATCTGGCCATATCTCTTCAATAGAATCATAAGAATCTCCTTCATCTTCAAATGCTTGTAGGTTTTCAACAACTTCTAAAGGAGCTCCAGTTCTAATAGCATAATCGATTAATTCATCTTTAGTTGCCGGCCAGGGTGCATCACTTAAATAGGATGCTAATTCTAATGTCCAGTACATTACTATAATTTTAATATTTTCTGCAAAAGTAATTTTTTAGATTAAAAAGTCATTAAAAATCTTAATTATTTCTGCACAATTTTAATGAACATTTATAAGTTATTAAATAACAGCAACTTATATTTTAATTTTTTGAAAAAATTAACTTCTATTAGGTGTCCATTTAATTTCTTCAGCTTTTAAGTCTTTCGTCAATTTTCGTGCCAGCACAAACAGGTAATCAGATAATCTATTTAAATAGATTAATACCTGCTCATTTACAGGCTCCTGATTGTTTAACAGGCTCGTTAAGCGCTCTGCCCTGCGGCATATACAACGTGCTATGTGACAATATGACACGGTTGGATGCCCCCCAGGAAGTATAAAATTTGTCATTTCTGGTAAAGAGGTATTCATGGTATCCATTTCTGACTCTAAGAGGAAAATATCTTTTGCTTCAATTTTTGGAATATTAAGTCGTTCTTTTCCACTTTTTAATAGCTCTTTTTTAGGATCGGTTGCTAAAATCGCACCTAATGTAAAAAGTTGTTCCTGGATATGGATCAATATATCTTTAGTATGGCTATCAATCATTTGATCTCTTATAAGACCTATGTTTGAGTTTAGCTCATCTACCGTACCATAGCTTTCAATTCTGATGTGATGTTTGGGGACACGAGTCCCACCAAAGAGAGCAGTAATTCCTTTATCACCTGTTTTTGTATAAATTTTCATTGGACACTAATTTCACTAATTTTCACGAAAGTATGGATTTCAAATGAAATTAATACCGATAATTTAACAGAATTAGCAGGTTTTATTTTCAATGCTTTGTGTTATTCAAATGATGATTGTTTTGTAACTTAATTATACGAGAATTTAGATAAAACCTATTCTATAGTATCTTTTTTGTCATAATATCTCTTCCTAAAGCTTCTACGGTTCCTATTTCGTCTTTTTTTAATATTATATTTATTCCAAAAATAGAGTAGGGCTAGTAATAAAAATCCACCAATAATAAGAATGACTGGGTTAGATAAATTTATGGGTTCCATGTTTTTTTAAATTTCAATTTACTAATTAAATAAATCTTGGAACGTTCAAAGTTGATTTAACTCTAAAAATATTAAATTTTGGTAATTCTCCCAGCATTCTCGTGAAAGGATTTTGGAATTTGGTCTTTTTGAATTTGATTTAGTTTACCGACGAATATCACTGGAAATCATACCATCCACTAACCGAATGATACGATGTGCATGTTTAGCAATATCTTCCTCATGGGTAACTACAATAACAGTATTCCCTTGTGCATGAATATCTTCGAATAAAGTCATAATTTCTAAGGATGTTTTTGAATCAAGGTTCCCGGTGGGTTCGTCTGCAAGAATAATGGAAGGCTTATTCACCAAAGCTCTTCCAACTGCTACCCGTTGCCTTTGTCCCCCAGATAGTTGACTGGGTTTATGATCCATACGATCTGATAAGCCTACATCTTCCAATACTTTTTCAGCTCTTTCTATGCGTTTATCTTTTGAGACACCTGCATAGATCATGGGTAAAGCAACATTTTCCAATGCGATTGTTCTGGGTAGTAAATTGAAGACTTGAAAGACAAAACCGATTTCTTTATTTCTTATTTCAGCAAGTTCATCTTGGGTCATATTACTTACATCTTTACCATTTAACTCGTAAGTGCCAGCCGTTGCAGTATCTAAGCAACCTAATAGATTCATTAATGTGGATTTTCCAGACCCAGAAGGGCCCATTAACGCAACATATTCTCCACGTTCAACATCTAGATCGATGCCCTTTAATACTTTTACAACTTCTTGTCCTAATGGGAAGTTTCTAACAATTCCTCTAATTTTTATTACTGGATCCATTTATTATAAAATGCTTTTATTATTATTGCAATATACTAGTTTTCTCATAAGACGCATAGTCTATTGGCTTGTTACATTCTAATTGTAAAATGTTGTTTTTCTTGTTCTTTACGAAAAAAAACCATACCCCAATAATAGGTGTCAATACTTACTGTAACCTTTGGGTGCTTAATAATTTGAATCCAAGCATCATTCATTGAAGGATTCCAGTAAATATCATCAAAAATTAAAATTGAATTATTATTCATATAATCTAAAAGGATTTTAAAATACTGGAGTGTTTTTTCTTTATCATGATCACCATCTATATAAACCAGATCATATCCTGTAGTATGGTTTTCATAAAAAAAATCTTCAAAAGTTGAATTGTAAAGATGAATGTTCTTTAAATTAAACTCATCAAATAAATCTAGAGCAATTTTTGAGGTGTTCTTACATCCTTCAATAGTGATAATTTTAGCATTAGGATTTGCTAAAGCCATAGTCGACGATGCCAGACCAATAGATGTTCCTAATTCTAAAATGTTTTCAGAATTAAAATAATTAACCATTCGATATAGCAATTGTTGTTTTTTAATAGCTATTCCAGCATTTTTAACTATATCTGATACCTTCCTTTCATCCGATTTAAAAACCCTGGAGTCTGCTCTAAAATCGGTTACTTGAATGATATCATTATTTTGAAGTAATTGAGTTCTGCATTTTTTTAATTTAGAGTATTCTGAATACTTTTTTTTGTCCTAAAAACAGTTACTAACTAAATCATATACAAAAGAGGAGTGGACCCCGTGTTGGTTTTTTGAATTCAGAAGGTAAATAAGGTAAGATTTTATTTGGTACCACATTGTGGTTTCAAAAGTAAAAAAAAAGAGTCAATGATACATTGACTCTTTTTCAATTTAATTTACTTTTTTAAAATTTTTGTTAATAAAACTGTATTCTAATAATATGTAATTTTAAATCAATTCAGAACTATTAATCCAGTTTGTATATAATCTATGAGCAATAGCAAGTACTACTGGTCCGATAAAAAGGCCCAAGATACCTTGAAATATCATACCGCCAATTGCTCCAATTAATATAACAATCATAGGTGTTTGTAGCCCTTTTGCTAATAATAATGGTTTTAAAACATTATCTATTAAAGACACAAGAACGATGTAAATAGCGAAAATAACAGCTGGAGTAGTATCTGTAAATGAGAACACATAAATGATTATAGGAATAACAACCAACGTTACTGGAATCTGAATAATAGCAGCTAATAGAACTAAGATAGCTAATATTCCAGACATATCGGAAAGACCAATCATTGAAAATCCTGCAAAAGCAAATACCGACTGGATCACTGCGACTAACAAAATTCCTTTAACCACACTTCTTATAGTATTGATACACATTTCCATTAGCTCTTTCCCTTTTCCATAAACTAATTTGGCCATAAATTTTTCACCCCTATCATATCCATCCCTTGCAGAATACATAAGAACAACTGCAATAATCAATGCAACGAGTGATAACATTACAGAACCCATTAATCCTTTTAATAATTTAAAAATCCATCCTAAAGAACTCTTCACTTCTTCAGGGTTACTAATTATAAAACTTTCAATATTAACGGATGCACTTTCCCAATAAGTATAAAGACTTTCACCTATAATTGGCCATTCTTTTACACTTGCGTTTGGTGGCGGAATCTCTAAATTTCCATTCTCAAATTTATGAAATATATCTTTTGAAGATCTAACAACAGACTTAGTTACACTTATAGCTGGAAGTATGATTAATGCTAGTAATATCAATACAAATAGAATAGATGCAAATCCTTTAAATTTACCTTTAAAAATTCTTATTATTTTTTGATATATAGGATTAAGGGCAACAGCTACAATTAATGCCCACACAATTAATAATATAAATGGTTTTACAATATTATAACTCCATACAAGTAAAATAGATAATACAACAATCTTTATAAATAAATCTATAGGGCGATATGTAATTTTTGACATCATAGTTGAAAGCATTAGTTTAATAATTAATACTATATCCTAACTTTATTATTATTAACAAAGAAAATACTATTCACAAAAAACAATTTTCCTTGTTCCCAAAAGGATCGAAACAATACATTATCCACTAAATAGATAATACTTCCTTTGCCCATACGTGATTCTCCAAAAACCAATGAGTTTTTTAATCCCTCTTTTGCATCTTTACCCGAAAAACCAGAAACACTAATGGCATCACCGTAAATATAACCAACATTATATCCATTTTCTAAAAATTGATAGGATTTACTTCCAAGTTTTAAACTAAAATAGGTGTCATTGTATCCAAAAGCTAATGGGTGGCTAGTGTCTAAAGTAATTTTGTAAACACTCCCTGCGATAAAGTTTTTTAAATAATTACGGGATCGTTGATCATATGGTATTAGTTTATCCTTATTATCAGATTCTTCAGAGCTGTTTTCATCATCATTTTCATTAGAAACAATATTAAAGTCATCTTTATCTTTAAAAAAACCTACCGCTCTACCCATAGCAATAACTTTTCCTCCAGCTCGAATCCATTCTTTTAAGCTTTCCAGCCTATCGTCTGAAATGACTTTTCCATAATATCCTTCCAGTAAAATTAACACATCATATTCACCTAAATCAATAGTATTTAAATAATCAGTATCTATTGATGTAATAGGGTAGTTGATTTGCGTTTCAAAAAAGTGCCAAATGGCTCCATAACTTAAGGATGAGACTCCATTTTCTTTTAAAACAGCAATGTTTTGTTTGTTAACCAACTTCACATCTGGCGAACCAAAATCGGTTCCATTATCAGAAAAACTAGTTGATGATGCGTATAATTTGCGTTGGTATTTGTTGGCAATATCTGTAACTAATTTATCAAAATTGGTGTTGTTCTTATTATCACTACGGGTAATTATTAAACTACCTTTGTCAAATTTGTTATTATTAAAACTGAGTTCTTTTTCAGAAAATCGAACGTTAATATTATTGGTCAATAATTCCGAAAGGAAGGAAGCGTCCTTTAAATTATTCCATTTGCTGATATATCCTGCATTTGTTGGTGCTGGGTTATTGTTTACTGCAATAGCAATTCTCATTTCATTAGCTTGTACTAAGTTTGTACTCGCAACCGTTTCAAGGCCATAGGCATAAGGAATACTCCAGGCAGTGATATCGTATCTTAAGGGATTACTTAATTTTGCATTAGGCTCAAATAGGGCTTTAATCATTTTGCCTTTTGGTTGGTTGGTGTTTACAACGAGAGCATTTTCAGCATTGATCGTTCCATTTTTTTGGGCCGCATAATGAAATCCACTGGCCGACTTACTATTCGAATATCCATACTTAATTTGGTGTTTGTCTAATAAATCAGTGAGCATTTTTATATTGTCTGGATTACCATTTAAAATATAATTTTTATATTTTAAGCTTTCATTTTCAAAGAATTTTTTAAATTCAGCATTTAATTTTACAGCGTTTTGAGATGAAATTTCTACAGTTGAAAGACCAGTAGTAGTATGGTGTGCAACACGATCCACAAGTGTTAATTCATAACCCTCATCGGTATTGATACCAAGTCCAGAACTTCCAGCTTGTTCATAGGTCATACCAATGGCACCCATAAATGTTGGGTAGGTATCTCCATAGCTTGGATATAAAAGATCAAAGCGTTCTCGAGTAAAAAATAACCAGCCTTCTTTATCAAAATATCGTGCGTGATTTTTACCTATATCAACTTGAAATTGGTGCTGCCATGGGGTAATAATTTCATTATAGGGTTTTGCTGCCAGAGCAAAATAATAGGGCTCATTGATTCCTTGCTCATGAAAATCCACATGTACATGAGGCATCCAATTATTATAAATTTTAAGCCGTTGTTCACTTTCTACTTGCGTTGCCCAAGCCCAGTCTCTATTAAGATCGAATAAGTAATGATTAGCCCTTCCCCCTGGCCAAGGTTCATGATGTTCCGTTGCATTTTGTTTTACATTATATGGTTTGGCTTTTACTTGATTGTACCAATTTGCATATCGATCTCGACCATCAGGATTTACACAAGGGTCTATGATCACCACTGTATTTTCCAGCCAGGATTGTTTTTCAGTAATTAATTTGTAAATGGTGAGCATGGCAGCTTCAGTACTAGAGGCTTCATTCCCATGAACATTATAACTCAACCATACGATTGCAATTTTAGGTTGTACATCACCTTCAAGTATACCAGTATTCTTTAAGTTATTGGTACGAATGGTTTCTAAATTGTTCAAATTGTCTTCAGAAGAAACAATCTCATAGGTTAGTGGACGCCGTTCATTTGTTTTTCCATAAGAATTATAAGTTACCATAGAACTCTTTGAGGTCACATATTCAAAATAATGCACCACATCAGCATGTCGAGAAAATTGAGTGCCAATCTCATAACCTAAGAATTGAGAAGGTGTTTTTATTTGAGCTGAAATGTATAAAGAAAAAAATAAAATAAGAAGAGTAATAGATCGTGTCATTATAATTTTTTTATTGAATCGTTAAAGCTACTAAAAATTAATATTAACATATCATTAAATATCACTATTAAGGATTTCGTATTTTTACATCTTATATTCTGAAATTATATATGACAAACCACACCATACCATACCGGGAAACTGGGTATTTCTCAAATTTAATTTGTGATTATTTAGATGAAAAACCCGAGCTACATTCTTTTTACAATCATTTTCCTAAACTTGAAAATTTTGAAAAACAGTTGAATGAAAAACGGAAATCATTCAATCGTATCGCAGAACAGAATGGAAGTGATTCGAATTCAAAACCAAGAATTATATTAGTGAGTACGCTCAATAAACAATATAAGAACGTTTCAGTTTCTATTGCCACCCAAAACAACATCGACTCCCTTTCAAAAGAAAATACGTTCACCATTACAACTGGTCACCAACTCAACTTATTTACGGGACCCTTATATTTTTTATATAAGATATTTTCGGTGATCAATCTTTCAGAGAAATTAAATAAAGAAAATCCTTCCAATCATTTTGTACCTGTATATTGGATGGCTACAGAAGATCATGATTTTGATGAGATCAATTATTTTAATCTCTTCGGAAAGAAAATAACATGGGATAGAGAAGCATCGGGAGCTGTAGGGGAATTATCAACAAAAGGCTTAGAAAAATTACATTTTGAATTAAAATCAAACTTAGGTGAAAGTGAGCAGGCACTCAAATTAATTACCCTTTTTTCTGAAGCCTATCTTAAACACAACAACCTAACTGATGCAACTCGATATTTAGCCAACGAATTATTCTCAAGCTACGGGTTGGTCATCATAGACGGAAACGATTCAAATTTAAAAAAGCAATTCATCCCCTTTGTTGAAAAAGAACTCACTAAAAAGTTATCTTTTCAAAAAGTAGAAGCCACTTCGAAAAGACTTGAAAAAATAAGACATAAAAAGCAAGTACATCCCAGAGAGATTAATTTATTTTATCTAACAAAAGGAATGCGCGAACGCATTGTAGAAGAGGATGGAGTTTTTAAAATAAAAAATACCAAGCGTACTTTTAATAAAGAAGAAATCTTAAAAGAACTTCACGATCATCCCATTCGTTTTTCACCCAATGCCTTGCTACGACCTTTATTTCAAGAAGTAGTGTTGCCCAACTTATGTTATGTGGGTGGAGGAGGAGGAGAATTGGCCTACTGGTTTCAGTTAAAAGATTATTTTGAAAGTGTACAAGTTCCTTTTCCAATTCTGTTACTTCGGAATTCAGTTTTGATAGTTCCTAAAAAACTGATTAATAAGTTAGAAAAATTAAATGGGAACGTGGAATCCTTATTTCTACCTTCATACGAATTAGAAAAAAAACATACCCATTTGCTTTCAGAAACTGTTATTGATTTCACTAAACAAAGAGAATATCTTAAAAAACAATTTAAAGATCTTTATAAAATAGCTGAAAAAACGGATCGATCCTTCATAGGAGCTGTTGGTGCACAGGAAAAAAAGCAGCTCAATGGACTTGATAATTTAGAGAAACGATTATTTAGAGCCGAGAAGCGTAAGTTGGCAGATGAACTAAATAGATTAACAACCCTACAAGATCTATTATTTCCAAAGGAAAGTTTACAGGAACGAACAGTAAATTTTTCGGAGATGTATTTGGAGTTTGGTGATAAACTTTTTAAAAAACTTAAAGAGGAATTGGATCCACTTTGTCATGAGTTTATGGTTTTGGAGTTATAATGTTTTATGATTACCTATTTTAAGACTGGTCAAGCTTGCTACCAATATTAGTTTAATTGTTGTTGCGGGCTTTTGACCGACATTAACAAATATTACTAGCTTTTTGTTATTTTTTTAAAACTTTATTCTCATTGTTTTTTACTTCCTTCAATATAATTTTTTGTTGCATTTTGGGTTGTAGTAATTGTCATAATTATGAGGTTTATTCTAATGAATACTTTTAAATGTATTAGTTAATTTATTTTCAAATGAAACTACTCTAGGTGGTTTTTTTCCTTTTCCTTCCTCAAAAATGTGCCCTTCCAATTCAAGTAATTCTATCTGTTTTTCAGCACCACCTGGAAATTTAATATTTATTGTCCCATTAGGTTTCAATACTCTCCAATAGGGAGTTACATTGTTCATTTTGAATTGTCTTTCTTCTTCTGCAGCTAAAGCAATGAATTTTAAATAGACTCCTGTTGGGATTGCAGCAGTTAATAGTACTTTTTTCTCTTTAGCCAATGTCTCTCTAATAATATCATTGGTCAGCAATTCACCTTTATTGGTTTTGTTTATGAGTCGTTCAATATCCAATGCATTTGGAATCAGTATTTTTCCTTTACCTAATTTTTCTTCCCATTCAGGAGTTATCACATGAATCTTTTCTTCAATCTCATTTATTTTCTCTCGCCAGGTTTTCTTTTTAGCCATAAGTTATCCTTTTTAAATACTTGTTCGACTAAGGTAGTTCTTATTTTTAATTGTTGCATTAAACTTGGTCAGCACTAAACCAATATAAATCATAGATTAGGGTTCTCTATCTAAATAGTGTCTGGTCGGTAAGAGTATAAATTTCTTTAATATCAAAAACTAGCGTAGGGTTTATTCTGTTTTTAGAATTAAAAAGAGATTATCAAGGCGTTTTTAATTTTTGCTGTAAGATTTTTTGATAAACACCATCATTTTGGTCTGAAAGCTGGTTTTCAGGCATAGCTATCCTATGGTTACTTATGTTTAAACTCATAAAGGAACTCGCATTTTTAAGCTGCTTTGTGCCTCTGTTTCGTTTTTTCTTTGATGCTTTTCTTTTTTATTAAATTTCCTAAACGGTGAAGATTATAGGATAAAACAGCAAGAGCAACATATTTTTCGAAGTTTTCCTCCCCTTTGTCAGGACATTTGTTCAATCCATGATGTTCCGGTTGGTTTATGTCAGATTCAATGCTTTGATGACTGTTGTTGAGTTGCTTGAAATCTTTATCCCTTTCTATTTCTAGTCTGACGTTATTGCGTCTTCCTTTTTGTTTGAGCATGACATCAGGAATACTTTTTTCGAGTTGTGCAATGATTTCTTTAGAACTAAACCCCTTGTCAAAGCTCAGGGATGTTAATCGATTAGCAAACTGTTTTTTTACCTCTTTGGCAGTTTTAACAGTAAATTCTGCATCGGGAGGATCTCCTGTTAGTCTGTGGTAAACTATAAAATGATTTTGATCTGTAATAATCAAATGTTTTTGTTCCGGTTCTGCAATCACTCCGGCTTTCCCTTTGTTAATCCATTTGGTATGAGGTTCAAATAAAGAAAACACTTTCTCGCTATGAGGAATCTTTTCTCCCTTTAATAACCTTCTCTCTGCCAAATCTATATGTTTGGCTGGCATCTTGCTGCAGTACTCTAATTCAAATAATAATGAGTATTGATGTATTGTATTGACCTTAAAAACGCTTTTGAATGTGTTTATCTTTTTATAAAGGGTTTGGGCTAGATTTAAGTAATTCTCTGCAGCAGTTTTTAAACGAAATTCCTTATGTTTGCCTCCAGATCTCCTGGTCTTTTGTAGCTTTCTAAATTCAATTTTAACACGCTTTTTCCAATCAGACCCGTTGCGCCAGCCCCATATGTTTTGTTGAGATGCTAAAGTGCAACTGATAACAATACATTTTCGGGCTGCATCCCACAACAAATTATAATCTGTGGGGAAAAGTACATTGGTTTTTACAACATAACTATCGGCTTTAAGCGCAACAGCTTCTCGGTCTTTTTTTTAGATAACCCTGTCCTACTTCCAAAACTAAGGCATTGATCTTTTCTGTGGTTTCAACTTTTAGCAATCCAATGTTTTCCTTTAATGCCGTTAAACGGTATTGCTTATCTTCTACTGTGAACCCATGAGAATCGCCTTCTATACCCATGAGTTGACGCACATATTTATCTGAATTGGCAATTCACAATAAACGATCGTAATTGCTGTTAAGGGTTAATCGTATAACAGATAAAACAATCACTTCCCATATGGCCATCCCCTGGCGTCCTGTTTGTCGTTTCCCATTTTGAACAATGGGTTCTACAAGTTTAAACATTTTTTGATGGGATGCCTTGTTAGTGAAAATTGTTTGGAGGGCTAATAAAACTGGTGGAAGTTCATCTCTGCTTTTTAAGAGAATCTTTACCTCTGATATTGGAATGCTTCCTAAAACTGGAGATAACTCAAAGCGTTTGCGCAGAATCATTTTTTTAAAACGAATCTATGGCTTATAAAACCAGTAAATCCGTTAGTTATAACAATATAAGGCATTTTTTAGAGCTGGATTCAGTTAGAAAACAGATGTTATTAACTTAATAATCAACAATATGAAAGTTTACGACCAGAGACTAACTATTTCAAAAAAGTTATTGAAAATTAAAAAGGAACCCTATTTTTAGTGTCATAATAAGTTTTTGTTATCAGGTTTAATTCATTACTTTTGCACAATGTTTTTTAAAACGATGAAAATAAGTATATTATTATTATTTGTAAGCCTTCTTTTTTCCTCTTGTAGCGAATACCAAAAGGTCTTAAAAAATCCCGATGCTGGAGCAAAATTTGCCTTTGCTGAAAAGCTATATGAGGAGGAAAATTATAAGAAGTCTTTAAAGCTTATGGAGCAGATTGTACCTGTTTACAGAGGAAAACCTCAAGCGGAAAAGCTTATGTTTATGTATGCAAATACTTATTACAAACTTGGAGACTATTACCTGTCAGGATACCAGTTTGATCGTTTTGCAAATTCGTATCCAAAAAGCGATAGTTTAGAATTTGCATCCTACCTTTCTGCAATAAGTTATTATCATTTATCACCAATATATTCTAAAGACCAGACTGAAACACATACAGGCTTAGAAAAACTACAAATTTTTATCGATAACTTTCCAAATTCTGAATACCGTGTTGAAGCCAATGAAAAAGTTTCGGAATTACGGTACAAGCTAGAAAAGAAAGATATTGAAATAGCAAAACAATATTTAAAATTAGGAAATGCCTTAGCAACGTATAAGAATTCGATTGCAGCATTCGATAATTTTATTAGTGATCACCCAGGTTCTGTTTTTAGAGAAGCTGCATTTTTTGGAAAATTTGAAGCTGCATATCAGTTAGCTATCAAAAGTGTTCCATCAAAAGTTCACCAACGATTATTAATTGCAAAAGATTATTATACCGATTATATCAAATATTATAAAGAAAGTGATTCGATGCCAGAGGCTGAAAAGATTATGGCAGATATAGAAAATAGATTAACAAATACTGAAACTTCAAGTTAAAAATTATGAAAGATTTAAAAAATACTGATGCGCCATCAAGTACTACAACTATCGATAAAAATTTAATCGATGCACCAACAGACAATATTTATGAGGCGATATCGATTATTTCTAAAAGAGCGATTCAGGTTAATGCCGACATAAAAAAAGAACTTCTTGAAAAGTTGGATGAATTTGCAACGTATAATGATAGTTTAGAAGAAATTTTCGAGAATAAAGAACAAATTGAAGTATCAAAATTCTATGAAAGACTTCCAAAGCCCCATGCAATTGCTGTACAAGAATGGTTAGAAGATAAAATCTATTTTAGAAATACTAAAGACAAAGAAATAGAAGAATAACAGATGTCTGTTTTAAGTGGTAAAAAAATAGTACTTGGTGTTACTGCAGGTATTGCTGCTTACAAGTCTGCATTTTTAGTCCGACTCCTTGTTAAAAAGGGAGCAGATGTAAAAGTTATTTTGACTCCTTCAGCAAAGGATTTTGTTACCCCATTAACTCTTTCTACTTTATCTAAAAACGAAGTTCATTCCTCTTTTACCAAAGAAGAAGATGAAAACGCTCAATGGAATAATCATGTTGATTTAGCACTGTGGGCGGATATAGTTATCATAGCACCTGCAACAGCAAATACACTATCTAAAATGGCAAATGGTACCTGTGATAATTTATTGCTAGCAGTATATCTTTCAGCTAAATGTCCAGTATATTTTGCACCAGCCATGGATTTGAATATGTATAAACATCCTACAACGAAACAATCCTTTAAAAAGCTTAAAGGGTTTGGAAATATACTAATTCCAGCTGCTGTTGGGGAATTAGCAAGTGGTTTAGTTGGACAAGGAAGAATGACCGAGCCTGAAGAGATAATTTCTTTTGTAGAAAAAAAACTACTCGATACTTTGCCCTTACGTGGGAAGAATGTATTAATTACAGCGGGTCCTACCTTTGAAGCTATTGATCCTGTTCGTTTTATTGGAAATCATTCCAGTGGGAAAATGGGCTTTGCACTTGCTAAAATAGCAGCAGACCTTGGGGCACAGGTCACCCTAATTACGGGTCCAGTAAGTTTGAGCCTGATAAATGAAGCTATTACTATTCTAAAGGTAACTACAGCTCAGGAAATGTTTGAGATTACACATGCGAACTTTAATGATTGTGACATTGCAATTTTAAGTGCTGCAGTAGCAGACTTTAAACCTGAATTTTCATCAAGTCAGAAAATTAAAAAGGAATCACCCACTTTAACACTCACTCTTAAAAAAACCAATGATATTTTAGCTTCTTTAGGCGAGATAAAAAACAAACAATTTTTAGTAGGCTTTGCTTTGGAAACTGAAAATGAATTAGAAAATGCAAAAACAAAACTGAAAAAAAAGAATTTAGATTTAATTGTATTAAATTCGCTTAATGATAAAGGTGCGGGCTTTAAAATCGATACGAATAAAATTACATTAATAAGCAGAGACAATAAAGTGTATTCTTTTGAAGTTAAGCCTAAAGAAGAAGTAGCCAGCGATATTTTACAACAAATTATAAAACAACTCCATGCCTAGATTTTTATTTTCACTTAGCCTATTATTAACGATATCTTTTAGTCATGCACAAGAACTTAATTGTTCCATTGAAATTAATGCAGACCAAACGGGTCAACCTAACCAACAAGTTTTTAGAACACTGAAAACACAGTTAACCGATTTTGTTAATACGACCAGATGGACCAATCAACAATTTAAGAATCAAGAGCGTATCGATTGTAATATGACAATAATTGTTACAAATTACGAATCAAATATTTTTAAGGCTACGATTCAAATACAAGCTTCCAGGCCTATTTTTCAGTCTACCTATGAAAGTCCGATATATAATTATAACGACCGGCAATTTGATTTCACATACAGTGAGTTTGAACCTTTAAATTTTAATATTAATACCTTTGATTCAAATTTAATTTCAGTCATCGCTTTTCATGTTTATACCATATTAGGTCTTGATGCAGATACCTACGAATTGAATGCTGGAAGAGCTTATTTTGAGACCGCTAGACAGATTGTAAATACAGCATCATCAGGAGGTTCTTTGGGTTGGAAATCTTCAGATGGGACACAATCCAGATTTCGGTATAACGATGCATTGATCTCTCAGGTGTATAAAGAATACCACACTGCATTATATAAATACCATCTTGAGGGCTTAGATTTGATGGCTCTATCACCTAAAGATGCCAAAATAAACATTGCATCTGCCATTGGAATATTAAAAAGAATTAATGATAGAAGACCCAATTCTTACTTGTTGCGAACATTTTTCGATGCTAAAGGAGATGAGATCAGTAGTATTTTTAGCGATGGTCCAAGTGTAAATATTGTGAGCCTAGTAAATGATCTTAGTCGAATGGCTCCGTCTTTACGGAATAAATGGGAAGAGATAAAGTTCTAATATTTTTTTATAAAAAATAATTTTTCAATCTTACTTTAGAAACTAATGATAAACTTCTTGAAAAAGGGGATTTATTTTTATTAAATTGCTTTGTGTTAACAAACCTTTCCATAAAAAACTTTGCACTTATAGATGATATAGGTGTGGATTTCAATTCTGGGTTGACCATCATAACTGGTGAGACTGGAGCAGGGAAATCTATTTTATTAGGAGCTTTGGAATTGGTTTTAGGGAAGCGAGCAGATTTAACTAGTGTTAAGGATATTTCTAAGAAATGTATTGTCGAAGTAGAATTTAAATTAGAAACACATTTTCATTCAACTATTTTTAAAGAAAACAATCTGGATTTCGATATTCATACCATCGTAAGAAGAGAGTTATTGCCTTCAGGAAAATCTAGAGCCTTTGTTAATGACACCCCAGTAACACTTTCTCAATTACAAGCACTTTCCCCCCATTTAGTCGATATTCATAATCAGTATGAGACTCTCAATTTATTTTCAGAAATCTTTCAAATGGAAGTCATTGATGTACTAGCCGGAAATTCCGATTTATTAAAAAAATATTCAAAAGAATTAATGGAATATAATGAGGTTTCTGAAATAATTACAGAATTAAAATATAAAAAAGAATCCGCTTCAAAAGAATTGGATTATAATACTTTTTTATACAATGAATTGGTAGCGGCAAAATTAGAAGGATTGAATCAAATTGAATTAGAAGAAACCTATGAAACCCTTAACAATACAGAAGCAATACAAGAATCATTATCGCAACTTATTCAATTGTTTTCAGAAGAACAATACGGCACGCTTGAAACTGCAAAAGAAGGAAGGCGTACACTAGGGAAACTACGTGGATTTTCATCAGATTTTGATTCTCTATGGAATAGATTAAATAGCGTTATTATTGAATTGGAAGATATTTCAGAAGGACTAAACCATTCTTCTTTAACAATAGAAGCCAATCCTGAAAAACTATTTGATGTTAATGAAGTACTACAATTGATTTATAATTTACAACAAAAACATACAGTTGGAACTATTGAAGAATTAATTGAAATTCAAAATTCCTTAGCATCAAAAATTGAATTTACAAATAATCTGGATAATCGTATTGACACCCTAGAGGAAAAACAAAAAAACCTGAATGATGCAATTTCTAATCTTGCAGCACAGCTTCATGGTAAAAGAATAGCTGTTATTCCAACTCTTAAAGAAAAAATGAAGCTTTATTTATTAGAATTAGGCTTGCCCAATGCGCAATTTAAATTTGAGATAACTACAGCGCCAAATTTCAAAAAAAACGGAACAGATACACTCCAATTACTATTTACTGCTAATAAGGGCTTGGCCTTTGGTCCTTTAAAAAAAGTAGCTTCTGGGGGAGAGTTAAGTAGAATTATGCTAGCAATTAAAGCAGTGTTGGCACAATACAAACAGCTACCTACACTTATTTTTGATGAGATTGATTCTGGTATTTCAGGCGAAATAGCTTATAAAATGGCAGTTATTTTGGAGGAAATGAGTCAATCGATGCAACTTTTTAGCATAACACATTTACCTCAAATTGCTGCAAAAGGAGCAAATCATTTAAAGATTTATAAGGAAGATATAAATGAAATCACAGTGACTAGAATAAAATTATTGAATAAGGAGGAGCGTATAAATGAGATTGCCGAAATGATTGGAGGAAAAGAACGGGCGGAATCTGCAATTTCTCACGCAAAAGAATTATTGAATTAAATGTATCTTTGCAAACTTATCAGACAATCTTTAACTATAAAAAATTAATAAAATAATAATATAAAAGACTATGCCATATAATTTATTAAAAGGAAAAAAAGGAATTATTTTTGGCGCACTGGATTCAAAGTCTATTGCCTGGAAAGTTGCTGAAAGAGCTCATGAAGAAGGAGCTACATTTGTGTTGACGAACGCTCCTGTTGCATTGCGACTTGGAACCATTTCTGAATTAGCTGAGAAAACAGGGTCTCAAGTGATTCCTGCTGATGCAACATCGACTGAAGATCTTGAAAAGTTGATAGATGAATCTGTAAATATATTAGGAGGAAAGATAGATTTTGTCTTGCATTCCATTGGGATGTCAGTCAATGTTCGAAAAGGAAAGCATTATACTCAACAAGATTATAATTTCACTAATAAAGGATGGGATGTTTCTTCACTTTCTTTTCATAAAATGATGAGTGTTCTATACAATAAAGATGCTATGAACGAATGGGGTAGTATTGTTGCTTTAACTTATATGGCTGCTCAACGTGTGTTTCCTGACTACAATGATATGGCCGATAATAAAGCTTATTTAGAATCTATTGCCCGGAGCTTTGGTTATTTCTTTGGACGAGATAAAAAGGTACGGGTAAATACAATATCTCAATCTCCAACACCTACTACAGCTGGATCTGGTGTTAAAGGATTTGAAGGATTCTTAGGATTTGCCGAAAAGATGTCACCACTTGGAAATGCCACAGCATTGGAATGTGCAAATTATACGATAAGTATGTTTTCTGATTTGACTAAAAAAGTGACCTTACAGAATTTATTTCATGATGGAGGATTTTCCAATATGGGAATTAGTACTGCAGTGATGGACGAACTTACAGGCGGAGAATAATTAGGTGTCAATTTATTCTGTATTTAAATAAAATAATTATAAATTTTAAGTTGAAACAATAAGGCGGTTTACTAAAACCGTCTTTTTTTATGCATTTTTTATAACAAAATTTCCGATTAAATAATAGAATTTAAGGTTAAACGTCAAAAAGTGTTACTTATCGAAAAATATTTGTTCCTATGTCTTTTTTTGGGTACATTTAAGGTTTATTAACTATAAACATTTATTTAATTATGAAAAAATTTACTTTATTAATTGCACTTTTTGTTTGCGCTATTGGATTTAGTCAAAACAAATTTAGTGCTGACGCACCACCTATACGTGTTGTTAAACAAAATGTGACCACAGTAGAATACTCTGGTTCTTCTTCTTTTACAAGTAGTGTTAACTCTGGTGGAACTTCTATATTAAATGGTCCAGCAGGAACAGCTACCCTTAATACAAGAGGTGTGAATGGTGGGTCTGTTGTTATTACGCATAGTAATTCTCAAACTGTTGATCCTGGAGGATCTGTAGCATGTAGTCTTGCTGGAATTCCAACAGAGAATAGTTATTATAGAGATTTTGATTTAGCACAGGATTTTGGAATATTTGATGCCTTTGAAGTTGCTGAAGCTCAATTTGGTATGCAAACTGTTGAAGCAAATCATCCTATGACAATTAATGTGTATTCATTAAGTGGTAGTGGACCTTTATCAAGCATCTTTGGAGATGCTGTATTACAGGGAACTACTGAATATAACACAACTCCAGCTGACGCTGGAACTGTTGTAGGTGTTCCGATAGCTGCAACAATACCAGCAGGAGACCGATTGGTTTTTGAAGTCTTTATGCATGGTGGTGCTACAGTTAATATTCGTGTTGGAGTAAATGATCAAGGTCAAACAGATGCTACTTATATCGCATCAGCCTCTTGTTCATTACCTGATCCCATAGATCTTGCACTAATAGGGTTCCCAGACATGCACGTAGTAATGAACATTTTAGGTGAAGAAGTTTGTGATCTTACTACTGTTGATGCTACAGGGTTACCATTAGAAATAGATGGATCCGCTACTTCTACAGCAGATTGCAATAATGCGCCTAACCTAGTACCTGTTATGGTAGAAGGTATTAATACCTTGGGAGAAAATGCAAATATAGATAATCTTACTTTTAGTTTAACTCATACTTATGATTGGGATCTTACTATTTCTTTAGTTTCTCCTTCTGGCACCGAATTAGTACTTTCTGATCAAAATGGCAGTTCTGGAGATAATTATATAGGGACTATTTTTAGAGATGACGGAACTCCAATTACTGAAGGATCACCTCCATTTACTGGAACTTTTGCTCCTCAAGGTGCAGGAGGCTTCTCTGTTTTTGATGGCGAATTTTCTGCTGGGGAATGGAACTTAAAAATTTGTGATGGAGCTGGTGGCGACACAGGGATTGTTTTTATTTTCGAAATGAGTATTTGTAATATTGAAGTAATAAACAATGATGTTTGTGAAGATGCTTTTGAAGTTGCTTGTGACGATGTAGTTTTTGGAAGTACTAACACGATACTACATACAGACACAGGAGGTAACTCAGCACCAGATGCATGGTATCAGTTTACTGGAAGTGGTGATAGAGAAATTGTTACTTTATCAACTTGTGGCGCTGGTACCGATTATGATACTTATTTAAGAGTATTTGATGCTTGTGATGGAGAACAAATCGCATTTAACGATGACGCTTGTCCTGGATTTAAATCTGAACTAAGCTTCTTATCTGATGGTTCTTCGACCTACTATATTATGGTAGAAGGATATAGTTCTAATTCAGGAAACTTTGAAATGCAAGTTACTTGTGAACCGACAGCTGAAAATGATCTTTGTGAAGATGCAGCTGATATATCTTGTAATAGTTCAGTAATGGGATTAACTAGTAATGCTATTGTAGATTCTGATATTGCACCAGAATGTAGTGTTGTTCAAGGTCCTTCTGCAACAGTAACTGCACCAGGTGTATGGTATGTATATGAAGATAATACAAATTTAGTAACTGATATCCATATAACTACCTGTAGTGATAATACAGATTATGACACAAAATTATCTGTGTATACAGGAGATTGTGATGGTCTAGTATGTGTAATTGGAAATGATGACGATAACGATTGTGCTGCATACCAATCTTCAGTAGATTTCCAAAGTGATGGAAATACCACTTACTATATTTTAGTACACGGATATCTTTCATTTACGGGTAACTTTGAGTTAACTGTAGACTGTACTCCTGTACCACCAGATAATGATGATATCGCAAATGCAATGGATATTAACGATTGTCCTTATACAGATTTGGATGTAGCAATGCCAGCTGCAACTACCGAAGGAGGTAATCCTGAAGGTTGTAATATAGATGGTGCAAATGGTGTTTGGTATAAACGTACGCCTGATGGAGATGGTACAATGACTGTTACTATTGAATCTCCTGTTGGATTAAGCCACGTAACTTTCTATACTGCAGATGATAAAAATGCATCTGAAGAAGATCTTACTTTAGTAGATTATATAGATAACCAATGTATACCCGGAACATCTACTTCAATTCCTGTTGTTGCCGGACAAACATATTATGTATTTGTTGTAAACAGTGGAGGAAGATCAGATATCACTATTGATTGTCTATTAGCAGTTAATGATAATATCATTGAAGGGTTTAGCTATTATCCAAACCCAGCTAATCATACAGTTAATTTAAGTGCTCTTGATGCTATAGAAAGTGTTGTTATTTACAATATTCTTGGTCAAAAAGTTATTGACTTGAATGTTGATTCAACAAACACTCAAATAGATGTTTCAAGCCTTTATACTGGAACTTATTTAATGAAAGTTTCCGTAAATGGTGAAATAGGAACTTATAAAGTAATTAAGAGATAATTATTTTTATAATTAAATTGTTTAAGCCATCCGCCCTAGGCGGATGGCTTTTTTTTATACCTTTACTTTATGAAATTAAACTATTCTTTTATTGTTCCTGTTTATAACAGACCACAGGAAATAAAGGAACTTTTGGAAAGTTTCACTCAATTAAAATTTGAAGGTGAATTTGAAATTGTAATTATAGAAGATGGTTCTAGTCAAACTTCTAAATTAATCTGTAATTTATTCTCTTCTCAATTAACTATTTCTTATTACCATAAAGAAAATTCAGGTCCTGGGGCTTCAAGAAATTTTGGTATGAAAAAAGCCATGGGGAATTATTTTATTATTTTAGATTCAGACTGTATTCTCACGACACATTATCTAAACACAATTAACACCTTTTTAAAAACAAACTATGTGCATTGTTTTGGTGGTGCCGATACAGATCATCCTGATTTCACTTCGTTACAAAAAGCAATAAATTTTACTATGACTTCTTTTTTAACAACAGGGGGGATTAGAGGAAGTGAAAAAAGCATCAGCCGTTTTGAGCCCAGAAGTTTTAATATGGGCATTTCAAAGGAGGCTTTTGAAAAAACTGGGGGCTTTGCTAAAATTCATCCTGGAGAAGATCCAGATTTATCATATAGAATCGTAAAAGCTGGGTATAAAACTACTTTTATTCCCAATGCTTCTGTATATCATAAACGCTGTATCTCATGGAAGAAGTTTTATAACCAAGTAAGAAAATTTGGTTTAGTACGTCCTATTTTAAACTATTGGCATCCACAGGGAGCTAAGATTATTTTTTGGCTGCCAACCGTTTTTGTATTTTTTGTGATTAGTTCGTTGTTGATTTCACTTCTAGTAAGCAAATTATTTATATACCCTTTGTTAATTTATATTTCTTTAATCTTTTTGAGCTCAAGTATTAAAAATAAAAATGTAAGTATTGGGTTCCTATCTGTAATCGCTTTATTCATACAATTTTATGGATATGGCTTATCATTTTTAAAATCTTACTTTTATATTATTATTCTGAAAAGAGATCCTGAAAAGCAATTTCCTAATTTATTTTTTAAGTAATTTAGCAAGAAATAATAATTACTTAATTCCATAAACATGAGCGCTAGAAAAGCTAAAAATGGAAAATTCAAAATGCTTTTATTTTTTCTGTTTATTGCTTTTTTTATTTTGTTTCTTTCAAAATTTTCAAAAGAATTTACAGCAACAGTAGATGCCACCCTTCAGTATCATAATTTGCCAAATAAAACTGTAGTTACTTCTGATATAATTAATAAAATTTCTTTCGACTTAACTACAAGTGGGTTTGACTTTTTATATTATAAAATTAATAAACCTATTATTTCTATTAATGTTGAAGATTATTATAAAAAGGGAAGCTTAGAGATTTTTATATCTACTTCAGAATTGAGCAATATTATTTCTTCACAATTAAAAAATACTAAAGGAATTATTAATAGTTCAATCAATGATATGATTGTTACTCTTGATGTAATTGAAACCAAGAAGATTCCGATACTATTATTGAGTGATATTGTTTTTCAGAATGGTTATAAAGTTATTGATAGTTTAAGAATTGTACCAGATTCAATTCTTATTTCAGGTCCCTCCAAAATGATTGATAGTATCAAAAATATTAAAACGAAAGTGCTGACCATGCGTTCTGTAAAAGAAGATATTTCCGAAGAAATAGAAATGGGTACTATTAACAGTTCAACAATAACCTACTCTTTACATAAAGTACAACTATCAAGTCGGGTTAAAGAATTTACTCAAAAAGTATTAGTACTTCCATTTGTAGTGAAAAATCTTCCTTTTGATACTAATATTAAATTAATTCCTGAGACAATAACTATTACTTTTGATGTTTCCTTGGATGACTTTAATATAATATCGGCTTCTGATTTTATAGCAATTTGTGATTATAATAAAAGGAATGATGAAGAAAATTTTATGATACCAGAATTAAGTTTGAGACCAGAATTGATATTTAATATTGAATTTCAGGAAAAGAAAATAGACTATTTAATTTTCAAATGATGATCGTAGGTCTTACCGGTGGTATTGGTAGTGGAAAAACTACAGTAGCAAATATGTTCAAAGAATTGGGTGTTCCAGTCTACATTGCTGATGATGAGGCTAAACTTCTAACTAATTCTTCCAAAGCCATTAAGCAGAAACTTATTGAATTATTAGGGGATGAAGCCTTTATTAATGGGGATTTGAATAAAAAATATGTAGCAGATTTAATTTTTAATGATATTAATTTACTAAATAAAGTAAATGCTATAATACATCCAGTTGTAGCAAAACATTTTAAGGAATGGGTCAAGAAACAACATTATAGTTACTGTATTAAAGAAGCCGCAATACTATTTGAAAATGGCAGTTATAAGAATTGCAATGTTACGATATTAATTATTGCACCAATAAAAGAACGAATAAACAGAGTAACATCACGAGAAGATATTAGTCCCAAAGAAGTTGAAAAACGCATTAAAAATCAATGGCCTGATATTAAAAAGAGCAAGCTTGCCGATTTTGTTATTGAAAATATAGATTTAAAAATCACGTTTCAAAAAGTGAAAGAAATTCATTCACATCTCTTAAATATCAACTAATTATTCCAACACTTTATTTTGTTAACATTTGGTTAAATAGGTAGCCCTTTAAATGTTAAAATATTATTTTTGGCTTATGAATAATAAGTTATTTCCATTGCTTGTGGCCCTTATGTCTCTGTCATTGTTGGGCATCATGTTTGTACAAGGCTATTGGATAAAAAATTCATACGAAACACGTGAAGATCAATTTACTTTAAATGTACGCCAACTATTGATCTCGGTTTCAAAAGAAATTCACATCGATGAAATTGAGAAATATTATAATGTATATTCAAGTATCATTGATACAATAAAAGTTCCTGATCAAGCAAGTTTTAGTGAATTGATCTATACTATTACTAATGATCGAAATGATGAAACCTATATTTTTTCTGATGGAGTATTGGAAGAAAATTACAAACTTTCGACAAGTGCACTAGATCTTAATATTGATAATATTCAATTTAAAAAATTAACCAGTAGAAAGGTAACAACTAAAATTACATCTGGTATCGATGGGAGTTCAAATATTAAATCTAGATCAGAAACCTTTAAAAGATTAAAGGATTATGAGCGCAACCAATTTGAAAATGCTTATAGAAACCTATTAGCTAAAACACCAATACATAAAAGGATTTCAGGAAAAAAAATTGAAAATCTAATAACAAAAGAATTAGAAGAAAGAGGATTAAGCACAAATTTTGAATATGCAGTTTATAGCAATGATCTTGCAACAAAGGTGCGTTCAAGAAACTTTAACTTAAACCCAGTTACGACCTATGGAGTTCCTCTCTTTGTAAATGATGAGATTGAAACGAGTTTTCAATTATATGTGAATTTTTCGGATAAGAAGAAATTTGTTATAAGTTCGATACTGGGTATGGCTCTATTATCTTTGGTTTTTACTGGGGTAATTATACTTACTTATATTAGTGCATTAAGGCAATTATTAAAACAACGCCAGATATCACAGATCAAAACAGATTTTATTAATAATATGACCCACGAATTTAAAACTCCCATAGCAACAATCAACTTGGCACTGGATGCTTTAAAAAATCCGAAAGTTTCAGATTTTCCAGAAATAGTATCTAGATATCATAACATGATTCGAGAAGAAAATGGAAGGATGCACACACAGGTAGAGAATGTGTTACGGATTTCAAAGTTAGAAAAGGACCAATTGGATCTAGAAAAAAACCGAGTCTTTCTTCATGAAATTATAGAAGATTCTATAACTCATGTTAGCTTGATTGTAGAAAATAAGGGGGGGTATATAAAAACTCATTTTGAGGCTCAAAAATCTTCTATCCTTGCTAGTGAAACACATTTGACTAATATAATTGTCAATATTATTGATAATGCAATTAAGTATACGGAAGGTCCACCAGAAATAGATATTTATACTGAAAATAATACTGATGAAATCATACTAAAGGTTGCAGATAAAGGTATTGGAATGAGTAAATCTGTTCAAAATAAAATATTTAAAAAGTTTTATAGAGAACAAATGGGAGATATTCATAATGTAAAAGGGCATGGTCTTGGATTATCATACGTAAAACGTATATTAGATGACCATAATGCCGAAATATTTGTTGAAAGCGAAAAAGGGAAGGGAAGTACCTTTATAATTAAAATACACTTAATATCATAAAATATGGAAACTGAAAACAAGAAAATTTTACTGGTAGAAGATGATCCAAATTTTGGAACTATTCTAAAAGATTATTTGGCGATGAATGATTATAATGTCACACATGCCAAAAATGGAATGGAAGGATTTGAAAAATTTAAAAAAGATGATTATGATCTTTGTGTCCTTGACGTGATGATGCCCTATAAAGATGGATTTACACTTGCAAAGGAAATTCGAGAAAAGAATAAGGATGTTCCAATTATATTTTTAACGGCTAAAGCATTAAAAGAAGATGTTTTAAAAGGATATAAAGTTGGGGCAGATGATTATCTTAATAAACCCTTTGATAGCGAAGTATTATTGATGAAAATTAAAGCAATAATTCAACGTAAATCTGTTGATACCGTAACTGAAAGCAAAGAGTTTGAATTTGAAATTGGAAATTTCTTTCTTAATTCAAGATTGCGATTCTTAATTTATAATAAGGAAAACCCAATTAAACTTTCCCCTAAGGAAAATGATTTGTTACGCTTACTAGCTTTGCATAAAAACGATTTAATGCCTCGTGAATTGGCCCTGACAAAAATTTGGAGAGATGATAATTATTTCACCTCTCGAAGCATGGATGTCTATATTGCCAAATTACGTAAGTATTTACGTCAAGATGATGGTGTAGAAATCATTAATATCCATGGTGAAGGATTTAGACTTGTTGTAAAAAATGAAGTCGACCATTAAGTGTTGTTAGATTACGCATTCCCATTATGATTTTTAATTATATTGGGATTGGTGTTTTCAATAAAATTAATGATTTCTGACGCTTTGGTTTTATAATCAAACCAATTTATTGCTTTATTTTTTCTGAACCAGGTACCTTGCCTTTTTGAAAACCTCCTTGTGTTCTTTTTAATTTCTTCAATAGCCTCTATTTTAGAGATATCCCCATCAAAATAACCAAATAACTCCTTGTATCCTACTGTATTTAGAGCATATAGATCTTTATATTGATGCAATTCTTTGGCTTCATTTTCAAGTCCATTTTCTATCATATTTTCAACCCGATTATTTATTCTTTTATATACGAATTCCCTATCAGCAATAAGGCCGATATAAAGGGTTTCGAATTTTCTGGGTTTCTTATTTAATTTTATAAAAGAAGAATATGGAAGTCCAGTACTTCTGCAAACCTCCAAAGCTCTAATTAGTCTGTGGTGATTTTGTTTCTCTACTTTTTGAAAGTAATCTGGGTCTTTTTCTTTTAATTCATTTTGTAAGAATTCGATTCCAAATGTTTTAAATTCAGAATTTAATTTATCTCGTATTTTTGAAGTGACCTCAGGGAACTCATTCAGGCCTTTTACAACTGCATCCACATACAAACCAGAACCTCCAACCATAACCACAATTGGTAGGGTATTAAACAAAGAATCTAATACAAAAAGAGCATCCTTCTCAAAATCACCTACAGCATAGGTATCTAAAATGCTTCGGTTTTGAATAAAATGATGTTTAACTATTCCCAACTCTTTCTCTGAAGGTACTGCTGTGCCAATTGTCATTTCTTTATAAAATTGACGAGAATCTGCAGAAAGAATTTCAGTAGAAAAATAATTGGCTATTTTAATAGATAAAGCTGTCTTTCCTATGGCAGTAGGTCCAACGATACAAATAAGTAATTTATTATCAGACACCTTTTTTTAGTTAGGTTCATTTAAATGTAATGATTCTCCGCAACTATGGCAATACGCTGCATTGTCACAATGTTTAATTTCGTTGCAATTTTTACATACTTGAGTATTTAATTGCACAGGATCAACATTTTTAACGTATTCAACACTAACAATACCAGTTGGAACTGCGATAATACCATATCCTAAGATCATAATAAAAGAAGCAATAAACTGGCCAATAGGTGTAACAGGGGAAAGATCTCCATAACCAACAGTTGTAAGCGTAACAATACTCCAATAGACACTTATTGGAATATTTTTAAATCCACTTTCCTCTCCTTCAATCAAATACATAATTGTTCCAGAAATAATTGCGATGATCAATACTGCAAATAAAAATATAAAAATCTTTTCCCGACTTTGTTTTAAGGCACGAATCAATTTATTTGATTCTCCAATATAACGTGCCACTTTTAATATTCTGAAAACTCTCAATAGTCGTA
This sequence comes from Flavobacteriaceae bacterium, assembly GCA_965247215.1. GTDB lineage: Bacteria > Bacteroidota > Bacteroidia > Flavobacteriales > Flavobacteriaceae > Marifrigoribacter. The sequence continues at coordinate 172,202 of OZ252001.1, forward strand.
AAGCTCTAACAGTTACAAGGGTTTGGGTACCTACTATAAAAAAGGACAGGTATAAGGGTATGATCGATAAAAAATCGATAATCCCATAAAAACTAAATATATATTTTGATGGTTTCTTTACAGTTATTATTCGTGCAATATATTCTATTGTAAAAAAAATAGTAATTACCCACTCCCCATAATATAAAATAGTATGATATGCCTCATCAATTTTTTTTACACTTTCAAGCATAACTAAAACAATGCTAAAGAGAATAAGAATTAGAAGTACTATGTCAAATAACTTCCCAATGGGAGTATCTGCTTCGTAAATTATTTCATGAAGTTTATCAAGCCAGTTATATTTTCTAGTTGAACTTATTGGACTGTATTTTAATTTATAAAGTTAATCAAGTTTCCTAATTTACCAAGGATCTATTTTAATTTCACAATTTTCATTAGCTTATTTTTTCGCAAATACTCTTGAATTATATGTTGTGTATCACGATCATTTGTCATTGGATTAATAATTGATTTTAGTATTTCAGGATTTGAAATTTGAAAGTTTAGATTGAAAAAACCATAGCCTTTATACATACCATCTTCGATTAAAATAACGGATCGTTCATCAATTGATCTACCTTTATCAATAATTAACATGCTTTGATCCTTATAGCTATTCTTTTCAATGAACTTGGATATTCGCTCGTTATATTCGTCTATATCTTCTTCATTAATACAGGCACCCAAGCATAGATTGATGCTATAATTAAAACAACTTCCATCGGTTTTTTGGAGTCCGTTTAATTTCTGACAAAGTTGAAACTCTTCGGTAACCATAAATAGGGTAGACTTAGCTTGCTGATAATTTGTGAATGTGGTTATAATTAACTTTTCATTATTAGAATTTTTCTTTGCCTTTTCAATTTTTAAATTTAAATAACCATTGCTATCCGTAAATGATACTAATTGATACTGAAATAAAGTTCTTTTTAATGCGTGATTAAATAAAGGTTTATTCTGTTTTATTTCTTCACTTTCTTTAAGTTGTGCAATAAGATCATTGCCTGTTTCTTCATAGGAAACAGAAACTATATCCAATTGAATTTTTTTTGATTTCCTGTTATCGTTTGTAAAATGTTGCAGCAACCTCTTCTTTATATTCTTACTTTTTCCAATATAAATAATGTTACCATCTTTTCTGTGCATATAATACACGCCAGTACATGTAGGAACTGTTTCGATAATATCCAACAACTTAGGTTCTAATTGTCGTTTTGGGTCTTTTTTTACTATATCAGATATAATTTCTTTACTTATATCTTTTTCCAAAAGCATTTTAAATAAAGTAACAGTTGCCTTTGCATCACCTTGAGCACGATGACGATCGCTTAATGGAATTCCTAAAGAACGCACTAAATTCTCTAAACTGTAGGATGGCAAATCTGGAATTAGTTTTTTTGAAAGTTCCACTGTACAAAGCATATTCTTGTCAAATTCATAGCCTAACCGGTCAAATTCGGTAGTTAAGATTCGATTGTCAAATTGTGCATTATGTGCAACAATAGTGCATCCTTCAGTGATTTCAATAATTCGCTTTGCAACTTCATAAAATTTTGGTGCATTGCGAAGCATCTCATTATTTATTCCTGTAAGATTAACGACAAAAGGCTGTATGCTTCGTTCTGGATTCACTAAACTACAAAACTGATCCACAATATTATGCCCATCAAATTTGTAAATAGCAATCTCGGTGATTCCTTCTTCGTTGTATTTACCTCCCGTGGTTTCTATGTCTAATATTGCGTACAAGTAATAGTTTAATTAGTTAATTATAATAAATATGTTGAACCTTATCCTATTTTACAGCTATTCTTTCATTAAATCATGTGATTTCTCTTACCAAAAATAGAACTTCCAACCCTAATCATGGTGCTTCCATTTTTCAAGGCAATAGGGTAGTCGTTACTCATACCCAAAGATAAAGTCTTCAGCTTGAAGTTTTCAGTCTTCAGATTTGAAATTTCATCAAATAATTTTTTTAGCATTCCAAACTCTTTCTGAAGTTGTTCCTGACTTTCTGTAAATGTTGCCATTCCCATCAAGCCAACAATTTTAATGTTTTGAAATGTTTTAAAGTCATCTGTATCTAAAAGGATCTTTGTATCTAATTCGGATAATCCAAATTTACTTTCTTCAGATGCAATTTTAATTTGAAGCAAACAATCAATCACACGATTATTTTTCAAAGCTTGCTTGTTTATTTCTTTTAATAAGCGCAGACTATCAACCGCATGAATCAAACTCACAAAAGGTGCCATATATTTCACCTTATTACGCTGTAAATGTCCAATCATGTGCCATTCGATATCTTTTGGAAGTTCCCGATGTTTAGTCACTAGTTCCTGAATTTTATTTTCACCAAAAACGCGCTGCCCAGAATTATAAGCTTCCATAATTTCGGCTACTGATTTAGTTTTTGAAACTGCAACCAGCGTTACATGCTCAGGGATGTTTGATAGTATATTAATAATGTTCTTTGAAATGCTCATAGATTAAAACTCATAAATAGTAATTCCGCTCCGTAATTTTGGTTCAATAAAGGTACTTTTTGGAGGCATTGTTAATCCTTCATTTGCTACATTTTTTAGTTCTTGGGTAGAAATGGGCAAGAGGATGAACCCTACTTTAAACTCTCCAGAATCTACTAAAGATTTAATATAAGCCAAATCACTTTTTCCATGTGGATACACAATTCTAGATTCATTCCTAGGGTCTTTAATTCCAAGTATAGGTTTTAAAACAGTATCAAACAAAATCTGTACATCTAAGGTATCTAATGCATTAGAGATTTCATATTCATTTTTCCGAAGGTATAGCGAGTAGTACTTTCCATCAAAATACATGCTAAAATGATGTTTTTTGGAAGGCTTATAATATTCATTTCCCCGATCTTCTATTCTGAACACTTCATCCAAACAAATTAAAAATTCTTCATTGGTTAAGCCATTCAAATCTTTTAAAAGTCTATTGAATTCATAAATTTTTAATTGACTCTCAGGAATTAAATAACTCATAAAAAAATTATAGTTTTCTTTACCGGTATGTTTTGGATTTTCTTCTTTTAATTCTTCAGCCAGTAAAAAAGAAGAAGCTGATCGGTGATGACCATCTGCAATATAAAGTGATTTCATTTCAGAAAAGATTATATCGACTTTCATAATTATTGTTTCATCATCAACATTCCAAACATAATGGGTTTCTCTTTGAGTAGTTGTAAATTCATATTCTGCTCTCAATTCCATTACCCCGTCAATAATATCTTTTAACTCCTTATTATCGGGATAGGTAAGCAGGACAGGTTCGGCATTAAATCCAACTGTTTTCAGGTAATCCTTAAAAACAACTTCCCTTTCTTCAAGAGTATTTTCATGCTTTTTTATGATTCCATTTTTATAATCATCAATACTTGCTGCTGCTATTATTCCATTAAATTCATGATTCTCACGATTGATTATCTTATAAAAATAGTAACTCGATTTTTTATCCTGAATAAAGTTTCCATCTTCTTTAAATTCCAGATATCGATTACGTACTAATTTGTACCTGCGAATTCCTTTTATTGTTTTATGGTATTTATAGCCAGAATTAATAATATGCAAAAATGAATATGGATTGTCTCTTAATCTGGCATTCCTTTTTTTTATCGTATAATCCTGATAGGAACGACAGGATACTAAACTTATCTTGTCTCTAGATGGACGGACTGCTTTAAATGGATTTATTTTTACCATGAGATTTTATTAACTTAGTGATAGCACAATGGAGTTTCGAATAAATCTATAAGATTCAAAATGAATGATAACATTTAAATAAACATTTTTGAAACTTGTTCGGCCCTTCGACTATTGCTATAATCATAAAATCCTTCACCGCTTTTAATACCTAACTTATCAGCCATAACCATATTAACCAATAGAGGGCAAGGGGCATATTTTGGGTTTTTAAAGCCATCATTCATTACTTTCAAAATGGAAAGACAAATATCCAAACCAATAAAATCTGCTAATTGTAAAGGACCCATTGGGTGGGCCATTCCTAGCTTCATAACGGTATCAATTTCCTGAACACCAGCCACTCCATTGAATAGTGTCTCTATAGCCTCATTGATCATCGGCATTAAGATCCGATTGGCTACAAACCCAGGATAATCATTTACTTCCACAGGTACTTTATTTAATTTCTCTAAAATTTCCTTAACAGTATCATATGTTTCCTGACTCGTATTATAACCACGAATGATTTCAACTAATTTCATGATAGGTACTGGGTTCATAAAATGCATGCCAATAACCATTTCTGGCCTAGAAATAACTGCCGCTATTTGAGTTATTGAAATGGATGAAGTATTACTAGCTAAGATGGTATCTTCCAGACAATATTTTTCCAATTCCCTAAAGATATTAAGCTTTAGTTCCAAATTTTCTGTAGCAGTTTCAATTACCAAGCTTGCATATTCCACACCTTCTTCAATAGTTGTGTAGGTATTTATATTGGTAAGGGTACGTTCTTTTTCATCTTCTGATATTTTTCCTTTTGCCACCATTCTATCTAAATTTTTAGCAATGGTTGCCATACCCATATCTAGGTATTTTTGTGATATATCTATTAAATGAACTTTATAATCATATTGCGCAAAAATGTGAGCAATTCCATTTCCCATGGTTCCAGCTCCAATAACAGCAATGTTTCTCATATTTTATGCCCGAGAAGTCGGGTAACTTATTAAATTAATTATATAATTTTAAAATTTTTAATAACCTGCATTGCAACTCGCAAAGCTTCTGTGCCTTGTGCTAAGGTAACTATAGGTGTTGTGTTATTATTAATAGCATCAGCGAATGTTTCCAATTCATCTAAAATTGCATTATTGACTTCAATTTCCGGATTGTTAAAATAAATCTGTTTTTTTATTCCCTCTGCATTTGTTAGGATCATAGCAAATTCATCAGGATGTTCTGGTGCATCTTTCATTTTTACTACTTCACTTTTTTTCTCTAAAAAATCTACTGATATATATGCATCTTTTTGAAAAAATCGTGCTTTTCTCATATTCTTCATGGAAATCCTACTAGCAGTTAGGTTAGCAACACAACCATTTTCAAATTCAATTCGAGCATTTGCTATATCCGGGGTTTTACTGAGCACTGAAACACCGTTAGCAGTAACCGTTTTCACTTTTGAATTGACCACACTTAAAATAGCATCAATATCATGTATCATCAAATCCAATACCACTGAAACGTCTGTACCACGAGGATTAAACTCAGCTAAACGGTGTGATTCAATGAACATTGGTTTTTCAATTTGTTTATTCACTGATGTAAATGCAGGATTAAAACGTTCAACATGGCCAACCTGCCCACGTACACCATGTTTTTTAGCTAATTCTCTAATGATCACTGCTTCTTCAACAGTATGAGTGATTGGTTTTTCTATAAAAAGATGTTTTCCTGCTTCAATCACATTTTTAGCGCATTCAAAGTGAAAAAGGGTTGGAGTAACAACATCGACTATATTAGATGAAGCAATAAGTTCACCCATAGTATAAAAACATTTATAGCCTAATTCAGTTTCGATTTTTTTAGCAGCCTCTAGATTCGAATCATAAAATCCAATAAGATCATATTTTTCAGATTGACTTAGTAGCTTTAAATGAATTTTTCCAAGGTGACCAGCACCAATAACTCCAGCTTTTAGCATCGATTTTAAATTTGCACAAAGGTAATGGATATTATCTTAATTTAGTTATTGAGTTATTAAGTAATTGGGATTTTGGCTTATTAAGTTTGTCATTTAAAATTCACTTATTTTTTCAAATTTTAACTTTTGTTTTTATTATTTTTGAATTCTATAAATTACAATATGCAGGATACTTTTACACATAAAGGAATGCGCAAAAAACTTATTGAAACCATTCGTTCAAAAGGGATTGCTAATTTGGAAGTTCTAAATGCGATCAATACGGTTCCCCGCCATTTGTTTATGGATTCAGGCTTTATTGACCATGCCTATGTGGATAAAGCATTTCCGATAGGAGCTGATCAAACAATTTCACAACCCTATACCGTAGCACGGCAGACCGAATTAATGGATTTAAAAAAAGGAGATACCGTATTGGAAATAGGTACAGGAAGCGGTTATCAAACAGCCATTTTATTAGAAATGGGCATACAGGTTTATAGCATTGAACGACAAAATGAGCTTTTTAAAAAAACCAAACGTTTTCTTCCTAAATTAGGATATCGACCTAAGAAGTTAATTTTTGGGGATGGCTATAAAGGGTTCGAGGAAGCTGCTCCATACGATGGTATTGTTGTTACTGCTGGTGCTCCATCGGTACCAAAGCCGTTGCTTGCACAATTAAAAATAGGAGGGAAGTTAGTTATTCCAGTTGGGGTCGAATCACAAGTCATGACTGTCTATACCCGTAAATCCGATAAAAAATATGAAAAGAAAGAGCATGGTGAATTTCGATTTGTACCCTTGTTGGAAGATAAAAATTAATTACTGCAATCGCCATTAAGAATATCCGATTGTGTTTGATTATATCGATTGTCTTCAACAAAATAACCCCCACCGATGCTATTATTATTAATAAGCTGTTTAATTCCACAAAAATTTCTTAGGGTTTCATTATTCGTAATATTTAAATCCCTTTCAATTGCTCCAAGATTGATTAATCCATTTATATTTTTTTAAGATATAATTTTTTGAGATTCTTACAAAACCACCAACCTCTATAATTTGTTCTAAACCATAAAGGTTCGGTAATCTGTCATTAAAATGAATAAATAAAGATTCAATACTGGTTATACTGCTTAATGCATCTATGTTTATTAACCTATTATTATTTATTATAGATATGGTACCATTTATAGTTTCAATAGTTGATAAGCCATCAAGATTAACAATATACGTATTATCGCTAATTTTAAGATCATCCCCTATATATGAAATACTTGGCAATCCTTCTAAACTCAATAATTGGTTGTTATCTCTAATTTCTAGATCATGTTCTAGTGAATCAATATCTGGTAATCCTATAAGATTAGTAAAACCAGAATTTCCTTCAATCCTTATTGAATACTTTATATCTTTTATATAAAGACTGCCTACATTTTTGATACTTGATAAAGGAGAAAGATCGGTAACATCTCCTTTATCATTTCCAATTAAAAGCAATCCAGAAACACCCCAATGGTTTTCATCTCCAAAATCGTCAATCTCCTGTTGGTTTTCTAAAATTGCATAACCAATATGACTCTAGATTTCATAGATATCTTTTAAATGTACTGTAATATTAGCACTAGTGGTTACAAATCCATTTGAAACATTTGCAACTGCTTTAATAACAGGGTATTTTTCAAAATTATAAACTGATGAATCCCGTACAGTAAGTTTTCCACTCATTCTATCAAGAAAAAATGCATTATAAGGATTTTGATTGGTTAATGTAAACCTGATTATACCCTCAACTGAATACCCTTCTATTTGGCCTAACAAATAGTCATCTGTAGGATTTTCATCTATTATAATTGAAAAGTCATTGGTAAGCACTATAGATGTATGAAGACTCTCTATTTCCTTATCTTTACTACAGGCAAATAACATCAAACCAATATAAACAAACAGTGTTGTTTGAATAAGTTTTTTAAATTTTATAGCTATTAAAGATGCGAATTTTCTGAATAGAGGTATTGTTAGGGGAGTTTGCTTTGAGTTAAGCGCTATGAAATCCCAGTATCAAAGCCATCGATACTTTTAGAATTTTTTTCTTCCCAATACTTTTTAATTCCTTCCACCCCTTTATTATCTGCCCAGATTTTAAGTTGTTGTCTTTCTTCCTTATACTCCATGATTGGCACTCCAAAACCACAAGATGTTTGAACTAGATCAATGTCCATTTCGATAATTTGCCTTGAACCGAGTTGTTTTGGAAATAAAGAAATATGGGTTTGAAAGTCTGAATCTCTTTCATGATAAGTCTTTGCCTTTCCATATAATCTCAATATCATGGGGCTACTTCCAAAGGAACAAAACATGAGGGTCATTCTATTGTTTATAATAAGATGGGCAGCTGTTTCATTTCCACTGCCTGTTAAGTTTAACCAAATAATTTTTTTTGAATTTATAATTCTAAAGGTATCCATACCCTTTGGAGAGATGTTAACGGTCCCTACATTTCTGGCGGTACCAACAAAAAATACCTTTTGTTCTTTTATGAATGATTGAAGTGTTGAAGAAATATCAGAAAACTGTTTTCCCATTTTTTAATTAATTATTAAATGATTTTTTAATCCTGCTTAAATTTCGTTTACTGTCTCTATCCTTAATACTTTCACGCTTATCAAATTGTTTTTTACCGCGGGCAAGTGCGATTTCAAGTTTTGCTAAACCCTTGTCATTTGTAAAAAGTAATAAGGGTATTATTGTCAACCCAGAATTCTTTACAAGTTTATCCAACTTTTTTAATTCACTACGATTTAGTAATAACTTTCGTTCGCTCTTTGGATTGTGGTTAAAATTAGACGCATGGGTGTATTCCTGAATGGTCATATTAATTACAAAAAGTTCCTGATTATTAAACTCACAAAATGCTTCAGTGATGGAGGCTTGTCCTTCGCGAATGGCTTTAATTTCAGTTCCCCTAAGTACAATCCCAGCAATATATCGATCGATTATCTCGTACTCAAATCGTGCTTTACGGTTTTTTATTTTTATACTTTTCTTAATTGCCATGGGAACAAAAATAAAAAAGAATCCTAAAACACATCCATAAATATAACTAGTTTTGTAAGGATTCCTTTGATTTATACACAAATGTAATTATGAAACAAACTATCTTAATACTACTCGTCTTTTTAACCCTATCATGTAAACAAGAAAAAAAGGTGAAGGATTTAGCTGCAGATCTTATCATAGATAAGGTAATTGAGGTTGCTTGTAAGGGCAATTTTGACAAGGCTTCAATTGCATTTATATTTCGTAATAGAACATTTAAATGCACGAGATTAAATGGCAATTATCAGTTAGAGCGAATTAAAACAGATTCGTTAAATGTAATTCATGATGTTTTGTCAAATGATGGTTTTAAACACTTTATTAACGATTCCTTGATTATTACTTCAGATTCTCAATCTTCTAAAATAGGAGATGGCGTTAATTCGGTACATTATTTTATCCAGTTGCCATACGGCTTGAATACACCTGCTGTTCATAAAAAATTATTGGGAACAGATGCTATTATGGAAGTTGAATATTTTGAAATCGAAGTAACTTTTTCTGAAGAGGGTGGAGGCATCGATTTTGAAGATCGTTTCGTTTATTGGATCCACAAAGAAAATTACACAGTAGATTATTTAGCATACCAATACGCAACTAATGGAGGGGGAATTCGATTTAGAGAAGCTTATAATGTAAGAGTTATTGAGGGTATTCGCTTTGTGGATTATAATAATTTTAAACCCAAATCCAAAAAGGTAATGCTAGAAAATTTGGATACTTTGTTTGAGAAAGGAGATTTAAAATTGATATCTAAAATGAAGATATAAAAGTTGAAATTTTAAAGTAAAAATTTAAACTATTTTTTTCGGAGAAACAGCTTTACTAAAGAAAAGCAACAACCATTTTAATCAATATGTTTTAATTCTACAGAAACTTCGCTATTTATAAGTGAAACGATATAAAGATTCCCATTGTTTGAATCCTCAATTTGTGGGTATTCTTGTTTTCCTAAAATAGCATTGACAAATTCAGGTGTTGTATCGCTATGACCTACCACGAGTACCGTTTTATTTTTTGTTTTCTTTTTGAAATCATCATCATATAATTTTTCAGGATGATAGGGCAACATGATAATACCCTGTTTATCTGCGGTATATGATGCAGTTTGTTTAGTTCTTTTGTAATTTGTTGAAAACACTTGATCCAAAACTATATCTTCAAAATATACTGCCCAGTTTTTTGCACGTTGTATTCCGATATCTGTAAGCTCAGGATCATTATTTGTTTTATCAGTTCTATCTTTTTCAGCATGACGAATAAAATAATAAAGAGTACTGTTTTCAATTGGAATTGTTTTTTCTTTTTTATTCGACTGACATGAAAAAGCAATAAAAATGAATAGAGAAACTACTATGATTTTACGCATGTTAAATAGGCATTTAATTTTATAAAAGTAGTTTATTTTAAAATCAATTATTAAAAAATGCTTATAATTATAGATTATGAGTGAATTATTATTGTTGCAGACCTTTTTAAAAGGCTAAATTAATTTAAATGGCTATTTCTGTGTTGATGTAAGTTTCCATTTCATCCATTGCCAGAAGTAAATAGTTTGGATCATCCATGGTATAGGTCATAAAAATGGCACCCTGTATATGATTATATAACAGTTTTGAAAATTTATGTGCATCAACTTCTTTTTTAATTTCTCCAATCTCCTTAGCCAAATTCACTAGCTTTATTATATTATTTTGGGTTTTTATAATTACTTGCTGTACTTCAATTAGCAATGCAGTATTTTGATTTTTTGAATCTACTCCAATATTTAATATAGGACAACCACCTAATTTTTTACTGAAGGGATAATAAGTTCTATAAAATTCTGTGATCAATATTAATTTTTGAAGTGGTGAGCTACTTTTTTTTTGATGCTGGGCTATGTTTAACAACAGATCATTTACATTTTTGTTGAAAGCAGCGATTGCAAGTTCTTCCTTGTTTTTAAAATTCCCATAAACTGCCCCCTTTGTTAGTTTAGTTGCATCTGTGATATCTTTCATTGAAGTTCCTTCATAGCCTTTTTGATTGAATATTGGAGCAACTTTTTCAATAATATATTTTGAAGTACGTTCGGCTTTGGATAACATGTTTTGATAATAGATACACAAATATATTAAAATGTACCCAATGGTATATAAAAAACTACCCAAGAAAAATCCTTGGGTAGTTTGTATTAACTATAAATTTAATTATTTATCCATTCACTAAGTCATTTTCATTTCTAAAAACAAGCTTTTCATTAAAGCTATCTAATAGTATGATACTGTCTGTTTGCACTTTTCCTGAAAGAATTTCCTTAGAGAGTTCATTGAGAACTTCCTTTTGAATTACTCTTTTTACGGGCCTTGCTCCATATTGTGGTTCATAGCCTATCTTCGCTAAATATGCAATAGCTTCTTCGGTAGCATCTAAAGTGATCATTTGTTTTGATAATATCTTAGAAAGGGCTTTAAGTTGCAATCTTACAATTTGATTGATATCTTCTTCATTGAGAGGTGTAAACATGATAATATCATCAATTCGATTTAAAAACTCTGGGCCTACCGATTGTTTCAGTAATCCAAGGACTTCAAATTTTGCACTTTCCATGGCAGTATCTAAATCCTTTAAAGCTTCAATTTTTTCTTGAATAATATGGCTACCAATATTACTTGTCATTATAATCACCGAATTTTTAAAATCAGCCACACGACCTTTATTGTCAGTTAATCTACCTTCATCTAAGACCTGTAATAAAATATTAAAGGTATCTGGATGTGCTTTTTCAATTTCATCTAATAAAACAACAGAATAAGGTTTCCGTCTCACCGCCTCTGTTAATTGTCCCCCTTCATCATAACCAACATATCCTGGAGGCGCTCCAACCAGCCTGCTCACACTATGGCGTTCTTGATATTCACTCATATCAATTCTCGTCATAGCAGTTTCATCATCGAACATATATTCGGCTAAAGCTTTTGCCAATTCTGTTTTACCTACTCCTGTGGTACCAAGAAAAAGAAAGGTTCCCACGGGTCTTTTATCGTCTTGTAATCCAGCTCGACTTCTTCTGATAGAATCACTAATCGCTATAATAGCTTCATCTTGTCCAACCACACGTTTGTGCAATTCATCTTCAAGTTTCAGTAATTTATCCCGATCGCTTTGAAGCATTTTAGTGACTGGAATCCCTGTCCATTTAGCAACTATTTCAGCAATATTTTCATAGGTAACTTCTTCCTTTATTAAAGATTCTCCCTCTTCTTTCTCAGCTAATTTCAGTTCAAAATTTATTAATTTTTCATTTGCTTCTTTTAATGTTCCGTAACGTAATTCAGCTACTTTTCCAAAGTCACCCTGGCGTTCAGCAATTTCTGCTTCTAACTTATAATCTTCTATTTCTGTTTTTATGTTTTGAATAGCATCGACCACTTCTTTTTCACTTTTCCATTTCGCATGAATTGCATTTCGTTCTTCTTTCAAGTTTGCAAGATCAGCACGTAAAGACTTGAGTTTTGCAGTATCTTTTTCACGTTTTATGGCTTCAATTTCAATTTCTAATTGCATAATTTTTCTATCTAGCACATCTAATTCTTCTGGTTTTGAATTGATCTCCATCCGAAGTTTAGCCGCAGCTTCATCCATCAGATCTATTGCCTTGTCTGGCAAAAACCGATCTGAAATATACCGTTGGGAAAGTTCAACAGAAGCGATAATAGCCTCATCCTTAATGCGCACTTTGTGATGTGTTTCGTATTTTTCTTTGATACCACGAAGGATAGAAATTGCGCTTTCTGTATCTGGCTCATCTACAAATACTTTCTGAAAACGCCGTTCCAATGCTTTATCCTTTTCAAAATATTTTTGATATTCATCTAGGGTTGTGGCACCTATTGCACGTAATTCACCTTTTGCCAATGCAGGCTTAAGAATATTAGCGGCATCCATTGCCCCCTGTCCTCCACCAGCGCCCACTAAGGTGTGAATTTCATCTATGAACAGCACAATGTTCCCGTCGCTAGTTGTTACTTCTTTGATTACTGCTTTCAAGCGTTCTTCAAATTCACCTTTATATTTTGCTCCAGCAATAAGTGCTCCCATATCCAGTGAATATATTTGTATATCTTTTAAGTTTTCGGGGATATCCCCAGCAATAATTCTGTGGGCGAGCCCTTCAACAATAGCTGTTTTTCCAGTTCCAGATTCGCCCACAAGCATTGGGTTATTTTTTGTTCTTCGTGATAAAATCTGTAAGATTCTTCTAATTTCCTCATCTCTCCCAATAACAGGGTCTAATTTACCATCACTTGCTAATTGGTTTAAATTTAAAGCGTATTTACTTAAGGAATTATACGTTTCTTCTACAGACTGTGAAGTTACCCGATTTCCTTTACGCAATTCATCTATAGCTGATTTAAGGCCTTTTTCAGTAACACTCTGGTCTTTCAAGCTCTTTGATATTTGACTTTTAGACTTAAAGATTGCTAATAAAAGATGCTCGATTGAAACATATTCATCATTCATCTTTTTTGCAATAATGCTAGCCTCGTTAACTGTTTTTCCAGCTTCTTTAGAAAACATAATATCACCACCCCTTACTTTGGAATAATGTTCTAATTGCTTGTTTATTATTTGTTTTAATACCTCCAAATTCACATTTAATTTCTTTAATATGAAAGGAGTAACGTGTTCATCAACTTCAAAAATCGCTTTTAATATATGCTCGATCTCAATCTGTTGATGCGTTAAGCCTTGGGCAAGCACCTGTGCTTGCTGAATAGCTTCCTGTGATTTTATTGTATAGTTATTAAAGGTCATCTTAATAGTATTTTACTTAATAACGGCAATAGTTAAGCCAAATAATTATCACGTCAAAATGACTGATAATTATCATTCAAGCAAGACAAAATGTCTATTTTGAAAAATTGAAACAAGTATTTTATTAAATGGATCTCACTATGTTTGTAAAAAAAATTAGCTGAAGGCGACAGATCAAAATTATATTTTTAAATATAAATGCTTTTCAGGAATTTTCTAATGAAGTTGTAATACGTTTTGATGTATTACATTAAAGGCCATAATTATTTGGAATAAAAAATTGGAATACAATTCATCATAGTTCTCATAATAATATTAATGCTGGACAATTAGAAGGGTTTGTAGTAGATTATTAAATTATTCATTTGCTGGTAATACCTTCCCGGTACAATCTCCAAATCCAATTCGTAATCCATCATTATCACAATAAGCCCTCATAATTACGGTGTCATTATCGTTGATAAATTTTCGTTCTACACCATTTTTTAATTCTACTGTATGTTGCCCTTTCCAGCTCAATTCGAGCATAGAGCCATAAGAATCTTTTGTTGGGCCAGAAATAGTTCCACTACCCATCATATCTCCAGATCTCACATTACATCCATTTACGGTATGATGTGTTAATTGTTGTGCCATGGACCAATACATATATTTAAAATTAGAATTAGCTACAATGGTTTCTTCATCATTCTCAGGTTGAATAGCAACCTGAAGTTTAATATCGAAGTTTTTATTTTCACCATGTTGTAAATAGGGTAAAGGTATAGGATCTTGTTCTGGTCCATTAGTTCTAAAAGGTTCTAATGAATCCAGTGTTACAATCCATGGGGATATAGTTGATGCAAAACTCTTTCCTAAAAAAGGACCTAAGGGAACATACTCCCAACCCTGAATGTCACGGGCACTCCAATCATTAAATAGCACTAAACCAAAAATATAATCTTCAGCCTCATCGATGGACACTCTTTTACCAAGGTCATTTGTGTCGGTAGTAATAAAGGCCATTTCTAGTTCAAAATCCAATAATTTGGATGGTCCAAAATTCGGAACTCCATCTTCTCCAGGCTTGCTTTGTCCAATTGGTCTTCTGATCGGTGTTCCAGACGGAATAATCGAGGAACTTCTTCCATGGTAGCCAATAGGGATCCGCAGCCAGTTTGGAAGCAAAGCATTTTCAGGATCTCTAAAAAGAGACCCTACATTGGTTGCATGTTCTTTACTAGCGTAAAAATCTGTATAATCACCAACCACTACTGGGAGTTTCATTTCAATTTCATCTAGTGTGAATAGCACTTTATTTCTATGGTCTTCATTATCTCTTAGTTCAATATTTCCTTTTAAAAAAATATCAGAAATACGGTTCCTAACCAATCGCCATGTCTTTCTACCATCACTTATAAAATCATTCAAGCTATCTTGTAGAAATATATCATCGGTGAGACCAATACCTATAAAATACCCCAATTGATGAAGCGCTCCAAGATCAATCGCATAGTCACCTATTCGGGTACCGATTGTAATAATATCTTCTCGAGTTAAAAAAACTCCGAATGGAATGTTCTGAATTGGGAAATCCGTATTTTCTGGAATCTCTAACCAAGTACTTCTACTTGGGTCGTTTGCTGTAAGTGGCATAATAAATTTATTTGTTAGTAAAATCTTCATCAAAGATATAATTTTACTCATACTAAAAGAATGGATTGACTATTTTTGATAAATAAATTATCATATTAAATAGTATGCAAAGAGACGAACAGATTTTTGAATTAATTAAGGCGGAAGAACAAAGGCAATTAAACGGTTTGGAACTCATTGCTTCAGAAAACTTTGTAAGTGATCAGGTATTGGAGGCAGCAGGATCTGTATTAACAAATAAATATGCTGAAGGCTATCCAGGAAAAAGATATTATGGAGGTTGTGAAATAGTAGATGAAGTGGAACAAATAGCAATAGATCGAGCTAAAACACTATTTAATGCAGCTTATGTTAATGTTCAGCCTCATAGTGGTTCTCAAGCAAATACAGCTGTTTTCGCTTCTTGTTTACAACCAGGAGATACCTTTTTAGGATTTGATCTTTCTCATGGAGGTCATCTTACACATGGTTCGGCAGTAAATTTTTCTGGTAAATTATACAGGCCTGTTTTTTATGGGGTTGATAAAGATACAGGACGAATTGATATGGATGTGGTTAAAGAAATTGCAATCTATGAAAAACCAAAAATGATTATCGCTGGTGCTTCTGCCTACTCAAGGGAAATTGATTACAAAAGATTTAGAGAAATAGCTGATAAAATAGGAGCAATGCTAATGGCAGATATTGCACATCCTGCTGGACTCATAGCCAAGGGAATAATTGGAGATCCTGTTCCTCATTGTCACGTAATTACTACAACAACCCATAAAACCTTGCGTGGACCAAGAGGTGGAATGATTTTAATGGGAGAAGATTTTGATAATCCTTTTGGGATAAGGTTGAAAAATGGTAAACTAAAAAAAATGTCCACTATTTTAAACAGCGGCATTTTTCCAGGAAATCAAGGTGGTCCTTTAGAGCATATAATTGCTGCAAAAGCTATTGCATTTGGAGAAGCACTTACGGATGAATTCTTGCATTATTCTGTTCAGGTAAAGAAAAATGCTACAGTATTGGCAAAAGCTTTTGTGGATAAAGACTATCAAATAATTTCTGGGGGAACAGATAATCACATGATCTTGATAGATCTTAGAAATAAAAATATATCGGGTAAACAAGCTGAAGAAGCATTGGGAAAAGCAGCAATAACCGTTAACAAAAACATGGCTCCATTTGACGATAAATCTCCTTTTGTAACTAGTGGAATACGTATGGGTACACCAGCACTAACAACTCGAGGTCTTTTAGAGAACGACATGATAAAAATAGTCGATCTTGTTGATGAGGTTATCTGTAATTTTGAAGACGAATTGAAACTTGAAATGATTGCGCAAATTGTAACAGAAATGATGTCTGGAAGACCCTTATTTAAAGTCTGATATTAGATTATTAATAAAAAATATCACAAGGAAGTTTTGTTACAAAATTGAAGAGGTAACGAACAGAATTGTAAAAAATTTCATTGAAAATAGATATTAGTTTTTTTAATGTTATATTTGCACATATTAATTTAATTTTTAACAATGCAAACAGGTACAGTAAAATTCTTCAATAATGCCAAAGGATTTGGTTTTATTACTGAAGATGACACAAACACAGAACATTTTGTACACATTTCTGGATTAATTGATGAAATCCGTGAAGATGATAAAGTAGAATTTGAGTTAAAAGAAGGTAAAAAAGGAATGAACGCAGTTAATGTAAAAGTTCTTTAATCATACTTACTTTTTAAAAGACAAAAGCCTATCAAATTGATAGGCTTTTTTTATTTTGTATTAATTTCAATACCATTAATTATCATCTGGTTCTGGAAATACAACACTTTCGTAAGCACCAGCGTCTGGTGAAGAAATACTTCTATTAGTTCCATTCGCATCTATGGGTACTAGAGCTGCGGTAGCAGCATTACCAATGCCGTCGGCACCAGAGGTTTTTGTTTCTATATTCAAATTGTTAGTTTCAGTATCTTGAAATACAGGATCTGCATTCCTAACGATATTGGTATATAATACTGGATTTGTAAAATCGTAATTGGCTAAACCATCAAATTCCCCATTAGGATCTTCAAAACGAATGAGTGAATTGCTAAAATTAAAATTAAAAGCTGCAGAAGATTCCTCTACTAAAATTAATTCACGTTGCTCGTTTCCGAAAATAATACAATTATTGAAATTTGCTTCAATAAGATCAGAAACCAATGTTTCCGTTTCACTTATCTTTAAAAAATTATCAATGATAACAGTAGGGAAAATCCTAAAACCATTGTTCCAGTAATTAGCAAAAGTTGAATGATTAAATGTATATCTACCACCCAATGAACAGGATAAAGAGGTTTGGCCACTATTATTTATCACCAAATTTTCACCATAAACATCTCCCGTTCGAGCTAATAAACCAACATTTGAGCTATTGTATATTTGAACATCTTTCATAGTTAGAGTTCGATCTCCATCATTGCTATCCATTAGAATTCCAACAATTGCGTTTTTAATAGTCAAAAAATTAAACTCATGATTGGTGCTACCTTGTGTTAACCAAATAGTTCCCCATTGACCAGGAACATCTGAAAAATTTGGTTCCAAACGCTCGCCTTCAAATATTACTTGATTTTCTAAAAGTTCTGGATCAACACTGGCTTCACCATTCACTTTCATACTTCCTTGATTTGCAACAAGAATACCACTATTTGCATGAAAATGAACTCTTGCGCCAGCATCAATAACTAATGTTTTATTAGGCCCAACAGCAGCAAACCCATAAATTACGTATGGTTTTTCATTATTGAAATGTAGTTCATCATCGTTCATAAAAAACCCTTCAATTAAGATTTCTTCACCTTCAGAATCTAAGCCTAAGCTAATGGTTTCAATCGTTCCGTCCTTAAATTGTTCTGGAAAAAGAAAAACGGCATCTTGAACTAATGTTACAAGATCCACATCCTGTTGGATACCTCCAGTATCAAATAAAATTTTATCTGTGTATAAAAATGTGTTGTCAGAATTTGGGGAGTTTTCAATATCAATAGTAGTTTCGATAAAAATATAAATACTATCCTTAGCTAATATTTGAATGTTTTCAAATTGCTTCCCAGCAATTCCATCAACATTTAGTCTATAATAAGAAGACTCTCCATTTGCTAATTGAATGGTAGGAATATTAATGTCATCATTACTACGGTTATAGACCTTCATAGTGCGAGTACTTGAGCCTATATTTGTAAAAACTGTATCTAAATATACTGTGTCTTGTGAAAATTCTAAATTTCCAGTATTGGCAATACTTTCAAAATCATTTCGGCAAGAACTCCATAAAACCAGGCAACTTATTAGTGCCAATCCGTAAAAATACTTCAATGAATTATGTTTTTATTATTTCAGTAAAAATATAACTTTTTAGTTTTCAAATTATTGTTATTCAAAATTGTTTTTGAAATAACAATTTTATAAGAAATAGTAGTAGTGCCTAATATTTATAAGTCCCTTCTTCTTAAAATTAAGTAAGACCAGTAAATAAATAGGAATGTCCAAACTAAGACAATAGCAATTGTTAGCAGTTGAACATCGTAGTTTTTATTGAAACTTTCTCCTAATTGATTTGCAGCAGATTGAACTGCTCCTAATCTTGAAAACGGTTCTTTTATTAGGTTTGCCATAGAAGCCAATGGAAAAAACTGCATGATAGTCTCAGCGATATCGGTGTCTTTAAACATCTTCCATTTTAGGATTGCATATAAGATTCCTTCCGAAATACTCCAAATCAATAAAAATCCTAGAGCAAATGCAGATCGTTTAACCAATACACCTAAAAATAAACAAAAAGAAAAGAATCCTAAAAGTTTTATAAAATAGGCAAATAGATATTCCAAATCACTAAATATAATTCCGATTTCATTGTAATCAGAAAAGAACAATCCCAAGATCAAGGATACTACAAATACAAAAAGTGTAGAGATAAGTGCGAACACTATTACAGTTAGAAATTTTGACAATACAAATTCTTTTTTTCTTAAACCATCAATTAGGTTTTGCTTTAGGGTTCTATTACTATACTCATTTGCCATCATTGAGACGATGACAATTGCAAGAAATAACTTTAATATAGCAGCAATCCAAGTATTAAAATGCCAAATAAAAGGAAAATTGAATATGCCTTGATCGGCAATTCTAAAATGAAAATTCCCAAAGTTAAATTCTATTGAGGCAATGAGGGCTATAAATGTTATTAAAATAAAATAAACCAATGAGATTATCTTTGCTGATTTATTATATTTTAATTTATGTAATTCTATAGATAATAATCGTAACATGTTGGATTAATTTAAATTTTTAGTAATTTCAAGAAACTGTTCTTCCAAACTTTCTTTGCGATGTACTAAATGTGAAACTATAATACCACTTTCAAAAAGTTTTTTATTTAATTCTGAGCTATCCAATGGATTATTTAAATAGGCAATAAGAAAATCGTTCTCGATTTTGATCTCACTTATATGATCTATTTTTTCGAGTGTTTTTTGTAAAACATCCATATTTTCACTCTTTAGAGTAAAGAAACCATGACTTGTATTCATATTACCTACACTACCGGTATATAAACTTTTACCTTCTCGAAGAATTACAACATGGGTACATACTTTTTCAACTTCATCTAAAAGGTGAGACGCTAATAATATAGTAGTTCCTTCGGAAGCTATCTTTTTAATTATTTCACGAATTTGATGAATTCCCTGTGGATCTAAACCATTTGTGGGTTCATCTAATATTAATATTTCTGGGTCGTTTAATAGAGATGAAGCAATTGCAAGTCGCTGTTTCATCCCTAATGAAAATGTTCTAAACTTACTGTTCTTTCTATCCAATAAGCCAACTATTTTAAGTTTTTCATCAATCTTATCAATACTTACTCCTTTTATTTTACAGACAAGACTTAAGTTTTGTCCAGCGGTCATATATGGATAAAAATTAGGACGTTCAATAATAGCACCTACTTTTTTAAGTGCCTGATGTGTAGATTCAGTTCCATTAAACCAAAGGAAACTGCCAACTGTTTTATTTACAACATTTAGTACGATCCCTAGTGTAGTTGATTTTCCACTACCATTAGGACCTAATATTCCATAAACATTTCCTTTTTCTATGGTAAAAGACAGGTCATTTACAGCAGTAATTGGACCATATTTTTTGGTAAGATTGGTAATTGAGAGTATTTCTTCCAAAACAAATAATTATTTAATGATCGGTTTATGTTTGCTAAAAAAATAGCATTATATTTTAACAAAAGTATGACGAGACAATATTCAATTTGTTACAATTACAATTTTTTAAAAATAAATTAAAAGTAATGATGACTCTTTATTATTAGAAGATTATTTTTTTCTTTCTGAGTTCGAAATTTTGACCTAAATATACTTTTCGAACCATTTCATCATTGGCTAATTCTTCAGGAATACCATGCTTGAGAATATTTCCTTCAAACATAAGATAAGTACGATCTGTAATAGCTAATGTTTCTTGAACATTATGATCGGTAATAAGAATACCAATATTTTTTGTAACTAATTTTGCAATAATGCGTTGAATATCTTCTACTGCAACAGGATCTACTCCTGCAAAAGGCTCATCGAGTAATATAAAATGCGGATTAGTTGCTAAGGCTCGAGCAATTTCAGTTCTTCTTCTTTCGCCACCACTCAATAAGTCGCCTCTACTTTTTCTAATATGACTCAATCCAAACTCTTCAATCAAAGATTCCATTTTCTGTTTCTGATCTTTTTTAGATAAAGACGTAAGTTGTAATACACTTAAAATATTATCCTCTACGCTTAGTTTTCTAAAAACTGAAGCCTCTTGAGCTAAATAACCAATACCGTGTTGCGCACGTTTATACATAGGGAATTTAGTAATATTTTTATTGTTTAAAAATATCTGTCCTCCGTTGGGTTTTATAAGCCCAACTATCATGTAGAAGCTTGTTGTTTTCCCAGCGCCATTGGGTCCTAATAATCCAACGATTTCACCCTGATTTACTTCAATAGATATGCTTTTTACTACTTGTCTTCCTTTATAAGATTTAATAAGATCTTTGGCTTTCAATTTCATTTATGATACTATTCTAAATTTTAACGATGTCCAAATTAATTTATTCTACCGATTTATTGCTTTCAGGGTTTATTTTTTTATTCTGTTTTTTAATTACTGCTTTTGAAATATAAATGCTTATTTCATATAAAATTACAATAGGAACAGATACTATAATTTGACTAGCAATATCTGGAGGAGTAATTATTGCTGAAAGTATTAATACGATAATCAATGAAAACTTTCTGTATTTGCGTAATATCTCAGGTGTTACGATACCAATTTTTGTTAAAATATAAATTATTACAGGTAGCTCAAAAATAAGTCCACTTGCTATTGCTGATGCCCTGATCAAGGATATATAACTACTCAGGTCGAAATCGTTATGAACCTGTCCACTTACTTGATACGTCCCTAAAAAATTGATTGATAATGGTGTTACAATATAATATCCAAACAATACTCCAATAAAAAATAAAAGGGAGGCGATACCAATAAAGCCTTTTGCAGACTTGCGTTCATTTGTTTTTAGTCCTGGACTAATAAAACTCCAAAGTTCATATAAAATATAGGGGAAGGCTACTATAAATCCAGCAGTTATTGAAGTCCATAGATGTGCTGAAAATTGCCCTGCCATCGTTCTACTTTGAATTCTGAATGGCAGTTCAGTAAAACAAAAACTATCTTTAAATCCTATTGTTTGTGCTATTTTACACAAAAGTTTATATGTTGGAAAATTTGCTTCTTTAGGTCCAAAAATTAGTACATCAAAAATAAATTCTTTAGCTAAAAAAGCAATACTTGCCAGGAGTACTACGGCTATTGTAGCGCGAATTAAATGCCAACGCAATTCTTCAAGATGGTCTAAAAAAGACATCTCTTTTTCTTGATCTATTTTTTTTTGGGCTGCCATTAAATAATGCCTTCATTTGTAAGATTATGAATATGAACAATACCACAATAAGCCCCTTCATCTTCAGCGATTAATTGTGTGATTTCAAAGGTGTCCATAATTTCAATTGCTTCAACTGCCATTGCATCATTGGGAATTGTATTAGGGTTTTTAGTCATAATATCCTTTGCTTTAAGTCCAATAAAGTTATCTGACTTTGTAAGCATTCTACGAAGATCTCCATCGGTAATAATCCCTTCAATCTTATTGTCTTTAACAACAGCAGTTACACCAAGCATTTTTTCAGTAATTTCAACAATCACATTTTTTACATCGGTATCTGGATGAACCTGTGGTTTTTCATTTAGTTTAACGAGGTCATGTACACGTAAATACAACTTCTTTCCCAAAGAGCCTCCTGGGTGAAATCTAGCAAAATCTTTACTTGAAAAGCCCTGTAGATCAAGAAGACACATTGCTAAGGCGTCACCAATTACCAATTGGGCGGTAGTACTTGTGGTAGGTGCTAAATTATTTGGACATGCTTCTTTTTCAACATATGCATTTAAAACAAAGTCAGCATGCTGTCTTAAAAATGAATCGCTATTTGATGTTATCGCTATAATTTTATTTCCTCTAGCTTTAATTAAGGGTACTAATATTTTTATTTCGGGTGTATTTCCACTTTTCGAGATGCATATTACAGAGTCATTTTCCAATACGATCCCAAGATCTCCATGGATAGCATCAGCAGCATGCATGAAGATAGCAGGAGTGCCAGTAGAATTTAGTGTTGCAACTATCTTTGTTGCAATTATTGCACTCTTTCCTATACCAGTTATAATAACTCGACCATTGGATTGATTTATATAATTTACAGCTTCTGCAAATTCTTTATTTACCAATTCTATTAAACCAAAAATGGATCTTCCCTCAGTTTCAATGGTTTTTTTGGCTACTGAAATGATCTGTTCTTCCTTGTTCAAAATTTTTAGGCTTTTATTAGTTTGTAACTATTTCAGAAATTAGTATATTTAAAATAAAAAAAATAGTATTGAATACATAATTAATTATTAGATACCCATTTCGTGTAATGGTTGCAAAATTACAACTGTTAGCTAGTTAAAACAATTTTTATTTTTTTTAAACAAAACAACATAATAAATCTCACTAAAAAGAGTGAACGAAATAGATATATACGAAGCACTTAAAAAGTATTTTGGTTTTACTTCTTTCAAAGGTCTTCAAGAAGAAGTAATAAAAAGCCTACTTAATAAAGACGATACATTTGTAATAATGCCAACAGGTGGGGGAAAATCATTATGTTTTCAGCTACCAGCTTTTGTCCAAGAAGGAACCGCAATTGTTGTTTCACCATTAATAGCTTTAATGAAGAATCAAGTTGATGCTTTACGTGCGCTTTCTTCTGAAGTGGGTGTGGCTCACGTTTTAAATTCTTCTCTTAATAAAACTGAAGTCAAGCAGGTAAAAAGTGATATAGTTTCAGGGGTCACAAAACTATTATATGTAGCCCCCGAATCTTTGACAAAAGATGAATATGTAACATTTTTACAATCGGTTCCAATATCTTTTGTTGCTATCGATGAAGCGCATTGCATAAGTGAATGGGGTCATGATTTTAGACCTGAATATCGAAATTTAAAGAAAATCATAGAAAGAATAGGAAGTAATATACCTATTATTGGTCTTACAGCTACCGCAACACCAAAGGTTCAAGAAGATATTTTAAAGAATTTGAATATTCAGGGAGCCAATACGTTTAAAGCTTCTTTTAATCGACCAAATTTATATTACGAGGTACGTCCCAAAACAAAAAATGTAGATAAGGATATTATTCGTTTTGTAAAGCAGCATGAAGGTAAAAGCGGAATTATTTATTGCCTTAGCAGAAAAAGAGTTGAAGAATTATCACAAGCTCTTCAAGTAAATGGCATTAAGGCAGTGCCTTATCATGCGGGATTGGATTCTAAAACAAGAGTTAGGCATCAAGATATGTTCTTAATGGAAGATATAGATGTAGTGATAGCTACCATTGCTTTCGGGTTGGGAATAGACAAACCAGATGTACGTTTTGTAATTCATAATGACATTCCAAAAAGTATCGAAAGTTATTATCAGGAAACAGGTCGAGCCGGCAGGGATGGGGGTGAAGGAATTTGCCTGGCATTTTACTCTTATAAAGACATAGAAAAACTTGAAAAGTTTATGAGTGGAAAACCCGTAGCGGAACAGGAAATCGGTCACGCCTTATTACAAGAAGTTGTTGCATATTCAGAGACCTCTATTTCTAGAAGGAAATTTATTCTACATTATTTTGGTGAAAAGTTTGATAATGAGACTGGTGAAGGGGGTGATTTGGATGATAATATGCGACATCCAAAAAAGAAATATGAAGCACAGCAAGAAGTATTAAAGATTTTAAATGTTGTTGAAAAAACGAATCAGCGTTATAAAACTAAGGAAGTTGTTAATGTATTAATAGGAAACTCCAATGCATTGATTAAATCTCATAGAACTGAAAGTCAAGATTATTTTGCTTCAGGGAGCGAACATGAAGCTGTTTATTGGATGGCATTGATCCGACAATTACTTGTTAAAGGATTGCTTCGGAAAGATATAGAGACTTACGGTCTTATTAAGTTAACGGAAATGGGCAGCGACTATATAAAGGCACCAAATTCGTTTATGATGACTGAAGATCACTCCTATAAGGAAGCAAATGATGATGCAATAATTGTTAATGAAAGAGGGGGGCATGCGACTGACGACAAACTATTTAAGCTTTTAAAAGCAGAACGTAAAAAAGTTGCCGACAAACTAAACCTTCCACCATTTGTAATTTTTCAGGACCCATCGTTGGAGGATATGTCATTGAAATATCCAATCACTATTTCAGAATTATCAAATGTTCATGGGGTAGGAGAAGGGAAAGCAAAAAAATATGGAGATCCCTTTATAAAATTAATAAACAATTATGTTGAAGAAAATGAAGTGATGCGTCCAGATGATTTTATTGTAAAATCAACAGGGACCAATAGTGCTTTAAAATTATATATTATAACCAATGTTGATAAAAAACTTCCATTATCCGATATTGCTGATGCAAAGAAATTGGAAATGATCGACTTAATTAAAGAAATGGAAGCGATAGTCAATAGTGGGACTAAATTAAATATAAACTATAGCATCGATGATATTTTAGATGAAGATCAACAAGAAGAAATCCATGATTATTTTTTGGAAGATGCAGAAACCGACGATATTGAAACTGCTATGGAAGAATTTGATGGTGATTATGAAGAAGAGGAGCTCCGATTATTTCGCATTAAATTCTTTAGTGAGGTAGCGAATTAGAAATTTAGTAATACTTGCTTCGAATACTGGAATATTCATAACTTTTTTTCTATGAATATATGTTTTACAACATTGAAATTAATTTAGCCTACATTAGTTTATACTATTTATTTTAGTGATGGATTCCCTTATTCGTGAACTATTCTAAATAAATATAAATCTTACTCGAAAACTATACCTATTCGTTATAAATTCGTAAAGTGAATACGTACCTTTGCACCTCAATTTAAAAAACAGGTCATGCAAGACGGCATATACGCAAAAATAATTACAGAAAAAGGAGAAATTCTTATTAATCTTACTTATAAATTAACTCCTGGAACTGTAGGTAACTTTGTTGCTCTAGCAGATGGGAATCTAGAGAACGAAGCTATTTCACAGGGAACACCTTATTTTAATGGATTGAAATTTCATAGAGTTATTCCAGACTTTATGGTTCAAGGAGGTGATCCTCAGGGTACAGGTGTTGGGGGTCCTGGGTATAACTTTGATGATGAGTTTCATCCTGATTTACGTCATGATACACCAGGTGTTTTGTCCATGGCAAATTCAGGTCCTGGATCTAACGGGAGTCAGTTTTTTATTACACACGTAGAAACCCCGTGGTTGGATAATAAACATTCTATTTTTGGAAATGTTATTGAAGGAATGGATGTGGTAAATGCAATCGAGCAGGGAGATACTATGAAAGAAGTTTCAATCCTGCGTGTTGGTGGAGATGCTGAAAATTGGAATGCAGTTGAAACTTTTCGAAAGTTTACTGGTGCCAAAGCAGAACGAGAAGCTGCTGCAAAAAAACAACAAGATGAATTACTAGGTAATTTATCTGAAGGTTTTGATGAAACTGAAAGCGGTCTTCGTTATAAGATCATTCAAAAAGGAGAAGGAGCAAAACCAGAAAAAGGGCAAACAGTTGCAGTGCATTATAAGGGAATGTTTTCTGATGGTGGTGTTTTTGATGACTCCTACAAAAGAGGCAATCCAATAGAATTTCCAATAGGTCAAGGGAATGTTATTCCTGGATGGGACGAAGGAATTATGTTATTAAAAAAAGGTGATAAAGCTCGTTTTGTTATTCCATCACATTTGGGATATGGTGAAGTAGGAGCAGGGGGGGTAATTCCTCCAAATGCAACCTTGGTATTTGATGTGGAGTTGATGGAAGTGAAATAGTTTTTAACTTCAGTATTTTAGCAGCTAGTTTTAAAATAGGGAAATAGGTCTTAACCCAATTTATAATAAAAAATAAATTTATTAATGGCTATGAAATTAAATAAAAACGCATTATTTTTTTTAATGATCTTTTTTCCACTTGTGGTTTTCGCACAAGCAGAAGTTATATTTAATGGGATTCAGTTGAATGAATCAATGGAAATAGTAACAAAAAAAATAAAGAATATTTCTAAAACTTCAGCGATTATTACCGTAGACAATCCAAGTTTTCCTTTAGCAAAAAACAAAGAATCACATTTGGTTTGTTCGAAAATAAGAACAGAAAATGGAATAATTAGCAATGCGGTATTTACATTCGTAGATAACAAGCTTACTTATATTGAAGCCAGAGGAAATGCAGTTAAAACATTAGCTGATAAACGTAAAGATACTGCAAGACAGTATATGGATTACGATGTCTATTTTAATGATAATTTATTTTTAGGGTCATGACTAGATTACGAAGTTAATATCTTTGTAACTAGTTGTGACACAATGAAAAACAAGTATATAAGACATACGCACTTTTCTGAACGTAAATTTAGGGAAATTTTGCGTTTGTTTAGTGAAGATTTAACAGCTGTTCAAATATCAAATTTAACAGGAATTAATCATAACTCTATTAATAGACTTTTAAAGTTATTTAGAGAGCGGATCTTTAATTTAAGTTTACTTGAGAGTTCATTTAAAGGTGAAATAGAAGTTGATGAATCTTTCTTTGGAGCTAAACGTAAAAAAGGAAAAAGAGGACGAGGAGCTTATGGTAAAACGATTGTTTTTGGAGTATATAAACGCAATGGAAAAGTCTATACAGAAATTGTTCCTAATTGCTCCAGAGTTACGCTACAAGCTATCATTAAAGGAAAAGTAGATGTAGATAGTATTATTCATTCTGATAAATGGAGAGGTTATAATGGATTGGTAGATTTGGGGTATAAAAAACATTATAGATTGGATCACGGCAACAATGAATTTGTTAGAGGTCAATCACATATCAATGGAATAGAAGGTTTTTGGGGCTATGCTAAAACTAGATTAACTAAATTTAAAGGAATGAACAAAAGAACATTTTTATTACATTTGAAAGAAACTGAATTTAGATATAATAATCGCAATAACAATTTGTACAAATTGTTATTGAAAAATTTTAAAAACAAACCCTTAATCTAGTCATGACCCTTAAAATATTCTAATTCATTAATTATCTTTGAAGCATCTCCCTCTTAACACTACTTTTTGGTAAGGTTATGTTGTAATTTTTCTTGAAATGAAGACTTGGCCGGGTATATATACAGCGTTTTACACCTCGGGCATACTACTTTAAGATTGGTCTCGCCCTTGGTCTCGCATAACTTCTTGCTACACTTGGGGCATCTAACATCTTTTATCGCAGTTTTATCTCCGCCCTCCTTAACCGTAAAGTCAACAGACCGAGGATTAATATTATTAGGTTTTTCGCTCATGGTAGATTATTTAAATAATAGTGCTTGGGTTCCTTAATATTTATTTTGTCTCCACACGGTGGAGTATGTTAACTCGCCCCTTTATTTATAGGGTTTTAATTTTTATAGCCACGCCGCTTTTGCTAGCATAATATATCTTGCCGCGGCTAACGTATCGGGCTCGTACCCGTCTGGTTCCAGAATAATTTTTCCGTTATGATCAAGCTTCCGCATCCACGACTCCATGGCCGTTTTAATATTTATACTTTTTCTGGTTACTTTTAGGTTATAACTTTGGAGCCTTTTCATACCAAGAACGATACTTCCAGGACCCATCTTAACTCCCCTCGCGTTATAGCCGTGTTTTCTTAAATCTTTCCACAAAAGCATTTTGAGTTGGTTTTCCATGTTCTATATATTTAAATTCTATTTCGTGCATTAAACTCCAATTGGCTGTTCTTTTTGCTATAAACTCCGGACCATTATCCATGCGTATGCGTTTTGGCTTTCCCTGTTTGTTTATTAAATGATTGAGCACCCAAATAATGCGATTACCAGGTAAAGAGTAATCTATTTCTATGAAAATAACTTCTCTGTTATAATCATCAATGACATTAAATCCTCTAAAACGCCTGTTGTTATCTAAGACATCCGTTACAAAATCCATACTCCAGGTATGATTTAATTCTTCAGGAACCTCTAAAGGCTCTTTTACTCTTGCCGGTAGGCGTTTCTTTACTTTTGGTCGTAATGACAAGCCTACCGATTTATAGACACGATATACTCGTTTATGATTCCATGGTTTCCCTTCATTGCGTAAACGATCATAAGCCTTCCAAAAACCTTCTTCTGAGTGTTGCTTTGCTTTTTCTTTTAGAGCTAATTCAATGGCTGTATCATCTTTTGGCAATGGCTGGTAGTAATACACACTCTTACTCATATTTAAAACACGGCACGCCCTACAAATGCCATAATGAATAAGACCTTTTGCTATAACACGCTTACGGTAAGGCTTTATAGCTTTTTTTCGATGATCTCTTTTGCCATTTGATGATCTAAGGCTAAGGTAGCATACATTTGTTTGAGCCTACGATTCTCCTCTTCTAATAACTCAAGCTTCTTAAGCTCCTGGGAGTTCATCCCTGCGTATTTTGAACGCCACTTGTAAAAAGCAGCAGAACTAACACCATGACCTCTGGTAATATCTATGACAGATTTACCATTGTCAAACTCCTTTAAAATCTTTGCAATTTGGTTCGGACTAAATTTACTTTTTCTCATAATTACTGTTTAAAGTTAAAACTATTTTTATACTTTTAAACAGTTCGGTTTTAGGGGAAGCTTACATCTACGTATATCATAAACTTAATCCTCTCTTTTTTTCTTTCTAATTATTTAGTAAATGTATAAGATTGTAAACTTAAGATGTATATCTACAATTGTCGATATTTCATTTATGTCTGTAAGTTAAAATTAATTATTTAGAAAATAAAAAAGAGCTTTATTTTTTCCACTTAATACTACAGCCCATACTCGGCTTTTGATCTTTTCGTTGCGGACTATTATTGAGTACATTATCAATAGCTTCTCTTAGATCTCTTCCGGTTACTATAATGCTATTGCCTGGTCGTGAGTTGTCTAATTGTCCCCGATATATTAATTTTAAATCGGCATCAAATAAATAAAAATCAGGGGTACAAGCAGCTTGATAAGCTTTTGCTACTTCTTGTGTTTCATCAAATAAATAGGGGAAGGGATAGTCGTTTTTTAAAGCAATATGAGTCATTTTATCTGGGGCATCGTCAGTATAGTTTTCAATGTCATTACTACTTATTGCTACAAAGCCAAAACCAGTCACCCGATAGTCATTTGAAAGTCTGACAATTTCTTTGTTTACATGTATTACATAGGGGCAATGGTTACAAATAAACATCACCACAGTTCCTTTTTCACCACGAATGTCCTTTAATGAAACACGGTTTGAACTTATGGTGTCTATTAAATTGAAATCTGGGGCTTTGACTCCTAAAGGGATCATGTTTGAAGGAGTTAGCGACATAGTTTTTTTTAATTTATTAAAATAATGCTTAGTAATTTATTAGTTGAATAAACTGATTTAAAGTTACAAATTACAACTCAATTTTAATAAATAAAACTATATTTAAAGTTAATATCAATATAACTACTTATGAATACACTAACCTGGAATGAATTTGAGAAAGTCGAAATGCGAGTAGGAACAGTAATTGAGGTCAATAATTTTCCAGAAGCTAGAAATCCGTCCTATCAACTTACCGTTGATTTTGGTGAGGATATTGGAAAAAGAAAAACCTCTGCACAACTAACCGTACGCTATAAAAAACAGGATCTGCTAAGTAAACAAGTCATTGCGGTTATTAATTTTCCAAAGAAACAAATTGCAAACTTCATGAGTGAATGTCTTGTATTGGGTGCAGTAAAAGGAAAAGATGTTTGTTTGATTCATCCAGATGACATTTCAGAAAACGGATTACGAATCCTTTAAATATGGGCAATACCATACTAATTTAAAGAAGATTATTCCTTAGATTCAAGCAAATTATAAAACAATTTATGGATTGTGAAATCTACAACTTAAAGTCAAAAATGAATCATTGCACAAAACTTTTTGAAAATCAATAAATAAGCATTAATTTTGCACTCCTTTTAGCGGTAATCAGAGAATTAAAAGGAATATAAAAAACAAACAATAAGTTCTTCTGTGTTTATTCCGCAATCATTCTTAAATAACACAGAATACAAAACCATATTTTCAATCCCGAATACTCAAAAAAAAATTGAAAATAATTGATTAGCAAATGGCTAAAAAAGAAACAAAAGAAGAAGTACAGGATCAGGATGTTGTTGTAATTGAAACAAAAAAGAAAACGACTACCTCTGCTAAAATTACGGCAGACAAGGTAAAAAAGGAAACTCCTAAAGAGAAGGCTAAGAAAGAGGCAGTTAAAGCAGTTGTTGAATCTTCTGCAAAAGAAACTCCTGCAAAAACGAATGCAAAAACTACTACTGAAGAAACGGCAACAGAAAAATCTAAAAATGAACTTTCTTTAAAAGAGAGAGATCCAGAAACGTATTTAAAGGATTTTAATTGGCATAATTATCAAGAAGGTATAGATCCTATTGATGATGGAAAATTAGAAGAATTCGGGAAACTTGTAGCAGATAATTTTATCGATACACTCGATAATGAAGTTGTAGTTGGTGAAGTGGTTTTTATGACCGATCGTGATGTTATAATTGATATCAACGCAAAATCTGAAGGTGTTATTTCTTTAAATGAATTCCGTTACAACCAAGATCTAAAGGTAGGCGATAAAGTAGAAGTATTGATTGATGTGCGCGAAGATAGTACAGGGCAATTGGTTCTTTCACATCGTAAAGCAAGAACTATTAAAGCTTGGGAGCGCGTAAATGCAGCTCACGATGAAGGGACAATAGTAACTGGATTCATTAAATGCCGTACCAAAGGAGGAATGATCGTTGATGTATTTGGAATTGAAGCATTCTTACCAGGATCTCAAATAGATGTTAAACCAATTCGCGATTATGATGCGTATGTAGATAAAACAATGGAATTTAAAGTGGTTAAAATCAACCATGAATTCAAAAATGTTGTTGTTTCTCATAAAGCACTTATTGAAGCTGATATTGAAGAACAGAAAAAAGAAATCATTGGTCAATTAGAAAAAGGACAAGTATTAGAAGGTATAGTCAAGAACATAACTTCTTATGGTGTATTTGTTGACCTTGGTGGTGTTGATGGTTTAGTACATATAACCGACCTTTCTTGGTCTCGTATTAATCATCCAAATGAATTGGTTGAACTTGATCAAAAATTGAATGTGGTTATTCTTGATTTTGATGAAAACAAATCACGTATCCAATTAGGTCTTAAACAATTAAGCAAACATCCGTGGGATTCTCTTGGAGAAGAGGTGAAAGTGGGCGATAAAGTTAAAGGAAAAGTTGTTGTTATTGCAGATTACGGTGCATTCATCGAAGTTACCGAAGGCGTTGAAGGATTGATTCATGTTAGTGAAATGTCTTGGTCTACTCATTTAAGAAGTGCGCAAGATTTTGTAACTGTAGGAGATGAGATCGAAGCTGTAATTCTTACTTTAGATCGTGAAACACGTAAAATGTCTCTAGCTATCAAACAGCTTACTCCAGATCCTTGGACAGTTATTACTGAAAAATACCCAGTGGGATCTAGCCATAAAGGGACCGTACGTAACTTTACAAACTTTGGTGTTTTTGTTGAAATGGAAGAAGGAATTGATGGACTTATTTATATCAGTGACCTTTCATGGGCTAAGAAAATCAAGCACCCTAGTGAGTTTACCACTATTGGTGAAGAATTAGAGGTTGTAGTATTAGAATTGGATGTTGATGGTCGTAAATTAAGTTTAGGTCATAAACAAACCACCGAAAACCCTTGGGATAAATACCAAAAGGAGTTTGCTGTAGGAACAAAACATACAGGTCCTATTGCTGAAATAGTTGATAAAGGAGCTATCGTTAATTTTAATGATGATATTACTGCCTTTATTCCAACACGTCACCTTGAAAAAGAAGACGGTACCAAACTTCAAAAAGGGGAGGAAGCAGAATTACAAATTATTGAATTCAACAAAGAATTTAAGAAAGTAGTAGCTTCTCATATGACAATTCATAAAGAAGATGAAGCTAAGATTATTAAGCAGGCTACTAAAAAGCAGGCTGCTGAAGCAGAGAACAAGCCAACGCTTGGAGATGCAAATCTTAAACTTCAAGAGCTTAAAGATAAAATGGACGATAAAAAATAAGTTCATTTTTAATATATCTAAAGCCTCTCGTTTTTTACGAGAGGCTTTTTTTATATAGTAAACATTCAGAATAAAAAAAAAGAGTACTTTTGTACCCTGAACATTAGTTTAGAATCTACTATGAGTCGAAAAGTGTTACTCAACGCAAAAGAAGTACAAATTGCACTTCATCGTTTGGCTTGTCAATTAATTGAAAATCACGATACATTTTCCAATACTGTCTTAATAGGAATTCAACCTAGAGGTGTTTATTTAGCAGAACGCTTAAAAAAATTATTAGAATCTGAATATAAATTATCTAATATCGAGTTAGGTTATTTAGATATCACATTTTATAGAGACGATTTTAGACGAAATGATAAAACACTAGAGGCGAATAAAACCAAGATAAATTTTATCGTTGAAAATAAAAGGGTAATTTTTATCGATGATGTCCTATATACTGGACGAAGTATTCGAGCAGCACTTACCGCTATACAATCATTCGGAAGGCCTTTAGAAATTGAATTGCTCACCTTTATCGATAGACGATTTAGCAGGCATTTGCCTATTCAGCCTGATTATAGAGGAAGACAGGTAGATGCAATTAATAATGAAAAAGTAATCGTTTGTTGGAAGGAAAATGAAGGCAAAGACGAAGTTTATTTAATTAAAAATTAAATTGATACTATGAGTGAATTAAGTGTAAAACACTTATTGGGAATAAAATATATTACCGAAGCTGATATTCAACTTATCTTCGAAACCGCCGATCATTTTAAAGAAATAATTAACCGTTCAATTAAAAAAGTTCCTTCGCTTCGAGACATTACTATCGCAAATCTTTTTTTTGAAAATAGCACGCGTACAAGACTCTCTTTTGAACTTGCAGAAAAACGATTATCAGCCGATATTATAAATTTCTCTGCTGCTTCTTCTTCAGTAAAAAAAGGTGAAACACTGATAGATACAGTCAACAATATTTTATCGATGAAAGTTGATATGGTTGTTATGCGTCACCCAAATCCCGGAGCAGGAGTATTTTTATCAAAACACATCAATGCTAGTATTGTAAATGCAGGAGATGGTGTTCATGAACACCCTACACAAGCTTTATTGGATAGTTTTTCAATTAGAGAACGTCTTGGAGATGTTGCTGGTAAAAAGGTTGTGATTGTAGGTGATATACTTCATTCTCGAGTCGCACTTTCAAATATATTTGCTTTACAGAAACTAGGAGCGCAGGTTAAAGTATGTGGACCAAAGACCTTGCTTCCAAAGTATATAGATAGTCTGGGAGTTGGTGTAGAAACCAATCTTAGAAAAGCCCTTAATTGGTGTGATGTTGCAAATATGTTACGTGTTCAAAACGAGAGGATGGAAATTAATTATTTCCCAACGACAAGAGAATATACCCAACAATTCGGATTGAATAAAGCACTTTTAGATTCTTTGGATAAAGAAATCGTTGTCATGCACCCTGGACCTATTAACAGAGGGGTCGAGATTACAAGTGATGTAGCAGACAGTAAACAAGCAATTATTTTAGATCAAGTGCAAAACGGAGTCGCCATTCGAATGGCTGTGATCTATTTATTGGCTTCAAAAATTGAAAGAGATGAAGATTAATAATTTTGAAAATTTCGTCATACTTGAAGATGAACAAAACGATCTTAAAAAATTCGCTTCATTTCTAGAATTTCAAATCGCTAAAAAGTTTAAAGGTCAAAATGTGATCATAGATCTCTTGATAAATAAGGAGTTACATTTAGAAATGCTCCTATTATTTTTAAAGATTTCTAACCTTCACCGAAGCACAAAACAATCTTTTGTAATTGTAAATGATGCAATTAATCCCGATGATATACCCACTGAAATGGTAGTAGTACCAAGCCTTCAGGAGGCTGAAGACATCATTGAAATGGAAGCGATAGAACGTGAACTAGGATTTTAATAAACACGCTTAATATACATGGAACTCACTATTCTAGGTTGTTATTCTGCTACACCACGAACGAATACTAACCCTACGGCACAAGTTCTCAACATTCGAAACCACCTGTTTTTGATAGATTGTGGGGAAGGAACACAAATTCAATTAAGACGATATAAAATAAAGTTTTCTAGAATTCGCAATATCTTCATCTCACATTTGCATGGGGATCATTATTTTGGGCTTATTGGCTTAATTTCTACTTTCACCTTACTGGGCAGAGAAGCGGAACTTCATATATATGGACCAAAAGGAATCAAGGAGATTATATTGCTTCAGTTAAAACTTGGGAAAACCTGGACCATGTTTCCATTAATATTCCATGAACTTGAAAATGATGCCACCGAAGTTATATTTGAAGATGATAAAGTAACAGTTCATACCATCCCATTAAAACACAGAGTATATACAAACGGGTTTCTTTTTAAAGAAAAAGAAGCAGAACGAAAACTCAATATTGCAGCTGTTGAAAAAGCAGGGATTGATGTGAGTTACTACCAAAAAATTAAACAGGGTTTTGCAGTTGAAAATGAGAATGGAGAATTAATTGCTAATAACCAATTAACCTTTGATCCGGAACCCCCAAAATCATATGCTTTTTGTTCGGACACAATTTATTACCCTACAATTATATCTCAACTTAAAAATGTTACTGCCTTATATCATGAAGCAACTTTTTTAAGTGCACATGCTGATTTAGCAAAAAAAACAAGACATAGCACTGCTGAACAGGCTGCTACAATTGCAAAAGAAGCAAATGTTGGTTTGTTAATTTTAGGGCATTATTCAACGCGTTATTCAAGTTTAAAAGATTTTTATATTGAAGCAAACCTTATTTTTGAATCTGTTGAATTGGCTGAGGATGGTAAAGTTTTTTCTTTATAAATTTTATTGAAAGAAGAATTAAAAATTTTTATTTCAAACTCTGAATTTATTTCAAAATCGTAACTTGCAATATAAAGTACTTAGATGTCACAAAATCTTCATAATTACAGACGTTCCTACGATAAAGGATCTTTGAGAAAAAGCGATGTAGATTCAAATCCAATGCAACAATTTAGGACTTGGTTCCATGATGCAAAAGATTCAGAAGGGGAAGGCGAAGTCAATGCTATGACCCTTTCTACTATTGGACTGGATGGTTTTCCAAAAGGAAGAGTAGTGCTTTTGAAAGATTATGATGAACACGGATTCTATTTTTTTACTAATTACTCAAGCGATAAAGGAATTTCCATAGAAAATAATAATAAAGTGTCATTGTCATTCTTTTGGCCAGTATTAGAACGACAGGTCATTATAAAGGGAATTGCTAGTAAGACTTCGGCAATCGTATCAGAAAATTATTTTAATTCTAGACCATTTGAAAGTCGCATTGGAGCTATCCTTTCAAAGCAAAGCAGTGTCATTGAAAATAGGGAGTCTCTTGATACAAAGTTAAAAGAACTCGAAAACGAATATCAGAACAAAGAAATTATCCGCCCAGCCAACTGGGGAGGTTTTTTAGTGTCGCCAAATTCTATTGAATTTTGGCAAGGACGCCCCAATAGATTACATGATAGAATTCAGTATACATTGGAAGGATATGATTGGAAAATTGATCGATTATCACCTTAAGTATAAATTTATATAAAATAGCATAATGCTCTTAAAAACAGCATATTAAAAATATTACACAGTGAAAACTCTTTATATGTTACGGCATGCAAAATCATCTTGGAAACATCGGGTGGATGATCATAAACGTCCCTTGAAGGGAAGGGGTAAGCGTGATGCCATATTGCTTTCAGAATATGTGAAAAATAATGTTCCTCCCCCTGAAAGGATAATTAGCAGCGATGCAAATAGAGCACATTCTACGGCACGGTATTTCAAAGATGCTTGGGACATTTCAGAAAATATATTTATAACAAATCATGATTTATATGATTTTGGTGGCCAAAAAGTATTGGACGTCATTAAAAGTATTGATGATAGTTATACTAGTGCTATGATTGTTGGTCATAATCATGCTTTTACTTCTATTGCAAATATGTTAGGTAGTATTAGGATTGATAGCATTCCTACCTGTGGTTTTGTTATTATTGAATTTGATGAAAATTCATGGAAAAACCTTAGTTATGGTAAAACAACGATGACACTATTTCCCAGAGATTTAAAATAATAAATAAACTTTTATGCATGCTTAACATTGAAAAATATGGTGCGATAGACATTGGATCCAATGCGATTCGTTTATTAATCACCACAATAATTGAACAAGAAGGTCAAGATACTCTTTTTAAAAAAACATCCTTAGTTCGGGTTCCTATACGATTGGGAGCAGATGTTTTTATAAAAGGAAAAATTAGTGAGGCAAACTATGCAAGAATGGTTGATTCGTTGACAGCTTTTCAATTATTAATTAAAACTCATTCGGTTGTAAGATATAGAGCCTGTGCTACTTCAGCAATGCGTGAAGCTAATAATGGAGATGAAGTTGTTTCAAGATTATTTAAGGATACAGGGATTAAAATAGAAATTATTGACGGAAATGATGAAGCTGCTATCATTGCTACAACCGATATACATGATTATTTAAAAAATGAAAACGTATATTTCTACGTTGATGTTGGTGGTGGAAGTACCGAACTTACTATTTATGCAAATGGATTAACAATTGCGTCTAAATCTTTTAAATTAGGAACAGTCCGTTTGATCAACAATTTAGTTTCGGATTCTTACTGGGATGAAATGAAAGACTGGATAAAAGAACATACTAAAAAATACGATGATATTACTGTATTAGGGACAGGGGGAAATATAAATAGTACGTTTAAACAAAGTGATACTAAAATTGGCAGACCATTAAGTTATTTCTATTTAGAAAAATATTTTAAGCAAATAAATAAAATGACTTATGAAGAACGGATAGTTAAATTAGGCATGAATCTAGATCGTGCGGATGTTATTATTCCTGCTCTTAAAATTTATTTATCAGCAATGAAATGGGGGGATGCAGCAAGTATTTATGTACCAAAAATTGGGCTTTCAGACGGAATTATAAAAAGTTTATATAATGAGAAGTTTCAGTAAGAAATTTGCTCAATTAACCATGAATAGTTTCACTTGTTCCTAGATCTTTCATAATTTCAGCTTCAAAAGTGAGTAATTCCTGCCATTTTTTATCCACCTCTTTACGTCCACCATATTTCCTTGCAAAATTTAAGAATAAGGTATAATGTCCTGCTTCACTAGCTACTAAACTTTTAAAGAAATCCACTAACTCTTTATCCTGAAGATTATCGCTTAATATTTTGAACCGTTCACAGCTACGAGCCTCAATTAAAGCTGCATATAAAAGTCGGTGAACCAATTGTGTTGTTCGATTTCCGCCTTTAGGAAAATAGGTAATCAATTTATTTACATAGGCATCTTTTCGATCTCTTCCCAAAGTCCAGCCTCTTGATATGATGATTTTATGGACTTTTTCAAAATGATCCATTTCTTCCTTTGCTAATTTTGGCATTTTTTGGACAAGTTCAGTAAATTCAGGAAATGATACCATAAGGGAGATAGCTGTTGATGAAGCTTTTATCTCACAAAATGCATGATCTGTAAGGATCTCTTCAATTTTTTTTTCAACGATATTAATCCAGCGTGGGTCTGTTGGTAGCTTTAAACCAAGCATATATTTTAATATTGATTATTAATAGTATATTTTATTTTAATTCAGAAATTTAAATTAAAAAGTAAAACTAAACATCCAAATCAAATTCCTTTCTAAAGGTTTCAATAAGAGGATTTTTCTCTTTTAATTTTTCATATTTTTCTCTGGCTGTGTATGCGTATCTTTTTTCAGCAGTTTCATTGACAGTGATATCGAGATCTATTTCAAAATTTTGAAGTGATTCCTTTAGGTAAGAAAGTAATTCAGATTTGGCTCTTTCTACCTCAACTTTAATAGTTGAATTGGGGTATTCCAAATGAATGATATTGCCTTCCAGCTTAGGAATTCCCATAGTAAGGTGTGACAATAAATTGAATTTCCCTTCTTCTTCAATTTTCTTTGCGTATTGTTTCCAAGCTGAAAGCATTTCACTTTTGCTGAACTCTTGTGCAGGTAGGTTAATATCTTGAGATCTATTAACAATTCGTTCTTCTTTTAGCTGTTTCTTTTTATGAATACTCTTTATGGATAATGCTGAAACCCTTTTTGCATTCCGCTCTGCTATCAATTGTGGATGAACAACTGGAGGTTCTTCAGGTCTTGAAGTTGAATTATCGGGTGGTTCTATGCTTTTAATAGTTGTTGGGATTTCTGTGGCACTTACGTTTTTGGGTTCAGAAACTGTAATTGTTTCTTTTTGATCCTCATAAATTTCACTCTTTCCCCTCTTAAAATAGGAAGGAGGGATTACGAACTGATCTGAATTATCATTATAACTTAGGTTAGGCTTTTTTTTTTCAGAAGCTTCGAAAGTTATCGAAGCGAGTTGCATTAAACATAATTCAACCAAAAGTCGCTGGTTTCGGCTGGTCTTGTATTTTTGGTCACAGGTATTTGCTAATTCAATAGCATCAATTAAAAAGGTCTGTGCGGTTTTTTTGGATTGTTTTAAATACAGTTCCTTAACTTGCTCACCTACTTCAAGTAATTCAATAGTTTCAGGATTTTTGCAAACCAACAGATCTCTGAAGTGAGAAGCCAGACCCATAACAAAATGATGCCCATCAAAGCCCTTGGATACTATGTCATTATAAAGCACGAGTACCCCAGGTATATTATTCTCAAGTAATAAATCAGTTACCTGGAAGAAATATGTGTAATCCAATACATTTAAATTTTCAGTAACAGATTCTCGAGTTAAGTTCTTACCAGAAAAACTAACGACTCTATCAAATATTGAAAGTGCATCTCTCAAAGCACCATCGGCCTTTTGTGCGATAATATGTAATGCATCATCATCAGCTTCAATACCTTCAGACTTGGCAACAACAGCCAAATGATTTTTTATATCTTTTACACTAATTCTTCTAAAATCAAAAATTTGACAACGAGAAAGAATGGTTGGAATTATTTTATGTTTTTCGGTAGTAGCTAATATAAAAATAGCATGATTAGGTGGTTCTTCTAGCGTTTTCAAAAAGGCATTA
Organism: Flavobacteriaceae bacterium; assembly: GCA_965247215.1. Lineage (GTDB taxonomy): Bacteria > Bacteroidota > Bacteroidia > Flavobacteriales > Flavobacteriaceae > Marifrigoribacter. The sequence continues at coordinate 212,404 of OZ252001.1, forward strand.
AATGCTTGTGATGAGAGCATATGTACCTCATCTATAATATACACCTTATAATTCCCAACTTGAGGAGGGATGCGAACCTGATCGATTAAATTTCTGATATCATCAACGGAATTGTTGGATGCAGCATCGAGCTCAAAAATATTAAAAGCAAAATCTTCATCCTCTTTTTCGGTTCCATCTTTATTTATTTGCTTTGCTAAAATACGAGCGCAGGTTGTTTTTCCAACACCTCGTGGTCCTGTAAATAATAGTGCTTGTGCAAGGTGATCATTTTTTATAGCACTTTCTAGTGTATTGGTTATGGCTTGTTGCCCTATCACATCTTTAAATTGTGCAGGTCTGTATTTCCGAGCCGATACGATAAAATGTTCCATAAAATTGAATAAAAACAAATATAAAGATTGCCAGTTATTTATTGAAAAATAGGCCTTCTTATTTTGTTCTATTTATTAACAATAACTACGCTTTTCTATTTGTTAGATTTATTTACATTTGCAAAGCAGACCGTCTCATCGCCTCGATTGAGCTTGCTCGAAACGGGGAGGAAAGTCTGGACACCATAGGGAAGCATAGCGGCTAACAGCCGTCATCTGCTTTTAGCGGATAGGACTAGTGCAACAGAAAGAATGTACAGGTCATGCTGTAGTGAAATCATGTAAACTCTATGCGGTGCAATGCCATGTAAACCTGTGTTTGAGGGTTCCCGCCCGATGTAGGAGGGTAGGCAGATAAAATATGCTGGTAACAGTATGTTTAGATAAATGATGGGATCCGCATTTGCGGAACAGAATCCGGCTTATAGGTCTGCTTTTTTTATTTACTTAAACTATCAAACCATTGTATGCATTCTTTTAACGAAAAAAACGATTTAAATGGTCTTGAATAAAAACACTTAATATATTGTGTATTTTCATAGGATTCTTTTGAATAACATAATATCGCCACTCCCAATAATCTTCTATTTATTGAAATTTTACTGAAACAAGTAGGATTTACAGTATAATCATTTACTCTATTTGAAATGAATCCAAAATATTTATCCTTAAAATATTTATCAAAAATTTCTATTTTAGTAAAACTTATAGTTACTTCTATAGGGTATTTTGATATCATAAATTATTTTATTTAAAAAAACTAAAAACAGAACTTCCATATCTTCTTGCTTCTGTAAAGTTATTTGAATTTGATAAATTAGTATGTTTTGAATGTTCAATAATAAGCATCCCACTTTCTTTTAAAAATTTATTATCGAATATTTTATTTATTATTTTCTGAAAATCTATTAATTCCAAATTATATGGGGGGTCTGCAAAAATAATTTCAAATTTAGAAGAATTTGCAGAAAGGTATTTCAAAACATCAGATTTTATTGTATTTATAGGAAAAGAGAGCTCTTCGGAAATTTTATTAATATATTTTACGCAACCATAATGTGAATCTACTGCTGTGATTTCTCGTGTACCTCTAGAAGCAAACTCATAACTAATGTTTCCTGTGCCAGCAAAGAGATCTAATAAATTGATCTCGTTAAATTCAACCTTGTTGTTTAAAATATTAAATAAGGCTTCTTTAGCAAAATCGGTAGTAGGGCGTACTGGTAATTTTTTTGGTGCCACTAATCTTTTACCCTTATATTTACCAGATATAATCCTCATTATTGTGCTAGCTTAAGTAGTAGATTTTCATGAATTTTATGTTCACCATCTTCAAGTGTTACTGACTTAATTTTGTGTTTTATGAATATAATATTCCGAACATACTTGTACAGAATTTTAAAGTTTGGATCTTTCTTATCTATGTCTCCAGACATTATGAATTCTATGGTATCTGGATTCAACTTTAATTGTTCTAAACAAAAGAGGATATAATAAATAAAGTCTTCTGGTGTTTTAAACTCATACGAATTACAAAGTTCTAAGTCACCATTTTTAATAACAATAATATCAAATAAGGAATTTGTTATATTTAAATAGACTTTGTCTTGTTTCAAATGTTTTTCAATATTCAATATATACGTTAATAAAAGGGTAGATGCATGAAAGTATTTAAACAACCCATAGCACTCATACAAATAGTTATTAATGTTTATATATGGAATATAAACAATAGTAAGGTCATTATTCTCAATAGTGTCGAAAGCAACAAAATCGTTTGCTAATATTTTAGAATTCAGTTTTAAATAATCACTTGCTTTTGTTCTATCAAAAAGAGGAGTAGGAACTAATGCATAAAAATTAGTGGCGTAGATGACAAGCACTTCATCAAAGTTTTCTTGCAGTTCTTCATGTGCCAAAAGTGTTTTTTCTAAAATTAGTAATAACGCCTCAGGAGAAGAATTATTCTGGTGTTTTATTTCTAAAAAAAATAAAAATTCATTGCTGTTAAGATTTGTAACTAAAAAAGAAAGTCCGGTCAATGAAAATTGAACGGACAGTCTGTAATTTAATTTTACGTCTATATTACTGTTTCTTGGGAGTGTCATAAAGTTTTGGCCAGTTTCCACTGGTGTCGATATCATCCATTGCTCCAACTTTTACATATTTACCATTAATACCATCAACAGATACCAATTCCTCTTCTTGGAATAATAAATCTTTATCTTGATCACTTAATATTATTTTCTTTGTAACCTTAGCTTCAAAGACTGAATAAAAATCTCCATTTTTTTCATACTTCCCTGCATCGAGTTCAAATACAGCGCCATTAGCTACATCGAGAGGAACATTCATCATTGTTTTATAGCGATCTGTTGTTCCAAAAAGAGAATCTTTAACTGAAACAAATCCCAATGTATCGATAATAATATCTTCTATATAATATCCTCCTTTATTACCAATTCCATATGCTCTGTTTTTTTCAACATCTGCATAACTCGTATCTCTTCTTTCTATGATAGCATATTTAGCTGTGTCTATAAACTGAACTAAACTATCAAAATCACCAGAAAATTTTCCTGTAATTTCTTGATGAGCTAATTCAGCAGCTCTAATATCTTTCAAGTTTTTAATTACTTTATGATAACGAGCCTTTTTTACTTTATTGAATTCTACTGGTCCAGTTATAGAGTTGTATAGTCTGAATCCTAAAAATACAATTAATATCAATAGTATTATTGAAATCACAGGATTTAGTTTAAGTGGGACGTATTTATCTATTAAAATTGCTAATCCAATGCATACTATTACGGCAAGAACTATTACTAAAAAAGTCATAATTTATAAATGAAGATTATTTTTATTTTATTAAGGTCATTCGCAAATCTACAATTTTTTTTTATTCGTAAAAGTATATTCCGAAAAAAAACATAACTATCTTTAAAGCCCCTTAGTAAATTTGGAAAATGAATGTACCCCAATTTCTCACTTTTTTAATAAATGATTTCCCTCATATACCTACAATTAAGCAAGATAGAACATTAAAACTTCTTGCTGAATTTGTAAAAAATGAATCTAATAAAGAGGTCTTTTTATTAAAAGGATATGCAGGCACAGGAAAAACAACAATTATTGGGACTTTGGTCAAAAATATCTGGAGGGTAAAGCAATCTGTTATATTACTTGCACCCACTGGTAGGGCTGCAAAAGTGATTGGTAATTATTCCAAAAAAGAAGCGTTCACCATTCATAAAAAAATTTATTTTCCCAAAGCTCAAAAGGGAGGAGGAGTAACTTTTACCCATCAAAAAAATAAGCACCGTAATACAATTTTTATTGTTGATGAAGCTTCGATGATCCCAGATATAAATCAAGAATCTAAATTATTTGAAAATGGATCGCTTCTAGACGATTTGATGCAATATGTTTATAGTGGGCATCAGTGTAAATTAATATTGATAGGTGATACTGCACAATTACCTCCAGTTAAATTAACAATAAGCCCTGCATTAGATAATCATACGCTCGAGAATTATTACAATAAAGATGTTATCTCCATTGAACTGGATGAAGTAGTGCGGCAACAAAAGGATAGCGGCATACTTTTTAATGCAACCAATATTAGAAACTATCTAGAAGAAGGATTCTTTGAGAATTTTAAACTTCAAGTGCTAAATTTTCCTGAAATTATAAGGCCTTATGATGGGCAAGAATTGATGGATGCGATTAATGATTCCTATTCAAATTTGGGAAATGAAGAAACCGTATTCATAGTACGTTCCAATAAACGGGCTAATTTATACAATCAAAATATTAGAAGCAGAATCCTTTTTCAGGAACAAGAATTAGCAGCAGGAGATTATTTGATGGTTGTAAAGAATAATTATTTTTGGCTTGAAACTAAAAGTAAAGCTGGATTTATTGCTAATGGAGATATTATTGAAGTTTTGGAAATTTTTAGCATTACCGATTTATATGGTTTTCGTTTTGCTAAGGTTATGGTACGAATGGTCGATTATTCAAATATGGAACCATTTGAAACTGTTTTATTGTTAGATACACTTTCTTCTGAAACTCCTTCCTTATCTTATGAAGATTCAAATCGGCTTTATGCTGAAGTTATGAAAGATTATGATTCATTAAAATCTAATTATAAAAAATTCTTATCCGTAAAAAAGAATGTATATTTTAATGCATTGCAGGTTAAATTTTCTTATGCTATAACTTGCCATAAATCTCAAGGGGGGCAGTGGGATACAGTTTTTGTTGAGCAACCATACTTGCCAAATGGTATCGATAAAGAGTATCTCCGATGGTTATACACCGCAATCACAAGAGCAAAAGAAAAACTTTATCTTATAGGTTTTCACGATAATTATTTTGAAGAATCAGATTAATAAATCTTAAAAGCTAGCAGGATAAACAGTAAATGTCTATAATCTTCCTTATTTTTGGGGCGAATTCTGGGTATAAAAATTTCATTAATCTTAATGAATTTCAAAACAACCCTATTATATTACAGTAACCTATTAATAAATAGTTTAAGAAGTATGAAAATTATTGCAATGATTCCTGCGCGTTATGCCGCAACTCGTTTTCCTGGTAAAATGATGCAAGACTTGGCTGGTAAACCCGTAATTGTACGAACTTATGAAGCTGCAATAAAAACCAATCTCTTTGATGAAGTCTATGTAGTGACTGATAGTGAGATCATATTTAAAGAAATTGATCAAATTGGGGGAAAGGCAATCATGAGTGTAAAAACACATGAATGCGGAACAGATCGGATCGCTGAAGCCGTGGAAAATATGGATGTTGACATTATTGTAAATGTACAGGGAGATGAACCCTTTACAAGTAAAGAAGGATTGGAGAAGGTGCTTCAGGTATTTAAAAGAGAAGATGCTGAAAAGATCGATCTTGCTTCTCTTATGGCAGAAGTTGTTGACAAAGATGAATTAAATGATAGCAACTGCGTTAAAGTGATTGTAGATAAAGACAATTTTGCTTTGTATTTTTCGCGTTCACCGCTACCGTTTCAAAGGGATCTAAGTGCTGATGTTCAATATTATAAACACAAAGGAATCTATGCATTTAGAAAAAAAGCACTAATGGATTTTTATCATTTACCAATGCGCTCCCTTGAAAGAGCAGAAAAAATAGAATGTATTCGTTTTTTAGAATATGGAAGGAATATTAAAATGGCAATTTCAAACACTATGGGATTTGAGATAGATACTTATGATGATCTTGTAAAAGCTAATAAATTCATGAATTATAATACTCCCAAAGATCAACATAAAAATAATAATATTAACCTAAAAGAAACTAATACACCTAATAATAAATACAAGAATTTTCCAATGGTTCCAAAAGTTGTTTTTGGAGAAGGATGTTTTAACCAGCTTTCAACTATTTTAACCCCCAACAGAGTAACAAATGCTCCTTTTATTTTTTTACTTGATGATGTTTTTAAAAATAACCATTCAGTATTAAATAGAATCGAATTAAAAAATGAAGACAATATATTTTTTATTAATACAGATAAAGAACTAAAAACACAACAAGTAGATGATTTAGTTGATGAAATAAAAGCTAGGTTCAGAAAATTGCCATCAGGGATTATTGGTATAGGTGGTGGGACTATGTTGGATTTAGCAAAAGCGGTTTCAATTATGTTGACCAATAAAGGGAGTTCAGCCGATTATCAAGGTTGGGATATGGTTAAGAATAAAGCCATTTATCATGTAGGAATTCCTACAATATCAGGAACTGGTGCAGAAGTATCGCGAACTACAGTTCTTAATGGCCCCATAAGAAAGTTGGGTATAAACAGTGATTTTACTCCCTTCGACCAAGTAATATTAGATCCTGAACTTAGTAAAGGAGTTCCTAAAGATCAATGGTTTTTTACTGGTATGGATTGTTTTATACATTGTGTTGAATCCTTAAATGGAACTTTCTTAAATGCATTTAGTCAGAGTTATGGTGAAAAAGCGTATGATTTATGCAAAGAAATATTTTTAGATACTGGTATTTCTGAAGAAGAATCAAGAGGAAAATTAATGATGGCATCTTGGCATGGAGGAATGAGTATTGCCTATTCTCAAGTGGGAATTGCACATGCAATGAGTTACGGTTTGTCTTATGTTTTGGGTACCAGACATGGAATTGGAAATTGTATTGTGTTCAATCATTTGGAAGCGTATTATCCAGAAGGAGTTGCATTGTTTAAGGAAATGATTGCCTTGCATCAAGTGGAAATTCCTACGGGGATTTGTAAAAATATAAGTGAAGATCAAATGGATACGATGATTAATGTAGCTCTAGACTTAGAGCCATTATGGGAGAATGCACTTGGTGATGATTGGAAAAGTATTATGACACGAGAAAAGTTAAGAACAATGTATTTGGCTATGTAATTTGAAAGTATGCAAGGGTGAATGCTAGAAACTAAAGTTAACAGCATTAAAAAATACATAATTTTAAATGATACCTTGAACAAATGGGGATTTATAAATTTATTTACAATACTATTTTAGGCTGGAAAATTAAAGGTACTTTTCGACAGGAAAAAATAAAGAAAGCCGTTATTATTGTTGTCCCTCATACAAGCTGGCATGACTTCTACATTGGTGTTATTGTTAGAGGCTTACTTAAAGTTCAGATTAATTTTGTTGGAAAAAAAGAATTATTTACCTGGCCATTTGGTTATTATTTTAGATGGATGGGAGGTATTCCATTAGATCGTTCTAAGAATCAGAATAAAGTAGAAACTATTACTGCTATATTTAATTCGAGAGAAGAATTTAGATTAGCACTAGCACCAGAAGGGACTCGTAAAAAGGTTACCACATGGCGAACAGGATATTATTATATCGCTCAAGCTGCTCAGGTACCAATTATTCCAGTATCATTTAATTACAAAACTAAAACAGTATCAATTGGAACCCCATTTAATACAACAGGAGATATTGAGAAGGATACTATTTTTTTTCGATCCTATTTTGATGGAGTAGAAGGGAAAGTATCGCAGTAATCATAAACATTCCAAAAGTTTTTTTGGGAGTATCTCTTTTAACTTTCATCCATAGTATGAAATACATTCTGTACATCACCATCATCATCTAATTTTTCCAATAGTTTTTCTACATCTGAAGCTTGCACTTGGTTTAATTTTTTTGAAACCTGAGGGATGCGTTCAAATCCAGATGAAAGAATTTCAAGTCCTTTTTCTTCTAAAGCGGATTGAATATCTCCAAAACTTTCAAAAGGGGCATAGATCAATACACCATCTTCATCTTCAAATACTTCCTCAACACCATAATCGATAAGTTCTAATTCTAATTCTTCAAGATCGATATCTTCAGGATTAATTCTAAAATTACAGGTATGATCAAACATAAAAACTACAGATCCCGATGTCCCCATATTGCCATCACATTTACTAAAACAAGCACGTACATTTGCAACAGTTCGTGTATTATTATCGGTAGCTGTTTCAACTAAAACTGCTATTCCATGTGGTGCATATCCTTCAAAAAGAACTTCTTTAAAATCACCTTGGCCTTTTTCAGAGGCTTTTTTTATAGCTCGTTCTACATTGTCCTTAGGCATATTAACAGCCTTAGCATTTTGAATGACAGCGCGTAAACGAGAATTGGAATCTGGATTTGGACCCCCTTCCTTAACTGCCATCACAATGTCTTTCCCAATGCGTGTAAAAGCTTTGGACATTGCAGACCAACGTTTCATTTTTCTAGCCTTCCTGAATTCAAAAGCTCTTCCCATAATTATGTAGTTTTATGCGTTTACAAAAATATAAAATTGTTGAAAATAGCAAAGTCATATACTTAGTAAGTAATTTATTTTTTTAAAGTTACGATCTTATCATTTAAAATACATTCACCAATAACCTGAGCTACCGTGATTCTATAATTTCTTGGCAGTTTATTTTCTTTAGGTAGAATTGCTAAATATGAATCTTCATTTGATGTGAATACTTTTTTGAAGACTACATCTTTGAGTGCTAATTTCTCTGAAAGTTCTTCAAAAATATCACTATGATGAATCATGTCGATACTGGCTAAATGAAAAATACCAATCCGATTTTTATTGATCAAATAATGAACCTGTTGTGCGATTTTATTTGCGGTTGTTATACTAATAATTAAATTTGGAAACACTTCAAAATTGGCATGATGCTTGTTTGCTTGCTTTAATTGTATAATTCTTGGGGCGTTTACCCCAAGTACCATTGGTAATCTTAAAATGGCATATTTTGAAATGGGCAATGAACGGATCAATTTTTCCAAGGACACTTTGAATTTCCCATAGTTACTATCAGCTGAAACTAAATCATTTTCATAGGAAGGGAACTTATACATTGCATCGAATACATTTACCGTAGAATTGAATAAAATTCTGCAATTTTGTGTCTTTTTTACATATTTTATTAATTGTTGGTGGATTTTATATTGAGCTTTAAAATCACCTCGGAGGCTAGAAATAATAAAATTAGGCTTAACTTTTTCTAAAATTGGCAGGACGGAATCCTTTTCAATATTTAAATAAAAAAGAACATGATTATCCTCGAAATCTATTTGAGAAGTGTAATAGGTACCATATACATCAAAATATGACAACAATTCTTTGTAAATAGCCTTTCCTATAAATCCACTTGCACCAAGTATGAAAATTTTATTTTTCATTGAAAATATTTGTCAAGGATTTAAACTTTGACAAAATTGATTTATTTTATAATTTGAGCTTTATTTAGAAAATCAATAAGTTAAACTCCCTTAAAAACACTGTCAGAGTTTTAAACTTTTACAGGGTTGATTATACTTTATAAAAAGGAAGTTTAATAATTGTTGCTTGGACTGATTTATTTCGGATTTGAATATTAATATCTGTTCCTACTGCTTTATATTCAGTGTTTACATAACCCAATCCAATTCCTTTATTTAATGATGGTGACATAGTCCCACTGGTTACAGTACCTATTGATACTCCATTGTCATCAACAATATCGTAATCCTTTCGTGGAATTCCTCTTTCCTTTAATTCAAATGCGATTAACCTTCTAGTTGTTCCTTCTTCTTTTTGTTGTTTTAAGGTTTCCCAATTAGTAAATTCCTTAGAAAATTTTGTTATCCATCCCAACCCAGCTTCAATAGGTGAAGTTGTGTCATTAATATCATTCCCATACAAACAATATCCCATTTCTAACCGTAGGGTATCTCTTGCTGCTAATCCTATTGGTTTAATTCCAAAATCTTTTCCAGCTTCAAAAACGGCATTCCATATTTGTTCAGCTTCACTATTTTTACAATAGATCTCAAATCCACCACTACCAGTATATCCAGTAGCACTTATAATAACATGTTCAATTCCTGCAAAACCAGCTACTTTAAAATGATAAAATTTAATAGCACTTAGATCTTCCGAAGTTAAAGACTGCATAGCTTCAACAGCTTTAGGTCCTTGAATAGCAAGCAAAGAGTATGCTTCAGAAATATTACGTAATTCAGCATTCATGGTATTTTGACTATTAATCCAGTCCCAATCTTTTTCAATATTAGACGCATTTACAACTAATAACCATTTTTCATCATTAAAACGATATACAATTAGGTCGTCAACAATCCCCCCGCTAGCATTTGGAAAGCAACTATACTGTGCTTGTTCATCAACAATTTTTGCAGCATCATTACTTGTCACTTTTTGGATAAGGGCTAGTGCATTTGGGCCAATCACTAAAAATTCTCCCATATGGGATACATCAAATACGCCAACAGAATTCCGAACGGTTTCATGTTCGGCATTAACCCCTTCATAGGTGACAGGCATATTGTAACCAGCAAAAGGAACTATTTTTGCTCCTAAAGCTTCATGTATATTTGTAAGAGCTGTATTTTTTATCATATATTAATCTGTATTTCAACTCCGCTTAAGATGAACTTAAACAGAGATCATATTTATTTAAACGTTTCATTCAAATGTTTAACAAAGATATTGTTTTCTGTAAAATGAAAAGGCCTATTTATTTGATTGTTTTCAATATGCATGGTAACTTGCAATAAGAAATTTATATCGATGAAACTTTTTTCAGCAAATCAATTTTATGATGCGGATGCCTTCACTATTAAAAAACAAGACATTTCTTCTCATGATCTTATGGAACGTGCAGGAAATGAATGTTTTAATTGGCTACATCAAAAACTAAAAGGGGAGCCTATTCCTATTCATATCTTTTGTGGTATTGGAAATAATGGAGGTGATGGATTGGTTATTGGTCGATTACTTATTAATCATGGATATCATGTTACCATATATATTGCAAACTTTACTGATAAACGCTCGGAAGATTTTTTGATAAATTATAATTTGATTAAGGAAGTTAGTTCCGATTTGCCAATAATTATGAATTCGGAAACCGATTTTCCAAAGATTGAATCGAAGGATATACTTATTGATTCTTTATTTGGTATAGGATTGAATCGCCCTCCAGAGGACTGGGTTAAAAAATTAATTCAATATATTAATGAATGCCAAGCCTTTAAAATAGCTATTGATATTCCTAGTGGATTGTACCCTAATAGTGCCTTAGAAGATTCAGATGCGGTTTTAAAAGCAAATCAGACCTTAACTTTCCAAGCCCCAAAACTCTCTTTCTTTTTGCCTGAAACTGCACACTTTGTACAAACTTTTGATGTGTTGGATATTGGCTTAGATTCCGAATTTTTAAATACTAAAAATCCTATAGCCTATACTTTTGAAAGGTCAGATGCTCAAAATTGGTATCAGCCCCGGAAACAATTTGACCACAAAGGAACTTTTGGTCACTGCCTAATTGTTGGGGGCAGCTATGGAAAAATTGGAGCTGTTATTATGGCATGTAAAGCAGCATTAAAAATTGGAGCTGGTATGGTGACTACCTTTCTGCCTGAATGTGGTTATCAAATAATGCAATCCAATTTACCAGAAGCTATGGTGATACCAGATTCTTCAAAGAAAATATTAAGTAATATTAAAGTTGATTTTATTCCTTCGGCAATAGGTATTGGAATGGGAATGGGAACTCATAAAAATACGGTAGCTGCATTAAAAGATTTTCTTTTAAAAATTAAAACACCACTGGTGATTGATGCCGATGCATTAAATTGTATTTCAGAAAATAAATCATTATTAAAACTATTACCTGATGATACATTATTAACTCCACATCCAGGAGAATTGAAGCGATTGATAGGGGAGTGGACTGATGATTTTCATAAAATTGAAATGGCTAAATCTTTTTCCAAAAAGAGTAAGGTTATTTTACTCATAAAAGGTGCAAATACACTAATAATTAATGGCGATGTATTATTTATAAATACAACAGGAAATCCTGGCATGGCTACAGCTGGGAGTGGAGATGTGTTGTCAGGAATTTTAACTGGCTTATTGTCTCAAGGATATAGTCCATTACACGCAGCGTTATTTGGTGTATTTATACATGGTAGTGCAGGAGACCAAGCCGCGAGTTATTTGGGTCTTGAAGCTGTTCTAGCCTCCGATATAATTGATGCTATAGGAAGTGCATATTTGAATTTGTTTGATTACGAAGAGGAAGAGGCTAATATTAATCTTAAAAATAAATAAATGCCAAGTTGGGGACAGAATAAACCTTCATGATAACTTGATCATTAAGTTCTCAATTGTACGCAACCAGACATTTTTTATTTAAACTTATAATACGTCATCTAAAGCTTCTCTAATTTGAGAACTGGAAGGTCTTGGTGCATCTGAGTTTACGATATTTCCTTCCGCATCAATTAATATAAATCGAGGGATCCCTCGGATACCATAGTCAGTTACGAATTTAGATTTCCAATCGTTATCTGCCATTAATTGAATACCTCCTAATTCTTTATCGGTTACCATAGTTCTCCATTTATTGTAGTCTTTTTTAGTATCGATTGAAATACTTACAAAAGCAACATTTTTATCGTGATATTCAGCTTCAACTTCTTTTAAATATGGAATTTCTCTTTTACACGGACCACACCAGATTGCCCAAACACCAACATAAACGACTTTTCCCTTTAGATCATCGAGGCTTGTTGTACCCCCTTTATGGTTTTCATAAGCGAATCTTGGAGAGTATTTACCAGATACTAGATTTTTTAGCAGGTCATATTTTTCTTTTATCGCTGCTAAATTTTCAGAATTTGAATTTGTATTTTTATATAGCATATACGATTCTTCAAGCGCCTTGTCTGCTTTTAGATTATAGGTTAAAAATTGAGACATAAGATTATTCTTTGCATAACCATCAGGTAAATTTGCATCTACATTCTTTATAAATGAAACTGTTTTATTTACATCTTTATCCATTGAAGATTCATCTGCTAACCTTCCATAATGATTAAGAAGTAAATTTTGATATCCATTTGAATTTCTATAGGCTATGGTATCTTTAAAATTAAAGTCTTGTAGCGATTCAAAAAATGAATCTGAAACTTTAAAATCTTTTTCACTAGTTAAATAAACATAATAACTAGGATAATTTTCTAAGTTAATAATATGTGTATATTCCAATTCTTTTAACTCTTTTTCTTTAAATGATTCAGAAGCAACTCCAGATTCATTTAATCTAAAGAATTCCCCGAGGCTTGCCTCGGTGGTCAAGAGGAAAGTTTGAAAACCTAAGGTTTTCATCAAACTAAAATAAAGTTATCTTCCGTTTGATACCTCGTACCCTTGGGTCGAGGTAGTTCATTAAGTTAATATAGGCATCATTATACGATGAGACTTCTTTGATAAAGTCATTTTCGGTTAATTTAAATAATTGTGTAAAAGGTTTTTCAATTTCTTCTGAAAGCAAATATTTAGCCGCTAAATAATTATTCTCTGCGGCATTAGTACCCGTGTAAGCAATAGATTCATCAAACCCATTTGAATCTAGTGATATAGTTAAATCGGATCCATTTACAAGATAAATAGGAGTGCTTTCTCTTCCGATGCGCAGGGTATAATATCCCTCAGACTTAATGTTTAGGGTATCACCAAAGGAACCATCTTCAGAAATTGAAAGTTCTGTTTCAAATCCATTACCAAAAATTTTAGCAACTTTTGAAGGACTATTTTCAACAGTACCATCAAAGACAACATAGCTTGGTTTATTTTCCTCATTACAAGAAAAAAAGGCAATACTTATTAATAAAATAAGAAGTTTTTTCATGGTTGTTATTTTTAAATTTTTGCTAAAATACATTAATATTTTTCTGTTTTGTTAAATACTTAAAATCTTAACAATAGGTAGATTCAACTAGCAAATGCAACTTTTTGGTTTACAAATTTATAAAATAGATTTTTGGGCTTATCATAATTTAGATTTTTTCTTGGTCTTCGGTTTATTTTGTGTTGTATTAATTTGATTTCTTGGTTATTATATGCACTGAATATTGATTTTTTTGGTATATATTGCCTAACGAGTTTATTGGCGTATTCACTTAATCCTCTTTCCCATGAGCAATAAGGGTGAGCAAAAAAGAACTGGGTTAATAATTTTTTAGATATTTTTTTATGCCCGGCAAATTCTTTACCATTATCTGAGGTAATGGAATGGACAAATTTCTTGTAAGGCATCATCATCTCAATAACAATTTCTGCTAATTCTTTAGCATTTTTACCAAAAGGCAACTTTCTCATTAAGAAAAAAGCAGTAGTCCTTTCAACTATAGTAACAATTGCACCTTTTCCATTTTTACCTATAATTAAATCTATTTCCCAATCACCAAAGCGTTCTTTATTGTTAATTATATCGCCTCTAAAGTCTATAGATACCCTATCCTTAATTGTATTCTGTTTCCCAGAAACTGGACGTTTTCTGTGTTTTAATTGATGTCTTAAATGTTTAAATAGATTTCCTCCTTGCTTTTTATCTTCTCTTATATAAGCATATATTCTTTCATGACTAGCCATAGGAATATTTTGAGATTTACAGTAACCCACTATCTGTTCTGGAGACCATTGTTCTTGTTCTATTTGCTTTTTTATGTATTTTTCTATGGAAGGAGTAAATTTTCTATTACTAGCAAAACGTTCCTTTCTTTCGGAAGATAATTCTTGAGCAAAATCAGGGTTATATGAACCTTGTTTTTTTGAATTACGCTTTAATTCCCGATAAATAGTCGTTTTATCAACATTCAAAGCTTCTGCTATAAAAAGTTTTGATTTGCCACAATTTAAGTATGCTTTTATTTGATACCTTTGTTCTTTAGTTAAGTGCTTCATATTTATTGACTTTTAGTAGAGTACAAATATAAGCCTTAATCAGGAGTACTTAAGAGAGAAGGCTTTAACGATATTAGAATTATATAAATACTCCTAAAAGTTGCATTTACTAATTGAACTTAAGATAAATTGGTATTTTTGTTTTTAGAAAAAAATTAATTAACTCTTTTCAATGAAACATTTTATAAGTTCTGAAATACTTGATCTACCCACTTTAAATAATATTATTGATGAGAATAAATCACTAGTATTATCTGAAGAAGCAATCATTAATATTAAGAAATCCAGAGAATACCTAGCTTCTAAAATGGAGCATGATGACAGTCCAATTTATGGAATCAACACAGGATTTGGATCTTTATATAATGTAATAATATCTTCGGAAAATTTATCTCAGCTTCAAAAGAATTTAGTCATGTCTCATGCTTGTGGTACTGGTGATTATGTTGCAAAACCCATTATAAAGCTCATGTTGTTACTGAAAATTCAATCATTGAGTTATGGATATAGTGGCGTACAATTAAAAACGGTAAATCGTTTAATTGAATTTTACAATAATGATATACTACCTGTTATTTATACTCAAGGAAGTTTAGGCGCTTCAGGGGATCTAGCTCCTTTGGCTCATTTATCATTGCCTTTATTAGGAAAAGGAGAGGTGTATTTTGAGGATGAAATTATGGCTTCTGAAGAAATATTAAAAAAGTTTAATTGGACTCCAATATCATTGCTTGAAAAAGAAGGATTGGCCTTACTTAATGGTACCCAGTTTATGTGTGCTTATGGGGTGCAGTGCTTAATAAAAGGTTATAGACTTTCATATTTATCTGATTTGATTTCTGCTGTATCTATCGATGCATTCGACTGTAATATGAGTCCTTATGATCCTTTAGTTCATTTAATTCGACCCCACAGGGGACAGGTAAAAACAGCAGAGCGCATTAATGAATTATTGGATGGAAGTGAAATAGGTCAATCCAAATCAAAGAATGTACAAGATCCGTATTCATTTAGATGCATACCACAGGTTCATGGTGCTACTAAAGATACGTTGAGTTTTGTAGATAAAACTTTTAAAACAGAATTGAATTCAGTAACAGATAATCCCAATATTTTTACTGGTGAAGATAAAATAATCTCTGGAGGAAATTTTCATGGGCAGCCTTTAGCATTGGGACTCGATTATCTTGGAATTGCCATGGCAGAATTGGGTAGTATTTCTGAAAGAAGAACCTTTCAACTAGTATCAGGTTTGAGAGGCTTACCCACTTTTCTAGTGAAAAGCCCTGGTTTGAATAGTGGCCTTATGATTCCTCAATATACTGCTGCTAGCATTGTTAGTCAGAATAAACAGCTAGCAACACCCGCATCGGTAGATTCTATTGTTTCGTCTAATGGGCAAGAAGACCATGTAAGTATGGGGGCGAATTCGGCAACAAAATGTTTGCAGATCATCGATAATTTAGAACGTATATTAGCCATTGAACTTATGAATGCTTCTCAAGCATTGTCGTTTAGGGAACCCATTAAATCTTCTACCTCCATCGAAAATTTTATAAAGGCTTATAGAGAAATTATGCCAATAATTGAGGAGGATCGTATTTTATCAAATGGGATTAAGGATAGTATTTCTTTTTTACAGAACATGGGAATTGAGAGTTCTATTCTATTTGAATAAACAAATTAAAAAAAATCTCAATTAATAGTTAGTTAGCACAATTCACACAAGTAATGGCATGAGGCATTAATAATATTCTACCTAACGGAATTGGTTTGTTACATCGTACACAGATACCAAAATCGATATCATCAATTTTGGAAAGAGCAATTTTGAGGTTATTTAATTTTATCTCGGCTTGGTTTAGTGCTGCCTGATTAACCGATTTATTATTTATCGCATCCATTCTGGAAACCCTACCAATTGCATTTTCAGGTGCAATGGGTTTGGTTAATTCCCTATATTTATTAACAGCAATAGTAGTGCTTTGTAACTCTTCTTCAATTCGTTTTTTTATTTTATTTTTTTCTTCCATATAAAAATAGACTAGCTAAAAAGTTTTACGATGTTGATTCGAGTGAATTCGAGAACTTTTTAGCTAACCGAAATAAATTTAAAATCATTTAAAAAACTATGATTTTGTTTTTTTCTTTTGTTTAACTTTTGAAATCGTTAAAGTATTGGTCTTCTTATCAAGATCCATTTTAATACTATCGTCTTCCTTTAGTTTGGAGTTTATGATCTCTTCGGCTAATGGATCTTCGATATATTTCTGAATGGCACGTTTTAATGGCCTAGCACCATATTGTTTGTCAAATCCTTTATCTGCAATATAGTCTTTAGCACTTTTTGAAAGCGTTAATTTATAACCAAGATTTTTGATCCTTTCAAAAAGATGGTATAATTCGATATCGATAATTTTATAAATATCATCTCTATCTAGGGAATTAAATACCATTACATCATCAACTCGATTTAAAAACTCAGGAGCAAATGTTTTTTTCAATGCATTTTCAATAACACTTTTTGCGTAAGAATCAGCTTGATTTGTTTTAGCAGCAGTACCAAACCCCACCCCTTGACCAAAGTCTTTTAATTGACGAGACCCAATGTTTGAGGTCATAATAATAATTGTATTCCTAAAGTCAATTATTCTTCCCAAACTATCGGTTAAATATCCATCATCGAGTACTTGCAATAACATATTAAACACATCGGGATGAGCTTTTTCAATTTCATCTAATAAAACAACTACATAGGGTTTTCTTCTAATTTTCTCAGTAAGTTGGCCACCTTCTTCATATCCCACATATCCTGGAGGAGCACCCACTAATCTTGAAATAGCGAATTTTTCCATATACTCACTCATGTCAATACGAACCAAGGCATTATCGGAATCGAAAAGCTCTTGAGCCAATACTTTTGCTAATTGTGTTTTTCCAACACCCGTTTGTCCTAAGAAAATAAATGAACCAATGGGTTTGTTAGGATCCTTTAATCCAGCACGATTTCGTTGAATGGCCATTACAACTTTGGCAACAGCTTCATCCTGACCAATAACTTTTCCTTTGATTCGATCTGGTAATGCAGCAAGTTTTTTGCTTTCGGTTTGAGCGATTCTATTTACAGGAATTCCAGTCATCATTGAGACAACTTCAGCAACATTTTCTTCTAAAACTGTTTCTTTGTGTAATTCAGATTCTTTCTCCCAAGCTTCTTGTTCGACAGCAAGTTCATTCTCAAGTTTCTTTTCGTCATCACGTAATTTAGCTGCCTCTTCGTATTTTTGTTTTTTAACAACAGAATTTTTAAGATCTCTGACTTCTTCTAGTTTTTCTTCTATCTTTAAAATCCTGTCTGGCACATGTATATTGGTAATATGCACTCTTGAACCAGCTTCATCCAAAGCATCTATTGCTTTGTCTGGAAGGAATCGTTCTGTCATATACCTGTTTGTAAGTTTCACGCAAGCTTCAATAGCTTTATCAGTATATAGTACATTATGATGTGCTTCATATTTATCTTTAATATTCTGAAGAATTTCAATGGATTCGTCTACAGAAGTAGGTTCAATCAATACTTTTTGGAAACGTCTTTCAAGTGCGCCATCCTTTTCAATATACTGACGGTATTCATCCAAGGTCGTTGCACCAATAGCCTGTATATCACCTCGTGCCAAGGCAGGCTTAAACATATTGGAAGCATCTAAAGATCCAGTAGCGCCACCAGCTCCAACGATGGTATGTATTTCATCAATAAATAAAATGATATCATCGTTTTTTTCTAATTCATTCATCACCGCCTTCATTCGTTCTTCAAATTGCCCACGATATTTTGTACCAGCAACAAGGCTGGCAAGATCTAGTGTAACAACTCGTTTGTCAAACAAGATACGAGACACTTTTTTTTGAACAATTCGCAAGGCGAGACCTTCAACGATAGCCGATTTACCAACACCAGGTTCCCCGATGAGCAAAGGATTATTCTTTTTTCTACGACTTAATATTTGTGAAACTCTTTGTATTTCATCTTCGCGACCTACAACAGGATCTAATTTATCTTCCAAAGCAAAGGAAGTTAAATCTCTACCAAAATTATCCAATACTGGCGTTTTTGATTTTTTACTTGATTTTTTACTACTTCCCTGAAAAATATTTTCCTTTCCTTTCTCATCTGATGTAGCATCATCTTCACTTGGAAATGATTCTGAAGTTGGACTGTCTATATAATCATCATCATTAGCAATCAATAATTTAAATTGATCCTTTACACCATCATAGTCTACTTTCATCTTATTCAACAATTTTGTGGTTGGATCGTTTTCATTTCTAAGAATACACAACAATAAGTGAGCTGTATTTATCGAGGAGCTTTGAAATAATTTTGCTTCTAAAAAAGTAGTTTTTAAAGCCCGCTCAGCCTGCCTGGTTAAATGAAGGTTTTTCTTTTCATTGGAATTGGGTTGTAAGTTTGGATTTGCAGGGCTCAATATTTCTACTTTTCTGCGAAGGTGATTAAGATCAACATCCAGCGTATTTAGGATAGATACAGCTTTGCCATTACCATCACGAAGAAGCCCTAACATTAAATGTTCGGTACCAATAAATTCGTGACCTAATCGCAGTGCTTCTTCTTTGCTATATGCAATTACATCTTTAACTCTTGGGGAAAAATTATCATCCATGTTATAAATATCAATAGGTCTAAAATAGTATAATTAGTTAAATAATTCAAAAACTACACCTATTTAAGATGTTTAGTAGTAAAAAGACAAAAAAACTTACTAAAATCAAAGCAATAAAAACGATAGTTATTAACGGATTTAAAGTTTTTTTTTGTTAATAAAATAGTAATTTTTTGAATGCAATTTTGTGTGTATAAATATACAATTAATGTATCTTGCTTTTTTAGAATAATAAACAAAAATATATGGCTGAAGGCGAAAAATTGATCCCCATAAACATTGAGGATGAAATGAAATCGGCTTACATTGATTATTCAATGTCAGTAATAGTATCCCGTGCATTACCAGATGTAAGAGACGGAATGAAACCAGTACACAGACGTGTTTTATTTGGAATGCACGAATTAGGAGTTAGGGCAACAGGAGCTCACAAAAAATCTGCAAGAATTGTTGGAGAAGTTTTAGGTAAATATCACCCTCATGGTGACACTTCTGTTTATGATGCGATGGTAAGAATGGCTCAAGAGTGGAGTTTGCGTTATATGCTTGTTGATGGACAGGGTAATTTTGGATCGATAGACGGAGATAGTCCAGCTGCGATGCGTTATACTGAAGCGCGGATGCAGAAGATATCTGAAGACATGTTGGCAGATATAGACAAAGAGACAGTAGATCATCAATTGAACTTTGATGATACCTTAAAAGAACCCACAGTACTCCCTACAAGAGTTCCTGGATTATTAATTAATGGTGTCTCAGGTATTGCTGTAGGAATGGCAACAAATATGCCGCCTCATAACCTTACTGAAGTCATTGATGGAACTATTGCTTATATCGATGATAATGATATCGATATCGATAGTTTGATACAACTTATCAAGGCTCCCGATTTTCCAACAGGGGGTGTTATTTATGGATATGAAGGTGTAAAAGAAGCATTTCATACAGGGAGAGGAAGAATTGTAATGCGTGGAAAAGCTACCTTTGAAGAAGTTAATGGTAGAGAATGCATTATTGTTAATGAAATTCCATATCAAGTGAATAAGGCAGATATGATTAAAAAAACTGCCGATTTAGTGAATGATAAAAAGATAGTGGGGATATCAAATATTCGCGATGAATCCGATAGAAAAGGAATGCGAATCGTCTATATTCTGAAGCGAGATGCAATTCCGAATATTGTTCTCAATTTGTTGTACAAGTACACTGCACTTCAATCCAGTTTCAGTGTTAATAATATTTGTTTGGTGAATGGAAGACCTCGATTACTGAATTTAAAAGAATTGATCCATTATTTTGTTGAACATCGCCATGAAGTAGTTGTAAGGCGGACTAAATATTTACTTCGTAAAGCAGAAGAAAGAGCTCATATTTTGGAAGGATTGATAATTGCTTCCGATAATATTGATGAAGTTATTAAATTAATTCGTGGCTCCGCAAATGCTGATGAAGCTCGTGAGAAATTAATTAAAAAGTTTAAGCTTTCAGAAATTCAAGCCAAGGCTATTGTAGAAATGCGCTTGCGTCAATTAACAGGACTGGAGCAGGATAAACTTAGAAATGAATATGATGAATTGATGAAAACTATTCAAGGGTATAAAGAAATACTTGGAAGTGAAGAGCTTAGAATGAAGATCATCAAAGAAGAATTGCTTGAAATTAAACAAAAATATGGGGATGATCGTCGATCGGTGATAGAATATGCTGGAGGGGATGTAAGTATAACTGACCTTATTCCAGATGAAAAAGTGGTCATTACTATTTCACATGCTGGTTATATTAAACGAACCTCACTATCGGAATATAAAAAACAAAACCGTGGTGGAGTTGGTGCAAAAGCCACTTCTACTCGAAATGAAGATTTCTTAGAGCATTTATTTGTTGGTACAAATCATCAATACATGCTTTTCTTCACTCAAAAGGGAAAATGTTTCTGGATGCGTGTTTTTGAAATTCCAGGGGGAAGTCGTACATCAAAAGGAAGAGCAATTCAGAATCTAATCAATATTGAACAAGATGATAAGGTAAAAGCCTTTATTTGTACTCAAGACTTAAAAGATGAGGAGTATGTCAATAGTCGTTATGTGATTATGGCCACCAAAAAAGGACAGGTTAAAAAAACCTTATTGGAACAATATTCAAGACCACGTTCCAATGGTATTAATGCAATTACCATTAGAGAAGGTGACGAATTACTGGAAGCAAAACTTACCCGAGGGGATAGTCATGTTATGTTGGCAGTAAAATCTGGTAAAGCAATTCGATTCGAAGAGGAAAAAACACGTTCAATGGGAAGAAATGCCTCAGGAGTAAGAGGAATTCGTTTGGGAAGTAAGGATGATGAAGTTATAGGTATGATTACAATAAATGAATCTGAAACCGATGTATTGGTCGTTTCGGAAAACGGATATGGTAAACGATCTAGTTTAGAGAACTATAGAATTACTAATAGGGGAGGAAAAGGAGTAAAAACTATAAGTATTACAGAAAAAACAGGTAATTTAGTCGCCATAAAAAATGTGACTAACAATGATGATCTGATGATAATTAATAAATCGGGGATCGCTATTCGTATGGAAGTTATAGGGTTACGCGTAATGGGTAGAGCAACCCAAGGTGTTCGTCTTATTAAAGTACGTGATGGGGATGCAATTGCTGCGGTTGCTAAAGTGATGCATGATGAAGATGAAGTTGATGAAACTGAACTAAAAATAGATGGCATAGTTATTGAAAATTCAGATATTGCAACTGATAAAAATAAACAAGAAGAAGAATAAATAATAAATTTTAAACAATGAAAAAACAAATTTTAATAGTAGTGCTCATTTCTTTCACTGCAATAACTTTTGGACAAAAAAAAGAAATCAAAAAAGCAGAAAAAGCTGTTACATCTGGTGAATTTGTAGAAGCGCTTACTTATTTGAAACAGGCGGAAGGACTTTTGTCGAGTGCAGATAAAGCCATTAAATCAGATTATTATTTAACATTAGCTCAAGCTTATTTAGGTGATGCTGGGAATGATTTTGAAAAATTGAATTTCGCTGGTGAAGCTTTTGAAAAAGTGATACAACTTGATCCCAAAAGCAGCAATGCTACCGATGCAGAAGCAGGGATATTAAACTTGAGAGATGCTTTAATTAATAGTGCTATTTTAGATCAATCTGCTAAAAATAATAGCTTGGCATCTAAAAAATTATATAGTGCTTATAATGTAAGTAAAGAAGATACATCTATTTTATATTATGCAGCAGGAAATTCAGTTAACGCAAGAGAATATAATGATGCACTAAAATATTATCAGGAATTATTGGATCTAGGCTTTACTGGTATTGTGAGCGAATTTTACGCAAGTAATAAAGAAACAGGTGAAAAAAAGCAATTTAATACAAAAACGGAGCGTGATTTAGTTTGTAAAAGTGGAGATTTTATTAATCCAATCAATAGCTTTTCCGAATCTAAACGTGGCGATATTTTACGAAGCATGACCTTAATTTATGTTAGTAATGGTGATTCTGAAAAAGCTTCTGAGTTAATAAAAAAAGCAAGAAAGGAAAACCCTGATGATATAGCTTTAATGAGAGCTGAAGCAGAAATGTATTATAATTCTGGCGATATGGTTAACTACAAAAAAATAATTAATGAAGTGATTAGTAATGATCCGGATAATCCTGAACTTTATTATAACCTCGGTGTTGCAAGCAAAAAAAATGGGGAAGAAGAAGCTGCTTTAGAATATTATGAAAAAGCAATTGAATTGAATCCAAATTATGTTGAAGCACTAATAAACAAGGCAGATATTATTCTTTCCAAAGAAGGTGGAATTATTGAAGAAATGAATGAGTTAGGAACTTCTACTGTAGATTACAATCGTTATGATGAATTAAAAGAAGCAAAGAATTCAATTTATAGAGATGCATTGCCCTATTTGGAAAAAGCGTCTGAATTACAAAATGAAAATATTGAATTGATAAGAACCCTAAAGAATATTTACGGATTGTTATCTATGGATGATAAAGCTAAAATGATGAAAGTGAAACTTGAAGAATTAGATGGCAAACAGTAAAATAGTTTCAATCGTAAAAAAAACTTTTATCTTTTTTAAAATTTGGGTGAAAGTTTTTTTATATAATACGCTTAATAACTCTTAATTTATGGGTATGTTTTCTAGTATCGTTATTGAAGATTCCAGTTTGATCTAGGCGATCTATTCGAACTTTACCATGAGCATGAATAATATAGTTGTCCTTCATTATTATTCCAACATGAATTATATTACCTTCCTCGTTATCAAAAAGTGCAAGGTCTCCAGGTTCACTTTCGTCGATAAAACTTAAAGAATCACCTTGAGTTGCTTGCTGATTCGCATCGCGAAATAATTTATATCCATTAAGCTTATAAACCATCTGAGTGAAACCACTACAATCAACTCCAAATTGGGTTTTGCCGCCCCATAAATACGGACTATTTAGATAGAGTTGTGCAGTTTCAGGGATGGAAGATTTAGGCTGTTCTCCTGTAATACTATTTCCTTCAAATTGATGGTTTAAATAATTTGTTACCTGTATCTGACTACCGAGATATATTGAAAATAACTCTTTTTCTGCAGTAATAATAATATCAACAAAATTAGTAGATAGGTTTCTTGGAAGTTTTTCTAAGCTATCAAAATCAACCTTAGTAATTTTAAGGAATTGTTTATTATCGATCCAGCCTTCATATTGATCAAAGGATAAGGAAATCCGACTCCATTTTTTATTTGTCTCAATTATTTTGAATGTTTCACCATATATTACCTGAGAGACCATTTCGCTCCTATCATTAGCTTCAGATCGGAGAGGAATAACACTCAAATTAGAAAGACCGTAATTCATTTAATAATGGTAAGATTAATATTTAAAGATTCAAAAATAGTATTTATCTTTCAATTATCATTGCCGAAGCACCGCCACCACCATTACAGATTGCTGCAGCACCAATTTTGGCGTTATTTTGTTTTAGTACATTGATAAGGGTGATTAAGATTCGAACCCCGCTACAGCCCAAAGGATGACCTAATGAAACAGCTCCTCCATTTACATTTACATTGGAATCATTTAATTCCAAAAGCTTCATGTTTGCTATACCTACAACTGCAAAGGCTTCATTGAACTCAAAATAATCAACAGCATCTATAGAGATATTTGCTTTTTTTAAAGCTTTTGGTAATGCTTTCGCTGGAGCTGTTGTAAACCATTCAGGTTCTTGAGCAGCATCAGCATAGCTTTTAATTGAAGAGAGAATTGGTAATCCTAATGCCTTAGCTTTCTCTTCACTCATTAAAACCATGGCGCCTGCTCCATCATTTATCGTAGACGAATTGGCAGCAGTTGCTGTCCCATCTTTAGTGAATACCGCTCGTAAAGAAGGTATTTTTTCTATGCGCACATTCTTATACTCTTCATCTTCATCAACAATAACAGGTTCTCCAAGCCGTTGAGGAATTTCTACTGGGATCACTTCCTCATCAAATTTTCCTGTTTCCCATGCCTTGGCAGAACGCCGATAAGATTGAATAGAAAATTCGTCTTGTTCTTCTCTTGAAACCTGATGTTTCGCTGCGCAAAGATCAGCACAAACTCCCATTGCGTTGTTATCGTAAGCATCAACAAGGCCATCTTTTTGCATACCATCTTCCATAGTTTTTGGTCCAAACTTATGGCTATTTCTTAAATGCAAATAATGAGGAATATTACTCATACTTTCCATACCCCCTGCGATAACTATTTCTGCATCACCAAGTGCAATAGTCTGAGCAGCATGCATTACTGCTTTCATACCTGATGCACAAACCTTATTAACAGTTGTACTAGGTACAGTATCGGGTATTCCTGCACCTAATGCCGCTTGACGAGCAGGCGCTTGTCCAACTCCAGCTTGAACTACATTACCCATAAACACTTCTTCAACTAGACCTGGATCGAGATTAATTTTATCGATCGCACCTTTAATAGCAACAGTACCTAATTGTGCTGCAGTTAAAGATGATAATCCTCCCATAAAACTACCTATTGGAGTTCGTACTGCAGCTACAATAACAACTTTTTTACTCATTTGATCACACAATTTTGATTAATATAAAAGCGAGTACAAATTTAAACAATTCTAGAAAGTAAATGGTGTCTAAAGTATTTAAAGTACCTAAAGTAATTGAAGTACTTATAAATCAGTTCACTTAAATATAAAAACAATTTAAAGTAAATAGTGGGAAAATATTTATGTATTTGGGAATAAACAAACGATATTTATACCTTTATGCTATCTAACATAAATTAATGAGCAACGTCTTTTCTTTATTAACAAAAAATCAGTCATTAATATATAAAGTCTTCCTTTTTATTATAGCAACGATATTAATTATTTATTTATTACCAAAGGGAGGACAATTTAAATATAATTTCCAAAAAGGGAAACTATGGCAATATGAAAATTTGTATTCCCCCTTTAGCTTTGCAATTAAAAAAGATGCTGAAAGTTTAGAAAAGGAAATTGAAGCAATTCGCTCTGGTGTTATTCCATATTTTGAAGTAGATACTACAATTGTTTTAACATCCACCCATCATTTTATCGATGGTATAGAAGAATCATATACAAATAGTATTGATTATAAATTAAAATCAGATCTTAAAAGGCTAGGAACCGAAATTATTAAAGATCTTTATTCGATAGGGATTACAGATGAAATAGTACCATATTCTGATGAAAAATTAATTTATTTAAAGAACGGAAATAAAGTTGAGGAGCTTAGTTATAAGCAGTTAATTAAAATTAAAGATCTTGACTCAATAATTCGTATTAACATTTATGATATTTCAATTATAAATTCCAATACTGATTTAGCTGAAGTTATTTTTAATGCTGTTCAGCCAAATATTACGTTCCAAAGCAAGCTAACTGAAGGAACGATTCAAGCTGAAATTGATGCAATTAATCCCAATAGAGGAGTAATGGATAAAGGTAGCCGAATCATTGCAAAAGGAGAGGTTGTTGAAGGTAATAAATTTCAAATACTGACCTCTTTAAAATCTGAATATAAATCTCAAGTATGGAGCCAATCCAATTATTATTGGTTGCTTTTAGGCTACTCTTTATTGGTATCCTTAGTCTTTTTGATGCTGTTTCTTTTTCTAAAAAATTACAAAGCATTAATCTATGAGAATAATACCAAGGTAACCTTTATCTTTTTTAATATTATTTTGATAATTTTTATAACAACAATGATTGTAAAGTATGATGCAAGAATAGTTTACATAACTCCTTTGTGTATTTTGCCATTGGTATTGAAAATATTTTTTGATGCCAGATTAGCATTATTTGTACACGTATTAACCTTATTGTTATTAGGTTTTATTGTTCCCAATAGCTTTGAATTCTTATTTCTTCAAATCATTGCTGGGATCGTAACGGTATTAACAATATCTGAGCTTTATAAAAGGGCCAATCTATTTATATCGGTTGGACAAATTACTTTAGTATATATAATAGGGTATTTCGCTTTTTTCATTATTCAAGAGGGTAATATTGAATTAATTGAATGGGAATATTTCGGCTACTTTATATTATGCGGGCTTATTACACTTTTTGCATTTCCTCTTATTTATATTTATGAAAAGTTATTTGGTTTGGTTTCTGACGTCTCTTTATTAGAACTTAGCGACACCAATTCTAAGTTGCTAAAAGATCTTTCCAATAAGGCACTGGGAACTTTTCACCATTCGTTAAATGTTGCTAATTTAGCTGAAGCAGCCGCCAATGAAATAGGCGCAAATGCTATGTTGGTTAGGGTAGGAGCACTTTATCATGATATCGGAAAGATGGTGAACCCAACTTATTTTACTGAGAATCAAGTTGCATCGATCAACTCACATGATGAATTAGACCCTAAAGAAAGCGCTCAAATAATAATTGATCATGTTATAAAAGGGATTGAAATCGCAAGAAAAAATAAACTTCCAGATCGTATCACAGACTTTATTCGTACCCATCACGGTACCATGTTGGTTTATTATTTTTATTCAAAAGAAAATGAAAATATTGGTCTTGCAAATAAAGAGGATTTTATGTATCCTGGACCCATTCCTTTTTCAAAAGAAACTGCTATATTGATGATGGCAGATAGTGTAGAAGCTGCTAGTAAAAGCCTTAAAGAACCAACGTCATCAAAATTAGAAGCCTTTGTTGAAAAAATAATTGATAATCAAATTGAACAAGGTCAATTTCTAAATGCAAATATTACTTTTAAAGAAATTCAAATTATAAAAAAGGTTCTTAAAAAGAAATTGAATAATATTTTTCACCTTAGAATTGAATATCTGGATTAATCTGTTAAATACTTTTAGTTTATGCTTCGATATATCATCAACAAAAATTAAACAATTGGTTGCAAAAAATCAAACAGCTAGATTGATCATCCCCCCATTTATGGGACAGATTTTTGTTTAAATTAAGTTCTGGTTAATATTCAATTATGCTGCTTTTTGCTGTTTAATCAAATACCTTTTAAAAGGTATTTGATTATCAATTCCTTGATGTCTTCTTTGGTTATTTAAATATACATCATTAACTTTAAACTTTCTCCCCGCAATTAATGTATAGATGTTGATTAAAAATAATTCATTTCATTCCATAAAAAATTGGAGTGAAGATGATCGCCCGCGAGAAAAGTTACTTCAAAAAGGAAAAAACGTGTTGAGTAATGCTGAGCTTATTGCAATACTAATAGGATCAGGAAATAAAAGTGAAAGTGCAGTAACTCTGAGCAAACGTATTTTAGCCTCTGTTGAAACTAGTTTATCTGAAATTGGAAAACTAACTGTAATTGATCTAATGAAATTTAAAGGTATTGGGACTGCAAAGGCAATAACAATTGTTGCTGCAATTGAATTAGGAAAAAGGCGTAGCGGAGAAAAAGTTTTAAAAAAGAAAAAGATCACTTCAAGTAATTCAGTCTTTGAAATTATGCAACCCATTATCGGAGAATTACCTCATGAAGAATTTTGGATAGTTTATTTAAATAATTCTAATAAAATTTTACAAAAAACACAATTAAGTAAAGGTGGAATAACAGGTACACTTGTTGATGTTAGATTAGTCTTAAAAAATGCAATACAACTAGGGGCAGTAGGAATTATTTTAGTTCACAATCACCCCTCAGGAACACTACGTCCCAGTCAATCAGACAAACAACTCACTCAAAAACTTAAAAATGCTGGGAATAGTCTCGATATTAAAGTATTGGATCACCTTATTATTACTGAAAATGCGTATTTTAGCTTTGCTGATGAAAACCTGCTTTAATCCATTATGATTTTAATTTATACGCAAAAACTTTCCTATAGAATTACCTATGCTTTTAAGCATATTTGCACCCGAATTTTGGGTATTGAAGTGGACTTTACCTCAGGTATAGAAACGTTTATTTCTCATAATGGGCCAAAATTATCTTATGGAAAAAAACCTTTAGGCAATGAATTATTTTTACAAAGTTATGGTCTTTTAACATTACATGGTTTTGATAGTATAGATATTACAGTTAAAGATTGGGATGAAACAAAATGCTTTTTTTCATTGGGAGAGAAAAGTAAATTACCTTTCGATATATTTTCAGCAAGTTTTTATATGTTGAGCAGATATGAAGAATACCTACCCCATGTAAAAGATGAAAAAGGTCGTTTTACCGCATCTGAAAGTTTAGCCTTTAAAGAGGGGTTTTTACAATATCCTGTAGTTGATATATGGGCATATAAATTTAAAACCCTACTAATCGCTAATTTTGAACAATTATCATTTCCTCATAAATCCATGTCCATTTACAATCTCATCGATGCAAGTCAACCTTATATTTATGAACAAAAAGGGGTTTTGAGAACAATTACAGGATTTTCAAAAGATTTTTTTAAATTTAGATTGAATGCTGTTTTTAACAGATTCGCTGTATTATTTGGATTTAAAGACGATCCCTATAATACCTTTGAATGGATTATAAATACAGTAAAAAAGAGCAGTACTAAACTCTCCATTTTCTTTTTACTTGGAGAGTCCTTAAATTTTAATGAAGGAATTAATTCAAGAAGAAGAACGTTTAAAATGCTGATAAAAATTATATCTGATTATAAACAATCTGGTTTAGTCTTTTCTGCTGAAGCACTTAAAAGTTTTAAATTTCTTAAAAAAGAAAAGCAACAACTTGAATCGATTACAAATAGAAATTTAGAATGTTCTATGAATTCAGAGTACTTAGTAAGTTTACCAGAGAATTATCGAAATTTAGTAGAATTAGAAATAAAAAGAGACTGTACAATGGTATTTGAGAATGAACTGGGTTTTAGAGCTGGCACCTGCACGCCATTTTTATTTTATGACCTTGATTATGAGATAGTAACACCGTTAATTATCCATCCAATAGCATTAACAACTAAAGCCTTAATAAACAAAAAAGATCCTGAGAAAATATCAAATATTAATAATGTTAAAGATGCTGTAAATAAAGTTAACGGTACCTTCTCCATGATCTTTAGGAATAGTGATTTTTATTCAATAAAAGTGAATCGAGTATGGCGAAATTTATTTACAACACTCTCCTAAGATGAATATTATAAATTAACATATGAACAAACATATTATTACGGATGTATTCTTTGATCTAGATCACACCTTATGGGATTTTGATCGAAATTCGATGCTTGCTTTTAAAAGAGTGTTCAAAAAGAACAATATTAATATAGATATTAATGATTTTATTGATAAATATGAGCCGATAAACTTTAATTATTGGAAACTTTTTAGAGAGGATAAGGTAACTAAGAAAGAATTAAGAAGAGGAAGGCTAATTGATACTTTTTCTTTTTTTAATATAAATTTCACAGTGGATGTGATAGATAATTTAGCAGATTCATATATAGAAGAGCTGCCTTTAGACAATCATCTTTTTAATGACACCGAAATGATATTAAATTATTTATCTAAAAAATATGTTTTGCATATTATTACAAATGGATTTAAAGAAGTCCAGCATTTAAAACTTAAAAATAGTGGGATTCAAAAATATTTTTCAACGGTGACAGTCTCCGAAGAAGTGGGTGTAAAAAAACCACATCCTAACATATTCAATTCAGCATTAAAAAAAGCAAATGTAGCTGCAATAAATGGTATCATGATTGGCGATACGTTTGGAGCGGATATTTTAGGTGCTGAGGCAGTAGGAATGAAAACGATGTTTTATAATTATAGAAAAGATACAATACCAAGTACCTATATTGCTGTGAATACACTTCATGAAATTAAAAGCCATTTGTAAAATTCAATCTATTCAATTGAAAAAAGTGTATCTTTATACCTAAGAGTTGGTTTAAAAAATTAAAAAAAGGATGAAGAATTTTTATGTTTTAGTATTTTTCTTTTTGTTTAGTATTCCAACTAGTTTTTCTCAGAAAACATTAAGTGATTATAGTTATGTGGTTGTTTCAGAGCAATTTAGTTTTCAGAACGAGAAAGACAAATACCAATTAAACTCATTCACTAAATTTTTATTTAATCTAAAGAATTCCCCGAGGCTTGCCTCGGTGGTCAAGAGGAAAGTTTGAAAACCTAAGGTTTTCATCAAACTAAAATAAAGTTATCTTCCGCTTGATACCTCGTACCCTTGGGTCGAGGTAGTTCATTAAACATGCTTTTCGTGCTTATTTTAATAGCGAAGTACCTGATAATGCTAAACGTTGTGATGGTTTATGGGCAGATGTAGATGGAAGTCCAGGTTTTATTTATACAAAAGTGGAAGTTTTTTTAAAAGATTGTAACGGTGTAGAAGTTTTTAGAACCCTTAAAGGAACTAGTAAAATTAAAGATTACAAAAAATCCTATTACGAATCAATGCGAAAAGATTTTAAAAGTTTTGAGACCTTAAAAGTGAATCAAAAGAAGATCAATGATCCTGAAGAAATTATAACTACTATTGAATCGAAACCAAGTGAAATTAACGGGGGTAAAAATATTGATTCTAAAACAACTGTCCGGACTAACACTATCGATGAAACATTAGATAATAATTCGACTAAATCAAAAAAAATGAAATTTTAGCAGCTGAATCAAAGACTGTAAAGGATAGTAAAACGGGTACTGTTATTAAAAAAGATGTATTAACTGATGATGTTTTAGAAGATAAATCATTGGAAGTAGAAACAGGATCATCTATTAATCCAACACTAGGATTCGCATTATCTTGATTAAAGAAAATGTTTCCTACAATCCATTCTCCAGCTCTAATAGGTACAACTCCTTGTAAGTTCCAATAGGCTTCTTGATTAGAGGGGACATACTGCCAAAATGAAAGAGACCATTCTCCAAATATTTTTCCACCCAGATCCAATACGGCATTGGTAGAGCCGTCATCGGGTATTAATCCTGAGTGAGTACCAGAATGGGCTTGGGCAGTAGAACATAATATTGCGCACCCTGCTCCGCCACCACAACCCCAGACAGTCCAATGTCCTCCATTAATCGGTGTGCCATCAATACCACAATCTTCAAAATCATCCTGAAATTGAGCATTCATTATTAGTGTAGAGAATAAGAAGGCAATACTTAATAAAATATAATTTTTCATAATAGATCTATTTAAGAGGTAGTTATCCTAGTAAATTTACGCTTTTTATTTGAAAGCAATTCATCAGTAACTATTGCTCTTTTTTACAATGTTTCCAGGTCATTCTTTTTAAATGCTTCAAGCACATATACTTGACAGTGTGACAACAGTGCTGGAATAACTTCAAAACTAGGGTTTTCAGTTGTTGCCCCAAAAAGTGTGATCCATCCTTTTTCAACAGCTTTTAGGAGTGAGTCTTGTTGGGATTTACTAAACCGATGAATTTCATCAATAAATAAAATGGAATTTTTCGCAGAAAATAAGGTATCGCTTTTTTTGTCATCTGCTATCACCTGTCTAATAGCTGCAACGCCACTTTCTATAGCACTTAAAGAGTAAAATGGCCTATTGGATTGATGTGCAATAATGGAAGCAAGTGTTGTTTTTCCTGTACCTGGTGGTCCCCAGAATATCATAGAAGAAAGCACACCTATTTTTAATTGTGCAGTAATGGCACCATTATCACCAACCAGATGGTTCCTGACTTATATATTCATCTAAAGATTTAGGCCTTATACGTTCTGCTAGGGGGGTGTTCATAGTGTAAATGTACATTATTATTATAGCTTATTTACTGACAATTTATCATACATTTGAATAAAGGAGTATTTTTTGATTACTCGATACTATGCAGCAAAAGAAAGCCTTATATTTTTCAACCGATGTCATTTTATATCCATTATTATTTCTTTTTAGTATAGTGATGGTTTTTTGGTTTGAATCTCGTTTTAATTGGAATTTCAACTTTTTAGGTATTTATCCAAGAACGTTGGAAGGACTAAGAGGTGTTCTTTTTGGACCCTTTATACACGGTGATGTTAAGCATTTATTTAATAACTCAATACCCTTAGTGGTATTAACAACAGCACTCTTTTATTTTTATAGAGAAATAAGATGGAAAGTGCTAGTATACGGAATATTACTTACAGGAATTTTTACGTGGATGATTGGTAGACCATCCTTGCATATAGGTGCTAGTGGTGTAATTTATATGTTAACTTCTTTTTTGCTATTTAAGGGAATCTTTTCGAAGCAATATCAATTAACCGCTTTATCATTTGCAGTAATTTTTATTTATGGAAGTTTAGTTTGGTATGTTTTTCCAATAGATCCTAAAATATCCTGGGAGGGACATTTATCGGGGTTTATTGTTGGATTGTTATTTGCACTTATTTTCAATAAAAATCCATTAGAAAATAAAAAATACGATTGGCAACGAGATAACTTTAATCCAGAGGAAGATCTATTCTTACAACATTTTGATGAAGATGGAAATTTTATTGAAAATTACCTGGAAAAGAAACCTGATGAAATAGAAAAAGAAAAAGCCTCTAGAAAAATTACTATTCGGTATTTGTTTAAAAAGGATGAAAACAATTCAGATGAAGCATTATAAGCTTCTTTGTCTTAGGATCTCATATAAGAAGGCTCCACAAGCTACAGAAACGTTAAGAGAGTTAATCTGGCCTTTTAGAGGCAATGATGCTTTATGATCAACTATATTTAAAACTGATTTTGAAATGCCTTTCCCTTCGGAGCCCAAAACTAGTGCAATAGGGTTTTTTAGATTCAGGTTATAAATACTTTCTGTTGCTTTTTCAGTTGCTGAAATAGTTTCAATATTAAAGGCTTGTAGGTAATATATTGCATCCTTGATATGGTCTACTTTACAAATGGGAATTTTAAAAATTGCTCCGGCTGAAGTCTTAACGGCATCACCAGTTACAGGAGCGCCACCTTTCTTTTGAATAATTATAGCATCTACACCAGTACATTCTGCAGTACGTACAATGGCACCAAAATTTCTTACATCACTTATTTGATCCAATATTAGGAATAGCGGTTTATCTTTCTTTTTAATCACATTTTCTACTATCTCTTCTAATGCATAAAATGAAATAGGAGAGGAGAGTGCTACGACACCCTGATGATTTCCTTTAGTGAGTCTATTCAGCTTTTCTATAGGTACATAATTAATAGTAGTATCACTTTTTTCTAATTGCTGAATAATAGCCTCTATTTTTTGGTTAAGAGAGTCTTTTTGTACAAATAATTTATCGATAACTATATCTGATGTTATAGCCTCTTGTACTGGGTATATTCCAAATATTGTGTTTTGTTTATCAGACATAAAGTTTGTACTTAATAGTAGTGTTATTGAATAAAAAAAGGCTACCTCGAAAGACAGCCTTTTTTAATTATATTAAAAAATAATTTATTTAACTATTTTAACAGTACCTTCTATATCATTAATGTTAACTTTTACAATATATGTACCGTTAGCATAGCTAGACATATTGATTGAAGAAGTATTAGTTGAAGATCTGTAAACTTCTTGTCCTAACATATTGTAGATAGAAACAGAAGAAATTTCTTCGTTAGCTACCAATGTTAATATGTTGTTAGATAAAGCAGATCTAAATCCTGTAGACTCAAAATCAGCAGATCCCATAATAATAAATCCAAGTTGATATAAAAAAGTATCAACAAAATAATCATGATCAGCATCGTTTGAGTAGAAGTCTACTCCACCAAGAGATAAAGTATTATCATAATTCCATTCATTATTGATCCAACTAGCAAAAGGATGCCCTTCTTCAACTACTTCTACACCATTTACAATCAATTGAAATGTAGAAAATTCTATACCACTAGATATGTCAACATTTGTTATAACCCTAAACCATTCACCTTCTGGGTAAGTAAATGTACGCCATACATCTTCAGGTGTTTGTGGTCCAAAGTCAACATAACCTTCACCTGGAGTATCCCCAAATCGGTTAAAAAAAATGTTTCCTACAATCCATGCTCCACCAGCAACAGGCACAGTTCCTTGATAGTTATAATATGCTTTTTTTTCTGGAGTTACATACATCCAAAAAGATAATCCCCATTGTCCAAATAGTTTATTGCCTAAATCTAAAACTCCGTCAACTAAATCTGTAATTGGGTCACCCCAAATGTATCCAGAAAGACTACCCTCATGGGCTTGAGTAGAAGAAGACCAAATTGCAGCATCTCCGGTACTATTCCAGTCTGTCCAATGACCTTCATAAATTCTAGAACCATCTGTATACGATTCCATGTCGTCTACAAATTGGGCGTTCATGCTTATCATTGTAAATGATAAGATAGTTACTAAAAAATAATGTTTTTTCATGATATTATGTTTTTTTAAAGTTAATGAATTACAAATATATATAATTTTTTTTATACAATTAGAATTAAATTAAACTAAAATTGGAGTTAAATAGCAATTTTATAGAGTCTAATAAATTTGATTTATAAAAAAAACGGGATTTCTTAATAGAAAATCCCGTGTATAATTTTAATGTTTTATAATAATTTTACATTATTTAATTTCCACTGCTAACAATAATTTCTTCAGAGAGATCATCTCCATCAGTAGTTGGATCAGATTGATCACCCTTAGCGCCTTTAGGATTGTTTTCAGTTGTTCCAAGGAAATTATTTATTGTTTCACCTGCAAATCCATCATCAACTGTAACTGTAATGTTCATAAATCTTGATTCACCAAGAGGAATATCACCAATATTCCATACGCCACTTTCAACATCATAATTACCTCCACTATCATCACTTACATAAGTCACTCCTTCTGGAAGCTTATCAATTAAGCTAACATTAGTTGCAATGTGAGCGCCTCTAGGTTGAGTATGTGTTACATTTAATGAATAAACAATAGTATCTCCTTCAGCTGGATTATTGTTATCAACTGTTTTTGTAGTAACTAGATCTGCATCATGTATAAAAACAGTTATGTAAAGAAAAGGTGATGAAAAGTAAGCTCCTGAAGCTACTGTAGAGTTTACACTACTATCAGTGTAAACTCTTCCGTCGGTCATTTCTAATTCAAGACGTGTTGCAATAAAAAATGGAGCGGGGTCAACAAATACAATATTTGGAAATGTCTCGATTAAAAGAGACAAATGATAAATAATAGTATATTCAGGTAAACCATTAATTTCACTTAATTCAAATTCAGAAGCAGGAGCGGTCAATAATAATTCTTCATCAAATTCTTCACCATTGGTATTTGTTGCTGGAATTAATAAATCTGAATCTTCATATGCTTTAAGATAAACTCTTACTTCAACAAAATCTGGATTAAAAGAACCATCTCCTTCTTGTACTTCAATGGTGATTGGAAGGAAATTTTCCTCACTAGTTAGTTTAATTAAACTGGGAGGAAACGATAGAGTTCTTATAATAGATCCTGAAGTATCTATATTATCTTGTAATGTATATATTGCTCCTTCACCATCTTCACAAGAAACAGTAGCTCCTACAGTGATTATCAGAATTAATAATATTTTATATAATTTTTTCATAATTTAAATATTTTTAAGATTAATTAGCAAATGGGAATGCAGGTGAATTTGGGTTAGTATCCCAAAAAACTTTTACATCTACAGTTTCTTTTTGTGTTATATTACTATTGGTATCTGCTTCACTAGAAGGATACAAAAAGGATCTTATAAAATTACCTGAACTTAGTTCAACATTAAATTGTAAGCTAGTTGGTTGTCCAGTTCTTCTATATGAATTATATGCTTCTATACCATTTCCGTAATGAGATACAAAATTTTGTTCCCCTAAAATATTCCATTTACCATCTGGATCTGCATTTGAAAATTCAGTTATTTTTCCAGAGATAAAATCACTCACATCATCTGATGTTGGTGCAAAATCGGAATCAGCATCTGGATCAACAGATATGAATCCCATCACCTTATCGATAGATTTTTGCATAGCATTTTGCAAATGTGAACTTGCAGCACCGCTATTTCCAGAAACTAATGCCATTTCAGCTCTCATTAGGTCTACCCAAGAAGCTAACATTACAGGCAATATTCCAGCACCACCTCCACCAAGTCCTAAATTAATAGGAGAATAGTCATTATCATCAAATTTACCAGCAGCTGGATAAACACCTGTAACTGTTCTTAAGAAGTTGTCTGGTGGAATACCTTCTGCATTTCCATGATCTCTACCCCAGTATCCGCTTGCTACAGAGCAATATGGCATATGTGGTTGGTAATGTGGTGGGCGTGCTTGAGTTGAACAAATTAATCGTTGTTGATCTGGAGGGCATGGTTCGCCATTAGCATCTTCACTTCCAGGTGTACATTCATTTTGTCTAAAGAAGTAATACCTTATTCGAGGGTCATCATCTACTAACATTTGGTTCATAATCCAATTTGATCTATAAGAACCACCACTTGCTCCAGTTTGAGTATAATCTGCTGTATATGCAGGATGTCTTGTATCTGGACTTGTTAGGTTTGCACCATATGTAAATTCAAAATCATCAGCTGTACTAGATATAAAGTCTTCAGAGCTTACTAAAGAATTAAATTTGGCCATAGCATTATCATCTACTAATCTGGTATTTACATAAGCACCCATTTTAAGTGTCTTAGCAAGTTTAACCCATTTAGCAAAATCATTATAATAGTAGAAATCATTTTCTAAAGTAGATCCTAAGTCAGAATTTAAAAAGTTAATTCCCTCATCTAACATAGCAATTGCAGCTGCATAAACTGATTTTCCTGAATCTGTGTGAGGAAAAGGAAATTCTGTAGGATTTGTAGCTTCAATTAAAGGAACATCACCATAAAAATCAACTA
This sequence comes from Flavobacteriaceae bacterium, assembly GCA_965247215.1. Taxonomy (GTDB): domain Bacteria; phylum Bacteroidota; class Bacteroidia; order Flavobacteriales; family Flavobacteriaceae; genus Marifrigoribacter. The sequence continues at coordinate 250,070 of OZ252001.1, forward strand.
ATGTCATTAGAGTATAAGCTTTTAATACTCTTATAACTCCTATATGTTTATCCATTTCTAATTCTAAAGCTATTCCTTCAGCTTGTTTCATATCTGAAAACATACGCTGATAAGCAATATTCCATATTGTGTTACTAGATACAGGCTGATAATTATTGATATAATTCCTTCCGAACATATATTCAATTCTTGTCAGCTCAGCACCATTGTCACCAATTAGACTGATAAAACTTTTAAAATCTAATTGTATCGCATTTAAATAATGATTTAAATCTGCTTTATCTAAGGTTAGTTCATTTGGATCGTCTAATAGATCTAAATCTGTGGTCTCACAAGAGGTAAACATGATTCCAAGAAATAGAAATAAAAGGATTTGTATTTTATTTATTTTTTTCATTTTATTTTGTTTTTATTAATTAGAATGTAGCATTTACACTAAGACCGTATCTTTTTGCACTAGGTCCAGTTAAAAACTCGAAACCTTGTCCATTTCCTGCTCCTAATGCTGTTGTATTAGGATCAAAATTAATACCTTCAGGGGTATTGTAAGCATCATACCATAAGTTGTTACCAGATACTTTAATAAAGATTGATCCAAATGGTGTTTTGTCTAATAATTTACTTGGTAACAAATATGTTAAAGAAACTTCTTGAAGTCTTACTACAGAGGCATCAAAAACTAATAATTCTGTAGGAGCAGGAGGACTAGCAAATATATTTCCAAAGTAATAATCTGAGTTATTAATTTGAATGTCATTTGGCAAGCCTGTTGCTTCACTAATACCAGGTAAAATATAAGTCGATAATCTATCCTCGGTATCAGTAGTTAATCCACGACCTAATAAAGTGGCTATTGTTTTAGAATAAATATCTCCACCAGATGTATGGTTAATAGTTACGCTTAAAGATAATCCTTTATATGAAAAGGTATTGGTATAATTCATCACAAAATCTGGGTTAGGATCTCCAATAAAAGGAAGTATATCTTTTTCATCAGTTGTTTCAGCAACATAATTACCTATAGCATTAACTAATAAGTTGCCAACTGTATCACGAGCAATACGTGAACCAAACATTGCTCCTAGTGGGAATCCTTCTCTTGCCCCATTTCCTAAGTTGGTGAATCCAGCATAAATAATGATATCATTATCAGATCCTAAATCGATAACTTCACTATCAGATTTAGTAAAATTCACTGCAAAATTCCAGTTAAAGCTATCTACTTTATTTAAAATAGCTAAATCAAAATCAAATTCGATACCATCTGAATCAATCTGTCCGATATTTGTAGTAGTTAACGTTGCACCTGTACTAGCTGGAATTGGACTATTAACAATTAAATCTTCAACTGTTCTTGTATAGTATGAGAAATCAAATCTTAATCTGTCAAATATTTTAGCTTCAACTCCATATTCTTCTTCTTTATATAATTCTGGTCTGATATCTTCATTACCAATTGTACTACTAGTTGTGTTAGTAATTACAGGGTTACCACCACCATCTAAAAATGCATTTGTATTTAAGGATATAGTTGTTGCTGTTGGATATCCTTTTGCAAAGTTTGCAGATGTTCCATATCCAGCTCTAAGTTTTAAATAATTTAACCCTTTTTCAGATTTAATACCTTCCCACAATTTTGTTGGGATAAAAGATCCACTTACAGATGGGTAAAATAATGAATTATTATTTGCATTCGAAACCCAGTCATTTCTTCCAGAAACATTTAGAAAAATCCAACTTTGATAGTCTATAGAAGCACTACCAAAAACTCCAACAATATTTCTTTTTTGGTGAAATTCAGTGTCAAGATCAATTACACTATCACCATCAAAATCTTTTTGTGTAGTATGATTAACAAAATTTGAGTGGTCAAAAAATCCAAAAACTGTTTGGCCATCACTATAAACACCTTGTCTGTTGAAATCAGTTAATTTGGATGTTGCACCCAATGCAAAAGTTAGGTTTAAATTATCATCTATAAATGAAAAATCATTTCCGACTAACATCACTCTATGATCCATGATCAAGTTGTTAACGTTAAATGTATAAAGGAAACCACTATCTACTGTTGTATTTCCAGTTACACCACCTCTATTCTGTTTATTAACATTATCCTCAGAATATTGATCAACTGTTCCCTGATAAGAAATAGATAACTTATCATTAAGTTTATAATCTAATGCTCCAAATCCATTTACACGAAATACATCTTGACTAAATTTAGCATGTTTTACAGTCCATAGAGGGTGTTGAATGGCATTGTCCTCTCTATAGTAGATACTACTGCCATCAGGTAATTCAAATGGTAATTCAAAGAAATCTATACTTCTTGGAGTATAAAATAAATCACCAAAGACTGAAGATCCATTACCACCAACACTAGATCCACCACTCCATGCAACTGGAGGAGTTTTCATATTTGTTTTAGTGTAAGTCATAGATCCTCTTGCACTAAAATTGTTACTTAATTTTGCACTTCCAGAAACAGTTAAGTTATTTCTGGATACTTCATTACCAGGTGTAAATCCTTTATCATTTAAATGACTATAGGAAATACCATAAGATAATTTATTATCTTCACTTCTTCCTTTTATATTGATAGAAGCTGTTGCAGTACCACCAGTTCTAAAAAAGTCTTTAACACTATTTCTAGGTTTCCAGTCATAACGAAAGGCATCTCCATTTCCGTCAAAAAATTCAGACTGATAATCAGGATAAGTATTAGCTAAGAAAGTAGAGATTGCATATGGGTGAGGTAGAGTTCCATTTTCATCAAATGCTACATCACTACCCCAACCTCCTAAACCATCTTCGAAGAATCCAGGACCCCAGTTGCTATAGAACCATCCAAATGCTTGGTCAAAACCTCCACCCCATTTATTTTGGTAATCAGGTAAACTAGCTACTTCATTAAAAAAGTATGAAGAAGAAAGTTGTATTTCTTGCTTAGCATTTAAATTTTTAGTACTACCAGTTTTTGTTGTAATTAAAATTACTCCATTTCTACCTTCCGTACCATATAGAGTTGTAGCAGCTAAACCCTTCAAAATGTCAACACTTTCAATGTTGTTTGGGTCTATATCAAAAGATCGACTTGTTCCCATATTACCATCAAAAAAATTACCTACCTCATTGGTGTCATTACTGTAGGGCACACCATCAACTATATAAAGAGCATTATTATCTCCAGTAAATGAATTCATCCCTCTAATAATTACCTTGTTACTTGAGCCAGATAAACCGTTGGATGTTGTAATTTGAACACCAGCTGTTTTTCCTTGTAATACACGAGTAAGATCAGATTCTGGATTGTTTGATATCTCTTCTTCTTTAAGTGAAGAGACCGCATAACCTAAGGCTTTCTTTTCCTTTTTAATACCCATTGCAGTTACAACTACTTCTTCCAATACTGCTGCATCTTCTTCCATAGAAAGATCAATTGTGCTTGAAGTAGCATTTATAACTCTCTCAACTGTAATAAAGCCAATGTAGCTATACACAATTGTTTGCCCAACATTTATTTGAAGGCTATAATTACCGTCAAAATCAGATAGTGTTCCACTACTTGTGTTTTTTACAATAATGCTAACTCCTGGTAATGGTAAACCAACATTATCGGTTACTGTACCAGAGATTGTTTTTTCTTGTGCGAACGTAAATTGCACTACAAACGCTAGTAAAAGCGTTAAAATTCCACTAAACTTTGTTTTCATTTTTATGATTTATTTGAATTAACCAATCGCAAAAATCATAATAAAAAGTTAAATACACAACTTTTTAAACTTAAATTTTAGTTTTTTTAACTTAAATCTAATCCTTGAATGCAAGTATTTTCAATAATTTCCAACTTTTTGCATGTAGTAAGTATAACAAATGTGATTGATTTATTGTTTCTTCAAAATTCTCAATAAAAAATGAACTTAACAAATAATTCTACCCAAAACTTAAAATGATTGTAGTATATTATTATCGGGGATTACTAAATTGTATTAAAATCTAGAAGAAATACTTAAGTGAATTTTAGTATTTGAATAATTAAAATCTTGATTTTCAGTAAGGCCATTGGCAATATTAAATTTAAAAATCCCTGCTTTTGTATTGAGTCCGAACCCAAAACCAAAACTGTATAGATTCTGTTTTAGGGATAAAATTTGATTGTCATAATATGCCACATCAATTATACTATGTGCATACAGATCTTCATTGAACTGATATCGATATTCAGAATTTAGAACTGAATAAAAGGAAGCGTCAAGACTGTTTTCATCAAATCCTCGTATCGTGTTAATACCACCAAATCGAAAAAGTTCATTTGTTAAATACGTATCACTTTTTAATATACGAGTGGTATTTTGTAAAAAAATAGAGTTTTTATAATTAAGATTGAAAATATAATACAACAATCCTGAGAAGCGTATTTGTGATTCCTTTGTTGATTTAAATTCCCGGGAACCAATTTCAGAACTTAATGAAACAGCCAATTTTAATGGGAATAATATATTTCCCTGCGGTTTAGCATATCGAAAGCCAATAATTATATTTTTGGAGTTAAAATCCTCAACTGATGTATCGGTAATTATCTCATCTTGTAAATTACTTGATTCGTATCCTTTATATCCTAAATAGCTGTTAGTGACCGAATTTATTTGATAACTTAACCGAGCTTCTTGTGCTGTAGTTGAAAAAGTACTATCGCGTTTAAAAATTTTAAGCTCCAATCCAAGTCCAAAAGGAGATTTAAACATATAGGGCATGGTTATCTTAACTCTAAAATTTTGCTGATCATTTCCATCTGCCTTATAATTTAATATAAATTGTTCTCCATAATTCAAATTATTGTTTAATTCTAAGTTTAAATACCCATTAAAAATAAGTTTTTGAGTATCCTCATCTGTAGAAAAACCCAATACACCATCAAATAAATTATCATTTTGTTTTTTTAAGTAGAAGAAAACAGTAGTCGAATCTTTTTCAAAAAGAACTTCAGGTTGTTTTATGGTTGAAACAAAACCTAATGTATTTAACACTTCGCTTTGCTCACTTATTTTTTCTTTATTAAAAACCATTCCTGTTTTTACACCAGCATAATATTTTAAATAAGACAATGGAAACTTTTCATAGCCTTTTACAATAATATGGTCTATAGTCCTCATAGATCCACTTACTAATATTAACTGTGCCTTTAAAGTAAAGTCGTTTTGTTTTTCTAGTCCTTCAAGTTTTAATCTAGAAAAAGTATTTCCATCCCAAGTTTTAATTTTATTTAAATTACGCATTGATGTTTCAATTTTATTGAAAGGTATTACAAAATATTCCTCATGAATTTCTGAAGATATATTGATTAGCTCTTTTTTACTGAAATCAAATTGAGAATAATAAATTTTTATTGAATGGTATCGATTCCCAAAATGGAAGGTGGCCACAAAGCTACTGTCATTTTTTTTCTGAAGGGATTGAAGTTCACTTTCAATAAACCCCATTGTTTCTAATTGAACCTGAATGGCATCTACTTCTTCTTGTAAAGTGCGATAATTTTTAAAACTGGTTTGAATAGAAATAGAATCCAATATGCTTTCAGAAACGTTGTTGCTAGCTTCAATGGATAGCTGTAATTTTTGTGCATGTATTTCGCATAAAAATCCGATACATATAGTAAGGAATAAAAAGATGTAATAATAATACTTCAAAAAATCGATTCTTATTAATGTAAAACTAACGATCAAACTTGTTTTATCATATAATTTGATTAATTAATTTACAAAAGGTGAGCTTGCTTAAATTTAGTAAATGCTTAAATGAGTTAATTCCGATGAGTTAATGGCGATTTACAATTTATTTATAAGCTTGGAAATCCGTTTTAAAAAATAAATTTATTAAGGTTGTAAATACCTAAAATTATATTTACATTTGCAAGCCCTTAAAAAGGGGTATTTTATTATATAAAAAGTTTATATGCCAACAATTTCACAATTAGTACGAAAAGGAAGAGCCAAAATAACCAAGAAGAGTAAATCGGCTGCTTTAGATTCGTGTCCTCAAAGAAGAGGGGTTTGTACGCGTGTATATACTACTACGCCTAAGAAACCAAACTCTGCAATGCGAAAAGTTGCAAGGGTTCGGTTAACTAACGGCAAAGAAGTAAATGCATACATCCCAGGTGAGGGTCACAATTTACAAGAGCACTCGATAGTATTGGTTAGAGGTGGAAGGGTAAAAGATTTGCCAGGAGTTAGATATCATATCGTTCGTGGAGCTTTAGACACCGCAGGTGTAGAAGGCAGAACACAACGTAGATCTAAATACGGTGCAAAACGCCCTAAAAAATAAAATTTAAAAAATTTTAAAGAGAAGACATGAGAAAAAGAGCAGCCAAAAAAAGACCACTTTTACCAGACCCAAAGTTTAACGATCAGTTAGTAACTCGCTTTGTAAATAACTTGATGTGGGATGGAAAAAAATCGGTGGCTTTCAAAGTTTTTTACGATGCAATTGCAATCGTAGAAGAGAAAAATCAAGACGAAGAAAAAACAGCATTAGAATTGTGGAAAGATGCACTTTCTAATGTAATGCCTCACGTAGAGGTTCGTAGTCGTAGAATTGGAGGGGCCACTTTTCAAATTCCAAGACAAATACGTCCAGACAGAAAAATCTCAACTGCAATGAAATGGTTAATCCTTTTTGCAAGAAAGAGAAACGAAAAGTCCATGGCACAGAAATTAGCTGCAGAGATTCTAGCTGCTGCTAAAGAAGAAGGAGCCACTGTTAAAAAACGGGTAGATACACATAAAATGGCCGAAGCAAACAAAGCTTTCTCACATTTCAGATTCTAAAAAATGGTACAAAGAGATTTAAAATATACTAGAAATATTGGTATTGCAGCACATATAGATGCTGGTAAAACCACTACTACCGAACGTGTTTTATATTATACGGGAGTAAGCCATAAAATTGGAGAAGTACATGATGGTGCTGCTACAATGGACTGGATGGAGCAGGAACAAGAAAGAGGGATTACTATTACTTCTGCGGCAACAACCTGTACTTGGAAATTTACAAGTGCTGATGGAGTTCTATCTGGAGATTCAAAAGATTACCACTTTAATATAATTGATACTCCTGGTCACGTTGATTTTACAGTTGAAGTAAATCGTTCACTTCGTGTACTTGACGGTTTGGTTTTCTTATTTAGTGCAGTTGATGGTGTTGAGCCACAATCTGAAACTAACTGGAGACTAGCTGATAATTACAAAGTACCTCGCATTGGATTTGTGAATAAAATGGACCGACAAGGATCAGATTTCTTAATGGTTTCTAAGCAGGTTAAAGACATGTTAGGTTCTAATGCGGTTCCTATTGTATTGCCAATTGGTGAAGAACAAGATTTTAAAGGAATTATCGATCTTGTAAAAAATCGTGCCATTATTTGGCATGAAGATAACATGGGAGCTACCTTCGATGTTGTTGATATTCCTGAAGAGTTAAAAGAAGAAGCTGCAAAATATAGAGTACTTCTTATAGAAGAAGTTGCTACCTATGACGAGAACCTTCTTGAAAAGTTCATGGAAGATGAAGATTCAATTACAGAAGATGAAATACATGCAGCGCTAAGAGAAGCAGTAATGGATATGGCAATCATTCCAATGATCTGCGGATCTGCTTTTAAAAATAAAGGGGTTCAGTTTCTACTGGATGCTGTTTGTAGATATTTACCTTCCCCAATTGATAAAGATGCAATTATTGGCACGGACCCAGATTCTGGACAAAAAATTTCTCGTAAACCAGATGTGGAAGAGCCATTTTCAGCCTTAGCATTTAAAATTGCAACCGATCCATTTGTGGGTCGTTTGGCATTTTTTCGTGCTTATTCTGGAAGATTAGATGCGGGTTCTTATGTGTTAAATAATCGTTCTGGTAAAAAAGAACGTATTTCACGTATTTATCAAATGCATGCAAACAAACAAAATGCAGTAGAGTTTATTGAAGCTGGAGATATTGGAGCAGCTGTTGGATTTAAAGATTTAAAAACAGGGGATACGCTTTCGGATTTAAAAGCACCAATAGTTTTAGAAAGTATGGATTTTCCAGATCCGGTAATTGGTATTGCAGTTGAGCCAAAAACGAAGGCTGATGTTGATAAATTAGGAATGGCTTTAGCAAAACTTGCTGAAGAAGATCCAACATTTACAGTACGAACAGATGAAGCATCAGGACAGACTATTATTTCTGGAATGGGTGAGCTCCACTTAGATATTATTGTAGATCGATTAAGGCGAGAGTTTAAAGTTGAAGTAAACCAAGGGAAACCTCAAGTTGAATACAAAGAAGCAATTACTCGAACTGCAAATCATAGAGAAGTTTATAAAAAACAATCTGGAGGTCGTGGTAAATTTGGTGACATTGTCTTTAAATTAGAACCTGCAGAAGAAGGGAAAACAGGTCTTGATTTTGTTAATGAAATTAAAGGTGGTAACATTCCTAAAGAATTTATACCCTCTGTTGAAAAAGGATTTAAAATTGCTATGGTCAATGGTCCTTTAGCTGGTTTCGAAGTAGATAGTTTAAAAGTAACACTAACAGATGGGTCATACCATGATGTGGATTCAGATCAATTATCGTTCGAATTAGCAGCAAAATTAGGATTTAAAGCAACGGCAAAAACGGCTGGTGCTGTAATTCTTGAGCCAATAATGAAATTAGAAGTTCTTACTCCCGAAGAAAATATGGGAGATATCGTTGGAGACCTTAACCGTCGTCGTGGTCAATTAAGTGATATTGGCGATCGTTCAGGATCTAAAGTTATAAAAGCAAAAGTACCACTTTCTGAAATGTTCGGTTATGTTACCACATTAAGAACCTTATCTTCTGGTAGAGCAACTTCAACTATGGAATTTTCACATTATGCGCAAACTCCTTCAAATGTATCTGAAGAAGTAATTGCAGCAGCAAGAGGAATTGTTAACGTATAATATTTGAGCAATGAGTCAAAAAATAAGAATAAAATTAAAATCTTACGATCACAATTTAGTAGACAAATCTGCTGAAAAAATTGTTAAGACCGTAAAAAGTACTGGGGCAGTAGTAACAGGACCAATTCCTTTACCAACGCACAAAAAGATATTTACTGTTTTACGTTCACCACACGTAAATAAGAAGAGTAGAGAGCAGTTCCAACTAAGTTCTTATAAAAGATTATTGGATATCTATAGTTCTTCTTCAAAAACAATCGATGCTTTAATGAAGCTCGAATTGCCTAGTGGGGTGGAAGTAGAAATTAAGGTATAGATAATATGTCACCCTAAGCGAAATCGAAGGGTCTCATAAATTGAAACATAAAGTTTCATTAAAATGTCAGGAGTTTGATAGCAAAGGAAAAACGGAAACAAAATAATATTCAGGGTTGAATTTATTTTGACCCTGTTTTTTTAAGAAGAAAGTTTCAGAATAATAAAAATAAATAATAGTAATAATAATTAATAATAATTAAATATGTCTGGGTTAATTGGAAAAAAGATAGGTATGACCAGCATCTTTGACGAGAATGGAAAGAACATTCCATGTACCGTTATCGAAGCAGGTCCCTGTGTTGTTACCCAAGTCAGAACCGAAGAGGTTGACGGGTATAAAGCGCTTCAACTTGGTTTTGATGACAAAAAGACTGCTACAAAAGCTGCCGAAGGGCATGCAAAAAAAGCAGGAACCGTTGCAAAACGAAAAGTTGTTGAATTCCAAGGATTTGAAGAGGAGTATAAATTAGGTGATACAATTACTGTTGAACACTTTTTAGAAGGTGAATACGTGGATGTTTCAGGAATTTCAAAAGGGAAAGGATTTCAAGGGGTTGTAAAGCGTCACGGATTTGCTGGTGTAGGTCAAGCTACTCACGGTCAACATAACCGTTTAAGAGCGCCAGGTTCTATTGGTGCAGCATCGTATCCTGCGAGAGTATTTAAAGGAATGCGTATGGCTGGACAAATGGGGAATGAGAAAGTGAAAGTACAAAACTTAAAAGTGTTAAAAGTAGTTTCTGAAAAGAACCTATTGGTGGTAAAAGGATGTGTTCCTGGCCATAAAAATGCTTATGTAATTATTCAGAAATAATGAAGGTAGCTGTATTAGATAAAAACGGAAAAGACACAGGCAGAAAAGTAGAACTTTCTAATGCTGTGTATAGAATTGAGCCTAACAACCACGCTGTTTACTTAGATGTTAAACAATATCTTGCTAATCAGAGACAGGGAACGCACAAATCAAAAGAACGTGCTGAAATTGTAGGAAGTACAAGAAAGATTAAAAAACAAAAAGGAACTGGTACTGCACGAGCAGGGAGTATTAAATCTGGAATATTTAGAGGTGGAGGAAGAATGTTTGGTCCAAGGCCAAGAAATTATTCTTTCAAATTAAATAAAAATCTAAAACGATTAGCACGTCGTTCTGCACTGAGTATCAAGGCAAATGATAAGGCTATTTTAGTGATTGAAGATTTAAAATTCGATGCACCAAAAACACAGGATTTTACTGCTGTTTTAAAGTCTTTAGGACTTGAAACTAAAAAATCTTTATTTGTCTTGGGAGAGTCAAATAATAATCTATATTTGTCCTCTCGTAATTTGAAAAAGACTGAAGTGATAACTAGCACACACTTAAGCACTTACAAAATTATGAATGCAAACAGCCTTGTGTTGTTTGAAGGTTCATTGGAAGGAATTGAAACAAACTTAAGTAATTAGAAGCGATGAATATCTTAATTAAACCTATTATTACAGAAAAAGCAACGACTGATGTTGAAGAATTTAACAGATACAGTTTTGCAGTAAATCCTAAGGCGAACAAGGTAGAGATCAAAAAAGCAGTTGAAGCTGCTTACGATGTTTCTGTTACTAAAGTTCGTACTATAAATGTCCGCCCAGATAGAAAGACCCGTCATACAAAGACAGGTATTCAAACTGGTAAAACTAATGCTGTTAAAAAGGCAATAGTACAGTTGGCGGAAGGTGATTCAATAGATTTTTACAGTAACATCTAAGAGTATTCTTAGATAAATTAGACAAAAATGTCAGTAAAAAAATTAAAGCCAATCACTCCAGGACAGCGATTTAGAGTTGTAAATGGATTTGACTCCATAACAACTGATAAGCCGGAGAAAAGTTTATTAGCTCCGAAAAAAAGAACTGGGGGTAGAAACAGTCAAGGAAAAATGACCATGCGCTATAAAGGTGGAGGTCATAAAAGACGTTATCGAATTATCGATTTTAAACGTAACAAAGCAGGTATTCCTGCAACTGTTGCAACAATAGAATACGATCCTAACCGTACTGCATTTATTGCATTAGTGAATTACCAAGATGGTGAAAAGCGATATATTGTAGCTCAAAGCGGACTTAAAGTAGGGCAAAATATAGTTTCAGGAGATAAAGTTGCTCCGGAAATTGGAAATGCAATGCTTTTAAAGAATATACCTTTAGGAACAATCATTTCATGTATCGAATTACATCAGGGACAAGGTGCTGTTTTAGCACGTAGTGCTGGGGCATTTGCTCAACTTATGGCACGTGACGGGAAATTTGCTACAGTAAAATTACCTTCTGGTGAAACTCGTTTATTATTAGCTAATAATACTGCAACTATTGGAGCTGTTTCAAACAGTGATCATCAGTTATTGGTATCTGGTAAAGCGGGTAGAACAAGATGGTTGGGCAGAAGACCACGTACAAGACCAGTTGTTATGAATCCTGTAGATCACCCAATGGGAGGTGGTGAAGGGAAATCTTCTGGTGGACACCCACGATCTAGAAAGGGTATCCCTGCAAAAGGATATAGAACCCGTTCTAAAACGAAAGCGAGTAATAAATATATTATAGAACGTAGAAAGAAATAAAAGACTATGGCACGATCATTAAAAAAAGGACCTTACGTTCATTTTAAATTAGATAAAAAAGTACAACAAAATGTGGAGTCTAATAAGAAGACTGTGATTAAAACTTGGTCACGAGCTTCCATGATAACTCCAGCTTTTGTAGGACAGACCATTGCTGTTCATAATGGGAGACAATTTATTCCTGTTTATATAACTGAAAATATGGTTGGACATAAATTAGGAGAATTCTCACCAACAAGATCATTTCGTGGTCATGCAGGTGCAAAAAATAAAGGAAAAAAATAAGCCATGGGAGTTCGTAAAAGAGAAAGAGCAGAGAAATTCAAAGAAGCAAAGAAGACTATGTACTTTGCTAAATTGAACAATTGCCCTACATCACCCAGAAAGATGCGATTAGTTGCAGATTTAGTACGAGGTGAAAAAATAGATAAGGCGCTAAATATATTAAAATTCAGCCCTAAAGAAGCGTCACATCGTTTAGAGACATTATTATTGTCTGCCATAGCAAATTGGCAAGCAAAAAATGAAGATGCTTCTGTTGAAGATGCAGATCTTTTTGTAAAAGAGATCAGAGTAGATAGTGGAAGTATGTTAAAAAGACTTCGACCTGCACCACAAGGACGTGCACATAGAATTAGAAAACGTTCCAATCACGTAACACTCGTGCTTGGTGCTAATGATAACACACAAAGTAATTAACAAATGGGACAGAAAACAAATCCAATCGGAAATCGCTTAGGTATTATTAGAGGATGGGAATCCAACTGGTACGGAGGCAAAGACTACGGTGATAAACTTGCCGAAGACGAAAAGATTAGAAAATATGTTCATGCTCGTTTGCAAAAAGCTAGTGTGTCTAGGGTTATTATTGAGCGCACCCTAAAACTTGTAACCGTTACTATCACAACCGCCAGACCTGGTATAATTATCGGTAAAGGTGGTCAGGAGGTAGACAAGTTAAAAGAAGAGCTTAAGAAAATTACTGGTAAGGATGTACAAATAAACATTCTTGAGATTAAAAGACCAGAGATGGATGCGTACCTTGTTGGAGCTAGTATTGCAAGACAAATTGAAAACAGAATTTCATACCGTCGTGCAATTAAAATGGCTATTGCTGCTGCTATGCGTATGAATGCTGAAGGGATTAAAGTACAAATTTCGGGGCGTTTGAATGGTGCTGAAATGGCACGGTCTGAATCGTATAAAGATGGACGTATTCCTTTATCAACTTTTAGAGCTGATATAGACTATGCTTTAGTTGAAGCCCATACTACTTATGGTAGATTGGGGGTTAAAGTATGGATTATGAAGTGTGAAGTATATGGAAAAAGAGAACTTTCTCCCCTTGTTGGTTTAACCAAAAAAGGAGGAAAAGGTGGTAATAGACGTGGTAGAAATAAATCTCGTCGTAGAAAGTAATTTTTTAAATAAAAAAAATGTTACAACCAAAAAGAACAAAGTATCGTAAACAACAAAAAGGTCGCATGAAAGGCAATGCCGGACGTGGTCATAGACTTGCTTATGGAACTTTTGGAATAAAGTCTTTAGATTCAAATTTCTTGACATCACGACAAATTGAAGCAGCTCGTATTGCTGCTACTCGTTATATGAAAAGAGGAGGTTCCATCTGGATTATGATTTTTCCAGATAAACCTATAACAAAGAAACCACTAGAGGTACGTATGGGTAAAGGAAAAGGTGCTGTAGAATATTATGCAGCAGTTGTAAAACCCGGTAGAATATTATTTGAAGTGTCTGGAGTGCCAATTGAAACTGCTAAAGAAGCATTGCGATTAGCTGCTCAAAAACTTCCTGTAAAGACTAAGTTTATTATATCTAGAACCTATCAAGCTTAATTTTTGAAATTGTAATTATGAAACAACCTGAAATAATAGAAGCATCAACAGCGGAGTTACAAGAAAAACTTTCTGATTCTAGAAAAGCATTTTCTGAACTTAAAATGGCACATGCTATTACCCCTTTGGAAAATCCAATTCAACTTAGAAACCAAAGAAAAGTTGTTGCTAGAATTGCAACCGAACTTAATAAAAGAGAAGTACAATAACTGTACGAAGCTGAAAGATGGAAAAAAGAAATTTAAGAAAAGAACGTATAGGTGTTGTTACTAGTAACAAAATGGATAAATCCATAGTTGTTGCAGAAGTGAAAAAAATGAAACACCCTATGTATGGAAAATTCGTGTTAAAGACTAAGAAATATGTTGCACACGATGAAACAAACGACTGTAACGAAGGTGATAAAGTAAGGATTATGGAAACACGTCCCTTAAGTAAAACCAAAAGTTGGAGACTAGTAGAAATAATTAATAGAGCTAAGTAACCATGGTACAACAAGAATCAAGACTAAAAGTCGCAGATAATACTGGAGCTAAAGAAGTATTAACAATACGTGTGTTAGGTGGAACCAAAAAAAGGTATGCATCTATTGGTGATAAGATCGTAGTTTCTATAAAAGAAGCTACTCCTAACGGAACAATGAAAAAAGGATCTGTTGCTACAGCTGTAGTTGTTCGTACAAAAAAAGAAGTAAGAAGACCCGATGGATCTTACATACGTTTCGATGATAATGCTTGTGTTCTTTTAGACCCACAAGGAGAAATGATTGGGACACGTGTATTTGGACCTGTTGCTAGAGAACTTCGTGACAAACAATTTATGAAAATAGTATCATTAGCACCTGAAGTGCTTTAATACGAAAATAAAGATGGCAAAGATTAAAATTAAATCAGGAGATACCATAGTCGTTACTGAAGGAGATCATAAAGGATCTGAAGGTAAAGTGATGCGTGTTTTTCTTGAAAAGAACAAAGCAATAATTGAAGGAGTAAATATGGTTTCAAAACATGAGAAACCAAGTGCTGAAAACCCACAAGGAGGAATTGTAAAAAAAGAGGCTCCTATTCATATTTCTAACCTTTCGTTGATTGACCCAAAAACTGGGGAAGCAACACGTGTTGGATATAGAATGGAAGATGGTAAAAAAGTACGATTTACTAAAAAATCGAATCAAGTAATATAGTTATGGGATATTTACCAAGACTTAAAGAAGAATACAAGAGCAAAGTAATTAGTGCTCTTAAGGAGGAATTTGCTTACTCAAATGTAATGCAAGTACCAAAACTAGAGTGCATTGTTGTGTCTCGTGGAGTGGGTGCAGCAGTAGCCGATAAAAAATTAATTGAGTATGCTATAGATGAGCTTACCAATATAACTGGACAAAAAGCAATTGCTACTATTTCTAAAAAAGATGTTGCAAACTTTAAGCTTCGCCAAGGGATGCCTATTGGGGCAAAAGTAACCTTACGAGGGGAGCGTATGTATGAGTTTTTAGATAGACTTATTACAAGTGCACTTCCTAGGGTAAGAGACTTTAACGGTATTAAAGCAACTGGATTTGATGGAAGAGGTAATTACTCATTAGGTGTTACCGAACAAATCATTTTTCCTGAAATCAATATCGATAAAGTTAAAAAAATTGATGGGATGAATATTACATTCGTAACATCAGCAGACACCGATAAAGAAGCAAAATCATTACTAACTGAATTGGGAATACCCTTTCAAAAGAACTAAGAGATGGCTAAAGAATCAATGAAAGCCCGTGAGGTTAAAAGACAAAGAATGGTAGCTAAATATGCTGAAAAAAGGAAAGCTTTAAAAGAAGCTGGAGATTATGAAGCATTACAAAAATTACCAAAAAATGCTTCACCAGTACGTTTACACAATCGTTGTAAATTAACTGGGAGACCTAAAGGGTATATGAGAACGTTTGGAATTTCGAGGGTGACATTTCGTGAAATGGCAAACCAAGGGTTAATTCCAGGTGTAAGAAAAGCAAGTTGGTAATAATTTTTTAAAAGAAAAAAAATGAATATAGATCCAATAGCAGATTATCTAACTAGAGTTAGAAATGCAGTGAAAGCAGAACACAGAGTTGTTGAAATTCCTGCTTCAAATGTTAAGAAAGAAATTACAAAGATCTTATTTGATCAAGGGTTTATTTTAAGCTATAAGTTTGAAGATGATAAAGGACCACAAGGGACTATTAAAATCGCTTTGAAATATGACAAGCTTACAAAAGATCCAGTAATTAAAGAGATACAAAGAATTAGTAAACCAGGTTTACGTAAATATTCAAGTTCTTCTGATTTACCTCGTATTTTAAACGGATTGGGAATTGCAATTGTTTCAACTTCACATGGAGTGATGACAAGTAAGCAAGCTAAAGCTCAAAATGTAGGTGGAGAAGTTTTGTGTTACGTATACTAAAATTAAAGACAAGAAGAAATGTCAAGAATAGGTAAAAGCCCAGTAGTGATTCCTGAAGGAGTTACAGTTGAAATAAATGACAATATAATTTCTGTAAAAGGAAAATTAGGCGAATTGTCACAAGAATATTCAGGGGTTACATTAAAGGAAGAGGAAGGTAGAATTATTGTTGAACGCCATTCCGATTCTAAAAAGCATAGATCGAAACATGGTTTATATAGAGCCTTAATCAATAATATGATTGATGGTGTCATCAAGGGATGGACAAAAGAACTTGAATTTGTTGGTGTGGGGTACCGTGCTAGTAATCAGGGACAAAAATTGGATATAGCAATTGGTTTTTCTCATAATATCGTGATGGATATCGCTCCAGAAATTAAAATAGAAACCATTTCCGCAAAAGGAAAAAATCCAATAGTAAAATTAACCTCTCACGACAAACAATTGGTTGGACAGGTAGCTGCAAAAATTCGTAGTTTCCGTAAACCAGAACCATACAAAGGAAAAGGAATTAGATTTGTTGGAGAACACATTAGAAGAAAAGCAGGTAAATCTGCATAACAAATAAAGTTATGGCATTATCAAAAACCGAAAGAAGAGAACGATTACGTTTCAGAATAAGAAAAACTGTTTCTGGAACAACAGAACGTCCTCGTTTGGCAGTTTTCAGAAGTAATAATGAAATCTATGCTCAATTAATTGACGATGTAAATGGTAAAACAATTACCGCTGCATCTTCAAGAGATAAGGGGATAGATGCTTCAAAATCAAATAAAACTGAAGCTGCAAATTTAGTTGGAAAAGCAATCGCTGAAAAAGCTCTTAAAGCAGGAGTAGAAAGTATTACTTTCGATAGAGGTGGATACCTTTACCACGGAAGAGTTAAATCATTAGCAGAAGGAGCTCGCGAAGGCGGACTAAAATTCTAAAAAATATGTATCAAGATTATAAAAATATTGAGTTAGTTAAACCTGTAGGTCTAGATTTAAAAGATCGGTTAGTAGGGGTACAACGTGTAACCAAAGTAACTAAAGGAGGTAGAACATTTGGATTTTCAGCAATTGTTGTAGTTGGAGATGAAAATGGAGTTGTTGGACAAGGTTTAGGAAAATCAAAAGATGTAGCTAGTGCAATTGCCAAAGCAATCGAAGGCGCTAAGAAAAATTTAGTTCGAATTCCTTTGAATAAAGTAACATTACCACACGAACAAAAAGGTAAATATGGGGGAGCAAGAGTAACATTATTACCTGCTGCTCCTGGTACAGGGGTTATTGCTGGTGGTGGTGTTCGTGCAGTATTAGAAGCAGTTGGTGTTCATGATGTATTATCCAAATCTCAGGGATCATCAAATCCTCATAATGTTGTTAAAGCAACATTTGATGCATTATTACAATTGAGGAGTGCTCAGACTGTAGCTAAACAACGAGGGATCTCTCTAGAAAAATTATTTAAAGGATAAACAACTAAGAAGATGGCAAAAATTAAAATTAAAAAGGTTCGCAGTGCTATTAATCGTACTCAAAACCAGAAACGAGTTCTCGAATCTTTAGGGCTTCATAAAATAGGCCAAATAGTAGAACACGACGAAACACCAACAATTCTTGGTATGGTAAATAAAGTTAAACACTTAGTTTCAGTTGAAACTAAATAAAGAATAAAATATGAATTTAAGTAACTTACAACCAGCAGCAGGATCGTTTAAGAATAAAGGCAAGCGTGTGGGTCGCGGACAAGGTTCAGGAAAAGGCGGAACCGCAACTCGTGGGCATAAAGGTGCTAAATCTCGTTCAGGTTATTCTAAGAAATTAGGATTTGAAGGAGGGCAAATGCCATTACAACGACGTGTTCCCAAATTTGGATTTAATAATATAAACCGAAAAGAATACCAGGGGGTTAACCTCGATGTGATTCAGCAATTAGTTGATGACAAGAAAATTAAAAACACCTTGGATTTTGATACTTTCGTGAGTTTAGGTCTTGTTGGAAAAAATGAATTGGTTAAAATATTAGGAAGAGGAGAACTAAAAGCTAAATTAACAATTACAGCACATAAATTCTCTGCTTCATCAAAAGAAGCTATTGAAAAAGCTGGTGGTGAAGTAATAACATTGTAATTTTTTTATAGGGATGAAATTTATTGAAACCTTAAAGAACGTTTGGAAAATAGAGGAGTTACGTAATCGTATCATTCTTACATTAGGTATTTTGTTAGTGTATCGTTTTGGAGCACAGGTTGTGCTACCAGGAATTGATGCTTCTAAATTAGCAGAGTTTGCAGGTAAGTTTGATGATGGTGGTTTAAGCGGATTATTAAATGCTTTTACAGGAGGTGCATTTGCAAATGCTTCTGTTTTTGCTTTAGGTATTATGCCTTATATCTCTGCATCTATTGTTGTACAGTTAATGCAAATAGCTGTTCCATATCTTCAAAAATTACAGAAAGAAGGAGAAAGTGGTAGAAAGAAAATTAATCAAATAACAAGATGGTTAACCATTGGTATTTGTTTGGTACAAGCACCAACTTATCTAATTGGACTGCCTGCATTAGGTGTTCCAGCTGAAGCATTTATTTTGGGACAAAGTACTATGTTCTATGTTTCATCAACTATAATCTTGGTAACAGGATGTGTTTTTGCAATGTGGCTTGGAGAAAAAATTACAGATAAGGGAATTGGGAATGGTATTTCCATATTAATTATGGTAGGTATTATCGCTAGATTACCCCAATCATTCGCTCAAGAATTTGCTTCTAGAGTATTAGAATTTAATGGTGGTTTAATCATGATCCTTATCGAATTGGTCATTTGGTTTGTTATAATAATGGCAAGTATCATGTTGGTAATGGCCGTACGTAAAGTAACTGTACAATATGCGAGAAGAACTGCTAGTGGTGGATATGAAAAAAACATATTTGGAGCAAGACAGTTTATTCCATTAAAATTAAATGCCTCTGGAGTAATGCCAATCATCTTTGCCCAAGCGATCATGTTTGTGCCTGGATTAATTGGAGAAACTCCATTTTTGAAAGACACTTCAGTAGGTCAATGGATGCAAGTAAACTTTAATGATATTTTTGGACTTTGGTACAATGTATTGTTTGCGATATTAATTATCATATTTACGTATTTCTATACAGCGATTACGGTACCTACCAATAAAATGGCAGATGATTTAAAACGTAGTGGAGGGTTTATTCCTGGGGTTAAACCAGGAACAGATACCGCCGAAATATTGGATAGAATTATGTCTCAGATAACATTGCCTGGTTCAATTTTCTTAGCATTTATAGCAATCTTTCCTGGATTTGCTGTAAAACTATTAGGAATACAACAAGGATGGGCTTTGTTTTATGGAGGTACTTCCCTATTAATTATGGTTGGAGTAGCGATAGATACGATGCAACAAATAAATTCTTATTTATTAAATCGTCATTATGATGGTTTAATGAAATCTGGAAAAAATAGAAAAGCAGTAGCATAATGGCAAAACAACCAGCAATAGAACAAGACGGAACAATTATAGAGGCATTATCGAATGCTATGTTCCGTGTAGAATTGGAAAACGGACATATTGTTACCGCACACATTTCAGGTAAGATGCGAATGCATTATATAAAATTATTACCTGGAGATAAAGTAAAATTAGAAATGAGCCCATACGATTTAACAAAGGCTCGAATCACATATAGATATTAAGTTATTTTATTATGAAAGTAAGAGCATCTATTAAAAAGAGAAGTGCCGACTGTAAAATAGTACGGAGAAAGGGCACATTATATGTTATTAACAAAAAGAACCCAAGGTTCAAACAAAGACAAGGATAAGTTATGGCAAGAATCGCAGGTGTAGATATTCCTAAACAAAAAAGGGGTGTAATCGCGTTAACTTATATCTTTGGTATTGGCAAAAGTCGTGCAAAAGATATATTAGAACAGGCTGGAGTTAGTGAAGACAAAAAAGTAAACGAATGGAACGATGAAGAGATCGGGAAAATTCGTGATACTGTTGGAACACTAACCATCGAAGGTGAATTACGTAGCGAAATTCAATTAAGTATAAAACGCTTAATGGATATTGGATGTTACAGAGGTATTCGTCATAGAATAGGGCTTCCGTTAAGAGGTCAACGTACTAAGAATAACTCAAGAACAAGAAAAGGAAAACGTAAAACTGTTGCTAACAAAAAAATGGCAACTAAATAATACCTAGAAAAATGGCAAAGACTAGTTCAAAAAAACGGAAGGTTATTGTTGAAGCAGTGGGTCAAGCTCACATAACAGCTTCATTTAATAACATTATTATTTCGTTAACAAATAAAAAAGGAGATGTAATCTCTTGGTCATCAGCTGGTAAAATGGGTTTTAGAGGTTCTAAAAAGAACACTCCATATGCTGCTCAATTAGCTGCAGAAGATGCTTGTGGAGTTGCACATGCTGCTGGTTTGCGTAAAGTAAAAGTTTGTGTGAAAGGCCCAGGAAATGGTAGAGAATCTGCTATTAGATCTATTCATAATGCAGGAATTGAAGTAACTGAAATTATAGATGTTACTCCAATGCCACATAATGGTTGTAGACCTCCTAAACGAAGAAGAGTATAATTAAATAAGTATAAACTGAAGGAATCCGAAAGCCAAAGGATAAGTATAATAAGACCTTAATTTGGCATTCCCTTCAAAATAAATTTTTAAAATGGCAAGATATACTGGTCCAAAAACTAAAATAGCCCGAAAATTTGGTGAAGCTATTTTCGGAGACGATAAGTCTTTCGAAAAAAGAAATTACCCTCCTGGGCAACACGGGAATAACCGTAGAAGAGGAAAAAAATCTGAATATGCTATTCAATTAGCTGAAAAACAAAAAGCGAAATATACCTATGGTGTATTAGAGCGACAATTCAGAAATATGTTTAAAAGAGCAACATCTGCAAAAGGTATTACTGGTGAAGTGTTGTTACAATTATGTGAATCTCGTCTAGACAATGTAGTTTACAGAATGGGTATCGCTCCTAGTCGAAGTGCTGCTAGACAATTAGTTTCCCACCGTCATATTGTAGTGAATGGTGAAAAAGTAAACATTCCATCATACCAATTAAAACCTGGTGATACAGTTGGAGTAAGAGAAAAATCAAAATCATTGGAAGCCATTGAAGTTTCATTAGCAAACGCAAATCACGTTTACGAATGGATCACATGGGATAACGCTATTAAAAGAGGGACATTTGTTTCTAGACCAGAGCGTATTCAAATTCCAGAAAACATAAACGAACAGTTTATTGTTGAATTATATTCTAAATAATAAAAAACAGACAGTTATATTATGGCAGTATTTAATTTTCAGAAACCCGATAAAGTAATAATGATCGATTCTAACGATTTCGAAGGAAAGTTCGAATTTCGTCCTTTGGAACCTGGTTATGGATTAACAGTAGGGAACGCATTAAGAAGAGTATTATTTTCGTCTTTAGAGGGTTTTGCAATTACCTTAGTTCGCATTGAAGGTGTAGATCATGAGTTTTCTACAATAGCAGGAGTAGTGGAAGATGTAACCGAGATAATCTTAAACTTAAAACAAGTTTGTTTTAAAAGACAAATCGATGAAATAGACAATGAAACAATTACAATTTCTGTTTCAGGTGCAGAGCAATTAACAGCAGGTGATTTTCAAAAATTCATTTCTGGTTTTCAGGTATTGAATCCAGATCTTGTAATTTGTAATATGGATTCTAAAGTGAATCTTAATTTCGAAATTACCATCGAAAAAGGAAGAGGATATGTTCCAGCTGAAGAAAATAAGAAAGTAGGAGCTCCTCTAGGAACCATTTTTACAGATTCAATCTATACTCCAATTAAAAATGTAAAGTATAGTATTGAGAATTTCCGTGTTGAACAAAAAACGGATTATGAAAAATTGATCTTTGAAATAATTACAGATGGGTCAATTACTCCAAAAGATGCATTAACTGAAGCGGCAAAAACACTCATTCACCACTTTATGTTATTTAGTGATGAACGAATTACTTTGGAAGCTGATGAAATTGCTCAAACAGAGACCTATGATGAAGAATCACTTCATATGAGACAATTATTAAAAACAAAATTGATCGATATGGATCTTTCAGTTCGTGCTTTAAATTGTTTAAAAGCTGCTGAAGTTGATACCTTAGGTGATTTGGTTTCGTTTAACAAAAACGATTTAATGAAATTTAGAAACTTTGGAAAAAAATCACTTACAGAACTTGAAGAGTTGGTTGATGTTAAGGGACTTAATTTCGGAATGGACCTATCAAAATATAAACTTGATATAGATTAATAACTACCATTAGTTATAGTCTAAAAGCTTAAGACAATGAGACACGGAAAAAAAGTAAATCACTTAGGAAGAAAAACAGCCCATAGAAAAGCTATGCTTTCGAATATGGCATGTTCCCTAATTGAACATAAAAGAATAAACACTACTGTTGCTAAAGCAAAAGCATTAAAGCAATTTGTAGAACCTTTAGTAACGAAATCTAAAGATGATACTACACATAATCGTCGTATTGTATTTAGCAGATTACGTCAGAAAGAAGCAGTGACCGAGCTTTTTAAAGAAGTTGCTGTAAAAGTTGGAGATCGTCCTGGTGGATATACCCGTATTATTAAATTGGGGAATCGTTTAGGTGATAATGCAGATATGGCAATGATTGAATTAGTTGACTATAATGAGATATATAATGCTGGAAAATCTACTAAAAAGAAATCAACTCGTCGTAGCCGTCGTGGAGGATCTTCCAAAGTAGCAGCTGCTGCGGTAGTAACAAGTGAAGTAAAATCTTCAGACGCTAAAGCTAAAGTAGATAAAAACGAAGAAGAATAAATGAAATTCATTTTCAAAATAATAAAGGGATAAGCTGTTAAAGTTTATCCCTTTTTTTATACCATCACTTATTCTTATCATTATAAAATAAATCATTGTTTATAAGTTCTAAAAACGAAATTATTTTAGATTCAACTTTTAAAGTATTTTTGTAAAACAGTTTAAATAAAAAACATCTCAATTGTTTTAGAGAAGGCAAATAGAAGTCAACTCAAGCATTCCCGAAAGTTGTCGGGACGAGACCAGACCTTATTAAAGTATGAAATATAATAATAGAAAAAAAGCATTAATACTCCTTTCAGATGGCACCATTTTTTATGGAAAATCAGTAGGAGATAGAGAAGGATTAGCTTTTGGAGAGGTTTGTTTTAATACTGGAATGACAGGCTATCAAGAAATTTTTACAGACCCTTCATATTTTGGACAATTAATGATAACAACAAATGCTCATATTGGAAATTATGGAGTTGCCGAAAATGAAGTAGAATCCAATTCTATTAAAATAGCAGGATTGATCTGTAGAAATTTCAATTATAATTATTCAAGAACAGCAGCCAATGATACCTTGGAATCTTTTCTAGAAAAAAATAAGCTTTTGGCAATAAGTGATGTAGACACAAGAGCATTAGTAGCCTATATTCGTGATCATGGTGCAATGAATGCTGTAATTACTACTGAAGTTGAAAATATAACAGCGCTTAAAAGACAATTAGCAAAAGTTCCTAATATGAAAGGAATGGAACTCGCTTCAAAAGTATCAACAAATGAAGCTTATTATTTTGGTAATAAAAATGCAACCTATAGAATTTCTGCTTTGGATATAGGAATTAAAAAGAGCATACTTACCAATCTAGAAAAAAGAGATTGTTTTATAAAAATATTTCCATATGATGCTAGTTTTGAAGAATTACAATCGTTTGAACCCGATGGGTTTTTCCTTTCTAACGGCCCTGGAGATCCAGAACCATTAGAACAAGCAATACGAACAACACAACAAATAATAAACTGTGGCAAACCTTTATTTGGAATCTGTTTAGGGCATCAAATAGTTGCATTAGCAAATGGAATTTCAACCTATAAAATGCATAATGGACATAGGGGTATCAACCATCCCATAAAAAACCTATTAACTGGTAAAGGGGAAATTACATCTCAAAACCATGGTTTTGCGATAAATAGAGAAGACACAGAGAAGAATTCAGAAATAGAAATCACACATGTTCATTTGAACGACCATACAGTTGCCGGAATTAGAATGATTAACCACCCTGTATTTTCTGTACAGTACCATCCTGAAGCAAGTCCAGGACCTCATGATACATCGTATCTATTCGATGAGTTTATTGATTACATTAAAAAGCATAAATTACAAACTGCATGAGCATTATTACAGATATTCACGCTAGACAAATATTTGATTCAAGAGGAAACCCTACGATCGAAGTAGATGTATTAACTGAAAATGGTTTTATTGGAAGAGCTGCAGTGCCTTCTGGAGCTTCAACAGGTGAATATGAAGCTGTTGAATTACGTGATGGTGGAACTGATTATATGGGTAAAGCAGTTTTGCAAGCTATAGAAAATGTAAATGTAATAATAGCAGAATCACTTTTGGGAGTTTCTGTTTTTGAGCAGGAAGAGATCGATAAAATAATGATCGATCTTGACGGAACTCCAAATAAATCAGTTTTAGGTGCAAATGCTATTTTAGGTGTTTCTCTTGCGGTTGCACATGCAGCCTCTCATGAAAAAGAAATACCATTATATCATTATATAGGGGGTGATAATGCTAAAACACTTCCTGTACCAATGATGAATATTATAAATGGAGGTTCGCATAGTGATGCCCCAATTGCTTTTCAAGAGTTTATGATTATACCAGTAAAAGCTGCAAATTTTACAGAAGGGATGAAAATGGGAAGTGAAATTTTTCATCATCTAAAAAAAGTATTACACGATAGAAAATTGAGTACCGCTGTTGGGGATGAAGGTGGATTTGCACCTGCTCTCAATGGAACAGAAGATGCCCTGGAGACCATTACTGTCGCTGTTAAGAATGCAGGATATAAAATCGGTGATGAAATTATGATCGCCTTGGACTGTGCAGCAACTGAATTCTATATTGATGGTAAATACGACTATACTAAATTTGAAGGTGAAAAAGGGATTGTACGAACATCAATAGAACAAGCTGATTATTTAGCTGAATTAGCTAACAAATATCCAATAATCTCTATTGAAGATGGTATGGATGAAGATGATTGGGGAGGTTGGAAATATTTAACCGATAAAATTGGGGATAAGATACAATTGGTAGGAGATGATCTTTTTGTTACCAATGTGGAACGTTTGTCTAAAGGTATTAAGGAAGGGATTGCAAATTCTATTCTAATTAAAGTAAATCAGATTGGAACACTTACTGAAACAATAGCTGCAGTAAAAATGGCTCATCATGCGGGCTATACTTCAGTTATGTCTCACCGTTCTGGAGAAACAGAAGACAATACAATTGCAGACCTCGCAGTAGCACTTAATTGTGGGCAAATTAAAACGGGTTCTATGTCCCGTAGTGATCGTATGGCTAAATACAATCAATTGTTACGAATTGAAGAACAATTAGGTAATAGTGCGTATTACCCCCAAAAAAAGGCTTTTAAAATTTAAATTCTACATTTATCTTATCATCGAAACTATCAGCTTTTGAAAGAAGGTTATATTATGAGTTTTATCATACTTTTTTGAAATAACTGAGTTAATTTTATGTCTTACTACTTAGTCTCTGGTCGTAAACTTTCATATTGTTGATTATTAAGTTAATAACATCTGTTTTCTAACTGAATCCAGCTCTAAAAAATGCGTTATATTATTATAACTAAGGGATTTACTGGTTTTATAAGCCATAGATTCGTTTTAAAAAAATGATTCTGCGCAAACGCTTTGAGTTATCTCCAGTTTTAGGAAGCATTCCAATATCAGAGGTAAAGATTCTCTTAAAAAGCAGAGATGAACTTCCACCAGTTTTATTAGCCCTCCAAACAATTTTCACTAACAAGGCATCCCATCAAAAAATGTTTAAACTTGTAGAACCCATTGTTCAAAATGGGAAACGACAAACAGGACGCCAGGGGATGGCCATATGGGAAGTGATTGTTTTATCTGTTATACGATTAACCCTTAACAGCAATTACGATCGTTTATTGTGAATTGCCAATTCAGATAAATATGTGCGTCAACTCATGGGTATAGAAGGCGATTCTCATGGGTTCACAGTAGAAGATAAGCAATACCGTTTAACGGCATTAAAGGAAAACATTGGATTACTAAAAGTTGAAACCCTAGAAAAGATCAATGCCTTAGTTTTGGAAGTAGGACAGGGTTCTCTAAAAAAAAGACCGAGAAGCTGTTGCGCTTAAAGCCGATAGTTATGTTGTAAAAACCAATGTACTTTTCCCCACAGATTATAATTTGTTGTGGGATGCAGCCCGAAAATGTATTGTTATCAGTTGCACTTTAGCATCTCAGCAAAACATATGGGGTTGGCGCAACGGGTCTGATTGGAAAAAGCGTGTTAAAATTGAATTTAGAAAGCTACAAAAGACCAGGAGATCTGGAGGCAAACATAAGGAATTTCGTTTAAAAACTGCTACAGAGAATTACTTAAATCTAGCCCAAACCCTTTATAAAAAGATAAACACATTCAAAAGCGTTTTTAAGGTCAATACAATACATCAATACTCATTATTACTTGAATTAAAGTACTACAGTAAGATGCCAGCCAAACATATAGATTTGGTAGAGAGAAGGTTATTAAAGGGAGAAAAGATTCCTTATAGCGAGAAAGTGTTTTCTTTATTTGAACCTCATACCAAATGGATTAACAAAGGGAAAGCTGGAGTGATTGCAGAACCGGGACAAAAACATTTGATTATTACAGATCAAAATCATTTTATAGTTTACCACAGACTAACAGGAGATACTCCCGATGCAGAATTTACTGTTAAAACTGCCAAAGAGGTAAAAAAACAGTTTGGTAATCGATTAGCATCCTTGAGCTTTGACAAGGGGTTTAGTTCTAAAGAAATCATTGCACAACTCGAAAAAAGTATTCCTGATGTCATGCTCAAACAAAAAGGAAGACGCAATAACGTTAGACTAGAAACAGAAAGGGATAAAGATTTCAAGCAACTCAACAACAGTCATCAAAGCATTGAATCTGACATAAACCAACTGGAACATCATGGATTGAACAAATGTCCTGACAAAGGGGAGGAAAACTTCGAAAAATATGTTGCTCTTGCTGTTTTATCCTATAATCTTCACCGTTTAGGAAATTTAATAAAAAAGAAAAGCATCAAAGAAAAAACGAAACAGAGGCACAAAGCAGCTTAAAAATGCGAGTTCCTTTATGAGTTTAAACATAAGTAACCATAGGATAGCTATGTCTTAAAACCAGCTTTCAGACCAAAATGATGGTGTTTATCAAAAAATCTTACAGCAAAAATTAAAAACGCCTTGATAATCTCTTTTTAATTCTAAAAACAGAATAAACCCTCCGCTAGTTTTTGATATTAAAGAAATTTATACTCTTACCGACCAGACACTATATAATACAATTATTGACTTATTGTTATATTTAAGTTACACATTATATGTAGTATCAGAAGTTGTAATAGAGAGTAAAAAAAGGAGATATAAAATATAAGAAGAAAAAAGTATTGCCATAATTTTTGAGCACACATTAAAAAGAGTAATTAAAGTTGTAATTGTTAGATTATTCCATAAATATATTTTCGGAAAAATGTTGAATTATCTACTGTGTAGCAATTAAGGTAGCAAATAATAGGAATAAAAAAAGGAGATACATTTTTGTAACTCCTTGATAATCATTGTGACCACGACAGGATTCAAACCTGTAACCTCTTGAGCCGTAATCAAGTGCGCTATTCAGTTGCGCCACGTGGCCTTATTCGGGCTGCAAATATATTTCTTTTTAAGGTTTCAGCAAAGATTGTTTTTAATAAAATGAAATATATTAATCCAATGCTTTTTTAGTGACCCACAATCGATATCCAAAAAGTGCTAATTGCCATTTTTTTGCTTTCGCCAAATCTAATCGTCGCTTGGTAAAACTTGGAAGTATTGCTCTGTTGATCTTTGCTAATGATTTGAAAATTTGTTTTTCCATGACCTAAAAATACTAATAAAAAAAGTCCCACTCCTCTTAAAATTAGAATGGGACTTCATTATACTAAAAAAAATTAATTAATTCTTTTTAGTCGTTATTAATATCACACCGTCTTTGGCACCTTCACCATATTCTTTGGTTGCTTTATCTCCTTTTATTACTTCAACTTTATCAATTTTACTAGATTCTAAAGCCTCCATGGCTTCTTTAGTAGATTTTTTTCCATCTATATAAACCATCATTGTATCTCCTTTATTTCCAGCGATAAAGATTCCAGATTTACCACCATTATTGATGAAGATAGTATCATCAGATTCTGAATCAAAAAACAAATTACCCTCATGTTCTTCATCAGAATTAAAATAAAATATATTTCCATCCCCATCATGTTCTTCATGTCGTTCTATTAAAATATTATGACCTCCTTTTTTTACATGATTCTCATCCTTTGTTACCCACACCGTGGATTTTTTTCCTGAACCAGAAATTATATGTATTTCGTCTCCAAAATGCTTGTCATCGTTTTCATGAATTATATATTCATGTAACCCGTACTTGTCTTTATGATCTTTAGATTTCCAGGATTTTACTTTTGTATGTTCACCATCCTTAATTTCATAAATAAAATGATTGTTATTATTACTTCCTAATACCTTATAATGAAGATTATTATTTCCGATACTTATCGATCCAGTTTCATCATTATACGATATTTTAAATTCATTAATTCCGTTATTATCATCTTGATTAAAACTAGCATTCGATTTTTCGGACTTCATACTCACTTTTATTTTAATGATCTCTCCAGCACTATTGCGTTTAATTCCATTAAATTTACGCATAACACCATAATTCTCTTTAAAAAGTATTTTAAGTTTTTCAAGCGCTTCATCACTTGTGTTTTTATTTACAGTTACCGAGATTTTAGAATCAATGTGCTTGTTATTTTTCTTTTCTAAAAAGAAAGCAAGATCTTTTTTGTTTTCAGGTTTTATTTCTTTTACAGAACCCTTTTTACCAAAGGAAACAGGATTAATAATTTCTTCTTTTAATTGTGGGGATTTAGTTGAAGAATCTATAACTGGTACAGGAACCGAATAATCGTTGTATTTTATTTTTCCTTCTACATTAAAACTCCATAAGAATACTCCTAATAAAGGGAGTATAAGTAAAAGTTTCCATTGGTTTTGACTGTTTGATGCATTCTTGTGTATCATAATGATTCGTTTTTTGATTTGCCCTAAAGAACTTCCAGAATTAATTAATCTTCCAAAAAAGTTCAGGCGTGTTAATGATTGATAAAAATTATTGGTTATTAAAGATTGATTGGCCCCTGATGAAAGTACCTTCACCAAAGTTAATCTAAAGAATTCCCCGAGGCTTGCCTCGGTGGTCAAGAGGAAAGTTTGAAAACCTAAGGTTTTCATCAAACTAAAATAAAGTTATCTTCCGCTTGATACCTCGTACCCTTGGGTCGAGGTAGTTCATTTGATAGTCTTTTTTAGATTGAATTTGCTCCACTGTTTCATTGTCTGCAATGAATTCGAGGTTTTCTACAATGCTTTTTTTGTAAAGCCAGCAAAAGGATTTATCCATTGAACAATGAGTATTAAATTTGAAAGTATAACATCAATTGAGTGTAATTGATAGGCGTGGGTTTGTTCATGCTTTAAGATCATTTTTAGATCTTTGGCTTCATGCATATCTGGATTGTAAACAATGTATTTAAAAAATGAAAAAGGAGCAATATTGGTATTCACTTTAATATAACGAATGCCATTCGATTTAATAACTGGGTATTTTTTTAGTAAACAAACTAAGGACAATATTTGCTTTAAAAGACGAAGGCTCATGATCACAAAACCTACCAGATATATAAAAATAGCAATTTCCCACCAGTCAATAATAAATGAATTGTGTTGCTCAATTGAATTTGTGAAAGTAGCATTATTGAGTTGTGGAACTAGGGTTGAAACAGGAGCATCTACATAGATTGTTTTTGTAAATACTATAAAAGGTAAAAGAACCGATGAAATGATCCCTCCAATTAAATAATGCCTATTGGTATTAAAAAAAGTGTCTTTCCGTAATAAAATAAACTGAATAAAAAAGACTGAGTATTACCGCCGATTTCAATATATAAATAAGTGTCTCCATATTATTTATTATTTTCAATTAAGTCTAAGATCTCTCGTAATTCTTTAGCACTTATTTTATCTTCTTTTGCAAAAAAGGAAACCATATTCTTATAACTATTATTAAAAAAACGCTGGGTTGCTAATTTCATAAATTGTTTGCTATAAACTTCTTTTGTTATAATAGGAAAGTATTGGTGTGTTTTCCCAAAAGCTCTATGGGATACATATCCTTTATCTTCTAAGTTTCGGACTATAGTTGAAATTGTATTATAATGATTGTTTTTTGGTAGTTTTGAAAGGATATCTTTTACAAATGCCTTATCTAAATCCCAAAGAACTTGCAAGACTTCTTCTTCTTTGTTGGTGAGTTTTTCCATACCTATATTCCGATTATGAATGTAATTTTTATTAATAAACAAACATACAACTATAAAACTAGTTATACAACTAAATTTACAGTTATTTAACTATTTATGTAGTTTTTAGTTAAATAAATGTGAAAGAACTAAAGCGTTTCATTTATATATATGTTTTTAAAAATAGTATCTTCGTGGCTTATTAGATTATGCATATGCTTGACTTATTGTATGTCGTTATTGGCTTAACATTATTAGTAGTTGGAGGAGAATTCTTAGTTCGTTCTTCTATTGCCCTATCTTTTAAATTTCACTTATCTAAAATGATAATTGGATTAACAGTGGTTTCATTTGCAACTTCTTCACCCGAATTGTTTGTAAGTGTTCAGGCTGCACTAGATGGGTATCCATTTATTACTTTGGGCAATATAGTAGGATCTAATATAGCAAATATAGGTTTGGTGCTTGGTATCTCAGCTATTATATCAC
Source organism: Flavobacteriaceae bacterium (assembly GCA_965247215.1). Lineage (GTDB taxonomy): Bacteria > Bacteroidota > Bacteroidia > Flavobacteriales > Flavobacteriaceae > Marifrigoribacter. Next base: position 281,255 of record OZ252001.1, read on the forward strand.
CATTAATTTTTGATAGAGACTTTTATAAATTTAACTGGCCTGTCATGATGGTGCTATCCATTGCTATGTATTTTTTACTGTTTAATGATCAAGAAATAGGTAGATTGGAAGGGGGTGGATTAATTGCCGCACTGATTATTTATTTGTGGGTAATTATATCAAGGGCTAGAAAAAATCGAAAAGAAAGAAAAATAAAGGCTGTAATAAATGATGCCCTTTCGACTACATCCAATTTTAAAATAACAATCTGGTTGCTTATTGGGGGTGTTTCTTTATGGGGAGGGAGTGAATTATTGATAAGGGGAGCTGTTGGTATTGCCGAATATTTTGAAGTCAGTAACCGAATTATTGCAATTACAATTATTGCAATTGGGACTAGTATTCCTGAATTAGCAGTATCTGTAATCGCAGCTTTTAAAAATGAAAAAGCATTACTTATAGGAAATATTATAGGTTCTAATATTTTTAATATTGCCTCAGTTATTGGGATTACCGCAATAATTCACCCTATTTCAGTACTAAATACTGGAATGCCTCTTATTTTATCTGATATATTATGGATGATAGGTTTTGCAGCATCTTTGTTAATTTTAGCATTTCTTCCCAGAAAATTAATTCTAACCCGTAATAAAGGAATCTTTCTTTTTATCGCGTACTCTATTTTTATTGCTTTGATATTTTTGAATAATAAATGATTTTCAAAGACCAAAAGCCAAATAACAAATTTTAAGGAGCTTATTTTTAAAAATATCTATAATTAGAAGTTAATAGCAATAATTAGGGGGTTATTAATAAAATATATTAATATATTTTAAACTTACCCCTAAAAAATAGGGGGCATTCAAAAAAAAGTTAATTTTGTGGTTTAATTCCAGATAAACCTAAAAATAAACTATGTCAACATTAAGATTTCAAGCCATTAAGGAAACCTTCAATCGCGTTCCTGTTATTGTTAATGAACCTAAAAGACGCTCAACAATTTTTGGAAAAAATGTTTTTAATGAAACAGCCATGCGTCAGTTTCTTACCAAAACTTCCTTTAATAGCGTTATTGACGCAACAATGAAAGGGAGTAAGATTGATCGAAATATTGCAGATCATATTTCTACTGGTATGAAAGAGTGGGCCATCTCAAAAGGGGCTACACATTATACGCATTGGTTTCAGCCATTAACTGGTTCTACGGCAGAAAAACATGATGCTTTTTTTGAAACTATAGGAGATGGTCAAGCAATCGAAAAATTTGATGGCGGACAACTCGTGCAACAAGAACCAGACGCATCTAGTTTTCCAAGTGGCGGTATCCGAAATACCTTTGAAGCAAGAGGATATACTGCTTGGGACCCAACTTCCCCAGCATTTATCTATGGTACAACCCTGTGTATTCCTACCGTTTTTGTTGCCTATACTGGAGAAGCATTAGATAATAAAACCCCACTCCTTAGATCGTTACAGGTTTTGGATAAAGCTGCTACTGATGTAGCAAAATATTTTGATAAAAATGTCACAAAGATTATTGCAACATTAGGATGGGAACAGGAATATTTTCTAATAGATAAAGCACTTGCTTCCTCTAGACCTGACATCTCCTTAACTGGAAGAACGCTTTTAGGACATGCTTCAGCAAAAGGGCAACAATTAGATGATCATTATTTTAGATCGATACCATCTCGTGTTTTAGATTATATGAGAGACTTGGAAACGGAATGTATGTATTTAGGTATTCCTGTGAAAACACGTCATAACGAGGTTGCACCAAATCAGTTTGAATTAGCTCCAATTTTTGAAGAAGCAAATTTAGCGGTTGACCATAATTCATTATTAATGGATATTATGGAAAAAGTGGCAGACCGACATCATTTTAAGGTACTCTTGCATGAAAAACCATTTGATGGCATCAACGGAAGTGGAAAACATAACAACTGGTCATTAAGTACAAATACAGGTGTGAATTTATTAAGTCCAGGCAAAACCCCAAAACGCAGTCTTCAATTTTTAACCTTTTTTGTCAATACTATAAAAGCAGTTAATGATTATGAAGAATTATTACGGGCGTCAATAGCAAGTGCCAATAACGATCATCGTTTGGGAGCCAATGAAGCACCTCCAGCCATCATTTCAGTATTTATTGGTTCACAACTTACCAAAGTATTGGATGAATTAGAGAAAGTAACCAATGGTAAACTATCTCCACAAGAAAAAACAGATATTAAATTAAATGTTGGTGGGAAAATTCCTGAAATATTATTGGACAATACAGATCGGAATCGCACTTCACCATTTGCCTTTACCGGGAATAAATTCGAATTCCGTGCGGTAGGTTCAACAGCAAACTGTGCAAACCCAATGACGGTATTAAATACGATCGTAGCTAAGCAACTAATTGAATTTAAAGGAAGTGTTGATTCCCTTGTCAAAGATAAGAAGATGAAAAAGGACGATGCTATATTTAATGCTCTAAGAGAATACATTAAAGCTTCAAAACGAATACGATTTGAAGGGGATGGTTATGGGGAAGCCTGGGAGAAAGAAGCCAAAAAGAGGGGCTTAAGCAATAATAAGAATACTCCGGAAGCATTAAAAGAAAAGATCTCAAAAAAGACGATCGCATTATATGAAGGTCTTAATATAATGAGTAAGGTAGAAATTGAAGCACGATATGAGATTAGAGTGGAAGAATATGCTCTTCGGATTCAAATTGAAGGCCGTGTGTTAGGTGATATTGCCAGAAACCATGTAATCCCCACCGCCATTAAATACCAAAACATACTCATTGAAAATGTCCAGGGATTAAAAGAAATTTATGGGAAAGAGTTTAAAATATTGTCAAAAGAACAAATGGAACTCATCAAACAAATTTCCAGACATATTGAAAAAATTAATAGAGGCATAACCGAAATGATTAATGCTAGAAAAAAGGCAAATAAAATCTTAACTCCAGATAAACTTGCTACTGCATATTGCGATACCGTAAAACCCTATTTTGACAAAATCAGATATCATTGTGATAAATTAGAACTTTTAGTTGATGATGAACTATGGCCATTAACGAAGTATCGTGAAATGCTTTTTATCAAATAATTGGACTTAATCTAAATTAAACCTCACGTATTCCGTGAGGTTTTCTTTTTTATCTTTGCCCTATGAGTCAAGAAATTTCAAAGCGGTATGCGCAACGAGGTGTTTCAGCTTCAAAAGAAGATGTGCATAATGCCATAAAAAATGTTGATAAAGGATTATTCCCTCAAGCGTTTTGTAAAATAGTACCCGATTATCTAACTGATGATGAAGACTATTGTTTGGTCATGCATGCAGATGGTGCAGGAACAAAATCAGCACTTGCTTATATGTATTGGAAAGAGACTGGAGACCTTTCCGTTTGGAAAGGCATCGCCCAGGATGCTTTGATAATGAACATTGATGATTTATTGTGCGTAGGGGCAACTGATAATATTATGCTTTCTTCAACTATTGGACGTAATAAGAATAAAATTCCTGGAGCGGTCATTTCAGCATTAATAAACGGAACTGAAGAACTTCTTGAAGAGCTTAATAATTTTGGTATTACGATTCACAATACAGGTGGAGAGACTGCAGATGTTGGGGATTTGGTACGCACAATTATTGTAGACTCAACAGTTACTGCACGTATAAAAAGAAGTGAAGTAATTGATAATGCTAATATAAAAGTGGGCGATGTTATTGTTGGTTTAGCTTCTTTTGGAAAAGCTAGCTATGAAACTGAATATAATGGTGGGATGGGATCTAATGGTTTAACTTCTGCTAGACATGATGTTTTTGATGTTTACTTAGCTTCAAAATACCCTGAAAGTTTTGATAATGAGGTTCCAGAAGATCTAGTATATTCCGGGTCAAAAAAACTTACTGATCCAGTTTCTGAAAGTTCCTTGGATGCTGGAAAATTAGTACTCTCTCCAACACGATCCTATGCCCCAATCATTAAAAAAATACTTTCAAAATTTTCCAATAAAAAGATTCATGGAATGGTTCATTGCAGTGGTGGAGCACAAACTAAGATTCTTCACTTTGTTAAAAAACTTCATATAATTAAGGATTCATTATTTGAAGTACCTCCTTTGTTTAAATTGATTCAACAAGAAAGTAAAACCGATTGGAAAGAAATGTATCAGGTCTTTAATGTGGGCCATCGAATGGAACTTTATGTTCCTGAAGAAGTTGCAAGCGATATTATTGAAATTTCCAAATCCTTCAATGTAGATGCAAAGATTGTGGGTAGGGTTGAAGCTTCCGATTCAAAAAAACTTACCATTAAAAGTGAGTATGGCACTTTTTTATATAACTAATTATGTTAAATTATTAAGTTCAATATTAAAAAAATTAGGAACTTTATACTTTAAGTACTTTAATCCACATCAGTAAAAATATAGATTAAATTATCGTAAATTTGTTCGATATTAACGATACTATGTTAGATAAACTACAAATTGTAAAACAACGTTTTGATGAGGTGAGTGATCTGATCATTCAGCCTGATATTATCACTGATCAAAAACGATATATACAACTAAATAAAGAGTATAAAGATCTTAGTATTTTAATGAAAAAGCGTGAAGAATACCAAACGCTTACCGATAATATTAAAGAAGCAGAGGAGATAATTTCGGATGGGAGTGATTCCGAAATGGTTGAAATGGCTAAAATAGAGATGGAGGAAGCTAAAAGCCAGATGCCAATTCTGGAAGAAGAAATTAAATTTTTACTTGTTCCAAAAGATCCTGAAGACGCCAAAAATGCGCTTATGGAAATAAGAGCGGGTACAGGTGGAGATGAAGCGAGTATATTTGCTGGTGATATTTATAGAATGTACAGTAAATATTGTGATAATAAAGGTTGGAAAATTAGCCTTGTAGATTTTAATGAAGGGACTAGTGGCGGTTTTAAAGAAATACAATTCGAGATTACAGGAGAAGATGTTTATGGTACCTTAAAATTTGAAGCTGGGGTGCATCGAGTACAACGTGTGCCACAAACCGAAACTCAAGGAAGAGTGCATACCAGTGCAGCTACTGTTATGGTTTTTCCTGAAGCTGAAGAATTTGATATTGAAATTGATCCCAAAGATGTTCGTGTCGATTTTTTCTGTTCATCAGGTCCTGGAGGACAATCTGTAAATACTACCTATTCTGCAGTTCGTCTTACCCATGAACCTTCGGGATTAGTTGCCCAATGCCAAGATCAGAAATCACAACATAAAAATAAAGAGAAAGCTTTTAGAGTGTTGCGCTCCAGATTATACGACCTGGAATTAGCAAAGAAACAAGCAGAAGACGCTGAAAGACGTGGCTCAATGGTTACCAGTGGCGATAGAAGTGCAAAAATACGAACCTATAATTATCCGCAAGGAAGGGTAACCGATCACAGAATTAACTTAACTTTATATGATCTAAACAACATCATTGACGGGGATATTCAAAAAATTATTGACGAATTGCAATTGGTGAATAATACCGAAAAACTTAAAGAAGCAGGAGAAACATTTTGATGAGGTTGTAGAAATTAGGTGTTGGCAAAATTAAAATAAGTAAATAATAAGCGTGACTACTCAACAATTAATCTTAGAGATTCGAAAAAAGAATTCTTTCTTATGTATTGGTTTGGATGTTGATTTAGATAAAATTCCACAGCATCTATTAAAAGGTGAAGACCCAATCTTTGAATTTAACAAGGCGATCATAGATGCAACCTACCACCTTGCAGTAGCTTATAAACCCAATATTGCTTTTTATGAAGCCTATGGTCTAAAGGGATGGAAATCACTTAGAAGAACCATTGATTATTTAAATCAAAATTACCCAGAATTATTCACTATTGCCGATGCAAAACGAGGGGATATAGGCAATACTTCTTCTATGTATGCAAAAGCTTTTTTTGAAGACCTTGCTTTCGATGCAATAACGGTAGCTCCTTATATGGGAAAAGATTCTATTGAGCCTTTTTTATCTTTTCAAAAAAAGCACACTATACTATTAGCATTAACATCTAACGAAGGTGCCGCCGATTTACAAACCCAAAAAATTGGAGACAAAGAAGTATATAAAAGGGTATTAGAAACTTCAAAATCATGGGAGCATAGCGACAATTTAATGTATGTGGTTGGAGCTACAAAAGCAGGATATTTTAAAGAAATAAGAGCAATACTTCCCAATAGTTTTTTATTAGTTCCTGGCATTGGAGCTCAAGGTGGAAGTTTAGAAGATGTTTGTAAATACGGTCTCACTAAGGATGTTGGTTTACTGGTAAATTCCTCACGGGGAATAATTTATGCTTCCAATACTGCCGATTTTTCACAGGATGCAGCTAAAGAAGCTGAAAAACTACAACTTCAGATGAAGATGGAATTAAACCAATACTCTAAAAATAAATAAGATATGAATAATAGTTGGTGTCTGGTCGGTAAGAGTATAAATTTTATGGGTCATGACAACTTAAGAGGATTTTTTCTTAAATTTTCGTTTCTATAATTATATCTAAATTCAGTTTCTTTTAGGTGCAAATAAAAGGTGTTTTTATGCATTCCTTTAAATTTGGACAATCTTGTTTTTGCGTATCCCCAAAATCCTTCAATTCCATTAATATGAGATTTGCCTACTACAAATTCATTCTTTCCATGATCTAATCTATAATGTTTTTTATACCCCAAATCTACCAATCCATTATACCCTCTCCATTTATCAGAATGAATAATACTATCTACATCTACTTTTCCTTTAATGATAGCTTGTAGCGTAACTCTGGAGCAATTAGGAACAATTTCTGTATAGACTTTTCCATTGCGCTTATATACTCCAAAAACAATCGTTTTACCATAAGCTCCTCGACCTCTTTTTCCTTTTTTACGTTTAGCTCCAAAGAAAGATTCATCAACTTCTATTTCTCCCTTAAATGGCTTTTCATGTTCACATAATCCTGCAATTCTAACTCTTAAAGCTAACAAAATTTTATTAATACTGTTTCTACTCAACCCAGATAATTGACTCATTTGAGTAGCATTCAAATCCACAGAAAACAACTTAATTAATGCTCTAAATTTAGACTCTGAAATTTGTGAACGATATAAATACTTGTTAGGCATTACTATGACTGACTTTATGCAAAGCTAAACAATGCTTAAGTTGTCATGACCCTTTCTTTATAATGAGTATCGCCGATATGTTTAGACCTGCATTGTTTGTTTCTTTAAAAGCTTATAGCAAACCAGAAAATCAAACTCGATCTCTAGCATTGGTAAGGTTAGCAATCAATTTAGGGTTTATTTTCGGCCCCATTATAGGTGGGTTTTTAATTGTAAAAAGTGGCTATATCTCTTTATTTTGGATCGATGGAATCACAAGCATTCTATCTATTATCCTTTTTGTTTTATTGGTCAAAAAGAAAGAAATTCATGCTAAAAAGTACGATTTTGTTAAGGATAAGAAATTTAATATTTTTCAGGATAAACCTTATTTGGTTTTTTTGGGGATAAGCTTTTTAATGGGGATGATTTTTATGCAATTATTTTTCACCATGCCAACCTATCATAACAAAGAGTTTGGATTAACAGAAGATTATACAGAACTTTTGTTATTAATCAATGGTGTTTTAATCGTCCTGCTTGAAATGCCACTGGTAAATTGGATTGAAAATAAAAAAATATCCCACCCAAAACTATTTCTAAAAAAACTAAAACAGTTCCAGTATTAGATACTACAAGATATAATGTAGGATTTCTAATAATGAATGGAACTTTTAACACAGAACTTACTGCTCTTTACGATATTTTTCAGCATACAATATTTAGAAAAAATATTAAATCTATGAATGTTTTTACTGTCGCAAACACAGACGATGCAATTCTAACGTTTGAAGGCATGAAGATTATACCCGATTTTAATTACTTAGAGGATGATATTCCACAAATAGATATTTTAGTTATTCCCAGTGCAGAACATCATTTGGATAGTGATCTGGAAGATGAGGCCATGTTAGAATTTGTAAGGGAAGTTGATAAGCATGCATTATTTATCACCTCACATTGTGATGGTGCATTTGTACTAGCAAAAGCAGGGTTATTAAATAATTCAGTATCAACAACATTCCCAAGTGATATCAATAAGATGAGGGATTTATTTCCAGATTTAGACATTCGTAAAGAGGTGTTATTTGTTCACGATAAAAAGTATATTACTTCTGCTAGTGGTGCGAAAAGTTTTGAAGCAGCTTTGTACCTTTTTGAATATTTATATGGCAAAGTAATTGCGCAATCTTTAGCAAGTGGATTAGTAATAGATTGGGATATTGATACTGTTCCACATTTGATTATTAAATAATAATCCAAAGTTATGAGAAGGAAAAGTCTGGTATTTTGAAGATATTATTTTTTCTAAAATTTTATGCTTGCATAAAATGAATGCATATAAAAATTCGCATGTATTTAACACCAATAATAAAAATGAATCTCCCAAAATTGGAAGAATCTTTTTAGCTCCTAATTAATTTTTTTACAGGCGCATGTTCAATTACATTGGATAAAACAATTTGAGTTTTGGTTTCTCCGTAGTTTATAAGTTCATCAATAAAAGATTCTAAGTGATTTTGATTTTTTAAAATCACTTCCAAAACAATGTTTTCATTACCAGTAATTCGATAGCAATTTAATACTTCATCAAAAGTTTTAACTTTTTGCAAAAAAGGTTTAAGCTTTCCCATAAATGCACGTAAAGTTATAATTGCTTTTAATTGATAGCCAACTTCAAATGGAGAAACTACTGTTCTAAAACTATAGATTATTCCTAGGTCTTCCATTTTTTTTATCCGTTCTGAAACGGCAGGTGAACTAATCCCAACGGCTCTGCCGATATTGGCATTTGATTGTCTAGCATTCTTTTGAAGACAATGTAAGATTTCCCAATTTAATGCGTCTAATGCCATATTAAAATAATTTAGATTAGTATTGTTTATTTATTAAAGTAAATATATCATTTTTCTTTAAATTCTAAAGCAAAATATCAATTATTCTGAACTAAATTTGCAATATTCTACTAAAGCCCTTTATACTTTCTTAATGATACCTAATATTACAAATAGTAACCCATTATCACCAATACACAAAAAGGCTTTGGAAATTATTACCCTATCAAAACAAATTTCGAAATATTTGGTACATGATTTAGCGCCCTTGCGGATTAATGGTTCAGAAGATCCAAATATTTATTTTTCGGGAGATATTGTGCAACAATCCACTTCTCTTCCACCAGAAATAGTTCATGCTGAAAGCAAAACATTTTCAGAAGAAAGACAACAACATGTCCGTTCCCTATCTCATCTTACTAATGATCTCTATAAAAATTGTGAGCGATTAGAACGATCCAATAGTAATGGAAGAGAGTTTCTTCCTCTATTGCGTAAAGAGATCAAAAAGTTTAAAAGGTTGCAACATATTTGGATGTTGATCTTGTAAATTTTAAATTTGAAGAAGAAAATAGTTTCAAATCTGGTAGATAATTTAATCGAATCTGTGTAAAAAAAAGTGTTGATTATAAGAATAATTAGGTAGGGATTTTTATAGAAATATCAATTACATATTTTACAATCTTCTTTGTTTTTAATTTCACCTACTAAAAACCCTTTTTGATTCATTTTAAAATCACAACATGCAACATAGCCTTGAGCGATCAATTTTCTTGCTCGTTGTATTCTGGATTTTGCTGTTGATAATTGTAAATTGAGTTGAGAGGCAACTTCTGACTGCTTTATCCCCTTAATATCTGAAAGAAATAATGGATCTCTATATTTTTTAGGGAGCGTTTTAAGAATGCCATGCAAACAGTCCTTTTCACTATGTTCAACATACTCCTCCAGTAGTATATTATCAGTTTCAAGAATCTCACTCGATATTTTCCGCTTTCTAAAAAAATCTGAAACTGTATTCCTTGCAATTGAAAATAGCCAAGATTTTAGCTTATCCTTATTTTGAAGAGTATTCAATTTTGTATGAACTTTAAAAAAAGTTTCCTGTAATAAATCATAGGTAACTTGTTCATTTTTAACCTTGGAAAAAATGAAGTTTTTAATATCCTCGTGAAAGGTAGTCCAAATTTGTTGGGTTGTCATATATTATCAATTAAGTGCTAATGATAAATAGTTTAAGATTTATCATTAGCACTTTTTTTAGAGATTTAGTTTTACTAACAGTTACAACCACTACATGTACAGTTTTCACAAGTGCAATTATTACATTGTCCACTAGTACAACTTTCACAAGTACAACTACATTCTTTATTTTTCATGATATTAAATTAAATTATATACAATAGACGATAAAAGCTTTAAAAAGATGCAAAATGTTTCAATAAATTTACGAAAAGAATTTAATTTTGGTGTTGGCTTGCTTTAAAGAAATTAGTCCATTGTAAATTGTTCAATAACAAAGAGGGATCCCGAAATAGTGAAATGGTTTTTCAGGATATTAGAATCATACACTTTTCCCTAGAGGAAAATTTGTTCACTTCTTACATATTTCGTCTATACTGCCCTCCTACTTCAAAAAGAGCATGTGTAATTTGTCCTAAAGAACATAGTTTACAGACTTCCATCAAAGCTTCAAAAATATTTTCATTATTGATTGCACTTGTTTGAAGGTCTCTTAATATAATTTCAACGTCTTTGGGAGTGGATGAATGAAGATTTTCAATCACATTTATTTGATGTTTTTTCTCTTCTTCTGTAGCTCGAATTATCTCTCCAGAAATAATCGTTGGAGAGCCTTTTCTACTTAAAAAGGTGTTCACCCCAATAATTGGAAAATCCCCATTGTGTTTCAAGGTTTCATAATACAAACTCTCTTCTTGTATCATACTTCGTTGATACATGGTTTCCATAGCACCTAACACACCTCCCCTTTCTGTAATTCTATCAAACTCATTGAGAACTGCTTCTTCAACTAAATCGGTCAATTCTTCAATAATAAATGATCCCTGAATTGGATTTTCATTTCTTGCCAGACCTAACTCTTTATTTATAATTAGTTGAATTGCCATCGCACGCCGTACACTCTCTTCTGTTGGGGTCGTAATCGCTTCATCATATGCATTTGTATGTAGAGAATTACAGTTATCATAGATGGCATATAATGCCTGTAAGGTGGTTCGAATATCATTAAAATCGATTTCCTGAGCATGCAAGGAACGCCCAGAAGTCTGAATGTGATATTTTAACATTTGGGCTCTTGGATTAGCCCCATATTTATGTTTCATGGCTTTTGCCCAAATCTTTCTGGATACCCTGCCTATTACCGAATATTCCGGATCGATACCATTACTAAAGAAAAAGGATAAATTAGGTCCAAATTTATTGATATCCATACCTCTTGAAAGGTAATATTCTACGTAGGTAAATCCGTTTGCCAACGTAAAGGCTAATTGTGTAATTGGGTTGGCTCCAGCTTCAGCAATATGATAACCAGAAATAGATACGGAATAAAAATTCCGGACTTGCTGCTCGATAAAAAATTCCTGCACATCGCCCATTAAGCGCAGGGCAAATTCTGTTGAAAAGATACAGGTGTTTTGTGCTTGATCTTCTTTTAGAATATCAGCTTGTACTGTTCCTCGTACTTGTTTTAGAGTTTTGTATTTAATGATTTGATAAATTTCATCAGGCAATACTTGATCTCCTGTAACTCCTAATAACATAAGTCCCAAACCATCATTACCTTCAGGAATTGTCCCTATATATTTTGGCCTTTCTATTCCGCATACTTTATATAATTTCTTAATCTTCGCTTCAATCTCTTTTTCAAGCTTATTTTCTATGATATATTTTTCGCAGTTCTGATCGATAGCTGCGTTCATAAAATATGCCAAAAGCATCGGCGCAGGACCATTGATGGTCATACTCACCGAGACCATCGAATCACTTAAATCGAAACCAGAATAGAGTTTTTTTGCATCATCTAAACAACAAATAGAGACCCCTGCATTACCAATTTTGCCATAGATATCGGGGCGATCATCTGGATCGTTTCCGTATAATGTAACACTATCAAATGCCGTTGATAATCGCTTCGCAGGCATTCCCAAACTTACATAATGAAAACGTCTATTAGTCCGTTCTGGTCCGCCTTCTCCAGCAAACATACGAGTGGGGTCTTCACTTGTTCTTTTAAATGGATACAATCCTGAAGAAAATGGAAATTCTCCTGGTACATTTTCTTGTAATATCCATCTTAAAATATCGCCCCAAGCTTTGTATTTTGGCAAAGAGACTTTTGGAATTTGAAGATGAGATAGCGATTCAGTATGAGTTTCAATCTTAATCTCTTTATCACGAACATTAAATGAATAAACTGGAGCTTTATATCGGTTTACTTTTTCTGACCATCCTAATATTACATCCCAATTATAGGGATCTAAGTCCATTTTAACTCGATCGAATTCTTTGATAAGTAATTCTAAAAAGTGTTTGTCTTTTTCATCCATTTCTAATTTCAGGATTTCTTCTTCATTTAATCCTGTTTTTGATAGATGAGATTGTTTCGTTTTACTCCCAATAACTGATGTAATAGTCTTATAAATTCCATAAAGCTTTTGAGCGACTTCGACTTGTTCATTTGCCTTGGAATCATAGGACCTATTATTTTCTGAAATTTCTGAGAGATAGCGAACTCTGGCGGGAGGAATAACAAATACTTTTTCAGACATTTCATCTGAAATCTGATAACTGGAAATTAAATCGGAAGCCGTTTTATTAACCAATTCATCCATAATAGCCTTATAAAGCTTGTTCACACCTGGGTCGTTGAATTGTGATGCAATGGTTCCAAATACAGGTAAATCCTCTTGTGGTGTATCCCACAAATTGTTATTCCGCATGTATTGTTTTTTTACATCTCTTAGTGCATCCAATGAACCACGTTTATCGAATTTATTGATTGCCACAAGGTTAGCAAAATCCAACATGTCTATTTTTTCCAATTGAGTTGCAGCACCAAATTCTGGAGTCATAACATATAAAGATACATCGCTATGTTCTAGTATCTCCGTGTCGCTCTGACCAATTCCTGAAGTCTCCAAAATGATAATATCGTACTCAGCTGCTTTTAACACTTCAATAGCTTCTGAAACATATTTCGATAGTGCCAAATTACTCTGACGTGTAGCCAGACTTCGCATATATACACGAGACGAGTTGATTGCATTCATACGAATCCTATCTCCTAATAATGCCCCCCCTGTTTTTCTTTTTGAAGGATCCACAGAAACGATTCCAATTGTTTTCTCTGGAAAATCTATTAAAAATCGACGTACCAATTCATCTACCAGGGACGATTTTCCTGCTCCTCCAGTTCCTGTAATTCCCAGTATAGGTGTTTTAGATGATTTATTTTTCTTATGAATTTTCTTAAGGGTCTCCTTTGCAACTTCAGGAAAATTTTCAGCAGCAGATATAATTCTTGCGATGGCACCTGATTCCTTATCGGAAAGTTTATTGAATTCATTCGTTAAAACTCCTCCAATTGGAAAATCTGATGTTGAAACCAAATCATTTATCATTCCCTGTAAGCCCATTTCTCTGCCATCATCTGGTGAATAAATTCGAGTGATACCATAATCCTGTAACTCCTTTATTTCATCTGGTAAAATAACACCGCCCCCACCACCAAAAATCTTGATATGCTTAGCTCCTTTTTCTTGTAACAAATCGTACATGTATTTAAAATACTCATTATGGCCACCCTGATACGAAGTTAATGATATTGCATTTGCATCTTCTTGTATCGCAGTGTTAACAACTTCTTCTACACTACGGTCATGTCCTAAATGAATCACTTCTACACCAGTAGCTTGTATGATGCGACGCATGATATTTATGGAAGCATCGTGTCCATCAAAAAGTGATGCTGCCGTTACGATTCTTACCTTATTTTTTGGTTTGTAAACTGCTATTTTTTGCATTCGGAATAAAACTTATTTTTAAGGACTGCAATTTACGGAATATTCAAACTATATTTTCCTTAAATATAAATATATGAATATTCAAAGGGGAAAAACATCACCTTCTTTTGCGAAATTGAATCCTAAGGAATGGATACTGTCTTTTAAATGATGTGAATCTAAAAGTGCAGGATTGGTATGATTAAAATGAATAAAATGAATTTTTGATTTTGTTTCTTGGTCTTCATTCTTAAATAATTCAACTGTTTCAATTATAAAAGGACGAGGTATTTTATTCATTGGTCTCGAGATTTCCCCATCCTGAAAGAAAGAGGCATCTAAAACTACCTTGGTTTTAAATTTGGATGTGAATTTTCTTCGTGTCATAATAGTAAATTTAAGTTTCTTTTTTGGAACTTAACTTACTGTCCTAATTTCGGGGGGATGATCAGAAAACTAGCTTTCAGACCAAAATGATGGTGTTTATCAAAAAATCTTACAGCAAAAATTAAAAACGCCTTGATAATCTCTTTTTAATTCTAAAAACAGAATAAACCCTCCGCTAGTTTTTGATATTAAAGAAATTTATACTCTTACCGACCAGACACTACATTAGGAATTTATCTTATGCATTATGATAGTCGACTTCTACCTTTTTTAAGATATTTACAAAAAGACAATCAAGAAAGGAAAAGCAATAAGGTTGCCATTACATTGAGTCTATAGAACTCGGGAGTTATGCCCAATCCGCTTTTCCTTACTTCTTTAACTTGAACCGTTCATTAGGCAAAAAGCCTGTATCAGGATGTTAAGATTCAAAAGAAGTAGCCTTGATTATCTATAACTTAATACTGTAAAATTATGAAAAAAACCTATGTGGGCATTGATGTGTCTAAAGATGATTTTGTTGTGGCTTACAGAATCGAAAATCAAACAGTTAAGACAGAAGCCTATCAGAATACCAAAAAAGGAATCAAATCCTTTTTAAGGACTATAGATGAAAGTTGTTGGTGTATTATGGAAGCCAGAGCTTATATTCGATAAAAAGAGAATATATAGGTGATCCTTAGGGTAAATAGAAGCATAGGCAGTATATCCTTGCATTAAACCACTCTGATGTACGGTTTCACGTTCTTCTTCCTCCTTTATTTCAAATTCATTTAGACTGATTACCTTATTGTTGGCTATGGCTCTTGCCCAAGTTAGTAAATCATTTATGTCTGAATAATTTGATCCCGAACCAATGGCGAAATTGTAATTTTCTGCTGAAATCAAAATTGGACCACTTGGAGTCAGGCGATGTCCACTCACTAACTCTGGCGACGAATACGGTAAAACACCCGAATTTTTCATTTGAAGTGGTTCGAAAAATTTTCCCTTAAGAAACGTAGAGTAAGAAATTCTAGATACTTTTTCGACAATATAGGCCAATAGACTATAGCCTTCATTGCTATACTCTTGACCTAAATCTGGTTCAAATAGAAATGGTTTATCTCTTAAACTTTCTAATAAATCGTGCAAAGACGTTTTTTCTCCGTTTGATTCGAATCGAGGAATTCCAGATTCGTGTAATAAAAGATTTTTGACCGTAATTTTCTTATCTGGAAAGAAGTCAACATATTTATTGATATTGTCGTCCAACCCAAGTTTTCCTTCTTCAGCTAAGGCAATAGCTCTTCGCATAAAAAATTAATCTCTTTCTGTCATAATCGTATCGTAGGGTTTAAAAGAATAAAATAGCGTTTAATTATAAAATTCGCAGTTATTATTGATTATTTTAATACTATTGATTTTATTACATTTGTAACCCTTTTTTAAATTTAATAAAATGAGTACAACAGAAAATAAGTTTTTGTCAGATATAGAAATAGCTCAAGAAAATACCATGGAGCATATTAGAGATATAGCGAATAAGTTAAATATTTCTGAGGATGATTTAGAAATGTACGGAAAATACAAAGCAAAACTTCCCATTCGATTGATTGATGAAGATAATGTGGCAAAGAGTAATTTAATTTTGGTGACAGCATTAACACCAACACCTGCAGGAGAAGGAAAAACAACTGTATCGATTGGATTAACAGAAGGAATGAATAAAATAAGGAAACAAACTACAGTGGTTTTAAGAGAACCATCTTTAGGACCTGTTTTCGGAATAAAAGGGGGTGCTACAGGTGGAGGTTATTCACAAGTTGTACCTATGGAAGATATCAATCTTCATTTTACGGGGGATTTTTCTGCGATTGAAAAAGCGAATAATTTATTGTCAGCTTTAATTGATAATAATATTCAGTCAAAAACTAGAAACTTAGGAATCGATCCTAGAACTATTGCTTGGAAACGCGTGATGGACATGAACGATCGTTCATTACGTGATATTGTTATTGGTCTTGGTAGTACTGTGAATGGAATTCCACGAGAGGACGGATTTAATATTACTCCTGCTTCTGAAGTGATGGCTATCCTTTGTATGGCAAAGAATTTTTCAGATTTAAAAGAGCGATTAGGTGCTATTTACGTGGGTCAGACTTTTGATAAAAAACCAATTTTTGCAAGAGATTTAAAAGCAGAAAATGCAATGGCAATCTTATTAAAAGATGCTATAAATCCAAATTTAGTGCAAACTTTGGAGGGAAACCCAGCCATTATTCATGGAGGGCCTTTTGCTAATATTGCACAAGGAACTAATACAATTTTGGCAACTAAAATGGGAATGACCTTATCTGATTATGTTGTTACTGAAGCTGGTTTTGGAGCTGATTTAGGTGCTGAAAAATTCTTAGATATTAAATGTGTTTCAGGAGGATTGAAACCTAAAGTTGTTGTGTTAGTTGCTACAATCAGAGCATTGCGTCATCATGGAGGGGCTACCCAAGAACAGTATAATGATGCCAATGTAGAACGTGTCGCCAAAGGATTTGTAAATCTTGAAAAACATATCGAGAATATGAAGAAATTCAGATTGAATCCAGTCGTAGCGATTAATTCGTTTTTTACTGATAGTGATGATGAAGTTGCATTAATTAAAGAACGATGTGCTGCATTAGGTGTAAAGGCAGTTGTTTCATTAGGTTTTGCAAAGGGTGGGGAAGGAACCAAAGAATTAGCAACCGCTGTAATTAATGAAATTGAAAAAGGAGAGAATGGATTTAATCAATTATACGATTGGAATGATACTGTAACAGATAAAATAGAAGTCATTGCTAAAGAAATCTATGGTGCTGATGGCGTTGAATATTCTAAAAAAGCACTAATTGGACTTCGAAAAATTGAAAGTTTAGGATTGAATAAATTAGCTGTTTGTATGGCTAAAACACAAAAATCTTTTTCCGATAATGACAAATTAATTGGACGGCCAACTGGGTTTAATGTAACAGTTCGAGAATTTGAATTTGCAGCAGGAGCAGGATTTATCATTCCAATTTTAGGAAATATGATGCGTATGCCAGGACTTCCTGCTGTTCCAGCTTCAGAAGGAATGGCTATTGATGACGATGGAAGGATATCAGGGCTTTCATAAATAAAGTGATTGTTTTTTATTGATAAAAACAGGACTATTTTTAATTAGTAAGCATCGCTTTCAAATCTTGGTTTTTATTTCGAAGATCTAAACCACCTTCATAAACCGATTTCAAATTTACTAGATAAAACGACCAACCATTATCGCAACCCAGTCTGATGTTTTGTTTTGAATCATCATCTGTTGGAATATCTTTTTGACTGAGTGTTACGATGGTACCTTTATCAAATTCTTTTAATTGAATGGTTACCAGACAATTTCCAGCAAAAGTAAATTGTAAATAATTTTCACCATTTGAATCTGTAATTTCCCCCGTTTCAATTTTGTCGTACAAGTACCATTGCCATTGATATTTATAGCCTTTTTCTATCGCCTGATCTTTTGAAGTTTTTAGATTGTTTTGATCTAAAAAGGTAGCATCACTTAAAAACCAACGTTCAACTTCATTCCCGATACTCCATGCATTATAAATTGTTTGGATAGGTGCTTCTATATCAATATTTCTTGTAAATTGAGTCCAGTCAAAGTTTTTCATAATCAATTATTTACAATAAATATAGACAAATATTCCGAATTGTTTATTTGTGTAAAATAGTTATAAAATGCAATTAGACTTCTTAAATAATTAGTCCATTACTATAACATTTGTTATTTTTGCACATCTGAAACATTTCACAGAAATATACCACTATGAATTTACACGAATACCAAGGAAAAGAAATGCTGAATAGTTTTGGAGTTGAAATACAACGAGGAATTGTAGCACAAACTCCAGCAGAAGCAGTCGCTGCAGCTAAAAAGTTAACTGAAGATACTGGAACAGACTGGCATGTTATAAAGGCACAAGTTCATGTAGGTGGGCGTGGAAAAGGAGGAGGAGTTAAATTAGCAAAAAATTTAGAGGAGGTGGAACAAATTGCAAATGATATTATTGGAATGCATTTGGTTACCCCTCAGACAAGTGCAAATGGAAAATTAGTAAGTCAGGTACTTGTTGCTGAAGACGTATATTATCCTGGTGAGAGTGAGCCAAATGAATTTTATATGAGCGTACTATTAAATCGTGCAACTGGAAAAAATATGATTATGTATTCTACTGAAGGTGGTATGGATATAGAAGCTGTTGCTGAAAACACCCCACATCTTATTTTTAACGAAGAGATAAGTCCTACAATGGGATTGTTACCTTTTCAATCTAGAAAAATAGCCTTCAATTTAGGGTTAAACAGAAAGGCCTTTAAAGAAATGACAAAATTTGTTTCTGCCCTCTATACAGCATATGTAAAATCTGATTCTTCATTATTTGAAATCAATCCAGTTTTAAAGACTAGCGATAGCAGAGTGATTGCAGTAGATGCAAAAGTAACAATTGATGATAATGCATTATTCCGTCATAAAGATTATGAAGCGTTAAGAGATTTACGTGAAGAAAATCCAGTTGAGGTTGAAGCAAAAGCAGTTGGATTAAGTTATGTAGATTTAGATGGTAATGTAGGATGTATGGTTAATGGAGCTGGACTTGCCATGGCAACAATGGATTTGATAAAGCAGGCTGGAGGAGAACCCGCAAATTTTTTAGATGTTGGAGGAACAGCAGATGCAGAACGTGTAGAGATAGCATTTAATTTAATTTTACAAGATCCAAGTGTAAAAGCTATTTTAGTAAACATATTTGGAGGAATAGTACGTTGTGATCGTGTGGCTCAGGGTATTATTGAAGCCTATAAGAATATAGGCACCATTGAAATTCCAATCATAATTAGATTAGAAGGTACCAATTCCGATATTGCAAAAAAATTAATTGATGAAAGCGGATTGGATGTGTATAGCGTTATTGAATTTCAAGAAGCTGCAGATAAAGTCCAGGAAGTATTGCAATAGCAATTATTTAAATCATAAAATTATTCACAAAGCCTTATTTATTTAAGGCTTTTTTTTTGAGATTGTTTAACGTTAACTATTCGTTAAAAAAGGCAATTCTGTCTAACAATTGTTACAATTCGATCGTCTTCTTTGTATATCAATCATTTAAAACGAACTATTATGAAAAATCTAAAAGTATTATTAGTAGCCATAGCGCTTTTAATTGGAACCTTATTTTCTATAGCAGCTGAACCAGCACCAGTAGTAAAATCAAAATTTTCTGTAGAAATTACAAAACTTCTTGAGAACCCTAACTTTACTATGACAGTAACTACCTCAGTTTGTTTTGTTATAAATTCAGAAGGAGAAATTGTAGTCTTATCAGTTGATACTGAATTCGATAAAGTTGAGAAATTTATTAAAAGTCGACTTAACTACGAAAAGATCGATACTGAATTAGTAAAAGGAAAAGAATACACAGTACCAATCCGAATTATAACGGAGGTTTAAAAATTTAAAGATCTATCAAGAACAAAAAAATCTCGCTTCCACTAATCAAGGAAGCGAGATTTTTTTAGTTATAATATTGTAAATAATCTAAGCTTTTTACGACTAAAATAAAAGTATTGAAAAACATTTTTAGTTTGTCGACAAACTAATTGATTTAATTATGAATAGAATAATATTAAATCAAAAATTATTATTTGAATAGGTTAAATTTTTGTAAATAAATGTTAATCTGCTAGTTATTTGAAACATCTGTCACTTAAAAGATAAAAAATGGTCTTATTTTTGTAATAGATAAAGGATAGAACTTGTTTTCAGAAATTAGATTGAGCACATATTTTAAACAATACACTAAATAAAAAAGAATTGAAGAGAATAGGTTGAGATTTCATAATTGAAATTTAATTTGGTTAGTTAGTTGATAATGACCGCGTGCTTCTCAATCGGCATGCGGTTTATTTTTTTATTTACTTTTTAATTAAACCCCCGTTGTTTTTGTGAAATATTCAGAGATTCTTCCAACGTTTTTTTAATGTCAGTTATTTCTTTTGTAGTTAGATCGCGCCAGGTTCCAACAGGAAGATCATTCAAATGGATATTCATTATGCGAATCCGTTTTAAGGAAACAACCTCATACCCTAAATAGTCACACATTCTTCTTATCTGCTTATTTAAGCCTTGAATAAATGTGATCCTAAAAATATAACGACCTAGTTTTTCAACCTCACATTTTTTAGTTACTGTTTCTAATATTGGAACACCGTTACTCATACTTTTAATAAAATCGTCTGTAATTCGCCGATCAACCTTTACAATGTATTCCTTTTCATGTTTGTTTCCAGCACGTAATATTTTATTTACAATATCACCATCATTGGTCATTAATAATAAACCCTCACTGGGTTTGTCTAAACGGCCAATATGAAAGATCCGTTCTTTATGACCTATAAAATCAACAACATTCCCTTTAACCCTTTTATCCGTAGTACATGTAATACCAACAGGTTTATTCAAAGCTAAATAAACAATCTGTTCATTTTCATATATGATCTTGCCATCTACTTGAATAGTATCATTTGGCATTGCACGATCACCTAGGCTAGCCACTATATCATTTACAGTAGCACGACCTTCTTCAATTAAAGTATCTGCTTGCCTACGTGAGCAATACCCACTATCACTAATGGCTTTATTTAATCTAAAGAATTCCCCGAGGCTTGCCTCGGTGGTCAAGAGGAAAGTTTGAAAACCTAAGGTTTTCATCAAACTAAAATAAAGTTATCTTCCGCTTGATACCTCGTACCCTTGGGTCGAGGTAGTTCATTTCGTTTAGAATCTGGGTGATGAGACATCATTTAATTTTTTAAAAGCTCTAATTTTCCCTGAAATCGTTTTATTCGATCTCTTAATTTAGCGGCAGCCATAAAATCCAATTCTTTAGCAGCTTTCTCCATTGCTCTACGGGTATTTTTAATATTCTTCTCTAATTGTGATTTGGTTAAATATTCTGAATCAGATTCTGCAGCAAGATCTGCTAATGGGTCAAAGGTATAGGCTTCCTGCTTAGCTTTTGTTAATGCATTTTCAAGTGATTTTTTAATTGCCCTTGGAGTTATATGATGCTTTTTATTATAATCCATTTGTTTCTCTCGTCGATAGTTAGTTGCATCAATAGTCGTTTGCATACTTTTGGTGACCTTATCGGCATACATGATTGCTTTTCCATTTAAATGCCGTGCAGCACGTCCTACAGTTTGTGTTAGCGACCTTGCTGATCGCAAAAACCCTTCTTTATCTGAATCAAGGATGGCAACCAATGATACTTCAGGTAAGTCTAATCCTTCTCTTAATAAATTTACACCTACCAAAACATTAAATAATCCCAAACGAAGGTCATGCATAATAGCTACCCGTTCCAAAGTATCTACATCGCTATGAACATACCTACAACGAACTTGAATCCTAGTCATGTATTTAGTCAATTCTTCTGCCATCCGTTTGGTAAGAGTGGTGACTAAAATCCGCTCATCATTTTTAATTCTCAATTGAATTTCTTCCAATAGATCATCAATCTGATTTAAACTTGGTCGCACTTCAATAGGTGGATCTAGTAGTCCAGTTGGTCTTATAATCTGTTCTACAAAAACACCTCCACTTTTTTCTAATTCATAATCTGCTGGTGTTGCGCTGATATATATCACTTGATTCTGCATCATTGCAAATTCATCAAATTTTAAGGGTCGGTTGTCCATTGCGGCAGGCAACCTAAATCCGTATTCCACTAAGTTTTCTTTACGAGATCTATCTCCACCATACATTGCAGATACTTGTGGTATGGAAACATGACTTTCATCTACAATCATCAAATAATCATCCGAAAAGAAATCAAGTAAGCAAAATGGGCGTGTTCCAGGCAATCTTTTATCTAAGTACCGAGAATAATTTTCAATGCCACTACAATACCCTAATTCGCGGATCATCTCCAAATCAAAGTTTGTTCGTTCTTTCAAGCGTTTTGCTTCCAAATGCTTTCCAATTTCCTTAAAATAATCCAGTTGTTTAACCAGATCATCTTGAATATCTATAATCGCTTCCTGTAGAATGTCTGGAGAAGTAACAAACATATTAGCTGGATAGATATTGAGCAAATCATATTTTTCTAACACTTCATTAGTTTGTGCATCGAAAACCTCGATCTCTTCAATTTCATCACCAAAGAAATGAATTCGGAACGCATCATCGGCATAACTTGGATACACATCAATCGTATCTCCTTTTATTCTGAAACTACCATGATGGAATTCAGCTTCGGTTCTGGAATATAAACTTTGTACTAATTGATGAAGTAGCTTCGTTCTGGAAATAATTTGCTCTTTTTTAAGTTTTATGATATTCTTTTGAAACTCGGTAGGGTTTCCAATACCATATATACAAGAAACTGAAGCAACCACAATAATATCGCGTCTTCCAGAAAGTAAAGATGAGGTAGTACTCAAGCGCATTTTCTCTATTTCCTCATTGATAGAAAGATCTTTTTCAATATAAGTTCCGCTTGAAGGGAGGTAGGCTTCAGGTTGATAATAATCGTAATAAGAGACAAAATATTCAACAGCATTATTGGGAAAAAACTTTTTAAATTCTGAATATAATTGTGCGGCTAACGTTTTATTATGGGCAAGCACTAGAATAGGTCGTTCAACCTGTTCAATTACATTGGCTACTGTAAATGTTTTACCGCTACCTGTAACCCCTAGAAGTGTTTGGTGTTTCTCTCCAGAATTGATCCCATCCACCAGTTGTTTTATTGCTTCTGGCTGGTCTCCTGTAGGTTTAAAATCTGAAACTATTTTGAATTTCATAACTATTTAGCAGTAGTACAAAACTACGGAAATGAGATATGACTTTCACGAGTTTACACTAAAGTATTTGTTTAAGTATTTTCTTACTGTGACAAGGTTTAAACTTTGTTAAAGATAAAGTTATTAGTTTGAAGCTATAGACTACCAACTACATCTGTTTTTCTTCATCCCGACCCTTTTCCACAAAAAGTTCAGCACTTTCAGGATTAATAAAATCCAATTTAATTTGAATATTAGTATCCAGGGTGATCACATTTTTGATCTTTTTTCTGGCAGCTGTAACTGCTGTATTTGCAATAGGAAATTCAGATAGATCTTCAATCTTATATTTTGGCGCTTGTTTGGCTTTGTAATTCTTAAACTCTGGGATAAGGCTTGGATTTTCAATTACATCATTGATAAATAAGGATTCTTCAAAAGAATCATTTTTTGCAAAGTTCTGACAAAATTTTAGATATTTCTGGATATAAAAATTATCATCTTCAAAAGCATCTACTCTTAAAAAATATGATAATCAATATCGTGTATCGTAGCGATTACTATCTACAGAAAGTATTTTATAACCCTCTTCTTTATTTTTATTAAATATCAAGCATCCTTTATCTAGTTTATTTAGATTAACCCCTTGTTGAAGTAACGCATCAAGTTGCTTCTGTTGTTGTGAAAACTGAAGAAAATCTTGTTTTAACTCCGACTTAAAAATATCGATTGCATCAACTTTTTCATTGTCAACCTGCATGTTTTCAAAATATACAATATAAACTTCTCCTCTTTTGATATGGGGATGTAAGGATTGATCGTACAAATGTTTTGTTATTTTCTTACTTAGCTCATGAATTGTCTCAGGAGAATCAAAAATGGAATTGACAAGTGAATATAATTCGTGGAATTCCAGGTCAGTTTCATTTATAAATTGATAGTAATTTTCCTCTTTTTCTCTGAAGGATTTCAGAAAATATTCTTTTAATAAAGGGGTCATTTCATTATCCGCTTGAAAAGGGGCTTCAGAAAGAAAAATGGGTTCGTTGTGACTTTTATTACCTACACTATGTATTGATATAGAAGTAATATAGGCACCATATAAGTTAATCATTCGTAATAATTAAAGGTTATTGGGAATACTCCCTTGTTTCTATTTTCACACTTTTGCAGCACATAGTGTGATAAATTAGTGGTCGCTGAAGAATTAATTCAAATTTTCATTAAAATCTAAATCATTATCATCTTCATTAATATCATCATAATCATCAGAAATATCTGCAATAAATTCTTTTTCGGGTGCTTCCTCAGGAACCTCCCCATGTGCAAACATCAGATTGGGATAAGACTGATTACTATCTATTTGGGATGAAAATGCCTAATCGAAATATTGAGGGTAAGTACAGGTATGGCTACCAAGGACAAGAAAAAGACCCCGAGATTGGGATGGAGGCGTTTGAACTGCGTTTATGGGACGGTAGAATAGGACGATGGTTGACTACAGATCCTTATGGAGAGTTCCATAGCCCCTATATGGGAATGGGTAACAACCCGATATCAAGAGTTGATCCAGATGGAGGTTGTACAGATTGTGCTGAATGTCCATCAGCTTGTGGAGATTTAGGGATTACAAGTATTCCAGAAGGGCAAAGTATTGATTTGAATATTGATACTGGTTATTTTATGCAAGATGGTTTAGGTTCTAGTTTACTTAATGAAGTAATTGTAACAGCACCTTCACAGAGTTTCGATATGAATACTTCTCTTTGGGACTTTACTAGTCAAATACAAAACTTCCAAAATGCTACAAGAGCAATAATAGATAGAGGAGGAATTCCAAATGCGTATTCTATACAAGGTTATTTAGATTCTTATGAACAGGCAGCTTTAACAAGCGGAAGAAGTTATGTGACCGGTCAGGATATTGATGAGGTTGATGGGGCTGTGGGAGAATTAATGATGACCATAGTACCCGTAGGTAGAATTTTAAATTTAGCAGGCAAAGGGTATACTTTGACAAGGACTATTGGTAAGTTTCATATTATAGAAAAAACAATAAAGGCTTCACATTTATCAGGACATGCAAGATCAGTTTTTCAAAAAGTATACAATCAGCAGGGGAAATTAATTCGTGTAAGAAAAATAGATTACAAGATTGATGGTCGTATGTTTCAAAGCAAGCCAAAGTTTCCAAACTTTCCTGATTCTAGAAAATTACATTAACTTAGACTATGGAATATCAAAAATTAAAAGATTTAATTGAAAATAAAATTAATGGCGAGCAGTTTTTATCTTTTTATAATGAAGAAATATTAGCATATGTTAATTCATCTTCAAATAAAGATAGTGTACCCATTTATTCTAATGTTTTTATAAAAATATTAACAGAAAAAGATTTAGTTAAGATATTTGAATTGTATATAAAAGACATAATTTTTGAATGGGATTTAGAGTATATTCTTTCTTTTTTAGAAATGTCATACTTAGGAGACAATGAAAAAATAGAAAAAGTCATTTTTAATTTTGCTAATCCATATTTGAATTTTTACATCAGTAAAGAAAATATAAATAGAACAATTAGATACTTAAAAAGAGAAACTTTAAACCTACAATTAGAAAGTGTAGATATTAGATTGAAACAAAAAGAACAAGGTTATAGACCTAACTATAAATCAAAAGTATTAGATTAATATCTAAGCCGTTTTTTGTTTTAAAAACTCTTTTAAAACTCCTTCTAATAGTTGTACTTTATCTTTTGGCAATACATTAGCCTTTTTAGCAAGTTTTTCCAGATCTGAGACCTGTTGTTGAGAAATTCCACAAAACACGTCCATAGACACCTCTAAAGCAGTAGCTAGTTTAACAGCCATCTCCAAGTTTGGATTTACTGTCCCCACCTCCCAACGAGATACTGCACTTGTTTTTACACCCACCATGGCGGCAAGTTGAGCTTGCGAAAACCCGTTTTTATGTCTTAATTCTTTTAAAATCTTGGCAATATTCATGGCAATAAAAACTTTTTTTGGTTAAAATACATAGCAAATATAGGGTTTTATGTAATGGTAGACAATAATGTATACAGTATTATATATCATGATTGTATATATTTGTATTTTAAAGGTGTAAACAATAGTGTATTATTATGAATAAATTAAGTATAGAAAACCCTGAGCAACTCATCTACAAAAACGAAATTCTACAGTTAACAGTTTTAGGGGGAATTAAATTAGAAGGACTGGACAGAATGCGTATTACCATAAAAGTACAATTACAAGAAAGTAGCCGACCACCAGTAAGGCATAATCTGGATCTGTACAACGATACCCAGTTAGAGAAGTTTATAAGAAAATGTGCAGAACGATTGGAGATAGGAACTTCAATAATAGCAGCCAGTTTAAGCGAACTCACAGAAGAGTTAGAAAAATACAGGCTTCAAGAAATTAAAAGTAAAACAGAAGATTTAAAGCCTAAAATAAAACAACTTACCAAAAATGAAATTGAAGAAGCTACTAACTTTTTACTCAACCCAAATCTTTTAGAAAACACCGACCAATTAATCGAACAAAGTGGCATTATTGGTGAGAATATCAATCGCCGGATTATGTATTTAATTTTTACGGTACGTAAACAACAAAACCCTTTGCACGTGATTAGTTTAGGTGCAAGTGGCTCAGGCAAAACCCATTTGCAAAGCAATATCGCCAAATTGATACCCGAAGAAGACGTGGTAAAAATAACGACCCTTACCGAAAATGCCCTCTATTATTTTGGGCGCTATGGTGTATGTTATAAAGTGATCATTATCGAGGATATGGACGGAGTGGAAACGGCTTTATATCCTATAAGAGAGTTAAAGAGTAATCATAAGATCGTCAAGTTGGTTCCGTTAAAAACAGGTAACTCCGAAGAACCCAAAACAAAAATGATCATTGTAGAAGGTCCAGTTTGCGTAGCTGGATGCACCACAAAGGAGCAAATTTATGAAGATAACGCAAACAGGAGCTTCCTACTCTACTTGGATGAAAGCAAAGAACAAGACGAGCGTATTATGGAATATCAACGTCAATTATCTGCTGGTAAAATAGATGTACATAAACAAAGAGAAATACAGAAGTTTTTACAAAATGTCCAACGTGTTTTAAAACCCATTAGAATCATCAATCCTTTTGCGGAAGTACTTGTATTACCAAAATCTGTATTTAAACCAAGAAGAACCAACAACCATTACCTGCAGTTTATCGAAGCAGTAACCTATTACTATCAATATCAAAGAGAAAAGAAATATGATAATGAAACAGGCGAAGAATATATTGAAGTAGCAATTGAAGATATTGAAATAGCAAACCAACTTTTAAAAGAAACCTTGCTTAGAAAAAGTGATGAACTGGGTGGAGCAACAAGAAACTATTTAGAAAATCTCAAAGCATATCTAAAAACCAAAAACCTGCCCGACGGCAAGGCGGGGAAGAAAGACTTTACAGGATTGGAAATTAGAACACAATTACGCATCAAAGAAAGTACCCTGCGCAACTACAATAAGCAATTACAACTATTAGGCTACATCAAACGAAATACCAACAAAAAGACAAGAAGTTACACCTTTGAACTGGTCATATCCAAGGATTACGAAACCTTGCAAAAGGATATACAGACTGCATTAGGTAAGGCTTTACAGAAAATAACAAAGAAATAAAACGCAAATCGCAAATAACTCGCAAGTACCATTTTTGCGAAATAGTAATCATAAAATCAATTACTTACATCTAAATCGCAAGAAATCTAAAAAGTGGACAAGTGCAATGAAAAAATTAATCTTAAAAAACGAGAGCTTCCAGTATATCGAAAAAAGTTTTAGAGAATGGTTAGACATTTTAGGTTATGCAGAAAGTACCGTTTATAATTTACCAAATCACATACGAGAATTACTCTACTACTTGGAACAAAACAATATAAACAGCATTACACAATTAGACAATCAGATTATAAAAGAGCATTATAATAGCGTAAAATTACGAGGTAACACTCGGAAAGGTGGTGCATTAAGTAACGGCAGTTTAAACAAACACCTGCAAGCACTTTACAAATTTACAGAATACTTGCGCCAAAGCGGGCGACTGGCAATGCCAGTGATAAACATCCCCTGGGAGTCGTGCCACGACAGCGAAATAGAAACCTTAACAACAGAAGAAATACAACAGCTGCACAGAGCTACTAGAGCTTTTAATAGTAGCATATCAAAATATAAACCCCAATACATTTACGAAGCAATAGCCTTACGAGATGCGGCTATGTTAACCCTATTTTATGGCTGTGGTTTACGTAGAAACGAAGGATACCATGTAAGTGTTGATGATATAAATTTTGATAAAAGGACAGTACACGTACGCAAAGGGAAAGCTAATAAAGAACGATTACTGCCATTTAATAAAACCAATAGTGAATACCTGCAAAAATATATTTATGACGGCAGAACATTACTGATAAAAGATAAAAAAGAAAGTGCTTTTTTTATTAACGAGCGAGGCGGAAGATTAGGGCATCAATCTATGGCAATACGCCTTAAAATATTACAGCTACGAACCGATGATATCGTCTTGCAAGAGAAAAATGTAAGGCTGCACGTACTACGACACAGCATAGCAACACACTTACTGGCAAACGGTATGCCGCTGGAAAAAATAAGTAGATTTTTAGGACATAACTCGCTTGAGAGTACCCAGGTGTACACGCACCTGGTAGAAGAATCATTTTAATAATAAAACCTATGACTTTTGTAAATCATTTACTCTCCAAAGGTATTAGTGGTAGCACAGCAGAAAGTTACCATAAAACTGTATTGCAATACATTGTTTGGACCGATTCAAATAATATCCAGGTAGAACAAAGTACCTACAATGAGATTATTAGCTATGTCCAAAACCTTAAAAACAAGGGTTTAAAACAAAGCAGTATCCAATCTAGTGTAGGAAGTCTAAAACATTACTACAATTGGCTCATAAGTAGAGGGCTGAGAAATGATAATCCTACAAGTAACATCGATATTAAAGGTGTAAAGCGAAGAACACTACACCATATTTTAAGTCAAGCAGCGCTTGAAAAAATATACTTTGATTACAAGAATGCCAGTACTGGTAATCTATCAAAAAAGCGTAATGCAGTTATTGTAAGCCTGTTAGTGTATCAAGGATTAACCACAAGTGAAATAAAACGGTTAACTACAAAGGACATAAAATTACGAGAAGGTAAAATCTTTGTAAATGGAGGGCGTAGAAGTAACCAAAGAACTTTAAAACTGGAAGCGCATCAAATCCTGGATTTTATGGAATACCAACTCAAAACAAGAGAAGTTATTTTACAGGAAACCAAAAAGGAAACCGATTTATTTTTTGTAAGTATAGGAAAGAGTTACAGTCTTGCAAACGTGATGCAGAAATTAATGCAACAATTACACAAGCAGAATAAACAAGTTGAAAGCCTAAAACAGATACGAGCTTCGGTAATTACTGGTTGGCTAAAAGTTTATAATCTTCGTGAAGTACAATATTTTGCAGGACATCGTTACGTTAGTTCAACTGAAAATTATTTAATAAACGATTTAGAAGATTTAAAAGAAGACATCAATAAATATCATCCAATCGGATAAAATCCCCACAAAACAAAACCCAGTTTTTTCGCTTGCTCAAAATCCTCTGTCTTTTGTTTTGTTCCGCTCGCCACCACAATGTAAGTTTTTATGCGCCAACGCACTTGTAGCACATTGCTTGAAAAAAAGCAAAGAGCTAGACCAACAAAAAATCTATGCATAAAAACTTACCCAAAGCTATGTTTTCATAATTTGCATTATAAGTTCGCTCCGCACAATTTTTAGACCTTTATATTTTAGCTGTTTAAAATCGTCGTTATAATGTAAATTATGTAAAATATCCACTTCCCCACGCTTTTTGCCAACGCTGCTGCCACCGCACTACGAAACGTTAATTATTTTGCTCAATCGTCGCAAAACCTCTAGCATTTTTAAAGTTGAAGCTTCTCAACGCTACATCCAATGCAGAAACTTCAACTTTAAAAACGGAAGTTCTTATATAGCTCTATTATTGAAAAAAACTTCAAACTTGAAATCTGAAATAGAATGTAAAATCACATTTTTAATTTTAGAAGCAGTATTTAAATCTTCACAAAAAACATCTACTAACCAAGAGTTCAGGTGTTTGAGTAAACTCTAAACGCCAATCGTCCGAAAATAAATCATTAAGCTTTAAAATTAACTTAGACCTGAAGAACTCATCCCAATCGTAAATACGGTTTTTAGTAGCATTATCGTGAATTTTATTATCAATGAAATATTGAATATTAATATCTGTTACAGAAGTATTTATCTTAATCATAGTAAGTTGTTTTTACAAATTTAAGTAATAATACAATGCACTAATTTTATCGAAAAAATGATAAAAAACGTTTTGAAAAGGAACGGAACAGAGCTTGCCGAAGCTGTTGGAGTTCCGTTGCTTTTTAAAATGAAACAACCTCAGGGCGTTAGTCTTGCCTAATCTTTTACAATCAAATCTAAAACCATCAAATGCAGTTCAGAAGTGAGCGCCCAGAAAGTGACTATTTTACATAAAATTGGTTATAACTACGGCATTGATGGAACGAGCAAGTATTATAACCCATTTTATGTAAAGATAGTTTTGGTGGCGTGATGGCTAGGAAACAGGCAAAGAACAGAGGTTTTTTGCCTTAGCAATAATCTGGATATTAATTCGGGGAGAATTAACTAAAAACCCTATATTTACCCTATGGGATGCCCAAAATTAAAAGAAAATTTTACTTTTCTAAAGGCACTGCATAGTAAAAAAGGGGAAAGCCTTAAAAAAAACGACTTAGATTACTACTCGTTTGGTATGCCCATGCCTAACAGGAATATTGAGGGTCAATACAGGTATGCCTACCAAGGACAAGAGAAAGACCCCGAAACGGGAATGGAGGCGTTCGAACTGCGATTATGGGACGGGCGAATTGGACGATGGTTGACTACTGACCCTTATGGACAGTATTTTTCACCCTATCTAGGGATGGGAAATAATCCAATAAGTAGAGTTGACCCAGATGGAGGAATGGATAATCCTGTTTATGATGAAAATGGAAACTTTTTAGGAACTACTGCAAGTGGTTTACAAGGAGAAGCAATAATAATGAATGCAGATGATTTTACTCAAGGGATGTCTGATGCAAGTGCTTTAGGCGTGGGAACATTATTTAGTAATTTTTCAGGTTCAGAAAATGCAATGAATTCTATACAGTCTCATTTTTCTAATCTATCTAATAGACCTGACTGGGACGGAAAATTGACTTTTGCAGAAGTTACAAAATGGTCAAATGAAGGCAGTGGAGAACCATTATTTGTGGACGCAGGAAGGATAAACTTAAACCCAATTAATACAGGAGATTTTTCTAATAATTCATCACGTTCAATAGATTTTTTCAGTTTAGAATATTTTCACCCTGAGACTGGATCAGTATATGGACATATACAAGTAACTTTAACAAATCCTAATAGTGGAACAGTAAGACTTGGCAATAGTGAAACCCTGCTTGATATACACGATTTTGTAAGAGGTTCAACTGTTTCAAAAATTAATGATTATCTATATCCAGGAAACCCTGCTGATTTTAATATTTATTGTACACCTTGCACATCAAGAATACGTACAACAGCAGAAGTTAAACAATATTGGAACAATATATATAAGGTAATGGGTAAACGTCCTAAATTTTAAGAATGAAAAAAGTTGTTTTATTATTTTTGGTTATTGTGGCTGTATATGGTTGCGAACCATATTGGAAAATACGAAAAGATTATTTACTACCAAAAAACTGCAAATTAGAACCCTTAAATAAAACAAAAGAAGAAGGGGTTTTTATTTATAATGTCTATCAAATATTTGGAGAAATAAATGTAGATAGTTTATCATCATATCCAAAAGACATTCAACTAAAAGGTGATTGGGAAGTTATAACTAAATGGCACAAGTTATCACATCAGGAATTAACAAATTTAAAATCTTTTTTTAAAAAAGAAAAAATTAATCCTAATATCTCTAACGAAATTATAAAATCTATTGAGTTAAAAGATAATTATTTTATTTCCTATACTTATGATAAAGACAAAACACCTTTATCCAAAAAGGAATATAAAACACATAACTGGATGGAACTTTATTATCTAAACCCTAATGATAAGAAGTTGATTCATATTCTTTATGGAATGTTTTAAAAAATCAATTATTTGTGGTGCTTTTTGGCTTACAAAGAGGTGTTTAAAAAAACTTATTAACAATTGCATTTTTCACTCTCAAACCCTTACTTTGCCTGCTTTTCTGCTGTTTTTCTGTTCCTTTTCCCCCCGCTAGCGCTCGTCTGTGACGGGTGCCGTACTGAGTAAACCAATCCAACCATGTTTTTGTATTTTGTATTGGTATGAGTAGGAAGTACAAGTTTCATAATCCAAGTGCTGCTTATTTTGTGAGTTTCGCTACAGTATATTGGATCGATGTTTTTACGAGAGAAGTTTATTTTAAAGTGCTGGCAGAAAGTGTAGATTACTGCAGGGCAAAGAAAGGTATGGAGTTATTTGCCTATTGTTTTATGCCCAGTCACGTACATTTTATATTTCGTTCTAGTAAGGAACAACCTACAGAGCTGTTATGCGATTTTAAGCGACATACATCAAAAAAAGTACTAGAAGCTATAGAGAACAATCCACAAGAGAGTAGAAAAGAGTGGTTATTATGGATGTTTAAGCGAGCAGGAAAAAAGGATGCAACTACAACAAAATATCAGTTCTGGCAACATCACAACAAACCTATTGAGCTTTGGAGTCCAAAAGTAATCAAGCAGAAATTAGATTATATCCACAATAATCCAGTAGAAAGTGGTTTTGTTACAGAAACTACAGATTGGAAATACTCCAGTGCTAGGAATTTTGCGGAGGATCATACTATTTTACAGATTGATGACATTGGCTTTTTAGGATAAGTGCTAATTGTAATTTTGTTGAATAAGAGTCATTGGATCAACAAACTCAAAGTCAGCAGTAATAGTAGGCTGTGCTTTAAGCAAATCTTCTTTAAATACAGAAAAAACAGCGTCTTGCATAAAGCCTTCTTGTTTGATGAGTTCAATATCTTGTTGCTTTACCAGGCGTACCATAAACATCAATTTATTAAAATGCATTTGGTTGTAGTTTTTATCGATACGAGCAATAAGTTCTTTATCATATTCTTTAACAAGTTGTGGTGTATCTCGAGTAGTGTAAATATCGAAAGAATGATTACCATCTGTTTTTGTAAGCACAGGTTCTAAAATAGAATGCAGGATAATCTCTTTCCACTGAAAGTATTTTTTATCCAGATCACTATCGTCTAAAAAAGGTAAGTCCATAAAACAAAGATAGCGATATCTTAAAAAAAACAGCCATCAAGGTTAAAAAAACTCTTTTACAACTCCTTCTAATAGTTGTACTTTATCTTTTGGCAATACATTAGCCTTTTTAGCAAGTTTTTCCAGATCTGAGACCTGTTGTTGAGAAATTCCACAAAACACGTCCATAGACACCTCTAAAGCTCCAGCTAGTTTAACAGCCATCTCCAGGTTGGGATTTACCGTCCCTACTTCCCATCTGGAGACCGCAGATGTTTTTACACCCACCATGGCGGCAAGTTGAGCTTGCGAAAACCCGTTTTTATGTCTTAATTCTTTTAAAATCTTGGCAATATTCATGGCAATAAAAACTTTTTTTGGTTAAAATACATAGCAAATATAGGGTTTTATGTAATGGTAGACAATAATGTATACAGTATTATATATCATGATTGTATATATTTGTATTTTAAAGGTGTAAACAATAGTGTATTATTATGAATAAATTAAGTATAGAAAACCCTGAGCAACTCATCTACAAAAACGAAATTCTACAACTTACAGTTTTAGGGGGAATTAAATTAGAGGGACTGGACAGAATGCGCATTACCTTAAAAGTACAATTACAAGAAAGTAGCCGACCACCAGTAAGGCATAATCTGGATCTGTACAACGATACCCAGTTAGAGAAGTTTATAAGAAAATGTGCAGAACGATTGGAGATAGGAACTTCAATAATAGCAGCCAGTTTAAGCGAACTCACAGAAGAGTTAGAAAAATACAGGCTTCAAGAAATTAAAAGTAAAACAGAAGATTTAAAGCCTAAAATAAAACAACTTACCAAAAATGAAATTGAAGAAGCTACTAACTTTTTACTCAACCCAAATCTTTTAGAAAACACCGACCAATTAATCGAACAAAGTGGCATTATTGGTGAGAATATCAATCGCCGGATTATGTATTTAATTTTTACGGTACGTAAACAACAAAACCCTTTGCACGTGATTAGTTTAGGTGCAAGTGGCTCAGGCAAAACCCATTTGCAAAGCAATATCGCCAAATTGATACCCGAAGAAGACGTGGTAAAAATAACGACCCTTACCGAAAATGCCCTCTATTATTTTGGGCGCTATGGTGTATGTTATAAAGTGATCATTATCGAGGATATGGACGGAGTGGAAACGGCTTTATATCCTATAAGAGAGTTAAAGAGTAATCATAAGATCGTCAAGTTGGTTCCGTTAAAAACAGGTAACTCCGAAGAACCCAAAACAAAAATGATCATTGTAGAAGGTCCAGTTTGCGTAGCTGGATGCACCACAAAGGAGCAAATTTATGAAGATAACGCAAACAGGAGCTTCCTACTCTACTTGGATGAAAGCAAAGAACAAGACGAGCGTATTATGGAATATCAACGTCAATTATCTGCTGGTAAAATAGATGTACATAAACAAAGAGAAATACAGAAGTTTTTACAAAATGTCCAACGTGTTTTAAAACCCATTAGAATCATCAATCCTTTTGCGGAAGCACTTGTATTACCAAAATCTGTATTTAAACCAAGAAGAACCAACAACCATTACCTGCAGTTTATCGAAGCAGTAACCTATTACTATCAATAT
This sequence comes from Flavobacteriaceae bacterium, assembly GCA_965247215.1. GTDB lineage: Bacteria > Bacteroidota > Bacteroidia > Flavobacteriales > Flavobacteriaceae > Marifrigoribacter. Next base: position 316,476 of record OZ252001.1, read on the forward strand.
CAAAGAGAAAAGAAATATGATAATGAAACAGGCGAAGAATATATTGAAGTAGCAATTGAAGATATTGAAATAGCAAACCAACTTTTAAAAGAAACCTTGCTTAGAAAAAGTGATGAACTGGGTGGAGCAACAAGAAACTATTTAGAAAATCTCAAAGCATATCTAAAAACCAAAAACCTGCCCGACGGCAAGGCGGGGAAGAAAGACTTTACAGGATTGGAAATTAGAACACAATTACGCATCAAAGAAAGTACCCTGCGCAACTACAATAAGCAATTACAACTATTAGGCTACATCAAACGAAATACCAACAAAAAGACAAGAAGTTACACCTTTGAACTGGTCATATCCAAGGATTACGAAACCTTGCAAAAGGATATACAGACTGCATTAGGTAAGGCTTTACAGAAAATAACAAAGAAATAAAACGCAAATCGCAAATAACTCGCAAGTACCATTTTTGCGAAATAGTAATCATAAAATCAATTACTTACATCTAAATCGCAAGAAATCTAAAAAGTGGACAAGTGCAATGAAAAAATTAATCTTAAAAAACGAGAGCTTCCAGTATATCGAAAAAAGTTTTAGAGAATGGTTAGACATTTTAGGTTATGCTCCATCAACGATTTACAACCTTCCTAATCATATTAGAGAATTACTCTACTACTTGGAACAAAACAATATAAACAGCATTACACAATTAGACAATCAGATTATAAAAGAGCATTACAATAACTTAAAATTACGAAGTAATGACAGAAAAGGTGGTGCATTAAGTAACGGCAGTTTAAACAAACACCTGCAAGCACTTTACAAATTTACAGAATACTTGCGCCAAAGCGGTAGACTGGCAATGCCAGTGATAAACATCCCCTGGGAGTCGTGCCACGACAGCGAAATAGAAACCTTAACAACAGAAGAAATACAACAGCTGCACAGAGCTACTAGAGCTTTTAATAGTAGCATATCAAAATATAAACCCCAATACATTTACGAAGCAATAGCCTTACGAGATGCGGCTATGTTAACCCTATTTTATGGCTGTGGTTTACGTAGAAACGAAGGATATCATGTAAGTGTTGATGATATAAATTTTGATAAAAGGACAGTACACGTACGCAAAGGGAAAGCTAATAAAGAACGATTACTGCCATTTAATAAAACCAATAGTGAATACCTGCAAAAATATATTTATGACGGCAGAACATTACTGATAAAAGACAAAAGAGAAAGTGCTTTTTTTATTAACGAGCGAGGCGGAAGATTAGGGCATCAATCTATGGCAATACGCCTTAAAATATTACAGCTACGAACCGATGATATCGTCTTGCAAGAGAAAAATGTAAGACTACACGTACTACGACACAGCATAGCAACACACTTACTGGCAAACGGTATGCCGCTGGAAAAAATAAGTAGATTTTTAGGACATAACTCGCTTGAGAGTACCCAGGTGTACACGCACCTGGTAGAAGAATCATTTTAATAATAAAACCTATGACTTTTGTAAATCATTTACTCTCCAAAGGTATTAGTGGTAGCACAGCAGAAAGTTACCATAAAACTGTATTGCAATACATTGTTTGGACCGATACAAATAATATCCAGGTAGAACAAAGTACCTACAATGAGATTATTAGCTATGTCCAAAACCTTAAAAACAAGGGTTTAAAACAAAGCAGTATCCAATCTAGTGTAGGAAGTCTAAAACATTACTACAATTGGCTCATAAGTAGAGGGCTGAGAAATGATAATCCTACAAGTAACATCGATATTAAAGGTGTAAAGCGAAGAACACTACACCATATTTTAAGTCAAGCAGCGCTTGAAAAAATATACTTTGATTACAAGAATGCCAGTACTGGTAATCTATCAAAAAAGCGTAATGCAGTTATTGTAAGCCTGTTAGTGTATCAAGGATTAACCACAAGTGAAATAAAACGGTTAACTACAAAGGACATAAAATTACGAGAAGGTAAAATCTTTGTAAATGGAGGGCGTAGAAGTAACCAAAGAACTTTAAAACTGGAAGCGCATCAAATCCTGGATTTTATGGAATACCAACTCAAAACAAGAGAAGTTATTTTACAGGAAACCAAAAAGGAAACCGATTTATTTTTTGTAAGTATAGGAAAGAGTTACAGTCTTGCAAACGTGATGCAGAAATTAATGCAACAATTACACAAGCAGAATAAACAAGTTGAAAGCCTAAAACAGATACGAGCTTCGGTAATTACTGGTTGGCTAAAAGTTTATAATCTTCGTGAAGTACAATATTTTGCAGGACATCGTTACGTTAGTTCAACTGAAAATTATTTAATAAACGATTTAGAAGATTTAAAAGAAGACATCAATAAATATCATCCAATCGGATAAAATCCCCACAAAACAAAACCCAGTTTTTTCGCTTGCTCAAAATGCTCTGTCTTTTGTTTTGTTCCGCTCGCCACCACAATGTAAGTTTTTATGCGCCAACGCACTTGTAGCACATTGCTTGAAAAAAAGCAAAGAGCTACGCCAACAAAAAATCTATGCATAAAAACTTACCCAAAGCTATGTTTTCATAATTTGCATTATAAGTTCGCTTCGCACAATTTTTAGACCTTTATATTTTAGTCGAGCTGTTTAAAATCGTCGTTATAATGTAAATTATGTAAAATATCCTCTAGCCATTGCGCTTTTTACCACCGCTACTGCCACCGCACTACGAAACGTTAATTATTTTGCTCAATCGTCGCAAAACCTCTAGCATTTTTAAAGTTGAAGCTTCTCAACGCTACATCCAATGCAGAAACTTCAACTTTAAAAACGGAAGTTCTTATATAGCTCTATTATTGAAAAAAACTTCAAACTTGAAATCTGAAATAGAATGTAAAATCACATTTTTAATTTTAGAAGCAGTATTTAAATCTTCACAAAAAACATCTACTAACCAAGAGTTCTCAGGTGTTTGAGTAAACTCTAAACGCCAATCGTCCGAAAATAAATCATTAAGCTTTAAAATTAACTTAGACCTGAAGAACTCATCCCAATCGTAAATACGGTTTTTAGTAGCATTATCGTGAATTTTATTATCAATGAAATATTGAATATTAATATCTGTTACAGAAGTATTTATCTTAATCATAGTAAGTTGTTTTTACAAATTTAAGTAATAATACAATGCACTAATTTTATCGAAAAAATGATAAAAAACGTTTTGAAAAGGAACGGAACAGAGCTTGCCGAAGCTGTTGGAGTTCCGTTGCTTTTTAAAATGAAACAACCTCAGGGCGTTAGTCTTGCCTAATCTTTTACAATCAAATCTAAAACCATTAAATGCAGTTCAGATGTGAGGGTTGGCAGGGGCTATTTGGCATAAGGTGCTTATGTTACAGAAATCAAATGAATGCTGACATAAGAACAGCTTATGACAAGATAGCTTTGGCGGTAGTGATGGCAAGGAAGCATTAATAAACAGAGGTTTTTTGCCTTAGCAATAATCTGGATATTAATGCGGGGAGAATTAACTAAAAACCCTATATTTACCCTATGGGATGCCCAAAATTAAAAGAAAATTTTACTTTTCTAAAGGCAGTGCATAGTAAAAAAGGGGAAAGCCTTAAAAAAACGACTTAGATTACTATCCGTTTTGGCAATGTCTGCTAATTATACAAGAAAGGTCCACATATTTAAAAAATCATACACATACAGCATTCTTGTTTGTTCCTTATCTGTAACATCTTCCAAAGTGGTTTCATTCATCATTCGAAGGTTGTCAGAACTTTCACTCATATCGAATAAAGGAATCTCTTCACCTTGTTCCCAATTTTGGTTACTAATATAAAAAGAAGCCATCTCCTGCCCATCAAAACCAAAGGATTGTGTAATGGTATTATGTAAATCTTCTAAGGTAGCACTAGCTTCAATTTCAATGTCTCGAAATACGTCTTCTTTTGTGTCTAAAATTATCCTATAACGATAGATCATTTTTATTTTTTAAGGGGTACACAAATATATGTAAGAGTTAAGAGTTTTAAGTAATGAGTTAAAAGATTTTTATTCATAAATTTTAATGATATCTGTAAATCATTTACTGAATTGATGCAAGGTAAAAGTCATAACTGCTAATAATATAAAAGCAAGTATTTGATGAATTACCCCTAAAACAACAGGGACATGAAAAATTAGGGTAAAAGCACCCAAAATAAATTGAAGCAATACAAAAATCAGCAACAGATTTATCAATTTAGATTGCAGGGAAGTTATTTTAAGTTTTTGAGTCCTGTTCCAAATATAAAATATGATACCCACAACAATATAGGCAAGATACCGATGTACAAATTGCACCCCACTTTTACCTTCAATAAAGTTTCTCCAAATGGGGGATTGTTCAATCGTTACAGTTTCATGAATTAGTTTACCATCATTCATCAAAGGCCAGGTATTATGAATAAAGCCAGCATCTAAACCCGCTACAAAAGCTCCCCAAATTATTTGTAACATCAATAGAACAAATGCCCAACGAATTGTATTTCGCAAAGACTTATTGATTTTATTTTTTTGAGGATATTTTATATCTAAGGCTATCCAAAGAGTAAAACTAAAAGTAATAAAGGCTGTGGTAAGATGTAAAGCGAGTCGATAATGACTTACATCTGGACGATCCACCAATCCACTTTTAACCATATACCAGCCAATAAATCCTTGGAAACCGCCTAACAGAAACAATATTAAACTTTTCTTAACAGTTGCTTTGGAAAGTTGTTTTTTTAATAGGAAATATATAAAAGGGAGTATAAAAACAACACCAATAAACCGGCCAATAAAACGATGTAACCACTCCCAGAAATAAATATCCTTAAAATCCTGAAGGGTAAAATCCTTATTTATTTTTTGGTATTCGGGGTATTGTTTATAAAGACCGAAAGCTTCCTCCCATTCAATTTCATTCATAGGTGGGAGGGTACCTGAAATAAGTTTATAATTTGAAATAGATAAGCCTGAGTGTGTAAGTCGGGTTATGCCACCAACAATGACCATAACAAAAATTAGAACACAACCTGTTAATAGCCAGTAAACAACTTTTTTATTGTCTTTCATAGTCTTTCTTAGAAAGTAAATACCATTCAACAGAAGCTTGATCTTCTTCACCAGAATAGGGAGCCAGTTTTAAATATGAAAAACCAATTTTCTTTAAAATTACCCCGGAAGCTTTATTTTCAACTTCAGCAAAGCCAAATATTTTTTTTAATCCCAATTCTTTGAAACCATATTTCAAGGACATTTTTGCCGATTCAGTGGCAATACCTTTTCCCCAATATTCGGGAATGAAGCGATACCCTAAATCGGTATCTAGAAGTTCAGAAAGGTATTTAAAACTGGTAAATCCTATAAGTTTATTATCGGGTTTATAAATAACGGCAAGGCGTCCATAACCATGAGTTTTGTAGTCTTTAAAAATAATGTTGTTCATTAGTTTTAATGCTTCTTCAACTGAATGTATTAAAGTATCTCCAGTGTATTTTTGTACAATTGGATTTGAATTTAATTCATACAATGCAACCTGATCTCCTAATTGAAATGGTCTAATAAGTAGTCTATCAGATTCTAATTTTACATCAATCATTTTTATCAATTTTTAACCCTAAATCTTTACCTTTTTGTAGCATAAACGATTTTGCATCTTCATATTCATTTGGAATTTCTCCATCTAAGATGGCTTCTTTTATTGCATCTTTAATAATGCCAATTTCACGTGAGGGTTTTAAATTAAAAGTTTTCATGATTTCTTCTCCAGTAATTGGAGGTTGAAAATTACGTATTTGATTGCGAGCTTCAACTTCAACAATCTTTTCTCTAACTCGCTTAAAATTATTGAGGTATTTTTTTAATCTAATGGGGTTTTTTGTGGTGATGTCAGCTTCACAAAGTGTCATTAGATCCTTAATATTATCTCCAGCATCAAACACTAATCTTCTCACAGCGCTATCCGTTACATCTGTTGCAATTACAATGGGACGGGAACTCATAAAGACCATTTTTTGAACAAACTTCATTTTATCATTCAATGGCATTTTAAGGCGTTTAAATAATTTATATACCATTTTTGCACCTATAAATTCGTGCCCGTGAAAAGTCCATCCAATTTGCTTGTCATATTTTTTAGTTGGAGCCTTTCCAATATCGTGTAAAAGAGCCGCCCAACGAAGCCATATATTATCTGTTGTTTTTGCAATATTATCAACTACTTCTATTGTATGCCAAAAGTTATCTTTATGTCCCTGTCCATCTATTTCATCTATTCCCTGAAGGGCGACTAATTCTGGAAGAATATATTCAAGTAATTTAGCTTTATGAAAAAGCGTGAATCCAATTGAGGGTTTTGCAGAAGCTAAAATTTTGTGAAGTTCATCTATAACACGTTCTATTGAAATAATTTTAATACGATCTGCATTTTTAATGATAGAATTAAAGGATTCTTTTTCAATTGTAAATTGTAATTGTGTTGCAAATCTTATAGCACGAAGCATTCGCAAAGGATCATCACGATAGGTAATTTCAGGATCAAGAGGTGTTCGTATAATTTTTTCTTTCAGGTCTTGAATTCCGTTAAATGGGTCTAATAAATCGGAATAGGTTCCATCCTGTAAACTCAATGCCAATGTATTAATAGTAAAATCCCTTCTGTTTTGATCGTCTTCCATGGTTCCTATTTCCACCTGTGGATTTCGGCTATTTTCTTGATAGGATTCTTTTCGGACACCTACAAATTCCAGCTCAATTTGGCTAGTTTTCAGCATTGCTGTTCCATAATTCTTAAAAATAGTTACCTTGGGTTTTTCTGGTAATAGTTCTGAAACTTTTTTTGCAAGATCAATTCCACTTCCCACAGTAACAATATCGATATCTTTAGAATCACCCCGATTTAAGATATAATCTCTTACATAACCACCAATGACATAGCTTTCAACTCCTAGCATTTGTGAAGCAGCTGAAACTATTTTGAAGATGGGATGCTCAAGGGCGTTTATGAATTTTGTTTTGACCACGAATATGTTAATATTATTAAGTTGATAGGAACACGGATTGTACAAGTTTTATGAAATATGATAAACATCAAATAAAATATCTATTATAAATTAGCTTTTTTTTATAGATTATATCTGTCATTTATATTTGTGAATTCGTGGCCTTTATTTTCTTATAATCTGAACGTTACCCCAAGCACTAATTTTAATAATTGCTGAAGGTTTTACAGATCCTTTTTTATCGGGTAAATTTACAACATAGTCAACGCCTTCCAAAATAGCATTACTTATTTCTTGAAAGTTATTTGGTGATGTTTTACCACTTATATTTGCTGATGTAGAAACAATTGGTTTTTTTAATTTTCGAATGAGTTGATTAGAAAATCCTTCTCTAACAACTCTTATGGCTATGGAGTTGTCTTTAGCTATTAAATTTTCAGCAACATGTAATGGTCTGTCATATACTATCGTAGTTGGCTTTGTAGCAAATTTTATTATATCATAAGTTACTTCAGGAATGTCTTCAATATACTGATTTAGCATTTTAAAATCACTCACCAAGCAGATCATAGATTTTCTATCAAGCCGTTTTTTTAGCCGAATTATTTTTTCGATGGCTTCAAAATTAGTAGCATCACAGCCAATACCCCAAACAGTATCGGTGGGGTAGAGGATGATTCCTCCTTTTTTTAGGATGTTCAAACAATTAATTATTTCAGTGGTATTTAAATTCACTTTTCTATTTTTTATTCTATTGGAATAATATTTTGTTTATGCTTTATTGATTTTGTTAATGGGGCCTGTAATAAAAGTAAATAAAACAATGACCAATATTTGGGCTTTACCAAACTACTTATAAAATATCTTATTTGTAAGTAAGTTAGAAGAATATAAAATGGAATTATACCATATTGTTTTCTAATTACATAAAGAAGTGAGATTTTAAGTTCCTTTTTTATTTGAATTGATTTTTCTGTACTCATGCTATGAAAATGAATAAATTTTCCATCTGGCACTAAATAAGATGTTTTTCCCATAGATAATAAACGGTTACAAATATCTGTTTCTTCATAATAAAGAAAGATATTGGTGTCGAATCCTCCAATTTTATTAAAATCAGATTCCCTAAAAAACATAAAACTACCTGCTACGAATTGTGCTTGTTTAGGTTGGGTATAAACTTTATATCGCTTAGGGTATTTTTTTGGGTTGATACTTTCTAAAAATTTTCTGCCAAAAAGTTCTCTTTGTAAGGAAGCAAAATGATCTATAGCAGGAAGTAATTTATTTTGTTCTGTAAATGCTTGTGGTCCACAAACACCAACATTATTATTGTTGTCCATGAAGAATTTTAAAATCGATAAGCAATCATTTTTTAAAACAACATCATTATTTACAAATGCAATATATTTAGCTTTAGCTTTTTGAACACCAAGCATATTTCCCCCACCAAATCCAGTATTAATATTGCTTCTTATTAAATCAATTGTGGAGTTTTGATTTATAAAAAGCGATTCAATAAATAATTTTAATTGTTGATAGCTATTTTTATCTGAGGCATTGTCAACAATGATAAACTGACACTTTAGTTTGGGATCTGTATTGCTTATAAATGATTCTATACAGGAAATAGTATATACCTCAGTATTGTAGTTAATTATAATTATGGATACATCGAACCTCATTAATTCTTAATATATTGATCAATCCCTTTTGTTATATAAGTACTATTTTCCTCCTTAGATTTTTGTTCTATAAGTTGATTATGTTTTATTTTACTCTTGTCTTGTTTTTTATGATAGATATGATAAACGAGTCCCATAAATTTAATTCGTTTGCCTTTAACACCACTATTAATTAGTCTTTGAATCATTTCGCTGTCGTCCATACCCCAACCTACAAGAACTTCATTAAATCCGTTAACTTTTATAAAATTCGCCCTCCAAAAAGACATATTACAGCCCCTTAGTTTTGGTGAGATAATGGTCTCTTTTTTAAATCGTTTAGCTAAAAAAGGAATACGTAAGGTACGTCCTCTTTTTAGGATACCCTTTGAAAAGAAATTAAATGTAATTTGTTTTTTCTTGAAGAGATTCTTTAGATATTTTTTTTGAATTGTTGCTCTACTTCCATATAGGTATACATTTTTTTCAGCTAATGATAGGTGATCTCTAATGAAATCTTTATGAATTATTATATCTCCATCTACTTCAATAATATATTCATATTTAGCCACTGCAATTGCCTTATTCAAAATTTTAGGTTTTTCATTTACCTCAGCTTTATGCCAAATATGATGTAAGGGAACAGGAAAATCTTTCTGAAAAGTTTTTATCAATACAGCAGTTTCATTACCAGAACCATCGTCAGCAATAATAACTTCATTTGGTAAGTAAGACTGATTTTTAATACTCAATAAAAGTAATTCAAGAGCTTCTGGCCAGTTATAGGTTGATGTTATTAAGGAACATTTAGGGTACGATGCCATGTTTTTTATAATTTCTTTTTTTTGGCTATAGTAGCATACTGATAACACCTCATTTCTAACGCTTTATAAAAAAACAATACTTGACACCCTTCATCTTTATCCATAAAATCCATAAAATTGTTGTGTTATAAATAATTTAAAGTATACAAATTTACAAAAGCGTAATTTTAAAAAATTGTTATTGTATTTTTGTTTTTTAAATTATTTATGACAACATTATTTTCAACCAAATATAAGGAAAAACAAAAATCTGTAGAGGCGATTATTAAATCCTTTGATCATTCTGGATCTATGATAGGTGATAGAGGTCGTAATATTATTAAATTGTTCCTATTAGATGGTTTAGAGATTAATGTTAAGTCATTTAAGATTCCACATTTTATCAATAAAATAGCCTATCGATATTTTAGGGATTCAAAAGCTAAGAGATCATTTACCTATGCACAAAAACTATTGTCATTAGATATTTTAACACCTTATCCTATTGCATATTTTGAAGAAAAAAGCCTTCTTTTCTTATTAAGAAGTTTTTATTTAAGTGAACAACAAGATTATGATCTTACCTATAGAGATCTTATTGAAAACCCTATCTATATTGGAAATGAAGCCATATTAAGAGCTTTTACAAGATTCACCCATACATTACATGAAAAAGGAATTTTATTTAAAGATCACTCCCCAGGGAATACACTTATTAAAATAACAAATGAGGGATATAATTTTTATTTAGTAGATCTAAACAGGATGGAGTTTACCAACCTTGATTTTAATGCCAGGATTAAAAATTTTTCACGCCTAAGCCCTAAAAAAGAAATGGTTAGGGTAATGGCAAACGAATATTCCAAACTTACTGGAATTGATGAAGCTAATGTATTTAATACAATGTGGAGTTTTACCGAAGTATTTCAAAAGAAATACTTTAGGAAGATTGCCCTAAAAAAGAAATTGTTTTTTTGGCGTACTAATGACTAATTCTTAAGCCAGAGTTTATAAAGCTTCTTGTATTTAAGATAGGTGACATTATAAGTTTGTAAACAAATTTTATATCCATTTTCACCATCAAGAAACCCCATCCTTATAAAATAGGATTTGAAAAACGCCCAAGATGGTCTAAAAATTATCTTGAAAAGTGATGATTTAATGCCAAGTTTGAAATAAGCACCCGCGGCTATCGTAGAGAAACTTTCGACTTTTTGTTTGTGTTCATCATAATCTCGATAAATCCAATGCAAAAGATCCCCTTTCAATTCCCCAGATTTCTTGTTTTTCTTTAAGGTATAGGAATCATGTGGGTTTATACCTTTCCATTCTCCGCTCCCCTTTTTAAAAAGGCGAAGTTTTTTGTCGGGATACCAATCCGAATGTTTTATCCATTGCCCACAATAATTATTTAGTCTTTTAGTATAATAACCATCAAATTCCCAATATATTTTTACCTTAAGAATAGATTCTAAAAGTTTAGGAGATAACGCTTCGTCACCATCTAGGGATATTATATAATCATATTTTGCCTGCTTTATCGCAAAGTTTTTTTGCTCAATATAACCTTCAAATTTATGTTGGATAAATGTAACATTAAATGCTTTACATATTGATTCTGTTTTATCTGTAGAGAAGGAATCTACAACGATAATTTCATCTGCAACTTTTACTAGTGACGATAAACATTTTTCTAAATGTTCTTCTTCGTTATAGGTAATTATTACTGCGGATAATGGGTAGGATTTATTTTGATTATATACTTCATTAAAATTAGTTTTTATGGTGTCTAATTCATTTTCAGAAGTAATAACTTTTAAATATTGAAATAATTTTTCAGTAAAAAGAGAAGGCTTAAAATTGGTATAAAGATTCAATGATTTTTCTTTTATTTTTTTGTTTGAAAGGCCTTCATAAAGATCAGGTCTATAATCTTTTAAATGAACTGAATCGTGATTAATATTATCTTCAAAGGTTGCCCACATTTTCTTTTGGATCCAAGGAGAAAAAATAATAAATGAAGGTTTTCCTAGTGCTTTCGCCATATTAATTGAACCACTATCATTGCCAATTATAAAATCACATTCATTCATTATGGCAATAAATTCACGTAAATTCTCTCCTACCACGTTAAAATTAATACTCTTTTTAACCTCATCGGAGCAATAATTATATACTTCTTTAGCTAATTTCAATTGTTTAGGCATATAATTGAATAAAATATTAGAACTTGTATTTAATGAAATAAATGCTACTATTTCTGCCATATATTTAAGTGGATATGTTTTTAATGGATTGGATCCAATTATAGAAATCATAATTGTTTTTTTATCATCATTTAGATGATGCTCCTTGAAAATAGTGCGTGCAAATTGTTTCTCTTCATTTGTAACTATTAAATCTGGAATTACTTCAAATTTAATATCTAAATTTAAGGGATCTAATAAAGAAAGTCTTCTTTCAATAACAAGGCCTACATTGGTTTTTGCTTCTGATAAAACAGGAACATTATGGGTATATAAAAATGTTCTTCCGTATTTATTATAGGATATCTTTTTTTTTGAACCAGAAAAAAATACAATTAACCAACTCTCTAATTTTGAATAGGCATCTATAATAATATCATATTTTGTTTTTCTTATACTGTTGATGAGTTTAAAAAATTTAAGTTGACTTCTGCGATGTTTCTTTTCAAACAAAATAAAGTTATCAATGCTTGTATTACCTTGTAATACTGGAAGGGTGCTTTTATAAATCATAAAGTCAATTTGTGCATTGGGGTAAGCGATACGTAGGTTGTTGCAGATTAATGTACTAATAAGCACATCGCCGATCATTTTTTGTTGAATAACAAGTATCCTCATGTACAATTATTTTTGGGTCATGACTAGATTAAGGGTTTGTTTTTAAAATTTTTCAATAACAATTTGTACAAATTGTTATTGCGATTATTATATCTAAATTCAGTTTCTTTCAAATGTAATAAAAATGTTCTTTTGTTCATTCCTTTAAATTTAGTTAATCTAGTTTTAGCATAGCCCCAAAAACCTTCTATTCCATTGATATGTGATTGACCTCTAACAAATTCATTGTTGCCGTGATCCAATCTATAATGTTTTTTATACCCCAAATCTACCAATCCATTATACCCTCTCCATTTGTCTGAATGAATAATATTATCTACATCAACCTTTCCTCTTATAATAGCCTGTAGTGTGGCTCTAGAGCAGTTTTCTACTATTTCTGTATAAACTTTTCCATTGCGTTTATATATGCCAAAAACAATAGTCTTTCCATAAGCTCCTCGTCCTCTTTTCCCTTTTATTCGTTTTGCTCCAAAGAAAGATTCATCGACTTCTATTTCACCTTTAAATGAACTCTCAAGTAAACTTAAATTAAAGATACGCTCTCTAAATAACTTTAAAAGTCTATTAATAGAGTTACGATTAATTCCTGTTAAATTTGATATTTGAACAGCTGTTAAATCTTCACTAAACAAACGCAAAATTTCCCTAAATTTACGTTCAGAAAAGTGCGTATGTCTTATATACTTGTTTTTCATTGTGTCACAACTAGTTACAAAGATATTAACTTCGTAATCTAGTCATGACCCTTATTTTTTTATCCTTTATGAGTATATAATAAAACATATTTTCGTATAAAATAGCGTTTCTAAAAAGCAACATCATACTCTCTTAATGCATCATTCAACGATGTTTTTTTATTGGTGCTTTCTTCTCGTTTTCCAATAATTAAGGCACAGGATACTTGATAGGTTCCCGCATTAAAATTTTTGGTATAACTTCCTGGAATAACAACTGATCTTGGAGGTATAACCCCTTTTGTTTCAATGGGTTTGTCGCCAGTTACATCAATAATCTTTGTAGAAGAAGTAAGTACAACATTTGCTCCTAATACAGCTTCTTTTTCAATCCGAACTCCTTCTACAACAATACAGCGGGACCCTATAAAAGCATTATCTTCAATAATAACAGGTGCGGCTTGTAAAGGCTCTAAAACACCTCCTATACCAACCCCACCACTTAAATGAACATGCTTTCCTATTTGGGCACAACTACCAACGGTTGCCCAGGTATCGACCATAGTACCCTCATCAACATAAGCTCCAATGTTCACATAACTAGGCATCATAATAACTCCCTTTGCCAGGAAAGCACCATATCGAGCAATCGCATGTGGAACAACTCGAACTCCTTTTTCTTTATACCCCTTTTTTAGTGGAATCTTATCATGATATTCAAAAATACCAGTTTCTAATACTTTCATATTTTGTATTGGGAAATACAAAACAACCGCTTTTTTTACCCATTCATTAACTTGCCAGCCAGAGTTAGTAAGTTCTGCACATCTTAAAGCTCCTGTGTCCAATAAGCCTATTACTTTTCTAATAGCCTCAATTGTAGAGGTATCACTAAGTAAAAAGCGATCGTCCCAGACTTTTTCTATAATTTGTTGTAGTTGATTCATTTTTTAATAATAATTTCACAAAGATAGAAGTCACTTTTAATTAATCCCTTATTTTTGCGCAAAATATGGGACGATTATTAGCTATTGATTACGGATCAAAAAGAACAGGAATTGCAATAACTGACGAATTGCAACTTATAGCATCTGGACTAACAACTGTTGAAACTAAAGATTTGCTTACGTTTTTGAAGGAATATATTAGTTTAGAACAAGTAGATCTAATGATAATAGGCGAACCAAAGCAAAAAGATGGGACACATTCTTTAATTGAAAGCGAGATAAAATCGTTCATTGAACTAATTTTAAGGGATTTTCCTAATCTTTCTATTAAAAGAATGGATGAACGATTTACTAGTAAATTAGCTTTTCAAACGATGATTGATAGTGGACTTAAAAAGAAAAAACGTCAAAATAAAGCATTAGTAGACGAAATTAGTGCAACGATTATATTACAAAGCTACTTATATAAAACTAAATGATATTACCAATTCTTGCATATGGTGACCCAATATTAAGAAAAAAAGGGAAAGAAATTACTAAAGAATACCCAAAATTGGATGCCTTACTCGAAAATATGTTCGAAACGATGCATAGTGCAAAGGGAATTGGTTTAGCAGCCCCTCAAATAGGATTACCCATTCGCCTTTTTATTGTTGATGCAACTCCGTTTGAAAATGATGAAGATTTAAATGAAGAAGAAAGAGTATTTGTAAGTACTTTTAAAAAAGTGTTTATTAATGCTACGATAATCGATGAAACAGGAAATGAATGGGCTTTTAATGAGGGTTGCCTAAGTATTCCTGATATTCAAGAAGATATCTTTAGAAATAGATCTATTACTATTGAGTATTATGATGAGAATTTTAAAAAGCATACCAGTAATTTTACAGGAATTGTTGCAAGAATCATTCAACATGAATGCGACCATATAGAAGGGATTTTATTTACTGATAAATTATCTCCATTAAAAAAACGATTACTTAAAAGTAAGCTTGCAAATATTTCAAAAGGGAATATTGATATTAATTATCGCATGCGATTTCCAAACGCAAAAAAGAAACGCTAAGGTTAATAAGAACAGAATTATTAAATAAAAAAATAAAACATCAGAAATAAATTATGAGTTTAGAAAAAATATTATCTATTTCAGTAAAACCAGGATTATACTTATTAATGAATCAAACTAGAAATGGTTTTTTAGCAGAATCCCTTCTCGATGGAAAACGGATAAGTGTTAATGCAAGACAGAATGTAAGTCTACTATCTGAAATCGCAATCTATACATTAACTGAAGAACTACCTCTAAGAGATGTATTTGTTAAAATTTCTGAAAAAGAAAATGGAGGAGAAGCCATAAGTCACAAATCATCCAAAGATGAATTGGAAGAATACTTTTTTGAGGTACTTCCAGATTATGATGAAGATCGAGTGTATCCCAGTGACATTAAAAAAGTGATACAATGGTATAATTTATTAACAAAAAAAGGACTAACAGATTTTTCTAAACAACTTGATACTATTGAAAATGAGGACTTGCCTTCCGAAGATTCGAAAGATGATGTATCTAATGAAACTTTAGCAAAAGGAGAGGATTAATCCTTTAAAGAACTACTATGAATTCCAGAAAAACCCAATTAAAAGCAATAGATCGATTGTTGACTATTATGGATGAATTGCGAGAGCAATGTCCCTGGGATAAAAAGCAAACAATACAATCATTAAGGCATTTAACTATTGAAGAAACGTATGAATTAGGAGATGCTATACTTGATAATGACCTAAATGAAGTTAAGAAAGAGCTAGGTGACTTATTATTACATATAGTTTTTTATGCTAAAATAGGAAGTGAAACTAATGATTTTGATATGGCTGATGTTGCAAACGAGATCAGTGATAAATTAATTTCACGCCACCCACATATTTATGGAGATGTTGAAGTAACTGATGAAGAAGAAGTAAAACAGAATTGGGAAAAATTGAAATTAAAAGAAGGAAAGAAAAGCGTCCTAGAAGGAGTTCCAAATTCTCTACCCGCTATTGTAAAGTCAATTCGTATACAGGATAAGGTAGCAGGTGTAGGATTTGATTGGGAAGAACCACATCAAGTTTTTGAAAAACTACAAGAGGAATTGGAAGAGTTTCAGCATGAGATTTCAGAAGAAAATTCTTCAAAAATAGAAGCAGAGTTTGGAGATGTATTATTCTCCATGATTAATTATGCCCGGTTTTTAAAAGTGGATCCTGAAAGTGCTCTAGAAAGAACTAATAAAAAGTTTATCAAACGGTTCCAATACTTAGAAGCCAAGGCAAAAGAGGTTGGTAAATCATTAAAAGAAATGAATCTTTCTGAAATGGATATTTATTGGGAGGAAGCGAAAAAAAAAATAAAATCCTAACGTAATGCTTTAATTTTCTTTAGCTTAGCCTTCCACACTTCAAGTTTTTCTTTTTGACCATTTATCTTTTTATGAACATCTAATACTAGTGGGTTGGTATCTGCAACATGCTTGAAAAACAACAAGTTATTCTCTAGTTGCCTTATTTCATCTTTAGTTTCACCAACTTTTTTAGTTATAAAAAACTCTTCATTTCTTATCTTTCTATCGTCTTCCTGAGAACTAAGATTGTTTAATTTATTTTCAAATTTAATAAGTTCCCTTTCTTTCTTATCTAGGTCCAAATTATCAAAAAGTGTATCTAATTTTTTATTGAATTGAAATTCAATAGTTCGTTTTTTATATGGAACTAGACCAATTTTTTTCCAGGCAGTAATTTGTTCTTTAATTAAAAGTAAATCTTCTTTTTTATCTCCTTTAAGTTTAAAGCTTTCTAATGAATCTAATATTTTTTTCTTCAATTCAAAATGTTCCAATTCATCCTTATTCTCTTCATCTTTTTTTGAATGTAAGCGATCGAAATAATAATTGCAAATGGTTTTAAATTCATTCCAAACTTTATCACAATATTTTCTGGGAATGTGGCCAATATTTTTCCAATCGTTTTGGATCTTTTTCATTAATGGTGTCACAACTTCAAAATCATCACTATCCTTGTTTTCATTAGCAATTAATAAAAGTTCTCGCTTTTTTTTCAAATTTTCAAATTGTTCATTCTTTTGATTTTTATAAAAAGTATTTTTTTCTCTATTGAAATTACTGGTAGCATCCTTAAATAATTTCCATATTTCTTTGTTGCTGGACCTAGGAACCCTTCCTGTATCAAAAAATTGATCACGAAGTTCCTGTACTTTTTTAATGTTTTGTTGCCAACCTTTATGACTGTGTTTAGTGTTTTTACTTATTAGGTCAATCTCTTCAATTAACTTCTTTTTAATAGTTACATTAACTTCATATTTCTTTTCTAATTCTTCTAATTGTTGGTGACGTTTATCATGAATTATCTTAGTTGCTGCGCTAAATTTATCCCAGACTTCATCCCTAAACTCTTTGGCTACAGGTCCAATTTCTTCTTTCCATATTTTATGTAACATTTGTAATTCACGAAATGCTTTATTGCTATTTTCTTCTTGTGATAATTCTTCGGCACGACCTATAAGTCTGAGCTTTTGTTCCAAATTATTTTTAAAATCACGATCTCTGAATTCCCTGTCTAAATGCAGTATATCATAAAAATTTTCTACGTGATGATGATAGTTGTTCCATACTGTATTGTATTTGTCTCTTGGAATAGAACCAGCTTCAAACCAACGTTCCTGAATGTCTCTAAAATGTTTGAAAATTGTACTTGTATTACCCTTTTCATTAAATAATTCTTTTAATTCTTCAATTAATTTCAAACGATTATTTAAGTTTTCTTTTAAGTCTTTTGTTAGGTTTTTATAATATTTATTGCGTTTATCTTTATATTTATAATACGTAGTATCAAACTCTTTTTTAAAAGGAGTTGTATAATAAAAGTCAATGATACTTTTTCCTTCCGCTAAAAATTCTTCTTTATTCTTCTCTAGCTCCTTATTGAATTTAATATTGAATTCTGTTTTTATCTTTTCGACTTCTTCTTTTATTTCCTGAATGGGTTTTTCGCTAATTATAGCTTGTAGTTCTGCAATTAGTAATTCTTCAGATAGGAGTGTATAATCTTTTTCCTCAATCACCGAGGTTTCTGATGACAAGTCTTTTTTAATTGACAAATCAGAAGTTACAGGATTATTTTTTGTTATTTCTTTAAGTTCGGTTTCTTTCTCGGAAACGACAGTGGGTATTTCTTTTTTTGTTATTTTTTCAGGTGTATTAGCCTCTTTTGTTGTAGAATTTGTTTCTATTTCCTCCTTTAAAACTTTTTCTGGTGATGGATCAACGGTAGCCTTTTCTTCTTTCTTTTTTTCAGTTATCTTTTTAATTGAGACAACAGGAGTTTTTTTTATTTTAACTTCGGAAGATTTTTTTTTCGTTTTTGTAACAGAATCTTTTATTAAAGTTGTCTTTTCCTTTTCTTTAGTTGGTGTTGTTTTTTTTGTTTCTGAAGACTTTTTTGGAGTTTTAGAATTGCTGCTGATACTTTCTTTTTTTTCTGACATTTTTTTCAATGTTAAGGTTCGTTTCCCACGATGTGATTATTGAGATGGGAATTATTGTGTCAATATACTAACAACTGTTTAATTAGCAAAGAATGGAATGTATTTTTAGAATAAATTAATAATAAATTAAGAATCCCATATAAATAATGACCTTTTTGCTTGGTATTCAAGCATTTTTAATCCATTGCTTATTCTAGCTCCCTGACCTTTGCTTTTCTTCATAAATTGGGTTTCGCGTGGGTTGTAGGTGAGATCAAAAGCTAGATGATCCTTGGTAATGAATTCATATGGAATATCAGGAAACTCATGTATATTTGGGAATGTACCTAGGGGTGTACAATTGATAATCAATAAATTTTTAGAAATAATCTCCCTATTTAAGTCTGAATACGTTATAGTATTTTCATTTTCTGTTCGTGATACTTGAATAATTTCAAAATTCATAGCCTCTAATATGTAAACAATAGATTTGCAAGCACCTCCAGTTCCCAGTATTAAAGCTTTTTTGTCTTTCATTGGAAGAAACGACATCAAGGCATGTACAAAGCCATAATGATCTGTATTATACCCTTTTAGAATCCCTTTTTTGTTAATTTTTATGGTGTTAACAGCTCCAATAATACGGGCTACTTTATCAATTCTACCCAAAAATGGAATGATACTTTCCTTGAAAGGAATAGTTACATTTAGTCCTTTTAAATCGGGATTGTTTTTTAGTATATCCTTGACTTGATCAACATGTTGTATGTCAAAATTATGATAGGTATCCTTTCGATTTTCATTTTCAAATTTTATTGTAAAGAATGTTTTTGAAAATGAATAACCAATATTTTTTCCTATTAATCCATATTTAGCCATTTCGGGACATTTTTATTTTATGATACCAGTCTAAGCTGAGTAAAATTAAAATTCCTATACTAATAAAGATTATTGCAATAATAACTTCCGAAGAAAATTCAGAAGGAAAAAACCGTTTAAAACTAATTATTATCTCTTTACCATTGGCGTCATATACAGAATTTCCATATGCATCTTGTTCAATTATTTTAGATTTCCATGGCCAAACAACTCCTAGAGAACCTGCAATAAACCCTATTATTGCTGCATTTGTAATTTTTTTAAAATGTTTTAACAAATAGGCCAAAACATTTGAAAGAGAAATAAGGCCTACTATAGAACCTAATGTAAATACAACTATTACTTTTAATAACCGAATTCGAAAACTATTTTCTATAAAACTGAAATCGCCTTGTACAATTTCGGAGATTGTATCGAACAATGCATTAACAGAATCAACCATTAGCAAGACATAATTTCCTATTAATATAAGGATGAAGGAGCCCGAAAGTCCAGGAAGTGTCATTCCTGAAACCCCAATTATACCACAAAAGAATACAAATAAAAGGTTATCATTTTCTTTGGCAGGCTCAAGAAAACTAATACTAATTCCTGTAGTGATTCCAAGTAAAAGGAAAGCGATGTATTTTTTATTCCAGTTTCCAAAGTCTTTTGCAATATAATATACAGACCCAATGATCATCCCAAAAAAAGCACTCCATACATAGAGCTCATATCTCGCAAGTAAGAAATCTAATACTTTTGAAACACTAAAATAACTAATTATCATTCCCAGTATAAGTAGTCCTAAAAATTGAGCATTTGTATATTGGTAAAAACTTTTAAACCCTCTTTTAAAAAGAAGAGAAATCGCTTTTCCATTTATTTTTTGGAGGGAATAAATAAACTCTTCATAAAATCCAACTACGTATGCTACAATACCACCAGAAACTCCAGGAACTTTATTTGCTGTCCCCATGGCAAGTCCTTTGATGATAATCCAAAATTTATCTGATAATGATCGTTCAGTAGCCATTAAATTATTTTTTTGAAACGGATAATCTTTCCAATATAAAGATGCTTAAAAATCCTAATACCATAAAAAGAATAGCGAAACCAATTCGGGGATATTCAAAATACTGATTCGGGAGTATACTTTTTTCAATAAAAGGAATGTTTTCACCATGGTGATTAATACGATATTGCAATACCTCTTTCCAGGGCCAGATTTTATTTAATGCCCCAACCATAAATCCAGTTAAAATTGAAAGGATCATATTTTTATGATGTTCAAACATCCAATTTAAAACTTTTGAAAAAACTTTAATTCCAATAATAGCACCCGCTCCAAATACAAGAAGTTTAAAAAATGCATTTGAAAATAATTGCCAATTCATTTTTGTTATTCCATCACTCAATTGCGTAATAATTCCTAAAACAGATTGATATGCACCCAGTAGCAATAAAATAAATGCTCCAGAAATTCCAGGTAAGATCATCGCTATTATTGCAATAAATCCTGCAAAAAATAAAAACCAGGTATTATCTGGGGAACCAATGGGTTCTGCTAAGGTAATTAGATAGGATATTACTAATGCAATTGACAATGAAATATAGGTTTTTACAGACCAATTCTTAATTTGTTTTCCTATATAGAATATACTTGCTATAACTAATCCAAAGAAAAATGACCAAACTAAAATTGGGTGATCTGATAAGAGCACAGTTATAAGTTTAGCAAAGGATAATATGCTGATTCCTATTCCTAACAATAGAGCAGTTAAAAATGAAAAATTATAGTATTTCCATGTATGAATAATTCCTTCCTTTTTAATTTTTTTAAAGATTCCAAGATTAAGCCTATCAATTGTTTTAATTAATTCTTCATAGATGCCAGAAATAAAAGCAATTGTACCACCAGATACTCCAGGTACAACGTCTGCAACACCCATTGCAAGTCCTTTTGCAGTTATAATAAAATATTTAAAAAAATTACGAGAAGGCATTTTTTTTAGGGTTAGTTATTTCAAAATAGCTTTATTATACGTTGCGATAAAATTATTTAAAAGATTAAAATTCTTTGAAACATAGGTATTTAAACTTGATATTTTTAAATATTTTTAATCGCTAAATCAAAATTATATATATATTAAAGAGAAGGGTTTTTATGTTTTTTAATTATATCTTGAACAGTTTTTGAATCATATACATTAGGAAATAACTCCTCAATAATTAATAGGTATTCAGGGTCAAGTCTCAATGCGTTTTTTAAATGAAATTCACCTTTTCTATTTTCATTATTATGGTAAAATAGAGCAGATAGACGGTATTCGATCTCAGCACATTCAGGATAAAATTCAGCTGCTTGAAAAAGGTTATTCCTCGCTGCTTCAAACTCACCTAAATGCATTAAAATATCGTTTCTTGTTAACCAGGTATCTAATTCATAATTCCCAAGCTCTAGTGTTTTTCGATATCCGTGTTCTGCTTCTTCGTATAAATTTAAGCGATAATTAATAGTTGCATATCGCTTCCAATAAAGTACATTTTCACTATCAATTTGCATTGCTTTATCAATATAATAAAGGGCTTTTTGATAATCTTTATTTCGTTTATAAAAATCTGTAATCGCAATCCATCCATTGTCTAAGAGTGGGTCTTCTTCTACACATTTATTGAAAAATTGTAAAGCTAATTCTGGTTTTTTTAATTTCTCATAGCATTTACCTATACGTAAAAGAGCAAATGAAGTAGGGTCATCTAGCCCTAATGTAACAGTATAGCTTTCAATTGCTTCTTGATATTTTTTAAGTTTTTCCAATACCTTCCCTTTTTCTAAATAGGCACCAATAAAACGATCATCACTTATTATTGAAAATTCGAATGCAGCCAAAGCTTTCTTGTATTGCTCTAGATTATAATATTGTTTACCCACCTGATGCCAAGCGATTTCACAATACGGATTCTTGTTTAGAAATTCATTGAGATATTCAATCGCTGCTTCGTGTTGTTCCAGATATTCAAAACAATAAATGATATTATATAATGCTGAAAAATCGTGTTGATCATGTTCAAGGCACTTAATAAAATAATATTTAGAATTTTCAAAATCCTCTAAGAATAAATATTCCATACCAATAAGTGAGAGAACATCAGATTCATCACTGGTCATATCGAGTGCTATTTCAAGCATTTTAATCGCTTCTTTATGCTTATCCCATCGTGAAAGAATATTTGCTTTTTGGATATAGATCTCTTCATTTGATTTTTCAAGCACGAATAATTTATCCAGCAATTCATCAGCAATATCAAGTTCATTTTCAAAAACAAACATTTCTACCTGAAACAATTTAAGATTAATAGATGAAGGATGCTGCTCAAGTCCTAATTTTGTTGCTTTTTTTGCAAGTGCTATCTTCCCATTCTCTAAATAATGATGAATTATTTCTTCAAACTCATTAGAGTCAAAAAATAACACACTGTTGGTCTTTAGCATGGATTCAAATCGGGTAAGTGAGAAATTGTTATGCTCGTTAGGGCTTAATTGCATTAGTGGGTTTTAACTGTTTCTTCTAAATTAAAGATACTAATGTAACTGAAGATTCAATAGTTGTGCCATTATTATTGTTAACGGACTTATTAACATAGCGACATGGTTGTAAATAACTGTAAAATAGCATTATAATAAATTAATTTCTTGGTTTAATACGATCTAAAGCAGATAGTAGAATCGCACATCCTTCTTCAATTTCTGTTGTTGAAATGGTTAGTGGTGGCGTGATTCGTACAGCTTTATTTTCAAAAAGCAACCAAAAAAGCAACAAACCATTGTCTCTACAGATATGAATAACTTCGGAAGCAATGTCTGAGGTTTCAAATAATAATGCTAACATTAAGCCTTTTCCACGTATTTCCTTAATGAGATTGTGATTTAATAATTTTCTAAAAAGTTTTTCTTTTTCAAGGGTTTTTGCAATAATATCACTTTCTGTTAATTCTTTTAAAGTTGCTAATGCAGCAGAAGCAATAACTGAATTTCCACCAAAAGTTGTGATGTGGCCTAGTTTTGGATCATGGGTTAAAAGGTTCATTAATTCTTCCGATGCAGTAAAAGCGCCAATAGGCATACCACCCCCCATTCCTTTGCCTATCACTAATATATCTGGTGTAATTCCAAAGTGTTCAAAACCAAAAAGCTTACCTGTACGTCCAAATCCTGGCTGAATTTCATCTAAAATCATAAGTGTGCCTACAGTATCACATCGCTTTCTAACCAATGCTAAATAATTAGGCTCTGGTAAAATAAAACCAGCACCACCTTGAATGGTTTCCAATACAATGGCTGCAGTTTTGTTGGTGATTTTTACTAAATCCTTAATGGAGTTAAATTGGATAGCTTTACATTCGGGTATAAGGGGTTGAAATGGCTGCTTGCGTTCTTCCAACCCCATAATACTCAAAGCTCCCATAGTATTTCCATGATAGGCATTGTTAGCATAAATCACTTCTTTTCTACCTGTTGCTCTTCGGGCTAATTTTATAGATCCTTCTATAGCTTCAGTACCGCTATTGGTTAGATAGGTTGTAGTTAATTTATCAGGAAGATTTTTTGAAAGTAATTTACTCAGGGCAACAGCTGGATCTTGAATAAATTCACCATAAACCATAACATGTAGATATTTATCTACCTGATTCTTGATAGCATTTATAATTTTTGGATGACAATGTCCGAGACAACATACTGAAATGCCAGCGATAAAATCTAAGTATTTTTTATTATTGGTATCAAAAATATAACTGCCCTTTGCATGTGATATTTCTAGTGCTAGGGGATGGGGAGTAGTTTGTGCTTGATATTTATAGAAATCATCATGCATTAATTATCTATTTTTTGGCAGTGATTCACTTTTATTTTGTAGGGTTCCATTAATTATTTGATTATTTAAATCGGAGTCATTATCAAAAAAGTCACGTTTCTCTTTTGGTAGTGGTATTCCTTTAATTTTTGGGAGTATTGGTATTGGCTTTCCTTCAAACAAATCATTAACATTAAATAATCGTTCCTCACCACGCCATTCAAAACCTGGTAGAACTCTAGCGTTTTCAGGGAATTGGGATGGGGGATATAATTTTCCGTTGACCTGTTTAATAAAACGAATCCCTATAATTTTTTGATTTTCAATATACATTTGAATGGAGCTGCTCAAGGTATTATTAATTCCCACTAATTCTTGATCTTCATTCCTAGAATAGAAAATAACCTGAGCGTTTTTAATAATGTTAATTGTATCAAGATCGTTATTTGTGAATAAACCTATCAATCGTTCCCCTTTAACTTGATTATACCCTGCACTATCTAATTGCACTAAAAATGCATTTTTAAAAACTTTTAAAGAATCTAGTTGATCAGTTTTAGTATTTCTTAATAGATGGATGGTATCTCCAGTCATTTGATTTTTTCCAGACCATAGTACAGGATTTACTAGTAATTTTGTAATACTAGTTTTTTCATTTACAAAGATAGAATCACATTTTCCACTGGTTGGTTCTTCGCCAGGAAGTCCTTTTTTAAACAATCTAGCCCTATAGTATCCTTTTAATATTCTATTTTCATATTTACCTGTTATTCTTAATGTATCAGCATGAATATAGATAGAATCGTTATCTCTTATGGTGATGGCAACCGCTCTTTTAGTTATGAATAACGAATCTTTATCTCGGTATACTTCAGCATAATGTCCTCTTAGATAACTTTGATTTAGTGTATCTATGATGCTGATATTATTGGTTGCTGAAGCAAAATTTCGTGTCCGATCAAAATAAATACTATCTCCATATAAAATACGATTTTCATAATCAATACGAGAATTTTTAACGAAATAACCGATATCAGTTCGGGTGTTATAAAACCCTCTTTCACAGTAAACAGTACTTGTTTCACCAACTATTGTGGACTCTCCATAAAGGTATGCAATTCCTGTATCTGAGTAAAAATCCAATTGTTCAGAATGAATGGTATATTCTGGATTTTTAATTTTGACATTAAATAAAAATTGATATTTATTAATTTTCGCAAAATAGCGTCCAATTTTACTGGTAAGGGTACTTGCAGAATCTTTGACAGTGCCACCACTACGATAAAAGGCTTGTTGTTTTATTCTATCAAAGTATAATGTGTCTGTTTGTATAGTTGTATTTGGGTCTTTAAAAAAGACATTGCCACTTGCAAAAGCAAACTGAGTATTTCCATTGTATTCACCATAGTTACTTTTCATGGTAATACTATCTCCCTGTACTATTTTGACAGCTCCATAGGTCTTCACAAAATTTTCTTTAGTATAGACAAAAGCTTGATCGCACCACATTTCAATACCTTCATGAATAATATATATCTGTCCGGTATTATCTCTGGTATAAATAACAGCATCTGGGAATTCAGGTTTTTTTTCCCAGTACCCAGATTTAATGGAAACCTGAGTCTTTTCCTTAGAGGGTTTTACCTCTTTTACTTGTGCAGCAAGGGTTATTCCTAGGAAAATGAAAATAAGAGATAAGGATCTTTTAAGTTTCAAAGTAAAATTCTTTGTTTTAATTATAACGAAGATACTAAAGAATATTATCTAAGTATGGTTTGTTTTCTATCAGGTCCAACAGAAACGATTTTAATGGGTACTTCCAGCTCCTTTTCGAGGAATTCTATGTATTCATTCAACTCTTTTGGAAATTGTGAAGCATCATTCATCTTGGTAAGATCTTCTTTCCATCCATCTAATTCGGTATAGATAGGGGATAGGTTATGTTCTTCAATATTATATGGTAAATGATTAATGACTTCACCTTTGTATTTATAGGTAGTACATACTTTTAATTTTTTAAAGCCACATAGCACATCACCTTTCATCATCATTAATTGTGAGACTCCATTAATTTGCACAGCATATTTTAAAGCTACAAGGTCTAACCAACCACATCGTCTAGGACGGCCTGTTGTTGCACCAAATTCATTCCCAACACGCCCCATGGTTTCACCATCTTTATTAAATAATTCCGTAGGGAAAGGACCACTACCAACCCGTGTAGTATAAGCCTTAAAAATACCAAATACATCCCCGATATTTTTCGGAGCCACACCTAATCCTGTACAAGCACCTGCAGCGGTTGTATTTGAAGATGTTACATATGGATAGGTACCAAAATCAATGTCTAAAAGAGAGCCTTGTGCTCCTTCCGCTAAAATTGATTTCCCTTCATTCTGAGCTTGCTGTAAGTATTCCTCACTATCGATAAAGGTAAGTGTTTTTAATACGTTAAGGGCTTCAAAAAAGTCAGATTCCAATTCTTTAAGGTCGTACTCTATATTAGATTGATAGAAGTCGATCATTGCAACATGTTTGTTTGCTAAGGCCCGGTATTTTTCTTTCCAGTTATCCATTTCTAAATCACCAACACGAATTCCATTTCTACCAGTTTTATCCATGTAGGTTGGTCCAATTCCTTTTAAGGTAGATCCAATTTTTGCTTTTCCCTTTGATGCTTCAGAAGCAGCATCGAGAAGCCTATGTGTTGGAAGAATAAGGTGTGCTTTTCTTGAAATAAAAAGGATGTTCTTTATATCTAAATTGTATGGAACCAGTTTATCCAATTCTTTTTTAAAGATTACAGGGTCAATAACAACACCATTTCCAACAATATTCAAAGCATTTTTATGAAAGATACCACTAGGAATGGTATGTAGAACATGCTTTATTCCGTCAAACTCAAGTGTATGTCCAGCATTTGGCCCCCCTTGGAAACGTGCTATAATATTATAATCTTTTGTTAGGACATCTACAATCTTTCCTTTTCCTTCATCTCCCCATTGCAATCCAAGTAGTAAGTCTACAGCCATAAATAAAAATAATTTTATCCAATTTCTTCACTTAGTTCTCAATGTTTTAAAGTAGAAGAAATTAGAAGAATTAGTTAGTTTTTTTATTTCCGTAGAAATAAAGTGAATGATTAATTATTTCGATATTAAAAACCTCTTCTATTGTTTTTTTTATTGTTTCGATCCTTGGATCACAAAATTCAATAACTTCGCCATTCGATAGAATAATATGATCGTGTTGTTTGTCAAAATAGCATTTTTCATATTGAGCTTGATTTTGACCAAATTGATGTTTTCGAACAAGGTTACATTCCAAAAGCAATTCGATTGTATTGTAAAGAGTAGCTCTACTTACACGATAGTTTTTATTTTTCATATTGATATATAATGATTCAATATGAAAATGATCATTATAATCATAAACTTCTTGTAGAATAGAATATCGTTCTGGGGTTTTTCGATGCCCGTTCTCTTCTAAAAAAGTAGTAAAAACATTCTTTACAATTGCCTGATTATTCGAATTTACTTTCATACTCATAACAACACAAAAATACTCATTATAATCTAGTAACTTTATCGATACCATTAATTTTTTTCAAATTTTTCATTAGGTTGTTAAGAATAGAAATGTTTTTAACAACTACAATAACTCTACCATTAAATACGCCATCATTACTTTCAAAAAACACTTTTTTCATATTTATATTAAGGTTATTTGAAATAACTTTGGTCACTTCATTTACAAGACCAATCCTATCGATTCCTGTTATAATCAATTCCGTTTTAAAATCGTTTTGTGAAGAGTCAATCCATTTAGCAGTAAGAATTCGGTAGCTAAAATTACTTTGCAGTTGAATTGCATTTGGGCAATTCTTTTTGTGGACTTTTATACCATCTGAAACTGTTAAAAATGCAAAGACTCGGTCTCCGGGAATGGGATTGCAACATTGAGAAAATTTATAATCCAATTTATCCTCGTCTTTGCTAAACACAAGTTGGTCGTATTTTGATGTAAGCTCTTCCTTATCAACATCTTCAAGTTTACTGCGCTTTCGAATCCTATTTTTGATAAAACTAACAATTGCACTGTTTCTTGATGATGCAAAATCTTTAAGTTTTTTATTGTCAATTATTCCCGAACCCACCCTGTAAAATAAGTCAAGACTGGTTTTTAATTTAAAAAAAATGACCAATTGATTTATCGACTTTTCATCAAGGGTTATTTTTTGTGATTTAAGCTTCCGAGCCAGGATTATTTTACCATCACTTGCAATTTGTTTCTTTTCTTCATTAAGAGAGGATTTAATTTTTGATTTTGCTCGTCCTGTAATCGCATAGTCTAGCCAGTTGGCATTTGGTTTTGCTTTGTCTGATGTGATCACTTCTACCTGATCTCCGCTTTTTAGTTGATGACTAAGCGGCACTAATTTCCCATTAACACGAGTACCTCTTGTATGCAATCCAATTTCGGTATGTACGTGAAAGGCAAAGTCTAAAGCTGTTCCACCTTTTGGGATAGAATAAAGATCCCCCATTGGCGAAAAGACAAATATTTCTTTGGCATATAAATTTAGTTTAAAATCTTCAACAAAATCAATTGCATTTATCTCAGCATTTTCTAGGGTCTCTTGAAGTTTGTTAAGCCAATTATCTAACGAATCATCATCTTTTTCTTTATTTTTATATTTATAATGGGCAGCAAATCCTTTTTCAGCAATTTCATTCATTCTTTCACTGCGAATCTGAACTTCAACCCATCTCCCTTGTGGCCCCATTACAGTAATGTGTAAGGCTTCATATCCTGTAGATTTTGGAGAGGATATCCAATCTCTTAAGCGTGTGGGATTTGGTCTAAAATGATCGGTAACAATCGAATATATTTTCCATGCTAAAAATTTTTCATTTTCTGAATCTCCTTTATAAATAATTCGGACAGCAAATTTATCATACACCTCTTCAAAGGAAACATTTTGAACCATCATCTTCCTACGAATGGAAAATATAGATTTAGGTCGTCCCTTTATTTCATAATCGATTTTTTCATTATCAAGTGTTTCCTTAACAATGGTTGTAAAAGAATTGATATAGGCATCTTGATCTTCTTTACTCTCTTTTATTTTACTTAAAATATCTTTATATACTTCTGGTTCTGTATACTTTAAGCCAAGATCTTCTAGTTCTGTTTTTATTTTATACATACCAATTCTGTGGGCAAGTGGTGCATAGATATATAAAGTTTCAGAGGCGATTTTCACCTGCTTGTCAACTGGCATGGAGTCCATTGTCTGCATATTGTGCAGACGATCAGCAATTTTAATGATGATAACCCTAACATCTTCATTAAGTGTAAGCAACATTTTTCGAAAATTTTCAGCTTGCAATGAAATGTCTTTATCGGCAGAAATATTTGATATTTTTGTCAAGCCATCAACGATTCGAGCAACTGTTTCACCAAATAATTGTTCTATATCTGCAAGGAAATAATTGGTATCTTCTACTACATCATGAAGGAGCGCTGCTGCTATAGAAGTTGCATCAAGACCAATCTCTGAAGCAACGATCATAGCTACTGAAATTGGGTGAAAAACATAGGCTTCTCCAGATTTTCTACGTTGATCCTTATGGGCATCTACAGCAATATCAAAAGCACTACGTATTAGTTTTTTATCTTTAGCAGATAGGCTTCTATAACTAATGCGCAATAATTTTTTATATTGCTTTTTGAGCTCTTTACTCTCTTCCATAAGGGCTTTTTCAGTCATCAATTAAAAATACAATAATGATTGAAATATACAAATCATCTTATAAAAAATTCAATAATAAATATTTGAAGGAAACTAAAAGAGAACAGTTTATTGATAAATGATTGAATAAGCTGATATCGTAAATAGGATATTATTTGGATTATTGTGTTATTATTTCATCAAATTCAAATATCGTTGTAGAAGAGTTGGGTGAGAATAATGAGCGAAAACATAGCTTGGATGTGGCGTAAGATTACTCAAACTATTTTTTGAAAGTTTTTTCAATCCTGAAATTAACGGAGGTGCTTCGAAGGTCTCTTTCGCATAATCATCTGCTTGGTATTCAAATTTTCTGGATATATAATTCATCAGTAATCCTGTAATTTCAGAAATTGGACTGTATAAAACACCAAATGCAATTAAGCCTATATGAAAGGAAGGTACCGATACATGTAATGCTTCTGAAAGTATAGGGTTGCCAACAAATAATGAAAGAATCCAAAAGGTAACCCCCATTGTTAAAATTGAAGCTACTAAATTGAATATAATGTGTTTTCTTTTATAATGTCCAACCTCATGGGCTAAAACAGCAACAATCTCATCTTCATCAAGATCTTTGATTAATGTGTCATAAAGAGTAACACGTTTCTCACTTCCAAAACCTGAAAAATAAGCATTGGCTTTAGTGCTTCTTTTTGAGCCGTCAATTACAAAAACTTTGTCTAAAGTAAATCCAACTTTTGACACATAGGATTCAATTTTTGTTCGTAACGAACCAGTTTCTAAAGGGGTTTGTTTATTGAATAATGGTACTATCAAACGGGCGTAGAACATATTCATAAAAAATGAGAATAATCCAATAATTCCCCAAGCATATATCCAAAAATTTTTCCCTGTTGTATCATAAAACCAAATGATTGCTGAAAGTAGAGAACCTCCTATGAGTGCCAACATTATCCACCCCTTAATTTTATCGAGGATAAATATTTTTAATGTCGTTTTATTGAAACCAAATTTTTCTTCAATAACAAAGGTTTGATAATAACTAAAAGGGGTACTTAGAAGATCGCTGAAAAACATAATAATTCCAAAAAATAATAGGGCAATAGTAATATTTGCACCAATTGGATTATTGGGTATAAATGACGCCGATCGGGAAAGATTATCTACATAGGCAAAACCGTCTAGAAAGAAAAAAGCTAAGGTAGCAAAAATCGATATGGAAGATGTTAATAATCCAAACCGGTAATTTTCCTTTTTGTATTGTTGTGATTTTTTATAGTCATCCTGATCGTAAACATCGGTTAATTCCTCTGGAATAGGATCGTTAAAATGTTTTGCATTTAGATGGTCAAGAATTTTATCAATAATAAAACTGATGATTAAAATTCCGATGATGATGTAAAATAGTGTTTTTGGGGCCATATATTAAAAAAATATCAAATATGTTATTTTGCTTCAAATATATAATTTCTCATTTAATACACACTCATATGGGATTTATTTATCAAACATTTTTTATTAAATATTTAATTAAAACCACGCTGTCTTTTTGCTTCAAAAATAATGATTCCCGCTGCTACAGATACATTCATGGAGTCTATTTCACCTTGCATAGGAATTATTATATTTTGGTCACTAGCATTGAGCCATTCCTTAGATAAACCAGTTGCTTCTGTTCCAACAATAATTGCAGATCCTAACTTTAAATTACATTCATAATAAGGTTTACTTGCAGTTAAGCTTGAACTATAAATATTAATATTATTTTCTTTTAAAAATAAAATTATTTCAGAAGTTGTACCAGTTGCTATTGGAATTGTAAATACACAGCCAATACTACTTCTAATGATATTGGGATTGTAAAAATCTGTTTTTGGGTTTGCTATAATTACTGCATCAAGATTAGCGGCATCAGCTGTTCTTAATATTGCACCAATATTTCCTGGTTTTTCCGGTGCTTCTGCTATTAAAACCAAGGGGTTCTTATTTTTAAAACTCAAATCATTAAGTGTTTTATTTTTTGCTTTAACAATAGCTAATACACCTTCTGTAGTCGATCGATAGGTAAGTTTTTTAAATAATGCATCTGAAATTTCAATAATTTCGGAGGCAGCTTTTGAAATGTTTATTAGTTGATCTGAAGAGACAATTTCAGGATTAATAAAAAGAGTTACAACCGTGTAGCTTCCTTTTAATGCTAATTCAATCTCGCGTTTTCCTTCAACTATAAACTGTCCATATTTTTTTCGATATTTTGATTTCTCCTGAAGTTGTACCACTTGTTTTATCAGCGGATTTTGAAAACTTGAAATTTGTTTGTGCATATGGCAAAAAATAATTTAATGTAAAATTAAAGTAATTATTTTTTAATAAATGTAAACGTTTGATTTTCTATATTAAGTAAATAGATTCCATTTTTAATATCAGAAACGATAATATAATTATCAGTATGTATCGTTCCTGTTTTTATCAATCTACCGTCTGAAGAAAAAATAGAGAACCCTAGATTGGCGCTATTTGTTATATTTATTTTAGTACTAGACGGATTGGGAAAAAGAATTCTTTTTGATGTATTTTCAATGGATTCTGTATGTAATAAAACTTCAAAATAAGAATCTAAAAAAGCAATCCGTTCTTCTAACCAATTAATCATATAATTCAAGGAAATGGTATCAAAATCATAATTTCCATATATCATACTTTCCCTACTGTAAACATTATTATTTGTTAATTTTTGATGTGCAGAATCAATATTATTTAACAAATTAGTTAATGATAAGGGGCCATTACGAAGATCAAACCATCTCAAACCCATTTCTCTTTTATATAGATTGGGGTTAAGATTTAAATTTCTTTGAAAAAAACCATTCGATAAAATATCGTTTGTTGTAGAATCATTGGTTCCATTCCAGATAATTCCCCAGGTACCATCTAAATCCCATGGGGTGTAAAAATAAGGATAATCAATATTGTATTTAGCAAGATAAATATTTTTGCCCGTATTATCAGTTGCTCTTAGGAGGTTTAGGAAAATAAAATAATCCATTGCATTTTCTTTATTGAATTGATTCCAAACCTCATTTACATAGGTAGTATTGGTTGAAAACATAACAAATTCGGTGAAATTATATAAATTTTCCCAGTCAGTTACCTGATTTTCTTTAGGGTATTTATATTCATAACCACCCCAATCTCTAGACGTATTATCATAATCTGGTAATTCAGTAAATGTAGTTGCACCCCATGTCTCTCCTTTATATAGTTCTCCTCTTAATGCATCATCATAGCTTTTTATTTGGAGTTGTTTTTTATCTACTTGTTCCGATAAGGCATAAATTCCATTGTATACATGGTTTAAAAATAATTCGACAAACATGACATCTGCACCTGATTTTGCTTCTGGTTCATCTTCACTATAGTGTAATTGATGAATTTCGATCCATAATTTATGTGAAATATAACTTCTTATCCTAAGGGGCTCATTATACATTCCATCTAAAATCCAGTCATCGTCATCCCTGAGTGATCCAAATTGAAAACTCAACGTCTCATCACCCTTTTCATCTTCCCAAAACTCTAAGTCAAAAGTTTTCTTAGGAATCGTTTGTGAAAATCCCCCTCTCAATTCTATACCTATTAAGGAATTTACCGTTTGCAAATCGTCGGTATAGGTAAAATTTGCTAACACCTTGGGTTCATCTATAATCTCGATATCAGAATTAACAGTAACAATTGGGAGTTGTGTAAAGAACAGAATAAACTCATCAATTCCATTTGTAATAGAATATGAGCTACTATATGTTAAAAGATTAGGGACGTTTAAAAATGAAAAAACCACTCCATCAAATAGTATATCAATCGATTCATGCTCATTGAGATTTGCATATTCTCCAATGTTTTCAATATGTGAAACAATTAATAAATTGGATTCATCAATCTGAAACTTCCCTGAATCTATTTCAATAATTAAAACTTGAGAAAAAGAAAAAACAGAAAAACAAATGAAACAACAGGCTAAAATGAATTTCATTTAGATTAGTTTTAAAAATTTTATCTAATAAAGGTATAAATTATATCGCTCTATATTAGCTATTTATAAATAAAACTATTTTATTTACCTGAATACTTTTCCGAATATCGCTTCCATAATTCGGTTTGATGTGTTTCTAGGGATATATTCCTGCCATCAATAAATGCATGCGTTAAAATATTGGTTCGCATATCTAATGCATCTCCTTCCGAAATAAATAAGGTTGCACTTTTATTAATTTCTAGGGTTCCATACTCTTTATCAATTCCCAAAATTGTTGCAGGGTTAGAACTGATCAATTTTAATGCAGTTTCTTTATTCATTCCCTGTCCAACAAGATGTCCTGCATAGAAAGGAAGGTTTCTGGTATTCATCCTTTCCATTTGTCCGCTGGTTTGAAGTGCAACCAAAATACCATCATCCACTAATAATTTTGCTAATTTATAAGTAAGATCATAGTCATCATCATCTCTATTTGGTGTTGTGTGAACACGTTGTATTAACACAGGAACACTATATTGTTTGAGTAGGTTTGTTACCTTATAGGATTCATAACCACCAACCAACACGATATTATTAACACCACTTTCCTTTAGTGTAATAACTGCATCAATTATTTCTTTTTCACCATTGGCATAGACATACATTTTTTGACTTCCATCAAATAGTCCTTGCATTGCACTAAATGCTTCATTAATAGATTTTTGTGAAGACTTTCCGTAAGCTTCACTATTTGCTATAAAACTTTTTATTTTCTCAATTTCATCACTATATTTTTTATTGGGTTTGTATCCTCTGGGCTCTCCTAACCACCAGCGCCCTCTTTGATAACTTGAAGGCCAATGTAAATGGATGCCATCATCAACTTTTACAACAGCATCTTCCCAATTCCAGGCATCAAATTGTACAATGGATGATGTACCGGAAATGGTTCCACCTCTTGGGGTTATTTGACCTAATAATACACCATTTGGTCTCATAGATTCAACTACTTTGCTTTCGGCATTATAGGCAATTATACTTCTTATATTTGGAATTAAATCTCCTAGTTCATCTTGATCTCTAGTAGGTCGAACCGCATCTATTTCTACCAATCCCAATGTGGTGTTTGGAGCAATGAATCCAGGATAAATATGTTTCCCCTCTGCATAAATTATGTTCCCACGATAGGCTATTTTAGTAGAATTGACATCGGTAACAACAGAAATTTTCCCATTTTCAAAAATGATAAGGCTATTCTCAATCACTGTTCCATTTCCTATATGTGCCGTTGCACCCACTATGGTGACTATTTCATTTTGGACAGCTGCAGGGGTTTGTTGGGCATTAACTATTAAACCAATCAATACTGCTATTAAGATTGCTATGTTTTTTAAAGATTTCATTTTTTTTTCATTTAATATTTTATTATCTACAATCAGATTATTGATTAACCATTTCACAAGTAAATTTAATTTTGTCTTTCTTCATAGGAGGTTTCTTTTTTCCGCCTTCTTCTTTTTCTTTCAACATCATTTTTATCAATTTATTTCGCTCCACTTTTATTGCTTCTCGTTTTTCTTTGTCTGCTTCAATATCAAAATAAACTGCACCTTCGATTAAAGTTTTTTCCGCCTTAGCATAAACAGAAAGAGGATGGTCATTCCATAATACAAGGTCTGCATCTTTACCCACTTTAATACTTCCAATTTGATTATCTAAATGAAGTAATTTTGCAGGGTTAATCGTTATCATTTTCCATGCATCTTCCTCACTCATACCACCATATTTAATAGATTTCGCAGCTTCCTGATTGAGCCTTCTAGACATCTCTGAATCATCACTATTAATGGCTACTGTTATACCCACACTGTTCATTATTGCAGCATTGTATGGAATTGCATCATTTACTTCATATTTGTAGGCCCACCAATCACTAAAGGTAGATCCGCCAACACCATGAGTTTTCATTTTATCAGCAACTTTATAACCCTCTAGAATATGTGTAAAGGTGTTTATTCTAAATCCGAAACGTTCAGCAACTTTCATCAGCATATTAATTTCACTTTGCACATAAGAATGGCAACTTACAAATCGATCGCCATTTAATATTTCGACCAATACTTCCATTTCTTGATCATATCGATATGATTGCCCACTATTCTTTTTAGCTTCGTATTCTTGAGCCCTAGTAAAATAATTGATGTATAATTGCTCAACACCCATACGAGTTTGTGGAAATCTGCTAAAACTTTGCCAATTAGATTGTTTTGCATTTTCACCTAAAGCAAACTTGATAAATTTAGGGGCATTATTATATAATAATCCATCAGCATCTTCTCCCAATTTTAACTTAATTATTGCAGATCTACCTCCAATTGGATTTGCAGAACCGTGAAGAATTTGAATGGTCGTTACTCCCCCCGCAAGGTTTCTATACAAATTAATATCTTCTGGGTTTAGTGCATCTTCTATGCTCACTTCGGCAGAGGAATTATGTCCAGATTCGTTAATCGAAAAGGCGCCGATATGAGAATGTTCATCGACTATTCCAGCTGTAAGATGTTTTCCAGTAGCATCGATTACAAGAGCGCTACCATCATTTAATCCAGCTCCAATTTTATCAATTTTTCCGTTTTTCACCAGTACATCAGTATTAATCAAAACACCTTCATTTTCACTTGTCCAAACAGTTGCATTTTTAAATAGAATTTTTTGTTGTTTTGGCAATTCTGAATAGCCGTATCCTACATTAGGATAGGTTAACGGAACGACTACTGGTAAAACCGAATCTTTCTTTTCATTAGCTTTTTTTACAGGTTCTTCAGAAGATTTTTTTGTAGCAATGAAATTGCTTTCTGATCCATTAGGTAATATTAGTCTACCAGAAATATTCGCATCAATTTTTTTGATTATTGCAGTTGAACGATATGATTCTTTAGTTTCTTCATCAGTAAAGGAAAACGTTATCCAATTTCCTTTATAGCTTAATTTTGAGGGGTACACAACTGTATCGATCTTAACTTCTGACTTAAGCTTTGTTAATTTTCCTGAAATGACCCAGTCATAATTTTTATCAGCAATCGCTAAGATATAATTCCCTCGAATGTCTTTTTGATCTTTGGGATTGATACTATTTTTATTTCCCTGAACCCAGTTTTCATAGAGTATTGTTTCCTTATCAAAAAGTTCGCCTGAAGTAATTAAGAAATTAGCATAATATCCCGATTTTAACGAGCCAATACTATTACTTTGCCCTAATATTTCAGCAGGAATAGTAGTTAAAGCTTCTAACGCTTTAGTTTTATTGAATCCATATTCAAATGCTTTCTGTAATTTATTTTTAAACTCAGATGGTTTTTTGAGATTATAAGTTGTCAATGCAAAAACAATATTATTATCCGTTAAAACCTTCGGATTAGTAGGGGCTTGATTCCAGTTACGCATTTCTTCAATATTGAGGTATTTTAAAGAATAGGGATCACTTACATCAAAGGCTTCAGGAAAGTTTATAGGAATGATATATGTTGCATTTGTTGCTTTAATATTTTCAATGGATTCATATTCATCTCCGCCACCTATTATAATATAGTTGAGATTGAATAGATCTCCAATTTTATCTGCCCTAACATCATTTCCTTTATTCCCTGCTTCTATAAAAGAAGTTAGCGATCTATTTGCTAATAAGGCTTCTAAAGAAAGGTCTTTTGTTTTTGAATTACCTTTTGCATACCAAGATGCATCATAATTCATCTGTTTTAGTAAAGCAATCGCACCCATTATTGAAGTTGGATATGACTGAATACTTGCAACCGACTTATTAAATGAAAAAAATTGCCCCGATTTTTCATTAATGATTCTGTCGGCATTGTTACCAAGGTCATTTAATGAAACTAAAACGCCAGTTCCACGAGCAATTCCATCCATAATGTGTGAGTTAACCACTCCAAAACCTGCTTTACGTAATTCGTCGGCTTTTTTACTGTTGTATTCAAAATGGTCAATCCCATTATTTTGGGGCATAATATGATCATTCCAGTAAAAACCCTCTTTTTTGGATTCATATTGTACTGACCTTCCGTTCCTTTTGGCTTTTTTTGGCTTTTCGATACCAAATCCTGAATACGAATCAATAAATGATGGATAGATATAGTTGCCTTCTAGATTGACAACTATTGTATTATTAGGAATAGTAATCGATTTACCCACAGAAACCACTTTATCATTTTGAATCAATAAGGTTCCATTCTCTAAAATTTGAGTAGGAGTTACATAAATGGTTGCATGGGTAAATGCAATATAATTATTATTAGATTGTTTTAACCCGTTATTTTTCGGGAAATGTTCTTGAGCATTTAATGATGTAATGCTCAAAAAGAAAAGGCTTAGTAAATAGATTTTTTTCATTGGACCCTTTTATTTTATTTTAATGGATAAATTAGTTGTTTTAATTTTAAAAAGTGAAAGGTAATAAATTTGATCAAAATTCTTTATCATGATAATAATTTACAACTAATGCTACCATATAACTATAACTCATGATTCCTTTAGATTGATTATTTGCTTTTAAAAACTGATTCCAAAAGGCTTTCGAAAAATTTTCGAAGGAATTTTTATAACTCCTCCAAAAATCTCGCATCTCTTTATAGCTTTTTAGAATTCCAGGATTAATGGTTTTTAGTAATGCATGATAGGTATCAATATCCCTTCTTGCAATTTCATTAACACAATATCGCAAAGTAAAAATATAGCCGGAGTATTGAATATAGGGATCATCATTATTTAGCGTAGCTAGGGTTGCAAGAAAATTGGCTTCATTTTCTGCTGCATAGCCTAGTTGATGGGCTTGTTCATGGCAACTTACCACTGGAAATTTATAAGTTTTAATTTTGTTGTTCACTTGGGCTTCCCCAGAAAAAGGATTGTAATATCCACTATACCCCATATATGTAAGCCCTAAACTCCATGTACTTTTTTTAAGACTAATTTGAGTATAGTAAAAACTAGGATGCTTTTTTGCTAGATTTTGATACCCTGAAATAGAAGATTCAAATATTTCTTTATGTGTATGAGGTAAATCGATTTTTACACTATCGGGAAATCCTAGTTGGCGATGCATTTCATTTGATTTCGTGATTAATCTTTTTGTTGTTGAAATCAATTCTTCAGTAGTGTAATCTGTATTAATTTGAAGGGTTTTATATAATGGCACTCTATAATAATTAAAGCCCCATATGAGGTTGAAAACAAAATAAACAATAGATAGTGTTGCAGCAATATCAACAATAAATCGAAAGAGATCCGTTCGAATACGAATAAGGTTTTTATAGACCCATCTAATAGCGACAATAACAATAAGCAGGTAAAAAATATCCCCAATTGAAAAGGGAATCCAGCCAAAAAGATACCGCATCATTTTTGATAGAATTGGAAAAATTCCGTTGCTGTAATATGTTTCTATAAAGGTTGGAAATTTTTTTAATATCTGTAATAATAGTATCTGAAGGGGTAGCATTACTGCTAAAATTAATTTTGTTCTTTTTTGCATGAGCCAAACATACAAATAATTCTTTTTATAATTTTATCTAAGGTAAAACAGAGGAGTAATAAAGTAATAATAAATAAAAATAATCTATATGAATGAAGGTATAAAAAAAATCGAACCCAAAGTGCTTTGGAGCCATTTTGCAGATATAAATGAGGTGCCAAGAGGATCTAAAAAAGAAGAACGAATAATTGATTTCATGAAGTCATTTGGAAAAAATTTAGGCTTGGAGACCATAGAAGATGAAGTAGGAAATGTTATTATTAGAAAACCAGCTAGCATTGGTATGGAAGATCGAAAAGGGGTTATTCTACAATCTCATTTGGATATGGTACACCAAAAAAATAACGATACTAATTTCGATTTCAAAACACAGGGAATTGAGTTGTATATAGATGGGGATTGGGTACGTGCAAATGGAACAACATTAGGTCCAGACAATGGATTGGGTGTTGCTACGATCATGACGATTTTAAGCAGTGATTCAATTAAACATCCAGCAATAGAAGCATTGTTTACTATTGATGAAGAGACTGGAATGACTGGCGCCATGGGCTTAAAAGGAGGCGTTACAAGGGGATATCTTGCTGAATCTTGATACCGAAGAAGACGATGAAATTGGAGTGGGATGTGCCGGAGGAATTGATGTAACCGCTATAAAAGAATATAATGAAAAATCTAGTCCCACGAATTTTGAAGCCTACAATATAACTGTCAAAGGCTTAAAAGGAGGACACAGTGGTATGGAAATTCAATTGGGATTTGGAAATGCAAATAAATTGATGAATCGCATTTTGTATGAAGTAAATGAACTTTGTTCTATCGCATCCTTATTAGGTGGAAGTTTACGAAATGCAATTCCAAGAGAAAGTACTGCAACTGTGGTTGTAGAAAATAATAATATTGATCGATTTCTCTCAGCTATTAAAAAAGTAAGAAAAGAAATCTTTCAAGAATTTAAATTAAAAGATCCAGACCTTATAATTCATACAGAAAAAATGGATACCCTTCCAAA
Organism: Flavobacteriaceae bacterium; assembly: GCA_965247215.1. Lineage (GTDB taxonomy): Bacteria > Bacteroidota > Bacteroidia > Flavobacteriales > Flavobacteriaceae > Marifrigoribacter. Next base: position 356,998 of record OZ252001.1, read on the forward strand.
TGCCATAATGAATACAACAGATCAAGATGTTTTTATTAAAGCAATTTTTGGTACTCATAATGGAGTATACCGCATGAGTCCTGCAATTGAAGATTTAGTTGAAACATCAAACAACATTGCAAAAGTGAAAGTTAGAAATGGGACAATAACAATTGAATGTTTAACACGTTCCTCGGTAGAATCTTCAAAAATGAATATGGTTAATACCCTGAGATCTGTATTTGAATTAGCAGGATTTAATGTAAATCTCTCTGGAGATTATCCTGGCTGGGCTCCCAATATGGATTCCGCAATATTAAAAGTACTGGATTCATTATATGAACAAATTAATGGTAAAAAAGCCAATGTCGCTGCATGCCATGCAGGATTAGAATGTGGTATTTTGGGAACAAATTACCCCGAAATGGATATGATCTCATTTGGACCTACAATTAAAGGAGTACATTCTCCAGACGAGCGTGCTAGTATATCTTCAACCCAGAAATTTTGGGATTCTATTAAGGAGATATTAAAGAATATTCCGGTAAAATAAAAATTTAATGGATTGGGATTTTCACTGTATTAATTTTGAGGATCATCAATTCCTACAAATTCCAATTCGAAAACAAGATCACTACTTGGAGGTATTAAATTTGGAATACCTTGTTCTCCATAACCAAGATCGGACGGGATAAATATTGTTATTTTATCGCCAACATTCATCAATAATAATCCTTCTCTAAATCCTTCTATTAGCTTAGCCGACACACTATATTGCATTTTAGTTGGATCATAACCTCCTGAATCATCTCTTACATGATCAAATACCTCATATTTTTCGGCTACTTCTTTTCGGTTAGAATCAAATAAATTTCCGTTTTGTAAGTATCCTGCGTAGTTTACTAAAATATTAGATTCTTCGGCGGGTTTTATACCCTTACTTTTGTGGCTGTAATAAATTTTTAATCCAGATGCTAATTCATCAGCTTTTTCTATTTGAGTTTCGAATTCTTTGGCTTTTTCAGCTGCTACTTTATTTATTCGTTCTTCTCTTTCTTTATTTTTCACTTCAATAACTTCCATTTCAGATTCAAAAGAATTAACGGTCACATCACCAATTCGTAATATATTTAATTCATTTATTGTTACTGGATTTACAGGTTTATCTCCAGGCTTGGTAGTTTCAACGGCACCTATAGAATCTACTAAATCTTGACCTAAAACAATTTCTCCAAATACAGTATGCTTCCCATTTAACCAAGGAGTTTCTTTTAAGGTGATAAAAAACTGACTCCCATTAGTGCGAGGCCCTGAGTTAGCCATTGAAAGCACACCTTTTTTACTGTGTGTTAACTTATCAACAAATTCATCTGAAAATCGATAACCTGGATTTCCAGCACCTGTACCTATTGGATCTCCTCCCTGAATCATAAAATCTTTGATTATACGATGAAAAGAAATGCCATTATAAAATTTCTTTCCTTTGTAAATTGAATCAACCAAATTGTTGTTTCCTTCAGCAAGATCTACAAAATTAGCAACTGTTAATGGAGTTTCTTTATGATATAATTTGGCAACAAAAGTTCCTTTATTGGTTTTAAATTCTGCATACACTCCATCTTCCAGATCTGGGTAATCATTTTGACAGGATACAAATCCAAGTGATAAGATTAAAAATAAGAATGATAATTTTTTCATTGTTCTAGTAGTTTTCATTTGTTTGATTAATATTTTTTAAAGTTACTGTGCATTGAATGGGAACATTTGCTCCCAGTTTATTATTAATTCCATAATAGCCATAGGCTTTATATGATGGAAATAAAAAGGTGATGGTTTCTCCTTCTTTCATTAATTTTATACCTTCTCGTAATCCCGATATAAGATCTTGATTGGATTGATCTACAACATAATTTTGTAAACCAATTTCATTTTCTGAAAGAATGAGTGTTCCACCTAAGTTTTTGATTTCATATGAAAATTTTATACGATCGCCATACGTCGGCATTGATGTATTTAACGTATCGCGCTTATTATAGTAGTACCAAAATCCATTATCTGAAGAAATATAATGAAGTTCGGGATTTGATGCTATAATTTTTGTGATCTGTGCCTTCTCTTTTTCGAAAAGTTCTTTATTTCGCTCAGCAGATTCTTTGATAAAAGTACCTGAAGTTCGTTTTACTGGTCTTCGAGCTTCTGGGCTTTTACAAGCAGAAATAGCAACACAGCACAATAAAAAAATTAAAATATTACGCGCCATTTAAAAGTGATTTTTTATAGGTGGGCAAGATACTAATAAAACTAGCAACAGTTTCATTTAGTGACTGATAGCTTTTCCCTCCAGCAGCATTGGTATGTCCACCACCATTAAAATGGGAGCGAGAGAATTCATTTACAGAAAAGTTGCCTTTGCTTCTCAAGGAGATCTTTATGATTTTTTCCCTTTTACTTTCAATAAAAACAACGGAAAAAATAACGCCACTTATTGATAAGGCATAATTTACAAACCCTTCAGTATCCCCTTTTTTAAAATTATGTAATGTAAGTTCTTGCTGCGAAAGGGTAATGTATGCTGTGTTGAATTTCGGAAGTATAGTAAGATTTTTTAAAGCAATTCCTAGTAATTTAAGTCGGTCAGGGCTATTCGTATCATAAATATTTTGATGAATCTCGGAATTAATTGCACCATTCTCCAACAATTTTGCTATAACTCTATGGGTGGTTGCTGATGTAGCTGGAAAACGGAAAGAACCTGTATCGGTCATTATCCCAACATATAATTGGGTTGCAATTTCTTTATTAAGCAGTGCTAAATCATCCAAATCTTCCATAAAATGAAACACCATCTGAGATGTAGAACTCATGGAAACGTCACTATAAGTAACTTTTGCAAAGGAGCCAGGTTGTTGGTGATGGTCTATCATTACGAAATCACAGCTTACTTTTTCCAATAGACTTTGTAATTTACCTGTTCTATTTAATTCATTAAAATCCAGTGTAAAAATAAGATCAGCTTCAGTTATAATATCTTCACTTTTTTTTAAGTCTTGTTCATGGACAATAATCTCTTTAGCTTCAGGGATCCATTTTAAAAACGTAGGAAAATCATTCGGCATAAGTGTGGCAACTTTATGCCCCCTTTGCCTTAAGAAATTACTGAGTCCAAGCGAAGATCCAATTGCATCACCATCGGGGTTTTTATGACCAATTACAACTATGTTTTTTGGATCATGGATTAGTTTTTGTATTGCTGAAATTTGTTCTTTTTTCATAGCGCTGCGAATATACAATTTCTTTGTGTTTACCCGTTAATTTTTAGTTATTTTTGAAAAAATTTAAACGAATAAATAATGAAGAATATTATAATTGCATTTCTATTAATTTTTTATTTTTCCTGTAAACAAAACAATTCTGAAAGCACCCCCAATAAAAATGATACCAAGGCTTCACATCTAGATAAAAAAAAGGATGTTGTTGAAAACATAGATATAACAATTGTATTTGCAAGCTGTAATGATCAAAATATGGAGCAACCACTTTGGAAATCAATCATTGAAAATAAACCAAATGTTTTCATTTGGGGAGGAGATAATATTTATGCTGATACTGATGATATGAATGTCATGAAAGCAGAATACAATAAATTAAAAAATCATCCAGATTATGTGGAATTATCTAAACGGACATTAATTGTTGGAACTTGGGATGATCATGATTATGGGAAGAATGATGCTGGCTCAGAATGGGAAGCAAAAGATGAAGCCCAACAAATATTCTTGGATTTTTTGGGTGTTTCCAAGAATAATTATCTTCGAAATAGAAAAGGAATATATAAATCCAATTCAATTCAAACAGTGAATGGTAATATTAAAATAATAGTATTAGATACTCGATATTTTAGAAGTCCATTGAAAGTAAATCCTGAAGAAGGAAAACGGTATTTAACTTGGGGAAAAGGAGAAGGAGGTACTATTTTGGGTGATGCACAATGGAAGTGGCTTGCTAAAGAATTAGAAGATGATGAACCTGTATTTACTGTAATAGTAAGTAGTATCCAGTTTTTAGCAGATGAGCATAATTGGGAAAAATGGGGAAATCATCCAGATGAAGTTGAAAAAATGTATCAAACACTTAAAAATGCTAAATCAAAGAATATTTTCATACTTAGTGGTGATCGCCATTTAGCAGAATTTTCAGTTGCTGAAGTTGAAGGCCTGAATTACCCTTTGGTAGATTTTACATCTAGTGGCCTTACAAAGACATACCCAGATTCACCTTTTGAGTTTAACAGACATAGGATAGGGGAGCAAGTAAGGCAACTTAATTTTGGTTTATTGAAAATTGATTTAAAAAATGAAACAGTAAAAATGGAAATTAGAGGAGAAGACAATCATGTTTTTGACGTTTTAAAACAAAAATATTGATTTATTTTTTACACTTCTAACCTAATTTTTTTCAAAACTAAAAGAAATTATTAATTTGAATTATACTGCTAATAATATTTTTAAAACCAATTGACTTTTAAGTATAAATAACATTATTAAAACTTGTATTTGAAATCAATTTCTATATTTTTGCACAAAATTTAAAAATTACAATGAGAACAGATAGAACATTTACCATGTTAAAGCCTGACAGTATTGAAAAAGGCAGTGTAGGAGCTATATTAGAAAAAATTACTGCATCTGGATTCAGAATTGTTGCTATGAAGTTAACACAAATGACTACAGCAGATGCACAAGAATTTTATGATGTACACAAAGAACGTCCATTTTATGGCGAATTAGTTGAATATATGACACGCGGACCAATTGTTTCTGCCATTCTTGAAAAAGATAATGCAGTAGAAGATTTTCGCGCACTTATTGGAGCTACTAATCCAGAAGAAGCCGCAGAAGGAACCATTAGAAAATTATTTGCTGCCTCAATTGGAGAAAATGCTGTACATGGTAGTGATAGTGATGAAAATGCATCTATAGAAGGAGCTTTCCATTTCTCAGGAAGGGAAATGTTTTAATAAAAGTTAAATTATGTCAGAAAGAGGCACAACGATAATAAATCTTAATATTATAGAGTATTGACTTTAATGATTACTCAACTATTAGGGTAAGTTACTTCAACCCGAAAAAGCTCCTTGCAAAGACAAATTATCGCAGCACCAATTTGGTAATTAAGTCCTTCCCCAATTCTTCATTAAGGAGTTTTATGATTTTTGATTTCCCATAACTCAATTCTTCCCGTAATACAGAAGAACTCAACTGAATAAATAAGACATCTCTTTCTAAGCGTATGGCTGTAGTATATTTTGAAATTGCAGTCCCCATTACATTATGCCAAGCATCCTGAGCAGATACCTTATCAAGCCCTTTTTGTAAACGATTAGTTTCAATAAAGCTTTTTAAAACTTCACCTAGTGTATTATTATCTCGTTGTCTTTTTGCCATTTTATTTGTTATAGTATTCCATCCTTTTCTACATGTTGGAAGTACAAAAAATATCCAAATTCTATTATCAAATTTCTAATTTTATCTCTCTTATCATTTCATTCAGCTACAACCTAAACATTTTATATGATTGATGTACTTTTTTAATCACGTTTTCAGTTCTATCTGCATGGGTGTCGCTAATAAACAACTGACAAAAATCTTCATTATCTACCAAAGATATGATTTGTTCTACTCTTTGTTCATCTAGTTTATCAAAAATATCATCCATCAAAAGAATAGGATTTATCTTATTATGCTCCTTTAAAAAATCAAATTGAGCTAATTTCAAAGCAATTAAAAAGGATTTTTGTTGACCTTGAGAACCAAACTTTTTAATTGGATGCTCATCAATTTCAAAGATAAGATCGTCTTTATGTATTCCATAATTACTATACTGTGATAATTTATCTTTTAAGGCATGTTCTTGAAATAGAGATAATAGGTCTTGATCTTGTAACTGACTTCGATATATTAAATTTACAGTCTCATTCGAATTGCTTATCGATTTATAACGTTTTAAAAAAATAGATAAAAATTCTTCTAGAAAAACAGTTCTTTTTTTAAAAATAAGAGATGCAAAATCGTGCATTTGCTCATTGTATATGTCTAAAGTATCCTTATTAAAAGTATTATTTGAAGCAAAATATTTGAGTAAGGAATTACGCTGAATTAATATTTTATTGTAATTGAGCAAGGCTTTAAGATATGCAGAATCTTCCTGAGAAATAACCCCGTCTATAAATTTTCGTCTCCTATCACTTCCTTCAATTATAAGGTCGCGATCCGTTGGCGAGATTATAACCAACGGTAGAAAACCTATATGCTCACTAAATCGCTTATAGGGTTTTCCATTTCGCTTTATTATTTTCTTTTGTCCTCGCTTGGCACTCACAATAATTCCTTCTTTCCTTTTTGTTCTGATGTAATTTCCTTTAATGACAAAGAAATCTTCATTGTGTTTTATATTTTGACTTGTAATTGGGTTGAAATAGCTTTTTCCGAATGAAAGATGATAAATTGCATCCAAAATATTCGTTTTTCCAATCCCATTATTTCCCACAAAACAATTTATCTTAGGATCAAGTTGAAAAGAAATTGTTTCAAAGTTTTTATAGTTGAGTAGCGATAGGCTTTCTAATATCATAATAATAGCAAGTTGGTTTTGTATTAATGGAATTAGGTGTTTCAGAATAAAGAACAAAAAGCACCTTGCAAATTATTGAAAAATAATAAATACTTGTGCTTTTAATATCTAATAAATATTATATTTTTACAGACTTAACAAAGTTATATTATGGCAACCTATAAGAAACGAGGGTATAAACCTAAAACTAAAGCCGATAGACAGGCACAGATAGAAGAAGAAAGTACAACAGCGGAAGTATTTACTACCTTAGATGAAGGTGCTTCGAGAACTGAAGCTTGGATGGAAAAAAATCAAAAAGCTATTTTGATTTTTGTAGGAGTAATTGCTCTAAGTGTTTTAACCTATTTAGGATTCCAACAATTTATTCAGGAGCCTAAGGAAAGAGAAGCCATGAACGAAATGTTTCAGGCTCAGACCTATTACGAACAGGCCTTATTAGCTACTTCAAAGGATTCGCTTTTCAACCTTTCACTTAATGGTGGTAATAGGAAATTTGGATTTCTAGGAATCATTGAAAATTATGGGGGAACCAATGCTTCAAACCTTGCAAATTATTATGCAGGAATAGCCTATTTAAATACAGGAAACTATCAAAAAGCAATTTCATATTTAGATAATTTTAACGCTGACGATTCTACTGTTGGTCCTCTGGCAAAAGGTGCAATTGGTGATGCATTTGCTCAATTAGACCAAGATGAAGATGCGTTGAAATATTATGAAGATGCTGCTTCAATGAGTGATAATGAAGTAACTACGCCTCGTTTTTTACTAAAAGCTGGAATCACTGCTCTTAATCTAGGAAAAACAGCAAAAGCATTAATTCATTTTAATGCAATAAACGAAGATTATCCAAATTCGCCTGAAGCTACAAAAGCAACTATTTACGGAGGAAAGGCTGAATCTATACAGTAGTTAAGGTATTTATAAGTACTTTAGACACTTAGTTAAATATGGCAACAAAAAATAAAAATTTATCTACTTACGATAAAGCAACAATCCCAAATGCGAAAGATTTTCGATTTGGGATTGTCGTTTCAGAATGGAACCCAAAAATAACCGAAGGGTTGTTTCAAGGGGCTTTTGATGCTATATTAGATTGTGGTGGCATTAAGGAAAATATTGTACGTTGGAATGTTCCAGGTAGTTTTGAGTTGGTTTATGGTTGTAAAAAAATGCAACAGAGCTACGATATGTTAGATGCTATTATTGCTATTGGAAGTGTAATCCAGGGGGAAACTAAGCATTTTGATTTTGTTTGTCATGCAACCTCCCAAGGGATAAAAGATCTAAATGTTCAAAGTGATATTCCTATTGTGTTTTGCGTATTAACAGATAATAACCTACAGCAAGCCATTGATCGTAGTGGTGGAAAATACGGAAATAAGGGAACTGAAGCAGCAATTGCAGCTGTAAAAATGGCACATCTAAGAAAAGATGCTAGGTTTTAGTCCGATTTAATTTTAGTCCTTGAAAAGTTCCTTTTACCTATTATTAGTATCTTTGAAATTCAGATAAAAAACTCCCCCAATTCATTAAAACAAATAACAAATTTACTTATTCCGAATTGCGTATTGTAGTTCAACATTTAAGCCTAAAGTCTAGTAAAAAAAGCTATGACAAATTTATCAATAAATATGGATATTCTATAAGTGCTTTATAGGCTTTGGTATAACTATTGTTAATATATGGGTGTTAAAACAAGTAATAATCAACACTATTTTAATTACATTTGAATTATGGGATTATTAAGACCACGAAAAAATAAAAAATTTAAATATCAACCGCATTATTTTGATGATAAGGGGGATGGGAATCCTTTTCATATAGAACATAAATTTGATAAGTTTCGAACTACTATTGGAACTAATAAAGGATTGAAATCTAAAATTTCCGTTGCTTGGAATGAATTTCGATCTTCTACCAATAAGAAATCAAATAAAAGAGTACTTATCATTATTGCAGTCTTACTATTAGTCTTTTTATTTATTATAGAATTCGATTTGTCAATTTTTTTAAATAGATAATGGCAGATATCATTCAATTATTACCAGATCATGTTGCTAATCAGATTGCTGCAGGCGAAGTTGTTCAACGCCCCGCTTCAGTTGTAAAAGAGTTGCTTGAAAATGCGATCGATGCAAAAGCTACCACGATTAAGTTAGTAATTAAAGATGCTGGTAAAACACTAGTACAGGTTATTGATAATGGAATTGGGATGAGTACTACGGATGCACGTTTGAGTTTTGAACGCCATGCAACTTCAAAGATCCGTTCGGCAGATGATCTTTTTAATATTCATACAAAAGGTTTTCGTGGTGAAGCTCTGGCTTCAATCGCTGCAATTTCTCATGTAGAATTAAAGACTAAAACAGAAGCACTTGAAGTTGGTTCTCAAATATGTATTGAAGGAAGTGAAGTAACCTCGCAGGAAGTAATTGTAGTTCCTAAGGGAACAACGATTTCTGTTAAAAATCTATTCTATAATATCCCTGCACGTCGAAATTTTTTAAAAAGCAACCCAGTAGAAACACGCCATATTATTGACGAATTCCACCGAGTGGCTTTAGCACATCCACAGGTTGAATTTAAGATGATCAATAATGGTGCTATTGTTTTTAACTTACCTTCATCAAATATTCGCCAACGTATTGTTAGTATTTTTGGTACTAGAACTAACGAAAAACTTGTCCCTGTAACCGAGGAGACTGATATAGTTAAAGTGGAAGGATTTGTTGTTAAGCCTAATTTTGCAAAGAAGAGTAGAGGAGAACAATTCTTTTTTGTAAACAATCGATTTATTAAAAGTCCATACCTTCATCATGCAGTATTATCGGCTTTCGAAGGATTGATAAAGGATGGAATGCATCCCGGTTATTTCTTGTTTTTGGAAGTAAATACTAAATCTATCGATATTAATATTCATCCAACAAAAACTGAAATTAAGTTTGATGATGAACATTCTATTTATGCTATGTTACGGGCCGCTGTTAAGCATAGTTTAGGTCAGTTTAGTATTGCACCAGTATTGGATTTTAGAAAGGATTCGGATCTTGAAACTCCATATGACTATTCCAAAAAGAATCCTGTGCTACCAACGATTGATGTCGATAGATCTTTCAATCCTTTTAAAAGAGATACATCACCCTATCGACAAGGTACTGCAAAAGGAAACACAGCATCTTGGGAAGCGATTTATGTTGGATTAAAAAATGAGGATAAACAACTGGACCTTGATGAAATAACATTTGAAAGTGAAGTAGTTTCTGGGAGCATTTTTGAAACAGAACAGGAAGAAACATTGCGAATTACATTTCAACTTCAAAAAAAATATATTATAAGTCCAATTAAGAGTGGTATGATGGTAATTCATCAACATTTAGCTCATCAACGTATCTTGTATGAAGAACTGTTAAAAAATATAACTATTAAGGAAGCGATAAGCCAACAATTATTATTCCCGTTAAAATTACAATTTTCAATACCAGATTTGGAAATAATAAAAAGTATACAGGAACAGTTAGAATTTACCGGCTTTAGTTTTTTGTCGTTAAAAAAAGATGAATTAGAACTTAACGGAATTCCTTTAGCGATTAAAGAAAGTGAGATTAAAAATATTTTTCAACAATTAGTTAGCGACATAAAAACAGAATTACCAGATCCAGGATTTAGTCAGAATGATTTACTTGCAAAATCCCTTGCAAAATCTCTTGCAATAAAAACTGGAACATTACTAAACAGTGAAGAACAGGAGCATTTGATTCACCAACTTTTTGCATGTAAGGAGCCAACAGTTTCACCAACAAATAAACAAATAATATTGACTTTAGACGTAAAAGAGTTTGATAAAAAATTTAATTAAATGGGAAGAATTACAGAAACAATAAAAGCCATTATAATAGTAAATGTGATCTTTTTTATAGGGTCTCAAGTATTGGGAGATACTGCCTATAGATTATTTTCACTTTTCTTTTTTGAAAGTCCGAATTTTAGATTCTGGCAACCGTTAACGCATATGTTTATGCATGGTGGTTTTATGCATATTTTATTTAATATGTACGCATTATGGGCTTTTGGATCGCCATTAGAACAAAATTGGGGGAGAAATAAATTTTTGTTTTTTTATTTTTCGGCTGGAATTGGTGCGGCACTAATTCATACATTGGTTAATTATTATCAAGTAAGTAGTGCTTCAGATATTCTGTTGAATGCCAGAATGAATCAAGCGGAAATTACAACAATGTTAACCACAGGGCAATATAAATCCACTATATTAAATTCGGTTTCAATTGATACAATACAATCTGCATATAATTCATTTAACATCCCAGCAGTTGGAGCTTCTGGTGCTATTTATGGTATTCTAGTAGCTTTTGGTATGATGTTTCCAAATGCAGAACTGATGTTTATATTTTTCCCTGTTCCAATTAAAGCCAAGTATTTTATTCCATTGATATTGTTAGGAGACTTGATTTTTGGAATTTCTGGAGCTGGAACAGGTGTAGCTCATTTTGCTCATATAGGCGGTGCTTTATTTGGATTTATAATGGCCTATTATTGGAAAAAAAATAGTTTTGATTCACATCGGTGGAATTAGTAGTTTTTCAGATTAATTTGTAGTGAATTATGTTAGTGGAGGAGTATGTTAATGAGGAATTTGATGAGGTATTTCTCCTTTATGAATCTTTGTGAGATATATGTGAGTATTGTAGTATATCTATTTAAGCAAAGGGAATACCATGATATCAAATTGTATCCCTGAAAATACAAAGTAAATAAAGTGAATTGAAAAAAGTATAAAATATAAAAATTAAAATTGGCAGCAACTAATTTAGCATATCAATACAAATCAGCAAGTATCGTTTTAAAACTAATAATAATTAATGCTCTGATTTTTTTATTGGTTTATTTGGGATCTTTCTTTTTTAGTATTCCATCGGGTCAATTAACCTCTTGGTTAGTATTGCCAAACGACTTTATTTCGTTGTTAACTCAACCTTGGGCTTTAATTACTTATAGTTTTTTACATTTTGGTTTTTGGCATATTTTCTGGAATATGTACATCTTATATTGGTTTGGTTCTTTTGTGATCAATTTATTCAGTTCAAAACGTTTTTTAACGATCTACCTTTTAGGTGCTATTTTTGGTGGATTACTTTATGTTTTAGCTTATAATTTATTTCCTGTTTTTAACGATCAAAATGCTAGGTTAATAGGTGCCTCAGCTGCTGTAAGAGCCATTATGATATTTATAGCGGTTTACACTCAAAATACCATAGTCCGTATCTTTTTTTTTAAAATTAAATTATGGAAAATTGGACTTTTTGTCGTGTTACTTGATCTTGTTCAACTTCCATCTTCAGGTAATGCAGGTGGGCTTTTAGCGCATTTGGGAGGTGCTTTATTTGGTTATTTATATGCAGTTCAACTTGCAAAAGGAAACGATATTGGAAAATGGTTCGAAAACATAATAAATTGGTGTGTAAATCAATTTAAACCCAGGGTAAAAAAACCTTTTAGAAAAGTACACCGTACTACAAAAAAATCAACCCATTCGAATAAGAAAGATGAAAAAGGGGAACATCAAAAAAAAATAGATGCTATCTTAGATAAGATCGGGAAAAGCGGATATGAAAGCTTAACAAAAGCAGAAAAAGATTTTCTTTTTAAAGCTGGGAAAAATGACTAAGGATTTTCTACTCTAAAAATAAATTTTTGCTTTAAAACTAGTTAGTAATTTGTAGATTATTAAAGAAATGAAAAAGTTGGGGCTTCTTAATAAATTGCTTTTTTGGATTAATCTAGTTGTGGCTTTTTTATTGTTGATTTCTTTTGTATTGCCCTACATACCTCCATTGCGATTTCCAACCATATCATTATTAAGCCTTGTTGTTTCGCCTCTTATCGTATTCAATTCGCTATTTGTATTATACTGGTTATTTAAATTAAAAAAGAATATTTTTTTATCGATATCAGTATTGGTCATCGCACATTTTCATTTTGGTTCCTTTATCCAGTTTTCTAATGAACCCGATTTTTTTGAAACGGATAAAACCATTTCTATATTATCTTATAATGTGCACCTGTTTAATGCGTATCAGGATAAAAAATCAAAAGAGATAGCTCCAAAAATACTTTCAGAAATTATTGAAACACAACAACCAGATATAATCTGTATTCAAGAATATTATGCTGAAAACAAAGCAGATTTTTCAACATACCCATATCAATTTATTTATTATAAGGGAAAAAATATTTTGGGTCATGCAATATTTTCAAAATATCCATTGATAAATACAGGGTCATTTGAATTTAAAGAAACGTATAACAACGCTATCTACGCTGATGTTATTAGAGGTAACGATACACTAAGCATTTATAATTTACATTTAAATTCTCTTGGAATTTTACCGAGTGTTAATTTTTTGCAAGAAGGTGATAAGGAGAAATTCAGAAAAAGAATTACTAAAGCATTCACTAAGCAACAACAACAAGTCGAACGAGTTTTAGCGTATAAAAAAAGCTCAAAACATCTGGTTCTATTATGTGGTGATTTTAATAATACTTCATTTTCATATGTATATCATAAGCTTTCATCTTCAATGAATGATGCCTTTATTGAAAATGGAAATGGAATTGGTACTACTTATTTATTTGATTCATTTCCAATGCGAATTGATTTTATTTTAGTTCCTGAGGAATTGAAAATTGTTCAATTTGAAACAATAAAAAAGACCTTTTCAGATCATTATCCAATATGTGTTACTGTTTCTTTAGATTAATTATATAAAGTCTAATTGCTGTGATTCTAAATAACCAATCGCATTCGTCCCTTCATTAAATAACAGATCTAATATTGATAGATTGTTTAAAAAACCATGATTGATTGCTAATACCTGAGTGTAGGGCTTAAGAGTATACTTTTTTTTTGATTTTGCATTAATTAGAAAGCGCAGATCATTATTCTTTGGATCTTTTTCATAGGATTCAGTAAATGAATAATGAATATCAATAGTTAACAATTCGCAGATAAGATCAAATGCTTTCAAATTAAAACGCATTAATGAAGTTTCTGAATTGAAAAATAATGGTTTTAATTCATCCTCATAATACTCGAAGAAAGGGGAAGTGCGGTATGCAGTCTCTAAGGATTTCCAATGTTGAACTTGCCACGGAAAACTATTTTCAATTTGAACATCTTTAGTTTTTTGTTTTACACTTACTTTTTTTTGGGATGATTTTGAATGCTTTATAGGGATACTTAGCATTAATTTTCCATTGCTATGTGCAATATTTGTCCGATTTCTATATGATTGTTTCTGGTAATTGTCTTCAATTTCAAATTGTACCTTTGATGCCTGTACAATTGCTGCCATTTGTACTATTGATGAGAAATAGCTAGGGTGTACAAGAATGTCCTTCATTTCAATTTTCATTTTTCAATCTTGGTTATTTATGATTCCAATTATTAGGATCATCACTATTGTTGGGTGAAAGTCCAATAATGTCTCCATCTGTAGTAACCCCCAAACCTACAACAGTTCTATTAACATAATTGAAATAACTAATTAGTCTCTGGTCGTAAACTTTCATATTGTTGATTATTAAGTTAATAACATCTGTTTTCTAACTGAATCCAGCTCTAAAAAATTTGTTATATTGTTATAACTAACGGATTTACTGGTTTTATAAGCCATAGATTCGTTTTAAAAAAATGATTCTGCGCAAACGCTTTGAGTTATCTCCAGTTTTAGGAAGCATTCCAATATCAGAGGTAAAGATTCTCTTAAAAAGCAGAGATGAACTTCCACCAGTTTTATTAGCCCTCCAAACAATTTTCACTAACAAGGCATCCCATCAAAAAATGTTTAAACTTGTAGAACCCATTGTTCAAAATGGGAAACGACAAACAGGACGCCAGGGGATGGCCATATGGGAAGTGATTGTTTTATCTGTTATACGATTAACCCTTAACAGCAATTACGATCGTTTATTGTGGATTGCCAATTCAGATAAATATGTGCGTCAACTCATGGGTATAGAAGGTGATTCTCATGGGTTCACAGTAGAGGATAAGCAATACCGTTTAACGGCATTAAAGGAAAACATTGGATTGCTAAAAGTTGAAACCATAGAAAAGATCAATGCCTTAGTTTTGGGAGTAGGACAGGGTTATCTAAAAAAAAAGACCGAGAAGCTGTTGCGCTTAAAGCCGATAGTTATGTTGTAAAAACCAATGTACATTTCCCCACAGATTATAATTTGTTGTGGGATGCAGCCCGAAAATGTATTGTTATCAGTTGCACTTTAGCATCTCAACAAAACATATGGGGTTGGCGCAACGGGTCTGATTGGAAAAAGCGTGTTAAAATTGAATTTAGAAAGCTACAAAAGACCAGGAGATCTGGAGGCAAACATAAGGAATTTCGTTTAAAAACTGCTGCAGAGAATTACTTAAATCTAGCCCAAACCCTTTATAAAAAGATAAACACATTCAAAAGCGTTTTTAAGGTCAATACAATACATCAATACTCATTATTACTTGAATTAGAGTACTACAGCAAGATGCCAGCCAAACATATAGATTTGGCAGAGAGAAGGTTATTAAAGGGAGAAAAGATTCCTTATAGCGAGAAAGTGTTTTCTTTATTTGAACCTCATACCAAATGGATTAACAAAGGGAAAGCTGGAGTGATTGCAGAACCGGGACAAAAACATTTGATTATTACAGATCAAAATCATTTTATAGTTTACCACAGACTAACAGGAGATCCTCCCGACGCAGAATTTACTGTTAAAACTGCCAAAGAGGTAAAAAAACAGTTTGCTAATCGATTAACATCCTTGAGCTTTGACAAGGGGTTTAGTTCTAAAGAAATCATTGCACAACTCGAAAAAAGTATTCCTGATTCTCATGCTCAAACAAAAAGGAAGACGCAATAACGTCAGACTAGAAATAGAAAGGGATAAAGATTTCAAGCAACTCAACAACAGTCATCAAAGCATTGAATCTGACATAAACCAACTGGAACATCATGGATTGAACAAATGTCCTGACAAAGGGGAGGAAAACTTCGAAAAATATGTTGCTCTTGCTGTTTTATCCTATAATCTTCACCGTTTAGGAAATTTAATAAAAAAGAAAAGCATCAAAGAAAAAACGAAACAGAGGCACAAAGCAGCTTAAAAATGCGAGTTCCTTTATGAGTTTAAACATAAGTAACCATAGGATAGCTATGTCTTAAAACCAGCTTTCAGACCAAAATGATGGTGTTTATCAAAAAATCTTACAGCAAAAATTAAAAACGCCTTGATAATCTCTTTTTAATTCTAAAAACAGAATAAACCCTCTGCTAGTTTTTGATATTAAAGAAATTTATACTCTTACCGACCAGACACTAATTACAAGAAAATGGAAATGAGGAATATATTGATAAGAAACAAGAACTCAAGGATATTATTAATCAGAAACAATACAAAACCCTAATGAAATTTGGTTCCAATAATAAAGGAGCAACCCTTAAGTTTTTAGGTGAAGAAGATGCAATAGATGAAATAATAGTCTTTGCAAGTGATGATGAAAAAGGATTTGCGTTGTTTAGGCTATTGGGTGATAAAATGCAACCTGGACAAATGATAAAGTTGCTTAACTCCATTGAAAATGGTGATATCGATGCATCTAAGTTAAGTTCTATCGGACAGTTATTCGATATGTAAAAGAAGAATTTAGTTGAATTAATAGACCTACTAGGTTTTCCTCCTAAGCTAAGGCTTGGGTTGGCAATAAAAATCTAGTAGGTTTTTTATATTCCAGTAAAATTAGAAGGGGTAATCACTCTCATCTCCTCCTTCACGCTTTCTGAAACATCTAATGTTTCAATAAAAGCAGCAATAGATTGAGCGTTAATTTTCTCGTTGGTTCGTGTCAAGCTTTTTAGGGCTTCATAAGCATTTGGATAAGCTTCACGTCTTAGTATGGTTTGAATGGCTTCAGCAACAACCGCCCAATTATTTTCAAGATCTTCTTTCAATTTAGCTTTATTCAATACTAATTTATTCAGTCCCTTTAATGTAGATTGAAATGCAATTAGTGTATGACCAATTGGAATACCAATATTTCGTAATACCGTGCTATCTGTAAGATCCCTTTGCATTCTACTTATTGGAAGTTTAGCTGAAAAGTGCTCAAAAATGGCATTGGCAATTCCTAAATTCCCCTCACTGTTTTCAAAATCTATAGGATTCACTTTATGAGGCATAGCACTCGATCCAACTTCACCTTTTTTGATCTTTTGCTTGAAATAATCTATAGACACATAAGTCCAGATATCACGATTCAAATCAATAAGGATCGTATTTATCCTCTTTAAGCAATCAAACAAGGCTGCCATATGATCGTAATGTTCTATTTGTGTAGTAGGGAAAGAATGATGTAATCCTAGATTATCCTGAACAAATCTTTTTCCGAAAGCTTTCCAATCAATTTGCGGATATGCAATATGATGCGCATTAAAATTACCGGTGGCACCCCCAAACTTTGCAGCATTTTTGATATCGTTCAATAATTCCATTTGTTCTTCAAAACGAATAACAAATACCTCTATCTCTTTTCCCAGTCGGGTAGGAGAGGCTGGTTGTCCATGAGTACGTGCTAGCATTGGAATGTCGGCCCAATCTGAAGCCAATCCTTTTAATTTATTTTTCAATTCCAATAAAAAAGGAACATAAACATCTTTTATCGCTTCTTTTAAAGATAAAGGTACTGCTGTGTTATTGATGTCTTGAGAAGTCAATCCAAAATGAATGAACTCCTTGAATGGAGTCAATACTAAACCATCGAATTTCTCTTTTATAAAATATTCAACAGCTTTCACATCGTGGTTGGTTACTTTTTCAATTTCTTTAATTTTTATGGCATCATCAGTTGAAAACTCAATATAGATTTTTCTTAAATCAGAAAAGAGAGTAATATCAAAACCATTTAATTGAGGAATCTTAAGTTCCACCAAGGCAATAAAATATTCAATTTCAACTTGCACACGATATTTTATAAGCGCTTCTTCAGAAAAGAAAGGAATTAAGATACTTGTTTTGGAAGCATACCTGCCGTCTATTGGTGAAATTGCTTTTAAGGAATTGGTGGACATAGTTTTTGTTTTGATGAATCACCTTCGCCAAGGCTTTAATAATTGAAGGAGCAAAGATAAGGAAGAGTTAAGAGTTAGGAGTTACGAGATTGGAGTTTTTTATGTATTGAAATTTTCTCCAAAGTTATCCTCCCTCTTGTAACATACCCAGCATTTCTCGAATGCATATCTTGTGCGATTACAACTTTTAATTCGGGATGAATCCAATCAATTTCAGTTCCTAATAAATACAAGGCATCCATGGCGAATGCATGACAAGCAACTTTTTGATTGGTGATTAACCAATCAAAGCAGCATTCTGTCATTGTTTTTTTACGCCTTGAATTTAAATTTTTTATAATCAACTTATCTTTTTTATTATAATTGAGTTTTGCAAGCATCAAGCAGATTTTTAAAAAGGGTCTTACAGCTTGATCTAAATGAATTTTTGGGAGGTTTTTAAATAATAGGTCAAAATAAGGAACTAACAAGTCAATTTTTTCAATACAGACATACTCTAATATCCAGGAAGCTTTATACGAAAGTTTTTCCTCATCTTAGAAACAAATATCCAATAGCTGTGGAAAAGTTTTGGGAGGATCAATTACCCAATTTGCTATTTCCAATCTTACTTCGCGATAGGCTCTTGGGAAGTTTAATTTTTCGATTAAGATTTCGTGATTCATTTTTAGTATGATAGTGTTTTTGAATTAGACCAATAGGCTATAAGTAACCTAGTAGGTCTTAATTTAAAACTCAATAATTCAATTCTTTAATTAACATTATAACTTTATCAACCCCACTTGTCGCATTCTCAGCTATAACTGTGAGCCTTTTTGATGAGCTAATAGAAGGTGATGGATCCACAAAAAACACCTTAGTATCTGGAGATGCATATTGCATTAACCCTGCAGCAGGATACACCTGCATAGAGGTTCCTATAATTATGAGGATATCGGTTAGCATAACAATTCTTATAGCATTCTCCATTTCGGGTACTGCCTCTCCAAACCAAACAATATGTGGTCGTAATTGATAACCATCTTTGCAGGTATCTCCTAGATTTAGATCTTCATTCCAGTTGAAGACTGATTGTTCAATTTCTGTACTGCGTACTTTTAATAATTCTCCATGGAGATGTAACACATTGGTACTTCCAGCACGTTCATGCAAGTCATCCACATTTTGAGTAATAATGGAAACCTCATGATCTTTTTCTAATTCTGCCAAGGCAATGTGTGCAGCATTTGGTGAAACGGTTAATAATTGTTTTCTGCGTTGATTATAAAACGTTAACACGAATTCAGGGTTCTTTTTCCAACCTTCTGGAGAAGCTACTTCCATCACATCATGACCTTCCCATAAACCTCCACTATCTCTAAAGGTCTTGATACCGCTTTCGGCACTCATTCCAGCTCCTGTTAATACTGTTATTTTCATGTTAATCCTCTGTTGCTAATATGAGGGATGGTAAATTTACTCAAAGATTAATTAAATTACATATGGTTTAATTATAATCTATTTACATTAGTAAAAAATATTTTAGTATTGGATAAACAACTTTTTAACTACTTACAGACTTACCTAACCGAAAGGCGAAGAGAGTTATTTAATAAAGTAATCTCAAATCGAACTCGTCATTTTGCAGTAGTTACAGAAGACATTTTTCAATTACATAATACCAGCGCAGTGATGCGTTCTTGCGATGTTTTTGGAATTCAGGACTTATATGTTATTGAAGAACGGTTTGAAAAAAAAATTAATAAAGAAATTGCGATGGGAGTCCAAAAGTGGGTGAGTATCAAACGGGACGATACAACGAGAAGCTGTATCGAATCTCTTCGGAAGGAAAATTACCAAATCATCGCAACCACACCACATAATAACTCACAAATATTGCAGGATTTTGATGTAACAAAGAGGGCTGTTTTTTTTTGGAACAAAAAAAAAGGATTAAGCAAAACTGTTTTAAAGGAAGCAGATGGATTTTTAAAAATTCCCATATATGGCTTTTCATAAAGTTTGAATATTTCAGTTTCAGCTGCAATCATTTTACAAGCTGTTATAACTAAATTAAAAAAATCAACTGTTAATTGGGAATTATCTGATGGGGAAAAACAAGAAATATTATTAGATTGGACAAAGAATACGATCAAGAGTGTGGATGATATTATAGAACGGTTTTATAAGGATAGATGAAATGGAGGATAGAAGCTAGAAATTAGGAGATGGTATTTGGAATTTTATTATTTTGAGTTTTAATGCTATTTGAAATAATTAAAACATTGGATATTTTAAAATAAAGATATGAAAAAAAATATGGTAGCATGGTTTGAGATTCCTGTCAATGATATGGATCGTGCCAAGAGATTTTATAAAGCTGTTTTTAAAATAGATATTTCTCTTCAAGATATTGGAGGCGTTGAAATGGCTTTTTTTCCAAGTGTTCCTGAGGCTTCATGAGCAATGGGAAGTTTGATAAAGTATGAGAGTTATATTCCTATTCAGTAAGGAACTTTGATTTATTTCAGTAGTGATGATGTTCAAATAGAACTCAATCGAGTAATCGTTGCAGGAGGGAAGGTACTTCAGGATAAAGCACAAATTTCACCAGAATTAGGGTATATGGGAGTGTTCCTAGATTCTGAAGACAATAGAGTAGCGCTGTATTCACAGAAATAATATATGAAATTGGTCTTTGCAACACATAACAAAAGCAAACTCTATGAAGTTAGGTCCCTAATGCCTGCTTATATTGAATTATTGAGCTTAACTGACATTGGCTGTAAGAAAGCTATTCCAGAAACCTCAAAAACAATTGAAGGTAATGCAATATTGAAAGCCAATTTTGTTTCCTCAAGATATGGGTATAATTGTTTTGCTGATGATACTGGATTAGAGGTTTTAACACTGGATAATGCTCCTGGTGTATTTAGTGCTCGTTATGCAGGACCAGATAATAATGCGGAAGCAAATATGTACAAATTGCAATTCAACCTCAAGGAAAAAATCAACCGTAAAGCTCGATTTAAAACAGCAATCGCACTTAATATTAATGGTAAATCTGAATTGTTTTTAGGTATTTGTGAAGGTAGTATTACTAAGGCTCCTCGTGGAGAAGATGGGTTTGGATACGATCCAATATTTCAACCCAAAGGTTATACTAAAACCTTTGCAGAGATGACCTTAAAGCAAAAAAGCGTAATAGGGCATCGAGGAAAAGCAGTACAATTGTTGATTGATTATCTATCAACTAGTTAGTTTAATTTTAAAACAGTACATTTGCGCCTTCATTCTAAAAAGCATTTGTTATTAGAATATAAAAATCCTCAGGGAGAGGAAGTGTTAATGAAGTAGTATAGGTTTATTTGTCGCATATACTTCTAAACACACACAAATAAATCATATATAATACTACATGAGTAAATTTAAAGAGTTAGGCTTAGATGAAAACATTCTAAAAGCCATAGTAGAATTGGGGTTTGAAACTCCAACAGAAGTTCAAGAAAAATCAATTCCAATATTATTAGATACAGACACCGATATGGTGGCTTTGGCACAAACTGGTACAGGAAAAACTGTAGCATTTGGTTTTCCCATGATTCAGAAAATAAATGTAGAAAGCCGAAATACTCAAGGGCTTATCTTATCACCAACCCGCGAACTTTGTTTGCAGATCACCAACGAAATTAAAAACTACGGAAAGCATTATAAAGGCTTAAATGTAGTAGCAATTTATGGAGGTGCAAGTATAACCGATCAAGCTAGATATATTAAAAAGGGGACACAAATAATAGTAGCGACTCCAGGAAGAATGAAAGATATGATCGGTAGGCGCATGATTGATATTTCAAAAATTGAATATTGTGTTTTGGATGAAGCAGATGAAATGTTGAACATGGGTTTCTATGAAGACATAACAGAAATATTGTCACATTCTCCAGAAGATAAAAGTACTTGGTTGTTTAGTGCTACGATGCCAAAAGAGGTATCTAGTATCGCCCGTAAATTCATGAACAATCCAATTGAAATTACTGTTGGGAGTAAAAATATTGGTGCAGAAAATGTATCTCATGAATATTATTTAGTAAATGCAAGAGACCGGTATCAAGCTTTGAAAAGACTTGCAGATGCAAATCCATCTATTTTTTCAGTTATATTTTGCAGAACTAAAAGAGATACTCAAAAAGTAGCAGAACTATTAATAGAAGATGGATATAGTGCAGCGGCTTTACACGGAGATTTAAGTCAGAATCAACGCGACCTTGTAATGAAGTCCTTTAGAAATCGCCAAATTCAGATGTTAGTAGCGACCGATGTTGCTGCTCGTGGCATTGATGTAGATGATATTACTCACGTGATTAATTATCAACTGCCAGATGAAATAGAAACCTATACACACCGAAGTGGTCGTACAGGTCGGGCGGGAAAGAATGGTATTTCAATGGTCATTGTTTCAAAAAGTGAACGCCGTAAGATTCACACTATAGAAAAAATGATTCAAAAGAAATTTGTAGCAAAAGAAGTTCCCTCAGGAATGGCAATTTGTGAAGTACAGTTGTTTCATTTAGCCAATAAAATAAAAGAAACAGAGATCAATCATGAGATAGATACCTATCTTCCTAACATCAATGAGGTCTTGTTGGAATTTTCAAAAGAAGAACTGATTAAAAAAGTGTTTTCGGTTGAGTTTACGCGTTTTTATAATTACTATAAAAAAGCAAAAGATCTGAATGCTGCTGTAGGAGATATTTCTGAAGGTTCGGCAAATACTGTGCGTTATTTTATTAATATAGGTGGTAAAGACGATTTTGATTGGATGAGTTTAAAGGATTTCCTAAAAGAGAAGCTTCAATTAGGGAAAGATGAGGTATATAAGGTAGATGTAAAAGATAGCTTTTCTTTTTTTAATACTGACACTAAGCATCAGGAATTGGCGATGAGTTTCTTTAAAGATTTTGAATTAGAGGGTAGAAGGGTTTCTGTAGAAATTTCAAAAGACACTGGACGAAAAAGGAGTAGAGGAAGAGGAAGAGAAGATGGAAGAAGTAGAGGAAGAAAAGAAGGTCGAAGCGATAGTGGAAATTCTAGTTTTAAAGGGAAAAGTAGAAGAAGAAGAAGTTATCAACCTTCAAATTCAGGAACTGGAGGAAGACGTCGGAGAAGAAATTAACAATTAAAAAGCTGAAAGTTTTATGAACCTTAAATTTTTGTTATTCCACAAACTTGGTAATAAAAATTAAGTCTAATACGTTACATTTACGGCAGGCTATGAAAAAAATAATATTACTTCTTTTATTGGGCTTATTTGTAACTACAGTTTGGTCTCAAGAAGAAACAATTATTAAAGGGAAAGTTATGAATGCATCAAACGATGTGTCTCTAATAAATGTCCATGTTGTAAATTTAAATACTGTAAAAGGGACATTAACAGATGCAGAAGGTGATTTTTCAATTAAAGCCACTGTAAATGACACCCTGTATTTTTCATATTTGGGATTTAAATCGATTCGTGTTCGGGTAACTAATGACTGGCTTAAGTTTGGTGAAATTCGAATTAAGATGACCGAATTGAGTATTGCACTTGAAGAAGTTGTTGTGAGACAAGTTCAACTTACTGGTTATATAGAAGTAGATGCCAAATTGATTCCAATTTACGATAACCATCGGTATCGTATTGCAGGTCTTAGTTCTGGATATGAAGGGGGTAATACTCAGCCAGGATCAGTTAGTAAAGTACTAAACTCTATATTTAATCCCGCAGATTTCCTATATAATGTATTTGGGAAACGACCTCAACAGATGAAAAAATTACGCATGATGAAGGAGGATGATGAGATTAGAGCTTTATTACAAAGTAAGTTTGATAGGGAAACCCTTATGGCAATTCTTCAATTGGAAAGGGTGGATATTGATGAAATTTTAAATAATTGCAGTTACTCCAAAGACTTTATTCGCACAGCCAACGACCTTCAGATTTTAGATGCTATTAGTGAGTGTTACGAAGAATATCGGATATTAAATCGGAATAGAGGCTAGCTAAAATCATGCTTCAGCAATTTATTCATTACGGACTTCATTTTTTATTTCCTGGGCTTATTGCATGGGTATTTTTCAGAAACCATTGGAAAAAAGCTTGGTTGATAATGATAGCAACGATGTTGGTTGATCTTGATCATTTATTTGCAAGTCCAATTTATTCTCCAAATCGTTGCAGCATAAATTTTCATTTGTTACATTCTTATTATGCTATAGGAATCTATATAGTTTTGTACTACTTTAAAAATTACGATTCATTTCAATTGGCTTAATTCTTCATATGTTCACAGATTTTATTGATTGTTTGTTTATGAAGTAGTATTTTTAGAGAAACAATTAATATTTAGGATTTATGAATAAACTCGTATCTCAGCAAAGAAATTATTTCAACACCCATGAAACCAAAGATCTAAAGTTTAGACTAGTCCAATTAAATAAACTAAAATCAGTTTTAGAATCTAATGAGAAGCTTATGTATGAAGCTATTTATAACGATTTTAAAAAATCTGAGTTTGACACCTTTGTCACCGAATTAGCATTATTATATCACGATATTAAAGATGCCAAAAAGAATTTACGAAACTGGGCCAGAATTAAAAGTGTGGGAACCAACATGCTCAATTTTCCAGCGAAGAGTTATATTATCCCAGAACCACTAGGTGTTTGCTTGGTAATAGGTGCTTGGAATTATCCATATCAACTAACTTTAGCACCAGTTATTGCTGCAATTGCTGCAGGGAATACGGTTATAATAAAGCCTAGTGAAATGCCGATGAATACCAGTAGGATGATGGCAAAACTAATCAATGAAAATTTTAATCCCAATTATTTAAAAGTGGTGGAAGGAGGAATTCCCGAGACTACCGAATTATTAAATCAAAAATTTGATATGATATTTTTTATTGGAAGTTCGCAAGTTGGAAAAATAGTATATCAAGCAGCTGCAAAACACTTAACTCCTGTTACTTTAGAACTAGGAGGAAAGAGTCCGGCATTTGTTACAGAAGATTGCAATTTAAAAATGACGGTAAAACGAATGGTCTGGGCGAAATTTCTAAATGCTGGTCAGACTTGTATTGCTCCAGATTATGTGTTGGTACATAAATCTATGGAAAAAAAGTTTTTAGAAGCTTTAAAAACAGAAATTGAAAAAGAACAATTTTCAATTGAAAATGGTAACTACACACAAATTATTAATGCCTGGAATTTTATGCGTTTATCCGACCTGATCGATAAGGAGAAAGTTTATTTTGGTGGTGAAATCAATACATCTGATAGCATAATACAACCAACTGTAATACAAGATGTTACATTTGAAGATAATATTATGAAAGAAGAAATTTTTGGCCCTATATTGCCTGTAGTTTCATATACTAATTTGGAGGATGTGATTCGACAGGTAAATGTAAATCCAAAGCCATTAGCCTGCTATGTATTTTCTAATAATAGACTACAAAAAGAGAAAATAATAAAAGAGATTTCATTTGGTGGAGGTGCTATTAATGATAGCATAATGCATATTACCAATAGTAAGTTACCTTTTGGAGGAGTTGGGAATAGTGGTATAGGAAGTTACCATGGTAAAGCTGGCTTTAAAGTATTTACACATTATAAAAGTATTTTGGAGAAATCGAATGCATTTGAATTACCCCTAAAATACTATCCTCAGACCAAAGTGAAACTTAAATGGATCAAACGAATTTTAAAATTTTGATGATTAATTAAATTCCAGTTGAATCTACAGAAAATATCATGCCGGGGCTAGTAAGTATACCGCATGAAGGGACATAACAGAAAAGGAATAAAGCTTTCAATTGCAATAAAACACACCAGTGTGAACATTAATGATCTAACAGATACTTTCAATATCGAAACATTAATGGGTAATGCTAATTTCAGTGGAACAAAAGTTAAAATTGAATCTTAAATACCACATCATTGCTTTAGACGAAAAATTACATTATTTTCGTTATGTTAATTAATATTTCCTATGGCTACCAGAAAGTATCAAGGCAAGAAATTTGAAATTGATTCGGTTGATAAAACGGTTGATGCACTTACTGTTGAAGAAGCCTTGCAAATTAATATCAATAAGAAACCATTTACGGTGTCAATGCGTACCCCTGGAGATGATATTAACTTGGTACGCGGGTTGTTACATTCCGAAGGTATCATTAAAAATGTTCAATTTATTCCTGATATAGTATTAAAAAAGGAAAATGAAGAAGGAATCGTAACCATTATTGATCTTACAATTCCTAATGAAGAATTAGGTGAAGGATATTCAAATAGCAGAACACTTTTATCAGTTTCTTCTTGTGGAATTTGTGGAAAAACAGAATTAAGCGATTTATCATTCCTAGGAAAAACAATTGATGAAAAAAAGAAAATAGATATTGCTTTATTGAATCGATTGTTTGAAAAAATGAACGATAAACAATATAGCTTCCACAAATCTGGAGGAGCCCATGCAGCAGCTGTTTTTACTATTCAAGGTACATTATTATCTGCAATGGAAGATATAGGCAGGCATAATGCAGTAGATAAAGTAATAGGAAAGCTAATCCTTTCAAAAAAACTAAAGAAAGCCTCTGTATTAACAGTAAGCGGACGTGTTTCCTACGAAATAGTGATTAAATGTTTTAAAGCAGGGATTCCCTTTCTAGCTGCAGTTTCAGCTCCATCTTCTTTAGCTGTTGATTATGCAAAAGAGTTGGGAATTACCTTATTTGCTTTTTGCAGGGATGAACGAGTGACTTGTTATTCCAATCTGGAACGAACAAAAATTAATAGAAAATCAAATAATATCGACTTCAGAGCAAGTTAGCATTTATGTTAAATAATTTAAGTGAATTATTAGGAAAAAAAGGATTGGATAGCAATCTTTTTGATAAAATGGGGAAACTTTCGAAAGAAGAAGGAACACCTAATTTAGAGGAGCTAGCCAAATTAGCAGATGACTTTTTAATTGGAAAAGCAAATGCCTATGGAACAGCTTCTTTCTACGATTTTATGAAACCTGAAAACAAAGGCAAAAAAGTGTACGTTTGTAACGGGACCGCTTGTGTTTGTGCCGGAACTCAAGATCAGCTAATAGAAATTTTAAAGAAACAGGTTAATGCAGATGAAATTGGACATATGACCTGCCTAGGAAGATGTCATGAAAATAATGCTTTTAATTATAATGGAAAGAATTATTCGGGTGCTGCAGCAAATGATTTAACTTCTATATTTTCCTCTGAAAACAAATTAAATCAAGATGATTATATAGTTAAAGCATCAGGAAATCAAATTTTAACTAAACCATTCAGTACCATTTTAGAATATTATCAGCCATTAAAAGATTCTTTAAAAAAAGATTCAAAAGTTGTTTTAGAGGAAATCAAAATATCAAATGTACGCGGTAGAGGAGGAGCAGGTTTTCCTATGGGAATGAAATTAGGTTTTTGTAGAGCTGCAAAAAGTGAGACTAAATTTATAATCTGTAATGCAGATGAAGGAGATCCAGGAGCCTATTCAGATAGGTATTTATTAGAACAACAGCCACATTCGGTGTTATTCGGAATGCTTATTGCAGGCTATGTAACACATGCCAATTATGGAATACTATATATTAGAGCAGAATATCCAGAAGCAGCAGAAATTATTCAAAATGCAATTGATGAACTACGAGATCATGATTTGATTGGAGAGAATATTGAAGGTAGCGGATTTAATTTCGATTTTAAAATAATAAGAGCACAAGGTTCTTATATCTGTGGAGAAGAAACAGCATTGATCAATTCAATAGAGGGACAACGCCCAGAAGTACGTGTTCGCCCCCCATTTCCTGCCCAACAAGGATTGTTCAATAAACCTACAATTGTCAATAATGTAGAGACTTTAGCTGCTTTGCATTTTATAATTGAAAAAGGTGGTAAGGCATGGAAAGATATTGGGACGGATCGTTCTTCAGGAACAAAACTGGTTTGTTTAGATAGTTTTTTTAACAATTCAGGGATGTATGAAGTAGACATGGGAACACCACTTTCAAAAGTTATTCATGACTTAGGTGGAGGCTTTAACACTGAAATAAAAGCACTACAAATAGGAGGCCCCTTAGGTGGATTAGTTCCGGTTTCTAAGATTAATGATTTAGAGATTGATTTTGAGTCGTTTGCAAATGAAGGGTTCTTGTTAGGGCATGCTTCAATCATTAGTATACCGAAAGATTTTCCCATCATGAAGTTTATCGAGCATCTGTTCGATTTTGCTTCCTATGAAAGCTGTGGAAAATGTTTTCCTTGTAGATTAGGGACTAAAAGAGGGCATGAACTTTCAGTAAAAGCATTGAATTCAGATTTTAAAATAAACAGAACATTATTTAACGATTTATTGACCACTTTAGAGCAAGGTTCACTTTGTGCTCATGGAGGAGGAATTCCATTACCGATAAAAAATGCGTTGCAGTATTTTGATGAAGAATTGGAAGGATACTTTATTTAACCCATTGACTCCGCTCATGGACCATCTTATCGATTAATAAGATTACGGTTACTGAATGGTTCCGAAGTGAACAACTAAAATATGAAAAAAGCATATATCGATAACAAACCATTTGAAATAGATGAAGGAGAAACTATTCTAACATTTATTAAGCGGTATAAAGATAAGAACCTCGTACCTACTTTATGCGATGCACCTAATTTAGATCCTTTTGGTTCATGTAGAGTATGTAGTGTTGCTGTTGCATTAGAAAAAGACGGTAAGACTCGTACAATGGCTTCCTGCCATACTCCAATTGCTGAAGGACAGTATATTTATCCCAGTACTGAAGCGATTAAAAATTTACGAAAAAATATTATAGAATTAGTACTTACCGATCATCCATTGGATTGTTTAACCTGTGAAGTAAACGGCAATTGTGAACTACAAACTGTTGCAGCGAAAGTAGGAATTAGAGAAGTACGCTATCCAAAAGGAGATGATCATCTTTTCAGATTAAAAGATTTAAGTCACCCTTATATGACTTCAGATCTTTCAAAATGCATAAACTGTTATCGTTGTGTAAGAGCATGTGATGAAGTGCAAGGTGAATTTATCTTGAGTATGGCTGGACGTGGTTTTGATACCCACATCATTAAAGGATTGGATCAATCCTTTATGGATTCTGATTGTGTTAGTTGTGGTGCTTGTTCACAGGCATGTCCTACTTCAGCGATTTCGGATGTCTTTCAGTCTAAAGCAATTGTCCCTACCGATACAACCAGAACCATTTGTACTTATTGTGGAGTGGGTTGTAATTTGGAAATTGCGACTTCAAACGGTGAGATATTAAGTATCACAGCACCTTTTGATGCTGAAGTAAATCAGGGACATACTTGTATAAAGGGACGATATGCATTTAAATTTTATAACCATCCAGATCGATTAAATTCACCTATGATAAAAAAGAATGGTGATTTTGAAAAAGTAACTTGGGAAGAAGCTTATGAGTATATTGCTACAAGACTTAGTTCTTATAAAGACGAATTTGGACCCGATTCTATAGCAGGGATTTCTTCTGCCAGATGTACTAATGAAGAGAATTATTTAATGCAAAAGTTTATTAGAACCGTTATTGGAACTAATAATATTGATGGTTGTGCTAGGGTTTGCCACTCTCCAACAGCTTTGGGAATGCAACGAACTTTTGGCACAGGAGCAGCAACAAATTCTATTGACGATATAAAAGACACTAATTGCATTATGGTAATTGGTGCTAACCCAACAGATGCACATCCGGTTACGGGAGCTAAATTAAAACAGTTTGCTATGAAATCTGGAAATGTGTCTATTGTTATTGACCCAAGACGTACCGAACTAGCCAAATATGCTACCTATCACCTTGCCTTAAGACCAGGAACCAATGTCGCTATACTTAATATGATGATGTATTATATAATTACGGAAGGTTTAGCAGATGAGGCCTTTATCGAGAGTAGAACCGAAGGCTTTGATGAATACAAACGCGATCTGCTAAATATAGATCTGGATAAATTAGAAGAAGTAACTGGTGTTAATCGAAATCAGGTAAAAGAAGCTGCAATTGCTTATGCTAAAGCTCCTAATGCAATGTCGTTTCATGGTCTGGGAGTTACAGAACATTCACAAGGAACATTTACAGTTATACAAATAGCAGACATAGCATTGTTAACCGGAAACATAGGTAGGCGTGGTGTAGGTGTAAATCCATTACGTGGACAAAACAATGTACAAGGTCTTGCAGACATGGGGGTACAACCTCATCAAGGCGCGGGATACTTTGACGTTACAGATGATGAAGTAAATAAAATATATAATGAATTCTACGGCGTTGATGTTTCAAAAGAAATAGGATATAAGATCCCAGAAATGTTTGATGCAGCCCTGGACGGCAAGCTAAAAGCAATATGGATTATTGGTGAAGATATTGTTCAAACTGATCCCAATACCCAGAAAGTTATAAAAGCTCTTGAAGCGACAGATTTAGTGATTCTACAAGAGTTATTTATGACTGAAACGGCTAAATACGCTGATGTGATTTTACCTGGAACTTCATTCCTTGAAAAAAATGGAACATTTACTAATGGTGAAAGACGTGTACAAGCAGTCCGTCAAGTGGTAAAGCCCCATGAAGGAACAAAACCTGATGGACAAATTATTGTGGAAATCATGAATAAAATGGGACATAATCAACCGGAATATACACCAGATGGCATGTTAGAAGAAATTTCACAAATTGTACCATTCTTTGCAGGGATTACATGGGACCGCTTGGGTAAAAATGGATTGCAATGGCCTGTACAAAAAGATGGTACAGATACGCAGATATTACACACTAGTGAATTTAAAAGAGGAAAAGGTTATTTTGAGTTTCACCCTTGGGAAGAAACAATGGAGTTAGCATCTCACGCTAAGGACTATCCTTATATTTTAACAACTAACCGTGAGTTGGAACATTATAACTGCGGAACAATGACACGAAGAACGGCTAATGAAGAACTCCTTAAAGATGATTATTTAATGATTCATCCTGATGATGCTCAAGAAAATCTAATTGCTGAAGGAGATTATGTTTGTTTGGAATCTCCTCGAGGAAAAGTAGATGTAAAAGCAAAGATTACCGATGAAGTAAAAAAAGGAATATTGAGTACAACTTTTCATTTTCCAGAGATTATGATCAATATTATAACAGGTAATGTACACGATTCTGAAGCTAAATGCCCTGAGTACAAAGTTGTTGCAGTTAGAATTAGAAAGAGTAAAGGAAAGTATAAAGCAGGAATTACAGTAAATTAATTTATGAAAATTCTTGATCAATCCAATTGGAATCGAAAGGAACACTTTAATTTTTTTAATAAATATGACGAACCATTTTTTGGTATTGTCACTGTGATTGATTGTACAAAAGCCTATCCAGTTATCAAAAGAAAAGAAACAATCTTTTTTCGCTTATTATCTTCATAAATCTATTCTTGTAGTTAATCGAATAAAAGAATTTCGATACCGAATCAAGGGGAATGAAGTAGTAATACTAGATGAAGTTCATGCTTCAACTACCATAGGAAGGGATGATGATTCTTTCGGATTTACTTTTGTTCCATTCAACACTGATTTTGATATTTTTTTCCAGTTCTTTAAAAGAGGAAATAAATAATGTTCATAATTCTCAAGGATTGCGATTGAAGGAAGGAGATACTAGAAAGGATGTCATTTATTATTCATCACTCCCATGGAATACATTTTCAGGATTAACCCATGCACGAAATTATAAAGTAGAAGATAGTGTACCCAAAATAACATTTGGAAAAATGTTTCAACGGGATGAAAAGAAACTTATGAATGTTGCTATCTATGTACATCACGCATTAGCAGATGGAGTTCATATTGCAAAACATTAAAAATCTTTTAATCATTAATGGATGGAAAGTTTTTAGTGGATGTATGTGATAATGATTGATATTATGTGTTCATTAAATAATTAAACAACAAAATAGACCCTAATTATGATGAGAATTAAAAAATTTATAAACGAAGAAGCGTATGGTGGTATCATTTTAATTTTTGCTGCAATAACAGCTTTAATATGGGCTAATTCAGCATATTATGAATCCTATCATTATGTTTGGCATGAGTTTGAGGTCGGTTTTGTCTGGGGAGACATTAATATGATAGGATCTTTACATCACTGGATCAATGATGGTCTAATGGCTTTGTTTTTTTTTACGCTCGGACTTGAAATAAAACGAGAAATTATGGGAGGAGAATTATCCTCCTTAAAGAAAGCATCAATGCCTATTGCTGCTGCAATAGGAGGAATGCTTGTACCAGCTATATTCTATGCTATAATAACAATTAATAATCCAGAAGTTATTAATGGCTGGGGAATACCAATGGCTACTGATATTGCATTTGCCTTGGGATTATTAGCATTATTAGGCAAACGAGTTCATATTAACCTGAAAATATTTTTAACAGCTCTGGCAATTGCAGACGATCTGGGAGCAGTAATGGTTATTGCAGTTTTTTATACCGAATCTATTAATTATAGCGAATTGCTATCCGCTGCCTTTTTTATAGGTGTTTTAATTATCGCAAATTTATCTGGGGTTCGTAGAACTAGTTTTTATGGTCTAATTGGCTTGGTAGGTGTATGGATGGTCTTTGTTTTTTCTGGGGTTCATGCTACGATAGCAGGGGTGTTGATTGCACTAACTATTCCTGCAAATACAAAGATAAAGGAGAATGATTATTTTAATAAATTGAGCAAATATTTAAATAAATTTAATAATGAAAAACCAACAGACACAAAACTTTTATCAAGCCAACAAGCACATTTATTATCTAAGATAGACGTATTGAATGATGATGCTCATACACCACTTCAAAAACTAGAACATTCCCTTCACCCTTTTGTTGCCTATTTCATTTTACCAGTTTTTGCCCTGAGTAATGCAGGAGTTCACATAGATGGCTCGGTAATAGAAATGTTATTACACCCTATTTCATTGGGAATAATAGGAGGACTTGTACTAGGTAAATTTATAGGAATCTCCCTATTGTCACGATTGGCAGTAAAATTGAAAATTGCTGTACTTCCTGATGGGATTACTTGGCGACAAATTTATGGGGTAGCTTTTCTGGCTGGGATAGGATTTACCATGTCGATATTTATTTCAGAATTGGCTTTCAATGATGAAGAACAAAAACAAATTGCAAAAGTGGGTATTATGGCAGCTTCATTAATTTCGGCAATAATAGGAATGATCTGGTTGAGCAGAGGGGCAAAATAATAATAAATATAGTTATTAAGTGAAAAAATTAATTAAATATATTATTCTTTTACTGCTAATAGTAGTCACCTATTTTGGATTTACAACTTATCCTAAATTGGATATAGTTAGTGGGTTTTCTTCAAAAAGCGTGGCTTCCCATTTGTTTATAGCTGGGAGAAATCAAAATATTACTGAGCGTGAGGATAACGATGTACCTTCAATGGGATTAGCGAGAAATAAGGTAGACGAATTATCGAAATCGGTTTCAGCAAATGCCTTATTTATTAAAACCAGAAAAGCTATTTACAGAGATGGTGTGGGGGTAGTTTTATTACCAGAACACGTTGCAATTAAGCAAGATACATACTTAAAACCCAACAGGGTTAAAACTAAAATAAACCTTCCTTATCCCTATGGCGACCTTGATCAGAAGGATACAATTTTTCAAAATATAGAATATAAGAGTTTAAATAAAGCTGTGGATAATGCTTTTATTGATACAGAACTTGAAACAAAAAAAACGCGTTCGGTATTAGTCATATATAAGAATCAAATTATTTCTGAAAAATATGCACCTGGATTTAATAAAAATTCGATGTTTTTAGGATGGTCTATGACTAAAAGTGTGTTGAGTGCTGTACTTGGTGTTATGGAAAAACAGGATATGGTAAATTTAAAACAAACCGACTTGTTTAAAGAATGGAAGGATGATGAACGTAAAAATATTTCTTTGGCTAATCTTTTAAATATGAATAGCGGATTAGCATGGGAGGAAGATTATACTAAAATTTGTGATGTTACCAGAATGCTTTTTATAGAGCCAGATATGACAACCATTCAAAAAGATAAATTAATTGTTGGTCCTCTTGATAATACTTGGAATTACTCTAGTGGTACATCAAATTTATTGAGTAGTTTTATTAGAGATCAGTTTAAATCACATCAGGAATATTTAGATTTTTGGTATTCCGACTTGATTGATAAAATAGGC
Source organism: Flavobacteriaceae bacterium (assembly GCA_965247215.1). Taxonomy (GTDB): domain Bacteria; phylum Bacteroidota; class Bacteroidia; order Flavobacteriales; family Flavobacteriaceae; genus Marifrigoribacter. Next base: position 391,038 of record OZ252001.1, read on the forward strand.
ATGCACTCCATGCTTATCGAAACAGACTATTCAGGAAATTATGTTGGAAGTTCTTATGGTTGGGCTACTGCAAGAGATTGGGCTAAATTTGGTCTTCTTTATTTGCATAATGGAAAATGGATGGAAGAACAATTAATAAATAAATTCTGGGTAGATTTTTCAAAAGAGCCTACCAATGGATCTAATGGGGTTTATGGAGGGCATTTTTGGTTAAATGCCGGAGCAAAATTTCCAGATGTTCCAATAGATATGTATTCATGTAATGGTTTTCAGGGACAATTTGTATTTATTATTCCATCAATGGATTTGGTAATTGTACGAACAGGGTTGAAAGAGAATCCTGACTTTAATGTCAATGATTTTTTAAGTGAAATTATTGAAAGTTTTAATTAATCTATTATTTTTATTTTTACTCAGCTTCCTATTTAAAAACTAACTATATTTCAATTTAAAATAAGGCCAAAAAGAATTAAACTTTATTATAAAATAATAACATACGAATAGTCAGTATTAATACAGTTTTTAAAACCTTTTACCCTGAATTGAATTAATAAAAAATAGTATCTTCGAAAAAAAAGTTATGAACTATTTTTACATAATTCTTTTTGCGATTTTCAGTATTCCCTGTACCTCTCAAAACATTAGTGCAACAATTAATTATCAAGGTTATGATGAGTCACGGCCCTATTATGGACAGGGTGAATTCGAAATATTTCCTGATAACCTAAACGGAGTCTTAGATAATCCAATTGTATTTATTGCAGGTTTTGATCCTGGAGATTCTTCATCTATTGAAGATATGTATAATTCTCTAAATTTTGGAGATGATAATTTAGGAGATATTTTACGAGATGAAGGATTTGATCCAGTGCTTTTAAATTTTCCACTGTATACTATAGATGGAAAGGATATTGATGGTGGTGCAGATTATATACAGCGTAATGCAATGGTTTTAATAGCGCTAATTACCCATTTAAATGATCAGAAAACTGGAAATGAAGAATTGGTGATTGTTGCTCCAAGTATGGGGGGATTAGTGGCGCGTTATGCCTTAGCTTTTATGGAGCAAAATGACATGGATCATGAGACCAGATTATATATCTCTTTCGATTCCCCACATTTGGGAGCAAATGTCCCAGTTAGTTTTCAGTACTTGATTAATTATTTAGCAGAAGTGCAAGGAAATGAACAAGCGCAATTGACAATAGATACAGTACTTAATAGCCCTGCAGCTAAAGAAATGTTAATCGACCATTATTTGGGCCATTTGCAAAATGGATCTACATACCTACAAGATCCGACATTACTTTTACCTGTTGGAGCTCCTAATTTTAGAGATGCATTTCAGTCAGAATTAAATGTAATAGGCTTTCCTCAACAAGTTAGAAATGTAACAATGATTAATGGAAGTGGGCAATCCATGAATATTGGCACTCCGGGGATTCAAATTATAAACACTACCTTGGATTTAGGAAGTTCTGTTACAGCAGATATAATATTACATTTTACCCCAACTGCAGGTCTTACAAATACTGTAACTGATTTTGAGGCCTTCATCGCAAGCGTACCAATAGCATCTTTTACTGCAGATGCCGAATCATTTTCTTCCAGCGATGGATTGGATAGTGCTCCTGGAGGGAAGAGTACTATTAGAGGTTCTTTTGGTGGTGGTGGGAATCCAATTATCATAGCTTTCTTAGAAGCTATAGAGCAAGACGAATTTTGTTTTATTCCTACTATTAGTGCATTGGCAATTCCAAATGAAGCCAATTGGTATGCAAGCCCAAATATTGGAGGTAGCCATACCTCCCCTTTTGTAAATACTTTGATTCCTAATGAAAATGAATTTCACGGAGAAGTTACTAATGAAAATGCATCTTTTGCTTTGGAAGAAATTAGAAATGGGGTTTTATCAATAAATGAATTTTTTGTAAATACCAATTATAACCTTATTAAAAACCCGGTTTCGGAACAATTGAAAATTAAATTAAATGATTCTTCAACTTATTCTCAAGTAACTATTTCAATTTATTCTATTTTCGGTCAGCAGGTATTCATTAAAAATATTCAAAATCCAATCCATGAGATCGTTCTTGATATTCAATTAAGATCAGGGATTTATGTATTGAATATTAGAGATGAAAGGGGTTATTTTGTTGATAAGATTATTGTGAAATAGGCTTATTGAATAGCTTTAAACTTTGAATTGCTTGTAAATTAGGCTAATTTTGTAAATTAAATAAACTTCGTAGCTATGTTATCAAAAAAGATCGAGGAAGCGTTAAATACTCAAATTAGAATAGAGGCAGAATCTTCACAAATATATTTGTCTATGGCTTGTTGGGCTGAAACAAAAGGATTTGAAGGGGTTGCTAAATATATGTTTGCACATTCAGATGAAGAAAGAGAACATATGCTTAAAATGATAAAATTTGTAAATGAAAGAGGAGGGAAGGCGATAATTTCTGATTTAAATAAACCTCCATCAGATTTTATATCTCCGAAAAAAATGTTTGAAGATGTGTTAAACCATGAAATTTATGTATCAGAATCTATAGATAAATTAGTCAGTATCACTTTTGAAGAAAAAGATTTCGCTACTCATAATTTTCTACAATGGTATGTAGCTGAACAGATTGAAGAGGAAGCAACTGCAAGAACAATTCTTGATAAAATTAATTTGATTGGGGATGAAAAAAGCGGATTCTATTTATTTGATAAGGATGTACGATCAATGATCGTATCAAAATCAAAGTAAATTAATTATGATGATAGGGTTCATTTCGTAATATTGTAAATGCCCTGTATACTTGCTCTATAAAAAATAAGCGAACCATTTGATGTGAAAATGTCATTGCCGAAAGCGAGATTTTTCCATTAGATCTATCATAAACATCTTCACTAAACCCATACGGTCCCCCTATTACAAAAACAAGTGTTTTAAGTCCACTATTTATTTTTTTCTGAAGAAATTGTGAAAACAAAACAGAACTGTAGGAATTCCCAACTTCATCGAGTAAAATTAATGTGTCTGCTTTTGAAATACTTTTTAATATTTCAATACCTTCAGCTTTTTTTTGTTGTGTTTCAGAAAGGTTTTTTGATTTTTTTAAATCTGGAATTGTTTTAAAACTAAAAGGCACATAAAACCCTAATCGTTTGCTGTAATCTTCAATTAATACCTGAAGGTTTTCGTTGTCCGTTTTTCCTATTGTGAGGAGTTTAATTTTCATATTATGCCATTGAAGTGGCTACCTTATTATCTGAATATCTTATATAAAATCAAAAGTACAATTTTCCAAAAACTTTTTTAAATTAAAATTCATTTCCAGCGTCAAGATTCTAATTTCTAGCTTCTTTTACATAAATTAGCATAAAACTAACCATTATGATTTCAAAAGCGAAATTCAATAAAGAAATAGATTTCATAATTGCAAATGCTATTAGAGAAGATGTTGGCGATGGGGATTATAGTTCACTTGCCTGTATTCCTGAAGATGCTCAGGGAAGAGCAATGTTGTTAGTAAAAGAAGAAGGGATTATCGCTGGTGTAGATTTTGCAAGACAAGTATTTGAATTTGTTGACCCTGGATTGAAAATGGATATAGAGATTCCAGATGGCACAAAAGTTAAAAAAGGGGATATTTGTTTTTATATATCTGGGAATTCACAGTCTATTTTAAAGTCGGAACGTCTCGTACTAAACGCAATGCAGCACATGAGTGCAATTGCTACTAAAACGAACCAGTATGTAGTGCTTTTAAAAGGGACTAAAACTAAAATTCTCGATACACGAAAGACAAGTCCAGGCATACGTGCCCTAGAAAAATGGGCTGTTAAAATTGGTGGTGGTGAGAATCATCGTTTTGCATTATATGATATGATAATGCTAAAAGACAATCATATTGATTTTTGCGGAAACATTACAAAAGCGATCAGTAAGACAAAAGAATATTTGAAGAGTAGAAATCTTTATTTGAAAATAATAGTGGAAGCTAGAAATTTAGAAGAGATCAAAGAAATTTTAAAAGAAGATTGTGTTTATCGTATTTTAATTGACAATTTTAATTTAGAAGAGACACGCAAGGCAGTTGCATTAATTGGTGATTCTTGTTTGACTGAATCAAGTGGTGGGATCACTTTGGAAAACATAAGAAAATATGCAGATTGCGGTGTTGATTTTATTTCCAGTGGTGCATTAACTCATTCGGTAACTAATTTGGATCTAAGTTTAAAAGCAGTATGAGTAAAAATGTAGAAGAGGTTCTTATTAAAATTCCGGTAATCAAGCAGATTATTCAGGTACTAAAAAAAATAAAATTACCAGGATTTGAAGGATTATCATTGTTCGATCTCATTAAAACTTATTTGTATGGAATAATTGAAGGCACTTTTTCATCTAGAGCAGGTTCTATTGCTTATAGTTTTTTTATGGCATTATTTCCATTTTTACTTTTTCTTTTAAATCTCATTCCTTATTTACCGATAAAGCAAGAAGATTTTTTATCGATCATCAATGATTTTTTACCACCACAAACAACTGGTTTCTTTTTGCCCATCATTGAGGATATATCTTCCAACCCTAGAGGGGGACTGTTATCTATTGTTTTTATACTAACTATTTTTTTAATGACCAATGGAGTTAATGCTATTTTTAGCGGATTTGAATATTCTTATCATGTAACAATCAATAGAAATTTTATCAAACAGTATTTTATGGCCATGGCGGTTTCAATTTTACTTGCTATTTTATTGCTTTTTACGATTACTATTATTGTTTATAGTGAATATTTAATCCGATCATTAATGAGCAATGAGATTATTGGAAATGGCGTTTTTTGGATCACGACGATTCAGTACATTATCTTTGTTGTAATGATTTATTTTGTTGTGGCTATCTTGTATTATTATGGAATTAAAAAAGAAAAAAACAATCGGTTTTTATCAATTGGTGCTTTTATAACGACTCTTTTAATTATGTTAACCACATATTTATTCGGTATTTATATCAATAATTTTTCAAACTATAATGAGCTGTATGGTTCCATTGGAGCAATTTTAATTATGATGTTATATATATGGATCAATTCAAATATTCTTCTTTTGGGATTTGAATTGAATGCAACTTTAAAATCACTAGAAAATAAAAACAATTAAGCTCGTGTATTTTATTGATGTAATCCTTCCAATACCTTTAAAACAAACATTTACGTATAGTGTAAATAAAGACGAAGCTTCTTTTTTAAAAGCTGGAATGCGGGTAGCGGTTCCTTTTGGAAGATCGAAAATTTATACTGGTATCGTATTTTCCATTCATAAAAATACTCCGCTAACCTATGAAACAAAATCTATTGATCAGATACTTGATGAGCAACCAATAATTACCAAAATACAGCTGGAGCATTGGCAATGGATGGCAAGTTATTATATGTGTACATTAGGTGAAGTATTGCGTGCTGCACTACCAAGTGCTTTTCTTTTGGAAAGTGAAACAATAATTTATTTACTTTCAGGAGGACCCCAAAACGAATCACAATTTAGCGATGATGAATTTTTGGTTTATGAAGCCCTCCAGCATCAATCATCAATACATATTAACGATATCCGTTCCATATTGGATAGAAAAAATGTGGTTAGTGTTATTGAAAAATTATTAGAACGGAAAATCATAGGAGTGCAGGAGGAAATTTACGAAAAATATATACCTAAAATAAAGCGTTATATTAAACTGTCTGCTGTTTATTCTTCTGAAGAAGATTTAAAAGATTTACTAAAAAAACTAAAACGAGCACCAAAGCAGAGATATGTTCTAATGACATTATTTATGCTTTTGGCTAAAGAAAATAAGCCAATCGACTCTCTCGTACTTCAAAAGAAAAGTGAATCTACTTCAGTTCTTTTAAACACCTTGATCAAAAAAGGAATTTTGGAAGAATATTTTATTCAGAAAGATAGAATAGAATATGATGGCGAAGACGGTTCAGCTGTAAAATTATTGAATGTGGATCAGGATAAAGTCCTTCGGAATATTAAGGAATTATTTAAAACAAAAGATATCACCTTATTGTATGGTGTTACTTCAAGTGGTAAAACTGAGATCTATGTACAGCTTATAAAAGAAATATTAGCAACTGGAAAACAGGTTTTATACATGCTTCCCGAAATTGCTTTAACTACACAACTTATAAGTAGGTTAAAGAAGTATTTTGGGGAATACATATCGGTGTATCATTCTAAATATACGGTAAATGAAAGAGTAGAAGTTTGGAAAAATATATTAGTGAGTAAACCGAAAGCGCAGTTAATTATCGGTACGCGCTCTTCATTGTTTTTGCCTTTTTCAAATTTGGGATTGGTAATTGTAGATGAGGAACATGAACCATCTTATAAACAATACAATCCAGCACCAAGATATCATGCACGAGATAGTGCAGTTGTGTTAGCAAAATTTCATGGCGCAAAAATTCTTATGGGCTCGGCTACACCATCTTTAGAGAGTTATCATAATGCAAAGACGGATAAGTATGGATTGGTTACTTTAAAAAAACGTTTTGGGAATGTCCAATTACCTGAGATCGAGTTAATAGATATAAGAGAAAAACATCGCAAGAAAAGAATGACAGGTCATTTTAGCGATCGATTATTGGAGGAAATAAACCTCTCATTGAAGAATAATGAGCAAATAATATTGTTTCAAAACCGAAGAGGATATTCCCCTATCATAGAGTGTACAACTTGTGGTATTACGCCACAATGTACGAATTGCGATGTGAGTCTTACCTATCACCAATATAAGAATCAGTTGCGATGCCATTACTGTGGTCATCATGAAGCAATGCATGTATCTTGTGTAGCTTGTGGGAGTGAGACTTTGGACAATAAGGGGTTTGGCACCGAACAAATTGAATTAGAATTAAAGGAAATGTATCCAAATCATCAAATTGCTCGCATGGATCAGGATACTACAAAACGAAAACATGCCTATTCCAAAATAATCGAAGCTTTAGAAAATCATGAGATTGATATTTTGGTTGGCACTCAAATGCTTGCAAAGGGTCTTGATTTTAGAAAAATTAGTTTGGTTGGGGTTATGAATGCTGATAATCTACTTAATTTCCCTGATTTTAGAGCCCATGAACGTAGTTATCAATTATTGCAACAGGTGGCAGGAAGGGCAGGGAGAACTAAGAAGAGAGGCAAGGTGCTTATGCAAACGTTTAATCCATATCACCTAATTCTTCAGCAAGTAAGTACCAATAGTTTTGAAGAAATGGCTACCCATCAATTAGAGGATCGTTTTCAATATAAATATCCGCCTTATTATCGACTTATAAAAATAACGTTTAAAGATCGAAATTTTTCAAAAATGCAAAAGGCATCAATTTGGTTTGGGCAGGCGTTAGGGTCTAAGCTTCAAGATCAAATTTTAGGGCCGGAATCTCCACCAGTAGGTCGGGTTCGAAATTTATATATCACTGCAATTTTAATAAAAATACCAAAAGGACATTCATTGATAAAAACAAAAAAGTATATAAATACAATTTATAGAAGTTTTACTGCAATTAAAGAATTTTCTAGTGTACGGTTACTAATTGACGTAGATAATTACTAAAATTAAAAAAAAAAAGGATTGTTTTTTATTGTTGTTTCATGGAAGCGGTAAGGGCTTCTATCAATTCAGATTTTCTATTACGGCTTAGAGGCAATTGTTGATTATCAAGCTCAATTACTTTACTATTATATCGCTCTACCTTATCAAGATTGTACGTCTTCAACCTAAAGTGAACTTTTAGGGTTAAAAATTAAGAGACTGTTTCACAAAGTTAATTGATTTTTTTGGAACTGTTTTTTCTTTCATTTAATGTTCTGTTTTTAGTCAATTTTCTTTGTTTTAATTTCTTGTGACCATTTCCAAAATACACTTCTGCCGGGGTTAAATTTTGTAGTGATTCATGGTATCTTTGATAATTATAATACTTCACAAATTCTTCCATTTTTACTTCAAGTTGACCTGGACTGAAGTAATTATCCAACTTGACTACATTCTTCATTGAACGATGATAGCGTTCAATCTTACCTTGTGTCTGTGGGTGTAATGGCCTTCCTCTTACATGTTGGATATTTCTGTCTTGTAAGTATTCTGCAAGTTCATTCGATATATAACAGGAACCATTGTCAGACAATAATTTTGGAGGTCTATTTTCTGGTAAATTCACGGTATATAAAGCCTTATCTATAGTGTTTTTTACATCTGCTGCCTTCATTGAAGAACATAACTCCCAACTCCCAATAAAACGGCTATAATCATCTAATATGGTTGATAGATAATACCAACCCCATCCATAGATTTTAAAATAGGTGAAATCGGTCTGCCACATCTGATTTACAGACGTGGTTTTATCATGAAAACTATCAGAGGCACTCATCACTCTAAATGAAGGCGTTGTAATAAGTCCGCTGGCTTTTAAAATACGATAGACACTCGATTCACTAACATAATAGTTATAAGTGTCAGTAATGTGCCAAGCAAGTTCTCTAGAGGATAGCTCTGGATTTTCTAAAGCGATTTCAACAACTTTATCTCTATCAGCTTCATTTATTCTATTCCAGCTATGTTCTCACACTGACTGCTTTCTTTTAAGCCCATCATACCCATCATTCAAATAAGCGTTACCATTTATAAAATGTAGTCTTATTTACTTTTATTTGTTTTAAGGTTCTGATGACTCCCAAATCAGATTGCTCTACTAGACGAATAATCTCGTACTTTTCTCCTTGACTATAATGCATATACTTCTTTCGTTTTAATCTTCCCCATTTAAGTTTTTTTTCAAGTCTCGATTCTTCAGCGAAAGCGCTGCAACCAACTCCTTTAAGGAGCGGTTCTCATCTTTAAGTTCTTTTACCTCTGATGTATTAGCTTCACGCATGGTATCACCTGTTAATCTTCGTTTACCAGCATCCATAAAATCTTTAGTCCATTTATAATATATCCCTTGAGATATTCCTTCCCTGCGAGATAGCGCTGCAACGGACATCTCTCCTCGCATTCCATCAATAATTATTCTGATCTTTTCTTCTGAGCTGTAAGTTCTTCTGGTTTTTCGCTTTAGTTCACTAATTAGTGAACTAGCACTCTTTTTTCTTGACATTTGTCTTACTTTAAAAGGTTAATAAATATATTAAATCTATCTCTTAGATTTAACCCTTTTAAAGTTCACTTTTTGATGACCTCAAACACTACTAAAAATAATTTTCTTTATAGGTAATCTACTCTTTCACAAACTTTACCACTTCACGTTGCCCATTTTCGTTTTGTAAAGAAATAAAATAAACACCTTTTGAAAAATTTGAAACATTGATTGTAGCTTGTTTATTAAAGATGAGGTTTTGTGTATGTAAAAGTTTGCCTTCTATAGTATAAATATAGATTCTTAAATTTTCAACATCGTTATTTAAACTACTTAGAATTAATTTATCTTTTACAGGGTTTGGATAAACAGAAAAAACCTTGACCTTTTGGGATGGGATACCCAAAGAACAATCTTTAGAATATGTGTAATTAGCGTCTATATACCAATCTGAATAAGGCGGTTCGTCATTTGTTGCGGCTTCTGCATTATCTACAGTTACACAATCCAAAGGTAATTCGCAAGGTTCTCCCTCCAATTCACAAGGCAATGTAACATTTAATATGGAGTTGTTGCCGTTTTTTAAATTTAAGCTTTCTAAAAGAATTAAGTTTTCACTATATAACAGTTCTAAATTTATATTATTGCTAAGGTCTAAGGAGGTTATAAACATATTGAATCCTTCTGAACTACTACTGCAATAGAGTTCTTTTAGTTGAACATTGTTACTAACATCAAGAATTGTAAGGTCATTGCTAGACACATCCAAACTTTCTAAGGCTGTAAAATCTTCAATGCCTGTTAAATCATCGATTCCTTTAATTGGAATATGAAGTGTTATTACTGTATCAATATCGCTAGTAAGCACTTGCCCGTTTATAGTACCGTCACTATCAATTCCCAAATCAATAAGTGCTTGTTCAAATATAGGGTCAGGAATGGCAGTATATTGGGCATAAAGAATATTTGGCAGTAAACCTAAACAAAAGAAAAAAAGTAATAAAAAAGTAGCTTTTAAAGTTATTATTTTTTGTGATTTCATAATATTAAATTTTTTAGTTATTGTTTTGCAAGATTTTTTGAATCCTGTATTTCCCCATCACATACCAAGATTACTGAATACAGCCCAAGGGGGTAGCTAGTAAGATCAATGGTAACTTCATCAACATTAATATCTAGGATATAATTATTTGAGATTGCTGTACTTTGGTTTAAAACTGTTATATATGCGGAAGCGACTCCTTCCACTACATAATTTATGGTTAATAATGAAGCTACGGGGTTTGGCACTAGGCTTTCAATCCTATGTGGTTTAACTGTAATTTGAACTTCGTCATAATCTTTAAAACCATCTATATTAGATATTATCTCTAATTTATAGGTTTTAGTAATGTCTGGAGATATCGTGAGGTCTGTTCCTGTATATATAAGATTACCCTCTGGATCGTACCAATTGTAAGTGGCAGATTCATTTATTTCTCCTGCTGAAATAGTAATAATTTCATTTTTATCAATTTCCCCATCTTCTCCTGCATTGGCTTCAAAGATAGGTCGAGCTTGTTTGTTTATTTCGAATGTTTCGCCTCCTATTACTTTGTTGGTAGTAGCATCTCTTTGAACTAAATGATAGATGTACTTAGTTTTACTTGTTATTTCTTTAGTTAAAAAATTAAAGTTTACAGATATCGTTTCTATTTTATTAGGTGCTAATTGGATGTTTTCAATAAGAGCATAGTTATTTTCAACGATAATTATATTAGGGTCATGACCCATATTTTATATAAATATACTAATATAACTTAAAATTAATATTGTTATATACATATATATATTTTAAAAGACACGATATATAGTATAATATAGTGTAAAATATTCAAATAATAGAATTAAAATTTATTTAAATGAATAAAATGTAGTATATTTGCGCCAATTAACATTAAAAATGTATTGTTATGGCAGACACATCAAGAAGAATAAGATTCGAAAAAATAGCAGGTAAAAGGGTTGCTAATATATTAAAGAGCTTAGATAGTTTGGAAAAATGTTCAAACAAAAACAATTATGACTATAATCCCACTGATATTAAAAAAATGGAAAGAGTTTTAAGGGAAAAAGTTAGCGATGTAATAAAATCTTTTAGTAAAGAGCTTGACAAAGGAAAAGATAACGAATTTAAATTTTAGAACTATGGAAAAGCTAAAAGATAGGGTGAGCAAAACTAAAAAAAGACTTACCAATAGAATTAATACTGATGATAGTGCTATTTCAAGTTTAACTATTAAACAACTCTTTTTATTAAAAAAAAAATTAAACCTCAAAATAAAACTTGATTAATATGACGGAAAAAGAGCTATGTCTTTCATTAATGAAAGCTGAAACCGAAAATGAAATAATTAATATTTTAACCAAAGAAGGTTATTGGAATGAGCCAAAACACTGGAGATTATATGGTGATAGTTCTAGTAATTATAGTTCAGCTGGAAATCAAGCAGACATTGCTACTTCGGCATTAGTAGAGAAAATCACTAATTCTCGAGATGCCATATTAATGAATCAATGTTTTACTAATGGAATAAAACCAAAAAGTGAAGAAGCTCCAAAAAATATTACTCAAGCAGTGGCTAGATTTTTTGATTCAGAAACAAAAGGAGAATTAGCAGGTCAAATCAAAGAGTGGACAAACACAAAAAAGAGAGTAGTTGCCCAACATTTAGCAGTTTATTTAACTGGAAATACACCAACTGAAGGCTATCCATGCGTAAATATAGCAGATTTAGGTGAAGGTCAAACACCATCGAAATTACCAAAAACCATTTTGTCATTAGGTAAAAAGAACAAAAAAGAAATACCATTTGTACATGGAAAATGGAATATGGGAGGAACTGCTGCTTTGCTATATTGTGGAGAGAAAAACATTCAATTAGTGGTTAGCAAAAGAAACTCCAAAATATTTGATATAGAGCCAAAAATGAATGATAATGATGATCAATGGAGTTTTACTATTGTAAGAAGGGAAGACCCTGTTGGTGTTAACGATACTTCAGTTTATAAATATTTAGCTCCAATTAACTCATTTGATAAACCTAACAAAGGTGATATTATAAGCTTTGAATCTGATACGATGCCAATATTTCCTGATATGGATAAATCGTATGCCAAAGAAGTACCTTATGGTACACTTATTAAGTTATATGAGTTTCAAGTCAAGCAAAAGCAAATGATTGGTGGAAAGGGAGATAACTTATTAAGACCTTTAGATTTATTAGCTCCTGATTTGGGGTTTCCGTTTAGGCTTCATGAATGCAGGTACAGCACTGGAAAAGCTGGACAGAGAGTCCATCAAGTTAATGGATTATTAACTCGACTTTTTAATAATGATGTGGTAGAAACTGGGTTTCCAACTTACCATAATGCAGAAATTCAACGTGAAGATACTATTGAAAAAATTAGCTTTATTGTTTATGCTCTAAAGGAAGACAGAGCAGCTTCAACTTACAGAGATTCTAGCAAAGGTGTAATATTTACATTGAATGGTCAAAGTCAAGGATGGCTCAACGATTATTTATTTGCAAGAAAGAAAGTTGGGCTAGGTTTTTTAAAGAAATCTTTAATTGTAGTAGTTAATTGCAATGAGCTATCTGATCGAGGGCAAGAAAAACTTTTTGTTAATGATAGAGTTCATATAAGACAAGAAGGCCCTTTTTGGAATTCAATTGAAAGCGATCTCGTAGAGTATTTAAGAACACATCATGGATTAAGTGAATTACAAGAAGAAAGGCAGAGGAAATTAGCAGAGAATAAACTAGATGATTCAAAACCATTAGAAACAGTTTTAAGTACAGTTTTTAAACATTCTACAACTCTATCCAAAATTTTCTTGAATGGAGAAAGATTGTCAAATGCGTTTAAGCCTAAAAAGGTTAAATCAAACAAGAAGAAGTTTATTGGCAAAAAATACCCTACATATTTCAAACATAAAAAATTGGAATATAAAAAAGAACTCATAAAGGCTTGTCCAATAAACGTAAAACCAAGAGTTTTTTTTGAGACTGACGCTCATAATAATTATTTCAATAGAAAAACAAATAGAGGTAAATACGATTTGCTTATTTGGAATAATTCAGAATGGGTTGTTGCATCTAAAATTGGTTTTAAAAAGTCTATCAATTTGCTTAATGGAATTGCAACATTAAACCTTGTATTCCCAGTGGGTGTAAAAATAAATGACGAATATAAATTTTTATTAAAGGTTGATGATGATAGTCGTTTGGAAGAAATAAATCCACATTTCGAGAATATATTTTGTGTAAAAGTAGTAAAGGAACAATTTAATTCACCAAATAAAAACAGAAATAAAAGAGCTAATCCGCCTTCAAATGAAGATGGAAATGATAGAGAAAAATCTGGTGGAGTTAAATTTCCAAAAATTTATCAGGTTTTTGAAATTGATTATGTAAAGCATGATATGAATAAATTTTCAGGCATGCAGGTGGTTAAAAATGCAAATCATAAAGAAGAAATGGAATTTACTTTTTATGTTAATATGGATAATATCTATTTGAAACATGAAATAAAAGATAATCCTAAACAAGAAAAAACTATTAAAGGCCAATTTGAATATGGTATGGCTTTATTGGGTATATCTATGATTTACGATGATGACCAACATAAAGGTGAAGATACAAAATTTGAAGGAATAGAAACTAAAATATTTGAATTTTCAAGAGCAATGACGCCAATAATTATTCCAATGATTCGAGAATTTGGCCAACTTGATTTAAAATCTGAAATCATAGATCAATTAACTGAATAATTTATGAAATAAAACAACTTCTTTGGAACTGGAAGATTGTTTATTAAAATTTGCATACCATTTTCTGTTTGGTACATCGCGCCAAATTCTTTTTTCATCCATAATTATTTCTTCAAATCCTGCTTCGTTCATTGTTTCCAAATATTTGGGTAATTGCCATTCAATATTTGAAAAGGCAATTATTTGTGCAACAACAGTATTTTTATCACAAATTTTTGAAATTGAATAGAAAGATTCCTTAATATTTGAATAATAATCGGTTAAACCTTTTTGTTGTCTATTTCCCATAGCATAATAAGTCAGTCCGTGACCATCTAAACTGTTTGCAATCCAAAATGGAGCAGGAGTTTCTTTCCTGCCAAATATTTGCCATCTGTGATATACAACATGTACTCCAGGATATGGAGGAGATGTCAAAACTAATTTTGGACTTTGGTTAAATAGACGTTTATGATTTTTAATTTCCTTTGCTGGAGCATTAATAGTTTTCGAGTACGTAGTAGATGCTGATTCATTAAAATCCAAACTTCCATTCTTCATTTTTATTAAATTTTCTAAAATTTTACTTTTAAATTTAGCAATAGATGGAATTTCTTTTTTAGAATCTAATGCCCATTGTCCAGTTTTTAGGAGAATGCACCTAACAAATTTTTGCTCTTTTTGACTAAATTTTTCTAAACTTAAGAAGTAAAGGTATTGTTCTAATACTTTTCTTATTGGCCAAGTTAGATTATTTGATAAATTTCTTTGGTATCCTTTTTCTATCCATTCCTCTGGTCTTGGCACCTCTGATTTACAATTTACTTTCTTCGTAGTTTTCTGTATCCATTTTGAGATAACTTGTAATCTGTATGCGGATAAAGGATTAGTCTTTACAGATGATAAGAACTCTGCTAATGTACTGATATCAAAACCAATAGAGTCTCGACCAAGTAATTTTGCTTCAATTAAAGTTGTTCCTCCTCCCATAAATGGGTCAAGAATTAAGTCTCCTGGTTCTGTAAAATACTCAATAAATTCTCTCGCCATAATAGGAGAGAAGCGAGCAGGATAATTATAAAAATCATGAGTGTACCCAGAAACTCTTTCTTTGGAGTTAGCTGCTGCCGTTAAATTTTCTTTATCTGTATCTGTAAATGTCATATCTCTGGAAATATTTCAGTTAAATCATATTTTTTTTTGCTTCCACCCAAATCATTTATTGCTAGAAGAACCTTATGCTTTGTAACTGGTTTTCTCTTTTTATGATAACTAGGGTCCTTACACAAATAGTGAATGGTTGTAGTATTCAAGCCATCTATTTTTGAAATCTTTGCTTTAGTAATTCCTTCTTTAGTTAGAACTTCTTGAAGAATTGTCATTTAATTAATTTTAATCAAATATAATAAAAATTAATATTTTTTAATATATATTTTGGCCTCATAAAATTTTGGTCTAAACAATAGGAGAAATGAGCGTGTATATTTTAGGTGTTTAATAATAGATATTCTTAAGGGTTTCAATTATACAACCAATTTCAAAGCAGTCTTAACCAGTTCAAGTATTTCCTAAAATATAGCGAATGAGCCGTTAATTGTTTCCAAAATTATATGCAGCCTTGAATTTTTGTTTCTTTTGTTTCAAGACAAAAGATAATGAAACACGAAAAAGAAAACTTCAATTAGAATGCTATATATAACAAGTGTATAGAAATTTGCTCGCAGAGAAATTTTATACTCTTGTGGCAATCCACGAGAATCTAGTAAAATTTTTTATAACATAATTTTATCGAATACGCGATTTTTAAACAGAGCAAAAAGTAAAGCTTTTATTTTGGCGTTGGCAAGCGTTGGATAATTGAGTTATCTCCAGTTTTAGGAAGCATTCCAATATCAGAAGTAAAGATTCTCTTAAAAAGCAGAGATGAACTTCCACCAGTTTTATTAGCCCTCCAAACAATTTTCACTAACAAGGCATCCCATCAAAAAATGTTTAAACTTGTAGAACCCATTGTTCAAAATGGGAAACGACAAACAGGACGCCAGGGGATGACCATATGGGAAGTGATTGTTTTATCTGTTATACGATTAACCCTTAACAGCAATTACGATCGTTTATTGTGAATTGCCAATTCAGATAAATATGTGCGTCAACTCATGGGTATAGAAGGCGATTCTCATGGGTTCACAGTAGAAGATAAGCAATACAGTTTAACGGCATTAAAGGAAAACATTGGATTGCTAAAAGTTGAAACCATAGAAAAGATCAATGCCTTAGTTTTGGAAGTAGGACAGGGTTCTCTAAAAAAAAGACCGAGAAGCTGTTGCGCTTAAAGCCGATAGTTATGTTGTAAAAACCAATGTACATTTCCCCACAGATTATAATTTGTTGTGGGATGCAGCCCGAAAATGTATTGTTATCAGTTGCACTTTAGCATCTCAACAAAACATATGGGGCTGGCGCAACGGGTCTGATTGGAAAAAGCGTGTTAAAATTGAATTTAGAAAGCTACAAAAGACCAAGAGATCTGGAGGCAAACATAAGGAATTTCGTTTAAAAACTGCTATAGAGAATTACTTAAATCTAGCCCAAACCCTTTATAAAAAGATAAACACATTCAAAAGCGTTTTTAAGGTCAATACAATACATCAATACTCATTATTACTTGAATTAGAGTACTACAGCAAGATGCCAGCCAAACATATAGATTTGGCAGAGAGAAGGTTATTAAAGGGAGAAAAGATTCCTTATAGCGAGAAAGTGTTTTCTTTATTTGAACCTCATACCAAATGGATTAACAAAGGGAAAGCCGGAGTGATTGCAGAACCGGGACAAAAACATTTGATTATTACAGATCAAAATCATTTTATAGTTTACCACAGACTAACAGGAGATACTCCCGATGCAGAATTTACTATTAAAACTGCCAAAGAGGTAAAAAAACAGTTTGCTAATCGATTAGCATCCCCTGAGCTTTGACAAGGGGTTTAGTTCTAAAGAAATCATTGCACAACTCGAAAAAAGTATTCCTGATGTCATGCTCAAACAAAAAGGAAGACGCAATAACGTTAGACTAGAAACAGAAAGGGATAAAGATTTCAAGCAACTCAACAACAGTCATCAAAGCATTGAATCTAACATAAACCAACCGGAACATCATGGATTGAACAAATGTCCTGACAAAGGGGAGGAAAACTTCGAAAAATATGTTGCTCTTGCTGTTTTATCCTATAATCTTCACCGTTTAGGAAATTTAATAAAAAAGAAAAGCATCAAAGAAAAAACGAAACAAAGGCACAAAGCAGCTTAAAAATGCGAGTTCCTTTATGAGTTTAAACATAAGTAACCATAGGATAGCTATGTCTGAAAACCAGCTTTCAGACCAAAATGATGGTGTTTATCAAAAAATCTTACAGCAAAAATTAAAAACGCCTTGATAATCTCTTTTTAATTCTAAAAACAGAATAAACCCTCCGCTAGTCTTTGATATTAAAGAAATTTATACTCTTACCGACCAGACACTATTTAATTAATTTAGCAAGTCATTTTGAATATTTTATAACAAATGCCATTATTACTGAAAACAATAGCATAATTACTTATGATTTTGTTATTTTTAACAAACGAAAAATGAATTTAAAATTTGCAGTATCTCAAAAACAATAATGAATATAAATACTATAAAATCAACTGTCAATTCCAAACATTCTTTAAAAAGAAATAAAGGCATACCCTATGATGCAAGTCTTTTTGAAGATCTAAATATAAATAGAAGTGCTATAGAAAGAAGAGCTAATACTCTAAGTGGGAGACGCTCTGTAAAAAAAGAATGGCAAGCTGCCTGGTTATTAAAGGCATTAAGTTTTATTGACCTTACTACTTTGGCAGGTGATGATACAGCAAGTAATGTATATCGATTGAGTGCAAAAGCAAAATCTCCTGTCCGATTGGATATATTGGAATCACTGGGGATGAAAGACGAAAACATACAAGTAGCAGCAGTATGTGTCTATCATAATCTCATAAATTATGCTGTAGAAGGATTGACAGGAAGTTCTATTCCAATCGCGGCTGTTTCTACAGGATTTCCTGCAGGAAACATTCCTCTAAAAGAAAAAATTAAACAAATTGAATTATCAGTTGCAGCTGGTGCAAAAGAGATCGACATTGTAGTGAGTAGAGATTTGATACTTCAATCCGATTGGAAAGGACTTTATAATGAAGTTGTCGCCTGTAGAAAAGCCTGTGGTGATGCTCATATGAAAACCATTTTGGCTACTGGTGAAATTCCAACCTATACCAAAGTTGCAAAAGCTAGTTGGGTGAGTATGATGGCTGGATCCGATTTTATTAAAACAAGTACAGGTAAAGAATCTGTGAATGCAACATTAGCAGTAAGTCTTGTGATGATCAGAACAATTAGAGAATATTATGAACTTACAGGATTTAAGGTTGGTTTTAAACCAGCAGGTGGAATCAGTAAAGCAAAACAAGCCGTTAATTGGTTGGTTTTGATAAAAGAAGAACTAGGTGATGATTGGCTTTCACCAGAACTATTCAGGTTTGGAGCAAGTAGCTTATTAGGTGATATAGAGCGACAATTGGAACATTATGTTACTGGTCGATATTCAGCAGCATTCAGACATCCAATGGCATAAAAATATAGATATGAAGATTAAAGAAATATACGATACAATGACCTATGGTCCAGCACCAGAAAATGCTGATGTAGCTATTCAATTTTTGGAAGACCATAAAAGAAAATTCAACCTTTTCATCAATGGAAAATGGGTTTCACCATCTTCAAAAGAATATTTTGATAGCATCAATCCCTCAACTAAAGAAAAACTGGCAAAGATCTCTGAAGCTAATGAAGCTGATGTTAATAAAGCAGTTATTGCCGCTAAAAAAGCATTGCCAGAGTGGATAAAAATAGGAGCACACCAACGTACACGGTATTTATATGCATTGGCTAGACAAATTCAAAAGCATTCACGTCTGTTTGCTGTTTTAGAATCATTGGATAACGGGAAGCCGATTAGAGAAACCAGAGATATTGATATTCCAATTGTTGTTAGACATTTTTATTACCACGCGGGCTGGGCACAGTTAAGAGATTCTGAATTAAAAGAATACAAGGAAATTGGGGTTATTGGTCAGATTATTCCTTGGAACTTTCCATTGATGATGTTGTCCTGGAAGATAGCACCCGCAATTGCAATGGGAAATACTATAATATTAAAACCCGCTGAATCTACTTCATTAACAGCCTTGCTTTTTGCTGAAATATGCCAACAAATAAACTTACCAAATGGCGTTGTGAATATTATCACTGGACATGGTACTACTGGAGCAGCACTTGTAAACCATAAGCAAGTAAATAAAATCGCTTTTACGGGATCCACTGAAGTTGGGAAGATAATAAGACGTGCAACTGCTGGAACAGGTAAGAAATTATCTCTTGAATTAGGGGGAAAATCTCCCTTCATTGTATTTGAAGATGCCGATCTAGATAGTGTTGTTGAAGGAATAGTTGATGCTATTTGGTTTAATCAGGGTCAGGTTTGTTGTGCTGGATCCAGACTTTTAGTTCAGGAAAGTATTGCAGAAAAGTTATACAAAAAGATTAGATCCAGAATGGAGAGATTAAGAATTGGCAATGCACTAGACAAGAGTATCGATATGGGTGCTGTTATAGATAAAAGCCAATTAAAAGTAATTGGTGATTTTGTAAAGCTTGGAGAAAAGGAAGGCAGTACTATTAGTCAGCCATCATGGAAATGCCCAACAGAGGGCTATTTCTTTCCTCCTACATTATTCACAAATGTATCGCCTTCAGCCACGATAGCTCAGGAAGAAATATTTGGACCTGTTTTGGTAGCGTTGACTTTCAGATCTCATAAAGAAGCGGTTAAACTAGCTAATAATACCAGGTATGGATTGGCATCTAGTATTTGGACCGAAAATATTAATCTTGCATTGGACATTGCACCTCAAATTAAAGCAGGTGTTATATGGATCAATTGTACTAATGTTTTTGATGCAGCTTCAGGGTTCGGTGGCTATCGGGAATCGGGATTTGGTAGAGAAGGAGGTAAGGAAGGATTAATAGAATATTTAAAGTCTAGAATTTATGATTTGTTTTCAGACCAGCCCATACCGATTGTGATTAATAAGGTGAAGGGTTCAAAAGATAATAAACAAAATGAAATAGGAATTGACAGAACCACAAAAATGTATATTGGTGGTAAGCAAACGAGGCCCGATGGAGGCTATAGCAGCATAATAAAAAGTAATTCTGGAAATTATATTGGTGAAGTATCAAAAGGTAATCGAAAAGATATTCGAAATGCAGTTGAAGCAGCACATAAGAATACTACTTGGGAGGGCAGAAGTGGGCATGCAAGAGCGCAAGTTTTATACTTTTTAGCTGAAAATTTAGCAATTAGAACTGAAGAGTTTGCTAATAGAATTGTACAAATGACCAATCAAAGTTATGTAACTGCAACTAAGGAGGTAGAACTATCTATTGAACGAATTTATACCTATGCAGCATTAGCTGATAAATATGATGGTATGGTTCATCACACTATCCATCGTAATGTTACCCTTGCAATGCCTGAAGCATTTGGTGTTATGGGAATTGTTTGTCCGGATGAAGCACCTCTGTTGGGCTTTATTTCAACAGTAATTCCAGCAATTACTATGGGGAATAATGTTATTGTAATTCCTTCTTCGATATCCCCTTTTTCTGCAACAGATTTTTATCAAATTTTGGAAACATCGGATGTGCCCGCGGGTACTGTAAATATTGTTACTGGAAGTAAGGCTGAATTGGCACAAGTGTTAGCAAAACATGACGATGTAGATGCAATTTGGTATTTTGGGTCTAAGAAAGGAAGTAAAGAAATTGAATTTTTATCTACAGATAATATGAAACGAACCTGGGTGACTTATGGTAAATATCGAAATTGGTTTGATAAGAATCAGGGGGAAGGAGAAGAATTTTTAAAGTACGCTAGTCAGATAAAAAATATTTGGATTCCATATGGAGCATAAAACTTAAAATCTCAATTACATTAATTATAATAGACCTTTTTCTTTTCTCTGGAATGAATTTATTCTCACAAGAAAAGAAAAATGAAAAAGAAATAGACAGTATTAGTAATTTGATAGAGAAACACCCTTTACTTGTTGATAAATTTTCTTTTGCAACAGGTATTTATAGATCAAATAAAGGATTACTATTAGGGGCTAATGGAACAGTGTTAAATGATATTATAGATTTTAACGAAAAATTTGATTTTAATGATAATGAAAATACATTATTTCTTTATTTCAATTGGAAATTTACCAAAAAATGGTCTTTATCTGCCGAATATTTTGGTGTTAAAAATGCTAATAGTGTAAGCCTAGATGAAAATATATCATGGGAAGATAATATTTATAATGCTAGATTAGGGCTAAAAGTGGGCTTTGATATTAGAGGGTACCGTGTAATGTTTAGCAGACTTATTTCGAAAGGGCAAAAGCATGATTTGGGAGCAGGTCTAGGTGCTCATTTCTTGGATATTGAAACCTTTTTTGAAGGAGAGGCCTTTATTAATAACATAGAGACTGGAGAAGGTGATGGTGTTGAATTTAGAAAAAGTGTAATTTGTTTAGTTGCACCTTTGCCAAATATTGAAGCCTGATATAACTTTGCTCCAGACAATAAATGGTTATTTAATACCCGATTAGATTGGTTTGGAATAAAAATAAATGACTATTCTGGAAATATGTGGAACTTTACAGTTGGTGCAAAATATCAATTCCATAAAAACATTGGTGTAGGGTTTTATTATAAGTATTTTAATTTTACTTCAAATATTGAAAATGATGATTAGGATGGAAGAGTTGTTATTAAATTCCATGGACCTTTACTTTCCGTAAATGCTAATTTTTAAAAGGGGAATACACTCAATTTTTTAATATAATTTGTATATTCGCAGCCGAAAAAGCGATGGTGTTTTTTTAAATTGTATCGCAATTAGCTTTGGCATTGAAGTAAGCATTTTGAATTCTGTTTTAGTAGTCAAAGTCAAACTAACATAAATTAGGTCGCGTAGCTCAGCTGGATAGAGCATCTGCCTTCTAAGCAGACGGTCACAGGTTCGAATCCTGTCGCGATCACATCACTAAAGCCCCTATTTTATAGGGGTTTTTAAATTTTTAATATTTATAATTTTCTAATATATTTGTACTCAAAATAGTACATTTGGGGACATAATTCGTGCAAAATTCGTGCAAGTAAATTTTTATTTAGATACAAGATCAATTTCCAAGAGGGGTCACACTATTAAAGTATCTTTCAGGGCGAACTACTCAAGTAAAATAAAATCCACTAATTTATTTAGCCATAAAGAAGAATGGACCAGAAAAGGTGTTAAGCGATCCCACCCTAATTATTATGAGGTTAATGACGAATTAGATCGGCTTATTTCTAAAATGAGAAAAGCTGAAATTATCTATTCGAACATTGATGATGCGATATCTTTTGTGTTTAATGAAGTAAATGATGATTTTTATTTAACGGCTTTAAAAGAGATTGAAAAAATAAAGGGAAGAAACAAGGCGTCTTATTTAAAGCTTTAAAGTTTTTTGTGTCCATTTCTGAAACAGATAGGATTATGAAACTTATTGATAATGTCAAAATCCAACATTAGGAAATTCTATAAAATTGAAATAATGGAAAAGAAGCCAACCAACAGATAAGAATTCATAGATAATTTAATCAATGATACGCTTTTTGAATTACAGGGTAATGGGATTTATGAATTAGAGGTTAATCAAGAAGTTATTATCAATCAAGATGTTGTCACATTATATTCAAACATTCCGTAAATATTGGTATGGTCATGATGGTCTTGAATAATTTCGTATCCAATCCGTAAAGCACAATAATCATTCCAATCACTATTAAATGCAGCTCCATAACCCATTAGCTCTCTATCCAGCCAAATTCCGTCAGGTATGTTTGTTGCAAAAGAGCAACGGGCGTAGCTAAAGTTTTTCTTTAAAAAGGTTTCTGCCTCATCGTTAGTGTCAACAGGTATCCTGCCTACAGCTATATCTGGCATATAATCTGCATAGTCTGGAGAATTGCCATTTGAAATATTTTCAGCAAATTTAGTATCACCATCCGCATTCCAATTATCTCCGTATCCCAAAGTAGGGTGATAAATTGCAGAATAGTATAAATCTGTTGGCATATAAGAGCCATTAATCCAACGCACAGGAACAATACTTGCTCCGCCTCCTAGTAACACATACTCTGTACCCCAAAACAGGTGAGCATCTTGGATAAAATTTCGTATTTTTTCTGCTATATCAGCACCAGCATAATTAGCCCTTATATCATCCACCGTTATAATTTTAGCAGGTGTACCACTTTGGGTTTTCCAATTAGCGTATTCTTGAAATTTTGTGGTAAAATCACCTACCGATGTTCCAGAAATATCTGTATTATTGGTAATAATAACATACTGTACTTCATTACCTTCTAATGATGGCATTGCTGAGGTATCATAAGCATTACCTTGTACTGTACTTAGGGATTTATAGTCATTAATTTTGCTTACTGCATCCGGGTAAAAACCTTCTATATCGTTGCTATTGGTAACACTTTGTTTTATATTGTTGTGTGCCGCTTCGTCTATATTATTATAAGGGCGTAATTTATGTGCTTCACTACTACCGTTTACCGTGTAATTAACATTAATACTAACTTGGCTCAACAAAAAGAGTTGTTGGCTTTGCGGTAAATATTTAAAAGGAATAAAGCTAACACTCACATAGTTATAATCACGAAAACCATTGGTGGAAAAATCTAACAAATAGTCTTGCGGGAATTGCGTGTTAGAATTATATATTGCAAGATCTTGTGCTACAAATGCAGGGGGATCTTCGAAATTAGGATAGGCAGGCAATTGGGCAGGGTAAAGATTAAACCCCCCTGTTATTTGCTGTTCTTGTTGTACTGTAATACTTACATTTGTTGCTGTAGCCCCTTGTGGCAACAAAATGTTATAATGTGCCACAGGTAATTGCGGTTTCCCTGCATTTTCCTCACCAGTTAAAAAACCTTGGTTTGTAAGTCTTATCAAATCATAGCTATCTAATGGTGTGATTTCTAATTCGTTTTGTGAAAAGTTAAATTGTTGTGTAATTTGTTGCGATTGCATTGCCATACTTAGCAATACGAAAAAGGTAAAAGAAAGGGTTTTCATAATTTAATAATTTTTTTGGTTAGAATTGTTGAGGAGTTGTTTTGTAATTGAAGAAAGTAAATACCCGTGAGAAGATGGGATACATTAATTGACGATTGTTGATTGCTAATTTTTAATTGCTGAACTGTTTTGCCAGTAATATCTATAATTTGTACATCGTAATTTGTAAATCGTAAATCGTAATTGTCTATATAAAGTATATTGTTTACAGGATTAGGATATATGTTTATTCTTTGAAAGAAATTATCATTTATACCCAGTGCATCACACTCCGCCTGGGTTTCTACAAAAGTGGAAGCAGGATCTGTACTAGACCAGTTGGCTTCGCTATAAGCAGCATCGTCAACAAAAATACAGGTAAGGTCTGGGTTAAAATTAGAACTATAACCGGTTATATTGGTATTATTCCCACTTCTAAGATCCAGGAAGGTAAGTTGGTTACTGTATAAATCAAGACCTTGTAAATTTAGACTATTACTTAGGTTTAAACTAACTAATAGATTACTATCAGCAGATAACTTTTCCAGTAGTGTACATTGGCTAACATCTAAAGAAGTAAGTTGATTAGAGGAGCATACTAAACGAACTAGATTTGTGTTATTTGATAAATTTAAACTAGTTAATTGGTTTTGCCATACTAGTAACTCTGTAATATTTATAAAGGCTTCAATGCCCGTTAGGTCGTATATGTCTATAAACTGCCCATTCACATCAAGAAATCCAGTTATTGCTTCAGCTTCACTTACCTGTATTTCTCCATCAAAATTGGTGTCAATCTCTATACCAGTAAAAAATCCATGATCTAAAAGAGCTTGTTTAAAAACGGGGTCTGGGATGTTTACAATTTGTGCTTGTAAGGTGCTAATGGAAAAAAGTAGTATAATAAATAGTGTTGCTTTCATAATTTAATAATTTTTTTGGTTAGAATTGTTGAGGAGTTGTTTTGTAATTGAAGAAAATAAATACCCGTGAGAAGATGGGATACATTAATTGACGATTGTTGATTGCTAATTTTTAATTGCTGAACTGTTTTGCCAGTAATATCTATAATTTGTACATCGTAATTTGTAAATCGTAAATCGTAATTGTCTATATAAAGTATATTGTTTACAGGATTAGGATATATGTTTATTTTTTGAAAGAAATTATCATTTAGACCCAGTGCATCACACTCCGCCTGGGTTTCTACAAAAGTGGAGGCGGGGTCTCGAAACCAGTTATTTTCACTATAATCTGCATCATCCACAAAGATGCACGTGAGATCTGGGTTATTTGTAGACAAAAAGTTGGAAATAACAGTATTGTTGTCATTACGGATGTCAAAAAATGCTAAATCATTAAAATCAACCAAAACCTCTTGCAAGTTTACATTTGGTGTTAAATCAAGTGAGATTAATTGATTATCTGTACAATGCAATGTTTCTAAATTAATGCATTGGCTAACATCTAAAGAAGTAAGTTGATTAGAGGAGCATTTTAAACGTTCTAACAAAACATTATTACTTAGATCCAAAGACGTAAGCTGATTCCAAAATACCCAAAGCTCTGTAATATTTATAAAGGCTTCAATGCCCGTTAGGTCAAAGATATCAGCAAATTGCCCATTAACATCTAAGTGACCTGTTACCGCCTCCGCTTCGCTCACTTGTATTTCGTTATCAAAATTTGTATCGATTCCATTATTGATGAGACGTTGTTTAAAAACGGGGTCTGGGATGTTTACAATTTGTGCTTGTAAGGTGCTAATGGAAAAAAGTAGTATAATAAATAGTGTTGCTTTCATAATTTAATAATTTTTTTGGTTAGAATTGTTGAGGAGTTGTTTTGTAATTGAAGAAAATAAATACCCGTGAGAAGATGGGATACATTAATTGACGATTGTTGATTGCTAATTTTTAATTGCTGAACTGTTTTGCCAGTAATATCTATAATTTGTAAATCATTATTTGTAAATCGTAAATCGTAATTGTCTATATAAAGTATATTGTTTACAGGATTAGGATATATGTTTATTCTTTGAAAGAAATTATCATTTAGACCCAGTGCATCACACTCCGCCTGGGTTTCTACAAAAGTGGAGGCAGGGTCTGTACCAGACCAGTTGGCTTCGCTATAAGCAGCATCGTCAACAAAAATACAGGTAAGGTCTGGGTTAAAATTAGAATTATAACCGGTTATATTGGTATTATTCCCACTTCTAAGATCCAGGAAGGTAAGTTGGTTACTGTATAAATCAAGACCTTGTAAATTTAGACTATTACTTAGGTCTAAACTAACTAATAGATTACTATCAGCAGATAATTCTTCCAGTAGTGTACATTGGCTAACATCTAAAGAAGTAAGTTGATTAGAGGAGCATACTAAACGAACTAGATTTGTGTTATTTGATAAATTTAAACTAGTTAATTGGTTTTGCCATACTAGTAACTCTGTAATATTTATAAAGGCTTCAATGCCCGTTAGGTCGTATATGTCTATAAACTGCCCATTCACATCAAGAAATCCAGTTATTGCTTCAGCTTCACTTACCTGTATTTCTCCATCAAAATTGGTGTCAATCTCTATACTAGTAAAAAATCCATGATCTAAAAGAGCTTGTTTAAAAACGGGGTCTGGGATGTTTACAATTTGTGCTTGTAAGGTGCTAATGGAAAAAAGTAGTATAATAAATAGTGTTGTTTTCATAATTTAATAATTTTTTTGGTTAGAATTGTTGAGGAGTTGTTTTGTAATTGAAGAAAATAAATACCCGTGAGAAGATGGGATACATTAATTGACGATTGTTGATTGCTAATTTTTAATTGCTGAACTGTTTTGCCAGTAATATCTATAATTTGTAAATCATTATTTGTAAATCGTAAATCGTAATTGTCTATATAAAGTATATTGTTTACAGGATTAGGATATATGTTTATTCTTTGAAAGAAATTATCATTTATACCCAGTGCATCACACTCCGCCTGGGTTTCTACAAAAGTGGAAGCAGGATCTGTACTAGACCAGTTGGCTTCGCTATAAGCAGCATCGTCAACAAAAATACAGGTAAGGTCTGGGTTATTAACTGAGATAAAACTTATAATATTAGTGTTGTTTCCATTCCTGACGTCTAGTGATTCAAGAGAATTATCTTTGCACCAAATGATATTAAGTAAATCGTTTTGTGTAACATTTAAGTTTAAAAGACTATTATTATTACAGATCAAGTCTTCCAGTAAACTATTTTGACTTACATCCAAACTTAATAAAAGATTGTTAGAGCAATTAATGTCATTTAAGGATGAATTTTGGCTCACATCCAAGTTCACAATCCAATTTTCTTGACAATCTATATATTCAAGTAGTAGGTTTTGACTGAGGTCTATAACGGATATATTGTTGTTGAAGCAATGTAATTCAGTTATGTTGATGAAAGCTTCTATTCCGGTCATATCCATAATGTCTCCTTGAATAAATGCATCTCCTACATAAACAGCTGTAATAGCTTCAGCTTCTGACACTTGTATTTCACCATCTCCATTAGTATCAATAATATCTCCACCAAACTTATAATGAATCAGTAACCGCTCTTTAAAAGCAGGATCAGGGATATTAACAATTTGTGCTTGTAAGGTGCTAATGGAAAAAAGTAGTATAATAAATAGTGTTGCTTTCATAATTTAATAATTTTTTTGGTTAGAATTGTTGAGGAGTTGTTTTGTAATTGAAGAAAATAAATACCCGTGAGAAGATGGGATACATTAATTGACGATTGTGGTTTGGAGATTGTTAATTGCTGAACTGTTTTGCCAGTAATATCTATAATTTGTAAATCATTATTTGTAAATCGTAAATCGTAATTGTCTATATAAAGTATATTGTTTACAGGATTAGGATATATGTTTATTTCTTGAAAGAAATTATCATTTAGACCCAGTGCATCACACTCCGCCTGGGTTTCTACAAAAGTGGAGGCGGGATCTGTACCAGACCAGTTGGCTTCGCTATAAGCAGCATCGTCAACAAAAATACAGGTAAGGTCTGGGTTAAAATTAGAATTATAACCGGTTATATTGGTATTATTCCCACTTCTAAGATCCAGGAAGGTAAGTTGGTTACTGGATAAACTAAGACCTTGTAAATTTAGATTATTTGTTAAGTCTAAATTTACCAGCAAATTATTTGATAATATAATTCGCTGTAAATTTAGACTATTACTTAGGTCTAAACTAACTAATAGATTACCAAAAGCAGCTAATTCTTCCAGTAGTGTACATTGGCTAACATCTAAAGAAGTAAGTTGATTATAGAAGCATTCTAAACGTTCTAACAAAACATTATTACTTAGATCCAAAGACGTAAGCTGATTCCAAAATACCCAAAGCTCTGTAATATTTATAAAGGCTTCAATGCCTGTTAGGTCGTATATGTCTATAAACTGCCCATTCACATCAAGAAATCCAGTTATTGCTTCAGCTTCACTTACCTGTATTTCTCCATCAAAATTGGTGTCAATCTCTATACCAGTAAAAAATCCATGATCTAAAAGAGCTTGTTTAAAAACGGGGTCTGGGATGTTTACAATTTGTGCATTTAAGTTAAATGCAGCACAAAGAAAAATGAGTAGGAGTTTTTTTTTGTTCATGACTCTTAGTTTTAAGTTTTTATAGATTAATATATCGCCACATTTAAAATGTGATTGAATTAATAAAAATATTGCTCAATAAATTGTTATAAAAAACAAAAAAGATGACTTTCTGTTTTTTATTCATTTTTTAAAAGGGAACATAAATATAAACAAATATACGCCTTTATTAGGCTATTGAATAACTCACCTTACGCAAAAAAACACTTCAAAATTAACTCTATGCAACTTTAGGTGTTGATAACTTTTGAAGCTCTGTGTAAGCAGCTTGCTGAGCTGCTAAATAAATTTGAGCTTTCATTGCAAAATGATTTTTACTAGTTCTTTGTTTTAAAAATTCCAATTTTATGTAAGCCACAATTGACAAGACATAATGATTGGTTTGGGTTTTGACAGTTTTTGTTGGCGATTTAGCAAAACCTGTGTTACTTTTTATGGATTTGTGAAATTCCTCTACGCCCCACCGTTTTTTGTAGATTGTAGTTATTTGCTCATACGATACCTTTAAATCACTACAAGCCAAGTACAACTCGCCGACTGTACCATTTTCGTTTTTGAAAACTTGCTTTGTAAGCAACAGCGGAAAATCTAGTTTCTCTAACCAAACTTCCACGGTCTGCTGTCCTGGCTGTAATGTTTCAATACTTATGTATTTCTTATCAATACTTATGTATTTCTTATTTTCTTTATCTTCTAACGATAAAGCTACTTTGCGATTGCTCTTTAAAGCCATAATAAAATCTGTCTTTAACTCTTTTTTGCAACAATCCATATTCTTTGTTGAACTGAACCAACTATCTGCTAAAACATAATCAAACAAAAATTTCCCGTAACATTCTCGTAGCATCTTTCTGAACAATTCATTTTTTGTGGTACTACTTTTACGCTTTTCTTTGCCTGTTTTTGAATCGACTACCCATCTATCTTTTTTTATAAACTCAACAGCACAGGGTAAACGCATACCTCCAACTTCTACTAATGCTGTTAAAAAATTAACGCCTTTTACTGACCTGCCAAAAACATGGTCATAATGCCAACAATTAAGTTCACTCTGATCGGTGTACTGTTTCTCTTGTATTGAATCATCAAAACTTAAAACAATCGTATCTTTAGATTGGGTCATTTCTTGAACATAAACTTTAGCTTGTTTCCATAAAAACTTGCTGTCATAATTCCCCTTAGACAATTCCCTTGTGATTTTATCATGCTTGATAGATAATAACGAAGCCATACCTGTAGCTGTGGTATAGGAACTTGAACTTATCAAGTAATCACTGTATAAATCTGAAAAATTATCCATCAATAATGTCTTTTTATAGTATCAACATTTCAAATGTTAAAACTACCTTTTTTTATCATATTTTTGCGTAACATGAGTGAATAACTTTTTTTACTGTTTTATTAATGCACAACGGGTTAATATTAGAATATCTTTACTTAATATTGTCTAATTATTTTAGTAAAAGGGTTATGCAAAATAAAAATCATTTTTTCATTATAAAAAAATATAATTTGATTTATCATTAAGGACAAAACCTCCTATTCTCATCCTAGCAAATTAAATTGTATTGCCATTTGTTATATTAAATTAATAGCTTGAAAAGCCTATAAAAATTATTCGGATTGTGTATGAGATATTTCAAAAGATAAGTTTTCAGATGAACTACTTGAAAATAAGCGTATTGTTTATAATTTTATAAGAACGTTTAACGGTATGGAGAATGCTAAGAAAGAGAATAGGAATTTTAGAACTTCACATTGGGATTTAGAAAACACTTCAATTAACCCACTAAAAAAGTTTTTTAAAAAGATTTTACAACCTAAAAAAAAAGATTGAATTTCTCAGATTTAATTATTGAGATGATAAGACAACATCACTCTCAAACAAGGTTATGATTTATATTATTGTACGTAAATTTAAGACTCATTTTCCTTTTTATTTATCGAAACAATAAATTTTTTAATTGTTTCGATTATATTCTTAAATAAAAAACACCAACAAAGTGTTTTTAATCAATCACCCTAAACTCGCAACAACATTTATAAATACCCCTTAGCCTTTTGAAAACAAAAGGCTAAGGGGTATTGTAGTTCCACCTAAAAGGTGGAAATTGCGGTTGAACCATGCAAAACACTACAATGCTTAAAACTAAACAATCTTCAAAGAATATCACCCCTTTTGGTGGCTTAAATTTTATTTTTAATGCCATTAAACGCTCAAAAATAGATGTTTTTCTCGATAAAAATTTGGGTTATCGAAATTTTAGAGCCCAATATTCGTATGCCGACATTGTGCTTTCTTTGTTGGGAAATTCTTTATGCAATGGAGAGTATATTTCTGATTTAGAACATCTTAAAAATAAATTCACTTGCCAAAGTTTTAGCAAAATCCCTTCCCCAGATACGGTTGAATATGCTTGTCAGGAATTAAAAGAACCAACAATTAGGGAGATAACTGGCCAAGGAATTGTTCATCAATTTAATTACAACAATCAAACCAACGCATCTTTAATCGCTCTTTGTGCAAAAACAGGTCAACTTAAAAAAGAAGAAAAATACACACTTGATTTTGACAATGTAGTTCTTGAAAACAAAAAACAAGATGCCAAAAAAAGCTATAAAAACACTAAAGCCTACCATCCCAATTTCGCCTTCATAGGCAGATTACCTGTGCATATTGAAAACCATAACGGCAACACCCCTGCAAAGTATAAACAATTTGAAACCCTAGAAAGATGTTTTAAAAACCTGAGCGACAATCAAATAAAAATAGAACATTTTAGAGCAGACTCTGCATCTTATCAAAAAGAAGTCATTGAACTGGTTAGCCAAAAGGCGACTAACTTTTATATTAGAAACATCAGTTCCCAAAAGTTCATCTCTTTATGTGGAAAAATTAAAGATTGGAAAAAACAGGAAATCAACAACGAAATAAAAGAAGTTGCATCACTAATTTACACCCCTTTTAATGGGGGATTTTCTTATAGAATTGTGGTTACAAGATCTCTAAAAAAAGATCAGCAAATCGATTTTATATCAGGGACCCCTTACAATTATTATGGAATAATGACCAACAATTTAGTTTTTTCAAATCAAGAAATTATCGAATTTTACAACCAACGAGGCGATGCGGAGAATTCTAACAAATTCTTAATCAGTGATTTCAACTTGAAACACTTGCCTTTTATGGATTTGGATACCAATACTGCGTTTATGTATTTAATGGCGATGTGCTTAATTCTTTTTGAGTGGACAAAAGTAATTTTGGTGAAAAATAAAACTCCAAATATTAGTCTTAAAATGAGAGTCAAAGCGGTTTGTTTTCGTTACATTACTGTGGCTACAACTTTTGTAAATCACGCCAGAGAGAAAATACTTCAGGTTTTCTCAAACCAAGAATACAAAATTTTAAAAATTTAAAACAAGGATTTACTGGAATTGCAAAAAAACTCATTTGGGGTAAGGGAGGCTATACACATAGCCTATGAAATTTTGTTGAAAACGGAATGAAAACCCTGAAAAAATTAAATACATTTACATATTAAAGACCTCGGATTTCTGTTGCGAGTTTTGGGAATCATATAAAAGTGGCTAATCCCAAGCGATACTGTATCGAATGATCCTGTCATATATTTTTCAGACTCAGTCACTTTACGTGGTGGCATCAATTTATACTCCTGTTTTTACTATTATTTTATGGGCTGCTAACTGTCTGTTGATTTCTTTAAATAGGGGCTCATAGGCTTTTGCTTTTGTCATCATACTCCGAAAACGGGATAAAGTACTGTGGTCCGGTGCTACTTGATCAATATGTAACCCACAAAAATAAGGGCACCTCTAAAAACTCATATATTTTTATAGAAGGCAAAAAATGTCGATATTTACCTATGGGAAAACGATATAAGCGACACAGAGATTACGGTTTTTTTGACCAAGATATTCGATTAAGCAAATTAAGTGAATTAGGCGACCCATTAGAACGATTAAATACTGGGATTGATTTTGAGTTTTTTAGAGAATTATTAGAAATAAGGCTCTCCAAAGAGCCAAAAGGTAAAGGCGGTCGTCCGCCTTATGACTATGTTTTAATGTTTAAGATATTAATTTTGCAAGGCTATTACAATCTCTCAGATGACCAAGCTGAATATCAGATTAACGATAGAATGAGTTTTATGCGTTTTTTAAATTTAACGATTTCTGATGATATTCCAGATAGTAAAACGATATGGCACTTTAGTGAAAGATTAACCGATTTAACTTTAGTAGAAGAATTATTCGATTTATTTGGAAAAGAATTAGAAAGGCTGGGGTTGGTGGTAAATAAAGGTAAAATTATAGATGCTAGTTTTGTAGAAGCTCCCCGACAAGGTAATAGCAAAGATAAAAACGATCAAATAAAACAAGGTAAAGGCGATGAATTGTGGAATGACTTACCCGCAAAAAAGTCTCAAAAAGATATAGATGCACGTTGGACAAAGAAGAACAATCAGAGCTATTACGGTTATAAGAATCATGCAAAAGTAGATTCCAAAAGCAAACTAATAGATACTTATACCGTTACAGATGCTTCTGTCCATGATTCACAAACTATAGACGACTTACTAACTCACCTTACGCAAAAAAACACTTCAAAATTAACTCTATGCAACTTTAGGTGTTGATAACTTTTGAAGCTCTGTGTAAGCAGCTTGCTGAGCTGCTAAATAAATTTGAGCTTTCATTGCAAAATGATTTTTACTAGTTCTTTGTTTTAAAAATTCCAATTTTATGTAAGCCACAATTGACAAGACATAATGATTGGTTTGGGTTTTGACAGTTTTTGTTGGCGATTTAGCAAAACCTGTGTTACTTTTTATGGATTTGTGAAATTCCTCTACGCCCCACCGTTTTTTGTAGATTGTAGTTATTTGCTCATACGATACCTTTAAATCACTACAAGCCAAGTACAACTCGCCGACTGTACCATTTTCGTTTTTGAAAACTTGCTTTGTAAGCAACAGCGGAAAATCTAGTTTCTCTAACCAAACTTCCACGGTCTGCTGTCCTGGCTGTAATGTTTCAATACTTATGTATTTCTTATTTTCTTTATCTTCTAACGATAAAGCTACTTTGCGATTGCTCTTTAAAGCCATAATAAAATCTGTCTTTAACTCTTTTTTGCAACAATCCATATTCTTTGTTGAACTGAACCAACTATCTGCTAAAACATAATCAAACAAAAATTTCCCGTAACATTCTCGTAGCATCTTTCTGAACAATTCATTTTTTGTGGTACTGCTTTTACGCTTTTCTTTGCCTGTTTTTGAATCGACTACCCATCTATCTTTTTTTATAAACTCAACAGCACAGGGTAAACGCATACCTCCAACTTCTACTAATGCTGTTAAAAAATTAACGCCTTTTACTGACCTGCCAAAAACATGGTCATAATGCCAACAATTAAGTTCACTCTGATCGGTGTACTGTTTCTCTTGTATTGAATCATCAAAACTTAAAACAATCGTATCTTTAGATTGGGTCATTTCTTGAACATAAACTTTAGCTTGTTTCCATAAAAACTTGCTGTCATAATTCCCCTTAGACAATTCCCTTGTGATTTTATCATGCTTGATAGATAATAACGAAGCCATACCTGTAGCTGTGGTATAGGAACTTGAACTTATCAAGTAATCACTGTATAAATCTGAAAAATTATCCATCAATAATGTCTTTTTATAGTATCAACATTTCAAATGTTAAAACTACCTTTTTTTATCATATTTTTGCGTAACATGAGTTACTAAGCAAGACAGATCAAGGACAAGAACTATATGCCGATAGTGCCTATGTAGGTCAACAAGAGTTCATAGATAAATATGAGGTTATAGACCAAATTCATGAAAAAGGATACAAAAACAAGCCACTAACCCAGCAACAAAAAGCAACAAATACCGAAAAATCAAGAGTTCGAGTAAGAGTAGAACATGTCTTTGGCTTTATGGAAAACTCCATGGGGAGTATGTATTTCAGAAAAGTAGGAATTAAAAGAGCAGAAACAGTCATAGGCTTGATGAACCTGACTTATAATATGTTTCGTAAAATTCAATTAACAGCAGCAAACAATGAGAACGTGCCTTCAATTGCAAATGCGTAAAACCATAACATGTTGATATGTAGTAGTATGCAAAAATTAAAGATCTAAAACCTTATGACAGTAAATAAAGTTTAATTCAAAAAAATAAAACAAAAATTAGCACTAGGAGGGGATACTAGTTTTTAGAGATGCCCATAACTAAATGAAATACTATCATTAATGCGGTCTTCAACTTCATAATCGCTTAAACCATACCAAGTTTGCAATAAACTCATTTTAAAAAGTAATAAACCACTATAGCTTGGTTTTCCTGTGGCACTTTGTCCTTTAGTGTAGTGCTTTTTTAAAACTTTTATGATAGGTTCCCAATTTAAAAGGATATTAATTTGGGTGAAAAAGGCCTGCTTTATCTTGCGTGAACGTATATCGCAAATGCTATCGGCTAATGTGGGTTGCTGTACTAATTCCATGATAAAAAGATACGAAATATTGCAAAATTATGCAAGCCCTTGCAACGGTCTTTATTAAGTAATTTAAAAATTGTATTAATTAAACTTATAGATTGAAGGTGAACAGTAGAATTAGGATTTGGTACCAGAGGCAGCACATTACTTGGATGGAAATTATTAGCATCGTTGGGACCAATTTGTTATAATCATTATCGTAAAAACTAATGGATCTGGTCCCAG
This sequence comes from Flavobacteriaceae bacterium, assembly GCA_965247215.1. Lineage (GTDB taxonomy): Bacteria > Bacteroidota > Bacteroidia > Flavobacteriales > Flavobacteriaceae > Marifrigoribacter. Next base: position 426,612 of record OZ252001.1, read on the forward strand.
ATTCCAAATTAACTTCTAGCGAAGGCCATTAATGGTGCCATATCATTTTGGTCGGTGGCTTTCAATGATTTGATATACTTTTTACGTGTATCCGTTGCTTCCACAAGACTAGAGTTACCCCAGTTGAATTGTGCTTGACCCAATATTTTTTCGATTAAAATATCTACCATCAATCTAGAGTGTCTTCCATTTCCATTCGGAAAACAGTGTATACTTACCAAACGATGTTTGAACCTTAAAGCTATCTCATCAGTTGGAAAACTTTTATGTTCAATCCAATATTTAGTATCATCCAATAATGCTTTCAACTCAACACCTATCTTAATCCATTTAATACCTATTGTCTTTTCAGATTTTCTGAATTGACCTGCCCACTTCCAGACATCATTATACATTCTTTTGTGGAGTAGTTTTGTAAAACCTTCCGTTAAAACTTGGTCGGCACTAAACTTCTTGGATATTAACCATTCGACTGCCTTCTCAATGTTTAATTGTTCATACTCGTCTAATTCTTTATGAGAAGTTATCGTGGATATTTTGAGACCCTCCTTTTCTTCCTCTTCAAGTTTGGTTTGACCATCTTTGTATTCTAATTCTAATCCCATATTGATTTTCTTACTTCTCTTTTAATTTCATACGCTAGGTCTTTTACTGCTTCTTTGAGGTTTTCTTGGTCGATAGCTTGATTTTCAAGGGTCATGTTATGGTTAGTACGCAATACTATTTTTTTAGCTAATTCATTCGCCTTTGTTTCTACCAATTTTTCGAAAGATTCATGATTTGGAACGAATCCATAAACGAATTTCATATCTAATACAATTGCCACATCGTTTAGGTATTGGATTGTTATGGCTCCAGAAGCTTCTCTCTCTTCAAGATTCTTAGCACCAGTTTTGCCCATACTTAATTTATTACCCAAAACTCGCAACAGAAATCCGAGGTCTTTAATATGTAAATGTATTTAATTTTTTCAGGGTTTTCATTCCGTTTTCAACAAAATTTCATAGGCTATGTGTATAGCCCCCCTTACCCCAAATGAGTTTTTTTGCAATTCCAGTAAATCCTTGTTTTAAATTTTTAAAATTTTGTATTCTTGGTTTGAGAAAACCTGAAGTATTTTCTCTCTGGCGTGATTTACAAAAGTTGTAGCCACAGTAATGTAACGAAAACAAACCGCTTTGACTCTCATTTTAAGACTAATATTTGGAGTTTTATTTTTCACCAAAATTACTTTTGTCCACTCAAAAAGAATTAAGCACATCGCCATTAAATACATAAACGCAGTATTGGTATCCAAATCCATAAAAGGCAAGTGTTTCAAGTTGAAATCACTGATTAAGAATTTGTTAGAATTCTCCGCATCGCCTCGTTGGTTGTAAAATTCGATAATTTCTTGATTTGAAAAAACTAAATTGTTGGTCATTATTCCATAATAATTGTAAGGGGTCCCTGATATAAAATCGATTTGCTGGTCTTTTTTTAGAGATCTTGTAACCACAATTCTATAAGAAAATCCCCCATTAAAAGGGGTGTAAATTAGTGATGCAACTTCTTTTATTTCGTTGTTGATTTCCTGTTTTTTCCAATCTTTAATTTTTCCACATAAAGAGATGAACTTTTGGGAACTGATGTTTCTAATATAAAAGTTAGTCGCCTTTTGGCTAACCAGTTCAATGACTTCTTTTTGATAAGATGCAGAGTCTGCTCTAAAATGTTCTATTTTTATTTGATTGTCGCTCAGGTTTTTAAAACATCTTTCTAGTGTTTCAAATTGTTTATACTTTGCAGGGGTGTTGCCGTTATGGTTTTCAATATGCACAGGTAATCTGCCTATGAAGGCGAAATTGGGATGGTAGGCTTTAGTGTTTTTATAGCTTTTTTTGGCATCTTGTTTTTTGTTTTCAAGAACTACATTGTCAAAATCAAGTGTGTATTTTTCTTCTTTTTTAAGTTGACCTGTTTTTGCACAAAGAGCGATTAAAGATGCGTTGGTTTGATTGTTGTAATTAAATTGATGAACAATTCCTTGACCAGTTATCTCCCTAATTGTTGGTTCTTTTAATTCCTGACAAGCATATTCAACCGTATCTGGGGAAGGGATTTTGCTAAAACTTTGGCAAGTGAATTTATTTTTAAGATGTTCTAAATCAGAAATATACTCTCCATTGCATAAAGAATTTCCCAACAAAGAAAGCACAATGTCGGCATACGAATATTGGGCTCTAAAATTTCGATAACCCAAATTTTTATCGAGAAAAACATCTATTTTTGAGCGTTTAATGGCATTAAAAATAAAATTTAAGCCACCAAAAGGGGTGATATTCTTTGAGGATTGTTTAGTTTTAAGCATTGTAGTGTTTTGCAGGGTTCAACCGCAATTTCCACCTTTTAGGTGAAACTACAAAACCCCTTAGCCTTTTGTTTTCAAAAGGCTAAGGGGTATTTATAAATGTTGTTGCGAGTTTAGGGTATTACCTAACTGCTCTAATGTCATGTTTAGAGAATTTCGAATATTATTTATCCAACCTTCAGAGGGTATCTCAACTTTTTCAGTCCCTTTAAAGGGAGCAAGTTTTCGGTCTAGTTGTTTTAAAGCGAGTAGTTTTTTATTTCTCATAGTCTTAATATTTTATTTATTAAAGATGCTACATAAAACTTTATATACGTTTAAACATATAAAGCTAATAGTAATCCTATGTATTAGCCTATACATATAAATGTTCACGTATATGCTAACATATGTAAAGAATAGTATGCATATATACTAACAAAAGTATATAAAAGTTCATGTATAAACTAACTAATAAAGATAATAGTACACATATACACTAACTAAATTATAAAGAAGTTCATAGATAAGCTAATAAGGATGGACATTAAAGTGGTAATATACATCAACTTATAAAAACAAATAAACAGAATTAATGAGACAATAGTATAGATGATATAGTTACACCACCTTCAGTGTATAAATAGAATTTTGATTCTTATGCCAATCTGGCATTTTATACTTTTTTATTACAGATAATAAACACTAGTTTTATGGTATACTGACTTGGTACGTTTGTTGACGGTTAAAATTAGCTAGGTACAAAGTACATAAACAATTTCATTAACATATAAAAAATAAAAACTTATGAGACTATTTGGAGAACAGCATATAACAAAAATATTTAAAGCAAATGAACAGCGAACACTTAGAATGATTGATGGTCTTGATGATGGTACTTTGCTTAATGAAAAAAAATCAGAAATTGTAGCAGATATCTACAGTTCGATTAAGGAGAAAGCAATTAAGATTGATTTTGCGAATAAGAAGACAGTAATAAAGATGTCTGAAAGACTTGGGAGCAGTTTTCCGCCAGGTACAGATGTTGAAAGAAATAAAATGTATCCAGTTGCCGAGGTTACATATATTTTTAAAAATAACTTAACAGCAAACGAATTTCTCGATGCTATACCTTCAAGAGCAGTATTAAAAAGTCCCGTGTCCGCACATGTTGATGGTGACTTTAATCTACAGATGTCTTATCTAACTAAATACGCAAGGATTGACCTTAGTGATGAAGTGAAAAAAGAAGTGAAAGATTGGATAATAAATTTAATACCACAACTGGAAACAACAGTTTCATTAATTAACGAAGAGATAGATAATTACAATAAGAAAATGGAATCGCTAATAGATGAATTAATTTCTAAGAGAATAGAAGATGCCAAATCGAAAAAGGACTTGGGTGATGATTTGGTAGATTTTTAATTAATTACTTAATCACAAAATTCAACTACTTCTAAAAAGTCATTTATAAACTCTTTTTGGTTCGAAATTTCGATATCACCCGCTGCTATGCTAGACTCTAATCATAGTTTACTTAGCCACCCAAATTAAATTATCTCTAGTTATATAGATTATTTTTTCCAACCCTAACACCAACCCTAGGACATTAAACAGAAAAAGCCTCTCCAAACTGGAAAAACTTCTAATCGGTTTAACTACTTAAACCAGTGATACATTTCTGTATCATCGAATAACAACATTATTATGGTCTGGGTGGTGTTATTAACATCAATACTATTCAAATTAACTGCATTCCAATTGTCTGTAAAGACAATTTTGCTATACAGTGTTTGGTGGGAATTCCGCTTAAGGGCACATTTATACAAAATATCTCTATTTACGAGTTCTGCATACAGAGAAACCATTGTAAAACTTAGCTTCCTTTCACTTACGGTAAGGTTTGAGGTTATGATTTCAAGCAATTCTCGTTTTTCTTTTTGAATTCCAGAATCGTGCGTTTTTACAGGTGTTTTACAAAGTTCGGGGAAATGTTCAATATTTTCAAAAATGAGCTCTTTTGAATCGGAAAGCTGACTTTGTTGGCTTTTTAATTCTTGTATTTTAATTAATAATTCTTCTCGTTGTTTGTTGTATCGCTCTTTTTCAATACTATTTTCAAGATACATATCGATAAGTTTTTGTTCTTTAGTTTCTAACTGACACTGCAATGTATCACAGTGAAGGAAAACAATTAATTGCGTTTGTAAATTTTGTCATTTTAAACAATTTGGCTGGTAAATTAAGACGCAAAGATTGGTCGGGATTTGCACGCAGATACAATGGTTCAGGATACAAGGTGAACCAATATGATACAAAGCTAAAAAAAGCATACTACAAACACAAAATCAACATAAATTAATGGAAAAAGCAAAACAAGAAGAAGACTATCAGATAAAGAATTCAATTTGATAGTAGGAATTCGTGAACAATGCAAATCACACGGTGTTGGACTTAAAAATGTTCCTGATGGCTGGATGAAAGGAAAAAATTCATCAATCAGATTCAAGAATCCTCCATTTGTAAAACAGGAAGAAAAAAATCTTGAAAATGTTGGAAGGAAATTGATTGAAGAAATGAAGGTTTATTCACCAAAGTATCCAAAAATCAAAAGGAAGAAAACAAATCCTTAATCTAGTCATGACCCTAATTTTAATATAGCGAAGTTACTTAACACATCTTTTGTGGCTTTGCTATTTTTTTCTTTTGAAAAATAATCCACTTAATTAATTATTAAAAAAATAAAATTGATTATCTGTAAATTCGCCTAAATTTTATATATTTACTTGAATTCAAAGATAATAGAGATAAACAAGGGGTAGTTTGTAAGCGATGTCAGGAAATAGACCATTATTGGTTACAAAACAAATGGTCTTATCAATGCAAATCGTGTAAGTTCAGGACTTCATTACGCAGTGGCACCATAATGGAGAGTTCTAAGCTATCCTTTTTAATTTGGTATAAAACAATGTTTTTAATGACCACAACTAAGAAAGGATTTTCTTCTAAAGAAATTCAAAGACAGTTAGGTTTAAAACCATATGAGCCAGTTTGGGCAATGGTTCACAAACTACGTAAAGCAATGGGGGAAAGAGAAGATAGATATACTCTTGAAGGAATGGTTGAAATGGATGAAGGCTATTTTACTATCGAGGCATCACCAGAAAAACATCAATCACAAAAAGCAGGACGAGGCAGCAAAACCAAAACAAATGTTATAATCATGTCTGAGAGTACACCTTTAGAAGATATTGAAAACAATACTAAGTCTAGTCAATGTGGATATTTTAAGGCAAAGGTATTAACAGACCATAAACTTGATGGAATTAACAAAACGGTACAGGAACATTTGAATGAAAAAAGTATTGTTTTTACAGACAAGAGTACATCTTATGTCGATATTGCTAATTTTGTAGAATTACATATAACAGAAAAATCATCAAAAGAGACAACAAAAGATACTCTGAAATGGGTTCATATATTTATTACCAATGCTAAAAGAAACTTCTTAGGGAATTATCATAAAATAAAAGGTAACTATTTACAATTATACCTAAATGAGTTTGTTTACAAACTAAATAGAAGATACTTTGGAGAGAAAATCTTCGACAGATTAATTATAGCAAGCATTACAGTAAGTGGAGCTTAAACGGATAATCAAAAAATAAAATATAAAAATTATGAAACATCTAAAATTTAAACTTTTCCCAACACTATTATTTTTTGTTGCTACAGTATTTATAAGTTGCGAAAATGAAAATTCGCAAGAAGAAAATAATTTGGAATTAACCACCAATTATGAACGAATAAAAGACAATTTAAAAATTTACGAAGAAGCAAGAAGCACTGAAGAGCCTGTTTCTTCTTTATATTTTTGTTCTGAACAAGGTGGGGACTATCCGTATGGCACGTATGTTTGGCATGGAATTTATCTTAATGAATTCTATGTTCCAGATAATGCACACTCAAATTCTAATAGATATGCTAGTTGGATGAACAGTTTACAGTCTTGGCTTATGAATGATTTTAATGATTCCAATCCTAGCGGTTCAAACTCTATCGGAATAGATATAACATTTGATGTATATGGTGCTAACGGTTCTACTTATTTGAATGCGACAGATGGTAATAGAGCATATAATGAATTTGTATGTCAATTAATGGATGAATTATCTATTTCTTCTGTAGGTGATCTAGATAACTATGAATTTAGTTTAAGTATTACTGTTGATTACACACTATGTTGTATAGGAACTTCTTGTTGTGATCCTGAACTATTCGCATCAGGAACTGCATATTATTAAATAATAGAAAAAATAAACTATGAATGATGGAGGCTCTAATTCTATTAGAGCCTTTTTCAATTTAATTGCAATAAAATTCTTTTTTATCAGATAAAGTCTAGATAAAAGCGTTCTTGAAAATAGAGGATAATCTGCTAATACTTTCGTGCTTAAATTTTTTTTTTGGAGAAATCGAATAATTCAGAATCATAGGTCGTTAATAGAACTTTTCCTTTAATATTTGTGAGTGTATCAAGCAGATTAATATATTCTTGTTCAGAATATCCTTTGTAGTGTCCTTGGTCTGCACCAACATACGGAGGATCGATAAAATGAAAAGTGTCTTTAGTATCTCGAGATTGAATTACTTTTAGTGCATCAGTATTTTCAATTTGGGTCGTTTCTAATCGTTGTGATAATTCTTTGGTAAAACGAAGTTTTTTATTTCTGAATGTCCTTGCCTTGCTCGAATCCTTGTCATACGAGAAACTACCTATGGTTCCTGAAAAGCCAAGAGCGGTAAGAATCCAAAACTGAAGTTGTCATCACCAAGAACAATGAATCACTGGAAGCTGAATCAGTCAATGACAGCGTTCCTGTAATGGTTGAAAAGAAATCTGAAGGAAACAACTGTGTGGAAAGTAAGTGGTGCAAAACGCTTCAAAATCATTAATGAAAAATACAAAGAAACGTCTGTTGATACTACTTCAATAAAAGAATCTAAAATTGAAGAAGCAAAGAAGGATAAAACTGAACAATCAAAGAAGAAGGAATCCACTGAAGAATCAAGTCGTTCAACAGATAGTCAGTCAACAGGTATGTCAACAACAGTTGGAATTGGAATTGGTCTTGCTGTCCTTATTATTATACTAATAATTTTTTACAGGATAAAACAAAAGATCACATTCTTCTTTTTTTAATCAAAGTACTTTGAAAAATCAGCAGGAAGATATGCGTCCATTGTTTCCAAATAAAACATCAACGCTTTTTCTGTTGAATGTCCTGTTATTTCCATAAGTAGCTGAATTGCCTTCTTTTTTCCGTGTTGGTCAATTAATTTGACATACAATTCTGAAATGATTGTGTGTCTGAAATTATACATCTTCAGGTCTTTGTCAAACTTCAAAACGTCACGCATTGCTTTGAATCTATTTGAAAAGAATTCACGTCTTCTGTTGTCAGCGATGTTCCATTGTGATGGAACACCTGTTTTTGTTATCACAAAGTCATTAGGATTTGCGCCTATTAAGTCAGGTAAAACATCAACAGTAATTGTGATATGATTTTTTTCTTTTCAGACTTCTGTTTTGAATTTGCATAAAAATATCTTTCTTCAATATTTAAGGTCACTTACTTTTAATCTGACAGCTTCAATTGGTCGAATCATACCAAAGGTAAAAACCTGAATAAAATTCAAAAGAACAGGATCATTTTTTTTCATCCAGTCAATAACATCCTGCTTCAATTCTTTTGAAAATACTTTTGTTCCTTTTGGTTTTGTTTTCAGTTTTGGAATCTTCAGGAAATAATTTTCAGTAACCAAGTCACGCAAAATCAAGAATGAAAAAAGTGCTGACAATCCTGAACGGTAATTATTGCGATTTGCAGCAGACGTTTTGTGAAGTATTTCATCAAAAATATTAATATATACATTAAATAGTTTGCGTATATCAAACATATTGTTTATATTTGAGTATAATTTAAAGCAGTAGGCAACTGCATAAAGACCGCCGAAAAGATTATGAAAACTTTAATAACAAAAATTCAAGAAATTGCAGAACAAAACCCACAAGGATTTACGGTTTATATTCCAAGCTTAGAGTCTGTAAAAAATGGATGGGTAATTGCTAATGTTAAAACACAAAATTGTTTTGGAGAATCAGGACTTAAAAAGTTGTTTTATTTGCAATGAATTATAACCGAATAGTTGGAGGATGGTTTGAAGATGGAGAGTATTATTTTGATGCTTCAATAGTAGAACCAAACAGAAAAAAAGCTATTAAACTTATGAAAATGCATAAACAAATTGTAATCATTAAATTAGAAACTTTAGAGATTATTAGGAATAAATAAAAAATAAGGGGGAAAACTCCTCCCATTAAATAAATTATGAAAACTATAAAATTATTAAACCCAGTAAGGGAAAAGGAATTAGAAAATATTTCTGATTTATTACGCAAACATGGAGGGCTTTATGTTTATTATGTAAGAGAGGATTCCGATTTTGTCTTATTAAAAGTAATTCAGAAAAAAAATCATTCAGGAAATTATTTAACTCAAAAGGAAATTATAAACAGGGTAAAAGAAACCTTTTCAGAGTTCACTCCTAAAAAATTAAGAGTAGCAGCAACAATATATGAATCATCTCCTGTTGAGATTGCCACTCCAGAATGGATAAAAAAGCAGATGAATATTTTTAAAGTACCATTAAAACAAATGGTAAAAGATTTGGGCGTTTCAAAATCTGACTTGTCAGCAAATATCAATGGTCATAAAAAATATCAACAAAGATCAAAGGCCATGTATTATTATTATTTTAATAGCCTGGCAAGTAAGAGGAGCTTAGGCACTATAAAGAAATGACATTGATTTGTAACTTGTATAATTTAAAATCATAAATATTCTTATCTAGTGTCTGGTCGGTAAGAGTATAAATTTCTTTAATATCAAAGACTAGCGGAGGGTTTATTCTGTTTTTAGAATTAAAAAGAGATTATCAAGGCGTTTTTTAATTTTTGCTGTAAGATTTTTTGATAAACACCATCATTTTGCTCTGAAAGCTGGTTTTCAGACATAGCTATCCTATGGTTACTTATGTTTAAACTCATAAAGGAACTCGCATTTTTAAGCTGCTTTGTGCCTCTGTTTCGTTTTTTCTTTGATGCTTTTCTTTTTTATTAAATTTCCTAAACGGTGAAGATTATAGGATAAAACAGCAAGAGCAACATATTTTTTGAAGTTTTCCTCCCCTTTGCCAGGACATTTGTTCAATCCATGATGTTCTGGTTGGTTTATGTTAGATTCAATGCTTTGATGACTGTTGTTGAGTTGCTTGAAATCTTTATCCCTTTCTATTTCTAGTCTACCGTTATTGCGTCTTCCTTTTTGTTTGAGCATGAGAATTAGGAATACTTTTTTCGAGTTGTGCAATGATTTCTTTAGAACTAAACCCCTTGTCAAAGCTCAGGGGATGCTAATCGATTAGCAAACTGTTTTTTTACCTCTTTGGCAGTTTTAATAGTAAATTCTGCATCGGGAGGATCTCCTGTTAGTCTGTGGTAAACTATAAAATGATTTTGATCTGTAATAATCAAATGTTTTTGTCTCGGTTCTGCAATCACTCCAGATTTCCCTTTGTTAATCCATTTGGTATGAGGTTCAAATAAAGAAAACACTTTCTCGCTATAAGGAATCTTTTCTCCCTTTAATAACCTTCTCTCTGCCAAATCTATATGTTTGGCTGGCATCTTGCTGCAGTACTCTAATTCAGGTAATAATGAGTATTGATGTATTGTATTGACCTTAAAAACGCTTTTGAATGTGTTTATCTTTTTATAAAGGGTTTGGGCTAGATTTAAGTAATTCTCTGCAGCAGTTTTTAAACGAAATTCCTTATGTTTGCCTCCAGATCTCCTGGTCTTTTGTAGCTTTCTAAATTCAATTTTAACACGCTTTTTCCAATCAGACCCGTTGCGCCAACCCCATATGTTTTGCTGAGATGCTAAAGTGCAACTGATAACAATACATTTTCGGGCTGCATCCCACAACAAATTATAATCTGTGGGGAAATGTACATGGGTTTTTACAACATAACTATCGGCTTTAAGCGCAACAACTTCTCGGTCTTTTTTTTAGAGAACCCTGTCCTACTTCCAAAACTAAGGCATTGATCTTTTCTATGGTTTCAACTTTTAGCAATCCAATGTTTTCCTTTAATGCCGTTAAACGGTATTGCTTATCTTCTACTGTGAACCCATGAGTTGACGCACATATTTATCTGAATTGGCAATCCACAATAAACGATCGTAATTGCTGTTAAGGGTTAATCGTATAACAGATAAAACAATCACTTCCCATATGGTCATCCCCTGGCGTCCTGTTTGTCGTTTCCCATTTTGAACAATGGGTTCTACAAGTTTAAACATTTTTTGATGGGATGCCTTGTTAGTGAAAATTGTTTGGAGGGCTAATAAAACTGGTGGAAGTTCATCTCTGCTTTTTAAGAGAATCTTTACCTCTGATATTGGAATGCTTCCTAAAACTGGAGATAACTCAAAGCGTTTGCGCAGAATCATTTTTTTAGAACGAATCTATGGCTTATAAAACCAGTAAATCCGTTAGTTATAACAATATAACAAATTTTTTAGAGCTGGATTCAGTTAGAAAACAGATGCTATTAACTTAATAATCACAATATGAAAGTTTACGACCAGAGACTAATTAAGGAACTAAGATAGATAAAAATGAAATATTCTAAAAAACTATGTGTATTAAAAAGTTAAATTTTATTGGTATTTCATTACTTTTGTAGCACTAAATTTTAAAATAAGAATAAAATGAAAATAAAGTTTTTATTAGGAATGTTTTTACTTTCCTTACTTGTTATTACTTGTAAAGAGGAAAATAGAGATACAAATGATGCAAACTCGACGAAAACTGAAACTTCAAAGGGTTTTAATTATAATGTAGAGCAATTTGCAGATTTAAAAATATTACGTTACCAAATTCCCGGATGGGAAACTCTAAACCTTAAAGAGCAAAAATTAGTGTATTACCTTACCCAAGCTGGATTGTCTGGTCGTGACATTATGTGGGACCAGAATTACCGTCATAATTTAACGATAAGAACAGCTTTGGAACGTGTTTATTTGTCTTATGATGGAGACAAAACAACAAGTGATTGGAAAAGTTTTGATGTTTATTTAAAACGTGTTTGGTTTTCAAATGGAATACACCATCATTACTCCAATGCTAAAATAGTACCTGATTTTTCTTCAGATTATTTAAATAAATTACTAAGTGCAACAAATAATGAATTAAAAGGGGATGCTTTTGATGTAATTTTTAATGATAAAGATTCCAAAAAAGTAAATCAAGCTAAAGATGTTGATAATGTTGCGCTTTCTGCTGTAAATTTTTACGGCACTGATGTTACTAATGATGATGTGATTTCATTTTATGAAAATAAAATGTCACCAGATCCAAAAAAACCATTGTCTTATGGTTTAAACTCACAATTAGTAAAAGAAAATGGTAAACTCAAAGAACGCGTATATAAATCGGGTGGACTTTATGGCACGGCTATCGATGAAATTGTAAAATGGTTGGAATTAGCACAAGGGGTTGCTGAAAATGAAGCACAAGGTAATGCCCTGAGCTTGTTAATTGATTATTATAATTCGGGAGACCTTCAGATTTGGGACGATTATAATGTAGCATGGACTGCTGCAACAGATGGAAATATAGATTATATCAACAGTTTTATTGAAGTATATAATGATCCATTAGGATATAGAGGATCTTATGAAACGATAGTTCAGATTAATGATTTTGATATGTCTGAAAAAATGTCTGTACTATCCAAAAACGCCCAATGGTTTGAAGATAACTCTCCATTAATGGAGGAACATAAAAAGAAAAATGTTGTTGGTGTTACCTATAAAGTTGTAAATGTAGCTGGTGAAGCTGGTGATGCATCACCAAGTACGCCAATTGGAGTAAACCTCCCAAATGCTAATTGGATTCGTAAATCTGTTGGCAGTAAATCTGTTTCACTTGGTAATATTATTCATTCATATAATAATGCTGGAAATTCTGGTCGATTAAAAGAATTTGTACATGACGATGAAGAATTAAAATTAGAAGAAGAATATGGGCAAGTTGTAGACAAACTACATACTGCTTTACACGAAGTTATCGGACATGCTTCTGGACAATTAAATGAAGGTGTAGGGGAAACAAAAGAAACCCTAAAAAATTATGCGTCTACTCTGGAAGAAGGTCGTGCAGACCTTGTAGGATTATATTATTTATACCATCCAAAATTGCAAGAATTAGGACTGGTAGAAGACTGGAAAAAAATTGGTATGGCAGCTTTTGATGGGTATATCAGAAATGGATTAATGACACAATTAATTCGTTTGAATCTAGGAGATGATGTTGAAGAAGCTCATATGAGAAATAGACAATGGGTTGCAGCTTGGGTATTTGAGAAAGGAGCTGAAGACAATGTAATTGAGGAAATTAAACATGATGGAAAAACCTATTATAATATTAATGATTATGACAAACTTCACGATCTATTCAGTCAATTATTACGTGAAACACAACGTATTAAATCCGAAGGTGACTTTGATGCCGTTGAAGCTTTAGTAGAAGGATATGGTGTAAAAGTAAACCAAGAATTACATAAGGAGATCTTAGAGCGAAATAAGAAATTTACTTCTGCACCTTATAGTGGATTTGTAAACCCTGTAATCGTTCCAAACAAGAATGATGCAGGTGAAATAGAAAGTTTTACGATAGAGCAACCTGAAACATTTAATGGTCAAATGTTATTTTATTCTAAGAATTATAATTTTTTACCAAACAAAAATTAAGGATTAAATAAAATCTAAATTAAAAGTGCTTTTTGTTCATTTAGAAAGCACTTTTTTTATTCATATAACCACCCTTTTAAAAAGAATAGAAAAATTATAAAGATTATAAAACCTACTAAAATCCAACGACTCCCTTTATAGTGTTTTTTATGAAGATTTTTGTCTTTGCGATAGCTTCCGATTATAATTACTATAAATACAATTAAAAATAAAAAAGCAAAAATCAATTGTCCTATACTAAACATAAATTTGTAGATTTAAAAATTCAAAAATACAATCTTAAAATTACATTATGAAGAATAAAATCGCTGCAGTAAAAACCTTTCATGAAGCTTTTGGATTAGGAATAAAAGAATCTCAAACTGCCGCCCTAGGTATTGAAAAAAATATGTTGCGATATAAATTAATGCGTGAAGAAAACGAAGAATACCTAGAAGCTGCAAATAATAAGGATCTCATTGAAGTTGCAGATGCCCTAGGCGATATGCTTTATATATTATGTGGAACCATCATAGAACATGGTTTACAGGATAAAATTGAAGAAGTTTTCAATGAAATTCAAAAAAGCAATATGAGTAAACTTGGAGCAAATGGAAAACCAATTTATCGAGAAGATGGAAAAGTGCTTAAAGGACCAAATTATTTTAAACCAGATATTGGATCGATATTAGATAAATAACAAATTCCAAACATCCAAGATCGTTAATCTTCATTTATTAATTATAGTGGTGTATGGGTAAGTTTGAAATTCAGTTATTAAAAAAATTAATACCAGCTATCTATTACTAACCTCATACCGCCATCCAAAGGTATCTTCTATTAAATTGTATTGGATTTCCATTAATTCTTTTTTGAACCGTTTAGCAAATCCCGATTCAAATTGAGGGAGATTATATATCTGATCCCCATAACTAAATGCACTCACAGGACTTATAACAGCAGCGGTACCTGCTCCAAATATTTCTTTTAAAGAACCATTATTGGAAGCTTCAATTATTTCAGTAATGGTGACTTTTCTTACTTCAGTAGCAATGCCATCTCTTTCAGCGATTGAGATCACACTTTTCCGGGTGACCCCATCAAGAATTCTATCACTTATCGGCGCGGTAATTAGGGTGTCGTTTATTCTAAAGAACACATTCATAGTCCCCGCTTCTTCTAGATATTTATGTTCATTTGAGTCTGTCCAAATTACTTGATCAAATCCTTTTTCTTTTGCAAGATTGGTAGGGTAAAATTGTGCAGCATAGTTTCCAGCTGCTTTTGCTGCTCCTACACCTCCATCTGCAGCACGGCTATAATGTTCAGCTATTACCACTTTAACCTCTCCAGAATAATAAGCTTGAGCAGGAGAAAGTAATATCATAAATTTATATTCATCAGAAGGAGATGCAGAGACGCCATATTGAGTAGCAATTACAAAAGGTCGAATATAAATTGAATTTCCAAGACCAGGTTTTATCCAATTTGAATCAAGGTTTAACATTATTTCCAAGCCTTCAAAAAACAAATCTCTTGGAAATTCTGGAATTGCAAGACGTTTTGATGATTTGTTTATTCTTTCAAAATTATCTTCGGGGCGAAACATCCAAATCTTACCTAGATTGTCTTTATAAGCTTTCATACCTTCAAAAACAGCTTGTCCATAATGAAACACTTTTGCTGCAGGAGAAATAGTTAAGGGTCCAAAGGGTTTAATTGTAGGATTGTGCCAGGAACCATCTTTAAAATCACATTCAAACATATAATCTGAAAACTCTTCACCAAACACTAGATTGTTAAAATCAACTTCATTGATACGAGATTCAGTTACTTTATTAACAGTTATTAAACGATGTGAGGTAAGACTCATAGACATGTTGTATTTTTAGGCAAAAGTAGTTAAAAATAAGGCTATTTGAAACCTAAAAAAGTCATAATTTTGCTATAAATCAATCCTAAATTATTTTTAAATAGTCTTATTATGAAAAAATTAGTCATTTTATTAAGCATTCCATTTCTTTTAAATTCTTGTAAATCTGAAACCAAGTCACAAAAAAGTACTACTGATATTGAAGAAACAATATTAGAGCCTATTGCTTATGTATCTTTTGGCAAAAAAATAACAGATGAGCAAGTTCTTTCAAAATCTGAAATTATTGAAATGTATAAAAACCTAAAAGTTGGCGATACATCCTATGTAAAATTTACAACAACTGTTAATGAAGTATGTCAGTCAAAAGGATGTTGGATGCGTCTAGATCTAAGCGATGATGAGGCGATGGTTCGTTTTAAAGATTATGGGTTTTTTATGCCAAAGAATATAGCAGATAAAGAAGTTATTGTAAATGGGAAGGCTTATATTTCTGAAATGTCTATTGAAGATCAACGTCATTATGCAGAAGATGAAGGTAAGAGTCAAGATGAAATTATCGCTATTACCAAGGTGAAAACTACACTTTCTTTTGAAGCGGATGGAGTTCTTGTTGTTGACTAAATGAAATAAATAATAGTTGAAACGCGAAGTAATCATAACCGCAGATGGATCAAGTACCATACACTTACCAGATTGGAATGAACACTATCATTCCAAACATGGGGCAATACAAGAATCCTATCATGTTTTTATCAAGATGGGATTTTTTTATTATCTAAAGAAATATCAACCGGCATCACTTAATATTTTGGAAATTGGCTTCGGAACTGGTTTAAATGCATTCATCACCTTGTTAGAATCCAATAATGTAAATACAAAAATTGAATATAATGGTATTGAAGCGTATCCTATAACAAATTCTGAATTAGAACAATTAAATTATACCCTTAAATTAAAAGCGTCAAAAGATTACTTTAAGAAAATTCATAGTATAGATTGGGAACTAACTTCTAAAATTACTAACAATTTTAAGCTTGTAAAACGGAAACAATTCTTTAAAGATATAAAAGATAAAAACACCTATCAACTTATTTATTTTGATGCATTTGGAGCTCGTGTCCAACCAGAATTGTGGACGGAAGAAATTTTCACTACTATGTTTCAAGCGTTAACTAATCATGGTATTTTGGTGACGTATTCTGCAAAGGGAAGTGTTCGTCGCGCTTTACAAACAGTTGGATTTACAGTAGAACGACTTCCAGGCCCTCCTGGTAAACGGGAAATGCTAAGAGCAACAAAACTAAATAAAAGTTAATTTGTTTTTTAAATTATTTTTCAAGTTTTTAAATTGAGACATACTTATAATTATTAAAGTGACATTTTGACACTTAACTATTATTGGCAGTACTTTTGCTTAGGTTATTTGTGAAATAAAAATATACTCATAAAATGAGCAAAAAAAATAAAATAAAGAAGGAAGTGGTTGAAGCGGAAGTGCTAATAAAAGATGCTGAAACCAATGAAAAGGTAGAAACTAAAAAAGATCCATTGGAAATTTTTCAAGCGGAACTTGATAAAGAGAAAGACAGAAACTTACGCCTTTTTGCTGAGTTTGAGAATTATAAAAAACGAACGGGAAGAGAGCGAATTGAATTATTTAAAACAGCAAGTACAGAATTGATGACTGCGATATTGCCTGTATTGGATGATTTTGACAGAGCATTATCTGAGATTGATAAAAATGGTGATGAAAATCTATTAAAGGGTGTAACTTTAATTAGCAGTAAACTTCGTGAGACATTAAAATCTAAAGGATTAGAGGAAATTGAAACAACTCCAGGAACTGTTTTTAATGCAGATATTCATGAAGCTATAACACAAATACCTGCTCCTGATAAAAAATTAAAAGGGAAAATAATTGAAGTTATTGAAAAGGGGTATTCATTAGGAGAAAAAATTATACGATTCCCAAAAGTAATAATAGGCCAATAATTTGAGAATATGAAAAATGATTTTTATGAAATATTAGGTGTTTCAAAAGAAGCATCTGCTGGCGAAATAAAAAAAGCATACCGTAAAAAAGCATTAGAATTTCATCCAGATAAAAACCCAGGAGATTTAGCTGCCGAAGAAAATTTTAAAAAAGCTGCAGAGGCTTACGAAGTATTAAGTGATGCTGATAAGAAGGCAAAATACGACCGTTTCGGACACCAAGTATTTGAAGGCGGTGGATTTGATGGAGGCGGTTTTGGTGGTTTTGGCGGCGGAGGTATGAATATGGAGGATATCTTTAGTCAGTTTGGTGATATTTTTGGAGGTCACTTTGGCGGCGGTGGTGGAAGACCTCGTGTAAAAGGAAGTAATCTTCGAATTAGAGTTAAACTTAGTTTAGAAGAGATTGCTAATGGAGTTGAGAAAAAAATTAAAGTCAAAAGAAAGAAAGTAGCTAAAGGAACTACTTATAAAACCTGTTCAACATGTAATGGGCAAGGACAAGTAAGTCGTATACAGAGCACTATTTTAGGCAGGATGCAAACTTCAGTACCCTGTAATACTTGTAGTGGTTCAGGACAATCCATAGATAAGAAACCTGCAAATGCTGATGTTCATGGTTTATTAGTAACCGAAGAAACAGTATCGATAAAAATTCCTGCAGGAGTCGTTGAAGGAATGCAATTAAAAGTTTCAGGAAAAGGGAATGAGGCTCCTGGTAATGGAATTTCAGGTGATTTATTAGTAGCTATAGAAGAAAAGCCACATCTAACCTTACAAAGAGAAGGGGATAATTTACATTATGACCTTTATATTAATTATTCTGAAGCTACTCTAGGAACATCGAAAGAAATAGATACCGTTAGCGGTAAAGTACGAATTAAGATAGAGTCTGGCGTTCAAAGTGGAAAGATCTTGCGGCTTAGAAAAAAAGGAATTCCAAGTTTAAATAGTTATAGCACTGGAGATCTATTAGTTCATGTGAATGTATGGACTCCTAGAACATTAACAAAAGAGCAAAAAGAATTTTTTGACAAGATGAGTAATGATGATAATTTTCAACCCAAACCAGAAAAAGAAGACAAATCATTTTTTGAAAAAGTAAAAGATATGTTTAACTAAAAACATTAATTATTCAATTATTTTATTATTTTTGAGTGTCACTAATGCAATTAGTGATAATTTTTCTTTTTCATAGCAATTTTTTCCCATCCTTTATTTATTTAGAGGGTGGGTTTTGTTTTTAAAATAACTAATTTCTGATTTACATACTTTTAATAACCCTGTTTTATTTTAAACAGGGTTATGTTATACTTCATCATTTTAAAAAAAGCTTTAAAAAAATTGAAATGAGATAATTAAATCTTTAAAATATCTAATAAAAAAAGATTCTTTTATAAAAGTGAGATCAAGCTTGTAACAATACATACTGATTATTTACTAACATGATTAGATAAATAATAATACTCAATTTGATTCATTTGCAAATCAATATATTTACGGTTTCAAAGCATCAGATTAAATTTTAACTATGGAAAATCTAATATCTGCAAGAAATATTTCTAAATCTTTTGGTGAATTTAAAGCCTTAAATAATGTTACCATAGAAATTCCAAGAGGATCTGTCTTTGGTTTATTAGGACCAAATGGAGCTGGTAAAACCACTTTATTACGTATAATTAATCAAATAACCTTACCTGATAGCGGTACAGTAAGTTTAGACGGTCAACCCCTAAGCCCTGAGGATATTAAGCATATTGGATATTTACCAGAAGAAAGGGGTTTATATAAATCAATGAAAGTTGGTGAACAGACCATGTATTTAGCCCAATTAAAAGGGTTAAGTAAAACACAAGCTAAAGAACGACTTAACTATTGGTTTGATCGATTAGCGATTAATGGTTGGTGGGATAAAAAAATTCAAGAGCTTTCAAAGGGAATGGCCCAAAAAATCCAATTTATAGTTACGGTTTTGCATCAACCTAAATTATTAATTTTCGATGAGCCATTTAGTGGTTTTGACCCGATAAATGCAAATCTTATAAAAGATGAGATTCTTCGTTTAAGAGATGAGGGGGCAACTATTATTTTTTCAACCCACCGAATGGAATCGGTTGAAGAAATGTGTGATCATATCGCATTGATTCATAAAGCTAATAAAATATTGGATGGTAAATTAATCGACATAAAAAGGGCTTATAAATCAAATACATTTAAGATAGGTCTTTTGGCTAATAACTCAGAAATTGTTCAATCAGTATTAAGTGAAAAGTTTGAGGTTTCTCCAACCTCTTTTAATACTATTAATGATGAATTGCAGTATAAAATTAAAATTTATGAGAATGAATCTGTAAATGATTTAGTACTTTTTTTAACATCATTAGGGCAATTAACTCATGTTGAAGAAGTGATACCAACTACAAATGATATTTTTATTGAAACTATAAAAAATAATTAATTCAAAAAGCATGAATTATCTTTCCTTAATAATAAAGCGAGAATATTTAAATAAGGTAAAAAATAGGTCTTTTATTATAATGACCTTTTTAAGTCCTTTAATCATGGTAGGTATCATCACCCTTGTATCGTATTTATCTCAGCTTAATAACGATTCGATCAATACTATAGAAGTGCTGGATGAGAGTGGATTATTTGTCGATCATTTTAAAGACACAAAAAAAATAAAGTATAACTTTATCAATGGAATTTCTCTTGAAAATGCAAAGGTGGCTTCAGAAACTTCAAACAACTACGGCTTGCTTTATATACCAAAAACAGATAGTCTTGATGCTTTTTCTGAAGCGATTGTTTTTTACTCAGAAGACTATCCCTCACTTAGCATAATGAGTACTATTGAAAATGCTATTGAAGATAAAGTAAATACGTTAAAATTACAGCAAGCAGGTATGGATGCTGAGCTTATAAAAGAATTACGAATTCATATTGATACAAAACTAGAAACATTTGAAGGAAAGAAAACCTCAAAACTAGGATCAGGGTTAAAGCTTGCTTTTGGTGGTTTTGCTGGATATTTGCTTTTTATGTTTATTGTTATTTATGGGAATATGATTATGCGAAGTGTGATTGAGGAAAAGAGTAGTAGAATTATTGAAGTTATAATTTCATCCGTAAAACCAATGAAATTATTATTGGGTAAAATATTTGGAACTTCTTTAGCAGGTATTACTCAATTTACTTTTTGGGTGATTATGATCCTAGTTTTAACAACAATTATTTCTTCAGTTTTTGGAATTGACACTTCAGGGGTACAGTCTCAACAACAGGAATTATTACTTCAAAATTCAGGCACAGACTCACAACAATTAATAAGTGAAATATTAATGGAGATAAATAATCTTCCTATTACAAATCTAGTGATCATGTTCATTTTCTTTTTTGTTGGTGGGTATTTATTATACAGTTCTTTATATGCTGCCATTGGTGCTGCTGTAGATAGTGAAACGGATACACAACAATTTATGTTGCCTATATTAATGCCTCTAATTTTGGGTATGTATGTTGGGTTTTTTACTGTTATTGAAAATCCGCATGGTACCGTCTCCCAAGTGTTTTCGTATATTCCTTTAACGTCACCTGTGGTTATGTTGATGCGTATTCCTTTTGGGGTACCTTTATGGCAACAATTACTGTCATTAGTCATTTTATTTGCTACTTTTATAGCAACTGTTTGGTTTGCTGCAAAAATTTACCGTGTTGGAATTTTAATGTATGGCAAAAAAGCAAGTTATAAAGAGATTATAAAATGGCTTAAATATTAAAACTAATGCAAGATAATGTTGTAGATAAAATTGAAGAAGTCGTTACTGAAGATATATGGGGTACTATAGTAGATTTTATAAATCTTGGTATTCATTTTGGCGTGGGAGAAAATAAAATTGACATTACTGTTGGTGTTATTTTAACGTTTATAATTTCTTTAGTGGTTGTTAGTTTTGTTCTGAAAATGATTAAAAAAATCTTTACCCGGAAAATGGGTGAGACGGACAAGCTTAAATTTATCAGCGTCTTTAAGTTTTTTAATTACATTACTTATATCATAGTTTTCTTTGTGATATTGGGGATGACAGGTATTAACATAACTCCATTTCTAGCAGCTTCTGCGGCCTTATTAGTTGGACTTGGACTAGCGTTACAAGATCTTTTTCAAGATTTGATAGGGGGAATATTTATTATTTTAGATAAATCATTATTAGTTGGCGATATCATTGAAGTAGAAGAAAAAGTTGGGAAAGTTTTAGAAATAAATTTAAGAACAACACGAGCCATAACCCGGGATGATAAAATTATTATTATACCCAATCATAAACTTATAAGAAATTCAATTTTTAATTATACCCAAAACAGAAATATAATTAGAGAAACTGTAGTTGTTGGTGTCGCATATGGTAGTCCAACGCGAAAGGTAGAAGAATTACTTCTGGAAAGTGTTAAAAGTCAACCAAAAGTACTTAAAACCCCCGAACCATCTGTTATGTTTGAAGATTTTGGCGATTCGTCCTTGGTATTTAAAGTTTACTTTTATGTAAAGGATAGTTTTAGGGCTCCTTCATTAAAAAGCAATATACGGTTTCAAATAGATGAATTATTTCGTGAAAATAAAATTACAATTCCATTTCCACAGCGAGATGTACATTTATACACGACTTCTGAAGAGTCCTAAATTATTCATTTCTTTAACTAAGCAAATATGTCTAATATATTAATAATAGAAGATGAAGCTGCAATTCGTCGAGTGTTGGTTAAAATTCTTTCTGAAGAAAACGACTCCTACAATGTTTCAGAAGCAGAAGACGGACTTGCAGGAATAGAACGTATCAGAAAGGAAGATTTCGATTTGGTATTATGCGATATTAAGATGCCAAAAATGGATGGAGTAGAGGTCCTCGAAGCTTCAAAAAAAATAAAGCCTGAAATTCCTATTGTGATGATATCAGGACATGGTGATTTGGATACCGCTGTAAATACTATGCGCATGGGTGCCTTTGATTATATATCTAAACCCCCAGATCTAAACAGGTTGCTAAACATCGTACGAATTGCTCTGGATAGTAAGGAATTAGTAGTAGAGAACACTCGGCTAAAGAAGAAAGTAAGTAAGAAGTATGAAATGATTGGCACGTCTCCAGCAATTGATCATATAAAAGAAATGATAGAAAAAGTAGCTCCTAGTGAAGCTAAAGTTCTTATAACAGGAGAAAATGGTACAGGGAAAGAATTAGTAGCACATTGGCTTCATGAAAAAAGTGATCGATCTAAGGGATCTTTAGTTGAAGTGAACTGTGCAGCGATACCTAGTGAACTTATTGAAAGTGAATTATTTGGACACAAAAAAGGAAGTTTTACAGGAGCAAATAAGGATAGAGCAGGAAAATTTGAAGCAGCTACCAATGGAACCATATTTCTTGATGAAGTAGGGGATATGAGCCTTTCAGCTCAAGCAAAAGTATTGCGTGCTTTACAAGAAAATAAAATTAGCAGGGTAGGAAGTGATAAAGATATTAATGTTAACGTTCGTGTAATCGCTGCAACTAATAAAAACCTTAATCATGAGATAAAAGAAGGTAAATTTAGAGAAGATTTGTATCATCGCCTTGCAGTAATTTTAATTCATATTCCCTCATTAAACAAACGAAGAGAGGATATTCCCTTACTAATAAATCATTTCAGTAAGAAAATAGCACAAGAACAAGGTATTGCCCATAAAGATTTTTCAAAAAAAGCAATTACCTTATTACAAGAATACGACTGGACCGGAAATATTCGTGAACTTCGAAATGTAGTGGAACGATTAATTATTTTAGGTGGAAAAGAGATAAGCGAAAAGGATGTAAAGCTATTTGCTAGTAAATAATTATACAGATATTGGAGAACCAGAAATAGATTCAAAAATAATAGTACATATATCAGAGTATTTTCAACAACCTGAAAACGAATAATTTAAAATCTAATTTATCAATGAAAAAAACCATCTTATATTTAATTGCTCTATCCCTTTTCTCAAATGGATATTCACAGAAAGTGAATACTGAAGATTCAATTGTTATAAAAAACATTTTCAATATGGCATTATTAGATGGTGCCAGTTATGATTGGTTAGATTTCCTTTCAAACGATATTGGATCAAGACTTTCTGGCTCACTAGGGGCTGAGTTAGCAGTAATTTATACCGAAGAACAGCTTAATAAACTTGGTTTGGATAAGGTTTGGTTACAACCTGTAATGGTACCAAAGTGGACGAGAGGTGTTACAGAATTTTCCTATATAGAAACAACCCCAGGAGTAACAAGTACAGCAAATATATGCGCATTGGGAGGATCGGTGCCAACACCCCATGGAGGACTTAAGGCAGAAGTCATTGAAGTTATAGATTTTGCAGAATTGAATAGCCTTGGAACTGAACAAATTAAAGGGAAAATAGTCTTTTTCAATCGACCCATGCAGGCTACTTTAATTCAAACATTTAGGGCCTATGGGGGCAGTGTCGATCAACGTTATTCTGGAGCAGAAGAAGCTGCAAAATATGGTGCAGTTGCTGTTATCGTGCGTTCTATGAATTTGCGTCAAGATGATTTTCCACATACTGGAACCATGAGTTATGGGGATACAACTGAAAATTTGAGAATTCCTGCTTGTGCTATTAGTACAAAAGGAGCAAATTATTTAAGCGCAACCCTAAAGTTAAAACCCGACCTTTTATTTTATTTCAGTCAAAATTGTAAAACCCATGCAGATGTTCAATCCTATAATGTAATTGGAGAGATTAGGGGTAGTATCTATCCCGATAAATATATTGTAGTAGGTGGGCATTTAGATTCCTGGGATTTAGGTGATGGTTCTCATGATGATGGAGCGGGCTGTGTACAATCTATGGATGTTTTAAGAATTCTTAAAAAAATTAATTATAGACCAAAACATACCCTTCGAGTGGTTCTTTTTATGAATAAAGAAAACGGTTTACGAGGCGGTAAAAAATATGCTTCAGAAGCAAAACGAAAAAATGAAACACATGTTTTTGCATTGGAAAGCGATTCAGGTGGATTTACACCTCGGGGTTTTTCCTTTGATATAGACGATAACCGATTTGAGGATGTGCAAAAATGGAAACCATTATTTGAGCCTTATTTAATAAATCTATTCGTAAGAGGTGGTGGTGGTGCAGATATCGGACCCCTGAAAAAAGAAGGGATGATATTGTCTGGTTTGCGTACAGATTCTCAACGTTATTTTGATTACCATCATGCAGCCAACGATACTTTTGATGCAATTAATAAACGTGAGTTAGAATTGGGCACAGCTGCAATGACTAGTTTAATTTATCTTTTTGATAATTATTTAAAGTAAATAAGTAACTATACAGGTCTGAATTTATAAATCAAGAGAACCTATTGTATCATGAAATCCCTTTTTATCTAGTAAATATATTTTCACATATTTTGTAAAGTCTACTGATATTTAACGACTTACATGAAAATGCGTCTATTTTTTATTAATTTTTCCTAAGTAAATTATTATCGGGAGTCACAAAATCATTTTTTTTAAAGGATTCAATTAGTACATTTATAGAATAATAATAAACCATTTCAAATATCATTTAAACTTCGGTTACTATTTTTATTAGCAATTTTCTTGTTTAATTTAACATATAACTACGGTTTTGCCGAAGAAAGTTTACTAGATTTTAAGAATTCGAATACTGAAAATGATTTTTCTTTGACTAAATCGAACACTTCTCTTAATTCGGTGGTCATTAATGGAACTATTTTAAATCAAGAAATTTTGACTGATTCTAGTCAGATATTTAGGTGGACTGCAATTGAATATGCTCAGAATAACAATGCGGAACATGCTTCAATATTTATTGAAAAGTATATTAAATCTACATTGCATGTAGGCTTTATCAATAATGATGTTTTTGATTCAATTTCAGAGTCTGATGAATTTATTGTTTTAAATGAAAAGTATAAGACTAATTTTAGCTTGGTAAATTTATTTTACCTGTTTAGTTCCCTAGTTGGGTTTTTTATATTTATTATGGGTCATGACCCTTAATAAATATAAGAAATCCAGACTTACTTCTAGCTTTTCGAATGATCTTAAGGAAAAACTAATTTCCCTTTTGGAAGAAGAAAAAATATATAGGCAAAATAATATTAGCCTGGAGATATTGTCTCAACGTATGGATACTACCAAGCATAATGCTTCTCAGGTTATTAATGAGCACTTTGATTTGAATTTCTTCGAATTGATCAATAAATATCGAATCGAAGAAGCACTTGACATATTACAAAAAGACACTTTTAATAATTTGAATATTATCGATGTTGCTTATGAGGTAGGGTTTAATAATAAAGTCACATTTAATAAATCATTCAAAAAAATAATCTCCCTCACTCCTTCACAATATTTAGCTTCTTTAAGCGCGTAAATTAAAAGAAATAATTCTTCGGGAAAGACAATTATTATAGGAGTTAACTTTATTTTACTCCGATTTATATTACTTTATATAGCAGCTATAAAAAAGCTAGATGAATATATTTTTAATTTTTTTCATCATTAAATAAATGTTTTAAGAATATGTGCTCTTGTTTCGTCAAGCTTTTAGTTGCATAATTTATACATCTTGTGTAAAATTGGAAATCGAACATGATAAAGAAATTAGATTGAAAAGTACCACTACTATTATAAAAAGTTGATTCATGTTATTTATTATGTCAATTTTAATCTCAATACCTCATTATTACTTTCTGTATGGATGTATTCTTTTATTAGTTTAAAGCCGTATTTTTCGTAAAATGCCCTTCCTATTTTATTAAGGGGCACCTCTAAAAACTCATATATTTTTATAGAAGGCAAAAAATGTCGATATTTACCTATGGGAAAACGATATAAGCGACACAGAGATTACGGTTTTTTTGACCAAGATATTCGATTAAGCAAATTAAGTGAATTAGGCGACCCATTAGAACGATTAAATACTGGGATTGATTTTGAGTTTTTTAGAGAATTATTAGAAATAAGGCTCTCCAAAGAGCCAAAAGGTAAAGGCGGTCGTCCGCCTTATGACTATGTTTTAATGTTTAAGATATTAATTTTGCAACGCTATTACAATCTCTCAGATGACCAAGCTGAATATCAGATTAACGATAGAATGAGTTTTATGCGTTTTTTAAATTTAACGATTTCTGATGATATTCCAGATAGTAAAACGATATGGCACTTTAGTGAAAGATTAACCGATTTAACTTTAGTAGAAGAATTATTCGATTTATTTGGAAAAGAATTAGAAAGGCTGGGGTTGGTGGTAAATAAAGGTAAAATTATAGATGCTAGTTTTGTAGAAGCTCCCCGACAAGGTAATAGCAAAGATAAAAACGATCAAATAAAACAAGGTAAAGGCGATGAATTGTGGAATGACTTACCCACAAAAAAGTCTCAAAAAGATATAGATGCACGTTGGACAAAGAAGAACAATCAGAGCTATTACGGTTATAAGAATCATGCAAAAGTAGATTCCAAAAGCAAACTAATAGATACTTATACCGTTACAGATGCTTCTGTCCATGATTCACAAACTATAGACGACTTACTAAGCAAGACAGATCAAGGACAAGAACTATATGCCGATAGTGCCTATGTAGGTCAACAAGAGTTCATAGATAAATATGAGGTTATAGACCAAATTCATGAAAAAGGATACAAAAACAAGCCACTAACCCAGCAACAAAAAGCAACAAATACCGAAAAATCAAGAGTTCGAGTAAGAGTAGAACATGTCTTTGGCTTTATGGAAAACTCCATGGGGAGTATGTATTTCAGAAAAGTAGGAATTAAAAGAGCAGAAACAGTCATAGGCTTGATGAACCTGACTTATAATATGTTTCGTAAAATTCAATTAACAGCAGCAAACAATGAGAACGTGCCTTTAATTGCGAACGCATAAAACCATAACATGTTGATATGTAGTAGTATGCAAAAATTAAAGATCTAAAACCTTATGACAGTAAATAAAGTTTAATTCAAAAAAATAAAACAAAAATTAGCAGTAGGAGGGAATACTAGTTTTTAGAGATGCCCTAAGTTTAAAAACTTCAACTTCTAATTCATTATGGGATTCACGAATAAAATTCACCAACTGTGTTCCAATACCTTTAGAATGGTAAATTGGCAGCACAAATAAGCCCCCAATTTCATTTCCTATCATGCTTATAAAGCCTATTATTGTATTGTTTTTTACATATACCCATGTATCAGAATTAGGAATGTAATGCGTTCTCATATCATATTCTACCTTTTTTACAAAAGATGCATTTAAAAATGGATGCGCTATTGGTGATGCTTGTAGCCAAATCTTGATGATATCCTCAAGATCGATTTCTTTGTGTTTTCTTATCATTTGTTAAATCTTTTTTTCTGTCCATATAATCGAAAATAGTACCATGCTGCAATACCACCAATGAATGAAAATAAAGCCAACATCCAAAATACATGTTGATGCCCAGTTACTCCAGGCGAATTCTCTAGGAGATACCCCATTGCAGGTCCTGCAAATATATCAGGTGTATAGCCTACGATAGAAATAACACCCACTGCTGTTCCTGTAAGAACCAAGGGTATTTGACCGCTCTCCATCACGGCAAAATATAGGGAACGCACTGCATACACTCCTGTAGCAACTATTAATATCGATATAAAAAATAAAATGGTCTTAAATTCTGAAATTAGGTCAAGAGCAAACAACAATGCTCCCATGAATGATACAATAAAACTAATAAACAACCAAAATGTGGTTCTTGAACGATCTGCCAATATCCCGATTAACACACCGACAACAGGGCGGATAAATAATAAAAATGTTCCTGCTTGAGCAGATTGAACTTGATCATATAACATCACGTCTTTTGCATACAATGAAAATACATCTGTTATTTTATAGCCTACATATGCACATAGTATAATAACCATTAATAACCATACAGAAGGCAATTTCAGCACCTTTTTAATTTGTGATTTGGTTATTTTCTCCAAGACTATCTCCTGTTCTGTTTTTCGGTCCAATTTCAAAAAAGACCAAACTAATAATCCAATTATAAAAACAATTCCTGAAGAAACCAAAATCACTTGTTTAAAGGCCTCTCTACCTTCAGAGACGTTTAGTTCCGAAATTTCCGAAGTGATAAATAAAGAAAAAATAATCACTCCCATGGCTCCAAATAATGCACCTACTAACCCGCGTCCGCCATCCAAAAAACCAAATGCCTTCCCTTGCGAAGTAGGTCCGCCCCATACACGAGTAGCTTTGATCATTGGAGACCAGAATAAAAAAATAGTTGTAAATCCCCAATAACCATATAGTATTTTTAGCACGGCATAACTGGGAAATGTCGCATAGACCAATCCTCCTAAAGCTGTCATCCATAAAGACGTAGCAATTAATTTTTTTGGTAGATACTTATCAGCTAATGCCCCCCCAAAAAGATAAGAAATCAAGGCTACAAGACCATATACAGAGAAACATAATCCTAACTGAAGGTTATTTAAACCAAAGGTCTCAAGTACCGTTGGCCTAAAAACTCGGGAAAGAACAAATGGAAGTATAAATACAGATTCACCAGCCAATATAATTAATAAGAGAAAGTGCCAAGAGACTTTTTTTTGATTCATTACAATGGATAGATTTTTCTTAAGATATTAATTAATGGTTAGTTATAATAAATAATTAGGAATTTGAACAATCGTGTTAATAATATGATTCTCCAAAATTAAAAAACCCTAATTTTAATCAATTAGTTGTCTTTTGAAAACTTCAAAGCTAATTTTCCACCAAACCAAGCCATTGGTATATAAGCGACAATAATATCTAGGGCTGCAAACCAATTTGGTCCTGGTAACATGTAGTTGACCATAATCCCTCCCAATAAGAATAAACCACCAATTGTCATTGAAAATTTCATCTTATGGCTCGCTGCTATAGTTCCTGCAATGGTAGCACCAGCAAAGGTACCTAGGGCGTGAGCCAAAAAAGGGAAAATAAAATATTCATTTTCTAAAGTTGGCATAACAGCAGCTAATGCGTCCATATCGTTGAGATCAACTCCTACTATCGGAAAAACCTTATGGCCTGTTTGAATTAGGCCCATATTGATAACACTTCCTCCTAGCCAACCAGAAATGACTGCTAAAATATTTTTAATTATTGGTTTCATAATAATTCTTTTGTATATCCGTAATTAATCATAACCTGTAATATTTGCGATGACCAATCTATCAAATATTTTCTCTCCAAAATATCTGCGGTTAAGTTTGTACACGAATTCATTTAAATATAATTGAAGATATTTCTTTTTGATTTTATGGTATGTACCTACAAAATTCCGTTTTGCATTGCTGATTGTAATATGAACCCATTTTAATGTTTCCTTTGTTGTAGTTTCACTTGATTTTTCACTTATATGCAACTCTACATAGTCAGCAATATTTACATATGAAGTGCTTTTATCAGTAAAAACAATCGTTTTCTCGCTATCTAAAGCTTGTTCAAGAGCTTCATCTGTTCCATCTGCTTGATGGTTCTCTAAAACCTTCGCTTTAAAATAGCGACATTGTCGTTCTACTTTACCTGTCTCTATATCTTCAAGAACTGTGCTTTCAGCCATAACCATAACGTTGGATTTGGTTTTACTACCACGACCAGCATTTTGTGTATTGTGCTCTTGATAAGAAGCTTCTATAGTAAAATATCCTTCATCCATTTCTATCATACCTTCTAAGGTGTATCGATCATCTCTATTTCCCATCGCTTTTCGTAATTTATGAACCATAGCCCAAACGGGTTCGTAACGTTTTAAACCTAGTTGGCGTTGAATTTCTTTTGAGGGAAAGCCTTTCTTGGTTGCTGTTAACAAAAACATTGTTTTGTACCAAATCATAAAGGATAGATTTGAACTCTGCATTATCGTTCCACTCCTCAACGAAGTACGACTTCTACATTTCTTACATTCATAACTCCATTGGCTTTTTATCCAATAATGTTCTTTGTGCGAACACTTTTTACAACTAACACCTATTTTGTCTCGTTCTGTTTTAAAGTGGTTGCGACAGGCTTGTTCACTATCAAATTCTGCCGTGAAACTGAAAATATTCATATCTTAGATTTTATTAAAGATAAGCATAAATATTCAATTATTAGTGTTTGCGGATATACAATAATTCTTTTAAATTAATTAATAATTCTTATTGTTATGTTTAAACTTCCCAAGTAATCACTAGGAAATTAATATCTGTGCATATTGTTATTTATTTGTGCTTTAATTTAATTGATAGTGATTAATATAGCCGTTACTAATGTAAAAAAAGTTTTCATAGGGTTTTGCATATTCTACAACTTTTAGTTAAATATATTTGATTCGCTAGCGGACTTTTTTATTATTAATTTTGTAATTGATTGTATTTCCCTCTTTTATTTTATATTATAAATGCCAACAACAGCATATACACAATTGTTGATAAATCGGTTATATATTATTTCTTTCTAAATACACGTTCATAGTTCTCAATCCAATCCTCCATAGTCACTTTTGAAACCAATTCTCCTAATAATTTATACGGAATTTGATCCATTTTTTTAAAACGAATACAACTTTTACCCATATCTAATTTTGTTTTAACATACTTGGGATATTCTTCTGTAAACCAAATTAAAAGAGCAGGATTACTATAGATCCCCATATGATAAAAGGCAATAAAATTCTTTTGTGAAGCTATATTTATAAAGGGTAATGGTAGCTTTGGGTCGCAATGGTATCCATCTGGATATTGCTCTAATGGAACTACGTAGGCAGGCATTCCATAGCCCAATGTTTCTTCAAAGCCCTTAGGGATATTATTCAATATAGTTTTTCTTAATTTTTTAAAGGGTTCAATTCGATCTTCTGGGAGTTGTGATATATAATCGTTAATAGAACTTGCTTCGTATTTCATAGTTTATTCTTTCAATTTTTAAATATAAGAAAGATTATAACAATTATTGTTTTCGTTTTTTAACTTAGCAAATCAAAAAATTAGAAATTGTTAGTCTCAGATTACACAAAAGAATTTAAATACAATTTAAAACTTGCTTATCCTGTTATTTTAGGGATGTTGGGGCATACTATGGTGGCATTTGTTGATAATGTAATGGTGGGTCAATTGGGAACTGCTGAATTAGCAGCTGTCTCTCTGGGAAATAGTTTTATGTTTATTGCCATGTCTTTGGGTATCGGGTTTTCTACAGCCATTACCCCTTTAATAGCAGAGGCCGATGGAGAGGATGATTTCGAAAAGGGAAAATCTACTTTTAAACACGGCTTATTTTTATGTATCCTATTGGGAATTTCTTTGTTTTTATCAGTCTTTTTTGCGGAACCTCTTTTAAGGGTTATGAACCAACCTCAAGAAGTAGTCGATTTAGCAATACCTTATTTAAATCTTGTAGCTACTTCTTTAATTCCGCTTATCATATTTCAAGCGTTTAAACAATTTAGTGATGGGATGTCTATGACACGTTACCCTATGTATGCAACTCTATTGGCAAATATTATTAATGTAATTCTTAATTATATTTTCATCTTTGGTAAGTTTGGAATGCCACAATTAGGTATTGTTGGTGCTGCAATTGGAACTCTTGTATCCTGGTTAGTAATGGTCGTATATTTATGGTATTTACTATCGCAGCACCATAAATCGAGAGAGTATGTACTTCATATTAAAATCTTTTTTTTAAATAAAAAGATGATCAAAAAACTAATTGATCTTGGATTCCCTTCTGCTATGCAAATGTTTTTTGAAGTCGCAATTTTTACTGCCGCAATATGGCTTTCAGGTATATTGGGTAAAAATCCACAAGCAGCCAATCAGATTGCATTGAACCTATCATCGATGACCTTTATGGTTGCCATTGGTTTAAGTGTTACAGCCATGATACGAGTTGGTAATCAGATAGGTCTGAAACGCTTTAAAGAATTGAGACGGATTGCTTTTTCAATTTTTATACTTTCCACTTCATTTGCAATTGTGTTTGCAATCTTGTTTTATTTGTTTAATAACAGTCTGCCAAAATTGTATTTAGATTATAACGATCCCACAAAATTTGCAGATAATTTTGAAGTGTGGAGCATTGCATCTAAATTATTATTGATCGCTGCTGTTTTTCAAATATCAGATACCATTCAGGTAGTTGCATTAGGAGCCCTGCGAGGGATGCAAGATGTTATGATTCCAACCATTATTACTTTTATTGCTTATTGGTTGATCGGATTTCCAATTTCATATTACTTAAGCATGCATACCGAATATAGAACTTCCGGAATCTGGATTGGATTACTTGCAGGCTTAACTTCTTCGGGTATTATGCTTTTTATTCGATTTAATTACTTATCAAAAAAGATGATTAGAAAAAATGATTTACTAAATTCAAAAAGCCAATTAATTTGAAAAAAATTATATCTCTATATGTATTTATTTTTGTTTGTATAGTAGAATTACTAGCAATTTATTTCGAACAGTTCAGTGATTTATATAACTAAACCTCTTCTAATGATCACACTGTTTTGGTATTATTATTTAAGGGTCATGACTAGATTAAGGGTTTGTTTTTTTAATGGGGAAAGGAGATGGTTTTTTTATTGTGGGACTCCTATTTTTTTTAATTGCTCATATTTTTTATATATTCATGGTTTTAAAACTTCTAAAAAAAGTAAAATTAAATCAATTAATATTCGCAAGTCTTCCTTATGTATTGATTTTTATAGTATTAGTATCAATTTTATATAATGGCCTAGGGTCCATGAAAATACCAGTTATTGTCTATGCAATTACCATTTCTGTATTTGGCACAGTTTCATTAGTACATTACTTTCAAGAAAAAACAAAAATAGCTCTGCTATTGGTTATTGGAGTGTTTATATTTATAGTATCTGATGTAGTTCTAGCTCTGAATCTATTTTATATTGAACACACTTTTTACCCATTGTTGATCATGAGTACCTATGTGCTGGCTCAATATTTAATTTGTAGATTTGCCTTATTAAAAATTCAGAATTAGGAATTGCAACTTTTTTTTCAGTTTAAATAAAAAAAATGAAAATCCCAAAATATATTCTAGGTGATAATTCCAAACACCCCAAAGCTATCTTTGTGATACATACTGAATTTCCTCGTTTTATTATCAATTTGGAGGATGATGATATAGAATGGCTTGAAGAATTTGATGCATTGGATCAAAAAGAACTTGAATCGGAAATTGAAAATTATATAAAGGAAGCAACCACTTTTTATGATAGGGAAGTTGCTCATTATACAAATGATTGAGGAACTTTTAAAATACGATACCGATCTTTTTCTATTCCTTAATAATTTGGGGAGTGAACCCTGGGATGGGATCTGGAAACTTATTACTAACAAGCTTACTTTTATACCATTATATACAATCTTATTATTTATAGTTTATAAAAAATTTGGTTTAAAAAGAATGTTGATTATTATTGTTAGTGTGGCTCTTATGATTGCTTTTTCAGATCAATTAGCCAATTTTTTTAAACATAGTATTCAGCGGCCACGTCCTTGCAGAGAAGAAGACCTTCAAGGACTAATACGTTTAGTTGTAGATCGATGTGGACGATATGGATTTTTCTCGGGTCATGCAGTTAACTTGATGGCAGCAGCTGTTTTTATGGGGTTTTTATTAAAAAAGAATTATTATTACCTCCCTTTTATACTTTTATTTTGGGCTTTTCTTGTAGGATATAGCCGAATTTATGTAGGGGTACATTATCCCTTAGATGTGCTTACAGGAATGATATTTGGAGGAATAATTGGCTTTGGATTCTTTAAGTTGCAACAATATATAATAAAGCGATTAATTAAGGTTTCGTAACTAAATATAGATCTCTCCATAAACGAGGTTTGTGAAATCGACTATCACTTCCTTTTGGATTCATGTCATAGCGAATTATTTTTTTGATGGAAAAGTCTTTAAATTTATTTTTGAAATGAGTTTGTTGTTCCTGAGATACCAATACCCCAAATTGTGAATCGTTAGGCATTTCGAACTTATTATTTTTAATTATCACTTTAATTGGTTTTCCATATGCCCATAGTAATTCAGGGCTTATACCTGAAAATTCATATACTTTATAAGTTGTTTTAGCTTCCCATGTCCTTAGATTCGATAGGCTATTATATTCGGGATTCACAGTGAGTGATTTCGCCATTGGCATTCCAAAACTTAGTATGGACGCAATAAAAGCAATGGTCAAATAAAATACAGCTTGTATATTCTTTTGAAATAGATTTCGAATTAATAATATGCTAATTCCTAATAAAGCAATGGATAATATTATAAACCATACCCAATTTCCAGCAAGTGAATCCTTCAAAAAAACATACCCACCAATAGGAAATACAAGTCCTATTAGTGCGATGAGCCCAAAATTAAAATAAACAGGAATAATTTCCCATTTGTTTTTTAATATTTTAAATGAATGAAATAGATATTCAATATAGAATCCTGTATTAAGAGCTAAAGGAATTAATACTGGGAGTAAATACCTTGATTTTTTTTCAGGAATCACAGACAATAAAATGACTGAAATTAATGTCCATAATAATGTGAATGTATAAGCTCTTTTATCGGATACCTTATTTTTTAGGTAGGGGTATAGTAACCCGATAAAAGCTGGAATCGTCCAAACTCCACTTTGTGTAAAAAAGCTCCAGTAATAATAAAACGGACGGATATTATAACTTCCCCAATTTTCAGTTTCCTTTTGAGTTATTTCGATAAATGCTTGAGGGTCGTAAGTATAGGTATACCAATACCACCAGCTAGATAGTACAAATCCAACTAGTAAAAATAACACCAAGGGAATGAGTTTGGATCGAACAGCTTTAAATTTATATACAATTCCAAAGGCAATAAGAAAAGGAATTAAAAAAGCATAAAATGAGACAGACTCTTTGCTTAAAAATGACAGACCAAAAAATAATGCTGCTAAAAAAGCATATTGATATTTTTTATCTTCTCTTGTGAATAATAGATACAATTGAAAAATACATGCTATCATAAAAGCATGAGTAAATATGTCCCATTGTCCGTTTCTTCCTGCAAAAACCACATAAAAAGAGGTTGTTAGAATTAGAGAACTAATTAAGGCATAGGTCTTATTAGGATTAATTTTTAAGGAAAAGTTATAAATAAAAATCACCAATAATAAGGTGACCAATGCTGCGGGTAAGCGTAGTGCAACCAAGTTATTTAATCCAAAAAGGGCTGCTGAAAATGCTGTTAACCAAGTAGGTAAAGGGGGGTTTTTGATAACGAGCTTCTCCGTTTAATGTAGTGAGTATCCAATTCCCATCCTGTAACATTTCACGGGCAGTAATAAAATTACGTGCTCCCATAATATTAACATATAGTGCATCAAGATTTACAAAAAATATTGTAAATGAAGTAAGTAATAAAAAAAGGATATGATTTTTTTTAATCGGTATCATCTACTTGTTTTTTCCAAATTAAAATATTTCTAATATAAATAATTAACCAAGCTCCATGTCCGATTAATAGGACTGGATCTTTTCTAAAAACCGCATAGATTAAAATTAGAGAAGCTCCCAAAACACTTAATCGCCAAAATCCAACAGGTAACTGTGATATTTTGGTTTTTTCAGAATAGATCCATTGATAAATAAATCTAAAAGTAAACAGAACCTGAGAAATGACACCTAATAATAGAAGCCATACTGGAATACTTTCATTATTCAATAATTGCTTCATATCATACTCCCCATTATTATAGGAATACACAACGATCAATACCGTAAAAAAATACGAAACCATTTAGGTGATTTTTGCCATTCCCCTTGTAACTGTAAATTCCTGATATAAATAAAATAGGTTAATGATTGGCCCAGCATAATGGCAAAATCATCACGGAGGTATCCGTAAACAAAAAGCAGGAAAGATGCCAAAAGGCTTAATTTCCAAAATAGGGAAGGAGTTACGACCCGTTTGTTTTTCTCTGAAACAATCCATTGAATCAATAATCTTCCGGAAAATAGTAGTTGAGCTAAAAATCCTATACTGTAAACGATCCAGTCTTTCACCCCTTGTCTTTTATTTCGTAATTAATATATTTTTTCTTCATCCACAAATAGGCAAAGCAATCAGATAAAGGGCCGATTAGCCGATTCCAAAGACCAAATTTTTCTGTCCCAGCAATGCGAGGATAATGTCGAATAGGAACTTGCAGAATCTTCCCATTTTGAAGCAGGATCATTGCTGGTAAAAAGCGGTGTAATCCTTTAAACATAGGAATTTTTTTTGCATAATTGGTTTTAATTACTTTAAGCGGGCAACTGGTATCATCCATCCCATCATGTGTAAACGATCGTCGTATTCCATTTGCAATTTTTGAAGACAAATTTTTCACAAATGAATCTTTACGATCTGCACGTACACCCGTTACAAGGTCATATTCCTCCATATAATCAAGAAGTAAATTAAAATCTTCAGGAGTTGTTTGAAGGTCGGAATCGATATATCCAACTAGCGGTGAGTCAATAAAATCAAACCCCGCCTTAATAGCAGCACTAAGTCCTTTGTTCTCCTTAAAATTTATAAAATGAAAACGATTATTTCTGGCACAAATGGTTTTGATGAGCTGTTGACTATTATCTTTTGAGCCGTCATTAACAAAAAGAACAGATGTTTCTTTATTTGCAGTTTTCATAAAAGCAAGCATTTCTTTTTCAACTCTATCTAAATTTTCCTCTTCATTATAAACAGGAATAATTATGGTGAATTCTGGCATAAAAAATGGTTATTAATTTTTACAAAAGTATTTCTTTTTTAATAAACTTTAATTTTTAAAATAGAACCTTAAAAAAGATGTTATTTTTGTTGTACTAAAATTAAATAATATGAAGGTATTAATTACAGGTGCCGCTGGTTTTATAGGGTCACATACCGCTGAACGTGTTAAGAAAATGGGATACGATGCTATTGGTATTGATAATTTCTCTCCTTATTATGATGTCTCTTTAAAAGAATTAAATGCCAAAATACTTTCAAAAAAAAATATTGAAGTTTTAAAATTTGATCTGCGTAGCGATTCATTATCCAATAAGCTACCATCAGATATCAATTATATTATTCATTTCTCAGGACATCCTGGGATTTCTTCTTCTTCTTCTTTTGATGATTATTTAACTAATAATGTTATCGCAACTCAACGATTATTAGATTGGATTGAAACCCTTAATACAAAGCCCTATTTTATAAGTATCGCAACATCTTCAATTTATGGACTTGAGGCTACACTTTCTGAAGATGAAGCTGTTTTACCCGCTTCTTGGTACGGAGTAACTAAATTAGCAGCAGAACAATTAGTACTCTTCTATACGAGAAGAAATTTATTAAATGGGACTTCCTTAAGATTGTATTCAGTTTATGGGCCATGCGAGCGTCCAGATAAGCTATATACTAGGGTTCTTTTCAAAACTACAAAATATTTTAGAAACAGACTTTTTTATCTGCTTTTTTTGTTTTCTGCCTCCGTTTTCAGTTTTTTAGGGCTCCATAATGGTTTATTTTAGAGGGTTTCATCTCATTTTTTATTTATTGGACATACCTATCCCACTAAAGCAGGGGTCTGTTTAAGTAAATATGCTCCTCTTAGCACATTGTATAGGATACAGTTCATATCAAAAACAAGACTGTTTCTTTTCTTTGTCTTAGCTCTAGCCTCACTATATTTAAGAGTTTTCTTCATATAGGCAAATGGATGTTCCACAGCGGCTCTAATTTTAGACATCTGCTTATTTCTTTTTTCTTGTTTTTTGGATAACTTCTTCCCTCTACCGGCTTTATCTAATATTCCATAATGTACATCTCCAAGAGCTCTAGAGGCTCGCTTATATTTCTGATTAGCATATGCCTTATCTGCACAAACAAAGCTTTCATCTCCACTGAGGCAATCTTCAAAGGATTTTGAATCATGAGAAGAGGCATCTGTAAAAACACGCTTTCTGATAATCTTACTATCCATATCTAGTCCAATATGACCTTTATATCCAAAATAGTCTTTCCCGTTTTTATGGGTACTGCGAGCATCAGTATCTATCTGTTTACTAGGAGCGTTCTCCAGTTTTTTACGTCTATCCTTGCTAAGGGGTCTGGTAGAAGAATTCACTATAGTAGCATCTACCAATGTACCTTTTTTGACCACTAACCCTTGCAACTCCAACTGATGGACAATGCTACTAAAGATTCTGTCCATTAGTTTTTCCTTCAACAACGACTCCTTAAACCGCCAAAGAGTAATGAAGTTAGGTATCTCATCCTCCAAACCAAGACCCGAAAAGCGCTGAAAACTCAAGCGATCAATCAATTGATCCTCTAATTCCTGATCGCTCAAATTATATAAATGCTGGAGAAACAGCATACGTAATTTCAACTCCAAACTCAAGGGCTTTCTACCGCCTTTCGAAGTTCTAGACGTATCTACTTTTTTTACAATCGCTAATAACGCTTGCCAGTTGACCATTGATGCAATTTCATCTAGAGTATTACTTACTTTTGCACGCTTTTGGCGCTTCGAAAAAATCATTAAATCCATAAGGCTTAATTGTGGGTGATACATACCATCAAGATACA
The DNA here is from genome assembly GCA_965247215.1 of Flavobacteriaceae bacterium. GTDB lineage: Bacteria > Bacteroidota > Bacteroidia > Flavobacteriales > Flavobacteriaceae > Marifrigoribacter. Next base: position 465,382 of record OZ252001.1, read on the forward strand.
AATTAACAAGCTTGTATACTAGAAAAATTCCGCGTAGTTAGTTTTGAAAAGAACCCTACTAGATTAATTGATTGCGGTTTAAACAACAAAGCATTTCCCTTATTTGAAGGAAGTAAAAAGCATCTTAGGAGCTTTAGCTATGTTCAAGACATTATTGATGGTATAGTTAGTGTTTTTGGAAAAGAAGAAATTTGTAATGGGGAAATATTTAATCTTGGAACAGAGACAGAAAGTACCACTGCCGAAGGTATTGAAACTGTTGAAGATGTATTGGAATTATCCATTAAAATGGAACATATCCCTGCTAGACTAGGAGATCAATCACGTACAAAAGCAAATATCGATAAAGCAAAGAAAATATTAAATTACAACCCGCAAACCACACTAAAAGAAGGTGTTGAAACTCAAGTTAATTGGTTTAAAAATAATTTTTAACATTCTATTTTCATATTAAAGGACCTGTATTAATTTTTTAAAAAAAACTAGTTTAAATTTTAGGGTCATGACAACTTAAGAGGATTTTTTCTTAAATTTTCTATGACTAATTTATACAAATTTTCGTTTCTATAATTATATCTAAATTCAGTTTCTTTTAGGTGCAAATAAAAGGTGTTTTTATGCATTCCTTTAAATTTGGACAATCTTGTTTTTGCGTATCCCCAAAATCCTTCAATTCCATTAATATGAGATTTGCCTACTACAAATTCATTCTTTCCATGATCTAATCTATAATGTTTTTTATACCCCAAATCTACAAGTCCATTATACCCTCTCCATTTATCAGAATGAATAATACTATCTACATCTACTTTTCCTTTAATGATAGCTTGTAGCGTAACTCTGGAGCAATTAGGAACAATTTCTGTATAGACTTTTCCATTGCGCTTATATACTCCAAAAACAATCGTTTTACCATAAGCTCCTCGACCTCTTTTTCCTTTTTTACGTTTAGCTCCAAAGAAAGATTCATCAACTTCTATTTCTCCCTTAAATGGCTTTTCATGTTCACATAATCCTGCAATTCTAACTCTTAAAGCTAACAAAATTTTATTAATACTGTTTCTACTCAACCCAGATAATTGACTCATTTGAGTAGCATTCAAATCCACAGAAAACAACTTAATTAATGCTCTAAATTTAGACTCTGAAATTCGTGAACGATATAAATACTTGTTAGGCATTACTATGACTGACTTTATGCAAAGCTAAACAATGCTTAAGTTGTCATGACCCTAATTTTATATACTATTATTTTCTTTATTACTTTACAATAGATTTAAAAACAATAACTAACCTAATTCTGTAAAGTGAGTGAACGATCCATTAAATTTGGAAATATGTATTGTTGTCCCTTGTTATAATGAGGGCCCAGATTTAAGGGTACAAGAGTATATAGAATTTCTTTCAAATGAAAAGTCCTGTTTTTATACTTTGTAAATGATGGGTCTACGGACAATACAACGGAAGTATTAAATGATTGAGTTAGTCATTTAAATTCTGTGCATTGTTATCAATAAAAATAAGGCTTATGTTAGAATTTAAAGGGCAAAGTATACTAAACTTTGTAAAAGAATTACCAAATGACGATGCTTGTAAAGCCTATTTGGCAAAAATCAAATGGCAAGATGGTTTTACCTGTATGAAATGTGGACACACAAAAGGCTGTGAGAAATCGGGATATAAATATCAATGCTATAATTGTCAGCATGTTGAAAGTTCAACAGCCAATACTTTGTTCCACAAGGTCAAGTTTGGTTTACAAAAAGCCTTCTGTATTGTTTTTGAAATGAGTACGAGCAGTAAAAGTGTGTCAAGTATTCAAATGGGTAAACGTTTTGATGTTCGCCAAGGTACCGCCTGGTATTTTATGCAAAAAGTAAGAAAGGCTATGAAGAGTAGCCAAAACTACCCTTTATCAGAATTAGTTCATGTTGATGAGTTTACTGTAGGAGGAAAAGAACAAGGCAAACAAGGTAGGAGTTATGACTCTAAAAAGAAAAAGGCTGTCATAGCAGTAGAATTAAGCAAAAAACATCAAGTGAAACGTGTTTATGTAAAATCTATTGATGATTATTCAGCAAAATCATTAACACCAATATTTGAAGAACATATCAACACAACTGCCCAAATTATTACTGACAAATGGAGAGGTTACGAACCTTTAAAAAAGACCTATAATATTGAACAAAAGTATAGTGCTAATGGCAAAAACTTTAAAGAACTCCATATAATGATAATGCAACTAAAGTCTTGGTTAAGAGCAATACCAACCCATATTAGTAAATGGCACGCTCAAGCTTATTTTGATGAATTTTGTTTTAGAATAAATCGCTCACAATTCAAACAAAGTATTTTTCATAAAACAATTGAAAGAATGGTTATTGCTAAACCTATTTATCACAAAAATATAAAACAGATACTAAGTGTATAACTCAATTAAATGATTTAAAACACGAATTTATAGAACAAATATCAATACTTACCATTACAAAAAACGTTGAAAAAGCTGAAGCTGTTCGAAAAGGAATACATTTTTGTAATACACATTATAATTTCAAATACATTGCTTATTTAGACGCTGATTTATCGACTTCATTGCAAGAATGCAAATCGCTTACCTCTTATTTTAATGGAACTGTTGAATTTGTTTTTGGTTCACGAATTATGAAAATAGGATCAACGATCAATCGCAAAAAACATCGATTCATAATAGGTAGGATCATAGCAACAATTGTATCAAAAATGCTAAATCTGAAGGTTTATGACACCCAATGTGGATGTAAAATGTTTTCTAAAAACCTCTCAATGGAACTATTTAAACAACCTTTTATTTCAAAATGGTTATTCGATGTAGAATTATTTTATAGAATGATCAGTCTTTTATGGCACAAAAAATGTTCTTGAAAAAATGAATGAAATACCTCTTAATAAATGGATGGACTCTGGACATTCAAAAATTAAAGTTAGTTATATATTTAAAGTTTGGCTTGATCTATTTCTTATATATAAAAAATACAGAAAAGCAAATAGTTCCAATCTAATAAATTTTGAAAAATAAATGAAAATGCCATATAAGAAATACAAAAGCACCTCTTTTTATTTATTTATTTCAGTATTACTAATATTATTTTTTCAAATTTTTATTGACTATTGGGCCCCTCTAAAAACTCATATATTTTTATAGAAGGCAAAAAATGTCGATATTTACCTATGGGAAAACGATATAAGCGACACAGAGATTACGGTTTTTTTGACCAAGATATTCGATTAAGCAAATTAAGTGAATTAGGCGACCCATTAGAACGATTAAATACTGGGATTGATTTTGAGTTTTTTAGAGAATTATTAGAAATAAGGCTCTCCAAAGAGCCAAAAGGTAAAGGCGGTCGTCCGCCTTATGACTATGTTTTAATGTTTAAGATATTAATTTTGCAAGGCTATTACAATCTCTCAGATGACCAAGCTGAATATCAGATTAACGATAGAATGAGTTTTATGCGTTTTTTAAATTTAACGATTTCTGATGATATTCCAGATAGTAAAACGATATGGCACTTTAGTAGAAGAATTATTCGATTTATTTGGAAAAGAATTAGAAAGGCTGGGGTTGGTGGTAAATAAAGGTAAAATTATAGATGCTAGTTTTGTAGAAGCTCCCCGACAAGGTAATAGCAAAGATAAAAACGATCAAATAAAACAAGGTAAAGGCGATGAATTGTGGAATGACTTACCCGCAAAAAAGTCTCAAAAAGATATAGATGCACGTTGGACAAAGAAGAACAATCAGAGCTATTACGGTTATAAGAATCATGCAAAAGTAGATTCCAAAAGCAAACTAATAGATACTTATACCGTTACAGATGCTTCTGTCCATGATTCACAAACTATAGACGACTTACTAAGCAAGACAGATCAAGGACAAGAACTATATGCCGATAGTGCCTATGTAGGTCAACAAGAGTTCATAGATAAATATGAGGTTATAGACCAAATTCATGAAAAAGGATACAAAAACAAGCCACTAACCCAGCAACAAAAAGCAACAAATACCGAAAAATCAAGAGTTCGAGTAAGAGTAGAACATGTCTTTGGCTTTATGGAAAACTCCATGGGGAGTATGTATTTCAGAAAAGTAGGAATTAAAAGAGCAGAAACAGTCATAGGCTTGATGAACCTGACTTATAATATGTTTCGTAAAATTCAATTAACAGCAGCAAACAATGAGAACGTGCCTTTAATTGCGAACGCATAAAACCATAACATGTTGATATGTAGTAGTATGCAAAAATTAAAGATCTAAAACCTTATGACAGTAAATAAAGTTTAATTCAAAAAAATAAAACAAAAATTAGCACTAGGAGGGAATACTAGTTTTTAGAGATGCCCTATTATACTCCCTTTATTTGATAAAACAGAAGCCTGATATGCTGAAATTGCACGAATCATGTCTGAGACAAATAATTGGATAGTTTTACAGATTGATTATGGCATACCATTTTGGGCCAAGCCTCCATTATCGACTTGGTTATCTGCCTTGAGCTTTGAAATTTTTGGGGTTAATGAAATGGCTGCTCGATTGCTTTCTTTTTTGATGAGCCTAGTTATTATTTTACTTGTTGGTAAATTTTTAAAAAAAGAAAGAATTTCATTTTTCCTTCCAGCATTTGTACTACTTAGTATGCCAGAATTTTTAATTCATACTGGTGTAGTTTCTACAGATTCTGCCTTGGCTTTTTCTGTAATTCTCATCATGTTATTTTTTTGGGAAGCAATTCAAAGTGAAAAAAGAACATTTTGGGAATATTACTGACGAGTTTAATTACTATCCACTGCTATGTACTTATGGAAAACAATCCCCAGGGTTTATTAATTATTTTATCATTGCTGAGCACTTAAAAAGATTTACCGTGAGTAATTGGCAACAAGATTTATATGGAACACCAAAATCATTTTTTCATGGGATGATCTGGATATTTTTGATGGTTTTTTCATTTCCTTGGATACAGTTTGTTTTTTTCTACCTATGGAAAAAAAGAAAACTAATATTTAAAGATAAATACTTATCATTTTTTGTTTTATGGCTTTTATGGACACCGATATTTTTTACATTTTCAAAAAACATACTACATACCTATGTGTTGCCTGTTATGGTTCCTGTTTCAATATTAGTTGCCTATTGGTGGAAAGAAAATAAAATAAAAAAACTTTTACTGATTTTTGGTTCCTTATTTCCTGCTGTATTATTATATTTTTTTTATTGTTTTATTAATTTTAAAACGGATAAATACCTGCTTCAAAATCAATATAATAAAACAACAGAAAACTTTATTCCTACCTAATTATTGGTATAAAAAGACCTATTCAGGCCAGTTTTATTCAAAAGGAAATGCCAAACTTGTCATTAAGTCTAAGAATATAGATTCAATATTAGAATTTCATGAGGGATGTTTATTTGTGATAGATAAAAAGAATTTAAAGGATATGCCTACATATTTTAAAGTAAGACTAACATTTTTAGAATCAAATTATAACACATCGGTTTTTGAATATAATAAAAACTCTAAATAATTTCGATTGATTAAACTCGTTACTTCTTTCAAAATTAATTGTATAAATAAAATAATAATTATTTATTGTACGCTTACAAACGATAATTGCAAAAACTTCAACTTATAATAAATTTCATTTGTGATTGAATTAGACCTTCGAAAACTTTCAATAATTTTGATCTTAGCTTTTAGTATCTTTAATAGTCTAAGAGGAATCGCTCAAAATGAAGCTGTACATACAACAGGAGATGTGATTTTATTTGTATTACCAGCAGCAACTTTAGCAACTACAATCATAAAAAAAGATAAAAAAGGGACTTGGCAATTCACTAAGGCATTTTTATTTAATGAAATCGTAACTTTAGGATTAAAATATACTATTAAAAAAGAAAGACCAGAGGGGAGTAATAATTTATCTTTTCCTTCTGGACATACCTCTACAACTTTCCAGAGTGCAGCTTTTATCCACCAGCGCTATGGATTTAAATATAGTATCCCTGCCTATGTTTTGGCTGGTTTTACTACCTATTCAAGAATTGATGCAGATAAACACGATGGATGGGATGTGTTGGCTGGAGCTATTGTAGGAGTTGGGAGCTCTTTTATATTTACAACTCCTTACCAGCAGGAACATATGGAACTAACTTTTAATAAAATAGAGGGCAACTATTTAGTAGGCTTTAATTTTAAGTTTTAAAATCAGATACTTAAATTTCTACAAAGATAGTAGCTTCTTTGCTGCTTCGAAAGGTGTAGTTTTATTTTTTTCAAGTAATTTTAATTGTTTTTCTAGCTCAGATTTTACTGTCGCATTTGAATAAAAATCACTTTTCAATCTGGTTTCAATAGTTTGAAGTAACCAAAATTTATTTTGATCTTTTCTTTTTTGTTTGAAGTAACCATTTTCTTTGGTCAATGATATATAATTTGAAATAACTTCCCAAACTTCAGAAACCCCTTCATTATTAATGGCACTACTTAAACTGGTTTTTGGAACCCAATTACTTTCTTTAGTCGGGTAAAGGTGAAGGGCACGCTCAAATTCGGTCTTGGCAAGTCTTGCTGCTTTTAAATTATCTCCATCTGCCTTATTAATAACGATTCCATCAGCCATTTCAATTATACCTCGTTTAATTCCTTGTAATTCATCACCAGCGCCTGCAAGTTTCAATAATAGAAAGAAATCGGTCATGGAATGAACCGCAGTTTCACTTTGGCCAACGCCTACAGTTTCAATCAAAATAATATTATATCCTGCAGCTTCACATAAAATGATAGCTTCACGTGTTTTCTTTGCAACGCCTCCCAGACTATCTCCAGATGCAGACGGACGAATAAAAGCAGTTCCTTCTTTAACAAGGTCCTCCATTCTTGTTTTATCTCCTAAAATACTTCCTTTGCTAAGCGTACTGCTTGGGTCTACTGCAAGTACTGCAACCTTGTGCTTCAGATGGACAAGATGCTTTCCAAATTGTTCAATATATGTACTTTTTCCAACTCCAGGCACACCAGTTATCCCAATTCGAACCGACTTATTTGCTTTAGGTAAGCAGGCTTCAATGATCTCGCTTGCCTGTTTTTGATGTTTAGTTGCTGTACTTTCAATTATAGTGATTGCTCTACTTAAGTCCGTTTTATTTCCATTAATAACTCCTTCAATCAATTTGTTAGTTGAAGGAGTTTTAATTTTGTGTTTCTTTATTTTTTTGGCTATAGTTTTATTGAGTGTGTTGGGTTTATCCACTCCATCCTTTTCTTTTATTGCGGAATTGGATTTTTTTGTCATTTTAATTTTGTTGAAAAATAACAGGAACAACAACATCATCCCAAGCTAGAGTCATAACAATATTATTTCCTACTTCAGAAAATGAAATGGTAAAAATTTCAGTTGTTGTTAAACTATTAGAAACGGGAGTTGTAACTACTAAAGCATCGTAATCAGGGATTCTAGAGGCTTTTTGATTGGTAAATTTCACGCCCCAATCATACATTTTTGAATTGAAAATCACGTCCCAATTTTTTTCACCAGGAATGGTCCAAAGAGAATAAGTCCCTTTTGCTAACACTTTTCCATCAAGGAGCAAATCTTTATTGGTTGTAAAAGTACTCGCTTCATTAGCACCAGTTCTCCATACTTCACCATAAGCGATTAGTTCTCCAAATATCTTACGTCCTTTTTTACTTGGGCTGCAATAAAAAGTTTTTAGTTCCAAATCACCCTGGTTAAAAGTTACATGTTGTTCTGGACTGTGTTTTTTGGTATTTGATTTTACAATGGGCCCAATAACAAATAATAAGAGGAGTAATAATGCAATTAGGCTTCCTAAAATCCAAAGAAGAATTTTTCTAAGCTTTTTCATTGTTAATTGTTTTAGTTTGATAAAGATAGTAAAACAGATGTAATTGAAGACCGTTGCAAGGGCTTGCATAATTTTGCAATATTTCGTATCTTTTTATCATGGAATTAGTACAGCAACCTACATTAGCCGATAGCATTTGCGATATACGTTCACGCAAGATAAAGCAACCCTTTTTCACCCAAATTAATATCCTTTTAAATTGGGAACCTATCATAAAAGTTTTAAAAAAGCACTACACTAAAGGACAAAGTGCCACAGGAAAACCAAGCTATAGTGGTTTATTACTTTTTAAAATGAGTTTATTGCAAACTTGGTATGGTTTAAGCGATTATGAAGTTGAAGACCGCATTAATGATAGTATTTCATTTAGTTATTTTTGTGGGTTACATATTGATCAGGTAGCACTGGACCACGGTACTTTATCCCGTTTTCGGAGTATGATGACAAAAGCAAAAGCCTATGAGCCCCTATTTAAAGAAATCAACAGACAGTTAGCAGCCCATAAAATAATAGTAAAAACAGGAGTTATTGTTGATGCCAGTGTTATAGATACACCATTAAAACCCAAAGGTAAAACCAATCCTAAAGTCACCCAGGATAGAAAAGATGAGCAGGAAGTGGAAGTAATCAAGGACTATGCAGAAAGTGTAGATGCTGGCGCAGCTTGGTTAAAGAAAGGCGGAAAGTATCGATTTGGCTATAAAAAACATCACGTTACAGACAACGAAGGTTTGGTTTTAGGAGTATTGACAACAAAAGCAAGCACCAATGAAGTTGGCAATTTAGAAGACGTATTGAACACCGCAGATTTGCCGGAAGATATTCCGTTAAAAGCAGACAAAGGTTATCAATCAAAGAAAAATGCGATACTGCTTAAAAAACGAAAGTTAAAAAATCATATTCTAAAAAAAGCCTGTAAAAACAAGCCTTTAACTCATTGGGAGAAAGTGTTCAATAAACTCATAGGCAAAACAAGATTTAAAGTAGAGCGTACTTTTGGAGGAATTAAAAGATGGTTCTCCGGAGCAACAGCAAGATACAGGGGTATTAAAAAAATGCACACTCAAAATCTTTTGGAAGCCATGTGCTATAATTTGTACCGAAGTCCAGGAGTAATTGCGTCCAATTTTAAAAATTAAGGGAAAATGAACGCTAAAAACGGGAATCTTCAACTTAAAATCAGCTAAAAACCTGAAAATAAAGAAAATTTAGACCAAAAATTTCAAATTAGAAAAGAAAATTGAATTTCATCTAAGTTTTGCAACGGTCTTAATTGATGAGTGACCATTTTGTTTATACTGAAGAGTATCCTCTAGAAATGCCTGAACTAAAAACGTATTCAATATATATTAATGCATCTGTTGAAGAACCAGATACAATGCAAGAAGTAACTATAACTATTGATGGAGATACTTTTGCAGCAGTTGAAGAAGAAGGATTTTATTATTACTTATGGACACCTTCTTCTTACGGAGTACATGAAATTTTAATTACAGCAATTGCTACTAGTGGAGATGAAACCACATTAACTAGAACTATTGAAGTAATCAGTACTGCTACTTCTCAGGTTGTTGAAACCCTTCAAGATGTTGTTATAGAATTTAATGGAGAAAACAGTAGATGGTATTATGGTACCTATACATTACCACAATCTATTGGAGCGTATGATTCAATAAACGCATCACTTGAAGTAGAATGCCCTAATATTCCTGGAGGTTGTGATGATTGGGATCGTTGGGCACATATTGATATTAAAGCACCAGATGGAAATTGGATACAAATAATAAGATATATTACGCCATATGGGGTTGGATGTAATCATGAACTTGATGTTACAGATTATATGTCATTGTTACAAGGAGAAATTGAATTCAGGGTATTTATTGATACTTGGGGAACAGGTGGTTGGCAACTAACATTAAATTTAGAGTACAATCAGGGGATTTCAGATTATAATTATAGTGGAGTTGTTGAAGTTTGGGATGGTTCTTATAATTTTGGCGATCCATCAAATTTACAACCAGTTGAATCCTATAATGCAGAACTACTAGGTTTGGTTGAGAATTCTTATTTAAGAGTTTCAAACACAGGTCACGGATGGGGTCCAAATAATACTGGAAATGCAGCTGAATTTTTTAATGCCTACCATTTTATTGATGTAGACAACAAACAAACATTTATACAGCATCTATGGAATGATTGTAATCCTAACCCAGATGGATGTACAGGACAACAAGGAACCTGGCAATATAATAGAGCAGGGTGGTGTCCTGGGGCAATTTCACCACCAGATATTTATGACCTTTCACCATATATAGGAACTAATATTGAATTAGATTATCGTTTTCACCCTACCTATCAAGATTTTTGTCATCCAAATAATCCAGAATGTATATCGGGTACTACTTGTCCTGATTGCAACAATGGATATAATCCTATTTATTTTGTAGATGTACAAATTTTATAAATAAGAGTAATAATCCCATTGTTTATGGAAATATATTAGGAACAAATTTTATTAATAATGATAAAATTTATGATATTTCAGTATATCCAAATCCTTCTAAAGGAATTTTCTCAATTTTCACAGAAAATCTTGAAGGAACAACAAGAATAAGTATTTATACGATTGAAGGTAGACAAGTAAAGGTTTATTACTTTAATTCTAATGAAGATTTAAATAATTATAGTTTTGATCTAAGTGGCTTATCCAGTGGGATATATTTTATAAATTTGGATAATGAAAATGGGACAGGTGCTAAAAAAATAATTTTGGAATAAACGTTGAACGTAAAACATTAGAAAAAGGTTATTTTTAAATCTCAAGAATAACCTTTTTCTTTTTTTATAAATCTACAATACGTTCATCCCTATTTTATAACCTGAACTATAAAACTCTTTACTCAAATAAATCATTAAATTTGTGTTTTGTATATTGAATCTATGACAAAAGATATAATTCAACAATTAGAATGGCGCTACGCAACTAAAAAGTTTGACGATACTAAAAAACTTTCCGAAGAAAAAATAAATATTCTAAAAACAGCATTTAATCTTACGGCAACTTCCTATGGATTACAACCTGTTAAATTAGTTGTTATTAGTAATCCTGAAATTAAAAAGCAATTAGTACCAATGTCCTTTAATCAAGAACAAGTAGGAAATGCCTCCCATATATTGGTCTTGTGCACGGAAACTTCTGTCGATTCCAACTTTATTAAAAATTATTTCGATTTGGTTGAAAAGATTAGAAAAACACCAAGGGAAGTTTTGAGTTCCTTTGAAGAATATTTAATTTCAGAATACGCTAATAAAACAACAAATCAAATTGAATCATGGACTGCAAAACAAGCTTATTTAATATTGGGGAATTTATTAACAGTATGCGCTGTTGAACAAATAGATTCATGTCCAATTGAAGGATTTGTACCTGAAGAATACGATAAATTATTGGTTCTAAAAGATAAAGGCTTACGTTCTGTATTGGTCTTGGCAGTGGGGTATCGTGCCGAAGATGATATGTTTTCAGATTTTAAGAAAGTGAGACGTGGAGTCGATGAGCTTGTGATTGATGTGGATTAGTCTGTGACTGGATCAGTTTTGAGTAGTTTAATAAAAATAAGTAATAACAATAAATACTAAAAGTATATGCCTGGATTTGAAGTTTTTGGCGACGAAGAGCGTAAGCAAGTTAATGATGTATTGGAAAGTGGAATTCTAATGCGCTATGGTTTCGATGGGATGCGAAACAACCATTGGAAAGCAAATGAATTTGAAATTGCTTTTGCTAAAAGAATGCAATCCGATCATTGTCAATTAGTTTCTAGTGGCACTACTGCACTCACAACTGCATTAGCTGCTACAGAAATAGGAGCAGGAGATGAGGTAATCATGCCCGTTTTTACTTTTGTAGCAAGCTTTGAATCTATTTTAGCTTTAGGAGCGGTTCCGGTTTTAGTAGACATTGACGATTCCTTAACATTAGACCCTGAAGCGGTAAAAGCAGCCATTACTCCAAAAACAAAATGCGTGATGCCTGTTCATATGTGCGGGTCTATGGCGGATCTAAATACACTTCAATCTATTTGCATTGAACATAATTTATTGTTATTGGAAGATGCTTGCCAGGCCCTAGGTGGAACTTACGATGGAAAACCATTAGGAAGCATTGGGGATCTAGGTTGTTTTTCCTTCGATTTTGTTAAGACGATCACCTGTGGAGAAGGGGGTGCTATACTAACCAATAATAAAGAATATTATGTGAAATCAGATCAATATCAGGATCACGGTCATGATCATGTTGGAAAGGATCGTGGAGCCGAAACACATCCAAATATGGGGTATAATTTTCGCATTTCTGAATTGCATGCAGCAGTTGGTGTTGCTCAACTGAATAAATTAGATGAAATTCTCTCCATTCAGAAAAAAAATTATTCCATTATAAAAAATTCTCTAGAATCTATCGAAAGTCTTACTTTTAGAAAGGTTCCAGTAGGTGGAGAAGAAAACTACTCTTTTTTAAGTTTCTTTTTGCCAACTGAAGAAATAACAAAAAAGGCATTAACTGCTTTATCCAAAGAGGGTATAGATGCAAATTTTTATTGGTACACTAATAATTGGCATTATATTAATGGTTGGGAACATTTACGGAATCTAAAATCTTTAGGCCGAATTACAAATGAAATTAGGGTTCAACTTAAGAAACTAAACGATACAGATTTCTCAAAAAGCGATGCAATTATGAGTAGAACGATTTCTTCTCTTATTAAAATTGGCTGGTCGGAAGCTGATATAATATCACGTGCTTGGAAAATGAAAAAAGCAATTGAGTCTGTTTTATAACTTTTACTTTAAAATACCTAAATAGACCGCCCAAGGTCCTACTTCTTCTTTATATTGTTTGGCTATAACCCTAGTTAGTCTCTGGTCGTAAACTTTCATATTGTTGATTATTAAGTTAATAACATCTGTTTTCTAACTGAATCCAGCTCTAAAAAATTTGTTATATTGTTATAACTAACGGATTTACTGGTTTTATAAGCCATAGATTCGTTTTAAAAAAATGATTCTGCGCAAACGCTTTGAGTTACCTTCAGTTTTAGGAAGCATTCCAATATCAGAGGTAAAGATTCTCTTAAAAAGCAGAGATGAACTTCCACCAGTTTTATTAGCCCTCCAAACAATTTTCACTAACAAGGCATCCCATCAAAAAATGTTTAAACTTGTAGAACCCATTGTTCAAAATGGGAAACGACAAACAGGACGCCAGGGGATGGCCATATGGGAAGTGATTGTTTTATCTGTTATACGATTAACCCTTAACAGCAATTACGATCGTTTATTGTGGATTGCCAATTCAGATAAATATGTGCGTCAACTCATGGGTTCACAGTAGAAGATAAGCAATACCGTTTAACGGCATTAAAGGAAAACATTGGATTGCTAAAAGTTGAAACCATAGAAAAGATCAATGCCTTAGTTTTGGAAGTAGGACAGGGTTCTCTAAAAAAAAGACCGAGAAGCTGTTGCGCTTAAAGCCGATAGTTATGTTGTAAAAACCCATGTACATTTCCCCACAGATTATAATTTGTTGTGGGATGCAGCCCGAAAATGTATTGTTATCAGTTGCACTTTAGCATCTCAGCAAAACATATGGGGTTGGCGCAACGGGTCTGATTGGAAAAAGCGTGTTAAAATTGAATTTAGAAAGCTACAAAAGACCAGGAGATCTGGAGGCAAACATAAGGAATTTCGTTTAAAAACTGCTATAGAGAATTACTTAAATCTAGCCCAAACCCTTTATAAAAAGAGAAACACATTCAAAAGCGTTTTTAAGGTCAATACAATACATCAATACTCATTATTACTTGAATTAGAGTACTGCAGCAAGATGCCAGCCAAACATATAGATTTGGCAGAGAGAAGGTTATTAAAGGGAGAAAAGATTCCTCATAGCGAGAAAGTGTTTTCTTTATTTGAACCTCATACCAAATGGATTGAACAAATGTCCTGACAAAGGGGAGGAAAACTTCGAAAAATATGTTGCTCTTGCTGTTTTATCCTATAATCTTCACCGTTTAGGAAATTTAATAAAAAAGAAAAGCATCAAAGAAAAAACGAAACAGAGGCACAAAGCAGCTTAAAAATGCGAGTTCCTTTATGAGTTTAAACATAAGTAACCATAGGATAGCTATGCCTGAAAACCAGCTTTCAGACCAAAATGATGGTGTTTATCAAAAAATCTTACAGCAAAAATTAAAAACGCCTTGATAATCTCTTTTTAATTCTAAAAACAGAATAAACCCTCCGCTAGTCTTTGATATTAAAGAAATTTATACTCTTACCGACCAGACACTAGTTATTTGTGAGATATGACCTAAATCGTGTACGGTCCAGGTAGCAAGTAATTGCTTTAAGGTTATTTCGCCAAATTCAGGATGAATACCTTTTAAGGTTAAGTCTTTTTCAGAGATATTAAAGACCTTAAGTTTGGTTAAGTTTTTATTTCTAAGTTGTTCAAAATCAACTAATAATTCATTTAATTTTTTCCCTAGGCTGTTCTTGAATTGTGCTTTTCTGTCAAATTTTTCAAAAGTTTTAGAATTGGTTTCATAGAGAATGATTTCTAATCTTGGAATCCAGTCAGTTTTTTCACCATGAATTAAGTGCCCTACAATATCATATGGGCTCCAAGAATTTAAGCCTTCATTTTTAGAAGTCAAATCTTCTGAGATTTCTTTAAGTAATTCATTAAGAATTTTCGGAGTTCTTTCTAATATTGAAATGGTTTTATTAAGACTAAAAATCACATTAATTTTGAATTAATAATTAACATAATCAGTAATTTCCAATCCATAACCAATCATTCCAACTCTTTTCTGAATGTTCTTAGAATTTGTTATTAATTTAATTTTATTAATTCCTAAGTCGTGAAGTATTTGTGCTCCAATTCCGAAATCTTTGGAGTCCATTATAATTCTAGGGGCTCTCGCTACTTCGGTATCACTTTGAGCTTTTTTTAATGTTTTTAATCTGGAGAGTAAATTTAATGACTGACTTTGCTGATTTATAAAAACTATTGCTCCTTTACCACCATTGTTAAAAATAGAAAACATATCAAGTAATTTCTTATCTGAATTACTTGTTAAAGTTCCAAGGATATCGTTATTAATTAATGTAGAATTCATTTTTACTAAAACTGGTTCATTTTCATTCCAATTCCCTTTGGTCAATGCAATATGTATTTGATTGTTTGTAGTTTGCTGGTAAGCTCTTAATCTAAAACTTCCGTAATTGGTATTTATTTGAAAGTCTTCTTTTTTACTAATTAATGAATCGTGTTCCATCCGGTAAGCAACTAGATCCTCAATAGAGATAAGTTTCAAATCAAATTTTTCAGCAACTTTCACCAATTGTGGTAAGCGTGCCATGG
The DNA here is from genome assembly GCA_965247215.1 of Flavobacteriaceae bacterium. Classification (GTDB taxonomy): domain Bacteria; phylum Bacteroidota; class Bacteroidia; order Flavobacteriales; family Flavobacteriaceae; genus Marifrigoribacter. The sequence goes on from OZ252001.1 coordinate 480,723, forward strand.
TTCCGTCTTCATTTAATATTTCAACTAAAATTCCAGCAGGTTTTAGTCCAGCAAGACGTGCGAGGTCTATAGCTGCTTCAGTGTGGCCTGTTCTACGTAAAACACCTCCTTCTTTAGCACGAAGAGGAAAAATATGTCCAGGGCGACCAAGATCATGTGCTTTGGTTTCTGAATTTACCAGTGCTTTTATTGTACGTGCACGATCATGAACTGAAATTCCAGTTGTGCATCCATTTCCAATAAGATCCACTGAAACTGTAAACTGTGTATGATGTAAAACGGTATTTTTTTTCACCATCATTTTTAGGTCAAGATCTTCACAGCGTTCTTCGGTAAGAGGTGCGCAAATAAGTCCACGCCCATAGGTTGCCATAAAGTTGATCATCTCGGGATTAACCATTTCAGCTGCAGCAATAAAATCTCCTTCATTTTCCCTGTTTTCATCATCCACAACAACAATAATTTTGCCATTTTTAACATCCTCAATGGCATCTTCTATTCTATGTAGCTTTATTTTTTTTTCCTTTTCAGTAGATATCATATAATTTGAATTAGTGGGCAAAGATATTGAAATGTGTCTTATTTATTAGGAATCAGGCTTCTAAATATTTTAATCACTTTTAGGTTGAGTGTTTTTTGTAACCTCTTCTTTTTTTTTAAAAATTTTTAAAATACGTTCTGTAAATGAACTGAAACCAAAAACACCCTGATCTGTCGTTGCTCGATAGGTAAGCCAAACTCCTAATGGTAACATGATCACTGTGCTTAGCCAAGCTGCTATAAAGGGATGTAAGGTGCCATCTTCTGCACTGTTCTTAGCAAATATGCCAATAAAATGGTAGATTAAAAACAAAACAATAGCAATGACCATTGGTAAGCCCATTCCACCTTTTCTTATAATAGCTCCTAGAGGAGCACCAACAAAAAATAAAACAATACAAGCAGCGGCTAATGCATATTTTTCGTGCAATGCAATTTCGTATTTATTTAAGCGTCTTGATTTGATGAAGTACTCCTTTTTTTTTGCTTGAACAGATTGCAATGTACTTTTAACATTGTTAAGAGCCATTTTTGCAATATTCAATTGATGTTTCGAATTAAAAAGGTTTAAAAGTGTGTCATCAGGTTTAAACTGTAGGGTATCGTCTTTAATTTTCAATGGATAATAGGATCTGCTTTTATCGTAAAATTTTTGAATTCCACTCCTATAATACATACTGTTAGAAAATGCTATTATAGCATTATTATATCTTTGTGATTGTGAATCAATTTCGGCTCTCAATTCACTTACATTATACATATTATGATTGCTTAATTTATTTTCTTTTTCAATATCTTTATTTTTCAATTCTGTTAAATCTATATTGATTATGTATTCTTCAAAGTAACTCCTTACAAATTGTTCTCTTTTTTGTTTTTTTAGATCTTTTGATTGTACCTCACTATAATAATTTCCATCTTTTAAAACAAGAGAGAGTGTGTTACTTCCTTCTTCACTTGCTAATTCACCATTATTTGCAATAATGACTGTATAATTTCCACCAATCCTTCTCGGATCTTTTTTATGAATAACAATATTGCTTAAATATTGATTATTATCACCACTTTTTTTATCTACTTTTATGTTAAAATCATCTCCTATCTGACTGAATTGCCCTTCAGCAATTACCATAGAAGGTTTAAATTGTTGAATATTCCTTCTTAGATTTAGCCATTTATATTCTGTAAAAGGAATTACATTATTTGCAAAGAAAAAAACAAGAACACTGAGTAAAACAATATAAACAGTCAAACTTCTCATCGCTCGTTGAAGAGATATTCCTGTTGATTTCATAGCTGCGAATTCATAATTTTCAGCAAAACTTCCAAAGACCATTAAGGAGGTGACTAATATTGTTAAAGGTAAAACAAGTGGCATTAGCCGTGGAGATACATACCAAATAAATTTTAAAACTATAATTAAATCAAGCCCTCTTCCAGCTAATTCAGAGATGTATAGCCAGACACTCTGAAGCATAAAAATAAACATTAGAATAAAAAAAACGCTTAAAAAGGTCTTCAAGAAAGTTGTTAAAATATATCTATCTAATATTTTCATAGGTAGATTAATCCAACTTATTTAAATAATAACCGTCTGCTTTATATTTTCCTTCATCAAAGAAAAAAAGCTTTTCGGGCAATGTTTGGTTGGTTTTAAATGAATTTATTGTAATAGTATACTGTGTACCATAGGAATCTTTTTGAATAAGCTTGTAAACATGTTTGGACTGAAGGTCTATCCCAAGCAGGATATCCTTTATTTCGGCATTTGAGTCAATAGGGTTTAATTTTACAAATTGAATTCTTCTTCCCTTAACTTTTCGCAGAATATCCATTTTGTAGGTGTATCCAGTCTCGTAAAATGTAAGTAATTTTGAAGCAGAAATCCCTTTGTCATCTTGTTCGTTATAACTGGAAATAGTAACTTCTTCATCTTCAGGAATGATAGTATAAATCATATCACCATCAAAAATACGGGTAGTTCCCATCATATTGAGCAGGTATTTTTCGCCCTTCATGGTCAAGCCTCCTCGCGTATTTTGTGATACATTTTCTTTGGTATTGTTTAGGGTATAATTAAATGTTATCACAATATTTTCATAACTCTTCACTTTAGTTGATACTTCATCTAATAGGCTTTTTGCTTCTTGCGCTTGTATTGTTATTATTGAAATAATTAAGAAACATAAAACAGCTATTTTTTTTCTATTAGCGATCATTGTTTTCATTTTCTAAAAATTGGTTTAATGCATCAATAGATGAAACAAGTACCTGTCTTGCTTTACTTCCTTCAAATGGACCAACGATACCTGCAGCTTCTAATTGGTCTATAATTCTTCCTGCTCTATTATATCCTAATTTAAGCTTACGCTGCAATAATGATGCAGATCCTTGTTGTGCAATTACCAGTACTTCTGCAGCTTCTCTAAATAGTTTATCTCTTTCACTTATGTCATTATCAAGAGTTATGCCACCTTCTTCGCCTAAATATTCTGGTAAAAGATAAGCATCTGGAAAGGCTTTTTGTGAACCAATAAAATCGGTGATTTCAGATATTTCTGGGGTGTCTACAAAAGCACACTGTAATCGTATGAGATCATTTCCCTGTGTGTAGAGCATGTCTCCACGTCCAATTAACTGATCTGCTCCTGAACCATCCAGAATCGTTCGGGAATCAATTTTACTCGTTACTCTAAAAGCAATTCGAGCTGGGAAATTTGCTTTAATAATTCCAGTAATCACATTTACGGAAGGCCTTTGAGTAGCTATAATCAAATGAATTCCAATAGCCCTTGCTAGTTGTGCCAAACGTGCTATGGGTGTTTCTACTTCTTTTCCTGCCGTCATAATTAGGTCGGCAAATTCATCTATGATTAAAATAATAAAAGGTAAAAATCGATGCCCTTCGTTAGGATTCAGTTTGCGGTTTTTAAATTTAGTGTTGTATTCTTTTATATTACGAACATAGGCATCCTTAAGCAGGTCGTAGCGGGAATCCATTTCACTACATAATGAGTTTAACGTATTAATAACCTTAGTTGTATCGGTGATGATTGCTTCTTCTGAATCAGGCAGTTTCGCCAAATAATGCCTTTCAATTTTATTGAATAAAGTGAGCTCAACTTTTTTGGGGTCGACCAACACAAATTTAATTTCAGCAGGGTGTTTTCTGTATAGCAAGGAAGTGAGAATGACATTTAACCCAACCGATTTTCCTTGTCCTGTTGCTCCTGCCATTAATAAGTGAGGCATTTTAACCAGGTCTACTACAAAAGTTTCATTACTAATGGTTTTACCAATAGCCATAGGAAGCTCCATTTCGGCATTTTGAAATTTCGGGGAAGTTATTACCGAACGCATAGAAACGATACTTGGTTTTTTATTAGGAACTTCGATTCCTATGGTTCCACGACCAGGTATTGGTGCTATAATACGTATACCTAGAGCGGAAAGAGAAAGCGCAATATCGTCTTCCAGATTTTTTATTTTTGAAATCCGAATACCAGCTTCAGGAACAATTTCATAAAGTGTTACGGTAGGACCAACTGTTGCTTTAATAGTTGAAATCCCTATTTTATAGTTATTAAGCGTACTTACTATTCGGTTTTTATTTTCTTCAAGTTCCTCTTGATTAATTGTAATTCCAGTATTGCTCGCATAATCTTTTAATAATTCTATGGGAGGAAATTTGAATGTACTCAATTCTAATTTTGGATCGAATTCACCAAATTTACTAACCAGTTCGTCACTTTTATTTTGAGTGACAGTTTCTTCTACAGAAGTCTCTTCAATCTCCATAGCAACATCAGTACTTTTTTCTGTTTTAAAATCTGATTCTTCTAAGGGTTGAAAGGTATCGGTAATAATATCTCCAGAATTTTTCTCTGTTTTATTATTAGATAGATCAATTTCATGGGCAGTCTCTTTATCAGGTACTGATGGGTTTGTTGTTTCCGTATTCTCTTCAATTGGATCTTCTGGTGAAGAAAAATCTGAAGCGATGTCTTTTTTAGTTCGTTTAAATGCCGAAACAATCATTTCTGGAGAGATCTTTAATCGAATAACTAGATAAACAATCAGTAAAAATGTCATTGATAACACTGTACCAATAAATCCTAAATAATCCTGAAGAATATCATTGATTTCATATCCAATAATTCCATAAATCAATGGGCTAATCGATGTAAAGAATGAAAAAAATACAGAGATCCATACCATGACTAGCATGCCCCAAAACCAAAACCGAATAAGTTGTTTCTTATTAAAATTTAAAATATAATAAACTCCGGTTAGGCTAATTAGAAAAGCTGTTATTATTGAAGAAACACCAAAGCCATTATAAATGAAAAAATGACTAATCTTGGCTCCAAAAACACGCAGCCAGTTTTTTGATTCTAATTCACGATTTGCAATGTCGCCAACAATACTTTGGTCTGCTTGCCAGGTAAAAAAATAGGATACAAACGAAAAGATTAAAGCTAATCCAAATAAAAACAAGAAGCTTCCTAAGAGTACTTTTTGTTGTTTAGATAGTTGAAAACTTAATTTTTTACTTTTTTTCTTGGTAGTCTTGGTTGATTTCTTTTTTTTAATCGTCATTAATTACATGCTTGTCTAGTAACAAAAATACAAATATCAAACGGTTCAAGCTATATAAAATTATGTATTGCTAAGAAAGAACTGTAAATGACAAATTTATAACTTTGGAATATAAATAATACAAGCAATAATTATAGCGGAAATAGCAGAAATGAATACAGCACCAGCTGCTAAATCTTTTAAATCTCCAATTTTTTGGTTTTGTTCTGGATGTACAAAATCTGCTAATGATTCAATGGCTGTATTTAGGCCTTCAATACCCATAACCAAAGCGATAACTAGTATCTGAAAAACCCATTCAGTGGTAGAGATATTAAAATAGAAACCAGCAATAGTAATTAAACCAGCAATAATAGCTTGGACTTGAAAACTAGCTTCGTTTTTTAGCAATTTGCAAAATCCTTTAAAGGCATAACCTATACCTTTCTGTCTTTTTCTTAAAAATGAATCTTTATAAGACATAGTTTATTCCTTAAATAACAAAGTAGAGTAGATAGGTGAAAAATTATGATTATAAAACTGCCATGGCATTTTCATAATTAGGTTCTTCAACAACTTCCGCAACCTGCTCAGTATATAGTACTTTTCCGTTTTCATCCAAAACAATGATACTTCTAGAGAGTAATCCTTCTACGGGACCATCGGTAAATAATAAGTTATAATCTTTTCCGAAAGATCCATCTCTGAAATCGGAAAGCATTTCAACATTTTCTATCCCTTCGGCACCACAAAAACGACTTTGAGCAAAAGGCAAATCTTTTGAAATACAAAGTACTTTTGTGTTATCTAATGCTGAAACAACTTTATTAAATTCTCTAACTGATGCTGCACAGGTGCCAGTATCAACGCTATGAAAAATATTTAAAATAACTCGCTGCCCTTTGTAATCATCTAATGTTACGTTAGAGAGATTGGTAGTCGCCAATTTAAAATTTGGAGCTAATTCTCCAACTTTTGGTAAATCTCCACTGGTATGAATAGGGTTCCCTTTTAATGTTACTGTTGCCATATGGTTGATTATTTTTTTGTGAAATTAAAAAATCCCTTCTAAAGAAAAAAGAGTTTTTAAAGAATTAAAAAAAATAAAGGTAGTTATAAATTTAGGCTTCTATGTGTTGTTTTTGAACCAATTGTCTGATCTTAATATTGAAGCCAGCAAATATTAAGGTTGTAAATGGACTCATCCAATTAAAAATAGCATACATAAAATATTCGCCTACATCGACACCTAAAACACCACTTTGGTATGCACCACAAGTATTCCAAGGGATTAATACAGAAGTTACAGTCCCCAAATCTTCTAGAGTTCTACTGAGGTTTTCAGGAGCTAGGCCTCGATCATCATAGGCTTGTTTGAATATTTTACCTGGAATAACAATTGCCAGATATTGATCACTTGCAATAACGTTTAATCCCAAACAGCTAAAAACAGTACTAACAAATAAGCCAAACACTGAATGTGCTAATTTTAATAATTCTCTTGTTATTCTTGCTAAGGCACCTATTGCATCCATAACGCCACCAAATACCATAGCACTAATTATAAGCAAGATAGTCCAGACTATCCCCTTCACTCCACCAGAGCTAAAAAGATCATTTAGTTTTTCGTTATCGGTAGTAATTTGAGTGTCTGTTAATATTGTATTTAAAATGGATTTAAAATTTGAAGATGACAGGCTTTCCAATATCTGTGATTGGAAAATAATAGCAAAAATAATTGCTAATACTACTCCTGATCCCAAAGCAATTAGTGGCTTTGTTTTTAGTAATATAAGTACTATAACAACAAGTGGTACAATAAACAAATATGGAGTAATATTAAAAGTAGCTTTAATTGATTGAAGTAAGCCACTAATATCTGCAACACCTGTGGTATCAATATTCATACTGATAATACTGAAAATTATAATGGTTACAATAATTGTTGGTGTTGTCGTGAGTGACATATAACGTATATCATCTTTAAAGCCAAATTAATAATTATAAAAACAAAAATCTATCTATTATTTTTATTTTTTACTTTTTCTATAGCTTTATATTCTCAAAAAAGTGATAATTCTATACCAAAAAGTATTTTATTTAATCTAAATGATGATTCATTATTAGAACCATCAAAAAAAATGTTACCGAGTTTAAATTTAAACACATTATTAGCAGAAGATGAAGTAGATTCACAAAATGGACTACCTCCAAGATTTGGAGTACCTATTAATGCGAGCTACAACTTGAATAATTCAGGACTATGGACAGAATTACCAAATGGGGATAAACTCTGGCGATTAAAAATTAAATGTGAAAATGCATTATCTATAAATTTACTTTATGATGAATTTTGGTTACCTGATGGAGCAAAATTTCACATTTACTCAACTGATAAATCACAAAAATTAGACGGTTTTAGTTCAGAAAACAATCGTGGCAATTATGAAAATCCAGGTAAATTTACAACTGGGCTTATATTGGAGAAGAAATTATTCTTGAATTATTTGAACCAATAAATGTAGCTGGTTTTTCAAAAATATCTATTGATAAGATTGTACACGGTTACCAAGAGTTAGCTCAATTACTTGGTGGAGGTTATGGAGATTCTGGTCCTTGTCAAGTAAATGTTAATTGTACTGAGGGTCAAAATTGGCAAGATGAAAAAATAAGGTGTTGCATTAATTCTAGTTATTGGGTTTAGGATGTGTACCAGTTCTTTGGTAAATAACACCTCGGAAGATTTAGTTCCTTATTTTTTGACTGCTGACCATTGTATTGGAAGTTTAGACGCAACGGGAAATATCGACGCTTCTCATTATTCGTTTTATTGGAATTATGAAAGTAATAATTGCACTAATACTAATAATTATACACCATCCTCAACTTCGGGAGCAATTCTTAAAGCTAATGATTCATATTCAGATTTCGCACTTTTTGAACTAACAGAATCTCCAGTAGACAGTAATATTGATGTTCATTTTAACGGGTGGGACAGAACTTATCTGGGCCAAGGAGGGGTTGGCATTCATCATCCTAGTGGTGATTTTAAAAAAATAGCTACACATAATATGACGCCATCTTCTGTTTTAAGCGACACACGCTGGTTAGTAAATTGGGTTGCAACACAAAATGGTCACTCAGTAACTGAAGGAGGTTCCTCTGGTTCACCATTATTTACAAATGATAAAAAAATAATCGGACAATTATACGGTGGCCTCCCAAATGATCCAAATCCTAATTGTAGTGACCCTGTTAATGACGAAGCCATATATGGTCGGTTTGATGTTTCTTGGGATGGACCAAGTCCTCAAAGAAGATTAAAAGACTGGTTAGACCCATCAAACACCAATCAAAATACAATAGAGGGTTTAAATCCCTCAAGTATCAATGAAATACTGGGAGGTGAAATCGTCTGTGACTTTTCAACTTATACATTTACAATTGAAAATGCAAACCCTCCTTATAATTGGAATGTTTCATCAAATTTAACAATTATTCAAAATACTGGAAATACTGTAGAAGTTAGTGCATTAAGTAACTATTCAAATGGTTTTGGATTTATTGAAGTAACATATTCTGGTACTACATTAACAAAAGAAGTTTGGGTTGGATTTCCTGATTCGCCAAGTGGCCCTCTATATGGTCCAACCGAGGTAATAACAGGAGCATTAGTATCTTATCACGGTGGTATAGCTCCTGGTGCCACTTCTTATCAATGGTGGCTTCCCTACCCTTTTGATGTTGCTAATCCAATAGATTATTTCAGTGATAATTGGCAAACTTATCCAAACGTAGGTAGACATAATAGTCATATAATGACAGGCTATGGACAAAATAATGGTCTTGTTCAATTAATGGGTGTAAACGAATGTGGTGCTGGTGGAGCAAAAATACTTGACGTTGTGCACAGTGGTTCTGGGAGTGGAGAAATACCATTTGCTCCTCCTTATCCAAATTCGTCTGACACATCTTTTAAGATAGATTTCAGCAACCAACCCGAAAATTCTTCTTTTTATATCTATATTTATGATATGTATTCAAACTTAAAGTATTATGGGGAAAGTAGTAATGAAGAAAAAACAATTAGCACAATAAATCTTTTAGAAGGAATATATATTCTACATACATATGATAGTAGTGGAAATATAACTTCAAAACAATTAATTGTAGATCATTAAACTTATTACTCACCTTACGCAAAAAAACACTTCAAAATTAACTCTATGCAACTTTAGGTGTTGATAACTTTTGAAGCTCTGTGTAAGCAGCTTGCTGAGCTGCTAAATAAATTTGAGCTTTCATTGCAAAATGATTTTTACTAGTTCTTTGTTTTAAAAATTCCAATTTTATGTAAGCCACAATTGACAAGACATAATGATTGGTTTGGGTTTTGACAGTTTTTGTTGGCGATTTAGCAAAACCTGTGTTACTTTTTATGGATTTGTGAAATTCCTCTACGCCCCACCGTTTTTTGTAGATTGTAGTTATTTGCTCATACGATACCTTTAAATCACTACAAGCCAAGTACAACTCGCCGACTGTACCATTTTCGTTTTTGAAAACTTGCTTTGTAAGCAACAGCGGAAAATCTAGTTTCTCTAACCAAACTTCCACGGTCTGCTGTCCTGGCTGTAATGTTTCAATACTTATGTATTTCTTATTTTCTTTATCTTCTAACGATAAAGCTACTTTGCGATTGCTCTTTAAAGCCATAATAAAATCTGTCTTTAACTCTTTTTTGCAACAATCCATATTCTTTGTTGAACTGAACCAACTATCTGCTAAAACATAATCAAACAAAAATTTCCCGTAACATTCTCGTAGCATCTTTCTGAACAATTCATTTTTTGTGGTACTACTTTTACGCTTTTCTTTGCCTGTTTTTGAATCGACTACCCATCTATCTTTTTTTATAAACTCAACAGCACAGGGTAAACGCATACCTCCAACTTCTACTAATGCTGTTAAAAAATTAACGCCTTTTACTGACCTGCCAAAAACATGGTCATAATGCCAACAATTAAGTTCACTCTGATCGGTGTACTGTTTCTCTTGTATTGAATCATCAAAACTTAAAACAATCGTATCTTTAGATTGGGTCATTTCTTGAACATAAACTTTAGCTTGTTTCCATAAAAACTTGCTGTCATAATTCCCCTTAGACAATTCCCTTGTGATTTTATCATGCTTGATAGATAATAACGAAGCCATACCTGTAGCTGTGGTATAGGAACTTGAACTTATCAAGTAATCACTGTATAAATCTGAAAAATTATCCATCAATAATGTCTTTTTATAGTATCAACATTTCAAATGTTAAAACTACCTTTTTTTATCATATTTTTGCGTAACATGAGTTATTATTATGAAACAGATGCACATTTTATTTTTTATACTAGCAACTTTGTTGAGTTGTAACAAAAGTGATGAAAAATCACAAATACAAGATTTGTTAATTGGCGAATGGAGGTTAACATCGTTTGTAAACGAACTCTCTGGAACTTCAATAGATGCTGATGATCCAAACTATTTTGATCCTACAGACAATACTCCTGTTAGTATCTTAATTAACTTCAAAGAAAACTCTGAATTTGAGGGTGTTACAAGTAGGAATGAATTTTTTGGGACTTACACATTTAACAATTCTCAAACGGTAATAATTTTTAATGGTCCTGGAGGAACTGAAGTTGGAGAAACAGAATTTGGTAATTTATTTTTCGATAACCTGCTTTTAAATTACAACATACAAACTCAAAGAATAGAAAGTAGTTTTTATTTAAGGGCACCTCTAAAAACTCATATATTTTTATAGAAGGCAAAAAATGTCGATATTTACCTATGGGAAAACGATATAAGCGACACAGAGATTACGGTTTTTTTGACCAAGATATTCGATTAAGCAAATTAAGTGAATTAGGCGACCCATTAGAACGATTAAATACTGGGATTGATTTTGAGTTTTTTAGAGAATTATTAGAAATAAGGCTCTCCAAAGAGCCAAAAGGTAAAGGCGGTCGTCCGCCTTATGACTATGTTTTAATGTTTAAGATATTAATTTTGCAACGCTATTACAATCTCTCAGATGACCAAGCTGAATATCAGATTAACGATAGAATGAGTTTTATGCGTTTTTTAAATTTAACGATTTCTGATGATATTCCAGATAGTAAAACGATATGGCACTTTAGTGAAAGATTAACCGATTTAACTTTAGTAGAAGAATTATTCGATTTATTTGGAAAAGAATTAGAAAGGCTGGGGTTGGTGGTAAATAAAGGTAAAATTATAGATGCTAGTTTTGTAGAAGCTCCCCGACAAGGTAATAGCAAAGATAAAAACGATCAAATAAAACAAGGTAAAGGCGATGAATTGTGGAATGACTTACCCACAAAAAAGTCTCAAAAAGATATAGATGCACGTTGGACAAAGAAGAACAATCAGAGCTATTACGGTTATAAGAATCATGCAAAAGTAGATTCCAAAAGCAAACTAATAGATACTTATACCGTTACAGATGCTTCTGTCCATGATTCACAAACTATAGACGACTTACTAAGCAAGACAGATCAAGGACAAGAACTATATGCCGATAGTGCCTATGTAGGTCAACAAAAGTTCATAGATAAATATGAGGTTATAGACCAAATTCATGAAAAAGGATACAAAAACAAGCCACTAACCCAGCAACAAAAAGCAACAAATACCGAAAAATCAAGAGTTCGAGTAAGAGTAGAACATGTCTTTGGCTTTATGGAAAACTCCATGGGGAGTATGTATTTCAGAAAAGTAGGAATTAAAAGAGCAGAAACAGTCATAGGCTTGATGAACCTGACTTATAATATGTTTCGTAAAATTCAATTAACAGCAGCAAACAATGAGAACGTGCCTTCAATTGCGAACGCATAAAACCATAACATGTTGATATGTAGTAGTATGCAAAAATTAAAGATCTAAAACCTTATGACAGTAAATAAAGTTTAATTCAAAAAAATAAAACAAAAATTAGCACTAGGAGGAAATACTAGTTTTTAGAGATGCCCTTAAGTGAAGATACTTTTAAATTATATTATTCAGAAAATGAATATATGAAATTTGAAAGGATCTAAAATCTGCCCATAACAAAGTATATGAAAATTAGCAGTTGAGTGCCAAATTTAAAGTTCGGTAATTAACTGCTATCGTTAATTTCTTAATCGAAAAGTAGTTGTATTTAATTACTACTTTTCAAATACAAGACCATTGTAGCCAATTAAAATGAACATACTAAAAAATATATCAATATTAATTTAAAACTATAAAATTATGAGCACAGATTTTACAGAAATTCGAATGAAGATTGAACAACTAGATTTAGTCCAATTAAAGTAAAATTAATGGATAAAAAAGAAAGTGAAGGTTGGTCAAGAGACCAAGTTATTCTGGTTGAGAAATGGTGTAAAAGATATTTATTCCTAACCTACAAATATAAGGATGAGAGTATCGTCCCAAATGAACCAATTGATAAATTTTGGCACGCTCAAAAACGATGGGTTTAAATCCCAATTCTATACATCGTAGGGCTGCATACATACCTGCTGGGCCAAATCCAATAATATGGACTTCTTTACTATTAGAAACATCTTGGTAGGGAAAAGAATAGGAGGGTACCTCCAGCATTTTTTCTCTTAGATAGACCGCGACTTTATAATTGAAAACAATAGTTTCTTTTCTGGCGTCAATAGATTTCTGAAGTATTTTTAAACCAGAAATATCTTTTAGATCAACTTTTAAAGCTTTAGATGCTTTTATATTTAATATACCTTCAATAATCTCTTCATTGAGTTTTATTCTAAGTTGAATCTCCTTTACCATAAATGCAAAAATACTTAATTTGTGATGGATTGAAACAGAGATTGTGTGGATACTACAGATTTTCACAGATTAATAAATATCTTAGAAGAATTGTTTCTGTATCTTTGTTTTAAACCCAATCTAATATGAAACCCTTCCTTATCGTTATTCTACTGATTGTAAATGGTTTTTTATCCTTTTCTCAGGAAGGTACCCAAATAAAAAGAAATAAACAGTTTTATATCTATGGGAATACCGCTGTTATTGGTAATAACATAGTTAGTAAACATGCAACAAAACCGTTTAATAGTGAGCTTGAGATTAATGATGAAATTAAAATGACCTATGTTAATATTGATAGGGATCCTTCAACTTTTTCTTCAAGCCAAGCCACATTAAAACTACCAAAAAACAAAACCAATATTGTTTATGCTGCTCTGTATTGGTCTGCAGTTTATAAATATGATTATGGCGAATTTAAGCTAAAAGGGAATGCCAAAGTTTATACTGGAGATGAATCTACCAGAAACCCAAAAGTAAATGTCGTTAAATTAAAAATGTCTGATAAATCTTATCAGGCCGTTGTTGGGAAAGTGATTTATGATGACTATAATAAAGATAAATTTCAATTGAATACCCCATATGCCTGTTATGCAGATATTACAGATTTATTAAAAAAACTAGTAAAGTGAATGGGGATTATACTGTGGCGGATATCCAAGCAACTCAAGGTTATATATCAGGTGGTTGTTCTGGAGGCTGGTTGTTATATGTTGTATATGAAGCACCTTCCGAACATCCTATTTATGTGACCACTTACAATGGCTTTATTCAGGTGAACCGTAGAAATCATTCAGATATTGTGTTTAAAGATTTTAAGACAAAGAAGAAGGATTCGTAAAAACCCACTTAACATTAGCTGCTTTAGAGGGCGACAATCGGTTAAAAACAGACCAAAGTTTAATTTTTAATCCCAGTGATAGTAGTTATGTAGCCTTGGGGAATTCATTACGAAGATTGAAAAACATTTTCAACAGTAATAAGATAACTATTAATGAAAAGGAATTTAGAGACCGAAAACCATTTAGTAAAAATACCTTGGGTTTCGATATATTACAAATGGAATTACCAAATCCAGATAATGAATTAATCTCAAACGATGTAAATCAGATCGTTATGAAGATCAAGACAAAAACGGATAGATTTTACTTGTTTTTTACTGCATTTCAAACAGAGATCAGTCATTTAAATTATATTGAAAATAAAGATAAAGAACAGGAAGTTCCTGTTGTTATTACCCTAGATGAAGATGATATTAAAATAAAAGAAGAAACTACAATTGAAAAAGATCCAGAACTAAAAGATATCAATGAAATTTTAGAATCCGAATCCTATACAATTCCATCGAGAAGAAAAGGAATTTATTTGGTTACAAATGTATTTTCAATCCCTGAGAATACTGTAAAATGGGAGCATTTCTTAAGAACTAAAGGCTATACTCCAAAATCATTTATCAACCCTGAAAATAATTTGGAGTATGTGTATGTTTTTTATAGTGAAGATATAAACATCAGTTATAACAGATACCTCGAGCTAGCTTCCTTAGATTATTTTAATAATATCTGGGTTTCTAAAGTTAACCTACCCTAATTTATTTTATTAATCGATATTATTCTCATTTTCATATTCTACAAACAATAAAACATTTGTAAATTTGCAGGCACCTAAAAAAGGTGATAAAAAAATAGATGACTATGAATTCATATGATGTTACTATAATTGGTTCAGGACCTGGAGGCTATGTTGCAGCAATTCGTTGTGCTCAATTAGGAATGAAAACCGCATTGATCGAAAAATACAATACCCTTGGCGGAACTTGTCTTAATGTTGGATGTATACCCAGCAAGGCTTTACTGGATTCTTCGCATCACTTTGAAGATGCCATCAAACATTTTGAAGAGTACGGAATTGAGATCCCAGATGAAGTAAAGGTAAATCTTGAAAAGATGATCGCCAGAAAAAACACTGTTGTAGAACAAACGACTAAAGGAATCGAATTTTTGATGAAAAAAAATAAGATCGATGTTTATAATGGCATGGGAAGTTTTAAAGATGCGACACATATTGTTGTTTCAAAATCAGATACATCTTCAGAAGAAATTGAATCTAAAAATGTAATTATCGCAACGGGTTCTAAACCTTCCACCTTACCGTTTATTAGTTTGGATAAGGAACGGATTATTACTTCTACGGAAGCCTTAAAACTAACTGAAATTCCGAAGCATCTAATTGTAATTGGGGGAGGCGTCATCGGATTAGAATTAGGACAAGTATACAGGCGTTTAGGAGCAGATGTTTCAGTGATCGAGTTTATGGATCGCATTATTCCAACGATGGATAAAGCCCAAAGTAAAGAATTGACCAAGGCTATGAAAAAACAAGGGGTGAAGTTCTTTACTTCTCATAAGGTTTCTGCTGTGAATAGAAATGAAAACGATGTGACCGTAACTGCAACTGGTAAAAAAGATAAAGAGCTTAGCTTTACCGGAGATTATTGTTTGGTTTCGGTTGGGCGTCGACCCTTTACTGATGGCTTGAATGCTGAACATGCAGGGGTAAAACTTACTGATCAAGGTCAGATTGAGGTCAATGATCATTTGCAAACAAATATCCCTACAATCTATGCAATAGGGGATGTAGTTCGAGGAGCTATGTTGGCCCATAAAGCGGAAGAAGAAGGTGTTTTTGTTGCGGAAACCTTAGCTGGACAAAAACCACATATCAATTATAATTTAATTCCAGAGGTTGTCTATACCTGGCCTGAAGTGGCATCTGTAGGTAAAACCGAAGAGCAATTAATTGAAGATAAAATCGAGTATAAATCCGGGCAGTTTCCCATGCGTGCTTTGGGGCGTTCCAGAGCCAGTGGTGATACCGATGGATTTGTAAAAATATTATGTGATAATACAACCGATGAGGTACTAGGGGTTCATATGGTTGGAGCTCGTGTAGCCGATCTAATTGCTGAAGCAGTAACCGCAATGGAGTTTAGAGCCAGTGCCGAAGATATTGCACGTATGAGCCATGCGCATCCTACCTATGCTGAAGCGGTGAAGGAAGCTGCTTTGGCTGCTACGGAGGATCGGGCTTTACATATTTAATTTTTTTCTTTTCAAACTCTGGCAAAGAGGAGACTCAGTCAGAGTTAATTTATTTATTATTTTTAGGCAGTTTTTCTTGTTTAGAATATCTTTACCTTCTTTAATCAAAACTATGAAAAAAATCCTAGCCTTCGCAGGAAGTAATAGCTCCACTTCGATCAATCAAAAATTTGTCACCTTTGCTGCCTCACAAATAAACGGACACGAAGTAAAAGTGATCAAGCTCACAGATTTTAACTTACCAATGTTTAGTGTAGATATGGAAAAAGAAAAGGGTAATCCCGCTAATTTAGTATTATTGCTCAATGAGATTGATGATGTTGATGGAGTAATCATCTCTGTAAATGAGTATAACAGTGGTGTTTCAGGTTTTTTTAAAAATACTATCGATTGGCTTTCTCGTATAAACAGGGATTTTCTTAAAGATAAAAAAGTCCTGCTTTTGTCTACCTCCCCTGGAGGTCGTGGTGCCAGTTCTGCCCTGGAGTATACTAAAAATACTTTTCCAAGATTCGGAGCTGAAATTACAGATGGTTTTAGTTTTCCTTCGTACAACAAAAACTTTTCTTCGGAAGAAAATAACGTCATTGATGAATCACTTTCTGCTGATTTTAATAAGGTACTTCAGAATTTTGTCGCTCAATTAGATGAATAGTGCGAGTTATAAAAAAATATAAGATTGATCTAACCGATAGATTAAAAAACAAATTGCTTAATTGGACACAACAGTTTGAGGAAGTAATTTGGTTGGATTCTAATAACCACAAACTAAGCCATAATTCATATAAAGCAATTCTTGCAGTGGAATCATTTACTTCCATTGTAACAGATAGTAATAACGCTTTCGATGCCCTAGAAGAATACCAATTCAAAACAAAAGACTGGCTGTTTGGTTACCTTTCTTACGATCTAAAAAATGATGCTGAAAAATTAATTTCTAACAATTACAATGGATTGCAGTTTCCCGAATTGTTTTTCTTTCAACCCAAAAGGCTTTTTTTATTTACAGATCATGAAGTAGAAATACAGTATTTAAATTTTGTTGCAGACGAATTAGATACCGATTGGAAAGAAATCACAAATCATAGCGAGGCAGAAAGCCAAGGTAATATCATATTCGAGACTAAGAGCATTCCAATTAAATTACAATTAAGAACTTCAAAAGAATCCTATTTTAAAAAATTCGATATTTTACTTCAACATATTCAAATTGGAGATCTTTATGAAGCTAATTTTTGTCAGGAGTTTTATTATGAAGATAAAGTCATAGATCCCCTAAAAACATACCAACATCTAAACGATATTTCAAAGCCTCCCTTTGCAACTTTTTTGAAAATTGGAGACCATTATTCCCTTTCTGCTTCTCCGGAACGGTATATTTCTAAAAATGGAACCACAGTTATTTCACAGCCAATAAAGGGTACGACCAAACGGCACATCAATAAAAAGGAAGATGAAGTTTTAATGAATGAGTTGCAAAATGACCCCAAGGAACGAAGTGAAAATATCATGATCACCGACTTGGTTAGAAACGACCTCTCCCGATTTGCTAAGAAGGGATCCGTTAGAGTAGATGAGTTATGCAAAGTATATTCTTTTCTGCAGGTTCATCATTTAATATCAACTGTTTCTTGTCAGGTAGAAACTGATATTTCACCTGTTTCTATTATAAAGAATACCTTTCCAATGGGAAGTATGACTGGAGCTCCTAAAATCTCTGCAATGAAGATTATTGAGAAATTAGAAGATGCTAAACGAGGATTGTATAGTGGGACGGTTGGTTATATTACTCCAAATAATGATTTTGATTTTAATGTAATCATCAGAAGTATATTATATAATTCCAGTAAAAATTATATCAGTTTTTCAGTAGGTGGTGCGATTACAGCAAAATCAATCCCAGAAAACGAATATGAAGAATGCTTGTTGAAAGCCAGGGCGATGCGGAAGGTATTGGAACGTTAATGTTATGACAATTATTTACCCTTTGAAGGGGGTTATAGGGATGTTTTATATATTTACAACCTTTTTAAATAGGGGTAAATGTGCTTCAAAAATTAAAACAACATATCGATGTTAATTTTCAATTTCTAAAAGGAAAGAAATTGCTTGTTGCTTGTAGTGGTGGCTTAGATAGTACGGTACTTTCGAGATTATTAAAAGAACTTAATTATTCGATCTCCTTAGCACATTGTAATTTTTCGTTACGTGGAAATGAAAGTGATGGAGATGAAAAATTTGTTTCAGGATTCGCCGATAAATTATCAATCCCAGTATTCAATAAAAGATTTGATACAAAGCAATATGCTAAAGATCATAAATTATCTACCCAAATGGCAGCGCGAGAATTGCGTTATAATTGGTTTAAAACACTTTATGAAACACATAAATTCGATTATGTACTAACGGCACATCATCTGGATGATGCTTTGGAAACCTTTTTTATAAATCTTACCAGAGGGACAGGTTTACGTGGTTTAACTGGTATTCCATCAGTTAATAATAACATTGTTCGTCCGCTTTTGATTTTTTCAAAAGATGAAATTTTGTCCTATGCAAAATTAAAAAATAGTGATTGGAGGGAAGATAGTAGTAATTCAAAATCAGATTATTTGCGTAATAAAATACGATTGGAAGTCATCCCAAAGTTTAAAGAGACTAACGAAAACTGTCTAAAAAACCTTCAGCAAACCCAGGAACATTTGTCTGAAAGTTCATCTCTTATTGACGATTATATGCATTTGATTAACAATCTGGTGGTAAGCCCAGTACAAGATGGGTTGCAAATAAATATTGAAAAGCTGGAAGCCCTTCCGAATACAAAAGCATTGCTTTATGAATTATTGTCACCATTTGGGTTTACTGCCTGGGAAGATATTTCAGATTTACTGAAAGCACAAAGTGGTAAGAAGATAGTATCCGTTACCCATCAACTTTTAAAGGATAGAACAAATTTGATTTTGACGGAATTAATTTCAGAAAATAGGGTTCAAGAAATTCAAATATTTGACCATACCAATGAAATCGAATCACCTGTAAATTTGAAGTTAGAAACTGTTACGCTTATATCGGAAACAGATAAGAATACAGTGTATTTAGATAAAAAAAAGCTTAAATTTCCTTTGCAGCTAAGAAAATGGAGGGAGGGTGATTATTTTTATCCATTTGGAATGCAAGGAAAAAAGAAAGTCAGTAAGTTTTTTAAAGATGAAAAGTTATCTTTGTTGGCTAAAGAAAAAACTTGGATATTGTTTTCAGATAATAATATAGTATGGATACTTGGAATGCGTTCAGACAATCGTTTTAAGGTAGAAAAAAATACACAGGAATTATTAAAAATTACATTGAAAGATTAATAACACATGAAAAAGGTACTATTTTTGATTCTCTTACTCGGGCTTATAATTCCAATTTTTGGACAGGATAATCCGTCAATCAGAGGTGTAAAATCTGTTGATATAAAAAACCCTTTAATCTGGGAAGGGGATATCACTAAAGAAAACGACTCTGTTTATGAAGTATCGATCACTGGATTTATCGACACCGATTGGCATGTGTATTCACAGTACACTCCACAGGAATTAATTGGTCCCATACCATTATCATTAACCTTTTTAAATGAGGATATTGACTTTAGGCTGGAAGGTCCTCTATTAGAAAGTGAAACTCACAGAGCCTTTAGTGAAACTTGGGGATTTGATGAAGTTTATTTTAAAGATATTGCTGTATTAACTCAAAAAATTAAGCTTTCTTCCCCAGATATCAAAGTAATCAAGGCAGAGCTTTTTTATCAGGTATGTATCGATGTTTGTATAAATGAAGAACGGTATATCGTTTTTGATCTTGCTGCCAATAAAGTAGAATTTATAGATGATTATGATGATTTTTTAGAATACACTGCAAAAGAAGCGTCTAAGACTTCTGTGGCGGAAACAGAAAGAAATGACAATCAAGTTGACAATTCATCAGTAAATAAATCTCAAAAGAAATCGAAGAAAAAAGGACTCTGGACGATATTCTTTATAGCCTTTTTATCTGGTTTTGCAGCCCTACTGACTCCTTGTGTATTTCCAATGATTCCACTAACTGTTAGTTTTTTCACAAAACAAAGTAAAAACAGAAGAACAGGAATAAAAAATGCCATTCTCTATGGAATTTTTATCATTGTGATCTATGTAATACTCGGTTCAGTGATAGTTGGAATTTTTGGTGCAGATTCCTTAAACGCTTTATCGACAAACGTTTGGTTCAATATAATATTCTTCTTGTTATTGATCGTTTTTGCTGTGTCATTTTTAGGAGCATTTGAAATTACCCTACCACAATCTTGGGCGAATAAAGTTGATAGTCAGGCAGATCGTGGTGGTATAGTAGGTATATTTTTTATGGCACTAGCATTGGCAATTGTATCTTTTTCTTGTACAGGACCTATCGTAGGAACCCTTTTGGTTGAATCGGCTTCAAAAGGTGGGATAGCTCCAATCATTGGGATGTTAGGATTTTCATTGGCCATAGCCTTACCTTTTGCCTTATTTGCAATGTTTCCAGGTTGGCTTAACTCATTACCCAAAAGTGGGGGTTGGCTGAATACGGTAAAGGTTTTTTTAGGGTTTCTGGAATTGGCGTTGGCATTTAAATTCCTTTCAAATGCAGATTTAGTATTGCAATTACATTGGTTGGAACGAGAAATTTTCTTGGCTATTTGGATTGCAGTATTTGGGACTTTAGCATTATACCTTTTCGGGAAGATCAAACTCCCTCATGATGGACCTGACAATCATATTTCGGTTGGGCGATTATCCATGGCATTAATAACATTGGCTTTTACAATTTATTTAATCCCAGGATTGTGGGGAGCACCTTTAAAATTAATTAGCGGATTCCCGCCTCCATTAAATTATAGCGAAGCTCCTTATGGTGTAGGATATACTAAATTAAATAATAGTGGGTTGCAAAGTCATGAAAACAACTTACCAGAAGGAGCCGAATTTGGACCTCATGATATTATATCATTTAACGATTATGCTACCGGATTGGCATATGCAAAAAAAGAAAATAAACCAATTCTTATTGATTTCACAGGATATGCATGTGTGAATTGTAGAAAAATGGAAGAACGCGTTTGGGCTAGTCCACATATTCTTCCAATTTTAAACAATCAAATTGTTTTAATTTCTCTTTATGTTGATGATAAAAGAAGTCTTCCAAAAGAAGCACAGTTTACGAGTAAAACTACTGGTAAACGAATTAAATCTATTGGAAATAAATGGAGTGAGTTCCAAATTAAAAAATATCAGGCTAATGCGCAACCCTATTATGTTTTAATGGATCTAAATGAAAACAATTTGATAGACCCAATTGGATATACTCCAAATATTGATGAATATAGGGCATGGCTATTAGCAGGAATCAAAGACTTTAAATAAAATAAAAAATAAGCGTTTCAAAAGTAATGAAACACTTGCAATAAAATTAATTTAGTCAATTCTAAATAAAGTTTAACCTAATTTTCATATCCCTACAAAAAATAGATTAAAAGAATAACTAGATTTTATTCAAAGATACATTGAGGTATCTTAAAATACTATGCGTATAAACACGTATTTTTATTTTAAAAATAATGACAAAAGAAATTAATAAAGTTGGAGTATTAACGAGTGGAGGAGATTCTCCAGGAATGAATGCTGCTATCCGTTCAGTTGTAAGATCTTGTGCTTATCATAAACTATATAGTGTTGGAATCTATAGGGGCTATGAAGGATTGATCGAAGGAGATTTTGAACCGTTGAATGCGCGTTCAGTAAAAAACCTGATTAATAGAGGCGGAACTTTTTTAAAGTCAACTAGATCATCAGAATTCCGAACAAAAGAAGGCAGGGAAATAGCCTATAATAATTTAATAAATGCTAAGATTGATGCATTAATTGTAATTGGTGGCGATGGTACTTTTAGAGGAGCTTTGGAGTTTGGTAACGAACATAATTTTCCAATTATTGGATTACCAGGCACAATCGATAACGATATAAATGGCACCGATTTTACAATAGGATACGATACGGCATTAAATACCGTGATCGAGGTCATTGATAAAATTCGTGATACCGCCCATTCTCATAACAGATTATTTTTAATTGAAGTAATGGGAAGAGATGCTGGAGATATTGCACTAAGTGCTGGAATTGGAGCAGGAGCGGAAGCGATTTTAATTCCTGAGCAAGATTTAGGAAGGGACTACCTAATTAAATCGTTAAAACGCAGTAAAAAATCTGCTAAATCATCAAGTATTATTGTTGTTTCGGAAGGTGATGAATTGGGTAAAAGTATTTATCAGGTAGCAGATTATATCGAAAATAAGCTTGAGGGCTATGAGGTAAGGGTATCTGTTCTAGGTCATATTCAACGCGGTGGATCACCTAGTTGTAGGGATCGAGTTTTGGCAAGTAGATTAGGTGTGTTTGCAATTGACACTTTAATCAAAGGAGAATATGGTCTAATGATTGGTATACAGAATAGTAAAATTGTTTCTGTCCCTTTTTCAGAAGCTATAAAAGGAGAAAATAAAATAGATGACGATTTAATACGAGTAGCAGACATATTGTCTATTTAAAAAAAATTGAGTGATAAAAATAGGAATAAATGGTTTTGGTAGAATAGGAAGATTAGCTTTTAGGGTAGCTTCTAAAAGTAACGACGTGGAGGTCGTTGCAATTAATGATTTACTGGATGTTGATCATCTTGCATATTTACTGAAATACGATTCTGTCCACGGAAAATATGATGGAGAAATTTCTGTTTTAGATGGTGAGATGATTGTTGATGGGAAATCGATTAGAGTTTCTTTGGAAAGAAACCCAGAACAATTAAAATGGGATGAGATTGGTGCTGAAATCATTTTGGAATGTACTGGAATTTTCAAGGAGCTAGCTTCGGCTTCAGCGCATATTAGAGCAGGTGCAAAAAAGGTAGTTATTTCTGCTCCTTCAAAAACAGCCCCAATGTTTGTTATTGGAGTTAATCATACTAAAGTAACTCCTAATGATACAATCGTTTCAAGTGCTTCGTGTACAACAAATTGCCTAGCTCCACTAGTTAAGATTATAAATGATAATGTAGGGATAGTAGAAGGATTAATGACAACAATACATGCAACAACTTCTTCACAGTTAACTGTAGACGGTCCAAAAAGTAGTTACCGAAAAGGCAGAAGTGCAATCAATAATATTATACCAACCTCAACTGGTGCTGCACAAGCAGTTTCAAAGGTAATTCCTGAATTGGAAGGGAAACTTTCAGGAATGGCATTTAGAGTACCAACTGCTAATGTATCTGTTGTTGATGTAACACTGCGAACAGAAAAACCGACTACTATCAATAAAATCAATTCCTTTATTAAAGAAGCAGCAACTGGCGATTATTCTGGTGTTGTCCAATATATAGATGATGAAGTTGTTTCTCAAGATTTCGTTTCAGAAACACATACTTGTAATTACGATTCAAAAGCAAGTATTGGACTTAACGATAATTTTTTTAAGTTAGTAGCTTGGTATGACAATGAGTATGGGTATGCTTCTAAATTTGTTGACCTTGTTATTTATATTTCTAAACTCTAAGAGATGGTTTTAATTGCCGATGGTGGATCTACAAAATGCGATTGGGTACTGCTAGACGATTCTGGTGAAGTAGTTCTTAAAACGCATACAAAAGGATTAAACCCTACAGTATTTCCAAAGGAAGAATTATTAGAAAGAATACAATCAAATACCGACTTATGTAGCTTATTTGAATCTGTAACAACAATAGATTTTTATGGAGCTGGTTGTGGTACATCTACCCCAAGGGTTTTACTAGAAAGTGTTATACAGCAACTATTTTCAATAGCTAAAATAACAATAAAGGAAGATCTTTTTGCTGCGGTTCATGCTGTTACAACACTACCTGGAATTGTCTGTATTCTTGGAACAGGCTCAAACAGTTCCTATTTCGATGGCAAAAATATTCACAGTGGAACAGTATCATTAGGGTATGTTTTGATGGATGAGGCTAGTGGAAATTATTTAGGAAAAAGATTGTTAAGAGATTATTTTTACAAAAATATGCCCTTAGAATTAGCTGAAAGCCTTGAAAAGAAATATGAACTGGATGCAGATCATATAAAATTAAATCTCTATAAAAAATCAAATCCAAATACTTTTCTGGCATCTTTTACTGAATTTATTTTCAACAATGATGATGTAAATGGTTATTTTTACAACATGGTAAGTGAAGGCATTTCAAAGTTTATTGAATATCGGATTCTAAGTTTTAAAGAAGCAAAAGAAGTGCCAATTCATTTTGTGGGTTCCATAGCTTATTTTTCTGAAAACATTATCAGGGACTGTTTGAAATCATATCACTTAGAATTTGGCTCCATTGTTAGAAGACCTATCGATGGATTGATAAATTATTATAAATTGAAGAAATCGTAAATAAAATAAAAAAAGTAATATGAAATTTCCTTCCATAAATCCCACCAAAACTGATGCTTGGAAAGAGCTTCAGCAACATTTTTCAGTTATGAGAGATGTGCATATGATGGATTTATTTGATCAAGATAAGGATAGAGGTGAACAAATGAAGATTACTTGGAATGACTTTCAAGTTGATTTTTCAAAAAACAGGATCACTGATAATACGATTTCCCTTTTGTATAAGCTTGTTGATGAAGTAAAACTTAAAGAAGCAATTGCACTTCAATATTCTGGCGATAAAATAAATCAAACAGAAGACAGAGCCGTTTTGCATATGGCATTACGGGATTTTAAAAATATGCAACCCGAAGTTGAACTATCTCTTCAAAAAATGAAAGCTTTTTCAGAAGGAATTATTCAAGGAACATGGAAAGGGTATACTGGGAAACCAATTACAGATATTGTAAATATTGGCATTGGAGGAAGTGACTTTGGTCCAAAAATGGTAACAGATTCGCTTTCCTATTATAAGAACCACCTATCTGTTCATTTTGTTTCAAACGTAGATGGGGATCATATTTCAGAAACTTTAAAAAAAATATCTAGGGAAACCACATTGTTTATTATTGTTTCCAAGTCCTTTACTACTCAGGAAACCTTTGCTAACGCAGCGACAATTAAAAAATGGTTTTTTCAAAAGGCAACGGAACAAGATCTATCCAAGCATTTTGTGGCTGTTTCTGCAAATTCAAATGCAGCAATTGATTTTGGGATTTCAGAAGAAAATATTTTCCCAATGTGGGATTCTATTGGCGGCCGTTTTTCTTTATGGAGTACAGTCGGGCTTTCCATATGCTGTGCCGTTGGCTATTCACATTTTAAAGACTTATTACGTGGTGCTCATGAAATGGATCAACATTTTAAAAATTCTGAGTTTTCAAAAAACATTCCTGTAACCTTAGGAGTACTTTCAATTTGGTATAATAATTTTTATAGTTCTGAAACAGAAGCTATAATTCCATATACTCATTATTTGGAAAAATTTGTACCCTACCTTCAACAAGCCTTTATGGAAAGTAACGGGAAAAGTGTTGATAGAAATGGCGCTTCAATTGACTATCAAACAGGAACTATTGTTTGGGGACAGGTAGGAACCAACGCCCAACATGCCTTCTTTCAGTTAATTCATCAGGGAACTAAATTGGTCCCGATCGACTTTATTGGTTTTTCAGAATCTTTGCATGGGAATACAGAACATCATAAAGTATTGATGTCAAACTTTTATGCACAATCCGATGCCTTATTACAAGGTAATTATCAGGATGGAAAAATAGATTCATTTAAATCTTTATTGGGCAATAAACCCTCCAATACGATACTTTTAAAAAAACTAACACCAAAGTCCTTAGGCAGCCTTATTGCGATGTATGAGCATAAGCTTTTTGTACAGGGTGTTATATGGAATATTTTTAGCTATGACCAGTGGGGTGTTGAACTAGGAAAAAAAATAGCCGTAAAAAAACTTTCTTAAAAAAATAGCTAGTCTGGCTTTTCATCTACTATTAATACGCTTCTTATTTTCATTTAATCAATAGAATTCCCCGACGCTTGCGTCGGGTGTAGCGTAAAGATATTTATTTTTGTGATATGAGTGAACATATCTTCAAAAGTCATAACAAGAGTTTGTTGATGTACCATTTGCTTTGTAACCAATAATAGTCTATTTCCTGGCATCGCTTACAAACTACCCCTTGTTTATCTCTTTCTATTTTAAAATGTAAACGACAACTCTCTTCATTTTTAAAATTTGCTGTAAAACTAAATATATTCATTTATCTCTATTATCTTTGAATTCAAGTAAATATATAAATTTTAGGCGAATTTACGGATAATCAAAAAGATAATATAATATATTTTTCATAAAAATTAAGATTTGTTTATAATTAAATCAATAGCTTTTTCTAACAAAGTGTCTTTATTGTTTTCTATGTCCTCAATGTTTGGCACCAAGTAAATGTTTGGAATAATCCCAATGCGTTGAATTTCACTTCTATTAGGATAGTAGACACCAATTCCTGAGAATAGAGTTGAAATATTTCCTGGAAAAACTAATTTAGAAATATCTCCATTTGCACCAGATGTTTGAGACCCTAATATAATAGTATTTGAATATGTCTGTAATGCCATAGCTGTGGTTTCTGCACTACTTTGAGTAAATTCATCAACAAGGACAATAAGTTTTCCTTTAAAACAACTTTTTTTACACTTATCAATTGACAAAATTTCGTCAAAATTAAAAACACCTAATCTATCTAAATTTGTAGAAGTAAATGAAATATATGGAATAGATTCTTCCAAAAGATGGTTTGTTAAATTATAAGTTAATGAAACATTTTGAGAACACCTTAAGTCTACTATTAATCCTTTCTTATTTATATTACTCTCAATAACGTCTTCTAAATTCTCATAATCTAACACGCCTGGAAGTAAATAACCAATTTGATTATTATTAAATGTTCTTGATTGTTCAGTTGGACTTTGGTAGTAATTCTTCTTATAATGGTAATTAAATACCTCAGTTTTGATATTAATATTAATAAGGGCTTTTTTTCTTTTAACAGTCACTATTACGTTCTTCTTATTTGTTCGTAAAATTCGTAATATAATATTCCGTAGTTTACTAGCCTTATTTGATCCAGAACAAAATGGTATATTTTGATCCATCATTTTTTTTATATCAACACCATTAATTTTAGTTATTATATCCCCGTTCTTAAGGCTATTCTTAATATTTTGAATAACGTTGTTCTCTGTAATAATTAATTCATTATTAATAATTTTTCCTTTCGCAGGAATAATTCTTGTTCCAAAATATTCTAAAAGGATTTCATCTTCTTGGAGAGTTGAATGAGTATCTTCAATTTCAGAAATAAGTTTTAGAAGTGTTAATTTATACGAAAGCTCATCGTCAGATTTAATTATTAAAGGAATATAAATTTTAAGCACCTCATCCCAGTTGTTTAACAAATTTCTATATGGATAAACATATTCTATTACATTCCAATATCTAAAAAGTGAAAGAAGTTTTATACCATCATCATCCCAACTCATGTTTTGATATTCTTTTTCATTAATAAAAGAAGGAATTCCTAAAGAATCAAATGTTAAGAAATAATGAGACTTTTCTTTTGGATAATTAATTATTCTAACTAATTCTTTTGATAAATCGTCCCCTAAAAAAGTTGTATCAAAAACCCATGAAAATCTATCTTTTAGTTTGGGGTCTGTCTCCAAAACGAAATTAATTTTTCTTTCTTTTTCAATTTTTATATTTGAAATATATTTATATAAAAGAGCTTTAAACTTTTTTGACTTTATATTTGGTAATAACCTAAAAAGCTCATAATCCCAATTAAATTGCCCTTTCGCTATTTGTGGGTGGTAATACTTTAAAAATCCCCAGACTTTGCATAATAGAAATAAATTCTTTTCTTCCAACGAAGTTAATCGATCTATAAAAATTCCTGACCCTGCATCAAACTCTTTGTCCAATTTGGCTGGTACTATTGGTTTATTGTTTTTTGGCAATTCTTCAATATTTTTTCCATCAATAAAGATATTAAATTCGTCAAACCAAGCATTACCGATTCCTTCAAGGATAAAATCAACTTCTAGTTTAACACTATAATCAGGAAGAGGAAGCGACACCTCTATTTCTCCCCAATCTTTATTTTTTAATGATTTATAATATTTAGAATGTAAAATATTTTCATTAGAATCAAATATTTTAAGGCGAATCGCTGAAACACCGTTATTAATTCCTTTGGTTTTCATAACTCCTGTTATTTTAAGTTCCTTTCCAATATTATTTAAAGGCTGAGAAAGAGTTAACTTACCATAACCTGAGTTAAATTTATGTGAAGATATTAGTAAAGATTTTTTTCCAGAAAAATAGATTACACTATCAAATTCAATTTGATAGTTTCCAAAATATTTCCAACGATTAGAGTTTTCCGATAATTCTATTTTATTATCAAAATTTAAGTGCGAATATGTAAAATCTCTTTTACAAGAGATAAAAAAAACAAATATTGCGATATAATAAAACCTAAACATACTGATGTTATAAAAAATAAACTCTAATAGAAAATCTCGGATTAAATATAGTATATTTATTTAGAATTAAGAATTATGGTAAATATTAATGAGTTGTCAAATATAGGATATGGGGGATATAGAATTAGAAATGATTCTAAAGAAAATGAGAAAGCGTTGCATTATGCTCTTGAGAAAGGTTGTAATAGAATTAGAGCCTCCATCATTCATAGTTTATTTTTTCTATTATTTAATAATATGCAGTTCCTAATGCGGTTAGTTTAGGATCACAACAAGAAGTTCCTGTACAACATAGTGCGTAATCAACAGTAATACTTAAACTAAATTCATAGTTATCTAGATCACCTACAGAAGAAATAGATAATTCAAGACCGTTGCAAAACACCTACCAATTAATTCAGTTTTTGAGTTTTAATTTTTTTCAGTCTAAAATTCAGACGATTTTACAATTTTAGAGTATATACGCCTGTTTTTAATGCTCATTTTCCTTTAATTTTTACAATTAGACGCAATTATCCCTGGACTTCTATACAAATTGTAGCACATCGCTTCCATAAGGTTTTGAGTATGCATTTTTTTGATACCTCTGTATCGTGCTGTTCCACCAGAGAACCATCGTTTTATACCACCAAAAGTGCGCTCTACTTTAAATCTTGTTTTTCCTATAAGTTTATTAAATTTCTTCCCCCAATGGGTTAATGGTTTGTTTTTATAAGCCTTTTTTAGAATATGATTCTTGAGTTTTCGTTTTTTAAGCAGTGTCGCGTTTTTCTTTGATTGATAGCCTTTGTCTGCTTTTAATGGAATGTCTTCTGGTAAATCTGCGGTGTCTAAAACATCTTCCAAATTAGCTATTTCGTTGGTGCTAGCCTTTGTAGTTAACACTCCTAAAACCAAACCTTCATTATCTGTAACGTGATGTTTTTTGTAGCCAAATCGATACTTACCGCCTTTCTTTAACCAAGCTGCATCTTTATCTACACTAGCGGCATAGTCTTTAACAACTTCAACTTCCTGGGTATCTTTTCTATCTTCGGTGACTTTATGATTGGTTTTGCCTTTGGGTTTTAATGGCGTGTCTATAACACTGGCATCAACGATGACACCTGTTTTTATGATTATTTTATGGGCTTCTAACTGCCTGTTAATTTCTTTAAATAGTGATTCATAGGCTCTTGCTTTTGTCAGCATAGTTCTAAAACGAGATAAAGTACTATGGTCTGGGGCGATTTGATCGATATGTAAACCACAAAAGTAGCTGAAGGATATACTATCATTCACACGGTCTTCTACCTCATAATCGCTTAGTCCATACCAGGTTTGTAGTAAACTCATCTTAAAAAGAAGTAATCCGCTATAACTTGGTTTACCTGTGGCACTCTTTCCTTTGGTGTAGTGCTTTTTTAAAACCTTGACAATAGGTTGCCAATCTAAAAGTGTATTGATTTGTGTGAAAAAGGTTTGCTTTATCTTACGTGAACGTATATCGCAAATGCTATCGGCTAATGTAGGTTGCTGTACTAATTCCATGGTAAAAAGATACGAAATATTGCAAAATTATGCAAGCCCTTGCAACGGTCTTAATTCATCCATTAATTGACATACAAATTCATTATATGCTCTATTACCATCTGTCGCATTCAAATAAGTAGAACCGTTAGTACCATATACATCAAATGTTATATCTATTAGAATTTGAGGGTGCATTATCTGGAACATAGAATTCATTAAGATAAATTCCATGTCTAACATACGTGCCAGACGTATAGCCCCCACCTTGTTCAGAACAAGAATATAAAGGAGAAACAGGCGCTTTAGTGCTTCATGCTTCTTCGTAAATTTTTAAATTGTCTTTTATTCGTTCATAATTGGTGGTTAATTCCAATTTTTTTTTACCATAATAAAATAAACGCCAAAAATAGTACTGTTTTTTAGATATCTCAAATAATCATTTTAAAATATGATAAGTGTTAATAAATAGATAGATAAGACTATGAATTCATTTTTTTTTTTAAATTAGTGCATTATTAACAAAAAATTAAATTATTTTGAAAAAAATTATCCTATTATTCACTTTTTCTTTCCTGCTAACTATCAATGGATTGTATGCTCAAACCTTACTGGAGCGCCAAGAGATAACAGCGAATTACGATCTAGAAAAATTAAGTCAATTAGAAATAGAATATACTGAGAAATTTGCTGAAGAAAGACAAAGAGCATTAGAATTAGCTGCCATATATGGGTGGGAAGAATTCATTGAAATGCCTAATGGAGGGATTGCCGCATTGGTAGGTGTTCTTCAAAATGGAAATCCAAAGTATTATATAACACATAATCGAGAAGGAGGTATTACGACTCGTGCAAACAAAGTTCACACTGATGGTGGTGCTGACCTGGATCTGAATGGTGAAAATATGATTGTTGGAGAATGGGATGGTGGTGCCGTACGTGGAACACACCCACTTTTAGAAAATCGGGTTACCCAGATGGATATTCCTGATGGGTTTAGTGATCACTCCACTCATGTTGCAGGTACTTTGATCGGTACGGGAGATGTACAGGGTGGTGCTGCAAAGGGTATGGCACCTGAAGCTGAGCTATTAGCCTGGGATTTTTTCGCCGATGGTGGTGAAATGGTAGGTGCAGCAGCAAATGGTATGTTAGTGTCTAACCACTCTTATGGAACACAGATTGCCTTTGCAGATCTATGGGAACTGGGATATTATAATAGTGATTCGAGAGGTGTAGATAATATATCTTATAATGCTCCATATTATTTATCGGTATGGGCAGCAGGAAACGACAGACAATCTGGAGTAAATACTGGCGATGGAGGATATGATTATTTAACTGGTTCTAGTAATTCTAAAAATAATATGGTGGTTGCTGCTACTTTTGAAGTGTTAAATTATACGGGGCCAACCAGTGTTATTATGTCTTCTTTCAGTAGCTGGGGACCTACAGATGACGGTCGTATAAAACCAGATATTTCTGCCAAAGGTGTAAATATGTTTTCTTCGGTTGGAACTGCAAGTTATGCGAATTTTTCTGGCACCTCTATGTCATCACCAAATACAGCGGGAAGTCTATTATTATTACAACAACATTATAATGATCTAAATAGTGAATTTATGTTGAGTGCAACCCTAAGAGGATTAGCAATTCATACTGCTGATGAGGCAGGGACGAGTACAGGTCCAGATTACAGATTTGGATGGGGCTTATTAAATACAGAAAGAGCTGCTGAGGTGATCTCCAATAATGGAACTTCTTCTATTATCCTTGAAGAAGAATTACAAAATGGAGATGTATTTACCACTACTGTTCAATCAGATGGAGATGGAGTTAATGACCTTATGGTATCAATTACCTGGACTGATCTGTCAGGCACTTCTTTACCAGGAGGACCTGCAAATGAAGATGATCCAACACCTATATTGGTAAATGACCTGGACTTACGAGTTTCACAAGATGGCGGCGATACATTTTTTCCATGGAAATTAGACCCTGCAAACTTTTCAGCAGCTGCTACCAACGGCGATAATATAGTAGACAATATTGAAAAAATTGAAATTGCAGGTGCTTCAGGTGAATATATTATTCAGGTTTCTTATAAGAAAAGGGTTTTAACAGACGACAAGCAAGCATTTTCTATAATCGTTACTGGTATCGATAAAGAAGAGTTTACGGTTTCAACTAATGAAGGTATAAAAGAAGCCTGTCTATCAGATGATAATGTTTCATTTGAGATCGATTTAAGATTTAACGAGGGCTTTTCAGATACCATAGATTTTTCTGTTGAAGATCTTCCATCAGGAACAACAGCTTCTGTTTCTCCAACTTCATTGGATATAGAAGGAATAGTTATTGTAACAGTTAATGGTATTGATGGACTATCACAAGGTGATTATCAAATTAAAGTTATTGCTGAAGGCTCTTCGGAAACTGTAAATACTTATGTAATTTTAAGGATACTAAGTGACGATGTTGCTGAAGTTGTTTTGACTTATCCCGAAGATATGGCGATCGATCTTCCTCAAGTGATTGATTTTGTATGGGAATTAGGAGATGCCTCTATCGATAATTATGATTTTGAATTATCTCGTTTCTCAGATTTTTCAGAAATTGAGTTTTTTGGAAATGTATCCTTGCCTACCTACAGAGTTTTAGGCGTAACCAGAGGGGCTGACTATTTCTGGAGAGTAAAACCATATACTATTTGTAATGAAGGTGAATACTCAGAGGTCTTTACTTTTACTGTAGAAGGAACTTTAGTAGGTTTAAACGATCAATCTATTGAAGGCTTAGTTCTTTATCCAAATCCAACAAAAAATATTTTAAATATTGAAGCTATAACTCCTATAACTTCAATAAAAATATTTACGGTATTGGGACAAAAAATATTGGAACAAACAGTGTTTAATAATAGCATACAAGTTGATATTTCTGCCTTTAGCCGAGGAAATTATTTTGTGCGTATCGTATCGGGTAAAACGAGCGTCGTTAAAAATATAATTAAACACTAATTATTAATAATTTTAGTTTTATGAAAACCTTCGTCTTTTGACGGAGGTTTTTTTATGGAAATTGTTTAAAACTTCAACATTAAAGAACTCTCCCAAAAAATTAGTATCTTCATGATCTCAATTCACTCCCCGCTATTTAATTCAATTATACTATGCTTACAAAAGTATATGGGAGTGCTGTGTTTGGTGTAGAAGCAACCACCATCACAGTAGAAGTCAATGTAGATAAGGGTGTAGGTTACCATCTGGTTGGTTTACCCGATAATGCCATTAAAGAAAGCAATTTCCGGATTGCAGCGGCACTACAAAATAATGGCTTTAAAATTCCAGGGAAGAAATTAATTCTAAATATGTCGCCTGCTTATATGCGCAAGGAAGGCTCTGCCTATGATCTTCCTTTGGCTATGGGGATATTAGTTGCTACAGGTCAGATTGAAGCAAAAAATCCTTTGGACAATTATATCATTATGGGCGAACTTTCATTGGATGGAAGTCTGCAACCCATACGTGGTGCTTTGCCCATTTCCATCAAAGCAAAAGAAGAAGGATTTATGGGGTTTATACTTCCAGAACAAAATGCAAAAGAAGCAGCCATTGTCGAAGGGATAAAAGTTTATGGGGTACAAAGTATTAAGGAGGTCATCGCTTTTTTTAACAAAGATATCCCTCTGGTAGAGACAATCGTAGATATTGAATCCGAATTCTACATGCATTTAGAAAACCCCGAATTCGATTTTGCCGATGTAAAGGGCCAGGAATCCATCAAGCGTTGTATGGAAATTGCAGCAGCAGGAGGGCATAATATTATATTGATCGGCCCGCCCGGTTCTGGAAAAACGATGTTAGCAAAACGACTACCGAGCATCTTACCACCAATGACCTTAGGTGAAGCATTAGAAACCACCAAGATCCATAGTGTTGCGGGGCGTACCATGAAAAAAGGAGGTATCATGAACTCCCGACCTTTTAGAAGCCCTCATCACACCATATCAGATGTAGCTCTCGTGGGAGGTGGCGCCTACCCACAACCTGGCGAGATCTCCCTTTCTCATAACGGAGTCTTGTTTTTAGATGAATTACCAGAATTTAAACGAGGAGTTTTAGAAGTTATGCGACAACCCTTGGAAGACAGAGAGGTGACCATATCACGAGCAAAATTTACGGTCACTTATCCCTCCAGTTTTATGCTGGTAGCCAGTATGAATCCGAGTCCGAGTGGCTATTTTAACGACCCTGATGCGCCGATGACTTCATCACCCTTAGAGATGCAACGGTATTTGGGAAAAATATCTGGACCCTTATTAGATCGGATTGATATTCATATAGAAGTCACCCCAGTCCCTTTTGAAAAGTTGAGTGATGACTGTAGGGGAGAGGAAAGCAACAAGATTAGAACACGAGTCACTAAAGCCAGAAAAATACAATCAGGACGATTTTTAGAGGCAGAAAATATCCATTATAATGCCCAGATGGGGGTGAAGCAAATCAGAGATTTTTGTAAGTTGGATACAGCTTCTTTGGATTTGCTAAAAACTGCAATGGAACGATTAAACCTTTCAGCAAGGGCATATGATCGGATACTTAAAGTATCTCGTACTATTGCCGATCTGGAATCTTCAGAATCTATTACTGGCAATCACATTTCGGAAGCCATTCAATACAGAAGTTTGGATAGAGATGGTTGGTTTGGATAATATACAAGTGTGCTTAGCATAAGTGAGTATGAGGTCTTAAAGAATTGATCTAGTCATGACCCTTACATAAAATTAAATATAAAATATTTTATGTTCGATGAAATACTGTTTATTCTGTTTATCTTTATTTTTTTTTAGTATATCAATTACAAATACAGAGATGTCATTGATTTTTTTGGGCAAAACAATTCCGTAGCATAGCCGATCTGGAATCTTCAACAAACATTATAGCCAACTATATTTCTGAGGCTATACAGTATCGTAGCTTGGATAGGGAGGGTTGGTTTGGATGAAAAACTTACTCGATTTTGAATAGCGTGCTTAACTATATGAGTATTTTAAATGCGATCACAACCGTAAAAATTAAATTAAACTTCAGTTATTTATATTGTTGATATTCAGTAAGACATTTTGATAAGAAACATTATTATGATAGGGTATTGTAAATCCGTTTTAAATAAATACACTTTGTAAAAGAGCGCTTGGAGATTTACTAATATTATTAATTGAATTGTTAAAAATATTAATGGTTATGGAGTGCTCCTATAAAACCCTCTCCATTTTACTTGAAATGTCATTGTTTCACCATTTGAAAATTGATGAGATAGAGTCACTTCTCCTTCTATATAATTAGCATCGGGAAAATTACCATTTGCCATCCCCGTAGTATTACCGCCTAAGGTTTGCATTCCACAAGCAGTATTAGAACCACCCATTCCTACAAAACTCCAACGGGCAATCTATAGCAAATTCCACCTGCCGCATCATACACCCATAAGCCTTGACTGTCATCAGTCTCACCAAATGTTCCGCTGTTAGTAAAAGGAGTTACTATAACTTCTACTGTTTGGGAGTTTGCTGGTTGATCATAATTAAAAGTAAGATCCCAAGTTTGAGGAAGATCAATGAAGGGATTGGGGTCATTAATATTACAAGCTGATACAACTACAAAAACTATCAAGAGTGTTAAAATAATTTTTATTGTTTTCATGATAAAGAGATTTAAGAATTACAAATCTAAAAGAGAATAATAAAAATGTAATATATTAACAATAAACTATTTAGATATTCAAAATTAACTATTTATGCTGATAAAAAATGATATATATTCGAAAATAATTATTAAATGATAAATTATTAGTGTGTTTATGAAAATAACCAGCAAGCTTTAAAAAAGCGTGCTGGTTATTTTTAAAGTATTTGTAATACAATTATCATATACTAATACTTTTAATCTAAAGAATTCCCCGAGGCTTGCCTCGGTGGTCAAGAGGAAAGTTTGAAAACCTAAGGTTTTCATCAAACTAAAATAAAGTTATCTTCCACTTGATACCTCGTACCCTTGGGTCGAGGTAGTTCATTTAATCGAAGCTTTCTTTATAATATTGCCTTTAATTTTTAATATTTTCTTTTTCTCTGAGGCATTAGAAAGTACAGTGACTGTTTTAGAAAAAGCACCTACTTTATTTGTAGCGTATTTAACGTCAATCTCACCTGTTTCCTCAGGAAGAATTGTTTTTTTTGCCATTGTTGGCACTGTACATCCACAACTCGTTTTAACATCGGCTATAATAATTGGAGCATTTCCTTTATTTATAAATTTAAAGGTGCGTAATCCATCATCATTTTGGATAATGGTTCCATAATCAATTTCTTCTTGTTCAAAATCAAAAACACCTACAGCTTGTTTAGTTAATTCTTGTGAAAAAAGAGTTGAAAACATAAAAAAACAAATTACAAATAATAAATTGTTGTAATTCATTTTCATTTTAAATTGATTTTTTTTCGATACATAATAGTTCATAATGTTTATATTTTATTGTTATTAATACAGCAAACATTATAATAATAATCAATAATCCGAAAGTAAAGGGGGTTGAATTAAGTACTAGTACCTAGGTTGAAATTTACAACTATCTGTTAAACAGAACTTTAACTTCTTCTCTCGATTGCACATCCAATTTCTTATAGATATTATTAACATGTGTTTTTACAGTGCTTACACTTACAAAAAGAGTTTCTGCGATTTCTTTATTTGATTTTTCTTCTATTAAAAGATCTAAAATGGTTTGTTCCTGTTTTGTTAATTGTTGTTTAGCATTAGAAATCGATTTGGATTGTTGTTTTTTTTGAGATATAATAAGCCAGATATTTCCAATTAAAGAAATTATTAATAAAAAATAGAGTAAGTAATTCCAATTAAAGGATCTTTCTTGATTACTTAAATGAACAAATTTGTCAGAATTTAATTCGGTACTATATTGTTTAGTAAATAATGAATTTGGGTAACTATTAGACAAACGTTCTTGCAATTCATTATAATAAGAATTCGTTTTTAAATCCTCAAGATAAAAGGTGTGAAAATTATTTCGTCTGTCAGATAAAAAAGAATAGATATATAATTCAGTTAAAGGTTCATTTAGCTCCTTTCCAAAATCTTGTAAGGTTTTAAACCATTTTTTATTGTTTAATTTTCTGTTGGCTTCACTTCTAAATTCACTAAATGCAAATCGCATATCTTCTCTTAATGAATCGATCTTTATAAAGGCAGTTGATTTTAAATTATTAGATTGTATGCTACATAGAATTTGATCATCAAAAGAAAAAGGAAATAAAATTGTATCTGTATTTTTAGCAATAAATAATATTTCTTTACTGTCGTTACATGTACCATCAAAATGATTTATGTTTTGCTCATCATCGACACAATTATCGACATGGATTCTATAAATTCTATTGACTGCATTAAGATTATTTCCTGAAAACTCGAAATGCCCATATTCATCCGCTTTAATTTTCTTTATAATTTGTTCGGAATAAACTCCAGAAATTTTTCTGTAATCTTCTATTACCGATAAATACACATCATTTTTCCATCTTTCGATATCTACTTGTCCAGAAAATGAATATTGTGCATGAGCATAGATTGA
Organism: Flavobacteriaceae bacterium; assembly: GCA_965247215.1. Taxonomy (GTDB): domain Bacteria; phylum Bacteroidota; class Bacteroidia; order Flavobacteriales; family Flavobacteriaceae; genus Marifrigoribacter. The sequence goes on from OZ252001.1 coordinate 518,548, forward strand.
GAATAAGAATAGTATTAAAATAGCAATTCGTTTCATATTACGAAACTACTATAAATATTGTAATAATTTGAATTGATTCTTACAAGCTTAGTATAATAAAATTATAGATTAATACCAAAGATTAATAAGAACTACTTTTTTTTATTGAATTCATTTAACAAATTTTTAAGTCTTTTGAAGTATGAACTATAGTATATTTAAAGCTTCAAATAATCAAACCTAAAAGACCGCCAAAATGTTTAAAAATTCATTAAAACCATCATTATTTATTGCACTAGTTATTTCATTATTTATGATTTCGTGTAATAAAGATTCAAGTAGCGAAGCTAAATTATCCATCGAATTTGAAAAGTATCAATTGGCAAACGGACTTGATGTTGTATTGCATCAGGATAAAAGTGACCCTATAGTTTCCTTGGCCATTCAATATGGTGTTGGGTCCAATCGCGAAAAAACGGGAAGAACAGGTTTTGCTCATTTATTTGAGCATATGCTATTTCAGGAATCTGAACATGTGCCACAAGATCAATTCTTTAAAATAGTTCAAGATGTTGGAGGAACTCTAAATGGCGGTACTTGGAAAGATGGAACTATTTATTATGAGATCGTCCCAAATAATGCCTTAGAAACTGTGCTGTGGTTAGAAAGTGATCGGATGGGATTCTTGATCAATACCGTTACAGAATCTGCTTTTTATAATCAGCAAGAAGTTGTTCAAAATGAAAAACGACAGCGTGTTGATAATAACCCTTATGGACATACGGGTTGGGTGATAGATAAGAATTTATATCCTGAAGGACATCCATATAACTGGCAAGTAATAGGTGAATTGGAAGATCTTCAAAATGCTACCATTGATGATGTGAAAGATTTTTATGATCGTTTTTATGGACCCAATAATGCAACATTGGTATTAGCTGGTGATTTTGAAACAGAAGATGCTAAAGCCCTAATTGAAAAATATTTTGGAGAAATAAAACCAAGACAAGAAGTTGTTAAACTCGAGCCTCAAACAGTTACACTATCAGAAACAAAACGCTTATTTCACGAAGATAATTTTGCAACAGCAGCTCAATTAAATATGGTGTGGCCCACTATAGAACAGTATACAGACGATGCTTATGCCTTGGATTTTTTAGCGGAAATAATTTCAAGTGGAAAAAAAGCACCACTTTATAAAGTATTGGTCAAAGAAAAAGAATTGACTTCTCGGACAACTGCATTCAACAGATCTCAGGAAATTGCTGGTGCATTTCGTATTATCATTACAGCAAATAATGGTATTGCACTCTATGATGTTGAGGAAAGTATTTTTGAAGCTTTTGAAATGTTTGAAAAAAATGGGGTTTCCAAAAGAGATGTTGAACGAATTAAAGCAGGATTGGAAACAAGTTTTTATAATGGTATTAGTAGTGTATTAGGAAAATCATTTCAATTAGCTCAATATAATGTGTTTGCTGGAGATCCAAGTTTTATTGAAACAGATATTGAAAATATTAAAAAAGTAACCAAAGAAGATATCATGCGTGTTTACAATACCTATATAAAAGACAAACCCTATATATTAACAAGCTTTGTTCCTAAAGACCAAATTGAATTAATTGCCCATACTTCAAAAAAAGCCCCTGTTGTTGAAGAAGAAATTAAAGATAATATAGCAAAGTCTGTTAAGGATTCTGATGAAGAAATTGCTGAAACACCTTCCAAATTTGATAGAAGCGTAGAACCAGATGAAGGAGCAACTCCAAAATTAAATATTCCTTCAAGTTGGACTGCTACACTTGACAATGGAATGAAAGTTTATGGAATTGAGCAAAACGAAATTCCTACTGTAAACTTTAGTTTGGTTATTGAAGGGGGACACTTATTGGATGACATGAATAATAACGGGGTGGCAAATTTAATGACTGATATAATGATGGAAGGGACTGCTACTAGAACTCCAGAGGAATTAGAAGAGGAGATAGAAATGTTAGGAGCTAGTATTAATATGGTTACATCCAATGAATCCATTATAATTAGAGGAAATACACTAGTGCGTAATTTTGAAAAAACGATGGCATTGGTTGAAGAAATTTTATTAGAACCAAGATGGGATGAAGAAGAATTCGCTCGAATTAAAACAAGTACAATTAATAGTATTAAACGATCTGATGCCAATCCAAATGTAGTTGCAAGACGAGTTTACAATAAAATATTATATAGAGAAGACCATATTTTTAGTTATCCTATAAGCGGAACTGTCGCCTCTGTTGAAGCGATTACTATTGAAGATCTAATAGAATATTATAATGCTAACTTTTCTCCATCAATAAGTATCATGCATATTGTAGGAAATATTAATGAAACCAATAGTTTGGATATTTTAAATTCACTAACATCTAACTGGGCTGCAAAAGAGGTGACAATACCAGAATTTCCAATTTCAAACAACAGGGATAAAATGTCACTATACTTTGTGGATATTCCAAATGCGAAGCAATCGGTGATCAATATAGGGTATATTTCCATGGCTAGGACCGATAAAGATTTTTACCCTGCTGAAGTGATGAATTACAAATTAGGGGGTTCTTTTTCTGGAAATGTAAACTTAATTCTAAGAGAGGAAAAAGGATATACCTATGGTGCAAGAACTAGATTTAGTGGTACAAAAATACCTGGTACGTTTACAGCTTCATCAAGTGTTAGAACAAATACCACAGGAGAATCTGTTTCCATTTTTAAAGATCAAATTACAAACTATAAAAATGGAATCAGTGAAGCAGATCTAGAATTTACCAAAAATGCATTGATTAAATCCAATGCTCGAAGATTCGAAACTCAATTTTCCTTATTGGGAATGCTGCAAGAAATGAGTACCTACGACCTTCCTTCAAATTATATTGAACAAGAAGAAGCTATTATTGGTGCAATGACTCTAGAGCAACACAAGATGTTGGCTAATAAATATTTAGATGAATCCAAAATGGCATTTGTTATTGTGGGTGATGCTACAACTCAATTTGCTCAATTTAAAGAGATGGGATTCGATGAAGTAAAATTATTAAATAAAGAAGGTGAAGAAGAAAAATTAAAGGATGTTAAACTTTAATTCTATTAAGTGTTATCTTTTTTAATGAAGGTGCCTAAATTTATTTTTAGGCACTTTTTTTATACAAAACATTTCATACATTATTTGAGTAGTTTTAATTTCAACTCCTTTTATTAGAAACAGGCATTCCAAACAGGATCATCAGGAGTAGGTGCAATTATAGAAATATCTTCCTTTTTTACAGGATGAATAAACTCTAATTTTCTTGCATGTAAGTGGATACCACCATTTTTATTGCTTCTGTCAAAGCCATACTTTAAATCGCCTTTAATTGGAGAACCAATCGCGGCTAACTGCACTCTAATTTGATGATGTCTCCCTGTTTTTAAATCAATTTTTAGTAAAAAATAACGATCTAGATTTTTCACAACTTGATATTCCAATATTGCTTTTTTACTGTCAGGAACTTCATTAATATTGGCATAAGATTTATTCTGCTTCGAATTTCTTTTAAGAAAATGAACCAAGGTATCTTCTGTTTTTTGGGGTGATTTTTTTACAATCGCCCAATACGTTTTCTCTGTTTTCCGTTCTAAAAATAATTTATTCAACCTTATTAAAGACTTTGAAGTTTTCGCAAAAACTACAATTCCACTGGTGGGTCTATCCAATCTATGTACCACCCCCAAAAATACTGCACCAGGTTTATTGTATTTTTTAGCAATATATTGTTTTGCAATTTCTGAAAGCGGGGTGTCTTTTGTTTTATCACCCTGCACAATATCACCAATTCGTTTGTTTACTATTAGAAGATGATTGTCTTCATATAAAACTTGAAGATTTTTAGCGGTACTTATTATTTTGTTTTGATTCTCTTTGATGGTTGTTGAATTAGTGGATGAATGGTTGAGAATATTAGTATATTTACTCTTATTATCTAATGCTTAAACACTTGCTACTAAATCAATACTGCTCCTCCTCATTCGGAAAATCACCACTTTTCACATCATTGATATAGTTCTGGAACGCTCCAGTCATTTCAACAAACATATCTAAATAACGTCTTAAAAACCGCGGATTAAACTCGTGATTCATTCCCAACATATCATGAGTTACCAATACTTGTCCGTCTACTTTATTCCCAGCCCCTATACCGATAATTGGAATATGAAGGCTATCAGCAATTTCACCTGCAAGTTTTGCAGGAACCTTTTCTAATACGATAGCAAAACACCCTGTTTTCTCAAGCAATATGGCATCTTCTTTTAGTTGTTGTGCTTCCGCATCTTCTTTTGCACGTACCGTATAGGTCCCAAATTTATAAATGGATTGTGGTGTAAGCCCCAAGTGTCCCATTACAGGAATACCTGCATTTAAAATACGTTTAACAGATTCCTTTATTTCCTTACCGCCTTCCATTTTTACAGCATGGGCACCGCTTTCTTTCATAATTCTGATAGCAGATCGCAAGGCTTCTTTTGGGTCACTTTGGTAGGTTCCAAATGGTAGATCTACAACCACTAAACTCCTGGATATTCCTCGTACAACAGAAGAAGCATGGTAGATCATTTGGTCTAAAGTAATAGGTAGTGTAGTTTCATGACCTGCCATTACGTTGGAAGCAGAGTCACCCACTAAAATTACATCGATCCCAGCATCATCAACTATTCTTGCCATGGTATAATCATAAGCGGTTAACATCGATATTTTTTCGCCCTTACTTTTCATATCCACCAATGTTTTGGTAGTGATACGTTTGTATTCTTTTTTAGCTACTGACATTTTTGTAACATTTTAGTGAGTAAATGTACTAATTTTGAAACGCAATCATTAAAATATTTAATATGAAATTATTCCTATACACCCTTTGCTTTTTGACTACTACAATTTTGTTTTCTCAAGATTCTTTTTCTGAAGCCGATGCTAAAAATAGTATCAATACTTTTTTTGAAGGATTTCATGAAGGCGACACCTTGAAAATGAGATCGGTTATGTCTGACGACCTAGTATTGCAAACTGCTTTTACTACTAAGGATGGCGATAATAAACTAGTATCTGAGCTTATTGATGGATTGTTAAAAGCCATTGCAGATCGCCCCGAAGATCAAAAATGGGATGAGCGCTTACTGGATTATCAAATTGCAATAGACGGAAATCTTGCCCATGTTTGGACCCCTTATGAGTTTTGGTATAATGGTACTTTTAGTCATTGTGGAGCCAATTCGTTTACCTTGGCAAAAACAAATGATGGATGGAAGATCATACATTTGATCGACTCTCGAAGAAAAGAAAGTTGTGAAAAATAACTTATCAACAAAATAGAAATATTCCATAATATAATGGAAATATTCCATATTTTTGAAGTATGGAAACCTTCTCTTCAGGAAAACTCAATAAAGTAAAGAACAGGCATGCCCCAGAAGTATCTAAACAGACTGGGTTTCCTAGCCCTGCTACACATTATGCAGAGCCTAGTATTGACTTGCATGAAGAGTTAATAGCAAACAGAGATGCTACTTTTTTTGTGCGTATTGATGGCGATGAACTGTCTCATCATAACATTCTGCATAAAGATGTATTACTGATCGATCGGTCGTTAAAACCAAAGGCGAACGACCTTGTGTTGGTAATACAAGATGGGGTATTTAGAGTGATTGAATTTCCGAAGCACCCTTTGGATACCGAATGTGTTCTTTGGGGAATGATCAGTTATATTATTCATTACGCACGATGATTGCCTTAGTAGATTGCAACAGTTTTTACGCTACTTGCGAGCAGGTATTTCGTCCCGATCTCTGGGGTACACCTGTCGTGGTACTCAGTAATAATGATGGTTGTGTAATTGCTGCTAATAAAGAAGCGAAGGACTTATCTGAGATTCCCATGTTCGAGCCTGTTTTCAAAATAAAGAAACAGCTTATAAAAAATAACGTCACTTTTTTTTCTTCAAATTATACACTCTATGGTGAAATGTCTCAGCGGGTGATGAACATCCTAAACGCCTTTTCACCGCGGGTGGAGATTTATAGCATCGATGAAGCATTTGTTGAGGTTTCGGGGCTAAAACATTTTTCATTGAATACTTACGGACACCAGATGAAAGACACCATCTATCAATACACTGGTTTACCTGTTGGTGCAGGGATTGCACCTACCAAAGTATTGGCGAAATTAGCAAATAAGATCTCGAAGAAACGCGCCCACGAAAACAATAGTGTCTTTGTGATTGATTCTGAAAAAAAACGAATAGAAGCCCTGCGGTGGGCAGATGTGAAGACCATCTGGGGTATTGGAACTAAGCATGCAAAGCGCTTGAAGAACATAGGTATTTTTACTGCCTACGAATTTACACAGCTTCCCGAAGAATGGGTGCGAAAGAACATGACTGTTGTGGGAGTGCGTATCTGGAAGGAGTTACAAGGAAAGCCCTGTATAGAATTTATGACCATGCCCAAACCAAAACAAGGGATAGGTACTGCCAAATCCTTTGGAAAAAAATTAGAAGATCTGGGAATGATCCAAGAAGCTTGTTCGTATTATATTAGTGAGGTCAGCGAAGTGCTACGGAATCAGAAGTCATGTGCTACCTATTTACAGGTATTTTTGTATACCAATTATTTTAGCGATCGTGATAAACAATATTCCAATAGCATCACAGTGACGCTTAGCATTCCTACTTGCGATACGTTTACATTGATCTCTGAAGCCAAAAAAGCATTGGATGTGATTTACAAGCCTGGTTATCGCTATAAGAAAGTGGGAGTCTGTCTAAGTGGTATTATTCCCCGAGAATATGTACAGGGAAATTTATTCATACCGCCACCCAGATGGAATAAGAGTCAGTTGCTAGACACCTTTGACGCCATTAATAGAAAATACGGGAAATCTACGGTGTTTTCAGGATTGGTAGGTACTCGAGTTAAAGAGTGGGAGCTTATCAAAGAAGACAGAAGTCCACGATATACAACGCAGTGGAGGGAGTTATTGAGGGTTAAAAGCTAAATTAAATGAACTAATCTTTTATTTTATACTCTATATTTCCATTTGTATCGATAGCCTGATATACCCCAAAAGGGCTGTCTTCTCTTATTATTAAGTAACTTATATCTTCTTGTAAATGTTCTAAATAAGTTTCATTTTCACTTAAATAAGCAAATAAAATTCTAAATAAATTTACACTGCTCTTTAATTTAGTATCAAATTTTGGTGCTTCAGTAGGCCATTTAATGGCTAATGCTGCTGTAAAAATTGATTTTACTAAATAGTCATCTGTCAATATTTTTTGACGTTCAGAAGTGCTGTTCAAACCAACATACCCTCCGTGATCTGCTATAATAACAATTAAACTGTTCGGATCTTTTTCAATAATTAGATCAATGGTACGAGATAACCATTCATTAGTATCTTCAATGTTTTTTATATATTTTTCACGTTCTTTATCACGTCCTTCAGAATTTATTTCTCTCACAGAAATATGAGAAGGACTCATCTTTTCAATAAAATAAAAATTAGCGGTTTCTGTATTGGTTTCAATGGCTTGGTTTAAGTTCGAGTAAATATCTTTGAAAAAGTCGAAGCCTCTAGATAAAATAGGAATCTCCTTGTAATCCATATTGCATTGATCATAATAAATTTCAGGTCTGTTTACTAATAAATAAGGCTTTTCTAAAAGCAGGGAAGTTTTATAGTTGTTCTTTTTGAATATTGCTATTACAGGGTTATCACCTGCAAGGATATTTCTCCAATTACGCATCAGCGTATTATTTTTTTTTGGCTGGATATAGTAATGATGCTTCATTGAAAACATAGAACTATTTGAAGTTAATGTATTCGTATAATTACTTCTGAAATCTGAGTATAATTTAAAGTTGTTATCTGTTAAAAACCGCTCAAACTTTTCATTATTAAAATTATAGTACTCTTTTTTTAATTCACTGAAATTTGCATAGCCATCGGGTTGAATGATATAAATATTGGGTCGTTTTTTGAATAAAACTTGATTGATGGTGTCGGGCTGTTCCATCCATTTATCAGAAACTGTCATATAATCGTATAAAAAAGGAATTAATTTAAACAATACAATTATTGAAAGTAAATGTTGAAAAACGATTATTTTTTTGATGTGTTTATAAAGAAGGACACCAATACAAAATGAAATAATCATTGAAAGTACTAGGATTTTCTTTTTCAATCCATAGGTGTTGAGAATAATCAGAAAAATAAACCATATGATATTTAATGCAGGAATAAGGTATTTCCTATATTTATTTTTTCGATCTAATTTCTTTGTTACGCTACTTAAAAAGTAGAATATTAGAATAGGAGAGAGGATGTAAATGGATAAAATAAAAACAAATTGTTCCCAGGAATTAATTAATATAAAATTAGAATTATAAAAATATAATAATGGATAGGTTCCAGAAGCAATTGCTGCATGAATCGGATTAATTACGGGGTCTTTTAAAAATATATTTATTTTTCTTTTAACCTTTTTTATCATGAGCAATAAGAAAATTAATGAGTAAAAATACATAAAATTTACTCTTTGTTAAATAAAAATATGACACCCTGTCATATCTTTTCCACTGGCATAAAGATTGCCTTATACAAAATGTCTCGAATAATTAGGGGCTTTGAAAAAATAAAAATTAAAAAAATAAGATATGAATAAAATAATTGGAATTGACTTAGGAACAACCAACTCTGGTGTGGCTGTGATGGAAGGCAGTGAACCTACAATAATCGCCAATGCTGAAGGAAAAAGAACAACTCCTTCGGTTATTGCATTTGTAGAAGATGGCGAAATTAAAGTGGGAGATTCGGCTAAAAGACAAGCGGTAACCAACCCAACTAAAACCATTTCTTCTATTAAAAGATTTATGGGGAATTCGTTTTCTGAGTCTAAAAAAGAAACAAAATGGGCTGCGTTTAAAGTAGTAAAAGGAGATAATGATACTGCTCGTGTTGATATCGACGGAAGAAAATATACCCCACAAGAATTATCGGCAATGATCCTTCAAAAAATGAAGAAAACCGCAGAAGATTATTTGGGGTATGATGTCACTGAAGCTGTTATTACAGTACCTGCATACTTTAATGATAGTCAGCGTCACGCTACAAAAGAAGCAGGTGAAATTGCTGGATTAAAAGTTAGAAGAATTATTAATGAGCCAACGGCAGCTGCCTTAGCTTATGGAATGGACAAAAAAGGAACCGATCAAAAAATCGTAGTATTCGATTTTGGTGGAGGAACACATGATGTTTCCATTCTTGAATTAGGCGATGGTGTTTTTGAAGTATTATCTACAGATGGAGATACACATCTAGGTGGTGATGATATTGATCAAAAAATTATTAATTGGTTAGCTGATGAGTTTAAGAAAGATGAAGATATAGATTTACGCGATGATCCAATGGCTTTACAAAGACTAAAAGATGCTGCTGAAAAAGCAAAGATAGAATTATCTGCTTCTTCGCAAACAGAAATCAATTTACCATATGTTACTGCCACTGCAAGTGGACCAAAACACTTGGTAAGAACATTGTCGCGTTCTAAGTTTGAGCAATTAATCAACGATTTAGTAAAACGTACAATCGCACCTTGTGAAAAAGCATTAAAAGATGCTGGTTTTTCAAAAAGTGATATAGACGAAATAATCTTAGTAGGTGGATCTACACGTATTCCTGCAGTACAAGAAGCGGTAGAGAAATTTTTTGGAAAAAAACCACATAAAGGTGTTAATCCAGATGAAGTTGTGGCATTAGGTGCTGCAATTCAAGGAGGTGTATTAACAGGAGATGTTAAAGATGTATTGTTATTAGATGTTACCCCACTTTCATTAGGAATTGAAACTATGGGAGGAGTAATGACTCATTTAATTGAATCTAATACCACAATTCCTACTAAAAAATCCCAAGTATTTTCTACAGCAGCAGACAATCAACCGAGTGTAGAAATTCATGTTATGCAAGGAGAACGTCCAATGGCAACCGATAATAAAACAATTGGTCGTTTTCATTTAGATGGAATTCTACCAGCAAGACGAGGAACTCCTCAAATTGAAGTCACATTCGATATTGATGCCAATGGTATCATTAAAGTTAGTGCTGCTGATAAAGCAACAGGGAAATCTCAAGATATTCGAATTGAAGCATCTTCAGGATTAACAGAAGAAGAGATCAAAAAAATGAAGCAAGATGCCGAAGCGAATGCTGAAGCTGATAAACTGGTAAAAGAAAAAGCTGATAAGCTAAATGAAGCTGATGCGATGATCTTTCAAACAGAAAAGCAATTAGAGGAATTTGGTGATAAAATATCAGACGATAACAAAAAACCAGTTGAAGAGGCTTTAGAAGAATTGAAAAAAGCCTTTGAAACTAAGGAAGTTGAATCTATTCAACCTGCTTTAGATAAGATCAATGAAGCATGGAAAGCTGCCTCTGAAGAGATGTACAAGGCACAGGCAGAAGCACAACAAGGTGGTGCTCCTGAAGGCGATGCAGGTACTCAAGAAGAAGCAACAGATGAGAACAGCGATGTTGAAGATGTTGATTTTGAGGAAGTAAAGTAATAATTAAATTCATAATTAGTTAATTTAAATCGTCCGCCCTAGGTGGACGATTTTTTTGTTTTAACACAACTTTATATCTATATAATAAAGATTTTATACCTTTGACTTATAATGAAGGATTTTATTAGAAATATAACCGTGGTTTCATTAGCATGTTTAGTGCTGATGTCTACTATGTCGTTTACCATAAATAAACACTTTTGTGGGGATCACCTGATCAGTACATCCGTTATTTTAAAGGCTAAAAATTGTGGAATGGATATGCAAATCCCATTTCCCAAAAAAGGCTGTTCTATTCTGAAAAAGAATTGTTGTACCGATGTAACCCAATTTGTGGAGGGTCGCGATGATCTTAAATTGGATTTTTCTAACTTCAATTTTCAACAACAGGTATTTATTTCTACTTTCATTATCACTTATATTAATTTATTTGAAGGATTAGATACTCAGATCATTCCTTTTAAAGACTATTCCCCCCCTCTGGTCGTCAAGGACATACAACTGCTTGACGAAGTATTTTTAATTTGATTTTTTAAATTAATGAAACATTGCGTTTTCGTATTTGCGAGAAGCGATGTAAGAACGACGTATATTCTCATGATGTGATTGATAGGTTCGTTTCTAACTTTTCTTATATTTTTAATTCAAATTAAAAAACTAAAAACATGCTCAATAAAAGCATCAAGTATTTAATCGAAAATAAATTGGTAGCAGTCCTACTACTAGTAATATTTATTGGTTGGGGAATCTCAACAGCACCTTTTGAATGGAACACAGGAAATTTTCCACGAAACCCAGTGGCTGTAGATGCAATCCCAGATATTGGTGAAAATCAACAAATTGTTTTTACCAAATGGGAGGGTCGTTCCCCTCAAGATATTGAAGATCAAATAACGTATCCATTAACGTCTTCATTACTGGGTATTCCTTGTGTAAAAACGATTCGTAGCTCTTCCATGTTTGGGTTTTCAAGTATTTATATCATTTTCGAAGAAGATATAGAGTTCTATTGGAGTCGGAGCCGGATTTTGGAAAAATTAAATTCCTTACCCAATGGATTACTACCTAACGATGTTAATCCTGGCTTAGGACCTGATGCAACAGGACTCGGACAAATATTCTGGTATACAATTGAAGGTAGAGATGAACAAGGTACTGTTACAGGTGGTTGGGATTTGCAGGAATTAAGAAGCGTACAGGATTATTATGTAAAATACGGACTTTCCTCTGCATTAGGAGTTTCAGAAGTTGCATCTATAGGTGGATTTGTGCAAGAGTATCAAATTGATGTCGATCCTGATATCTTAAAAGAATACAATATTTCCTTAGAACAAGTCGTAAATGCAGTTCGCAAAACAAATAAGGATATTGGCGCAAAAACCATAGAGAACAATAAAGTTGAATATTTAGTACGTGGTTTGGGTTATATAAAATCAATTGATGATATACAATTAGCCGTTGTCACTTCAGAAAATTTTACTCCAATACATATTAAAGATGTTGCTAAGGTTTCTTTAGGTCCTGCTGAACGAAGAGGGATTCTAGATAAGGAAGGTGCAGAGGTTGTTGGTGGAGTGGTTGTAGCTCGCTATGGTGCCAACCCTATGGAAGTGATCAGTAATGTTAAAGATAAAATAAATGAGATTAGTGCTGGACTACCATCAAAAGTGTTAAAAGATGGGCGAACTTCTCAATTGACGATCGTTCCATTTTATGATCGTACGGAATTAATTCAGGAGACACTTCACACATTAAATAAAGCCCTTTCTATGGAAATACTGATTACCATTTTGGTAATCGTATTAATGTTATTCAACCTTAGAGCATCTATTTTAATATCTGGATTATTACCTATAGCCGTTTTAATGGTTTTTATTGCGATGAAAGTGTTTCATGTAGATGCGAATATTGTAGCACTATCGGGTATTGCAATTGCAATAGGAACGATGGTTGATGTGGGAGTAATCCTTTCAGAGAATATCATCCGACATATTTCTGAGAATAAAAACTCAAAGATCAAAATCCAAAATGCAAACTCCAATACGACAGTTCAAACTCAGTCGAGAACTATTCCTATTAACCAAATAGTTTATAATGCCACAAAAGAAGTGTCGGGAGCTATAATAACTGCTGTTATGACAACCATAATAAGCTTTATTCCTGTATTTACTATGATAGGTGCTGAAGGAAAATTGTTTCATCCTTTAGCTTTTACAAAAACTATGGCATTGACTGCGTCCTTAATCATTGCCTTATTTTTAATTCCACCATTTGCTGCATGGTTGTTTGGTTGGAAGTCTCCAAAGAAAAAGTTTGGTTTTATATTTTCAGTTGCCTCTGTTTTAGTTGGACTCCTAAGTGTGTTTACTGGTTTTTATATTGGATTATTACTAATAGGTTTTGGAACTTCGAACCTCTTAAAATTCAGTGGATTTATTTCAAAAACCAAATCGAATAGACTAAGTATTTATTTTTCAGCAATAGCTATTGTTATTTTATTAAGTGTGTATTGGAGACCTCTTGGTGTAGACTATACTATTTTTTCGAACTTTCTTTTTGTTAGTATAATTAGTTTTAGCCTACTCGCTGTTTTTGTTTTATTCAGAAAAAATTATGTGCGAATTTTAGAATGGGCTTTAGCAAATAAACTACTTTTTTTAAGTATCCCAGCAATCCTAATTGTTTTTGGTATTTCAATTATGAATACTACCGGAAAAGAATTTATGCCTGCATTAGATGAAGGCTCTTTTCTTTTGATGCCTACGTCTTTGCCGCACTCGGGGATTGATGAAAATAAACGTGTCTTGCAACAACTAGATATGGCTGTTGCAACAATCCCTGAAATAGAAACAGTGGTTGGAAAAGCCGGAAGAGTAGAAAGTGCGCTAGACCCTGCACCTCTTTCTATGTATGAAAATGTTATAATTTATAGCTCTGAATACAAACAAGATTCCAATCGAAATCGATTGAAATTCCGTGTGAATTCTAGAGGGCTATTTGAAACAATTGCAGGAGATTTTATTACTTCAGGCACCAAAATTAGTACTGATAAATTAATTGAAGACGAAGATGGAGCTTACTTTCGAAATTGGCGGAAGCATATAAAATCCCCTGACGATATTTGGAAGGAAATAATTCAAGTAACAAAATTACCTGGAATTACTTCTGCTCCAAAACTGCAACCCATACAAACCCGATTGGTCATGCTTCAAACAGGCATGCGGGCTCCGATGGGTATTAAAGTTAAAGGTCAGGATCTAAAGCAAATAGAAGCTTTTGGTATTCAATTAGAATCTTTATTAAAAAAAGTGTCTGGTGTTAAAAAAGAAGCTGTTTTTGCAGATAGGATTATTGGAAAACCATATTTATTGATCGATATCGATCGAACTAAAATTGCACAATACGGTTTATCAATTGATGCTGTTCAAACTGTTTTAGAAGTAGCAATTGGTGGAAAAATACTAAGTCAGACTATAGAAGGAAGAGAACGATACAATGTACGTGTTCGATATCCTAGAGAACTGCGATCTAGTCCGAGTGATCTAGAAACTATTTATGTATCAACACCACTAGGGAGCCCTATTTTTTTGAAAGAGTTGGTTACAATACATTATGAACAAGGACCTCAGGTAATAAAAAGTGAGGATACTTTTCTGGTGGGATACATATTATTTGATAAGCTTGATAATGAAGCTGAGGTTACAGTGGTAGAAAGAGCACAAAGTACTATTACTAATGCAATTAAAAGAGGAGAACTTGTAGTGCCCAAAGGAATCAATTATCAGTTTACAGGAACCTATGAGAATCAACTTCGAGCAGAGAAAACACTTTCTATAGTTGTTCCCTTAGCCTTGATATTGATTTTTTTAATACTCTATTTTCAGTTTAAGTCAGTAACCACATCATTAATGGTATTTACTGGTATTGCAGTGGCTTTTGCTGGCGGATTTATTATGATCTGGCTTTACGGTGAACCTTGGTTTTTAAATTTCAATTTCTTCGGATTAAACTTTCGAGAGTTGTTTCAAATGAATCCAATAAATTTAAGTGTTGCAGTTTGGGTTGGATTTATAGCCCTATTTGGGATTGCTACCGATGATGGTGTGGTTATGGCTACCTACCTAACGCAAACATTTGAAAGAAATAAACCAAAAACAAAACAAGAAATAAGAACATCTATTGTGGAAGCGGGTCTAAAAAGAATTCGCCCTTGTTTAATGACAACTGCAACGACAATATTGGCTTTAATACCCATTTTAACATCAACAGGAAGAGGTAGTGATATAATGATACCAATGGCTATTCCTAGCTTTGGTGGCATGTTGATTGCTTTGATTACGTTGTTTGTAGTTCCAGTGTTATTTAGCTGGAAGAAGGAGCTTCGTCTCCACTCAGCTGCCATTAAATAATAATTATTTTATAACTAATCGTTCAGCATACCGAATCATCGGGAGAAACAAAAAATATAAAAAAATGAAAACTAAAATAATAACAATAAGCTTTATTATGTCAATGTTAGGTTCTAGCGCACAAACATTGCAAAACTATTTAGAAGAAGCTAAAAATAACAGTCCTGAATTGCAGGCAAAACAATTTCAATATGAAAGTGCTTTGGAAAAAGTTACTGAAATTAGTAGTATTCCAAACACAAAATTTTCAGTAGGTTATTTTGTACAAGAAACAGAGACACGAGTTGGAGCCCAAACGGTAAAACTAATGGCATATCAAAATTTACCATGGTTTGGGAGCTATTCAGTTAAAAAAGAACAAGCAAACTTTAACACTGAAATTGTTCAAAATGAAATGGATTTTTATGAAAGAGAATTGTTTCTGGAAGTTAAAAAGCATTATTATTCGATGTTTGAATTAAAAGCCACTGAAACAATACTTAAGGAACATATTTTAATATTAAACACCTTTGAGAAACTAGCTTTAAGTGAATTAGAGAATAATCGTTCGACAATGGTTGATCTGTTAAAAATTAAAATTGCTAGGAATGAAGTGGAAAATAAATTAAAGATTAATACTGAAAACAGAAAAGTTAAAGAGAAAACATTTAATATACTTTTAAACAGATCTGAGGATCTGACTGTTTTTATCCCAGAAACTATTATAATTAAAGATGCAGATAAATTATTTAATAAAAATATTATTTCGAATAACCCTAAATTATTACAAATAGATAATATGCAAAATGTATTATTAAAATCTGAGGAAGCCACAAAAAAAGAGGGCGCTCCGATAATTGGATTGGGGTTGGATTATGTATTTGTTAGAGATAGAACAGATATCAACCCTGTCGATAATGGAAAAAATATTATTATGCCAATGCTACAGGTTTCCCTTCCATTATTCTCAAAAAAATACAGTTCCAAGCGAAAACAGCTCCAATTAGATCAAAAAGCGCTTTCTAGGTCAAAGCAGACGGTAACAAATGATTTAATAACGATTTTTGAAAACGCAAGCGCTGATATTAAAATTAGCAAAGCAACGATTATTACACAGGAAAAAAATATTGTTCAAATAGATCAGGCTCATAAAATATTACTAACTGAATACGAAACAGGTAACTTAGACTTTGAACAAATCCTTGAAATTCAGCAATTAAAACTAAAATTTAAATTAAATAAGATTGCAGCCGAAAGGGAGTATGCAACTAAAATTGCTGTTCTTGAATTTTTACTAACAACCATTTAATAAATTTAATTATGAAAAAATATATTGTTTATAGTACACTATTTCTTGCTGGTATTTTTGCTGGGTGGTTCTTTTTTGGGGAGCAAACAAGCAATAAATCTCACGATCATGATTTAGAGATTGTTTCTGAGCATTGGACTTGTTCGATGCACCCACAGATAGATTTACCTGAATTTGGTTCATGTCCTATTTGTGGAATGGATTTAATTCCCATAGATGATTCGGATAGTGGGCTATCGATCAACCAGTTTAAAATGTCTGAGAATGCAGTTGCCTTGGCTAACATAGAGACTTTAATTATAAACAATAGTTCAGAGGTTAAACAAAGTGTTGTATTATCAGGAAAAATTAAGGAAAATGAAAAAACAAAATCTATTCAAGCCGCACATTTCAATGGTAGGATAGAAAAATTATACATTAATACAACTGGTGAAGAAGTGTACAAAGGTGAATTACTAGCTTTGGTTTACTCTCCTGAGTTGGTTACTGCTCAAAGCGAATTGCTTACCGCAATGGAAATGAAAGAAAATCAGCCATATCTTTATGCAGCGGTACGCAATAAATTAAAATTATGGAAAGTTTCAGATGATCAAATATCCACTATTGAAACATCAAAAAAAACTATTATAAATTTTCCTATTTATGCTAATGTGTCGGGAATTATCACAGAAAAAATGGTTGAAGAAGGAAATCATGTTGGCGAAGGCGAACCGCTCTTTAAAATTTCAAACCTGTATACTGTTTGGGCTGAATTTGATATTTATGAAAAACAGATTTCTTTAATTAATATTGGTGATGAGATCAAAATTACAAGTAATGCAGCACCTATGGATACTATTTCTGCAACAGTCTCCTTTATTGGTCCAGTATTGAATTCTAGCACAAGAACGATTACTATAAGAGCTGAACTTGAAAATAAAAGCGGAAATTTGAAACCCGGTATGTTTTTAACTGGAATTGTAACAAATGATTCTAAAAGTGTAACCAAAACACCTGTGATTAGTATTCCTAAATCAGCAGTTCTTTGGACGGGAAAACGATCTGTAGTCTATATTAGAACCAGTAAAAGCAAATCGATCTTTGAATTAAGAGAAGTGATTCTTGGAAATGAATTAACGGATACTTATATAATCGTTTCAGGTTTAACTTCTGGTGAAGAAGTTGTAATAAATGGTGCATTTACAGTAGATGCTGCTGCACAATTGTCTGGCAAGAAAAGTATGATGAATCGTTCTAATAAAAGTTTAGAATCAAATAAAGATCAAGAAGGAATGGAAGACAACCAATGACCTTTGGATTGTAAACAGAGTAAAGTTTAAGAGGAACCTGGATGTTGTACTGTTGATAAAATGGACTTAATAAAGAACTTTTAATTCTAATAATTAAATTGCAAGAATTTATAGATGCTAATTATTAATTTTTTTAAGTACTTTTTTTAAATATATTTAAAAAATAATCGTTACATTGTCGTATACTTAATCATTAATTCAATAATAACTAAAATTAACATAAAATGAAAAAAATAATCTTAGCAATTGCAGTAGTATTAACTTTAGGTTTTACAATGTTCTCTTGTAAATCGGATAAAAAGGAAACTAAAAAAGAAGTAGAAAAGGAAGTTGTAAAAGAAATAGAAGAGGAAGTAGTAACAGATAAGGATATTGCAATGGCAACTTATCATTGTACAATGAAATGTGAAGGAGAGAAAACCTATGACAAAGCAGGAAAATGTCCTAAATGTAAAATGGATTTAAAAGAAATGAAATCTGATGAAAATTCTGAAGATCAGGATAGCGATAAAGATTCAGGAGAAGATGAAAATTAATTAGTCTCTAAACTACCATTTATTTAAAAAAGAAAAGCGACTCCAATTGGTTACGTTGCCCATTTGGAGGTCTGTAGAAATACACACCAAATTTCCAAAGCCACAAGGTTACCCACATGAAGTGCATAAGTTTGGGGATGCTATTAAACAAAAGCAGATGAACTTGAAGCTGTCTAAAGTACAACTTGCAGAGATTCTTAAGGTAAATGTTATGAGTATTTGGAAATGGGAAGAAAAGGATAAAAAGCCTGTACCGAAAATGTTACAGTGTATTATTTTCTTGGCTTGATTATATACCTCCTTTAGGAGTTGATGAAACTACCCTTGCAGGACAGTTATATATTTATAGAGCAAGAAATGGGTATACTCAAAAAGATGTTTCGAGAAGGTTGAAAATGGATAGGTGGGCTGTGAGTAAAATTGAGAATGGAGAAGAGGTTGAACCTATTTATATAGTAAAATATACTCCCTATAAAGGAAAAGCTAATGGTATTGGAAGTCAAGCATTAGTTATTATGAAAGACTATGCTTTACAAAGCACATTGCCACATGAAGTTGGTCATTGTCTAAATTTATTTCACACACATTATGGTACTGTATATGATCCAGGAGGAGATCCAAATCAATGTGCTGAATTAATAGATGGATCAAATAGTGCTACTTGCGGAGACTATATTCTTGATACCCCAGCAGACCCTAAATTACTCGATAATGATGGTAATTATAAAGTAGATGCAAACTGTATTTACACAGGAGGTGGTGGTTATAATCCAGACACTCACAACATAATGTCTTATTCCCGTGATATTTGTAGAGATAGTTTTACAATTGGTCAAGAATTAAGAATGCGAGACGCTGTTTTTGCTAACCCAATATTACAAAATGTTGTTGGTAATTCCTGTGGTATAATTGAAGGTGATACAGTTACTTGTGCTTCCCCCACAACTGTTTTTACAATTACCCATGCCGACCCTCCATTTAATTGGACAGTTTCATCAAATCTCCAAATAGATACAAACAATGGTAATTCTATTACTGTTAGTGCTCCAAATAATCAAACAAAAGATTGGGGTTTTGTAGAAGTTTCTTATGCTAACGGTGGCATGGAGCATTTTGATGTTTGGGTAGGTAAGCCTTTGGCACCAGAATCTATTAATGGTCCAGAAATTGTTGACACAGGAGCAATTGTATCTTATTACGGAGGTGTTGCTCCTGGAGCAACATCATATCAATGGTGGCTTCCTTATCCTTTTGATATTGTTACCGAAATAGATTATTTTGGAGATAATTGGCAAACTTGGTCAAATTATACTCGATTTAATTCTCACGTTTTTACTGGTTATGGACAAAATAATGGCCTTGTTCAATTAATGGGAGTGAATAAATGTGGTATTGGGGGTGCAGCAATAATGTATGTAGAACACGGTAACTGTACAGGACCTGGTTGTGGAGAAATACCATTTGCTCCTCCTAATCCTGTGCCTAATTCGTCTGATGAAAGTTTTAGTTTGGATTTTAGTGATTACCCCGAAGGAACTTACTATATCTATATTTACGATAGGTATTCAAATATTATTTATTATGGTGAATCTAATAATGCTGAAAAAACAGTTGACACAATAGATATTCCAGAAGGCACTTATTTTTTACATATCTATGATGGAATAGATATTAAAACTCAACAACTAATTATTAATCATTAAAAAACAATAGTTTTACTTTTAGGGTGTAATAAAGAATATACAACTGACGAAAAAGATACTTTAATTGGTAAATGGAAACTTGTTAAGATTTATCTTAATGACGGTGGTGGGAGCAATGTAGAATACATTGATGTCGAAAATGGTTTTATTTATCATTTCAAAAAGGATGGGTTATTTACGTCAATTGAATCAGGTAGTAATTGCACAAATGGTTCTTATTTTTATGATAATACAGATATTTTTCTAGAATATAACAATGAACCCAGTTGCTCCTTAATAGGTGAATTATTTATTTGGGATTATGAGTTTATTGAACAAGAACTATATTTAAGACCTTCATTTGAAAATTTAACTTGCGATGAAGAATGTTATACTGTTTTCAGAAAAATCGCTGATGAAAAATAATTGTTTTTTATATTGTGGTTTAAAATATAACCCAATCGTGTATTTACGTAAGGCAACACCGCATATAAATAATAGCAGGAAAGTGCAAGCCAAAAGGCTTGTTCTTTTCTGTTATCTTTGTTTTTAATCTGAAAAATAACACCTAATTACGTACACAAAAATGCTGTAAGAATAATAATTATTAACCTGTAGGCGTATTTTAGGACGTGACATTCAGCTAAAGCTGACTTTTGTTGTTACGTGCTTCGCACTCCCACCCCAAAAGTATATGTGCTACAACGGTACCTAAACGCAATTTGATTCAACTTATCGAATTCCCAAGCTAATGAATTTGACAATATACGATAGCTACGCTATCTCATTGGTAAACTATAATTTGAGAAGTACATCCAACAATTGAAATATTCTCAAATTATAATTGCTCAAATTCATTATCTTTCCGTTATCAATCCAGAACTACGTTTAGCGCATAGTTACATGCAATGCAAAGGTCAAATATGATTTTCAACTTCACACCCCTAGAGTTTAATTATAAATGTTACTAGAAAGCTACTTCTCTTCTAATTCAGCTAATCTTTGCTCTAGTGATTTAATTAAATCAAATTGCTTCTCAATTACCAACCAATGCTTGGCATCAAATCATTGGAGAGCAAACTATTGCAGATGCTATTTTAGATAGATTAGTTCACTCAGCACACAGAATTAATTTAAAAGGAGAATCTATGAGAAAAAAATTAAGAAAAAAACACTAATTTTAAACCACAAATGAATCGATTTTTTAAACTTTATTTACACTGCTCAATTTAATCCGAATTTAGTGGTTCACTTTGACCGAATTTTCCACATTACCATTAAAAGCCAGAATATTTAAATTTATTAAATTACCTAATTCTGAAGGGATTGTACCAGACAACTTATTAAATGATAATTCTAAAACCTGTAATTGTTTCAAATTTCCTAGGGTAGCCAGTAACTCTCCTTCAATATTATTAAAAAGCATTTTTATACCTGTAACGGTATTGTTTTCAATGGTAACACCCTTCCATTCAGATTCAGACTTGTTTAGGTCTCAACTAATTGTCCATTTATCGCCATTTGTTGAAGCATAAAAATCTAATAATGCTTCCTTTTCTATTGGGCTTATTTGTGCGATTAAACTAGCACTTATAAAACAAAGTACCAGAGCTAAAATTAAATTTTTCATCATATAGAATTAAGAATATTCCTACAATATATGTAATTATATTTAAAATATAGGCTGTAAAACTAAAATAATTGATGAAATGCACTATTTTAATCTAAAGAATTCCCCGAGGCTTGCCTCGGTGGTCAAGAGGAAAGTTTGAAAACCTAAGGTTTTCATCAAACTAAAATAAAGTTATCTTCCGCTTGATACCTCGTACCCTTGGGTCGAGGTAGTTCATTTTTCTGCTATTTGCTTTAAAAAAGGAGTATTCACTTCATGGATACCTTCAAATACTTGGATTTTCAATCGATTTCCAAATAATTTATTGCCTTTTAATTGTTCTTCAGATTTTTTAACTTCATTTATATATTGATCTCTATTTCCATAGATATACGTAACTTCTGCTTGTTTATTTAAGTAAAAAAAATCTTCAGGTACAAGTTCGTTTGGAATTCCTCCTGAATGTAGCACCAAATGCTTACAATTTATTTTTCTTGAAGCAACCCAGCGCATTGCAATCGATACACCCTGTGAATATCCTAAAACAATTAAACTCGATTTATTATCAGAGATTTCAACATTAAAAACCGCATCGATATATGCTAATACATTTTTGGTTTCTTCCTTGGTATTTTCTTTAGTTAACCATGAGGCCCCAACGTGTTTAAAATCACTTCCTTGATAATATTTTGACGGTGCCTGTGGTGCTATAATTAGGTTTTGATCTGGATCTAAATGTGAAAAATATTTAATAAAGTATTTGCTTAGATATCCCAGACCATGAAATACCATCCAAATATTTTTGGTTTTATTAGTATAGGTATTTAGTACAGAGTAGGTATTCGAACTTGTATAGATTACTTTTTTTTCAATGGTCATTATATAGTATCATTTTGTATTTTTACAAATGTAATTTATTAAAATGAAGAAAAACAAAGATGATATTCTCCAAGCTTGTAATGCAATTTGCAAGAATACCTTAATGGAAACCTTGGAAATTGAATTTATTGATGTTTCTGAAGATTCATTAATAGCTAAAATGCCTGTAACATCAAAGGTTCATCAGCCAGATGGGGCATTACATGGAGGCGCTTCTGTAGCTTTAGCTGAAAGTGTTGGAAGTGCTGCTGCATTTGTTTTTATGGACGCAAAAAATATCAGTATCCGTGGTATTGAGATTTCTGCAAATCATGTTAAAAGTATTAAAGAGGGTTTTATTTTCGCTATAGCTACAATTCTTCATAATGGAAAAACAACACAACTTTGGCAAATTAGAATTGAAAATGAAATAGGTCAATTAATATCAATGGTAAAACTTACTACCATCTCATTTTATAATTAATATTGAAAATGAAATTTTGCGAACTTCTTCATAAAATAAATACCCATTATAACAAAAATACCCCTTTTGCATTATTTTCTATACCTGATGGAGACACAGTAAAAGCATACCTCCAATATGATAGCACACTTTATGAAATGGAAAATTATTTACGAGAATGCTTTGTTTTCGCTCCATTTAATAAAGATGAAAAAACATTTTGTATACCTTCAGATCAAGGAGAAGTGATCACAGCAACTTTTACAAAAAAAGATATTGAAAAGCATGAGCTGGAACTTCAGGAAAACCCCGTAGAGAAAGAACAATATTGTAAGTTATTAAATTTTACCATCAGCACTATCAAATCTCGAAATGCTATAAAAATCGTTACCTCTAGAAAAAAAGATTTTAAGTTGAAGCAATTTAATTTAGATGTATTAATAGAAAGGCTTTTAAATTTATATCCAAGTGCTTTTCGATATATATGGTATCATCCAAAAACAGGCTTATGGTGTGGCGCAACACCAGAAGTATTAGTTAAAACTGAAGGTCCTGCTTTTACTACGATGGCTTTAGCAGGGACTCAAATATATCAGGAAAATATTGAACCGATTTGGAATCATAAAGAAAGAGAAGAACAACAAATTGTTGTTGACGCTATTGTGACGAGTTTACAAAAAGTGACATCTGTTTTAAAGATTTCAAAATCATTTACTCAACAAGCTGCTAACATAATTCATTTACGTAGTGATATTACAGGGATTCTAAAAAAAGGGAAGACCACATTGTCAACCATTACCTCAACCCTACATCCTACACCTGCAGTTTGCGGTGTTCCTCAAAATTTTGTAAATAATTTTATATTAAATAATGAAAATTATAACCGGGAATTTTATACAGGATTTTTAGGACCAATTTGTGAAAAAGAATCTCGTTCAAAATTATTTGTGAATCTTAGGTGCATGAAAATAGAAAATAATTATGCATCTTTATTTGTAGGTGGAGGGATTACAATTTCTTCAATTCCTGAAAGTGAGTGGGAAGAAACAAAACATAAATTACATACTATGTTACAAGTTATTGAACCAATGCTTTCATGATGAAATTTTCTAAAGATCCATTATCACAGATCATTACACAATTGTGCCTTGCAAAAGGGATTGACCATATCGTACTATCTCCAGGATCAAGAAATGCTCCATTAATAATAGGTTTTACTGAACACTCAGATTTTAATAACTTTAGTATCGTAGACGAACGTTGTGCTGGATTTTTTGCTTTAGGTTTAGCACAACAATTAAAAAAACCTGTTGCCATAGTTTGTACTTCTGGTTCGGCATTACTTAATTATTATCCAGCTATAGCAGAGGCATTTTATAGTAATATTCCCTTGGTAGTTATTTCTGCAGATCGTCCTGAAGCACTTATCAATATTGGCGATGGACAAACAATAATGCAGGAGAATGCATTCGGTAATCATATAATATTTAATGCAAATTGCAAAGAAGGCACCAATAATATTGAGACGAATATTAAAATGATTAATACAGCTTTAAATAATAGTTTAGAGTTTCAAGGTCCTGTTCATATTAATATTCCTTTCACTGAGCCCTTGTATGAAACTATATCAACATTGGAAATTAAACCCAAGAACATTCCAATTAATGAAACAAATTCTTTTTTAAATAAAATAAAAGACATTTCTCAATATCAAAAACAATGGAATTCAGCTTCAAAAAAAATGGTATTAATTGGTGTACTTCATCCTAAAAGTTTAGCACAACATATTGTAGATCAATTAGCAGAAGATGATTGTGTGATCATCTTAACTGAGACCACTTCAAATGTACACCATCACTCAATTTTTCCATCAATAGATCAGCTTATTGCACCTTTGGGAACAGGTGGATTTAAAGAACTTCAACCAGATATTCTACTAACCATTGGAGGCATGATCGTTTCAAAAAAAGTGAAGGCATTTTTGAGAAATTATGCCCCCAAAATTCATTGGCATGTAGATCCATTAAAAGGATATGACACCTACTTTTGTTTGAAATATCATTTTAAATTAAGTCCTAATAATTTTTTCGAACAATTACTTCAAAAGAAAGTAGTAAACAAAAGCAATTATCAAAAAGACTGGTTAAAAATAAGAGAATACCGATTAGAACGCCATAGCCTTTATGAAGCCACAATTCTTTTTTCAGATTTTAAAGTTTTTTCAGAAATTAGCAAAATACTTCCAAACGAAATACAATTACAATTAAGCAATAGTGCGACCATTCGATATGCTCAATTATTTAATTTTGATAAAAGAATTGAGGTGTTTTGTAATAGAGGAACTAGTGGAATAGAGGGTTGTACTAGTACTGCAATTGGGGCGGCTTTTGTTTCTGATAGTCCAACTGTTTTTATTACAGGAGATCTTGGATTTTTGTATGATAGCAATGCTTTATGGAACAATTATATTCCCTCCAATTTTAAAATTATTGTGATCAATAATGGAGGAGGAGGGATTTTCCGAATATTATCAGGAGAAAAAGATTCTAAAAATTTTGATACTTATTTTGAAACCAAACATCATTTAACAGCGAAACACTTATGTGCTATGTTTAATTTTAACTATTCATCAATACATAAGGAAGAAAATTTACAAAGTTCCTTAACAAGTTTCTTCCAAATTTCTGAAGGACCTTGTCTCCTTGAAGTTTTCACTCCTTCGGGAGTAAATGACAAGGTATTACTCGATTATTTCTCTTATTTAAAGTAGTCACTTAATTGAACTTATTACTAATAGAGTATATTTGCACTATGATTGAAATAGGAAAATATACCACTCTAATTATTTTAAGAGAAACTGAACCTGGATTGTACTTGGGTAGGGAAGAATACTCAGAAAAAGTTGTATTACTACCCCATAAATACAAGCCTGAAACCTATGAAATAGGTGATGAAATTCGTGTTTTCATTTATCTGGATTATAATGAGAGACCTATCGCAACAACTTTAGAACCTTTTGTAGAATTAAACGGATTCGCATATTTGCGTTGCGCAGATATCACGAAATATGGAGCCTTTATGGATTGGGGTTTAGAAAAACATTTATTTGTTTCTTTCAAAGAACAAGCTAGACCAATGAAGCTCGATAATTGGTATATTATTTTTTTATATCTGGATGAACAAACCAACCGTTTGGCAGGATCGAGTAAGACCAATCAGTTTTTGCAAAATGAGAATATCACAGTTCAAACTTTTGAAGAGGTCGCTATTTTGGTCACACATTTAACAGATAAGGGTGCTAATGTAATTATAAATGGAATTCATAAAGGACTTATTTACCTTGAAGATATATTTGAGGACATCCGTACCGGGGATCGAATAAAGGCTTTTGTTAAGAAAATTCGCCCCGATAATAAAATCGACATTGTATTACAAAGCCCTGGATATAAGAGTATTGAGCCCAATGCTCAATATATTTTAGACGAACTGAAAGCTGCTGGTGGCTATTTACCGTTACATGACAAATCTGAACCAGAAACCATAAAGGAATCGCTTGGTATAAGCAAAAAAAGTTTTAAAAAAGCGATCGGGAGTCTTTATAAAGATAATCAAATTACCATCAAAGAGGATGGGATTGAATTGGTGAATTGAATCTCATTTATTATATTTATGATTATAAATTAATCATTATTAATGTTGGTATCAATTCATTTATCCCAATTCGTTTATAGCTCTTGATGCCATATCTATTGCGGTCTTCATGTCCGCACCTGGGGTAGAATCGCAATTGGCAATGGTGATTCTGCCAAATGGTTGTCGACCCTTCTTTACGGAATCTCCAGGGCCACCAACAGTGTACCCATGTGCCCAACGATTAATAGTTATACTCTCAACATCTCTGTCAAAATCAAATAATCCATTAGGAAGCATTCCGCTTAAATGTGCCCTGATTTCCTTTTCATAATCTTTGAATTGCAAGCCAAGCCAGGCTTAATTGCTATACTTCATACTTGGAATCAGAAAATGCAATATCATCCTCATATGCACTGTATTATTCCTGCTGGAGGAATTAATGAAAGTGGCAACTGGAAAACATCAAAGGGAAAAGCAGACTTTATGTTTCATGTAAAAGCTCTATCAGCTAAGTTTAAGAAGAAGTTTTTACCAAACCAAAGCAAAACCATATGATAAAGATTGGGTGGTTTATGCTAAAGAAGCTTTTGGTGGTCCAGCACAAGTTATTGAGTATTTAGGCAGATACACACATAAAATAGCCTTTAGCTTGCGCACAGATTTAAACAACCAAAAACACATTAGATTTACTTGATAAAAAGAATTAACCAAGACGACTGGAGTGAACTATTAAAATTGCCAGGTTCTACAGACCTAAAGCGCGGAATTAGTCTCCAGTCATCTTTTAGTTGAATAGCATCATATAGAATTTTAGGTATCAAGGCCTATTAAAGGTGTCAATGTACTCAACTCTGGTTAAAAATATTAACTATAAAAGTTTAGTAAAGTTATGAATTACAAAGGATTTATTGGGATTGATATATCGAAAAAGACATTAGATGTGGTGGTAATTATCCAAGGAGCAAGAAAAGGAGAGCACAAGCAGTTTAACAATACGTTAAAAGGGTTTAAGTGTTATAGGCATAAACTTCTTCAAGGTTTTGGTTGTTTGTAAAATCTAAGTTTTGAATTTGACTATCATAACAAGAAATATTCCTTAAAGATATTCTTTGAGTGTTTTGGCGTTGCTCATTACCGAAAACCCAAATCCGAGTTGATTTGGATAAATAGCAAGCACGTATTTTTCGGTTTCCTTATTCATGCCTTGTATTGTTTAATTCATTGACAATATTCTGTATGTATCCTATTCTATTGGTACTCTTTGGGGATGGTTCAGTTTGCAACTGTTCGATGAGTTTGGTGCTTCGGGCAACGATACGCTTTTGTATCCGTTCTAATCGCTCGGGAAAGAGTGTATCAACGCTTGCTCCAAAGAGGATGTGAAATCCTATAATAATACCGAGTGTTGGTGGACGACGTCCGTTTTCATAGCGGTTGTACAATCCTGCATCCATATACAGAAGACGTGCAACATCTTGTTGTAATAATGGTGTTTCCTTCCGACACGTTCTAAGATGTGTATAAATGGCACTTCGTTATTTTCTTCAAAAATATTTGAGATGAACAACCCCTATATACTCTTTCAAACATTAAGTAAATATTGTATAGAGGAACTATAAAATATTCAAAAGAGACTTACCTTACATATATTTAAAGACCATGAGATGTATTTTTTGATGTTGGAGGAACCTGAATACACCCATTAATTGAAATAAGAAGTTTATGAAAACATACGCTTACATACCAAAACTCCCAAATAATTTTGTTGTTTGTGTTTGTGAATGTTCACATTCACAAAATAGTTTGAGTTTTTGTATGCAAAAGTTCCTGTATTCTTTTTTGTGTCGATGGATATTTTTTTTGTTACCTTTTTATGGTCGCTAAGTGCCGACAAAAGAGTCCTTTTGTCGTCCCTCGCGCTCCCCAATTAATAAAAATTATACAGTTATTATTTTAAGAATTTAAAAAAAAGTACATTTATATTATGAAAGTGATATGGTCAAAAACAGCAGATATTAATTATAGAAAGAATCTTGATTATTTAAAGAGAGAATGGGATTACGAAGTATTGATTAATTTTATTGATGAAGTTGATAATTGTATAAATAGAATTAGTGATAATCCTAGTATTGGAATGTTTGATAAATTGATTAGTTGTAATAAGTTATTGGTAGTAAAGCAAATATATTTATTTTATGAAGTGAGTGATAATGTTATATATATTCACAATATTTGGAACAATAAAAGAAAACCGTTTTGGAGTTAAGTATAATCTCTCCGTATAGCTTTCATAACTTCGCTATGTTCTATTATGTTTCCGCTTTTAATATCTTCCCTACTCTGCTTTAAATCTGCTTTTATTTCTTCTAAATAAGCTTCTTTTGGGTATAGTAATTTTGTAAGTATAGATATTTCTTTAATAGTAAAGGCTTTCTCTCTTAATTTTCGATACATAGTAGGTTTGCTAATGCCTAAGTTTTTTATATAATATTCTAATTTATAATCAGAGTTTTCTATTAATCCTGGCAATTGTTCAATATATGTATTATATTTTTTTATTAATGCTATCATAATTTGATAAGGTTTAGTATATTTGTTAAACAAAGATAGTAAAAAAAATGATTTTGCATAATATAAATTATAGTACAAATTATATCATATTCATTTTTTCAGTTGTTTATCATTTGATAGCTATAATTGCATATTATGTAAAATATCCCACAGTCATTAGTATTCATAAGAAACTTTAGTACTTGGGTCATTAAACATTAGGCTCTTGGGTTTTGTACTAAATAATAATCATTCTGCTGTTTGTAGCTACAATTAGCCATTATGAACGGTGCTTAAAACCAAATAAAATCAGCTAAAATTTTGAACTAATTTTGTTTGGGGGTTTTCACAGTACATACTACCTGATTTGACTATTGCAAAAGCTTGTTTTATAAGTTTGTTCATTACAGCTATGAGAGCTAACTTTTTTGGCTTACCACGTTCTACCAATCTATCAAAAGTCTCTTTACAAGCTTTATTACAAACCTTTGCCATCATAGCACACATATAGAGCGTTGAGCGTGTGTGTGCATCACCAATTCTGCTAATTCCTCGATAGCCTCTAATCGTCGATCCTGATTCATTGATACAAGGCGATATACCTATAAAACAAGCAAATTCTTTAGCTGTATCAAAATTCTTAAAGGCATTTGATACAATGATAAATTCAGTAGCTGTAATTCTGCTAATACTTGGAATAGAACATAATTGATCATAAAGATCTTTACAATGTTCTTTTACTATTTGCTCCATCTGATCTTCAAGTTTTTTTATTTCTTTGTTCTTAGACTTTATAACGGATTTGCAGATTTTTAAAGCACTCTTACTGGTATTATATCTTCGTTGTAAAACGTGCTTTTGGTTTAATAATGCTCTGTTATTTCTTTTGAGCATTCTAACCAATGAGCGTAATTGTTTAAGCTCTTGAACAAATTCCTCTGGTACTGTGTATAGCTTTGGTTTCATACGATCACCGTATTCAGCTATGAATATTGCGTCAGCTTTATCAGTTTTAGTTCTGCTTAATTTAGTTTGTGCAAAACGTTTGATTTGTAAAGGATTTACAACAGATACATCGACACCTTTTTTTGATATTGCCAAAGCTAATGACAAGTGATAAACACCTGTGGCTTCCATAATACACCAACAACTTTCATCTATAGTCCTTAAAAAGGATTTGATTCCTTTTTTGGTATTCTGATAGGCTTCTGTCTTAACTGTTTGATTTTCGATTCTGTAAGCCACAACAAAATCATCTTTAGACACATCAATGCCCACATAGGTTTTTTTCATAATTTTACAGTATTAAGTATAGATAATCAAGGCTACTTCTTTTGAATCTTAACATCCTGATACAGGCTTTTTGCCTAATGAACGGTTCAAGTTAAAGAAGTAAGGAAAAGCGAATTGGGCATAACTCCCGAGTTCTATAGACTCAATGTAATGGTAACCTTATTGCTTTTCCTTTCTTGATTGTCTTTTTGTAAATATCTTAAAAAAGGTAGAAGTCGACTATCATAATGCATAAGATAAATTCCTAATGTAACACATCCCAATCTCTAACACTTCTACCTTTAATGATCATTTTAAAAACAGTGGATTCTTCACCACATCACCAGCCTCTAAATCCACTATTTTTAAAACGTAGTTAGAAGTTTTCTTAAATTATTGCTAAGAGCTGAGCTAAGAATCCGTTTTAATGGTTTTTAACGTCACTTGGCAATAGTTTTTCTAGTGAATTACAAACATAGGATGTAACTTTGCTTTGGTAAAAGCAATGTTTTCATTTACCAAATTTTCTTCCAAAAAGTTTTCTTCTCCAAAGCTTCTTTGCTAAAGTTAATGGAATACTCTTTGCCCGAAGCAACGATAGGAGGGAAGCGGCAATGTGTATGGAATGGGATAACTTATACTGCTCTTTATTTTTATCTCGAAATTTGAGATAAGTCATTTTAATAATTCTATATTTATAGAATAAATATTTTATACCTATGAACCGCATTAAAGAAGTGTTGGAAGAAAAAGGAATCAAGCAAACTTGGTTATCCGAAAAGTTGGGTAAAAGCTATAATATGGTCAATTCTTACACACAGAATAGAACTCAACCAAGTTTAGAAGTACTATTTAAAATAGCCGATATCCTTGAAATAGATGTGAAGACATTGATTAATTCCAATACCAATAACGAATAAATGTCATTATATCAAAATTCTGTACTTAAAACTTACCTAGCACAACAAGACAATGAAGTTGTTACCAAAGCATATAAAAAGTTTATAAAATACTTTCATAATCCTACCATTCAGCAGAATATAAGAGAGCGAAAGGAAGAGCAATTTCAAGAGGGTTTCCTCATTGAGTTATTCGTAAATGTGTTTGATTATACCTTAGCTCCGAATCCTAAATTTAATCTAACAACAGAATTTAAAAACGAAAAAGGAGCTAAAAAAGCTGATGGTGCAATCTTGAAGGATAAAAAAGCTTTAGGAGTTATAGAATTGAAAAGCACTAAGGTTAAAGACTTGGAAAAAATACGCCAGCAAGCTTTTGATTATAAAGCGAATCAAACGGGCTGTATTTATGTTGTGACTTCCAATTTTGAAAAGCTACGTTTCTACATAAACAATGCCGTAGAGTATGAAGAGTTTGATTTGTTTACATTAACTGATGAACGCTTTCAACTAATGTATTTGTGTTTAGCCAATGATAATATACTTAACAACCTACCGCTTGCTATAAAACAAGCATCAATTCAAGAAGAAAAGAAGATTACTGATGATTTTTACAAAGATTACTCACTCTTTAAACGTGAACTGTTTCGTGATTTGGTAAAACAGAATATGAAAAACGAAGTTTTTCGTACTGAATTAAATAATGAAGATATAGATAGAGGTACAAAAAATATTAAACGTACATTATTTAAAAAATCACAAAAATTAATAGACCGTTTTCTATTTATATTCTTTGCCGAAGATAGCACATTATTAACCAGTAATTCTGCAAAA
Source organism: Flavobacteriaceae bacterium (assembly GCA_965247215.1). Classification (GTDB taxonomy): domain Bacteria; phylum Bacteroidota; class Bacteroidia; order Flavobacteriales; family Flavobacteriaceae; genus Marifrigoribacter. Next base: position 550,475 of record OZ252001.1, read on the forward strand.
AAGATGCTTGATAAATGGAAGGCAGATAACGACTTTGGAGATGAAAGACCACTATACGATTTGTTCAAGCAATATTTTCACTTTCTTGATACAGGAAGAAAAGGCACAGGTTCTAGAGCAGAAATTTTTGCATATAATGGAGGTTTATTTAAACTAGACCCAGTTTTAGATAGTTTGATAATTGACAGCAATTTATTAAATACACATATAGACACTTTACAGACCTACGATTTTGAAAGCCAAGTAGATGTAAATATACTTGGGCACATTTTTGAAAATTCTCTGAATGAAATTGAAGGAACGGATTTTGACAAACAGAAAACCAAACGGAAAAAAGATGGTGTTTTCTATACACCTAAATACATCACAAAGTATATAGTAGATAATACAGTTGGTAAGTTATGTACTGAAAAGAAAGAAGAGTTTGGAATTTCAAATATTGATACTAGTAAAAACTATTTGTTAAAGGAAAGACGTACAGTTGAACAAGAAATTCAGGTACAAACTGGGCAAGGAATTATAAGCACAGTTAAAAAGATAAAGACCAATGTATCCGTAGAGGGATATAAATTAATTAAAAAAATAGAAGCTTATCGTTCATGGTTATTACAAATAGCCATTTGTGATCCAGCCTGTGGCTCTGGAGCTTTCCTCAATCAAGCATTAGATTTTTTAATTAAAGAACACGGTGGAATAGATGAACTGATGATCATTATTCAGGGTAGATCAATGGTGTTTCCAAATATTGAAAACACAGTATTGGAAAACAATATTTTTGGAGTTGACTTAAACGAAGAGTCTATTGAAATTGCTAAACTTTCTTTATGGTTACGTACTGCACAACCAAGACGAAAACTCAATGATTTAAGCAGTAACATTAAATGCGGTAACTCTTTAATTGATAACAAAGCCGTTGCAGGGGATAAAGCTTTTAAATGGGAAGAGGAGTTTCCGAAGGTATTTAAAGAAAAAGATAAAAAAGCTTGGCACATTACAACGGCAACACACGATAGTCGGACATCGCAACGGATGATAGACTACAAAGTACGTGAACTAAGAGATAATGGAACTCGACCAAAAGCCTACCCAATTTGGTTAGAACCTGAAGATGAATTACTAATAACAGAAACCGTAGCCCAAATTGTAGAAGAAGATCAGCTAAATGTAATGGCATACAATATTTGTGGAGACCATCTACATATACTGCTTGTGTGTGAAGAAGAAAAGGTAAGCAAAATTGTAGGAAAGATAAAAGCTATAACTTCTAAAGAATATAATACAGCTATAGGTATTACAACAAGGGAACATGTCCCCTTGTCGAAAGAAGAAAAGAAAAGCTATAACTCCCTGTGGACACAAAAATTTGGCTGTAAAGAAATAAAAGACAAAAAACAATTATGGAATACGGTTACGTACATTAAAACTAATCGCGAAAAGCACGAATTACCCTCACTGCCCAATAACAACAAGGGAATTAGTGCTCTTGCCCTTATAGAAAACATGAGCTCTTCCTACGAAGATGCCTTCCATATTGAGAAAAAAGGTGGTTTTGATGTGGTTATTGGAAATCCACCTTATGTATTTGCAAGAGATAATATCTCAGATGAGTTAAAAGATTACTATACAAAAAATTATGTTTCTGCTGAATATCAAGTAAACACATATTTATTATTTATTGAGCAAACAATAAAGTTAATCCGAGATACTGCAAATTATGGTCTTATCATTCCAAATGCTTGGTTAATGGTTGGCTCTGCAACAGGATTAAGAAATTTCATATTGCAGAATTGTTCTATTAGTGAAATAATCAATTTAGCAGGCTATTCTTTTGAGGGTGTAAATGTTGAAACCATAATTATACTTGCTACAAAAACAAAACAGAAGCAAGAAAATAATTCTATTAAAGTATTATTAAGTGATGATAAAGAGTTTAGATATTCTCACGATAGAAAACAACTTGATTTTGAGAATAATGAAGGATTTGAATTTAAAGTTTTCTCTGACGAAACGAGTGTTGCTTTAACCAAAAAGTTAAAAAATAACTCTAAGAACTTAGACGATTTAGTTTTAATCAAAGCAGGTTTACAAGCTTATGAGAAAAACAAAGGAGAACCCAAACAAACTATTGAAGATGTCAAAAACAGACCTTTTGATTACACTTATAAGTTCGATGAAAACACACATAAATATTTAGAAGGTAAGGATGTTGGTAGGTACTTTACTAACTGGTCTGGTCAATACTTACAATACGGAAAACATCTTGCCTCCCCAAGAACTTTTAATTTATTTGATGGTGAGAAACTAATTATCCGAGAAATAACAGGAAAGTTTCCAAATAGCATTATTTCAACCTATTCAGAAGATTTATACTTGTACAACAGGAGTAACATTGCAATTGTAAAAAGAGAAGAGCTTAATATCTCATTAAAATATGTAGTTGCTATTCTTAACAGCCAGTTAATGGCTTACTACTTTGTTAAAAACACTGCAAAGTCTGTAAGAAGAATGTTCCCAAAAATCATCTTAAATGATTTAAGAAAGTTTCCTTTTAAAGAAATATCAAAATCAGAACAACAACCATTTATAGATAAAGCAGAAATAATTTTAACGTTAAATGAAAATTTACAAAATGTATCTACAAAGTTTATTGGTTTATTACAATCTGAACTGTTCATCGAAAAAGTAACTAAGAAGATAGAAAATTGGCATACCTTAGAATGGGGCGATTTTGAAAAAGAATTAAAACGAATAAAAATTGTTCTTATGGGCGAACAAAAAGAAGATTGGTTTGAAAGGTTCAATCGTTTAAAAACAGAAGCCCAACACATAAAAACCGAAATTGATAAAACGGATAGCGATATTGATGCTATGGTTTATGAGTTGTATGGGTTGAGTGAGGAAGAAATTAAAATTGTGGAAGAGAATTAAATTTTTATTATGGCAAAAAATATTTCAGTAACATTTAAAGCGAACAGCATAGGGCCGCATAAGAATTTAGATTCTTCTTTAAATTTTAGCTCTCTAAATATTGGTGTATTTGCCAATAATGGAACTGGTAAAACATTTCTAAGCAGAATGTTTCGACTTGTAGAAAATTCTGAAGTAGAGCATACTAATAAAGTGCTATCCATCAATAAATCTACTGGAGATTTTAGTTTTCAAATTGATGAGAAAAAAGAAACTGGGGATACATCTGAGAAACTCCAAATAAATATTTCAAAGGATGAAAAACCGCAAATTGAAAATAATACAAAGTATATCTATCATGTTTTCAACAGTGACTATGTAAAGGAGAACATTGAAGAAATGAAATTTTTACCCGATGGGGAGGTTGAGGGATATATCTTAGGTAAAACCAAAATTGATTTATCAAAAGAAAAGGCAAAATTGAAAATTCTTGAAAAGGATATTTCAGAAAAAGGCACAGTTTTTAAAAATACTGTCAAAGAAGCTAAGAAAGAATTAGATACTCTAAAAGTTAGAAAAAACACACAGGAATATAAGTTTACCTATGCAGACATATATAGAAATTCTCTTGATTATACGGATAATAGTTCGTTTGCTGATTTAAAAACTTTAAATGGGGTTTTAAGCAGAATGCCAGATGATTTATTGGACGTTGTAAAACTTGAAATAACGACTGATGTAACATTTCTTTCTGATTTAGCAGAGTTGTTGAAAACAAAATATTCAAAAAGCTCATTTACCAAAGAGTTTAAAGAAAAAATTGACTTAAAACAGGATTTTGTAGCTGGTGGCTTAAACAAATTACCAAAAGATAGAAATGATTGGGAAAGCTGCCCATTTTGTGAACAAGAATTAATTGAAGTCTCAAAAAAGCTTATTGATAATTATAACATTTTTTTAAACGATGAGGAGTCAAAAACCAAGACCAAAATTGCCGAATTCATTGAGAAATTGGATAAAGTAAGTAAAGATTTAATCTTAGATTCTGCCAAACATTCAAAGATTTCAAAGGCATTTGAAAATGTCAAACAATACATTCCATCAGAAGCAAATGTGATTCTCGAAGATTTTGAAGATGATAAAAAGATTAATGAATCCATTTCTTCACTCAAAATATTGCTTGAAGCCAAGAAACTTGATATTGAAAAAATTATTGATGTTAAAGAATTTGAAGATGATGTCCAAATCATTGCTAGTCACATTGAATCTACTGATAAAACTGTAGAAAAAAATAATAATCTAATAACTACACTTAACGTAAAAAGGAAAAATACGAGTACAGAGAAACTAAATCTCAACCGTAGACTTTGTAAAGCTTTATATCAAAAATTAGAAGTTGATTTAAAAGAATCAATAAATGAAATAAAAGAACTGAATAAGCAAAAGAAAGAACTGGATGAAGATATTAAGAAAAAAGAAAGCCAAGAAAAAGTAAGTAAGAAGGATAAGGTTATTGAGAGCTTAGAGTATTATTTAACCTGCTTTTTTGGAGATAAATATACTTTAGATAAGGAGAATTTATGTCTGAAATTTCATGATCATTTAATGAGTGATAATGCTACAGATATATTAAGTGACGGAGAAAAGAGCATTGTAGCATTTTGTTTTTATTTGTCAGATGTACACAAGGTAGTATCTAATGAAACAGATTATGAAAATTTATACTTCATAATTGATAATCCAATTTCAAGTTTAGATTTCCATTACGTTTATTCGGTTTCACAGGTGTTGAGGAATTTAAAAGACCAACTTAATATCCAGCGAAATAGGTTTCTGATATTTACGCACAATCTTGAATTTATGAGCATTTTAATTCGAAATAAAATAATAGGAGAACATATTATTTTAACTAACGGAGAATTAATTCCATTATCACGAGAATTAGTTATGCCATATGAAGAGCATTTAAGAGATGTTTATTCTGTTTCAAAAGCGGTTGTAGCCCCCTCACATACAACACCTAATTCCGTAAGACATGTTCTTGAAACAATTAATCGGTTTGAGGCTCCAAATAAAGGCTTAAAAGATTATGTGAATGAGCAAAAAATACTTGGAGAAAATGAGTTCGTCTATTCACTGATGCACGATGGGTCACACGGAGTTATCAGAAAACAAAAACCTTATACAAATGATATGATTAAAAAAGGCTGTGAAGTGGTGATTGACTTTGTAAAAGGAAAATTTGAAGGTCAGATTAAACAAATTGAAGTATAATGAAAAACGAAACTAAAATAAAATGTCCTAATTGCGGTACATCAATTAGAAGAAGAAATTAAACAAAAATATCAATCTCAAATAGCTGAGGAGAAGAAAAAGTATGAGGCTGACCAAGAAAAGCTAAAGCAAGAAAAATTGGCTTTTGAACAAAAGAAAAAGCAAGAGAATGAATTGTTTCAAAAACGTTTAGAATCTCAACTAAAAGAAGATAAAAAAGCCATTGAAGAAAAACTTAAATCCAAGTTAAAAGAGGAGCAATCGGAACAATTTGAAGCTTTACAAAAAGAACTAAATGAAAAATCGGAGCAAGTAAAAGAGTTAAATCGTTCTAAAGCCGAAATTGAAAAATTAAAGCGTGAAAAAGGAGAGTTAAAAGAAGCTGCTGAGGCAGAAGCTCAAAAAAAATTAAACGAAACACTTACAGCGGAGAAAGAGAAAATTAGAAAATCGGAAGAAGAAAAGAACGAGTTGCGTTTTAAAGAAATGCAAAAGCAATTAAAAGACCAAAAGAAGCTAACCGAAGAAATGAAACGCAAGCAAGAACAGGGTTCTATGCAAATGCAAGGAGAAGTTCAAGAATTAGCAATAGAAGAATGGTTGGCTACTCAATTTCCGTTAGATACAATTGAAGAAATAAAAAAAGGAGTGAGAGGAGGAGATTGCCTTCAATTTGTACACACTCGTTCAGCACAAAATTGCGGTACTATCTATTATGAAAGTAAACGCACCAAAGATTTTCAGCCAAGTTGGATAGAGAAATTCAAAGCAGACATACGAGATAAAGGAGCAAATATTGGAGTTTTAGTAACAGAAGTAATGCCTTCTGATATGGACAGAATGGGGTTGAAAGATGGAATTTGGATTTGTAACTACGAAGAATTTAAAGGATTGTGTGCTGTCTTAAGAGAGTCCATTGTACAATTAAGTACAGCAATCAGTTCTCAGGAAAACAAAGGAGATAAAATGAATATGCTCTATACTTTTCTTACAGGGAACACTTTTAGAATGCAAGTTGAAGCAATTGTTGAGGGCTTTACACAAATGAAATCTGATTTAGAAAGTGAGAAACGTTCTATGCAACGGATTTGGAAACAAAGAGACAAACAGATTGAAAAAGTAATTACTAATACGATTGATATGTATGGTTCTATTAAGGGAATTGCAGGAAATGCTGTACAGTCAGTAAAAGCTTTAGAATTACCTAGTGCAGATGAGGATGAAAACGAACAAAATCAATTAGAATTAGAATGATTCAATGAATAAACTCTACAAATACGCTCAACACTTTACCAAGCTTGAATTAATGAAAGCTCGGTTAAAATAATAGAGAAATGAATACAGAAATACTGATATATCAAACCGAAGACGGTTTAACTAAAATACAAACTCGATTAGAGAATGAAACCGTTTGGCTTACACAAGCTCAAATGGCAGCGCTTTTTGGTAAAGAACGAAGTGTAATTACAAAACACATTAAAAATGTATTTACCGAAGGTGAATTAGATGAAAAAAGCAATGTGCAAATTTTGCACATTAGTGGTTCTGACCGCCCTGTTAAGTACTACAATTTAGATGTTATTATATCAGTTGGTTATCGGGTAAAAAGCATTCAAGGAACAAAGTTTAGGCAATGGGCTACTGCTCGTTTACGAGAATATATTGTAAAAGGCTTTATAATGAATGATGATTTGCTAAAAGAAGCAGGAGGAAGCAATTATTTTGATGAGTTACTGGCTCGTATCAGGGATATACGTTCGTCAGAAAAAGTATTTTGGCGAAAAGTATTAGACATTTATGCAACAAGTGTAGATTATGACCCTAAAGCAAAAATTTCTTTAACTTTCTTTAAGACCATTCAAAACAAAATGCACTGGGCAGCTCACGGAAATACCACCAATAAAATACGCCGAAATTATTTCTAATGGAGCTAGCTCCATTAGAAATGAACTACCTCGACCCAAGGGTACGAGGTATCAAGCGGAAGATAACTTTATTTTAGTTTGATGAAAACCTTAGGTTTTCAAACTTTCCTCTTGACCACCGAGGCAAGCCTCGGGGAATTCTTTAGATTAAAAACAATAAATTTGATAATAGTAGAAAATTAAGCAGTTCTAATTAAGGGAAGCCTGCATAGAGACTACGATTCATTAACTAATAATGACTTGAATAGAATTAAATAATTAATTTAATTCTTAATCTCCATAATTTCCACATAGTTATCTAAATTTCCGACTTTAGTAGTTTTTCCAACTGCTTTTCCAAAAATTGATACTGCTAACGGTGATTTTATATTTATTTTTTGAATTCCATTTGCTTTCTCAGGTCTTCTAATTTCTTTCTCAACTAATTGAATTTTGAGGTCTTTTCCATTATTCAAGTATTTCACTTTCACTTTGCTATTTAATTGCACCAGATTTTCAAATAATTCAGTTTGCACAATTTCTTTTTCGCTAATTGCTTCAATAGTTTCTTTTAAATTTTGTTGAAGAATTGGAGCGACTTTCGAAACTTCATTTTCTATTAATTCAATGTTGTCTGTAAATGCTAAACTTGTAGTCGATTTATCTGCAAAAGCTGAATGATTACTGTTCTCAATGTTTTTAATAAATTCAACTAAAGCTTTTGTTTCTCTTTTTGAATTTCTCCACCAATTTGTACTCCATATTCTATGAAAAACAAAATCGTGCCCTTCAAGTATTTTTTGTCTATGTCTGTCATATAAATATGCTTCTTGACTTGAATGATAAGCCGCTCCATCGCATTCAATTGCTATTTTAGGAACTCCAATAATTTTTGAATCATAAACTAAGTCAATTCTAAATTCTGCAAATTGCCGTTGTGGAATTATTTTAGCTTCATCAAAGTGTTCTGTTAATGCTTGATAAACTTCTTCTTCAAATGGAGATTCAAGGTCTTCGTTTAAAATGCCAAGTGTAGAACTTTTAGTTGTATTGTCAGAGAGAGTATTTAGAATACTTAATCTTTGTTCTGTATCATTATCGCTTACAGCTTTGCAATAAGCTAAATATGCAAAGAAAACTGCTTTTCTATTATTTGAACCTTCTACTGATAAATGTTCTTTATAGTTTAGAAATACTTCCTCTGGAATAGAGGAGCATACATAGATTTTGTATTTTGCTCTTGTAATAATTACATTTAATAGTTTGTATCCTTTTTGATGATTTATTGAGCCAAAACGGTGTGCAAATTTATCGTCTTTATTTATTCCATAAGTTGTGGTTAAAATTATTACATCTCGTTCATCCCCTTGAATATTTTCCAAATTTTTAACGAACAAACCATTTTCTTCAAGTTCTAATATTTTTTCGTTGAACTCTGTATAGTTATCAAATTTGCGCCTTTCGTTGATTTTACTTAAAATAAGATTTCGTTGATGAATATTAAATGTAGCAATACCAACTGATGGATATTCACCATTTGGTAAACGATTAATATTATTTTCTATGATAGACAAAACAGTTTCTGCTTCAACTTCATTTGTATGGTCGGAATAAGTGCCATTTACTTGAATATATTTGATTGGAGTATATTCAAATCCATTTGGTAATGGTTTTAACCTTTGATTGTAAAAAGCATAGTTTGAAAAGTCAATTAGATAAGGATGTCTTGACCTATAATGAAAATCCAAATGTTTTTTCTCAAAGCTCAGTTCTGAAGCAAAGTCAAGGAGTGATTCGCAAGACAATAAAATATTATCCCTATCAACTTTAATTTCATCTTCTTCTTCAAAATCATCTTCATCATCAATTGAGCCATCAAATATTTTACTAAAGTAATTTGAAGGAGGCATTTGATGCTCGTCTCCTGCAATTATAATTTGTTTACCTTTTAACAAGGCAGGTAAATTATCCTCTAATTTTAATTGACTTGCTTCATCAAACATTACAATATCGAAATATTGATTTTTACCTTTAAATAAGTTGCTACAAACATCAGGTGTAGTTAAAATTATAGGAAAAAAGGTTGTAAAAAGGTCTAAATCATATTTTACTATTTGTCTAAGAGATAGTCTTTGATGATTATTGCTTTTTCTTTTGTTGTATAAATTTTCTACTGATAGGTTTTGGTTTTTTACGTCAAATTCTGTTGTTGCATCAATTTGTTTTGAAAACCAATACTCACGTATATATTTTAATTGCTCATCTTCAAGATTAGCCAATGAATTAGTTAATTCTTGGTGGTCTTTATCATCTGTTGGTAAATTAATATTTGCAGAATTAACAAGCATAGAATTTAAATAGTAAATAAGGAACACTTTTTTCCAGTTTACTTTTTCTAATAGCTGGTTGATGATTTTTTTATTCTGTTTTGAAAGCGAGTTATAAAACTGAAACCATTTAAATTCAGAAGAAAATAAGTCGTTATCATTGGAAAAATAATCTTCTTTTCCTTGAATTATTTCTTGAATGCTATTTATTAAAGTATCTTCTGTTTTTCCTTTTACAACAGTAGTTGCCCAGCTATCAAGAGAGATTTTGTTTTTTAAAGATTCAAGTTTGTCTTTTATCAATTGTAATGTAGGCGTATCAAAATCTTGATTAACTTTTTGGATTAGATTCAAATTTTCAAATTCATTTTTCACTTTGCTTTTGAAATTTGTTTTTATCTCTTGTAAAGATTCTTTATAGTTTGAAAGGTTTGATACTTTACCTTTAATCTCATTAGCTAATTTAATTGAAATTACATCATTACAGCCTTCAATATTTGTTTCTAACTTTAAAAACAAGGAATTAATAAGTTGTTGGTCAATTCTTGTTTGCTTCTTTTCTTTTGAGAATAAAGAAATAGCTTTATAGAAAAATCCATTTGTTTTATCTTCTTGATGGAAATCTTTATTACCCTTGTTTTTAGTGACTAATTTCTGAATATCGTCATCAATTTTAAATATTGATTGAAGTTGTTCTTTTAATTGTGAATTTCGTTTTTGACTGTACTCGCTTTCATATTTTGATATATTTTCTAAAATAGATGCTAACTCCAATTTATAACCTGAAAAATCATCTTTTAATTGTTGTTCAATTAAGTATGGATTATCTCCAAGTAGTTTTGAGGAGTTTAAAAAGGAAATGACTTTATTCGGTTTGAAGTCATTATAAAGATTATGACCTTTTCTAATAAGCTCAAGAAAGTCATTTAGTTCAGTTGAGTCATATTTAAAAGTTCCTTTTTCAATGTCAAGTTTGTACTCTTCTTCATTTCCTTTTAATTGAGACAAGAATGAGCCAACAATATGCGTCCAATTCTTATTTCCAATTAATTTCTCACCTAATTTTAAATGCTTTTTATTAATCAAATCAATTAGTGATTTAGCTTTATCAATAATATTATCTAATGTTTCTTTAGAATGCGTATGTCTGTACCTGCGGTATTGAGTGTTTTCAATTCTATCTCTTACAGAATAAACGACATTTCTTCTCCCTGACTTTTGAACTTCAGTTATTTGTACATTTAAATTCGAAAGCCCTTTTTTATCAAGAGCTTCTTTTAAAACATTCAGAGCAGTAATTTTTTCACAGACTACAATCGTTCTTTTATGATTTTCTAAAGCATTAATTAAAATAGCTCTTAATGACTGACTTTTCCCTGTTCCTGGAGGACCTTGAATTAAAATATTACGTGTATTCTTTAAGGAATGTAGAATGCTTTGCTGAGAAGGGTCTGTTTCAACAGATGATATTGGTTGAAAAGAATGTTCATCCATATCTTCAAGGTCAATTGTTGTTCCTTCAAGGTCAAGTAAATTCACATAATCGTGAATGATATTTTGTTTTTGAACTTCAAAAATTGAAAATAGCCCTACAAAGTCAATAAATGAATTGTTTGATGTAAGTGGTAGTTTTTCGTAATGTTTTTTGTCAGAGATTGATTTGATGTTTTCAATTTTTTGCTTGAAAGTATCCCGTAAGTCATTTGGAGATGTGCTGTTAATTGTTTCTATTAAATTAACACAAAGATCTAATAGTTCTTCTTTGTCGATTAAACCATCATCCAATAATTCTGGAGATATTGGCTCAATTTCTATTTGTGAATCACTTTGTAAATGATTAATAAGAACTTCATTGATATAAATAGGGTCGTCTTCGTCTCTTATAATAACCCAAGTATTAAACTCCTTGGTTCTCTTTATTTTCAATGACCAAATTAGTATTGGAGCAACAGTCAGTTTTTTATCAGATTGGTCTCTTCTAACGAGTAGAGGAAACCCAAATCCAAACGTATTTATTCCTTTTTCTGATTCAATAGCATCAGTTTGATTGATTAAGTTTTCAAATGATTTCGTGATTTTTACTAATTGAACTTGGTCATCTTCAAAAAGTGAATTCAAGTCAGGCACATTGTCTTTCCAACTTACTTTAAATTTTAAAGGTTGTTCGGATAGAAGTGCATTGATGAAGTTTTGGGGTAAATTTTCATCTATATGAGATAATCTTGTAAGGTCAAATTTATACCTTGAACGTGCAGGTATTGCATTTAAATGGACACCTCTTCGGCTACCAACTTTTAGTCGGTTTTGTAATTCGAGCAGTAGCTTTTCGGTTATCTCCATAGGATGTAGTTTGTATTTTGTCGGGGTGGCAGGATTCGAACCTGCGGCCTCCACGTCCCAAACGTGGCGCGATAACCGGGCTACGCTACACCCCGAGTTGGTTATCTTCGAAAAAAATAATTAATTTCTCATTTTATGCGGAGAGGAAGGGATTCGAACCCCCGGTACCCGTAAGAGTACAACTCCTTAGCAGGGAGCCCCGATCGACCACTCTGGCACCTCTCCAATTTACAATGATTAAATCATCTTAAATTGCGGATGCAAATGTAACTTTTCAATTATTATAACGCAAACAATAGAGATGCTTTTTTATAAAATATTAAAACGATTATTTTTTAGATTTTTGAACATTCCAAAATCACTTTTTTGTTATTTTCTAAGGTAGTGAAAAACAAGTAATCTGTTCCACCACCTTCTATTTTCCATCTTTTTTTTAATGAAACTACACTTTCTGTAAAATTACGCATTGTAATATTTACTTTCCTATTATTTAAAAAGGCTTTTACATCTTTCTTGTGATACGGTATTGTTCTGTTTATTATAAAACATCGTCCTGGGAAATTTATTAATCTTTCACTGGTAAACAGGTGTGAAAATTTATGCAATTTTTTAAGCCCAAATCTATTGGAAATCAAACCAAAACCACCGCTTTTCATAATAGCAGCATTGGTTCATACAAATATTTTTTTGGTGAGTCATACGTTGTTATGGCAACATCTGAACTATTAAATTCAAATGTGCTTGTAGTATTTTTTGTAAAATTAATAGTCTTGACCTTAGGACTACCAGTAAAACCTTCTTCAAGCATCCAAAGTAATTCCTTAGCTTCATTGTTTAGAGCAACAATATGTATTTCTAAAACATGCTTTAATTCATTCAAACCCACTGCAATATCAAGCATAGGGGATGTTTTTACAAGGAATTGATTACAATTGCCCAGTAAAGCTTCCAAATTTTCTGGAATATTTGGTCACAATCATTTAAGAAGTATACTTTTCCTTTGCTATTATGTCGCTTGGAAGGGTCTGCATATATAATTTTATATTTTCTACTATTGACAGCCTGAATACCATCTGTATGAAAACATTCAATGGAATTTTTTCCAAGTACCTTATAATTATGTGCAGCAATTTTTGATAAGTACTAATCTTTCTCAAAATGATGGATGGTATCAATTCTCTCAGAAAAATAATAACTATCGACACCAAAACCACCAGTAATATCTGCAAGTGATTGTCCCTGAATTATTGAAGCTTTATATTTAGCAGCAATTTCTGAAGAGGTCTGTTCTATATTTAATTTAGGAGGATAATAGATATTATTTGTTTGAAACCAAAGAGGTATTTTTTTTTCAGTCTTCCTCCTGCTTTCAATTTGCTGAATGAGTTCTTGTGTAGATAGTTTATTAAAGGAACTTCCTTTAATAGCAAGTTTAGAAATATCATCAGAATAATTAATTATAAAATCCTGAACTTCCTTGGTTAAAATATACTTATTTAAGCAGATACTATAAGTTTTTAGTAAGCTGATCTACAATTTTATTATTGGATAAGAATTCTTTCAAAATCACTTTCAATGCCGTATAAGCTGGAATAGCTATCATCAATCCAATTATTCCAAACAGAATACCAGCAATAAGTATCATTAAGAAAATTTCTAATGGATGTGATTTTACACTCTTTGAAAATATTACTGGCTGACTGAAAAAATTATCAACCAATTGCCCAAACAGAAATCCTAACATGACATAGATTGTTTTAGGTAAGATTACAGATTGAAAATCACTACCAATAAAACTTGTCATTGTTAAAAACATTATTAATCCCCCCCAATCATTGGCCCTACATAAGGAATTAGATTTAGTAACGCACATAAAAACGCGATAACAATTGCATTGTTTACTCCAAAAACAGACAATACTATGGTGTAAATAATAAATAATATTAAAATTTGAAAAACTAAGCCAACAAAATATCTGGATAGCAAATCTTTAATTTTATGAAGTGATCTTCTTGAACCCTCTTCTTTTCCTCTTGGCACACATATTATAATCCCCTCTTCTAAAAGTTTTGAGTCTTTTAATAAGAAAAATGAAATAAATAGAACAGAAAACAACCCTATACTAATACTACCAAATCCGCTAATAATAGAATTAAAAAAGTTTGGAATAATAGAATAATCTATATTAGATAGAAAATTGGCTCTATCAAAGGATTTACCAATTTCAATATCTTTAGCTGCAAAGAATGAAACAATTTTACTATAAAGACTTTCTATTGTAACTTGAAGTTCTTCAATATTTAGTAGTGATAAATTATGTCCTTGCTCAATAACAAGAGGGATAAACATTCCAATTAATCCTGTAACTATGCTTATAAGTAACACAATTGTAACAATTACAGCAAGAGTATTATTAAACTTTAATTTATTTTTTAAAAACCTAACAATTGGCAATCCAATAAGTGAAATAACTGCAGCAATAGAAATATAAACAATTACAAACTGTATTTTATATAAAAAAAAGACCAACAATAAGATACCTAGTACAATGCCTAAAGCTTTTAGAATCCCATTTGTTATACTATTTGAATTCATTTAATTAACATATTTTAATTTTTAAAAGCATAACCAATGATATTAGCGCCCATTCGTAGTGCTTTTATACGGACTTCTTGTGGATCATTATGTATTTCTGGATTTTCCCAACCATCACCCAGATCACTTTCGAATGTATATAACAATAATAATCTTCCTTCATGAAAAATTCCCAAGGCCTGAGGTCTGGAATTATCGTGTTCATGTATTTTTGGCAATCCTTGAGAAAAGTTAAAATGATAATTGAAAACAGGATGATCATTTGAGAGCTCAGTTAAATCTTTATTGGGAAATATTTTAATCAGTTCTTTTCTTAAGTATTGATCCATTCCATAATTATCATCTATATGCAAAAACCCACCGCTAAGTAGGTAATTACGTAAGTTTTGAGCTTCTTCCTGAGTAAAAAATACATTACCATGTCCTGTCATATGCACAAATGGATAATCGAATAAATCTACACTATTTGGTTTAACAGTCTGTGGATTTAAAGTAATTGTTGTGTTTATTTGATCATTACAGAATTGAATTAAATTGGGAAGAGAAGTTGGATTGCTATACCAATCACCTCCACCACCGTACTGCAATACTGCGATATCTTGTGCAGATATTCCTATTGAAATAAAAAAAAGAATAAAGGAAATTTTCTTAATCATGATATCAAAAATACAAATCTTTTTAAAGAAGTATTAATAGGATTAATAAATATTACTATACATTTATAAACGAAACACTATGACATGTAACGATAGCAGCTGTTTCAGTACGCAATCTACTTTTTCCCAGATTAACAGGAATAAATCCAGAAGTACGAGCTAACGATATTTCTGCTTCAGAAAAATCTCCTTCTGGACCAATAAGAATGGTAACAGATTGGTTAGGATTTAATTTTTCTTTTAAGGATTGTCGCTCGGTATCTACGCAATGGGCAATGTATTTTTCTTCATTGGACGCTGCTTTACTGGATACAAAAGCGTTAAAAGTAACGAAGGGATTCAAGATGGGCAGATGAGCAGACAACGATTGTTTTAATGCGCTTTGATTTTTTTTTGATAACGCTCCATTTTAATTATTTTGCGTTCACTGTGCTCAAAAATTATAGGAGTTATTTCTGAAACTCCTATTTCAGTAGCCTTTTCGAGGAACCATTCATACCTGTCATTCAATTTAGTAGGAGCAACAACCATATGTAGTTGATAGGGTAGTGGTTTTTGTTTTTCAATATTAATAATTGTAGCTAAGCATTTTTTTGGTTGATTAAATTAAGCTCCGCCTTAAAAAAATATCCCTTGCCATTTGTAAGGTCTAAAATATCACCTTTCTGTTTGCGCAAAACTTTTACAATATGGAGACTTTCTTCTTTTGTAAAAACAATTTCTTTGGATGTTTTAGTAATATCAGAATTAAAGAAAAGTTGCATAAATTATTATTTACTTTTTAATTTGGCATGTTCAATTCCTAATTCTACCCAATGTTGAAGTTTTAGTTCAGTATCAAATCCTTTTTTAGAAACAAAAATAAACTCTTTCATCGTTTTGCCTGTAAAGTCCATGGGTTTCACTGCAGGCATTGCTAGTACCTTATTCATTTTTTCGGGTACCACTCGAACCACTAACCTTTCTTTAGTCTCGCCAACACACATTTTCCCTTTGTATAAAAAACAGATTCCACCAAACATTCTTTTTTCTATAATGGAATCTTTCCAGGGGTATATGGATGTTTGTATTCTCTTAACTATTTCTTCTGAGATTGAATTCATTGTAAAATTATATCTTCATCCTAGCTTTAGCAACAACATCATTTTTTACGAAAATTTGTTGTTTGTATTTTAATTCCCCAACAATCGCAATCATTGCTGCATTGTCTGTACAATATTCAAATTTTGGAATGTGAGTTTTCCATCCTTCTGTTTTTTCAGCTAATTTCAGTGCATTTCTAATTCCAGAATTTGCAGAAACACCCCCACCAATAGCTATTTCAGTAATTCCAGTTTGCTTAACAGCATTTTTCAATTTATCCATTAAATAATCCACTATAATTCCTTGAAAACTTGCACAAATATCGGATATGTTTTCTGAAATAAAATCAGGGTTAATTTTCACCTGTTTTTCAACAAAATATAAAACAGAAGTTTTTAAACCACTAAAGCTGAAATCTAAAGGTCCAACTTTGGGTTTTGGAAATGCAAATACTTTTGAGTTTCCTTTTTGGGCATATTCATCAATTAATGGTCCGCCAGGATAGGTAAGTCCCAAAATTTTTGCTGTTTTATCAAATGCTTCCCCAACTGCATCATCAATAGTTTGGCCTATCACTTCCATATCAAAATAGTTATTCACTTTTACTATTTGTGTATGTCCACCACTTATTGTCAATGCAAGAAAAGGAAAATTTGGTGCGGTATGTTCCTTAGACTTTATAAAATGCGCTAAGATGTGTGCTTGCATGTGGTTTACATCGATTATAGGAATATCGAGTCCCATTGCTAAGGACTTTGAAAATGAGGTACCTACAAGTAAGGAACCCATTAATCCTGGACCTCTAGTAAAAGCTATGGCATTTAACTGTTTTTTATCGATATTTGCTTTACGAAGCGCTAATTGCACAACAGGCACAATATTTTTCTGGTGAGCACGTGAAGCAAGTTCGGGGACAACACCTCCATAAGCTTTATGAATACTTTGATTTGCAACAACATTTGAAAGAACAACACCGTTACATATTACTGCAGCAGCTGTATCGTCGCAAGATGATTCGATACCTAAAATATATGTGTTTTTAGACTTCAAAATAAAAAGGGCATATTTATTGGTTGTAAAAGTAAAACATTAAGGCCGTATCAAAAAACTGAAAAAAATAATAAAAAGGATAATTACAATTACTGTACTTCTTGTTGTACTTATTATTATTTTATCAATTCCAGCTGTTCAGACCATTATTGCAAAAAAAGTAACTACACAACTTAATGAAGATTTTGGGACTGATATTACTATCAAACGCTTAGGACTCAATTGGAAAGCAGAAGTTGATATAAGAGAAGTTTATATTGCTGATCATCATAATGACACGCTTATCTATGCAAAATCATTACAGACCAACATATTAAGTATTAAGAATTTATTAGAAGGAAATCTAAAATTTGGGTTTGTAGACCTTGAACAAACAAAATTCTATTTAAAAACCTATAAAGGTGAGGATAATGATAACATTAGCATTTTTGCTGACAAATTTGAATCAGATGGACCAAAAAGTGAGAAGGAATTTGAATTGTTTGCCAATAATATAACCTTTAAAGACAGCAAGGTTAAGATTATTGATGAAGACCTGGAAAATGATGAAATATTTAATTTGAGCAATATTAATATTAAGGCTAAAAATTTAGTAATCCAAGGACCTAATGTTGCTACTGATATTAAAAAGTTGTCGTTAAATGCAAAACGCGGATTTGAAATTAAAGATTTAAATGCGAAATTTTCATACACAGATACTAATCTTAGTTTAAAAAAAATGAATTTAAAAACAGAAGGATCATTAATAAAAGGTGATATTCTGTTAAGTTATGGGGATGATGGGATGTCTGATTTTGAAAATTCTGTAATTATTACTGCTCATTTAAGTAATACTAAGGTTTCTACAAATGATCTGAATGCTTTTTATAATGAATTTGCTATTGGGCAGTTTTTTGATTTAACAGGTACTATAGATGGAACCCTAAATGATTTCACTTTTTCAGATGCACAAATTAAAAATAACGATATTTTAGTAATTGGTGAATTCGTTTTTAAAGAATTGCTCAACGAAAATATTGATTTTAGAATAAAGGCAAACAATCATAAAATCAAAGCAAATTATCATTCGTTAAGACTCTTCATGCCTCGAATTCTAGGTAATGTAATACCAGATGTGATACGTGATTTCGGCATAATAAATTTAAATGGAAATACAACAATTTCAGCCAGCAAACTCACAACAAAAAGTACATTAAGCTGCTCCTTGGGATATGCGAAAACAGACTTGGAAATAACTAATATTAATGATATTGAAAAGGCTTCTTATGTTGGTGATATTCTTCTCACAGAATTTGATATAGGTGCAATTGCAAAAACAGAATCTTTAGAAACTATTACTTCCGATCTCCATATTGAAGGAGAGGGGTTTACTTTAGAAACTGTTAATACTGAAATTACTGGGACTATTACTTCATTTATTTTCGAAGGGTATGATTATAGAAACATATCCGTTTCTGGAAATTTAAAAAAGCCTTTGTTTAATGGAGAACTAAATATTGATGACCCAAATATTAAGATGAATTTTAAAGGCTTGGTTAAAGTTTCAGAATTAACAAACCAATTTGATTTTGAAGCAGATATATCCTTCGCTGAATTGAATAAATTAAAATTAGTAGAACGGGATAGTATCTCAGTCTTTGCTGGTAAAATTATCATGCGGATGAATGGTAAGACTGTTGATAATACATACGGTTCCATTTCATTTAAAGAAACCTTTTACCAAAATGAAAATGAATATTTCTATTTTGACGATTTTAATATTACATCCCAAAAGGAAGGGATTAAAAGATTGATAGAAATTAACTCACCAGACATTATAACTGGAAAGATCTCTGGTGAATTCTTAATCAAAGACATCCCTCATCTTTTTAAGAATGCTATCGGAAGTATTTATACTAATTATAATCCAATGGAAGTTACTACCGATCAGTATATTGATTATGATTTTAGAGTACATAATAAGATTGTAGATGTTTTTGTGCCAGAAATTCAATTTGGTGATAACACGCGGATACGGGGCTCTGTTTTTTCTGATGAATCAAAGTTTAAACTCGACTTTCATTCCCCAGAAATAATTGTTTTTGATAATTATTTGGGGAAAGTTAAATTTCAAGTTGATAATGATAACCCACTCTTTAACACCTATGTGTCTATTGATTCAATGTATAATGGTTTTTATAATCTTAAAGAAGTTGAATTCATCAATAAAACAATAAATGACACCCTTTATATTAGATCGACCTTTAGAGGTGGAAAGAAAAAAGAAGATTTATTTGATCTATCGCTTTACCATACCATAAATCCTGAGGGTAAGTCAGTTGTAGGAGTTAAAAAATCTGATATTGCGTACAAAGATAATATTTGGCATTTAAACGAAAAGAACAATAAGTTGAACAAAATTGTATTCGATAATGATTTTAAAACAATTCGATTTGATTCCATTGTATTAAGCCACAATAATAAGATCATTCAATTTGCAGGATCCATGAACAATACCACTTACAAAAACTTGAAAATCCATTTTAAAGATGTCAATATCGGAAATATTACTCCCTTTGTCGATAGTTTGAAATTGGATGGAAATGTAAATGGCTCAGTATCTGTGATACAAAAAGATGGTGAATATTTCCCGACATCTTCAGTTTCAATTGATAATATTTCTATTAACGATATTTCCTACGGCGATTTAAATATTTCTATTGAAGGAAATAAAAATTTAACCAAATACGATTTAAATGCCACATTAATAAATGAAAATATTAAATCAATTGATATTGATGGGCATATTGATAGCTCGACAAATAACACAAAATTAATGTTAAATATAGATCTCAATGATTTTAATTTAATGGCAATTAGCCCTTTTGGAGGAGATGTAATAACAGATATTAGGGGATTGACATCAGGAAGTGTACAGATAACAGGAAATATTAACTCACCAGATATATTGGGCAATTTCACACTAAAAAATAGCGGATTGAAAATTCCATATTTAAATATTGATTTTGACCTCGATGACAAAGCAAATATAATTATCACAAAAAATAAGTTAGAACTTTTAGAATCGCATATTACTGATACAGAATTTAAAACTATCGGATTATTATCTGGATATGCCACACATACAAATTTTGGGGACTGGAATCTAGATTTTGATATTAGTACCGATAATTTACTTGTACTCAATACAAAAGCAAGTCCAGATCAATTATATTATGGTACTGCATTTATTAAAGGAACTGCCACAATTAAAGGCCCTGTAGACGAGTTAGTGATTGATGTGGTAGCGTCAACAGAAAAAAACACCGTCTTTAAAATACCATTAAGCGATACTGAAAGTATTGGTGATGAATCTTTAATTAAATTTTTATCCCCCAATGAAAAAGAGGCACGTTTACGAGGAGAGGATATAGTTTCAGAAAGATTAAAAGGGCTCTCTCTTAATTTTGATCTTGATATTAACAGAAATGCAGAAGTTGAAATTGTAATCGATCAAATAAATAAATCTGCTTTAAGAGGTAGAGGAGCAGGGACATTACTTTTAGAAATTAATACCTTGGGTAAATTTAATATGTGGGGTGATTTTATTGTATATGAAGGGATATATGACTTTAGATATGGGAAAATCATTAGAAAGGAAATCGCAGTGGAAAGAGATGGAACCATTACATGGAGTGGAATTGCTTCAAATGCTGAATTAAATTTAAGAGCAATCTATAAAACAAAAGCTAATCCATCAGTTTTATTAGATGACCCAACAATCAATAGAAAAATACCCGTTGAGGTAATCATCGATTTAACAGACAAAATTACACAACCTGAATTGATTTTTGATATTGATTTTCCAGAAGTAAGTTCTACAGTTCAAAGTGAATTAGACTATAAACTACAAACAAAAGAAGATCGTGAAAAACAAGCTTTATTTCTAATTACTACAGGATCTTTTATAAGTGATGTTGCTTGGCAAAATGCAATTTCTGGAACTCTAACGGAAGGGTTTAATGCTATTTTAGCAGAACTTCTTGCAGATGAAGATGCTATTATAAATATTGCACCCTATTATGATGTGGGAGTTAATACAATTGAAATAGAAACACAAGACGAAATCGGAGTTCAATTTTCATCTCATATAAGTGAACGAATTATAATAAATGGAAAAGTTGGGATACCCGTTGGCGGTGTAAACGAAACTAGAGTTGCTGGCGATGTAGATGTTCAATGGTTAGTAAATGAAGAAGGGAACCTTAGAGTTAATTTTTTCAACAGACAAGCAAAACTTCAATTTATTGGTCAAGATCAAATATTTGAACAAGGTGCTGGAATTTCATATTTTGTTGATTTTAACACGATGAAAGAACTAATTAAAAAATTCTTTGGAACTGATATTGAGTTGGAATCGGAAAACAATATCGTCCCTGACGATAATGACGCTCCAGTGAATTTTACTTCAAAAACAAAAAAAGAAGAAAATTAAAACTAAAAGGAAGCGATCATTGAAATTTCTACATTTACAAATTTAGGTAAATTAGAAACTTCAACTGTCTCACGTGCAGGTGCAAGGGAATCTTCAAAATACCTTGAGTAAATAGTATTGATTTCAGTAAAATAATTCATATCTGAAATAAATATTGATGTCTTCAAAACATTCTTAAAACTCATTCCAGCTTCATTTAATATCGCTTTTAAGTTCTCCATAACAGTCACTGTTTCAAGTTCAATCGTATCCATTTTTAATGTTCCTGTTATTGGATCTAGCGCAATCTGACCAGAAATAAATAAAAGATTTTCTTTTAATATTGCTTGATTGTATGGCCCAATAGGTGCTGGCGCATATTTAGTTTTAATTATTTTTTTCATAAAAATTGTATTGTTTCTATAACATCCAAAAAAGTATTATTATTTGTATGTTACCTAATTAATGAATTAGAGTCTTTTATCTGCCTCACGGCGTTTTTCATATTTGATATCACTTAACATTGAGGACTTAATACCAATAAACATATACCATGACGTATGTGTACTTCCAATAGGTGTCCAGTTAAATGTAAGACGCCAACTTTCCAGATCTCGTTGAAACCGGAATTGTGTTAGGGTAACCCCTTTATTTTTAAAATCATATCCAGAGGAAATGCCCACTTTCCACCTTGGTGAAAACTCTATATTTGAGCTAAACATTATTGATTGTGATGATATTTCATCTTGCCGTTGAGTATTGATATAGGTAACCGTATATGCGAGCCTGAAATCCCAGAGAATAGCATAACTATACCAGCTGTAATTGGTATTGCTACCTGTATCATCTTCAAATTTACTGCGATTATTAATAGGGGTGGAGTCTCCAAATAGATCGTCTGGGCGTCCTCCATTTCTAAAGGTATCAGTATTAAAATCGTTTTCTTCTTTTTTACCTTGAAACATCTTGCTAGAAAAAGTATAATTCACACTTATGTTACCATTTGTTAATCGAAACAGACTTCCACCATTGTTGATATTGAATTCATCAATTCTGATATTATTATTATCCAAGGCATAGGGATCCAATATTCCATTAAAGTTAAAATCTAATTTTTTTAGGATAGGTATGCTTCCAGAAAATCTCAAGGAACTCCAATTAAGAGAATCTCCAGCGATATTATAAGCGGTTGAAAAATTTAAATTATTCAACAGCACTATTTTTTTAGGATCTGTAGCCAAAGTATCCTTATCCCTAACTTTTGCTTCAAAAGTATTGCTTATAGACATCCCAACACTACTTGAATAAACGCGATTGGGTACACCATAAAGAGAGTTTTCAAATCTTGAATACGATATAGTATCCTGTGTTTCAGAGATAATATATTCATCATAATACTGATCGAATGATGGATTGATATTATAGCTGATAGAAGACCTGATAACATGCCTTAATGCTTGGAATTTTTTATTTCTTCCAAAATTGAACATCCCATATAAAGTTGTACCAACACTGGTAGAAAAATTATACGCTCTGTAACTATCAAAGCCATTAATAGTATCTTCAACAACCCCTCCTAGACCGTTGTTGGTTTCTTCATCATAGTGACGGTTAATGGTTTTAAATACCCATGTTTCTCTATAATTTGTGCTCGCAGAAGTACTTAAGTATTTTAAAATTTTAAAATTTGTTGAAATCGGTATCGAATGCTGTACACCAATTTGAGCATCATCAAACATTTCAGACTTAAAGAAAATGGAATCGGTGGTCTGGATACGATTTTCAGCAGCCAAATTATATTGCAGATTAATATTTTCTAGAATCCCTTTTTTAGCACCAATTTTTGGTTGAAAAGGAAACATACGCGACACACTTGCATTTACATTTGGGAGAGACATATTAATTTGTTCTGTATTCGTGTTTTGTGAATGCGTCCCTGCAATTGAAACGTTTACTTGTGGTTCGCCCTCAAAAGTTTTTGAATATGATATCGACGAACTTAAGGTGTTGACCAAAGCACTAGCATTGTTGGTCTGATTTATGGATTCTTGAAAGTAACGACTACTTCCTAAATTCACTGATGCAGAAAATCTGGAACTTGAACTCGCCTTTGAATCTTGGGTATGATTCCATCGAATATTATAAACAGTACTTTCACTAAAATCAGGAAATCCACGTTCACTATCAATTAATTTTTCAAATCGCAAACTCAAATTCCCGCCAAATTTATATTTTTGGACATAGGTTGACTCTGCTCGTAATGCATAACTACCATTAGTATAATAATCCCCTAACAGTGTTAAATCCAAATAGTCATTCACAACAAAATAATAGCCCCCATTTTGAAAGAAAAACCCTCTGTTATTATTATCCCCAATTGTTGGAATAATAAAGCCCGAGGTCCGATCTTCAGAAAGTGGAAAAAAAGAAAAAGGTAAGCCAATAGGTAAGGGTACATCAGCTATATACATATTGGTAACTCCAGTTACTATTTTTTTATTGGGCACAACCTTTGCCCTTCGGGTATAGAAATAATATTCAGGATCTTCTATGTTTTTTGAAGTGGTGAATTTTATATTTTTAAGAAAATAAACAGAGTCGTTTACTTTTTTAGTGACATCGGCTTTATAACTAATTTCTCCTTCTGAGGATCTGGAATTATAAACAACAGCACGTTGTGTATCCATATTAAACCGCATCGAGTCTGGAATCACTTCATTTCGTCCTTGAATAAAAACAGGTTTTTGTGAATAGACTCCTGCACTATCAATTCCCTTTGCATAGATTTCATTTTTATTATAATCAAGAATTATATATCCTGCTTCAATTTGCATGTCCTCATAAGTAATATATGCCTTATTATACATAAATACTTTGTTGCTTAATTTATCCATATAGACATAATCTTCACCATAATAATTAACTACATCACTTAACACTTCTTCTTTGGTCTTTATTGAATCAGTTTTTATAGTATCAATAATTACTTCATTTAATTCAGGAATGATTAGGTTATCGATATTTGATAACGTGTCTTGTCTTACTTTTACCGGTATATTTATATCTTTTTTTGGGGGTATATCCTGTGAATAGATTACTGAACCGCCTAATAGCAGGAAAGCAAATATTGTCAATAAAAAATTCCTAGTTGTTTGCAATGCTACGATACTATTTTTTGTAGATTTGGCTTAGTTATTGTAATGCTGCCAATAATGACAGTAAGGCTCAAAATTAAGCATATTTTTTGTGCTTTGTTTTTTAAATGCGTATTTTTAATAATAGTACCATAAACCATACGTTATTAGTTACATGAAAACGAAATTTGTATCTTTTTTAGTACTTTTTGCAAGTGTTCTCAGTTTTTCATCATTTATAATTCACAATGAAAAAAGTAAAGATCCATTTATTGTTGTCCTTGATGCTGGACATGGTGGGAGAGATCCCGGAAATATGGGGAATGGATATAAAGAAAAAGACATTGCATTAAGTATTGTACTGGAGATAGGGCGATTGTTAGAAAAAGAACCTAATATAAAAGTACTTTATACTCGAAAAACAGATGTATTCATAGAGCTTCATGAACGAGCGCCGGTTGCTAATAAGGCAGATGCAGATCTATTTGTATCAGTTCATTGTGATGCCTTTACCAATAATGCTTATGGAGCAGGAACATTTGTTTTGGGACTTCATGTATCTCAAGCAAATTTTGAAGTGGCTAAAAGAGAAAATGAAGTTATTTTTCTTGAGGATAATTATGAAGAAAATTATGCCGGTTTTGACCCAAACACATCAGAATCATTAATTGGAATGACCCTGATGCAGGAAGAATATCTCGATCAGAGTATTTTATTGGCAAGTTTGATACAAAACAATTTCACAAATAATTTAAATAGAAAAGATCGTAGTGTGAAACAGGCAGGGTTTATGGTACTTTACAAAAGTTATATGCCTAGTGTACTTATCGAAACAGGGTTTTTAACAAATAAAAAAGAAGGTGCTTACCTTAATTCAAAAAAAGGACAGAAAGAAATGGCTAAAGAAATTGCAAATGGCATCCTGTCCTATAAAAATAACATTGTATTAGCAACCTATGGTGCACAATATCCAGAAATAACTCAAGAGGAAATCGATGCTGCCATTAAAAAAACGAAAAAAAGAATCTATCCAAATATTAATTTTAAAGTCCAACTAGCTGTAGTAAGTAAAAAAATAAACACGAAGCCCTCAAATTTTAAAGGATTAAAAAATATTGAACGATCTAAAGAAGGAAAATTCTATAAATATTATTACGGCGATACTTCAGACTATAATGAAATTCTTTTGATGAAAAAATTTGCAAAAGAAAAAGGATACGACACTTGCTTTATTGTTGCTTTTGAAGATGATAATAAACTAAAACTTTCTGAGGTATTAAATTCTGACGATAAATAAGCTATAATCCTCATTTTATTTATAAATTTGTTTCCAATCAAAACTACTTTTCATTGAAATTATCTAAAGAAGTAAAAACAGGAATTTTAGCCATTGCCGCAATTTTTTTACTTATTTATGGGTATAGCTTTTTAAAGGGGTCAAATATTTTTAATGAATCTAGAACTTTTTACGTTTTATACGATAATGTTGAAGGTTTGCCACTTTCAGCACCTGTTACTATAAATGGTTATACTATTGGGAATGTTAAAAAAATTGATTTTGTAAATAACAAAGGAACCCTTTTAGTTACGTTCGATTTAAATCAAGACTTTCAATTTTCAATGACTAGTATTATTCGTATCTATAGTACAAGTATAATTGGAGGAAAAGCTTTAGCAATTATACCAGATACCGAATCCACAATATTTGCTAAGACAGGAGACACCTTATCTGGAGAAATAGAAAAAGGAATGATTGAGACTGTTACAGGAAATTTAAAACCATTGGAGCAGAGAATTTTCAACGCATTAGATGGACTTGATTCCTTATTAACTAACCTAAACTCAATACTAGATACTTCAACAAAAGAGAATTTAAAAGAGGCTATTAGCAATTTAAATGCTACCATGGCTTCTTTTAAAGAGGCTTCAGCTACTATTGATGCTTTGCTGAGTGAAAATAAAACAAAACTTGATGATACCTTCACAAATTTAGAATTAACAACAAAGAATTTTGAAAAATTCTCAGATTCATTGGCGAAGGTAGATATACAAAATCTTGCTACGAATCTTCAAGAAACAATTGAAAGTTTAAATTCTATAATGTCAAAAATTGATCCGGGGGAAGGTAGCATAGGAAAATTATTGAATGATGAGGAATTATATAATAACCTAGAAGGTGCAGCCAAAGAATTGGAGGAACTACTTAGAGATCTCAAAGAAAACCCTAAACGATACACGCATTTTTCTGTTTTCGGAAAAAAAGACAAAAAGTATGAACCTACAGAGGTTGAAAATAATTAGTTCATGCAATACCTACCCAATATTCTTTTCTTTCTACTTCTAATTTTTGGAGTTGGTTATTTTATTTTTAATAGTAGAAAAATAATACGAAATATAAAACTTGGCCATAGGGTTGATGTTTCCGACCATAAGAAACAACGATGGAGCAATATGTTTCGAATTGCACTAGGACAATCAAAAATGGTGGTAAAACCAGTTGCAGGTCTTTTGCATATAATTGTATACCTTGGCTTTATTATTATCAATATTGAAATAATTGAGATAATTATTGACGGGCTTTTTGGTACACATCGAATATTTTCATCTACAGGGAAACTTTATGGGTTTTTAATTGGAACTTTTGAGATCCTGGCTGTTCTTGTTTTAGTAGCTGTTATTGTATTTTGGATACGGAGAATGATAATTCGTATACCAAGGTTTTGGAGTAAAGAAATGACCAAATGGCCAAAGAACGATGCATTGAATATCCTTTATTTTGAAGCTGTTATAATGTCGTTATTTCTAATTATGAATGCAACTGATATTCATTTTCAAGAAATGAACACAGGAAATACGATTAGTCATTTTTTAGCGCCTTTGTATTATGGTTTTGATGAAGGAGTTATTCATTTTATTGAACGAACAGCATGGTGGTTACATATAATTGGAATATTTATATTTTTAAATTATTTGTATTTTTCCAAGCACCTTCATATTTTACTTGCTTTTCCAAATGTATATTATGGAAATATTTCTCCAAAAGGAAAATTTAACAACCTTGAGTCGATTACTAAAGAGGTAAAATTAATGATGGATCCTAATGCGGATCCATTTGCTGAACCACAGGAAGGAGCAGAAGAACCTGGTACGTTTGGGGCCAGCGATGTGATGGATTTAAGTCAGATTCAATTACTCAATGCTTATACTTGCACAGAGTGTGGTCGTTGTACAAGTGAGTGTCCTGCAAATCTGACTGGAAAAAAACTTTCCCCGAGAAAGATTATGATGGCAACTCGGGATCGACTCGAAGAAGTTGGGCAGAACATTGATAAAAATGGGGAATTTAAGCCAGATAACAAACAATTATTAAACGATTATATCACCAAAGAAGAATTATGGGCTTGTACAGCATGTAATGCCTGTGTTGAAGCTTGTCCAGTAAGTATTGATCCACTCTCCATTATTATTGAAATGCGGCGATATTTAGTGATGGAGCAATCTGCTGCACCAAATGAATTAAATATTGCAATGTCTAATATTGAAAACAATGGAGCGCCATGGGCTTTTAACCAAATGGACAGATTGAATTGGAAAGATGAATAATATACCTATAGTGATGATAAATTCATGTAGGTGTTTGAAAAATACAATACTGGGTTATAATAGTTAACCCAAAGCTTTATATTTAAAATTTATTGACTTTTTAAAAGAATGACAAAAAGAAAGAAAGAAGAAATAGAGAAATTATTACACGATAAAATAGAAGCTGGAGAGCATATTAGTCCTATTCTTCCAGATAAAATTAAAAATTACTTAATCGATATAGATGGTACAGTTTGTGATGATATTCCAAATGAAGAACCCGAACGCATGTTAACGGCTAAGATGTATCCAGATGCACTACTTATGTTAAACAAATGGTACGATGAAGGTCATATCATTTGCTTCTTTACATCTCGGACTGAAGCCCATAGAAAATACACAGAATTTTGGTTGAAAAAAAACGGATTTAAATACCATTCTCTTTTAATAGGAAAACCCCGTGGAGGAAATTATCATTGGGTAGATAACCATTTAGTAAAAGCAACACAATATAAAGGTAAATTTACTGATCTAGTTGATAAGGAGGTTACCATACAGGTTTTTAAAGATTAATGAAACCGATAAAGTTAAATTATGAGCGAAACACTTAAAGTCCCTACAATGGCCGAATATATGGCTCAAGGCAAGCAACCCGAAGTATTATTTTGGGTAGGTTGCGCTGGAAGCTATGATAATCGTGCGAAAAAAATAACAAGGGCATTTGTGAAACTACTCAACAAAGCAGGAATTGATTTTGCAGTATTAGGCACTGAAGAAAGTTGTACTGGTGATCCTGCCAAACGTGCAGGAAATGAGTTTTTATTTCAGATGCAAGCAATGATGAATATTAAAGTACTCAATGGTTATGAAATTAAAAAAATAATTACTGCCTGTCCACATTGTTTTAATAACTTAAAAAATGAATACCCAGAATTAGGCGGAAAATATGAAGTTATGCATCACACACAATTTTTAAAGACCTTGCTTTCAGAGGGGCGATTAAAAGTAGAAGGTGGCAAATTTAAAGGAAAACGTATCACATTTCACGACCCATGTTATTTGGGGAGAGCAAACAATGAATATGAAGCTCCAAGAGAGCTATTACAAAAATTGGAAGTGGAACTTATAGAAATGAAACGGTGTAAGTCACAAGGATTGTGTTGTGGGGCTGGAGGAGCACAAATTTTTAAAGAGTCTGAACCAGGTGATACAGAAATTAACGTGGAACGTACAGAAGAAGCTATAGAAACTGCACCATCAATAATAGCAGCAGCCTGCCCATTTTGTAATACTATGCTAACAGATGGAGTAAAATCAAAAGAAAAAGAAGATACGATACAAGTTTTAGATATCGCAGAAATGATTGTTAACGCAGAAGATTTGTAATATGATAACAGCATTTAAAAAATTACCAAACGAATCCAGAATATGGATATACCAATCTAATCGAAAACTTAGTGACGATGAAGTTTCAGAAATAGAAACTAAACTTATTGTTTTTTTACAACAATGGACTGCTCATGGATCAGATCTAGAAGCTGGATTCGAAATAAAATACAGCCGTTTTATCGTAATCGGGTTAAATCAGGAAAATGCATCTGCTTCTGGTTGTAGTATAGATTCATCAGTAAATTTTATTCAATCTTTAGAAAAGGAATATGACCTTGATCTTTTAGATAAAATGAATGTTACCTTTTATAATGGGCAATATATCGCACATAAATCACTGTCAGATTTTAAAAAAATGGTCAAAGCAAAATCGGTATCAAAAAATACTGTTGTATTTAATAATCTGGTTGTTACCAAAGAAGATTACCTTGAAAACTGGGAAGTTCCAGCCAAAGATAGTTGGCATAGTAGATTTCTAGCATAGTTTTTGTTACTTTCGAAATATGAATAAACTGCTCGCAACAGCTCTCTTCACATTCTTTTCTTGTACTGTTTTTTCACAGCAGATCAACCCCCTTTTAGTTGAAGATGATCTTGTAAAACAAAAAAAGTGGGTCGACAGTATTTATGATAAAATGTCACTTAATGAAAAAATCGGGCAACTTTTTATGGTCGATGTTTATTCAAGAGATTCAAAAGATAAGTTCGATACTGTAGATTCATTAATCGTAAATCAATTTATCGGTGGTATTATTTTTTCAAAAGGAGGCCCTAAACGACAGGTAAAAATAAATAATCATTTTCAGGAGCTATCTAAAATACCTTTATTAATGGCAATGGATGCAGAGTGGGGACTCGCAATGCGTTTGGACTCTACCTTTTCTTTTCCTTGGAATATGACTTTAGGTGCTATTTCAGACAATGCCATTATTGAAGAAATTGGAGAACGAATAGGAATACATACAAAACGAATGGGAATGCATATTAATTTTGCTCCTGTTGTTGATATAAATTCTAATCCGCTGAACCCAATTATAGGAAATCGATCTTTTGGTGAGGATCGCGATCTTGTTTCTATAAAGTCATTGGCTTATATGAAAGGCTTACAAAAGACAGGTGTATTGGCAACAGCAAAACACTTTCCTGGTCATGGCGATACCGATAAAGATTCACATAAAGTGCTTCCCACTATTTTATTTTCAAAAGAACGTATTGATAGTATAGAATTACACCCATATAAAGCATTAATTCATAATGGTTTAAGCAGTATTATGGTCGCACATTTAAGTATCCCTGCATTGGAAGAACGACCTAATTATCCATCATCAATTTCAAAAAGTATTGTAACAGACCTGTTAAAAGAGCAACTTGGATTTAATGGCCTAATCTTTACCGATGCTTTAAATATGAAAGGTGCCACAAATTTTGATAAACCTGGAGAAATCGATTTGGCTGCATTTTTGGCTGGCAATGATGTATTACTAATTTCTGAAGACATTCCAAGGGCCCATCAAGTTATGGTTGAATCTTATGAAAAGGGTATCATTACAGAAGAACGACTGGCTTATTCAGTAAAAAAAATATTGCTAGCTAAATTTAAAGTTGGCTTA
The DNA here is from genome assembly GCA_965247215.1 of Flavobacteriaceae bacterium. Taxonomy (GTDB): domain Bacteria; phylum Bacteroidota; class Bacteroidia; order Flavobacteriales; family Flavobacteriaceae; genus Marifrigoribacter. The sequence continues at coordinate 581,779 of OZ252001.1, forward strand.
AATAATTATCAGCCAACCATTTCAGATAATTTATATAAAGATCTAAATACACATGTTGATAAGGCCTTGTATGAAAAAGCCATAGAAAACGCTATAACTGTCTTAAAAAATAAAGATCAAATACTTCCTATTAAAAACTTAGAAAAATCAAAAATATCCTATGTCAATTTTGGTGGCGATTCAGGAACTATTTTTTATAATCAATTACAAAAATACAGTGCAGTAGATTGGGTTAAAGCAAAGGATTTAATTAGCTATGTTGAAAAATTAAAATCATATGATTATGTTATTATTGGTTTTCATAAATCTAATGACAACCTCTGGAAAGAATATAAGTTTTCAAAAAATGATTTGGTTTGGATCTATGAGATAGCGCGAAATAACAAAGTGATTTTGGATGTGTTTTCAATGCCATATTCATTGTTAGATCTAAAAGTCACCGCAAATTTTGAAGGAATAATTGTATCGTATCAAAATAGTGAGATCTCACAAGAAGTTTCTGCTCAATTAATATTTGGAGCAAGAAGTGCAAAGGGTAAGTTACCTGTAACGTTGAGTGAAGAATTTCCAGTACATACCACAAACTTTACCAAATCTCTTAAACGACTACAATATGGAATTCCTGAGAGTGTAGGGCTTAGCTCTGAAAAGTTATTAAAAGTAGACTCTCTTGTAAATGTTGGGCTTGAAGGCGATATGATGCCAGGTGCACAAATAGTTATTGCAAGAAAAGGTAAGATTATTTATCAAAAAACCTTTGGTTATCATACACAGGATAAAAAAAGAAAAGTTTTAGATAGTGACATCTATGATGTTGCATCATTAACAAAAATATTGGCAACCTTACCATTAATTATGGAATTGGTTGATCAAGGCAAGTTAAGCCTGGACACTAAGCTTTCAGAAATGCTACCAGAATACAAGCAAACTGATAAGGCGTCCATCACAATTAAAAAAATGCTTTCTCATTATGCCCGATTAAAATCATGGATACCCTATTATCTAGGAACTTTGGATTCCTTAAATCAGCTGGATCCAAAATATTATTCAACCAAAAGATCAAAGAAATTTAGTGTTCAGGTTGCTGAGAATATGTATATCAGAAAAGATATGACAGATAGTATTTATCTTCAGATTAAAGAAAGTGAATTGTACACAAAATTAAAATATAAGTATAGCGATTTACCTTATTATCTATTGAAGAAATATTTGGAGGAATATTATAAAACACCCATGCAAGATTTAGTCCAGCAGCATATTTATAAGTCCTTAGGAGCTAATTACACTACATATTTACCCCTAAAAAAATTCTCAAAAGATAGGATTCCTCCAACTGAAGATGATTATTATTTTAGAATGCAGAAAGTTCAGGGGTATGTTCACGACCAAGGTGCTGCGATGATGGGTGGAGTAAGTGGACATTCAGGATTATTTAGTAATGCAAACGATATTGCTAAGATTATGCAAATGTATTTGTGGAAAGGTATTTATGGAACTAAACGATTTTTAAAATCGGAAACATTGGACAAGTTCAATACTTGTTATTATTGTGATGATGACGTACGAAGAGGTGTTGGTTTTGACAAACCACAATTAGAAGATGAGGGTCCAACATGTGGCTGTGTTTCTATGTTAAGTTTTGGCCATAGTGGATTCACAGGTGCACTTACCTGGGCAGATCCTGAAGAAGAAATAGTTTATGTATTTTTATCAAACAGGACGTATCCTGATGCTGATAATACCAAGATTATAAAAAATAATTTACGAAGCGATATTCAAAAGGCTATTTATAATGCCATTGAAGAATAATGATTAATGAATGAAGCAGTGTTTCGTTTTTCATCTAATCAAGAATTCAAATATTCAATCATTGAATTAAAATTATGAAAATAGCAATTGTATGTTATCCAACATTTGGGGGAAGTGGAGTTGTAGCTACTGAATTAGGAATAGCTTTAGCCGACCATGGTCATGAAGTACATTTTATTACTTACAAACAGCCTGTGCGACTAGATTTATTACATAGTCATGTTCACTATCATGAAGTAACGGTGCCTGATTATGCATTATTCGATTTTCAACCCTATGAATTAGCACTTTCCAGTAAGTTAGTAGATATGGTGAAATTACATAAGATAGAATTGCTGCATGTACATTATGCCATACCACACGCTTATGCGGGGTATATGGCAAAAAAAATGTTAGAAGATATTGGTATTTTTATACCTATGGTTACAACATTGCATGGTACAGACATTACCTTAGTTGGAAATCTTCCATTTTACAAGCCTGCGGTAACATTTAGCATTAATAATAGTGATGTAGTAACCTCTGTTTCTGAGAGTTTAAAAGGAGATACCGAACGATTATTCGATATTAAAAAAGAAATTCATGTGGTTCCTAATTTCATTGATATAGAAAAATATAATAATCCCTATACTGATTGTGAACGTGATTTAATGGCAAAAAAAGGAGAGCGTATTATTACACATATCAGTAATTTAAGAAAGGTAAAACGAATTGATCATGTGATTGAAATATTTGATCGGATTCAGAAAAAAATGCCTGCAAAATTGATCATAGTAGGGGAAGGTCCAGAAAAAAAACCATCAAAAAAACTTTGTGAAGAAAAAGGATTATCTGATAAAGTAATGTTTGTAGGTAATAGTCTTGAAGTCAAGAAAATTCTTTGTTTTAGCGATCTGTTCTTATTACCATCAGAACATGAAAGCTTTGGTTTGGCAGCTTTAGAAGCCATGGTCTGCGGAGTACCAGTAATATCAAGTAATACAGGTGGTATTCCAGAGGTAAATATTCAGGGTGTAAGCGGTTATCTAAGTGATGTAGAAGACGTAGAAGAAATGGCGAATAATGCAATTAGTATTTTGGAATCACCCGAAATATTATTAAAATTTAAAAGGAATGCTAAAGAAACTGCTCTAAAATTTGACACTATAAATATCGTTCCATTATACGAGGAAGTATATGAAAAAGCACTGGAAAGCATTTCCATATAATTACATCTTATTTGTCTCTTACCCTAACTATTAAATTGTACTTTCAGATCTTGTAGAAGCCCATGATATATAGGATTGCAAAAATCTGCGACACCACTTTCTTTTTTTGAAATCCAATCTGATGTCCATAACACAAAAGAGGTGTTTTATTAGAAACGGAAAACACATTGACTTCTCCAATATATCCTTCTATGTTATCTTATGATAGTTAGGTTAATTAATACTTTTTTTTCTAATGGTTTTTGTCCTACGCCAACCACTAATTCGCAAGGTCCTGCAAATCCATTTTTATTTTCAAATTTAGACAATTCTACTTCTATTTCACTCCATGCTTCCGCTTTTTCATTATCAGTCAAGCCACCGAGCATTTGGTGTAATGCAGCAAATGATTCGTATTCAAATTGAACACAATCTTTTGCAGATTCCATTAAAACAGGAGCATCAACAACTTTAGAAGATACATTTATAAATCCCGCATGTTCAATCAAAGAATCTAAAATACCCTCAGCACCTAGACTAAAAGGTCCAGGTTGTCCTTTTAAAGAAGGTGGTAATTGAGCACGTCTTCTAATAATTGAAACTGGAGTTGAGAAGAATTTATTTTTATCGACAGTGGAATACACTATAGTAGCAAAATATCCACCAGGTTTTAATACTCGATATCCTTCTTTTACATTTGCCATGTCTAACATATGGTGAGTAGCAGGACCAAGTCAGGTTTTTAATGTTGGATGCCATGCTTCAGCAGCTGTTTGCCATTGTTCTCTAGTGGTATCTTTATAATGTTTTGGGTCGAATTCTTTTTCCATATTTATTTTATGTTTTAAAATCAATTAATGTTGGTTTTATTAGCTTCAAAGTCTTTTAATAACTTGTTTGTCTGAGCTTGTAGCTTTTTTTTTTAAAAGTTTGTTCCGCCTAAAAGAATGCCCTTAAACCCTATCGCTTGTCGAGCCCAGAAATGCAAATTAAAATGATCTGTATGCTGAATGATCTTTCCATCTTTGAATATAAATTCAGTATCGATCTTATTATGGACTTTTCTTCCAGTTTTGCTGAAAATATATTGTGCTTCCCAATGTGCGGTACTTGATTCTTTGTTGCAAACTATATTAGATGAAGTAATTATAAAGTTTTTCCCTTTCTGGCTTTCACAGAGCATTCGCCACATGTTTTTTGCATGAGATCCTTTTAATATACCAAAGGCCGGATCTTCAAATAAAACATCATCATGGTAACAGTTTACCATAGATTCAGCATCAAGCTTAGCAAAGGATTGATAAAATAATTTAACTATATCTCTCATTATTAGGTGTATAAAATATAATTCAATTTTAAATATACCTTTTTTTTAATAAAATATTTTAAAGAATTATAACTAAGAATTTCTAAATAATAATCTTATAAATTTGTAGTGTCTTTTGAAACCCAATTTAGGATTTATGGAAAAGGTATTGCTTATTGATAATTATGATTCATTCACCTATAATTTGGCACATTATATTGAGTCTATTCATGGTTTTGAAGTGGATGTATTTCGCAATAATGAAATTTTGCTGGATCAAGTCAAAGATTATGATACAATAATTCTTTCGCCAGGTCCTGGCTTACCAAAAGATGCTGGTATTATGAATGATGTTATAAAAGAATATGTTGCTTCAAAAAAAATATTGGGAGTTTGTCTAGGTATGCAAGCGATCGGAGAATATTTTGGTGGCACCTTAATTAATATTAATGAAGTATGTCATGGAGAAGCCTTGCCTACACATGTTATCAATTCAGACAATTTATTATTTAAAGGAATACCAGATACCTTTAATACAGCAAGATATCATAGTTGGATCGTAGGCAAACATAATTTTCCGGATGTATTGATACTTACTTCAGAAGATGCGAATGGACATATTATGTCTTTTAGACATAAAACGTATAACGTTTTTGGTGTTCAATTTCATCCCGAATCCATATTAACGGAATATGGGAAAGAAATAATTTCTAATTTTTTAATGATATAATTGAGCAGCTTATTTTCCTTTATTATTTTCTTTAAAATTAGTTTACAAAACTAAAAAAAAAGTTACAGATTGTATAAAAACATTTTATCCTTAAATTTTATAATTAATAAATAAAATTAAATTTAAGCAGTTACTATTTTTACAATTCATCATGGTGCAAAAGCTAGAACAATTTCAGAAAATATTTGAAGGAGAATTTCATTTTGATAACCTGCATAAAATGCTTTATGCCACCGATGCTTCTGTTTATAGAAAACTTCCTTTAGCGGTTGCATTTCCAAAAAACAACAAGGCTATAACGCAACTTATTCAATTTGCAAATAAAAATAAGACATCACTCATTCCTCGTACTGCAGGGACTTCACTTAGCGGGCAATGTGTTGGAGATGGTATTATTGTGGATGTTTCCAAACACTTCACAAAAATTCTTTCAGTAGATGAAAAAAATAATACAGTTAGGTTACAACCAGGGGTTATAAGAGATGAGCTTAACGATTATCTACAGCCTTTTGGGTTATTCTTTGGTCCTAATACATCCACATCCAATCGATGTATGATAGGAGGGATGGTTGGGAATAATTCCAGTGGCACCACCTCTATACAATACGGTGTTACGCGTGATAAAGTGATTCGTCTTAAAACAATACTTTCAAATGGAGATGAAGTGATATTTGAACCACTGACTAAAGATGCATTTTTTCAAAAAACAAAACTTGATACTCTAGAAGGGATTATTTATAAAACAATTTATTCAGAATTAAATCCAAAATCAGTTCAGCAAGAAATTACCGAACAATTTCCAAAGAAAGAGATTCATCGTCGTAATACAGGTTATGCATTAGATTCGTTATTGGATACAAATGTTTTTAATAATTCGGATAAAGAAATTAACATTGCATCCTTATTAAGTGGGAGCGAAGGGACCCTTGCATTTACTACGGAGATTACTTTGCAATTAGATCCTCTTCCCCCGCAATATTCTTCTATGGTTATTGCTCATTATGCAAGTATAGAAAATTGCCTGAACGATGTTTTATTTGCAATGGAACACAATCTATATGCTTGTGAAATGATGGATGACTTTATTTTGAATTGCACCAAGAACAATAAAAAATATAATTCGTATAGTAATTTTGTTGAAGGAAAACCCAAAGCTTTATTGATGTTGGAATTAAGGTCTGATACTACTGATTTACTACTAAAGCAAACAAATGACCTTTTATATTCCTTAAAAATGTCTAACTTAAGTTATGCAACTCCAGTATTAAAAGAAAAGGAAATTGAGAAAGCAACTAATCTTAGAAAAGCGGGATTAGGATTATTGGGAAATATGGTTGGGGATAATAAAACAGTGGCGTGTGTTGAAGATACCGCTGTTGCATTAGACGATTTGCCTTCTTATATTAATCAGTTTACAAAACTGATGAAGCAATTTGATCAGCAAGCAGTGTATTATGCCCATGCAGGGGCAGGAGAGTTGCATCTGCGTCCGATTTTGAATTTGAAAAAGGAGGAAGGAGTTACTAATTTCAGAAAGATTACAACCGAGGTTGCAAAACTTACCAAACAATTTAAAGGGTCATTCTCTGGGGAACATGGTGATGGTATTGTGCGTGGGGAGTTTTTGCCTATGCTGATTGGAACATCTAATTATTCTCTTCTAAAAAGAATTAAAAAAGCATTTGATCCATCAAACATTTTTAACTCTGGAAAAATAGTGGAAGCATATAAAATGGATGAATCCCTTCGTTATGAAACAAATTCATTAGTTCCAAATATTGAAACATTACTGGATTTTAGTGATTCTGAGGGTATCTTACGATTGGCTGAAAAATGTAATGGTAGTGCTGATTGTAGAAAAACAGAGCATGCAACAGGAACCATGTGTCCAAGTTATCACGTTACTAAAGATGAAAAACATACTACTCGGGGACGTGCCAATACACTTAGAGAAGTATTAGCAAACAACAAATCGCTTAACTCTTTTGACTCAAAGGAACTGAAAGAGGTATTCGATTTGTGTTTAAGCTGTAAAGCATGTGCAAATGAATGTCCAAGTAATGTTGATATTGCAACCGCTAAAGCAGAATTCCTTTATCAATATAAGAAAACACATCCCCCCACATTTGCAGATAAAATTTTTGCAAGAAATAGTTATTTTAACAAAAAAGCTGCAAGTTTTCCAAAACTTATAAATGCTCTTTTTAAAAATTTTATTTTCTCATATATTATAAAAAAAGCATGTGGAATTGCATTGAAAAGAAGCTTGCCATTATTATCAAGTAAAAGTTTCAGTAAAACTATATTAAACTCACTATATCAATCTGATAGCAAATTAAAAAAAATGTATTTATTTGTAGATGAATTCAGTAATTATTTAGATTCTGAAATCGCTAAAGACAGTTATGATTTACTCACAAGGCTTGGTTATAATGTTAGTATTATTGATCGTTTAGATAGTGGACGCGCATTGCTTTCAAAGGGTTTTTTAAAAGAAGCAAAAGAAATTGCGAATTATAATATCGAACAACTAAAAGATAAGATTTCTAAGGAATGCCCGTTAATCGGTATAGAGCCCTCAGCAATCCTTTCTTTTAGGGATGAATACCTACGATTAACAAATGATCTAACAACTGCGAAATCCATAGCGAATAATACCTATCTCATAGAAGAATTTTTAGCTTCAGAAATAAAAATGGGAATAATAAATAAAGAACAGTTTACTTTAAAAGAAAAAACAATTAAGATCCATACTCACTGCCATCAAAAAGCCTTAAGTAATCAGAAAGTAACATTCGATATCCTAAATTTACCTGTAAATTATACGCCTACAATCATCCCTACAGGTTGCTGTGGAATGGCTGGAAGTTTTGGTTTTGAAAAAGATCATTATGCGTTAAGTATGGATATTGGGAATTTAAAATTGTTTCCCAGTATTCGAAAAACTTCATCAGATATTATTATTGCAGCTAATGGCACTAGCTGTAGACATCAAATATTGGATGGAACGCATCGTAAAGCATTGCATCCTGCTAGTATTTTAAAAGAAGCACTTATTTGATCACTTAAAACTATCAAAAATCACTTTTGGTTATTGTGATATTAAAAATTACATTTGTTGAAATTGATATTATAAATACCTTATATGGCTGGTAATTCATTTGGAACTTTATTTAAACTCACCACGTATGGTGAATCCCATGGAGTAGCTATAGGTGGTATAATCGATGGCTGCCCTGCGGGAGTTGAAATAGATCTAGACGCTATTATAACCGATATAGATCGCAGAAAGCCTGGACAATCTTCTATTACAACAAAGCGTAAAGAATCAGACAAGGTAACCTTTCTGTCAGGAATATTTAATGGTATAACTACTGGAACACCTATTGGGTTTTCAATTCCTAACTCAAATCAAAAAACAAAAGACTATAACCATTTAAAAGATAAATATCGTCCTTCACATGCCGATTTTACTTATGATAAAAAATATGGCTATAGGGATTATCGTGGCGGTGGGAGATCATCAGCACGTGAAACAGCTTGCAGAGTAGTTGCAGGAGCGATTGCAAAACAAGTTCTAAAAAACATTAAAATTAATGCGTTTGTTTCTTCAGTAGGAGATTTATATATTGATAAACCCTATCAAGAATTAGATTTCAGCAAAATTGAAAATAATGAAGTTCGTTGTCCAGATGATGCTATCGCTAAGAAAATGATTTCTAAAATAAAAGAAATTAAAAAATCAGGCGATACAGTAGGAGGAACAATTATGTGTGTGTTACAGGATGTTCCAATTGGTTTGGGGGAGCCTGTTTTTGATAAACTTCATGCGCAATTAGGGAAAGCGATGCTTTCAATTAATGCTGTAAAAGGCGTTGAATTTGGAAGTGGTTTTTGTAGTTCAATCATGAAAGGAAGTGAACATAACGATTTGTTTAATGCAGATGGTAGTACAAAAAGTAATCTATCTGGAGGAATACAAGGAGGTATTAGTAATGGAATGGATATATACTTTAGAGTTGCTTTTAAACCAGTAGCAACCCTAATGCAAAAGCAAGAAATGTTGGATGCTAAAGGTTCAATTGTAACACAACAAGGAAAGGGAAGACATGACCCTTGTGTTGTTCCACGCGCTGTACCTATAGTTGAGGCAATGGCAGCCTTGGTTTTGGCAGATTTTATGCTATTGAATAAATCTGTCAAAATTTAAAAAATTCGATTTGGAGAGGTCAGAACTATAAAATAGAAATAATGGTAATGGAGATGATTACCAAAAATATAATTATTAATAATTTAACGATACCCATATATTGGGGTACGATATGAAAAAACTAGAATTACATTGGCAGATATTAATAGGAATGATCATTGGCTTATTATTTGGTTTTGGAATGACTCAATTGAGTTGGGGATCAGATTTTGTAATCGATTGGATTAAACCATTGGGGACTATTTTTATTAAACTTTTAAAATTAATTGCCATTCCATTGATCTTAGCATCCTTGATTAAAGGAATTTCAGATCTAAAGGATATTTCGAAATTTAGAGATATTGGCCTGCGAACTATTGTTATTTATATTGTTACTACTGTAATTGCTATATCTATCGGATTGATGTTGGTAAATGCTTTTGAACCCGGTAATGGAGTTTCTAATGAAACTATTGCTAAGATCACAGATGCCTATGCGTACGATAGTGGTGTTCAGTCTAAAATTGCTGAAGCTGGAAGGCAAAAATCAAGTGGGCCTTTACAATTTTTAGTAGATATGGTTCCAGACAATGCTTTTAAATCGTTGAGCAATAATAAATTAATGCTTCAGGTGATCTTTTTTGCCATTTTTATGGGAATTTCTATGTTACTCATCGGGGAGAAAAAGGCAAGACCTTTAAAAAAGTTTTTTGACTCTATTAATTTTGTCGTTTTAAAAATGGTAGACTTAATAATGTTAACAGCACCCGTTGCAGTATTTGCTTTACTTGCTACTGTTGTAGTATCTTCAAGTGATCCGGATCTGTTGTTTGCATTATTAAAATATGCTGGTGTTGTAGTTTTAGGTTTGGGTTTAATGATTTTCTTTTACACTATAGTTGTTTCGTTCTATACAAAAAAGAACCCTTTTTGGTTTTTAAAACAAATAAGTCCCGCACAACTGCTTGCATTTTCAACAAGCTCGAGTGCAGCAACGTTGCCAGTAACTATGGAACGTGTTGAAGAACATATTGGAGTAGACAAAGAGGTTTCCAGTTTTGTGCTACCAGTTGGAGCCACAATTAATATGGATGGCACCAGTTTATACCAGGCAGTAGCAGCAGTATTTATTTCGCAGGCACTGGGATTTGATTTAACGATAGGTACACAATTAACAATTGTATTAACCGCCTTATTAGCATCTATTGGTTCGGCTGCAGTACCAGGAGCTGGAATGGTTATGTTGGTTATCGTGTTAGAGTCTATTGGCTTCCCATCGGATAAATTAGCGATAGGCTTGGCGTTGATATTTGCGGTAGACAGACCATTGGATATGTGCAGAACCATGGTAAATGTAACTGGAGATGCTACTGTCGCTATGGTTGTAGCTAAATCTGTTGGAAAATTAGGCAAGCTTCATGTTGAGAATTGGAATGACAATTTAGATGAAATAAAATAGGAGGTATCTTTTTTTATTAGGTTCTGGATACGTTGTTTAATATCTTTATTTAAACAATGTTCAGCTATTGGAATGGGGTAGTGGAGGAATGTCTTTTATAAATCATTCATATTCATTAATTCCATAAAGAACTTCTTTCATTTTACTTCCATTGATCTCTATAGGCTTATAAGCTGTATTAAATTTTTTAATAGAGATAACAATATTATCCTTTAGGATTTTATGTACGTCTTCAACCTAAAGTGAACTTTTAGGGTTAAAAATTAAGAGACTGTTTCACAAAGTTAATTGATTTTTTTGGAACTGTTTTTTCTTTCATTTAATGTTCTGTTTTTAGTCAATTTTCTTTGTTTTAATTTCTTGTGACCATTTCCAAAATACACTTCTGCTGGGGTTAAATTTTGTAGTGATTCATGGTATCTTTGATAATTATAATACTTCACAAATTCTTCCATTTTTACTTCAAGTTGACCTGGACTGAAGTAATTATCCAACTTGACTACATTCTTCATTGAACGATGATAGCGTTCAATCTTACCTTGTGTCTGTGGGTGTAATGACCTTCCTCTTACATGATGGATATTTCTATCTTGTAAGTATTCTGCAAGTTCATTCGATATATAACAGGAACCATTGTCAGACAATAATTTTGGAGGTCTATTTTCTGGTAAATTCACGGTATATAAAGCCTTATCTATAGTGCTTTTTACATCTGCTGCCTTCATTGAAGAACATAACTCCCAACTCCCAATAAAACGGCTATAATCATCTAATATGGTTGATAGATAATACCAACCCCATCCATAGATTTTAAAATAGGTGAAATCGGTCTGCCACATCTGATTTACAGACGTGGTTTTATCATGAAAACTATCAGAGGCACTCATCACTCTAAATGAAGGCGTTGTAATAAGTCCGCTGGCTTTTAAAATGCGATAGACACTCGATTCACTAACATAATAGTTATAAGTGTCAGTAATGTGCCAAGCAAGCTCTCTAGAGGATAGCTCTGGATTTTCTAAAGCGATTTCAACAACTTTATCTCTATCAGCTTCATTTATTCTATTCCAGCTACGTTCTCACACTGACTGCATTCTTTTAAGCCCATCATACCCATCATTCAAATAAGCGTTATACCATTTATAAAATGTAGTCTTATTTACTTTTATTTGTTTTAAGGTTCTGATGACTCCCAAATCAGATTGCTCTACTAGACGAATAATCTCGTACTTTTCTCTTTGACTATAATGCATATACTTCTTTCGTTTTAATCTTCCCCATTTAAGTTTTTTTTCAAGTCTCGATTCTTCAGCGAAAGCGCTGCAACCAACTCCTTTAAGGAGCGGTTCTCATCTTTAAGTTCTTTTACCTCTGATGTATTAGCTTCACGCATGGTATCACCTGTTAATCTTCGTTTACCAGCATCCATAAAATCTTTAGTCCATTTATAATATATCCCTTGAGATATTCCTTCCCTGCGAGATAGCGCTGCAACGGACATCTCTCCTCGCATTCCATCAATAATTATTCTGATCTTTTCTTCTGAGCTGTAAGTTCTTCTGGTTTTTCGCTTTAGTTCACTAATTAGTGAACTAGCACTCTTTTTTCTTGACACTTGTCTTACTTTAAAAGGTTAATAAATATATTAAATCTATCTCTTAGATTTAACCCTTTTAAAGTTCACTTTTTGCTGACCTCAAACACTTCTGTCTGGTTGAAGCTTTCTCTTTTTCCGATGTATGGATTTTTTAACTAAGTCATTTAATTTTAATTTAAGCGGTTAATAAATAATTTTAATTTTTAAACAACCAGCTAAGAGACTTTGTTGCAAATAACTCCCCAGTTAATATTAAATTTATAAAGCCTTAGCTGGCATTTTAAATGTTATTTCTTGGCAAATATATAGTCGCAAAAAGGGTAAAAACAAATGAAGCTCTTCTGTATTCATGAATCATAAAGTCGTTATTCATGAATGGGGTGGTTAAAACAACCTAGTTATATTACTGATGCACAGCAGTTTAAAAATTATTATTTCTAATACGTTTTAGATAGGGCTTTAATTTCATTTATAAATAAGGTATCTTAGTATTTACTTTCGAACAATACTAAAGACATGAACCCTTATTTTCTTCTTATTTGTTTATTATTAACATTTTCTTTTAATGCACAAGATTTTTCTTCGAATGCATTGCAAAAAATGGGTGATGAAGAATTGCTTTCCTTATTTGATTTAGTGGATACCGATAGTATAAAGGCAGAAAAAGTAGCACGTGCGTACCTTAATAAAGCAAGAATAGAAAAAGATACTATAAAAATGGCTAGAGGGTATGATAGATTGGCTAGAATTTTTCATGATGAAAAAAGCGTTCAATTAGCAGATAGTATTATTTATTTAACTAAAAATTTTGAGAATATAACATATCCTGCATTGGGTTATATGTTTAAAGGTATTTTGTATTTTAAGAATGAAAAGTATAAAAAATCTTTAGATAATCTATTAATAGCTTATGACTATTACGTTAAAAATGGTAACGTAATAAACCAAATATTTGTTAATAAACTAATAATCAATATTAAATGTATTTGGGGAAACCCAGCAGAAGCATTAGAATTAAGTAAAGAACATCTTAATTTTATAAAGAGTGTAAATTTTGCTATATTATATAACCTTAGTGCAAGAAAAAGTTACAAACCAAAACCCCAAGAACATTTAAAAGAATTTAAAAATGAATACATAGATGCCTTAACTTTAGTATCTGAAGCTTATTTATATTCAAAAAAGTATGATTCTGCTTTAATAAATGTTAAAAAGGGCATTAAAAAATCGATGGTGATTAATGATGTATATAAATATCAATATTTAGTTTCTTGTTCAGGTGAAATACAATTTTATTTGAAAAATTATAACAAAGCAATAGATAGTTTAAAAAAGTCTTCATTATTGCAATCTAAGCCAACTTATTTATTGAATGATTATTATTATTTAGGCTTATCTTATTTATACAAAGGAGAAAAAGAAATTGGAATAAATTATTTACTGAAGGCAGATTCTATTTTCGATCTTACCAAAAAAATAATCCCTAATCAATCATTATTACATTATGAATTATTTAAGTTTTATAAAGTTATAGGGGATAAAGAAAAACAAATTATTTATTTGAGTAAAATTATATATACAGATAGTATTATTAAAAAAAATTACCAATATATTGACTCTAAAATTAAAGATAAATATGAAATTCCAAAACTAATTGTTGAAAAGGAAAGTTTAATAAAAAGCCTTGGACTATTAAACAAGAAGAAATCAACTACGATTGTATTAGTTTTAAGTTTTTTAAGTTTAAGCCTTTTAATATTAGGATATTATGTTAATAGACAACGAGTATATAAAAAAAGATTTAAATCATTAGTATCTCAGAATGAAACCAATATTGGTCATAGAATTGTGGTTAAGCCAAAAAGGGAGATATCAAAAGAAATCTTTAATACAATTTTAGAACAACTTGATTACTTTGAAAAAGAACAAAAATATTTGTCGCTTTCAATAAATTTACAAGGAATGGCAAAGGCATTTAGAACAAATCATAATTACCTATCTAAAGTCATCAATTTAAACAAAGGAAAGCATTTTTCACGTTATATTAATGATCTAAGAACATCTTATGCCTTTAATGAACTTAAAGTAAACAAAAGACTTAGAAATTACACCATTAAAGCAATTGCGAAAGAATGTGGGTTTAAAAGTGGGGAATCCTTTTCAAAGGCGTTTTTAAAAAACTATGGTTTTTCTCCGTCATTTTATTTAAAGCAATTAGAAAAGAATAAACAGTAACTAATTATTTATCAATTAGCGAAATAAATCTCTTATTTGTTGCCAAGTACTTCTTTTTTGAGAAAGTTCTTCCTCAAATGATTCTAAATCATCTCCTCTTACCTTATCAAATAATTTAGCACAAATTACATAAACAAAAGGAATTAAAAACATCATCAACGGTAGTAGATAAATTAATTCAACTTCATCAAGATTGCTACTTTGATTAATAATCCCCCATAATTGAAAAGAATACATTGTTATAGGTACTAAAATAATCCAATGCCACCAATGTTTACATGTAAAAAACCATGCAAATGCATTAATTGAATAATAAGTTGTATTTATTGTAAATAAAGAAGTTTCCCAAATCTGTGAATCATTTGGGAAACTTTTGTATGAATAAAACAAAAACGGTGTAATTGCAATTAATAGAACAATAAACCCTCCTATTAATTAATGCGCTCCTATCCTTGTCTTGGTGGTTCTAATTGTGTTGAGTCGATTTGTTGTTCGTTTTGTCCATCTTCTACATTTTCAGGAGTACAAGAAACAAATAATCCAGCTCCGAAAATTGCAACGATAAGTAAATACTTTGTAAGTTTCATAATGTTCTTTTTTGTGAGGTTAATAGTACAAACCTAGCACAGAAAAAGACAAGTATATAAATTAATATGACTGTATCTTTATAAGTTGCACTTTTTTCAATAAATAGAAACTTAAAAACTTGCGCCTTGGGACATCAATTTTAGGGTTCTTTTCAAAACTAACTACGCGGAATTTTTCTAGTATACAAGCTTGTTAATTTGTATCTTGATGGTATGTATCACCCACAATTAAGCCTTATGGATTTAATGATTTTTTCGAAGCGCCAAAAGCGTGCAAAAGTAAGTAATACTCTAGATGAAATTGCATCAATGGTCAACTGGCAAGCGTTATTAGCGATTGTAAAAAAAGCAGATAAGTCTAGAACTTCGAAAGGCGGTAGAAAGCCCTTGAGTTTGGAGTTGAAATTACGTATGCTGTTTCTCCAGCATTTATATAATTTGAGCGATCAGGAATTAGAGGATCAATTGATTGATCGCTTGAGTTTTCAGCGCTTTTCGGGTCTTGGTTTGGAGGATGAGATACCTAACTTCATTACTCTTTGGCGGTTTAAGGAGTCGTTGTTGAAGGAAAAACTAATGGACAGAATCTTTAGTAGCATTGTCCATCAGTTGGAGTTGCAAGGGTTAGTGGTCAAAAAAGGTATATTGGTAGATGCTACTATAGTGAATTCTTCTACCAGACCCCTTAGCAAGGATAGACGTAAAAAACTGGAGAACGCTCCTGGTAAACAGATAGATACTGATGCTCGCAGTACCCATAAAAACGGGAAAGACTATTTTGGATATAAAGGTCATATTGGACTAGATATGGATAGTAAGATTATCAGAAAGCGTGTTTTTACAGATGCCTCTTCTCATGATTCAAAATCCTTTGAAGATTGCCTCAGTGGAGATGAAAGCTTTGTTTGTGCAGATAAGGCATATGCTAATCAGAAATATAAGCGAGCCTCTAGAGCTCTTGGAGATGTACATTATGGAATATTAGATAAAGCCAGTAGAGGGAAGAAGTTATCCAAAAAACAAGAAAAGAGAAATAAGCAGATGTCTAAAATTAGAGCCGCTGTGGAACATCCATTTGCCTATATGAAGAAAACTCTTAAATATAGTGAGGTTAGAGCTAAGACAAAGAAAAGAAACAGTCTTGTTTTTGATATGAACTGTATCCTATACAATGTGCTAAGAGGAGCATATTTACTTAAACAGACCCCTGCTTTAGTGGGATAGGTATGTCCAATAAATAAAAAATGAGATGAAACCCTCTAAAATAAACCATTATGGAGCCCTAAAAAACTGAAAACGGAGGCAGAAAACAAAAAAAGCAGATAAAAAAGTCTGTTTCTAAAATATTTTGTAGTTTTGAAAAGAGCCCTAAAAGTTATAGCAGCGTTCACTTAGGTGTTTCTGTTCACTAATTATGATAAAAATGAAAGCACATAACCTCATATTACTCTTTGCTATTTGCTTAAGCGTTTTAGGCTGCACAAATCCAAAAAAAGTATTTGTCAATGGTGCAAATGCAAAAGAGAATGTAGAAAAGATTAAAACAGAATTAGACTCAACTACAGCCTACAAATTCGAAGAAGCATATAAATACGTTTTGATGATGGATGCGGTTGGAAAAAAAGGGGATCTTCAAATCATTATGGATTATTCAAAAAAATATGAGTACTTAACTCTTGGAGACATTCTAGACAAAGTTAATTCAGAAGAAGAATATAAAGAAGAAGAATAAAAACTACCGCCAACACTTAGCGATCAAAATTAAGTGGGTCAATGAACCCCCCACTAATTTTATCGCTTTGTTGCAATAAACATCGGGTTAATTTATAAGCAGTTGAGATAAGTAGAAAGCTGCTGTGTAATTTCAATAATTTGGATTGGCTTAATTTTATTTTTCCTTTTGAATAAAGATGGATTAGAAGGCATTATGTTTACGTATTTCCTATATCTTTTGAGCTCTAAAATAGTTTTAAAGTATAAAAGGTATGACATAACTTCTTTTTCATAGGATATTCCAAATTCATCAAAAAGGTGCGAGATAACCTATATAAACAGTTGTTTATTAGGAAGGAAAACGTTAGATTTGTATATACTAACGTTATGGTATAATTGCCTTCGGCACGTAAAAACCATGCTACGCATTTTGTTTCCACTAATTACACCATAACGGACACTGTACATTACACCTCATACAAAAGTTATTGTATATTTACTTGAGTTTTAGTGAACTCCAAACACATCACTATACATAACATCGTGTATAGCTTATGAGGCGTAATGATGGCTCTCGTTTGGCTACGCCTCACACGCCATACACAGTGTCCGTTGTGTTTCATACCGAAAAAAGCCAACCGCACAAATTGCACATTTGGTTTTTTGCCGACACACAAGCCAAAGCTGAAAAAACCAAAAGAGCTATTTTTTAGCCAACGCTAAACACAGAATTGAAAAAGGAAAATGAAAGGTGTAAACAAATATTCAAAAATACTGATTGAATTTTCCGAAAGAAAACTAAAAGAGCATTTCAAAATTAATGAATTAGGGTTTGATAAGTTTGAAATTATAAACTCGTACCTAATCTATCAAACAATAAAAGACAGTAAAAGAAAGAAAAACACACTTATTTATATTCCAGACAAAGAAACTAAAACACAGTTTTACATTCCTGCAATCTACACACTTACTTTATACAATTTTATTGATAATTATATTGACGACAGTACAGTCTATGAAGTTGGAGATGTATTACAAGAAAGTGGTAACAGATATGAAATAATCAAAAAATCGGAAAAAGGATATACTTTAAAAGGAAGCAATAGTTTGCTAAAACTCCCAAATCATTCCCAAATCAAGAACTACATAATTATAACATCTGATTTTAATCCAAGGCGAGCCAAACTAAAGTTTAATGCTTACAAAAATTTCTTTGTTAAAGTATTGAATATTGAAAACACAAAGAAATCTATCAAGTTACCATCAAAATTCAAGTATAAGTCAATTATTGTTACCGATAAGAACATTGTAGCTGAATTAAATGAACACAAAATAGATGGTGAAAAAATTCATAAAGCTTTTCCATTTCAATATGTGGCAAAATCAGGAAAACAAACTGATAATATTCCAATTGACCCAATGATTTACATTGTCAATGATTATGAAACTGCCAGAAAACATATTTTAGATAAGGGAATTTCAATACGTAATGTCACATTTATCGGTCAAAACAAATACAAAGAACATCATCTTGAAATAACAGAGGATTTAAACAATAGAAAAATAGAAAACTGCATACTTATTGGAAGTGTCGATATTTCTAATAATGCAATTCCAGATTTATATAAATGGAAATGGACATTGCCTGAATTAGATTTCTTTAATTATTTCACAACATACACAATAAACAAAGTGATAGTTGAAAATAAGCGGGTTACAGAATACTTAAAAGAATTTGACTGTTCGGTAAAGCAAGTAGAAAATGATTATGGTATCAATCTAAAAGAACTATACAAATTTGTTAGAAATATATTACCAATAATAATTCCAACTTCAAAGAGTAGGCTTCTTACCCAACTTGACAATACTTTAATATATTTTGAAAAGGAAGGGGAAGATATTGTAGAAACGGTTTTAGATGATATTGGAAAATATGATTACGAAGATGTTTGGAATAAAATACTTGAAAAATTTGAATTGCTAATTGAATGTAAAAAAGAAAGTCATTTGAAGTTTCAAAAAATCAATGAATTTCAAAAAATTGATTTTTTAGTTGTTCCAAAGGAATATTTAGGAATCTGGATTGAAGAAATAAATCCACGCAAAGTCCGCAATATAATTTCATTCAAAGAATTTAACCAACTTGACATTCATAACAAGACAATCGTGTTTTTAGGATTCTTTGGTTACAATCACCTAAAATCAATGATGTATAATTCTAACAAAATAAACATCATTTTATATTCTCAAGAAAAAGAATATTTTGATAATTGTTTTAGTCGACTAAAACGAGAAACATACAATGAACTAAAAAATTCTGATAGAAAAACCATCTCTGAAATCTCATTTAATGAAACTGAGAAATTTGAAAATATTGATGAACTCATTAAACGTCTTTTTAGTCAAGATGAAGAAATAACAATAAATCCTGATTATTCAAATGTTTGTACTACTAACATTTGCAAAGAATTGACCTTTGAAAATGACACAGAGTATTTAGAATTAGATGAAAACAAAACAGTTTTATTAAAAATCAATCAAAGGGAACGTTTTGAAAAAGTAAAAAATCTCAAAATAGGAGATAAAATCAGAGTTTACGATAATTCTTCTAAAGAAGAACTACATCAAGTTGCTTTGGAGTTTGATACAGATGGAAAATTTGCGGAAATTGAAGAGTTCTCTAAGCTTTGGAAAAATGAACTAAAAACGTTTAGTCTAAAGTACGACTCACTAAATATGTTGTTAGATAACCTGAAAAATAAAGGTCTTTCAATAACGACCGAATCTACATTGCAAAATTGGATTAAAGCAGAAAGCAATGTTAAATTCCCCCAAAAACCAAAAGACCTTTTGGTTCTAAAAAAAGAAATTAATTCTGATTATTTAAATGAAAATTTTGGTGAAATACGGAAAAGTCGGAGTGCATATAATGGAATTATGATTGCATTAGGGAGAAATTTTAGTGATGAAATTTCAGACTACATACGAATTAAGAAAAAAGGGGAATTGTTAAAGCAGTTTTCAGAACAACAAATTCAGCAATTTGTTAATCAAAATGCAAAAGAAAGAATTATAAAAACAATAAAAGCAATTGATTATGAGCAATAATCACGATAGTATAGCACGAGACATTTTTCAGCAAAGAATAAAAAAAGACCTTTTGGGTCCTGGTTCAGATATTTTTGTAGATGAAAAAGATAAAAAGGAAGAGATTATTTCAGATTTCCCTTTACAAAGGTATTATACAGGCGTTCTATTTCCTGAACAAATCAGAGTTGAAACTCAATCAGAAAAAGATGATAATGAATTAAATAATGATACAGATAGTGACGAAATTGATACTCAAAATGAACACATAGAAGAAATAGAACCAGAAAGTGAGAATTATAACGGTAAAAATAAAGGCGAAAGCAAAGATGATGAATTAAAGGTTTCTCAAAATACATTTTTCCCCTCAAATATTAGTTTGACTTTCTGTGTTGATAATACTATAAAAGAACTTGAAGTAGAATTTAATTTTGGGTTGTATTCTCAAATAACCAAAGAAGTTAAAATCAAAATATCAAAAAGAGATTTTGATGAGTTTAACAATCATCCTTCTTTTCCATTTAAAAACATTATAAGTTATGAAGATGGCTATATGATTTTAAAACGAAAGTTTCAAGGTAAAAGTAGAGCTCCAAGAACTGAAGAATTTGCTCAATTTGATGATTTCAAAAAATCAGAGGGATATAAAGACAGTCCACTTCCACCAATTTTTCACCATTTTGAAAAACTTTTAGGTAGAACTTGGAAACGTGAAAATATTACTATAAAGGAAAACGCATCTATTACTGATGTTTCTATACGTAACATAATTTATGAGCGTAACTTAAAAAAGAAAACAAGTGATTGTTTAAGAGTTTTATATAGAGTAAAAACATACATAACAACCCAAAACAAAGGCAGCACTTACGTTAAAATACAATTAGCAAATATATCAGACAAACATCCATCAAACCAATTTTCAAATGCTAAAGAATTATTAAATCAAAAATGTATTTTTCAGGCAGAAATTAAGGTTAATGTAAAAGAACTCAAACCTTACAAATCATATATTGAACTTAATCCTTTAGACAAAGAAGCAGAAGTACTAAACTATTTGTACAAAGACAAATTTAGTTATGGAATTGGTCATAACTGCTCCATAATTTGGGATAAAAACAACAACCAAATACAAACATCTTTCTTACCTCAATATGATGTGAAAGATACCAAAAACAGTTTTTCAAAAGAAGATTTTAAAGACAATCCAAATGATTTTTTTTCACTAAATCAAAGTTTAGATATTTATAATCTATCTCATTTCTCAAATGACAAAAGAGACAACATAATTGATAGTTTAAACAACTTTGTGAACTTATATGGTAAATGGATTGCCGAACAAAAGCAAAGTAAATCTTCAAATAAAGAAATTGAACAACATATTTTTAAAAATTTAGATTATAATCTTAATCGGTTAAAATCAAACATAGAACTTTTAAAAGATGATAAAATATTTAGAGCATTTCAATTGGCAAATACAGCAATGCTCATTCAAATTATCATATCAAATGATGATGATTTTTCTGGAAAGGAAAAGGATTTAGCTGAATTAAACTCAACAATTGATTACAATAATATAGACTATTTCAAAAACTATCAATTTGATAATCTTCCTTTTGGCAGACCAAAATACAGACCGTTTCAATTAGCCTTTTTATTACTGAATATTGATAGTATTACGGACTTAAAATCAGATGCAAGAAACAAAATGGTTGATTTAATTTGGTTTCCTACAGGTGGTGGAAAAACTGAAGCATATTTGTCTGTTGCTGCTTTTACAATAACCTATCGCAGATTAATGAATAAAACAGGATATGAAGGTACTTCTGTAATAATGCGATACACATTAAGGTTATTAACAGCACAGCAATTTGAAAGAGCTTCAAGATTAATCGTTGTTTTAGAGTTTTTAAGAAAACAATTTGAACAAGAATTACGAAAAGAACCTATTACAATTGGAATGTGGGTTGGAATGTCATCTACACCAAACACATTAAAAGAAGCAGAAGAAAAAGTCGAAGAAATTAATGAAGAATGTAATAAAAAAGACGGTATTCCTGAAAATAAAAATGTTTTCCAAATTAGCTCTTGTTCTTGGTGTGGTACAAAGTTAATAACTAAAAATGAACACGATAAATGGGTTTTTGGTTTTAAACTTGAAGGCAAGAAAAAAGACACGGAATTCAACATAAAATGTGTAAACAAAAAATGCCATTTTCATAACGAACTTCCTATTCAAGTAGTAGATGAAATGCTTTATGACAAGCCTCCTACTCTCCTTTTTGGAACAGTGGATAAGTTTGCAATGTTAGCTTGGAAAGCAAAAGGAAATAGTTTTTTCAATTCAATAAATGATGGTTTACCTCCCGATTTAATTATTCAAGATGAATTACACTTACTAACTGGTCCATTAGGAACAATTACAGGAATTTTTGAAAGCGTTATTGAAATGCTTTGTTCAAAAAATGGAAGGAAACCAAAAATAATTTGTTCTACTGCAACAATTCGAAACACAGATGAACAAATAAAAGCATTGTACGGCAATGATAAAACTGTAAATGTATTTCCACCATCAGGTTTAAGTTATGCTGATAGCTTTTTTGCAAAAGTTTCTGAAACTAAAAGTACAAGAAGATATATTGGCTTTATCCCTACAGGAAAATCATCTATTGATACACAATTACAAATGATAGCCAATTTGTTTGTTGCTCGTTTAGAAGTTTACAAAACATTAATTCTAAATGGTAAAAAAGACTACGAGATATTTGATAAATATTGGACACTTATTTCTTATTACAACAGTTTAAAAGATGTAGGGAAAATTCATAATAAAGTTGGAGATGAAATTTCAACTTTTACTTCTGCTTTGCAAAAGAAATTATACGGAGACAACCCTAATTACAAGTTTAATTACGAGTACTTATACAATCGTGATGAAGAATTAACAAGTCGAATTGATAGTACAAAAATCAAACAGACTTTAAAACGCTTAGAAGAAAATACCTTTAATGAAGACACTATACAAGAGTATCTAAATGGTAATACATACGTAAAAACAGGAATGATTGATTTGGTTTTAGCTACAAATATGATTTCAGTTGGAATTGACATTGAAAGATTTAATATTATGCTTATTAATAGCCAACCCAAAAATGTTGCAGAATATATTCAGGCTTCCAGTAGAGTTGGTCGTAAATTCAAAGGTGTAGTAATTGATTTATTAGATGCAAATAGAGCAAGAGATAAATCTCATTTTGAACATTTTATACCATTTCATCAAGCATTTTATAAAAGTGTTGAGCCTGTAAGTTTAACGCCTTTTACGGAAAACACACTTGAAAAAATGCTCACAAGCATAATGATAACTTATGTTAGACATAAAGTTTCTGGTATGGCTTCAAATAATTCTGCTCAATATTTTCAACCAGAAATGTTAGACGGTTTAAAAACTGAAATAAAAAAACGCTTTTCGGATAATGCCAAAGTCTATCAATTATTTGAAAGCAAATTGAAAGAATTGTCTTATGATTGGTTAGAGCAAATAGAAAATCACGATTTAAAAAATTATGAAGCAACAAAAACCAGAATTGGTTTACTTGTAAAACCAGCAGAAAAGAGTTTTGATAAGGATGATTTGTGGTCTGTTATGCAATCAATGAGAGAAATAAATACAAATTCATTTATTAAAGTTGGACTTCCAAATATTAGAAAAAATGGCTAAATACACAGAATTACAAACAAGGAAATTAATTAGTTCTTATGGTGGAGTTGGCTCAATTATTGAAACAATTGACGGAGCGTTAATGATAAAAGACTTTGATAAATGGAAATACTTTTTTTTGATTGAAAAAGGAAAAATTGAAGTTCAAGAAAATGAAAGTATAAATGACGACCGCTTACTTAAACGATTAAAATTCTATTTCCCAGATTTAAACCAAATTGTTAAAGTCCCTGCTAATTATTCTGCTTTTTACAATACATCTTTACCTAAATTAAAAGACCATATAATTGATGCAGAATACTTTCCAAAATGGATGTACTGTAATAAATGTAATAGTATAAAACACATTAATGATTGGTATAAAGGCTGGAAAATCGCTTTTCACAGCAAGGAAACAAATAAGATAAATGATGCTTTCACTCCTCCAAAATGTTATAAGTGCTACCAAAAAGCAAAACAAAACAAAGAAAAAAGGAGATATTACTTATTAGAGCAAGTTCGATTTATAATGACTGCTCCTAATGGAAATATGAAAGATGTTCCTTGGCAAAACTGGACAAACTTATCAAGAGATAAAGATGAAAATGGACAGAAAAAAATCACTTTCAATGGAAAATGTTGTGATAAACAAGATTTAAAGTATCTTAAAGATGGTCGAAACCCTGATTTTACTGGAGTTAGAATTCAATGTAAGAACCCTGATTGCAAAACGAATGCAAAACAAATTTCTTTAGGTGGTTTAATGGGATTAAGAGTTCCTGATTTTAATGAAAATGGTGAAGTGAAAATTATTAAAAACAAAGAAGGTTTTCCTGTTTTAGATAATAAAGGAAATGAGCAAAAAGTAATGTATAAAGCTGTAATTAGAACAAGTAATAGTGTTTACTATCCATTGATTACTAACAGTCTGTATTTGCCAACTCTTGAAATTAAAAAAGAAATTAAAGATAAAATCAAAACACTTTATGAAGATGCTGAATTTTCAGCAGAAAAAATATATGCAAAAATTAATAACGAACATCCTCAATTTACAATAAGTCAAATAGAAGAAGTTCTGTTTCCCGAAAATCAAGATTTTATAAAAGAAGTCGATTATAGGTTGAAAGAGTATCAATATTTAACAACAAATGAAAGTCCTGATGATAAAGACCTTGTATTTGAAGAAGAAAACTCAAATGAGTTGATAAATTTTGGGATTACCAAACTATTAAAAATTAATAGATTAAAACTTACATCTGTTCAAACTGGTTATAGCCGTCAAGAACCAATAGACAAAGACCTTTTTGCAGATAAAACAATGGAAGATTATATTCCTGTAAGCAAGCACGCAGTTAAAGCTAAATACACCACTTCAAAAGGAAAGAACACCAAATTATTACCAGGAATAGAAAGCTTTGGTGAAGGGATATTTATAGATTTTGATAAAGATAAAATTAGTAAATGGTTTGAAGAACAATCAAAAAACAAATCTTTTAACGAAAGGATAGAAACACTTAAGAACAATGCGGAAACTTCATCTTTCAGACGTTCAGAAGAAAAAGAAAAGATGTTTGCTAATTTAGAATATTTAACAACTTTTCTATTCATACACACCTTTTCTCATATCTTAATCAAGGAATTGGAATTTTTAACTGGTTATCCTGCAACATCACTTTCGGAAAGACTTTACATAAATGAAAACGATATGCAAGGTGTTCTTATTTATACAATGGCAGGTGCAGAAGGAAGTTTTGGAGGTTTAGTTTCACAAGCAAACTCTGAAAGGTTTACTAAAATATTATATTCAGCTTTGGCAAGGGCAAAAGACTGTGCATCTGACCCAATTTGCTACTCTTCAGAAGGTCAAGGTGTGGGCGGACTAAATCTTGCATCTTGCTATTCTTGTGGTTTACTTCCCGAAACATCCTGTGAAGAATTTAATAGTTATTTAGATAGGGCAATGTTAATAGATACTAAATTTGGATTTTATAAAGACAATTTAAATAAACTTAATGAAAAATAGCCAACGCATAAAGCCATACACATTTGCAATCGCTACAGCCAACACTCAAGCCAAAATTGCAAAAGAGTATGTCTTGCCAACGCTATCAACAGAAAGGAAAATAAAGCAGACAGCTAACAAAGTATATAAAAAATAGCGGTTTTGGTGCTTTAACGAAATATAATTTATAAATTTAAGGTCAGTAATAAACTATAATTATGAGTACAGAAACATCAATATCCTTAATGCTTTTAGGAGTTTCAATAATTTATTTTCTAATTCAACCCAAAAAAATTAATTATTTATATGGGTATCGAACAAGGAATTCAAAAAAAAGTATTGAACATTGGAAAATTGCAAATAAAATGGCCTCTAAAGGTCTGTTAACTATATCTTTATTTAATACTATAATTTCTCTAATATTGGTCGATTTTTTAAAGGTTGATTTTCTAAATATTTTTGTTGGATTATTATTATTAGAATTTGCCATTTTAATCTATTGGGTCGAAAAAAAATTAAAGCAAATAGATTCCAATAACAAATAATTTTTAAAATGAAAAAAATATTTTTTATACCGTTTTTATTAATGTACATTTCATCTTTTAGCCAAAGCATCGTTGGTAATTGGGAAGGCATTTTAAATGTTCAAACAATACAATTAAAACTAATTTTTAATATTAATAAAACTGATAAAGGTTTAGTATCAACTATGGACAGCCCAGATCAAGGAGCAAAAGGTATTCCCGTAACGACCATTGATTTTGAAAATAACGTTTTAAAACTAAAAATAGATAATGCCAATATAGCTTATGAAGGAGTTTTGAAAACAAAAGATACTATTATCGGTAATTTTGTACAATCTGGACAATCTTTTCCTTTAATCCTAATAAAAAAAACAGAAAGTACAACAGAAATTCCAAGGTATCAAGAACCATCAAAACCTTATTTATATCATTCTGAAAATATATTTTTTGATAATAAAAAAGATAGTGTAAGGTTGGGAGGGACATTGACACTTCCAAGGAAAAAAGGTAAATTTCCAGTTGTGATATTGATTACTGGCAGTGACGAAGAAATAGATAAGAATGAGACCATTACCATAAATGCAGGACAAATAAACGAAGATGCTGTTTATAATTGGTATGACCAAGAAGGGAATCTAATATATACGGGTACAGATTTAACAGTATCACCCGATGTAACCAAAAAATATAAATTAGAGATTATATCTAATATTGATGGGTTTAAAGATTATGACGAAGTAGAAATAACGGTAAACCCTTACAAGTTAGAAAGTTTAATACCCAATCCAGCTTCCCAATCATTTACTGTTAACTATTTAACAGATGGTGCAAGTTCTGCTTATGTAATGGTAGTAAACTTAAATACTGGTGGTAGCGATAACTATATACTCGATGTTCAACAGAGTGATATTACCATAGATATTTCTACATACACTTCAGGGTTGTACAATATTATTTTAGTTTGTGACGGCGAAGTACAAAACTCAAAAACTCTTATAAAACAATAAGCTATGAAAAATATAAATATTTTATTCTTTATTTTATTCGCATACTTTTCATGCAATGCTCAAGACCCGCAACTTTTTGAAAATACTTGGTATTTACAAAATTTAATTATTGATGGACAAGATAATCTTCCACCCAATAATGAAGATGTTCCTTTTATTACAGTATTCTTTTCAGAAATACAATTTGAAACTGGTGTCTGTGACGCAATGTCTGGAGGTATTATATATGATAATCTCAATTCTCAATTTTCGTTTGATAGTTGGTATATGACTTTTGGAGGTTGTTTTGGGATAAATGCAACTGAAAACGCTGTATATGAAGGTATTTATCTTGGTGAATTTTTCATTAGTAATATTGACAATCCTTTTACTTATTCTATTACTGACGAGGGTAGTAGTAAAACTTTGGTAATATTTTCTTCAAATGGAAATGAAGCAATCTACAGTAATGAATTATTATCAACACAAGATTATTCTACGAATTTGTTTACCATATTGCCAAATCCTGTAAAAGATGAATTATTTATTTCTGGCACAATTGATTGGAATGATTTTACTGTTAATATTTTCAATATAAATGGAAAACTGGTTTTATCTGTAAATGATTCTAATTTAAATAATAAATCAATTGATGTTCAAAAATTGAATAGCGGAATTTATTTTATCCTGCTGAAAGATAAAAACGGACGGTCTATAATAAAAAAGTTTATTAAGAACTGAAATACAAAATTCGTTGCATAACACCGCATATAAAAAATAGCAGGAAAGGTTTTAAACATAATGTTAGCGCTTTTCTGCTATCTTTGTTAGCAAACTGAAAAATTACCTATACAATCTGCTACTTTTCATATGCAATACCGTTATGGTATAATTGCCTTCGGCACGTAAAAACCATGCTACGCATTTTGTTTCCACTAATTACACCATAAGGGACACTGTACATTACACCTCATACAAAAGTTATTGTATATTTACTTGAGTTTTAGTGAACCCCAAACACATCACTATACATAACATCGTGTATAGCTTATGAGGCGTAATGATGGCTCTCGTTTGGCTACGCCTCACACGCCATACACAGTGTCCGTTATGTATAAAAACGACAAAATAATTAGACGTTACAGTGAACCTTTCAAATTAAAAATTTTAGCCGAACTTAGTACAGGGAAGTACACGAAGAGTGAACTCGGAAAACGCTACAGTATTGCACCTACAACCATCAATGAATGGATTAAAAAGTACGAACGTAAAGACTTAATGAACACCAGAGTAAAAGTGGAAACTAAAGACGAAATCACTCGAATCAAAGCACTTCAAAAAGAAATTGAACAGCTAAAAAAACTACTACATAAAAAGGATCTGAACCAAATGGTTGAGGAATCCTATCTGGAGGTAGCTGCTGAAAAATTAGGTTATAAAAATATTCGAGAACTTAAAAAAAAACTAAATATCAAGCCTTAATTAAAGCAAAAGATAAAACTAAGGGATTTGCTTCATTATCTAAAGTAACTGAATGCTTTAATCTTAATCGTGATGCTTATTATAAGTACAATTGCAGAGCTGGCAAACGTAAAGAAGTGGAACAACAAGTTATAAATATCGTAAAGAAAAGACGTAAATCCCTTCCTAGAGAAGGTGTAGGTAAGCTAATGAAATCCTTAAACCATGACTTTGAAAAACAACAGGTAAAAGTAGGTAGAGACACGTTATTTAATGTCCTTAGAAAGCATAAAATGCTCACTCTAAGAAAGAAATACAGTGCAAGAACTACAAACTCTCACCATCGTTTTTATAAGTATAACAAGATTATAAAAAATATAGAAGTTACTAGACCTAATCAAGTTTGGGTGTCGGACATTACATATATCAGAACTGTAAAAGGCTTTTGCTATCTCGCACTCATTACAGATATGTATTCCAGGAAAATTGTAGGTTATGACCTTAGTGATAGCCTGGAGCTTAAAGGATGCATGAGAGCGCTTAATAAAGCGATTTATCAAGCAAAAAATATTAAAAAACTCATACATCATTCAGATAGAGGAATACAATATTGTAGTAATGTATACACACAAATACTCAAAAGAAAAAAGATAGCTATTAGTATGACTGAAGAAAATCACTGCTACGAAAATGCGATGGCTGAACGTGTAAACGGAATTTTAAAAGACGAATTCTATCTCGATCAGGTCTTTACTAACATGCAACACGCTAAGAGAGCCACAAAAAATGCAATAAAATTATATAATGAAATAAGATTACACGTATCTTTAGACTATAAAACACCGAATATGGTATATAAATTAACAGCGTAAAATCAATTTTTAACCTGTAGCCATATTTCAGGACGAGACATGTATTTTCGTTACAATTTAATTCACAGGCGTTATTGTTAGGGTTCTACTTCCGTTTTTGTTCTTTATTATCTTTATTTTAGTATTTGGTAATGGTACTAAATTTATAATCTTCTCTGGCCATTCAATCAAATTCCAATGCCCTGAGTATAAATATTCTTCAACTCCTATATCCATTGCCTCCTCTTCATTCTTTATTCTGTAAAAATCAAAATGAAAGAGTTTATCATTTATTATTTCATATACATTTACTATGGAATATGTTGGGCTGTTTATGAGATCATTTACACCTAATAACTTTGCGATCTCCTTGATAAGTGTTGTTTTACCTATACCCATTTCTCCATAAAACAAGAGAACTTTGTTGGGGGCAACTAACAATACTTTCTCTGCAGCTGTTTGCAAATCCTGTAACGTATAGGTATATTCCATAGATGCTTGCTGACAAATATAAAATTAATTATCGATTATAAACAAAAATATTCGATAATATGCAATTAATAAAGAATATTCCTACAAATAAATGATTATTTTGGTGCTAAAACAACAAAAGGGATGATTATTTCTTCTAAAGAGATTCCACCATGCTGATAAGTATTTCTATAATAACTTACATAATAGTTGAATTTATTGGGATAAGCGAAAAACATGTCGCTTTTTGCAAAAATAAAAGAACTACTCATGTTAATACTTGGTAAATGAATATTGTTGGGGTTTTTAGAAACCAAAACATCCTTCTCTTCATAGGATAAGCTCCTACCTGTTTTATAGCGTAAGTTCGAACTTATATTTCTATCACCAATTACTCTAGTAGGGTTTTTTACATTAATTGTACCATGATCTGTAGTAATGATTAACTTAAATCCCATTTGAGATGCTTGCTGAATAATATATAACAGTTGAGAATTTTTAAACCAACTCTGTGTTAATGACCGATACGACTTATCTGTTGAGGCTAATTCTTTTATTACCTCCATTTCTGTTTTTGAATGTGATAGTATATCAACAAAATTATATACCACCGCAATAAGATCATCATTTTTATAGCTCTTAAAATTTTCGGAGAGTCGTTTTCCTTGTTTTAAACTGGAAATTTTATGATAACTCCATTCTAAATGAAGACCTAGTCTTTTTAATTGTGCTTCTAAAAACTCCTTTTCATACATATTCTTTCCTCCTTCATCCGTATCGTTTAACCATAGATCCGGATGTAACTTTTCCATTTCGCTTGGCATTAAACCAGAAAAGATCGAATTACGGGCATATTGAGTAGCGGTTGGTAATATTGAATAATATAGGTCTTCATTTTTTTTCTTATAACTACTAGTTAAAAAAGGTTCAAATGCTTTCCACTGATCATATCGTAAATTATCAACTACAATCAACAATGTTTTTTGATTTTCTATTTCAGGTAATACTTTCTCTTTAAAAAGGGTATGCGACATCACTGGAGCATCCTGTACATGATCAAACCAACTGCGATAATTTTTATCGATATATTTACAAAATTGAATATTAGCTTCATTTTTTTGAGATTCTAAAATTTCGAGCATTCCAGAGTCATCTATATTTTCTAATT
The DNA here is from genome assembly GCA_965247215.1 of Flavobacteriaceae bacterium. Taxonomy (GTDB): domain Bacteria; phylum Bacteroidota; class Bacteroidia; order Flavobacteriales; family Flavobacteriaceae; genus Marifrigoribacter. Next base: position 612,838 of record OZ252001.1, read on the forward strand.
CCAATTCCCAATACACCAATTTTCGGTACATTTCAGCCCATTCTTTGTAATTGTTAACCATAGAAAGATCCATAGCAATTTTTCCAAACTCTTGTTGGTAAGTGGACGTTGTTTTTTCTGAAACCAATCGGGAATGATCTAAATTTTTCTTTAAGCTTAAAAGAATTTGATTTGGATTTACTGGTTTGATTAGATAATCTGCAATTTTTGATCCAATGGCTTCTTCCATTATATATTCTTCTTCACTTTTAGTAATCATAACTACAGGTAGTGTAGCTTGTTGCTCTTTAATTTCTGAAAGTGTCTCTAAGCCAGTTAATCCAGGCATATTTTCATCAAGGAATACGATATCAAAACTTTGTTTTTCGATCTCTTCAAGTGCTTCTGTACCACTTTTAGCCTCAGTTACCTTATAATTTCTTTTCTCAAGAAAAATGATGTGTGGCTTTAATAATTCAATTTCGTCGTCTACCCAAAGTACTTTTATTTCATTCATATATGTATATTTGGTTTTTATTAATTTATACTGATTGAATATTTTAACTGGTACTGCAAATTTAATTCTGAAGTATTAATTAAAAGATTATTTTTTCAAAAAAATATAAAGGTTGAATTCGCAAAACAAACTCAAAATTATTAACGACCCAATCTACGGTTTTATTACTATACCTAATGCACTCGTTTTTGAACTAATCGAGCATAGTTATTTTCAACGACTGCGTAGAATTTCACAAATGGGAATGTCTTATTTGGTGTATCCAGGTGCTCATCACACAAGATTTCATCATGCACTTGGCGCCATGCATTTAATGCAAAAAGCTGTGCAAGTACTTCGTTTTAAGGAGGTAAGCATAACTGATGATGAAGCAGAAGCATTATATATTGCAATTCTTTTGCACGATATTGGGCATGGACCATTTTCACATGCCATGGAATATAGTATTGTAGAAAATATAGATCATGAAACAATTTCATTGATTTTTATGGATGTTTTAAATCGGGAATTTAACAACAGATTAACGCTTGCTATCAAAATATTTAAAAATGAATATGAAAGAAATTTTTTAAATCAATTAATCTCTGGACAACTAGATATGGATCGCATGGACTATTTGAAAAGGGATAGTTTTTATACGGGGGTTTCTGAAGGTGCTGTTAATTCGCAACGTTTAATAAGTATGTTAAATGTATATAATGATAAATTAGTTGTTGAAGAGAAAGGAATCTACTCAGTAGAAAAATTCATCATCGCAAGAAGACTTATGTATTGGCAAGTTTATCTTCATAAAACAGGTTTAGTTGCCGAACAGCTTTTATTGCGTTTATTAAAACGAGCTAAAGAACTATCGAAAAGAGGCGTTGTTTTACCCTCTAGTAAAGCACTTTCATATTTTATGAACAGGAATATTACTAAAGATGATTTCAATAAAAATGTGCTAGATATCTTTGCTGAATTAGATGATTATGATATTGTATCAGCTATGAAATCGTGGTTAAATGAAGAAGATTTTGTATTAAGGACACTTTCAGGAATGCTGCTTAATAGAGATTTATTGAAAATTGAAATAAAATCAGATCCTTTTTCAGATTTCATTATCGAGGATAATAAAAAATTAGTGATGCAGAAATATGAAATTACTGAAAAGGAAGCTTCTTACTTTGTGTTTTCTGGAGTTGTTGTAAATCAGGCATATAGTATGGATAAAGACACAATAAATTTACTGACTAAATCAGGAAAAATAATTGATGTAGCACAGGCAAGTGACCAATTAAACCTAAAAGCACTTTCAAAAGAAGTAGTGAAATATTATATGTGTTTCCTAAAAACGGGATAGTAATCCTTTTTTTCTATTTTTGCAATGAAATTAATTTGCCAATAAAAACCAACGTGTGAAATTTACAGCAACTCAAATAGCAGGTATTTTAGAAGGAACAGTTGAAGGAAACCCTGAAATTGAAGTTTCAAATCTTGCAAAAATTGAAGAAGGAACAGCAGGCACGCTTACCTTTCTTGCAAACCCTAAATACACACAATTTATTTATACCACTAAGTCCTCTATTACCATTGTTGGAGAGGATTTTAAACCAGAAAATAAGCTGGAAACAACACTTATTAGAGTAAAGAACGCTTATAAAGCTTTTTCTAAATTACTGGAATATTACAATCAGGTGAAAATGAATAAAACGGGAATTGAAAAGCCCACATTCATTTCAGAAAGTGCAGTATATGGAGAGAATATTTATATTGGCGCCTTTGCATATTTAGGGGATAATATTAAAATTGGTGACGATGTTAAAATTTACCCCAATGTTTATATTGGTGATAATGTTACCATTGGAAATAGGGTCACACTTTTTTCAGGTGCTAAAATTTATTCAGATACTATAATTGGAAATGACTGTGTAATCCACAGTAGTGTTATTATTGGAGCCGATGGTTTTGGATATACTCCAAATGAAAAAGGGGAATATAATAAAGTGCCACAAACAGGAAATGTTATCATTGAGGATTTTGTGGATATAGGTGCTGCAACTTCAATTGACAGAGCAACACTGGGTTCAACTATTTTAAGAAGAGGAGTAAAATTGGACAATCAAATTCAAATAGCACATAATGTTGAAATTGGTGAAAATACAGTTATAGCAGCACAAACAGGGATTGCGGGTTCTACAAAAATTGGTGAAAATTGTTTGATTGGTGGACAAGTAGGAATCGTTGGACATATTACAATAGGAAATAATGTGCGAATACAGGCACAAAGTGGAATTGGAAGAAATATAAAAGATAATGAAACATTACAAGGTTCTCCAGCATTAAGCTATGGAGACTTTAATAAAAGTTATGTCCATTTTAAAAACCTTCCAAAAATAATAAATCGATTAAACGCGATTGAGAAAAATTTAAATAATGATTGAAATTGATACAAAACAACGTACCATTGATAAGGCAGTATCTCTTAAAGGTGTTGGCTTGCATACAGGTAAAGATGTAACTATTACGTTTAAGCCTGCACCCGAAAATTATGGGTATGCGTTTATACGTGTTGACCTTGAGGGAAGCCCAATTATTGAAGCGAATGCTAATTTTGTAGTAGATACACAACGTGGTACAAATCTTGAAAAACGCGGTGTGAGTATTAATACTTCCGAACATGTACTTGCTGCTTTAGTAGGATTACAGATAGACAATTGTATTATTGAATTAGACGCCTCTGAACCCCCTATAATGGATGGTTCTTCAAAATATTTTGTTGAAATATTAGAAACTGCAGGAATACTAGAACAGAAAGTATTGCGTAAAGAATATATTGTTAAAGAAGTTATTTCATATAAGGACGAAGCATCTGGAAGTGAAATTATAGTTATGCCTGCAGATGAATATCAAGTAACAACTATGGTTGATTTTGGAACTAATGTTCTTGGAACACAAAATGCTTCTATAAATCATATTTCAGAATTTAAAGAAGAAATATCAAATGCTCGAACGTTTAGTTTTCTTCATGAAATTGAAATGTTATTGGATAAAGGACTTATAAAAGGGGGAGATCTAAATAATGCAATCGTTTATGTCGATAAGGAATTATCTCCTGAAACGATGAAAAAATTACGAATTGCTTTTGGAAAAGATGATATTTCAGTAAAACCCAATGGAATTTTAGACAATCTTACTTTACATCAACCCAATGAAGCTGCAAGACATAAATTATTAGATGTTATAGGTGACCTTGCGCTAATTGGAACTCGAATAAGGGGGAAAGTAATTGCAAATAAACCTGGACATAAAATCAATACCCAATTCGCAAAAAAATTAGCAAAAATAATTAAAACTGAAAACAGAAATAAAATTCCTGTTTTTGATCTTGAAAAGGAGCCAATGAAAGATATTAATGCAATTATGGAAATGTTGCCTCACAGACCTCCATTTTTGATGGTTGATAAAATATTAGAGCTTTCAGATTCTCATGTCATCGGACTTAAAAATGTTACTATGAATGAACCTTTTTTTGTAGGTCATTTTCCTGGAGCTCCAGTAATGCCAGGCGTTTTAATTGTAGAAGCAATGGCACAAACTGGTGGAATATTAGCGTTAAGTACTGTACCTGATCCAGAAAATTATTTAACGTTTTTCTTAAAAATTAATAATGTTAAATTTAAAAGACAAGTAAGCCCAGGAGATACTTTAATTTTCGATTTAGTACTTGATGAACCCATCAGACGAGGAATTGTACTTATGTCTGGGAAGGCATACGTTAATGGAGTTCTTGTTACAGAAGCTGAACTAATGGCTAAAATTGTTAAAACAAAAAATCTATAAATGAATCAACCGCTAGCATATGTACACCCAGGCGCGAAAATTGCCAAAAATGTAGTTATTGAACCTTTCGCAACCATTCATAATAATGTTATAATTGGAGATGGAACATGGATAGGGTCCAATGTTACCATTATGGAAGGTGCCCGAATTGGTAAAAACTGTAATATTTATCCTGGAGCTGTAATTTCAGCCATCCCACAAGATTTAAAGTTTCAGAATGAAGAGACAACCGCTGAAATAGGAGATAATACCACTTTGCGTGAGTATGTAACAGTTAACCGTGGTACTGTAGATAGAGGTAAGACTGTAATTGGAAAAAATTGTTTAATTATGGCTTATTGTCATATCGCTCATGATTGCTTTGTTGGAGATAATTGTATCTTTTCAAATAATAGTACATTGGCTGGTCATGTAACTGTTGGTGATTTCGTTATTTTAGCTGGAATGACAGCTGTGCATCAGTTCTGCACCCTTGGTGCTCATAGCTTTATAACTGGGGGGTCATTGGTAAGAAAAGACGTTCCTCCATATGTGAAAGGAGCAAGAGAACCATTGTCATATGTTGGTATAAATTCAATAGGACTAAGAAGAAGGGGATATGAGCCTAAAAAAATTAGAGAGATTCAAAATATATATCGAATTCTTTATCAAAAGAATTATAATAATACCCAAGCTTCACGTATAATTGAAGCCGATATGGAAGCAACAACAGTAAGAGATGAAATACTTCAATTCATTAAAAACTCTAGGCGAGGTATTATGAAAGGGTATTTTTCAAATTAAAAAATAAAATTGATAAGCAATAAATTATGGCAAGTACTTCAGATATTAGAAAAGGATTGTGTATAAAATACAATCATGATATTTATAAAATAATAGAATTTTTACATGTAAAGCCTGGAAAAGGACCAGCTTTTGTAAGAACTAAACTTAAGAGTGTTACCAATGGAAAAGTGATCGATAATACTTTTTCTGCTGGACATAAGATTGAGGATATACGTGTGGAAACCCACAAATTTCAGTTTTTATACAATGAGGGAGAAACCTCCTATCATTTTATGAATACAGATGATTATACACAAATTCAACTTCAAAAAGATTCTTTAGATTCTCCAGAATTAATGAAAGAAGGGGAAACAGTAACTATACAAATCAATACAGAAGATAATTTACCACTTTCAGTTGAATTGCCAGCACATGTAATCTTGGAAGTTACTAAAACAGAACCTGGGGTAAAAGGGAATACTGCAACCAATGCAACTAAACCAGCTACTGTTGAAACTGGCGTAACGATTAATGTACCTCTCTTTATAAATGAAGGAGATAAAATTAGAATTGATACCGATAAAGGGAATTACCAAGAACGAATAAAAGAATAATAAGTTTCTTAAACTAAAAGTTAGTAAGAGTGAGTAAAAGTTTAGAGGAGATAAACAAGACTGAACAAGAGTATTGGAATGAAGGAAAACTGGAGCGAACTAAGATCAAAAAGCTACGAAGACATGCTTTTTATTATTCCTGTAAAAGAGAAACAAAATTAATTGAAGAACTTGTAGGATCTTTTGAAGGAAAAGAGTTATTAGAAATTGGATCAAATTCCTGGGCAAAATGGATTAAAAATAAGGTAGTTCCCAAAAAAATCACATGTATCAATATCTCTGAAGTTGAATTACATAAAGGAATATCACAAGCAACAGATCTTCCATTTGAAATTGAATTTAAACTAATGGATGCTAATAATTTAACCTTTCCAGATGAATCTTTCGATTGTGTATACAGAGGTGCTATTCTTCATCATTTGGATATTGAAAAAACAATTCATCATATCCATAGAGTCCTAAAGCCTGGAGGGAGTATTTTATTTACAGAACCCCTGAATATGAATCCTTTGTATAAAATATACAGAAAACAAAATCCTAAAGAAAGAACTCCAGATGAACATGCACTTATATCAAGTGATTTTAAACTCATAAGAAAAAAGTTCACCTTTGATCATTATTTTTTTGATTTTTTTAGTGTTATTTTTGGGTATTTGTCATTAAAAATATATGGAGATAAGAATTATACTAACTGGATAAATAAATTTGCAAGCGGATTGGATATTATAGTTTCAAAAATACTGTACCGCATGTATTATTTACTCGGGTAATTATTTATGGTAAAAAGAAATAGTTAATCATTATGAAATTTATAGAACCGAAAACCCTAGAAGATATTGCCAAAATTATTGATTGTGATTATGTTGGTCAGGCAGAATTTCCAGTCCTTGGAATGAATGAAATCCACGTAGTAGAATCCAGTGATATTGTTTTTGTAGATCATCCAAAATATTACGATAAAGCCCTTCAATCTTCCGCTACAGTGATACTTATCAATAAAAAAGTGGATTGTCCAAAAGGGAAAGCATTATTGATCTCTAACGATCCATTCAATGATTTTAATAAACTCACAAGCTTTTTCAGCCCTTTTAAATCAGCAACATCAATGATAGCTAAAACGGCATTAATTGGTAAAAACACAATTATTCAACCTAATGTTTTTATTGGCAATCATGTACAGATTGGTGATAATTGTGTTATTCATTCTAATGTTTGTATTTATGATAATACTGTTATTGGAAGCCATGTTACTATTCATTGTGGAACCGTCTTAGGAGCAGATGCATTTTATTATAAAAACAGACCTGAAAAATATGATAAATTACTTAGTGGGGGGAATGTTATAATTGAAGACCATGTGGATATAGGGGCACTTTGCGCAATAGATAAAGGAGTCTCATCATCAACGCGTATTGGAGAAGGGACCAAACTCGACAATCAAGTTCATATTGGTCATGATTCCGTTTTAGGAAAGCGATGTTTAGTTGCATCACAAGTAGGCATTTCTGGATGTGTTATTATAAAAGATTTTGTTACAATTTGGGGACAAGCAGGAATTACAAGTGGTATTGAAATAGGTGAAAAAGCTGTAATCTCAGCTCAAAGTGGCGTTAGCAAATCACTTCAAGGACATAAATCGTATTTTGGAACTCCAGCTGATGATTTTAGAAAAAAATACAAAGAGATCGCTTCCATCCGTCAAATCCCAGAAATACTAAAAAAACTGGACCAACTTAAATAGTTTTATCAAGTATTAATTATTTTTTAAAAACCAAATAATCTCAGAACTTAAAGTAATTTATCATTTATAATCTTCTTTAATTAAGTTATATTTGCACTTCATCTCGAAGCAGTAGTTTTTCGTGATTAATTAACATAAATTTTTTCTTAAATTATGAGCGTTCTAGTAGATAAAAATTCAAAAATAATAGTGCAGGGTTTTACAGGTGGTGAAGGAACATTTCATGCTGAACAGATGATAGAATACGGCACAAACATCGTTGGCGGAGTAACTCCAGGAAAAGGAGGACATACACACCTTGATAAACCCGTATTTAATACCGTTGAAGAAGCAGTAAAACAAGTAAATGCCAATACGACTATTATATTTGTCCCACCAGCTTTTGCAGCAGATGCTATTATGGAAGCAGCAAGTGCTGGAATTAAAGTGATTATTACTATTACCGAAGGTATTCCTGTATCTGATATGATAAAAGTTATCGAATATATTAAAGATATAAATTGTTGTTTGATAGGTCCTAATTGTCCAGGTGTAATTACCCCTAATGAAGCTAAAGTTGGTATTATGCCAGGTTTTGTTTTCAAAAAAGGAAATGTTGGCTTGGTATCAAAATCTGGAACATTAACCTACGAAGCAGCAGACCAATTTGTAAAGGAGGGATTTGGAATTACTACAGCAATAGGCATTGGTGGAGATCCAATAATTGGAACTACAACTAAAGATGCTGTCGAAATGCTTATAAATGATGAGGATACAGATTGTGTTGTTATGATTGGAGAAATAGGCGGACAATTAGAAGCCGATGCTGCAAAATGGTATAAAAAAAGTGGAAGTAAGAAGCCTATCATAGGGTTTATTGCAGGTGAAACTGCCCCGGAAGGTAGAACTATGGGACACGCAGGAGCTATTGTTGGTGGAAGTGACGATACTGCACAAGCCAAGAAAAAAATTATGAGAGAACACGGGATTCACGTGGTAGATTCTCCAGCAGAAATCGGAAAAAAAGTTGCTGCAGTTTTAGGTTAATCATTATTAATATTTTAAAATTATGTTTTAATTTTATCTACCTTTTCTTTTAGATTTTCATCTAAAAATTCTGTCATTGCATTATAAAAATCAAATCGGTTTTCTTCATTTCTAAAACCATGTCCTTCATTTTCCTTAAGCATGTATTGAATATTCACTCCATTTTTTTCAATAGCTTCAACCATTTGATCGGATTCTGCTTGGACCACTCTAGGATCATTTGCCCCTTGTGCAACAAATAATGCTGCTTTGATTTTATCAACATGATACACAGGGCTATTTGCTCTCATCATTATACTATCTTTTGTTCTTGGATCACCTACCATTTCATACAACATGTCTTTATAGGGCTCCCAATAGGGAGGAATAGTTTCCATAAAAGTAAATAAATTAGACACTCCTACATAATCAATTGCAGCAGCATATAAATCTGGAGTATTCGTAATTCCTGCTAAGGTCGCATAACCACCATAACTTCCTCCATAAATAGCGATTCGATCTGGGTTTGCAATACCTTCATCTATTAACCAATGAACACCATCTGTAATGTCATTTTGCATTTCTTGTCCCCATTTTTTAAATGAAATCTCCCAAAATTCTTTTCCATATCCTGTAGAGCCCCTAAAATTCATCTGCAATACAGCATAACCTCTATTTGCTAAAAGTTGTACTTGAGGGTTATATCCCCAATTATCACGTGCCCAAGGACCTCCATGTGGATTAATTACTACTGGTAGGTTTTTTGCTTCTCTTCCAACTGGTAAAGTTAAATAACCATTGATTGTTAATCCATCTCTACTCGTATAGCTAATTGGTTTCATTTCTGCTAAATGCTCAGAATTAATCCAAGGACTTAATTCAGCAAGCATATCAAGGGTATCTGAATTTTTATCGTAATAATAATAGACTCCTCTAGATCGATCATTTCCAGCATAAATTAAAAATATGTTTTCTTCTTTATTCGAAGAAGTAATATAATATTCATTATCAGCACCCAATTCTTTATTTAATTTTTCAAAAATTTCATTTGTTTCTGCATCCAAAATGTTTCGTTCAAATTTTTCTTTTGTAAAATTAATAGAAGTTATAACCTTGCGTTTATCTGAATAAGTAATTCCACCAACATCTACATCTTCATTGATATAAACCTCTTCAATTTCTTTTTTCTCTTTTAAATCATATTTAACAACTGCTAGCTTATCTCTACCCAAATTAGATAATGCATACACAATATTTCCATTATCAAAATCAAAAAATTGTGGAGCCAATGTTTGTTTAAAATCAGTTGAAATTACTTCTTCAAATTCATCAGTTTCATTTTCCCGATACAGAACACTTGTATCAACTCCATTTGTAACATAAGCAATCCGAAGTTTACCATCATGGTCTGTGCCCCAGCCTGTAATATTTCCAGGGTTTTCATAGATTAACGACATTTCGCCTGTAGAAATATTTATTCTATAGGGATCAAAAACTTGTGGAATTCTTTTATTTAGCCCTATTATCATCTCCTCTTGATTATTTTCAAGGTCATCAATAATTTGAGCTCTAACTCCATCAAATGGTGTAAGATCATTCTCGTTTTCTCCATTTTTATTGACTGCAAAGAGATGGAAATTTTCATTTCCTCCTTTGTCTCTAATATAAACTAAGCGATTATTATTTGCCCAAAAATACCCAGCAATATCTCTGTCTTCAACACTTGTCACTCTCACAACTGAATCTGAATCAGCAGATTTAACATGAATGTTCATTCTTTTATTAAATGGTGCTAAATAGGCAATATGAGATCCATCTGGAGAAATCCTAAAGGTCCTTTTTTCAGCATTTTTAAAGAAATCTTCTACCGAAATTTTCGGAGGGATTGCTCTTGAAGCAATTTCATTAGTAGGTGAATCACTTTCGTTTTCATTGTTTGAATTTTTACAAGAAGCCATAAAAACTACCAGTAAAATAATTGTTAATTTTTTCATATTTTTTATTTAATTGATTTATACGAAAGTAGCATTTTTTTTTATATAATAATATTCAAATAAAAACTCAAAGATTTCATGAAATAGTCTTTTTACTTATTATATTAGTGGCTCAATTTTATTGAATATAATTATTAGATTATGAAATTATTAGAAGGCAAAACAGCCATTATAACTGGAGGTAGCCGCGGGATTGGAAAAGGAATTGTTGAATTATTTGCAAGACATGGTGCCAATATAGCTTTCACATATAGTTCTTTTGAAGTAGCAGCAAAAGCAATTGAAACTACTGCAGCAAATGAAGGGGTAAAGGTAAAGGCTTATAAAAGTGATGCTTCAAATTTTGACCAGGCACAATCTTTAGCTTCCGAAGTTGTAACCGAATTTGGAAGTATTGATATTCTTATTAATAATGCAGGAATTACAAAGGATAATCTTTTGATGCGAATGTCGGAAGAAGATTTTGACACGGTAATTCAAGTCAATTTAAAATCTGTTTTTAATATGACCAAAGCGGTTCAGCGTACTATGCTAAAACAGCGAAAAGGGTCAATAATAAATATGAGTTCCGTAGTAGGAGTAAAGGGAAATGCAGGGCAAAGTAATTATGCGGCATCTAAAGCTGGCATCATTGGTTTTACAAAGTCTATGGCCTTGGAATTGGGATCCCGAAGTATTCGGAACAATGTAATTGCGCCAGGTTTTATTGAAACTGAAATGACTGGCAAATTAGATGAAGCCACCGCTCAAATGTGGCGCGATGCTATCCCACTTAAAAGGGGTGGCGCACCAGATGATATAGCAAATGCCTGTGTTTTTCTGGGGAGCGATTTATCATCTTATATTACTGGACAAGTATTGCATGTAGATGGTGGAATGCTTACTTAATTGTTTGGTATAATCCAAATTCATTGAAAATAATATTGATTCTACAAGTATCAAATAAATTTTTTATTGAATTAACATGATCTTTTCGGAGAATATTTTTTATGACATCACAAACCATATTATACATAATTATTGCAGGAGTAATTGCACTCATTATTGCAATGTATATGTATGGATTTAAAACAAATTATTCTAAAAAGGCAAAATGGATCTACGGTTCATTGCGATTTGTTACTATGTTTTTGATTTTAGTGTTGCTTCTGAATCCTAAATTTATTAATGAATCGTTTACAGTTGAAAAACCTAAATTACCTGTACTTATTGATAATTCAAGTTCTATAAAAACATTAGAACAATCCGATAATGCACTCAATTTTCTTGAAACTATCAAATCACATGAAGCCATAAACAATAAATTTGATATTAGCTATTTTTCCTTTGGTAATGAATTTAAAGAATTAGATTCCCTTTCTTTTACTGAAAAAAACACCAATATTTCTAAAGCTTTTTCAATTGTAAATGGTCTATTTAAAAACGACATGGCACCTACTATTCTTATTACAGATGGGAATCAGACATTAGGAGCTGACTATGAATTTAGCACTTCATCAATTAAAAATCCTATTTATCCAGTTATTTTAGGTGACGCAACAAAATATATCGATCTTAAAATAGAACAACTGAATACCAATCGCTATGCCTTTTTAAATAATCAATTTCCAGTTGAAGTGATTGTAGTCTATAATGGTACAAAAGCTTCTATTTCACAATTTGTTGTTAGACAGGGTAATAGTGTAATCTACAGAGAATCAATTATCTTTAATGAAACAAACAATACTAAAGTAATTTCATTTACATTACCTGCTACTAAAGTTGGTCTTCAAAAATATATTGCAGAATTACTTCCTATAACTGAAGAAAAAAATAAAACAAATAATAAGAAACAATTTGCTATTGAAGTTATTGATCAAGCCACAAATGTTTTGATAGTAAGTGATATAGTACACCCTGATCTGGGGATGTTGAAAAATTCAATTACAAGTAATGAACAGCGAAAAGTGACAATTAAAAAACCTTCGGAAGTATCTGGGCTTTTGACTGATTTTCAGTTGGTTATTTTGTATCAACCAGATCGGAGTTTTGCTCCTGTTTATTCAGAAATATCAAAATTAAATATAAACACTTTCACGATCACTGGATTGCAAACTGATTGGAACTATTTAAACCCTGTTCAAGACAATTTTAAAAAAGAACGAACCAACCAGATTGAAGAAATAGAGGGATATTTAAATCCGAATTATGGAACCTTTGCTATAGAAGATATAGGGTTTAATAACTTTAAACCTTTGAAATCAAAATTTGGTCTTATTGAAATAATGGTGCCATACGAAATGATATTAGAAAAATTGGTAAATGGAATTCCTACAGAAAGCATTCTATTGGCAACTACTGAATTAAATGGCAAGAGAAATGCGATATTAGATGGAGAGGATATATGGAAGTGGAGGGCACAAACATTTCTAGAAAAACAAAGTTTTGAAGAATTCGATAATTTTATGGGGAAGTTAATTCAATATTTAGCTTCCAATAAAAGAAGAGGAAGGTTAGAAGTTACAGCAGAAACTTTTTTTTATAATAATGAACGCATTAGTATTACTGCTCAGTTTTTTGATAAAAATTACAGCTTTGATGCTCGTTCTAGTTTATTTATTACAATAACAAATACAGAAACAAATGAGACAAAGGACTTCCCATTAATATTAAAGAATAATTACTTTGAAGTTGATCTAAGTAGTTTAGCTGCAGGTGAGTATCGTTATTTAGTTACAGTAAAAGATGAATCAATTTCGCGTAGTGGTATGTTTAATATTTTGGATTTTAATGTTGAACAACAATTTTTAAATGCTGATGTAACAAAACTTGCTCGAGTTGCGACTAATACCAATGGAACCTCTTATTTTATTTCAGAAAGCGAATCGTTGCTTAATTCTTTGCTGAACGATGACAGGTATCAACAAATTCAAAAAAGCGAACAAAAAATAGTAACTTTAATAGATTGGAGGTATTTATTGGGTTTAATTGTTCTAACTTTGTCTGCTGAATGGTTTATTCGTAAGTATAATGGACTTATTTAAATATATTTTAACGACTATCTAAAACTAATTAAAAACTAAATAATTAAAAAAATGGAAAAATTACCAAAAATTGGAATACCTGTAATTGTTATATTAATTATAGGAATCATACTTATTGCTAAATCTGCTGTAACTATTAGTGCTGGGGAGGCAGGAGTATTGTATAGAACTTTTGACAACGGTGTTGTAACAGATGAACCACCTCTAGGAGAAGGGTTTCATATTATTGCTCCTTGGAATAAAATATTTATTTATGAGGTAAGGCAACAAGAAATATTCGAAAAAATGCAAGTACTTTCCTCTAATGGATTGGAAATTGAATTAGAAGCAAGCGCATGGTTTCATCCATTGTATGTAAGCTTAGGAAAACTTCATCAAGAAAAAGGTCAGAACTATGTTTCCAGAGTGTTACAACCAGCAATACGAAGTGCTGCTCGTAGTGTTGTGGGGCGTTATACTCCAGAGCAATTATATTCAAGTAAGCGCGATGCAATTCAAATTGAAATATATGTAGAAACCAAAAAAATTGTTGATGATCAATATGTTCAATTAAATGAAATATTAATCCGTGATGTAACTTTACCAAGAACGATTAAAGATGCAATTGAACGTAAACTAAAACAAGAACAGGAATCTTTAGAATATGAATTTAGATTGGTTACAGCTGCAAAAGAAGCCGAAAAACAACGTATCGAGGCACAAGGAAAAGCCGATGCAAACAGGATTTTAAGTGCTTCATTAACAAATAAAATTCTTCAGGATAAGGGAATTGATGCTACGTTAAGGCTTTCTGAATCTCCTAATACTAAAGTTATTGTAATTGGTTCGGGTGATAGTGGATTACCATTGATATTAGGAAATAACTAAATCAATCAAAATTTAATAATAAAGTGAAACCGTTCCTATTTTAAAATAATGAAATAGAAACGGTTTCTTAATAAAAGCTAAACTAGACTGTTGAGCTTTTCTCAAAACAAAGATTAGGAAACAAATTTTTTAATTTCTATTAACAGTACCTAAAGGGAAATTGAGATTCTGTGATAATTGCATTACGGTATGGGTATCAGAATTTAAATCTAAATCTGAACCAACCAAAGGTTTGAAAGTAAATGGATCCAGACTATTATCAACAGCAGGTTCAATGGAAATAACAACTTTTGAAATATGTGTTGCATCCGCAAGGTTTAATCCGTTAACAGTACCCATTATAAAGTCTTCTCCTGGAAATCCTGGCAAGGATGCATTATCTGTTCCAGCATAGGGATTACCATCAAGATCCGCTACATTAACTTCAGTAAATCTACCCGAGGAAACGGGCATTCCATTAATTATTCCCCAACCTTCATACACCCATCCATTTGGTAATAATGGTAAATTTAATCCTTGGATTGGAGATCCACTTGAATTATTTAAAAACCAAAGCCCTTTATTTTCATCATCCATAGAATTAGTTGAAGGAGTTGCTAAAATATAATCTCCCATTGCAGTGCTAAATTCATTTCCTAAAGCTGCTCCATGTGATATGGATATTGCTGCATTATTCCCAACAAAATCTCCAGCTAAAATATGTGTTGCTGATGGTTCGGGTGCATCATCTACTGCAGGTTCAATTGTTAGTACAAATGTTGTTGCATCCATAATATCATCTTTGTCAACAGTAAACATAGTTTGTGATAATTGACCATCGTTATTTACAGAAAACACTCCAGTTGTTATTGGAGTACCATTTACAATGATCCACCCTTCATATACAAAATCATCTCCCAAATTTTCTAGACCAGTAATAGCTAATTCAAAACTTGCTGTTGTTACTTCTAGGGTATCATCGTCGTTATCACAACTTATAAAAATCCCAGTAAAAATTGTTACTAATAATAAAACTTGTTTTTTCATCTTTTAAATAATTTATTGTTTATATTTTTATTTTGTACAAATTACAGAATGGCATATTGTGTTTTTATCACAAAAACTTAACTTTTTTGTGATACATTTAATCTAAAGAATTCCCCGAGGCTTGCCTCGGTGGTCAAGAGGAAAGTTTGAAAACCTAAGGTTTTCATCAAACTAAAATAAAGTTATCTTCCGCTTGATACCTCGTACCCTTGGGTCGAGGTAGTTCATTATAGGGCACCTCTAAAAACTCATATATTTTTATAGAAGGCAAAAAATGTCGATATTTACCTATGGGAAAACGATATAAGCGACACAGAGATTACGGTTTTTTTGACCAAGATATTCGATTAAGCAAATTAAGTGAATTAGGCGACCCATTAGAACGATTAAATACTGGGATTGATTTTGAGTTTTTTAGAGAATTATTAGAAATAAGGCTCTCCAAAGAGCCAAAAGGTAAAGGCGGTCGTCCGCCTTATGACTATGTTTTAATGTTTAAGATATTAATTTTGCAACGCTATTACAATCTCTCAGATGACCAAGTTGAATATCAGATTAACGATAGAATGAGTTTTATGCGTTTTTTAAATTTAACGATTTCTGATGATATTCCAGATAGTAAAACGATATGGCACTTTAGTGAAAGATTAACCGATTTAACTTTAGTAGAAGAATTATTCGATTTATTTGGAAAAGAATTAGAAAGGCTGGGGTTGGTGGTAAATAAAGGTAAAATTATAGATGCTAGTTTTGTAGAAGCTCCCCGACAAGGTAATAGCAAAGATAAAAACGATCAAATAAAACAAGGTAAAGGCGATGAATTGTGGAATGACTTACCCACAAAAAAGTCTCAAAAAGATATAGATGCACGTTGGACAAAGAAGAACAATCAGAGCTATTACGGTTATAAGAATCATGCAAAAGTAGATTCCAAAAGCAAACTAATAGATACTTATACCGTTACAGATGCTTCTGTCCATGATTCACAAACTATAGACGACTTACTAAGCAAGACAGATCAAGGACAAGAACTATATGCCGATAGTGCCTATGTAGGTCAACAAGAGTTCATAGATAAATATGAGGTTATAGACCAAATTCATGAAAAAGGATACAAAAACAAGCCACTAACCCAGCAACAAAAAGCAACAAATACCGAAAAATCAAGAGTTCGAGTAAGAGTAGAACATGTCTTTGGCTTTATGGAAAACTCCATGGGGAGTATGTATTTCAGAAAAGTAGGGATTAAAAGAGCAGAAACAGTCATAGGCTTGATGAACCTGACTTATAATATGTTTCGTAAAATTCAATTAACAGCAGCAAACAATGAGAACGTGCCTTCAATTGCGAACGCGTAAAACCATAACATGTTGATATGTAGTAGTATGCAAAAATTAAAGATCTAAAACCTTATGACAGTAAATAAAGTTTAATTCAAAAAAATAAAACAAAAATTAGCACTAGGAGGGAATACTAGTTTTTAGAGATGCCCTAAAGAAAATAATTAGGTAAAATCGTATCCAAAATTAGAATTGTAAAGCAATGTGATACTTTTGTGATATTTTTATATTCATTTAGCAGCATAATGAAAAAAGTTTTAATAGTAGATGATGATAAGGAGATCGTAAACCTACTCGAGATTCACTTAAAAGATATCGATTGTAAGGTTTTAAAATCTTATAACGGAAAAGATGGTCTACAGAAAGCATTATCAGAAAAACTAGATTTAGTAATCTTGGATATTTCAATGCCAGAAATGGATAGAATAGAAGTTTGTAGAGAAATTAGAGCCAAGCAAAGTACACCAATAATAATGCTTACCGCTAAGACTGAAGAAATAGACAGAGTGTTAGGATTAGAGATAGGTGCAGATGATTATATAACCAAACCATTTAGTATCCGAGAATTTATTGCTCGCGTGAAAGCTATTTTTAGAAGGTTGAAACTGAACAATGAGGAATTAAATAATAACCCCAATACTGTATTAACATACTCAGATTTATCTATAAATATTGAAAAAAGGAAGGTGATGAAAAAGGGTGAAAAAATTGAGTTATCTCTAAAGGAGTTTGAATTATTAGCTTTAATGGCCTGTAATCCAGGTAAAAATTATAGTCGCGCAAATTTATTAAGTTTAATTTGGGGGTATGATTTTGAAGGATACGAACATACAGTAAATTCTCATATCAATAGATTAAGAGCAAAAATTGAACCCGAAATGGCTAATCCTACTTTTATAATTACAACTTGGGGGGTAGGTTATAAATTTAATGAAGAAATAGATTAAAATAAAATGAATAAAAGAATAATATCTATCAAATTAATTAAAAAACTGGGAATTTCTTTCCTATTAATTCTATTATTAGTCGGTGTTACTTATGTTTTAATCTCTTTATTTTTTAGTAATAAATTTCATGAAGAAGCAACACAAAAGTTAAATGCCAATATAGCAAATCATTTAATTGAAGAGAAGTTTAAAAGTGATTCTCCATTTTTGGAAGATGGAAGTGTAAATAAGCCTTTGTTTGGTGACATTATGCACGATATGATGGCTGTAAATAGGGGTATTGAGGTATATTTGTTAAATGAAACGGGTGAAATTCTTTACTCTGTTGTTTTAGACCATTCAAATCCAAAAGAACCTGTTAATAAAATTGATCTTGCTCCTGTTTCTGAATTTATTAAAAAGAGTGGCAATGTTTATATTTTAGGAGATGATCCTAGAAATAAAGGTGAAAAAAAAATTTTCTCTGCGGCACATTATAAAGAAGATAATCATCAGGGGTATATTTATATTATTTTAGCTGGAGAAGCTTCTCAAACAATAAATCAGTCTTTATTTTCTAGTTATATCCCAAAACTCGCAACAGAAATCCGAGGTCTTTAATATGTAAATGTATTTAATTTTTTCAGGGTTTTCATTCCGTTTTCAACAAAATTTCATAGGCTATGTGTATAGCCCCCCTTACCCCAAATGAGTTTTTTTGCAATTCCAGTAAATCCTTGTTTTAAATTTTTAAAATTTTGTATTCTTGGTTTGAGAAAACCTGAAGTATTTTCTCTCTGGCGTGATTTACAAAAGTTGTAGCCACAGTAATGTAACGAAAACAAACCGCTTTGACTCTCATTTTAAGACTAATATTTGGAGTTTTATTTTTCACCAAAATTACTTTTGTCCACTCAAAAAGAATTAAGCACATCGCCATTAAATACATAAACGCAGTATTGGTATCCAAATCCATAAAAGGCAAGTGTTTCAAGTTGAAATCACTGATTAAGAATTTGTTAGAATTCTCCGCATCGCCTCGTTGGTTGTAAAATTCGATAATTTCTTGATTTGAAAAAACTAAATTGTTGGTCATTATTCCATAATAATTGTAAGGGGTCCCTGATATAAAATCGATTTGCTGGTCTTTTTTTAGAGATCTTGTAACCACAATTCTATAAGAAAATCCCCCATTAAAAGGGGTGTAAATTAGTGATGCAACTTCTTTTATTTCGTTGTTGATTTCCTGTTTTTTCCAATCTTTAATTTTTCCACATAAAGAGATGAACTTTTGGGAACTGATGTTTCTAATATAAAAGTTAGTCGCCTTTTGGCTAACCAGTTCAATGACTTCTTTTTGATAAGATGCAGAGTCTGCTCTAAAATGTTCTATTTTTATTTGATTGTCGCTCAGGTTTTTAAAACATCTTTCTAGTGTTTCAAATTGTTTATACTTTGCAGGGGTGTTGCCGTTATGGTTTTCAATATGCACAGGTAATCTGCCTATGAAGGCGAAATTGGGATGGTAGGCTTTAGTGTTTTTATAGCTTTTTTTGGCATCTTGTTTTTTGTTTTCAAGAACTACATTGTCAAAATCAAGTGTGTATTTTTCTTCTTTTTTAAGTTGACCTGTTTTTGCACAAAGAGCGATTAAAGATGCGTTGGTTTGATTGTTGTAATTAAATTGATGAACAATTCCTTGACCAGTTATCTCCCTAATTGTTGGTTCTTTTAATTCCTGACAAGCATATTCAACCGTATCTGGGGAAGGGATTTTGCTAAAACTTTGGCAAGTGAATTTATTTTTAAGATGTTCTAAATCAGAAATATACTCTCCATTGCATAAAGAATTTCCCAACAAAGAAAGCACAATGTCGGCATACGAATATTGGGCTCTAAAATTTCGATAACCCAAATTTTTATCGAGAAAAACATCTATTTTTGAGCGTTTAATGGCATTAAAAATAAAATTTAAGCCACCAAAAGGGGTGATATTCTTTGAGGATTGTTTAGTTTTAAGCATTGTAGTGTTTTGCAGGGTTCAACCGCAATTTCCACCTTTTAGGTGAAACTACAAAACCCCTTAGCCTTTTGTTTTCAAAAGGCTAAGGGGTATTTATAAATGTTGTTGCGAGTTTAGGGTATATAGTAAAATTAGGTGTTGGAGCTTCAATATTAACAATGCTCTTTGCAATATTTATTGGATGGATCAGCCTGCGTTTTTTAACTAAAAACCTAAGAGCTATTATTTACCAAGTAAATCGTTTTAGAGAAGGTGATTTTGAAAGCAGAATTGATAATCCTGAAAATTCAGATCTATCAATTTTGGCTGAAACTTACAATGAAATGGCCGATACTATTTCAAGGAATATTGAAGAAATTAAATCGGTAGATTTATTGCGCAGAGAATTAATAGCAAATGTTTCTCATGATTTACGCACGCCACTTTCAATCATGCAAGGCTATATTGAAACCCTCCAAATAAAGCGGGATAGTTTAAATGAAGAAGAAAAAGAAGAATACCTCCATATTATTGAAAGAAATATAAAACAACTAACAAAACTAGTCTCACAGTTATTTGAATATTCAAAGTTAGAAGCTAAACAAGTTAAACCTCAAAAAGAACCTTTTGCAATTACTGATCTTATTCATGATGTTCAAACTAAATATAAAGTTATCGCAAACGATAAAAAAATTGAACTTAGTTCTACTATAGATGGCAGTACTCCATTAGTTTTTGCCGATATTGGGTTGGTAGAACGTGCAATTCAAAATTTATTGGACAATGCAATTAAGTTTACTCCCAAAAA
Organism: Flavobacteriaceae bacterium; assembly: GCA_965247215.1. Classification (GTDB taxonomy): domain Bacteria; phylum Bacteroidota; class Bacteroidia; order Flavobacteriales; family Flavobacteriaceae; genus Marifrigoribacter. Next base: position 633,264 of record OZ252001.1, read on the forward strand.
TGGGAATATTGGAATTATAATTAATCATGATAAATCAAATGTTTATATTAGAATAAGTGACTCGGGTCCAGGAATAGATGAAGAAAATCAAAAATATATTTTTGAACGTTTTAGACAGGTGGGTTCTAAACAAGATAAAAGTGGTTTAGGGCTTGGCTTAGCTATTGTAAAGAAAATAATGGAATTACATGAAACCCAAATAAAAATTATTAGCAAACCTAATGAAGGCAGCATTTTTGAATTTTATTTACCCAGTTATTATTTATGATAAAATAACAGTTTTCTTACTTTAGAAGGGTTATTTTATTTTTAATAATTTTCACCAAGAGATAACTTGATATAATAATCACAAGTAACAAGCAAATTGCTAAGGTGTAGTTTCCATACAGAAAATTTCCTGTCGCAAACATGCAACTGTAAACAAGAATACAACCCAAGATCATGGCTATAATTCCAGCGGGTACAGACCATTTTTTATTTTGCTCTATGGATTTTAATTCTAAGTTATCTAGCCTGTTAATTATATGTTTCCATCCTGGGCCTCCTGGTGTAGTTTGTTTATAAAATTGCAATAAGGTATCCTTAGATTCTGGCTTAGTTAAAAAAGTTACTAATACCCATATAATAGTTGTTATCAATACCACTAGGGGGAATTTAGACCAGGCAGGAAAAACACCTTCGATCACATCCCCTAATTCATTTTTATGATCAAATAAAATAGTTTTTAAAGAAGTGAAATTTAGTAAAATAGAAATTACACCTGAGGCAAACATAGCAGAAATTTCACTCCATGCATTGATTCGCCACCAAAACCACCTTAAAATAAAAATCAAACCAGTTCCTGCTCCAAACATTAATATTATTTCAAATAATTGAAGAGCATTTGTTAAAACCAAAGCTAATAATGCGCTAAATATCATCAATAAAATCGTAGAAAACCGCCCAATATTTACCAATTCCTTTTCAGAGGCATTTTTATTAACCTGCTGTTTATAAAAGTCGTTAACTATATAGGATGAGCCCCAGTTGAGGTGTGTTGATATTGTTGACATATATGCGGCTCCTAATGAGGCTAAAACAAGTCCTAACAAGCCCGTTGGTAATTTTGTAAGCATTGCAGAATAGGCCAAATCATGTCCTAATTTACTTTCTTCAACATTAGGGAAAGCTTCTTGAATACTAGCTAGATCTGGGTACAAAACCAGAGAAGCTAAGGCTACTATTATCCAAGGCCAAGGACGAAGTGCATAATGCATAATATTAAAGAAAAAAGTAGCGCCCATTGCATGATTTTCATTTTTTGCTGCTAGCATACGTTGTGCAATATAACCTCCACCACCAGGTTCGGCACCAGGATACCAAGCACTCCACCATTGCACTGCCAAGGGAATTATTAAAATTCCAATTAAGGCTTCTTTATCTGTAAAATCTGGAAATATTGATAGTTTGCCAACAACATTATCATGTTTAATTAAACTCGAAAGCCCACCAACTTCAGGTAAATTTACAAGGTAATATGCAGCACCAATAGCGCCGATGATCGCAACAAAAAATAATACAAAATCTGTGTATACAACACCTCTAAAGCCACCTAACACACTAAATATAACTGTAATAGAACCTGCAATAGCTACAGTTTCTATTGGTGTTAATCCTAGCATTACTTGTCCAATTTTAATCGCAGCTAAGGTGACTGCAGCCATGGCCATAATATTAAATATTACCCCTAAATACACAGCTCTAAATCCTCGAAGAAAATGTGCAGGTTTTCCTCCATAACGTAAGTCGTAAAACTCCATATCAGTAGTTACATTCGACTTTCGCCAAAGCTTGGCATAAATAAATACTGTAAGTAATCCAGTTAGTAGAAAAGCCCACCAGACCCAATTTCCAGAAACTCCATTATTTCTTACAATATCGGTTACTAAATTTGGAGTATCAGTTGAAAAGGTAGTAGCCACCATTGAAAATCCTAATAACCACCATGGCATACTACGATTTGACAAAAAATATTCAGAAGTATTCTTCCCAGATTTTTTTGAAACCACGATACCAATGGTTAATACAATGGCAAAAAAGGAGAATATTATAACCAAATCTAGCGTTGCAATATTCATATGGTTATTTTTTTTATTTTTAAGTTATTAGCTTGCCCAACCCAATTGTCGCGTTCAATTCTATCTGGGAAAAAATCGATAAGTTCAGTGATAACACGTATGTCTTCTATTTTAAATCTACTAATTTGATCATAGGTGTAAATACCAATTTCATTTAGCTTCTGTTCAATATATGGACCAATACCATTGAGTTTACAAAGATCATCGCGAACATCAATGGAGGCGGTACCAAAATTATCGAAATTTAGTTTTGGTTTTGTTTTCGTATAAGTAATATAACTTGTTCGTGCTTTTTCAGCTACAGATTGTTTTGTTTTGCCAGTTAAATCTTTCTTTTTAATTGTATCTGCTTTTAGTTGTTCTTTGGGTTTTACTTCTGTGAAAACCGTTTCTATTTCAATAATGTTTTTGTTATGAAAAATGGTCTTATTAGATTCAATTAGCAGTTTAATCCTTTTTTTTAGTCGTTTTATTTTTCCTTTATATTTATTTTTTTGCATCCACCAGAAAGAAAAATAACCAATCAAGAAGGTGCTGAACATTAGAATAAATATGCCCAAATATTCAGTTGTTAAAAATAAAATTTCAATTGATTGTAACATGTTAATTAAAAATAATCTCTATTCGCTTATTTGCAATTCTACCTTTTTTAGTAAAATTATCATCTATAGGTTCTGCTTCTCCTTTTGAAGTGGCTTTGATTGAGGATGCTTTAAAGTTTCCTTTCCTAATAAGGTATTGACGTACTTGTTTGGCATATTTAAGGTCACTATTATAATTGTCATTACTATTGCCAATATTATCTGTATGCCCAACAATATCAATACTAGAACTAGGGTTGTTTCTAAAATATATGATTAATTCATCTAATAAGATTTGCAGATTTTCATTTGCAACAACACCTGATCCTGAAAAGTTAGGATAAACAATCTTCTTTTTTGGTAGCTCTTTTTTTAAAGCTGCAATTCTTAATGAATCTAAAGGCATGAATAAAAAGGTAATGTTATTGTTAAAAATATCTTCCTCATTAAAAGATATATCTTTAATTATAGATTTTAATACTATTTTTTCATTTGAAACTCCTAATCTAATAAGTTGTTTTTGAAATTTCACTGGCTTGTTGAATACTCAGGTTAGGTAATTGAACCGTTTCCATTGGACTATAAATTGAACTAATATGAAGTTCTTGTTCTGGGTTGTCTCTTAGAATATTTTTAAGCTTAATATTATAATTAGCAACTGCCAGGGGTATTATTAATGTACTAGTATTTTTTTTAAATGAAATAGCATCTTTAAAAATAAAAACTATAGTGCCATATTGATTAATGGTCTTCAAGCCTTTTAAATTTTCTGCTTTTTTCTTAACAGGGGAATCACTTTCGTTTGCTGTATTAATTGTTTCTGATCCTTTAGTAACTGAATCATTACCTTTATTTGAAATATCTTCAGTAAAACGAGTGTCAATTTGCATTGTTTCATTTACCTCTGTTTCAAGAACTACTGCATACTTTACAGGCTGAATCAATGAAAAAATCCAAAGACCAAATACCGACCAGACAATGAATACCCCAAAAGCTATTAAAAAGTTTTTCATTAAGGATTAAATAAGATTATTTGATAGTGAGCCGATTTTTAAGGATGTTGATCAAATCTATAAAAATTATTTTGCTAATGCTTAAAATTACAAATATGTTTTCCACATAATTTTAAACAATAATTTTCAAAAAAAACTCACTTGAAATTAAATTAAAGTGAGTTTTTTGTAAAATATTTTATTCAAAAGTTAGTTTAACCAGCCATTAGCTGCCGCCTTTTTACTATACATATAAAGGAAAACAGCGATTGCAGTAATAATTAATGGCATTACTATTCCCTGAACGGTCCCATATACTTCAGCCTGATTTGTTGCAATAAATGAATACCCCATATATATAAGAACAGCTAATAACGAAATGAGGAATAATGGAGTAGCCCATTTTTTTCTAAGTAAAAGAAGAAGACTACCTATTAAAGCACCAAAAACTGCAATAGCAAACAGTCCTGTAGACCAAGCAGGTGTGTTAGCCAAAAGTTCTTGTTGTTCTGGAGTCATTGCATTTTTCACTTCTTCAGTCATATAAACTTGTCCTAAATAAGCCAATACTCTCATAATATTCCAAAGAAGAGCAACTATGGCTATAATCCAATAACCAACCGATGGTTTGTTTTTTGTTGTCATTTTTTAATTGTTTTAGTTAATAAAAGTGAGTAATTATTCGAGATTTCAATTTAGTGATTTGTTTTTAAATATATATAATTGATCTTGAATGTCTTGCATATTTTGTATTTTTTACATTATTTTTAATAAATAAATACATTTGTTATGAATACTATTCAGCGATCTACATTTACTTTTCTTAAATCCTTAATGCATAATAATAATAATAGGGAATGGATGCAAGAACATAAAAGAGAATATTTATTAAATGAAAAAAAAATAAAGGAATTTTATACTGCTATAGAGAGGAATCTTAATATAGATGACGAAATATCAAAAGTAAAGTTATTTAGAATTAATAGAGATGTGCAGTTTAGCAAAGATAAAACGCCTTATAATGTACATCGGAGTGTAAGTTTTAGTAGAGCGGGAGTGCATAGGCGTGGTGGATACTATTTAAGATTAGAGCCTGATAATTCTTTAATGGCAGGCGGATTCTTTTCACCAGAGACATCAGATCTATTGCGAATTCGTAAAGAATTTGAAATGAACGCAACACAGATTAAGGCTATATTAAGCCAACAAGAATTTTATAAAGCTTTTGGAGGATTCAATCAAAAATATAAAGTAAAAACAGCACCAAGAAATTTTGATAAAGAGGATCCTAATATTGATCTAATACGATTGAAAAGTTTTTTTGTAGTACATCCTTCTTACTGATGTCGAAGTTTTTTCAGATAATTTTGAAGAGAATTTAATTTATCATTTTCTATTACTTCGCCCATATTTTGATTATATGAGCGAAATTTTAACAACCGATCTAAATGGTATCTCATTAATCTAGTCTGCGTAATGATATTCAAGAAGTTGTAGATTACTTTTCAATCTATCTTTTACGATACCCATCATTCTTTTATTGAGTGCTGAAGAGTTTTTTACATATAGGCTGTGTTCTTCTATTGTGAACAAGCCGATTATAATTCCTTTTATTGAATTTCGGAATTTCATATCCTTATGAATAGCTGTTTCAATATAATCCAATCGTTTTTCAATTGGAAGATCATAAAAAACATTTTTATGCTTTTTAATATAATGTTTAAATACTTCTACCAACAAATCGTTTTGTAATTTTGCTATAGGTCGAATTGTTTTATTCTGAAAACATTCCTCTTCAGTCATGGAAGTGGATACAATAGCCGAATGAATTTCTGGGCGCATTTTCAATAATGCAAAGTCTCGAGTGTTCATATCTTTGGGTTTTAATAAAATTAAAGGATTATAAATTCGATAATTAAAAATCCCCAAATAGTTATAAACGTTGTTTTCAACAAAGAAAAATTGTAACCTATGACAAAAATTATTTCAGTTAACCCATATACAGGAGAACCAATTGATGTCTTTTTGAATCATAGTCAAAGTGACATTCAAAGAATATTAGAAAACGCTGATAATCAATTTTATAAATGGCGTGAAAGTTCTTTTGAAGAAAGAAAGAAAAAGGTATTAAGTGTTGCTTCAAACCTAATCAAAAATAAGGAAGAATATGCCCTTAAGATCACTGAAGAGATTGGTAAACCTATTCCACAGTCCATCGCTGAAGTTGAAAAATGCGCTTGGTTATGCAACTATTATGCCGAGGAAGCTAAAGATCACCTTTCGAAAGAATCGATTTATACAGATGCATATAAAAGCTATACTTGTTATGAGCCCCTTGGTATAATATTGGCTATAATGCCATGGAATTATCCATTTTGGTAAGTATTCAGATTTGCGATCCCTACATTAATGGCTGGTAATGTTGCAGTATTAAAACATGCATCTAATGTATTTGGAAGTGCTCTGAATATAGAAAAGATCTTTTTACAATCCGGATATCCAAAATACTGTTTTTCTACTTTATTAGTTGGTAGTAATATTATGGAATCTATTATTGAAAACCCATTAATAAAGGCAGTATCACTTACAGGAAGTGGAAAAGCAGGAGCTTCAGTTGCAGCTATTGCAGGAGGAAAGATCAAAAAATCTGTATTAGAATTAGGAGGCAATAATGCATTGATCGTTTTAAATGATTGTAATATAGACCAAACTGTCAAAAGTTGTTTGATTGCTCGTTTTCAAAATACGGGTCAAAGTTGTATCGCTGGAAAACGTTTGTTAGTAGAGAAAGGAATAGCTGATAAATTTATTGAAAAATTGATTACAGAAATTGCTACTTTAAAAAGTGGGGATCCTAAAGATAAAAGAACTTACATTGGCACTTTAGCTAGAGAAGACCTAGCAATTGAATTGGAGAACCAAGTATTAGATTCAATTCAAGAAGGTGCAAAACTCATCATTGGAGGAAATAGGGAAGGGGCTTATTTTGAGCCTACAATTTTAACCGAAGTGACCAAAGAAATGAAGGTATTTAAAGAAGAAACTTTTGGTCCTGTAATTGCTATTACTACATTTAATGGGATTGAGGAAGCTATTGCGCTTTCCAACAGCTCTATATATGGACTAGGAGTTTCCATTTTTTCAAAAGATATTGAATTAGTAGAAAAGTACATCCCTTATTTTGATGAAGGAGCGGTATTTATAAATGAATTCGTAAAAAGTGACCCGAGATTGCCTTTTGGAGGTATAAAGCAAAGTGGATATGGTAGAGAGTTAGGTAAAGATGGTATAATAGAATTTGTAAATAAAAAAACCGTATTTATAAATAAACACAATTGATTCCATGGATGGAGTACTTTTTTTTGATCATTCAATTATTGATGATCTTTCTTGTATGCGGCGTATTGAATATTAAAAACCAGACAGGATTCAAAGGTCTGCCTGGTTTAATCTATTTATTTTAAAAAGGCTTCTTTACTTTTTATGATAGGGAGATCAATTTCATTTTTCTCTAGATAGGTATATAATTTTGCCACCTCCTTGTCTTTAATGATTTGATACCTTGATTTTGCTTTATTGAACTCATCAGAGATCAATTCAAAATTTTCCTTTCTAGTACCAGAAACTTTACCATAATTACCTGCTACACCACTATATAATTCCCCCATTTTTTCTCTTAACTGGGGGTCGGCAGATGCAACATAATTATCACCAGTTGTAATAACAAGGTCTTTACGCAAGGAGTCTAAGGCTTCAAATGCTTTTTCAGCTTTTTTCTTACCATTAGGATGTTCATCAATTACCTCTTGAGCTTTGTCCATGGTTTCATTTATTTCATAAACAATATAAGCAAGGTCTTCTAGCATATTAAACAGTGTATTGGTTAATTCTTCCTGTTCTTTTCTTTCAGCAAGCGTAGTAATGGATTTTTCATCATATTTAATATTTATTATGTGCTCATAGGATTTTTTGCCCTTTGTCATCACAATTTTATACTTTCCTGCAGGTACCCGGGGAGAAGTAAATCCACCAAAAGAGAATGTTTTTCCTTCAGCCATTTTAGGAATATTTTTATTGAAATTCCAATAGATTACATTAATACCCTTTGACTTAGTAGGGAAGAGGTCTGTAATTTTTGTACCGCTCATATCTTGAACTTCCATTTTCATTTTTCCGAAAGTATGTCTCTTTTTTAGGTAATAAACAATTCGAGCAGATCTGCTTTTACTGGCACCTACAAATTGTGTTTCTCTTCCAAAACTTCCTGAAAAGCCACTGTCTTCTGTCATTGTAAAGGGTTTATTCTCAAAAAAGTGTACGTTTTTTGCAAGGACTTCCTGGCTTAATTCTCTCAAGGGACTAATATCATCAATAATTATAACCCCTCTACCATGAGTTCCCATAACTATATCATTAGTTTCTTTTTGAAGGTCAATAAAATGTACGGCAGTAGCAGGCATATTATTTTCAAATTTGGACCAATTCTTTCCACCATTAATGGTTACATATAAACCGAATTCAGTTCCTAAAAACAAAAGATTTTCACTTACATAATCCTCTTGAATATTTCTAACAAAACCGTTAACACCATCAGTAATAATAGAGGTCCAGGTTTCTCCAAAATTTATAGTCTTCAATGTATAAGCCTTCATATCTCCATGAGTATGCCCTTCAAAAACCGCATATGCAGTTCCTTTTCCATGTACACTTGCCTCAATATGGTATACCCACGTATTTGCAGGAATACCAACAAGGTTTTCCGTAACATTTATCCAATTTTTTCCACCATCTTTTGTGACTTGTACATTTCCGTCATCTGTTCCAACCCAAAGAATATTTTCATCTAAAGGAGATTCAGCTATGGTAAAAATTGTAGTATGATTTTCTGCTCCACTATTATCTATTGAAAGCCCCCCCGATTGGGATTGATCTTGTTTTGATTTGTCGTTGGTTGTTAGATCTGGAGAAATAATGTCCCAAGTATCACCCATATCATTAGAAACATGTAAAAACTGGCTTCCCATATAAAAACGATCAGGTACATGGGCACTTGTTGCCATTGGAGCATTCCAATTAAATCGAAGATCCGGGTCACCTTTTCGCTTCATCGGTTGTACCGTTTTTGTTCTGTTTCTTTCAGAATCATATCGCCATACATTTGCGGCACCTTGCATCTCTGAATAAATGATATTTTTCGTGGGATGTTTTAACACTCTAAATCCATCTCCATAACCAACACTATTCCAGTCCCGTGCATTAACACCACCAGGAGAGGAGGAAGGTCCATACCACGACCCATTATCTTGTAACCCACCATATACATTATATGGAGTCTTGTTATCAACACTTATATGATAAAATTGTGAAAGGGGAAGATTCTCTGCAATTTCGAAAGTGGTTCCACCATTCCAAGATCTATAAAATCCACCATCAGTTCCAGAATATATAATATCTGAATTATTGATATCAAAAACAATATCATGGATATCACTGTGCATATTACCCAACTGCTTAAAAGTCTTTCCGCCATCACGGCTTATAGACCCGTTAAGTCCTCCTTTAACTACAACTTCCGGATCTTTTGGATCTATTGTAATTCTTGAAAAGTAAAAAGGCCTAACAGTTAAAGCAAAATCACTATTTAAATGTTCCCAGTTATCACCGGCATCTGTAGATTTCCAAAGACCGTTTGTAGCCTTTTCGCCTGTTTCTAATACCGAATAAAGAATATTACTATCACTTGGAGCGATAGCCACAGCAATACGTCCTAATTCGCCTGATGGAAAACCTGTATATATTTTATTCCAAGTTTTTCCACTGTCAGTCGATTTATATAATGCACTGGTTTCACCACCCGAAGTAAATCCCCAGGCCGTTCTTCTGAATTCCCACATAGATGTAAATAATATAGTTGAGTCGTTGGGATCCATAATAACATCTGCAGCACCTGTAGAGGGTCCAATATATAAGATTTGTTCCCAGGTTTCTCCGCCATCTATAGTTTTATAAACGCCTCGTTCATTACTGTCACTCCATAAAGCCCCGAGAACGCCAACATAGACTTCATCGGTGTTATTTGGATTGATAACAATTGAAGCAATACGCTCAGAATTTTCAAAGCCTATTTTTTTCCAGTTTTTACCCCCATCGGTAGATTTAAATAATCCATCTCCAATAGAAACAGAATTACGAGTCCAAATTTCTCCTGTACCAACCCAAATCACTTCATCTGGATTTTTTGGGTCTAATTTTACAACTCCGATTGATTGTGCATGATCATCAAATATCGAATTGAAAGTAGCCCCTCCATTATTTGATTTCCATACACCTCCTCCTGCAGCTCCAATATAAATTATACGTGGATTTGTGGGATGATTTTCAACATCAATGATTCGACCACTCATTAGTGCAGGGCCAATATGTCTGGCTCTCATTCCTCCAAAAAGTTCTTTTCCTTTTAGGGAAATATCTTGACTAACACTTGTAAATGGTAAAATGGCAATACATAATAAGATTGTGATAATTTTTTTCATGAGTTTGTAATAAAAATTAAAACCCCCTGTTAGTTGTTTCTAAAACAGACTAGAAGGGGGTATTATTAATAGTGTATATTTATTATTTACCTTCTTCTGTTTTAGAAACAACTTCTGGAAAAACAAACATAGTGTCGTCTATTTCTGGATTTAGAACAATCTCACTAAAAGAAATAAGTTGACCAGATTGTGTCATTGAAAAAGGGAAATATAAACCCTCTACTTCTTCAAAATCACTAAAAGTGGAAACACTTATTTGACCTTTCATAGTACCTTGATTAATTGTAGATTCAACTACAATAGGCACAAAATTTTCGATATCGAAATAATAATAAGAAATATTGGGCTCTTCAACACCATCCACAATAAGAGGTTCTTGTGTTAATTTTATCTTGAAAGTTTCAGTTCCTTCTTTGGTTTCATTTTCAAGCAGCTCAACTGTAAATCCTTTATCTTTATAATTTAAAAAGGGTGAGGGGAAATCTTTGGTTTGTTTTTTCATATTATCTGTGGTTTCCTGATCACTTTTTTCTGGCTGCATCGTCATAAAATTAGTGGTCCACATTGTTTCGCCATCAAATGAAAACTGTGTCATTTCTTGCCCCTGAATGGTTATTATTAATAATTGTTTTCCCTCTTTGGTTTGATACATTTCTATGGGAATATCCATTTCTTGTGCGTTTACAGATCCTATAAATTTTAGTGATTGAAGGTTTTTCCAGTTATCTGCTCCTCCAGTGTTTTCAAAATAATTATCAATTATTTCGTTAGCTGTTTGTGCAGTTGCTGGTGTAATAGCTATCAATAGTATTACAATAAAAAGTGTTTTAATGGTTTTCATGTTTTGATATTTAGTTTTTGTATATTTTTTGAACGCTTATTTATTTAAATTGTTACATTATTTATAAAAAATTTAGGAGATAACTTTAATAAACAAAATTACTACCTTTTGTGTTAATCTGTAAATAATTATTTTTCATCGTTAACGATACGTCTAACAGGTGCAGGAGCTTGAATACCTGCTTCTTTTAATTTAGCAAATATTTCTAATGCAATTGTACTATCTGTTTTGAGAGTATCAGAAAATGTTGACCAATATAATAGCGCAAAACTTAAACTACCGTCTAGATCGTATCCGTAAAAATAAGTCTTTGGAGCTGGGTCCTCAAAAATATTGGGATGATTGGATGCTACTTTATTAAAAAGCTCAATTACTTTTTCTGGGTCTGCATTTGGAGCAGTTTTCATAGGTATCTTACTCCTTCTATCTCTATTGGTAAGTGTATAATTATTTACTTTTTTAGAAATTAAATCGCCATTGGGGATTATAGCTCCCCCTCTTAACCCATTATCGAACCGCATACCTCTGATATTAAAAGAGTTAGTTGTTTTTTAGACCCTTCTTAGATATCGAACCAGCGTGTTTTTGGTGTTTTTATTCGAAATTTCGAATCGTAGATTTTTAATATTGTATTTTTGATATTAATACCTGTAAGTAATATGATACTTGAAGCTAGCAAACCCTGTGAAGTAATTTCTTTATTTCCAGCAGATCTGAGCCCTAAAGATGATGGAAGTCTTATGATATATATTGCCTTAGATTCTTTTTCCGAATTCTTATTTGATCTTGGCTCTACTAAAGGTAATACCGATTCAAATCTTCTTAACTCTATAAAAAAGTTAATGGAAAATGAAGATTTTAATCGTTACAATCACTCATTTACCTTAGTATTACATAAATATGAGCAGTTAAGACCTAAGATTGAAGCCATTATTAAACCCTATGGTGGAACTTTTGTTGTAAACGACTCCTATGTTGATAAAAAAATGACACCGATTTTAAATGATATGTTCAAACACTTAGCTAAAAAATTGTAAATATATCTTGACGTATTCCATATTTTTGTCTCTTTTAAAATGAGTCATTGATATACAAAAATATAAAAAGTATCATACCAATATTAAAACATCGTATGCCTTAGGGATTCAAAAACAAGTCCTTCCCGAATCTTTCACTAAAGAAATCTCTCATAGACCTCTTATTATTGGAAAAGGGAAGACCTTGATAAATATCTTGGAAGTGAATTTGCATCAAACATTCAACATTCTTTGGAAGATACCAAAGTCTTTCTTGATTCTCGATTAACACTAAGTAGAGAAGCTTTTGTTCAATTTGGACGTTTATATTTTACCATTCTTAGTTTCATTGGAAAAGATAATCTTCAAAAATTAATCAAAGACAATAGAGAAGTCTTTATAAATGTAGTTGAAAATATAGCTGATGATTTTCCAATTTCTAAAACTGTTTTACTTCGGTTCCTTCAAATCTCTAACAAACGTTATACATCCTGGCTTAGTGATCGTAAGTTTGCTTGTTCTAAGTCTCTTACAGGACAATGTTTTAAAAGAAGACCCAATCAAATATCTCCAAAAGAAATTCAAACCCTTAAAACGTATATGAATAACCCAAACTATAAAATATGGTGTATCCGTTCTGTCTGGGGTAAAGCAGTTCGGAATGGTGCAGTTTCTATGGCAGAATCTACTTGGTATAAATATACTCGGAAACTTGGGTTTTCTAAAGCACGAAAGCCTTTTAAAGTACCTCGGAAAAGAGGTTCATTTAATGCTTCTCGACCAAATGAAACCTGGCATATGGATATATCTCAATACAAAACTTTTGATAATGTCATTTATTACATCTATACCGTGGTTGATAACTTCTCTCGTAAAATTATTGCCTATGATATTTCTACTAAAAAATCTGCACAGATTAGAACCAATACCGTTAAGCAAGCAATCGCTAATGAATTTGATGTAAACTTAAAAGAGCAACATCTAGATTTAATCGTTGATGGTGGAACAGAAAACAACAACAAAACTATCCATCAGTTTCTTAAAGACTGTCAAATTAATGTCCATAAAAAGATTGCTCTTAAAGGTGTAACCTTTTCTAATTCTATTGTCGAAGGACCTTATAAAATTATGAAATCCTACTACTTTAGAACTAAACAAATACTTTCTGCCACCATTAGACAAGAACTCGAGTTTTTTATTAATAATTACAATAATGAAAAGCCTTGTAACAAACATAAAATATATACTCCTAATGAAGTTCATCTAAACCCTGAACTTGCTAAAGCTAAACTTGTTCTTGGTAATTCCAACAAAAAACGGCTCGAAGAAAACAGAAATTATTGTTGTAAGCTATCTGCTTAAATAGATAGATTATTTGCATAAATCTTACTTATTTAAACCAAATAAGCTTGTTTTTTATCTCTCAATATGTCAATGAGCATCTAATTCTCTTAACTCGAGAATTTTTCCTTTTTAATGTCATCTCATTTCTAAAATGAATTTCAAATATATCTTTTTTCTTTAAATTTCTTTCTCTAAAGAAGCAATCGTTTTATACATAGGTGCTTTCGAAAATTCGAATACATTGCTATAGAATGACTTATGTTATTTATACTTCTTTCTTTATTCTCTAAATCAATTCTTTAATTATTTATAAAATATAATGACTTAGTGCTAGGTCAATACAAGGAGCCAGGCTCCTATTCCCATACCATTATCATCAACACTTGCATATAACTATCTAACGGCTTGTCTTTAAATCTTTCTTTATTTAAAACAAACGCTTTTATAGATCTTAATACACTCCTAGCTATAAAAATAATAAGAATGATACTGTATAGATTAACAATCTTCACAATAATTACCAATGAAATTGGAAAATCATTATAAAGAATTGGAATAAAATATAATGCGAGAAGAAGAATGAATAAGTGAGCAAAATATTTTGGAAATTTACTGGCTATCAAATAGTCATCAAAAATGTTTTTTGTTTTATCACTAAATATTTTGAATACTTGAATAATCATTTTTTTTGCAAAGACATCTAGAATATAGATAATTGAAATAAAAATGATACTAGTAATAACAATATTGAGTATAATTGCCAGATCGGAACTCATTCCTTTGCTAAGGAAGAATTCTTGAAAGCAATGACTTAAAAATTCTATATTTTCTTTCATTTAATTGGTAAATATCGCTTTTCAGCATAAAAAGGGCCAAAAGGTAGCACAGAACATAAAATTACAATTAATAATGTTTTTAAAGACCAAGTTAATTTTTCCCTCATTCTAAACGCACCAATAACATACATTATAAATAATATACCATGCGCCATTCCTACTACTTGTACAAATTCAGGAATACCTGCAATGTACTTTAAAGGCATTGCTATCCCCAATAAAACTAAGAAAGAAATTCCTTCTAAAACACTTATAATTCGAAAAGATTTTATTGTAAAAAACATAAAGTTCAATTTTTTAGTAAATATACATAAGCATAAAATAATTGGAGAGAATTTTTCAATACAATTCTTTATAAATTTATTAAATATTTAAGTTTAATTATTTATTAAATGTCTTAATTTTGGCGTAGTTATTGATATTATTGAGAAAAATAAATCATGAGGGCTAAAGTAATTACTGGGATAATTTTCCTGCTATTAAGCAGCGGTACTCTTATAGCACAAATAGAGAATTCAGATACATCGATAAAATTTGAATTTATAGAAGATGATTTTAAAATTCCAGAAGGCTACGAACTCCCAGCTCTTAAAATACCTAGTTTAACAACACCTAAGGATCCATTAAAACTAAATAACTTTTCCAATCTCGGTATTGATAACCCAGACGCCTTCAGCATGAATCAAACTGATGATTATATAGATGTTAAAACAGATACTGCACCTAAATACTTTTTAAAAGATAAAGAAATATTGGAAGAGTATGGGAACGACCAATATTTGGGTGATTTTAAAACAAATTCCGGTAGTGTAACAATTATGTATAGAGATCATGAATATGTAGATGGAGATCGTGTACGTATTTTTGTGAATGGAGACATAGTAAAATCCAGTGTCTATTTGTCTGGAGGATTTGGAGGATTCACTTTTCCGCTGCAAAGTGGATTTAACCACATCGTATTTCAAGCATTAAATCAAGGTTGCTCTGGCCCTAATACTGCCGAGCTTCAAATCTACGATGAAGGTGGCAATCTTATTTCTCATAACCAATGGAATCTAACCACTGGAAGGAAAGCTACAGTAATGATTGTAAAAGAAGAGTAAAGTCATTATTGTATATCCGCAAACACTAATAATTGAATATTTATGCTTATCTTTAATAAAATCTAAGATATGAATATTTTCAGTTTCACGGCAGAATTTGATAGTGAACAAGCCTGTCGCAACCACTTTAAAACAGAACGAGACAAAATAGGTGTTAGTTGTAAAAAGTGTTCGCACAAAGAACATTATTGGATAAAAAGCCAATGGAGTTATGAATGTAAGAAATGTAGAAGTCGTACTTCGTTGAGGAGTGGAACGATAATGCAGAGTTCAAATCTATCCTTTATGATTTGGTACAAAACAATGTTTTTGTTAACAGCAACCAAGAAAGGCTTTTCCTCAAAAGAAATTCAACGCCAACTAGGTTTAAAACGTTACGAACCCGTTTGGGCTATGGTTCATAAATTACGAAAAGCGATGGGAAATAGAGATGATCGATACACTTTAGAAGGTATGATAGAAATGGATGAAGGATATTTTACTATAGAAGCTTCTTATCAAGAGCACAATACACAAAATGCTGGTCGTGGCAGTAAAACCAAATCCAACGTTATGGTTATGGCTGAAAGCACAGTTCTTGAAGATATAGAGACAGGTAAAGTAGAACGACAATGTCGCTATTTTAAAGCGAAGGTTTTAGAGAACCATCAAGCAGATGGAACAGATGAAGCTCTTGAACAAGCTTTAGATAGCGAGAAAACGATTGTTTTTACTGATAAAAGCACTTCATATGTAAATATTGCTGACTATGTAGAGTTGCATATAAGTGAAAAATCAAGTGAAACTACAACAAAGGAAACATTAAAATGGGTTCATATTACAATCAGCAATGCAAAACGGAATTTTGTAGGTACATACCATAAAATCAAAAAGAAATATCTTCAATTATATTTAAATGAATTCGTGTACAAACTTAACCGCAGATATTTTGGAGAGAAAATATTTGATAGATTGGTCATCGCAAATATTACAGGTTATGATTAATTACGGATATACAAAGTCATTATTAGCTATTACCATTGCAATCTATGAAGCCTAATTCTATCATCATTTAATTCCTCTTTACTAGTTGCTGTTATAAGATTGTATTGTTTTTGAATATTCAATAAATAACTGGATTAGCTACTTTCTAAATAAGCTATCCTTATCTTTGCATTTTTTATAGCCAATGTCAACATTCAAAGAATTAGGGATTCAGCAAGAATATATTAAAGCCTTAGAGGAGTTAGGAATTAAGAATCCAACTGAAATTCAGGAGAAAACAATTCCCACATTATTAAAAAAGAATACCGATCTTATTGGACTTGCTCAAACAGGTACTGGTAAAACTGCTGCTTATGGTCTGCCTTTACTGAAAAACATAAATGCCGATTTACCAGTAGTGCAGGTGTTAGTATTATCGCCAACACGGGAATTGGTTCAGCAAATCAAAAAACAATTGTTTAAATTCACAAAATATGCGCAGAATAAAATATTCGTAGAAGCTGTCTATGGGGGTGAGAAAATTGAAATTCAAATAAAACGATTGCAAAGAGCTACTCATATAATTGTGGCAACACCTGGAAGACTAATCGATTTAATTGAAAAAAGTAAAATCAATCTTAGACAAATAACCACCCTTGTTTTAGATGAAGCAGATGAAATGCTCAGTATGGGGTTTAAAAAGGAATTAGATACGATACTAAAATACACAAGTGGAAATAGATATACCTGGCTTTTTTCTGCGACTATGCCGGAAGAAATTAAACGTATTGTAGCTACCTATATGTCTTCTGAAGCCATACGAATTGAAGTAAATAAAAATGCTTTAGTAAATGCAAATATTTCTCATCAATATATTTTAACATCCATAAAAGAAAAGAATGATGCCTTAAAGTTATTGCTTAATAAGAGAAATAAAGAACGTGGAATTATATTTTGTAGAACAAAGTTGGGAACTCAAAGTTTGGTTAATGAACTTAAAAATGAAGGTTTTTATGTAGATGGTTTAGAAGGGGATATGCAACAACGGGAGCGAGATAAAGTTATGAGATCCTTTAAAAAAGGGAAACTGCAAATACTTATATCTACAGATGTTTCAGCAAGAGGAATAGATGTAACTAATTTGGCTTTCGTGATCCACCACCAATTACCCGAACATTTAGAATATTATACACATAGAAGCGGAAGAACTGCAAGGGCAGGAAAAACAGGTGTTTCAATTGCATTAATAATACCCAGTGAATTACAAAGAATTCATGAAATACAAAAAGCTCTGGGAATTGGATTTGAAGAGCGGTTTGTATAGAAGAATAAGGATTGAAATTGAGAATAATATAATGGGAGAAGTGTACTGTTAAAATAAGTAATATATTTAATAGACTGTTTATTCATACTTTCACACAGAGCTTTAATAAAATAATTTATAATAACATCCAATCATTAACTAATTAATACATTCATTTCTATCATTAAATAAAAAACATGGCATTATCAAACAACGACATATTCAAAAAATTAAGAGTCGCATTAAAACTGCGTGATGACGAAATAGTAAAAATCCTTTCACTAGTTGATTTTAAAGTCACTAAAAGCGAAATCGGATCTTTTTTTAGAAGCGAAAAGCATCCTAAGTATATGGAATGTGGAGATCAAATATTACGTAATTTTCTTAATGGTTTAGTCATTCACCTTAGGGGACCTATGCTTAAAAAAGATAGTAAATAAAAAAGGGATGAAAATTTATCCAGCCCTTTTTTCTTTCATTAACTTTATTGAATGTAACGCTTATTATCATATATCAAAGGGTCATCAAAATAATAAAATCTTCCAGGATGACTAACCAATTGTAATTGTTTCTTTGTCATTCCTAATATTCTTTGTTGTATGCGATCTAATGTTTTCATGACTCGTTGTTTTTTTTGATTGTTTAGCTTTGTACTTATTTTCTGTACCTTCTTTTTGAATTCCAAACAAAAGCTCTTGTTGAACTCAATTTTTCTGTAAGTTGATCTGTGTTTAAAGTTCTCATGATTTCTATTTTATTAATTGATATTATATTCTTTATTATTATTTGAAACGTCTTTTTGCATTCCAAGAATAAGCTTTAGTTGTGCTTAATTTTTGTGTGATCTGATTGTTGTTTAAAGTTCTCATTTTTATTGTTTTTTAGTTTTTTAATTGTTTGATTCTATTGTATAGACGTATTAAAATTAAAAATGTTACAGTACTATGTATAACAAAGTAATAATTTAACATATTTCAACAATAAAAGGCTAAAAAGCAAGGGAATAGGAGAGTTGTTTAAATATTAATTTGCTAAGAAATAACAATTAATTTTATCAAAATCTTAGATTTTGGAAGGAATAATTGCAGGTTAAGCAGGTATATTTAGTTTTATTTTGAGAAAACGCATAATATTTTTTATTCATAAAATATTAGTTAGCGGGGCTAAAAATCAATTTACTCGATACTTCTGTAATTTTTTCCTTATTCATTTTCATTTTCCTGAATTCACCCTTATTATACATTTCCGCTTGATCGCGATAATACTTACTAAAAGCATTACCCGATTGACCAGTTGGCAAAATACTGATGCTGTTTTCAACATCTGAAAAATCTATAATTCTTCTGGTGGAAGGCCCTGCTTTTACATGATAAATTCCAGAATCATTAAATTGGTAACTTCTATTGTCTATAACTTCTCTGGCTCCTTTAATAGGAAAAGGTCCTACATTAAAATAGCTGCGGAGTGATGCTACTTTGCCCAAAGGATGATTATGTTCTAGCGTGTGTACCTTACCCCATGTCCAATTTTTGATATCAACTCCTAATTGATTCTCAAGATCGGAAACTGCTTCTATCAATGATAATGATAGGATATCTTTTTTAGTTTCAATTTTTTTAGATGTGCTTATATCATCCCACCAAATAGATTCATTTTTAGAAATTTGATCAGCAATAACTCTTTTTATTAAATGTGTTTTATTGAATTGGGCAAACAATTCGGGTCCTAATTCATCTTCAAAAGTATTTTTCAAATATAAATAAACCCACTTATTATATATTGTTGGAGTAATAGCATCTATAGTATTTGAGCCATCCCAAAGCTGAAGAATATCGATTGCCCTTTGTTCATTTTTGCCAAAGGAATTAAAGTCCATTATGTTGGTAAATTCCTTTATAACATCAGAGGAAACAGCTGAGGTTACATCATTTATCATATTGGACATTGTTACTATGTTCCAATTATTTTTAGGCTCTAATAATTCTACTATGCGTTTTGCTCTGTCTTCAGGCAAGTAATAACCAGGATATAACATTCCTGCAATACTATCTGGCTGATTATTGGCAGAATATACATAATTCCAAGGTGGATTTTCTGACATAGGGTTTTCTGAGAATGCTAAATATTCTGTTATATCATCTTCTCCTGATGCTCCATCCAAAATAAATTTAGTGTTTACATGGGCTTTGTGCTTATAAAGCTTAGCTGCTGCCCACCAAGCTATATTACCTTTGGCGTCCCCATACATTATATTTAAACCAGGTGCATGGATCTTGGACACCCCTTTTTTGAATTCCTCCATAGAATTTGCATTGGAAAGTATAAATACAGCTTCAGCCACTTTATTTTCCATTTTTGTATATATCCAGAACATCGCAATAGGGTTGGAGTTAGAAAGACCATCAATAACACCATTAATAATAGGCCCATGTCTGGTGCTTTTAATTTTAATAATAATGTCGTCACTATCTTTTACTTTGATAGTCTTAGAAATAGATGTATAATCTTCATAACCCGATGGTGTTTTATATTTAGTTGGATCTGTAGGATGATTCTGTTCTTTGTAAAAATCAATATCATCATTTTCAAACATGGTCAATCCATAAGCATAGGATCTATTATGACCTAGAAAAGGAAAAGGAACCCCTGCCAAATGATAACCATACATTTCATAGCTAGGAGTAACAATATGTGCTTCAAACCAAACTGATGGTTGTGAATATGCAATATGAGGATCGTTTGCAAAGATCACATTACCAGTAGAGGTCTTTTCAGCAGCTACAACCCAACTATTACTTCCAATAAATGGTGGTATGGGGGAGTTGTTCAAAATTTCATCTACACTAGCCATCAAATTTGTAAAGGTTCCAACATCTTCTTTTGAGTTTTTAATAAGAGTGGTATTAGGGTTGATATCAATGTTTAATTCTTTTATATATTCTATGCCCAGTTTTTCATTGATAACACTTAGCATAGGGTCGGTTTTTTGGGCCATTGCAAAACTAAAGCTCATATAGCCTACAGTGTTATAAATATCTTTAATCGTGAAATGTTCCTTTTCAACACCAACTAATATATATTCTAAAGGAGTTGGACCATTATCTATGAACTGATTTACTCCATCCAAATAGGCAACCATTATTTTATAGGCAGCACTATTTTTATCAAGATCTTTTATGGTCTTTTCTGATGCTTCGTCAATTCCAAGGCATACAAAAAGTTTATCATTTTTCAGCATAACTTCTCCAAATATTTCTGAAAGACGGCCTGGAGAAATTCTTCTAATCACTTCCATTTGCCATAGCCTGTCTTGCGCATGAACATAGCCTAAAACGGTTGCTGCATCTACTTGATTTTCTGCATAAATATGAGGAATTCCATAATCATCAAAATAAACTGTGGTTTCTGAAGAAAGGTTGTATAATTCTAATTCACCGGAATAGTTTGGCTTTAAATGATTATAATATAAACCTCCGCTTATAATCAAAATGACCAATAAAAGGAGTAAATATTTAAGAATATTTTTAAATAAACGCATAATGTAATAATAATATAAGTTGAATCAAATATAATATTTAATAGTTTAGTAATGCCATATATGATTTATACACAAGAAGCGATCCTTCAACTCCAATTTGCAAATGGTAATCCAATGGTAAATCTCTTGAATTTATTACTAAAAAAATATTTTTTATCTTGAGCAATATAAAATTAACAAATGAATAAACAAGTAATATTAGCTAAGCGTCCTGTTGGATTACCAGAAAAAGATACATGGAGATTAGAAACCCAACCAATTCCAGAACCTAAAGAGGGGGAGGTACTTATTCAACATCATTTCATTTCATTTCATTAGATCCTGCAATGCGAGGATGGATGGCAGACAGAAAATCGTATATAG
The DNA here is from genome assembly GCA_965247215.1 of Flavobacteriaceae bacterium. Lineage (GTDB taxonomy): Bacteria > Bacteroidota > Bacteroidia > Flavobacteriales > Flavobacteriaceae > Marifrigoribacter. Next base: position 654,794 of record OZ252001.1, read on the forward strand.
AACCTATAGCAATTGATGATGTGATGCGTGCAGGAGCAATTGGTAAAGTAATTAAAGCAAATAATCACCCAGAATTTAATCTTGGTGATTGTATTGTTAGTTGGGGTGGTGCACAACAATATGAAACTACTAATGGTGAAAATTGTTATAAAGTAGATGAAAATCTAGCGCCCATGCCAAAATATTTGGGAGCCTTGGGAATGCCTGGAATGACTGCCTATTTTGGAATATTAGAGGTAGGAAAAATAAAAGAAGGTGATATTATTTTAATTTCTGGAGTTGCTGGTGCGGTTGGTATTATCGTTGGACAGATTGCGAAACTAAAAGGATGCACTGTAATAGGAATAGCTGGAGGGAAACACAAATGTGACTATTTGAAAGAAGAACTCGGTTTTAATGATGCTATTGATTACAAAAATGATGACCTATATAAAGCATTACAAGAAAAATGCCCAAAAGGAATAGATGTTTATTTCGATAATGTAGGTGGAGAAATACTAGATACTGCTTTGACAAAATTAAGATTAAATGCTCGAATTGTTATATGTGGAGCAATTTCACAGTATAATACGAAGGAGAATATAGTAGGTCCTAGTAATTATCTATCGTTATTGGTAAATAGAGCGACCATGCAAGGAATGGTCGTTTTCGATTATAAAAAAAAACTATAGTAAAGCAGCAATGGAGATGGAATGTGGATGATGCAAGGAAAATTAACGAGTAGAGAAGATATATATGAAGGTATTGAAAATTTTCATGAGACTTTTATGCGTTTATTTACTGGTGATAAAATGGGCAAGCTCGTATTAAAAGTTTTATAAAATTGAAGAAAAAAAGGCTGAATAATTAAATTCAGCCTTTTTGAAAATCTTATAGTTATCAATTATTAGTTGGTACTTAATCTTTTATGTCTTCGTTTTGTGTTCCAAGTAAAAATCTTAGTATTACTAGGTTTCTCAGTTAGTTGATTACTGTTTAAAGTTCTCATAAGTTCTATTATTTTAATTATTATTTTTTATGTTTAATTATTGTGCAAAAGTACGATATACTTAATATATAACCAATAAAATATGATATATTTAACAAATAGTAGATTCAACTAGCAAATGCAACTTTTTGGTTTACAAATTTATAAAATAGATTTTTGGGCTTATCATAATTTAGATTTTTTCTTGGTCTTCGGTTTATTTTGTGTTGTATTAATTTGATTTCTTGGTTATTATATGCACTGAATATTGATTTTTTTGGTATATATTGCCTAACGAGTTTATTGGCGTATTCACTTAATCCTCTTTCCCATGAGCAATAAGGGTGAGCAAAAAAGAACTGGGTTAATAATTTTTTAGATATTTTTTTATGCCTGGCAAATTCTTTACCATTATCTGAGGTAATGGAATGGACAAATTTCTTGTAAGGCATCATCATCTCAATAACAATTTCTGCTAATTCTTTAGCATTTTTACCAAAAGGTAACTTTCTCATTAAGAAAAAAGCAGTAGTCCTTTCAACTATAGTAACAATTGCACCTTTTCCATCTTTACCTATAATTAAATCTATTTCCCAATCACCAAAGCGTTCTTTATTGTTAATTATATCGCCTCTAAAGTCTATAGATACCCTATCCTTAATTGTATTCTGTTTCCCAGAAACTGGACGTTTTCTGTGTTTTAATTGATGTCTTAAATGTTTAAATAGATTTCCTCCTTGCTTTTTATCTTCTCTTATATAAGCATATATTCTTTCATGACTAAGCATAGGAATATTTTGAGATTTACAGTAACCCACTATCTGTTCTGGAGACCATTGTTCTTGTTCTATTTGCTTTTTTATGTATTTTTCTATGGAAGGAGTAAATTTTCTATTACTAGCAAAACGTTCCTTTCTTTCGGAAGATAATTCTTGAGTAAAATCAGGGTTATATGAACCTTGTTTTTTTGAATTACGCTTTAATTCCCGATAAATAGTCGTTTTATCAACATTCAAAGCTTCTGCTATAAAAAGTTTTGATTTGCCACAATTTAAGTATGCTTTTATTTGATACCTTTGTTCTTTAGTTAAGTGCTTCATATTTATTGACTTTTAGTAGAGTACAAATATAAGCCTTAATTAGGAGTACTTAAGAGAGAAGGCTTTAACGATATTAGAATTATATAAATACTCCTAAAAGTTGCATTTACTAATTGAACTTAAGAATTATAAAATATGTGTCTATTTGTAAAGAATGTTTAATTTTATGGACATTATTTTGAATATAATAATTAGTTTTAAATTATGATTAATATCATTCAATAAAATATACATTTAATTTATTTTTAAATTAAATTTATTTCAGATTAATGAACCTATTATTTTGATCAATAATTTGTTAAATAAGAGATGCAATTTGCCTGAACATGTTCATTTGCATATCTTTAATAAAAAATAGTGATATGAAAAAAATATTCATTTTAGCAATTGCATTAGTTATGTTTAATAGCATTAGTGCCCAGAAAAAAATATTGATAATTACATCCAACCAGCATTTTTATGGTGACACGGATATTTCTGCTGCAAATCATTTTGAAGAAATCGTTGTAGCCTATGATGTTTTTGTTGATAACGGATTTCAAGTAGATGTAGTTAGTCCAAATGGAGGAGCTATACCAATAGGTTATTTAAATACTTCAAATCAAATTCAGAAAAAGTACTTGTATGATGCTAGTTTTATGGGCAAACTAAAAAATACCTTAAAGCCTTCACAAGTAAATTATGAAGATTATGGTGCCGTTTATTATAGTGGTGGTGGATCTGCGATGTTTGGAGTAGCAGACGATAGATCAATACAAAAGATAGCAGAAAGTATTTATCAGAATAGTGGGATTGTCTCCGCAGTTTGTCATGGTACGGCAGGTATAGTTCATTTAAAGGACGAAAAAGGGGAGTCAATTTATAAGGGTAAAAAGATAACTGGATTTCCAGATGCTTTTGAGCATAAAGAAAGGGCTTATTATACAACATTTCCTTTTAAGATTGATAACGCCATAAAAGATAATGGAGGGAAGTTCGAGTACTCAAGTAAAGGGTGGGACAATTTCAATATTAAAGACGGACGTTTAATTACAGGACAAGATCCATCGTCTGTGAATTCTGTTGCAAAAAAAATTGTTGATCATTTAAATACGAATGAACTAAAAGCATTGAATGCTGCTTACAAAGCAGAATTAGAAGAAATAAACCTTGTATTAACTGACTATATTGAAGGAACAGCAAACGGACAACCTGATAGGGTGCGTAATGCTTTTCATGAAGACTTGAATCTTTATTTTGTAAAAAGTGATAGTCTAGAAGTTTGGGAAGGTAAAGGCTATGTCAATAAGATAAAGGTAGGAGAAAAAAATGGTCGCCAAGGTGAAATTATAAGTGTAGATTATGAAAAAGATGCAGCAATGGCAAAAATTGAAATTCTTATACCAGAATGGAGAATATATACTGACTATTTAATGTTATTAAAAATTAAAGGTAAATGGAAAATTATTCATAAATCATTTACTTATAGAGCAGTTACATCAGATTGATAGTTTAGTAAATTAATATCTTATTTCACATAGATATTAGAAAAATTATATGCAAATAATAGCTTTCCCTTTTGCAGGAGGAAATAAATACTCGTTTAATAATTTGTTTTCAGGTAATTGTAACATCTCCACACATGAATACCCTGGAAGAGGTTTGCGAATCAGTGAAAATTTAATTAGGAATATAGATGAACTTATTTCTAATTTATTTTCAGGAGTTAGGGATCAGATTGATTCTTGTGATGAATATGTAATATATGGACACAGTATGGGCGCTCTAGTCGGCTATTTGATTTGTCAAAAAATAGAAGAGTTAAATTTAAAACGTCCTAATAAACTAATCGTCTGCGGAGCAAAGTCACCTAATAGTTTTAGGCAGAAAATAATATCAAATTTAAAAGATAAGGATTTTTGGAATGAAGGGGTACATCTGGCCTGGGCAAATACTATAAATGGAGGTCAAGACGTCTATTATACACATATTTCGCCTGAAAACATTCTAGGTCTTAATGATATATCTGAAAGTATTTTGTAATGCTGTCAGTTATCCAAATCCGTTTAGTGATGAAACCACCATCGCATTTGCAATTATTAATGAAGAAGTGGTGACAGTAGAAGTATTTGATGTCTTAGGTAGAAATCAAGGGAGATTGCTACATGCCCGAATTAGTGGAAATTATAGCTTTAATTGGGATGGGAACAATACTAAAGGCCAAAAACTAAATTTGGGGATCTATTTTATTTCAATTAAAACTAAAAGTAACAGAACGATACTAAAAGTAGTATTGCAATAACTTTTGGTATATTTGGAATTCAACTATCATTTTTACTAACTACCCAAAACTCGCAACAGAAATCCGAGGTCTTTAATATGTAAATGTATTTAATTTTTTCAGGGTTTTCATTCCGTTTTCAACAAAATTTCATAGGCCATGTGTATAGCCCCCCTTACCCCAAATGAGTTTTTTTGCAATTCCAGTAAATCCTTGTTTTAAATTTTTAAAATTTTGTATTCTTGGTTTGAGAAAACCTGAAGTATTTTCTCTCTGGCGTGATTTACAAAAGTTGTAGCCACAGTAATGTAACGAAAACAAACCGCTTTGACTCTCATTTTAAGACTAATATTTGGAGTTTTATTTTTCACCAAAATTACTTTTGTCCACTCAAAAAGAATTAAGCACATCGCCATTAAATACATAAACGCAGTATTGGTATCCAAATCCATAAAAGGCAAGTGTTTCAAGTTGAAATCACTGATTAGGAATTTGTTAGAATTCTCCGCATCGCCTCGTTGGTTGTAAAATTCGATAATTTCTTGATTTGAAAAAACTAAATTGTTGGTCATTATTCCATAATAATTGTAAGGGGTCCCTGATATAAAATCGATTTGCTGGTCTTTTTTTAGAGATCTTGTAACCACAATTCTATAAGAAAATCCCCCATTAAAAGGGGTGTAAATTAGTGATGCAACTTCTTTTATTTCGTTGTTGATTTCCTGTTTTTTCCAATCTTTAATTTTTCCACATAAAGAGATGAACTTTTGGGAACTGATGTTTCTAATATAAAAGTTAGTCGCCTTTTGGCTAACCAGTTCAATGACTTCTTTTTGATAAGATGCAGAGTCTGCTCTAAAATGTTCTATTTTTATTTGATTGTCGCTCAGGTTTTTAAAACATCTTTCTAGGGTTTCAAATTGTTTATACTTTGCAGGGGTGTTGCCGTTATGGTTTTCAATATGCACAGGTAATCTGCCTATGAAGGCGAAATTGGGATGCTAGGCTTTAGTGTTTTTATAGCTTTTTTTGGCATCTTGTTTTTTGTTTTCAAGAACTACATTGTCAAAATCAAGTGTGTATTTTTCTTCTTTTTTAAGTTGACCTGTTTTTGCACAAAGAGCGATTAAAGATACGTTGGTTTGATTGTTGTAATTAAATTGATGAACAATTCCTTGGCCAGTTATCTCCCTAATTGTTGGTTCTTTTAATTCCTGACAAGCATATTCAACCGTATCTGGGGAAGGGATTTTGGTAAAACTTTGGCAAGTGAATTTATTTTTAAGATGTTCTAAATCAGAAATATACTCTCCATTGCATAAAGAATTTCCCAACAAAGAAAGCACAATGTCGGCATACGAATATTGGGCTCTAAAATTTCGATAACCCAAATTTTTATCGAGAAAAACATCTATTTTTGAGCGTTTAATGGCATTAAAAATAAAATTTAAGCCACCAAAAGGGGTGATATTCTTTGAAGATTGTTTAGTTTTAAGCATTGTAGTGTTTTGCATGGTTCAACCGCAATTTCCACCTTTTAGGTGGAACTACAAAACCCCTTAGCCTTTTGTTTTCAAAAGGCTAAGGTATTTATAAATGTTGTTGCGAGTTTAGGGTAAGTAATAAGTTACTGACCTATTAACTAAGTATTAACTTTTAGGTTTCATTTTTTTGTATTTTCAATCATTAATAATTGTAATATAAAAAAATGAAAAAGAAAAATTACTCCCCATTTAGAAAAAAATCTGCTTATGATTTCTTACTAGTAATATTGTTTTTCCTTTCAAATTTTATTCTAGCACAAACCGATGGTAATTTTCATCAGGAAACCATAGATGATCCTTATATTTATGTTTCGCGAGAAAACATGGAGAAAGGACCTGCTTATAATGTGAGAAATAGCGAATATTTTACTTCTCAGGTTAATGTAGATAGTGAAGGAAACGATATTATAGGTGATGCAGCTAACGAAACTTCTATAGCTGTAGATCCTACAAATCCGAATAGAATAGTTATTGGTTGGCGTCAATTTGATACTGTAACAAATAATTTTCGTCAAGCTGGATACGGTTATTCACTAGATGGTGGTTTAACCTGGACATTCCCGGGAGTTTTAAATCCTGGAGTATTTAGATCTGACCCTGTTTTGGATTTTGATGCAGAAGGAAATCTTTATTATAATAGCCTTAAGGGCGATTTTTCGTGTGATGTCTATAAGATCGATGATGGAGGTGTAGTTTGGGGAGCTCCTGTTTCCGCTCACGGAGGGGATAAGCAATGGATGCGAATAGATCGTACCGATGGGATAGGAGCTGGAAATATATACTCAAATTGGAATCTTTCCTTTACTACCTGTAGCCCAGGAGATTTTACTCGATCCATTGATGGTGGTGCAAGTTTTGAGGATTGTATTCCTGTGATTGAAGCACCACGCTGGGGTACCCTTGCAGTAGATGCCGAAGGAATATTATATACTGTAGGAGCTTCAGGTGGAGGGTTGATATTGGCCAAATCTACCATGGCGCAAGACCCTAATTTTCCAGTTACCTGGGATTCTTCCACTTCTGTAGACCTGGATGGTAACTTAGCCATAGGAGGCTCAGTTAATCCCCAAGGTCTATTAGGGCAGATGTGGGTAGATGTTGATATCTCAGGTGGTCCTGGGCATGGAAATATTTATATTTTAGCTTCAGTAAACAGAAATTCAATTAGTGATCAGGGAGATGTTATGTTTGCTAAGAGTACGAATGGTGGAGATACTTTTTCTGTTCCTAAAAGGATCAATACCGATAGTGGAACTGATAATGTACAATGGTTTGGGACCATGTCTGTAGCACCTAATGGAAGGATTGATGTGGTATGGTTAGATACACGTGATGCCCCAGCAGGGACGAATGATTCTAGATTATATTATTCCTTTTCTGAAGACCAAGGGGATACCTGGTCATCTAGTGAAGCACTATCTATAGCTTTCGATCCAAATATAGGATATCCGCAACAAAATAAAATGGGGGATTATTTCGATATGATTTCTGATAATGAAGGGGTACATCTGGCCTGGGCAAATACTATAAATGGAGGTCAAGACGTCTATTATACACATATTTCGCCTGAAAACATTCTAGGTCTTAATGATATATCTGAAAGTATTTGTAATGCTGTCAGTTATCCAAATCCGTTTAGTGATGAAACCACCATCGCATTTGCAATTATTAATGAAGAAGTGGTGACAGTAGAAGTATTTGATGTCTTAGGTAGAAATCAAGGGAGATTGCTACATGCCCGAATTAGTGGAAATTATAGCTTTAATTGGGATGGGAACAATACTAAAGGCCAAAAACTAAATTTGGGGATCTATTTTATTTCAATTAAAACTAAAAGTAACAGAACGATACTAAAAGTAGTATTGCAATAACTTTTGGTATATTTGGAATTCAACTATCATTTTTACTAACTAACTAAAAGTATATTATGAAGAATTTCAGATCATTTCAATTTGTTTCTTTTATTGTTGTTTTTCTAAGTATAATGAGTACTGTTTTAGCTCAAAATATCCCTGAACAGATCGAAGATGAAGTTACTACCATTAAGATTGGGGCTAAAGTTGGATATAGTTTAGGCAAATTATCCAATTCAAGCTCCAATATTTATACAGAAGATTACGAATCTGTTAGTGGGATAGATTTTGGATTTACTGCAGAGTTTCTACTTACAGATCTAATATCCATTCAGACCGAGATTAATTTTACCCAAAGAGGAGGTAAGAGAACAGGATTACAGCCAGTAACAGGAAATGAATTAAGTGATCAATTAAACCAATTCTTGCCCTTTATTGGATTGCCTTTAATAACGAACACAAATCCTTTATATGCTGATTTTGAAAATGAATCGGATCTAAAATATTTAGAAGTACCTGTACTGGTTAAATTTGGCTTTGGAAATGATTTTCGTTTTTATGGCGAAATAGGACCTTATGCTGGAATTCTTCTAAAAGCAACACAGCACACAAGTGGAACCAGCCAATTTTATTTTGATTCTGAAGCAATGAATCCTGTTTTTGTTCCTAACCCGAATGGAAACCCTCCATTTATAGTATTACCCGCACAATCATTAGATGCTGATACAGATGTAAAAGACGATCTAAAAACAGTGAATTTTGGTGGAATCGTTGGAATTGGGCTTATTAAAAAGTTAACTGATAAAAGTGAATTATTTTTGGATGCTAGAGCGTCTTATAGCTTTAATACCATACAAATTAAAGATATTTTTGGTCAAAGTCATGTGGGCGGTATAATCTTTTCACTTGGTTATGCATATACGATTTAATAAAATATATTACTGTAGGTCTTTATTTAATTGTAAAAAATATCTTGAATATTTTATCTAAAGAATTCCCCGAGGCTTGCCTCGGTGGTCAAGAGGAAAGTTTGAAAACCTAAGGTTTTCATCAAACTAAAATAAAGTTATTTTCCGCTTGATACCTCGTACCCTTGGGTCGAGGTAGTTCATTAATTCGAGAATTTGATCGTAGGTCTCAATATCTTTATATAATTTGCCACCCAGACTAACTATTGGTGTTTTAATATTTTCAATTTCAGGAATACATATTTAAATGAAAAATTAGTTCCCTGATTATTCTAGATTATATTTTTTTATTAGAAGCTCTCTTCTTTTTTTTGTAAAGAATTTCCTCTGGAAATGGAAAAACTATAGTAGAATTTTTCTCACTAGCTATATTCGATAAGGTTTGGTATAATCTAAGTTTTATTGCAGAAGGAGATTCATCGATAATTTTACCAGCATCAAGAAGTTTTCCTGCTGCTTGTTTTTCGGCATCAGCAAGAATTATCCTTGCTCTTCGTGAGCGCTCTGCTTCTGCCTGGTTGGCCATTGAACGTTTCATGTTTTCAGGTAGTTCTATGTCTTTTATTTTTACATCTTGAATGGTGATTCCCCAAATTTCTGTTTCCAATTCAACAATAGTTTTTATGTTTTGCCCTATTTCTTCTCTTTTTGATAGGATCGTATCCAATTCTACTTTACCACAAACATCTCTTAATGATGCCTGTGCCATTTGTGAAATGGCGAAATTATAATCTTCTACTTCCAAAATAGCTTGAGTAGCATTCTCAATTTTAAAAAATAAAACTCCATTAATATGACAGGGAACATTATCCTTGGTCATTATCTCTTGTTTTTCAATATTTATAGTTATAACACGAATGTCAACAATTTGAATTCTGTCAACAATTGGAATAATCCATCGGATACCTGGATTCAGTAAACCAATATATCGTCCAAACCTAAATTTCACAGCTCTTTTGTATTCATAAATGATGCGAATACCAGATAATACAAAAAGAACAAATACACCTAATAATACTGCAGACGATCCCATAACTCTTATTTTAAATTAATTACACTTAAATTTCACCTTTAAAATACAAAATATTTTTGTGTTTTATAGGATTTATTAATTATAAATAAGAATTATATTTTATAGTTGCTTTTTACTGAAATTGATAAAAAAGGAGTAAGTTGATTAGTATCATTAAAACAATTGCAATACTTAAAAAATCATTTCGAGTTAAATGAAGAATGCCTGTTATTTCATTCTACCCAAAGTGATTACTTTTCCAGCACGTAGCACAGTTAACTCAATGAGATCTCCTTCATTTCTTTGCTGCATCATAGTTGCTATTGCGTTAAATGATTTATCGGTTTCTTGAACTTCAATACCATTAAAAGCGAGAATGATATCACCTCCAACGATAATTTTTGTATCTGTAATAGTCATTTCCAGATCTCCGCTTCTTAGTCCAATAATCCCAAAAGGTGATGATAGTATCACTTTCTGAACCAAAAACCCCATTCCCTGAGGCAGATTAAATATTTGCGCTAATTTACCTGTTAATGGAATCAATTCAACACCACTCCAAAAAGGTTTCTTTTCTAAAAGTAATTTCTTTGTTAAATTGGAAGTTGTTGCAAAACCAATCCCTTCAAATCCACCAGATTTTGTTAAAATACTACTTACAATTCCAATGACCACTCCTTGTAAATTAAACATGGGTCCTCCAGAATTACCAGTGTTAATTGCTGCATCTGTTTGTATAAATTCATATTTTGTAAAAGGATTTTTGTCCTGTATATTTTTTTCAAAGCCACTAATATATCCAGATGAAAATGAATGCCCCAGACCAAATGGAGCGCCTACAATAAATACTTTCGATCCAATTTTGGACTTATCTGAGTCTCCTAGTGTTACTGTCACAGCATTTTTTCTAGGCCATAGAAGTTGTATTAATGCAATATCAGCTGTTTTATATGATGAGATAACATTTGCTGGAATTATTTCTCCATCATAAAACTCCACATTTAATTTTTCAGCAACTTGAACTACATGATCCGCTGTTATGATCTTAGTGTCAGATATCATAAATCCAGATCCCAGCCCTTCGGCAGTTATTGTTTTTGTCGTTAAATCATTATTGATCAATTCTTTTTCTTCAGTTAAGATCACTACCACAGCTGGATTAACTCTTTCGTATATTGCTGATAAGTCCTGAGATTGAATGGTTAATGTTGATAATAAGGAATAGAGTAATAATATGCTTTTTCATAGTTTTTTAATTTAAAAAGTCAACCTTCCCTGTTTCTAAATGATAATAAGCAGGAACAATTTTTAGTGATCCATTATTGTGGGTCTCTTTTAGTGTTTCAGATTTATTTATTAAATAATTTGTAGTTAGTATAGCATGATTCTTGACAATATCATTTATACTAACATCTTCTTTTGAAGTTATAGCGGGCAAAATATGAGAGAGTAAATGATTAATATTTTCCCCATTATTTCCTCCACTAATAGCTGCAGATACTGCCATACAGTCTTGATGTCCCAATACTATAATTAATTGAACATGTAATTGAGTTACCGCATATTCAATGCTAGCTATAGTCGATCTATTCGCTATATTACCAGCAACTCTTATAACAAATAATTCACCTAAACCAACATTGAAAACATATTCTGGAACAACTCTACTATCTGCACAACTCAATATAATTGCAAATGGATTCTGTCCATCTACTAACGATTTTCTTCTTGAACTATCAATTAATTTTTTATCTAAAAAATCATTTACATACCTTGAATTTCCATTTTTTAGCTTGTTTAGATTTTCTTTTATTGTCATAATAATAAAAATAATTTATTGTTTTATATTTATTTAATCCATGGAATGAAACACACAAGGTGCAATATTACGAAAAGGAATACTTTACCAAAGAATTTGTTTTTATATTTTAAATATTTATTCATTAAAACCCTTACTAATAAATCGGGTAAATCAAAAAAATATAATAATTCAATTGAGTTTTACTCTATTTAGATAAATTTTAACCTTATAACTTTTATTAAAAACCAACTAATGCAAAAAACTAACCAAATTTTAATTGCCATTGTATTATTGTTATTTAGTAATAATTTTTATGGTCAGACACACACTATTACACTTAATGTTGATACTTCCAACCTAAACTCAGGCAATGCATCTTCAGAAGATATTAGTTCTTTTGATGCCCCCGAGTCTATCGTTGAAATTGCCTCTCCACCTGAAGATTTTACCATTGTTGTTGAAAATGGATCAACTATCATTTGGGAAGGTGCATCTACATCATCAGATGATTCCATAAATATTATTATGATAAAACGTGAAAGGGGTCCTAGAATATTAGGTCCTAATGATGATATTCCTGGAAATGAAAATGGGAGAGGTCGAGTTTACCAAATTGATCCAAAAATTAAAGTGGGATCATAAACTTAGTTTATAACTGCTTTTAACTCTAATGGGAAACTATTATTCTAAACTGACATTTTTAATTAAAAAAGCCTATCTAATGCTAGGCTTTTTTTTATTCTGAGCTCGGCTGTTTTTGGGCAAAATAAAACGCTGTCCGATAGTCTTGAATTTATTTATTGAGTTAGTCATTTAAATTCTGTGCATTGTTATCAATAAAAATAAGGCTTATGTTAGAATTTAAAGGGCAAAGTATACTAAACTTTGTAAAAGAATTACCAAATGACGATGCTTGTAAAGCCTATTTGGCAAAAATCAAATGGCAAGATGGTTTTACCTGTATGAAATGTGGACACACAAAAGGCTGTGAGAAATCGGGATATAAATATCAATGCTATAATTGTCAGCATGTTGAAAGTTCAACAGCCAATACTTTGTTCCACAAGGTCAAGTTTGGTTTACAAAAAGCCTTCTGTATTGTTTTTGAAATGAGTACGAGCAGTAAAAGTGTGTCAAGTATTCAAATGGGTAAACGTTTTGATGTTCGCCAAGGTACCGCCTGGTATTTTATGCAAAAAGTAAGAAAGGCTATGAAGAGTAGCCAAAACTACCCTTTATCAGAATTAGTTCATGTTGATGAGTTTACTGTAGGAGGAAAAGAACAAGGCAAACAAGGTAGGAGTTATGACTCTAAAAAGAAAAAGGCTGTCATAGCAGTAGAATTAAGCAAAAAACATCAAGTGAAACGTGTTTATGTAAAATCTATTGATGATTATTCAGCAAAATCATTAACACCAATATTTGAAGAACATATCAACACAACTGCCCAAATTATTACTGACAAATGGAGAGGTTACGAACCTTTAAAAAAGACCTATAATATTGAACAAAAGTATAGTGCTAATGGCAAAAACTTTAAAGAACTCCATATAATGATAATGCAACTAAAGTCTTGGTTAAGAGCAATACCAACCCATATTAGTAAATGGCACGCTCAAGCTTATTTTGATGAATTTTGTTTTAGAATAAATCGCTCACAATTCAAACAAAGTATTTTTCATAAAACAATTGAAAGAATGGTTATTGCTAAACCTATTTATCACAAAAATATAAAACAGATACTAAGTGTATAACTCAATTTATTTATTCTCAAAATAATTATAATGCCAAAGACCAATTATCAATTCTTAAAGAATTAGCACACAATCATCCTGATCCTGAAAAAGCACTAATATATAGTGAAGAACTAATACAAACTGCTCAAACATTAGATTCAATTGATTTTTTATTTGATGGATATCTAAACAAAGGAAATGCACTCAGAATGCAAGGGGAGCTTAGTGCTGCATTGGAAAGTTATTTTAAAGGGGCAAAAATAGCCATTGATGAAAATATGGGTTCCGATCTGGGTATTATAAATATTACCATTGCTGATGTTTATTCCATTATGGGGAATCATAAAAATGCTATTCTATATTATCATGAGGCCATAGAAATTTTAAGAAAAGAGAAAGATTCCTTAAACCTTGCTTCTGCTTTACTGAATGCTGGTGATGAGAAGTATTTCAATCAAAATAAATTGGACATTGCAATCTTGTATTTTGAGGAGTCTGTTCTTATTTTAAAGAATATAAATTATTTAATGGGTACTGCATATAATCTGGGAAATTTAGGAATAGTGTATGCAAAACAAGGAAAAGATACACTAGCTTTAAAAAATATTAATGCTTCTATAGAGATTTTAGAAAAATTGGAAGATTATTATGGCATTTCTGTATATCTAACATATATGTCTGATATTTATTTAAAACAAGATGATTGGGCTAGAACTCTTAGTTATACTGAATTAAGTCTAGAACTGGCACATAAATATGGATTAAAAAAACAGATTAGCGATGCAAACTTTCAACTTTCTGAACTTTATGAACAAAGCGGAAACCTAGAGGAATTTATAAAATACTACAAATTGCATATTGCATATAAGGACAGTGTTAATAATATCACATCGGTACAACAAATGGCTACTATTCGTGCAGATTTTGAAATTTCTCAGAAACAGGTTGAAATAGATCTTCTTAACGAGCAAAAAAGGACACAACGGATCATTAGTTTTGCAATTATCGCAGCGTTATTTTTAGTTGGTCTTTTAGCTTTTGGCTTATACAGACGATATCAATTCATTAAAAAGACAAAGCTGATTATTGAATCTGAAAAAAATCGTTCAGAAAATTTACTTCTTAATATTCTCCCTGAAGAAACAGTTCATGAATTAAAAGAATTTGGAAAAGTAAAAGCTAAAAAATTTGATTCGGTCACCGTTTTATTTACTGACTTTAAAGAGTTTACACAGTATGCTGAAAATTTATCTCCTGAAGAATTAGTTGAAAGTGTAGACTTCTATTTTTCAAAATTTGATACAATCATGGAAAAGTATGGCTTAGAAAAGATCAAAATTGTAGGGGACGCATATATGTGTGCTGGAGGACTGCCTTTTCCAACCCAAGATCATCCTAAAAAATGCTACTTGCTGCATTAGAAATTACAGAATTTGTCAATGAATCCAAAAATAATAGTGCTGTTAATCAAACACGCTTTGAAATTCGTGTAGGAATTAATACTGGGCCCGTAGTGGCAGGAGTGGTGGGCACCAAAAAGTTTGCCTACGATATTTGGGGAGATACAGTTAATATAGCCTCTCGCATGGAAACTAATTCGGAACCAGGAAGAATTAATATTTCAGAAAACACTTATCATTTAATTAAGGATTCCTTTGATTGTGAATTCCGAGGTGAAATTCAAGTTAAGAACAGAGGTTCAATAAAGATGTATTTTGTAAATGATAAAATTTCTAAAACACTTTAAATTAACAAGAAATGGAATCACTTTTTATTTGTATATTTATTTTAAATGATCACAGATTATCAACAACGTACTGACCAAAATTGAGAATAATATGATGAAACAAGATATAAATAACTATTGGGAGCAATTAGAAAGATTGGAGAAGTTAATTCGAGCCTCCGAATTAAAAGCGGGTATTATTTTTTCATTCCATAGTTTGATATTAGGCCTTTTTCTTGATAGGCTGGATAATTTTAAACCTATTTTTCAGGAGAGTATTTTGCTGGTTGTTTTTGCTTTTTGTTGGATTATACTGGTGTTGATTTCTATTTTCTTTTGTTTTAAATGTTTTCATCCTAAAATGGAATTAAAATATAAAAAGAACGTATTTTTTTTAGAGATGCAGCTTACCGATTTGGAAATATAAAACAATACGCAAAAAAATTAATGCAAGTCTGTGAGACAGAAGAAGAGATTATTGATCAGCTCAGCCATCAAATTCATATAGAAAGTAAAATTGTAGACCAGAAATTTAGAAGTGTACAAAAAGCCATTACTTTCTTTGCGTATTGTTTTATATTTGTAATAATAATTCTTGTTTTCTGGATAATTAAGATATGACATAGATGTAGGAAATTAATAATGAAAGGATATTATAATCTTAGGAAAGAAGCCCTGGATATTTTGAATAGAGGACTGTCAAAAAAACTGTATTATCATGGGATTCATCATACTCTTGATGCTTTACATATTAGTACTCGTTATTTAAAAAATGAAAATATTGTTGGTGATGAGGCATAACTTATCAGAATAGGTATTTTATTTCACGATATTGGATTTACTATTTCAAATGAAGCGTACGAAGAAAGAAGTGTGAAGATTGCTGAAGAATTAATGATCAAACATGGTTTTTCTCAGAAACAATTTGCAATAGTTAAAGGACTTATATTAGCTACTCGAATTCCACAAACTCCAAATAATCAACTTGAAAGGATTATATGTGATGTTGATTTAGACTATCTTGGTAGAGCAGATTTTTATGAAATCAGTGATCGATTATTTAAAGAACTAAAAGAGTTCTCCATGGTTAAAAATAAAAATGAATGGAATGTAATTCAGATAAAATTTCTGGAAAACCATCAATATCACACGCAATTTGGGATTAAAAATCGCCAACCTGAAAAAGAAAAAAGAATTGCCGAATTAAAATCAATAGTCTATTAAGAATTTCTCTTTTTGTTAAACTCCGTAATAATAAATTAAAGCAAAAAGTGTAACATTTTATAGGGTAGTATACTCATTATAATGAGTATACTAGAATCCCTTTAAATTATTTATTAATAAATCAATCAAAAATGAAAAATCTGATCCCTATTTTACTAAGTTGCTTCGTACTTCATGCAACCACAAACAACAATTACTTCAGCCGAATGCCAGGAAGACCTTAAATTCCTTTTCCCAAAATTGTTTTACGTTATTATTGACAATATTTTCCATACACTCATTTCGATATTTTTCGTTGTGAATGATTCGGGGAATATCTGAAAAATTTGCCGTAGGTTGGTTTAGGAGCGTTAAAAGTATGTAGCGCAAAATATGTTCAAGACGAACTCCCCAAGCACCACTCCATAATTTCTGAAAGGTCTCTAAAATTCCACTTGCAACCAGTGAGCGTTTTTCATACGAAACTCGTTTTAAAGGGTTATACCCAAAGGAAAGATTAGGGCTTGAAATGTCTAAATAAACCATATCTTTTTTTCGATGTTGAGGAAGATGTTTTATTACGATATTGATTAAATCCCCATGAATATCAAAAATACAAACCCTCTATTTTGTTGTACATCTTGAAGAATTTGGGTGATGAGGAGATTTGTTTTTCCAGAACCCGTCTTACCCAGTACGTAGGTGTGACAGGCTCTGTCCTCTTGCTTAATACCAAAGAGCCTTCGGTCGTGGCGAAAGTTAGCCTTGGCAAAGTAGGTGATGTTAGGATTTGATTTGCACATAACTAACAGTATATACAAAACGAAATCTTAAAATAACAGTCAAAGGAATTATTTTTTCACTATTTTTTCTACCAAAACGCCTTTGTCCGTAAGAATCTCAGCAAGTAAAATACCACTAGGTAAATGAGAAATATTGAGTTGATTAGTATTACCCTCTTTCTGCAACAGTTTTTTGCCTAAAACATCATATATCTCAATTTTAGTTACTATTATACGGTTTGTTTCTAAGTGTAAGATGTCTTCAACTGGATTTGGAAATAAAGTAATGTTATTAAATGCTACGTCATTAATCGCTAAAGGTTGATTCATTCCAATTAATTCTATTGTTTCAAAAAAAGGATGATTTAGACATCCATATTCAAGTGCATGAGCGATTCCAGAATCTTCAACACCAATACCTTCAATTAGTTTAAAACTATTATCTAATACAAAATACCTCAAGTTTTCCATTCCATAAAAATCGCCATATTCAATTGCTGTTATTTCATAAAAATTTCCAAATAACCACATACTATCACCAACATCTAAACTGAAATCAAAAAACACATAGTCTTCACCTTCCCAAATGGCATAAACCTTTTTTTTATTAATATCTTCACGTAAAAATGTTTCACAATTATTATGAGATGCTACAATACGGTAATAGAAGTACTTTAGTTAAAAATTAATGAAAATTCATTTGTTTTTTACCACAGTTCTTTGTTAGCCAACGTATTTACTTTACTTGAATATTTATTCAATTTAATATTTCTTTTAATGCAATCGGTGATATTGTTTGTTCAATTGTTGCATATTCACTTATCGCACCTGTTTCACATTCTTGAAATAAGTGATTTAAACCTTCAAGTTCTTTTATTTTAACCTTAGTGTTTTCAGATTTCTTAAAAATATTTTCAATTACTTCTAAATTTTCCTTTGAAGGAACTTGTAAGTCTTTGTTTCCATATATTGCAAGAATAGGGCAAGTTACGTTCTCTAAATAAACTACTGGGTCAAGTCTAATAAAATTTATCATCCAAGCACTTGTCAGTTGATTGATTAATGCATTCTTTTGGTTTTCAGGTAATGCCTTTCCATATTTTGATATAAAGTAATGAGATAATGTGTCTGATAATACTTCTTTTTCTAATTTTTCATTTAAGATTATTTTCAATTACCTGTTTGTCAATTCCCATCTGTGTTTCAATTTTATATTTTTGAAGCAGAAGCAATTTATTACCACGAAGAGTAGAACCTGCCATTAAAACTATAAAATCTATATCTTTATTTTCTGATGCAATAAGTGGTGCAATAATACCACCTTCACTGTGTCCAATTAAACCAATGCTGTTCTTGTTTATTTCCTTTCATGTTTGAAGGTATTTTATTGCATATTCAACATCTGTTGCAAAATCAAATGTTGTTGCATTTTTAAAGTCACCAGTAGATTTTGCAGTTCCACGGTCATCAAACCTTAATACTGCAATCCCGTTTTTAGTTAAATGGTCTGCTAAAACAAGGAAAGGTTTATGTCCTAACAATTCTTCATCTCTGTTTTGTGGTCCACTTCCACTTATTAGAATAACAGCCAGAAACGTGCCATTTTTCTTAGGTAAGGTTAAGGTTCCTGCTAATACAATTTTATCTTTTGTATTTTCAAATTTAACTTCTTCCGAATAGTAAGGGTATGGCTTAGTTGGTTCTTGAGGCCTCACAATTTTTTGTTTTTCAATTTTTTCTTTAGATAAATTCATTGGAAAAGACTGCCCACCTTGTTTAAAGGTTCCAACAAAAACATTCTCTTTATTCAAAGTTCCTTCGTACTGAATACCTGCATTTGATACTTCAAGTTTTAAAATAGAATTCTCATAATTTGTAGAAGTTACAGGAATTCCTTTTGCTCCCTGGTCAGGGCTGTCCATTGTTGAACTATAGACTTTGTCTGTTTGGGTTATATTGAAAACTATTCTCAATTGAGTTCCTTGAACTTTCAATATTCCATTCCATTTACCTGTAATGTCTTGACCATATATTGACAATGTTGTGAATATTGTAAATAAAATTAGTGTTATTTTCTTCATGATGATTTAGTATAATTGAACGATTAAAAATTTGGATAGAACTTCTGCAAGTAGAAGAGATATGACAAATAAAATAATGGGGTTTTTTCCTTTTGCATTTGAAGCCACTTTAAAACCATTAAATAATAAAGAGATATACCATACTAAAAAGAGGATTGTAATAATCCCAAATACAATTATTATAAACAAATTTGAAGATGAAATTTGGCTAATTAATTCTGGATTGGCAAATTGAATAATATCTTCACTAGCTTTTTCAATTACACCATTAATATTAAAAAATGGCAGTAGATAAAAAGGAACTCGAGCAACTATAGCTGTATTAAGTATATCGATTAGTCTTGTTTTTTTATTTATATATTTAGTCGAGATGTATAAAAATAATACCAAACAAAAAATATTAATTAGGTTATCTAGTAGGCTTGATAAAACAAAGTATTAGGTACAATATGAACATCTATGACTCCATCGAATCTAATATTGAAGACGTAGGCAACAAAAGACCCAATAAGTGTAAAAATGACACCTAGTAAGAGTAGTGTTTTTTCTGAATATTTTTCAAAAGGCTTAAATAATAATATTTTCATAATCTATATTTTTTGCAGGTGGCTAATTCTTTCAATAATATCATCAAGTTTATTCCTTACCGTTGGATAACTTTTTCCTATTTTTATTGCTATTTTTTTCAGGCTGCCACTTAATAAAATAAATTCGAATATAAAATCTTGATCTTCAGAAGAAAGTTGAAGTAATATTGGAAGTGAATAATTTCCAGAAATAACCGTTTCACAACTAGAGCAAGATAACTGACTTACGACTAGGGGCTTTTCGCAACTAGGGCAATTTACAGGGAGTTTTTTCATCGTACCAAATATTTAATTTGGAACAAATATAAACAAATAATTGATATTATTAATAATTATATTAATTAAATTAATAAAGTAATTAATTTAATTAAAGTATTTATCTGCTTTATTAAGTTTTAATTTGACTTTGCCTAGTGTGCATCTATATGTTGGCTAACGGACACTGTGTATGGCGTGTGAGGCGTAGCCAAACGAGAGCCATCATTACGCCTCATAAGCTATACACGATGTTATGTATAGTGATGTGTTTGGAGTTCACTAAAACTCAAGTAAATATACAATAACTTTTGTATGAGGTGTAATGTACAGTGTCCGTTATGGTGTAATTAGTGGAAACAAAATGCGTAGCATGGTTTTTACGTGCCGAAGGCAATTATACCATAACGGTTGGTGCAAACGCAGTAGCGGCGCATAGCCGCTATTGTCGTTTTGCACTTTGTTATGCCCAGTATTCATTCTAATCTATCAACCTTGTATGAAATTTTCCATCTAAAAACACTATCGTATCAGGCGCAGTAGGGTCTGCTTCGCCATATCTCAAATCTTTAACAAATGACATCTGAAAGTTACCCAATATTTCTTTTCCATCTATTTCAGTTATTTCAATAAAATCAGGAATACTATCATTTAGTAGTAAAAAGTAACTATCTCCACCCACATCTCCATCGTCCTGCAGCGTAAAATACTTGCTGCCAACTAAGGTATCTACTTCTCTGACATCGGTCCTGTCAAGATTGAATCTCCCCATTTCCATTGGAATTTTATACATGTATATTTCTTCCCTTTTAAATCCTTTGTTATTGAACTTTTCAACAAGTATGTCAATACCTTGCGAATAGGGTTTATTGTTGCCAGCGTAAATTTCGGCATCCCAGAAATCACCATTTTTAATTGCCGATACCTCCCCCCAATGCAATGTGGGGTCATCATCGTTTTTATTGCATGCTGCTACAAGCAGCAATGTAAATAATATCACATTTTTCATATCATAAAATTTATGCCCCAAACGGGGAATAAACCCGTTTGGGGCAATTGGTTAAACATTAATCAGAGATTTTGACAAATTTTAAAATATTCCTTTGTCCATACTTCAATAAATACATCCCCTCATGTAAATGTGTGGTTGGTATTTGAACTGTTCGTTCATCTATGTCAATTTCAGGACTGACGGCTATAAGTCTGCCCCAAACATCAACCACAACAATATCACTTGGCATGGTTTCTCCTTCACTTATCTCTAAATACAGTACATCGTTAACTGGATTAGGAAAAAGAGTTCTGGTGGACAGAATCACATCGTTATCATTACTGTTGTACGAAGACCTTGGGCAGACACCTTGCTGTCCAGGCCAGTTCTCGGCAGCTTCTATAAACCTGAACGTATCATCAATCTGACCGTCCGAAGACGTAACGGTCAACCGAACATATACCCCTTCACCAATTTCGCAAGGTAGAGAGATGGAAAAACTGCTCGCCGTGCTTTGCACCGAACCCCAATTAAAACCATCCGTACTTGTCCGCCATTCGAACTGATACGGTCTGGGGGCACCTCCACTGACCTGTGCTGACAGCCCAACACCAAAACAGGGACAATTATAACCGTCACCCGATATGCTTGCGATGAGAATTGGAACTACGTCATCATCACGGAAATTGGCAACAGTGCAGGCATTGACTTCCAACTGCCGCCAATTCTCCTTTTCATCGGACACGCCCGTGGCTTTCTTTTTAAATTTCACATTGGGGTTTGAGTAGTGTTGGATGGTTCTGCCAGCAGTAACGGAAAACATGACCGTGTTCCTCCTTTTTCTGAACGGCCAACAACCTGTCTTGAACTCGTGGGCATGCTCGAACGGCCTGGTAGGCTCGGCTTCGGGTTCGTGGCGGCAGGCAAACAGGTGGGCTACTTCGTGTGCGGTATTGAACTCTGTTATGGCTTCAGCGGCTTCGATGACACATAAGGCTCTTTCGGCCTGTAAGGTTAAAGTACCTGCAATACCAATAATTCCTCCGTAGTTCTCATCGGTATAAACAACCACAATATCTGCATCGACTGCGTTTCTTAGTCCTTGAACGTTTGCATTGCCAATTAAAGCATCCCTATCAGCGGGAGCACTAAAACCTTCTGTAAACTGAATCTCCTGTACATCTACCAGAATTAGTTCGAGGTCGCATTCCGAAACTTGGCTATTCCGCAAGGCTTGGTTCGTTTCCGCTATGGACAGGTTGATAGTGTTTTGAATGTTCGCTACTGCATTGTTCCCATTTGGCGTAAACAAAGCCAGTACTCTCACTGGGCAATTACCGCTACTTCTCGGTGTCATAGTTTGTTCACCATTGCCGATTAAACCTTCTGAATCCTCATTGCCAGTATGGGTTATTTAAAGAGTGTGCCGGCAACACCTTTTAAGCTTAAAAATAGTATGTGAGTTGAGCTAATATCT
Organism: Flavobacteriaceae bacterium; assembly: GCA_965247215.1. Taxonomy (GTDB): domain Bacteria; phylum Bacteroidota; class Bacteroidia; order Flavobacteriales; family Flavobacteriaceae; genus Marifrigoribacter. The sequence continues at coordinate 677,137 of OZ252001.1, forward strand.
GGTAGCGGAAGTGTTATACAATTTTATATTGAAAACGGAGAAGTAACGGCTATTGGTTTTGATGGACTGCGTTACAATAAGACAAAATAGACTTTTCTAAAATATTGAATGAGAGCAAAGAGAACTGTTATAATTGTCCTAAAATACCTAATATGATGCTTACTTTATGATTTAAATCAGTTCTAAAGCTTTAGACATAGCAGTTTCTAAAAATAGTAACGGCTGTTTCTTTAGGTTCTTCCATTCCTTTATGTTTTCAGGTATTTTTCTGATAAGGATTGTACCCTTCTTTTAAATATTCCAACAAACTTTTTCTGTATGCAACTAGCGCCACCAATCTTAGTTCTTTATCGGTATGAGTATTTGCTCCACCATAAATTGGAGTTTGTCTCTCAAGCTTACCATTTATAGGGTTTCTAAAGGAATAATAGAAGTACCATCGCTTGGATAAATCACCTCTATAAGTGTGTATTTTTGGATTGGAATATTGTTTTTTTTAAGACAAATCGTATGCGTTTTCGTATTCAAAAATAAGAAAATTCGAGATCTTAAACATAAAAAAAGCGGTTAAGATTGCTCTAAAACCGCTTGTTTTAACGAATTGAATGTTGTAGCGAGATCGAGACTTGAACTCGAGACCTCCGGGTTATGAATCCGACGCTCTAACCACCTGAGCTACCTCGCCATGTTTTTTGCGATGGCAAAGATAACAACAAATTAATCTAGCACAAACATTCCTTTTAGTTTTTATAAATGAATACTTATTTTTTCTAAAAATTGTTGTAAATATTTTATCAAACTTTCTTTTACAATAAGTTTTTAATCTATATATTGGCCTTTTTCAAAACAGAATTTATGGAAGACAGAATAAAATATGAAATGGAGTTTCCAATTCACGTTTCACCAACATTACTTTTTCAATATATATCAACACCTTCTGGGATGCAAGAGTGGTATGCGGATAATGTGAATTCCAGAGGTGAATTTTTTACTTTTATTTGGGAAGGGAGTGAAGAGGAAGCAAAATTATTAAGTATTAAGAAATCAGATTATATTAGGTTTCAATGGATGGAAGACAAGGATACAGATTATTATTTTGAAATGCGTATACAGGTCGATGAAATTACAAAAGATGTTTCTATTATTGTAACTGATTTTGCAGAAGAAGACGAATTAGAAGAAGGAAAAATGCTTTGGGAAAATATGATCTCTGAACTAAAACATATATTGGGATCTGTTTAAGCCCTTTATTAAACACTATATTTGTACCGTCTTTTATTAAGGCGGTTTTTTTATGATCAATTTTAATGGAAATATTATTCAAAATAAAAAGGAGATTATCTCTTTTGAAAACCGTGGGCTACATTATGGAGATGCTGTTTTTGAGACCATTCGGGTTTCAAATAGAAAAGTGAATTTTTGGGAAGATCATTATTTTAGACTAATGGCTTCCATGCGAATATTACGTATGGATATTCCGATGGCCTTCTCAATGGATTATTTAGAAAAAGAGATTATTAAAATAATTGATGTTTCTCAAGAACCTTTTAATCATTTTCGAATAAAATTATTTGTGAATAGAAAGGCAGGAGGAAAATATACTCCTAAGACAAATGATGTTGATTATTACATTATTTATGAAAAATTAAATTCACAATTCTTTTTTATAGATGACAGATCTTATAAAGTAGAATTATTTAAAGATTACTTAATTCCATCTAATTTGCTTTCTACTCTAAAACTAAATTCAAAAACTATTAATGTTTTGGGTAGTATTTATGCGAAGGAAAATAACTATGATAATTGCTTATTAATAAATGACAATAAGCAAGTTGTAGAGGCTTTAAATGGAAATATTTTTTTAGTAATAGGTAAAACAATAATTACACCCCCTATTTCGGATGGCTGCATTCGAGGGATATTGAGAAAACAAATAATTTCATTGTGTTCAGAATCAATTACCTATACACTAAAAGAAGAATCAATCTCTCCTTTTGACATTCAAAAAGCTGATGAGCTGTTTATTACAAATAGTATAATTGGGATACAACCTGTTACCAGATATAGAAAGAAAGAATTTTCTACAAGGGTTGCAAAGGAATTATTAAAAATGTTAAACGCTAAAATTAATTAAGTAGATTTAGTTAATTATAGTTCGGGTTTTCAGGGGCATTGGACCAAATTAAATAATCACCTCCAAATTCAATCATTTTTTCCTTCCAAAAATCGGTATTAGTTTTACCTAAAATGTCATTTTCATAATCATTAGGTATCACCACCCAGCTTTTTACTTCTAATTCTTGTTCTAATTGATCATTAGACCAGCCAGAATATCCAAGAAAGAATCGTATTTCAGATTCGTTTAATTTATCTTCTTGGAGCATTGAAAGGATTTCATTAAAATCTCCTCCCCAATAAATTCCGTTTGAAATTTCAATACTATTTGGGATCAATTCTGGGATTTTATGAATAAAATATAGGTTGTCCTGTTCTACAGGTCCACCATTATAAACAGGAATTGAAGATTTTATTTCTGGAATAAAATCATTAAGATTATGTTGTAAAGGCTTGTTGAGTATAAATCCAACAGATCCATTTTCATTATATTCAGCTAATAACACCACAGACCTATTGAATGAAACATCACCTATTATAGATGGTTCTGCGATAAGTAATACACCTTTTGTGGGTTTTAGCGTTGTCATTTTCATTTTTTCAACACTTAAATCTAAGTATTAATTTTTGAAAAAACAACATATTTGAAGAATGCATCAAATATCTAATAAAAAAAGTCCCCAACCACATTTGTGGATGGAGACTTAAAACCAAAAGTTTTTTTAATTAGTTTACACTACTACTTAAATCTGAGCCTGCTTTAAATTTTACTACATTTTTAGCAGCGATTCTAATAGTTGCCCCTGTTTGTGGATTTCTCCCGTCTCTTGCAGCTCTTCTAGATACTGACCAAGATCCAAATCCTACTAAAGAAACTCTATTTCCTTTTTGTAAAGACCCTTCAATTTCAATTAGCATACATTCTAAAGCTTTTTTTGCAGATGCTTTAGTAATACCAGCGTGTTCCGCCATTGCGTCGATTAAATCTGATTTGTTCATAAGTTTTAAAAATTAAATGTTGGTTAAACTTCCATTAATTGTTGTACAAATGTAACAGGAATATTGATTCACGCAAGTAATAGCAAGCTAAATCGCGTTTTTTGTTGATAACTTGGCTTGTTTGTTAATAACCAGAGCATGATTTTAGTGAATTTAATGAAATCAATGATAGTAAGGCTTTACATCATTTTAGAATTTCCAGTAAAAGAATAACCATTTAACAGCGACTTTATACCCATTTTTTTCTTACCAGGAATTTGCATTTCTAATATATTAAGGTATCCATCCCGAACCGCCACCATCAGATTATTTTTAGTAGCGATTACAGTTCCTATACTATGGACATGATCTTCAAATTCAAAATCACACTCGTAAATCTTAATAGTCAATGCACCCCCATTGTTATATAATATACTCCAGGCAGATGGAAAAGGATTTAAACCTCTTATAAATGCATCGATTGCAGTTACAGATTGATTCCAATCTATTCGAGTGTTTTCCTTGGTTAACTTTGGAGCTTTTTTTAAGGTATTGGATTGATACTGAACTACAGGGTTTGTATTGTTTTCTTCAAATTGAGAAATTGTCTCTATAACTAAACTAGCACCCAAATCCTTTAGTGTATCATGTAAGCTACCCATAGTTTCTCTGTCTGTAATAGCGACCTTTCTTGTTAATAGAATCGATCCAGTATCTATTTTTTCATCTATTAAGAAGGTAGTAACGCCCGTTTCAGATTCTTGATTTATAATTGCCCAATTGATTGGTGCAGCTCCTCTATAATTAGGAAGGAGGGAAGCATGTAAATTAAAAGTGCCATAACTAGGAATATTCCAAACTACTTCAGGTAACATTCTAAAAGCAACTACTATTTGTAAATTTGCTTGTAAAGATTTTAACTCCATTAAAAATCCTTCATCTTTTAAATTTTTTGGTTGTAGAATTGCTAAATTCTGTGATTTTGAATATTCTTTAACCGCGGACTCCCTTAAATTGCGACCTCTTCCAGCAGGTCTATCTGGAGCGGTTACAACTCCAACTACATTTTTTTTCTCTAGGATTATTTTTTGCAATACGGCAACAGCAAAAACTGGAGTTCCCATAAATACAATTCTTAAGGGTCTCATTATATTATAGTATATTGATTTTTTGTATTGATCTTTAATTTATGGTTGTCTTGTAAAAGTTGTAAAACAACCAAGATTTTATCTTCAGTAAAGGTAAGCCTTTCTGAAATTTCTCTAGAAGTTAATTCACTTTCTTCTAATAATAACAATATTTTTTTTGAAATTAATTTGAGTTCATTTTTACTTGGTGTTTTTTTTTGACTTGAACAGACAGAACAAATACCACATGACTTTGCTATTGTTTCTCCAAAATAATGAACCAATTGAAGACTTTTACAATCTCTAGTATTTTCAATATAATTTAAAACAGCATTCACATCTCGTATCTTTTTTTGATTTAATCGTTCCAATTCCTTAGCAATAACATGGATGGACTTGTCATCTTCTCTAGGTACGGTGAATGTTATAGTTGCATCTGTATGATAAAGAGTTAACTCAATTACTTGATCATGTTCCATACGTTTTAAAACAGAAATTACCTTGGTTACAGACTGCCCTGTTTTAGAAGCTATTAATTCGAGATTGATGGCTGTTAAAGTTTCAAATATTCCACCATACAATCGGAGTATTGTTTTACCAATAAGTGAAATTGAATGTTCCTGCTCAAAATAATGCAATATGTTTTCAGAATTCAAAATGAATTTAAGAATTGATTTTCGTCCAAATTGTCTTGAAAGCTGAAGTACCCCCAATCGATCTAAAGCTACTAATTCGTTATAAGTCAATAACGAATTTAAAGAATAAGTTTTGATAAAGTCTGTAAAACTAAAACTATGACTACTAAAAGCTCCTTCCCCATATGAGATTTGAAAGTAATTACTTAAATTTCTATATAACTTTTTTAAATCCTTTGTAGTTGGTCGAGAATCTATGAATTGTTTTTTTACTACAATTTTATCATAGGCATTATAAATGATAATGGCGATTGCATAATTTCCGTCCCGCCCTGCTCTACCAGCTTCTTGAAAATAACTTTCTAGACTTTCAGGAAGTTGAGTATGAATTACATACCGAACTTTCGGATGATCGATTCCCATTCCAAATGCGTTAGTGGCAACCATAACGGCTGTTTTTCCTTGTAACCAATCATCCAGGCGAATTAATTTTTCTTCAGGTGCTATTCCACCATGATAATAATTACTAGAAATACCTAAACTATTTAATTGTTCACTTATAGTGACTGCTTGTTTTCTACTTCGTACATATATGATTGCAGCATCAGAATTATTTTTCAGTAAATGCTCAATCCTATATAATTTATCATCTTCCTGTATCACTTGATAAGAAAGATTTTTTCGAACAAAAGAGCTTTTAAATACCGAATGCTGTTCTAATTTTAATTGAACTATAGTATCTTCTAAAACTTCTGGAGTTGCTGTTGCAGTTAATGCTAAAAAAGGAATTAAAGGATGTAAAGTACTTAATACATTTATATTCTTATATGCAGGTCTAAAATCATTACCCCATTGCGAAATACAATGTGCTTCATCTATTGCAAATAGATTAACATTCATCTGCCTTATTGCATTTTGTATTAGATCTTGCTGTAAGCGTTCAGGGGATAAGTATAAAAATTTATAATTCCCAAAAATTGCGTTATCCAATAGTGTGTTTAATGCCGTATATGAAATTCCTCCTGTAATAGCTAGAGCTTTTATTCCTTTTTTTTTAAGGGTGTTTACCTGATCGGTCATCAGCGCTACCAAGGGAGAGATAACTATGCAGATGCCCTCTTGAGCTAGGGCAGGAATTTGAAAACAGATCGATTTTCCACCACCTGTTGGCAGCAAGGCTATTGTATCTTTTCCATTTAACACTGAAGTAATTATTTCTTCCTGCATTGACAGAAAGTGTGAATGCCCCCAATATTTATTAAGAATTTGTAACGGATTGTTCAAGTATTATTTACTTATTTGATTAAAAATGAAATTCATGCGATGTTCTAGAGTGCCAAAGGGGACGCCTAAAATTTGATAGCCATAGTTCCTATACCCTAATAAAAGGTATTTATAAATTTCTAAGGCTTCACTAAAGGTCTCATATCGTTCATTATCTTGCCTATAGATCTCTTTTCAGGGCGGTAATAAAAAAACATATTCATACCTATTTTTGTTACAAGTTTCGCTGAAATAATTTGGATATACTGTGTTACTATAATCCAAGTAAGCTGTTATATCGGGTAACCCTCTATCAAAAAAAAATAATGTTTTCTCAAGATCTTTAGTGTCTCGAAATTGTTTTAGCCTTCCTTCTAATAATTTCTCACTAAATAGCAATGGGTTTTCTAAAAATAATTGCTCGATACCCTGTCTTTGTGCTTCAAGTGTTATCTCCCGTGAAATTTCAGGAATGCATTGGTGTCCTTCCTTTTTAAGAAAAGAAATTAAAGCTGTTTTTCCAGATCCGGGTTCTCCGATAATCACAATTTTTTTTGGCATAAATAAATCTATATTATACAAAGAACGTAAATAAATATTGATACTGAAACCCTATATTTGTAAACTAATAACATTTGCAAATGAATGCTGAAAAAAAGACTGTAGAATTTTATAATCGTTTGAAAACACAACTAAAAGATCACTCTTCTTGGCCGTCGGATTATCTATATAAATTTATCATTCCATCCAGTTTAGAAAAATTAGCAACTATTGAAGCTGCTTTTGATAACACCAACGCAATAATAGCTACTAGAGATTCTTCTAAAGGAACCTATACAAGTGTTTCAGTAAAAGTGAAGATGGATTCTCCTGAAGCTGTTGTAGAAAAATATATTGAAGTTTCTAAAGTAAAGGGGGTTATTTCTTTATAAAATTAGTATTTTGCAGACCTATTTAAATCACTTCATTTATTTTAAACTCGTTGGCGGCTATAATTAAAGACCCCAACATTATCTATACTATTTTGACATACGAATTTGAATACAACTCAGATAGACCTAAACTTATCATTCCTGAATATGGAAGGCATATACAAAAAATGGTAAATCATGCGATGACTATTGAGGATAAAAAAGAACGAAGTAAAGTTGCAAAAAGCATTATTTCTGTAATGGGAAACTTAAATCCACATTTACGTGATGTTCCTGATTTTCAGCACAAACTTTGGGATCAATTATTTATTATCTCAGATTTTAAACTGGATGTTGAATCCCCTTTCGGAAAACCTGAAAAGGAAGTTTTATTAGAAAAAGCAAATCTATTAGATTACCCTCAAAATTTTCCTAAATATCGTTTTTATGGTAATAATATCAAGCGTATGATTGATGTAGCGAATAGCTGGGAAGATGTTGATATGAAAGAAGGTTTAGTGATGAATATAGCAAATCATATGAAAAAATGTTTTCTGAATTGGAACAAAGATTCTGTTGATGATTATGTGATCTATAATCATCTATTTGAACTTTCAGATGGTAAAATCGACATTAAAAATAACGATGAAAAATTACTTGATACGATGACATTACTAAAGAATAAGGTAAGTTATGGTAACAAGAAAAATTTCAAAAACTTCAAGAGTAATAAAAATCGTAGTAGAAAACGCCACTAATTTTTTATCAGAGCAATATTGATTCTATTTTTTAGTTAGTTTAAGAAACCTATAAAAAATAAATTACCTTATTATATACTTATCTTTATTGTATTTATTACAGGTTTGGTTATAGATTAAAAAAAATAGTAAACTTTATTTATACCTATGGGATCATTTCAAATTGAAGGCGGACATAAGTTAAATGGGAGTATTAAACCCCAGGGGGCAAAAAATGAAGCTCTTCAAGTACTTTGTGCAGTTCTGCTTACCAAAGAAGAAGTCATAATTGAAAATATTCCTGATATTCGTGATGTCAATAAACTTATTGAAATATTAGATAATTTAGGTGTTAAAATTAAAAAGATCGGAAAGAGTACGTATTCATTTAGAGCTGATGATCTTGATTTAAACTATCTTGAATCCGATAAATTTAAAGGGGAGGGAGGATCACTTCGAGGATCCACTATGATTATAGGTCCATTATTAAGTCGTTTTGGAAAGGGATACATTCCTCGCCCTGGAGGTGATAAAATTGGAAGACGAGGATTAGACACTCATTTTGATGGATTTATAAAGCTAGGTGCTACCTTTCGTTATAATGAAGAAGAAAGTTTTTACGGTGTAGAAGCTCCTAATGGATTAATAGGTACTTATATTTTATTGGATCAGGCATCAGTAACTGGTACTGCGAATATTATAATGGCTGCTGTTCTTGCCAAAGGAAAAACAACAATATATAACGCAGCCTGCGAGCCCTATATTCAGCAATTGAGTAAAATGCTCATTTCGATGGGGGCAAAAATAAAAGGTGTTGGATCAAATCTTCTTGAAATTGAAGGAAAAGATAGCCTTATTGGTTGTGAGCATATAATTCTTCCTGATATGATAGAAATTGGAAGCTGGATAGGTTTGGCAGCCATGACCAGAAGTGAGATCACCATAAAGGATGTAAGCTGGGAAAATTTAGGACTTATTCCTGATACTTTTAGAAAATTGGGAATTCAACTTGAAAAAAGAGGAAATGATATTTTTATTCCATATCAAGAAAGTTATGAGGTTCAAGGATATATAGATGGGTCCATCCTCACTGTTTCTGATGCTACCTGGCCTGGATTTACACCAGACCTACTAAGTATTGTCCTGGTAATCTGTACCCAAGCAAATGGAAGTGTTTTAATTCATCAAAAAATGTTCGAAAGTAGATTGTTCTTTGTTGATAAACTGATTGATATGGGTGCTAAAATAATTTTATGTGATCCTCATCGTGCTACTGTAATAGGGCATAATTTTGAATACCCATTAAAAGCAACTACTATGGTTTCTCCAGATATACGTGCTGGAATTTCATTATTGATCGCTGCTTTATCCGCAAATGGAATAAGTACTATTCATAATATTGAACAAATTGATCGGGGATATGAAAATATAGATGAACGATTAAGGGCAATTGGTGCAAAAATTTTCAGGTATTAATATCTTATTTTTTTGCTTCCTTACTTTTGTTGATCTCATACTGAATAGCCCTTCTTAATTTCTGTTCTCATTCAATTGATCGCTGCCTAAATAGCTCAAATTCATCTTCGTTTTCTTTTAAACTGATAGTAGTCAATTTAGTAACACTATTACTATTTTTATATTTAAATAGCAAGATGAATACTATAAGGATTAATATTCCAATTATTGTAAAGATGAAGAAATTATAGATTGATTTTTTTGTAACCATTCCGAATATCTTAATGGCGTCTTCATTTTTTTCAGCGTCACTTAATTTATTTTGAAAGGTTACAAGATCTTTTTTAAGTGTGGTGATCACGTTCTTATGCTGTTCTTTTTCAACTGATAGCGTATCAAGGTTTTGTCTTAATAATTTCAAAGTATCTATTACATTCTCCTGAAGATTATAAATAGTTGCTTTTTTAATTACTTTAAATTCCTTATAGCTATTCGATTTTTTTATCGCTTCGTTAAACTGATCCTCTAGGGTATTATTTTGTGCAAGAAGTCCAATTGAAACCTTTAATAACAATACAAGTAAGAATAGTTTTTTGATCATTATCACAGCGGATTTTTCACGAAACAATAAAAAAAATAATTTATTAAGAAACTGGAACTTTAATTTGTTTAAAGTTGTATTCTAGTGCCCCAGTAGGACAATTATTAATTTGTGAGATTATTTTTTTACTTGTTGAACCTTCGAGGTTTATCCAAGGCAACACCGTTGTTCTAAAAACATCTGAAAGGCCTTTTGTACAGATATTTGAATGAATGCATTTTTGCGGGTCAAAAGTCACGGTTATTTCATTGTTTTCAAATACGTTTTTATTGTTTTCCATTAGTTCAAGTTTTAGGGCAAAAATTAAGTAAACAAATAAAGTATCGATAAATATATATAAAAAAACGATAAACTACATGAATATAAGAATAAACTTACAAATGTGAAGGATAATATTTCTTTCTTAGCCAAAAAGAGACACGAACCAATAAAATTAAAGCTGGGACCTCAACTAAAGGCCCTATTACCCTTGTAAAAGCCTGACCCGATTTTAATCCAAATACAGCAATGGCAACTGCAATAGCCAATTCAAAATTATTCCCAGTGGCAGTGAATGAAATGGATACATTTCTGCTATAATCTGCACCCATTGCTTTACTAATAAAGAATGAAATGAAGAACATCAATATAAAATAGATCAGTAAAGGAATTGCAATGAGCATTACATCCATTGGAATATCAATAATTAATTCTCCTTTTAAGGAAAAACATCATGATAATTGTAAACAAAAGCGCCAGTAGTGTTACTGGTGAAATCATTGGTATAAAAGTGTTAATATACCAGCTTTCTCCTTTTAATTTTATAACTAACAATCTACTTAAAAACCCTAAAACAAAAGGAATACCTAAGTAAATAGCAACGCTCTCAGCTATTGTTTTAATAAAAATATCAACGATTGCTCCTTCAAATCCAAAATAGGGCGGAAGCACAGTTATAAAAATCCAGACATAGAAACTATATACAAAAATTTGAAAGATGCTGTTAATCGCAACCAATCCTGCACCATATTCTTTGTTTCCTTCGGTAAGATCATTCCATACCAGGACCATAGCAATACAACGAGTCAATCCAATTAAAATTAAACCAACCATATATTCTGGATAATCTTGTAAAAATAAAATTGCAAGAATGAACATTAAAATTGGGCCAATGATCCAATTCAATAAAATTGAGATGGTAAGAATTTTTAGATTGTTAAACACCTTTGGTAATAATGCATAATTCACCTTAGCAAGTGGGGGATACATCATTAATATCAATCCTATTGCTATGGGAATATTTGTTGAGTCATTGTTATAGGTGTTTATTATAGTTGGGAATTCAGAAAAAAAATATCCAATTCCAACACCAATTTCCATAGCAATAAAAATCCAAATTGTTAAATACCGATCAAGAAAGGGTAGTTTTTTTGTAGCTGTCATTTTATTAATTGCTGAAAAAATAGTAGAATACTGTATTCTATTTACTGTTTTTGTTAACTTTTTGAAGTAAATTTGTTAAAAATTAAATATTAACAAATACCAATCATATGAAAAAATTAATTCTTTCGATTTTAGTTGTAGCATTAACACTTCAAGTTAAAGCGCAGATTGAAACACCAAGACCAAGTCCTTCACAAAGTATAACGCAAACAGTAGGACTTACAGATGTAACCTTAGAATATTCAAGACCTTCCGTGAGAGAAAGAATCATATTTGGAGAATTAGTTCCTTACGATCAATTATGGAGAACTGGAGCTAACGAGAACACAAAAATTACATTTAGCGATGCAGTTACTATTGGCGGATTTAATGTTGAAGCAGGGACTTATGCAATTTACACAAAACCTAACCCTCAATCTTGGGATGTATATTTTTATAGCGATACGACAAATTGGGGTACTCCTCAAGAATGGGATGACGCAAAAGTTGTTGCTTCTGTAAATGTTCCTATTTATCCAATGCCTATGTCGATTGAAACATTCACTATGACTTTTGACAATGTTAAGAACGATAATGTATCCCTTGGAATGTTATGGGAAAAAACATATCTAGCTGTACCAATAAGCTTTAATACTGATGAGCTTGTTACAAAAGGAATTGAAAAAGTAATGGGAGGCCCTTCAGCAGGTGATTATTATTCATCTGCAGTTTATTATTTAGAGGCAGGAAAGGATATTGAAAAAGCTAAGATCTGGATCGATAAAGCTATTGGAATGAGAGAGGAACCAGCCTTTTGGTATTATAGACAACAGTCTTTGATCTACGCTAAATCTGGTGATAAAAAAGGAGCTATTAAGTCTGCGAAGACTTCATTGAGCCTTGCTGAAGAAGCAGGAAATAGCCATTATGTTTCTTTAAATACTAAATCTATTAATATTTGGAAAGGTAAAGAAGAGATTACTAAATAGAATAAATTTATTGATATTAAAAAAAGTATAGAACAATATTCTTAAAAAATTAAATTCATTTTTATTTTTTTTCTAAAAATCTTTGAACCTTTTTTTAATAAAATAATTCCATCCTTCTATGCCGCTTTCTCTTTTGAATTCGGGAATATTATTTGGAAAACTTTCAATAACTGTAGCGGTAAGTTTTAGTTTTGTTCTATTGCCATCTTCAAACAATTCAAATATTAAGACCGTTGCAAAACTTAGATGAAATTCAATTTTCTTTTTTAATTTGAAATTTTTGATCTAAATTTTCTTTATTTTCAGGTTTTTAGCTGATTTTAAGTTGAAGATTCCGGTTTTTAGCGTTCATTTTCCCTTAATTTTTAAAATTGGACGCAATTACTCCTGGACTTCGGTACAAATTATAGCACATGGCTTCCAAAAGATTTTGAGTGTGCATTTTTTTAATACCCCTGTATCTTGCTGTTGCTCCAGAGAACCATCTTTTAATTCCTCCAAAAGTACGCTCTACTTTAAATCTTGTTTTGCCTATGAGTTTATTGAACACTTTCTCCCAATGAGTTAAAGGCTTGTTTTTACAGGCTTTTTTTAGAATATGATTTTTTAACTTTCGTTTTTTAAGCAGTATCGCATTTTTCTTTGATTGATAACCTTTGTCTGCTTTTAACGGAATATCTTCTGGCAAATCTGCGGTGTTCAATACGTCTTCTAAATTGCCAACTTCATTGGTGCTTGCTTTTGTTGTCAATACTCCTAAAACCAAACCTTCGTTGTCTGTAACGTGATGTTTTTTATAGCCAAATCGATACTTTCCGCCTTTCTTTAACCAAGCTGCGCCGGCATCTACACTTTCTGCATAGTCCCTGATTACTTCCACTTCCTGCTCATCTTTTCTATCCTGGGTGACTTTATGATTGGTTTTACCTTTGGGTTTTAATGGTGTATCTATAACACTGGCATCAACAATAACTCCTGTTTTTACTATTATTTTATGGGCTGCTAACTGTCTGTTGATTTCTTTAAATAGGGGCTCATAGGCTTTTGCTTTTGTCATCATACTCCGAAAACGGGATAAAGTACTGTGGTCCGGTGCTACTTGATCAATATGTAACCCACAAAAATAACTAAATGAAATACTATCATTAATGCGGTCTTCAACTTCATAATCGCTTAAACCAGACCAAGTTTGCAATAAACTCATTTTAAAAAGTAATAAACCACTATAGCTTGGTTTTCCTGTGGCACTTTGTCCTTTAGTGTAGTGCTTTTTTAAAACTTTTATGATAGGTTCCCAATTTAAAAGGATATTAATTTGGGTGAAAAAGGCCTGCTTTATCTTGCGTGAACGTATATCGCAAATGCTATCGGCTAATGTAGGTTGCTGTACTAATTCCATGATAAAAAGATACGAAATATTGCAAAATTATGCAAGCCCTTGCAACGGTCTTAATATATAAAATTTAGGCGAATTTACGGATAATCAAAATAATTATCATAATATCTGATAATTTGAATAATTTTGCCTAAAAAAGTTATTTAAATGGTAAATTTGTCCTACTATAACTTAAAAAAATAAAAATGAAAAAAAAATACAGTTCTCTATTAGCATATTTTTACTTTTTTTAAATTCAAATGCCCAAATAGTTATTAATGAAATTAACTACAAAGATGCATTAGATTTTGAAACTAAGGACTGGGTAGAATTATATAATAATTCTGGAGAGACAGCTGATATTTCTAACTGGGTATGTAAAGATAATGATGATCTTCATGAGTTTATTATTCCCAATGGAACGACCATGCAACCCAATTCCTATTTAGTAATCGTACAAAATTTAACAGACTTTCAAGCTTTATTTCCAGATGTTTCTCCTGTTATTGGGAATTTTGAATTTGGACTTGCAGGTGGGGGTGAATTAATTAGATTGTTTAATAGCAATGATGTGCTTGTAGATTTTGTAGAATATGATGATGAAGATCTATGGTCCATAGAACCAGATGGTAATGGGCCCACATTAGAATTAATAAGTCCAAATTTAGATAATAATTTAGCATCTAGTTGGTCCGCTTCAATTCCTCCTAATGGAGTTCATGGTACCCTTGGAGAAATTATAAGTACCATCCTGCAAGTAGGTGTTTGCTTGTTCATACCGCTTATTGTTTATTGGTTTCAAAAAAGATCATTAAAAGGATTCATCTACAGTTTAGGGATCCACGCATCTTCAAAAAAAGGAATATTATTAGGATTAGGATTTACAGTACTTCTTTTGCTACCAATATTGATTTTATATAATATTTCAATAGAATTGCAACAGATAATGGTTGATGCCAATACCGTTACCGGCAAAATAAAAGGTCTGGGTCTTAGCGCCAATACGCTGTTTATCTTGATATTAGCAGCAGTATTCCAAACAGCGTTTGCAGAAGAAATACTTTTTAGAGGATTCATTGCAAAGCGGTTGATTGCATGGTTGGGATTTAGAGTAGGTAATTTTATTCAAGCCGTATTGTTTGGTGCTTTACATTTAATATTGTTCTTATCTATTCTTGATAGCACACCATTTCTTTTTATTATTGTTTTAGTAATTACCTCGATTTGGGCCTATATAATAGTAATTGTAAATGAACGATATAGTGGAGGGAGTATCTTGCCTGGTTGGATTTCACACGCAGCCAGCAATATAATCGCTTATAGTTACATCGCTTTTATTGCTTAATGGTGAAGATATGCACATACTCCAATTGTTAGCACAGGTGGATTGCAGCAAACAAATCCACCTATTCCGAAAATCAAATAAAGACCGCTCTTGAAGAATTAAAAAGAAGGGAAATAGTAAAGACTAAATTAGAAGATATCAAGAACTATTTTAAAAAGTTGTGGGATAGTATTTATCGATTTTTTAAATGAATGGGCAATGACTGTAAATCATTAAGGTGGTTTTGATCCTGATAACTATCGGGAGGAATTGGAATGTTTAGTTAAAGAATTACCCTAACTCCGTTTGCAAGCACATTTGCAATTCATACGAGCAGATACGCAAACCAAAAATTGCAAAAGAGCTTGCAAGGTCAATAGCTGCAAATGAGAAAAAGCAATTTTAAAAATGCTCCAACGTGCGACTAAAAAAAGAGACTATTTGACAACGAAAGACAAATATGGACAGTTTAGTATGTCGATACTTTGACAGTGAAATGTTTGCCACTTTAAGGCGGCATGGGGGCTACAGTAGCTAACAAAGGCTAAAAAGACATAGGGCAGACACTTTGTAATTCAAGCATTTTGCAATTAATTTATAAACTGTAGTACTAGGGTTATTATGTTCAGTTAAACCTTTTGCTCTATCTACTGCATCATCAATTTTTGAGATTAATTTTGCCTTAAGTCTATCGTCAATTACTCCCTTTTTGTATGTTCTATTCCGATTAGTCATTTCTATACAGCATCTTGCACTATTGGGCATCTCTAAAAACTAGTATTTCCTCCTAGTGCTAATTTTTGTTTTATTTTTTTGAATTAAACTTTTTGAGTTAGTCATTTAAATTCTGTACATTGTTATCAATAAAAATAAGGCTTATGTTAGAATTTAAAGGGCAAAGTATACTAAACTTTGTAAAAGAATTACCAAATGACGATGCTTGTAAAGCCTATTTGGCAAAAATCAAATGGCAAGATGGTTTTACCTGTATGAAATGTGGACACACAAAAGGCTGTGAGAAATCGGGATATAAATATCAATGCTATAATTGTCAGCATGTTGAAAGTTCAACAGCCAATACTTTGTTCCACAAGGTCAAGTTTGGTTTACAAAAAGCCTTCTGTATTGTTTTTGAAATGAGTACGAGCAGTAAAAGTGTGTCAAGTATTCAAATGGGTAAACGTTTTGATGTTCGCCAAGGTACCGCCTGGTATTTTATGCAAAAAGTAAGAAAGGCTATGAAGAGTAGCCAAAACTACCCTTTATCAGAATTAGTTCATGTTGATGAGTTTACTGTAGGAGGAAAAGAACAAGGCAAACAAGGTAGGAGTTATGACTCTAAAAAGAAAAAGGCTGTCATAGCAGTAGAATTAAGCAAAAAACATCAAGTGAAACGTGTTTATGTAAAATCTATTGATGATTATTCAGCAAAATCATTAACACCAATATTTGAAGAACATATCAACACAACTGCCCAAATTATTACTGACAAATGGAGAGGTTACGAACCTTTAAAAAAGACCTATAATATTGAACAAAAGTATAGTGCTAATAGCAAAAACTTTAAAGAACTCCATATAATGATAATGCAACTAAAGTCTTGGTTAAGAGCAATACCAACCCATATTAGGGCATCTCTAAAAACTAGTATTTCCTCCTAGTGCTAATTTTTGTTTTATTTTTTTGAATTAAACTTTATTTACTGTCATAAGGTTTTAGATCTTTAATTTTTGCATACTACTACATGTCAACATGTTATGGTTTTACGCGTTCGCAATTGAAGGCACGTTCTCATTGTTTGCTGCTGTTAATTGAATTTTACGAAACATATTATAAGTCAGGTTCATCAAGCCTATGACTGTTTCTGCTCTTTTAATTCCTACTTTTCTGAAATACATACTCCCCATGGAGTTTTCCATAAAGCCAAAGACATGTTCTACTCTTACTCGAACTCTTGATTTTTCGGTATTTGTTGCTTTTTGTTGCTGGGTTAGTGGCTTGTTTTTGTATCCTTTTTCATGAATTTGGTCTATAACCTCATATTTATCTATGAACTCTTGTTGACCTACATAGGCACTATCGGCATATAGTTCTTGTCCTTGATCTGTCTTGCTTAGTAAGTCGTCTATAGTTTGTGAATCATGGACAGAAGCATCTGTAACGGTATAAGTATCTATTAGTTTGCTTTTGGAATCTACTTTTGCATGATTCTTATAACCGTAATAGCTCTGATTGTTCTTCTTTGTCCAACGTGCATCTATATCTTTTTGAGACTTTTTTGCGGGTAAGTCATTCCACAATTCATCGCCTTTACCTTGTTTTATTTGATCGTTTTTATCTTTGCTATTACCTTGTCGGGGAGCTTCTACAAAACTAGCATCTATAATTTTACCTTTATTTACCACCAACCCCAGCCTTTCTAATTCTTTTCCAAATAAATCGAATAATTCTTCTACTAAAGTTAAATCGGTTAATCTTTCACTAAAGTGCCATATCGTTTTACTATCTGGAATATCATCAGAAATCGTTAAATTTAAAAAACGCATAAAACTCATTCTATCGTTAATCTGATATTCAGCTTGGTCATCTGAGAGATTGTAATAGCGTTGCAAAATTAATATCTTAAACATTAAAACATAGTCATAAGGCGGACGACCGCCTTTACCTTTTGGCTCTTTGGAGAGCCTTATTTCTAATAATTCTCTAAAAAACTCAAAATCAATCCCAGTATTTAATCGTTCTAATGGGTCGCCTAATTCACTTAATTTGCTTAATCGAATATCTTGGTCAAAAAAACCGTAATCTCTGTGTCGCTTATATCGTTTTCCCATAGGTAAATATCGACATTTTTTGCCTTCTATAAAAATATATGAGTTTTTAGAGGTGCCCATTAGTAAATGGCACGCTCAAGCTTATTTTGATGAATTTTGTTTTAGAATAAATCGCTCACAATTCAAACAAAGTATTTTTCATAAAACAATTGAAAGAATGGTTATTGCTAGACCTATTTATCACAAAAATATAAAACAGATACTAAGTGTATAACTCAATAAACTTTATTTACTGTCATAAGGTTTTAGATCTTTAATTTTTGCATACTACTACATATCAACATGTTATGGTTTTACGCGTTCGCAATTGAAGGCACGTTCTCATTGTTTGCTGCTGTTAATTGAATTTTACGAAACATATTATAAGTCAGGTTCATCAAGCCTATGACTGTTTCTGCTCTTTTAATTCCTACTTTTCTGAAATACATACTCCCCATGGAGTTTTCCATAAAGCCAAAGACATGTTCTACTCTTACCCGAACTCTTGATTTTTCGGTATTTGTTGCTTTTTGTTGCTGGGTTAGTGGCTTGTTTTTGTATCCTTTTTCATGAATTTGGTCTATAACCTCATATTTATCTATGAACTCTTGTTGACCTACATAGGCACTATCGGCATATAGTTCTTGTCCTTGATCTGTCTTGCTTAGTAAGTCGTCTATAGTTTGTGAATCATGGACAGAAGCATCTGTAACGGTATAAGTATCTATTAGTTTGCTTTTGGAATCTACTTTTGCATGATTCTTATAACCGTAATAGCTCTGATTGTTCTTCTTTGTCCAACGTGCATCTATATCTTTTTGAGACTTTTTTGCGGGTAAGTCATTCCACAATTCATCGCCTTTACCTTGTTTTATTTGATCGTTTTTATCTTTGCTATTACCTTGTCGGGGAGCTTCTACAAAACTAGCATCTATAATTTTACCTTTATTTACCACCAACCCCAGCCTTTCTAATTCTTTTCCAAATAAATCGAATAATTCTTCTACTAAAGTGCCATATCGTTTTACTATCTGGAATATCATCAGAAATCGTTAAATTTAAAAAACGCATAAAACTCATTCTATCGTTAATCTGATATTCAGCTTGGTCATCTGAGAGATTGTAATAGCCTTGCAAAATTAATATCTTAAACATTAAAACATAGTCATAAGGCGGACGACCGCCTTTACCTTTTGGCTCTTTGGAGAGCCTTATTTCTAATAATTCTCTAAAAAACTCAAAATCAATCCCAGTATTTAATCGTTCTAATGGGTCGCCTAATTCACTTAATTTGCTTAATCGAATATCTTGGTCAAAAAAACCGTAATCTCTGTGTCGCTTATATCGTTTTCCCATAGGTAAATATCGACATTTTTTGCCTTCTATAAAAATATATGAGTTTTTAGAGGTGCCCTATTTATATTTGCAGTTTGATTTTTATAATGGAGAAGAAACCAAAGTTCTAGACAAGGGTTTGATACCAAAAGAGTACAATTGTCAATTTTTGCCAACCTATTTAACATATTCGGAACGTCCAAATCATACATTAAGAAATTCAAGTCCTTTTCATGAGTTGGTTTATCTTGTTTGTAACCTTGTATGTATTCAGACGTTATATTGTTTCCTCCAACTTTTGCGTGTATTTGAATAGAGGGAATTCTAAATTTTGATTTTAGAAAATTCACATATGATTCCTCTGTTTCTCCTTCGCAAAACACAAAAAGAGTAGGATTTATTTTTTTACCTCTAGGTTGCCTTCTTCTTCTAGCCATTTATTCATTAATGATTGAATGTAGTTTTTCTTTTGAATCATCAACGATTGGAATCGAGTCAAATCTTCCCTGTAAATATGCTTTTTCAAGATTCATAGTTTCTCTAAAGTCGCTATAGTCGTATAATGAATATAAATCTGAAACACCATTTTCTGTTTTGTTCACAAACCAAATTTGATCTTTTCTAAATTTATTTAAATCTAAAAGATTTGTGTTATGAGTAGAGAAGAATAATTGAGAACTCTGACTTGCATGAAATATTTTTATTATATATTCTACAATTTTTGGATGTAAACTATCTTCGATTTCATCAATTAATAATATCTTATTATTTCTAACGACATCAAGAATTGTTAACATCATAAAAAATAATTTTTTTGTACCTCCTGATTCTTCAGTTAAAAAATCAAAAGGAATTTTAGGGGAATATTTATGATAAGTCTTAATTTCCATACTTTCCAAAATATCTTCTTCAAAAAAGACCTCTTCAGTATCTAAATTAGCTCTTATTTTTTTTCCTTTTTCTTTTTTTAATCTGTATTTAAAATCAACAATATCACTATCTGCCAGTTGAAGCGCTTTTAATAGTTGTTTCTTATGAACATTAATTAAAGGCTCTACATTACTAATTCCATAGTTAGAATGATGTAATATGAATGTGCTATGAAAGAATTTAAAAATTAATTTAGGAAGTTCTCTATCCATTTGACTTGCTCGTGAAATAAATAAAGTTTTATTCGAAGTGCTTTCTGCTACGTCAAATGGTCTTTTTATTACAGACGTTCCGAATGAATACTTTTCCTTTTTGGTCTTACCAGCCTTTTCATTTCTTTCAAATACTTTTGCTTTTCTTCCTTTAGGATAGTAGTAAAGACTTTCCGTTAATATTTCGGTTCTGTTTAAAGAAAATGAATATTTGTATTCAATTCCTCCTACAACAAAGCGAATGAAATAAGTACTTGGTTTATTTGAATAGTTATTAAATTTAAATTTTTGAAAATTAAATATGGTGTTCTCATTATGTTTATGTGATTCATAAACCATTGCATTGCAAAATCTAATAGATTTTATGATATTACTTTTTCCTGAAGCATTCGCTCCATAGAGCACTAGAGTTTTTAAAACTTCAATATTATTGTAGTTGAAAATATTATCAGCAAGAGATTTTGATTTTTCATTTTTTATATTTCCTGCTCTTAAATCTAAAAACACTTCTTCTTTAATAGAAAAGAAATTGCTTAATCGTATCTCTAATACCATTTTATATGTTTATTTTGTAAAATATTTACAAATATACGAATTAAAAATGATTTATGATTGAATTTAACAAGTTATATGAATTCAGTTGGCATGACACACAACGTTTTAAATATGGTTCGTTTGGCATTTTAAAGCACTATTTTTTTCAAGTTACTACTATGTTTATTCTTGCTACTGTAGGCTTATTTTTTTGCAATATCTGCCAAATGCACTATATTTTTTGTTGTGGTGTCGTTTTTTAATATTCATACAAAATACTTTCATCACCGTTAGTGATATTCAATTGAACTTGGTTTCCGTCAACTTGTAAGTTTGAAATGTCAAAGGTTAATTCTTTTGTTATGTATGCTTCGCATGATTCCTCATTTTTTAAAGACAATCTTAAATTCCTTTGAGGTGGAAGCGATTCTAAAACAACCTCCGAATCAATCAATTTTAATTCCCAAGTATCTCCATTGCATCCACCCGAACTAAAGTTGATTTTCAAACAGTTATCATTTATTGCCAAACTATTAATTGTTAGTTGGTCAGAAGGAGCATTTGCATATTGTTCGGTACTTATCACAGTTTCAAAATCACAGTTGACTGGATTTTCGTTATCATCATCTTTTGAGCAGCTCAAGATTGTCAGTCCGATTAAAGTTAAGAATAGTATTTTTTTCATTTTAGTATGGTTTGTTTTTCTATAGATGAAGTCTTTATCAAATGGTTGTGTCAATTGTCTCGTCCTGAAATATGGCTACAGGTTAAAATTGTCCCCATAGCTATCGGGATTACGCTGTTAATTTATATACCATATTCGGTGTTTTATAGTCTAAAGATACGTGTAATCTTATTTCATTATATAATTTTATTGCATTTTTTGTGGCTCTCTTAGCGTGTTGCATGTTAGTAAAGACCTGATCGAGATAGAATTCGTCTTTTAAAATTCCGTTTACACGTTCAGCCATCGCATTTTCGTAGCAGTGATTTTCTTCAGTCATACTAATATCTATCTTTTTTCTTTTGAGTATTTGTGTGTATACATTACTACAATATTGTATTCCTCTATCTGAATGATGTATGAGTTTTTTAATATTTTTTGCTTGATAAATCGCTTTATTAAGTGCTCTCATGCATCCTTTAAGCTCCAGGCTATCACTAAGGTCATAACCTACAATTTTCCTGGAATACATATCTGTAATGAGTGCGAGATAGCAAAAGCCTTTTACAGTTCTGATATATGTAATGTCCGACACCCAAACTTGATTAGGTCTAGTAACTTCTATATTTTTTATAATGTTGTTATACTTATAAAAACGATGGTGAGAGTTTGTAGTTCTTGCACTGTATTTCTTTCTTAGAGTGAGCATTTTATGCTTTCTAAGGACATTAAATAACGTGTCTCTACCTACTTTTACCTGTTGTTTTTCAAAGTCATGGTTTAAGGATTTCATTAGCTTACCTACACCTTCTCTAGGAAGGGATTTACGTCTTTTCTTTACGATATTTATAACTTGTTGTTCCACTTCTTTACGTTTGCCAGCTCTGCGATTGTACTTATAATAAGCATCACGATTAAGATTAAAGCATTCAGTTACTTTAGATAATGAAGCAAATCCCTTAGTTTTATCTTTAGCTTTAATTAAGGCTTGATATTTAGTTTTTTTTTAAGTTCTCGAATATTTTTATAACCTAATTTTTCAGCAGCTACCTCTAGATAGGATTCCTCAACCATTTGGTTCAGATCCTTTTTAAGTAGTAGTTTTTTTAGCTGTTCAATTTCTTTTTGAAGTGCTTTGATTCGAGTGATTTCGTCTTTAGTTTCCATTTTTACTCTGGTGTTCATTAAGTCTTTACGTTCGTACTTTTTAATCCATTCATTGATGGTTGTAGGTGCAATACTGTAGCGTTTTCCGAGTTCACTCTTCGTGTACTTCCCTGTACTAAGTTCGGCTAAAATTTTTAATTTGAAAGGTTCACTGTAACGTCTAATTATTTTGTCGTTTTTATACATAACTGTTTAGAATTATGTAGCCTTATTTCAGGACGGGTCATAATTGGTTACAACGGTTTTGTATAAAAGTCTGTAACGGTTTGAGTTTGCGTGAGTTGTGGTGTTTATTATCGCAAAGGCAGAGCAAACTCTCATTTTGACTTTTCAATTATCGTATAAAGTTAAATATTTGGGTTGGATTTCCAATTGGGAAATTCAGCCGTTATTGCTTTTATACGTTTAGCTCCAAAGAAAGATTCATCAACTTCTATTTCTCCCTTAAATGGCTTTTCATGTTCACATAATCCTGCAATTCTAACTCTTAAAGCTAACAAAATTTTATTAATACTGTTTCTACTCAACCCAGATAATTGACTCATTTGAGTAGCATTCAAATCCACAGAAAACAACTTAATTAATACTCTAAATTTAGACTCTGAAATTCGTGAACGATATAAATACTCCTAAAAGTTGCATTTACTAATTGAACTTAAGTATCTTTATCATTAAACAGGGATTGTAATAGAATAGCAATTCCAATTACAATAGCGCAACCTACAAGATTTAGCCATAGATAAGGCATCAAATCAATATACCATATATATATAATGATGATCTGTGTGATTACTGCTGCCCAAAATACCGCCTTGCTCTTTACATATTTAATAAAAAAGGCTAGTAAAAACACCCCCAAAACATTGCCATAAAAGATGGATCCAATAATATTAACTAACTGAATTAAATTGTCGAATAAATTTGCAACTGAAGCTACCGATATTGCAATAATACCCCACAATAAGGTAAACCATTTGGAAGCATTTACATAGTGCTTGTCACTTTTTACCGAAACATTACGCTTGTACAAGTCGATGGCCGTTGTAGAGGCTAATGCATTTAATTCAGAAGCTGTTGAAGACATTGCTGCATTTAAAATTACAGCCAATAACAAACCTATTAATCCCCTTGGAAGCTTATTTAATATAAAATGAATGAAAACATAATCCTTATCATTGGTTTCAGCATCAGGGTTTGCCCTTTTAATTAATATTTTTGTTTGATCTCGAAGGCTATTATCAGATTCATTTAATCCCCTAATCTCATTTAATAATATTTCTTTTTTATCCTCATCTTCTATTTGTGCATATTCTAATTGTTTCCTTTTGAGGTCGTATTCTAAAATTTCTTTCTGAGATTCTAATTCTTGATATTCGATAGCATATTCCGAATTCTGAAGGTCTTGAACTGCAACAGGATTAAAATTTAATGGAGCACTATTAAATTGATAGAATACAAAAACCATCACCCCTACCAATAAAATAAAGAACTGCATAGGAACCTTTAGTATTCCATTCATGATTAATCCCATCTGACTCTCACGGACAGATTTACCAGATAGATAGCGTTGCACCTGACTTTGATCTGTTCCAAAATAAGAAAGGGCCAAAAAAGTTCCACCTATAATTCCACTCCAGAAAGTATATCTGTTGTCAAAATCAAATGAAAAATCTAAAATTTCCATTTTGCCATTGGCACCAGCAATATCCAATGCATTTGAGAATGTTATATCTAAAGGAAGGTAATTCAGAATAATTAAAAAAGAAATAAACATTCCAGCAAAAATAACAGCCATTTGTTGTTTCTGTGTGATGCTAACCGCTTTGGTGCCCCCACTAACTGTGTAAATAATCACCAACGCTCCTATGATAATATTCAAAAAAAATAGATCCCATCCCAATACAGCAGAAAGTATAATGGAAGGAGCAAAAATTGTAATACCAGCCGCCAACCCTCTTTGGATCAAAAATAGAATTGCAGTTAATGTTCTTGTTTTAAGATCAAATCTGCTTTCTAAATATTCATAAGCCGTAAAAACTTTCAATTTATGGTATAAAGGGATAAATACCATACAAATTATAACCATAGCAATTGGGAGTCCAAAGTAAAATTGAACAAATCCCATTCCATCATGAAATGCTTGTCCTGGAGTAGATAAAAAGGTAATGGCACTTGCTTGTGTTGCCATTACACTTAGTCCGATTGTCCACCACCTAGAATCGGAGCCTCCTTTTAAGTAATCGGTTACGTTTTTGTTTCTTCGTGTTTTATAGGTTCCATATAAAACAATGAATAGTAAGGTGCCTCCTAATACAATCCAATCTATAAATGATAAGGTCATATTATTAGTAACTATTCATTAATAAGTAAAATAATATAATATAGAAAGCATTAATAGATAGTACCCATGTATAACTTTGTTTCCATATAAATTTTACGTCTTCTTTCATTTTCCTATAGATAATAAGTTTGCAAATAAACGATATGCTCCCGAGACAGCTGCTGGCAACTCTCTAAAAAAACTTAATCCTGTATAAATATAATACCTTTTCCAAATTGTGCTACTAATAACGAACCTTTAGTTTGAGGGTAGTTTTTATCATGCATTCCTAAGATAGCTGTAAACTCCTCTGCCCAACTATTTGGAAAATAAAGTCCACGTTCTTGTACCCATCCTTCAAAATCTGTTTGGGTAATCTTATTTGGAGTATTCAATATTGGATGACCTGGCTCTAAAAACATAACTTTTGAAAATTTATCGGTAACACGATCTCTGGATAAACTCAATGAATTAAGGTGCAAAATCATTAATAACTAATCGATGACTTGTATTGTATTGAAGAATGAGGGTGCCGCCCTTATCAACATATTCATTTAATTCAGCTTGTCTAAATGCTAGTTCTGGAACTGTATTGTAAGCCCTTATCCCAACAACAATTGCATCAAATTGTTTTAAAGATTCACCTATTATTTCTGTAAGAATGATTGTTGTAACGGAATATCCGATTTGTTTTAAACTTTCAGGGATCGCATCTCCAGCTCCTTTTATATATCCGATGTGTTTCCCTTTTTTCTGAAGACTAATATGTACAATTTTTGCTTCTGAAGGTAACAGCACATTTTGAAAAGGAAGGTGATCATAATCAATTTCTATAAGTTCCTTATCATAGTTAATACCCCCAATTTGAACAATAGGACTGAGAAATCCTTCACTTTGTTCTTTTGGAGGCTGAACTCTAAATAACACCGTTTTGTATTCTCCTATTTTTTATATTAAAGGAATGACTGTCTGGAGAAATCAACCATCCTTTAGGATATTGAAGGGAAAGAGTCCCTGAACTAGTATCTTTTCCAGCTCTAATTTCAACTGGAATTTCTCTAGCTTCATTTGTTGAAAAAACAATCACTTTCTCAGGAATTTTTGAGGTAACTTCTGGGAGAATTTCAAAAGGTCTGTACACCTCACCTTTTACAGGATCGTTAAATTTGTAAACAATATTTCGTATCACACTGAATCCAACCCCATTGATTGTAAAATTAAAATTAACAGGAAACTGATTTCTTAATTCTGGCAAGCCAATTAGATCTTTATCATCCACACGATACATGCCAAGACTTCCTGTCTCTTTCAACCACCAATATGATGTACTGTAATTAGATCTGTTAAAAGTATGTTCTGTGCTTTTTAGACTGTATTTTTCATTATTAAGTAAGGGTGTTGGGGCATAGCTCAATGGAAATGAAATCATATTAGAACTAACCGACCCCAGTGATATTGTAGCGTTAGATCGATTTATTGCTTCAATTGTCACCTGAATATCTCCATTTGGAGTGATTCTCTGTTGGTCGGATACAGCTTCAAGATAAAGGCCAGTACAATCGATGATCAATTCTTTTATTTCTTCCATTTTAATTCCTTTCCAATGACTATCAGGTAGGGTTTTAATTAATTTATACGCTTCTAATAGTTGAGGTATATTAGCAGAAGGATCTTTAAAATTGAAAGTGCCTTCCAAAGGATATAAAATTTCTCCTATAGCCTTCCCACCATTTAATCGAGACCAAGTAGTATTAACACCTTCGAAAATATTATTTTTAGGAAAATCTCCTTTTAATAATTCTAAATATTCAACTTGATTTCCACGGGAACCAGTATTTCCGAATCCCTGTAATTTATGCATACTTCTACTTAAGGCGGCAATCTCTCCATTTGAAAGCCCAAGTGAAGGATAATAATTTCCTGTTTCGTCTACGACTAATTTCGATTTATCTGCATTTTCAAAATTTTCTCTGGACCCATAAAACCATCAGGAGGTATTAAAAAACAACCGTTTAGGCTTCCAAGTACCATATGAGTCTGAGGTATTAGGATATTTATCTGGATCGCCTACAAGATCATAAGCTTCCACACTTAGCATGGCAGAAGATGTATGATGTCTATGTGTATTTTCTGGGTTTTTATAATCAAATCGATTGATAATTATATCGGGCTTGAATCTTCGAATCGTTAAAACTACATCGTCTAACACTTCTTTTTTGTTCCAAATTTCCAGTGTTTCCTCAGGATGTTTTGAATATCCAAAATCATTCGCACGAGTAAAAAATTGTTGTCCGCCATCACCACACGTGATCGAAAGATAAGCAGTTCTAGCATGTAGCTCATTTGATAAATAGGAGATTAGGCGAGTATTTTCATCATCCAGATGGGCAGCGATATATAATGCAGATCCTAAAAAATTTAGTTTTTGAAGATCGTGATAAATTTCGGAAGCTGTTGGTTTTTGGGGTTGCTGTGCAAAAATGGAAGAAAAGCAAATTAAAAATAGGAATGTGGCTAATGTATTTTTTCTCATTGGTTAGTGATTATTTTAACAATTTAGATGAAGCATTTATTTCATAATTTAATTTCTGTAATAAAAGTAGAACTTTTCAAATATACCTAATTTGAAAAAGAGCAAAAGTAAATTAGTGAATCTTTAACAGTATAATTTTGCAGTATATCCTGCAAGGAACTATTCAAGGGAATCTAAGCGTTGCAGGAAATTATAAACCAAATGAGTAGGCAAGCCCATCACATTATTATAGGAACCTTCAATTTTATTGATAGCAATATAACCCAACCAATCCTGAATCCCATAACTTCCAGCTTTATCATAGGGTTTATAGTTTTTTAAATAATATTCTATTTCTTTATCACTTAGGGTATTGAACCAAACTTTTGTAGTATTGTTTATGGTTTTCTGAAAACTTTTATTTGTAAAACATACAGAAGTAAAAACCTCATGCATAGTTCCACTAAATGATTGTAACATTTTAAATGCATCATCTTTGTCTTTGGGTTTTTCTATTGCTTTTTCATGTTGCCAGACTATGGTGTCACTCGTAATGAGGATATCATTTTCAGCAAGATCATAAAATACTGAAGCTTTTAATTTTGAGAGATAATCGGTAATTTCAGCTTTTTTTAATTGCATGGGGTATGATTCATCAATTTCTTTGATTTCAATTTTGAAGTCAATTCCCATTTCTTTAAAAAAATGATGCCTTCTTGGCGATCCAGATGCAAGAATAATGTTATAATTTTTTAATTTATCAGAAAGCATGATAATGAGGGACTTAAAGTGTTCTAATTAAAAAGTTTTAAAAGTTGAATTTTCTCACTTGAGTACAAAAGTAAATAACAAAATGGAACACATCCCTAGAAACATGATTAGTTTTAATAATTTAGATAAAAAAGCATAGTCTTTTTTTGTTTTGGCATCCCAGACTATTGCAGAAAAATAGAGGAGGGGAGCTTCGATAAAAATTAAAAAATAAAGTACCATAATTTGTGAATAATACAATTGTTTATAAATAAAATAAACAATACCAATTTGTAAAATGACTCCTAAGCTAAGAGCAATATATGATGCTCTTTTTCTTCCTAATACGATAGGAAGTGTATTCATACCACCATTCTTATCACCATCTATATCCTGAATGTCTTTGATTATTTCACGAATCAAATTAATAATAAAGGCAAATAATGCATATTCCATTACTACTAAAAAAGCATCAGATTGTACCTTTAGATTAAGAGAATTAATTGCAGGTAAAAGATCAAAAAGTCCAACTATTATAAGACTTAATGCCACAAGTAAGGAAACGATAAATGTCCCCACTAGCAAGATGGCTTTTAATTGAGAAGCATACAAATACAATAGGGCCGATATTAATATAAATAGGGTAGCGAATATGGGTTTGCCAATACTATTTGATAAGTAAAAGCCAATAATCACACCTATTATATTGAGAATGAGGTAAAGATTGTTTGCACTTTTTCCAGATATTTTTTTTCCAATTAATACTTTATTGGGTTTGTTGATCGTGTCTATTTCAACATCATAGATATCGTTTATAATGTTTCCTGCCGCAGCGATGCAAAGGGTTGAAAGTACTAATAAAAAAAACTCGAAATCACTTAAAGTTATATCAACACCCATTGATAAAAAAAGACCATACCTTATCAATATTTGGATCAAAGCAATAATGATAAGGTTGTGATAACGAATTAACTTTAGGTAATTCATGAAGTTAATTATTTGAATTTGGGATCATTAATCATATTTGGCACTCACAGCTCCATTATCCAACCACTTTCCTTGTACTTTGAGCACCTGTTCAATCATATCACGGACACACCCTTTGCCCCCTTTTTTATGAGAAATATAAATGGAAACTTTTTTAATCTCGGGTACTGCATCTTGTGGACAACATGGTAAGCCAACTTCCTGCATAACGTGTAGGTCTGGAATGTCGTCGCCCATAAATAAAACTTTTTCGCTGCTAATATTGTTCTGTTCTAAATAGGTATTCATAGTTTCAGTTTTGTCATGTATCCCTAAAAAAATTGCTGTTATCCCTAATCCCTGAAGTCGTTTTCTAACTCCTTCATCAGTCCCACCTGAAATCACACATACATTAAATCCTTTGTCTACTGCAGTTTTAAGGGCAAATCCATCTTTGGTGTGCATAGTGCGATGCATAGCACCATCTATAGTTATAATTATGGTACCATCTGTTAATACGCCATCCACATCAAAAATTAATGTAGTGATCTTTTCTAAATATTCTTTGTAATTTTTTTTCATAGTCAAGCTCACGCTCCGATACCCTGGAAACGGATATCTTATTATTTTAAGTTTTTATGTTTCACCAAAATCGCCTTACTCAATTCTTTATACAACTCCCGAAAAGGACTTTCTTTTAACAAAAGTAATTGTTTTTCAATTGTATTTTGATCATTTCTTTTTGCTGGACCTGTTTGAGCTATCTCTGGACTTAGATATTCAATCTTATTAGCTGTTTCTTTTATGAGTGGTTTCAGTAAATCAAATGAAAGTTTATGTTCTTTTAGTAAGTCACTTCCAATTTGGTATAAAAAATTTACAAAATTATTTACAAAAACGGCAGCCAAATGAAGGTTTGCACGTTCATTAGAATCTATCTCCTTTACTTTTTCTGAGATGCTTTTCCCTAACTTTTTAAGAAGGATACGATCTGTTTCAGAATTAGCTTCAATACAAATGGGAATATTAATAAAGCTTACTTTCCTTTCTTTTGAAAATGTTTGCAAGGGATAAAAAACCCCTTTTCTATTTTTATCAGAAAGCACATTTATATGTACACTTCCTGAAGTATGCACGACTAATTTTTTAGTAAAAGGCAGTGATTCAGAAAATACCATTATAGCATCATCTGGAATGGTAATAATATAAAGATCTGCTTCTTTTATTTCTGAAATATTTGTTGTAGAATTGATTGTTTTTGGAAGAGATTTAAGTGAATTTTTATTTCGAGTATACAATTGTACAATTGAAACTTCTTCTGAAGCCATAAAAGCATTACATAAATGTGAGGCTATATTTCCAGCTCCAAGAATGACAACTCTAATCATAAATCAAAGGTAATAAATTTTAAAAGTTATTACGGGAGATTGATTGCTAATCGGCACTTTTGCTGTAGTTAATGTTTCCGTGTGTTAATCGTTATGAATGTTTAAATGAGAGAATGATAGAATACTGAGAAAAGAATGTTTTATCGGACCATTGCCTCCTTCAAACATTGTATCATTATGGAATTATGAATAATAAACAAGACTTACAAAAAAGAGAAGACATTGTATTATTAGTACATACCTTTTATTCAAGAATACGAAAGGATGTACTTTTAGGTACTATTTTTAATACACTGATAATAGATTGGGATGATCATTTGGAATTACTAACTGATTTTTGGGAGACCAATCTTTTTTTTTGTAAAAAAATATACAGGGAATCCATTATTGAAACATATAGCAGTTGATAATTGCTTTAACCAAACGATAAATGAATTACATTTTGGAACCTGAATTAATATATGGCATCAAACTATCGATAGTATGTTTGAGGGGGAAATTGCTCAATTAGCTAAAAACAGGGCAAGAAATATGAGTACATTTATGAATCTCGAGATCTATAAAAACCGAACTAAAAAATAGTTTTTTCATTAACATAATATTGAAAAATAACTGAATGTATTTGCTTAAATTTGCAAAAAATTCTTTCAAATGCAAAAGAAAATCTTTGCCATTCTTTTTTCAAATCGATTGACATCTATATTATTTATTGTTTTTGCTATTGCAATGGCAACAGGTACTTTTCTTGATGCCTCTTCTGAAACTTCACCAACTCCCTATACTAGAGAGCTTATCTATAACGCTTGGTGGTTTGAAGCGATCATGTTCTTGTTTGTTATTAATTTTTCAGGAAATATTTCTAAATACAGATTATTCCGAAAAGAAAAATGGGCAACCTTATTATTACATCTCTCATTTATAATAATTATTCTTGGAGCTTTTGTAACACGGTATATTAGTTTTGAAGGTATGATGCATATACGTGAAGGTGCTACTGAAAATACGATGTTGTCTTCCGAAACCTATCTAACTACATTTATTGATGGTGATTATAAAATAGATGGAATTCCTCAACGAAGAAATATTGACCCCAAACATCTTAGATTGTCTGAACGTTTAAACAATGACTTTAAGATTCAAACGGATTATAATGGTCAAGAAGTACAAATTATCTTTAAAGAATATATTACAAATGCTAAGGAAGGCATTATAGAAATTGATCCCAGTGAGGATAAGATAGGAAATGAATATTTAAAGATTGTGGAAGCTAACGATGGTAGCAGGCACGATCATTGGATAGGATCTGGGGAAGTTGTTAATATACATAATGTCCTATTTGCATTTAATAAGTATACTGAAGGTGCAATAAATTTGGGGTATAAAGATGATTCATATACAATTCTGTCACCTTTTTCAGGTGAATATATGCGTATGGCCGATCAGAAGAAGGGTATATTGATCCCCGATAGTGTTCAACCTTTTAATCTTCGATCTCTTTATCAAGTTGCAAACATGGCATTTGTAATTCCAGAAACAGTAATTACTGGAACCTACGGAATAATAAAAGCTCCTAAGACTGAACCTACCAACCAGAATGCTTTAATTGTTAATGTCTCCACTAATGGAGAAACAAAAAAAGTGGAAATACTAGGAGGGAAGGGAGTTATTAGAAATGCTGTGAAAACTGAAATAGGTGGTTTACAAGTTTATCTATCTTATGGTTCTAAAGAATATGAACTCCCCTTTAGTATTACTTTAAATGACTTTATTGCCGATAAATACCCGGGAACAATTAATAACTACTCCGCTTTTAAAAGTAAAGTAACTGTCAATAAAAGTGAAACAGAATTTTATGATTATGATATTTATATGAATAATATTTTGAATGAACAGGGATATCGTTTTTTTCAGGCTTCTTTTGATGGAGATGAAAAAGGAACGATACTATCTGTAAATCATGATTTTTGGGGTACCTGGATCACTTATATTGGTTATTTTTTGTTGTATTTAGGATTGCTTTCTATTTTATTTGATAAACACACTCGTTTTGCTTCTTTAAAGAACATGCTTAATAAGATAAAAAAGAAAAAAGCAGCAGTATCGATCGTTGTTTTATTGCTTTCCTTTTCTGGATTTACCCAAGATAATGGAAGCCATAATAAAATTTCAAAAGAAAAACTGGATTCTATTATCATGGCAAATAGTGTTAGTAGGGATCACGCTAAAGTCTTTGCTCATTTGGTTCTTCAAGATAATGGTAGAATGAAACCCGTGAATACTTTTGCCAGTGAATTACTTCGAAAAATAAGCAGAAAAAATGGGTATATGCTCTTGGATGCAAATCAGGTTTTTTTATCGATGATCGAATTCCCTCGTTTATGGATGGAAGTTCCAATACTATCCTTAAAAAGAGGAAATGACAGCATACGTAAAATAATTGGTGTATCTAAGGATGCAAAACATTTTTCCTTGATGGATCTGATAGATGAAAATGGAAATAATAAATTAGGCCCTTATATTGCAGAGGCGAGTAAAATAACAAATAAGAATCAGTTTCAGAAGGATTTTATGAAAGCCTATGAAAATTTTTACCTGTTGAACCAAGCCTTAAGTGGAAGCATTTTTAAAATATTCCCGATACCTGATGATGATAATAATCGGTGGGTTTCCTATCCTGAATTAGGAGAGGTTGCCTATAAAAAATCAGATTCTGCATTTACAAGAAACATTCTTCCTTATTATTTTGAAATCCTTCGTGAAGCCAGGATAACAGAAGATTATTCTAGTGCTGAGGAATTATTAGATGGAATCACGAACTTTCAGAAAAAATTTGGCTCAGAGGTTATGCCTTCAGAAGAAAAAGTTAAAACAGAAATAGCCTATAATAAAGCCGATATATTTAATCGTCTTTACAAGTATTTTGCCATGCTTGGTTTGATCATGTTTGTTTTTATTATCATTCAGATCTTTAATGAAGGGAGAGTAATACTTAGCCTGATCAAGTTTTGTAAATATGTAATATGGATTTTCTTTATACTGATGACGCTTGGACTCATAGCACGTTGGTATGTTAGCGGTCATGCCCCATGGAGCAATGCTTACGAATCTATAATTTATGTGGGTTGGGCAACGGTACTTTTTGGCCTAACTCTGGGAAGGAGAAGTTATCTCACTATTGCATCAACTGCTTTTGTGGCTTCTATTATCTTATGGGTAGCACACGAAAACTGGATCGATCCCTCTATTGCCAATTTACAACCTGTATTGGATAGTTATTGGTTAATGATTCATGTAGCCATTATTGTAGGTAGTTATGGACCCTTTACTTTAGGAATGATTTTAGGATTAAATTCATTATTATTGATGATCTTGACTACTAAAAAGAACCAGAAAAAGATGGATCTCAATATAAAAGAATTAACCATTATTACTGAAATGGCACTTACTGTAGGACTGGTTATGTTGGCTATTGGAAACTTCTTAGGAGGACAATGGGCAAATGAAAGTTGGGGTCGATATTGGGGATGGGATCCAAAAGAAACCTGGGCTTTAATAAGTATTATGATCTATGCTTTTGTTATTCATATGAGATTAGTTCCTGGATTAAGAGGAAGATGGAGTTTTAATTTTGCAGCTGTTTTGGCTTATTCCTCCATTATGATGACCTATTTTGGAGTAAACTTTTATCTTACTGGACTTCATTCCTATGCTAGTGGAGATGTACCTGCTACACCAACTTTTATATGGTATTCGGTAATATTTATTTTGGTATTTAGTGCTATAGCATACTTTAAGTATAAGAAATATTATAATAAAAAAGGATAAGCTTTTACACTTATCCTTTAATCCTAATAAAGTTTTTAACTGAATTTAATTGTAAATAAAGTTAGGTTGACTGTCAACCATGCGTTGATCTTCTTTAATTTGTTCACCAATATCAAGTTTTTGATATAAATCTTTGGTGTATTCAGCGACTTCATTTTCAGTTAGTTTTAAGTTACGAGCAATTTTTGTGTTTGTTTTTCCTTCAGAAATATATTGTAGCAATTTAATTTCAAGACCATCTAGATCGTATTGCATAATTAAATTCTCTAAATACACATCTTCTACTAATTGTTCTACTTGCGTTCTACTCATTGCATCTTGTCTTTTAAGGTATATTCTCATTTTTGTTTGTCTTAAATCACATTCTTCTTTTACTGCTTGCATTCTATATAAAATAGCATATGAAAGTAAAAGCGCTTCAAATAATATGGCTATTTTTAAATGAACAGCTTCAGTAAAAAGAAATTCTATTCCAAAACTTCTGAAAACAAAAAAGTCTATTGTAAATAATAATGGAATGAATGTAGCGATTACATAAAATTTAGCATAATTTTTTCTGCTAAAAAGAAATATCCCTGCTATAAAATAAAGACTAATCATTCCAAATATATAGGGCGTTAGCAAGGTTGGCTATAAATGAATCGTTTAAAATCCATGAAATGCTAACCAATAAAGCAGCGATAATAAATATAGGTATTGCAATTATATTTAAATAAAATACAGCGTAATTGTTACTTATCGCTACAATAAGTCCTTTTGTATGAAAATATTAATTAGAAAAGAAAAAATTAAGAAAATGAGTGATTAGTCTATCATATCTTCTGGTCGAACCCATTCATCAAACTCCTCTTCAGTAAGATAGCCTAATCTAACGGCTTCAGTTTTAAGAGTAGTCCCGTTTTTATGAGCAGTGTTGGCTATTTCAGCAGCTTTATAGTAACCGATCTTTGTATTTAAAGCAGTAACTAACATTAATGAATTATCAAGTTGGGTTTTAATCACTTCAAGGTTTGGTTTAATTCCAACTACTAAATTAGCTTCAAATGAGATACATGCATCTCCAATTAACTGTGCAGAAGATAAAAAATTTGCAACCATTACAGGTTTAAAAACATTTAATTCAAAGTGCCCTTGCATTCCACCAACAGAAATAGCTACGTCATTACCTATTACTTGAGCACAAACCATAGTTAAAGCTTCACATTGAGTTGGATTTACTTTTCCAGGCATTATAGAAGATCCTGGTTCGTTTGCTGGGATTGTAATTTCTCCAATCCCACTACGAGGACCACTTGCAAGCATGCGTATATCATTTGCAATTTTATTTAATGAAACTGCCAATTGTTTTAATGCGCCGTGAGATTCAACAATTGCATCGTGTGCTGCTAGTGCTTCAAATTTATTTTCAGCAGTTATAAATGGAAGTCCGGTAAATTCAGCAATCTGTTCAGCAACATGTACCGCATAGCCTTTTGGTGTGTTAATACCAGTTCCTACTGCAGTTCCACCTAATGCAAGTTCAGCAAGATGTGGAAGGGTGTTTTCTAATGCTTTAATTCCGTTTTTTAATTGAAAGGCATAGCCGCTAAATTCTTGTCCAAGTGTAAGTGGTGTAGCATCCATTAAATGTGTACGTCCAATTTTTACTACATCTTTAAATTCTTTTACTTTTTTCTCAAGTGACCCGTGTAGCTTTTTAAGCCCAGGAATTGTAACTTCAATCAATTTTTTATAAGCAGCGATATGCATTCCTGTTGGAAACGTATCGTTAGATGATTGTGATTTATTAACATCATCATTTGGAAGTAGTGTCTTTTCTCCTACTCCAATAGTTTTTCCTTCTAGTTGATGGGCACGATTTGCAATTACTTCATTTAAATTCATATTACTTTGCGTTCCACTTCCGGTTTGCCAAATCACCAATGGAAATTGATCATCGTGTTTACCAGCCAATATTTCGTCACAAACAGCAGCTATAAGATCCCTTTTTTTTTCAGAAAGGGCTCCTAATTTACAATTGGTATATGCAGCAGATTTTTTTAAATAAGCAAAGCCATATATTAATTCAATTGGCATTGAAGCTGGCGTGCCAATTTTAAAATTATTGCGAGAGCGTTCAGTTTGGGCACCCCAAAGTTTATCGGCAGGTACGTTTACTTCACCTAAAGTATCCTTTTCTATTCTGTAGTCCATAATAATTGTTTCTTTCTGCTATACAAAGGTACGGAAATCCTCAATTTTACTAAACCTTACTGTTGTTTATTTCATGTTAATAAATACAATGATAATTTACTTTATATCAAAAATCCGTAGTATATTTGATACATTAATTAAAACTCGTGTTACTATGTTTGATTTCAATCAATATTTAGGATTTTTAGCTTTTATGACCATTGTAACTATTGGTTTTTGGTTGATGATCTTCTTAATTTCTATTCTTCCTTACTGGATAGGTGGTAATTTATATGAAAGTTGGAAATTAAGACGCAAGGCTAAAAAAAATAAGGAATTGTAAGTTTCATTTTATATGCAAATTCACATCCTATAATATATCTTGTACCGCTTCTAAGGGTCTTCCAATAGCGGCCTTATTGCCATTTACAACAATGGGTCTTTGAATTAATTTAGGATACAGTACCATCGCTTTTATAATAGCGCTATCACTCATTTCTTTACCCCTATAATGATCTTTCCAATCTTGTTCGTTTTTTCTAACCAAATCAATAGGTTTTATTTGTAATAAGTCAATGACTTCTTGTAAGCTAGTTTCTGTAAAAAGTTCTTGTGTATAATTAATTACTTTTACTTCTTTACCTAATTCTTCCAGCATAAGATTACATCCTCTGGATTTACTGCAACGGGGGTTGTGATATATAGTTATCATTTAATTATTTTTTTCAAGTGCGTTAATTTCTTGTTGAAAATCGAATTGAAGATCTTCATGAAGCAAAGTTACTTTTTTATTGATATACGTTAAGTTTCGATCATAAAGATTTACAAGTGCTTTACTATTATAAATTGAAGGGGAAAACTCTTTTAATTTTTTACAAAAGTAGAGTAGGAGCTCTACTTCGGTTTCTTTATTTTGTGAATAGCGAATAAACTTTTTTATAAGACGCAAAATCTTTCGAATGCTTTTCCTTATATAAAAATAACTGTCGGTATTTATAGCTTCAAACTCAAAGTCCATAGCAGCTTTAATGCTTTTTTTATAATTATCTTCATCTGAGTATTTAAATAATAAATAGGTTAACAATTCCTTGTTTTCCTTTTTAAAACGTGACAGGCGAAGGCATAATTCCTTTAACTCCTGATGTGATTTATGGCTGAGTTCTGTTTTGACTTCTTTAAGGGAGGCTGCTTTCATATTTATACAAAGATAATTAAAACAGTTAGACAAGAACTTGCCTTTTCGGCTGATAGGTTATACTAATTTAAAAGAATCTATTTTTTTGTATAATTTAATTTTACTATTATCATACTCACAATTTCACATTCTCTCAGATAATTCAACTAAAAAACCCGAGTTAGTTCACCATATTCTAAAATCTTTTTAGTAGTAGATTTAATGCAAAGTTTTTTGATCTCTATATTTTTAGAGGGAAAAAAATGTTGAACGGTATCTCTAATTATAGTTTCTTTCAATTTTGGAGAATAAGTATTTATAATTAAAAAGCCTGTATTACTTAACAGTTGACTTGCCATTTGTACCAATTCAGAAAATTTCCGATCAATATTCCAACGTTCTTTATTCAATCCTAATCCAAATGCTGGTGGATCCATAATTATTCCATTGTATTTTTTTCCTCGTTTCACTTCCTTAGAAGCAAATTTTAAGGCATCATCCAACACCCAATGAATTCCATTTTGGTTAGAGGACTCCATATTCATTTTCGACCAAGTAATAACTTGTTTTACTGAATCACAATGAAAAACATCAGCATCTAAACTATTAGCAACTAATGAAGATCCTCCAGTATGCGCAAACAAATTTAAAAAGAGTTCTCCCTTCTTAAGATATCGAAAAATAAAATCCCAATTGCTTTGTTGTTCAGGGAAAATACCTAGGTGTTTGAATTTTGTAAGTCTCAGATTAAACACACAATTTTTATAATTAATTTGCCAATTTGGTTGATTATTACTTTCAGGAATTGGAAAATCTTTATGTAACGATTTCCAAGCTCCCTTGTTGGCTGAATTTTCCAAAAACTCATAATGAGCCTTTTGCTCCCATTCCTTTAAAGACAGTATAGGAGAGAAGTATGCATTTCTGTCTGGTCGTATGGTGATTCTATTTCCCCAACGTTCCAACTTTTTATTGAATCCAGCATCTATCAGTTCATAATCTGCCCAATGTTGACTATAAATTCGTTTCATTTAAAAATACAATTTGGTCTAATTATTAATATACAAATGTAGAATATTATATACTTAATTGGGTATTGGCCAATTAGATTAGCTTACAAAAAATTAATCAGGAAATAATGATTTATCAAGACCAGAGACTAGTCGTAATGCATTTTTATAATACACTTTTTTTAATACTTCATTAGGAAGATCTAAACCGTACATAGCCCAAAATGCATGATATTTTTTGTGATATGGAAAGTATTCATCATTACTTTCCAACACTCTAAAATAGGTTGGAAATTCATTGGGTTTCCAACTATCTTTTCCAAATAGAATTCGGTCTTGATATTTTATAAAGAATGATTTGGCAAATCTGGGTTGCCTTCCTAATTCAGCTATAATAGCACCAATTTCAACATTCATGTTTGGCATTTCATCTAGTAGTTCTCCTAATCTTCCTAAGTTGTTTGCAAACCATCCCATATGCGCATTGATAAATATGGTATTGGGATGTTTTTTGAACATGTTATGTTGTTCATCAATTAATTGTTGCCAAGGGACAGGGTTATTAGCATCTCTTTTCCTTCTTGGATGTGTTTTTAACTCTAACCATCGTTCGTTATCTCCACTATAATCATCCCAAAAAGGTTTTGGGTCTGCTGTATGAATTAATACAGGAACTCCCATTTCGCCACAAAGAGACCATATTGGATCTAATCTGGGGTCGTCTATTTGAATTCGATTTCCATCTATATCTTTGTTTCGAAGTCCAAGGCTTTTATAGATTTTAAGTCCCCGTGCACCATTATTAATATCTTTTCTAAGTTGATTTACTGCGTTCTCAGCCCAATTTTCTTTTCCCACACCTTCAAAATCTATATTAGCAAAAACAACAAAACGATTGGGATAATGATCCTTAATGTTTTGTACAGATTTTATTAAATTATCTCCCGAACGTCCACTTAAATTAACCATAATCCCCATATTTAATGTATCCATAGCTTGTATTACAGGAGAAAGGTCTTGATTTGACATTCTGTATTGATGCCCATGAATATCAATAAATGGAAATTTTGATTTTATAATTTTTTCACCTGATATCACTAATGTGGATGTTGGGTTATAATCTTCAAAAGAGATATCCTGAGCTACTATAAAATTTGAGGAGATGAATATATAAACCAATAAATAACCTAAAACTTTGTTCATTATTATAATTTTAAAAGCCTAAATATAGAAAGGATGTATTTAGTGTAAGATTTTTTTTGAAGAGTTTAACAAATAATTTTGAAAGGTATCTGATTATCATTCAAAAATTCAATATATGATATAATTCAAAGGGAGTACTAGGTATCTTTATTTCTAATAATAAGAAAGCCCATTTTTTTGAATTCCTACCATCCAATAATTTACCCCTATATAATCCTTAATTTTTTATTTATAAATCAAATTTCAAAAGATCATTTCTCAAGTTTGTTATATAAAGAGTTTGAGCGTCATTGAAAAAAAAACATCCCTGTAATCAACTCTGGAAGTGGAAAAAATATATTTGGAGACAATAATTCAAGTCGCTCCATTCCCAGATGACTTCTACGAATCCATTCGTTGGTAATCTTTAAATTATCTTCAGTAGATCCATCAAAAATTATATGCTTAGAATGATTCTCAAAATCAACAGCAATTATTTAATTATAGATCGGTGAGGCAATAATTAGCCTGCCTTTTTTATCTATTAAAATATTATCTGGAGTGCCTACATTGGCAGCCACACCTTTATAATTGACTATACCACTATTTATATCTACATTAAATACATGCACTTTATCCATCATAGTCTCTGAAACATAAAGCTGGGTTTCATCTATCCATCGTAATGCCATTAGCAAAATAAAGGCTATCAGCTATTTTAATGGCTTGGCTTTTCAAAGTAGCCATTCTGAAGACAGCACCATGGGGTACTGGTAAATTTACATCATTAAACAATTCTGTCAGATTAGTACTTTTTGTAGACTGCGAGAACCATAGGGCTCTGGTTTTATCTCTGTAGATCGTATTCACTCCATAGGGATGATTATAAATCATTTCCACTTCTTCTGAAGCTATATTTATTCGGTAAATTTTTCCATCTGCAACATCTAACATTAAGATATGAAGTCCATCGTTTTCTAAAATCATACCATTTGGGGAGGCCACATGCTCTGGGGGATGATGTACAAATCCTGCGGCTGCAAAATTTCCAAAGGGACGATTGAAACCATCTTTTTCTATTAAACGAAGTCCATTTGTCTGATCTACAACAACAATCCGTCCTCAGCACGAAGTAAACTACCATCACCTGGAAAACTATTTTCTTTATTAAATTTGAAATATGGGAGTTTTTTTGTTGCTTCTTCCAAATGGATATTCTCGTCATTTGTTTTATTAGTATCACATGACATAAGAGTAAATAAGAAAAGTAATATTGTAAAATAGAATAGTTTCATAAAAAAGGATTTAGAAATTTATAAAGATATAATAAATTAGTTACCACAATTAATTTCACAGAATTGATCGTTTATTAATTAAATTATACGAGTAAATTTAGATGATCAAAACATTATATTGTTTATCCGCTATTATTTCGGTAAAATGAAACCTTCACTTTTATTTGTCCTATTACAATTCATTAAGTTTCTCATCTTGTCCACTCATCATTAAATACGCTTTTAAAAAATCATCTATTTCACCGTTTAATACGGCATCAACATTTCCAGTTTCATGAGTAGTGCGAACATCTTTTATTAATTTATAGGGATGCAATACATAATTACGTATTTGTGAGCCCCATTCGATTGCTTTTTTATTGGATTCAATTTTATTGCGTTGTGCTTGTTGTTCCCGCAATTCAATTTCATATAATTGAGATTTTAGCATTTGCATTGCTTTCTCTCGATTTTCTAATTGAGAACGGGTCTCTGAATTCTGAATAACAATTCCAGTTGGTTCATGCGTTAAGATTGCCTTGGTCTCTACCTTGTTTACATTCTGTCCACCAGCACCACCACTACGTGCAAAAGACCAGGAAATATCTGATGGATTGATCTCGATCTCGATACTATCGTCTGCCAAAGGATACACATAAACCGAAGCAAAACTAGTATGTCGTTTGGCATTGCTATCAAATGGGGAGATTCGTACCAATCTGTGTACTCCATTCTCTCCTTTTAACCAACCAAAAGCATAATCGCCTTCAATTTCTATGGTAACTGTTTTTACACCAGCAACATCTCCTGCTTGAAAATTGAGTTCTTTTACTTTAAGTTTGTGTTTCTCTGCCCACTTTAAATACATACGCATAAGCATCTCCGCCCAATCACAACTTTCGGTGCCTCCAGCCCCTACAGTTATTTGAAGTACCGCACTCAAACTATCTCCTTCCTCACTGAGCATATTTCTAAACTCCAATGTTTCAATAGCATTTTGTGCTTTCTGAAAGCCATTTTCAACTTGTTTATCGGTACCTTCTCCTTCTTTAAAGAAATCAAAGATTACCTCAGAATCATCAGTAAGTGAAACAGCTTTTTCATAATCGGATACCCATTTCTTTTTAGTACGGAGTGCTTTCATAAAGATTTCAGCTTCTTTAGGGTCATTCCAAAAATTGGGGTCGTACGTTTTTTCTTCGTCGTTTGCGATCTCTATTTGTTTGCCAGCAACGTCAAAGGTACCTCCTTAACGCATCCAGGCGCTTTCTAAGATCGTTTAGTTGATCTATCGTTCTCATTATAATTTTTTAGTTTTCCAGTTTAAATTTTAAAACTAAGTTTTTGTAAAAATAGAATTTAACATTCCATCGGAAAAGGATTTTATAATATTTTTTATAGATTTATAGAATTAAAAAATGCCTAATTGTGCTAATATTATAAGTATTTAAAACGTTAGACACTTTAATAAAAAAAACATATGAAATACACCATCCTCTGTTTCCTGTTCATCTTCGGAATCAAAGCTGAAAATATCAATTGAAGTTGCATTGCAAGGGTCGGCAGTACATCAAATTCAATTTTCTTTTCTAATTTGAAATTTTTGATCTAAATTTTCTTTATTTTCAGGTTTTTAGCGTTCATTTTCCCTTAATTTTTAAAATTGGACGCAATTACTCCTGGACTTCGGTACAAATTATAGCACATGGCTTCCAAAAGATTTTGAGTGTGCATTTTTTTAATACCCCTGTATCTTGCTGTTGCTCTGGAGAACCATCTTTTAATTCCTCCAAAAGTACGTTCTACTTTAAATCTTGTTTTGCCTATGAGTTTATTGAACACTTTCTCCCAATGAGTTAAAGGCTTGTTTTTACAGGCTTTTTTTAGAACATGATTTTTTAACTTTCGTTTTTTAAGCAGTATCGCATTTTTCTTTGATTGATAACCTTTGTCTGCTTTTAACGGAATATCTTCCGGCAAATCTGCGGTGTTCAATACGTCTTCTAAATTGCCAACTTCATTGGTGCTTGCTTTTGTTGTCAATACTCCTAAAACCAAACCTTCGTTGTCTGTAACGTGATGTTTTTTATAGCCAAATCGATACTTTCCGCCTTTCTTTAACCAAGCTGCGCCGGCATCTACACTTTCTGCATAGTCCCTGATTACTTCCACTTCCTGCTCATCTTTTCTATCCTGGGTGACTTTATGATTGGTTTTACCTTTGGGTTTTAATGGTGTATCTATAACACTGGCATCAACAATAACTCCTGTTTTTACTATTATTTTATGGGCTGCTAACTGTCTGTTGATTTCTTTAAATAGGGGCTCATAGGCTTTTGCTTTTGTCATCATACTCCGAAAACGGGATAAAGTACTGTGGTCCAGTGCTACTTGATCAATATGTAACCCACAAAAATAACTAAATGAAATACTATCATTAATGCGGTCTTCAACTTCATAATCGCTTAAACCATACCAAGTTTGCAATAAACTCATTTTAAAAAGTAATAAACCACTATAGCTTGGTTTTCCTGTGGCACT
The DNA here is from genome assembly GCA_965247215.1 of Flavobacteriaceae bacterium. GTDB lineage: Bacteria > Bacteroidota > Bacteroidia > Flavobacteriales > Flavobacteriaceae > Marifrigoribacter. Next base: position 720,814 of record OZ252001.1, read on the forward strand.
TTGTCCTTTAGTGTAGTGCTTTTTTAAAACTTTTATGATAGGTTCCCAATTTAAAAGGATATTAATTTGGGTGAAAAAGGCCTGCTTTATCTTGCGTGAACGTATATCGCAAATGCTATCGGCTAATGTAGGTTGCTGTACTAATTCCATGATAAAAAGATACGAAATATTGCAAAATTATGCAAGCCCTTGCAACGGTCTTAATGAGCGAATATAATTTGAATCTGAATCAGGTTTTGTTTAATTTAATTTTTAAAACATACTTTTTGAAAACAACTTCAGATTATGAAAAAGAAGTACAACAAACGATTCAATATGTTACCTTGCAGCATCTTTTAAATTTAGTTGCTTCAGATGAAAGTATTCCACAGGTGAAAGCTATAGTAAATGACAATTTAGATAAATTGATAAAAGAATTTAAAGGTACTAAAACCGATTTTTCAAAATCAATTATTACGGGAAATTTTAGAGTTCAGAAAGGCCCCTTCAAAATTTAAACAAAAAAGAATAGCTAAGATTCCTGATGGTAGTCCGATTGGAAGTTTTCAATGTTATATAAACAACTAAATAATTTTATTATGAAAAAAAATATTACTGGTTATCTTCGGAATAATGAGTACTCTTTCTGTCGCTCAAAACGATAAAGCCTATGTTGAATTATTAGTTTCAAATTTTACTAGCGAATTAGAAAGTAAAGGAATTAATACCTATTTTTATCGATATGAATACTGTGATGGACATATGGAAATGTTTACTTTAAATAATGGTAAAACATGTATGTCTAAAGGGGCCTACTATAAAGTATATGTTATTTGGAAAAAAGATGATAATGCGATGATCAAAAAAATAGACAATTGTGGAACTTTTAATAAATTGTCATTAAACAATGGGAACCTTACTGATTTTGTAGGCAAAAATAGTAAACAATTAGAGCAGGCCAGGTAAAAAAATATACTGTTTCAAATCCTGAAAATGTGCCAAAACAAAGAACTGAAATTCACTCTTGCAAAAGAAAATTTTTCTTTAAAAATGAAGATAATCTCATTTATCAAAAATACAATCTATACGATCTAACCAATGAGTCCAAGTACGAGAATCTTAATTATAATTCCAACAATAAACTTGCGATCGTGGAACTTGAAAAGATGATCGAAAAAGAGCTAGCTAAAATAGATTCTAACTTTAGAAGACACTAATAAAAATGATTATAGACCTACGAAGTGATACCCTAACTAAACCCACTCCTGGAATGATGGAGGCGATTTTAAACGCCAAATCAGGAGATGATGTTTTTAAAGAAGATCCTACTGTAAATGAATTGGAAAGAAGATTTACTGAATTATTCGGGATGGATTCGGCACTGTATTTCCCCACTGGAAGCATGTCTAATCAAACTGCAATAAAGCTACACACCCAACCTGGAGATCAATTAATATGTGATAAATGGGCACATGTCTATAATTTTGAAGCAGGTGGCGCAGCTTTTAATAGTGGAGTAACCTGTAATTTAATAGATGGTGAACGAGGGATGATCACTACAGAAGCAATTGAAAAAGCTATAAGCCCGATTGAAAACTATCATACTCCTGTAACAACCTTGGTTTGTTTAGAGAACACCACTAATAAAGGAGGAGGTGCCTGTTATGATTTTGATGAAATTCTAAAAATTAAAAATGTTTGTGATACTAATGGACTTGGACTACACTTAGATGGTGCCAGATTAATGAATGCATTAGTAAAAAAACATGAAGATCCTAAAGATTATGGAAACGTATTCGACTCCATTTCTATTTGTTTAAGTAAGGGGCTAGGGGCTCCGATCGGAACTATTTTATTAGGGAATAAAGATCTGATGAAACGCGCTATTAGAATTCGGAAAACATTTGGAGGCGCAATGCGTCAAGCAGGGTTTATGGCTGCTGCAGGATTGTATGCCTTGGATAATCAATTTGAGCGATTGGCATTAGATCATCAAAAAGCAGCTTCAATTGCTGAGGTTCTTAGTCAACAAAATTTTATAAAAAATGTAGAACCAACAGAAACCAATATTGTGATATTTAATTTAGTTGATGACTTACCCTTAGATAAATTCGTCAATGATATGAATGAAATGCATATAAAATTCAGCAATATGGGGCAAGGGAAACTGCGTATGGTAACACATTTGGATTATACTCAAGAAATGCATGAACAATTACTGGAAATATTGACTACGTATCGATAAAATTAAAATATATCCATTCCAGGAATCTTTGGCATCCCTTCGCTCGCAACAGCAGAAACTTCAGCATCATTAATGTCTGTAGCTTTATTTAAAGAGAATATCAAATAATCTTCCAGTTGGTCTTTGTCTTGTAAGAGTTCTTCCTTAATATCAATTTTTTTAAGTTCCCTATTGGCAGTAATAGTAATTTTTAAAAGTCCATCGTTACTTTGCTCATCAATAAGAACAGAGTTCAATCTTATTTTTGTAGCTACCACCTTTTCTTGGGTTTCTTTTAATTTGCTCATCATTCCTTTTAAATCTCCAAACATGATATAATTTTTTATTATCGCTATAAATTTAATAATTTATCGATGAAAAAAATTCTTATTATTACAATAGTATCTCTTATTTTTGCCACTTCTTGTAAAAATAAAGAACCTTCAGAAAAGAATATGGATATACAAACACCTAAAGCAGAAAAGATAGCCAAGCATTTGGAAATTCATGGAGATGTTAGAGTCGATAACTATTATTGGCTAAATGAACGTGAAAACGAAGAAGTGATTGATTATCTTGAAAGAGAAAATGATTATTACGATAAGAAAACAGCACATACCAAAGGTTTCAAAGAAAATTTGTTTGAAGAAATGAAAAGTAGGATTAAAGAAGATGACGAGTCTGTACCATATAAATACAACGGATACTATTATATAACACGTTTTGAGACAGGAAAAGATTACCCAATTTATACCCGTAAAAAAGATAATTTAGATGCAGAAGAAGAAATTTTATTCAATGTAAATGAAATGGCAGAAGGGCATTCTTATTATAGTTTAACAGGCTTAAGTGTGAGTCCGGATAATAAATTGGTTTCATTTGGAGTCGATACAGTTAGCAGAAGAAAATACATTCTTTATGTAAAGAACTTGGAAACAGGTGCTATTTTAGATGAGAATATTCCTTTAACTACTGGCGGATCTACATGGGCAAATGATAATACAACATTATTCTATACTCAAAAAGATGAACAGACTCTCTGGTCCAATAAAATTTATAAACATCGATTAGGGACTAATTCTGAAAATGATGAATTAATATTTACGGAGGAGGATGAAACTTTTGGAACATTTATATACAAGACAAAGTCTAATAAATTTCTAGTTATTGGTAGTTATAGCACCCTAACTTCAGAATATCGAATATTAAATGCAAACACTCCTGATGAACCATTTATTGTTTTTCAGCCCAGGGAAAGAGGACTTGAATATAGTATTTCTCATTTTGAGAGCAACTTTTATATTCTTACCAATAAAGATGAAGCGACCAATTTTAAATTGATGAAGACTTCTGAAGAAAATACAACAAAAGAAAATTGGGTCGACATGATACCGCACCGAACAGATGTGTTATTAGAAGATATCGATATTTTTAAAGAATATTTAGTACTTGGTGAGCGGAATAATGGATTGAATAAAATACGAATTATACGTTGGGATAATTCGGAAGAATATTATTTACCCTTTAACAGTGAAACTTATACAGTCTACGCTTCACGAAACCCTGAATTTGAAACTAAAATTCTGAGATATAATTATAATTCATTAACGACTCCTGTTTCAGTGATCGATTTTAATATGGAAACTCAAGAAAAGAATGTATTAAAAGAAGCAGAAGTGTTAGGAGGAAAGTTTGATAAAAACAATTACGATTCCAAAAGGGTGTGGGCTACTGCTGAAGATGGTACTAAAATTCCTGTGACCATGGTTTATAAAAAAGGAATTAAAATGAACGGCGAAAATCCATTGTTATTATATGCATATGGCTCTTATGGAAGTACGGCCGATCCTTATTTTTCAACGGTTCGCCTGAGTTTGTTAGATCGCGGATTTATTTATGCAACAGCCCATGTTAGAGGAAGTGAATATTTAGGAAGAAGTTGGTATGAAGATGGAAAGTTATTAAATAAGAAAAACACATTTACAGATTTTGTAGATGTTTCTAGATATTTGATTGAAGAGAATTACACTTCCTCAGATCATTTATATGCCTATGGTGGCTCTGCAGGGGGCTTATTAATGGGAGCAATTGCTAATATGGCACCTGAACTATATAATGGGGTGGTTTCTGTAGTACCATTTGTCGATGTTGTTACAACGATGTTGGATGATAGTATTCCGCTAACCACTGGTGAATATGACGAATGGGGCAATCCTAATGAAGAAGAATATTATTTTTACATGAAATCATATTCACCCTACGATAATGTTGTTTCAATGGATTATCCTAATATGCTAGTTACTACTGGATTGCATGATTCTCAAGTACAATATTGGGAACCTGCAAAATGGGTAGCTAAATTAAGAGAATTAAAAACAGATACTAATGATTTGTTGTTTCATATTAATATGGAAGCTGGTCATGGCGAGGCATCAGGGCGTTTTAATGCTTTAAAGAAATACGCTAGAATTTATGCGTTTCTGTTAGATTTGGAAGGAAATAATGGCTAATTAATAATTTTACCGTAAATTTGTACCGTTTAAAAAGTATGGTATAAATCCATATATTTATATAACAAAAATCCTCTTTATGAAAGAAGAATTAACAATACACAATAATGTATTAGAGCTTATCGGGAACACCCCAATGATTAAGCTGAATAAAATTACTTCAAAATACAAAGGAAATTTTTATGCAAAAGTAGAAGGATTCAATCCGGGGCATTCCACAAAAGATAGAATAGCACTTTATATAATAGAGGAAGCCGAAAGAAAAGGAATTTTAAAACCTGGAGATACTATCATTGAAACTACAAGTGGAAACACTGGATTTAGTATCGCTATGGTAAGTATTATAAAAGGATATGAATGTATTCTTGCTGTAAGTTCAAAGTCTTCTGCAGATAAGATTGATATGCTTAAAACGATGGGATCTAAGGTATATGTATGCCCAGCTCATGTTAGTGCAGATGATCCTCGTTCTTATTATCAAGTTGCTAAGCGTCTTCATGAAGAAATAAAAGAGTCTATCTATATCAATCAATATTTTAATGAATTGAATATAGATGCCCATTATAATTCTACTGGACCAGAAATTTGGAAACAAACCAAAGGTGAAATAACACATCTTGTTGCTTGTAGTGGTACAGGTGGTACAATTTCAGGGATTGCTCGTTTTCTTAAGGAAAAGAATAAGGATATTCGAATTATTGGGATTGATGCCTATGGTTCGGTATTGAAAAAATACCATGAAACCAAAGAATTTGATGCTGATGAGATCTATCCATATCGAATAGAAGGATTAGGTAAAAACTTAATTCCAACAGCAACTGATTTTGAATGTATCGATAAATTTGTAAAAGTTACTGATGAAAGGAGTGCGCATGCTGCTCGTGAATTAGCAATAAATGAAGGACTTTTTGTAGGATACACAAGTGGTGCTGCCGTTGAAGGATTAAGGGATCTAAGTGAACAAGGTGAATTTGATGAAAATAGTACTGTTGTTGTTGTTTTCCCAGATCATGGTTCTCGTTATATGAGCAAAGTATTCAGTGATAAATGGATGAATCAACAAGGATTTTTCGATGCAAAGAACACAGAATCTGTACAAGTAGAATACATAAAATAGCATCCTACAAAAAAAATAAATTAAAAGCCATTTCAAAATTAACTTGAAATGGCTTTTTTCTTGTTAACTTCTTATTTGAAAAGAATAGTATAATCCTATTAAAATTTCCTAATTTTGTCACTTGTATTGAAACATAATATAATGACGAAAGATCTATTCGAAAAAATTTATAAGAACAAGGGACCTTTGGGAAAGTGGGCTGATGTAGCAGAAGGGTACTTTGTATTTCCTAAATTAGAGGGACCAATTTCAAATCGAATGAAATTTCAAGGTAAAGAAGTTATTACCTGGAGTATCAATGATTACTTAGGTCTTGCAAATCATCCTGAAGTCAGAAAAACAGATGCAGATGCTGGTATAAAATATGGTTCTGCATATCCAATGGGTGCTCGAATGATGAGTGGGCATACAGATCTTCACGAACAACTACAAGATGAACTTGCCGAATTTGTTAATAAAGAAGCATCATATCTTCTAAATTTTGGATACCAAGGAATGGTATCGACCATAGATGCATTAGTTTCAAAAGATGATGTTATTGTTTACGATGTCGATGCACATGCATGTATTATTGATGGAGTTCGGTTACACCTTGGGAAACGGTTTACCTATAAACATAACGATCTTGAAAGCATAGAAAAAAACCTGCAACGTGCTAGTAAAGTTGCTAAAAAAAGTGGTGGAGGTATTTTACTTATTTCTGAAGGTGTTTTTGGCATGCGAGGTGAACAAGGCCGTCTTAAAGAAATAGTAGCCTTAAAGAAAAAATATAATTTCAGATTTTTTGTTGATGATGCTCATGGTTTTGGAACACTCGGTAAGACTGGAGCTGGAGCAGGTGAGGAACAAGGTGTTCAAAAAGATATAGATGTTTATTTTGCAACATTTGCAAAATCAATGGCAAGTACCGGTGCTTTTATCGCTGCTGAAGAAGAAATAATTAACTACTTAAAATATAATTTACGTTCTCAAATGTTTGCAAAATCCTTGCAAATGCAATTGGTAGAAGGAGCATTAAAGCGATTAGATATGTTGCGTACCATGCCAGAACTTAAAGAAAAACTTTGGGAAAATGTAAATGCCCTTCAAGGAGGATTAAAAGAAAGGGGATTCGACATTGGCACCACACAAAGTTGTGTAACTCCAGTCTACCTAAAAGGATCTGTTCCTGAAGCAATGGCATTGGTAAAAGATCTTCGTGAAAATCATGGTATATTCTGCTCAATTGTAGTTTACCCAGTTATACCAAAAGGACTTATTTTATTACGGATGATTCCTACTTCTACTCATACTTTAAAAGATGTTGAAGAGACTTTAATTGCATTTTCAGCAATTAGAGATCGATTGGAGAATGGTACCTACAAACGCTTGTCTGCTGCAGTAGCAGAAGCTTTTGGGGAGTAATAAATTATTTAGGTTCAATTATTAAAAATACCGCTGTACTATCACCGATATTTAAAACCTCATGCCCTTCAGTTCCTTCGTTATAGAAATAACTTCCAGTTTTTACTTGTATTTCATCAGTACCATTTTTATCCTTTATTCTGAATTTACTTCCAGATAAAGTATATCCAAAATAAGGCTTGTGATAATGTTTCTCATGTCCTATTTCTGGGGCAAAAGTGCATTTTAGTATCCTTATTTTTTCATTTTCTTCAACCAGTTCACAAACCGATTGATTGTTCCAGCCTGCAGCCAGTGGATCTGGTAATGATGATTTTTCTTTGCAGGAAAAAAATATACTCGAAATAAATACTAGAATGATTGATAATTTTAATTGTATCTGATGCATTTGATATTTATAGGTATTTTCTGAATGTACTACGTTCTTTATGTTGAATAGGGTTATAGGCTTTCCAAAGTTGTTGAACTGCAATATTCTCTTCTAATTCAGGATTTGTTTCGGTTTGTTTAATTCCTTTCCGTACAAATATTTCTCTCATCTCTTCAAAAATTAAAGCGGTAACTCCTTTACCCTGATATTCAGGATCAATCCCTATTAAATAAAATGCAGCGGTATCGTTTTTCTTTTGGGCTTTTAAAAGATGATACCATCCAAAAGGAAATAAGCTTCCATTTGCTTTTTTTAAAGCTTTTGAAAAAGAGGGCATTACTATAGAAAAAGCAATTAATTTTTTGTTCTTATCCAAAATACAGGTTATGTATTCTGGGTTTATAAAATTAAAATATTTTTCTTTATAATGGTCTATTTGATATTGTTGAATGGGAACAAAGGTTTGTAAAGAATTATAGGTTTTATTTAATAAGCCAAACATATCATTTACAAATGGTAATATTTGTTTTTTATTTCTGAAACGCAACACTTCCAAAGAATATCGTTCTTTTATTAACCCAGCAAATTTTACAATTTTATCAGTTGATTTTGTAGGATTAAGAAGCTTGAATTCTACCCAAGTAGCTTGTTTTTTAAACCCCAGTGATTTTAGGTGTTCGGCATAATATGGATAATGATACCAAGTGATCATAGTATTCATTTTATCAAATCCTTTTGTCAATATTCCTGCTTTCTCCATATTTGAAAAACCTACTGGACCTTCACAGTATTCGAGATTATTAGCTTTACCTATTTCATATGCTTTATTAAGCAATGCTTTAGTAACTTCAACATCATCGATCATATCCAGCCAACCAAAACGAACTTTTTTCTTATCGAGTTCTTGAATTTCAATATGATTAATAATAACTGCTATCCTTCCAACGATCTTCCCTTCTCTATAAGCTAAAAAATAGAAAGCTTCTGCATTCCTAAAAACAGGATTCTTCACTTCATCCATGGTTTCCATCTCATCATTGATAAGCGGAGGTACCCAATATTTACAATTTTTGTAAAGACTGAACGGAAATTTTACAAATTGTAATAATTCCTTTTTTGTTTTTATTTTTTTTAATTCAATCATGTTTTTCTATTGCAGAAATCATTATCAGTAGTGAATTAATTTTTTTATTTTTCTTTTTCATTTTTTTCTTTTCAGCCTTCTTTTTTATTTTTTCTTCTTTTCTTAATCTTCATCCAGACTTTCCTTTTTCAGCTATAAATTCATCTTGTTTATGCATATCATAGCGATAAGAAACACCTAACCTACCATATAGTCTAGATGGGGTGTCTTTAAAATTAGTCATTATTGATGCATCCACCTGAAAGTCATTATTGAATAAATAAGCCGCACCTCCTCTAAGTAATTGATCTGCATAAAAATCACCTTTAATTCCCTGATTTTCTATAAAAGCAGAAAATTTAGGATTGAAAGCATGCGTAAGTGTAAGTATATATGAATATGAGGGTTCATCTTCAGTAAAACGATCAGCGATTATATTGGTAACAAAGACCCATCCTCCAAGCCAATTATTTTGTGTTGAAATTGCAACCGTTGGACTTATAGAACTTTCTGTTCCTGGAGTAAACAGATTATTGGCTGTGTCAAAATTTGCTCCCGCATAAAGTGAAACTGCAGGAATCAGATCTTTCCATTGAAATTTATTATTGGCTTTCCAACTATATAAATTTGGACCTATCTGCTCCCTTTTACGATAAGGGTCATAAAATAAATATTTTGCTCCTAGTCGGTTGTATTTGAAATTACTTTCCTTATAATCTATAAGGATACTTCCTTCTGGTTTAAGCGTGATAGAATTAGATTGATATACTCCAATTAAACTAACTTCAAGTTCTTCTTTCCAGAATCCATAACGCACATTATATTCAATTAAGAATGCATCTGTCTCTGTAAATAATATGGAGTGTTCTTCCGAACCTATTCCCAGCCCAGTTTCAAATTGAAGTACCTTCTTACCAACGGAAAAAGCCCCTTGAGAGGCTCCTGGTCTATTCGAATTAATAGTTTCAGTGTATTGAGCTGAAACGGTTTTAAAACAGAATAAAAATAAAAAAAGTAGGCTTTTATAATGAATGTTCATAGACTATTCGGTTTAGTTCAAAGATATAGTTTTATCATTTATTTAATAGTAGTTTTTCTTCTTTTATACTTGTAATGTGTAATTTTGAAAAAAATATTAATTATCACTATGACTTTTTTGAAAACGTTATTAATTATACTTCTGGTATATTATGGACTAAAGTTTCTTCTAAAATTTTCAATGCCATATTTTATGCGTTACCTATCCAAAAAAGCAAATGAACGATTTGGTCAGCCCTTCGGAACAAACACCAATAATAATCAAAAAGAAGAGGGAAGTATTACTATTGATGATTCACAAACAGCAATGAAAAAATCGAATACTTCAGAAGGAGATTATGTTGACTACGAAGAAATTGATTAAATAATCATATCTTATTAAACCGTTTGGGATTTTAATGAAGTATATTCGGTAAATTTTTATAATTTCCCCCAAGACATTTTTCAATATTAACTATGCAACGTTTTAAATATCTAATCCCTCACATTTTTGTTTTTATTTTTTTTGTAATTATATCACTTTCCTTTTTTAGCCCAGTATTACAAGGAAAAAAAATATATCAAAGCGATATAGCTCAATACATAGGTATGTCTAAGCAACATAAAGATTTTAAAAATGAAACAGATATTGAGACCTATTGGACTGATGCTGCTTTTGGAGGGATGCCAACGTATCAATTGGGAGCAAAATATCCACATAATTATATTAAGAAACTCGACCTTACATTACGTTTTTTACCCCGTCCTGCAGATTATCTTTTTCTTTATTTAATAGGAATGTATATCCTTTTTTTAGTTTTAAAAATTGATTATAAATTGGCTCTTATTGGTGCATTAGCCTTTGGCTTCTCTACGTATCTTATTATAATTTTAGGCCTTGGACATAACGCAAAAGCACACGCAATTGCGTATATGCCATTAGTGCTTAGTGGAGTATTGTTAACTTTTAGAAGAAAATATTTATATGGATTTTTACTAACAACGATTGCCATGGCTTTAGAATTGGTGGCCAACCATTTTCAAATGACCTACTATTTATTATTGCTTATAATAATTGTTGGGCTCGTATACCTTATTGATGCTTATAAAAACAAAACACTAAGTCAATATTTTAAAACAATTGCGATTCTAATTGTAGGTGTTCTATTGGCTATTGGAATGAATGCAACAAATATTATGGCTACCAAGGAATATGCTGCAACATCTACCCGAGGAAATAATGAATTAACTATAAATCCAGATGGGAGTCCAAAAGAATCTCATTCAGGATTGGATTATAATTATATTACTGAATATAGTTATGGAAAATTAGAATCATTCAACTTATTTATACCTAGGTTTATGGGGGGAGGATCATCTGAAGCACTACCTGCAGACCCTAAGACATTTGAAGCTCTGATAAAATTAGGAGCTTCACCTCAAGATGCCAATCAAATTCTTAATCAGATTCCAATGTATTGGGGTGATCAGCCTATTGTTGCAGCACCAGCCTATATTGGCGCTGTAATTATTTTCTTAGCAATCCTTGCTTTATTTTTAGTCAAGGGGAAAATAAAATTGTGGATTTTAGCTGCTTTTTTATTAACTCTGTTTTTATCTTGGGGAAAAAATTTTCCATTATTGACCGATTTTTTCATTAACAATGTACCTCTTTATAATAAGTTTAGAGCAGTTTCATCCATACAAGTTATTATTGAATTAGTACTTCCAGTTTTGGCAATAATTGGCTTGCACCATTTTTTCAAAAAGTCTGAAGAACAAGAAAAAAGGAAAGCATTATTTATAACAACTGGGATTTGCGGTGGTCTTGCATTGATTTTCCTGTTGTTAAAATCATCTTTATTTAGTTTTGTAAGCCCCTATGATTCTTATTTAATTGAAGAATTAGGATTGCCTTTTATCGATGCTGTCCGTGAAGATAGAATGTCTTTACTGACCTCAGACACAATTCGCACCTTGAGTCTTATTTTATTAACTACAGCTGCTTTATGGCTCTTTATTTCTGAAAAAATAAAGAAAAATACAGCAATTGTCATGGTAGCCCTATTAATTCTATTTGATTTAGTAGGTGTAGACAGACGCTATGTAAATAATGACAATTTTAAATTGGCAAGAATTGTTGATCAACCTTTTCTACCAAATGCTGCCGATAATCAGGTTTTAACTGATGATGGATATTACAGAGTGTTTGATGCTACTGTGGGTAATCCATTTGCTAGCGGTCGTGCCAGCTATTTTCATAATGCCTTAGGAGGGTATCATGCCGCTAAACTAGGACGTGTTCAAGATCTAGATGACTTCTATTTAAGTGCTGGAGATATTGGTATTTTGAATATGATGAATGTTCGCTATATATTAACTCAAAGTAACAATGGCTCCACTGTAGCGCAACGTAATCCTTATGCTAATGGTGCTGTCTGGTTTGTTGAAAGTGTGATACTGGCAAATAATGCCAATGAAGAAATCCAATTCTTGGATAGTCTGGATACCAAGAAGACAGCAATAGTTAATGAAGAGTTTATAAAGCTATTACCTATGAAAGACATTGATCGAGATTCGACTGCAACCATAGAATTAATCAGTCAAACACCAAATCATAAAGTATACCAGACAACAAGCACTTCAAGTCAATTAGCATTATTTTCAGAAATATATTATCCAAACGGTTGGAACGCCTATATTGATGATAAGCCTTCTGAATATTTAAGAGCAAATTATGTATTGAGAGCCATGCAAATACCCGTGGGTAATCATAAAATTGATTTTAAATTTGAGCCACAGGTTGTAAAAAATGGAAGCATGATTGCTTTAGGAAGTAGTGTCATTTTTTTGTTATTATTTCTTTGGGGAATAATATTTTTGCTTAGACCAGATTCGAATTCTCAGGATCTCAAATAATAAGGAATTTATTTAATGTATTTTAAAGTAGATGAAAATATAACAAAAAATCAAGAACACCTGTTCCAAAATCTTCGTGATACAAGCTTGAAGACTCTAATCATCACATATTACTGGCCTCCAGCAGGTGGACCAGGAGTGCAACGTTGGTTAAAATTTGCTACTTATTTTAAAGAATTTGGGATAGAACCTATAGTTTATATTCCAGAAAATCCACAATACCCTTTAATAGATAATGGAACAGTTTCTGAAGTTCCTGAAGATATTATAATCATTAAAAGACCTATAAAAGAACCCTATCGATTTGCAAGATTATTTTCAAAGAAAAAAACAAAGGAATTAAGTAGCGGAATTATCACAGATAAAAAACAGTCTTTCTTAGAGAAAGCAATGCTTTGGATCCGTGGAAACTTTTTTATTCCAGATGCGCGAATAGCATGGGTGAAACCTTCCGTTGCATTCCTTCAAAAATATATCAAAGAAAATAGAGTAGATGTTATTATTACAACTGGGCCTCCACATAGTTTGCATTTAATTGGCCAGGACTTGAAAAAAAGTAATAATCTTCCTTGGATTGCAGATTTTAGGGATCCCTGGACAAGCATTCATTACCACAAATCATTATTGCTAAGTAAGGCTTCAGAAAAAAAACACAAAATATTGGAAACTCAAGTATTAAATAATGCCGACAGGGTAATAGTTACCAGTACGAATACAAAATTAGAATTTCAAAAAAGGACCAACACACCAATCGTTGTGATCACTAATGGGTATGAAATTTCTGAGGAAATTACACCTAATTTGGATGAATCTTTTTCGTTAGTGCATATTGGCTCCTTATTAAGTGGTCGCAACCCAATAATATTGTGGACAATTCTTTCTGAATTAGTAGCCGAAAATAGCTCTTTTTCAAAAGACTTAAAGATTAAATTAGCGGGGATTGTAAGTGAAGATGTTATGAATAGTATTCAAAGGTTTGGATTGGAAGGAAATTGCGAAGTTGTAGGATATGTTTCTCATGGAGAAGCAATACAATTACAATATAACGCACAAGTGTTGTTATTAATTGAAATGAATCGCCCAGAGACTAAAGCAATCATAGCAGGAAAATTATTTGAGTATTTGGCAGCAAAACGCCCTATTTTAGCTTTGGGACCTGAGGGAAGTGATATTCAAAATATTATAACTGAAACAAACTCTGGGCATTATTTTAAGTATACAGATAAGTATATTCTAAAAAAACAAATTCTTTCCTATTACGAAGATTATAAACACAATAAATTAGCGATTGAATCTTATAATATTTCAAGGTTCAATAGGAGGGAACTCACAAAAAAGATGAGTGCTTTACTATTTGATATAATTAAAAACCCCCGATAGTAATTACTATCGGGGGTTTAAATTCGGACTTATAGTGAACTATAAGCCTGAAAAACTAACCAACCAATAATTACCCTCTGCCTCTCCCATATTTTTGGGATGTAACAGATTTATTTGAGTTAGCATCATTACTTTTCTTTGAAGCTTCTCGATTAGAATTTGTAACAGCACTTTTTGAATTATTAGAGGTATTAACTGTCTTATTTCTCATTGATGAACTTCTAGTTCTATTTGATTTTTTCTTTTCCTTTTTATCATTTGCTTTGAAATTTCCAGCAACACGGCTAGTTATATTTCTATCTGAATCAGTAGTTGGTTTTTTTATATTGTTTCTTGTTGTTCCTCTTCTAGTTGTATAGGTTACATCCCTTTCCCCATTTTGAGAAACAGCAGTATTTTTACCATTTGATCTGTAATTAGTATTTACAGTTGTTCTTCCATTTTTATAATGTACCCTACTTCCTGGTTTGTAAAAACTTCCTCTGCCATTTGCATAAGAAACATTACTTCTTCCTCTGTTTAAATAATAATAATTATGCTCATAATAGCTATATCGTACTGGATTATAATACCTTCTGTAAGGGTGTGTATATAAAATACAATTAGCATAAATTGGGCGAATATAATATCGATGCCATGGCTGATAAACGTAGTAATAGTTATATTGATTGATGTATCCTGTACTATAGGAATAATTACCATAATAATTATAATGAAGATACAACCCGCCTATTTGAGTAATGCGACCGTTATAATAAAATATTTCCACATTTCCTGCTTGAGCGATTCTTCCATATTCATCGTAATAAACTGGAACATCTTCAACTTGAATTACAGCACCATATAGATCGTATTGAACATACACATCATAATTATATCCACTGTTATAACTGATATTCATATAAGGAGGAATTGCAGTAATACTAACATTACTTCCATTGTAATTATTAACATAAGTAAAATCATACTGACCATCTGGGTATACAGAAAATTCAACATTTTGTACTACAAAAATGAATGAGTTACCGTACCCATTAATAAAGTTTTCTTCATTATTTAAAGGGTTTGCACCTACTGAAAAACTCATTAAAAAGATTCCGATTGAGATTGCTATTATTTTTTTCATAAGGCTATTATTTTAATTTATACTTGCTTTGTTTTTTTGATCAGCTTGTATAATTTACTAATACCAACGACCGTGCCACAAATTTAAACAGCTGTTTTATAGATTATTATAATTTATTGAGTTCTCAGTCATATATACTTGACTATGAAATTTTGTAATGGTTCAATGGGAAATAAATAAAAAGTCCGTTTACAAAAAGAATGAATACAGACTTTAAAAACTAACCAAAACAATTTTATTATTATGAAAATAACGTACTCGTTATCTTTATGTAAATGATAAATCAATTCCTGTGCCAGAATATTAGAAAGGTGTTTAATTTATGATTTATTTAACGATAAATTTATCCGATTTGATATGCCTATTTGTGCGAAACACTTGGTAGAAATACAGCCCTGAACGGTACTGTATAGCATCTATAATAAAATAATCTGTTGTGATAGGTTCCTCTTTGACCAATCTTCCTTGGATGTCAAATATTTTGATACTATCAACATAGCCTTGGGAAGGAAACTGAAGAATAGATTTGTCATTGACTGGGTTGGGGTATAAAATACCTTTGTTTTTATTAACCTCTCCAAGACCTAAAGTTGTATTATCACAGGAAGTTGCATCATTAAAAAAGTAAGTTTTACCATTTGTTGTAAAACAAACCAATACCCCACCTTCTGAAAAATATACCTGCCCCCATAGCATATCAAAACCACTAATATTACCGATACCCTCAATCCATTGAAATTGAACAAAAATATTATATTCTAAAAAAGTAATTACTTTATGGCTATCGGATTAATTACACATTTACCTCCCATTTTACAGATACAGAGTTAGTTACAACTCTATCGAATACAGAATTGAAGTATTTTCTATTAAACTTATAGCAGAACTCATCGAGATAACTTTGCAGATATTGCTCACCAATGGAATGATGCACATCTAACAGCCATCTTTTGGCATTGCTTATGACTATATGAACCCAAGGCAGAATTTTACGAGTCTCTTTCTTGTCCTTTATTACCACAGCTTTATGGTCAGTGAGGCTGTTTGCTAAATCATTATAGTTATTAGCTTCGTCTGTTATTGCAGATGTTTTTGTATCAATAGCTTGTTCTACTTGTGCATTGGTGCTTTCTTTGCTAAGGTCATCTAGTAATTTCATTTTAATGTATCTCACTTTTTTATTGGTTTTGTGCCTGTATTTTTTAGTAGGTTCCACAGATATTGATTCAGCCATAACCAATACTATTGCTTGCTTTTGACTTCCTTTACCTCTCTTATATTTTCCATCATTGTTTTCTAATTCTATTACGGTTTGATCTCGTCTTTCTTTGTTGGGAACTATTTCAAAGAAACCTTCATCAAGTTCAACTTGATTACCAAGAAGATAATTATCATCTCGCCTACCCATAGAGTGACGTATTTTATGAAGCATATACCAAATAGGCTCATAATAGGGATGACCTAACTGTCTTTGTATTTCTAATGCAGAAAAACTCTTTTTTGTGCTGGTAAGCATCATCATTCCAAAATACCAATAGTAGTAGGGTAGCTGAGATTTATGTAGTAATGTTCCACTACGTAAAGTCGTTCTAAACTTACAGGATTTACATTGGTATTGACTTCTTGTGGATAGCCAATAATGCTCTTGAGATTGGCAACGCTTACAAATAACTCCTTGTCTATCTCTTTCTGCTTTAAAGTGAGCTTTGCAGCTTGCTTCATCTGGATACTTTTTGAAAAATCTTGTAACTTCATAACTAAGTGTTTAATAATTAGAAAGATACGAAATTATAGTGTCTTGTGCAAGCAATCCGATAGTCATAATACTTTTCTTAATTCCCCAGCTATTTCAATTTCTTCAACGGTATCAACAATTAATTCAGTTTCCCAAATATAGGTTTCAACTGTTGTGCAAGAACCATAATATGTATTATAAGCACTGTCAATTAAATTGAAAGTATCACCTTCTTCTAAAGTGAAATCAAATAATATTTTATCAATTTCTTCATTCTCATCATATTTATAAACAATTCCATTTTCCTCGCGTAATAAACAGGTGGGTTGATCTCCGCTCCAAACACGATAATAGTTCAATCCATCTACAATCTCAATATCACCTAACGAAATTTGCTCTGTTATGGTCCACGCATAGGGAGGCTCAGTAGGGTTAAAAGGGTTATAATGAATATCTACACTCCAGCTATTATCTTCCTGAAGCATTTGTATATATTGTGAGTAAGAAAAAGTTGTAATTAGTAAAGTGACAGCAAATATAAATGGCTTCATAACAAGGTGATTTGTTACAAAGGTATTAAATTTTAGTCACTAAGTATTTTGCAGTAATAGAATCTTTATTTGTAGAAACTTCTTCGGGAGAACCTTGAGCCATTACCTCACCTCCTTTTTCACCACCTTCAAGCCCAAGATCTATAATATGATCTGCACATTTAATTAGGTCCATATTATGCTCAACAACAATTACGGTATGACCTTTATCCAATAAGGCATAAAAGGAAGCTAACAACTTATTAATATCGTGAAAATGTAATCCGGTTGTGGGTTCATCAAAGATAAAAAGTGCTTTTTCTTTGGTGTTACCCTTTACTAAAAAGGAAGCGAGTTTGATCCGTTGTGCTTCACCACCAGAGAGGGTAGAGGAACTTTGTCCCAATTGAACATAACCTAAACCAACATCCTGTAAGGGTTGCAATTTGTTAGTAATTTTTGTTTCATTATGTAAGCTGAAAAAAGATATCGCATCATCAACCGTCATATGTAAGATATCATGAATGCTTTTTCCATGAAAATGGACTTCCAAAACTTCTTTTTTAAATCGTTTTCCTTTACAGGTTTCACATTCTAAATGCACATCGGCCATAAATTGCATTTCGATGGTCACTTCACCTTCTCCTTTGCAATTTTCACAACGTCCTCCGTCTACATTAAAAGAGAAGTGCTTGGCTTTATACCCTCGTATATCCGACAACTTCTGATTGGCATATAAACTCCTAATATCATCATAGGCTTTAATATAGGTTACAGGATTGGATCTACTGGAGCGTCCAATGGGATTCTGATTGATATATTCCACACTTTTAATACTCGAAAAATCACCCTCTAATTTGCTGAATTGACCTGGTTTTTCACCATAACCTCCAATTTTTTTTAATAATGCGGGATACAATATTTTTTTGACCAAGGTACTCTTTCCACTACCTGAAACACCAGTAATGGCTGTGAAACAGCCTAAAGGAAAACGAACATCTATGTTTTTAAGATTGTTATGTCTGGCGCCAATTAATTGTATATTTTTTTTAGAGGTTCTTCTTGTTTTAGGAACTTGAATGCTTAATTTCCCGTTTAGGTAGTGGGCAGTCAGTGAATCAGATTTTAAAATATCGTCATATGTTCCTTTAGCAACTACTTTACCACCAAAAGTCCCCGCTTCTGGTCCGATATCTATAATTTCATCTGCAGCTTTCATGATGTCTTCATCATGTTCAACTACAATTACGGTGTTTCCAAGGTCCCGTAGCGATTTTAATACTTTTATAAGCCGTTGGGTATCTTTTGGATGTAAACCAATGCTTGGTTCATCCAGAATGTACATAGACCCAACTAAACTACTTCCCAATGAGGTAACAAGGTTGATACGTTGGGATTCTCCACCAGACAGCGTGTTTGATTTCCTGTTCAGTGTTAAATAACTTAAGCCAACATCAATTAAAAAACTCAATCGGTTATTAATTTCGATCAATAATCGTTTGGCTATTTTTTGATCGTATTTGTTCAATGTCAAATTTTTAAAAAAAACAGCTACTTTTTCCAAAGGTAATGCAACTAATTCCTGAATGGATGTGTCGTTTATCTTAACATAACTTGCTTCGGGTTTTAATCTTTTGCCATTGCAGGTATTGCATTTTGTTTTCCCACGGTACCGTGATAACATAACCCGATTTTGTATTTTATAGCTTTTTGATTCTAAATATGAAAAGAAATCGTTTAATCCTTCAAAATGTTCATTTCCATCCCAAACTATTTGTTTTTGTTCTTCTGATAGTTCGAACCAAGGCTTATGGATAGGAAAATCAAATTTATAAGCATTCTTAACAAATTGGTCTCTATACCAGCTCATACTTTCCCCTCTCCACGGAAAGATTGCATTTTCAAAAACAGAAAGTGCTGTGTTGGGAATCACCAAATCGGAATCAATTCCAATTACATCTCCATAGCCTTCACAAGTAGGGCATGCGCCATATGGATTATTAAAACTGAATAAATGTACATTTGGCTCTGAAAAAGTAATCCCATCAGCTTCAAAGCGATTATTGAATTCTTTTCTAGTTGAGGCTCCAATAGATTCAGTTTCGGAAGATGAAACGGTAAGGTTTTCAATATACAATACTCCTTTTCCTTCAAAAAAAGCAATTTCAATTGCATCTGCAAGGCGATTGTAAAAATCTTCATCATTTTTAGTGATTACACGATCAACAACTAGTTGTAGGGTTTTTGGTATTGATTTCCCTTTTAAATCATCAATTCTTAATACAGTATCATCTAATTTAATACGGGCATATCCCTGCTGTGTTAATGCCTGTAATTTATTTTCCATCGACCTTCCTTTTTCTAATAAGATTGGAGCAAGGAGTAGTAATTTTTCACCCTCTGGGAATTGCTTTATAAAGGCAATAACATCGGAAATGGTATCTTTTTTCACTTCAATTCCTGAAATTGGTGAAAAAGTTTTACCGATCCGAGTATATAATAATTTCAAGTAATCATAGATTTCGGTAGAAGTTCCAACAGTAGATCTAGGATTGGTAACATTCACTTTTTGTTCAATAGCAATAGCTGGCGAAATTCCTTTTATTGAATCTACCTTCGGTTTATTAAGTCTGCCGAGGAATTGTCGCGCATAAGAAGAAAGGCTTTCTACATACCTTCGTTGCCCTTCAGCATACAGTGTATCAAAGGCCAAGCTAGATTTACCACTGCCCGAAAGTCCAGTGATCACAACCAGTTTATTTCTTGGTATAGCAACAGAAATATTCTTGAGATTGTGTAATTTAGTCCCCTTAATTAAGATGTTTTTCTTTGTATCTAGTGCTTTTAAATTCAATTTTTATACTATCTTTTTTATTGAATTTTGCAAAGATACCAATTAGTTGCAGAGAATTGAAGAAAGCGTAACTATTATTTTTTTAAATAAAAATCTCACTTTTTTTGCATATGTAATAAGTTTGTTATTATATTTACACCTCAATAGTTCAATAAAAAATCATAGCCTATAGCATAATATTACTTTTTTAAATAAAAAAATCAGACTAGGCAACTTGGAAATAGTTGTTTATTATTTTAAAAGTATAGTTATGATAAGAAGCAAAACTACAGATGCACAATTGGTTAGTGCATATATGCAAGGCGATGAATCTTCCATTAGTGAGTTAATTACTCGACACAAACAACGAATTTATAGTTTCATTTATTCAAAGGTTTTTGATAGGGATGTTGCTGAAGATATTTTTCAGGATACCTTTATCAAAGTAATTAAAACCTTAAAAAAAGGTGGTTATAACGAAGAAGGTAAGTTTATTCCGTGGGTAATGAGAATTTCCCATAATTTGGTGATTGATTATTTTAGAAAAAATAATAGAATGCCAAAATTTGAAAACAATACCGATTTCAATATCTTTTCTGTGCTATCTGATGGTGCTTTGAATGCAGAAAAAAAAATGATAAAAGGGCAAGTTGAAGAAGATGTAAGACGTCTTATTCAGGAACTTACTGATAATCAAAAAGAAGTCTTAATTATGCGTATTTACAAGGAAATGAGTTTTAAAGATATTAGTGAACAAACAGGTGTAAGCATCAATACTGCCTTAGGAAGGATGCGTTATGCATTAATCAATTTACGCAAGGTAATTGACAAACATAATATCGTGTTGATAAACTAATACAATAAATATTTTTTTGCTGCGTTATTAGATAATATTAACCTCAAAATAGCGATTTTATGCAAAAAATGTACTCTGAAACATCACGTTTGGAGCGCGTGAATGAAAACTTGGTTCCAAAAGAAGAAACAATAAAATTTCTTCTGGATTATTCAAAGGCTTTAAGTGTTATAGATTATAATAAATTGAAGTTTGAAGCACTTCTAAACTAAACTTTGTAAAACCTCGAAATGTTATTTCGAGGTTTTTTTTAGTGAACTTCTAATGTTCGGTAGGCTAATCACGCTTTTTCAAAGAAATACTATTTTTTTTACTAATTTCCCTAAAATATTCTTTCAAAACTGTTTTCCTTCCAATGGTTTTTGTAATAATATCTATTTCCAAATCCCATCCTCTGGCTGGAGAATATTGCCTACCATAAAAAATTATTTGAAGATGTAATTTATTCCATAGATCTATTGGAAACAATCGTTTGGCATCTTTTTCTGTTTGAACAACGTTTTTCCCGTTAGTTATGCCCCATCTGTAAAGCAACCGATGTATATGAGTATCTACTGGAAATGCTGGAATGTTAAATGCTTGTGCCATCACCACACTTGCAGTTTTATGGCCCACTGAAGGTAAAGATTCTAATGCATCATAGGTATTTGGTACCATTCCATTATACCTGACGATCAATATTTCTGATAAGCCATATATCCCTTTCGATTTCATTGGAGAAAGCCCAACAGGCTTTATTATTTTCCGAATTTCTTCAATAGAAAGTTTTACCATATCGTATGGGTTATCTGCCAGTTCAAACAAGATGGGAGTAATTTTATTAACTCCTTTGTCAGTACTCTGTGCAGAAAGTAACACTGCAATCAATAATGTATAAGGATCTTTATGATCTAATGGGATAGGAGTTTCTGGATACAATTCCTGAAGTGTATTAATTACAAATGCAATCTTTTCCTGTTTTGTCATTTTATGTACTTTTACACAAAAGTAAAAAATGAAAACATTAAAAGTAGGAGACAGGGTTCCTAATTTTGTAGCAAAAGATCAAGATGGCAATACAATTTCATTGTCGGATTATAAAAACAAGTGCTTGATCGTTTTTTTCTATCCAAAAGCCAATACTCCAGGTTGTATTTTAGAAGCCTGTAATTTGAGAGATAATTATACTGAATTACAAGGAAAAGGCTATGATTTATTAGGTGTAAGTGCTGATACTCAAAAAAAGCAAATTAATTTTAGAAATAAGTATAAATTTCCTTTTCCTTTATTGGCAGATGAAGACAAAAAAGTAATCGATGCTTTTGGTGTATGGGGACCTAAAAAATTTATGGGACGTACTTACGATGGAATTCACCGAATAACATTTATCATAGGTAAGGACGGTCTTGTTGAAAGAGTAATTGATAAGGTGAAAACTAAGCAACACACAAATCAAATTTTGAATGATTAAGATTTTTTAGCAAATCGTCTTGCGGTATAACCAAATAATCGTTTTTCTTTGATCATTTCCGAAATACCTGGAGGAAGCATTTCTTCCCAGCCCTCATCTCCATTGGCTATCATTTTTAAAACATGTCTGGATAATATATCAAGGATATCTGGATCGAAATTTTTAATATCTAGCATTTTTCCATTGTATTTAAAGAATTTATATAATTCTTTCATACGAGGATGTACTTTCAAATTCTCACTGGTTAATAGTTCTCCAGTTTTGTTATCTTTCAGAGGATATAAATACACTTTTAAATCTTTAAAGAATAATTTCCCAAATGCCTCTAGAATCCCACCACTTAAATGTCTATAGTATTTTTCATCAAAAATTTGAATTAAATTATAAACACCCATTGCCAATCCCATTCTAGCTTTGGTAAATTCAGAAAAATATTCGACCAATTTATAATATTCTTTAAAGTTGGTGATCATAACATTTTGATCAAGTGAACATAGTAGTTCTGCTCTATCTAAAAAATCTCGTTCATTGATTTCTCCATCTTCACGTAAATTGGATAGTGTGATCTCATTAATGATTTTAGTGTTATTTATATCAACTTTTTTCTCTTGTAAAAATAATTCTTTGGACTTTTCAAATATATCCATATTAACCTTGGTTACAGGTCTGAAGCTTCCTCTTAATGCTAGAATATTTTTCTTATATAATTCTTGAGCAGGTAATAAATTATTACCATCAGGGCCAAACATCACTGCATTGGTCATTTCATTTTTAACCAATTGTAAGCTCATCAATCGGTTATCTACATAGGTAAATCTGTTTCCTGAAAAGTTGATCATATCAACCTCAATTTGATCTCTTTCTATATTATCATAAAGTGATTTTACAATTTCTTTTGGATTGTCATGCATATAAAACCCGCCATAAATAAGATTTACCCCTAAAACTCCTAATGTTTCTTGTTGAAACTGCGCATTGGTTTGTTTAAATCTAATGTGTACTATTATCTCGTTATATCCTTCGAGGGCATCTAATTGAAATTTTACACCAATCCAACCATGGCCTTTAAATTTTTTTGAGAAATCTATAGTAGCCACCGTATTTGCATATGTAAAGAATAATTTTTCTGGATGTTTTTTTCTACTCATCCTATCCTCTATGAGTTCCATTTCATAGGAAAGCATTCTTTTTAATCGAGACTCGGTAACATACCGACCATCAGTTTCTACTCCGTAAATGGCATCTGAAAAATCTTTATCGTAGGCAGACATCGCTTTTGCAATTGTTCCAGAAGCACCACCAGCTCTAAAAAAATTACGAACAGTTTCTTGACCAGCACCAATCTCTGCAAAAGTTCCGTAAATATTTTCATTAAGATTGATTTGTAACGCTTTTTGTTTGATCGTTAAAACCTTATTTATTTCTTTATCTCCTTTTAATTTAATTGACATGACATTTTATTATATATGACAAAAGTATAAAAAAAACCATTCTTATCACTTAGCGATCAAAATTAAGTGGGTCAATGAGCCCCCACTAATTTTGATCGCTTTGTTGCAATAAACATCGGGTTAATTTATAAGCAGTTGAGATAAGTAGAAAGCTGCTGTGTAATTTCAATAATTTGGATTGGCTTAATTTTATTTTTCCTTTTGAATAAAGATGGATTAGAAGGCATTATGTTTACGTATTTCCTATATCTTTTGATCATTAATCTGTTTTAAGAAGGTGGTTTTCTTGTTTTCTACTATTATTTTCAATTTTGGACATACATTTCCTGTTTCACAAAAAGTGAATTCTATTTTATGGTCAATTTAATTCTTTTATCTTTTGCAAAAACCATTCTTGGCGAGCCTCTAATGCCCGCAATAATTTCCACCACTACCATGGTATCTTGCCCGCAATTTGGACATAAATATGGGTCTTTACCTTGTGCGTTAATGAACACTTCTCTGGTAGTTAATGTTTGCTTTTCTGCTACATTTATTACATTCAGTGCTTGTCTTATTTTAGCTAAATCTATCTTTTTACTTAGATAAAAAACCATAATGCCTGATTTTGACAAATCGTTTAGGTAGTATATGTTGAACAAAACGGAGTATAAAGTCTTCGCCTTTCATTCTTTCAAACTGTGTCTTGTTCTGCTTTCTATCTAAGTATTTAAAGGTTATATGGCTGTCATCCATTTTTAATATGCGGTGGTTACTAATGGCTATTTTATGTGTGTATCTGCCTAAATACTCAATAACTTGTGCTGGACCACCAAAAGCTTCTTTAGCATAAACCACCCAATCTTTATCATATAGTTTTGCTTTGGTTTGGTAAAAACTACTGCC
This sequence comes from Flavobacteriaceae bacterium, assembly GCA_965247215.1. Lineage (GTDB taxonomy): Bacteria > Bacteroidota > Bacteroidia > Flavobacteriales > Flavobacteriaceae > Marifrigoribacter. The sequence goes on from OZ252001.1 coordinate 745,723, forward strand.
ATCTTTCCACTGTTGATTATTAGGTGGAAGCACTAGCGTTCCAGCTTTATAAAGCAGTACTAAATGGTGTAAAAACTTCTTCTTAAACTTAGCTGATAGAGCTTTTACATGAAACATAAAATCTGCTTTTCCCTTTGATGTTTTCCAGTTGCCACTTTCATTAATTCCTCCAGCAGGAATAATACAGTGCATATGAGGATGATATTGCATTTTCTGATTCCAAGTATGGAGTATAGCAATTAAGCCTGGCTTGGCTTGCATCTTTTGCCGTTTATCCATTGCAAAAGCATGGATGGTTTCCCAAACACATTGAAACAAGAGGTTATAAAGTAATTTCTTGTTATATAGTCTCTGATCGTAAACTTTCATATTGTTGATTATTAAGTTAATAACATCTGTTTTCTAACTGAATCCAGCTCTAAAAAATTTGTTATATTGTTATAACTAACAGATTTACTGGTTTTTATAAGCCATAGATTCGTTTTAAAAAAATGATTCTGCGCAAACGCTTTGAGTTATCTCCAGTTTTAGGAAGCATTCCAATATCAGAAGTAAAGATTCTCTTAAAAAGCAGAGATGAACTTCCACCAGTTTTATTAGCCCTCCAAACAATTTTCACTAACAAGGCATCCCATCAAAAAATGTTTAAACTTGTAGAACCCATTGTTCAAAATGGGAAACGACAAACAGGACGCCAGGGGATGGCCATATGGGAAGTGATTGTTTTATCTGTTATACGATTAACCCTTAACAGCAATTACGATCGTTTATTGTGGATTGCCAATTCAGATAAATATGTGCGTCAACTCATGGGTATAGAAGGCGATTCTCATGGGTTCACAGTAGAGGATAAGCAATACCGTTTAACGGCATTAAAGGAAAACATTGGATTGCTAAAAGTTGAAACCACAGAAAAGATCAATGCCTTAGTTTTGGAAGTAGGACAGGGTTATCTAAAAAAAAGACCGAGAAACTGTTGCGCTTAAAGCCGATAGTTATGTTGTAAAAACCAATGTACATTTCCCCACAGATTATAATTTGTTGTGGGATGCAGCCCGAAAATGTATTGTTATCAGTTGCACTTTAGCATCTCAACAAAACATATGGGGTTGGCGCAACGGGTCTGATTGGAAAAAGCGTGTTAAAATTGAATTTAGAAAGCTACAAAAGACCAGGAGATCTGGAGACAAACATAAGGAATTTCGTTTAAAAACTGCTACAGAGAATTACTTAAATCTAGCCCAAACCCTTTATAAAAAGATAAACACATTCAAAAGCGTTTTTAAGGTCAATACAATACATCAATACTCATTATTACTTGAATTAGAGTACTGCAGCAAGATGCCAGCCAAACATATAGATTTGGCAGAGAGAAGGTTATTAAAGGGAGAAAAGATTCCTTATAGCGAGAAAGTGTTTTCTTTATTTGAACCTCATACCAAATGGATTAACAAAGGGAAAGCCGGAGTGATTGCAGAACCGGGACAAAAACATTTGATTATTACAGATCAAAATCATTTTATAGTTTACCACAGACTAACAGGAGATCCTCCCGATGCAGAATTTACTGTTAAAACTGCCAAAGAGGTAAAAAAACAGTTTGCTAATCGATTAACATCCCCTGAGCTTTGACAAGGGGTTTAGTTCTAAAGAAATCATTGCACAACTCGAAAAAAGTATTCCTGATGTCATGCTCAAACAAAAAGGAAGACGCAATAACGTCAGACTAGAAACAGAAAGGGATAAAGATTTCAAGCAACTCAACAACAGTCATCAAAGCATTGAATCTGACATAAACCAACCGGAACATCATGGATTGAACAAATGTCCTGACAAAGGGGAGGAAAACTTCGAAAAATATGTTGCTCTTGCTGTTTTATCCTATAATCTTCACCGTTTAGGAAATTTAATAAAAAAGAAAAGCATCAAAGAAAAAACGAAACAGAGGCACAAAGCAGCTTAAAAATGCGAGTTCCTTTATGAGTTTAAACATAAGTAACCATAGGATAGCTATGCCTGAAAACCAGCTTTCAGACCAAAATGATGGTGTTTATCAAAAAATCTTACAGCAAAAATTAAAAACACCTTGATAATCTCTTTTTAATTCTAAAAACAGAATAAACCCTCCGCTAGTCTTTGATATTAAAGAAATTTATACTCTTACCGACCAGACACTAGATATAAAAATGTGATATAATTGGAAATTGATTCTTGATATTTGGTAAAAACAATTATAAGTTCTTTTGAAGTAACGCCATATAAAATCCATCAAATCCCGATTCACTTGGAAATATTTTTTCGTCTTTAACCAGCTTAAATTCTTTTCCGGATTCTCTTTTTAAAAATGCTTTGATCTGGAACTCATTTTCCGAAGGTAAAATTGAACATGTAGCATACACCATCTGTCCTCCAGGTTTTACCATACATGAATAAAAATCCAAGATTTCTTTTTGGGTTTCCTTTAAAGCATCCAAAAAATCGGGTTGGAGTTTCCATTTTGCATCAGGATTCCTTTTTAGGACACCCAAGCCAGAACATGGGGCATCAATTAATATCTTATCGGCTTTTTCAATTAACTTTTTGATCACTTTGGTACTATCAATAGTACGTGTTTCAATATTGTGAGCTCCGTTTCTACGGGATCTTCTTTTGAGTTCTTTTAATTTATTCTCATAAATATCCAGAGCAATAATCTGTCCTTTATTTTCCATCAAAGCAGACAAATGAAGGCTTTTTCCTCCAGCCCCAGCACAGGTGTCAATTACCCGAGATCCAGCTTTCGGTTTTAAAAAGGCTGCAACTTTTTGGGAAGATGCATCTTGTACTTCAAACCATCCCTTTTTAAAAGCATCTGTTACAAAAACATTAGCACGTTCTTTAAGCTTTAATGCGTGAGGATAGTTTTTCAATGTCACAGTTTCTATACCAACATCCAAGAGCGCTTTTTGAGCTTGTTCTTTGCTTGCTTTAAGTGTATTAACACGTAATACAACATCAGCTTGTTGATTTAAAGCATGTATTTCTTTATCCCATTTATTTCCCAGTTCTTTTTTTCCTAGTTCGTCTAACCAATCTGGAATGGACTCTTTGTATTTCCTGATCTTTGTGAGTTCATCAAAACGTCCTTTTATTTTTCTGGTAGGAGTGGATTCAAATTGAGACCAATCAGGTAATTTGATACCTTTAAGAGTTGCCCAGACTGTAAATAAACGAAATAGATTTGTACGATCAAATGGCTCTTTCACATCAGCAATCTTTGCATACAATCGTTTCCAACGAACGATATCGTATGTTGTTTCAGCAATAAAACTACGATCTCTAGATCCCCAACGTTTATCTCTTTTCAAAGTGTTTTTAAGAACCTTATCGGCTTGCTTCTTTTCATTGAAAATTAATTGAAGGGAGTCTATTGTTGCAAATACAAGATTTCGATATAATTTCATAAAAAATAAATAATGGTTGCAAAGGTATCATAATAGCATAAATAGTTTTGATACATTTGAAAAAAAACAATACAAATATTTTTTATACTAATATCTTCTATAGTATTATGTTCCTGTAATAGCAATCCAGCAAAAGAATTTACTTCAGTTTCCATAGAACGAGTTTTTACAGATAGTCTTAGTATTAGAGCTATAGTACCTATGAATACAAATAAGGTATGGTTTGCTGCTAATCATGGCCGAGTAGGTATGATAGAAGGTAACTTGCCAAAGTTAGCCACAATAAAATATGAAGATTCTTTACTTCATTTTAGAGCAATTGCAACAACTAGTGAAGCCATTTTTGTGTTGAGTATTGCAAATCCTGGGGTACTTTATAAAATTGGATTTAATAAGGAAGGAGCAACAAATATTGAGGAAGTCTATGTTGAAAAAGGGGAGAACGTGTTCTATGATGCCATTGCTTTTTGGAATGACGCCGAAGGAATTGCAATGGGCGACCCAACTGACGATTGCCTATCTATTTTAATTACTAGAGATGGTGGAAATACTTGGAAAAAAGTATCTTGTGATACATTGCCTAAATCTGAAAAAGGGGAAGCAGCCTTTGCATCAAGTAATTCCAATATAGCAGTGTATAAAAAGCATGTTTGGATTGCTACTGGAGGTAAAAAAGCTAGGGTTTTTCATTCTGCGGATAAAGGCAAATCATGGGAAGTATTTAATACTCCGATAATCCAGGGTAAAACCATGACAGGCATCTTTAGTATTGATTTTTATAATAAGAAAAAAGGAATAATTTTTGGGGGCGATTGGTCCAATCAAGATTTTAACGAAGGTAATAAAGCGATAACAAATGATGGCGGTATCACCTGGAATTTATTGAGTAATGGTGATGGGCCTGGGTATCGTTCTTCAGTAAAATTTACGCCTGGAAGTAGTGGAAATGGAATTGTTGCAGTAGGTTCTAAAGGTATTTCTTATAGTACTGATAGTGGTGAATCCTGGTTGCAATTATCTGATGAAGGATTTTATGCAATTGAATTTGTTAACGATACCTTAGCATTTGCATCAGGTAGAAATAAAATTGTTAAGCTTATTTTTAAGGAATAAAAAAGGAGCACTTTTTAAAAAGCACTCCTAATTATACAAACTAATCAATAACAAAACTAATTTCTTTTTTATCTTCGTTCTTTTAAACGGTCCAATAGCATTTTTTTAAAGCTTTCTTCAGCTCTGTGAAGATAAATTATTTTTTTAGGTGAAATGACCTTTCTTAAATTTTCAGCTAATTCTTTTCTATATTCAAGTTCAGTAGCTTTCATCGTTAACATCCTATCGATAAGTAAATTTGCTTCTTTTCAGATAAAGCATCGATTCCACCATTTTTTATTTTTCTAAAAATTTTACTGCGTTCTTTTTCCCTTAGTTCCATTAATTTATTATCAAAGGCATTATAAATAGGCCAGAATTTTTTTGCTCCCGCAGAAGTTAAATTTAATTTCTGTGTAATATGAGCAGTTTTAAATACTTTTACTTTATAGTGATTTGGTCTTTGGGCAACCATACCTACACTGACAAGAAATAGGATTAATGCGATTTTTTTCATGCTGATTTATATTTTGATTTTATTCGATTAAAATTGATGAATCATTTATATTATCCATGAGATATTCTTCCAGGAAGTCTTCAGAAAATATATAATTTTCCGATACAAAGTCTGATAGATCTTCGTCCTTTAATAAAGAAACAACTTCATAGGTATCTATATCTAGAAACCCTTCTTCAATATAACTTTCAATAGTAGAAATCGCTAAGGTCTCTATTGTATTTAAAGAATTATTTCCAGTAGTTAATGTTAATACGATTACGGCACAGGCAGCTATTGCAACGGCATACGAAAGCGTTTTTTACTAAACAAATTAATTACCTTGCTTTTCTCTTTTGAAAAGGATTCTTTGTCTAATATTACATCTTCTATTTTATTAAAGTAGCCATCAGGAACATTGAATCCTGTTTTTTTAGGAATTAGATCTTCGCTTAATTTACTAAACAATCGATCTTCAAAATCCTCAAAATAGTCTTTTGGCGTATTAAAACCATGTGTATGTTTTTTATCCTTCATTTGCTTCTTTGACTTTAATTGATCTAAAAGGTTTCATTTGATTTTAAATAGGTGGTTATTTTTTTAACAGCGATATGGTAACTACTTTTTAATCCTCCTACTGAAGTATCTAAAATTTCTGAAAGAGTTTCATAAGTATGATTTTCAAAATATTTCATATTAAAAACCAACTGTTGCTTTTGAGGTAGGGTTGCAATAGCTTTTTGTAGCTGGATCTGTATGGTATCACCTTCAAAATATTCATCACTTTCTAAATTTAATATTGCTTGATCCTTTATGGTTTCAATAGTAATATTATTTTTCTTTGCTTTTTTGTGAATAAATGTTATTGCCTCATTTGTCGCAATACGATACATCCATATAAACAACTTACTGTCTCCTTTAAAGCGATCTATATTCTTAAATATTTTGAAACAAGCAGTTTAAATGCTTTTTCTCTTTGCACTACTGATTGTAATTCTGAAACTAGTACCTTTTCGTCAACCATGTATTATGTTTGTTTAAATATATGACTTATTTCACCTCAATTGGTTTAATATCTATATTATTATTTATTCATAAAACACAATAACATCGATGAAACACACAAAAAATTAAAAAATATTTTTTTGTAGGAAATAAATTAATACTTTTGATGTAAATTGTTATGAATAGGTTTTTTATTATCAGCCACAACTGTTATAAAAATTCTTTAAAAACGGACCGCTATGTGGGCAAGTCCGTTTTTTTTATTCCCTATATTTTGTTAATTATTGAGTAATATTATTTGTAGGATAAATTTTATATAAATTAAATTAAAATCGATTAAATGCTAAATAAATCAGATAAAAAGCATAATTTTATTTGTTATTTCATTTTAACTATGTATATTTGACTCATACTTATGAAACATATTAATATTATGTGCCCCAAATATAATATTAGTATAAGATTAAGAGCGGAGTCCCAACCGCTCTTTTTTTATTGATGAATTGAAGAGTTATTTAATAAAATAAAAATTTAGATTATTTGATTAAAAGAGGTAGTATCTTATGCAAGAGATTGCATTTCAACTAAATTGTAATACACACCTTTTTTATCCAATAGTTCATTATGTTTACCCTGCTCAACGATCTTTCCTTTGGCAAGGACAACTATCATATCTGCATTTTGAATTGTAGAAAGTCTGTGTGCAATAACGATAGAAGTTCTATTTTTCATCATGTTTTCCAAAGCGTTTTGAACCAATCGTTCACTTTCAGTATCTAGGGCTGAAGTAGCTTCGTCTAGAATCATAATAGGAGGGTTCTTTAATACAGCTCTGGCAATGCTTAACCGTTGTTTTTGCCCACCACTTAATTTATTACCACTATCGCCAATATTCGTATCCATTCCGTTTGGCAATTTTTCAACAAACTCCCAGGCATTAGCAATCTTTAGTGCTTCAATAATTTCGGTGTCGGTAGCATCTTCTTTCCCAATCAGTAAATTTCCTTTAACAGAATCGTTAAATAAAATAGAATCCTGGGTAACCAATCCTAACATGTTTCGCAAGGAATGTTGTGTGATTGTCCTAATGTCTACAGAATCAATTAGTATACTTCCTTTATTTACATCATAGAAACGAGTTAAAAGATTAGCGATCGTACTTTTACCACTACCACTTTGGCCAACTAATGCAACTGAATGACCTTTCGATACTATTAATGAGAAATTATTCAACACCCATTCATCTTCATATTTAAAAGAGACATCTTTGATTTCAATACTCGTATTAAACTCGTTTTTCACTATGGCATTAGGTTTATCTTGTATCGTTAATTTGGTTTCTAGAATTTCAAGAACTCTTTCTGCTGCAGCATTTCCTTTTTTTACAGAATAACTTGCTTTACTTATTGCCTTAGCAGGTGTTAAAATTTGATAAGCCAAACCCATATACGTTATAAAAAGACCTGCATTCAATGATTTGTCAACCAATACCATTTGTCCGCCATACCATAATAATATTCCAATAACTGTAATTCCCATGAATTCACTGGTTGGGGAAGCTAGGTTTTGACGATTCAACAAGGAATTTGAAAATTTATAAAACCGATTCGTAGATTCTATAAACTTTTTTGTAAATATTTTCTCAGCGGTAAATCCTTTAATGATCTTAAGCCCTCCTAATGTTTCCTCTAATGTAGAAAGAAAAAGCCCTTGTTCTTTTTGAACTTTATCAGATTTTCGTTTCAAAGATTTACCAATTAAAGATATTAATAATCCTGAAATAGGTATAAAAATGAAAACAAATAAAGTTAATTTAGGGCTAATAACAAGCATTGCTAATATTGCAAACACAATAATTAGAGGTTCTCTAACCACTAGTTCTAAAATAGAAAGAAATGAATGTTGTATTTCCAAAACATCAGATGTAATTCTTGCAATTGTATCCCCTTTTCTTTTTTCAGAATAAAATGAAATGGGTAAGATTAATGTTTTTTTATATAAGGCATTTCTTAAATCTTTTAAAACCCCATTACGTAAATAAGTAATAGAATACATTGCTAAATACCGAAACACATTTTTTAAAAAAAACATGAATATTACGAGTGCAACCATAAAAAGTAAAACATCATCTGTGCCTTGTTCTGCCTTTTGAGTTATAAAAAAGTTTAATGATTGTTCTGCATATTCTTTTGTATTGTTAATTCCTGACCAAATAGGTTTAACATATACTTTTTCAGTCTGACCAAATAATACTGATAACATCGGAAATAACGAAACCATTGCTAGGGTTCCAAATATTGCATAAAGAATATTAAAAAATATATTCAAAATCCCATAATTTTTATATGGTAAAGCAAAGCGTAATATTTTTTTAAAGTATTTCATTAATTGTTGTTTAAAAATAAAATAATGGCATCCATTTTTTTCTGGAGGATCATTTCAGCATCAGTCCTATTTTTAACACTGGTATTTACGCTAATATAAAACTTTATTTTCGGTTCGGTTCCACTGGGCCTCATTGCGATCTTACTTCCATCTTCCGTATAATAAATAAGCACATTTGATTTTGGGATATCAATTTTTTCAACGGTTTTGCTATCAAAATTTGTAGCCTTGCTTGATTGGTAATCTTCCATTTTAATCACGCGACTTCCAGCGATCTCATCAAAAGGATTTTCACGAAATGTTTTCATCATTTTTGAAATTTCATCTGCTCCCTTTTTCCCCTTTTTTACTATTGAAATCAAATGTTCTTTATACTTACCATGAGTTGCATAAATAGTTTGTAAGTATTCATAAATATTACTGTTGGATTGTTTTCTTTGAGCTGCAATTTCACAGACAACTAAGGTCGCAGTAACAGCATCTTTATCTCTTACAAAATCTCCTGTTAAATAACCAAAACTTTCTTCTCCACCACCGATATGTTCTAATTCTGGAAAATCTTTGATCATTTTGGCAATCCATTTAAATCCTGTAAGTCCTTCTTTATATTCAACATTAAAGTGTGTAGCAATCAGTCGCATTAATGGTGTTGAAACGATAGTTGAAGCAACAAATTGTTTTCCGTTTAGCAATCCATTTGATTTCCATTGTTCTAAAAGGAAGTGTGTTTTTAACACCATGGCCTGATTACCATTCAATAAAGTAAAGTCTCCTTCTGGATTTCTAACAGCTATACCGAGGCGATCACTATCAGGATCAGTGCCAATTACAATATCTGCCTGTTCTTGTTTAGCCAGATCAATGGCCATTTGTAATGCTTCAGGTTCTTCGGGATTCGGTGAAATTACAGTTGGAAAATCTCCATTCGGTTTTGCCTGTTCTTCAACGATAGACACGTTCTTATAACCCGATTGTTCCAACACTTTTGGGATCATTGTTATGGAAGTTCCATGCAGTGAAGTAAACACAATTTTTAGGTCATCTTTTGCTTTTTGTGGAGTATTAAAAGTGCCGTTTTTAATACAAGCTTCAGCAAAAGCTTCATCAACTTCAGTATTGATATAATTAATTAATGATTCATTTGGTTCAAAAAGAATGTCGGAATAATTCAATGAATTAATTTCTTCGATAACTTCAGCATCTTGTGGGGGTACTAATTGCCCACCATCTTCCCAATAAACTTTATAACCATTGTATTCGGGAGGATTGTGTGAAGCGGTTAAAACAATTCCGCATTGACAATGAAGTTGTCTAACTGCAAAGGAGAGTTCGGGAGTGGGGCGAAGTTCAGAAAATAAGAAAACTCGAATTCCATTTGCTGAAAATACATCGGCAACTAGTTTAGCCAAATTTTTACTATTATGGCGACAATCGTAGGCAATTGCTACCTTTATTTCTTGATTTGAGAAATTTTGTTTTAAATAATTTGAAAGCCCCTGTGTGTTTTTTCCAAGTGTATATTTATTAATTCGGTTATCACCAACACCCATAATACCACGCATTCCTCCTGTACCAAATGCCAAATTCTTATAAAAACTTTCTTCTAGTGTTTCGGGTTCATAGGCGATAAGATCTTTTATTTTTTGTTGTGTTTCCAGGTCAAAAAAGGGAGTGAACCATACATTTACACGTTCAAGAATTTTTGGATCTATGTATATCATTCTGAAATATTATGAATGTAAAAATAATGATTTGTATTTTAAAGAGACTAAAGTACCTTTAACTTTAGGAATTTAAATCCTTTCCTTAATAATATAGTTTTTAGCATTTTTCTTACTTCGAAGAATTAATTCACCTAAAAATCCAGCAACAAAGAATTGTGATCCCAGGATCATGGCTGTAAGTGCTATATAAAATTGCGGTCTTTCGGTAATTAACCTGCCTGCTGGATTTAAAAATAATTTATCGATTCCTAAGTATGTTGCTAAGCAAAAACCAACGAATAACATAGTTGCACCCCAGGCGCCAAAAAAGTGCATGGGACGTTTTCCAAATCTCGATAAAAAGGAGATGGTTATTAAGTCTAAAAACCCTCTAATAAATCGTTCCATACCAAATTTTGTAACACCATATTTTCTTGCTTGATGTTTCACTATTTTTTCACCTATATGTCTAAATCCTGCATTTTTTGCAAGTACGGGAATATATCGATGCATATCACCTGTAACTTCAATGTTTTTTACAACATCACTTTTATAGGCTTTTAGTCCACAGTTAAAATCATGTAATTTAAGTCCAGAGGTTTTACGAGCAGCAAAGTTAAAGAGTTTGGAGGGTATATTTTTAGTAAATTTTGAATCGTAACGTTTTTTTTTCCAACCAGAAACCAGATCATATCCATCATGAATAATCATATTGTAAAGTTCAGGAATCTCTTCTGGATTATCTTGTAAGTCAGCATCCATAGTTATAATCACTTCTCCTTGTGTATTAGCAAATCCAGCATGAAGGGCTTGGGACTTTCCATAGTTCTCTAAAAACCGAATCCCTTTTACTTGCTTGTTAGTTGTGGCTAGTTCTTCAATTAGATCCCAGGATTGATCGGTACTACCATCATCAATAAAAATAAGTTCATATAAAAACCCATTGGACTGCATGACTTTTGCAATCCAATGGAATAATTCCTTTATAGATTCTTCTTCGTTAAGAAGGGGGATAACAATGGAGAGGTTCATAGACTTGGTTGTCTAATTTTCTGGTCGATTCTGTTTCATAATTAAACCAGCAACTAAGGAAATTAAGAAACCAAAAAATAGTGCTGAAATTATATTCAAAGCAAACATGATTGGAGGTTGCATCATTTTTTCGCTCATCCCTAATGCCATATCTGTTTGTTCTTGAGTCATATCAGGATTTTGCTCAATCATTTGTTCACGAAGATTATCGAGCATTTGTATTACAAAATCTGGTTCGATAAAAGTCATAAAAATATAATTGTAAATGGCTCCAATAATTCCTGCAATTACAGAAATTGCAAGCCCTACTTTAAGAGATTCGCCAATAGATAAAAATCCTTCATTTCCTTCTTTGAATTCTTTAAGACCATATACTAATACTAATACAGGAACCAAAATACTTATTACAGTAATCCACCATGGTCTATCTATATGGTTATTAGTGATATATGCTATTACTGATACTACTATGGATAATAAAGCCATTATAAATCCATAATTCAATGCAATTTTTTTAATTGATACTTTCTGTGTTTCCATAAGATTGTTTTTTGAACCCGACTTTATCATCAGGTAGGTTTGGTTTGTTAGTTAACAAAGATATGAAAACGTTACAGAAAATAAGTATTTAAAGCATACTAAAGTGATTGTTTAAGCCAATTCAGGGGGAATTATAGTTTCATAAAAAAAAAGATATAAATTCATTGTGATTTATGTATAATTGATTAAATTTGCAAACTCAAATCCTGAAGCATCGGGATTGTTTTAAAAAATAAAAAAATGAGAAAAGGTATTCACCCTGAAAATTATAGACTAGTAGCATTTAAAGATATGTCTAATGATGATGTATTTTTAACAAAATCTACAGCAAATGCGAAGGAAACCATTGAAGTTGATGGTGTTGAGTATCCTTTAGTAAAAATGGAGATTTCTAGATCTTCTCACCCTTTTTACACAGGTAAAAAGAAACTTATCGATACTGCAGGACGTATTGATAAATTTAAAACCAAATATGCTAAATTTAAGAAGTAATTCTTCTTTAAACGATATTTTATTAATCTCGCTTTTCAGCGAGATTTTTTATTTAGTATCATTTAGTTTAATTGTATATTTGAGCTATTGAGCACTTCGGCTCCATTCAGCAATTTTATTTAATCATATGTATTGCCCTGAATGAATCCAAAGTGAACTTTAAGAACAATTATTATGAACTATATTTTATTCGACGGAACCGTTCGTAATCAATTATTGCCATTTACCTTTACTCGTCCAGTAGCAGACATTCGCATTGGTATATTAACCATTCGTGAGAAGTGGGAATATTATTTGGGGTTTACTACCACTACAATTACCGAAGATTATTTATCTGAAAAATTCCCCATGGTTGAATTAGAACATAACATATTTATAAATGCCTCTTTTTTACCCTCCGAAAAATTAGTCAACATTATAAAACATTTAACTGAAAATCAGGCAGTATTTAACGATGAAGAACCTATTGCTTTTTTCAGTATTGAGAGGCAGGAGGTAGATTTTGATGAATACGATATTATTCAATATTCAGAGATTGACACAATGAGAATTCAGCATACTTGGGATATTTTTAGATTTAATGGTGAGGCAATTCGAAGAGATTTCAATCTGATAACTAAAAACAGGACCTCACAGCCCATTCCTGAAATGACTCCTGCTTTTAATAAAGAAGACATATTTATTGAAGAAGGAGCTACATTACCTTTATGTTCTCTCAATGCTACGGAAGGACCTATCTATATTGGAAAGAATTCCGAAATTATGGAGGGAAGTATGGTTAGAGGTCCCTTTGCACTTTGTGAAGGAGCAACAGTTAAAATGAGTGCTAAAATTTATTCAAATACAACAATCGGCCCCTATTGTAAAGTTGGAGGGGAAGTGAATAATAGCGTTTTCTTTGGGTATAGCAATAAGGGACATGATGGTTTTTTAGGAAATGCTGTGATAGGAGAATGGTGTAATCTTGGAGCGGATACCAATAATTCAAACTTAAAAAATAATTATACTGAAGTCTGGCTTTGGGACTACGAAACAGAAGGTTTTGCTAAAACAGGATTGCAGTTTTGCGGATTAATGATGGGCGATCATAGCAAATGTAGTATAAATACCATGTTTAATACAGGAACTGTAGTAGGAGTAAGCGCTAATATCTTCGGAAGTGGCTTTCCACGTAATTTCATACCTAGTTTTAGTTGGGGCGGGCATACAGAAATGCCGACCTATTTAACTAAAAAAGCATTTGAAGTCGCAAAAATTGTTATGTCCAGAAGAGGTATTGAATTTACGGAAGAAGATGCTATAATTCTAGAGCATGTGTTTGAGGAAACGAAACAGTGGAGAAGTGAGTACTAACTTGAAATAAGCTAAGTCAGTTCACAATTTATTCTTATAAAAATTAATTCTGCAAAATTCTATGAGCACTGTGTAAAAAATAATTTTCATTATTTCGCTTTCTTAACACGCTTTAGCACCAAAAAATTTTGTGGATTAATCCCCAATCCCGTCACCTTTTTATTAACAAAACGCACAGCCATATCGTAAAAAAGAGGAACAATGGGTGCTTCAGCAATGATTATTGAATCCATTTTTGAATACAAAAGTTTTCGTTCATCTATGTTTGAAATAGATAACGCCTCAACATAAAGGCTATCATAATTACTATTTTTAAAATGCGTATAATTGGGCCCGTTTGGAGTAAAATTCGGGCTATAAAACAAAGATAAATAATTTTCAGCATCGGGGTAATCTGCAATCCAACTGGCTCTAAAAATATCCAGCTCACCTGATGATTTCATTTGTCTTAATGTGGAAGGCGGCATAACATCAATTTTTACATCAATTCCAATTTTCTCTAATTCCCGTTGTATGTATTCGGTGATATCCAAATATTGACTGTTAGTACCAATTGTGATTTCTGGAGTATGATCATTCGTTTCTTTTTTATACTGAGTTACCAAATCTCTGGCTTTTTTAGGTTGATAACTATAGCCCTTCTGAGCAGAAAACCCAGGCAGTCCCTTTGGGATAAACCCATAAACAGCTGGAATGCCCATTCCGTTTCGCAAGTAGGTGATCATTTTTTTACGATCAAAACCATAATTAATAGCCTGACGTAATTTTTTAGATTTTATTTGAGCGTCATTTGCTTCCATGAAAAAACCTAAATATTCGGTATTTAAATAAGGACCTTTAATCAAGGTTACCCGATCTTTATAGTTGTCTTGAAGCTCCCCTGTTATAGTTATTATTTCATCTTTATATGAATTGTCTAAGCTGGATACGAAGTCTAGTTTACCCTGGGCAAATTGTAGAAACTCACTTTGCTTATCAGGTAGGAAAGTTATTGAAACTGCTTCTAAATATGGAAGCTGATTCCCCTCTTCATCTTTTTCAAAATACAGAAGATTTTTTCTCAATATCAATTTAATATTTTCTTCCCAAAGTTTAAACATAAAAGGGCCTGTTCCTACTGGGTTTGAACGAAAATCATTCCCGTAAAAATCAACTGCTTCTTTTGGAACTACAGAACAAAACCGCATCGATAATATGCCTAAAAAAGCTGGAAATGGTTGCTTGAGTTTAATGGTAAATACGGTATCATTTTCAGCTTTAAAATAATCCACATTCTTTAATACCCATCGTCCTCTGGATGCTACTTTTTCATCCAATAACCGATTAAAACTATATTCAAAATCGTATGCAGTTACTGTTCGTGTATAGCCATGATCTTGAGATTTTTCAAAAACATTATTCTCATGAAAATAAACATCATCCCTTAATATAAACGAATAGGTAAGGGTGCTATCATTTATGGTCCAGCTTTTCGAAATATCTGGTTTAATATTTAAAGAATCGTCTAATTGGACCAAACTGTTAAACAGCTGATTAGTAGGCCAAATTATCTGAGGGTTGCTTGCAAATGCAGGATCCAATGTTCCTATATTGCTATGTTCATTGTAACGAAAGACCAAATGATCGCGATTTAAATCTAATTCTGAAGAACAAGAAAAAATAATAATAATAATACAACCTATTGAAAATGTTTTAATTAGTTTTTTATATTTGTTTTTCATCTGCCTTTTTGAAACCAATTTTAGTTTGTATTTTTGCGGGCTTGAATCCCATTTATTAGGGAAAGATTTATACAGGTAAATATAGTTTTATTAGCATACTGAAACAAGTATGGGATAACGTTTTATGGAAAATCAAAAAAAAATCGCATTTTATACCTTAGGCTGTAAGCTTAATTTTAGTGAAACATCTACTATAGCTAGAAATTTTTCTGATGATGGATTTGATCGTGTAGATTTTTCTGAGGCTGCAGATATGTATGTAATAAATACCTGTAGTGTTACTGAAAATGCTGACAAGCGGTTTAAAACCATAGTAAAACAAGCACAAAATAATAATCCAGATGCTTTTATTGCTGCAATAGGATGCTATGCTCAATTAAAACCAGAGCAATTGGCTGATGTTAATGGGGTAGACCTTGTACTTGGAGCAACAGAGAAATTTAATATCAGAGATTATATCAATGATTTATCTAAAAATGAATTCAGCGAAATTCACTCTTGTGAAATTGAAGAAGCCAATTTTTACGAAGGGTCTTATTCTATTGGGGATCGCACCCGCGCTTTTTTGAAAATACAAGATGGTTGTGATTATGTTTGCACCTTTTGTACTATTCCTTTAGCAAGAGGAATTTCAAGAAGTGATACCTTAGAAAATGTACTTAAAAACGCAGAAGAAATTTCATCTCAAGGAATCAAAGAAATTGTTCTTACTGGTGTAAATATTGGTGATTATGGAAAAGGAGAAAATGGAAATAAAAAACACCAGCATACTTTTTTAGAATTGGTTAAAGCCTTAGATACGATTTCGGGTATTAATAGGATTCGAATTTCATCTATAGAACCCAATTTATTAAAAAATGAAACTATAGATTTTGTTTCTAAATCAAATTCATTTGTCCCACATTTTCATATTCCACTACAAAGCGGCAGCAATGAATTATTAAAGCTGATGAAACGCAGATACAATCGTGAATTGTATACCGAGCGCGTTTCAGAAATTAAAAAACGAATGCCGCAAGCCAGTATTGGAGTAGATGTAATAGTAGGCTTTCCTGGTGAAACAGATGAATTATTTTTTAAAACCTATCATTTTTTAAATGATATGGACCTTTCTTATTTGCATGTCTTTACTTATTCAGAACGAGATAATACACCAGCTGCTAAAATGGATGGAGTGGTTCCTATGAATATTCGAAAAAAAAGGAGTAAAATGCTACGGGGACTTTCAACTAAAAAAAGAAGAGCTTTTTATGAAAGCCAGTTGGGAAGCAACAGAACTGTTTTATTTGAAGGTGAGAATAAGTTGGGGTATATTCACGGATTTACCGATAATTATGTAAAAGTAAAAACCCCGTGGCACCCTGAATTGATTAATACACTACATAATGTGAAGCTTACTAAAATTGATAATGATGGATTGGTGCGATTTGATTTTATAAAAGACAAAGGAATCAAGAATTTTGAACACTATTAAAGTGAATAAAGAAGTACTAGATTTAGTTTAATTGTAAAATCAACTTAATTCAATAATTAAATTTAAATATTAATCCCAATAGGAAGCAACTTCTTATATTTCCTTCTGTTTTTACGTAAGAAAGAAGCTATTTCGGGACTGGTGGGAACCAAATGAATACCTCGCTCTTCAACTTCTTCAAAAACAGCTTTAATGAAGATTGATCTAAACCCTTGTTCTTCCATGTCTTCAGGCATATCAAATTTAGTAAGAAAAATCTTTCGATCTTGTAAGGCATACTCTATACGAGCCATATTATCACCTACTTCTAATTCAAACTGTCTTAAAAATTCATTGTCGGTAATTTCTACATCTTCAATCATAGGAATCGATTTAAATTAAATAAGAAATTATATAAAGCAAGAAATAGCTTTTTTAATTAGTTGCATTGCTTTAGTATTCATTGCTAAGAAAATACTTTTAGGATTGTTGCCCATTAAGATGTAAATTTACGAATAATTATTGAGCTATAACGTTATTCTCTTGTTAAAGCTATATGACCAAAACAAAAACACACATTTATTTTGTACCAGACTTAGCTGCTGGAAAAGAAATTTTTGAAAACATTTCAATACATGAAAGTACATATTCGATTCATGTTTTGGAATGGATGATCCCTCAAAAAAAAGAATCACTAATAGTGTATGCAAAGAGAATGGCCATGCTGGTGATACATCTAAATTCTGTGTTAATAGGTATTTCTTTTGGTGATGTGGTTGCTCGGGAGATGAGTTTGTTTTTAAAACTCAAAAAACTGATAATAATTTCAAGTATAAAAACTAAAAACGAACTTCCAAAAAAGCAGCAAATTGCAAGTAAAACAAAGGCCTATAAAATTATTCCAATAGGGTTTTTATTCTCAAAAAAAGATTTAACAAAGTATACAATTGGGTCAAAGACTAAGAAAAAATTAGCCTTATATCAAAAATATCTATCTGTGAGTGATAAGGGATATTTAGATTGGGCAATAGCTCAAATGTTGAATTGGGATCGGGAGAAACAAGTGCCACATGTAATTCATATCCATGGTGATAATGATCTTGTTTTTCCTTTAAAAAATATTAAGGATTGCATTGTTTTGCCTGAAGGATCACACATCATGATTATCAATAAATACGAATGGTTAAATAAAAATTTACCTAAAATTATTGAGGATGATTATTAAAAAAAACAAAAAAAAATTGAATAGTTAAACTATTTTAATAATCTTGAAAAAGATTTCAGAAGGAATAAAATACAAATAAATTTATGGCAGAAAAAAAGAAATTTGATGCATTTGCAGGAGTGTTTACACCTTCTATTCTTACAATTCTAGGTGTAATAATGTATTTAAGGATGGGTTGGGTTGTTGGAAATGCAGGCCTTATTGGCACCATATTAATAATCGTTTTAGCTCATGTAATTTCTGTTACAACAGGACTAAGCGTGTCTTCAATTGCTACAGATAAAAAAGTTGGGGCTGGTGGTATTTATTATATTCTTTCCAGAAGTATGGGTATTCCAATTGGAGGTGCAATTGGAATTGCTTTATATGTTGGTACTGCACTATCAATTGCATTATATTTAATAGGGTTTGCTGAAAGTTTTAACGGGTATTTTGGTTTTGAAACAGATATTAATGGCTTGCGATTATCTGGAACAATTGCTCTGCTAGTTTTAACAGCAATTGCATTGATAAGTACTTCGGTAGCTTTAAAAACACAATTTTTAATATTAATAGCAATTATAGTCTCTTTGGTCTCAATTTTTATAGGTACATCTGATTATGTACCTGAATCTGTTAACTTATTTTCAGATGAAGGATCAGTACCTATGGAAGTGATATTTGCCATATTTTTCCCAGCAGTAACAGGGTTCACAGCAGGTATTGCAATGAGTGGTGATCTAAAAGATCCTAAAAAATCAATTCCTATTGGAACTATAGCAGCTATTGCAGTTGGTTTTGTAGTGTATATTTTCCTTGCATTTTTTTTAAGTATCCAAATAGATTCGGAAACTTTAAAAACTGATTATAACATCTTAATAAAGATTGCATTATTTGCTCCAGCTGTTGTAGCAGGAATTTGGGGTGCAACCTTATCATCAGCATTAGGTGGAATATTAGGAGCTCCTAGAATTTTGCAAGCAATGTCCATTGATAAAATCACACCAAGTCCTTTTGGAAAAGGAAGGGGTAAAAATGACGAGCCAGCAAATGCTTTAATATTGGTTTTCGTAATTGCACAATTGGGAGTGTTGATTGGAGAATTAGATGTTATTGCACGTATTGTTTCGATGTTCTATTTAGCAGCTTATGGGTTTATAAATATCTCATTTTACCTTGAAAGCTGGGCTAATCCAGATTTTCAACCTACGTTTAAAATAAAACGATGGGTTGGTCTTATTGGATTCATAGCTTGTTTTGGAGTAATGTTTAAGTTGGATATGTTTGCTATGTTTGCCTCTATAATTATTATTGTTGGTATCCATTACTATCTTCAACGAAAAAAGATCAGTTTAGATTCTGTTGATGTATGGCAAAGTGTTTGGGAAAATATTGTAGCTAAAGGATTAAAAAAAATTGATGCAAAACCAACAGATAGAAGTAATATCTGGAATCCAAATATCATTCTATTTAGTGGTGAAAGTGAACATCGATTCTTTTTGGTTGAATTGGCAAAAACAGTATCAGGTAGGACCGGGATAGTTACTAATTTTAATATTATTATTGATAAAAACAATGATAATCCTTTGCCAAAGTCAGATCAAATTGTAAAAGATGATCATTTTGAAAAACTAGGGGTATTTGCCAGACAATTAAAAGCTGATAATATTTATAAAGGAATTGAAAACATTGCTTCAATATTTGGTTTTTCAGGAGTTGACCCTAATACAGTAATGATGGGCTGGCCAAAAGGTCTTGAAAACTCAGAGGATTATTCAAAAATGACCCAAAAACTACTTTATTTAGATTATAATCTGTTATATCTGGATTTTGATAGAAAAACAAAGTTTGGGGACTATCAAACTATTGATCTTTGGTGGAGAGAGACCGATAGTAAAAATGCAGAAATGATGTTAAATATAGCACGTTTTATTATTCAATCTCCTAAATGGAATAAAACAAGTATCCGTGTATTATTTGTAAATAACAATAATAATGAAAGTGAGGTTATTAAATTAAATATATTAAAATTGGTAGAGGATCTTCGTGTTCCTGTTGAAATTGAAATTATCAATAATGTTATAGAACAAGAACCATTTTACAATTTAATTGCCCGGCATTCGGCTGCAACAGATTTAACACTCCTTGGGATCCCTAATTTTAATATTAAAAAACAGGCGTTATTTGTTCTTAAAACAAGTGATTTGTTTGAAACTATTGGTTCTGCATTACTGGTAAAAGCTTCAAATAACTTTAATGAAATTGAACTTGATGTAGGAATGAATAAAAATACTTATGATGAAATAGTAGACGCCTAATAGTGTTGTTAAAATTTCTTTATTTGAAATGGTAGTGTTAAGTTAAACCCGTACTTTTCTTTTATGTTTTCACCATTATTCAATATTTTTATTGAATTAATTATTTTTTATAACAATCATTTTTTTATTGTCATGAAAGCCTCACCAAAATTTATTCTTATACTATTCTCAATAGTAGGAATCCTTCTACTAATCAATGCTGTTCAAGAAGCACCTACAGATGCGATTGTTGAAAGAAAAATGGTAAACGATTATAATGTTTATGCTATTCCACCCCCAAAAAAAATGGATTTCGCCAGAGAAGCAGTTCCGCTTAACAATCCAGATATCAAAGAGCGTATGGACAGAGAATTATTGGTGAATATTTATTGGCAATCCAATGGCTTATTACTGATTAAAAGAGCTCATAAATATTTTCCAATTATAGAATCTTTACTTAAAGAATATGGACTCCTGGAAGATTTTAAATACCTGGTAGTTGCCGAAAGTGGTTTGCAAAATAATCGTTCTCCATCTGGAGCTTTAGGATTTTGGCATTTTATGTAAGGAACAGGTAAGGAATATGGCCTAGAAATAAATAGCTATGTGGATGAACGCTATAATTTAGAATTAGCTACAAAAGTTGCTACATAATATTTAATAGACGCTAAAGAACGGTTTGGTACTTGGACCCTAGCAGCCGCTGCCAACAATACTGGAAACGCAGGAATTAGGAAGCAACAAGAACGACAAAAATCAACGGATTCCTACTACGATTTATTATTAAATGAAGAAACAAGTAGGTACGTATTTAGAATTTTAGCTTTTAAAGAAATACTATCGAATCCTAAGAAATATGGATTTAATTTTAGAGAAAAAGATCTATATGAAACAATTCCAACATACAAAGTAAAAGTAGATACTGCCATAACCGATATTGCTTTATTTGTAAAAAAGTTTGACATTAATTACAAGATTCTAAAAATCCACAACCCCTGGCTACGTGATACCTTTTTAAAAAATGCTTCAGGAAAAGTATATTATATAGATATTCCTGAAAAAGGATACTATATTCACTCAAAATAATGACAAATCCATGAATATTTTATTAGTATTTACCCTTATAATTATTGGAATATTAGCAGGTGTGTTAAGTGGCGTATTAGGAGTAGAAGGGGGCTTGATTATGATTCCATTGATGGTTTTATTATTGGGTTATAATCAACATGAAGCACAGGGTACTAGCCTAGCCGTACTTGCAGTTCCTGTAACATTTTTTGCAGCATATAATTATTATACAGAAGGATATGTAAATTGGAAATATGCTATTATTATTGCTATTGGCTTTGCTGTTGGTGGATTTTTTGGTTCTAAACTAGCCATTTCAATCAACCAAAATATGTTAAAAAAAATATTTGGTGTAATATTATTAATAGCTGCATATAAAATGTTTTTCGGGAAGTAAACCTTATTGAAAGAACAGTTTTTATTCTTATTCTTTCATGATTTACTTTGCTTATTACCTAAGATTAAAATCTTCTACCACCTCTTCCCCCACGCCCAAATTGTTGTCTTGGCTGTCCAACTTTCTTCATTTGTTGCTTCATCATTTTAATTTGATCATCTAACATACCGTGTTTATCTAATTTTTTGGCTTCTGATAGTAATTGCTGTGCCTCTCTTTTTCGATTTTTGGACATAGCAATTCCTGCAAGGTTAAGCTTCGCTATAGCCAGATCTGTATTCATTGATAAACCTAGGTCAACAGCTTTTTTAAAATATTTCTCAGCCTCATTCATATTGGTTTGCGAAACCATAAGCCCATTTAGGTAGTTATAATACCCCTGTTGTTTTCTAATTAAGGAAGTCTTTGGATTTTTTATTTTATCCAGCCACTTTTTTGCACCAACAAAATCTTCTTTTCTCAAGCGTAAAAAAGCCAATAGTATGAGTTCATTTTTAAAGTATAAAAATACAAAAACCGATGCAAGTAAAATATACATGATTCCATTCCCAATAAAGCCTTCTACAAATTGCCACACAGCATAGGCTATAATTAATGCAGCTAAAACTAGCTTAATATTTTTATTAAACATATCTTTTATTTATTGTTGCCAAAGGTATAAAAAATAGTTAGAAATATTTTAATATTTAGGTTTGGGAAAGTGAAAAATGATTGTATATTTGCACCCGACTTTTACAGAGGACTGTAACAGTGTAATAATTCAGAAGTTTTAATATAATTTATAATGAAAAGAACATTTCAGCCTTCAAAAAGGAAAAGGAAAAACAAACACGGTTTTAGAGAGCGTATGTCTTCTGTTAGCGGACGAAAAGTGTTGGCAGCTCGAAGAGCAAAAGGCAGAAAAAAAATATCTGTATCTTCTGAAACACGACAGAAAAAATAATGTTGATAAAAATATATAAAAAGGTGTTGTTCTTAGAGCAACACCTTTTTTTTATACCCCAATCTATCGTAGTTTTAACACAGTAAAAAAGCACCTTGCAAATGCCAAAAAACAAAAACCTTTCTTCGATTTTAATTATTGGGTCAGGACCTATAATTATTGGTCAAGCCTGCGAATTTGATTACTCCGGATCTCAAGCTCTGCGTTCGCTTCGTGAAGATGGAATTGAAACTGTTTTGATCAATTCTAATCCTGCTACCATTATGACAGATCCTTCCATGGCAGATCATATTTACTTATTGCCCATTACTACTAAATCGATAGTTAATATTTTAAAAAAGCATCCAAATATAGATGCTGTATTACCAACTATGGGAGGGCAAACTGCTTTAAATCTATGTATAGAGGCTGATGAAAAAGGTATATGGAAAGACTTTAATGTTGATATAATAGGCGTGGATATAGATGCTATTAATATTACTGAAGATCGTGATAAATTTAAGGAGTTAATGATAAACATTGGGATTCCTGTTGCTCCAGCAAAAATTGCAAACTCCTATTTATCAGGAAAAGAGATTGCTCAAGAATTTGGCTTTCCACTTGTTATTAGACCTTCTTTTACACTTGGAGGCTCAGGCGCATCATTTGTTCATTCCGAAGAAGAATTTGAAGAATTACTTACTCGTGGATTGGAAGCTTCTCCTATCCATGAAGTGTTGATCGATAGAGCGTTATTAGGTTGGAAAGAATATGAATTGGAATTACTTAGAGACAATAACGATAATGTTGTTATTATCTGTACCATAGAAAATATGGACCCAATGGGAATTCATACCGGAGACTCTATAACAGTGGCTCCTGCAATGACTCTTAGTGATACCTGTTACCAGCGTATGAGGGATAAGGCGATTAAAATGATGCGTAGTATAGGCGATTTTGCTGGCGGATGTAATGTTCAGTTTGCTGTAAGTCCCGATGATAATGAAGATATTATCGCTATTGAAATAAACCCCCGTGTTTCTCGATCTTCTGCATTGGCTTCAAAAGCAACTGGGTATCCAATTGCTAAAATAGCTACAAAATTAGCTATCGGATATCATTTGGATGAATTGGATAATCAAATTACAAAATCGACTTCTGCACTCTTCGAACCTACCTTGGATTATGTGATCGTAAAAATACCTCGATGGAATTTTGATAAATTCGAAGGCTCAGATCGAACTCTTGGACTTCAAATGAAATCTGTAGGGGAAGTTATGGGAATTGGTCGCTCCTTTCAAGAAGCACTACATAAAGCAACACAATCACTTGAAATTAAACGCAATGGTATTGGTGCAGATGGTAAAGGGTATAAAGATTATGATCAAATAATTGATAAGTTAACCAATGCAAGCTGGGATCGTGTTTTTGTTATCTATGACGCCATACAATTGGGAATTCCCTTAAGCCGAATTCACGATATTACAAAAATTGATATGTGGTTTCTAAAGCAGTATGAGGAACTGCATTTTCTTCAGAAAGAAATTTCAAAATATAAAATAGACACCTTACCTCGTGACTTACTTTTAGAAGCCAAACAAAAAGGATATGGTGATCGTCAGATTGCACATATGCTTAATTGTATGGAAAGCATGGTATATAAAAAAAGAGAGGAATTTAAAATAAATAGGGTCTATAAATTAGTGGATACCTGTGCAGCCGAATTTAAAGCTGAAACGCCTTACTATTATTCTACTTTCGAAAATGAAATGGAAACAAAAGAAGGTAAACGACATTCAGTAAATGACTCCATAGTTTCCAAGAAGAAAAAGATAATTGTGTTAGGCTCAGGTCCCAATAGAATCGGTCAGGGTATTGAATTCGATTATTGTTGTGTTCATGGGGTATTGGCAGCTTCTGAAATTGGGTATGAAACCATAATGATCAATTGCAATCCAGAGACTGTTTCAACCGATTTTGATATAGCTGATAAATTATATTTTGAACCTGTATTTTGGGAGCATATTTATGACATCATACAACACGAAAAACCAGAAGGTGTTATTGTTCAATTAGGTGGACAAACTGCACTAAAATTAGCTAAAAAACTTGATCGGTACGGGATTAAAGTGATAGGAACATGCTTTGAATCGCTAGATCTTGCTGAAGACAGAGGTAGTTTTTCAAGTATTTTAAAAAAAATAAACATTCCATACCCAGAATTTGGAGTTGCTGAAACTGCTGAAGATGCTTTAGCTCTAGCAGACAAATTAGATTTCCCTTTGTTAATTAGACCATCCTATGTTTTAGGAGGGCAGGGGATGAAAATCGTAATTAATAAAAAGGAATTGGAAGAGCATGTTGTTGATATTCTTCGGAAAATGCCTGACAATAAATTATTGTTAGATCATTATTTAGATGGTGCAATTGAAGCTGAAGCAGATGCGATCTGTGATGGAAAGGATGTTTATATTATTGGAATTATGGAGCATATTGAACCTTGTGGTGTTCATTCTGGAGATTCAAATGCAACGTTACCTCCTTTTAATTTGGGCGAATTTGTGATGCAGCAAATTAAGGATCATACCAGAAATATAGCATTGGCATTGAATACTGTTGGATTGATTAACATTCAATTTGCAATTAAAGACGATATTGTCTATATTATTGAAGCTAATCCAAGAGCTTCCCGAACAGTTCCGTTTATATCCAAGGCTTATGGAGAACCATACGTAAATTACGCAACTAAAGTTATGCTGGGGCACAATAGGGTTAGCGATTTCAAATTTTCACCAAGTCTAAAGGGATTTGCTATTAAACAGCCAGTATTTAGTTTTAATAAATTTCCTGATGTAAATAAACAATTAGGACCTGAAATGAAAAGTACAGGTGAAAGTATTCTTTTTATTGATAGCTTGAAAGAAGATGAATTCTATGAACTTTATTCTCGCAGAAAAATGTACTTGAGTAAATAAATCAAAATAAATTTATATTTATATAAATAAAGTTTATTTTATAAGATTATATTTTTTTTAATTTTTTTAACATGCATAATAAAAAAGTTTTTAAAAATTTCTTATAATATTGTTAACTTTATCTTGTTTATCATTATGTATTAAATTGTTTTAAATGAAAAATAACAATCTTATTTTTTTATTAGGAATCGTGAGCTTCTTTCTTTTATTGGCTGGTTGTTCCCAAAGTACTTATGATGATATTGAGGCAGATGAAGAACCATTGCCTGATCTTGTTACCTACCAAGATATTAAACCAATAATAGATAATGTTTGTTTAGCTTGCCATTCAAATCCACCTCAAAATGGAGCGCCCATGCCTTTAGTAAATTATGAAATGCTAAAAGAAGCAGTGTTAAACAGGGGGTTGTTAGATAGAATAAACAGAAACCCAGGTGCCGATGGCTTAATGCCTTTAGGAGGACCTAGATTATCTCAACAAACAATAGACCTGATCTTTAAATGGGAGGATGACGGACTCTTAAAAAATTAAATAAATATTTAAAAAAATGAAAAGTTTAATTTTTGCTTTAAGTGTGTTTTGTGTTTTTAATGTTTTAAATGCACAAGAAAAATTTATCACTAAAACAGGAGAACTCAATTTTGAAGCTTCAGTTCCTTCTTTTGAAGAAGTGAAAGCAAATAACAAAAATGTAAGTGCGATATTAACAGAAGATGGTGCTCTAGTTAGCTTGGCTTTAGTAAAAAGCTTTCGATTTAAGATTGCTTTGATGGAAGAACATTTTAATGAGAATTATGCTGAATCATCAGAATATCCAAAAACAACCTTTAAAGGTAAAGTCGCAAACTTTAAATTAAAGGATCTTTCAGAAGAAGGTAAAACCTATACAGTTTCAGGAATAATTACCTTACATGGAGTAGAAAAACAGGTTGAAGTTCCTGCTACTATAAGAATGGTAGATGACGAGGTGCATATTGTGACTAATTTTGTTTTAAAACCTGAAGACTTTAATATTGAGATCCCCAGTATCGTGAGTAGTAAAATTGCTGAAGAGATCAATGTTTCAGCAAATTTTATTTTAAAAAATAAATCTTAAATTTCAGTTATGAAAAAACAAACTAAAATAATCATAGCTATAGCATTGTTGTTTCTTGGAGCTTATTTTGCCTATAATTATATGTATCAGGAGCATCGAGATATTAAAACTGAAGAAGCTAAGCTTACAGTTTCTGCAATAGAATTAGCGAAAATATTTAAGGACAATCAATCTTCAGAAGTTTTGAATAGTACCGTTCAGGTTTCTGGTATTATTACTGAAATTAATGCAAATACACTTACTATTGATAACAGTGTTCAATGTAGTTTTGATTTAGAAATCGAAAAAATAAAAATTAATAAAAAAATCACAGTAAAGGGTAGATGTATTGGGTACGACGATCTATTTGAGATTGTAAAATTAGACCAATCAACAATAATTAATTAAGTTTCAATAATGAAAAAAATCGCACTGCTATTATTATTACTTCCTTGTATTGTTTTTTCTCAAGATGATCTTTTAGACGAATTAGATGCTGATATAATTGTTGATAAAACAGTTATTACCGCGTTTAAATCACTTAAGGTTGTCAATTTTGAAAGTACGAAACTGGCTGATAAAAAGGACTTATTCCTAATAATTTCACATCGCTTTGGTACTGTTAAAAATGGCATTGACGATTTCTTTGGCTTAGATCAATCTGTAACACAGATAAAGTTTATCTATGGTTTTACAGACTGGTTGAATATTGGAGCATCTCGAAGTTCCAATCAAAAAAAATATGGATTACAGGCTAAATACAGACTCATGCCTCAGGAAGAAGATGGTTTTCCTGTAAGTATTGTCGGGTATAATTTGATAACAGTTAATACTGCTTTAGATAAGGATATTTATCCAGACATCAATTTTGAACAGCGATTGAGCTATACTACACAATTGCTTTTATCCAGAAAGGTAAATAAAAACCTATCATTGTTGATTGCACCTACTTATATTCATGAAAATTTAGCAACCAGAAGTTTTGTAGAGCAAGAAGATGGAACAACCATAGCTTACGACGAAAAAAACAATCAATATGCTATTGGAGTTGGCGGACGTTATAAAATTTCCAAACATGTAAGTTTGAATCTTGATTATGGCATTCACTTAAATAGAAACAGTAATTCCGTTTATAATAACCCATTATCGATTGGAGTTGATATAGAAACAGGAGGCCATGTATTTCAATTACATTTTACCAATGCACAAGCCATGTTTGAAGAAGGATTTATTGTTCAAGCTCAGGTCGATTGGAGTGATGGTGATTTTTTCTTTGGATTTAATTTAGTAAGAGTTTTTTAATCTATCTGATTAAAGTGTGGGGAAGTTTCTTTAGTTACATCTGTGATAAAATATTTGGTATCTCCCCAAAAAACAAAAGAGGCATAACGTTCTATATAGCTAATTTTCACATAATTGCCCTGGTATTCATTTAAATCGTCAATAAGCTGTTGATTTTTATCTAAAATTGAAAATGAAAATATTTGTGCTCCACTAATTCCCTGACTAATTTCTCCTTCCCAGGTCTTAAAAATAACCCCTTTTCTACTTATTTTAATAAGTTCTCCAGATCGAGTACCTTCACTATAGGGAACAAAATAAATAAATGTAAACCATACTAAAAATACGGCTAATATGATTCCCAACATTTTAAATAATACTTTTTTCATATTTCTAAAAATATATAATAATCAAGATACTATTTAGATCCTTCTTCTTCTGCTCTTTTTAGGATTTGTTCTGGCAAAGATTTTTTTGCTTTCGCACCTAATTTTTTAATTTTCTCGACACTTGTAACTAAATTTCCACGACCCTCAACTAATTTATTCATAGCATCAGTATAATTACTTTTAGCTGCGTCTAACTTTTTTCCAACACCCATTAAATCATTAACAAACCCATAAAATTTGTCATAAAGAGCGCCAGCCTGCCTGGCAATTTCAATTACATTTCTTTTTTGATCCTCTTGTTTCCATATAGACGACACTGTACTTAATGTAGCCAATAATGTAGAGGTCGAAACCAAAACCACATTTTTATCAAAAGCTTCCAAATAAAGTTTGTTATTTTCATTGAAAGCAATTAAGAGAGCTGCTTCAATAGGGACGAACATCAATACGTAGTCAGGGGTATTAATTCCATACAGTTCAGTATATTGTTTTTCTCCTAAATCTTTAATATGCCTCTTGATACTTAGGATGTGTTTTTTCAAATTTTTAATTCTATCAGATTCATCTTCAGCACTATAATACCCTTCATATGCAGTTAAAGAAACTTTTGAATCGATAATTAAATGTTTTTGATCTGGCAGGTTGACGATAAAATCAGGTTTTTTTAAATTTCCTTCATCATCTCTAAAACCTCCTTGTGCAGTATAATGGATGCCTTTACTTAATCCAGCTTTTTCCAATAATATTTCAAGCTGAATTTCACCCCAATCTCCTTGAGCCTTGTTATCTCCTTTTAATGCATTGGTAAGATTTATCGCTTCCTTGCTCATTTGTTGGTTGAGATCATTTAAATCTTTTAATTGTTGTTTTAGTGCAGAATGCATGCTAATGCTATCTTTTTGAGAGTCGTCTACTTTCTTTTCAAAGGATTCTATTTTCTTTTGCAGCGGATTTAATAGCAGGTCCAAATTATCCTTATTCTGTTTTGAAAATTTAGAAGATGTATTTTCCAAAATTTCATTGGCAAGATTTTTAAATCGCAACCTTAATTCTTTTTCTTGTTCCTGAAACTTTTTTTCTATGTTATTAAAATCTGATGTTCTTTGGGTAAGTTCAATAGTAATAGTTTCTTTTTCTTTTCTAATGGTTTCAAGATCATTAATTACATGTTGAATTCTATCCTCTAATTTTTTATTTTGCTCTTTTGAATTATCGAGATCTGTATCCAATTTAATGGTGTCAGATTTTTGTTTTAACCTGGCAAAACGATTGCCAATATAAACTCCAACAATTAAAAAAATAAGTGCTATTAGAATTATAATATAGGATTCAGACATATAAATTGATAATTAAACTCTTGAAGCCATAAAGTTAGTAATTGTTTTATTAATTTTTTAATACAAAACGTTTTGTTTCTTGTTCAAAACAAATAGTCTCATTAGGAAACAAATTATCGAAACAACCTTCAGAAATTAAATTTTCGGGGCTATTAAAATATACTTTTTGTGGTGTCATTACTACTAGATGATCACTTAATTGAATTGCAAGATCGATCTCATGAGTTGAAAAAAAGATCGTTTTACTGTCTTCATTTGCTATTTTTTTTAACAAACTAAAAATATAGGTCCTGTGATAAATATCCAGATGAGTAGTGGGTTCGTCTAATAAAATTAATGATGTATCCTGGGCTAATGCTCTGGCAATAAGTACTTGCTGTAATTGCCCATCACTTAGTTCAAAACATTTGTGATTGATTAATAATTCTGTCTCTGTATCTTGTAACGCTTTCTGAATAATTTTTTTATCTGTTTCTGAAAGTTTACCAATCCAATTAGTATATGGTTGTCTTCCTAGGGAAACCAATTCCAGTACAGATAAGTTTTTGGATGTAGGTGCTTCCGTTAAAACAATACTCAATTCATTAGCTAATTGTATTGATGTAAAGCTGTCTAAAGAGTTTCTATTAATATTTATATTACCTTTTAAATTGGGCTGTATTCCAGCTATAGTTCTTAATAATGTAGATTTTCCAATTCCATTGCTTCCAACAAGACCAACCATTTTCCCTTTATAAATTGAAAAATTAATACCTTCAAAAACAACGAATGTCTTTCTTTTGGCTAAATATCCAATCGAAAGATCTTTAACTTCTAATGCGATATGCTTTTTTTCTTTTGTCATTAATTCATAATCACTTCGACTTCGTTACTAACCAATTATGATGATCACTTTTTCTTTAGGTCTCTGAGAGGATTCGAAGAGGCCGTTAAATTAAAATAATAATTTTCGTTTCCTCACCAACAACCAAATAACTACCGGAGCCCCTAATAACGATGTAATTGCATTAATAGGAAAAGTATACTCACTAAAAGGAAGTTGTGCTACTGTATCGCAAATTAGCATTAAAATAGCACCACTAATTATTACAGCAGGTAATAAAATTAAATGATCTGAAGTTGTAAAATATTGACGTGTTAAGTGTGGTACCGCTAAACCAACAAATGCAATAGGTCCAGCAAATGCTGTAATTCCACCAGCTAAAATACTAGTTGCAAAAATAATTAATAAGGTTGTTCTCTTTAAATTTAAGCCCATACTTTTTGCATAGTTTTCTCCTAGTAATAACGCATTTAAAGGCTTCACTGAGATAAAGCTTAAGATGATTCCTATTAAAGAACACAGACTTAAAATTATTATACCATCCCAGGACACATTGCCTAAGGTTCCAAATGACCAAAATATAAATTGTTGTAATTGTTCCGCATCACTAAAATAGGAAAGTACCGATACAACTGCAGCGGTTACACTGCCGAACATTAATCCAATAATGAGGATTGCCATGGTATCTTTTACATTAAAAGTAACAGACAACACTGCTAATAAAACCAAAAAACTTCCGATAGCAGATGCAATTACGAGACTCCATGAGCTTAATAATAGACCTCCAAGAAAACCACCAAAGGTATTAGCTCCTAATATTAATATAGCTACTCCCAAACTTGCACCACTGCTTAATCCAAGAACAAAAGGACCTGCTAAAGGATTTCTAAACAAAGTTTGCATCAATAATCCTGAAACTGCAAGTCCACTTCCGGCTAAAATTGCTGTAATTGCCTTTGGTAATCGATAATTTAAAATAATAAAGTTCCAAGATGATTTTGATGTAGTTCCACCAAAAAGCCCTGAAAATACCTCATCTAAGGGTATGGATACAGAACCTAAACTAATATTCATTATAAATGCTACAAGTAATAGAAACATTAAATAGATAAAATATTTTTTATAGGGCTTGTTGCTTTCCATTATTCAAGTTTGTCAAAAAAATAAAATTCATGATCGGGTAAAAGCTCTGGGTGTAGAATTTTTATGATATCTTTTAATACGATATCCGGACGGTTTGGAGCCAATTCAAAATACAAAAGCCCGCCTGTTTCTCCTATTTTATTTGTAAAACTATAAACGTTTTTATTTTTAAAAGCATCAAATTCCTTATACACAGCATGTGCTTCTTTAATCTGTTGAAGATCGGTATAATAACTTGGTCCAATCCAAACAGCAGCATGTTCTCCTTTTTCCAAAACACTTTCTAAATTTAACGATAAACTACCTGTGCCTTGAGTATCTTTCCAAAGATAATCACCATTTGCATCAGCAATAAATTGCGCCCCCCAACTATTCCCTTGTGGTAAATACCATACATCTTTATACATAGCACCACTTAAAACAGTTGAAATTACCGTTGCCTTTTTAGCTAATTTTTTAGCGTCCAGATACTGTGTCTTTATTTCTGAAAAAATCTGTGCTGCTTCATTTTCCTTATTAAAAAATGCAGCAAAGAATTTAATCCATTCCGCTTTTCCAAGAGGAGAAGTTTCT
The DNA here is from genome assembly GCA_965247215.1 of Flavobacteriaceae bacterium. Classification (GTDB taxonomy): domain Bacteria; phylum Bacteroidota; class Bacteroidia; order Flavobacteriales; family Flavobacteriaceae; genus Marifrigoribacter. The sequence goes on from OZ252001.1 coordinate 777,923, forward strand.
GCCCAGTCCCCATTATATACAACTGGAATTCCTGTTTTGGAAATGGTGTTTAATATTTTATTGTTTCCATCTACAGCAAATGCAACTAATAATTCTGGAGCCAGGTCGATTAATATCTCGGTGTTGATATCTTCATTTTTACCCAATTCTTGGATCTGCCCAGCATCAATTCGTTTTCTAATTGTTGAAGAAGAAATATAATCTAAATTAGGAAAACCTATCAATGATTTGTCTACTCCTAACATTTCTAAAGAAGGAATGTGAGTCGTAGAAGTAACAACAATTTTTTTTATTGGAATAGTAACAATCGCATCAAATTCTTCCTCAATATTGAAAGGAACATTTTTTTCGACCAAAGCATATCGAAACACTTTATCGGAACCTGGCCAGGCATTTTTAATAGTGATAACTTTATAACCTTCATAATAATTGATCTCAAAACCATCAGCAAACTTAATTTTGAAAGTATGGTCATTATCCTTAACAATAGATGGGGAGTCCTTAATTTGATTACAGGAAAAAAAGAGTATAAAAACAGTAAGTAGTAGAAATGATTTTAGCATATCCAAAAATAAAGGTATTTGATTTGTTTAAGCAATTAAATAAAGTGTTATTTTTGTAATGAATTTTGGTGGACGCAATACCAAGAATAATTGGATCGTCCATAATAGGGAATTCGGTTAAAATCCGAAGCTGTTCCCGCAACTGTAAGTCTTCCCCATCCTAATAAAATTAGGTTTAATCGGGGCACAAAACTTCAAAACCACTGTCTTTATTAATAAGATGGGAAGGAGAACTAAAAGACAAGCCAGGAGACCTGCCATGTTCAACATTTATTTTTCGAGCTTTCGGGATAGAAGTTTGTTTATGAAGCATTTAATATTCATTATATCGTCAGTTTTATTTTTATGTGCTACACATTCGTACGCACAAGTAGATTCTATTCAATATTTAAAGGAGGTAGTTTTTATGGATACTACACTAAAGGAATATTCAGAAGGCTATAAATTAACGACAATTACGGATACTCTTATCAAAAGAAATTCTGCATCACTAACTGATGTATTACGATATAATTCAACAATATATTTTAAAGAAAATGGATATGGAATGGTTGCTTCTCCATCATTTAGAGGGACCAATGCTTCACAAACTGCTGTAATATGGAATGGCATAGCTATTAACTCAAACCTTACTGGTCAAACTGACTTCAATACTATTTCTATTAATGCATTCAATTCTATAATAATTCGAAGTGGTGGAGGAAGCACTCAATATGGTAGTGGAGCAGTAGGAGGGAGTGTGCATTTAAATAACTCAATTTCATTTACGGATCAAAAGATACAGGTCCTGCGGTTACTTTATGGCAGTTTTTCAACTTGGGAAGGAACTATTAAAACGACTCATTCCAATGAAAAAAGGTATTTTGATTTGGGAATAGATTTTATTTCTTCTGAAAACGATTTTACTTATTTAGGAAAGAATAAAAAAAATGAAAATGGAGCATTTTTGCGTTTTAATACGAGTTTAAATGGGGGCTTGAAGTTTAAGAAGAGTATATTATCATGGAATAGTAATTATTTTTTTGGGAATCGAAATTTCTCCAGAACTCTTACCACACCTGCAAAAGATTCTTATAATGATATAACTTTTCGAAATCTATTAAGTTGGAAAACTAATACAGCTAAGCTTAATTCAACATTGAAAGGAGCCCATCTTTTTGAGAACTATCGTTATTTTCCCAATAAGGATAAATCACTGTTTTTTAATGGAAAGACCAATACATTCATAACCGATTATCTTATGGAATATCATGCCTTACTAAATTTGAAGGTGAGTGGTCTTGTTAATTATACTTTCATCAATGCAGAAGGGTCGAGTATAGGAAAAAATAACCGAAACACCTTATCTACCGTACTTTTATTATATTATCAACTAACAGATCGGTTTAGCTATGGGGTAAATATGAGACAAGAATTTTTAAACGATTTTGACAATCCATTTCTTGTCTCTCTTGATGGAAAATATTTAATATCCCCATTATACAGCATAAAATTTAATGCATCAAAGAATTATAGAATTCCTACGTTCAATGATCTGTATTGGGATAAGGGAGGAAACAAAGATCTAATGCCAGAAACTTCATATCAGGTTGAAATAGGAAATGAATTTTCTTGGCGCGAAATTCAGCTAAATATAAATGGATTTTTTATCACTTCAGAAAACTTAATTAAATGGCAACCCAATGGGGAAAGTCAATTTTCGCCAATAAATATTCAGGAAACTGAAAATATTGGTTTTGAAGTATCTGGCAATTTTTTTAAAAATTTCAATGACAATCATTTCAGTTTTAATATAAATTATGCATTTACGTTGGCAACAGATACAAAAAAGAACACACAATTACTTTATGTTCCTTTTCATAAAGGAACAGGAACGATAAACTATAGCTTCAAAAATATTTCGGCTTATTATCAGATTATTTATAATGGTGAAGTATTTATAACTACCGATAATCTAGGAATTGTAGCTGATTATTCCGTTTCAAATATCGGGGTGGAAATAGAATTAAATCAATATTCATCTCCAATAAAACTTGGAATTAAAGCAAATAATATTTTCAACATTTATTACGAAAATGTAGCCTTTAGGCCAATGCCTAATAGAAACTATCAATTATTCTTAACCTTTAAATTTTAAAAAATGAAACTATTAAAACGATTAATTTATTTATCTATTTCAATTTTAATAATTACTTCTTGTAGTAGCGATGGCGAAACTATTAGTATTCCATTAGGTGATTATGAATTTGGGATATTAATTTCAAATGAAGGTCCTTTTGCTACTGGTACAGGTACTGTTTCCTTTATTTCAGAAGACTTTGATACTGTAGAAGGTGCAATATTTAATAATGTAAATGGCACTAATCTTGGAAACATTGTGCAATCAATTGGTTTCAGTGATGAAAAGGCTTACATCATCGTAAATAATTCACATAAAATTGAAGTAGTGAATCGCTATTCTTTTGAATCAATGGCTAGTATAACATCAGGATTGGATAACCCAAGATATTTCGTTGCAATTGGAAATACGGGATATGTAACAAATTGGGGGGATCCATTTGATGCTTCAGACGATTTCATAGCTATTCTTGATCTTACATCAAATTCAGTGTCAGCAACAATTCCTGTTTCATTTGGTCCTGAAAGAATTATCATTAACGGCACCAACGTTTATGTTGCACATAATGGTGGATTTAGTCAAAATAATTTAATCTCTGTTATTGATTCCAATCTAAATACATTAACAGTGACTCTTGAAGTAGGGGATGTTCCAAATTCGATGGTAATAACTGGTAATGATCTTTGGGTATTGTGTGGTGGAAATCCTGAATTTACTGGAAATGAAACCATGGGCAGTTTAGTAAAAATAGACACAAAAAATAATGAAGTTTCGTTAACATTTGATTTTGCGACAACAGAACATCCAGTTAATTTAACAGTCAATGAAACCGATATTATTTATAATTTAAACGGGGGAGTGTATAGCAAGAATATTACAAGTTCATCACTGCCTAATTCAAGTATTCTTGATGGAAGTTTTTATACAATGACAGCCAACGATGGAAGATTATATGCTACAGATGCTGGAGATTTTGCTAGTAATGGTACTTTGAAAGTTTTCGACCTTTCTTTAAATACTGAAATACAATCAATTGAAGTTGGTATAATACCAGGGGGAATCTATTTTAATGAATAACTAAAAGTATTTTCATGAAGCTTGCTTAGTTATTTTCAATGATCATTAATTGGTAGGTAGGTAAATGTGATTTACTATCGAAAATTTCTTCGAACTGCAAACTGCTCTTTTGTTGTTTTAATGATGACGGGAAAATTTCATTTAGAGCTGTAGCAAGTAAGGGCTCATCTATATTGCCTAATACACCTAAGTTAGATATATCTTCATTGATTGATACTTCGGGGTCTAAACCATTTATAAAATCGGTAAAACCAACAGCATTCACTGTTTTAAAAACTAGGGGTAACATGGCATAGGTATGACTGGGGTTCGCTTCACTTCTACTAAAGTTTGGAGCAGGGGCATCATATAAAAGGAAGGAAGCCTGGAATTTTCCAGTAGTCGTTTCTCCTACCTGAACAACATTAATATAAGGATCTAATCCATTAATAACCAGCTCACTTGCAGATGCAGTCCTCCCGGTAGTAATTACATATACATTGCTTAAAAAAAGATTATTGATTCCTTCACCAGTATGGATTTGATTGTTAAACAGTTTTGGCTCGGCATATTCCGCCTGCCTTTCAGCATTCCATTCTTCAGTTACAAACAGGAGCTCATTAAATTGCCCTGTGATCATACTGGAAAGGTCTATGGCAGTTTCAACAGATCCACCTCCATTATACCTAAGATCAACTATTAGGTCGGTAACACCATTAACTCTAAACTGACTAAATTCAGCATTTAATTGAGAATCGAAATTACGATTAAAGGCATTATACATTAAGTATCCAACTTTTTGACCTTCAATAGTAAAGGTTTTAGAAATAAAGATTGGGTTTTCTGTGTATTCTTGTTTTACTAATTCAACACTCTCGCCAATAGGGGTGATAGTCTGCCCTTTCAAAGTTGCTAGACCTATCGTATAGCTGTCAGGTTCCAAAAGGCTTATAAAGTTATTTTCGTTAAGTTGTTGCCCATCAATTGTATTAAATAGAATTCCTCTTTCTAAGCCTTTAGTTTCAGCATCGGTTCCTGGCAGGATATATCTAGCATAGCCAAATATATTATTGGAGTTATCTGGATAAAAAACGAGTCCGAATTCCATACCATGATTTTTTGTGATCCCACTCAATACATTTTCAAGTTCAATATAATCATCAACCAATATACTAAATCGATCTTGTGGTGATATCAAATAATCAAAAAGATTTTCAGGGGATGTAAATGAATTCAGAAATTCATTTAATTCATCCTTATTTATAAATGCATCATCAGCAAGTTCTGAGGCATCTTCTTTGTAGAGATAAAAAAAGTTAAGACCTCTGTAGATAAAATTTTTAATGTCTAATTCAGAAACAATTTGTATGGAATCATCCTTATCTTTAAAACAAGAAGCAAATAACGATGAAACTATTATAAGGAGAAGGAGTATTTTCTTTTTCATAAATTTATAAATATTATGATCCTCTCGATTGTATACGAGGGTGGATTTAAAGTTAAATTATTTTGTAGGATCGATTGAGGCTAATCCTTAATAATTAAATGATATAACAACAATATTGTAAACTACTAAATTAATTACATTATTGTAATCTAAAAATAAAATGTAACAAAATATGAACTGCTTCGTCATCTTATTGTAACAGCAAATTAAACACTAATCAAATTGGAAGAAAAAGAATTTTTAAATATCATACTTCCCTACAAGGATAAGCTTTTCAGGCTTGCAAAGAGGTTATTGGTGTCAAAGGATGAAGCTGAAGATGCTGTTCAGGAAGTTTTTTTGAAATTATGGAATGGGCGAGATAAAATAAAAAATTATAAAAGTCCAGAAGCGTTTGCCATTATTATGACAAAAAATTATTGTTTGGATCGATTAAAGTCGAGACAGACATCGAATTTAAAGATTGTTCATAGTAATTATAAATATTCTGAAAGCATAGAGAGAAAAGTTGAAGCGAACGAGGGGGTAGCATTGGTTTGTAAGATTATGGAAACCCTACCTGAAAAACAAAAGATTATTATGCAGCTTAGAGATATAGAACAATTTGAATTTAATGAGATTTCTCAAATGCTCGAAATTAATGAAACAGCAATTAGGGTTGGATTATCAAGAGCTAGAAAAACTGTTAGAGAACAATTAATAAAACAATATAACTATGGAGTTAGCTAAAATAGAAAGAATATTAGAAGCATATTTTGAGGGTGAAACTACTCTTGATCAAGAAGCAACACTTAGAGAATATTTTACGGGTACTGATGTAGCACCACATTTAGCAGCCTATCAAACTTTATTTATGGGTTTGAAAGCATCAAAGGAAGAAGTTTCAGAACGTGAAATTACATTGCCTAAAACCAGCAGTTCATCAAATAGATGGTGGTATAGTGTTGCAGCCTTAATTATAGTTGTTATTGGAGTGGCTAGTTTATTGATGCCAGGAAATCAACTAACAAATGAAGAACAAGAAGCATTAACAGCTTTTAACAATACTAAAGAAACCCTGTTATTGCTTTCAAAGAATTTTAATAAAGGAACCGAAGAATTGGCAGTCTTAGGTCAGTTTACAAATGCCAAAAATTATATTTTAAAATAATCATTCATTAATCACTTGCTATAATAAAATATTTGGCAAGACACTAAATTAAACAGTATGAAAAAGTTAGCAATTTTAATCGCATTTATGGTAGCACCAATATTAGTTAGTGCACAAAATGCATTCGATTCATTCGAGAACGAAGACGATGTAACCTCAGTTGTAGTTACCAAGAACATGTTTAAACTCTTAAGCACTATGGACCTGAAATCTGATGATCCTGAAGCTCAAGAATATTTAGAACTGGTAAACAATCTTAATAATATTAAGATTTATACAACTGAAAACCCTGAAGTAGCCTCAAGGATGGATGCTGCAGTAGTTAAATACATAGCAAGCTCAAGTGGTTTGTCCGAACTAATGCGTATCAAAGATGATGGTAAGAACATTAAATTTTATTCTAAGGAAGGAAGTGATGAAAATCATGTAGAAGAGTTATTAATGCACCTTACAGGTAATATTGATGGCGAAGAAAGATCAGTGATCATGAGCATTACTGGAAACATAGATTTAAAGAAGATTTCTAAACTTACCAGCGACTTGAATATGCCAGGTAGTGAGGAATTAAAGAATTTAGAAAATAAACACTAAACGATATGGTACTTGTAAAATATGTTATAGGAATTGGATTGGCTGCACTCACTTTGATTAGTTGTAGCAATGAGAAATCATTACAACGATATTTAGTTGATAAACAAGATGACGACTTATTTTTAAAAATTGATATAGCTGGAAGTTTATTGCAAACAGATGGTAATTCAATGACACAAGAAGAGAAAGATATCCTTAAAACGGTAAAGAAAATCAATGTGGTTGCTTACCAATTACAAGAAAATGGAAATGAGGAATATATTGATAAGAAACAAGAACTCAAGGATATTATTAATCAGAAACAATACAAAACCCTAATGAAATTTGGTTCCAATAATAAAGGAGCAACCCTTAAGTTTTTAGGTGAAGAAGATGCAATAGATGAAATAATAGTCTTTGCAAGTGATGATGAAAAAGGATTTGCATTGTTTAGGCTATTGGGTGATAAAATGCAACCTGGACAAATGATAAAGTTGCTTAACTCCATTGAAAATGGTGATATCGATGCATCTAAGTTAAGTTCTATCGGACAGTTATTCGATATGTAAAAGAAGAATTTAGTTGAGTTAATAGACCTACTAGGTTTTCCTCCTAAGCTAAGGCTTAGGTTGGCAATAAAAATCTAGTAGGTCTTTTATATTCCAGTAAAATTAGAAGGGGGTAATCACTCTCATCTCCTCCTTCACGCTTTCTGAAACATCTAATGTTTCAATAAAAGCAGCAATAGATTGAGCGTTAATTTTCTCGTTGGTTCGTGTCAAGCTTTTTAGGGCTTCATAAGCATTTGGATAAGCTTCACGTCTTAGTATGGTTTGAATGGCTTCAGCAACAACCGCCCAATTATTTTCAAGATCTTCTTTCAATTTAGCTTTATTCAATACTAATTTATTCAGTCCAATTAATGTAGATTGAAATGCAATTAGTGTATGACCAATTGGAATACCAATATTTCGTAATACCGTGCTATCTGTAAGATCCCTTTGCGTTCTACTTATTGGAAGTTTAGCTGAAAACCAGCTTTCAGACCAAAATGATGGTGTTTATCAAAAAATCTTACAGCAAAAATTAAAAACGCCTTGATAATCTCTTTTTAATTCTAAAAACAGAATAAACCCTCCGCTAGTTTTTGATATTAAAGAAATTTATACTCTTACCGACCAGACACTAAGTAGTTAGATATTCCTTTATTAAACTTTCCTTTTTTAAAATTATCTATATCTACACCGTTATTTTGAACAGTTAAATCTTCTATATTAGTAATGAACTACCTCGACCCAAGGGTACGAGGTATCAAACGGAAGATAACTTTATTTTAGTTTGATGAAAACCTTAGGTTTTCAAACTTTCCTCTTGACCACCGAGGCAAGCCTCGGGGAATTCTTTAGATTAAAAAAGGACAAATTAAATAAGCTCTCATTAACCAAGATGATTGATAAACTAAAAACCTAGTTTGAAAGTTGGATTTATACTTGTACACGGCCTCATAAAATTTTGGTAAAACAATAGGTGAGTAGAGCGTGCATATTTTAGGAATCTAGTAATACAGTTTCTTGTTATTTCTATTTAACATAATACCTCGTAACAAACTTAATAAGTTACAATGCATCCTAAAATATAGCGAGTGAGCCGTAATTGTTTCCAGAAGATTATGCAGCCTTGAATTTTTGTTTCTTTTGTTTTAAGACAAAAGATAGCGCAAGAACTAAAAATGATTGATTGAAATATTACGGTTAACAAGTGTTTAGAAATTTTTAAGCAAGGAGTTTAGCAAAGGAAAATTTTATACTCTTGTGGCAATCCACGAGAATCGTTTGAAATTTTTTATTACGTACATTTTATCGAATATGCGATTTTTAAACAGGGCAAAAAGTGAAGCTTTTATATTGCGCTGGCAAGCGATGGATAATTGAGTTTAAAATAAATTGTGATAACAATTTGATTTTATAAAACAATCAAGCGCTTGGCAGCTGCAATTTTACATAACGACTAATTATAGGACAATTTATTGAACGAGAAGTTTCTTGAGAATCGATTATTTAAAAAATTATGAATGGTTGTACGGAATATTAAAATTAAACTAAAAGCAAAAACACGAATGCTAAATGACCCAAGTACAAAGGTTTCTTATGAAAACTAATGACTGTGGGATATTTTACATAATATTCAATTATAGCTATCAAATAGAATCTAGATTTTAAAGCCGTAATTTCTTTTAACATAATTGTTGACGATATAGACCTAAAGGCACTATATCTACAATTATGTGTAAATAGCCTGAAATACGGCTATACAGAAATTACTATGTATTTGTACTATAATATATCGCGTTATGTAACTTGAGCTTTGGTAAAAAGCGAAAGTTGTTACTACAATTTCTTGAAAAAATTTATTCTCAAAAGCTTCTTCTGCAAAGTTAATGGAACACTTTTTATGCGGCGACGTAAGGAGGGAAGCATAATGTGTGTGGAATGGTTAAAAATTGTTAAATTTAGTTCTCAAATTGAGAACTTTTTATATATTTGCTGAAAGTATAGTACTAAATGGCTCGTGTTGTAGCAAATAAACATATTAAAAAAGCGATGGAAGACTATCCTGAACATGAGGAAGGCCTTAAGGCTTGGCTATCAATAGTTGAATCATCTGACTGGAAAAAACCTCAAGATATAGTTGATACATTTGGTTTCAAAGCGGTTGATTTACTTGGTAAAAAAAATAAAAAAAAAGGTACAAAATCTTGCGAAAGAGTGGTTATTGATATAAAAGGTAATCATTTAAGGCTAATTGCTAAATATCAATTTTTGGAAAACATGAAAGATGCTATCTTATACTTAGCCTGGATTGGAACCCATCCAGAATATGATAAGTTAAAAAAGACTCAAGCACAATACGATATTAATTTGTTCGATTAAAAAACACATTATGGAAATAAAAATTTTAAAAACAGAACAGGATTATAAAGAAGCTGTTTATCGATTAGAAGAATTAGGAGACACTCCAAATTTCTCAGCAGAGGAAGAATTAATTAATGAATTTGAACTCTTAGCCAAATTAATTGAGGATTATGAGAATATAAACTATTCAATTGAAAAAGGTAATCCGATAGAAATAATCAAGTTAAAAATGAATTATTTAGAACTGAAACAAAAAGATCTAATCGGAGTAATTGGGAGCAAAGGAGTTGTTTCTGATGTGATGAATAAAAAAAGAGGGTTGTCAAAATTGATGATTAGAAATTTATCAGAATTTTTGAAAATAAACCAAGAAATATTAAATACTCCATATGAATTATTTCAAGTAAAACGACTCGAAGTTAAAAAAGCGGTTATATTACCATTCAATTTTGAGGAGTCTTGTGCTCAATATATAGCTGCGTATTCAAGTAGAGTCAGAAATAATGGTATGGTTTTAAATGTTCAATTAATTTAAAAATGAAAACAATAACATTCTATTCTTATAAAGGAGGGGTTGGAAGAACTCTTGCAATGTCTAATATTGCTAAAAGACTTTCTGAATTTGGTAAAAAAGTTTGTTTATTGGATTTTGATTTGGAAGCTCCAGGTTTGCACTATAAGTTTCGTAAAAATTTAGATAAAACAATAATTAAGAATGGTATTGTAGATTATATTTATGAATTTTCAGAAAACAGTTATCGTCCTGATTCATTGTCAGATTATGTAACTAAAATAAAATTTCAAAATAAAAACCTGAAAGATATTGACTTAATAGCAGCAGGTAATACAGAGTCGAAAAGTTATTGGAGAAATCTTTCATCAATTAATTGGAATGATCTTTTTTATAAGGAGAACAGTCAAGGTATTGCTTTTTTTATTGACCTTAAAGAAAGAATAAAAGAAGAACTTAAACCAGATTTTCTTTTAATTGATTCTAGGACAGGGATAACAGATATTTCAGGCATTACCATGTCTATTTTAGCTGATGAAATAGTTTTATTGGCAGCAAATAATAAAGAAAATTTAGAGGGGACTAAACAAATAATAAATACTCTTACTATACCAGAAAATTCATTTATTGAAGGTATCCCTAAATTAAATGTTGTTCTTTCAAGAATACCTTATTCTTCAGATCCAAAAGAAAAATTTAGAATACATAATGTAAAAAATAGAGCTTTTAGAGAGGTTAATAATTACTTGAAAAAAAATGAAAATGAAAATTTTAAATTAGAAAAAATATTTATTATTCATTCTGATCCTGAATTGGAACTTGAGGAGAAATTTAAAATAGGATATGAACACGACAGACAAGATTTAGATAAAAACAAGCCACCAATTGCGATAGACTATTTGGAATTATTTCAAGAATTAACCAAAGATGTTTTAACTGAATCTGAGAGAGAAAGGTTTAGCACCCTTAGAAGGGTAAAAGTATTAATAGAACAAGCTAGAGTAGCAACAAATAGTTCAACAAAAATTAAACTTCTAAAAACTGCAATTGATTTAAATCCAAAATCTAATCAAGCTTATAAAAATTTAGCAGGAGTATACTATGATAATGGTGATTATTCCGAATCTCTTGAAACGATTAATAAAGCTCTAAAAATTAACCCAAATAATTTAGACTACTTATATATAAAAGGGATAGCCTTAAAGGAACTGGATGAAGAAAAAGTTAATGCAGAAGCAATAGAAATTTTTTCAAGTATTTTAAAAAATGATAAAAGACATTTAGGTTCCTTAATTCAAATGGGGTTATTTTATCACAAAAAAAACGAAATTTCTAAAGCATTAGAATACGAAGAAAATGTTATAAAGTATCATCCTGAGTATGACAATGGGTATAATTCAATATCAGATTCTTATAGAAAAATAGGAAAATACGAAATAGCTCTTGATCATATTTATAAGGCACTTGAAATAAATCCACAAAGTCCTTATGCAAATACTACATTAGCTGAAATCCACGCTCACTTGGGGAATGATAGAGAATTTTATAAAAATTTAGAATTGGCATTTAATTTTGGCTTAAATAGTGAAGTTTTTCAGAGTGTAATTGATGAAGAAGAAGTTTATATCCAGTTTTATGATAATAAAAAATTTCTTGATGTATTAGATAAATACAATATTAAGATAGATTTCCCTAAAGAAGGATAAAGCGGCCTCATAGAATTTTGGTCAAAACAATAGGAGAAATGAGCGTCCATATTTTAGGGGCTTAGTAATACAGTCTCTTAAGAGTTTCAATTATACAAGGGATTTTAAAACAATCTTACTAGTCAAAATGTTTCCTAAAATATAGCGAATGAGCCATTAATTGTTTCCAAAATTATATGCAGCCTTGAATTTTTGTTTCTTTTGTTTCAAGACAAAAGATAATGAAACACGAAAAAAAGATTAATTGAAGTTCTAAATATAACAAGTGCATAGAATTTTATTTTTCTTAAAATTTATGCTCTTGTGGCAATCCACGAGAATCGTCTAAAATTTTTTATGACGTACATTTTATCGAATACGCGATTTTTAATAAGAGCAAAAAGGTTAGCTTTTATTTTGGGCGTTGGCAAGCGTTGGATAATTGTGTGTAAAATAAATTGCCAGAGCAATTTGATTTTATAAAACAATCGAGCGCTTGGTAGCGGCTATTTTACATAACGTCAAATTATAGTTACAAATGCAAATAACTCTGTGAAGCAAACCGATTATTAGTTTAATGACCCAAGTTCCAATTATTCTTATGAAAACGAATGCTTCTGGGATATTTTACATAATATAGAATTATAGCTATCAAATAAAACCTAGAACTTTAAAGCCGTAATTTCTTTTAACATAATTGTTGACGATATAAGTCTAAAGACATTATATCTATAATTATGTATAAATAGCCTGAAATACGGCTATACAGAAATTACTATCTATTTGTACTATAATGTTCTGCGTTATGTAACTTTGCTTGGGTAAAGCAAAGTTTATTTACCTTAATTTTATTAAAAAGAATCTTCTCAAAAGTTTCTTTAAAATGTAATGGAATACTCTTTGCCCGAAGCGACGATAGGAGCGAAGTGGGAATGTGTATGGAATGGGAATCAATAATGTGTGTAAATTTTATAGCACAATCTATACATAATTAATACCTTTAGGATTTTACAATTAATAGATGTCATTATATCAAAACTCAGTACTCAATAAATACCTAAAGCAACAAGATAGCGATGTTGTTGCGAAAGCTTTTAAGAAATACACTAGATACTTTCACGACCCTAAAATACAAGAGAATATTCGTTCGAGTAAAGAAGAGGAATATCAAGGTATTTTTTTAACCGAACTGTTTTCTAAGATATTGAGTTACACTATGAAACCAAATGCTAATTTCAATTTGGTAGCTGAGTATAAGAATGAAAAGAACAGTCGAAAAGCAGATGGTGCGATTCTAAAAGATGATGAAGCTATTGGTGTAATTGAGTTAAAAGGAACAAATACTAAAGATTTAGAAAAAGTACGCCAACAAGCGTTCGATTATAAAGCCAACCAAACTGGCTGTGTGTATGTAATTACTTCCAACTTTGAGAAAGTTCGTTTTTATATTAATAATGCGGTTGATTTTGAAGAATTCGATTTGTTTACATTAAATCAAGAACGTTTTCAACTACTGTATTTATGTTTAGCTAAAGAAAATATTTTAAGCAATATTCCGCTAAAAATAAAAGAAGCTTCCGTACAAGAAGAAGAAGCCATTACCAAGCATTTTTATAAAGATTATTCTACATTTAAAAGAGAGTTATTTAGAGACTTGGTAAAAGGCAATATGAAAAACAAAGTTTTTCGTACCGAATTGAATATTGAAGATGCAGAAAGAGCAAATAAAAATATAAAACATAACCTTTTTAAGAAATCACAAAAACTGATAGACCGTTTTCTATTTATCTTTTTTGCAGAAGATAGAGGATTATTACCGCCCAATTCTACGGTAAAGATATTAGAACAATGGGATAAATTGAAAGATTTAGACGCTTATATTCCGCTGTACAATAGATATAAATTATATTTCAATTATTTAGATACAGGAAGAAAAGGAACAGATAAAACGGCTGAAATATTTGCCTACAACGGAGGTTTGTTTCAACCCGACCCTGTTTTAGATAGTTTACTAATTAATGATGATTTACTCTTTAAACACACCAAAGATTTATCGCATTACGATTTTGAAAGCCAAGTAGATGTAAACATTCTAGGGCATATTTTTGAAAATTCATTAAATGAGATTGAAAGTGTAAATGCTGAAATTGAAGGAACTGATTTTGACAAACAGAAAACCAAACGGAAGAAAGATGGTGTTTTCTACACACCTAAATACATTACCAAATACATAGTTGACAATACTGTTGGGAAACTTTGTAACGAAAAGAAAACTAAACTCAACATAATAGAGGAGGAGTACCACCCAAAACGCCAAAAGGAAACCAAAAAGAAGTTATTAGCTTCTTTAGAAGCATACAGAGAATGGTTGTTACAATTAACCATTCTTGACCCTGCTTGTGGTTCTGGTGCTTTCTTAAACCAAGCCTTAGATTTTTTAATAAAAGAGCATCAATACATAGATGAATTGCAAACCAACTTATTAGGTGGTGGATTGGTATTTCCAAATATTGAAACCACAGTATTGGAAAACAATATTTTTGGAGTTGACTTAAACGAAGAATCGGTAGAAATAGCCAAACTTTCTTTATGGTTACGCACAGCACAACCAAGACGTAAACTTAATAATTTAAGTAGTAATATTAAATGTGGAAATTCTTTAATTGATAGCAAAACCGTTGCAGGTGATAAGGCTTTTAAATGGGAGGAAGAATTTCCTCACATTTTTGAAAAAGGTGGTTTTGATGTGGTGATTGGGAATCCTCCTTATGTGCATTTAGAAGCTATAAAAGATGAATCTGAGAAACTCTCGAAACTGGGTTATTCTACTTTTGATAAAAGAGGAGATTTGTACCCATTATTTGTTGAAAAGGGTATCAATCTATTGAAAAAGAAAGGGGTTATTTCATACATAATGCCTAATAAATGGTTGCAAGCAGGATATGGAAAAAATCTACGTGAATATTTTCTTACTAAACAATTGGTTCAGTTAATTGATTTTGGAGATATTCAAATATTCCAAGGAGCTACTACATATCCTTGCATATTCATTGCTAATAATGATGTTCCTACTTCTGATTTTTCTGTTTCAGTTTTAAAATCTACTAATTCTTTTGATTTTGATACTATTGTTTCAAGTACTGCGGAAAATTTTGATACTGCTGAATTTAGTGGCGACACTTGGGTTGTTTCTTCTAAGAAGGAAAAAAAATTCTTAAAGCAATTATCTGAAAAGTATAAGACTCTTGATTTATATTTAGAAAAAGGAACCTTTAGAGGAATACTAACAGGATTGTCAGAGGCCTTTTTAATTAATGAAAACACGAGAAATGATATTATACAAGGTGATGATAAAGCATCATCCTTTATTCATCCATTTTTACAAGGCAGAGATGTACAACCTTATGTCTCTCCTGAAGCTTATAATTATTTATTATTATTCGAAAAGGGATTTACAAAAAAGCAGCTTGGAGATTGTACTGAAGAACAAGGTTGGGAATGGTTAGAGAAAACTTATCCTTCTATTGCTGAATGGCTTAGCCCTTTTGAAGAAAAAGGAAAAAAAAGAACTGATAAAGGAGATTTTTGGTGGGAAGTTAGAACTTGTGATTATTATACTGAATTTCAAAAACCTAAAATCATGTACCAAGCATTTCAGGTTAAACCTTGTTTTGTTTATGATGTTAATAGCTTGTTTTGTAATAATTCAATGTGGATAATCCCCACAGAAAATAAAGCATTAGTAGCTGTTTTAAATTCAAAAATGGGCTGGTGGTTGATTACGAAATACTGTACTCAAATACAAAATGGTTGTCAGTTAATTTGGAAATATTTTGGACAAGTACCAATTCCCGAATTATCAAATCCAAACTTATTGAGTAGTACAGAACAAATGCTTGATTTACAAGGAGAACAACAGGCTGTTCTAAACAAGTTTATTAAATACCTTCAATCTCAATTTTCAATAGAGAAACTCTCTAAAAAACTCCAAAATTGGCACGAGTTAGAGTTTGGAGATTTCATTAAAGAACTCAACAAAGCAATTAAAAAAGTAGGAGGTGAGAAGCTCTCCAAAATAGATGAAATGGAGTGGATGGAAGTTTTTGAAACCAAAAAAGCAGAAGCCCAAACTTTAAAAACTGAAATTGATAAAACAGATGCTGAGATTGATGCTATGGTTTATAAGCTGTATGGGTTGAGTGAGGAAGAAATCGCCATAGTTGAGAATTCATAAGAGTGAACAACAACAATAATTTGTCTTTTTACGAAACGACGATAGGAGAGTAGTGGAATGTGTGTGGAATGGAAAACAATCAAAAATTTATCATTTTAAAATAAATAATGATATTTCAATTCAAAAGTTATAACTTTATACTATGTTTATATCGTATGAAAATGATGAAATCAGAGAATGTTGTCTTTTATTAAGGCCTGCTTCAGTGAATTCAAGTTTTACTACTGATGAAATAAAAATAATAAGAACAATCATTGCTGATTTAAAAGCTGCACCTAAATTAATTGATTCACCCATTAAATATGATATTGATAAAGAATCAGGGATTATTAATATCGAGTATGGTATTTTTAAAATAGTTTGTAAAATAATCAGTACCTATCCAAACCCAACTGATGATAAAATTGAAAGAATAAAAATCGTCAAAATCATCAATGTTGGATTACAAAGAGAATTAACTAAAAAGCATAATTTTTAAGAAGTATTTCAATGAATTACGATTACGAAATTATATCACCACCAAGCGAGACCATACTTAGAAGAGTATCGGATTTGAATATAGATTTAAATAAGTTTAGAGAAATTTTAAGTCTTACAGTTGAGGAATTTGGTAAATTAATTCATGACCAATTAAAAATAAGTGATAAACTCGCTTATCAGTTTTCCAAAATTTTAGGCGGAAGCGAAGTCTTTTGGTCAAATCGTTATAATAATTATATTGAAGAAATAATTGAATCAAATCAACAAGTTTATTCGGAGTATAAAGTAACACTTGATGAATTATGTATATCTCGGAAAACAGATATTAATAATCTACTTAACGATTTTCAATATTCTTCATTCGAACATTTGATTCTAGATTATTTTGAGAGTCCAGTTATTTTATATAGTAAAACTCAAAGATTTGAACCATCTCCAATAAATATTGCAAATTGGATTAGAGATTGTGAGAAAGAAGCTGAAAAACTTATATATGAAGGAAAAGTTAGTGAATTTTCGGCTGAGTCTCTAAATGATTCAATACCAAATATTGTTGCTTATACTAAAGTCAATAAAGTCCAAAACATTTTAGATAAAATTCAAGAAATCTGTTTTAAAAGTGGAGTAGTAGTTTTGTTTAAATCTAGCGAAGTTGGATATGGTGTTTCTGGTTTCACTAAACGGCTTTTAAAAGAATATCGAATAATTGTTATTACAGATAGATATAAAAATAATGCTGCTTTCTGGTTTACTTTTCTTCACGAATTATCTCATTGCATTTTGCATAATCTTAGATTTCCTTTAATACATTATTCAGATGATGAATTCCAATTAGCTTCACTGAAAGAAAATAATATTTATGAGGAAGAAGAAGCAAATAATTATGTAGAATCTCTGTTATTTCCAGAGGATATAAAATATCATATTAGGCAATGCAATTCTTATAATGATATATTATCACTTGCTGTTAAGTACGATATCTCTGCATCGCTAATAGTAGCACAAATACATCGAGAAAAACAGGCACCATATAGTTGGTATAGAAAAGTTTATAGAAGAGTCGAGTTTTAACAGACTAGCCAGTATATCTAATATATTTTCTAGTATCTTTTTGCCAATTACATATTGCATCTTCAAGTACTTGTCCTGTCATGAAGATTTTACTGTTTTTTAAGAACCAATCCATTAAATCCCAACTTAATTGCTTTTGTGAAACTAATGATGAATTATTATTAGTCAATTTTAACAGTAGTTCAAGTGCTTGAAGTGGTCCTGTGCTATGATCTGCGTACATAGACTTTGGCTCTTTAACGTTAAATTTACACTTAACCAATGAACTAGTAAAATCAAAACCTCCTAATCTTCCAAAATTTGGTATTTTCTGTGATAGTAAATACATTTCATGAAATTCCATTTCATCTTCAGAGGAATATAATTCAAAATTATTTACAAAATATTCCATACTCCTAAACAATCCTTTACTTCCTAGTAGCTTCTTAGCAGTATACTTTCTGTGGTTTGAGTAAGTACAATCTTGGGAAAAATCAAAATCAGACAAATATTTAAAATAGCCATCTAAATCTGATTGAATTTGATCAAACTTAATAATTGATTGATCTTTACGAAAGACAGCTCTATTAAACAATGTCCATTTAGATTTATTACTTTTACCAAAATATGTTGCCAAATATATAATCCAAGCTCTATTTTGAAGGTTTAAATCTGGTCTTTGAGCTAAAACAAAAGGATTGGATGTATATATAAAAGGTCTTTTTTCTTGTGTAGCTTGCAGAGCTTTTATTTTATATGTTTCATAGATTTGAATTCTTCTTATGCTGTCAAAGGTCTGTATCGCTAAAATATTTAATTTGTTGCCATCAATTTTTCCAGCTAGTACTTCTTTGATTGCTTTACTCCATAACTTTTCTAATTCTTCAATGTTCATTTATTTTGCTATACTGTTTATTGCAATTTCCTGCATGTTCTTGTTATTAAATTTGCTTTTCCATGATTCAGCATCAAAATTACCATTTAAATGTCTATTTGAAAATAATACGTAATCTTTCCAATAATCATCTAAGTTTTCTAATGTTGATTCCAAGACATTTTTATCAAATTCTTTCGAGACCAAATCTAATGTTTTGCTATTACATTCTTTTATAATTGGCATTTCAATTGGTTCGTGTTTACCTTCATCAAGATATTTTTCAATCCTATCAAAATGATCTTCATAAATATGCATTGATGTTGAACAATGTGTATAAGTACCCAGAGGAATATTTGTTCTACAAGAAATTAATTCTTGTAACATAGTGAAGCAGAATAAATCATGTGGAAGACCAAGATATGCATCATTACTTCTCATATAAGTCGTAAGGCTTAATTTAGAATCTCTTACATAAAAATGTAAACCGATTGTACATGGAGGACTTGCGTATTCTTCATTTCTAAATTTATAATCTTCTATTTCACTAATAACCAAATATGCCTGTTTACTTGTTTCTCGCTTTAATATTTGTTCTATAATTCTTTCATATTGCGGTTTTTGTTCATTTTTAGAACCAAATATTTTTGGCCCATAAGCTCCTAATATTTTATTATTTTTTTGTTCTTCAAGTTCGTATGCAGCTATATATGGTTTGATATAATCTTTATTATCTTCTTTGGATAAATACCAAGCGAATTCAGCAAATTTACTTTTCACAAGTTTTCTATCTAAGGACATTGATGTCCTAACTCTAGGATTAATAAGTGTTGCAGAATAATTAATTAATTCTTTATTCTTACCTCGTTTACTATCAATCTCATATCCATTTTTAAGTATTTCACTATATGTGGCATATAGCAAATCATCTAGTGAATTAAATTTAGTTGGTTTGTTTAAGGTCATGTTCAAAATATTGATAATTATATCAAAAATAGTTGATTACATTGAATTTAAGTAGTTTATTTAATGTATAAATGGAATCTCGATATTAAAAGTTGACCTCAAAAAATTTTGGTAAAACAATAGGCGAGTGGAGCGTAATATTTTAGGGGTTTAGTAAAACAGTTTTTTAAGAGTTTCTATTATAGAATGGATTTCAAAGCAATGTTAATGAGTTACAATGTTTCCTAAAATATAGCGAATGAGCCGTTAATTGTTTCCAAAATTATATGCAGTCTTGATTTTTTTGTTTCTTTTTTCATCAAGAAAAAAAGATAAGAATTAAAAGATTGCAAGTTCAAAAGCCTAAATTCTATTTTACATACTATTTTAATAATTGATTGAGTATCAATTTTTAAAATACAATTGAGAAGTTCTATTTTATATAAACCAATACAGCTAAATAATAGTTACGATTAAAAAAAGTTTAATTGAAAGACTAAACGAGCAAGTGTATAGAAATTTTAAAGTGTGGAAAATGTGGCTGGAAAATTTTATACTGTTGCGTTAAGCTAACGAAATGTTTATAGATTTTTTTCAACGAGAATTTCAATATAATTTCTACATATAATTAGAAGCTAAAAGGTTTTGCTTTTTTTGGCGCTGGCAATGCGGTTGGAAATTGTGTTTTAAAAAATTAATGCGATAGCATAATTATTTTAAAAAAGCAATCGAGCGCATTGGCGTGCGGCAATTTTACATAATGGCAAATTATAGTATCAAATGTGTAAACGTGAAGTTTCTTGAGAATCGCGTATTTAAAAAAACTTGAACAATTGTACAGAATATTAAAATTAAACGAGAAGCAAAACACGAATGTTTAATGACCCAAGTACTAAAGTTTCTGCAAATGCTATAAACACTCTGGGATATTTTACATAATATAGAATTATAGCTATCAAATAAACCTTTAAGTTTATTAGCCGTAATTTCTTTTAACATAATTGTTGACGATATAGACCTAAAGGCACTATATCTATAATTATGTGTAAATAGCCTGAAAAACGGCTATACAGAAATTACTATGTATTTGTACTATAATTTATATTATGTCAAATAGCTTTTTAAGGCACTCTCCCCTATAAGCATAAATAAATAGATTATTTTTGGTCCATGCCAAAACAATATGCCTCATCGCAACTTGAATTTGTAGCGCTTATGGCTTCTTTAATGTCTGTGGTTGCCTTAGCCATTGATGCTTTACTACCAGCTTTAGATGTGATTGGTATCTCAATTTCCACCAGAAATCCCTGTTGATAATCAACTTTTAATAACGATGATCTTTTTAGGACTTGGTTTTGGTCTTTTATTATTTGGTCCTATTTCAGATAGTCTTGGTAGAAAGCCCGTCGTTTTTATGGGTTTTGCATTATTTATTGTTGCAAGCTTTATCTGTGTGTATTCTGAAAGCTTGGAATTAATGATATTTGGTAGAATATTACAAGGAATAGGACTCTCAGCTCCTCGTACCATCAGTATTGCAATTATTAGAGATATGTATAGCGGCGATAAAATGGCTAAAATCATGTCGTTTGTAGTGGTTATTTTTCTCCTAGTACCCATTATAGCTCCTGCCCTTGGTAAATTTATGCTGGATCATTACGATTGGAAAGCGATTTTCTATATTCAAATTGTTTTTAGTTTACTAATTTCATTTTGGTTTTGCTATAGACAAGCGGAAACCTTAGCTATCGAGAATCGAATTAAATTTTCTAAAAATCTTTTTATAGATGGTTTTAATGAATTAATTAAATACACTCAAACAATTGGCTTTACTGTAATCTCAGGCTTTATTACTGGATCTTTTATGGTGTATTTAAGCAGTTCGCAACAATTGTTTTAGGATCAATACGGACTTAAAGAAGAATTTCCATATATTTTTGCTGGCCTCGCCATAGCAATAGGATTGGCAATTTTTTTTAATGGAATTCTTGTAGAAAAAATTGGAATGAAAAAACTTATTACGATGGCGCTGTTCTTATTTTTTGGAATATCACTACTATATATTATCCTTTATTTTAACAGCAACAATCCCAGTATTGAAGTATTGTTAGTGTTTTTCGGTTTGCAATTTTTTGCACTTGGCTTTCTTTTTGGAAACCTGCGAGCCATTGCCATGCAACCTGTAGGTCATATTGCAGGGATCGCTTCTGCTATAACTGGATTAATATCTACCCTAATGGCAGTTCCAATAAGTATTTTAATAGGAAGGTATGTTATTGAAACAGCACTCCCTCTCTTCATTGGATTCGCTATCTGTTCGCTACTTTCTATAATTATTCTTTACTATTTACGGATAGAAAAAATAACTAAAAAAACCATATCCAAATAATTGAATGTGGTCTCTTTGTTGGTTAGTTATTATAAAAAATGCCAAGAAAAGGCAAGCAATAAATTATAACCACTCTAAAAAATAATTCATCATTTCTTCTTTTAAGTCATAATGTAACCTGATATATGTTTTCATTTCATCTTGCAAGCTACTTTGTTCACTATGTAACCTACCATCAATATTTTCATTATAATTGACAATAGCTATATTCTTCATTTTTCTTTTGCAACGATGCATTAATTTTGAGATCGCATCTTTCTCGATCATAATCCGATTTTGATAAACCTCCAAAGGTTTTAAGGCTTTTATACCTTGCTCTCTTGCTGCAATTTCTTCTAATTTTTCCTGAAATGTATCCATTTCATTAAAATGAAATCGCAATTCTCTTTTCCATGTTTCCAAATTAAACTTTAAATCACTTAAATATAATACTTTAGATTGCATATGTGTTTATTTTAATTATTATGATTCTTCTTTTATTAATAATCCTTCTTGAATGTTATTAGGTACGGGTTCAAATGAGAAAAATTCTGAACTAAACGTTGCTCTTCCTTGTGTTAAAGAGCGCAGATCAGTTGAGAATCCGTATAATTCAGCCAATGGTGTGTGACATTTTAAGATCTGATAATGGTCATTGCTTTCAAATCCCTGAATAATGGATCGCCTAGATTGTAAATCAGTCATTACATTTCCAACCATTTCTTCAGGTACTCTAACAATAAGCTCTTGAACAGGTTCTAATAATTTTGGCTTCGAATTTAAAAATGCTTCCTTAAAGGCATGAGCTCCTGCTATTTTAAATGAAATATCATTAGAGTCTACCTGATGCATCTTCCCATCGTAAATCATTACGCGTACATCTCTTACATAGGATTTGGTCAAAGGACCATCTTCCATAACCTCTAAAATCCCTTTCATAATCGCAGGTAGATAACGAAGATCAATTACCCCTCCTACAATGCAATTATAGAAAATAAGTTTTCCGCCCCAGGGCAAATTAACTTCTTCTTTTCCTCTAATATTAAACCCATCAGGATCATCCATGCCTTCGTGCCATGGTTCTATTTTCATATGTACCTGGGCAAACTGACCGGCACCACCCGACTGCTTCTTATGCCTATAACTAGCAGAAGTTGAGCGCTGTATCGTTTCCCGATACGCGATCTTTGGTTTTTCAAACTCTGCTTCTACTCCATAAATGTTTTTTAGAGTCCACTTAATAGTTACCAGATGTAACTCCCCCTGACACCCTAAAATCAGTTGTTTTAACTCAGTAGAATAATTTACAACAACTGTTGGATCCTGACTATGAATCTTTTTTAAGGCATCACTTAATCTCTCATCATCGTTTTTATCACTGCAAAAAACCGATTTTTCAATCCTTGGAGCAGGATATTTTATTGGTTTTACCGTAATTGGACTTCCAATAGTATGTAGTGTATCATTCGTTTTTGTAAATTTTAATTTTAAAGTAGATCCAATATCACCAACGGTTAATTTTGTTACTGGTTCTCTTTTATTTCCGTCCATGATGTATAACTGATTCAATATTTCAGTCTTATTATTTCTCGAATTTTCTAATTTATCATTTATATTTATTTCCCCAGAAGTGACTTTAAAAAAGGTTATCTGACCTAAATTTGGTTGATACACCGTTTTAAACACAAACAATGATGTGGGTGCATTTGAACTAGGATCTATCAAATCTCCTTCCAAACTTTGCTCAGGTTTTCTATCTGATGCTACAGGGGCTACATTATCAATAAAGCCCATTAAACGCCCACTTCCCATATCTTTCAAAGCAGATATACAAAAAACTGGAAACAATTCATGATTCAGCATACCAGCTTTAATTCCTTGTCGCATTTCATCCTCATTCAATGTTCCTTTTTCAAAAAACAATTCTAAAAGTTCTTCATCATTTTCTGCTGCTTTTTCTACCAATTCATTATGAAGTATATCAGCTATTTCTTTCTGATCCTCTGGAATCTCTAATTTCTCTGGCTTCCCTCCTTCTGGACCAAATTTATAGACTTTCATTTTTAATACATCCAAAATACAATGTGCACCATCAATTATTAATGGATATTGAATTTGAACAGCATTATTACCTACTAATTCACGTATACTTTTCAGGCTTTCATCAAAATTACATGAAGAATGATCTATATGGTTGACAACAAACAAAGTTGGTTTTTGATATTTATCGATATAGTCCCATATAATTTCTGTTCCAACTTCAACACCATGTTGTCCATTGATAACAGTAACGATGCTATCGGTAACTCTTATTGAAGATATGATCTCACCTATAAAATCATCCAGCCCTGGAGTATCTATAATATTTATCTTATAATTACGCCACTCGGTATGAAGTGGCGTTGCAAAGACAGAAGTTTGTCTTTCTTTTTCTATTTCGTGGTGATCGGATACTGTGTTCTTTTGCTCTACCGTCCCACGTCTATTCAGGAGGCCAGCTTCAAACAGCATGGTCTCTGCCAGGGTGGTTTTACCACTATTATGTGTGCCAACAAAGGCTACGTTCTTGATGTGCTTATCGTCATATATTTTCATATGTTCAATTTTTTTATTTGAAGGAATAAAGCTAATTAAAAACCAATCTCAAAAATATGATTTATGTTAGCTTTTACTGAAAAAAAATGCTTGTAAAGAGATTTCTTACAAACAAGTATTTCAATTATCTAAAAGTATGAAATTATTTTGTAAAATGATAATATCCTGTTTTTAAATATGCACCTTCCTTAAAAGTTATTGGATGATCTATGTCGTGCTCTGTCATTTCTAATATTGTAAATGCTCTGGATTGCCCTTTTAAAACAGCTTCATTGATACTAAAAAAATCGTTTGCAATTACTCTTGATGAACAGGAAGCTAAAACCAATACTCCTCCATTTAAAGTTATCATAGATCCTAGTAGTGCTAATTCTTTATATTTCTTTATTGCCTTTTCGATTTCCTTTTTACTCTTTGCAAAAGAAGGTGGATCAATTATAACCAGTTCATATTTTTTTCCTTCAGCAATCAATCCTTTCATTATCTCAAAAGCATCTCCTTCTATAGTATAATGTTCCCCAGAAAAAGAATTTAATTTTCCATTTTCGATAGCAAGGGTCAATGCCTGCTTACTTATATCCACACTTGTCACTACCTTAGCACCATTTGCAAGGGCATGCACTGAAAACCCTCCAGCATAAGAGAATACATCCAAAACCTGTTTTCCTTTGGCTAGCTCCCCTACTCGTTTTCTATTGTACCGATGGTCCAGAAAATATCCAGTTTTATGTCCTTTAATAACATTTGCTGAAAAATGAACTCCATGTTCCACAAAAGGAATTACTTCATTTTTTAAGGTACCATATACTACTTGTCCATCCGAAAATCCATAGGTTTCTTTTTGTTGCTGTAAGGCTCTGCTTAATCTCATAACAACAATGCTACATGAACTTACTTTGATCAATTGCCTTAGAATCAATTCTAAATAAGGAAACCAGATCGATGAATACAATTTAACTACCAAAACCTTATCATATACATCTGCAATAAAACCAGGAAAACCATCATTATCTCCAAATAGTAGTCGAAAACTGTTTGTATCTGTTTCTAATAATGGAACACGAAGTGCATAGGCTTGATCTATTTTTTTGGCAAAGAAGTCATTATCGATAGAAATGCTACCTTCATTATGCAACATTTTTATTCGGATTGGAGAATCTGGATCATATAGTCCAAGCCCCAAAACTTTGTTTTTTTTATAACTGAAAATAATGGCAATATCTCCCGATTTTCCTTCTTTATTTTGCTTAACTATACTTTCAGAAAACAACCATGGATGCCCTTGCTTCACACTACGTTCGCCCACTGAGCTCAACTTCACTGCAATTCTACTAAGATTTATAAAGGGGAAAGTAACTATAAACAGGTTTTATTATTTTTTTGAAAAATTCATTTTGATGGCCACATTCATACCTTCTATTGTAACTGTTTGCTCCCATGTCATGGCTGATTTAGTCAATTT
The DNA here is from genome assembly GCA_965247215.1 of Flavobacteriaceae bacterium. Lineage (GTDB taxonomy): Bacteria > Bacteroidota > Bacteroidia > Flavobacteriales > Flavobacteriaceae > Marifrigoribacter. Next base: position 803,944 of record OZ252001.1, read on the forward strand.
TAATAAATGCATTTTAAAACTGGCTGACCTATCAGATTTATGCTTTTCGCCAGTAAGTTTTAAATGAAAATCATAAAATCCGCTAGAGGGATCAGCCTCGTTGGTAATAAAACGAAACGTTCTTTCTCCGTTTGGACAGTCATTTTTATTGATTGTATAGGATCCTGAATTTTCACTTGGAACAAAATTCCAGTTAGATCCTTTAAAGCATTCTTTGGATGTGTCATTAAAAATAGAAATTAAAAAATCTCCCCCATCACTATATTTAATTGAATTTAAGCCCCAATCGCCTATTATTACTTTAGTGGCGGCTTCTGTTGTTGCTTCTTTAGTATCTGAAGCTACTTTAGGAGTTCCACAGGATAATACAAAAAGGAATGATACTGCTAATAATAAAAAAGATTTCATATATAATGGTTTAGTTGTTAATTGAATTCCAAGATACAAAACAATTACATTTCAAAACAAACTTAGGGATATTTTAAATTATGAATTAATAAACTAAAAGATTCATCAAAGCCTTATTAAATTTTTACAAGCTTTTGATAGTATGACTCATTAGTGTTTAAATTTTTAATTTGTACAAAATAAATACCATTTCTTAAATCACTGACATCTTCTTGGTGATTTGCTTTTACATTTGAATTCCTAACTAATTTTCCATTCATATCAAAAATTATTAATTGAAAGGAATCTACTTGTAAATTCAAATAAAATATATCGGAAGTTGGGTTCGGGAAAAGCTTAAATTTAGCAATATTGCTTACATCTTCAGTTCCTGATAATAATGGCATAACAATTAACTCTCCATTTTCATCAAAAGGATCTGACCACTGTTCAGCTGTATAAACATTATTCCCTGTTAAAGTCTCCAAAAAAGCTACAAGAGCCTCTTTTTCTTGTTGCGTAAAATTAAGATCATTTTCTGGGTAAATCAAACGAGAGTCTAACTGTGGATTTTCTTCTGTTGCTACTAAATCATTGTAATGATTAACAACACCCATTAATTAGGCTATTTAGGCTGCCATCGTGCATTATGGGACCATTAAGATTGCCTTGAGGGTTAACTAAATCTCGTAATGTAGGAGCCTTTGTGTTAAATAAATCTACTTGATCTTTATCTCCAATCACTCCAATAATGCCATTATTAAGAGTATGTTCAACAATGCTAATTTCTGAACCACTGTGACATCTAAAACAGCCAGTACCCCCGCCAGATGGGGAACTGAAAAATAATGATTTTCCATAATTTTCTTGACTAGTAAAATTTGGAAAATTATAATAATTACTTGGAAGCTGTCCTCTTTCTATATCATATTTTGAATCGAAGGACTCTATGCTTTTAATGAATTGTGTCAAAGATTTTTGTATCCTACTCTCTGTAATTTCAGGGTCTCCAAAGGCAAAATAAAATAATAAAGGATAATATTCTAATTCATTTAACCTTTCTACCAAATAGTCAAAATATTGATCTCCATTTTCTCCACTAAACCCCATTTCTATATGATCTTTAATTGGCATGGTTGCTTGTACTTCAAAGGTAATTGCTCTTTCGTTCCAAAAAGCTTTGGATTCGTAAGAGAATTTTGTATTAATTAACCTCATTGAATGACGTCCCGTAGTTCCATTAACACCTATGCTAGCACGTAGTGTGTCACCAAATGCAAATTCTTGGTGATGGCAACTTGAACAAGAAATAGTAGTATCGCTTGATAGATTTTTGTTATAAAAAAGTACTCGACCTAAAGTTGCTCCAGAATTTGTAATTTCATTTCCAGTTGTTGTATTGTCTTTTACAATATAAGTGGGAGTATATGAATTTTCATAATCAAACAAATTATTTAAGTCTATAATACCATCTGGAAAAATTACAAAACTTGAAAATAATAAAACAAGAAAGAAGTATTTTATTTTCATATTAACTTTTTTGCAAATATAATTATTAAATTAATTACTAAAATTTATTAATACTCATTAATCAATAATTAAGTAATTCTAACAGAGCTCTTTTAAACGTATTCTTTGGGAGGTATTGCGACTCTAAATTAGCTGCAAACGGAATAGGAGTATCCATACTAGCCACACGTTTTACCGGAGCATCTAGCTGCTCGAAACATTCTTCCATAATCATAGCAGATATATCGGAAGCAATTCCGCCAAAAAGCGTATCCTCCTGAAGTATAATAGCCTTCCCTGTCTTTCTAACTGAATGATAAATAGTTTCTGTATCCAAAGGCGAAAGCGTTCTCAAGTCAATAAGATCTGCTGAGATATCATACTCCTCATCCAATGTTTCTAATGCCCAATGTACACCAGCTCCATAGGTAATAATAGTTACTTTATTACCTTCTTTTAATAGTGATGCTTTTCCAATTGGAAGGGTATAATAATCATTAGGAACATCTTGTCGAATGCTTCTATATAAGGCCTTGTGTTCAAAAAATAATACTGGGTTTGAGTCCTCAATTGCGGTGGTTAATAATCCCTTAGCATCATATGGAAAGGCTGGGTAAACTACTTTTAATCCAGCTGTATGTGTAAACCATGCTTCGTTAGTCTGACTATGAAAGGGTCCACCTCCTACCCCAGCGCCACATGGCATTCTAATAACAACATCAGCATTTTCGTTCCATCTATAATGTGATTTAGCTAATAAATTGATGATTGGATTAAATCCTGAAGTAACAAAGTCCGAAAACTGCATTTCCATCATTACTTTAAATCCGTTTATGGATAATCCCATCGCAGCAGAGACAACAGCAGACTCACAAATAGGTGTATTGCGAACACGTACTTTTCCAAATGCTTCCAGAAAACCATCAGTAATTTTAAAAACGCCACCATATTCAGCAATATCCTGCCCCAATAAGATTAGATTATCATGCCTTTGCATGCACTGTTTTAATCCATTAGATATTGCATCAACAAAGCGTATATTATCAACTTCATTACCTGGATTAACAGCTTCATATACAAATGGTTGATATAGATCATTTAACTCTTCACTTTCGGTAGATGTGATGGCTGGTTCTTCAAATGTAATTCCCAAGCCATCATTAATTTCCTTTAGAATTTCTTCCTTAAATTTAACTTCTTTTGCTTCAGTTAGAATTTGCTCCTCACGCAAAAAAGCAGAATAATTTTCAATAGGGTCTTTAAGGTTCCACATATTCAATAATTCTTTTGGAACATATTTGGTTCCACTAGCTTCTTCATGTCCATGAACTCTAAACGTTTTAAATTCAATTAATGCTGGTCTAGGGTTCTCCCGCATATCTGCAACAATCTCTTTTACACGAATATAAACTTCCAGAATATTATTCCCTTCTATTATATGAGCATCCATTCCATACCCTATACCTTTATCAGCTAGATTATCACATTTAAATTGTTCTGAAATTGGTGTTGAAAGCCCGTATCCATTGTTCTCAATACAAAACAAAACGGGTAAATTCCATACTGAAGCTAAATTCATTGCTTCATGAAAATCACCTTCACTTGTTCCTCCATCCCCTGTAAAAACAGCACAAACCTTTTTGTTATTCTTTAATATATTTCCCAAGGCAATCCCATCAGCGAGTCCAAATTGAGGTCCTAAATGCGAAATCATACCTACGATATTGTATTCTTGTGTCCCAAAATGAAAACTTCGATCTCTACCTTTAGTGAATCCGTTTGCTTTTCCCTGCCATTGAGAGAATAATCGATCCAATGGGATATCTCGTCCAGTAAAAACACCCAAATTACGATGCATGGGCAGTATGTATTCATCCAGATCCAATGCTGCGGTTACAGCAACTGAAATTGCTTCCTGACCTATTCCACTAAACCATTTCGATATTTTTCCCTGACGAAGTAAAATTAGCATTTTCTCTTCAATCAAACGCGATTTAAGCATTCTCTTATAAAGCTTTATAAGTGTTTCATCTGTTATTTGACCACGGTTATAATCAAAGTGAATATTGGTTCCAGTTTCGGAGTTCATAACAATAATTAAGAAAATCAAAAGTAGAAAAAAACCTTTTGTATAAAACATTTTCTTTAATTTTTTATCATTTCTAATCCATATCTAATTTGTTATATTTGTGTTTAAAATTTTAAAGTGTTAAATACAATTAATAAAAGCTGATATAGCAGGATAGTAATGGATCTACAAGAGCAACTTAAAAATTTATTTCCAGATCATAACCCTGCAATGGAAACCGATAAACAACCTAATGACAAATCATTATGGCTGCAAGAGGAACCCCTAATTTGCAAGTATGAAAAACGTAAAGGAAAACCTATCACTATTATTGAAGGCTATACTGGAGCCAATTCCGACTTCAAGCAATTGACAAAAGAGATTAAAAAATTACTGAGTGTCGGCGGAAGTTTTAAAAATGAGCAGATTATTATTCAAGGAGATTTTCGAGATAAGATTATGGGATTTTTAAAAGACAAAGGATTTTTGGTGAAACGAGTTGGGGGATGAATTTGAGAATAGGAACAAAAGACAAAGAATAAAGAAGAAAAATAAGAGTTGAATAAAGAAATATGAAAGAAGTGGAATATAGTACCATTTAAGGTTTTTCCTTCAAACATTTAAAAAATGAATATAAAAGAGTCAGAATTAATTTTAAACCCTGATGGTAGTGTGTATCATCTTAACTTAAAACCAGAAAACATTTCGGATACCATATTGCTTGTCGGCGATCAGAATCGGGTTGAAAAGATTACTAAGCATTTTGACTCTATTGAGTTTGAAACTCAAAAACGTGAATTCAAAACACAGACTGGACACTATAAAGGAAAACGATTAACGGTACTATCTACAGGGATCGGCCCTGATAATATTGATATTGTTATTAACGAGATCGACGCTTTAGTTAATATAGATTTGAAAACAAGAGCTGTTAAAGAAAAACATACTTGCTTAAATTTCATTAGAGTTGGAACTTCAGGATCACTACAAGTAGATGTCCCAGTTAATGCTATTGTTTTGGGAGAATATGGCTTAGACCTTAACGGAATGCTACATTACTATCAGTTGGAAGATATTGGAAATTCTAAATTTATTGATGCTTTTATCAAGTCCACAAATTGGAATTCAAACAAAGCACGTCCCATTTTAATTGAATGTAGCCAAGAACTTAAAAAACAATTTGAGAGCGATACAATTTATAAAGGAATTACTGCTACAGCTAGTGGATTCTATGGACCACAAGGGAGGGTTTTAAGAATCCCTCTTGAAGATCCATCCTTAAACAATAATATGGATGCTTTTTGTTTTAAAGGGTCTAATATTACAAATTTTGAAATGGAGACTTCGGCTATATATGGGTTGTCAAAATTATTGGGGCATCAGGCATTATCGTTGAACACAATTATAACAAACAGAGCAAATGGCACCTTTTGTGAAGATCCAAAGAAAGCGGTTGAAGATCTTATCGTTTATGTTTTAGAAAAATTGGTTAATTAGTTTAATAGTTGTTATTCAGGTTATTGATTTATTATAAGAATCTCTCCACTTCTAATCCTGTAAATATATTAAGTCATCGCGCAACCATTTTAAAATTGCTACATCTATTTAATGTTAACCAAAGATTATGACCATTTTTTTTATTATTATTGGAGCCTTATTAGTAGCTAATTATTTATTATTGCAATATAGTTGCAACGATTCAGAAAGTAATCTTCCAGAAGATGAATAATAGTATTAACAATGCTACCTTACCAACTAATAGGCTCTTTTCCAATTTTTGAAAGATAAACATTCGTTTTACTAAAATGTTTATTTCCAAACCAATACCCTCTATTTGCACTTAATGGTGATGGATGACCACTAGTTAATACTAGGTGTTTTTCAGTATCTATTTTTGCACCTTTCTTTTTTGCATACCCCCCCCATAATAAAAAAACAAGCCCTTGTTGCTTTTTAGAAAGTTTAGCAATTACAGCATCAGTAAAAAACTCCCAACCTTTATTTTGGTGACTACCAGCCTCCTGCGCACGAACTGTCAATGTAGCATTCAATAACAATATTCCTTGATCTGCCCATCGTTCTAAATTACCACTTTCTGGATAGGGAATTAATAGGTCTGATTCAATTTCTTTAAATATATTTAATAGAGACGGTGGATGTGGAATAGTTTCATTTACCGAAAAACACAATCCATGAGCTTGTCCTTCCCCATGATAAGGATCCTGACCAATCACCACTACTTTTACTTTATCGAATGGTGTGTGATTGAATGCAGAGAAAATCAATTTTCCTAAAGGGTAACAGGTGTTACTTTTATATTCTTCCTTTACAAATTGAGCAAGCTTTAAAAAATAATCCTTGCTGAATTCTTCCTGTAATTGTTCCTTCCAACTTGGGTCAATTTTTAAATCCATAATTAGTACTTTTGAACAAAATTACTAATAAAGAAAAAGATTTCTTTCCTTGATGGAATTATTTATGGTGCGGATTGATAAAAAATCATTAGACAGTTTAGAATTCCATATAGTCTTACAACAGGTGTCTGATAATTGTATCACTCAGCTGGGGAAAGACAAGGTGCTTTCTATCACTCCTTTTTCTGAAAGTTCTACTGTTTTATATGAATTAAAGTGGGTTAAAGAATTTACGTCCTCATTTAACAGTGATAGTCCTGTGCCAAATCATGGCTTCGATTCGATAACTAAAGAGCTTCATTTATTAGCTATAGAAAATAGCAGTCTTCAAGTGTGTGGTTTCAGAAGAATACTTTCTGTTACTCAGAGAATACAGGCTCTGCTAGTATTTTTTAAAAAATACAAGGAATTCTATATCGGATTACATTCGTTTTCTGAAAAAATAAAATACACATCACTACTTTCAGAAGAGATCAATTTAAAAATTGATCTCTATGGGCATTTAAAAGATGATGCTTCAGAAACACTTTCAGCGATAAGATCCAAATTAAAAGTTATCAAAGGAAAAATTAATTCTTCATTCTCAAAAACGCTTATTCATTATGCACAAAAAGAATATTTGGATGATATAAAAGAGACAATTGTCGATAATCGAAGGGTTCTTGCCGTAAAAGCAATGTATCGAAAAAAAATTAGGGGTACCGTTTTGGGAAGTTCTAAAACAGGAAGTTTGATTTATATGGAACCTATGGAAACTCTTGATTATGCAAATGAATTTAGCAATTTAGTTTTTGAAGAACAGGAGGAAATTAAAAAAATATTAAAAGAGTTAACCGAATTTATTCGTCCCTACAAGTCCTTGTTAAAAAAATATCAAGAATATTTAACAAACATAGATGCTATTCATGCAAAAGCTAAGTATGCCGTAACTATCAATGGAGTTTTACCTATGATTACTACAGAAAGAAGGCTGAATTTAATACATGCTTTTCACCCACTTTTATTGGTTGCAAATAATAAATTAAAAAAAAACATTTCCACAAACCATCTCGCTCCATTCGGAAAACAGGATTATTGTCATTTCAGGCCCAAATGCAGGTGGAAAGAGTATCACTCTTAAAACAGTAGGATTACTCCAAGTTATGCTGCAATCAGGGATACTTATTCCTGTTGATCCCATTAGTGAAATTTGTTTTTTTAATAAAGTATTAACCGATATTGGTGATAATCAATCAATTGAAAATCAGCTGAGCACCTATAGTTATCGGTTAAATAAAATGAATCAGTTTTTAAAGAAATGCAAAGCAAATTCCCTTTTCCTTATTGATGAATTTGGTACTGGAAGTGATCCTGAATTAGGGGGTGTGCTTGCTGAAACGTTTTTGGAAGTTTTTTATGAACGGAAAGCATTTGGAGTTATTTCTACACATCATACCAATTTAAAATTATTGGTCAGTGAATTGCCACATGCAACTAATGCCAACATGCAATTTAATACTCATTCTTTAGAGCCTATGTATCAATTACTAATTGGAGAAGCAGGATCCTCTTATACTTTTGAAGTCGCACAAAAGAATGGCATTCCTTATAATTTAATCAATAAAGCTAAAAAGAAGATTGAAAGCGGGAAAGTACGATTTGATAAGAGTATTGCGAACCTACAGAAGGAACGATTTCAACTCCGAAAAACATCTGAAGCTTTAAAATTTGAAGAACAAAAAGCGCTTGAAGAAAATAAACAAATGCAAGAAACCAATATTATAATAATAAGAAAAAGCGGCTATTAATGGATGCCCTTTTTAAAATGGTATTGGTAGAGAACAGTAAGGTTAAAAAAACAACTCCTAAAGAAAAAAAGAAAGAAAAGGAAAAAAATTACAAAGTCAAACAAGAGATTGAAAAGAAGGTAACTATTATTAGAAAACGAAAAAAGAAACAGAAAGAAGCAGCTAAAAAATTACCTGCACCTAAGCCTAAAGTTGCGTTAAAAATTGGGGATCAGGTAAAAATGATAGATGGGGTTGCTGTGGGTACCATTGACACCATTGAAAAGAAAAAGGCTATTGTAAATTATGGTACTTTTACAACACATGTAAATATGATTGAACTGGAGAAGGTTTGAAATTAATTATTTAGAATTGTTTAGTTTATGAGTAATAAACATAAAATTATCCTTTTCGATGGCGTTTGCAATCTTTGTAATGCTACCGTAAACTTTGTGATAAAGCGAGATAAAAAAGATCGGTTTCGTTTTGCTGCATTACAAAGTGAGTATGGAAAATCAATAGTTTTAAAATTTGATGTAGATACCTCACAAACCGATTCTATTATATTAGTTGATAATGATACCTGTTTTGTTAAATCTACAGCAGCACTTCATATCTCAAAATCACTATCGGGTGCCTACCCCCTTTTCTTCATTTTTATTATTATACCTGCTTTTATTCGTAATTGGGTTTATGATTTTATTGCGAGAAATAGATACAAATGGTTTGGCAAAAAGGAAAGTTGTATGATCCCTACTCCTGCTTTAAAAGATAAATTTTTATAGGAAGAGATTAGAGTCCAATGATCCTAAAATTATCAAAACCACCCATATCATCATCGCCATTTTGAATGATGCCCAGTGTTAGCCTAACTGTATTGGTTCCGTTTGGCACAGTAAGAACAAGGGTTTCACTTTCAGAAATGCCACCTCCATTTAAACCATCGATCAATTGTATGAGTCCTTGTCCTACATCATCAAAAAATAATTCATAGAAAACATCATCTCCTCCATCAAATTCAAACACATCATATTCAAATGTGACTTGAACATTGGTATAAGCAGAAACAGTAACATTATAGAATTCAATCTCATGAATAAAATTACCTCCACCATTTGTATTATTAAGATCTCTGCATCCCAAGAAATTATTATCCAAAGATGTGATATTTGGAAGGCTATTTACACGGTCCCAAATATCATTCCCAGTTTGGTAAAATGAAGGGTTTTCTAAATAAGTCCAAGATAAATTTGAATCAAAGTCTTGAGAAGCAATATCAACTACAGCAGGTGCTATGATACAATATAAGTCCTCCCAAGAGGATCCATTCCATATCTGAAAACAATAATTGTTATTTACAGCATCACTTAGAAAAATTAACAAACCTATATCGGAGATACCTGGGTCAATAGCATTTCTTTCAGATAATGAGTTAACAACAGGTGGCATTAGCCCTCCAAAATTAAATCCATCGGTGGAGCTTTCAATATGCAATACGGAAGCTGTACTAGGCTTAGTAGTATTAATTCCAACTTGCGCAAAGAGTATGTTGTGCAATAAGAATAGCACATAAAAAATAGAGTTATTTTTCATGATTATAAAATATAAATGAGGGGATGATATTTAGCTTTGCTATTAAAATCGGAAGCATGAGCAAGTTACAATTATTTATTTATAATTACCCATTTGATCCATTTAGAATTCTAATAATTTAATAATTAAAATAATTTTTTAAAGCATCAAAAGTTTTGTTCCTTTGTATTCAAACAATAGCAACAAATAATTATGGAAAGTATGGAAAATATAGACGTGCAAAAATGGTTGGATAAATTGATAGAATATTGTTCAGATTATGGGCTTAAAATTATAGGAGCGATAGTAATATGGGTCATTGGATCTTGGGCAATTAAAAAAATTAAAAAATTGCTTGTTAAGGCAATGGACAAATTAGAATATGAAGAAGGATTAGAAATATTTATTACAAAATTAATTGTTGGAGTACTTAAGGTTTTACTCATTATCCTAATACTTGGTAATCTAGGTGTCGAAACAACTTCTTTTGCGGCTTTATTAGCTGCAGCTGGATTAGCTGTTGGACTTGCCTTACAGGGTTCGCTATCTAATTTTGCTGGTGGTGTGCTTATTATGATTTTTAAACCCATTAAATTAGGGGATTATATTAATGCACAGGGAGAAAGTGGAACTGTAAAGGTGATATCTATTTTTACAACAAAATTAAATAGTCCAGACAATAAAGAGATTATAATTCCAAATGGAATATTATCAAATGGAAATATTACAAACTATTCTACCGAAAAATATAGAAGAGTTGATCTTGTTATTGGGGTTAGCTATGATGCAGATATCAAACAAACCAAGGAGATTCTAATGAACGTATTAACAAGTCATAATAAATCATTAAAAGATCCCGAACCCATTGTGAATGTCCGTGAATTAGCGGATAGTTCTGTTAATTTTAATGTGAGGACTTGGGTGTTAAATGAAGATTATTGGGATGTTTATTTTGCTGTACTTGAATCCTGCAAAATTGAATTGGATAAAGCTGGAATTGAAATACCATTTCCTCAAATGGATATTCATAAAAAGAGTTAATCATAGCTTTAACTTTCTATAAAATAAATCCGTAACTTGTTACGACTAACAAACTACTATGTCGAAGCCTAAATCACCTTTCTCTAAGGAACAATTACTTCCGCAAGAAGAAATGTTGGAAATTACTAGAAAACAAGGCAATCTTTTTATTGGAATTCCAAAAGAAATCCATTTTCAAGAAAAACGAGTTTGCCTTACTCCAGATGCTATTACTGCTATTATTGCCAATGGACATAGGATTATTGTTGAAAAAGGAGCTGGAAATGAAGCTGGATTTTCTGATACAGAATACAGTGAAGCGGGTGCACAAATGACCAGTGACACTAGAAAAGTATTTGGTTGTTCAATGATTTTAAAAGTTGAACCTCCTACTCTTTCAGAAATAGAACTTATAAATCCAAAGACGGTTTTAATTTCAGCGTTGCAGCTTAAGACCTGTGATAAAGAATATTTCGATGCCATTGCTAAAAAGAAAATTACTGCTCTCGCCTTCGAATTTATAAAAGATGAAGATCATAGTTACCCTGCAGTAAAAGCTCTTAGTGAAATTGCAGGTACTGCATCTGTATTGATCGCAGCCGAATTAATGGTAAATTCTGATAATGGGAATGGCTTGTTATTTGGAAATATTAGTGGAGTTCCTCCCGCAGAAGTCGTGATTATAGGAGCTGGAACAGTTGGTGAATTTGCAACGCGCTCCGCCCTGGGTCTGGGTGCTAATGTAAAAGTTTTTGATAGTTCTATCACACGACTCAGAAAACTACAAGTTAATGTTGGTAAAACCCTATTTACCTCTACTTTACAACCCAAATATTTAATGAAAACATTGCGTCGTTGTGATGTTGCCATTGGCGCATTACGTGGAAGAAATCGTTCTCCAGTAGTCGTTACAAAGACAATGGTCGAAAACATGAAAAAAGGTGCGGTAATCATAGATGTGAGTATCGATATGGGGGGTTGTTTTGAAACTACTGAAATGACATCTCACAAAACACCAACCATAACAAAATATGGTGTTATACATTATGGAGTACCAAATATTCCTGCTAGATACCCAAAGACAGCTTCAATTACTATAAGCAATATCTTCACACCTTACTTATTGAATATAGCAGAATCAGGTGGTCTGGAAAATGCCATTCGTTTTGATGCAGGTTTAAAAAATGGGTTGTATTTTTACCGCGGAGTATTAACAAACAAACCCGTAGCTGACTGGTTCGATATGTCATATAGCGATATCAATTTGTTGATTTTTTAATTGATGCTTTATATACTTCTTAAGTTTACAATCTTATACATTTACTAAATAATTAGAAAGAACAAAAGAGAGGATTAAGTTTATGATATACGTAGAGACTTAAGATCTCGTCAACATTGAAAATCCCCAACTATGAGTGTCTTAAAACGTACTGCATATTATCTTGGTGGCTTTGGCATTGGACTTATCCTATTATATTTTTTTGTAAGTGGAAGTGGAGCATCATGTGAATATGATTATGGTCCTAGTTCACGAACCCTAAAAAATATTAGAAACAAGGATCGTTTTTATTCTGAAGCTAGCTTAGAAACATTAAAACAACATCAGGTAGATACCTCGGCGATATCTAATTTATTATTAGATGGATCCGTATTATTTTCTGAAAGTAATACCAAACTCGATTCCTGCAAAATATATGTGATAGAATGCGATATAAAGTTAATGGAACAAGAGCATTTTAGCAAAACAATAAAAATTACTGTTGAAAATTGTGCTAAAAAAGTAATTGTTCAAAAAGTTTTATTTATAAACGAATGAGTTCAGTAATTATATAGTTTAAAAAAACTTTGAGAGGTCATTTAGTTTTGTATTTAAATACCTTGATAAACTTAATATTTCTAAATTCTCCTCCGCTTCTTTTCCTTTTTTAATAGCGATAACTCTCTACTGGTTTGTCCAGCCACAGAAGTGTTATCTTCGGCTCTACGAATTAAATAAGGCATCACATCTTTTACGGGACCAAAAGGAATGTATTTTGCTACATTATATCCTTTCGATGATAAGTTAAATGTAATATGATCACTCATTCCATATAATTGGCCAAACCATATTCTGTTATCATCATTAGCAATTTCTTTTTCCTTCATTAGCCCTATTGCCAATAAATTACTTTCTTCATTATGAGTCCCTATAAACAACTCGATATCGTCCAAATTATCTAAAATATAGGCTAAAACAGTATTGAAATTGTTATCGGTTGTTTTTTTATTTAATTGCATCGGACTCATATATCCCTTTTCTTTTGCGCGTACGTTTTCCTTCTCTAAATAGGCTCCCCGAACAATCTTATATCCTAATTTATAACCCTCTTTTTTTGACTTTTCATGTTGTTCCTTCAAATAATCTAAACGATCCAAACGGTAGCATTGAAGTGTATTAAAAACAACTGCTCTTTTTTTATTATATTTCACCATCATCTGTTCACATAGAGTGTCTGCAGCATCTTGCATCCAGGTTTCTTCAGAATCAATTAATAAGGTTATATTAGCTTCAAAAGCTTCTTTACTCGCAGTATCAAATCGGTTGTATAATAATTTCCATTCGGCTTCTTCATAGGTATTTAAAGATTCTTTTTCAGTAACTTTTTGATATAATTTAAATCGTCCAAATCCAGTTGGTTTAAAAACCGAAAATGGCATCGATGGTTTTTCTTCAGCAAAACTTGTTAACTCCAATACTTTTTTTAAAGTGGAATCAAATTGAGATTCTTCTTCTTTTCCTTCAACCGAAAAATCCAAAACAGAGCGAACTCCAACATTGAATAGATCGTCAACTACCCTCATACAATCCATTTCATTTACACCCCCACAAAAATGATCAAAAACAGTAGAACGTATAAGCCCTTCAACTGGTAAATTTATGTTTAGTGCAAACTTTGTAGCTGCTGTACCAATTCGTACCAAGGGTTCCTTAGATATCATTTTGAACAAAAAATAGGCACGTTCTAATTCAGAGTCACTTTTCAGTTTAAAAGCCTTTTCAGTATTGTCGAAAATAGATTTTGTTTTCATATAAGCAAATTGTATACAAATATAGTTAGATTTGACCTCATTTAAATTTAATAACAGGCATAAAATAATGAAGGAAATCATCAAAAACAAGGGTACTGTTTATTGTAATTCTGGAGCATGGTCTGTGTTTAATAATGCCCTTGAAAAATTAGAGCCCACAAAGGTTTTCATTTTTGCCGATATTAATACAAACAAGTATTGTGTGCCATTATTTTTGGATAAATACCAACATAATATTGACCCAGAAATTATCATTGTTCCTGAGAGTGAAAAGAATAAAAACATCTATACATGCTTATCTATATGGGAAGAATTAACTGAAAAAGGAGCAGATCGCAATAGTCTTATTATCAATCTTGGCGGAGGTGTAATTACTGACCTAGGTGGATTTGTTGCCTCTACTTTTAAAAGAGGGGTCCCTTTTATCAATATCCCCACTTCCCTACTCGCTATGGTGGACGCCTCTGTTGGAGGAAAAAATGGAGTGAACCTCGGTAGAATTAAAAATCAGATTGGAATAATCAATAACCCTGATTTAGTAATTATTGATACACAGTTTCTCTTTTCGTTGCCAAATAAACAATTGACCTCGGGGTATGCTGAAATGTTAAAACACGGATTGATACATTCATTGTCTTATTGGAATAAAACAAAGCTAATGGATGAGACTGATATTAACAATATTGAAACACTTTTATGGGAATCTGTACTTATTAAAAATAATATTGTAAATGAAGATCCCTTTGAACAAAATATTCGGAAGACTTTAAATTACGGACATACATTGGGTCATGCTATCGAGTCTTATAGCATGGATGAAAACACAATTAAGCCACTATTACATGGAGAAGCTGTTGCGATTGGATTGATTTTAACTACTTATATTTCGACTAAGCTTTTGAATTTTTCAAATGAACAATTAGACGATATAACCTCGAATATCCTTAATAAATTTCCTAAAGTTATATTTAATTCGACAGCAATAGAATCCATTTTAGATCTTTTAATTTATGATAAAAAAAATTATAAAGGGAAGGTATTATTTGTGTTATTAGAAGCAATTGGAAAACACAAAATAAACTGTGAAGTCCCAAATACTATTATTTACGAGGCGTTCGATTATTATAAGAACTATAAGTAACGCTCTGTGATAATTTGTTTATGATGAATCTCATGTCCACAGATTAGAAATCCTACGCCCTAACAGAAAGCACTGCATTATTTGCTTTCCCAATTCTCTTTAGCACATCGTTCGAAAAGCTCCTAAACATGTGAATTGATGCTTGTCGTACTGTAGTGTATTCAATCAATAGATCATTCATTGTTTTGGAATTTGCATGTGCATTTTCAACAAAAACATTTTCATCAAACCCTTTTAATTCAGCATTATCTGATCGTGCAAATTGAAGTGCTCGAAATGCAAAGGCTCTTTCAGCATCGATAAGATACAATAAGATATCTTTTGGTGTCCATTTTCCTTCAGAATAGCGATAGTGTAATATTGAATCTACAATAGATTCAAAAAAAGGAACTGTATTATTTAGTCCATCTTCTAAAGCCTCCATTAATGATAAGCCTCCAACTTTATCAATATAAGGTTTAAAATAAGGATGGTATTCCGTAACGGTTAATTCTGAAACTTTCATTTGAATTATTTTCCATAAAAATATAAAAAACCCTTTGCATTATCACAAAGGGATCTTAAAATATTTAAATAATATAGTTATATCTCATCAAAAATATAATGCATTAACCTCTTTTTGTCATTGATACTTTCTTCCAAAGAAATCATGGTCTCAGTTCTTGTAACACCTTCTATATCATCAATATCATAAATAATGTCCTTTGCCTGATTGGTGTCTTTAGCTCTAATCTTGCAGAAAATATTAAATTTTCCGGTGGTCACATGGGCGACTGTAACAAAGGGTATTTCACTTATTCGTTCTAACACAAACTGTGTTTGTGAAGTCTTACTCAGAAAAACCCCAACATAAGCTATAAAAGAATATCCTAACTTCTGATAATCAATAGTTAATGAAGAGCCAGTTATTAATTTTGCTTCTTCCATTTTACGAACCCTAACATGAATTGTACCTGCTGAGATCTGCAATTCTTTTGCTATGTCTGTAAATGGAATTCTTGTATTCTCGATAAGCATATCGAGGATATTGTGGTCTGTTTCGTCTAATTTTATTTTTGTCATACGTTGTTTAAAATAGCTCGGCAAAAATATTGATTTATATTAAAATAAAATACAATTTTTATCAAAATAAATCAATGAACTATCTATTTCATTAACAATTGTTGAAATTCTATCCCCTGCTTTGTAGTCTTTTCGTGAATTCACTAATAAACAAGCACCATCCACATCAATATCAATATGTCCAAAAAATTCATTTAGATCTCCAATATAATCCAAAATAGGCTCAAATCTAATTTTGTTTTTATCCAACTTCTCTGAATATTGAATAGAAAGATCCATGAGTTTTTTTGAGTTATCAACACTTATGTTTCTCAAAATAACATCTTTAAAATTCTTCTTGTTGGCTGGGATTAAAAAATAATCTTCATAATTAACAGAAACAGAGGATGTTTTACTTAACTCAAATAAAGCCAGAAAAGAATAAAAAATTACCTTACGTGTTCCTTCTCGCATATAATCTTGTCCATGGTGTCCTGCTTCAATAAGTATTGTTGTTACCCCTTCCATCTGGAAAGTATCCCCAACACAAGCTTT
This sequence comes from Flavobacteriaceae bacterium, assembly GCA_965247215.1. Taxonomy (GTDB): domain Bacteria; phylum Bacteroidota; class Bacteroidia; order Flavobacteriales; family Flavobacteriaceae; genus Marifrigoribacter. The sequence continues at coordinate 820,486 of OZ252001.1, forward strand.
ATTAAAGGAATCGTCATACCTGCCTATCTGACCAGGAATGTGTTGCTGCAAAGAATGATTAATACGTATAATATATTCCATAGCTTCTAAACGTGAAGGGCTTATTGTTCTATTTAAATCTACAGCAGGAGATAAAAAAGAAAGCATTGCAGGTGAACCGGTTTTTAATCCAAATAAACTACGCTGACCGTGTAGATTAAGACATAACTGAGGTTTTATTTCGTCAAATACTTTGCGCAAAAAAATACTTTCTTTTTGAGATAAATCCTGAGCATCTCTGTTTAAATCGATCTTATTAGAGTTTTCTCTTGTATAGCGGCTCGCTCCATCAGGGTTAAGTATTGGGATAGTATATAAGGTGTAATTTTTTAAAAAGTCTCTTATTTCGTCTTGAAATGACTCTTTTTGTGTCAAAAAATTAAAAAAATCGAATAATGCCTTCGTTGTCGTACTTTCATTTCCATGCATTTGGGACCAAATAAGAATATTTTTTGAACCGTATCCAATTTTTATAACAGGGATATTTTTTCCTAATTCTGAACATCCTTTAAAAGAATTGTCTATTAAATCAGCATGTTTTTTTAACAAGGGATTTAAGTGTTCTAAAGTTATATATCTTCCTGCTAATCGGGACTCAAAATTTTTGGAATACCAGGCTTCAATTTTCATAGGCATTTTGTGATGTTACAAAGGTAATCATTGCTTAGTTTACAAGTGTAAACTTCAATAAATTAAAAAAAGAGATACTTTTGTAAACATAATTGCATTTGATTTATTTAATTTCATCAGTTAATTACGAGTAAATCATCTTAAACATGTAATATATTTTATATCAATTATTTATAGATTTTAATTAAAGTATATATTTATTAATATAATAAGAAATAGCTATAAATTTTTGTAATAATTTTATAATATATTACATTTGTAACAGTTAAGGATGTTGATAAAAGATTACAATGGTAAACAGCTCTGAATTTGGTGAAAGACTTCAAAAAATATTAGATTATTACAGACTTTCTGCGACTGAACTATCCAATCAAATTAGCTTTAATCGATCTACAATATCACATCTCCTATCAGGTAGAAATAAGCCGAGTTTAGACTTTGTTATGAAAGTTCTCCAAAAATACCCAGAAGTAGAATTATATTGGCTTTTAAATGGTAAAGGGACATTTCCTGCTACAAAAAATGAAATTGCTCATGATAATGTTAGTAATGAAAAAGGAATCGAAAAGAAACCTTTTATAAAAAAAGAAGGAGATCAAATGGCAAACACTCCAACAATGCAAAATAAACTTGATTCAGAAGAAATTGAACACATTATTATATTTTATAAAGACGGGAGTTATAAATCATTTAAAAATTAAGTTTATTCAGTAATAATTCAGAAATTCGTACAAAATTTTATCAATGCGAATATTTCCTCTTTTATTTCTCTCAATGATTATATCTGGTTGCTACAGCCCAGAGCGCAATTGCTCATATTTTAAAACAGGAACTTTTGAATATGAAGCTCTGGTTGGCACTGAAGTCTTTACAACTACCTTTATACGTAATGATAGTATCGAAATCGATTATTTTAAAGGTAAAGCAGACACCTCCTCCATCAGATGGATAAATGATTGTGAGTATATTGTAAAAAAAATAAATCCGACTCGCATGGCAGAAAAAAAGGCAATCCATATGAAAATCTTGACAACAAAAGGAGATGAATATGTGTTTGAATATAATATTGTTGGTGATTCCAAAAAACAAAAAGGAACTGCAAAAAAAATAAATTAATTTTCAAATGCCATTTAATATCGTACTTGTCGAACCAGAAATACATACTAATACTGGTAATATAGGCAGATTAAGTCTTGCTACTGGCTCAACATTACATTTGGTACAACCATTTGGTTTTGAAATTAATGATGCTAGACTAAAACGTGCTGGTCTAGATTATTGGAAGCATATCTCTCTTGTTATTTATAAAAACATTGATGAATTCTTCGAAAAAAACAAAGGCAAGCATATGGTCTTTCTATCGAGTCATGGTATAAAGCCACATTGGGATATTGATTTCAAAGACGATATGTTCTTTGTATTTGGAAAAGAATCGGATGGATTGTCTGGAGATCTAATAAAAAAATACAGTAATAAGTCATATAAAATTCCAATACTCAGCGATAAGGTAAGGAGTTTAAATCTTGCAAATGCTGTGAGTATTGTCGTTTATGAAGGGTTAAAAAACTTTCAAAATTAATTGATCAGTTTTTTTTAAAAAAAAGTAATTTAAAAAAGAGAGGTCTGCCCTTCCCCATTCATATCTTGATCCTTATCGTCTTCTTTTGAATCACTTTTAGGATTCTTTTTTTTTTGGGGAGTATCTTTATTGGTGGAATCCTCTTCGGAGTTTGTTTTATTTACAAGAAGACTGTCTTTACTAAGCTCTTCCTCATCAATAACTTCTAAGTCGATTATGGGTATTGGTTCAGGAGCCTTATAAAACAAGGATTCCATGACATTGATTTCTAAAACTTTTTCTTTTGTTAATTGATTTCCTAAGGCAGAAATTCCCTTGACAGCAATAAATTCTTCTAGATTTATTTCCAAATTATCCTGGCGATCCTTTCCTCTCATTTTTGTAAATACAATTTCGGCCATAGGTCTATGATCAGTAAAGAAAGTTTCTAAATAAGATTTTGGATGATCCGAAATTATTAATTCTTCACGGTCTGGGTTATCAATTAAAAAACGTTTTACATAAAAAAGTTCTTTATCACCTTCCCAATAAATGACTGATAATGGTTTATTCCAGTTCCATTTCTCCAAAATGATCATATCGTCATCAAAACGTAAAGTGATTTCTGGAACTACCGTTTTTATCATCCCTTTTTGATTGACAATTAACAGTCTGTCATCACTGGTAAACTCGCCCAACAACTCTCCTCTATTATCGACATTAAGTCGTTGTACCGTATCATCAAACCATATTTTTCGGGGCTTCAAAGTAGATAAGCCTTTTTCTTTTAGCTCGATTCTATTTACCGAATATTTAGTGACAATATTCCCTCTTGTCCCTCTGCCTTTAACCAGCATATCCGCAAAATCCAGGTCGAATTTTAATTTTTTAATCTTCCCAGATTGCCGTAAAATTATCGTAACCAATTCAGCTTCCCCATTAGGATTTGCAGTGAAGTAATGAACTTTACTGTTAGCAGTTCCCTTAGTAAGATCATATTCTTTGTCTCGTGTGATTGAGGTAACTGCAAATCGTTTCACATAAGTTGCACCTCGTGCCCCATCTTTATATATCATATTGAAGATGGTACGCCTGTCTTTCTTTTTAAATACCGCCAGATGAATAATTCCCTTTCCAACAAAAGTTTTACTATCCACTTTGGTTACCATCATTTTACCGTCCTTAGTAAAAACAATAATATCATCTATATCACTACAATCGGTAACATACTCGTCTCGACGTAAGCTTGTACCCACAAATCCTTCTTCCCTATTTACATATAATTTAGTATTTCGAATCACAACTTTTGTTGCTTCAATATCATCAAAAATTCGAATTTCTGTTTTTCGTTCTTTACCTTTCCCGTAGTCTTTTTTTAATCGTTTAAAATAATTAATCGCATATTCAATCAGGTTGGCCAAATAATGCTTTACTTCTGTGATTCTATCTTCGAGAGATTCTATTTTCTGTTGTGCTTTATCAATATCAAATTTAGAAATACGCTTGATCCTAATTTCAGTCAATCGAACAATATCATCTTCCGTTACAGGTCGTTTCAAATGTTTAATATAAGGCTTTAACCCTTTATCTATTGCCGAAATTACACCTTCCCAAGTTACTTCTTCTTCAATATCACGATAAATCCTATTCTCAATAAAAATTCGCTCTAATGAAGCAAAATGCCATTGATTTTCTAATTCTTCCAGTTGAATCTCCAATTCACTTTTAAGCAAAGCTACTGTACGATCTGTAGAAGATTTCAACATATCGGTAACCCCTACAAAATAGGGTTTGTTATCTTCAATTACACAACCTAGTGGGGAAATTGGACTTTCACATTTAGTAAATGCATAAAGGGCATCAATTGTTTTATCTGGTGAAATATCTGGGGGAATATGAATAAGAATTTCTACTTCTGCCGCTGTATTGTCATCAATTTTTTTGATCTTTATTTTTCCTTTTTCATTGGCCTTTAAGATCGAATCGATTAAAGAAGAAGTCGTTGTTCCATATGGAATCTCATTGATTATTAATGTATTTTTTTCTAATTGACTGATCTTTGCTCGTGTACGAACTTTACCTCCTCGTAATCCATCGTTATAATTAGTAATATCTACGATTCCTCCTGTTGGAAAATCTGGATATATTGTAAATCGTTTGCCCTGTAAATGTTTTATTGAAGCGTCTATTAATTCTATAAAATTATGAGGCAATATTTTTGTTGAAAGTCCAACTGCAATTCCTTCAGCTCCCTGAGCTAAAAGCAAGGGAAACATTACAGGAAGGTTGATAGGCTCTTTTCTTCTACCATCATAAGAAGCCTGCCAATCTGTAATTTTTGGATTATACACAACATTCAAAGCAAATTTGGACAAACGTGCCTCAATATAACGGGAAGCAGCAGCTCGATCTCCTGTTAATATATTTCCCCAGTTCCCTTGAGTATCGATAAGGATATCCTTTTGACCAATTTGAACCATCGCATCTGCAATACTCGCATCCCCATGGGGGTGGTATTGCATAGTATGTCCAACAATATTAGCTACTTTGTTATAACGCCCGTCATCTAAATCCTTCAACGATTGCATAATTCGCCGCTGAACGGGTTTAAATCCATCTTCAATAGCGGGTACAGCACGTTCCAGAATCACATAGGAAGCATAATCCAAAAACCAATCCTTATACATTCCTGTAACCTTGGTTATGGAATCCTCTGTATGATTTTCCTCAATTGAGTTTATTTCATCTTCATTTTTATCTAAATCGTCACTCATATATATTCCTGCAAAAAACAGGGCTCTTTTAATTTTAATGGTATTGTTTTTTAAAAGAAATAACAATATTTTTCTTATTCTACAACTTCATCCAATTCTACCTTCAGATTATTTATTATAAATTCCTGTCGGTCTGGTGTGTTCTTTCCCATATAGAACGAAAGCAACTCTTCAATACTCATAGATTTGTCAAGCATAACAGGGTCTAGGCGAATATCATTTCCTATAAAATGCTTAAATTCATCTGGTGATATTTCCCCAAGTCCTTTAAATCTGGTAATTTCTGGCTTTGGTTTTAGTTTCTCAATTGCTTTTAATCGTTCCTCTTCTGAATAACAATAAATAGTTTCCTTTTTATTTCTTACCCTAAATAATGGTGTCTCTAAAATATATAAATGTCCTTCTTTTATTACTTCAGGAAAAAACTGAAGAAAAAAAGTAAGTAAAAGTAATCGAATATGCATTCCATCAACATCGGCATCTGTTGCAATTACAATATTGTTATACCGAAGGTCTTCCATCCCCTCTTCGATATTCAAAGCTGCTTGTAATAAATTAAATTCTTCATTTTCATAAACCACCTTCTTACTCATAGAGTAACTGTTTAAAGGCTTTCCACGTAGTGAAAAAACCGCTTGTGTATTTACATCCCGGCTCTTAGTGATACTTCCACTTGCAGAATCGCCCTCCGTAATAAACAGGGTAGATTCTAAACGACGTTCCTTTTTCATATCTCCCAAGTGCACCCTGCAATCTCTTAATTTTTTATTATGAAGGGTTGCTTTTTTTGCCCGATCTCTCGCTAATTTTCTTATTCCTTTTAGGTCTTTTCGTTCACGTTCTGCCTGCATGATCTTACGTTGAAGAAACTCTGCAGTTTCAGAGTTCTTATGTAAAAAGTTATCCAGATATGTTTTAATAAAATCGTTTATATAGAATCGAACTGTTGGCAGACTACCTCCCATGTCTGCTGAACCCAATTTTGTTTTTGTCTGACTTTCAAAAATGGGTTCCATTACTTTTATACTAATTGCTGAAACTATCGATTTACGAATATCACTAGCTTCATAATTCTTTCCGTAGAATTCTCTAATCGTTTTCACCAAACTTTCTCTAAAGGCAGCCTGATGTGTTCCGCCTTGAGTTGTGTTTTGACCATTTACAAAGGAATGGTATTCTTCACTATATTGCGTTTTGCTATGGGTTAAAGCAATTTCAATATCCTCTCCCTTTAAATGAATGATAGGGTATAACATATCGTTTGTGGGAATATTTTCTTCTAAAAGATCCTTCAATCCATTTTCTGAATGAAATTTTTCCCCGTTAAAATCGATGGTCAACCCAGGATTGAGGTATACATAATTCTTAAGCATGCGAATTATATATTCACTACGGAATTTATATTTTTTGAAAATATCTTCATCGGGAATAAAACTAATTTTAGTTCCTTTTCGCTTTGTAGATTCTTCTATTGATGGATTTTCAGTCAATTCACCCAAACTGAATTCAGCAATTTTCATTTTATTATCCCGAATCGATTCAACTTTAAAAAAGCTTGACAGGGCATTAACAGCTTTAGTACCAACTCCATTTAGACCTACTGCCTTTTTAAATGCACGAGAATCATATTTACCACCAGTATTCATTTTTGAAACCACATCCACAACTTTCCCAAGTGGAATCCCTCTCCCGTAATCACGAACTCGAACCTCTTTTTCTTTTATTCGAATTTCGATGGTTTTTCCTGCTCCCATTACAAATTCATCGATACAATTATCTATTATTTCCTTAAGTAGGATATAAATACCATCGTCCGGAGAAGAACCATCGCCCAGCTTTCCTATATACATTCCAGGGCGCATGCGAATGTGTTCTTTCCAGTCTAAAGAGCGTATGTTATCTTCAGTATATTGTACTTTAGCCATAGTAATTGGTGTTATGGCTAATATAAAATTTCGGTGTAAAAATTAAAAACTTAACTTAGGAAAGTAATTAACAATAATATGACTTGAATTGTTGAAAAAAAGCAAGGTCAAATTGTTATAATATTAGTTTGAATTATAAACAAAGTGTAAAGGAATACTTTAATTTTATCAGTATGTTCATTGTTAAACTATACATTAAATCTAAAGTGCATCACATCACCATCTTGAACAACATAGTCCTTCCCTTCCACTCCTAACTTTCCAGCTTCTTTTACTTTGGCTTCACTGCCATAAGAAACAAAGTCATCGAATTTAATAACCTCAGCGCGAATAAATCCTTTTTCAAAATCGGTATGAATCACACCTGCAGCTTGAGGTGCAGTATCGCCAATATGAATTGTCCAGGCACGTACTTCTTTTACACCAGCAGTAAAATAAGTTTGTAGGTTTAATAATTTATAAGCACCTCTAATCAATTTTGCAGATCCTGGCTCCTTTAAACCAAGGTCTTCTAAAAATAACTGACGTTCTTCATATTCTTCAAGTTCGTTAATATCTGCTTCTGTACCTACAGCTAAAATAATTACCTCTGCGTTTTCATTGGTAATAGCTTCCTTTACTTTGTCAACATATTCATTCCCCGTAACTGCAGCAGCTTCATCTACATTACAAATATATAATACGGGCTTATCTGTTATAAATTGAATTGAATTGATATAATCTATTCGCTCTTTTTCAGTAAGCTCAATAGCCCTTACAGAAATACTAGCTTCCAATCCATCCTTTACTTTTTGTAAGGCTGTTGCTTCTTTTTGCGCATCTTTATCATCTGTTTTTGCAGCACGTTTTACTTTATCTAATTTCTTTTCTGCAGTTTCCAGATCTTTTAACTGAAGTTCAATGTCTATGGTTTCCTTATCTCGTATAGGATCAATACTTCCATCAACATGAATTACATTATCGTCATCAAAACATCTAAGCACATGAAGTATCGCATCTGTTTCACGGATATTACCTAGAAATTGATTCCCTAATCCTTCTCCCTTGCTAGCGCCTTTTACTAACCCTGCAATGTCTACAATCTCAACAGTTGCAGGTAAAACCCTTTGTGGATTGACTAATTCCTCAAGCTTTTCTAAACGGAAATCGGGTACGTTTATCATTCCTATATTTGGTTCTATAGTACAAAAAGGAAAATTTGCACTTTGTGCTTTTGCATTGGAGAGACAATTAAATAAGGTAGATTTTCCTACATTGGGTAATCCTACAATTCCTGCTTTCATTTATTGTTTTTTTACGGCTGCAAATATACATTATTTAAGCTATGAGATAAACGGGTTGCAAATAAAAATTAGTATTGTTCAATTAGTTAATTTTCAGTACATTTAACATATAACTTTCTAAATAGTGTCTGGTCGGTAAGAGTATAAATTTCTTTAATATCAAAGACTAGCGGAGGGTTTATTCTGTTTTTAGAATTAAAAAGAGATTATCAAGGCGTTTTTAATTTTTGCTGTAAGATTTTTTGATAAACACCATCATTTTGGTCTGAAAGCTGGTTTTCAGGCATAGCTATCCTATGGTTACTTATGTTTAAACTCATAAAGGAACTCGCATTTTTAAGCTGCTTTGTGCCTTTGTTTCGTTTTTTCTTTGATGCTTTTCTTTTTTATTAAATTTCCTAAACGGTGAAGATTATAGGATAAAACAGCAAGAGCAACATATTTTTCGAAGTTTTCCTCCCCTTTGTCAGGACATTTGTTCAATCCATGATGTTCCGGTTGGTTTATGTCAGATTCAATGCTTTGATGACTGTTGTTGAGTTGCTTGAAATCTTTATCCCTTTCTATTTCTAGTCTAACGTTATTGCGTCTTCCTTTTTGTTTGAGCATGAGAATTAGGAATACTTTTTTCGAGTTGTGCAATGATTTCTTTAGAACTAAACCCCTTGTCAAAGCTCAGGGGATGCTAATCGATTAGCAAACTGTTTTTTTACCTCTTTGGCAGTTTTAATAGTAAATTCTGCGTCGGGAGGATCTCCTGTTAGTCTGTGGTAAACTATAAAATGATTTTGATCTGTAATAATCAAATGTTTTTGTCCTGGTTCTGCAATCACTCCGGCTTTCCCTTTGTTAATCCATTTGGTATGAGGTTCAAATAAAGAAAACACTTTCTCGCTATAAGGAATCTTTTCTCCCTTTAATAACCTTCTCTCTGCCAAATCTATATGTTTGGCTGGCATCTTGCTGCAGTACTCTAATTCAAGTAATAATGAGTATTGATGTATTGTATTGACCTTAAAAACGCTTTTGAATGTGTTTATCTTTTTATAAAGGGTTTGGGCTAGATTTAAGTAATTCTCTGCAGCAGTTTTTAAACAAAATTCCTTATGTTTGCCTCCAGATCTCCTGGTCTTTTGTAGCTTTCTAAATTCAATTTTAACATGCTTTTTCCAATCAGACCCGTTGCGCCCCCATATGTTTTGTTGAGATGCTAAAGTGCAACTGATAACAATACATTTTCGGGCTGTATCCCACAACAAATTATAATCTGTGGGGAAATGTACATGGGTTTTTACAACATAACTATCGGCTTTAAGCGCAACAGCTTCTCGGTCTTTTTTTTTAGATAACCCTGTCCTACTTCCAAAACTAAGGCATTGATCTTTTCTATGGTTTCAACTTTTAGCAATCCAATGTTTTTCTTTAATTGCCGTTAAACGGTATTGCTTATCTTCTACTGTGAACCCATGAGTTGACGCACATATTTATCTGAATTGGCAATCCACAATAAACGATCGTAATTGCTGTTAAGGGTTAATCGTATAACAGATAAAACAATCACTTCCCATATGGCCATCCCCTGGCGTCCTGTTTGTCGTTTCCCATTTTGGACAATGAGTTCTACAAGTTTAAACATTTTTTGATGGGATGCCTTGTTAGTGAAAATTGTTTGGAGGGCTAATAAAACTGGTGGAAGTTCATCTCTGCTTTTTAAGAGAATCTTTACTTCTGATATTGGAATGCTTCCTAAAACTGGAGATAACTCAAAGCGTTTGCGCAGAATCATTTTTTTAAAACGAATCTATGGCTTATAAAACCAGTAAATCCCTTAGTTATAACAATATAACAAATTTTTTAGAGCTGGATTCAGTTAGAAAACAGATGTTATTAACTTAATAATCAACAATATGAAAGTTTACGACCAGAGACTAACTAGGGTTATAGCCAAACAATATAAAGAAGAAGTAGGACCTTGGGCGGCCTATTTAGGTATTTTAAAGTAAAAGTTATAAAACAGACTTAATTGCTTTTTTCATTTTCCAAGCACGTGATATTATATCAGCTTCCGACCAGCCAATTTTAATAAGAGAAGAAATCGTTCTACTCATAATTGCATCGCTTTTTGAGAAATCTGTATCGTTTAGTTTCTTAAGTTGAACCCTAATTTCATTTGTAATTCGGCCTAAAGATTTTAGATTCCGTAAATGTTCCCAACCATTAATATAATGCCAATTATTAGTGTACCAATAAAAATTTGCATCTATACCCTCTTCGGATAAAGCAGTTAATGCCTTTTTTGTTATTTCTTCAGTTGGCAAAAAGAAACTTAAAAAAGAGTAGTTTTCTTCTCCACCTACTGGAACCTTTCTAAAAGTAAGACTTTCGATAGATTCTAGAGAATTTTTTATAATGGAATAATTTTTTTTCTGAATGGAGAGAATTTCATCTAATTTATTCAGTTGAGCAACACCAACTGCTGCATGCAATTCAGAAATGCGAAAATTATACCCCATATTTGGATGTGTTTCGGCTCCACGATCCTTTCCAACATGATCATGACCGTGATCCTGATATTGATCTGATTTCACATAATATTCTTTATTATTGGTTAGTATAGCACCCCCTTCTCCACAGGTGATCGTCTTAACAAAATCGAAGGAAAAACAACCTAGATCCCCAATGCTTCCTAATGGTTTTCCATCGTAAGTTCCACCTAGGGCCTGGCAAGCATCTTCCAATAACAACAAATTATGTTCAATGCAAATAGATTGAAGTGTATTTAGATCCGCCATAGACCCGCACATATGAACAGGCATCACGCATTTTGTTTTTGGAGTAATGGCTGCTTTTACCGCTTCAGGGTCTAATGTTAAGGAATCGTCAATGTCTACTAAAACCGGAACCGCTCCTAAAGCTAAAATAGATTCAAAGCTTGCTACAAAAGTAAAAACGGGCATGATTACCTCATCTCCTGCTCCTATTTCTGTAGCAGCTAATGCAGTTGTGAGTGCAGTAGTGCCACTAGAAACTAATTGACAATGATCGGATTGCATTCTTTTAGCAAAAGCAATTTCAAATTCATTTGCTTTCCAATGGTTGTTTCGCATCCCATCGAAACCATAGCGCATTAGAATTCCACTTTCCAATACATCATTAACTTGCTTACGCTCTTCGTCGCCAAAAACTTCAAATCCAGGCATATACTTTTAGTATTTATTGTTATTACTTATTTTTATTAAACTACTCAAAACTGATCCAGTCACAGACTAATCCACATCAATCACAAGCTCATCGACTCCACGTCTCACTTTCTTAAAATCTGAAAACATATCATCTTCGGCACGATACCCCACTGCCAAGACCAATACAGAACGTAAGCCTTTATCTTTTAGAACCAATAATTTATCGTATTCTTCAGGTACAAATCCTTCAATTGGACATGAATCTGTTTGTTCAACAGCGCATACTGTTAATAAATTCCCCAATATTAAATAAGCTTGTTTTGCAGTCCATGATTCAATTTGATTTGTTGTTTTATTAGCGTATTCTGAAATTAAATATTCTTCAAAGGAACTCAAAACTTCCCTTGGTGTTTTTCTAATCTTTTCAACCAAATCGAAATAATTTTTAATAAAGTTGGAATCGACAGAAGTTTCCGTGCACAAGACCAATATATGGGAGGCATTTCCTACTTGTTCTTGATTAAAGGACATTGGTACTAATTGCTTTTTAATTTCAGGATTACTAATAACAACTAATTTAACAGGTTGTAATCCATAGGAAGTTGCCGTAAGATTAAATGCTGTTTTTAGAATATTTATTTTTTCTTCGGAAAGTTTTTTAGTATCGTCAAACTTTTTAGTTGCGTAGCGCCATTCTAATTGTTGAATTATATCTTTTGTCATAGATTCAATATACAAAACACAAATTTAATGATTTATTTGAGTAAAGAGTTTTATAGTTCAGGTTATAAAATAGGGATGAACGTATTGTAGATTTATAAAAAAAGAAAAAGGTTATTCTTGAGATTTAAAAATAACCTTTTTCTAATGTTTTACGTTCAACGTTTATTCCAAAATTATTTTTTTAGCACCTGTCCCATTTTCATTATCCAAATTTATAAAATATATCCCACTGGATAAGCCACTTAGATCAAAACTATAATTATTTAAATCTTCATTAGAATTAAAGTAATAAACCTTTACTTGTCTACCTTCAATCGTATAAATACTTATTCTTGTTGTTCCTTCAAGATTTTCTGTGAAAATTGAGAAAATTCCTTTAGAAGGATTTGGATATACTGAAATATCATAAATTTTATCATTATTAATAAAATTTGTTCCTAATATATTTCCATAAACAATGGGATTATTACTCTTATTTATAAAATTTGTACATCTACAAAATAAATAGGATTATATCCATTGTTGCAATCAGGACAAGTAGTACCCGATATACATTCTGGATTATTTGGATGACAAAAATCTTGATAGGTAGGGTGAAAACGATAATCTAATTCAATATTAGTTCCTATATATGGTGAAAGGTCATAAATATCTGGTGGTGAAATTGCCCCAGGACACCACCCTGCTCTATTATATTGCCAGGTTCCTTGTTGTCCTGTACATCCATCTGGGTTAGGATTACAATCATTCCATAGATGCTGTATAAATGTTTGTTTGTTGTCTACATCAATAAAATGGTAGGCATTAAAAAATTCAGCTGCATTTCCAGTATTATTTGGACCCCATCCGTGACCTGTGTTTGAAACTCTTAAATAAGAATTCTCAACCAAACCTAGTAGTTCTGCATTATAGGATTCAACTGGTTGTAAATTTGATGGATCGCCAAAATTATAAGAACCATCCCAAACTTCAACAACTCCACTATAATTATAATCTGAAATCCCCTGATTGTACTCTAAATTTAATGTTAGTTGCCAACCACCTGTTCCCCAAGTATCAATAAATACCCTGAATTCAATTTCTCCTTGTAACAATGACATATAATCTGTAACATCAAGTTCATGATTACATCCAACCCCATATGGCGTAATATATCTTATTATTTGTATCCAATTTCCATCTGGTGCTTTAATATCAATATGTGCCCAACGATCCCAATCATCACAACCTCCAGGAATATTAGGGCATTCTACTTCAAGTGATGCGTTTATTGAATCATACGCTCCAATAGATTGTGGTAATGTATAGGTACCATAATACCATCTACTGTTTTCTCCATTAAATTCTATAACAACATCTTGAAGGGTTTCAACAACCTGAGAAGTAGCAGTACTGATTACTTCAATAGTTCTAGTTAATGTGGTTTCATCTCCACTAGTAGCAATTGCTGTAATTAAAATTTCATGTACTCCGTAAGAAGAAGGTGTCCATAAGTAATAATAAAATCCTTCTTCTTCAACTGCTGCAAAAGTATCTCCATCAATAGTTATAGTTACTTCTTGCATTGTATCTGGTTCTTCAACAGATGCATTAATATATATTGAATACGTTTTTAGTTCAGGCATTTCTAGAGGATACTCTTCAGTCAATTGAGTAGTTAATAGAGGAGTTGTTGAACATAACTCTGAATAAGCATTTACATATAAGCAAAAGAGTAAAATAAATAAGAGGTATTTTTTTTTCATCAGATTTTTTTAAATAGATTAAATAGATTAAGTTTTTTACAAATATATAATTTAATAACTTATTTTTCTATTAAAGGAAAAACTAATTTCAAATGGTAGATTCAACTAGCAAATGCAACTTTTTGGTTTACAAATTTATAAAATAGATTTTTGGGCTTATCATAATTTAGATTTTTTCTTGGTCTTCGGTTTATTTTGTGTTGTATTAATTTGATTTCTTGGTTATTATATGCACTGAATATTGATTTTTTTGGTATATATTGCCTAACGAGTTTATTGGCGTATTCACTTAATCCTCTTTCCCATGAGCAATAAGGGTGAGCAAAAAAGAACTGGGTTAATAATTTTTTAGATATTTTTTTATGCTCGGCAAATTCTTTACCATTATCTGAGGTAATGGAATGGACAAATTTCTTGTAAGGCATCATCATCTCAATAACAATTTCTGCTAATTCTTTAGCATTTTTACCAAAAGGTAACTTTCTCATTAAGAAAAAAGCAGTAGTCCTTTCAACTATAGTAACAATTGCACCTTTTCCATCTTTACCTATAATTAAATCTATTTCCCAATCACCAAAGCGTTCTTTATTGTTAATTATATCGCCTCTAAAGTCTATAGATACCCTATCCTTAATTGTATTCTGTTTCCCAGAAACTGGACGTTTTCTGTGTTTTAATTGATGTCTTAAATGTTTAAATAGATTTCCTCCTTGCTTTTTATCTTCTCTTATATAAGCATATATTCTTTCATGACTAACCATAGGAATATTTTGAGATTTACAGTAACCCACTATCTGTTCTGGAGACCATTGTTCTTGTTCTATTTGCTTTTTTATGTATTTTTCTATGGAAGGAGTAAATTTTCTATTACTAGCAAAACGTTCCTTTCTTTCGGAAGATAATTCTTGAGTAAAATCAGGGTTATATGAACCTTGTTTTTTTGAATTACGCTTTAATTCCCGATAAATAGTCGTTTTATCAACATTCAAAGCTTCTGCTATAAAAAGTTTTGATTTGCCACAATTTAAGTATGCTTTTATTTGATACGGTAGATTCAACTAGCAAATGCAACTTTTTGGTTTACAAATTTATAAAATAGATTTTTGGGCTTATCATAATTTAGATTTTTTCTTGGTCTTCGGTTTATTTTGTGTTGTATTAATTTGATTTCTTGGTTATTATATGCACTGAATATTGATTTTTTTGGTATATATTGCCTAACGAGTTTATTGGCGTATTCACTTAATCCTCTTTCCCATGAGCAATAAGGGTGAGCAAAAAAGAACTGGGTTAATAATTTTTTAGATATTTTTTTATGCCTGGCAAATTCTTTACCATTATCTGAGGTAATGGAATGGACAAATTTCTTGTAAGGCATCATCATCTCAATAACAATTTCTGCTAATTCTTTAGCATTTTTACCAAAAGGCAACTTTCTCATTAAGAAAAAAGCAGTAGTCCTTTCAACTATAGTAACAATTGCACCTTTTCCATCTTTACCTATAATTAAATCTATTTCCCAATCACCAAAGCGTTCTTTATTGTTAATTATATCGCCTCTAAAGTCTATAGATACCCTATCCTTAATTGTATTCTGTTTCCCAGAAACTGGACGTTTTCTGTGTTTTAATTGATGTCTTAAATGTTTAAATAGATTTCCTCCTTGCTTTTTATCTTCTCTTATATAAGCATATATTCTTTCATGACTAAGCATAGGAATATTTTGAGATTTACAGTAACCCACTATCTGTTCTGGAGACCATTGTTCTTGTTCTATTTGCTTTTTTATGTATTTTTCTATGGAAGGAGTAAATTTTCTATTACTAGCAAAACGTTCCTTTCTTTCGGAAGATAATTCTTGAGCAAAATCAGGATTATATGAACCTTGTTTTTTTGAATTACGTTTTAATTCCCGATAAATAGTCGTTTTATCAACATTCAAAGCTTCTGCTATAAAAAGTTTTGATTTGCCACAATTTAAGTATGCTTTTATTTGATACCTTTGTTCTTTAGTTAAGTGCTTCATATTTATTGACTTTTAGTAGAGTACAAATATAAGCCTTAACCAGGAGTACTTAAGAGAGAAGGCTTTAACGATATTAGAATTATATAAATACTCCTAAAAGTTGCATTTACTAATTGAACTTAAGAAGTATCACCAATATGATGGATCGTCTTTTGAATACTTCGAAGTTAACTGCTTATAAGCTTTCTGAAGAAATGAAACATATCCTTCGACCTCTTTTTCAAAAACATATGGACGAAATTATGAATGGTAATTTTTCTGAAAAGATGATGCAAGATTGGAAAAATAATGATGAAAACTTGCTGTGCTGGAAAGCAGAAACTGGTGAAACTGATTTTGAAAAAACATCAGCTAGTACTTCTGAAATTTCTGAACAAGAGTATTTTGACAATGCTGTTTTGATGGTTGCATTTTTAAAATCAGGAATTGAATTATGTTACGAAATTATGATTCAAACGGGAATCAAAGAAGAATTTGCCTACTATAAATCTTTACATGAAGCTCCTCTAATTGCAAATACAATCGCTCGAAAAAAATTATTTGAAATGAACAGAATTATTTCAGATACCGCCGAATATGGATGTTATTTATTTGATCAGGCCTGTAAACCCTTACTTTCAGAATTTATGAAGAAAATAGATTCAAATGTTATCGGTCAAAAATTTGGGGCTGGAAAAGATACAGGAGTTAATAATAAAGAATTGATCTATATTAATGAGGAAATTCGGTTTCACCCTATCGAGATAATAGGCTATGAATTGAGGGAATCTATGACTGCTATGACCAAAGTTATTTAAAAAACAATAAGAATAACTATTTTATGCGCTTAGAAAAAAGAATCAAAGCCTTTATTTTATTAGGAAATTTTATGAGTCAGTTTTCTGATTCTAAGGCTTCTAAAAAAGAGAATATTTCTTTAAATGATTCTTTTTTTATAGGTATGCAAAATCTGATAAAGAATTCCAAATCTTATAATGGTTGGTTTACGAAAGACAATCTATACTACTCCCTAAAGTGTTTGTCTGAATCATTATCAGAACAAAATATAAATCACTGGTTATCAGCATATACAATTCAAGAACCAACACCTAAAACTGTAGCATTGATCATGGCCGGAAACATTCCCTTAGTCGGCTTTCATGATTTTATCTCAGTTTTAATTTCTGGCAACAAAGTACTTGTCAAATTATCTTCTAAAGATAAGCAGTTACTGCCCTATTTGGCAAATTATCTAATTGCTATAGATGATGGATTTAAAGATTACATCACTTTTACTGAAGAAAAATTAGAAAATTTTGATGCAGTAATTGCTACTGGTAGTAATAATTCAGCACGTTATTTTGAATATTATTTTGGAAAATATCCAAATATCATTCGAAAGAATCGAAACTCAATTGCTTTACTAACTGGTCATGAAACAAAAGAGCAGTTAGAAGATCTTGCAAACGACATCTTTAGGTATTTTGGAATGGGTTGTCGTAATGTTTCAAAGATTTATTTACCCTTGAATTATAATTTCGATTCCTTTTTTAATGCAATCTATTGTTGGAAAGAAGTGATTAATGACAATAAATACATGAATAATTATGATTATAATAAAGCGGTTTACCTAATGAGTACCAATGAATCTAGGGGTAATTTACTTGATAATGAATTCTTATTACTGAAAGAAGATAAAGGATTCTCATCTCCAATATCAGTTGTATTTTATGAAACATTTACAAATATCAATCAGTTAAAAACACAATTATTATCGGAATCAGAAAGCATCCAATGCACAGTTGCAAATGTGGGTATAGATTCAGAAATTGATTTCGGACAAACACAAAACCCAAAACTTTGGGAGTATGCAGATGATATTGACACCCTAGATTTTTTATTGAAACTACATGAATAAAATATCGATTATTTAGTCTTTTTTTGCACTTAGATTTTACATCTTTGCAAAAGTAAATTAATCTCAATATGAAGAAGCATAATTTTAGCGCTGGTCCCTGTATTTTACCACAATCAGTTATTCAAAAAGCAGCAGATGCTGTGATTAATTTTAATGGACTAGATCTTTCCTTAATTGAAATCTCGCATAGAAGTAAAGATTTTGTTTCTGTTATGGAGCAAGCAAGATCTCTTTCATTGGAATTATTAGGACTTCAGAATAAAGGGTACAAAGCTTTGTTTTTACATGGAGGCGCAAGTTTAGAATTTATTATGGTTACCTACAATTTATTAGAATATAAAGCTGCTTATTTAAATACTGGAATCTGGTCAAATAAAGCTATAAAAGAAGCCAAATTACTAGGAGATATTATTGAAGTTGCGTCCTCTAAGGATACAAATTTCAATTATATTCCAAAAGATTATACCATTCCAAGTGATATCGATTATTTCCATTGTACCAGTAATAATACAATCTTCGGAACGCAAATGAACCACTTTCCAAAAACTGATGCTTTTATGGTTTGCGATATGAGTAGTGATATCTTTTCTCGAGAGTTGGATTTTTCTCAATTTGACCTTATCTATGCAGGTGCTCAAAAAAATATGGGGCCTGCTGGTGCTACCCTTGTTATTGTAAAAGAAGAGATCTTAGGGAAGGTTTCTAGAACGATTCCTTCTATGTTAGATTATCAGACTCATATAAGTAAAGACAGTATGTTTAATACTCCTTCTGTTTTTGCTATATATGTTTCCATGCTAACACTTGAATGGTTAAAAGAACTTGGAGGTATTGCTGCAATTGAAAAAATAAACTCAAAGAAAGCAGAAATTCTTTATACTGAAATAGATAAGAACCCATTATTCAATGGGTTTGTAAAAGAAAAAGAAGATCGATCCAAAATGAATGCAACATTTAATTTAACGAACCCCAAATTAAATGATCAGTTTGAATCATTATTAAAAAAAGCTGGAATCAATGGTCTTAGCGGACATAGAAGTGTGGGTGGTTACAGAGCATCTATGTACAATGCTTTACCAATACAAAGTGTGGAGGTTCTGGTAAATTTGATGCAGGAATTGGAGCGAAAAAGTTAATGATTCAAGTATAAGAATAAATTAATGATTGAAGGTATCAAAATTCAATATTTTAAGATTTAAATTTTTTAATAAAAAATGAAAGTATTAGCAAACGACGGAATATCACAAACCGGAATAGATTCATTAGAGACTGCTGGATTTGAAGTAATCACAGATACCATCCCTCAGGATCAACTTATAGATTATATTAACGAGCATTCTATCGATGTAATTCTAGTTAGAAGTGCAACCAAAGTTAAAAAGGATATTATCGACTCTTGTCCTAGCCTAAAGATTATTGGCCGTGGTGGTGTTGGAATGGATAATATTGATGTAACATATGCTAAAAATAAAGGGGTTCAAGTGATAAATACACCTGCTGCTGCTGCTGCATCTGTAGCAGAATTGGTCTTCGCACATCTTTTTGGAGGAGTAAGGTTTTTATATGATTCGAATAGAAACATGCCTTTAGATGGTGATTCAAAGTTTAAAGAACTAAAAAAGAATTATGCAGGTGGAAGAGAATTACGAGGGAAAACCATTGGTATTATTGGAATAGGACGAATTGGTCGGGAAGTTGCAAAAATTGCTTTAGGAATCGGGATGAAGGTGATTGTTAGTGATATGATTATAAATAATGTTACGATTAAAGTTGATTTTTATGATGGACAATTTATAAATGTCGAACTGAATTCTATACCACTAAAAGACCTTTTAAAGGAAAGTGATTTTATAAGTTTACATATTCCAGCGCAGAAAGAATATGTAATAGGTTTTAAAGAATTTGATCTTATGAAAGATGGAGCTGCTATTGTAAATGCTTCACGTGGTGGAGTGATTAACGAAGTGGCATTAATTGAAGCTATAGATAACAATAAACTTTCTTTTGCAGCAATTGATACTTTTGAAAACGAACCTACTCCAGCCATAAAAGTTCTTATGAACGGTAAACTTTCTTTAACGCCACATATTGGGGCTGCTACAATGGAAGCACAAGACAGGATTGGCTCGGAACTTGCTGATCAAATTAAAGCCATTTTAAAATAATTCAACTTAATCTGTTAAATGGTGTTAATTTGAATTATAATAGATTCATTTTTAGTAACTTGAATAAAAAACCCATGAAATCAATTATTTTAATACTCGTTCTTGTTGTCGTTGCTTTTAGTTGTAATTCAAATAAAACAACCATTAAAGGAGATTCTCAATCTGTTTCAAATACTTCTGCAGCAAATGATACTATCCGTATTGCAAATGATGCATTAGAATATGAAATATTAATTGTTGAGATTGGATTTAATCAATGGTTGGTTACTCAACCACCTCTTGGGCATTACGGATTAAATTATTTAGAAAGTAAAAACAGAATCTTTGTTTTAAATTATAATGACAGAGTACATAAAGATCTTAGCCGTTCTCTATATGAACAAGAAATAAACTACGAGTCTACAATTAAATATGGATTGGAAGTAAATTATTTATTGTATAATTATTTTATCTATTTTCAACAAAAATATAATCAGAAATTGTAGTGAACAGATTTAAAGAACGTTGGGAAATACAAAAAAATTGGCAGTTAATTTTTCCTTTTTTTGGAATCATTGGTTTAATATATTCAGCTTATAAATTATCATTAGTAATTACTAAATCCCCTACCATTTTAGTTTCCATTTTGTTAACGATTATAATTACTATTATCTTACTAAAGGTAACCTTGTTCATATTTAAAAAATTTGAAAATAGATGGGGTTTGACTTATAAATGGGAAATGATTCGGGTTTTTATAGTATTTGCAATTACCGGAATCTCTAGTTTATATATTGGAAAGCCAATTATTAAATTTATTGGTATTCAGCAAGAATTAATACATCCATTTTTATATTGGTTTCTATTTATTTTAGTCAGTCTCATATTTTACCAATTACTACTTATCGCATTTGGATGGTTATTTGGACAAGGTGGTTTTTTCTGGAATATCGTTAAGAAAATGCTGATTAGAATTGGTTTTAAAAAATGCTTTAAAGAACATGTATAAAAGAAATAAAATAGGATTATTTCTATTAAGTTTCCTACTTAATGCAATTATCCTATTTCCAATTTCTATTCAACTTTTACATGCCTTAGAAGATCATGAACATCTTATTTGTTTTGACAATAGCGCTCATTTACATGAGACTAAATCAAACTGTGATGTTTGTGATTTCAACTTTACACCATACTCATATGAGCTTTTCAACGATACATTTTCTAAATCTGTTGATTATCAAAACAATGAAGTTAATAACACCTATTTTTTTCTTTATTCATCTTATGTAAATACTACCAAAAAACTTAGAGGTCCACCAACTTATTCTTGACTTTCAAATTATTTTTATCAATTATAAAATCAAGAACAAATGAAAAATTTAAGTTTATTCATAATAATTTTATTTACAGTTACCAATAGCATCTCACAAAATACCTTATTAGGTACTATACAAGATGAAAACAATCAATCAATTGAAGCAACCATCTATATTCCAAAATTAGAAAAAGGAACAATTTCTGAACTAGATGGAAATTACAAATTAGGACAAATCCCAAATGGCGTATTCAATGTCTTATACTCATCTTTAGGATATTTAACCATTTCAAAAAAAATTACTTTTTTAAATAATCAAAGTGTCAATCAAAACATAATCCTGCTGAAAAGTGCTATAGAAATGGATGAAGTTATCATATCAACTCCATTTCACAAATTACAGGGTGAGAATGTTATGAAAGTAGAACGTCTTTCTGCAAAAGAACTATCAAAAAGTGGTAGTATTACGCTATCGGATGGAATCACAAAAATTCCTGGAGTAAATGCTATAAGTACAGGAACTGGAATAGGGAAACCAGTGATTAGGGGTTTAAGCTCTAATAGAGTACTTACCTTCACACAAGGTGTACGTCTTGAAAATCAACAGTTTGGAGGGGAACATGGATTAGGAGTTAGCGCTGAAGGGGTTAAAAGCATAGAAGTAATCAAAGGGCCAGCATCATTATTATATGGTAGCGATGTGATCGGCGGTGTATTGTACATCAATCCAGAAGAATTTGCGAATCAAGATCAAACCTCAGCATCTTTTAAAAGTGTTTATTTTACAAATACATTAGGGTTCCTAAATACAATCGGTTTTAAAACTTCGCCATCCAAATTTAAATTTTTAGTGAGAGGAACCTGTGCTACTCACAGTGACTATAAAACGGGGGATGACGAACGGGTGACTTTAAGTAGATTTAATGAATCGGATATTAAGAGTGGAATTCGATATCAAGATAGTAAAATTAAAACCACACTTAGGTACAATTATAATCAATCCAATATTGGCATCCCAGAAGAAATAGGCGTTCAAACTACGTCAAAGGAAATGGAACTACCCTATCAAAAAATTGACAATCATGTTGTATCCTTAGACACAAAGTTATTTTTTAATAGATCCAGTTTGGATGTTATTTTAGGGTATTTACTCAATGATCGTAACGAATTTGAAGACAGTAAGTTTGACCCAGCTTTACGTTTAAAATTAAACACCTATAATTACAATGTCAAATACAATCTACCTGATCTTGGTAATTTTGAAACATTTGTAGGAGTTCAAGGCATGTACCAAACCAATAAGAATTTTGGTGAGGAAGTATTGATCCCAGATGCCACAAAAAACGATTTTGGAATCATGGCAACTACTCATTATCACTTTAAAAATATTGGTATTCAAGGGGGAATTAGGTTAGACACTAGATCTATTAAAACCGATCAGGTTGCCCAAGAAGGGGAGCAAGAATTCATTCCTGAAACCGATAAAAAATATTCCAGCTTTAATGCTGCTTTAGGTGTAAATTCCAATTTTTCTAAATCATTCGGAATACGATTGAATTTCTCAAGTGGGTTTAGAGCACCAAATCTTGCAGAATTAGCTTCCAATGGAGTTCATGAAGGAACCAACAGATATGAAGTTGGTAATTCAAACTTGATTAATGAACAAAGTTTTCAATCAGATCTATTAGTAGAATTCAAAAACGATCATTTTGAAATTTATGCGAACGGATTCTATAATTATATCAATGATTACATTTATTTAGAACCAACAAATGAAATGATTGATGATTACCAAGTGTACCGGTACACTCAAAATAATGCTTATCTTTACGGTGGTGAATTTGGATTGCATATCCACCCACACCCATTAGATTGGTTGCACTTTGAAAGTAGTTTCGAAACAGTTACTGGTATACAAACAAATGGAGATTATCTTCCCTTGCAACCTGCAAATACCTTATCGAATACTATCAGGACCGAATTTGAAGGCACTTCATTCTTTAAAAATCCGTTTTTTAGTATCGCACTTGTAAGTGCTTTTGATCAAAATAATACGAGTCAATTCGAATCACTTACAGAAGCATATAATTTATTGGATATTGGTATCGGTTCTAATTTAAACATTAAGAAGGTAGATGCATTTGTTGGAATTCATATAAATAACCTAACAGATGAAACCTATATTTCTCATCTATCAAGACTAAAAGCTGATGGAATTGCTAATATGGGAAGAACAGTTAAGTTGAGCCTATCCCTCTCATTGTAATGGATGTGTAACAATTTGTTTTTTCCAAACAAAAGTATAAATCCACATCAATGTAAAGGTGGGAATAAAATCTAATCCAGGAAGAATTTCTTCAATAAAAACTATTATTGCCGCAATCTTCCCTTTTTTACCTTCATACATATCATTCATTTGTTTTGCAGCATATGGAGCCCAAATTAGATCAATGATGAAGCCTAAAAAAGGCATAAACATAGTACTCATCCCAATTAGATCTAAAACAATTCCTTTCTGTAACAGTTTCTTTTTTGATGCATCCATAATAATCAATTTAACATACCCTTAATCAAACGGTAAAAAAGTATAATTTGTATATTAATTTAAATACTTAAAACGTTCGTCTTTTCAATTACTTCAGCTTATCTGCAAACAAGCGTTTTATTTTTTCGATTTTAGGAGTTATTGTAAAATCGCAATACCGTTGTTCAGAATTCTCATTATAATAATTATGATGCTCCTCTTCAGCTTTATAAAAAATTTCTAGTGGTGTGATTTCAGTTACTATTGGTACGCCAAAATAATTGCTTTCATTCAATTTTTTTATAAAATTATCAGCTAATAATTTTTGTTCATTGGTGGTATAAAAAATTCCGCTTCGATATTGTGTGCCAGTATCTGCTCCTTGCCTGTTTAGTATTGTTGGGTCATGTGTTGCAAAAAATATTTCCATCAGGGTATTGAAAGAAACAATCTCTTTATTAAAGCTAATTTCAATGGCTTCTGCATGACCTGTTCTCCCTGTACAAACTTCCCTGTACCCTGGGTTTTTAATGGTTCCTCCTGTATAACCAGATTGCACTTCCTCTACTCCACTTAACCGTTGAAATATAGCTTCAGTACACCAAAAGCAACCCCCTGCAAAAACAGCTTTATCCATTTTAATTCTTTAATTAGAGGTAAAACTACAATATAATTATAAAGAAAAACAATGTGCTTTTTTTTAACTTTTTGTTAATACTTCAGCAGATTAGAGAACAGTAGATTTGTTAGCATCAATTAAAAAAAACTCTAGGGTAAACTTTCTGAATTTTATGTCCAACTATTTTTTAAGCTTTCTTTTTGCAATATATTCTATTACCGCATTTTCACAAGAAAAAAAGAGCATCGAAGCTGTTCGAATATCATCACCTCCCAAAATTGATGGTATTCTAGGTGATGCTGCTTGGGAATCGATTCTTGTTGCAACCGATTTCAATCTATATCAACCTGGAAATGAAGGTGAGGTGCCAAAAGAATTTGAAACGGAAGTTAAAATAGCATACGATAATACAGCAGTTTATTTTGCAGCTACAATGTACGATCCAAACCCAGATGAAATATTAAGTCAATTCAGTCAACGAGATGAAGTCTTTGTACAGGCAGATATTTTCTACATAGCACTTAATACCTATAATGATGGTATTAATGAAACCCGTTTTTATATAGCAAGTGCTAGAACGATAGGTGATTCTAAAAGTTCACAAAACCATGAAGATTTTAACTATAACGTAGTATATGATTGTAAAATATCAAAAAATGAAAAAGGATGGTATGCAGAATTTAAGATTCCTTATAATGCGTTACGTTTTCCAGAGGTAGCAATACAAGAATGGAGTTTTATAGATAATAAGGTTGGCAGCAATAAACTTTATAATGGATTGATTACTGGAGTAGAAGACATAGATTCACCCACAAGACTTACCTTCTATCCTTTTGCACAAGGAGTTTATTCCACTTTTGATGGGAATTCAGAAACTGATATTAAAGCGGGATTAGATTTAAAATATGGACTTACAGATAGTTTTACACTGGATCTGACTTTAGTGCCAGATTTTGGCCAAACTGCATTTGATGAGGTTCCCATCTGGGGATGTCGGCGATATTGCTAAAAATGAAGAGATCACTGAACACCCTTCCAGTGTGAATATTTTAAATGCTGTAAAAGTATCTGGAAGAACTAAAAATGGATTGGGGATTGGATTTTTAAATTCTATCACTGAAAAAACATATACTAAGGTCAATAATGTTGATACCGACCAAGCGAGAAAAGTGTTAATTGAACCGTTAACAAATTATAATGTATTTGTTTTGGATCAGGAGTTTAATGGGAATTCTTCAGTATCATTAATTAATACAAATGTCATTAGAGAAGGGAGTCAATTTAGAGACGCTAATGTTACTGAGGGGTTTTTAATATTTCAAATAAAAAAAATACATATAGAACATCAGGTCGTGCTATATTTAGTAATGTAAACTATGGAGAAGGATTTAAATCCAGTTTTCAATCTGAACTTGATATCTTTAGAATTGAAGGAAATCTACGCTATAGAATTAGTTATGATTTTGCAAATACTACCCTATATATCAATGATTTAGGATTAAATTTTCAAAATAATTTTAACAATTTTGGTGCTGGCATATCCTATGAAATATTCAAACCCACAAAAACTTTCAATAAATATAGAATCGGAATAACAGCTAGGCAAAGATGTTTGTATCAACCTAATGTATTGACTAGTAATCAAATTAATCTAAATACTTTTTTTACAACTATAGAAAGATTGGGTTTTGGTGGAAATATAAATTTATTAAGTGAAAATAAAGACTATTTTGAGCCTAGAGTCGAGGGGCGATTTGTTATTTACAGTCCAAACATAGGATTTAATGGATGGATTTCTACAGATTATCGCAAAAAATTTGCTTTTGATTTCGGATTGGGTTATCGGACCTATAATGATGATCCACAAAATAATTTTAGTACTAACTTTAATCCACGTTACAGATTTTCAGATCATTTCTTACTGGTTTGGGGAACAAATTATTATTAAGCAACAATGATAATGGTTATGTATTTAATGATAAAACAAATATTTATTTTGGTCAAAGAAAAATTTCTAATCTTGAACACTCTTTAACGGCTAGTTATAACTTCAACACTTATAAAGCAATCGACCTACGCTTTAGAAATTTTTTGGGTATTGCAGATTATAGTAAAAACATATTTTTTATTCTTAATGAAGATGGATCTTTAACTGATTCAAAATATGATACCACTGAAAATGATCCAAATACCAATTTCAATATTTGGAATATAGACCTTAGTTTTAGATGGCGATTCACTTCTGGTAGTGAAGCAACACTACTTTATAGAAATCAAATATTTAATCAGGATAATTTATCGACAATAGATTATGGCAAAAGTTTGGAGAATCTTTTTAATCAGCCTGCTCAGCATACTGTCTCATTGCGAATTATCTATTTCTTAGATTATAATAATATAAAGTATCTTTTTAATAAGAATTCATAAAAAGTACTATTGTTTAATTTATCCTAAAATAGTATTTTCACCAGATATTAGTTCTTATGATAGTAGCAAAAAATATTCAAAAGTATTTTGATGATTTACAGGTTTTAAAAGGTGTTTCATTACAAATAAGTACAGGCGAAATTGTTTCCATAGTTGGAGCTTCAGGAACTGGTAAAACAACACTACTACAAATTTTAGGCACTTTAGATTCCTTTTCAATAAAAGAGGGCCAGCATAGCTCACTTCATCTAAACGAAACTAATATTGCTGAATTAAATAGAAATCAGTTGGCAAAATTCAGAAATAAAAATTTGGGGTTTATCTTTCAGTTTCACCAATTATTGCCAGAATTTACAGCTTTAGAAAATGTGTGCATTCCTGCTTTTATTAAAAATACACCCAAAGCTGAGGCAGTAAAAAAAGCCAAAGAATTATTGTCTTTTTTAGATCTAACACATCGGGAATCTCACAAACCCAATGAGCTGTCAGGCGGTGAGCAACAGCGTGTAGCAGTTGCAAGAGCCTTGATTAACAACCCTTCCATTATTTTAGCAGATGAACCCAGTGGAAATTTGGACACCGAAAGTGCTGAAAATTTACACAACCTCTTTTTTAAACTTCGGGATGAATTTGGGCAAACATTTGTAATCGTAACCCATAATAATACCCTTGCAGAAATGGCAGATCGCAAGCTTGAAATACGAGATGGAATTATTGATTTATAAGTTTAAAGTTCAGATTAATAAATTCAATATATTGAAATACTAGAATACTTTTTTTTAAATGTGTGATTCTATATTTCGGTTACATCGTAATAATCTAGTTCATTTCGGTATAATACAATTTCTAGTATCTTTGAGAAGAGCTTTATTAAAAAAAAACTACTTATCATGTGCCCATAGGAATGAATAGTTCAGAATTAAAAGAGTTTCTCGATGCCAAGGTAATTCGATACAATAATCCAAAGTTTATTGAAAGTGATCCCATACAAATACCTCATTTGTTTACCAAAAAAGAAGATATTGAGATTATTGGGTTTCTAATAGCTACTATTGCATGGGGAAACAGAAAAAGTATAATTAATAATGGAAAACGTTTGGTTGAAATAATGGGGTATTCTCCTTTTGAATTTGTAACATCCTATTCTAAAAAAGATATAGATAAACTTTCAGGATTTGTTCACAGAACATTTAATGCAATAGATCTTAACTATTTTTTTAAAGCCCTACAACATATTTATAAGTATCATAATGGGTTGGAAACAATTTTTTGCAAGGGTATAAAAAATGAATCTATTCAGCCCGCAATTCACGAATTTAAACAATTATTTTTTAGCATACCCCATCCTAAAAGATCAGAAAAACATGTAGGTGATCCATTTAAAAACTCTGCTGCAAAACGCATAAATATGTTTTTACGTTGGATGGTTAGAAAAGATAATGCTGGAGTTGACTTTGGAATTTGGGATTCCATTTCACCATCGTTCCTATCCTGCCCGCTTGATATTCACTCTGGTAATGTTGCCAGAAAATTAGGCTTGTTGAAGAGAAAACAAAATGATGCTAAAGCCTTAGCAGAATTAGATACATCTTTACGAAAATTAGATTCAGATGATCCTGTAAAATATGACTTTGCATTATTTGGTTTAGGAATCTTTGAAGGGTTTTAATTTAAATTATTCTATTTATTAGTTTAAATATAACTTATCACTTAAACAATTAATACCCTATAAATCTTACTTTTTATATGTTTATAAATATTTTATAAGATATATATTAATTTTGTAATCTTTTTCCTATTTTTACAATTATTATCCTATATTTCCAGAATAAATATATGGGTTCTATATTTTTTAAGGAATCCAACTTCACGATTATTTTAGAACCTCTCATTAAAATTAATTACCATGAAAAAAGTTTCTTATTTATTAAGCAGTATTACAATTATTGCCTTGATCACAATTTCCTGTGAAAAGGCTCTTATTGACGAAATCTCGACAGATGAAGATTTAACAATACCAGTAGAAACAAAAAGGGCTGAGAAGATAACTATTTGTCATTTATCCAATAATACCTGGAGTACCATCAATGTTAGTGCTAAAGCTGTAGCGGCTCATATAGCACATGGAGATTATTATGGCGCTTGTAGTGGAGATGAGTGTTCATTGGATTTTGATCAAGGCTTTTAGACCGATGCTGATTTGTGGTTTATTGCTATAAGCAGGGTTGCATCTGGTTCTGGAGGTATTATTTCATCTTCTGGATCCTATCACGCTATTTGTGATGAAGGAGCCTATACATGGTTTGATGGTGTACACGTTGTTTGGGAAGGAACCTGGAAGGCTGAAATTGATGTATATTTGAATCCCAATTGGATACCTGGTCAAGGTTTTCAATATTCGGTAGCATCATATAATATTTATGGTGGCCACCTACGGGATTATGTTTTCCACGTATATCTAGATGAATCTACAGGAAGATTGTTTGTGGGAGGAAGTAATAATACCAATAACCCTCCACGTACAGATCTTGAAAATATTGGTACGGAAGTGAAAACAGCAGGTTGGTTTACTTTACAGCATGTATTTTCAGATGTTGGAGGGCTTCTTTCGGTTGACATGAACTTAATCGACTGCAATGATAATGTTGTCCTTATAGAAACCCTAAGTTACAATAGCGATTTAATTGCCAGTATAGTGGGTGGAAATGGGTATGGATGGTTTTCTTATATAAATCTTGATAGTGGCATTGCAGTCGATGAATCAAAACTCTTACGCTGTCCTAATTAGTAAATTTTTAATTATCAATAAAGACTGTTGCCTTTGTAATTCAAATATGTAAGAGATTAGCAGTCTTTTTTTTAGTTTTCATTTTACTGAAATAAAGTAAAATTCACCTTTCCCTATAAGATTCTTTTTATTTGATAAGCAATGTTTATATTTGCCAAATAAATATTTGGAATGCAGTTTAAACACCCTGAACTTCTTTACGCTCTTTTTTTACTACTCATTCCTATTTTTATTCATCTTTTTCAATTAAGGCGTTTTCAGAAAGTAGCTTTTACAAATGTTGCATTCCTAAAAAAAGTTACTCTTCAAACAAGAAAAAGTTCTCAGCTGAAAAAATGGCTTACCTTAATCATGCGATTACTTGCTCTTGCATGTATTATTATGGCTTTCGCACAACCCTTTTCAGCTTCCAAAACTGCTTTGAATTCTGATAAGGAAACAGTTTTATATATAGACAATTCATTTAGTATGCAGGCAAAAGGAAATGAAGGTCCTTTGCTACAAAGGGTTTTGCAACAATTATATACACAAAGTTCAGAAACAGATAATATTAGTTGGTTTACAAACGATTATTCCAAAAGGAATGTAACAGCACAGGAATTTAAGAGTGAGATTCTTAAAATACAATATTCTCAAAGACAATTAAGTCCGAAAAAAATACTCCTAAAAGCCAATCAATTATTTACAAATAAGAAACATACAGATAAAAAATTAATTGTTATTTCAGACTTTCAAGAAAAAGGCAACTTCCCTTCAAAGGATAATAATTCTAAAAACATATTAATTGATGCTGTTCAGCTAAGGGCAATAAGGGTGTCTAATATTAGTATTGACACTGCTTATATTCAAAAAAACAATCTTGAAAATTCCAACCTATCAGTTTTGGTGACGGCGCAAGGAGATGTACCTGAAACCGTTCCAGTTTCATTATATGATAATAACAATCTTATTGCTAAAACTGCAATAGATTTTTCAAATAATAAATCAGTAACAATCACTTTTGGGATTGACAATACTTCAGAATTTAAAGGAAAACTAGCACTTAATGAACCCAATATAATATTTGATAACACCTTGTTTTTCAATATTAACCAACTTCATAAAATTAAGGTTTTATCATTAAATGGAACAACATCTTCCTTTTTGCAACGTGTATTTAATCCAGCAGCGTTTGAATTTAATAAGCAAACTGCTGAACACCTCAATTATAGTGTATTCAATGAGCAAAATTTAATTATTCTTAATGAATTAAAAGAACTGCCAGAATCATTGAGTACTGCCCTAAAATCATATTCAGAACTTGGAGGATCAATTTTAATTATACCCTCTAGTCAAGGAATTATAAACGACTATAATTCTTTCTTAAGTAAATTTCATTTTAGTAATTTATCAGAATTAATTATTCAAGAAAAAAAAGTCACACAGATTGTTTTCGATCACCCTTTATATTCTGGTGTCTTTGAAAAAAAGGTAGAAAACTTTCAATACCCAACCGTAAATTCCTTTTACCATATAGAAACAGTTGCTTCGCCTATTTTAAGGTTTGAAGATGGAAAACCATTCTTAATTCAGGAGGATAATATCTTCTTGTGTACAGCACCTATTAATACAACTAATTCTAATTTTCACAGTTCCCCCTTAATTGTACCGACACTTTATAATATTGCTAAACAAAGTTTATCACTCCCAAATTTGTATTATGAGATTGGGAAACAAAATAGTTTTTCGGTACCAGTACAATTAGTACAAGATGAAATTTTGACCTTATGGGACAGTTTATATAGATTTATTCCCCTACAACAAACCAAAGCCTTACAAGTAATTATTACTACTAGTGATGATCCTTCAAATGCTGGGGTCTATGCTATTAAAAAAGATAGGGTACCTATAGAATATGTAAGTTATAATTTCGATCGAAGTGAAAGTCTTTTGCGATATGTTGATCCCGAAGATTGGGAAGGTGTTACGGTATATCAAACTGTTGATGAATTATTTAATGCTATTGCAAAAGAAAATACAATTAATAGTTTTTGGAAATGGTTTGCTATTTTTGCATTACTATTTCTAATTATGGAGATGATTATTTTGAAATTTTTGAGGAATTAAGAAAGGTAATTTAAATTTAAGCTTAGCAACTTTATTAATAGATAAAAAATGAACATTTTATTAAAATCGGTTACCATTATAGATGATTCTAGTAAGCATCATTTAAAAAAGAGAGATATTCTAATTGAAAATGGGATTATTACTAAAATTGCAGTTTCTATTTCAAATTCAAATAAAATAAAGGAGGTTTCCTTATCCAACTTGCATATTTCACAAGGTTGGTTTGATAGTAGTGTTTCTTTTGGAGAGCCTGGTTTTGAGGAACGAGAAACAATAGAAAATGGACTGAAGACAGCAGCTTATAGTGGATTTACACATGTTGCAGTCAATACAAATCTTAATCCTGTTACCGATAGTAAATCAACCATCAAGTTTTTAAAATCACAGATTAAAGGAAGTCCGGTAAGTCTCTACCCAATTGGTGCACTTTCATACAAATGCAAAGGAGAGAATCTTGCTGAACTTTTTGATATGAAAAATGAAGGGGCTATTTCTTTTTATGATTATAAACAGCCAATTGGAAATCCGAATTTATTAAAAATTGCATTACAGTATTCACAATCTTTTAATGGCTTAATTCAATCTTTTCCTTTTGAAAAAGATATTGCTAAACATGGAATGGTCAATGAAGAGATCAACAGTACACGTTTAGGATTAAAAGGAATCCCTGCTTTAGCTGAAGAATTACAGATTGTAAGAGATTTATATATCCTTGAATATACAGGAGGAAAGTTACATATACCTACCCTCTCAACTAAAAAATCGGTAGCACTTATTAAAGAAGCTAAAAAGAAGGGATTACAGGTAACCTGTAGTGTTGCAATTTCAAACTTAGTATTAACAGATAATGTATTGGAAACATTTGATACCAATTATAAACTATTACCTCCACTAAGAACTATGACAGATATTAAAGCCTTACTTAAAGGTCTTAATCAAGGCATTATCGATGGAGTGACCAGTGACCATAACCCAATAAATATCGAACATAAAAAAACAGAATTCGATCATGCCTACTATGGAAGTATTGGATTGGAAAGCTGTTTTGGAGCATTAAACAGTGTTCTAGATACTAAAACAACTATTAAAGCACTAACAGGATTGAAAGATGCATTTGGTATCCCGAAAAATTCAATAGAAGTTGGAAATTATGCTGATCTTAGTTTATTTAATCCTAATACAAGTTGGGTCTTTTCGGAAGAAGATATCATTTCAACATCGAAGAATTCAGCGCTATTGGGATGTGAGCTTAAAGGAAGTATTTATGGCATTATTTCTAATAAAAAAAGTGTGTTTTTATAAACTTGCTAGTTTTTATTTTAGTTTGCTTCTAATTTCCTCATTATTTGATTTGCTTGATTAATCTTTCCTTGAGCCTCATAAATTAAAGCTAATAAATAGTTGTATTCCTGATTGTTTGGCTCAATTTTTAAAGCGGAAAGAATATAATTTTCAGCTGAATTAATAGCTGTCTTTTTCTGAAAATAAAAAGTTGCCAAATTGTACATCGATCTAGTATGCAATGGATCTAGATCAATGGCCTTTTTTAGTTCCAAAACAGCTACATCATTATTATTATATTCAAAACTCAGTAATCCTTTTAAATAGTGTGGTCTACCATTAGTTGGCTCTAATGATATCCATAAATCCAATGTTTCTTTAGCCTTTTGATAATTTTTATTCATACTATAAGCAGTGGCTAAATTTGAAAAAACCGGTAATAACATACTGTCCTTAACCAAGACCATTTCATAATGTTTAATTGCATTTAATATATCGTTATTCTGAAAGTAATAATCCCCTAATAGTAATCTTCCCAATAAGAAGTCTGCATTGCTAAACAACATTGTTTCCAATTCACTTCTTGCCATAATAAAGTTGTTCTTGTCTATTCCATTTAATGCCACTAAAAGTGATTGGTATTGTTCTTGCGAAGAATAGTTTAAATTTTCTATAACTGTAGCACAGGCAATTTCAGGGTAATTCAGATCATTGATAAAAACATCCATTAGGTTTCTTTGCGTTTCAGATAAGGTGTTTTTTGAACTTAATAATAAGGCTTCTGAAAAATGAGGCGCTCGTTCTGCCCCATAATTATCAATGATTGCTTGAGCAGCACATTTATTTGTTTTATCTATATGGCAAATAGTACATGCATTTGGAGTATCGTATAGTTCACTTTGATCGGGACGGGGAATTCTAAAACTATGGTCTCTTCGGAAGTCATTACCCATATAATATTTTCCTGTTATATGACAATTAATGCAAAAACTTGCATCCGTGTTTGATTTATGAAAGTGATGGGTTTCGGATTCATATTTTTCAGGAACATGACATTGCAAGCATAATTTATTTCCTTCAAATTTAAGTTGTAGGGTATGTACATTATGACAATCATTACATTTTACACCTTCATCAAACATCTTACTTTGTAAAAAAGATCCATATACATAATCTTCCTCGTCAATCTGACCATCTGCATGATAATAATTTAAAGTAATGTTTTGAACCATATATTGATCTTCAAATTTTATATTTGGTGAAAAGTTCTTGGTTAACTTAACCCTTCGTGCATGACAAGAAGCACAAAGATTTAATTGTTCTGTCTGGCTTCTTCCTGTAAAAATATAGGTAGATGTATCTTTCGATTTGTTTTTAGTCCATGCAAGGTGTTTTTCTGCTGGCCCATGGCAACTTTCACAACTTACATTTATGGATGAATAGGTTGTTTTAAAAGGATCTTCTTCAATTAAATATTTTTTTTAGGTTTGTAGAATGACATTCAGCACACATCGAATTCCAGTTTTGTACCCCTCTTGTCCAATGCAACCAATCATCTATTTCTATTTGGTCGCCCTTATATTGATGATACCATTTATTATTAATGGCATCCCAGGATACTCGTAGAACCTGTTTAAGCCCTTTATCAAAATCTACCAAGTATTGTTGTAATGGTGTTACCCCAAACGTATAAGAGATCTTATAATCATTTTCCGAATTATTTTTTTCCTTGATGCTAACAAAAAAATCATTGCCTTTCTTGTAGAAATGATAATCAACCTCATCAATAATTATTTCAACATTATTAAAATCTCCTAATACAGTTGTTTCATTTGCAACTTGCATAGCTAAGTCGTGATGTGATCCCTGCCATAAATTATATTCTGTTTTATGACATGTGATACATTCGGCATCACCT
Source organism: Flavobacteriaceae bacterium (assembly GCA_965247215.1). Lineage (GTDB taxonomy): Bacteria > Bacteroidota > Bacteroidia > Flavobacteriales > Flavobacteriaceae > Marifrigoribacter. The sequence goes on from OZ252001.1 coordinate 855,390, forward strand.
ACATAGCCATCAATGTAGGTGCTTGTAGTATGTGCAATTTCGGAATAATTACCTTTTTTAGAATCAGATTTACAGGAAATAACTACAAATAGAATAAAATAATAGAAAATAAATTTCATAAAATAAATTCGATTTACTAATATAGAATTTTTGATTATAAATAAAACATAAACCCAAAACTTATTCTTATGGCCTCTCTTTCTTTATTCTCATCGATAAATTCTTTATTGGAAAATCCATTATAATCTACATATTTTAATCCATAGTCTAATTCTAAACCAATTGTCATTCTTTCAAAAGGATCGTACATAAAATTAATAATTCCATAGGAATGGTAACTTGTATAATCTCCTTCTAAAACTAAAATATCATCTATTGGATCATTTGGTAAATCTTCAGAAAGGATATACCTCTCCATATCTTCAAATTTATATCTTGTATAACCAAAAACTAAATTTGAATGAAATTTAGTAGTGAAAAAATATTCAAATGATATCCATCCTCCATAAGAAGAAGTCGCATCAAAATTACCTTCATTAGTAGGGTAGCCATCAAGACCCAGACCTGAAATGGTCGTTAAATAGGCATTAATCCTTTTTCCTCTTATCAATTGAAATTGAAGACTATTTTTTCTTTTTGTTTTATAAATTCCACTGAAAGCAAATCCGTAGCCAATAAAATTATCTGTTATTCCATTTAATTTATAATGTATATTTCTTAAAATTGAAGAAAAACGAAGATGGCCCCAATCGTTATTAAATTTTATTGCAGCAGTTAGATCTGGTGTTATTTGATATTCTTCTTCAACTAAGGACTCTATTTCTGCTAACTGAACATAATCTGTCATTGGCGTCTCTAAACTAACTTCATAGATTCATCGCTGGTTTTTAAAGGTATTAAAGTATTTAATATGTGGAGATCTAATCCATATTCCAGAAGGTGGTCCCTCCCATTCCAGTATATTAGGTCATAGCACCTCATCACCAAAATTATTCCAGTTTTGACCAATTTGCCAATGATTTTTCTCTATATATGCTTTACGTAATCTCATATGCCCATTTCCTCTCCAAAAATCAAATTCAACAATCATTTTTAACATTTTTACCGCCTTTTATTATATAATCACCTTGAATAAATATTTGAGTTTGATATAAATCCATTTTAAAGCTTTGAGAATCATCAATTCCAAAAACATTTATCAGACCAATATTAAAAGTTTCACTATCCTGCAAACCACCATATACATCATAATATCCGTTTAATTTCATATTAATCCTAAAGCTCCTTTTGCTCTTGGTAAATCGTTTATTGAGTCATGAGAGCGTACAGTTAGGATACAACCCCCTTCATATGTTTGACTAATTAATGAAAATGTGACTATGAAAATTAGAAATAAGAGGAAATTTGTTTTCATATTATTTAAATTTGCAGATAAAGCAACTAAATTAATCTATTGAGTGGTTTTAAAAAAAACTTTAAATGAAAAATAAAACAAAAGGAAGTTATAAAGCTATACTAGCATATATAACATTTGTTGGATTAATATTTGCATTTATTTTAAATGTCGATAAAAAAGACCCCTTTGTTTCCTACCATATTAAAAACATGTTTGGTTTAGTGCTCATTTCGGCAATACCAATTTCCTTCGTAAATGATGAAAATTTATTCATCATTGGAAAAATTGTTTTTACTATCCTAGTCATTTTATGGTCGTATTCCTTACTAATGGCAATATTAAGCAAGCGTAAAGGAATTCCAGTGCTAAGCGATTTGTTTCAAAAATGGTTTAAATTTCTTGACTAATCTTAATAATGATTCAATAGTTTAGAGAAATTTGTTCTGTATGTATTAAGTAATAAATCTATGGATAAAAAAAAACTTTCGTTGGAGCATAATTACAAAGCTTCATCAAATAATTCAGAAAAATCACCAGTAATCATTATGCTTCATGGCTATGGAAGTGATGAAAATGATCTATTTTCTTTTGCGAATGAATTTCCGTCTAATTATACGATCATCTCTTTAAAAGCGCCGATTGCAATTCAACCCTTTGGAAATGCATGGTATATTATTCATTTTGAGACTGTTGACGGAAAATGGAGTGATGATGAACAAGCTATTGAATCTAGAGATTTAGTTGTAAAATGTATTGATGAAATAATAACTGTTTATAATGTAGACCCTAAAAATATTACCATACTGGGATTTAGTCAAGGGACTATTTTAAGCTTTTCTATTGCCTTAAGCTTTCCTGAAAAAATTAAGAATGTAATTGGTTTAAGTGGTTATATTAACGAAGGTATTTTAAAGGAAGATTATAAGAATAATGATTTTAGTAATTTGAATGTTTATTCTTCTCATGGAAGTGTAGATCAAGTAATTCCAGTAGCATGGGCAAGAAAAACAAAACCCTTATTAAAAAATTTAGGTATTGATAGTTCCTATTCTGAATTTCCTGTAGGTCATGGAGTAGCGCCTCAAAATTTCTTTGAATTAAAGGAGTGGTTGTTGCTGCATTAATGTTGAAATTTGCTTTTAATTGATACACAGATGAAAAGGACTTTACAAATTTTAACTGGATTCTCTTTACTATCTATAAATGATTCAATACTTATTAGTAAAACGTATTAATTCTATGGTCTTTCCTTAATAAGATGGATACAATAATGAAACAACCGAATTCACTTCTATTTTTTTTGTTTCAGTTATATAATATTCCATTATCATTTCTCCCCAATACTTGCCATCCGTAAAATCGGCTTGGATCCATTTGTGATTTAAAAATTTTAATTTGTTTATTTTCATGGTGCCATCAATCCCATCAAATGGAATAATTGGATTATCACCACTCATCAGATTTTCTTCATATATAAACTCGGATACCATGTTTTCAATAGCATCTGGTTCATACCCAAAGCTTTCAAAATAAGACATAGCATTTTCATTCCCTTGTAGTGTAAAATAATTGAGGTCTGAAACTGAATTTGATAAATTTTCAATTGAATCTGTAGCTCTTTTTAGTTCGGATTTTAAAAGTGTGATTTTACTTTTCTGAGATTCAATTTTAGATGACTGCTTTTCGAATATCTTTTTTTCATTCATATACTGAAATATAACGAATAATATCGCAAAAAAGAATAAGTACATAAAGAGGGATCGTTTCATAATTATAGAGTAATTGTAAGTGTATCATAAGCCATAAAAACGTTCTTTGGAAGCTTCTTTTCAACTTCATCATGAAATCCTAATAAATGACTTATATGAGTTAAATAGGCTCTTTCTGGCTTTATTTTTTCAATTAATGCTAGTGCTTCACTTAAATTAAAATGGGAATAATGTGGCTCTTCTCTAAGTGCATTTACAACTAAAATTTCAGTCCCTTTAATTTTGTCAATTTCTGTTGAAGCTATTATCTTAACGTCTGTTAGGTAGGTGAAATTGTCTATTCTAAATCCCATAATAGGTAGTTTACCATGAATTACTTCTATTGGAATAACAGTCTTTCCTCCAATACTAAAACTTTCCTCTTTAGATATTTCAATTTCATCTAAGGTAGGTGCATCAGGATACTTGTTTTTTGTTTCAAAAATATAAGGGAACCTACTGTGAAGGCTAGTAAACACCCTACTATGTGCGTAAAAAGTAACTGATTTATTTATAAAACTAAAAGGACGTATGTCGTCTATCCCTGCGGTATGATCGCTATGCTCATGTGTAAGTAAAATTCCATTGATGTTTTCGCAATTTTCCCGTAATAATTGCTGCCTGAAATCGGGACCACAATCAATAACATATTGATATGAATCCCAAGAAAGTAAAACCGACACTCGTAATCGTTTGTCTTTTGGATTTTCACTTCTACATACTGGATGTGAGCTCCCTAAAACAGGGATTCCTTGAGATGTACCAGTGCCCAAAAAAGTGATTTTCATATATTTCAAAGTAATGAAAAAATTAAATACATTTACATATTAAAGACCTCGGATTTCTGTTGCGAGTTTTGGGTACAGTTTAAGTTTACAATCTTATACATTTACTAATTAATTAGAAAGAACAAAAGAGAGGATTAAGTTTATGATATACGTAGCGACTTAAGATCTCGTCAACATTGAAAATCCCCTCTCTTTTCTACTTCTGCTTCGTACAGTTCTGTGAGACACCAGATCTCGATTTTAAGTAGTTGAAATAAAAGTGGATTGTCCTTTGATAAACTATTTTTCTTATGAATAAAGATATCACTTATTTTGGAATTGACATCTCAAAAGATGTATTTGATGTTATGGATTCTAATGGACAATATTTCCAGTTTACAAATGATTATAAAGGTTTTAAAAGGTTTAAAAAACTATTGAATAAAAAGAATCATTGTGTAATGGAAGCCACAGGATATTACCATTATAAGTTGGCTTATTACCTTTTAGAAAACAACATTAAGGTTTCTGTAGAAAATCCTTTGTCTGTAAAACGATTCATCCAGATGCGTTTGTCCAAAATGTAGATTTAAAACTTTGGAAAGGGCAAACTAAAAAACAGATTGAATGTTTGCAAATCTCCAGACTACTGAGTCTTTACTTTAAACAAACTACAGCATTAAAGAATAAGATACACGGGGGAGGATGTATTGGGTAACCCAGGGTTACTTGTTGTAAGGTCTTTAAAAAGGAGTTTAAAATACAAACAAAAAGAAATAAAACCTTTGGAAGAAAAGCTAACAGAAATTGTAAAACAAGATCATCAGGAATTATTGACAAGATTGGAAAGTATACCAGGTTTAGGTAGAAAAACATCTATAATGTTAACCGTTTTAACCGATGGTTTTGAACGTTTTACCAGCGCATCAGAACTTTGTTCTTATTCAGGATTAACTCCCATAATTAGACAATCTGGAACTAGTGTAAAAGGGCGTTCTAGAATAAGTAAAATGGGAAACAAAAAGTTAAGGAATCTACTATTTATGTGCAGTTTTACTGCTTGTAAAAACAACAAAGCTTGCAAAGCACTTTATGATAGAATTGTAGCTAAGGGGAAAAGTAAAAAACCAGCATTAATTGCTGTTTGTAATAAACTCTTGAAACAAGCTTTTGCTATTGCAAAATCAGGACTAATTTATGATGAAACTTATAGAAGTACTTTAGTTAAAAATTAATGAAAATTCATTTGTTTTTTACCACAGTTCTTCGTTGTGCTTTCGTGCTTTATTTTTTGTTCAAATCTTACAGCTTCTTTTTTATTTGTAACGACAATATTATAATTTCCTTTCTTCAAGCCGAGATTACAGTTTTCTCTTGGATTTTCTACTTCCGTTATATCAATTGGAACAGCTAAATTTATATCTTCCCCCTTTTTGAAAGCCAAAACCATAACTGGAAATTCAATTTGAATATCAGTTAATGTAATAGAAACGTTTTCATTATCATTTTCAAATAACCAATTAGACCTGTTATCAATATATTCTGTGTTTGGGTGAAAAACAGCAATGTCAGTCCAAGCTTCTCCACGTTCATACTTTAATGGATTATTATTGTCAATTAAGATAGAAGATTCTTCAATATTTACAGCCTTTAAAAAAGGATGATTAAATTCGGGTTTGCTTTTCTCGCTATAAACTACTTGATTAATAGTTAAAGGGTTTATTCCAGTATATTCCGTTAATCTTCCAGCCATAGCTTTTTCCCAAGATTTATGAGTTCCCTCTAGAGCGTGGTCAAAACCACAATGAATTAAAAATTTTTCATTCGGTTTGGAATCAATTACTTTCTTGATGTTTTTTGCTTGTTCAATTTCCCTTGGTTTTCCACTCCCTTTTTCCATATTTTCATATGCGAATAAATTATATCCAATTTCTAAAGCATCTCTAACTAAATTTCCAAATTGAGGGTCTTTTATGTAATGTCCTGTTTTGAGAATTGGATATTTTCTATTATTGAGCGTTGAATCTAAATACTCTCCATTTCCTAACGCTTCAAGTCCTAAATTTTTATATCCATTGTCGAACAGTTTTTGAAGAAGTGATTTTGTGAATACTCTATGAAAAGAATTATGATGAGCTTCATTTATTATAACCACTTGGTTTTTCTTTGCTTGCTCAAGAATATAATCCGTTGCATTTACTTTTGAATATTTTAGATTTATAGAATCTATTTGGGTTTTGGTAAAGTTTTTCTCTCTTGTTCCCATTGCCAAATCCCATTGAATTAAAGCATTTCTATAATCTCCTTTTATTGCATAATCAGAAGCCGAAAATTGATATTTCCAAGGAACTGTGTCTTTAGCGACTTTGTCTTCAATTTCAGAAGAAAATTTATATTGCGTTTCAAAATTAATTTTTTCAATTACTCTTTTTTCTTCTTTACAAGATGTTATTGAAAGGATAATTGTTATTATGCAGAATGCTTTTTTCATAATTATTGCCAACGTTTAGTATATGCGTAGTGCGACCGTTTAGGGAGCATTATCGCATATACAACTTAAGTTTACAATCTTATACATTTACTAAATAATTAGAAAGAACAAAAGAGAGGATTAAGTTTATGATATACGTAGCGACTTAAGATTTCGTCAACATTGAAAATCCCCTCTCTTTTCTACTTCTACTTCGTACAGTTCTGTGAGACACCAGATCTCGATTTTAAGTAGTTGAAATAAAAGTAGATTGTCCTTTGATAAACTATTTTTCTTATGAATAAAGATAATAAAATAAGACCGTTGCAAAACTTAGATGAAATTCAATTTTCTTTTCTAATTTGAAATTTTTGGTCTAAATTTTCTTTATTTTCAGGTTTTTAGCTGATTTTAAGTTGAAGATTCCAGTTTTTAGCGTTCATTTTCCCTTAATTTTTAAAATTGGACGCAATTACTCCTGGACTTCGGTACAAATTATAGCACATGGCTTCCAAAAGATTTTGAGTGTGCATTTTTTTAATACCCCTGTATCTTGCTGTTGCTCTGGAGAACCATTTTTTAATTCCTCCAAAAGTACGCTCTACTTTAAATCTTGTTTTGCCTATAAGTTTATTGAACACTTTCTCCCAATGAGTTAAAGGCTTGTTTTTACAGGCTTTTTTTAGAATATGATTTTTTAGCTTTCGTTTTTTAAGCAGTATCGCATTTTTCTTTGATTGATAACCTTTGTCTGCTTTTAAGGGAATATCTTCCGGCAAATCTGCGGTGTTCAATACGTCTTCTAAATTGCCAACTTCATTGGTGCTTGCTTTTGTTGTCAATACTCCTAAAACCAAACCTTCGTTGTCTGTAACGTGATGTTTTTTATAGCCAAATCGATACTTTCCGCCTTTCTTTAACCAAGCTGCGCCGGCATCTACACTTTCTGCATAGTCCTTGATTACTTCCACTTCCTGCTCATCTTTTCTGTCCTGGGTGACTTTAGGATTGGTTTTACCTTTGGGTTTTAATGGTGTATCTATAACACTGGCATCAACAATAACTCCTGTTTTTACTATTATTTTATGGGCTGCTAACTGTCTGTTGATTTCTTTAAATAGGGGCTCATAGGCTTTTGCTTTTGTCATCATACTCCGAAAACGGGATAAAATACTGTGGTCCGGTGCTGCCTAATCAATATGTAACCCACAAAAATAACTAAATGAAATACTATCATTAATGCGGTCTTCAACTTCATAATCGCTTAAACCATACCAAGTTTGCAATAAACTCATTTTAAAAAGTAATAAACCACTATAGCTTGGTTTTCCTGTGGCACTTTGTCCTTTGGTGTAGTGCTTTTTTAAAACTTTTATGATAGGTTCCCAATTTAAAAGGATATTAATTTGGGTGAAAAAGACCTGCTTTATCTTGCGTGAACGTATATCGCAAATGCTATCGGCTAATGTGGGTTGCTGTACTAATTCCATGATAAAAAGATACGAAATATTGCAAAATTATGCAAGCCCTTGCAACGGTCTTAATTTTAGAAATAAAATTTAATAAGATTTACTTTTAAAGAGTAAAATTATGTTGTTTGCCGATTAAAATGAATCAATCATCTAATTTAAGGGCATCTCTAAAAACTAGTATTCCCTCCTAGTGCTAATTTTTGTTTTATTTTTTTGAATTAAACTTTATTTACTGTCATAAGGTTTTAGATCTTTAATTTTTGCATACTACTACATATCAACATGTTATGGTTTTACGCGTTCGCAATTGAAGGCACGTTCTCATTGTTTGCTGCTGTTAATTGAATTTTACGAAACATATTATAAGTCAGGTTCATCAAGCCTATGACTGTTTCTGCTCTTTTAATTCCTACTTTTCTGAAATACATACTCCCCATGGAGTTTTCCATAAAGCCAAAGACATGTTCTACTCTTACTCGAACTCTTGATTTTTCGGTATTTGTTGCTTTTTGTTGCTGGGTTAGTGGCTTGTTTTTGTATCCTTTTTCATGAATTTGGTCTATAACCTCATATTTATCTATGAACTCTTGTTGACCTACATAGGCACTATCGGCATATAGTTCTTGTCCTTGATCTGTCTTGCTTAGTAAGTCGTCTATAGTTTGTGAATCATGGACAGAAGCATCTGTAACGGTATAAGTATCTATTAGTTTGCTTTTGGAATCTACTTTTGCATGATTCTTATAACCGTAATAGCTCTGATTGTTCTTCTTTGTCCAACGTGCATCTATATCTTTTTGAGACTTTTTTGTGGGTAAGTCATTCCACAATTCATCGCCTTTACCTTGTTTTATTTGATCGTTTTTATCTTTGCTATTACCTTGTCGGGGAGCTTCTACAAAACTAGCATCTATAATTTTACCTTTATTTACCACCAACCCCAGCCTTTCTAATTCTTTTCCAAATAAATCGAATAATTCTTCTACTAAAGTTAAATCGGTTAATCTTTCACTAAAGTGCCATATCGTTTTACTATCTGGAATATCATCAGAAATCGTTAAATTTAAAAAACGCATAAAACTCATTCTATCGTTAATCTGATATTCAACTTGGTCATCTGAGAGATTGTAATAGCGTTGCAAAATTAATATCTTAAACATTAAAACATAGTCATAAGGCGGACGACCGCCTTTACCTTTTGGCTCTTTGGAGAGCCTTATTTCTAATAATTCTCTAAAAAACTCAAAATCAATCCCAGTATTTAATCGTTCTAATGGGTCGCCTAATTCACTTAATTTGCTTAATCGAATATCTTGGTCAAAAAAACCGTAATCTCTGTGTCGCTTATATCGTTTTCCCATAGGTAAATATCGACATTTTTTGCCTTCTATAAAAATATATGAGTTTTTAGAGGTGCCCTTAATTAACAGTTAAAAATTTAATATGTAACTTTATAAAAACTAACAAATCATTTTATGAAACCAACAGGACTTTTATTAGTATTTCTATGCTTTTTCAGCACCCAGCTTATAGCTCAAAAAAAGAGTGACAAAAAAGACCAACCTGTAATAACTCAAAAAAAGAGAACCGAAAAAAACCAACCTGGAATTCAATCAAAAACTTCTTTAGGGCAAAAAAAGAGCGAAAAGAAAAATGAAAAGAAAATTTCTACTGGATCTTTATCCAAAATTTCATTAGAAGAAATTGTTCAAAACAACAAGGAAACTTATGTTATAACTTCTGAACATATAAGTAAAAGAAGTGGAGTAAGGCATGTTTATCTGCGACAAGTCATTAATGGTATTGAAGTTTTAGGTACAGAATCGAGTATTCATTATGATCGCTCAGGCGAAGTGATTAAAATGAATAATTCTTTTATTCATAATATACAAAGTACAGTAAAAAATTCATCTGCGAGTTTATCTGCCAGTCAGGCTATTTCTTCCGTAGCAGGTCAAATGCAATATCAGTTAAATAGTATTCAACAGCTAAGAAGTGAAGGAGGAGCCAGTCAAAAAATCATTTTTAATGAGGCAGGAATATCTAAGCGTGAAATTCCAGTTAAACTTAATTATTATTATAGAGAAGGTATTGGGACCGAGCTAGTCTGGGAGCTTTCTGTAGCTGAAATGTCATCTAATGATTGGTGGAATTTTAGAGTAGATGCAGTTTCAGGAACTATCATCGATAAAGATAATTGGACGATGTCATGTAATATTTTAGGAGATCATGCTAGTCATATTCATAACGCAGATAAAAAAGAAACGACTTTTTTTATTGGACCAATGGAAGAAGAAATAACAAATAAAAGTTTTAAAAAGAGAAATTTTATAGGACCAATTGAAGAAAATAATACAGCAATAAATGAACCTACAATGATGGCAGGTTCTTATCGAGTATATGCGATGCCTGTTGAATCACCTAATCATGGTGGACGAACGCTAGTTGCCAATCCAGATGATGCTATTGCATCTCCATTTGGATGGCATGATACCAATGGAATTGCTGGAGCTGAATTTACAGATACTCGAGGGAATAATGTAGATGACCATAAAGTTAATTTACGTCCTGATGGAGGACCAGGGTTACTTTTCGATTACCCGATTAACTTAGCTTTAGATCCAAAAACCTTTGAAGAAGCTGCAATCACCAATTTATTTTATTGGAATAACAGCAATCATGATGTATTATATCAATATGGTTTTGACGAAGTAAGTGGAAATTTTCAAGAAAATAATTATGGAAATGGAGGACTAGGAAGTGATTATGTAGATGCAAATGCTCAAATAACTGTTTGGTGTAATGCAACTTTTTCAGCACCTCCAGATGGTAGTAATCCTACCATGAATATATATATATGTAATTTAGCAGTTCCAAATCGTGACGTTGACTTAGATAATGGAGTAGTTACCCATGAATATGGACATGGAGTTTCTAACAGATTAACTGGAGGTCCAGCAAATTCAGGATGTCTTAACAATCAAGAACAAATGGGTGAAGGATGGAGTGATTATTATGGATTAATGTTGACCATGGAATCAGGAGATTTAGGTCCAGACGTAAGGGGAACAGGAACTTATTTGTTAGGTCAACCAGCTAATGGTCCTGGAGGTCGCTCAGCCCCATACAGTACAAATTTTACGGTAAATAATTTTACTTATGGTGATATTCCAGGACAAGGGGTAGCACATGGTGTTGGATTTGTTTGGGCAACCATGTTATGGGAAATGACCTGGGAAATAATGGGAGTAGTTCCTTATGATCCCGATTTCTATACGGGTACAGGAGGAAATAACATTGCCCTGGCTTTGGTCACCGAAGCGATGAAATTGCAACCTTGTAGGCCAGGATTTGTTGATGGACGGGATGCGATATTGGCAGCCGATAGGGCTCTTTATGGAGGACCGTATGCTCCTCAGATCTGGGCAGCCTTTGCAAGAAGAGGTTTGGGTTGTGGTGCGGATCAAGGTAGTTCAGAAAGTAAATTTGATGGAACGGAAGCATTTGATGACCCTATAATAACTATGCCAGTGCCTGTTTTATATCCAGATTCAACAGTTACTGTTAATTTAGATGCTTTAGGTAATGGAATCATTACGTATAACGATGTTACAAATGCACCTGCTACAAGCTGTTTTGGAATTGCTAATGAAGGTATTGTAGGTGGTCCAGTGAATGTTTCTTGTGCTGATACAGGAATTCCTATAGTTTTGGCAATTACTGCAGAGGATCAAAATGGTAATTTTTCTAATTTTGGTGGTATTACAGTTAATGTTGAAGATAATGTAGCACCAGTTGCTGTTTGTCAAGACATTACTGTTGTACTTGACGGAACAGGAAATGTATCGATCACTGCTGGTGATATCAATAATGGTTCTTCTGGTGACTGTGGTATTGCTTCTATGTCTGTTTCTCCAAATACATTTGATTGTTCAAATGTTGGACCTAACACGGTTACGTTAACCATTACAGATGATTGTGGAAACACTGATACTTGTACAGCTACTGTAACTGTTCAGGATAATGAGTTCCCAGTGATATATCCTAAGCCTCCATTTTATATAGCGCTTGATCTTATCAATGGAGATGATACTATTTTATATACTGATTTAATTACTGCATTAGCTACAGATAACTGTGCGATTGTTTCGGAAGGAATTGATGATGATAATAATGCAGGAACACCTCCTGTACTTAGTATGACTGTTGATTGCGATGATGCAAATAACAGTCCATTTAATGTAACGATAGAAGCTACGGATGAAAATGGAAACAGAACGACTGCAACGGTTATAGTAACTGTTGAAGATACGTCTATTCCAGTACTTAATCCAGTACCAGATATCGTTGAGCCAAACGATCCAGGAGTATGTGGAGCGATTGTTAATTACACCATTTCTTCAGCCGGTGAAAATTGTGCTCCAGTGGTTGTAACACAATTATCTCCTCTCTCACCAGCTAGCGGTGATGTATTCCCAGTAGGAACAACAACTGTTACGATGTTGGCAACAAGCACATCAGGTGCAACCAACACAGTAACGTTCGATATAACAATTGAAGATGTTGAAGATCCAGTTGCTATTTGTCCTAAGGATCAAACGCAAGATCCAGGGGAAGGTAACTTGTTCTATGAATTGCCAGATTATATTGCTACCGGCGAGGCTACTGCAGTTGATAACTGTACAAACCCTTCTGCTACAACACAAGATCCTGCACCAGGAACATTACTACCACCTGATGATGATGGTACGTACACAGTAACAATTACTGCTACTGATGATTCAGGAAACACCTCTGAATGTTCATTTGAACTTACAGTAGAGATTCTCCTTGCCATAGGAGATTTTAATATCGGATCGGTTATTATGTATCCTAACCCAGCAAGTGACTTTGTAATGCTTAGTAACCCACAATCGCTTAACTTAGATAAAGCTGCGATATACGACCTAACTGGAAGATTAGTACAAAATGTTGATCTTACAGATATGGGAACTGAAATATCTATCGATGTTTCACACTTAGCTAGCGCTACGTATATGGTCCTTATTCAAGGTGAGAACGGTCAGGTTACTAAACAGCTGATCAAAGACTAGATAATTAAATAGAAATTTAGTTCAAAAACAAAACCCCTTCAGGATTGAATTCTTGAAGGGGTTTTTAAATGAAGAAAGATTCGGATTAATATCCAAAATCTTCCTTAATTTTATCGGCACGATCAAGTAGTAGGTCGACCGTAATAAAATCCACTTCTTCTTTATCATAAGCCCCCTGATAGGTTCGCATTGCTTTTTTTGGATTTCCGGTTTCTTCGTAATAGCGTCCAATAAAATAATCTCCCATAATTTTATCTGGATATTGTCTTCTGGCTAGAGTGCCAATTTCTCTTAGAGACTCCCATTGTTTTTTCTTATCTGCTGCGACTCCAACGGCTAGAAAATCATTTTCACGTATAGGATTTGTTATTCCAAAAAGATTTTCGATAGTTTTATATTTTTCTAATAAATATAAATGAACAGGAGTTTCCAATTTCATTATAACATCTGAAAATTCTTCTTTACTGATGGGTCTATACACTCTAAATATTTTTTCTAATGCAGTAGGAATTCCTCTGCCTACTAGTGAGTAATGTGTGGCACCCTCAAAATTGTCGAAGTTATATTCAAAATTTTTACTTTCCAATCCCTTTAATACATCATGAAGCATTTCGGTATTTTCTCTTAGATCTTTTATATCATCTGAACCTGTAGCTAGATAGTAAAATATTTTTGATTGTATTTGAGGAATTCTAACCGGAAGACGTTCATCCATAAGAGGTGCTAAATCGGGACTTAAATTAATATAGCCATTAAATAATGGGGGATTCTTAAATAAATAATAATTAATAAAGTTGGCAGTGAAATCATGCCCAATGGCAATTATAAATTTTGCAGTTCTATATTTATTATCAATATAGGGGATAAGTTCCAAGCCTAAAAACTCAAAGAAATCTGCACCGGTATCATCGGGCATAAAGTTATCATTGTCATAATTGCAATCATCATAACGTTGATTACCCTGCATAATCCCTATCACAATAGATTCAGGCATATCTTCCCAATAACTAAAATAATCTACATTTCCAGCAACTGGTTCAAATAAATAATCTGCATCTAATACCAATGCGATGGGATAAATTTTTTCTTCATTGGAGTCATAATTTCTCGGAAGTTGAATTTTTAATTTTCTGGTTTCATTTAGACTACTAGAATCAAATTCTTCATAAATTATTTGTGAGAAAGCTATCAAATTTGTGAGAAAGCACAGGAGAATTAGCGTTATTTTCTTCATGAGAGATTATTTTAAAGCTGTAATATAACGATTTTTATAAGGGTTATATTTTTCAGATAAATAATTAAAACTTAATCGGGTTTACTATTATAAAAAGGAAGTAGCAAAAATGAAAGTCCGCCGATAAATATTATAGATGCAATATTAGAGGTCCAAACAATCCATCCAATTGCAGTCCCAACGGTTTCTGGGATGCTATATACAGCGAGAATACCAGCTACAAAAAACGGGTAGGAACCAAAGCCACTATTGGTAAATGCATATGAAAAACTACCCACCACAAAAGTGATAATTATGATGCTAATCGTTATTTCTGAAGTTTCTTCCAATGCATATAAAGCCGTATAAAATGAAAGTAAATACAAGCTCCATATTAAAAAAGTATGCAATAAAAAGGCACCCTTTTGTTTCATTTTAATGATGCTAAGCACACCTTCTTTCAAGCCCAAATAAAATTAAGCCAATCCAAATTATTGAAATTACACAGCAGCTTTCTACTTATCTCAACTGCTTATAAATTAACGGTTTTGTGTATGATTTCGTTGCGTGTTTAAGTAATTAATTTAGCAAATACAAACCGAATAGAAAATCCGCGAGGGTTTTCGTAAGTAAGCTCGCATTAGCAATTAATTATACACGGTGTTATGGGCTTTTTATTTTTTACTCTGTCGATTGTTCTTCAAATAAAGCATGGGCACTTTCAATAAAATCATCCATATTCTTGTTTTCATAACTTGAAATTTCAGGGTACATTAGTTTTCCTTCATTATAACTTGTGGCATCTAAGTCGTCAACATTTAAAATGTCATGAGCAAGTTCATGGCACATTAAAAAATATCTCATTGGTTTGTTAAAACTTTTCCAAGTTGAAGAATTAATATAAATCTCAATTTTGTCGTCATCATTACTACCCAATGATAAGCCATGTATATGAGTTGTGTTGTCTATTTGGTCAAGCTTCGAGAATTTGATTATCGTTACTTTGGGTTTTTTAGGGTATATCCCATAAAATTCTAGGTCGCGATAAAATTTTTGAACATACATATCAAAGTCTTCATCAGCATCATATGAGTTTGCCGCAATTTCATTATACAGATTTACGTCTGACTGGTTTTGAATAACTGAATAGGTAAAAAATGAAACTAAGACGATTACGACAATTGCTATCAACCATTTACTTATTGATGAAGACTTCTTTTTTTGCTTAGGCGGGCTGGTAATTGTTCCTTTTTCTTGGTTTTGCTCTGGTTGGGGTTCGATTTTGTCTTTTAATTCTTTGTTAGTGGGCTTTGTTTTAAGTTCAGGTGGGATAGAATTTAAAACATCGCTCAATTCAGGTACTTTGGATAATTCTGTGCAATCATTCATACCGTAGTACCATATTTTTGATTCCCGTGATAGATTCTTACTTCTCAACTCACCCTTGGAAAACGGTCCAAATTTCTTAGTGCCATCCGTGTAAAAGTATTTGCTCATCTCTAATTGTATTGGTCTGGAAAAATCACAGAATTAGTAATCAAAAAATACAATTGTTCAAGTTGAAATCACTGATTAAGAATTTGTTAGAATTCTCCGCATCGCCTCGTTGGTTGTAAAATTCGATAATTTCTTGATTTGAAAAAACTAAATTGTTGGTCATTATTCCATAATAATTGTAAGGGGTCCCTGATATAAAATCGATTTGCTGGTCTTTTTTTAGAGATCTTGTAACCACAATTCTATAAGAAAATCCCCCAAATGAACTACCTCGACCCAAGGGTACGAGGTATCAAAACAACTTAAGTTGAGATGAATGAAATTTTTTATATTCTTCTTTCCTGCCTTGACCATGAACATATTTTTTAATAACTTCTTTGTTAGCATATTGTCCGACTGTATTAATATAATAACCTGTCGTCCAAAATTTCCCACCCCACAAAAACCGTTTCACTTCTGGATGTAACCTAAATATTTCCCTTGCCGTTAAACTCTTTAACGTATTGACTATCTTCTTGGGTGACATCATCGGTACACTTTGTATCAAAAAATGAACATGATCGTCATCACAGCCCACTTCTAAAAAATGAATCTCATAACGGCAAGAAATCTCTAAACAAATTTCAACCAATGAAGAGGAAACTTCCTCCGTCAATACATTTCGCCGATACTTTATTGGGCAAACCAAATGGTACATCAACAAACTCTTGTTATGACTTTTGAAGATATGTTCACTCATATCACAAAAATAAATATCTTTACGCTACACCCGACGCAAGCGTCGGGGAATTCTATTGATTAAATTGGTCAATTAGACTTTGAAATGCCCAATAACCATCACCTCCAATGTTGGGATAGGGATTTAGCCCTTTTTTTAAATAATCCCACCATTCAGTAAGATTTTTAGATTTAATAGAACCTTCAATTTCAACTAGATTATTTCGTAAATTTATAAAT
The DNA here is from genome assembly GCA_965247215.1 of Flavobacteriaceae bacterium. GTDB lineage: Bacteria > Bacteroidota > Bacteroidia > Flavobacteriales > Flavobacteriaceae > Marifrigoribacter. Next base: position 872,003 of record OZ252001.1, read on the forward strand.
GGCAACAAGTTCTTTTCGAAATACTTAAACAACTTAACTCGCTCTCTATTAGCAAAGTTGTAGATATTAAAAATGGATTTATAATCAATAAAATCACTTGAAAGTGTAATTTGTTCAATGAATTTATTCGTTCGAGTGGGTCTTGTGTTTACAGTAGAATCTGATATTCTTTTTGTTCTTAAATCTGAATTTTCATCAACAAAGTCTATTTCGATAAAAGCATTTTCCGTGTCTGCTCCATATCTATTTTTTATACTTTCAGGGTGTTGGGTAATGGGCTTAAAGTATTTCTGAACTTCACGGACATCTGATTTAAACACGCTTTAAAAAAACGTATAAAGAGCCCAATAAATAGAGCTTTTACCACTTCCATTTTCGCCATAAAGTAGTACATGTTTACGGACAAATGAAATTGTTTTCTCGCCATATAAGAACTTGAAGTTCTTGAGTTTAATTTCTTTTATCTTATGCATCTACTTGGCAGTTTTAATGGGCATTACAATATCTGCCAGTTTTATATCCATCAACTTTAGGTTGTTGCGTATTTCATTGTCTTTTTTTCTTAGTGTTTGGTAGGCTTGGTGGATTACTTCAAGCTTTTCTTCTTCGGTTTTTAAATGTTCTTTGGCTTTAAAATCTCGCTCGACATATTTGATGAATTCTATCCCTTCCTTTTTAAAATCTTCTTCAAAATACAACTCCATTACCATAGCATCTATTACTTTCTCAAAGAGTTGTATTAGGTGTGAGTTGGGTACGTGATCATTAATTCTAGGATTATTATCACTCAATTCTTTAAGTAAAAGGATAATTCTTACAATACTTTCAAAACTATGTTGCGTATCACTAGAAGCTTCAACTATCGGAATTGATTCTAAAGGAGCCTTTTTGATTTTTGGGAAGGTCTTTTTATTATCTGAGAAAGTATTAATCCAATAATATTGTATCAAATTAGAATTCATTAATCCTAATAAATAATGTAAGGAAATTTGGGAATCAGCATAAAGAAAAATATTGTAAATAGTATTAAGAGTATAGGTTTCTGGAGGGCAATAACAAGCCTCTGGATATCTACCAATTTGCCGAACCAGTATTCTTTCTTTATAATAAACACTACTGTTACCACCACTCTTTATTGCATTAGGGGTAAAACAAACATATTCTGATGAATCCTTTAAAAAATACCTGTTTACGTTTGCACCATCAACTACTTTTTTATACGAATCATCAATTTTTATTTCTGACACGTATTTTTTCCTATCATGTGTTTGAATTCCAAAATATGCTCTTCCATAATTACCTAATATTGGGTTTTCACTTATTGTTTTTAAGAGCGGATTACCTATTAGGTCAAAATCGAAAGAGTAATTCTCTTTCATGAGTTCTTTTTGTAGTACAATTAAAGCTGAGGGCAGGTTAAGTTCATTAAACCTTTTATCATGAATGTCTTTCACAATAATTTTCTCATCAGAAATAGAATTAATTTTCTTAATGATAGTTATTGAATTATCTACAGAGGCATTTTCGAAAATTGGCACATAAAATCTAATTAATTCTATTATATGTGCTTTTGAGATTAGTAACTTTCTTAGGAGATTATTATGCTTGTTCTTCAAATAAGTGTTTGGAGTGATATAACACAAGATACCTGAGTTATCATCCAAACAAGATAACCCTCTTTCAAAAAACAAATGATAAAGGTCGGTCTTATACTGTGCAGACTTGTAGCTTTTTCGCAATTCTTTTTGTTGATCCAATGTTAAAGAAGTGTTTTGGAGAAGTACGTAAGGCGGATTCCCAATTACTAAATCAAAATTCTCTATACCATACATCCATTTGGGGTCAAACCAATCTGCTTTTTCGTGGCTAAAGGGGTTCCAAGAACTTAGTTTGTAGGCTCTGCTTTGGGTATCGGCAAACAAGTGCATTTCGTTTTTAAACATCTTGGTTTGCACTTTAATAAAACGCTCTTTTATCTTTTCCTTCTTTTTACCAGAGCTTTGCAAGTAATCTTCTCGTAATTCTTTGAGTAATTCCATTTCCTCAAAGTTATCGAACAGGCCTGTTTGTGCTTGTTGCTCTGGTAGTTTCATCAACGTATCTGCCGTTACAAACTTAAACTCCAAATTGGGCAAAGGTTCTATGCCTCTGTTTTCTTTAGTGTCATCAATGTTTTCATCTACGATAAGGGTTAAAAAACAACGCAGTTTAGATATTTCAGCTGCTATAGGTTGTATGTCAACACCGTATAATGAGTTTTGAATAATTCCAATTTTTCGAGCATATTCCACGCTACTGGCGTCTAGTTTTTCACGTAACGCTTTTTTAACAATAGGGTTGGAGATACGTTTGAGCTGTCTTTTTTTCCACCATTCGGCTTCAGGGTCAAGCTTTTGAAGTGCCATTACAATTTTCTGTAATACACCCATTGGGAAAGCTCCTGAACCACAAGCAGGATCTAAAATCTTTACTTTGTCCAAAGCATCTAAAATATCTTCTAGTTCCGAATCAGAAAATGTTGGTTGTTCCTGTTCTGTCATTTTAAAAACAGGGCGTAATTGTTCAGACTTTATATCTGTTTTATTGTGTAGATATTGCATTAAGCTTTCGGTTGCCATATAATCGACAATCCCCCTTGGAGTGTAAAAACTACCAGTTGCCTTTCGTGCAGTTTCACCACTGTCAGGATCTATTTCCGCCAATAGGTTTTCAAATATCCGACCGAGCATTTCAGGATCTACACTTACTTCTACATCTGTAACAGAGTTTTCGTCAATGGTGAAATTGTATTTCTCTAGTTCTTGAAAGAAATTGAGAAACCACTTGTCTCCAATCTTAAGTGTGTTTAAATTTTCGGATAAACCTGTAAGTCTGTTAGCCTTATAATAATCATCTGAACCTGGTTCAAACAACTCACCATTCAAAAAAGGAATTTGCTCACAACCATCGGGTAAATTATCTCCACGTTCGTTCATTCGAGTATTTAGAGTTTGGAAAAACAAACGCTCTAATACAGAGTGGTAGTAACTTGTATTGTCTTTTACCGCTTTAGAGGAAAGGAGCTTTTCAGGCAATAATGATTCTTCATTGTCACCTTTTTTCATTTTCAAGAACCAACAAAACACAGTTCTACCATGAGTCTTACCGTGAATTCTTGATAGACTTGGTGGTTTTCTTTAGGTACACTAGGTAGTTGTAAAATACCATCTCCATAATCTTTTCCTTTTTTCCCTTTTCCAATTTCACCGCCAATGAGTTGGTAAAAATATTCAGCTACTATTTTGTAAAACTCTTCGTTGAGTGCTTCTACGCTAAAGGCTTCTAGTATATCGTTTAACGCAAGTGTTTTTCCTGCGAGTTTATTTAATCTTTCAGAAGGGGTTTTTACTTTTTCATCTAGTCCGAGTAGGTAGGTATAGCGTTTTGGTTCGGTAGCTTGTTCTACTACCTCACCTTCATCATTCAATACTTTTATTTCCGACACAAAAGACAAACGCCATTTTTCACCTTGGTCAAATACTATGATTGCACCATCTACATCATACTTGTAAATATTTCTTAGCAATTCTCGTAATCCTACTTTGTTGCGTTCTAACCAAACATCTGGGTTTAGCTCAATTCGGTACAAACCAATAACACGGTCGTCAGAAGTAGTAAAGTTTCCTAATTCAAAAGCAGCTTTTGCTTTGTCGTTACTTGGTAAAAATATTTCTCTGGGTTGAGCTAATAATTGCTTTGCTCCAAATACATTTTGAAGAACGTTTAACCAATCGCTGTTCCTGAAAGGCTTGCTGAATATTTTATGTAATTGCGATTTGTCCATTAGTTCTTAAATGTTTCGGTTATTACTATTTCCAGTGAAATATTTAAGTCTATATCTACTTTAAAATCTCCACTATCTCCATCATTGTCAAAAGCATCATATTTTTCGGCAATTCCGATAATCAAATTATCAGCCTGTCAACGCGACACCTATTTTTTTATACGCCATTCTTGTTTGCCAAAGGTCAATAAAATAAGTAATCAACGATGCAGTGTATTTTCCGATAAAATAGAACAATGTTCCTGTCCAACCTACCAGTCAACAAACCTGCTACTATAATTGCAATCGTAAAAATACCAAACCCATGAAGATAACTTAGTCCAGTAATAAATCGAACTAGAAAAGGAATTACATACAATCCAAAAGCAGTAATCAAACCGCCAACTAATGTTGCAATACCAACATACAAAGCAATGTCTTTTGGCAAATAGTCATTAAGGAATAAGTATAATCCAGTTATAAATCCGAAAGTGCTTGGAATTAATTCGATCCCTTCAACTGTCTTTAAAACTTGAAATGCTGAAAACTTTGGATGGAGTCTTGCAATATATGTAAATGCTTCATCTGTCCGTAGTCTGATTTTAAGTCCTCGTGGTGTAAAAATTGCCATGATTAGTATTGTTTAGTTCATTTTCTAGGGTTGCTGCCAACGGACGTTGCGGCCAAACTGCGTTTTAATGCAGTTTAGGTTTTGTTGTAGGTAGTTTAATTTCTTTTTCCATACAATGAAATGGGAATTCTCGTTTTGGAAAATCCACATTGCCACGTATATGATAATTCCTTTTCTTATAAAACTTTATCACTTGAGTATTTCGGGTGTATGCATCTAACCTTATAAAGTGTAATTATTCTTTTCTGCAAAATTCTCGGCAAAATCCATTAGTAATCTTGCGTAACCTTTTCTTTGATATTTTGGATCAATTACCAATCTGTGAATAACTACTACTCTTGAATTATCAAATTTCCAATTCACAGTGTAGTATTCTACTTCTTGTTCTTCGCTAATATTGATTGCTCCAATTATTTCTGTGCCATTTTTAAGTAAAAAAAGAACACCCTTCTTTAAATCCCCCTCAATTATAGTTTTCGTTGGATAACTTTCAACCCATTGATAAATGCCACTTCTTTCTAATTCTTTTTTTGCATTTTTATAAACTTGAAACAGTTTATCCAAATCGGATACTTGTCCTTTTACTATTTTCGGCTGATTAACTTCCGTTAACCCAATCTCGGTATCATAAATTAGTAGTCCTTGATTCTCTCTATCAAGTTGTCCGATCAATTCACCTTTCCTATTCCAAACACAACTAAGGCCATTGCTTGCAAAGTTATCGCAATAACCAACAGCATTGGACATAAGAATTGGTGTTTTAAATTCCTTTGCCATGAAGGGAAGTGTAAATATGCTTTATCTGTTCCTCTGTCTGGTTTTGCCACACTTGCAATATATATATATCAGCATCATTTTCTATTGCTTTTTCAAAATGCTCTCGTTGAAGTGTCTCGTAGCATATTCCAAGTGCAACTTTCTTTCCTTTAATCTTTAAAAAAGGTTGATTAGAACCACCAACAAAATATGGAAGTTCATCAGAATGAAGCAAACACTTCGAATAGATAGTTCTGTTTTGATTCGGTTGAAAAATCAACATGCTAATATTTATTCCATCAAGTGATTTTGTTGGCATTCCAATTCCTATTGTGATTTGATTTTTATTAGATAAATCTTGGAATGGATTAAAAATGTTGTCTTCTAAATCAGTTGCAAGTCCATTTGCTAATTCAGGTTCGTAATTAGTTATTGAGAGTTCAGGGAAAATAATTAAATCAGAATCAGATTTGATTGCATGATTGATCAGTTCCAAGTGGTTTTCAATATTCGCTTGAATCTTTCCTTTTTCTGATTTTGTTTGTGCTATGCAAATTCTCATTCTGTTTGCTCTAATGTCTCGTCCTGAAATATGGCTACAGGTTAAAAATTGATTTTACGCTGTTAATTTATATACCATATTCGGTGTTTTATAATCTAAAGATACGTGTAATCTTATTTCATTATATAATTTTATTGCATTTTTTGTGGCTCTCTTAGCGTGTTGCATGTTAGTAAAGACCTGATCGAGATAGAATTCGTCTTTTAAAATTCCGTTTACACGTTCAGCCATCGCATTTTCGTAGCAGTGATTTTCTTCAGTCATACTAATATCTATCTTTTTTCTTTTGAGTATTTGTGTGTATACATTACTGCAATATTGTATTCCTCTATCTGAATGATGTATGAGTTTTTTAATATTTTTTGCTTGATAAATCGCTTTATTAAGCGCTCTCATGCATCCTTTAAGCTCCAGGCTATCACTAAGGTCATAACCTACAATTTTCCTGGAATACATATCTGTAATGAGTGCGAGATAGCAAAAGCCTTTTACAGTTCTGATATATGTAATGTCCGACACCCAAACTTGATTAGGTCTAGTAACTTCTATATTTTTTATAATCTTGTTATACTTATAAAAACGATGGTGAGAGTTTGTAGTTCTTGCACTGTATTTCTTTCTTAGAATGAGCATTTTATGCTTTCTAAGGACATTAAATAACGTGTCTCTACCTACTTTTACCTGTTGTTTTTCAAAGTCATGGTTTAAGGATTTCATTAGCTTACCTACACCTTCTCTAGGAAGGGATTTACGTCTTTTCTTTACGATATTTATAACTTGTTGTTCCACTTCTTTACGTTTGCCAGCTCTGCGATTGTACTTATAATAAGCATCACGATTAAGATTAAAGCATTCAGTTACTTTAGATAATGAAGCAAATCCCTTAGTTTTATCTTTAGCTTTAATTAAGGCTTGATATTTAGTTTTTTTTTAAGTTCTCGAATATTTTTATAACCTAATTTTTCAGCAGCTACCTCCAGATAGGATTCCTCAACTATTTGGTTCAGATCCTTTTTAAGTAGTAGTTTTTTTAGCTGTTCAATTTCTTTTTGAAGTGCTTTGATTCGAGTGATTTCGTCTTTAGTTTCCACTTTTACTCTGGTGTTCATTAAGTCTTTACGTTCGTACTTTTTAATCCATTCATTGATGGTTGTAGGTGCAATACTGTAGCGTTTTCCGAGTTCACTCTTCGTGTACTTCCCTGTACTAAGTTCGGCTAAAATTTTTAATTTGAAAGGTTCACTGTAACGTCTAATTATTTTGTCGTTTTTATACATAACTGTTTAGAATTATGTAGCCTTATTTCAGGACGGGTCACAATGCTATACAACGTCCTGGCTATGATTAGTGCGGGATTAAAAGGAACGGATTTTTCGATTAAGCACTTAGCCAAAACTTTTTATTTTGTCTTATCTTTTTATTTATAAAGCCAAATCAAAAGATTTGGTGGACTCAGTTTAAAGTTCCAAACTTTAGGTTAAGCACCAAAACCCGTATTAAATATAGCCATTGTTAGCTGCTTTTACTTGTGTATATTTTTTTTAAAAACTGCCTAATTATTTTAATGAAATGTCTGATTAATTCATCGTTTTCAAATTCAAGTATATAATAATCGCTTTTCTCAGTAATTTTTAACTGTCTTATTGCTATAATGGTGTTTATTCTTTTTTTAGATTCTGACTTTCGTAAAATCGAATTGGAGGAATGAACAAACAAATTTCTTAGATGATTCAGTTTTGTGATTTCATTCCATTCATCGTTTATTTCTTCAAAATCAATCTCAATAACCTTTTCCAAATACTTTTTAACTGTAAAGATTATTCCATTTCCAGAAATATCATCAATTTTAATTTTCCTGTCTTTTTCTGCAATTTCAGCAAGTCTAAGTAAAGATTGTTCTAAAAAAGAGTATAAGGAAATTACAATCGAACTGTAATATAGCTGTAAACTTTTTTCTTTTATATAAACATCTTCATAGTCAAAAAAGTGATCTTTGGCTTCATCTTCAGTGTTATTGTATTCACTTAGATATTTTTTTACATTATTATCAATTAGTGCATTTGTTAATTTCAGATATTCCATGAAAGAATCTAGTCCAAAATCGATTTCGACGAAATGAAAATTTTCGGATAAAAAATTATTATTTATTGATGTTAATCCCATCTTGTATTAATTGTAGCTAACGGACACTGTGTGTGGCGTGTGAGGTGTAGCCAAACGAGAGCCATCATTACGCCTCATAAGCTATACACGATGTTATGTATAGTGATGTGTTTGGAGTTCACTAAAACTCAAGTAAATATACAATAACTTTTGTATGAGGTGTAATGTACAGTGTCCGTTATGGTGTAATTAGTGGAAACAAAATGCGCAGCATGGTTTTTACGTGCCGAAGGCAATTATACCATAACGTGTTCGTATAAGATTAGTTGCGTTATTTAAGCGTTAAATTAGCAAATACAAACCAGATAGAAAATCCGCGAGGATTTTCGTAAGTAGGCTAGAAATAGCAATTAATTTTATACGGTGTTGTGGTGTGTTTTTTATTTTTTAAGACGTTCATCAATTGCGATTGAATAGGTCCTAACAATCTTTATTTTGTCAATCATTTCGTGACTTACATTAATTAAATAATTTGATTCGTTAGAATTAACTGCGCTAGGTACTTCAAGAATAAGAGATTCATTATTGTCAATCCAATCTTTGCCAATCGTTTTAAGTCTATCGGGACTTGGGTATTTATTCCAACTTTTGTCAAGTTTGGATTTGTCGATAGTTTTCACACTTATCTCAGGAACTTCAATTTCAGCAATAAACAAGTCATCTGGTAGTAGGTCAAAGTCAATATTGACTAATTTTTCGAGGATAGCCAGTGACGAATTAGAAGCACAGTAAAGCAAAGGGTAGCCTTTTGGGTTCCATCTGCCTCCTGTTAATTTAGAACCTATTCCAGATAAGTCATCAATCCACTTTTTCTTTGCAATTCTATAGACAATCATGAAAAAACTCCATGTTCAATTTTTAATAATTCATCTATTACTAAATCAATTCCCATATTTGTTTCTATGAGTTCTATTGGTAATTGGTTGTCAAGTGACCTATTAGGTCGATTAAGCCAAGTGATAAACTTTTCCTTTTTATTGAAAACACTAATTCCTTTATAAAAGAGTCTTGTTAGTTTAATTAACCTTTCAGAAGAGTTTGTGTTAATAGTTTTATCTGGAGAATTTCTTTGTAAAGTTCTTTCAGAAATATTAATCATTCTGGATACCTGCTTCTTTGTCAAACTAGAATGTTCAATAAAGGAATTCACAGATCTCCCCTTAAGTCCTCTTTTTATTATTTTGATATATGCAAAATTAGAATTTGAGCGCTTTGTCATAGTTCTTTTTATGTCAAGCCACTTAATTACTGTTTCACGCTCCTTATTAAAATCAATAGTTTCTAAAACCATAATGCGACATTTTGTACAAATATAACGATAAATGTCGTGATTTGCAAGTATTATTCGTTATTAAAATGCACAACAACGGACACTGTGTATGGCGTGTGGGGCGTAGCCAAACGAGAGCCATCATTACGCCTCATAAGCTATACACGATGTTATGTATAGTGATGTGTTTGGAGTTCACTAAAACTCAAGTAAATATACAATAACTTTTGTATGAGGTGTAATGTACAGTGTCCGTTATGGTGTAATTAGTGGAAACAAAATGCGTAGCATGGTTTTTACGTGCCGAAGGCAATTATACCATAACGGTTTTGTATAACGAAAGTGGCGATTTGTGGCGTGTGATTCGCAAGAGTAAATTTGCGCAGCAAATGTTGGCAGCGCAGCGTGCGAATCAGATAAGCGTTGGAAAGCCGCTTTACGTTATTGTCAGATAAAGATAAAGCTTTTTTGTAGGATAATTATTAAAATTAACCAACATGCTAGCCATTTATGTTATACGTTGTTATGGGCTGGGATTTTATTTTCCTTTTATTATTTTGTCAATTACTTTTTGGCCAGAGTCTAGGTCTTTGATTTCAATAAGATAAATACCAAGAGGTAAGGTTTGAATTTCAATTACAGACTTATTTGTCGTACTGATAATTAATCTTCCATTTAAGTCGTAAAGATTAGCATCGTATTTTAGATTTCCTGGAACATCAATGTTGATAATATCTATTGCCGGATTTGGATAAATACTAATAGTTGAATTTGTTAATTCATAAGTCGATAAAACCGAATTCAAATCAAATTTATAAATCTCTGTTACATATTCTGAAAAACTAGTGCCATTTATGATATAAACCTCTCCATCAATAATGAAAGAAGCAGGTGCCCAACGAGAACCCTCAGGGTGAGGAGGCAATTCTCCCCAAGTGTCTGTTACAGGGTTATAAGCCCAAAATTCCCCTGTTATCATAGAACCGTGGTTATCTCCGTCACCACTTAGCACATAGCCTAAGCCATTATAGGAAAATTGTGTCCCCGCCACTCGACCTTCTGCTGGTAATGTTGCTACTTGAGTCCAAGTTTCCCCTGCAATGTCGTAACGAAACCAATCATTAAAGATACCATTCCCATGTCCGAAGCCCGTATAAACGTAATCACCAATGCCAAATTGATACGGATGATGTCTCGGTAGTGAAGGTAAATCATCTTTTTGAGACCAAGTGTTTAATGCAATATCATACTCCCACCAATCATTCATATTCCCTGATGAACTACCTCCTAATCCTACAAATACTTTCCCGTTATGCGCTATCATAGCTGGGTGCGTTCTTTCTGCACACGGACAAGAGGCCAATTCTGTCCAACTCATATTCGAAGGGTCAAACACCCATAAATCATTTAATCGTGATGTGCCATCATTTCCAAATCCAAAGTATGCTTTCCCATCCCAAGTATCACCAATCGCAAAACCACGAGCCCCACCGGGAAAAGGGGTAAGCTCTGTCCAAGAATCGGTTACAGGATTGTACTGATAAAAATCATCTCGTACTCCGAAATCCGAATTACCAGCGACAATGTAGCCCATGTCGTCAAAACTAAAAGCAAAAGAGTGATGAGTTTCATTAAAAGCATTAGGTAAAGAAGTTACTTGTACCCAGTCTTGCGCTTGTACCTGGAAACACATGCATAGAAAAAAAATATAAACTAATTTCATGATAAAGTGGTTTGTTAATGAATAATTATTTGCGGAGGCCGTCCCGTAATGCGGCTTCCGAAAGCTTGCAAATAAACGAAATAGTGTTGTGGATACAGTACGCTACAGGGTTTATTTTATAATGCGATAAGTTATTAGGGTTCTTTTCAAAACTACAAAATATTTACTTAAACAGACCCCTGCTTTAGTGGGATAGGTATGTCCAATAAATAAAAAATGAGATGAAACCCTCTAAAATAAACCATTATGGAGCCCTAAAAAACTGAAAACGGAGGCAGAAAACAAAAAAAGCAGATAAAAAAGTCTGTTTTTAAAATATTTTGTAGTTTTGAAAAGAACCCTAAAAGTTTGATGTAAATTAAGGAGAGCCTCCCCAAGGCAATTTTGCAAGTACTTAATACTCCTAAAATCAATTAAGTGCGTATATTTAAATTTTTACAAAAAGATGAAAAATTTAACTTTATTTCTAATTGTTTTTTTAACAAACTTATGCTTGTTTTCACAAAATAGACAAGATTATTACGTAGTTGTAAAACCCAATTATTCGTTAGAACCGATTCAACGTATAACAAATTCTGATGAAACTTTAACTTTAGATTTACAAGACAACAATCTTGAAGCTTTTTTTAACAGCAAGCCAATCTTTTATATTGAAAAGGCTTTTCCAACGGTAACATCACAATATCTACTAAGAGTATATAGAGTAACTCTTGATAATGATACTCATCTAGATGATTTTTTTGACAGAGATGAAATTGAGTATGTTTGTTTAACAGGAAACGGTGATCCTCTTTTTATACCAGATGACTATACCATAATTTCAGAACGTGCCTCAAGTGAGTTAAATCTTATTAAAGCACCTTTGGCTTGAAATATTACACAAGGAGGTTCAAATGTCTTAATTGGTATCGTAGATACTTATTTTGAAACTTCTCATGAAGATTTAACAAATCAAATTATTCAAAATTTTGATGACAATCCAAATACTAGTAGTAGCCATGGAACTGCAGTTGCTGGACAAGCAGGAGCAGAAACTGATAATACTAAAGGTATTTCTAGTATAGGTTTTAATAGTAAATTAGTAACTAGAGCAAACGGACTAACAATGCCTCAAGTGATGGAATTGGCAGAAATACCAGGAATAAAAGTTATAAATATGAGCTGGAAAACCCCAGGATGTAACTCTAATATTCCTGATGCAGAAGCTTGTGAATATATTTGGAACGAAAAAGGTATTGTATTAATAGCAGCTGCAGGTAACGGACCAAATGCTATTAATTCTTGCGGAAGTGATGGACATGGTTATTTATATCCAGCTTCGTATGACCATACTATTGCCGTTGGAGCTATTAACCATTTATTTCCTACTGGCACTAATGACCCTGATCTTGGAATGTCCAATTGGAAAGATGTTATTCCAAATATTATTGGCAACCCAACAACAACTTCTTCGCTCAATGATAAAGTTGATGTTTTTGCACCAGGATTTTATCTTTATACTACCGGATTAAATAATCAGTATTGGTTACGAGCAACAAATAGTATAGACCATGGAGCTAGTACATCTTTGGCTGCTCCAATTGTTGCTGGGGTTGTAGCTTTAATGTTTTCAGTTAATCCAGATTTAACACCTGACCAAGTTCGTGATATTTTAAAATATACGGCAGATGATATTTCACAAATCCCTGAAAATGCACCATACTTAAGCTATTTAGCTCCAAATACAGGTCGCATAAATGCTTATCGAGCTGTTAAAACTGCCCAATGTATGTTAAATCCAACAACAGGATTAGACCTTGCTATGCAAAATTCTGTGTTAGATAGTTTTGAGGAGCCTGATATAGAAACTCAACAACCTTGGCGAAGTGAAGATATTTGGGTAAGAAACCAAAACGATGGTTTGCTTGTTAAAGAGCATCAAAACCCAGAATATGATCCTAACAATCCAAATTATGTTTATGTAAGGGTAACCAACAATAGTTGTGAAGCTTCAACAGGTACAGATAATCTAAAAACTCTATTGGGCAAAAGCGAATACTTCATTTTCGTGGGATGAACATTGGAATGGCACATTATATATTCATGATGAAGAAACAAATCAAGACATTTTAATGGGCGATGAAATTGCAACATTAACAATCCCTCCATTAGAAATAGGTCAAGAAGCAATTATCGAATTTGAATGGAATGATCTGCCAAACCCCGAGGATTACATTAACATAAATGATAACCCGTGGCATTTTTGTTTGCTTGCAAGAATAGATACACCAAATGACCCTATGACATTTCCAGAAGGAACTTTTATTACCGATAATGTATTAAACAATAATAATATTGCCTGGAAGAATACTACAGTTGTAGATATTATTCCAAACACCTCCTCAAGAATAGGTGGTGTTGTTGCAGTTGGAAATCCACTTAGTGAGTAACGCACATATTCTTTAGAATTAGTAAATGATACTAATGAATTGGGTAAATCTATTTATGAAGAAGCGGAAGTAACAATTAAAATGGATGATGTGCTTTATAATGCTTGGGTAGAAGGAGGAAAAGTTGAACAAAATACAGATTCAACAAAAGTAGCTAACAAAAAAATTGTAACTGCTAACAATGCCATTTTTGAAAATATTATTTTTGACCCAAATGAAATTGGAACATTTTATTTAGAATTCAACTTTTTGACAGAGGAATTAACCAATAAAACAGAATTTATTTATCATGTTATTCAAAAAGATGCTGTAACCAATAAAATAATAGGTGGTGAAACCTTTGAAATAAGAAAAAAACCAAGAGATAGTTTTAGTGCAGACGCAGGAAATGATGAAGAAATAGACAAAAACGAAACCATTACCATAAGCGCAGAACAAATAAATGAAGATGCTGTTTATAATTGGTATGACCCCGAAGGAAACCTTATTTATACAGGTACAGATTTAACGGTATCTCCAGATATAACAATAGAGTATAAATTGGAAATTATATCTACTATTGATGGCTTTAAAGATTATGATGAAGTTGAAATAACTGTAAATCCTTACAAGTTAGAAAGTTTAATCCCTAATCCAGCTTCCAGTCAAGTTACTGTTAATTATATAGCAGGTGGTGCAAGTTCAGCTTATGTAATGGTAGTGAATATGAACACAGGCAGTAGTGATAATTATATACTCGATGTACAGCAAGCTAGCACTAGCATAGATATTTCTACTTACGTAACAGGATTATACAACATCATTTTGGTTTGTGATGGGGAAGGCCAAAATTCAAAAACTCTTATAAAACAATAAATTATGAAAACAATAAAAATTTTATTCTTAGCTTTTTTTGTATCACTTTCAAGCTATGCACAAGATCCTCAGCTATTTGAAAATACTTGGTATTTACAAAATTTAATTATTGATGAACAGGATAATTTTCCACCTTCAAATGAAGAAGTCCCTTTTATTACAGTCTTTTTCTCAGAGATACAATTTGAAACTTATGTTTGTGATGTAATGTCTGCTGGGATTACATATGATGATATCAATTCACAATTTACTCTAGACGCCGGCTTAACTTTTGCTGGTTGCCAAATGTCGGTTAATGGTGATTTCCAATTAATTTATCTTAATAATTTCTATGAAAACAATGTAACAGAACCTTTTTCGTATAGTATCACAAATGAATCTAGTAATAAAATTTTAATTATTAATAATGATTCTGGAAATGAAGCAATTTACAGTAGTGAATTATTAGCTACACAAGATTTTTCTCCAGATTTGTTTATTATATTTCCAAATCCTGTAAAAACTGAATTATTCATTTCTGGCACAATTGATTTGAGTGATTTTACTGTTAATATTTTCAATATTAATGGAAAACTGATTTTATCTGTAAATGATTCTAATTTAAATAATAAATCAATTGATATTCAAAAATTGAATAGCGGAATTTATTTTATCTTGCTGAATGATAAACAAGGACGGTCTGTAATAAAAAAGTTTATAAAGAACTGAAATACAAAATTCGTTGCATAACACCGCATATAAAAAATAGCAGGAAAGGTTTTAAACATAATGTTAGCGCTTTTCTGCTATCTTTGTTAGCAAACTGAAAAATTACCTATACAATCTGCTACTTTTCATATGCAATACCGTTATGGTATAATTTGACCCGTCCTGAAATAAGGCTACATAATTCTAAACAGTTATGTATAAAAACGACAAAATAATTAGACGTTACAGTGAACCTTTCAAATTAAAAATTTTAGCCGAACTTAGTACAGGGAAGTACACGAAGAGTGAACTCGGAAAACGCTACAGTATTGCACCTACAACCATCAATGAATGGATTAAAAAGTACGAACGTAAAGACTTAATCTAAAGAATTCCCCGAGGCTTGCCTCGGGTGTAGCGTAAAGATATTTATTTTTGTGATATGAGTGAACATATCTTCAAAAGTCATAACAAGAGTTTGTTGATGTACCATTTGGTTTGCCCAATAAAGTATCGGCGAAATGTATTGACGCAGGAAGTTTCCTCTTCATTTTTTAGAAGTGGGCTGTGATGACGATCATGTTCATTTTTTGATACAAAGTGTACCGATGATGTCACCCAAGAAGATAGTCAATACGTTAAAGAGTTTAACGGCAAGAGAAATATTTAGGTTACATCCAGAAGCGAAACGGTTTTTGTGGGGTGGGAAATTTTGGACGACAGGTTATTATATTAATACAGTCGGACAATATGCTAACGAAGAAGTTATTAAAAAATATGTTCAAGGTCAAGGCAGGAAAGAAGAATATAAAAAATTTCATTCATCTCAACTTAAGTTGTTTTGATACCTCGTACCCTTGGGTCGAGGTAGTTCATTGGAAGTATTGGTTTAGATTTTCCAAAATCAAAAAGTGTCTCTTCAAAAACTCGGTTCATCTGATGTTCTGCCAACCAAAGTGAAAGTATTGCCATTTCGTGAGCAAAATCGTCTATTTCAATTCCATAAAATTGCGAGAGTTGTATTTGTGTAAACTCTAAAGTTGGATTTGGGCTTAAATCAATAATTTTCTCCAAAATTCTAATTTCCAACAAACGAATTTCTTTGTAGGTAATAATCAAGAAATTTCCGCTACCACAAGTTGGGTCAAAAAACTTAATTTTTGATAATCTTTTTATGAGTGTTCTTAATTGATTAATTGTTGTTGCATTTTCAAACTCTTCATACAATTCATCTAAAAACAAGGGTTTTATTAGTTTTAGAATATTGATTACAGAAGTGTAATGCATTCCTAAATCGCTACGATAATCAGGAATTACCACAGCTTGAATCATTGAGCCAAAAATATCTGGATTAATGTCTTTCCATTGTAATTCGCCAAGGTCAATTAATGTTTTTCTTGCCTTTGCCGTAAATATTGGCGAATCTATTTTTTCACTAAATAAACCACCATTTACATAAGGAAACTTTGCTAAATAATCTGGATATTTATTTGCATTCTTATCATTTAATCTATCGAATAAATCATCTAAAAAAGTATGTGTGTCTTTTCCGTTTTCAGAAGTGTGTTGAGCTAACGTGTTAGTGAAAATACTATCTTCTTCAAATATTTCTGTGTCTTCTGCAAAAAAGCAAAACAATAAACGAGATAAGAAAATATTAAGGTTATGAATACTTGCTTTTGAGTTGTAAATATTTGGGTTTTCGTCAATTAGCAAATCGTACAAAGATACCATTTTGTACGAAGCGTTTCTGTCAACTTCATTGTCATTTGTTACATTATAAACTTCACTACCGGCTAATGGTAAAAAGAAATCGAAATAGTTCGGTAATTCTTTTAATTCAATATCTAGATTTTTACCTAATTTAAGGTCTTTAGCAACTATATGTTTGTAGTCTGTAAGAATTGCAAATCTTGGTTTGTGTTTTGAGATTCATTCTTCTTTAGAAATTTCCTCAATGCTACTCAATAATTTGTCAGACGCTTCTACTTTAAAGAATATTTTCTTTTTGTATAATATTTCGCCATCAACTTTAGCGAAATTGTAATCGCCTTTTTTTAGTCGAATTACAGATGTTTTTGAAATTCCGTAGGCAATCAACAAATCATAAATAAATTCTTCTTTTGAGAAGTTATCTATTAAATTCTGAACGTTATGTTTTATTTCGGTTGATTTCATTTTATAACTCTAATTTTCTTAAATAACGCATTACTTCACGTAAAACGGTTTCAAAGTCTGGTAAATCTTGAATTTGGTCTGCCATAGATTTTTGCCAACGCCCTTTGTATTGGGGTAATCTTTGTTTGAGTTTAGTATGAAATTCTGTTGGGTCAATTTCTTTGCTTTCACATTTCTGTTTAAATTCTGCAATGTAAAAATCAATATCCATATTGTGTATTTCCAATAAATACCAAATGTCATAAAAATCTCTAGCTTGCATTCTTTGCATTACTGAACGTAGCTTTTCAACCAACACTTCTTCTAAAGAATAGCAGAGTAGTTGGTGTTCTTCTTGGTCGGTATAGTCAATAAATACATTATTCAAAATAGGTTCAAACACTAATTTTTCACTTCTCGAAATATCAACTTTCACTTTTTTATTTGCACCCAAACCACCAAGCGGACCAATATAGCTGATGTAGAAATTAATTCCGCCATCTTGATGTTCGTTATTGTCAATAATTTCAAGTGGAATATTTGCTTCTTCTTTAATATATTCAAACACTTCTGTAAACCATTCAAAAATATGTTCATTACTTACCATATCATCCAATAACGTAAAATCAAGGTCTTCTGAAAATCGATAATCCTCAAAATAGACTTTCTTTAAAACAGTTCCTCCTTTAAAAACAATTGTTTTTAAAAGTGTCGAATGTTGAGATATGCCTTGAAGAATCCAAGAAAGCAGATAATCTTTTTCGATTTGTTGGTCACGTACACCAACTGCACGAGCTTTGTTTTGTATTTCGCCTGGTTTTATCACGTGTAAATAGCTGATTTAATGGTTTCTGTTTCTAAATTTTGTTGAATACTCCAACGGCTAATCCTTTTTCCTGATTTAGGTAATTCGGTATCTAAAAGCACATAAGATGCTGTTTTTAGTTTGTTCAGATTAAGAATAATATCTGTTTCTATTTCCAATATTTCTAATAAAAACCCTAAACGTTTAATAACTGCCTGCGATTTGAAGCGTTCTGCATATTCAAAAAGTTTATCGAACTTAATTTTATCTTTTGAAGTATAAATGGCTCTAGCAATTTCAACAATACCACCTGCATAATCGGGTTTGAATAGGCAATCAATAAATGTTTTTTCTAAATCAGAACAAAGGACTTTGTTAAAGCTATCAATCCATATTTTTTTAGCTCCAAAAAAATGATTTTCGTTATGATAAATGAATTGAAAATCAACATTCTTTATTTTAATTGTTGAAGGTCGGATTTGTTTTGAAACAACAATTTGTTCTTTTAGTGATGGTTGAGTAATCAAATTGTGTATTTGCAAGGCTGAATAATAACCTATGTAATGATTAGTTTCTTTTGCAAGGTGTCCTGCAATGATATGCCAATCAGGCATAAAAGATTCAGCATCTTTTTCATAAGGAATGATAAAGTATAAACCTTTTTTTAAACGCATTAAGAGTCCTCTTTTTACCATATCACTCAATAATTCCTTTAAGGCACTATTGCTCGAATTAGGTAATACGCTTACTGCTTCAGCATAAGCAAAACAATCTTGGTCTAACTTATTGAAATAAGTCAGAATATTATTTGATTGAGTTGATATGTTTTTTATTCTCATAGTTTATATGTCAGTTTAAAACTGACCACAATGATACAAATAATTATTCATAAAATTTACTTTTTAATGTAGTTAAGTCAGTTTAATTCTGTCTATACTGATATGAAACATAATTTATTTGGTTTGGGTGGCGGTGGGAAAAGGCAAGCTCTTTTTATTTTGTGAGGCACGAGCAAAATGAAATGTGCTTGACTGTGCTGTGGTTTTTCAGCTTGCAGGTAACGTGTTTGTATATGATTAGTGGCGTGTTAGAGCACCTAATTTAGCAAATAAAAACGGAATAGAAAATTCGCGAGGATTTTCGTAAGCAAGCTAAAACTAGCCATTAATTATATACGGTGTTGGCAACTGGCTTTTCCTTTCAGACGCTATGTTGTAGTTCTATTTCAGGCATTTTATCATAGGTTCGACCGTTTAATTCTCTACCGTTTTTCTTTTTGTTTTTTCCGCCCCATTGTTTAAAGAAAAATGCGACATCTGCCTTCTCACATTGTTCTTGTATATCAATTACCCAATCAGCGTCCATTGGTCTTGGCGTGTGTCCACTTTCTCCACCAACGATGACCCAATCTATGTTTTCTAAATTCAGATTCGGCAAAGCTCCAATTAATGGTTCAAGAGAAAGAAATTTTACTCTTGCATTAGTCTTTCTCAAATAATCGATTCTATTTTCTACTTTTTGCTCCTCTACTGAAACACCCATCCAAATATTATGACTCCACTTTAGCTCTTTGTGTAACTCTAAAAGTCTTTCCGCTCGTTTAGTCAAAACCTGAAAAACGTGTTGTGGATTATCGTTCATAACCTTAAAAACCTTTTTGATAAATTCTAAAGGTATTTGTTCGTGGAACAAATCACTCATTGAGTTTACAAAAACAACTTTCGATTTTTTCCAAGTATATGGCGTTCTTAAAGCATCTTCGTGAGTTCTAACTTGAAAATTATCTTTGTATTTCTCAACTCCCATAGCTTGTAGTCGTTTTGACATTATCTCTGCATAACAAAACTTACAGCCTTGTGAAACTTTTGTGCAACCAGTGGTTGGGTTCCAAGTCATTTCTGTCCATTCTATACTTGATTGAGCCATTTTACTTTTTGATTATTTTATAGTTCACAATATTATTCTTTCTAAACACATTCTCATAATTTAAAAACGGTGATTTTCCTTCGTATTCCAATTTCCCCTGTTTTTTCATAAGTTTCAACAAGTCAACTGCGTGCTGTGGAATATGACCATTTGCATACGTGTACATTAGAACTCCTTTGTTTGTAACGGTTTTTTTTGCTAAAAGTTTTGTTTCCAATTCATTTTTAAACTTTTCAACTTTTGTCATTTTTTGCCCTTCAAACATATCGAGTTGAATTTTGCCTGAATCCTCATCAATGTCAAAATCAGCTTCTCCATTTAGATTATTTCTTTTCCAAGCAATTTTTAGGAATTTATCAACTGCTGCATAATTCTTTGCTCCAAATATGATTCCGTAAATGTTCCTTGTTTTTTTAATTGAAAATGGAAATAATTTTAATTCTGAATTTTCTGGAAGTCTTGAGTTGATTTTATTGAAAACTAAACGATGCATATTACGATATTCTTCGCTTTCCAATTCTTTAATATCAATGTCTAAAGCTTTTTTAAATTCTTCTGTCATTCCATATCTTCTGAAGAAAGAAGATGAAACAAAATAGATGAAATCAGTTGTATTTAATTTTTCAAGTTCATCTACATATTCTTGTGAAATAAATTTCACACCATTTTGGTCTAAATAGACTAAAGATGGATATTCTTTAATTGTTGGTATTAGCTTAAAAAACAGTTCTTCTGCATTTTCGTTATAATAGTTTACCGTAAGGAAATACTTAAATTTGGGGTTTTGCAGAATATACTCTTCACAATTCTTTTTTAGTAGTTCAAATTTCCTTTGTGCTTTTCTGTTTGGTTCAAATTCGTTAAAGTGTAAAACAATTTTAGTTTTAGTCTTTAATATGTTTCCTAACTGTTCAATTATTTTGGTTAAAAGCCGAATTGGACTTCCAGCTATTTTATTTGAATCGTAACCTGGTCCAGAAAAAAAGTCGAATATATGAATTTCACTAAAATGAGGTTGCATCACAAAAGTTGGAATCCAAGCTTGAGCATAATCCTCATATATTTCGAGTTTCGTTATTGTTCCATTGTCAAAAGGTTCGGAATGTATGTTTTTTCCACTCATTTAAATTATGTGTTCAGATGTTTCTTTAGCTTGTTGCCAACTGGTTATATGGAGAATAAACCTCCCGTTTAGAGGTTGTCATTTCCGGATAATAGGAACTTTTCTTCCCGTTTATTATTTTTATCTAAATGCAATAAAATTGTATCTAAAGGACTTTGAATGTCAAGTAAATCTTTTTTTGCTACATGTGTATAAATCATAGTTGTTTCAGGTTTTGCATGCCCTAATAATTCTTGAATATGCCTCAAACCAACTCCATTTTCTAATAAATGTGTTGCATAACTATGCCGAAGTGTATGTGGTGTTACCTTTTTTGTGATACCTGCTTTTTGTACACTATTAAAAAGAAACTTCCGTATACTACTTTCAGAATATTTTGTTCCTATTTCACCTTCTATAAAATAAAATTTAGGAGAATAGGTTGCTAAATAATTTTGTAAAAGAGGTAAGAAAGTATTTGCTAAAACAACAAACCTATCCTTTCTACCTTTTCCTCCTTCAACTTTTATCTGTCTTCGTTGTATATCTATGTTTTTTAACAATAAACCGGTAATCTCTCCTACTCGTAAACTGGATGAATAAAGCAATACTATAATAGTTCTATGTTTTAAATTTTTAGTTACTTGGACAATCTGTATAACTTCATTTTGAGACAACACATTAGGCAGTTTTCTAGATTTTTTAGGCCTTTCTAGATTCAAATTATTAATCTGCGTATGTGGGCAAAAAATGGTAAATATCTTTAAAGCGCTAATAAATTGTCTTTGCGAACCAATAGAATAACTACGTTCCATAAAAACAATTTCTATAAACTCTTCCACATTTCTATTAGTGAGGTTTTCTAATTCAATAGCCGTGTGAAAATTCACAAAATCAGCAATAAAGAAAGTGTAAGTTTGAATCGTACTTTTACTATATCTTTTCCCTTTTAAGTACAAGTAAAAACTATTTAAGAGTTTTTTTTGAGAATCTGTAAGATTTCTTTTAAAAGGCGCTTTTTTGTTAACTTTTGAAATATCAATCTTGGTAATATCTTTAAAAAGTGATAAAATGGTATGTAAGTTTTCTTCAGAGTATTTTAAATACCAAGATCTTAAAGAAGCACTCCAATAAGTTCCTTTTATAGATTTTACAAGGGTAACTAATTTATGGTGAAAATTAAACCGAAGTAAAAGTTGATTTTCTTTTCTATGAATTTTACATTCAAGATAAATTATAGGTAGTTTTTTTATTTTTCATAACAATAGCAATGTAAAGTTATAAAAAAATCTAATGCGCCTCTAACCAATCTTCACCAATTCCCATTTCTACATCCAAAGGAACAGCCATTTTAAAGGCATTTTCCATTATCATCCGAAACAACCAAGTCAAATGCGTTTTTCTGAGCTCTGCTTTCAACGTGGTAATTTAGTTCCGCAATGTCTCCACCCCAAGTTACTGTCCATTCATTTTTGAACGGAAGAATCAATTTGGTTGAGTTACGCTCAAGTTTTGGCAATTCCTCAAAAGGCTCAATATAAAATCCATTTATTTTTGATTCACTATCTGTAGATATATACAACATAGTAATTTCATCGTCAAAGGTGGTTTTATATGATGCGAAAGTCCCTTTTACATATCTGATAAATTTTCGTGATTTTATTTTGCCTGCCTGATGCTTTAAACCAGTTAAATATTCCTTGTTTTTGTCTTTCGGAAGCGCATCTTTCATTTCAGGCGAGAACAAGTTAAAAATTTTTTGATATTCACCAGAGTTGTAATATTTTTCAAATACAATAAAATGACGAATAAGGTCTAAAACCGTTTCTTTATTCAGCATCCCATTGATTAGGGTTTCCATTTCAGGAATAAGGTGTGATGCTTCGCTTTCTCCGTCTGCTGTTTTCCAAGACATAAAACGAGTAAAACCTGCCGACAATGAGCCTGTTTTGGCTTCTGTACCGTCTGATATTACCAATATGCTATTGTAAATAAATAATGAAGGTATGGTAGCTTTATAGGTTTGAATTTGCTTGTAAGCTGACCTTATTGTTGCGTTTTCATCTACCGAATTTTTTAACCCAACAACTACTAATGGCAAACCATTAATGAAGAGAATTACATCTGGTCTTTTATTGTTGTTATTTTCAATAACCGTAAACTGATTGATAACATTAAATTCATTGTTATTTACAGTATCAAAATCAACTAATTTTACAATATCTCCTCTTTGGCTACCATCTTTTTGATAGGTTACATTTATGCCCTCTGTGAGCATTTTATGAAATGTTTCGTTATCTGTTAATAAATCAGGTGTACCTATACGCAATACTTTTTTTAGTGCATCTTCTTTGGCGTTGTTAGGTATGGTAGGATTTATACGGTCTATTGCTTTTTGAAATCTTTCGGTAAGAATTACTTGGTCAAAAGAGGTTCTTTCTTGTGCATCTGTATCAGGTGCAATATCAGGACCATAGATATATGAATATCCAAGGTTTTCTAATTCTTCTATTGCATATAATTCTATATCATTTTCAGTAATTTTTGCCATAGCTTAAATGGTTAAATCAGTAAATTCTACCTTAGTTTTTAAGCTATTCAAACGTACATTTTTATACAAATGGCTGTATTGCCTTTGTACTTGGGCTACAATAATACCAGGGTGTTTTTTAAATTTTTGGCTGAGTTGTAAAATCAATTTCCTATCAAAATTGGGATATTGAAACAACTCGTTTCTTTCTTTTTCTGATAATAACATACGAGCTGCAAATGCATCTGCTTCCTCTTCTTTTTCTTTATCAGGTTTGATACTCTCTATTCCATCAATAAAAATGTCTTTTTTACCGTGGTATAAAATATGCCCTAATTCGTGATAGAATGTAACCCAAAAGGCATTGTAATCTTTTTGTCTGTCAGTTATTTGAATAAGTGGTACGCTATTATTTTTAATCCATCTTGTAGCTCCGTAAATAGGAGCTTTAGCGATACAAGGAGTATAAACCAAGGCTACTCCGCAAGAAGCACAAAGCGATTGTAATTCTTCTAACCAAGTGTCTGAAAGCTTATATGCTATATCTTGAATTTGTTCTAAACAGTTTCTTAGGCTTTTTTTGTCAAAGGCAGCTACTTTTATTTTCTCTGTTTGTAATTCTCCTAAACGCAACCAAACCGAAATGGCTTGTGGTTCTGCTGTATGTCTTAATTCTATTTTAAAGGCCAATGAACTACCATTATAAATATCTGACCATTGTGCAGGAGAAGCAACTCTAAAAAACTTTAGTAAGCCATCTGCTAATTCAGGTTTTTTACGAGTATCTGGAAGTAAGCCAAAAGATTTCATTTTGGCTAATGGAAAAGAAGACACCCATTCTTGGCATTGCTCTAAATGTTCTATTTGCTCTATTTCCAATAATTCATCTTGATAGGTTCGTTCCAAATTGAGCCAAAAACTTGCAGGCACACCCAACACATATTCTAATTTGGTGGCTGTTTCTTTGGTTATAGGTGCTTTTCCTTTGATTAACTCATTGAGTTTAGGAACAGACCTACCCAAACGCTCTGCTAATTCTGCTTGTGACATACCAATATGGTCTATATGCTCTTGAATACTATCGCCTGGGCAAGAGAGTAAGGATTTTTTAATTTGTAAATCAGTCATTTTGTTTCCTTTTTAAGTTAGTGAGGGTCTTCTACAGACTCAATACTTATAATGGTTATCGCTTTTAAATCTATTCCACCATCTTCTAAGGTTGGTATAGGGTCTTGGTTTATCTCAAATAGTATTCTCCAATTTTCTTGAATGTCTATTGACCAAGTGCCTTTGCCTATATGTTGGTGCAATCGTAATACAGGTAATTTTGAGATAACCTCTAAATTATCTGCATTTTTAAGCTGAGTGATACGCAACTTTACCTTCTTTGCTAATGTGCCATAGCTCTTTGCTATACCCTTGTCGGTAGTTAGCGACTTCTTCAGCTTATTATTTTTATACGATAATTCCATTGCAAAGTTACAAAATTATTTACTTAAAAGGTTAATAATATTTTGTTTTATTGATTTTATCCAACAATAGTATGAGTAGTATTTATGATAAATGCATTGTTATTATTGCTCATAATCATAATATATATTGTCAAAAGTTTCATTAAGCATCTTGTTAATTCTTTGAGAAGTGTAGCTTAATTTATTTTTTAACTCAAATAATGATTTGAAATAATTAGCTATAACATCTTGATCTTTTTTGGGAGGAATTTGCATCAATTCACTTTCAATATATTCATCAAGTTGAAAGTTTTTAATACCACTTGGTTGGTTTTCATATTTAGTTGTTAGACCATTATTGTATGAATTTAACCAGTATAGGTAAAACCAAAATGGATTTACTTTATCTTGATTAATTCTGATTACTTTACAGAAATTTGAGCAAACTAAAGGCATTTTGAAATAATCGAGCAATTCTGTTGTCACTATTGCAGCTCTACCAGTAGGTTGATTTTTACTACCACCAGACATTTCTATTACTATATCAAGTTCTTTAAGCTTAATTTCTTCAAGTAAGTACTTTTCATAATTTTCAATGTGCTTATCGTACTTTTCAGTACTTAAGTAAATCCATTTTTTACTCTCTTTTGAAATCAAATAATTCTTTAATGATACAATGGAATAATTTTGTCCATAATAATCTATAAATTTCAATAAGTCAATTGAAAAGGTTGGGATATTAATTATAGATAGTTTTTCTTTTTTTTCTTCATCAATTGGATTTGAAAAAAAGGTTCAATGAATATTTTTTTTGTTTTAATTTCTGCAACAATATCAACTACAATACTTCTTGATTTTGTTTTAAATTCTTTTTCTATATCGTATTTATCGGTTTATACCTTTTTGCTTTCGGATAGTTCTTTTTTCAATCCTTTCTTGAATATAGAACGAAAAGACTCTGGAATATTTGGATCAATTATTTTATTGTATTTATATTGAAAATTTTGTCTAGATTTTTCTGGAAGGTCATCAATTAATAATTCAGGAACTTCAATTCCTGTTTCGTCAAAAGTTGCAGTGTTTTTTATGGAAATGGTTTTTATCATTGGTTGTCACGATGTTTTTCAGCTTGTGGCTAACGGACACTGTGTATGGCGTGTGAGGCGTAGCCAAACGAGAGCCATCATTACGCCTCATAAGCTATACACGATGTTATGTATAGTGATGTGTTTGGAGTTCACTAAAACTCAAGTAAATATACAATAACTTTTGTATGAGGTGTAATGTACAGTGTCCGTTATGGTGTAATTAGTGGAAACAAAATGCGTAGCATGGTTTTTACGTGCCGAAGGCAATTATACCATAACGTCTCGTGTATGGTGTCGTAGCATCCCGCAGGGTGCTATGCACTATACACATTGTTGTATGCCGTATTTATTTTATTCATTTTGTTTTTAGCGTTGACGTAAAAGCTCTTTTAAATTTGTGAGGCACGAGCAAACTTTAAATGTGCTTGAACTAGCGTTGGCATTATCACTTAGTTCATATTGTTTTCAAGCCCAATTCTTTCAAATATTCGTTATGTTCCTTAGTCTTTGTCTCAATGCGTTCATTGATTGAGGTCAGACTTTCATTTACTTCATTTAAGTCAATTTGAACTTCATCTTCCGCTGTACTTACATATCTTGAAATGTTCAGGTTGTAGCCATTCTTTTTAATCTCTTCCATTGAGACTTTTCGAGAATAGCGTTCCGCCTCTTTTCTGTATTTGTAGGTTTCTACAATGCTTGAAATGTTCTTTTTTGCTAATGTGTTTTGTCGCTTTCCCTTTGCGTAATGCTCACTGGCATTGATGAACAAAACATCATCTTCCTTTTTACACTTTTTCAATACCAAAACACAAACTGGGATCCCTGTTGAATAGAACAGGTTAGAAGGAAGACCAATAACAGTGTCTATGTTGTTATCCTTCAATAGTTTTTCGCGAATTCGTTCTTCTGCACCACCACGAAATAATACACCATGAGGCAAAATGATAGCCATGGTTCCTTCTTTACCTAAGAAATGAAAACCATGTAATAAGAAAGCAAAATCAGCAGCTGATTTGGGTGCTAAGCCATAGCTTTTAAAGCGGAAATCTTCTGCCAGTATATCGTTGGGTTCCCAACGTAAACTGAACGGTGGATTAGCAACTATCGCATCAAATTCAGTTTTCTTGGATGGATTCATTTCATTTAAAATGTCCCACTGATTTTTTAAAGTGTCACCATGAAATATCTCGAATTCAGTGTCTTTCATTCCATGTAAGAGCATGTTCATTCTTGCCAAGTTGTAGGTGGTGATGTTGTTCTCTTGACCATAGATTTTACCAACTGTACCACCATTGTCTTTGATCCGCTTTCTTACATTCAATAACAATGACCCTGATCCACAAGCAAAGTCTAATACTTTGTCCAACTTGATTTTCTTGCCTGTTGATGGGTCTTGACTGTCCAAAGTTACAATCTCAGAAAGTATGGTTGAGATTTGTTGTGGTGTATAAAATTCGCCTGCCTTTTTACCTGAACCTGCTGCAAATTGACCTATTAAATATTCATACGCATCTCCCAGAGTATCGGTGTCCGTAGAAAAATCTTTAATGCCGTCCGCAATTTTTGTAATTATCTTACAAAGCTTGTCATTTCGTTCTTTAGGTGTTTTTCCGAGTTTTTCCGAGTTCAGGTTAATTTCTGAGAATAAGCCTTGAAAGGAATTATCAAACGATTCATTTTCAATGTAGCGGAACCCTTCTTCTAGCGTAACTAATAACTCACTATTTTGGATACGAGCCATTTCTGAAATATTGCTCCACAAATGTTCAGGTCTGATGACATAATGCACTTTTCTACGCATCTGCTTTTCAAAAGCGAGCAAGTCCTCTACGTTGGTTGTATACCAAATTCCTAGAGGCGTTCGACTATCATCTTCTGCCAGTTTTGGGTAATCTGAACCCAATTCCTTTTTTGCTGACTCTTCGAAGTTGTGCGACAGATAGCGTAAAAACAAAAACGAGAGCATGTAATCACGAAAATCATCCGCATTCATTGCTCCTCTTAAATCGTTAGCAATGCCCCAAAGGGTATCGCCTAGTTTTTTATGTTGTTCTTTTTGTGTCATTGACTAAAATCTAAAATTGTATTTGATTAATAGCTTCTCAAAAATCTCATTAAAAACTTCCAATTCTTTCTCATTCATTTCTTTGAATTGAGGAACGAAGACTTTTTTGTGAGACATTGAATTAAGCATGTATATGGTTTCTTCTGTCTTATCAACCTTTATTTCTTCTAGGACGAATTTGATTTGACTTTTCCCCAAAAATGAAACGATATTTTCTAAGAGTTGTCTCAGGAGAACAAAGTGATAAGTGTATAATTGGGTCTTTCTTGCCTCATCTAAAACTTGGAAAAGATGCAAGTGATAAAGAAAAACTTCCTTATTAAACTGTTTTAATTCTAATTCTTCACCTTGTCGTTTCAACATGAAGAATGCAGAATTTGGTTCATAGCGCTTGCTTTTCTCTCCGTAATTGAATCGGTCATACAAAACCGAGAACAATCCAATATGATGAGTTGTTAAGATAATTTTCCTATCAGTATTAAAGTTGTCCTCCACCAATTTAACAATGGTGTCAGCAGTAAGAAAAATGTTGTAATCATCTAAGCTGGATACAGGATCATCAATAAAGAAATGTGCATCTTGCTTATTAGCCCAGCCGTCAATCTTGAACAGGGCAAGAAAGAAACACCATACAAAAATTCGTGTTTCTCCGCTTGAAATCTTAATCGAAATGTCCTCTGCTCTTTCCTTGAAAAATGTTATTGATTCAATACCTATTTCGGCATTGTCGTGGTTATTAAATCTAAACTTATAGGCTGGATTGAACGCGGATAACTCTTCTTGTATGTTTTCTTCTTTAATGAGACTGTAAAAGGTATTTAGGCGACTTCTTTTAATGTCCAACTTAATGTTCTCGTTATCGTTCTCCTCGTCATTGTCCCAATCAAAAAGATCCTCGCTATATGCATTATAATAGACACCAGCATGCTCGTTGTTGTTTTCTGTCTTTGTGATGTCTTTGTATGCAACAGAGAGCCTGGTTTTTCCAGTTGAATTAAATGCATATACACATCTGATGTATTGGTCTACATCCTTTAGTTGTTTTGCTATTTCGTTTATTGTTGCCATCTCTTAACTCTCAATTTTTGGAAACAAACCCTGCATCAAACCTTTTTTATGCTGCTGCAATTGCTCAATTTTCTCTGCCTGGGCAGTGATTAATTCATCTACTGCCGTAAGACAGGAAGCGATTTTTTGTTGTTCATTTGGTTTAGGAATAGAAATACTTAATGTCTTTAATTGACTTGGATAAAGATGAACGACTGAAATCCCTTGAGCCATTTGAGCTATTTCCTTTTTCTTCGCATTATTTAAATAATACGAGAGGAACACACCATTGATTTTTGAACGAATGATATTCAAATCACCTCCCAAAGCAATTCCATTTTCTAAAACACAAGAAGCTGTAGCAATATCAATTTGTGTTTCACCTGATGCAGGTATAATTACATCATTGGATTTACTCAATACCAAATCATTTGGATTTAAATTAGTGTATGATTTTACCTTGTTAATAGTCTCGTTGTAGTGCGTGTAAAGCTCTCCGTATCTGATACATGGTAATTTCCCATTTTCTACAATATCAGATTTTGAAATGCCTTTTCCTTTTGAAAATTTCGCAACATTATCAAGAGTATCTTTCTTCCACTTTCCATCATTATCAAACTCTGGAAAACGATACTTAGGCACTCTTTCGCCTTCTTGCGGAAAAAGGTTTTGCATCAAGCCTTTTTTGTGATCTTTGAGAGCGTCAAGCTTATCATTGTGGGCGGCTATCAACTCATCTAAAGAAGAAAGGCATGAGGCGATTTTTTTTTGTTCTTGGGGGGAGGGAAATGGTACTGTTATCGACTTAACAATATCACCTGAAAGATTTCCTTGACCACCTTGTATGTATCTTGAAATAATCCATTCTTTTTTTAGGGTTAGAAAACCATAAGTAAAAGAATTACTATTGGCAGATTGTAAACATAATATGGCTTGATTTATAGCTCCATCAATTTTGGAAATTGCTGAATCAGCACTATTTGCACCATATAAAGCAACAAGTAAATCTCCCTTTTGAACAAGTTTAGCAGATGAGTTTTTAAGACCTTCATCTGTAATGAATAATTCTGTTTTCTCTTTATTTATCTCAGCAGACCGAATAAAAGGTATTTTTCCATTGTAATACTTACTTTCTGATGTACTAGGAGTACCTCCACTAAATGAATTAAAAACTTCACCTATTGTTTTTATCTCCCATTCGCCCTCATCAACAAACTCAGGAAAACGGAACTCTGGTATTAACTTCATTTCTTTACTCATAAGCTGCTAATCCTGAAATTTCACGCCCTTGGGCTAGTTTTTTTAATTGGGGTGCCAAGTCTTGCATCAAGGCTATTTCTGCTTTGCTTCTTTGTTTCCAGCCCAGCTCCAAGGGTTCCATTAGGTCGGTGAGTTTTTCTCCGTCAAATATCATTCGATTCATAATCTGTTCTACAAAGCTTTTTAGGTCTGTCGTTTGCAAACCATGGGCATTGGCAATGGCAGCCAGTTCTTTGTCGTATTTTTCTACTCTAAAGGTTTCATAGCCTTGGCGCAGTGCATCTACATCTTTTCCGCTTTCCCAGTCCAAACTGTTGATATAGTCTGTCAAGTCTTCCTCTTCTTCCATCAGGTTGGAGTTCGACTTAAGCAAGCTAATTACCTGAGATTTGGACATTTTCTGTTTAGAAGGTTTTTGCTGCGTACTATCAGCAATGAGACTCATGATGTAATCGTAATCAATCACCGCAGAGGCGAAGAGTACAAACTCAAAATCTAGCTGCTGAATGTCTTCGGGTGCGTCATTACCTTCTTTTTGCTGAATTTCTCGCAGTTGCTTGGCTGTTTCTAAATATGAACTTCTAAACTCTTGTAAGTTATCTTTTGGCAGAATAGTTTCAATCGTTTCTTGCTGCTCTTCATCCAAATCGGTGTATTGGTCGAGTTGGGTTTTTAGACGTTGCACTTCCTTAAAGTTTTTCACGAAAGCAATCTTCGCAGCATCACCACGCAGGTTGTACACTTCTTGTGGTTCGTTTACCAAATTGTGTTCTTTCATAAAATCGCCCAAAGCTGCCACTGCCTTTTGGTATTGGTCAATCACCACAGGTGCAGGATCCACCATCCAAATTTCTTTTGCTTTGCTACCATCTTCACCCGAGAAGAGCGTTATAGCTTGGTTTACGGCTTCTTGTTGTGAACGAAAATCTAAAACATTTCCATAAGGCTTAGTATCGTTCAGTACACGGTTTGTTCGTGAAAACGCCTGTATTAATCCATGATATTTCAGGTTCTTGTCCACATACAACGTATTCAAGTATTTGGAATCAAAACCTGTGAGCAACATATCTACCACTATGGTGATATCAATCTTGTTTTTGTGCGGATAGTCTTTATTGGTGAATTTCTGGTCTTTGATTCGTCTTTGAATATCCTGATAGTAGATATCAAAATTGTTGATGTCGTGATTAGAACCGAACAGTTTGTTATAATCGGCAATAATTTCTATTAACGCTTTTTTCTTCTCTTCAGGATTTTTCTTGTTGTCTTCTTTTTCCTGTGCTAAATCTTCCTGAAGTTGCTTAATATCAGCCGCATTTTTTTGGCTTTGTTGGTCGCCATTTTGTGCAATCAATTGAGCAGGCGGAGAAAACACACAGGCGATATTCAATGGGGCATAATCTTCATCTTCTGCTTTCTTTCGATCCTGAATGGCTTTGAAAAGACGATAGTATTCAATAGCATTATTGATAGAGGCAGTTGCTAATACAGCATTGAATTTTCGCTGATTGGTAGCTGCATTATGTTTGTCGATAATAGCTTCTGTAATGGCTTGTTGCGCAATGGCTTCTCCGGGTTTAGCATTTACCGAACCTTCTCCTTTAAAATAGTCAATATGAAACTTGAGAACGTTTCTATCATCTATTGCATGCGTAATCGTATAAGCGTGCAACTGCTTTTCAAAAATGGCCTCTGTGGTCTTGTATGTTTCGTATTGGTCTTCTCTAATTTTATAGGTCGCATTTTCTTCAAAGATTGGCGTACCCGTAAACCCAAACAATTGAGCATTCGGGAAGAACTCTTTTATCGCTTTGTGATTTTCACCAAACTGTGAACGGTGGCACTCGTCAAAAATAAATACCATGCGTTTGCCGCTCAAAGGTTCTAATCGCTCCTTATAGTTTTTCTTGTAGGTACCATCCAATGCAAGACCTAATTTTTGAATAGTAGTAACAATTACTTTGTCCGCATAGTCGGTAGACAGTAAACGTCTGACCAAAGTTTCTGTATTGGTATTTTCTTCGACACTACCTTCCTGAAATTTATTGAACTCCTCACGGGTTTGGCGGTCAAGGTCTTTTCTGTCAACTACAAACAAACATTTTTCAATATCTGAATTGTCCTTTAGTAGCGTAGAGGCTTTAAATGAAGTCAGGGTTTTACCACTACCTGTGGTGTGCCAGATATAACCGTTCCCACGGTTCTGGTGAATGCAATCCACAATAGCCTTTACCGCATAAACTTGGTAAGGTCGCATCACGAGCAATTTCTGTTCGCTTTCTACTAATACCATGTACTTGCTAATCATTTCGCCTAGTGTGCACTTGGACAAGAATTTCTCGGCAAATAAATCCAGACGATTAATTTTCTGATTGTTTACATCTGCCAATTCATAAACCGGTAAGAATTGCTCATCTGCATTGAATTGAAAGTGCTGATTTTTATTATTTGAGAAGTAGATGGTTCGTGTTCCATTGCTTACAATAAACAATTGCATGTAGCACATCAACGTATTTGTATAGCCATTGCCAGGATCGTTTTTATAATCCACAATTTGTTGCATTGCTTTGCGGTGCGAAACATCTAGCTTTTTAAGTTCAATTTGTACAACAGGTAAACCATTTAAGAGCAGAATGATGTCATATCGTTGATGACTATTTTCTGTGTTGATGCGTAATTGACTGATTACTTCAAAGTCATTTTTACACCAGTCTTTGATGTTTACCAAAGTGTAATGCAGAGGAGTACCATCTTCTCGTTGGAAATACTGCCTTTCTCGTAATTTCTTAGAAGCACTAAAAACATCAGGTTCAATAATTTCTTCTCGTAAGCGTAAAAATTCGCTTTCCGATAATCGCACTCGGTTAAGTGCTTCAAATTTTGCTTTGAAGTTCTGTTCAAGCGATTTCCTATCGACAATATCAGTTCGATAGATGTATTTCAGCTCTTTGAGCTGCTCGATTAGATTTTCTTCTATTTGATATTCTTTAGTCATTCAAATCTTCTTTCAATAAATCCTTAGGATTCACGTCCAATATTTTTGCAATTTCATACAGCACTTCCAGTCTTGGTTGCTGTCTGTTCTGCACATATCCATTAACCATGTTGTAACTCTTACCAAGTTTTTCAGCCAACCAAGTCTGCTTAATTCCTTTTTCTTCGAGTACTTCCTTTATTCGGTTCATTTCCGTCTAAAATTATCCAGCCAAGATAATATTAATTGTTTAATTATCTCGTTTTTCAATATATAAATAGTTCGAATTATTATCGTCCTCCGAGCGAGGGGAGATTTTAGCTCTTTTGGTTTTTCAGCGTTGGGAAAGAGCGTAGGCAAAAACCAAATGTGCTAAAATGTGCGGTTGGCTGTTCCTGTATGAAACACAACGTCTCGGCTATGGTTAGTAGGGGAATTCAGAGAACTGAACATTCGAACTTGCACTTAGCCAAAGCTTTTTATTTTGTTTTAATTTTTCATTTTCAAAGCCAAATCAAAAGATTTGGCGGACTTGGTTTAAAGCTCTAAACTTTGGGTTAAGCACCAAAACCCTTATTAACTATAGCCATTGTTGTGCAACGTTTTTTACGCAGCCACACATTTTTTCGCAAATAAATCTAATTCGTTCAAGTCGCTTTCGGCTTTTGTTGTCTCTGGGACTGTCGGATTTAGACCTGCTGCTGAATCATGCAACCAACTAGAACTTTCAGTCATACCCTTATTGATTTCAGCTATTAAATCGTCAGTAATAACTAATTTCTTTAATTTTTGAGTTTGAATACCTAGTGAAAATCTCTCAACGACACCTTTAAAAAGACGTTCTTCAATCGTTCTTTCCCACGCTTCTCTTAACAGACCGTACCAAGATTTTAACTCTAACAGATATGTATCTTCGTCTTCCTCTTTCTCTATCTTTTTTAATCTAACTAGTCTATTTCTTAAGAATTTTATTCTTCTAGCTACAGGTTGTACAATCCAAGGTAGTTCATCATTAATTATTCCAGGTGTTCCACCTGCCTTTCTAATAGTTGTATATAAATGATTTACACCAGTCGATTCTGCCATAATTTTTAGTCTAATGAAAAATGCAATGTCGTGTGTAAAGACTGTAATTTGCTTTTCTTTAGCTAATTCTACAATGCGTGACGCGATTTTTTCTCTTCTGTCGTGGTCTTGTGAAGTAATTGGGTCATCAAAAAATATTCCTCTATTGTTAGGATTCAATCGAACCTCTGTTAAAAAGTCTGCGATTGATATTGCTCTTTGTTCTCCTTCACTAAGAACTGCATTAGCAAGTTGCCCAGCAACTTGAAGTTTTCTAAGCGTAGATGCCTTGGCATTTTTTTGAATAATATTTACAACTTTGGGCGCATTTAACTTTGTGCATTCTTCATTAAAAGTCTCTGTGTATTTATCAGTAATATAAAGTGAAAACAACTCTCCTTGTTTTGATGTAACAGCTCTAGAATTTAAAACCGATAATTGCTTTTGAGCCGAATTAGCCCATTTCAAATCCTTTATATATTCTATAATTTTGTCTTGAAGTTTATGTAATAGACTTTTGTCATTTAGAAGTGAAATTTTAGCTTCTAATTCTTTTAGTTCTTTTGAAGAATCCATTTTAAATAAGTCTTCAATGTCTTTTTTTAGTTTCTCACTAATTTTTGAAAAATCACTAGTGTTTGCTATAAACGATTTAACTTCTTTTTCTTCGTATCGATTTGACAGATTGGTTTCGAGATTTTTTAAAGATTTTAAAGAATCTACCGCGATTTTATTCCACTTAACTGCCAATTCTGGAAATGAATTCGCGACATAATTATAAAGATTAGTTGTTTCGTCAAATTTTATAAGAAATAGTTCTCTTATCTCTTTTTCAATCTCTTTTATTTCTTGATTTACTCGGCTTTGTTTGGCTTGAGTCTCACTTTTTAATAATTTCCAATATGAGTTTATTAATAAGTTTTCTTTATCAGTCAATGGTTGAAGACAGTAAATACAATTATCTTTTTCGTTTGGGTAAATGTTATTTTCTTCTCTTTTTAAATTTAACTTGTTTGAATAGCTTCTCGAAGCTTTAATAAAATCTCTCCATTCATCACTTCCTAATTCTTCAATCTCATATTTACTGAGACTCTGAACTCCTTCTTTTCTGACCAAGCCACGAAGTTTAATATAAGAGGCGTTAAGAGCTTTTAGTTTTGATATTTTTGGTTCTGACAAGAAGAGAAAAATATTCTGCTGTCTAGAAATATGTTCGACTAATTGTGTCTGTATTTTTTGAAGCTCATTAGTTTTTTTGGGAATATTTAAGCTTTTTAATTTTTCTCTTTTTGAGATTAATTCTGTAAGCTCATCAGATTCTTTGGCAGTAAAATTTGCTGTCTTTTTTAGATTTTCAATGTCAGTTTCACTTCCTATTTTTAATACTTCAGATTGAATTGGATTCTCGTTTACAAAATATCTGTTAAATTCATTAGTCTTACTTTTTGAGTGGATTTCTGTTTTTAGTTTCTCAGAAAGTAAGTCATAAAGTTTAAGCAGGTTTTCAAAGAAGTCGAATCCTTTTGGTGTAAAGTTTAATTTGTTATCTTTTTCTAGATGTACTTTAACGCTTTGTGAATCAAAAACTGTGAACCTTGTGAATTCAGAATGACTTTTGTTTTCAGGATATGAAATATCATACTCTCCTTGGTCGGAAATAAAGGTGAAAGTGCTTTTAGGGATTCCATTTGTATCCTCTTTAAAAACGTTCGGTAAAATATTTTTATCACCTCTCGAAGAAAATGCATTATTTAAAAGCCTTATGTAACCAGATTTTCCAGTACCATTTCCTCCATAGACAATCGTTAAATTTTCACTTAATGAAATTGATTGACTTTTTGCCAAAGCATTTACATTTTCAATATCTTTTATTTTGGTAAGGGAAAGGTTATTACTAAGAGTTTTATTAGAAATGACAATTTCATTAAAGGTGATTTCAACATTTTCTTTAGCTTCTTCTAAGCCTAATTCTTGTTTAAGTTTAGAATAAGTTTCATTTACTAATTCCTCAGAAATATTTTCACCTTCTAATATTTTGTTACCTGCAAATTGAATCCAATGCTTATTGTCTTTAAGCCAACTTATTATTTGATTTTTTAATGGTATTTCAGACATTTTCAATTAGTAGTATTGGTTTTTTTAAATGTTGCACAACATCCGGATAATGCAACAGTTGTATTATCCCTCTTTAGTTAGCATTGTTCTATTTCTTTGTTTATCAATTTATTACCTTCTATTATCTGGTCCAATGGACTTTTTATTTTTCCCAGGGATGACAATGACACATGCGTATATATCGCCGTAGTTTTAGGTGAATTATGACCTAATAACGCTTGTATATATCTTATATCTGTTCCATTTTCCAATAAATGGGTCGCAAATGAATGCCTCAGCGTATGCAATGTGGCTGGTTTATCTACACCTGCCACTTTTTTACTCCGTTTGAATACCTGTCGTAAACTGGAGGAACTGTATTGCTTATGCCTGTAACCCTCAATAAACCAATATTTTGGGCTAAATTCCTCCCTATACCCTTTAATATAAGGAATCAACTCATGTGATAAAACCGATACTCTGTCTTTTTTCCCTTTACCACCTTTAATAAATACGGTTTTACGTTCCAAATCCAAATCAGTCAAACGGAGATTTATCAGTTCACTTATCCTTAGCCCTGCACTATACAATAATGCCAGTGCCACTTTATGCTTTATGTTCCGGATGCACACCAAGATGGCGATCACCTCCTCTTCACTCAATACGGTTGGCAGTCTGGTTTCTTTCCGTGGCCGTTCTATTTTGTAATTCTTTCGCTCTTGCCCTAATACTCTTTCATAATAGAATTTGATAGCATTGACAGCTTGGTTCTGTGTATTTCGTGAAACTTTCTTCTTTGTGACAAGAAAATCCTGATATGCCCGGATTTGACCCTCACTGATATTTTCAGGTCCAATTCCGTGATAATAATTCAGAAAAGCATTGAACATGCAGAGGTAAGTCTTTATGGTACTTAGACTATAACGCTTCTGGACCAGTAAATCCTGGTATTCATCCGGAACAAGTTTATGCAAAGGGGCTTTAACCTGTCCATGTCTGGTTTCCTTTAATGATTTTGAAATGGCTGGTTTCTTAAGAAAAGAAACATCCAACCAGGCCTTTCCTTTCATTACCTTAAACAAAAGTTTCAGATTTGCAGGGTTGTTTGGTAAATACCAGCACCCTAATGAAGGACTCCAGACAAATCCGGCCTTCTTCAAAATCCCCTTCAATGTTTCGTCAAAGGGGAAATAAAGGCCTAAAATCTTCTGGCTATGATGTGATAAGGACTTTACTCTAATGGTTTTCATGGGTGTGTCAGAAATCAAAAGTAACAACTTTCGGTTATAACACCAGATTCCCAATAATATTGTGTGTTATTTTGATTTCCAGTTTTAAAGACATGAAATTTCTCCGGAAATTGATCCAGGAATACCAATTGATAATAATGACGCTTTTGATACCTTATTAGCATAAGGTGGGTCTGGGTCCGTAACCAGTTTTGATTATTAATTTAAATAATCAGTTTTTTAAGCTTAAATTAATATCCTGAAAATCAGGCAGTAAAATTTATCCGTACCTTTTTTCTGTATATACGGCATATTAACTGTTAAAAGGTCTGCCGGAAATAGATCCCATTTGCTATTGGATATATGTAAATGACTCTGATTAAAAAAAGTAAAATCAATATTTAATTAAAACCAAAAAAATGGATAGAATAGCAACAGGAATATGGCAAGGTAGTGGTAAAGAGGGAAAAGGTCATTTAACTACCCAAAGTTCAGTCTTAAACAAAACCCAATATTCCTTTAGTTCAAGATTTGAAAATGGCATAGGAACAAACCCTGAGGAATTAATTGCTGCAGCCCATGCAGGATGTTTTAACATGAAACTTTCTTTTGTGTTAGGCAACCATGGATTTGTCCCGGAGCAATTGGAAACCACATGTGTAGTCACGATTGAAGATATTGGCATAACCAGCTCCAAGCTGACGCTGCGTGCTAAAATTTACGGTATTGACGAAAAAACTTTTAATGAATCGGTACAGGATGCCAAAGAAAACTGCCCCGTTTCTAAAGTATTGAATGCAGAAATCACTATAGACGCTTCCCTGGTATAAACAGCGTATTATTTAAACAGCATTTGTATCATAATATGCAGCCTTAAAGTCTTTTTAGCGTGTTTGCTGTTACTAAAATTCTGGTAGCAATGCATGACAGAAGTACTATATTGAATTTATTAAATAAATTCTCAAATGACCACGAGAATCTTTACTTCTGATATTGGAATGCTTCCTAAAACTGGAGATAACTCAAAGCGTTTGCGCAGAATCATTTTTTTAAAACGAATCTATGGCTTATAAAACCAGTAAATCCGTTAGTTATAACAATATAAGGCATTTTTTAGAGCTGGATTCAGTTAGAAAACAGATGTTATTAACTTAATAATCAACAATATGAAAGTTTACGACCAGAGACTACATTACTACTATACTAATATACAACCAAACTAAACCACTAACATACTGGTTATAGTTATACCAAATTCTGAATTCAATTAAGTACCTTTGCAAACTATGACAAAAAATGGTGGGTTTATTGAAGTTCTTGGTGCAAGAGTGCATAATTTAAAAAATATAGATGTTACTATTCCGAGAGAAAAACTTGTAGTTATTACTGGGCTTTCGGGAAGTGGAAAATCATCGCTAGCATTTGATACAATTTATGCTGAAGGACAGCGTCGCTATATTGAAACTTTTTCATCGTATGCCCGACAATTTTTAGGCAGATTAGAAAGACCAGATGTTGATAAAATTGAAGGACTCTCCCCAGTTATTGCAATAGAGCAGAAAACAACAAGTAAAAGCCCTCGTTCGACAGTGGGTACTATCACTGAAATTTATGATTTTCTAAGGCTTTTATATGCTCGGGCAAGTGATGCATATAGTTATAACACAGGAGAGAAAATGGTTAGTTATAGCGACGATAAAATCCAGGAGCTTATTCTTAATGATTTCAATAAAAAAAAAGTAACTATTTTGGCACCTGTTGTTCGGTCCAGAAAAGGTCATTATAGGGAATTATTTCAACAGATCGCTAAACAAGGATTCTTAAAAGTTAGAGTAGATGGCGAAATAAGAGATTTAGCCCTTGGAATGAAAGTAGACCGCTACAAGAATCACGATATTGAAATTGTGATTGACAGGCTAAAGATGTCTGAAGATAGCAATAAGAATAACCGCATTACAGAATCGATCATTACAGCCATGTATCATGGAGATGATATCCTGATGGTATTAGATAACGAAACCAATGAACCGCGTTATTTTAGTAGATTGTTAATGTGTCCATCAAGTGGCCTCTCCTACCCAAACCCCGAACCAAATAATTTTTCATTCAATTCTCCAAAAGGGATGTGCCCTAAATGCAAGGGACTCGGGAAATTATACGAGGTAAATTTGAATAAA
This sequence comes from Flavobacteriaceae bacterium, assembly GCA_965247215.1. Lineage (GTDB taxonomy): Bacteria > Bacteroidota > Bacteroidia > Flavobacteriales > Flavobacteriaceae > Marifrigoribacter. Next base: position 911,854 of record OZ252001.1, read on the forward strand.
ATTATTCCAAATAAAAAAATATCCATCAATCAAGGAGCGATAGCTCCTCAGGGTTCCAAAAAACAAAACTGGGTTTTTAAACAATTGGAGTTAATAGCCCAACGCTACAAGTTTAAATTGAGTGATCCCTTCGATGAAATTCCTGAAGAGGCAGTAAAAATCATTCTTTATGGTGCCAATGAAAAATTTGAAGTCGAATCAAAATCCTTAGGAATAACCAGAAGTTATAAAATAGATTTTGAAGGGATCGTAACCTTTCTACAAAACACCTTTGAAGACAATGAATCAAAGTCATTACGAAGGTGGGCAAAGGATTATATGGACCATATAAATTGTTCGGAATGCAATGGAACGAGGTTACGGAAAGAGTCTCTTAATTTTAAAGTAAATAATAAGAACATTGCCGAATTAGCACAAATGGACATTATCGATCTTGAAAAGTGGTTTAAGGATTTAGACAAAAAAATATCCGGAAAACAACTACAAATTGCTGAAGAGATCATCAAAGAAGTGAAAACAAGGTTGCAATTTTTAATCGACGTTGGCCTTACCTATTTAGCATTGGAAAGAAGTTCTAAATCACTTTCTGGCGGGGAGGCACAACGCATACGATTGGCAACTCAAATTGGATCTCAACTAGTGGGGGTGTTATATATATTGGATGAACCCAGTATTGGATTGCATCAACGAGATAACAAAAAATTAATCAAGTCCCTACTCTCTTTAAAAGAAATTGGCAATTCAATTATTGTTGTTGAACACGATAAAGAAATGATTGAAAGTGCTGATTATGTGATTGATATTGGCCCTGCTGCAGGGAAGCATGGGGGTGAAATTGATTCTATCGGAACTCCAAAAGAAATTATCAATCATCATACACTTACAGCAGATTATCTAAGTGGAAGAAAGAAAATTAACATTCCAAAAGAACGGCGAAAAGGAAATGGACATATATTAAGTCTTTCGGGAGCAAAGGGTCACAATCTTAAGAATGTTTCTATAGACATTCCTTTGGGAAAAATGATTGGTATTACTGGTGTATCAGGAAGTGGAAAATCAACTTTAATTAACGAAACCCTTTATCCTATACTAAACTCCTATTTTTTTAATGGAGTAAAAAAACCAATGCCCTACAAAGAAGTCAAAGGTTTAATGAATATTGATAAAGTGATCGACATTAATCAATCTCCCATCGGGCGAACACCGCGTTCTAATCCTGCTACTTATACAGGAGTATTCTCTGAAATAAGGAGCCTTTTCGCAAAAGTTCCTGAAGCTATGATCCGTGGTTATAAACCGGGGCGATTTAGTTTCAATGTAACTGGAGGACGCTGTGAAACGTGTAAAGGTGGTGGTTTACGAGTGATAGAAATGAATTTCCTTCCCGATGTTTATATAGAATGTGAAACCTGCCAAGGGAAACGTTTTAATCGGGAAACTTTAGAAATTAAATATAAAGGAAAATCTATATATGATATATTGGAAATGACCATAGAGGATGCCTGTATTTTATTTGAGCCCATCCCTAAGATCTTTCGGAAGTTAAAAACCATCAAAGATGTAGGCTTAGGGTACATAACCTTGGGGCAACAATCAACTACACTATCCGGAGGGGAAGCACAACGCATTAAACTTGCAACAGAATTATCAAAAAGAGATACTGGAAATACGTTTTATATTCTCGATGAACCAACTACAGGGCTTCATTTTGAAGACATCCGGGTATTGCTTTTAGTGTTGAATAAATTAGTAAATAAGGGAAATACGGTAGTAATAATTGAGCATAATTTAGATGTAATTAAAACTGTTGATTATATTATTGATATTGGCCCCGAAGGTGGAAAGAAAGGCGGAAGGATTTTAGCCTATGGCACTCCAGAGGAAATCGTTAAGGTTAAGAATAGCCATACTGCACATTTCCTTAAAAAAGAATTACATTAGCCAATCTGGATAGCTGCTGCTTTTGCAATAATTAAGAACACTATTTAAAAACAATATTTATGAGAAGTGAAAAAAATCCAAAGAATTGGAATGAGGTAAAGACAAATGACTCTTGGGGGATTTTTAAAATAATGGGAGAATTTGTTAGTGGCTATGAAAAATTGAGTAGAATTGGTCCCTGTGTGTCGATTTTTGGTTCAGCAAGAACAAAGCCAAATGAAAATTATTATAATCTTACCGAGCGAATTGCAAAGAGTCTAACCGAAAATGGATATGGTGTTATAACTGGTGGTGGTCCTGGTATTATGGAAGCTGGAAATAAAGGAGCGCATAATGCTGGAGGAACCTCAGTAGGACTTAATATTACCTTGCCTTTTGAACAGCATGATAATCCATATATTGATAATGATAAGAGCATAGATTTCGATTATTTTTTTGTTAGAAAAGTAATGTTCGTAAAATATTCTCAGGGTTTTATTGTGATGCCAGGTGGCTTTGGTACACTTGATGAGTTATTTGAAGCCCTAACCTTAATCCAAACTAATAAGATTGATAAATTTCCTTTGATTTTAGTAGGAACCGAATTTTGGAGCGGACTTATCGATTGGATAAAAAAGACAATGTTAGAATCATTTAATAATGTGAGTCCAAAAGACCTTGATCTTGTTCATTTGGTAGATCATGAAGATGATGTTATTGATATATTAAATAAATTCTATAAAAAATATAATTTAAGTCCGAATTTCTAATTTCATTTTTTATTGAATTTCTTGAAACTAAGAACTTATATATTGTTTTGTTGCTTAATGTTTGTGTGTTTTATTCAAGCACAACACAATATCATGATTGATGCAACACTTGATACAGAATCGGGAACCCTTAACATCATTCAGACAATTGAATATGAAAACCAATCAAAAATTCCACTTCAGGAAATATATTTAACCGATTGGGCAAATAGTTTTTCAAACAAAACAACTCCATTAGCGAAACATTTTTCAGATGATTATAAAAGCAATTTTCATTTTGAAAAAAATTCAGAAAGAGGGCACACAATTATTCACAGCATAAACAACGAACAATTTTTACCACTTGTCTGGAAGCGAGGAAATGAAGTTGATATTGTACACGTAAAACTTAATGAGACATTATTCCCCGGAGAAAAATTTATTTTAAATATTCAAATTACTGTTAAATTACCTAATGATAAATTCACTAGGTATGGCATTACAAATAATGGAGATTATAAATTAAGATATTGGTATCTGTCTCTATCAGTATTTGATGGAGAATGGCATCATTACAGTAACAAAGACTTGAATGATAGTTATTTAAGTCCTTCAACTTTTAAGATTACCTTCAAAACGCCTACTAATTTTTCCATTGTTTCAGATTTAAATATTGTTTCTGAATTAGTTACAGACAGTTTAAAAACAACAACGTTAATTGGTGAAAATAGAATGCAGGTAAAATTAGACGTGCACAAAAGATCTAATTTTAAAACAATAGTTACAGATAAGGTCGAAGTTAGTACCGACCTAACAAATGAAAAAATAACACCCCCAATTAAGGCCTTAGTTACAGACAGAATCGTTTATTTTTTAGATGAAAAATTAGGGCAATATCCTTTTAAGAAAATGGTTGTTAGCGAGATCGATTATAAACGAAACCCTGTTTATGGTCTTAATTTACTTCCAGATTTTATTAGTCCTTTCCCAGAAGGGTTTGAATTTGATATCGAGCTTTTTAAAATCATAAGTCGTACCTATTTAGAGAATACAATGGTAATAAACCCAAGAGATGATCACTGGCTTATAGGAGCCTTACAAATCTATTTGATGATGGAGTATGTAGATACCTTCTATCCCAATATGAAGATTATTGGTAATCTTAGTAAAATATGGGTGATTAGTTGGTCTCATGCTTCAGATCTCGAATTTAATGATCAATATTCATTTTTATATATGAATATGGCACGCAATAATTTGAATCAAAAATTAACCACACCAAAGGATTCATTATTAGAATTCAATAATAATATAGCTAGTGATTATTACGGAGGAAATGGACTTCAATACCTTTCTGATTATCTTGGGAAGGATGTTGTATTAAAAAGTATAAAACAATTTCATTCCGACAATAAACTAAAACCTGTAGCTTCGGAACAGTTTCAAAAATACCTCGAAAAAAATACAACTCTACCAGTCGATTGGTTTTTTAAAAACTATGTAGATAACAAAAGCACCATAGATTTTACTTTCAGAAATTTAAAAAAAATGGGTGATTCAATACAAGTAGATGTATACAATAAAAGGAAAATAAGCATGCCTTTTCCAGTATACGGCTTAAATAAGGACAGTGTTTTATTTAAAAAATGGTTGCTTCCTATAGAAAATACAACAACGATTAAGGTACCAGCTAATAATTTGCGAAAGTTGGCTTTAAATTATGAGGGCATAATACCAGAATACAACCAACGCAACAATTATAAAAAAGTTAAGGGCTTTTTGGATAAACCTATTCAAGTTCGTTTTTTTAAAGATATTGAAGACCCCAGATACTATCAAGTTTTTGTGATGCCAGTGTATAGTTTTAATGTCTATGATGGAATTACACTAGGTCCAAAATTATATAATAAAACAGTCCTTCCAAAAACATTTCATTATAGTTTAAAACCTCAATATGCCTTTAAATCTAAGACCCTAGTAGGAAGTGCTTCTTTGATCTATAATAAAAGACCTGAAGAGGGTAATTTGTATTCCTTTAAAGCTGGTGTAGCTGGGAGTTATTTTTCATATACTAAAGATTTATTCTTCAAACGTATTAGCCCTTTTTTAATATTTTCAATTAGAGATAAAAAGGATTTAAGGAACAATGAAAAGCATTTTATTAATATTAGAAATGTTACTGTAGATCGAGATGAAAACCTGGAAAACCCTTTAGTAGAAACTAACTACAGTGTTTTTAATATAAAATATGTATATTCTAATCCCAATCTAATCAATTATTATAGAGGGGACGTAGACTATCAGATATCTTCAGAATTTAGTAAGATTTCAACAACCTTAAAATACCGTAAATTATTTATTAACAACCGTCAGTTAAATATTCGTTTTTTTGCAGGTATTTTTATCCGAAATAAAACGAATATTGATGATGATTATTTTAGTTTTGCATTAGATCGACCATCCGATTATCTCTTCGATTATAATTATTATGCACGTAGTGATGAAAGTGGATTTTTTAGTCAACAAATCATTATTGCCGAGGGAGGATTTAAATCTCAATTGGAACCCACCTTCTCGAATACCTGGATGGCAACAGTAAATGTAAGCACCAATATTTGGAAATGGATCTATGCCTATGGTGATGCAGGACTTGTAAATAACAAGGGACTGGGAACAAAGGTTCTTTATGATAGTGGTATACGATTAAGTTTATTGGCCGATTATTTTGAGTTTTATTTTCCCTTGTATTCAAGTTTAGGATGGGAACCTGGACTCCCTAAATATGAAGAAAAAATACGTTTTATTATCACTATTGACCCCAAGACATTATTTGGATTATTCTCCCGAAAATGGTATTAAAAAAATAGAATTATGAATACTTTTAGGAATTGGAGATTATTAATATTATTATGATTAACCTTAGGTTTGACTTCTTATTATCTTGATTCACATTTTTATGAGAAAATAAAATTGATCCTGGGTAGTGCTAATGGAATGGCGAAAAATAAGAATAGTTATTTTTTTTTGGTAATTTCAGAAATTGTAAACGTTGTATAAAGCAAGCAAATTGATTACTTTTGCAAACGCTTAACACCTCTAATTTATATGCAAACAAACCCGCAAACTACAAACAAATTATCTTTTGAAGATTTTAAAGCTGAAGTACTCAATGACTACAAAATTGCAGTAACCAGTAGGGAATGTAGTTTATTGGGTCGCCGTGAAGTATTATCTGGAAAAGCCAAGTTTGGAATTTTTGGAGATGGAAAAGAAGTGCCTCAATTAGCCTGGGCTAAAGCATTTAAAGATGGTGATTGGCGTAGTGGTTATTATAGAGATCAAACGTTTATGATGGCTATTGGAGAGTTAAGCATTCAACAATTTTTTGCAGGCTTGTATGCACATACCGATATTGTAGCCGATCCAATGAGTGCTGGCCGACAAATGGGTGGTCATTTTACAACACATAGTTTACATGAGGATGGGAGTTGGAAAAACCTGATGAAGCAAAAAAACAGTAGTCCAGACATTTCACCTACTGCAGGTCAAATGCCTAGATTAATCGGTTTGGCAAAAGCGTCAAAGATATTTAGAAATGTATCTGAATTAAAAGGCAGTTCCCAGTTTTCAAATAATGGCAATGAAGTCGCTTGGGGAACTATAGGAGATGCCAGTACCAGTGAGGGACTTTTTTGGGAATCTTTTAATGCTATTGGTGTTTTACAAATTCCTATTGTATTAAGTGTATGGGATAATGCATATGGGATTTCGGTACATGCTAGACATCAAACTACTAAAGAAAATATATCTGAAATATTAAAAGGGTTTCAACGGAATGAAGATGAAAAGGGATATGAGATTATTCGTGTAAAAGGTTGGGATTATCCAAATCTTATTGAAGCCTATAAAAAAGCAGGAGTTATTGCAAGAGAGGAACATGTTCCTGTCCTTATTCATGCCGATGAACTTACGCAGCCTCAAGGGCATTCAACTAGTGGGTCTCATGAACGGTATAAAAGTAAAGAGCGTCTAGAATGGGAAAGAGAATTTGACTGCAATTTAAAGATGCGAGAATGGATAATCATCAATAATATTTCAAGCGATGAAGATTTAATAGCTATGGAAAAAGCGATTAAGAAAGAAGTTAGGGAAGTGAAAAAAGTAGCTTGGACAGCATTTATCGCTCCTCATAAGATCGAGCAAGATGAGATTATTTCACTTCTTAATAAATTAGCTGAAAGTAGTACGAATGGCACATTCATAAATAGTATTATTAAAGAGCTTCAATCAGAAAAGGAACCTCATAGAAAAGATATTATTAAGGCTGCAAGAAAAGCATTGCCTTTTGTTGTTAGAGAAGAGTCTCAAGAAAAGGAACAACTTCTACATTGGATCGATAATTATTTTAAAAAAATCCTTCCGAAATATAGCACACATCTTTATTCAGAAGCTACTAATAATGCTACAACTATTTCTGAAATATTACCTGTGTATGACGATGGTGCTACAAAAGAAGATGGAAGAATAATACTTAGAGATAATTTTGATTCAATTTTAAGTAATCATCCTGAAGTTTTAGTTTTTGGAGAAGATGTAGGTCGAATTGGAGATGTAAATCAGGGTTTAGAAGGATTGCAAGAAAAATATGGTAAAGAACGAGTTTCGGATACAGGCATTAGGGAGGCTACCATTCTGGGACAGGGAATAGGGTTATCCTTAAGAGGCTTAAGGCCTATTGCCGAAATACAGTATCTCGATTATATTATGTATTGTCTACAGATCATGAGCGACGATTTATCTACTATGCGTTACCGCACTATGGGCAAGCAAAAAGCACCCCTTATCGTTCGAACGCGAGGGCATAGATTGGAAGGAATTTGGCACAGTGGATCCCAAATGGGGGGGTTGATTCATTTATTAAGAGGCATGTATATTTTGGTGCCCAGAAATATGACAAAAGCCGCTGGGTTTTACAATACACTCTTAGAAAGTGATGAGCCAGCCTTGGTTATTGAGTGTTTAAATGGTTATCGATTAAAAGAAAAAATGCTTGTTAATTTTGGTGAATTCAGGACACCTATAGGCTGTGTTGAAATTGTAAAAGAAGGAACAGATATTACTCTGGTTTCATATGGAAGTACCTTCAGTATTGTTGAAGAAGCTGTAGTCGAATTACAACAAATGGGCATTGATGTTGAACTTATTGATGTTCAGACTTTATTACCATTAGACATTAATCAGGACATGGTGAAAAGTATAGCTAAAACCAATCGCTTATTAGTTATTGATGAAGATGTTCCTGGAGGAGCTTCAGCATATATTCTTAAAACAATTATTGATGATCAAAACGGTTATCAATATTTGGATAGCAAGCCTCAAACGCTTACCGCAAAACAACATCGTCCTGCTTATGGAACCGATGGAGATTATTTTTCTAAACCACAAGTTGAAGACGTTTTGGAAAAAGTATATGAGATAATGCATGAGTCGGATCCAACTAAATTTCCAAAACTCAGATAAATTTTATTCAAATAAATTATTCGATATTTGAAAAAATAATAAAAATAAACACAAGTCATGTTTAGCAAATCATTAAATAATAATAATAACGGGATGCCTTAACAAAAACTTGTCGAGATATAGAAGCCTGTCAAGTTTTTTGACAGGCTTTTTTTTTGCCACTCGGCAAAGCTCTGGAACCAAATAACATAATAATAAAATAACAAAAAAATCATGTGTGGAATCGTATGTGCTTTTAACTTAAAACAACACCCAGAAAAACTACGCCCTCAATTATTAACAATGGCCAAAAAAGTCAGACATCGCGGACTGGATTGGAGTGGAGTTTTTAGTAATGATAAGGTCATTATGGCCCATGAATGATTGGTTATCGTTGATCCTACCTCAGGTAAACAACCCCTTTATTCAGAGGATAAAAATCTGGTATTAGCAGCAAATGGGGAGATTTATAATCACTTGGAATTAAGAGCACAGGTAGACGAATCTTATAAATTTCAAACACAATCGGATTGTGAAGTAATCCTTTCACTTTATAAAGAAAAGGGTGCTTTTTTTTGGACAAGCTCAATGGTATTTTTGGCTTTGCTTTGTATGATGTTATAAAGGATGACTATTTTATTGCTCGAGATCATATGGGTATTATTCCATTGTATATGGGATGGGATGGTGATGGTATTTTTTACGTGGCTTCTGAATTAAAAGCCTTAGAAGATACCGTACATAGGCAATTGATGAGTGATGTGCCTTATGGGGTTTTGTTATCTGGAGGATTGGATTCGTCCATTACCTCGGCTATTGCTAAAAAATACGCCGATAAAAGAATAGAAAGTGGTGACATAGATGATGCTTGGTGGCCACAGATTCATTTGTTTGCCATTGGTTTAAAGGGATCTCCAGATATTGCTGCAGCCAAAAAAGTTGCAGAACATATAGGTACGATACACCATGAAATAGAATTTACAATTCAAGAAGGTATTGATGCTATTCATGATGTAATATATCATTTGGAAACCTATGATATCACAACTATTCGAGCTTCCACTCCTATGTATTTAATGGCAAGAGCTATTAAGGCGATGGGGATAAAGCTGGTCCTTTCGGGAAAAGGTGCCGATGAGATCTTTGGAGGATATTTATATTTTCATAAGGCTCCATCTTCAAAAGATTTCCATGAAGAGACCGTTCGTAAATTGGATAAGTTGCATATGTACGATTGCCTTCGAGCCAACAAATCGTTAGCGACATGGGGAATTGAAGGGCGGGTCCCTTTTTAGACAAAGAATTTATGGATGTAGCTATGCGTATTAGTCTGGATGATAAAATGATCAATGGCGAACCTCTCGAGTTGCGATCGAGACAGGCAATGGAAAAATGGTTTCTCAGAAAAGCATTTGGAGATCTGCTTCCTGAAAGTGTGACTTGGCGACAAAAAGAACAATTTAGTGATGGTGTAGGGTATGACTGGATCGGTACATTAAAAGAAATGGTAGAAAAAGAAATTAGTGATGAGCAATTGGTCAATGCACATTATAAATTCCCAATTCAGCCACCAACAAGTAAGGAGGAGTTTTATTATCGTACTATTTTCACAAAACATTTTCCAAGTGATACAGCGGCTTGGTCAGTTCCTTCTGTACCTTCGGTAGCATGCAACTCTCCTGTTGCTTTAGCATGGGATGAGAGTTTTAAGAATATGAATGATCCCAGTGGCTGTGCAGTTTCGAATGTGCATGAGGAGGGGTATGAATAGGTAGTCGTACTGTTATAACGAGGAAGTACGACTAAGGAATGACTAAGGAAGCCACTCCTTTTTAAAATTTGGCTTCCGTTTTTCAAGAAAGGCGTCACGACCTTCTTTGGCTTCATCGGTCATATAGGCAAGGCGTGTTGCTTCACCAGCAAATACTTGTTGTCCAACCAAGCCATCATCGGTGAGATTCATAGCAAATTTCAGCATTTTTATAGAAGTAGGCGATTTGGCCAGGATTTCTTGTGCCCATTGAAAGGCAGTATCTTCTAATTGATCATGTGGAATTACGGCATTGACCATTCCCATTTCGTAAGCTTCTAGTGCGCTGTAATTTCTTCCGAGGAAAAAGATCTCACGAGCACGTTTTTGTCCGACCATTTTCGCAAGATAAGCAGAACCATATCCTCCGTCAAAACTTGTGACATCAGCATCGGTTTGTTTAAAAATAGCGTGTTCTTTACTGGCCAGGGTCATATCACAAACCACATGAAGGCTGTGCCCTCCTCCTACTGCCCATCCTGGTACTACACAGATAACAGCTTTTGGCATAAACCGAATTAGGCGTTGAACATCTAGGATATTCAAACGATGATAGCCATCTTCTCCTACATACCCTTTATGACCACGAGCTTTTTGATCGCCCCCACTACAAAAGCTATAAACCCCATCTTTTGAAGAAGGGCCTTCAGAAGAAAGCAACACTACGCCAATAGCCGTATCTTCTTGTGCATCCTGAAAAGCATCTAATAATTCGCTCGTAGTTTTAGGTCTAAAGGCATTACGAACATCGGGTCGATTAAAGGCGATACGAGCTACACCATCGCATTTTTTATAGGTGATGTCTGAATATTTTTTTACTGTTTTCCAGTTGGGTGAAATCATTACATTGTATTTTAGCGTAAAGATACTAATTCCTGTTTAGGCAGGAATCTCATAAATTATTAATAATAATTAATTCTCAGAACTGACATTAATAAGGTTTATTTTTATATGAATTAACAATGTCTTAGAGAATTAATTTTTCCATTTTTATAAATTAAAAAACATGCAAAAACTATCATTTTTCTTCGGAATCCTTTTTATTTCAACAGTAATAACCGCCCAAGAAGCCTATAATTTTACCAATGTGATCGATCTATCTGTTTCGTAATTTGATATTTGATGCAATCGCGATTTTGCATTTGGATTTGTACTAAACCCTCTATTATCTCCACTCCAAGCCATTCTGGGACCAAAGTTCTTAAATGATGCAAAACTTCTAACGTGAATGATGATTGGGAACATTCCGTCAGGGTCTACAAAAAGAACTGGATTGTTAAACGCGTAATTGTATGGTGAGTTATTTCGCATTTCATCAGCTAATGGGTCAATGTTCATCCAACGTCCAAGCCATTTATCATAATTTCTCGCTCCAAAATCTATCCATTGCAGACCGAGTTCGTCGTTCTCTTCTTTTCCTCCAAAACCATAAGGATGATGCGCACCATTTATCACATTGTTGTAACCTTTGTGAGAGCCACCAAATGGATAGTAGTTGGATTCTTCTAATAATTCGTCATTTGGATTTATTGATCCATTCTTATCAAGATCTGAGTATGATAATCGCACGTTCCCTAAATGGTCTTTATATTGAAAGACATACTCTAATACTTCTACCTTTAATTATTGCTAAGACCTGAGCTAAGAATCCGTTTTAATGGTTTTTAACGTCACTTGGCAATAGTTTTTCTAGTGAATTACAAACATAGGATGTAACGTTGCTTTGGGTAATTTTTGCTGTGAGCGTTGGCAACAGCTCTTTGCTTTTTTAAGGATCCTAACTTTATTTAAACAACTGATTTTCCTTAAAAAAGTAATGTGCTGTGTGTGGGATTTTCGGCAACCAAAAATTACAAGAGATTGGGGAGCGGAACAAAACAAAAGACAGAGGATTTTGAGCAAGCGATAAAACTGGGTTTTGTTTTGTGGGGATTTTATTTTCCATAATGATAACGACAAACTGCTATCAATACTTCTTCCTTTTCATATTTATAAACTAATCGATGCTCTGATGTTATTCGTCTTGACCAATAGCCTTGTAAATCTCCTTTTAAAGCTTCGGGTTTTCCTATACCTTCAAAAGGTGTTCGTATACAACTTTTAATGAGTTCGTTAATTCGTTTTACTATTTTCTTATCGACTTTCTGCCAAAACAAATAATCTTCCCAAGAAGAAGTAGACCAAGTTAATTTCATCTATTCTATTAAGTCTTTTTGAACACCTTTACCTGCTTCCAGTTCTTTGATAGAGTTTAATAAAATATCTCTATTTTTTCCAGTTAGCAGATACGTAGTTTCCTTTAATGAGTTGTATTCATCCAATGATATCAAAACGAGGTCTTTACCGCTTTTACGCTTGATAATGATATCGCTTACATCGTTAACTACTTTATCGAACCAATGCTTTAGATTTGAACGAAAGTCTGTATAATTTACTGTTTCCATATTGCAAAGATAATAAAAAGTACTTAATTAAGTGCTTTTTATTTATTATTTAACTTAATGGATGGAACTCGTTGATTGCTTCGTGCAGACTTTCAAGATTGTTCTGTCTGTATTTTTCGGTAGAACTTATGTATTTATGACCAGCTAAATATTGTACTTTTCTAATATTGTATTGTCCTAACCAGTTTACGATTACTGATGCTCTTAAATGATTTACATTAACTACTTTATGATTTATCTTTTTTAATCTTCTAAAAATTCCGATTCGTACTAAATCACTAAAATGGTTTTGTAATTACTGTATTTATTGAAGCTTTCTAAATTCAATTTTAACACGCTTTTTCCAATCAGACCCGTTGCGCCAGCCCCATATGTTTTGTTGAGATGCTAAAGTGCAACTGATAACAATACATTTTCGGGCTGCATCCCACAACAAATTATAATCTGTGGGGAAATGTACATGGGTTTTTACAACATAACTATCGGCTTTAAGCGCAACAGCTTCTCGGTCGTTTTTTTTAGAGAACCCTGTCCTACTTCCAAAACTAAGGCATTGATCTTTTCTATGGTTTCAACTTTTAGCAATCCAATGTTTTCCTTTAATGCCGTTAAACGGTATTGCTTATCTTCTACTGTGAACCCATGAGTTGACGCACATATTTATCTGAATTGGCAATCCACAATAAACGATCGTAATTGCTGTTAAGGGTTAATCGTATAACAGATAAAACAATCACTTCCCATATGGCCATCCCCTGGCGTCCTGTTTGTCGTTTCCCATTTTGAACAATGGGTTCTACAAGTTTAAACATTTTTTGATGGTATGCCTTGTTAGTGAAAATTGTTTGGAGGGCTAATAAAACTGGTGGAAGTTCATCTCTGCTTTTTAAAAGAATCTTTACTTCTGATATTGGAATGCTTCCTAAAACTGGAGATAACTCAAAGCGTTTGCGCAGAATCATTTTTTTAAAACGAATCCATGGCTTATAAAACCAGTAAATCCGTTAGTTATAACAATATAACAAATTTTTTAGAGCTGGATTCAGTTAGAAAACAGGTGTTATTAACTTAATAATCAACAATATGAAAGTTTACGACCAGAGATTATTTAGGATACGGTTTTTTTTGAAATAATTAAAGTAAATTTAAAGAAAAAATCCGAGAGTTGTTATGAAACATTTTTTTACTCTTTGTATTCTCTTTATTTTGGTTTCCAATAGCATAAGTCAAAGTCTTGCTATTATAGATTTTTCGCCAAATTCACAATCACTATTAGCTTTTCCACAAGAATCTATTACAATAGTTTTTGATCAGGAGATTAATCCAGGTACCATAAATGAAAATTCCTTTTTAGTATTTGGTAAATGGTCAGGGCCCATGGATGGCCAATTCCTCCTCTCTAATAATAGTACTGAAGTTACTTTTGTTCCTGATCGACCTTTCTTTTATGGGGAATGGATCAGTGTACGATTGACATTTGATGTTCAAGGAACTTCAGGTGATCAGCTTACAAATGGTTTCGGGTTTAATTATTGGATCAAAACAAAATCTGCCACTTTAGAGTTACAGTTTAACAGACAATTTTCAATGAGGTTAAAAGGAGAAACATTTATTCAATGTTACGGGGCTTTTGCAGGTGATATAAATGATGATGAATATTCAGATCTTGTAGTTGTAAATGAAAATTCAGAAGATATTAGAGTTTTGTTAAATAATGGCACTGGAGATTATGAGGGTTTTACATTATTTGATATGCCCCTTTCTACAAAACCCAGTACTAATGAAGGAAGTGATTTTAATCATGATGGCTTTATAGATTTAGCTATTGGAAGTACGCAAAGCAACAAAATAAGCATCTTCATGGGAAATGAAGCTATTATTTTCGATCCTGAAATTACTTTTAACGCAGATGTTGGGGTTCGCGGACTTTCAGTAATAGATCTAAATGGAGATGGATGGGATGATATTGCCACTGCAAACAGAATAGGTAATAACATTTCATTATTATTCAATGATGGTACAGGTAGTTTTAATTCACCTATTCAAATAGAGTCAGGTTCCAATTCTGAGACTTCAATTGCTGCTTCAGATTTAAATAATGATGGATTTATCGATCTTATTGTAGGAGCATTTGATAGCCATACCATAGTTACTTTATTAAATGATGGACTTGGAAATTTTACTATTTCCAACACCATATCAATAGGCGGTTCACCATGGATGATTGTTGCTGGAGATGTTAATGGAGATGGAAATGTAGATGTTGCTACGGCTAATTCATCAGACGCTTCGGTATCTATTTTATTTGGAGATGGTAATGGAAATTTAATTGTATCTGATGAATATTCGGTGAACAATTTTCCATTAGCTATCGATCTAGGTGATATTGATGGTGATGGGGATCTAGATTTTATTGCAAGTTGTTTTGGCGGACCCACATTTATTTTGTGGGAGAATAATGGTTCTGGAATTTTTATAAGTCCAAGAACTTACCCATCAGTAGAAGCAGCATCTTGTGCAATCCTACATGATAGAAATAATGACGGAGCTTTAGACATTACCTTTATTGATGAAATTGCAGATTTAGTAATTTTATATGACAATACACCTCTCCTTACAACAGAAGACGAAATAAAAAATGCTCCTTTAACAATATATCCAAATCCATTCACAGAAACACTTTATTTAAGTCGGATTATCGATACTGAGGTTACTATAAAATTATATGATATGCTGGGAAATTTAATTCTGACAAAAATAATAACTAATTCTAATAGCATATCTGTATCCGAATATAATTTAAAAGAAGGGCTTTTTATTGTTGAACTCTCCTATAATGGCATCACAAACCGAATAAAAGTTTTAAAATCAAATTAATTTATGACAAGGTTTTTAATTTCACTTTTAGTAATGGTAACTGTCACTAACCTTTTATCACAGTCCAATACAGAGATTTATTTATTTGATCTTTCCACTTCTGAGAATGGATTTACACTTTCAAAAATGGTGAATGTCTCAAACAATTCTGGTTATGACAATCAGCCATCATTCATTTATGAAGACGTATTGCTTTATGCTGGAAACAATGATGGTCAGACAGATATTGCATATTATTCTATTATGGATAAAAAATCTTCGTGGTATAATATTAAAACTAATGACGGTGAATATTCGCCACAAAAATTACCCTTAGGAGATAATGTTGCTGCGGTACGTTTGGATCCAGATGGATTACAACGTTTGTACTTATATAATCCTTCCCAAGAAAAATCTCAATTGGTATTGGAAAATCTTGCTATAGCATATTTTCATTTTTATACTAATAATTTATTGGTTTCTGCGGTATTAAGTGGTAGTAATTTGGACCTTGTACTTTCGGATTTAAATAAAAAAACTAACAACACTTTAGTAGAAAAAGTAGGTAGATCTATTCAAGGAGTTCCTTATTCTAAATATGTAAGTTATACCGTTTTGAATGAAGAAAAAAATCAAGATTTGTATTTATTAGAAATCGATGGGAATATAGAAAATTATTTTGTTTGTCAATTACCCATTGGAATCCAAGATTATATTTGACTTAATGACACGCAGTTGTTAATTGGAAGTAGAAATAAACTTTATATGTACGATACCATGGGAAAAACAGAATGGATTGAAGTTGCATCATTAGAAGAATACAACATTTCAAATATAACACGCTTAGCTGTTAGTACTGAAAGTACTAGATTGGCTTTAGTTGGAGAACCAATAAATAAATAGATTATGAAACAGTTATTATTGATTTTTTGTGGATGTTATTCAGTGTTATGTATTTCTCAAACTGACCCCCGTATCTATGAAATTATCGATTTAGTTTCGGTTGAAAGAATAGAAAAAGATATAAGTACCCTAGCAAATTTTGGAACACGACATACCTTGAGTGATACCCTTTCAGAAACAAGAGGAATTGGAGCTGCCAGACGATGGATTAAAAATGAATTTGAAAAAACTTCAGCTTCTTGTGATAGTTGTTTGGATGTATTTTTTCAAAAGAACTTTGTTGAAAAAGGTAATAACCAACGAATAACAAAAGATGTTTGGGTCGTAAATGTTGTGGCCATTAAACGAGGGACTAAGACACCAAACCGAATTATTATCATGAGTGGTGATATAGATTCTCGAGTGAGTGATCCCAATAATTTTACTTCAGATTCTCTGGGGGCTAATGATAATGCCAGTGGAATGGCAGGTACCCTAGAGGCTGCAAGAATATTATCTAACTATACCTTTGAAAGCAGCATTGTGTATTTGGACCTTAGTGGAGAAGAACAAGGGCTTTATGGTGGAAAAGGATTTGCTGCATACGCAAAAGAAAAAGATTGGGAGATCATAGGGGTCTTAAATAATGATATGATCGGAAATATAAAAGGTGTGGATGGTGTAATTAGCAATCGGGATTTTAGAATTTTTAGTGAACCAGTTCCGCCTACTGAAACTGAAAAAGAAAGAAAATCAAGACGATATTATGGTGGTGAAGTAGATAGTATTTCAAGGCAACTAGCTAGATATACTTATAAAACAACAAAGACCTATATGCCCGAAATGAACCCCATTCTAATTTATCGTTTGGATCGTTTTGGTCGTGGAGGTTATCACCGCCCATTTAATGATGTTGGGTTTGCGGGTATTCGGATTATGGAAGCACATGAAAATTATACCCAACAACACCAAGATATCCGAATCGAAAACAGAATAGAATATGGTGATAAATTAAAATTTGTAGATTTCAATTATGCAAAAAACTAACTGCTGTAAATGCCATTACACTGGCTAGTTTGGTCTGGTCCCCTCCCAGTCCTAAAATAGTGGGAATTGGTGGCATCGTAAAAGCTTCTGCGAAATTAGAATGGGACCAAATGGAAGGAGCTAAAGGATATAAGATCTATTGGTGCGAAACCACTTCTCCAACCTGGGATCACAGTAGGTTTGTAGGAAATGTATTAGAATTAACTTTAGAAGGAATAGTAATTGATAATTTCATTTTTGGAGTGGCAACAGTTGGTGAAAATGGACATGAAAGTGTGGTGGTTTTTCCAAATAAAATAATAAGATAATACAATTGAAATACAAAGCACAATTTTCAATAACCCAAAAACTAAAATAGTAACATGAAACATTTTATAGCGATACTACTTATTACAACCTCTTTTTCGGTTTTTAGTCAATCCTTCACCAGACAAGATTCTTTAAGAGGAAGCATAGGCCCAGAAAGAGCTTGGTGGGATTTAATCCATTACGACTTACATGTAGAAGTTTTACCTGATAAGAGATATATATTAGGAAGTAATACAATTAGTTATTCAGTTCTAGAAGAAAACAATATTATGCAAATAGACTTGCAGCCCCCCATGAAGATTGAAAGTATAAATCAGAATGGTAAAGAACTTTCTTTTACTTCAGAAGGTAACGCTCACTTTATTCAGCTTCAAAATCAACGAATCGGCTCAAAAAATAAGCTCACAATTTACTTTTCGGGAAGCCCAAGAGCTGCCAGAAATGCACCTTGGGATGGTGGGTTTTCATGGAGTAGAGATTCCAGCGGAAAACATTTTATAGCCACTTCTAATCAAGGTATTGGAGCAAGTGTATGGTGGCCCAACAAAGATCATTACTACGATGAACCCGATAAAGGTATTGATATTTCGATAACTGTTCCAAAGGAATTAATGGCAGTATCTAACGGTAGGCTTCAAAATACAGAAGAAAATAATATTACCAAGACTTGGCATTGGAAAGTAGTAAATCCGATTAACAATTACGGGGTCAATATCAATATTGGCGATTACATTCACTTTGGCGAAACCTATGAAGGTGAAAAAGGAACTTTGGATATGGATTATTATGTGATACGTGAAAATGAAATGAAAGCAAAAAAGCAATTCAAACAAGCAGTAAAAATGATGAAGGCATTCGAACATTGGTTTGGCCCCTACCCTTTTTATGAAGATAGTTTTAAACTGGTGGAAGTACCTTATCTAGGTATGGAACATCAAAGCAGTATCACTTATGGAAATAAATATAAAAACGGTTATTTAGGAAGGGATCTATCGAATACTGGATGGGGACTTAAATTCGATTTTATTATTATCCATGAATCTGGTCACGAATGGTTTGCTAACAATATTACGCATATTGATGTTGCTGATATGTGGATTCATGAAGGGTTTACAGCCTATTCTGAGAGTTTATATTTAGACTATCATTTTGGAAAGAAAGCAGCCTCAGAATATGTTATTGGAAGTCGAAAGGGCATTAAAAACGATAAGCCAATTATTGGTATTTATAATGTTAACCAGGAAGGTAGTAACGATATGTATGTTAAAGGCTCAAATATCCTTCATACCTTGCGTCAATTAATAGAAGATGATAAAAAATGGCGGCAAATACTACGAGAATTAAATAGTATTTATTACCATCAAACGGTGAGCAGCAATCAAATAGAAGATTGTATGAGTGAACTTAGTGGAATAGATCTTAGCGAGTTTTTTGATCAATACTTACGGACGACAAAAATTCCGAAATTGGAATATCGAATTTTTAAAAATTCATTGAAATTTCGATATGTAAATATTATTGAAAACTTTGATATGCCAGTCATTGCAATTATTAATGGGGAAGAAGAATGGATCTTTCCAACTTCAGAATGGAATACAAAGGAGTTTTCAAATGAGACTAAAAGTGTAAAGATCAAAGAGGATTTTTATATAAATAATAAAAAGGTGTCAAATTGATAAAATGAATAGCAAATCTGAGCTGTACTTTAAAAATGACAAAGATTGGCGATCATGGCTATTAAAAAATCATGATAACAACCAAACTGGAGTATATATTATATTATATAAGTTAGAGACTAAAATTCCAACCATGCGCTTGGAAGAAGCTGTAAAAGTTGCCTTGTGTTTTGGATGGATAGACAGTACTGTTAAAAGTTTGGGTGATGGAAAGCGCAGGCAATATTTTTGCCCTCGAAAACCAAAAAGCACCTGGAGTGCTTTAAACAAAAGGTATATCAACGAACTCAATAAACAGAACTTAATTCATGCCAGCGGAAAATCAATAATCGCATTGGCTAAAAAAAATGGAAGTTGGAAGGCTTTGGATAGTGTTGAGAATTTAATTATTCCAAAAGACCTACAATTGGATTTTGATAAAAACGTAGAAGCATTTACAAATTATTCAAAATTTAGTCGGAGTTACAGAAAAAGTTATTTGTATTGGTTGCATCAAGCAAAAAGACAAAAAACCAGAGACAAACGTATTTCTGAAATTATTAGACTTTGTGAGTTAAATTTAAAAACTCCACAATAGGTTAATAAAGTAATTCTGTTAATTGTTTTTCCTTCACTCCTTTAAAAAATTATATATTTACTGGCTTTAAAACATTTCTAAAATGCAACGTTTACTCAAAAATTTCACCTTTAATCCAAAGAATGATATCCTTTCAGGCACAGATTTTTGGTTTTTTAAATACACTTAATGGGAATTGGGATATCATCCTTTCCTCAGCAGTAATATTAGCAGCTGTAGGGTTGATTGAATCCTTAATGACGCTTAATCTAATAGATGATATGACCGAAACCCGAGGAAGCGGAAACAGAGAATGTGTGGCTCAAGGGGGTGCAAATATTATTAATGGCTTATTTGGAGGAATGGGAGGATGTGCCATGATAGGACAATCTATAATCAATATAAATTCTGGAGGTCGAGGAGGCTTTCAGGTATTGTCGCAGCCCTGACATTACTGGGCTTTATATTGTTTGGAGCACCACTTATTGAGCAAATCCAAATTACAGCATTGGTTGGTGTAATGTTTATGGTCGTGATTGGCACCTTTGCATGGAGTAGTTTCAGAATACTTCATAAGATCCCATTAGCTGATGCTATAGTCTTAATTACTGTTTCTGCAATAACGGGGTTTGGCAAGATTTGGCTATCGCTGTAATTGCTGGAGTAATAATATCGGCATTAGTTTTTTCATGGCAAAATGCCACAATGATACGAGCACGGAAGCGAATTAAAGAAAGTGGCACTAAGGGTTATGAAATTTGGGGGCCTTTATTTTTTGGTTCCTCGCAATCGTTTAATTCTAAATTTGACTTTAATAATGGTCCTGATAAAGTTGAGATCGATTTTATTGAATCGAAGGTTGGGGATCATTCTGGAATTGAAGCTTTAAAAAATGTAGCAAATAAGTATTTAGCCTTAGGGAAAGATATAAAATTGACTCATTTAAGTCCAGAGTGTAAATTAATTCTTTTGAAGGCAAACCCACAATTTGAGGATATTATTGAAACTTCTATTGAAGATCCTCGCTACCACGTTGTTACAGATTTATTGGATAGTGAGGTTTAGAAAACTATCTTTAAGGTCTATTAAAAACAGATGGCTGAATTTTTTTCTATTATAGATCCACTACTGTTAGTTGTTTTTTTATTGATGGGAATTATTTCTTTTTCTATTTCAACCATTAGCGGAGGAGGAGGTGCGCTAATGCTTATTCCACTTTTAAATTTTATTGTGGGTACTACAAAAACAGCACCCATAATAAACCTTGGTGCTTTTATTAGTCGCCCATCTCGAGTTCTAATATTTTGGAAACATATTGAATGGAAGGTTTTTTGGTATTATGTACCATCAGCTATGTTTGGAGCTGTTATTGCGGCTTGGTTTTTTTCTGAAATGAAAATTGCATGGTTACAAATAATAGTAGCCCTATTCTTAATAAGTACTTTTTTTCAATATCGCTTCGGTAAAAAAGAACGCTCTTTTAAAACCAAACTTTGGTATTTTATTCCCCTGGGTTTTTTAGTTTCCATAGTTGGAACATTTACAGGAGGTATGGGACCAGTACTTAACCCATTTTACCTGAATGCAGGTATCATTAAAGAATCACTAGTTGGAACCAAGGCAGCAAATTCTTTTTTCCTTGGCATTGCACAAGTAAGTAGTTATACCATTTTTGGATTGCTTTCTGCTGAATTATGGATTTATGGTATTACCATTGGGATTGGGGCAACGATTGGCAACTTGATTGGGAAAAGATTATTGTCAAAAATGAGTGATCATACCTTTAGAAAATTAGTGATTATCATAATGGTATTGAGTGGAGTTTTGCTTTTTATGAAAGCAATTTCAAGTTTATAATGTTTTTTATTTGTTAAATTCATTTGTAAAATAGAGGATTCTAATTTCATTTTTTATCTTTAGAAGCAATTAAAAAACTTTCCAATTATGAAGCAACTATTTTCTTTGATATTGTTATGTCTAACAATATCACTTTCTGCACAAGAATTTTCAATGGATATATTAAAAGACCTTAAACCAAGGAATATTGGACCAGGGGGAATGTCTGGTCGAGTTACTTCAATTGATGTTGTTGTAAACAATCCAGTTGTGATGTATGTTGGAACAGCTTCAGGTGGCCTATGGAAATCTGAAAGTGGAGGAATTACATGGAAATCAATATTTGAAAAAGAAGCTACGGCATCTATCGGAGCAGTTTCCATTCAACAGTCAAATCCATCAGTGATTTGGGTTGGAACTGGAGAAGGAAATCCAAGGAATAGTTTAAATGGTGGTTATGGAATCTATAGATCGCTTGATGGTGGTAAGAATTGGGAATTAATGGGGCTTGAAAATACACGCCATATACACCGAATTATTATTGACCCAACCAATCCGAATATAGTGTATGCTGGAGCCATTGGTTCTCCATGGGGCTTACATTCGGAACGAGGGGTTTTTAAAACAAATGATGGTGGAAAAACATGGAAAAAAATACTTTTTGCTAATAATAAAACTGGAGTGGGTGATATGGTGATGGATCTCAGTAATCCTAATAAATTAATTGTGGCCTTATGGGAACACAAACGCGATCCTTGGTTTTTTAATTCTGGGGGTGAAGGATCAGGAATATTTATCACTCATAACGGAGGTGAAACATGGGAAGAACGTACCGATATAGATGGATTACCAAAAGGAAATCTTGGTAGAATTGGATTAGCAATTGCAGCAAATAAACCCAAAATAGTTTATGCACTCATTGAAGCTAAAAAAAATGCGCTTTATAAAAGTATCGATGGGGGTTTTACTTTTAAAAAAATAAATAATAAAGATGATATTGGGAATAGACCTTTTTATTATAGCGATATTTTTGTGGATCCTCAAAATGAAAATAGGGTTTATTCGGTTTTCACCTATGTAAATGTTTCCGAAGATGGTGGAAAGAATTTTCATCAATTAATGCCTGCCTATGGAGTTGATAATGGGGTACATCCAGATCATCATACCTGGTGGATTCATCCTGAAAATGGAAACTTTATGATCGATGGAAATGACGGTGGAATGAACATAACCCACGATGGAGGCAAAACTTGGCGTTTTGTTGGAAACCTACCTGTGGCTCAATTTTATCATATTTCGGTTGATAATGAAATTCCCTATAATGTTTACGGCGGCATGCAGGACAATGGAAGTTGGAGAGGCCCTGCCTATGTTTGGCGTTCTCAAGGAATAAGAAATGATTATTGGCAGGAAATTTCTTTCGGGGATGGGTTTGATGTTATCCCTGATCGTGATGATAGTCGGTATGGCTGGAGTATGAGTCAGCAGGGCTATGTTAGTAGATATGATTGGCAAACCGGAAATAATTATACAGTTCGACCCACACATCCCGATCCTGATGTAAAACTTCGATTTAATTGGAATGCTGCGATTAATATTGATCCATTTAATAATAGTACTATTTACTTCGGAAGTCAGTTTGTTCATAAAAGTATGGACAAAGGACTAACCTGGGAACTTATTTCAGAAGACTTAACGACAAACGATCTGGAAAAACAGAAACAAGATGAAAGTGGAGGTATTACTATGGATGCTACAGGGGCTGAAAATTTTACAACTATTTTAGTCATTGAACCCTCCCCTTTAGAACCAAATATGTTATGGGTTGGAACAGATGATGGACGAGTTCACTACACTCAAAATGGTGGTTTACAATGGACTGATGTTTCAAATAATTTACCCAGGCTGCCTGAGGGTTCCTGGATTGTTCAGATTAAAGCTTCCAATAAAAATAAGGGTGAAGCCTTATTAGTTGCTAACGATTACAGACGATTTAATTATAGCCCTTATGCATACAGAACTACAAATTATGGAAAAACATGGCGGCGATTGGTTGATGAAAATGATGTGTTGAGCTATGCTTTATGCATTGTTGAAGATCCAATCGAGAAAAATCTGTTATTCTTAGGGACAGATGATGGATTATATGTTTCGATAGATGCAGGAAATAACTGGACTAAATGGACATATGGTTTTCCAACAGTTTCGGTGAAGGATATGGTAATTCAGGAGCGGGAACATGATTTGGTTATAGGCACTTTTGGTCGAGCAGCATGGGTGTTGGATGATATAAGGCCACTACGAGCTATTTCAAAAAACAAACAACTTTTAGTCTCGACGATTAATTTATTCGAACCACCTATTGCCTATCAATCAGCCTATAAACAACCCACTGGTAGTAGGTTTGGAGCGGATGCAATTTTCAATGGAGAAAACAGGAAATATGGTGCTCGAATTATGTATTATTTTCAAAAAATATCATCAGAATCTGATTCTTCAAAAGACGATTTGGAGGACTCAGAAAGTTCTGAAGTTGAGGAAGAAGAGGAATCTTCAGAAACAACAGAAGGAAAACATAAAGATTCCCTATATCTGAAAGTATATGATGGTAATAGGCTGATACGAAGTTTAAAGAAAAAAATACCTGATAGTTCTGGAATATATCGTTGGCGATGGTTTACGGATGAAGCTGGAGTAGACAGACCTTCTCGAAAGATTAAAAAACGAAAAAATGAACCTGGAGGTGTTTCAGTAAAGCCTGGTTCGTATCGTATTGAACTCTCCTATTTAGAGCAACTTTCAAAAGAAACAATTACTGTAAAAAACGATCCCCGATTAACCATTTCTACAAAAAAAATAAATGAATCCTATATTGTTGGGAAAGAAGTAGGGCAATTAACACAGACAGCTGCCGATGCTGTTAAACAATTAGTAGAGAGTAAGAATATTGCTGAGTCATTCAATAAGGATTTAAAAAAGGAAGATAAAGAAAAATACATGGAGCAAATTAAAGTGAGTAAAAAAGTGATTAAAAAAATAGATTCTATCGTTAGTTTGTATATCGGTAAGGAGGATAAACGACAGGGAATCACCAGTAGCCCAGATGTTTCTGTGATGCAGCGCATTGGATTAGTGAATTGGTATTCTAGAAGTAGACCAAATGGGATGACAAAAACGGAAGAAACTTTATTAACCCATGCAAAAGAACAACTAGAATCAGTTTTAAAAACAACAAATTCTTTTTTTGATGAGGATTGGAAAACATATCGTTCTGATATGGAGCTTTTAGAAATATCTCCATTCAAAAAAATTGACACATTTTTGTTGAAAATTGAATAACACTTATAAAATATTTTATTTGGAGGAACTATCAATTCCTCTTATATTTAAAAATTAATAAGAAATATAAAATCAAAAGAAGATGAAAAAAATTGGCTTATCTGTGATTATAATTACACTTTTTATATTAACAGCTTGTAAAGATGAAAAGAAAGAACCTGCTAAAGACAATGAGAAAACTGAAGAAGTAACTAAGGCTAAAAGTGAAACTCCAAAAAAGAAACAAGATGAAAATGAAAGAAATGAAGTTGTTGTTCGATTAGAATCTAAAAGTGGGAGTTCTGCAGTTGGTCAATTAATTTTTAAAGAAGTAAATGGTATTGTTCATATGGCCGCAAAATTTAGAGGGTTAGAATCTGGAACACATGCAATTCATATTCATGAAAATGCAGACTGTTCTTCCTCTGATGGCAAATCTGCTGGTGGACACTGGAATCCTACTTTTGAAAACCATGGAGAGTGGGGAAGTGAAAATGGCTATCATAAGGGAGATATAGGAAATATTGAAGTTGGAGATAATGGCTTTGGTCAAATTTCATTCAATACTGATGAATGGTGTCTTGGCTGTGGCGATGAAAAAAAAGATATTTTGGGGAAGGCAATTATTGTTCATCAAGGTACAGATGATTTTAAATCACAGCCTACAGGTGACGCGGGAGCTAGAGTTAGTTGTGGTGGAATAATAAGGTAAGTAAATTATTATAAAAATGAAGACCGTACTATAGAAGTATAGTGACGGTCTTTTTATTGTTCCCAATGTTTCTTTTTAGAGGCACCTACTTAAAGATGTTTACTTTATGTTTCATTAGGGTGTTTAATTATCTGTTAATATATAATACAAATATCCTGCCAAAAATTTAAACAAAAAATAATTTTTATTGTTTTAAAATCCTTTTAACAACATTAAATTTTTCTGATTCTATTTTCAGGAAGTACATTCCAGGTGCTATATTTTCAAAATTCAATTTATTTTCAAAGCCAAAATAATCGTATTGTTTCTTTAGAATAATTCTTCCATTGATATCTATTATATGAGCAGTTAAGGCTTCAATTTCTTTATAACTGGATAAGGTAATCTTGTTTTTAACAGGATTAGGATAAATTTCAAGAATAGCATCCCCATCTTTTACTTCTTTTTCTACTGTCAATTTAAAAGAACAGATTACATAATTTCCTGCGGCACCGGTAGCCTTCATGTTCATAGTAATAGTTCCTACATCAAGAGGAATTCCGGCTACTGGTTGTTGTGAAATTACTGGAGCAGAATAACAGTTATCGCTTGTTAATATTCTGTTGGAAAAATCAATGATTTCATAAAATTCTTCATCAATTGGAATGGTTACCTTTATATCTTTCAGGCATATAATTTCTGGAGTCATTGCATCTACAACAACAGTTATTGACCCTTCATCTAATGATGCAATTGAACAACGGCTATCTGATATTTCATAAGTAATATTATGAGTGCCAATCCCTGCAATCTTAGGGTCAAAGGAAAATGTGATTCCATTTCCATCATCAATAACACCCAGTCCGCTGTAAACACCACCTAAGGGAGTTCCACCGCAAAGTCTTGTAATAATATCTGTATTGGTACATACATTTTCTAATGCAAAGTCAAATGCCGCTTCTTTAGAAGGAATATCAAATGCTTCTCTTCCATCTGAATAATCAAAAGAAATACCTTGAGATGCTGTTATTCCCAATCCCCTCTTTGCAAAAACTTCCCACAAAACACATTCGTTAAAGAATCCATATAGAATTTGATTTGCGTAAATTAACGCATTTCTTCCATCAATAAAACCATGGAAACAAACAAGGTTGTAATTTTAAGGCTTCAGTAACTATGGCCATAGCCATAACATTTCCTGCATCTTTGTTGACATCGCCTGTGAAATTGTATATATTTTCATCGTAACCGTATTCATCAATCAATATCCATGTTAATTCCCACAATATATTACCCCAAACCGAGCCCACATGATGTAAGGCATTATATTCTTTAATGGAATCGTAGGTCAACGAATTAATGTTCATATCAGTGGTATACATAAAGGGTCTAATACCATCTCCATTTGGACCTTCATCAAATAAATAAGTTGCAAAACCTCGAGGATCGATACCAATATCTTCAGGAGATAAAGTAAACATTAAACCATACCAATCTGAATATCCTTCTCCTAACCCTTCCTCGTTAGAGAAACAATTACCCGTAAATGGTCCACCTGTTAATCGAATTGTGATACCATGAGCAAATTCATGTATTAAAACTAAAGGGTCATGACTAGATTATCTTTTGATCACTTGTTTTATAATACTAGAATTTTGTGATTCAATTTTTAGGAAATACATTCCATTAGCAAGATTGTCCATAGAAATATAAGTTTCTAAAGCCGAATCTGAAAGATCAATTATTTTAATTACCCTTCCATTAATATCAGTGATACTTGCTGAAACTAATTGAACTGTGCTATTATTCATTAATGTAAGTTGTCCTCTAGTTGGATTAGGATAAACTAAAATATTCCTTTTCATCATGTTACTTTCTGTGGAAAGATTACAAATCGTTAATGGATCTGTAATAGTGACTACAGCAACACAAGTATTGGTATTTCCATTACCATCATCTACTGTTATCGTTACATTGTTTGTACCAAAGTCGTCACAGTTAAAATTCTCTTGACTTAAAGTAACTGTTGTTTCGGATCCACAATTATCAGCTGTATTTCCAGGAACCGTATAAAAAGCTACAAAATCGTCCGTGGCACTCCATGTTTGAGAATTTCTATCAGGTGTAGCAAGCCCTTCTGTACCATTTATATTTTCAATACCTTGTGTAGTATTACCATTAGCAGGTACTGAAGTACTATGGATTTCAATTCTAGTTGAACCTTCAAATAAATGTATTTGAGATGTTACGCCATCGGAAGTACCGAAAAATGGAACATTATCAAATTCTACAACTAATACTTGATCGGGACTTGTTCCAACAGTTTCATAACTAATTGTTCCTCCTGCTGAAGGATTTAAATCTTCCCAAGCAAAAGCAATTAAATTGTTGGGGGTATCTGATGAAGGGATAAAATCTCCTGAGCAACATCCATTATCTCCGTTATTTGAGAAAGTGATGAAACCATTAGATGAGATAAAGAAATTTGAATAATCACTATTATAAAAATTGAAATCAAATCCTATAGGTAATGAACCTGAAAGAGCATCATCTGATAATGAAACTTGAGTACCATCAATATCTATTGGATTAAACGTTCCCTCTTGGTCAACAACCATTGCACCTGGAAGTAAATTAACTACCACATCTGGAACAGTAAGGATTGCTTCACCATTTTCATCTAATTCTAGGGTAGCATCCATACAAATAATTTCTGGCGTATTGGATGTTACTTCTAAATCATCATATTCTGGCCCTGTAGAACAAGCAGTTGTAACATCATATCCAATTGAATGAACACCAATACCAGCAACTGCTGGGTCGAATGTATAACTAGTACCATTACCGTCATCGGTTACTCCAGGGCCAGAATATTCTCCTCCTGCAGGTGTACCTCCACCAAATACCTGAACTCCTTGTCCTATGCATACTTCCTCTTCAGTATTTATTGCTGGTACAGGAGAATCAAAAGCTTCTGTTCCGTCGGTATGGCTATTTGAACTCCCTTGATCAGCACTCACTCCAAGACCTCTTTTTGCAAACGCATCCCAAAGTAAGCAGTTATTAGCTCCATCATAAATAGCATCGTCTGCTACAAATATTGCATCTCTTGCATCTACAAAACCAGAACTACATGGTTGTAATTTCAACCCTTCTACAACTATTGCCATAGCCATTATATTTCCAGCATCTTGATTAACATCTCCTGTAAAATTGTATATATCTTCATCAAAACCATGCTCATCTATCAAAGCCCAACTAACTTCCCAAATCATAGCACCCCAAATTTCACCTATATTATGAGTTTGACCACTAGTATCGGCTACATCACCATAAGTTTGTGGATTTATAGCTAAATCAGTACTATATGGATAATTTCTAACTCCAGGCCCACCTGCTCCCTGACCTAATAAATAAGATCCTACTCCTCTAGAATCTGTTCCAGAATCGCCTACTTCCATTGTAAGCATTAATCCAAACCAATCCCCTATTCCTTCACCCATGTTTTCCGTATTGTCATTACAATTCACATTATTTGGTCCAGCAACTAATCGTCTATCGATACCATGACCATATTCATGAGTCACCACTAAAGCATCAAAATCACCATCTTTATCACCACATATATACATCTCCATAGTTGGACTACTACCATCTGGTGGAGTTCCAAAAAAAGCATTACAAATTAACCCTTTTTGACCTTCAGCATTTACAGAATCATTTCCTGCTCCTCCATTATCATAATTATTAACTTGAAAGTTTCCACTTATTTCATCAAATCCGTATTGGTAAAAAACATCATGTATAATATTATTCCAGTAAAATAAATTTGTAATAGATGCATCTTCATACTGATTTGCAACTGTATAAATTATTTCAAAAGGATAGCCAGTGAAATTTAAATCTGCTCCCCCATCTGGTTGATAACCAGAGTTATTTCCATTTTCATAAGCATTCACATTATTCCCTCTGGTTACTGTAAACTCTGCTCCAGCCGCTCCATCAGTATCATGCCATCCATAGGGTGAAGCAGTAGGATCAACAGTATTACTTTCAATTGTTCGATCTCCAATATAAGGGCTTTCAAGAGGCATAGCAATAACTTCATAACATTCTACACAGCCACTTATTTCTTCAGAAAGTGTTTTATAATTAGGAATGTCGAAGAGATTTTTATTATAATCTAAATCTACATCAGTACTGTGATTATGTTCAATAGAACAGCTAACTATCCAGTTATTTTTATCTAAAATAGTACCGGTTACTGCATCAACTCGCATACTCCACCAATTTTCTTGAGCAATTTCTTGTATGGAAATATCCCAGGCCAAAACCAATTTATTCTCTGAAGTAAGGTGAAATACCAATTTTACTGGAATAGGACTTAAAGAAATTCCACCATTACTTAATATTGTTTCTTGACTGGCACCTTGAATTACTTCAATAACAGTTATCCTATAGTAATTGAATAATTTAACTGACTTGCAGCAGCCATAACAGCATCTACTGCACTTAAAGAAGGTGATGAGCTTCCAGATAATTTATCTGCACTCTTAAGCACAAATTGATTATTTTCTAAAATGATCTCCCCATTTAATAAATGAATACTAGATGTTGTCCCATATATTTCAATACCATTTAAAGTTTGATTAAAATAAATGTGATGCAAGTTACTTATACTACTTACGTTCTCATTGGTGATTGACCAATTTGCATCTTCTTGTAAAATAACATCTTGTGCAATTAAATCATCAAAATGATCAGTTAAATTTTGGGTAGCATTTTGAGCAGTAACTTGAATAGATAACATACAAAAGATTCCAAAAAATATACATTGGGTAACTCTTTTCATAATTTAGTTTTGTTAGGATTTATGTTTTTATTAAAAAAATTTGAATAAAGATAATTAAACCAAGTGAGCCAACAAAATTAAATTTCATATCCAAGTTTTAACTATGCTTAGTTAGAGTATTTACAGAGTAACACTATGATACTTTTAAAATTGAGCTACATTTTGACTTAATAATGGGCCCAGTTCAAATGATAATCTTTTCAATTCTTTTTTATATTTACTCAATTTAGCACCTTCATTATTTGCTTTGAAAATTAAAGCCGAATAATAAAGAACCTTTGGTTCAAAAGATTTATTTCCCACGTAAGTGATAATGGTTTCTAAAGCTTTTTCTTTATTTCCTGCTTTTAATTGTGCGTATGCTAATAAGGCATACATTGAAACTGTTGCCCTATTTTTAATTTCTTTTTCGGCTAATTCTACCGCTTTTTCAGCTTGGGTTTCTGAAAGTAATTCTATTAAAAAAGCATTGTACATATTTTCATATTCACCTTTGGATATTCCCCCTACGAAATTTTTATTTTGTTTTTTTCTTTCATCTTCATCCCCTTCAAAAGCGGCTAATTCAGCTTTAAATAAATAATAATCCGGACTGTTATGTAATATCTTTGTGGAATCAATAATTCTACTGGCTTCAATCGCATTTTTTTCATAAGAATACACAATCCAAGCAATTTTCTTTTTAGCATGAGCATTGTCTGGTTGAATTTGTAGTGTTCTTAAATACAAATTATAGGATTCTTTTATCCTTCCAGCATGCCCATAATAATCCGCCAGATTGGTATAGGTCCAAACTTGTAATTGTTTATTTTTTCTTGCATCTGCTCGCTCTTTAGCTTGTTCTAAATTACGAATGGCAGCGTTTAATTTTCCATTATGATCGTTCCATTTTGCCAGTCGTATTAAGTAATCATAGTCATTATTAATTTTTACTTTACCCAACATAGTATCAGCTTTTTGATAGTCTCCTAATTCCATATATACATCAAACAGCATTAATTCAGTTGCATGTTTATCGGATAAGCCGGCATAACTTTCTTCTAAAAGTTTTTTTGCCTCCATAAAGCGATGTTGACTTATATAATTATGAGACAGGGAACGGATATAAACATCTTTGTGATGTGTAGAAATAGCAATCGCTTTTTTGTATAAACTTTCAGCATTCTTGAGGTAGCTTATAGTTCCAGTAGCCATAAAAAGTGTTGTATAAGCATTGGCTAAGGGGCCTATATCACCTACTCCAGAACTATCTGGACGCAGTCTTTTTGACCAAAACTCCTTTTCTGACAAAGCAGTTTCAAAAGTGATATTATGAGACGTATTTAAATAAAAATTATAATCATCTGGATTAGTAATTTGTTCATTCAATTCATTGTTAGCACATGAAATGAAAAACACAAATCCAATAAGAATAACTAAGCCTTTCATTATAAATTATAAAATAGAATTCCTTTTGAAAATTAAACTCACAATAAATTTGAAATGCACAAGGATAATATGGCTTCTAATTATTAGATTATTTTATTTCTCCTCAAGAATAGGTGCTTCCAAATATGGGAAAGTTAATGAGAAATCTCTATTTCCAGAATCCACACCATCGTATGTTAATTGAGGTGTTCCATTATTGCCATCAAAACGGGTACCGGATTTTCCCCCAAATAATAATGTAAAGGATATATCAATTACATCATCAGATAATGATCTTCCAGTAAAAACAAGTCCAGATGTTGAATCAAAATAAGTAGTTGGACCATTTGGAGCTACCTGCAAAGCGTCAAACTGTGCCATTATCCTAGTAAAAGTTTCTGCGTTCCAATTTAAAATATTTGTTTCATAATTTAATTCCTCTATCGGTATATCCAGAGCAACTGCATAAATATCATGATAATCTTCTAGAATGAATTCAAAAATTGGTTGAAAACTTTCGCGGTTAGAAACCAAAGAAACATTAAAATCATTTTTAACAGAATTTGTTCCACTAAAAACAGTATTTACGGCGGGTCTTCCCATGACATCATGCTGAACAAATGTGCCATCAAAATTAACACTTCCATCTGAACATGGGGGACATACACTTCCTCCACAATCTACTCTTTCTTCATCTCCATTTTGAATTCCATCGTCACAAGTCTCCTGCTCGATAACATTGTTATTATTATCATCATCAATACACTGCACAAACAAAAGGGAAGAAATTAGTGAAACAAGTATTATTTTTATTTTATATGAAATCATTCTAATTTTTTTATTTATTATAATTTTCTTTTTGCTGAAACCCACACATTATAGGCTGGTAGTAATCCGTTTATATTTCCTTCACTACCCAATACATGATTTGGAGCAGTTCCCAGTAAACTGTTAGGCACCTCAATTACAATTGAAAGTATATTAAGGTCAACAAAGAAATCGTTAGCTTCTTCTGGAGGAAAGAAACCATCTGGGGCAGCTACACCTGAAGCTATTTCATTAAACCTATTAAAATCAAAATAAAAGGCATCACGCCTTGGGCCTGCAAAAAATCGTTTCCCATTGATCGAACTTGTATGAACATCGTTAACAGTAGAGATAATAACACTATCGTGTTGTATTTCTTCAATTTCAGAATTCAATCCTGTTTCAGATGGAACTACAGGTCCAAAAAAATACATGATACTATCGCGGCTAATGGCCTGTATAACAAGATCCTCTACAAAATCACCAGTATTATCAATATTAAATTCGATTAATACATCGTCATCAAAACTTGCATTTTCTGTGATCGTTCCAGGAGTTAAAATACCCTGAAGTGTTACAATAAAAACCGTGTTATCTGTATTATCTCCTTCAAAAGCATAAAAATCTGCTATATCGGTAGAAGTACCAGCAACATTAGGTGCATCGATATGATCTGAAGAAGTTAAAATTACAGAAAGTATTAGCAAACTTAATCCGCCAAATACAGTAATTATTTTTATTTTTTTCATAGTTATTTTTATAATTATTTAAATTTACTTTCAATATTATTTATAAAGAGTAAATTTTGATCTATGTTGTACAATTAATATTGTATTTTAATAAAATTCAAAATTAATAAAATTAAATTTATATGAACCCCTCTGCTTCTGGTTGGATCCCAAAATTTTTAACTTTAATCGAAAAGCAACAGTTTATTGAAAAAATAAATGATGAAATTCTTTTTTATAATCAACTAAAGACCACAGGGTTTTTATACGGTACATCAATTGAAGCAGTACATGATAAGCCCTTAAGTAAGTTGTCTATTACAACGGATGAATATACTAAAATCAATCTTTTTCACACCTTACTTTTTACCTTTTTTATTAATAAACCAAAAGCTACATTTGAAGAAGCAGCTGAGTGTATTTTAAATTTTTATAAAATATTTGAAAAAGGTAAAACCGGATTTATATATAAACTTACTTTAACTCGGTCTACCACTGATAATCTTGAACATATTTTATCAGCAAGGTTGCAGGAAACCAATAATATTCTTAAAAAGAAAGCGACACAAATTCTTACCTACGCCTTTTTATATATCGATATTCTTGCTTTTAGGAATTATTTGAAATCTCCTGAAAATTTAAAAAAATATGCCAAAGAATTAGAAAGTGATATTATAAATATTAGCTTTTTAGCCCTGCAAGCAAAAAGCAATAAAGATAAATATGACATTCAAATAATTGACCTACTTGAATCTTCAACAGCCTATTTAACGATTCATGAGGATCAAAAATATTTTTTGAGTTTAAAAAATCTTTTACTAAAAAATAACTATGAGTCTCTTGAGAAAAAATACATTTTGGATCTGTGTTGTATGGCTGTTTGGAATGATAAATTATTGGATCATTCTGAAAAACAATTTTTGAAGCAATTGGCTCAACTTCTAGAAGTTTCAGAAAAAGAGGTTGAAATTAATTTAAAACACATCGATCTATTTTCTAAAAAACATTCAAAAAAGATAAAACTATTTGAATATGCAAATCCTATAAATCAGTTGTTTAATCAATCCACAGCAACTGTAAAACTTTTGATTTTACGAAATAAAAATCGTTTGATAAAAGAGTTAGAAGAAAGTGGAGAACTAGTAATTTTATTAGGACAATCAACAATTAGGGAGTTATCTTCAGAGGAAAAAGATAAAGTAAAAGGACAGCTTCTCGATATCTGTAAATCCATTCCATCATTAACAATTTTTTTGATTCCAGGAGGCAGTTTGTTGCTCCCTTTATTGGTGAAATACATCCCAAGCCTACTCCCCTCTGCCTTTAATGAAAATAGAATTAAACCAAAAAAGAAGAAGTAATAAACAGATTATATAATTGACGACTAAATGGTATTTATATTAAATTTTGATTATATTTGCAAGGATATCTTCTATAATATTAGTTGTTATTTTAAAGCTTCATATGTTATGAATTTCGTAAAAACATTTAGTCTTTTTTTAATTGCTATATTATTTATTTCTTGTCAAAATGATGATAGTAATGCTATCATTTTACCTGATGATGATTATAGTGATATTTACAATTTACCCACAATTCCATTTAATTATAGTAACATTAACTATCCCAGCACATTTACCGATTATGTTTTTGGTTTCGATAATACCCCAACAGACAATCCGCTAACAGATTATGGAGTTACTTTAGGTCGTGTTTTGTTTTATGATGTAAATATGTCGGCAAACAAAACAGTCTCATGTGCCAGTTGTCATTTACAAGAATTTGGATTTTCAGATAACAAATCAAAAAGTGAGGGTTTTGAAGGGGGGCATACATTTAGAAATTCAATGGGTTTTGCAAATGCTGGATTGTATAGTGCTAAAAATTTCTTTTGGGATCATCGTGCTGCTACCCTAGAGGAACAGGTGCTAATGCCTATTCAGGATCCCGTTGAAATGGGGATGACCTTAGATGAGTTAGTTAATATTTTATCAGAGCTAGACCATTATAATCCTCTATTTGAAAATGCCTTTGGAAGTAAACAAGTAACCAGTGATAGGATTTCGAAAGCCTTAGCACAATTTGTTCGATCTATTTATTCATTCAATTCAAAATATGATGAAGGGATTGAAATCACACAAAATATTTTTATAGATTTTCCAAATTTCACCCCTCAAGAAAATCTTGGTAAAGATATATTCAATGGAAAGTTAACACCTGAAGCTATTGGTACTTGTGTGACTTGCCATCTACCTAATGCTGTTCCATTGCATTATGAACAACCCATCCCTGAGGGGGCAAATCAAGTTGTATTTAGTGCGGCAGAGCCTGATAATATTGGACTAGATATCGATATAAATGTTGAAGATAATGGCTATGGCGCAAATATTGGAATTCTTTCCTTTTATGGTCATTTTAAATCTCCTTCTATTCGAAATATCGAAGTCACAGGGCCCTATATGCATGATGGAAGAATGAAAACGTTAGAAGAGATTGTAGAGCATTATAGTACTGGAGTTTTAGCCCATCCTTACCTGTCTGCACATATGAAAAATGGCAATGGTGATCCACGTCATTTAGAACTTACCCCAGAGGAATCTGCAGCTCTTGTTGCTTTTCTAAAAACACTAACCGATCATGAGTTGCTAACTGATGAAAAGTTTTCGGATCCCTTCGTAAATTAGTCTTTATTTTATTATTTTAGTTTTGCTGAAGAGTTATAATTATGTATCTCTTCTTAAACAAATTTGAAACGTTGAATAATTCAGAATACATTATCCGAGAAGCCAATAAAAGTGAGTTTCTAGAAATTGGGAAATTAATGGTCGATGTGTATTCACAATTAGATGGATTTCCATCTATTACTGAACAACCCGATTATTATAAATTACTTGCAAATGTTGGGAGTTTTACTAAAAATGCCGCTACAAAATTAATAATTGCCATTTCCTCGGAAGGTACTATTGGTGGTGCTGTTGTTTATTTTAGTGATATGAAGTATTATGGATCTGGTGGAACAGCATCACTTGAAAAAAATGCTTCTGGGTTTCGATAATTGGCTGTCAATACTAGTACTAGAGGAAAAAGCATCGGAACACTTTTAACAAAGGTCTGCATAGAACTGTCGAAAGTAAATAAACATAAACAAGTACTTATTCATACAACTAAATCTATGCAAATTGTCTGGACTATGTATGAAAAAATGGGTTTTAAACCATCTAAAGATCTTGACTTTATGCAGGGTACGCTACAAGTATATGGATTTAGACTAAATCTTTAAATAACATGGCGTACTATTCCAGCCATAATTTAAAATCCTTTACTCTCTCTCTAGCAACAATCACTTCACTTTCAGAATAACTATTAAGTTTTAATTCTAACCGTGAATTGGTATAGGAGATTATGTCTTTTATAGCATTGATATTTATATAATATTTACGGCTAATCCTAAAGAATAATTTAGGAGACAATTCCTTCTCCAAATTCTCTAAGCTTGTATCTAATAAATAATCTCGACCATTAATTGTGTGGGCATAGGTCCCTTTATTTTCAGAAAAAAAACATTCTATCTCATCTACTGATATCATTTTTAAATGCTGTCCGATTTTTGTGGTAAATCGTTTTTTATATTCCCGTTCTATAGGATTGACAAGTAATTTCTTGATGTCATCAAAATTGAGTTGGACTTGTTGAGGCTGTGATTTTAACTCACTGTATTGCTTAACTGCTGCTTTTAATTCTTCTTCATCTATAGGTTTTAATAGATAATCGATACTATTAAGCTTAAAGGCTTGAAGTGCATATTCATCGAATGCTGTTGTAAAGATAATAGCACTTTTTACATTAATTTCATCAAAAATCTCGAAAGACAAACCATCACTTAATTGAATATCTAAAAAAATAAGGTCTGGATGCTCATTACTTTTAAACCAAGCGATAGATTCTTCAACACTATGCAGCATCTGATCGACTTGAATATTCATTTTTTCAAGCATACGATTCAATCGACGTGCTGATGGTCTTTCATCTTCAATAATGATTACTTTCATAAATTTTTTAGGTTGAAATCTCTTTTATTAAATTATTTATATGTATTTCGTTTTATATCTTCTTCATCTTTCTCCATAAACTCCTTCATTTTTCGCTCTTCCCATTTTTTATAAATGAAAATCTTATTATGAAAAACGGAAAGCCAATGGCAAAATAAACCTATGCCCCAGAATAAAGGGGTTGTAAACATTGACCATTTAGGATAATTAATATTAAAAAATCCATCTTGAAAAAGTCCTAAATGCATCAATATTAAAAATACATTTACTATTAAATAAACAGTAATGTGAGAATAAAATTCCTTTTCTTTTTTTACTTTCTTTTTTGCTCTATTATATTTTTCGTCATTATAATATTCCATAAGTTTCAAATTAACTCCAACGATTGTTGGATGGTTCGTCATCTTTATCCATAAATTCTTTTATCTTTCTATCTTCCCAGTTCTTATTCATAAAAGGCATCCATTCAAGGGCTTTAAATGCATGGAAAACAATTCCAATTCCCCAACCTAAAGCCGCCCATAAAAACCATGGGGAACGCCATTCATCTGTATAATAATTAATCCCTGCCAAAAATGCAATAAAAACAATAGTAGGAGAATAGACTTGTGTAAAACTTTTTAATTTTACTTACTTTTTCTTTAGCCTGTATGTATTTATTTTCCTTATCAAAATTATCCATAGTCTATTATTTAAATGTTTCAAAATCATCTTTATCCATAAATTCTCTGATCTTTTTCTCTTCCCAGTTTTTTCCTAAAAATGGGTTATAATCAAATACTTCCATTGCATGACCTGCGACTCCAAATCCCCATCCAAATATTGGGAATATTGCCCAAGGGAAATCATTTGATCTTATATTTAAAAAGATAAATACAGGTACCATAATAAGATATATCGTAAAATGGATATAAAACCCTTTTAGCTTTTCTAAATGCTCCTTTGCTCTTGCGTATTTTTTTTCTGAAATATAGCTTTCTTGCGTTTCCATAATTGTTATGTTTTTTGTTAATAAAGGGATAGTTACCCTGAATTCTTTTTGATTTTTATGTACTAAGACTGGTCTATCTGTCAATAAGTAATATCGTTGCTTAATATTCCTTAATCCTACTCCAGTACCAGCTTTTACAACCTGCTTGGGTTGTAAATTGTTTTTAACGATTAGGCTTCCATCCTTTTCTATGATCGATATATGTAATTTTTTTGATGGGGTTACCATATTGTGTTTAACTGCATTTTCTAATAATAATTGAAGTGAAAGCGGTACTACTTTAGCATCTGGATTGTTTAGTCTTTCAGGCATTGAAAAAATGATGCTATCTTCAAACCTCCTTTTAATAAGCAGCATATAAATATTTGCAAATTTCAACTCCTCTTCTACCGAAACTAAATCTTTGTTTTTTTGCTCTAATA
This sequence comes from Flavobacteriaceae bacterium, assembly GCA_965247215.1. Lineage (GTDB taxonomy): Bacteria > Bacteroidota > Bacteroidia > Flavobacteriales > Flavobacteriaceae > Marifrigoribacter. The sequence goes on from OZ252001.1 coordinate 950,703, forward strand.
CATATCGATAAACTTTTGAAAGTGAGGTTGTAAATCGTGTTGCTGCTTCCGGATTTTCTTCAATTAAACTGGTCAATACATTTAAACTATTAAACAAAAAGTGCGGATCTAATTGATTTTTTAAGGCATCAAATTTAGCCGATGCAGTTCCTGCAATAATTTTTTGTTCTTTTACTTTGCTTTCCTGAATATGTCGATAGTAATAAATAATTAAAAAAATAGTAATTACAAGTATGGAAATAATAATACTTATATAATAATATTGTACTTTTTCTTCGGATATAAATTCATTTAATGTTTCACCTTTTATATATACCTCTTGAATTATCCTTATTACAAATGAACACAATAGGGTAACTCCAATTACTCCTGAGATTACTTTTACCAATGTTCTAAATGTGAAAAAAGAGTCTTTATATTGCCTAATCATATACCTAAAGAAAAAATAATTTGCCATATAATAAGTCAAAGTGTAGGCTTGATTATAAGCAAATAAAATCAGTAATTCTGTTCCATTGGAAATGGTAAAACCATTAAAATACCTAATGATTCCTAAAACAATAAAAACAATTATTCCAACAAAAAAAGCTCGGCCTATTTCTTTAATTATTTCATTCATAATTAATTGCAATATTCTTGTAATACTATTTTTGCACGATCCAATCCATATGTTGGATAAAACTCCCCAGCTGGTTCAAAATCTGGAAAGAGATCTATAGCTCTTTGAATTTCTTTACAAAAAGTATCTGTTGATTGTCCAAAGAATTTTGCTCCACCAATATCCCATTCAGCCTTATTTATTATTACTCGTGGATTATCTGGAGCTAGTTTTAAAGCATCTTGATACATCATCGATACTTTGGCGCCATATTTCATCCCGAAAGTTGCTCCATCATTTGCAACCCAAACTGTATGCCATAAACAATCTAAAATAATAATCTCAGGGTTATCTTTTGAAATGGCTTTAGCATCGTTCATAAATTCCAATGCCCGATCTAATTGGGCTTTTAGTTTAGCTTCATCTTTTTCTCCAAAACTATGAATAATAGTAATCATCGAAGCATAATAAGGAGGTAACCACTCATCTGGTTCTGCCAAAGCAATTCGTTCAAACATATTTACAGCTTCCCAGGGTTTATTTTGATCCCATTGATCTAATGCCTTTTGCATTCCATTTTGATATTGTGTCTGACTTATACCTGAAAAGGAAAGTAATACTATAGTTATTGATATTATGTATTTCATGATCTTGTAATTTGTTTAATTTTATAATTATAATTTAAGCTTTTAAAGCAAAAATAAGAATCCCAATTAGTAGTAAGCTTAATATTATTGTTATTAAGGGGATAAGATATTTACTTTTTCCTGATTTTTTTAATAATATTCCTAACATAATAATTATTTTATTTGATTAAAGATTAATTTCAAATGATTTCATTTCACCATTTTTTAGTTCAAATTTAGCATCACTCCATTTTGGGGGACCAAATCTAGCAGGGGCATTGTTTGATGTACCTGTTGCTTCAGTAGGATAAAATCCCATAAAAAATTAAGTTTCCCATCGGCATCTTCATCATGATAACAAGATATAGCATAGATCCCATCAGGAACTTCATCAAAAGTAACACTAGCTTTATTATTAGTTATCGTTGAAGAAATTGCCTTTTCAGGTTTATTTAAAAAGGAATCTTCATTGTCATATAAAGCGATTTTTACTTCACCATCATTGGAATCAAAACCAGTGATGTTCACTTCGATAGTATTTTGTGAATACAATATCATTCCAGTTAATAGTATTGCGAAATAAGTTAATAATGTTTGCATGATCAATAAATTTTAGTTTATAATTGATTTCAATTCTGGTACAAATATGATCCTCTTACATTAGCTTTAGAAATAAGGTTTACTGAATTGTTTTATTTTAGGGATGAAATGTAAATTAGACTAAATAGATGTTAGGTATTCCAACTTTACTCTTCTTCAGGCTTTGGTTTCTGGTGATTTAAAGAAACAAGGATATTTCAACAAAATAAAATTGAAAAAAGGCTAACTGAAACTCAAAATAAATCAGTAGATACCGCCAAGAAAAAATATGGGGATATTTTAAATTAGCCTGCAAGCTAGGTTAGGTAATTGTATGTAGGTATAATTTTCTATTTGAAAAATTTACGAAATTCATTAAATTTTATTTTTAATACCATTACCTGATTTTTAGCTTCACCCATCGATTTGGTAGCCATTAGAATGTGCATATTTTCTTTTATACCACTAAAGAATATATGAATCTGATTGTATACATCACCTTTATAGGCCTCATCTAACAAAATCATTTTAGTTGCATCAAAAACATCTTTTCCAAATTGATTATAAAGTGCAATATCACTTGAATTAAACCTATTTATTTTATTTTGAATTTTTTGCATATCTCTTATAGATGCTGGCTTAAGTTTCCATTTTTTTTCTTCATTTAATTGCAAAAATTGATTCATTTTCTTTTTTGGAAAATTCCCAAAATCTTTATCATACAAAGCTTCAGCAATCAATCTCAACTCCGATTCTTTATAGCCCTCTTTCTTCTTAAGATCATATTTCCTGTTCGCTCCAGGCATAAGGGTCTTTTCTTTTGAAGGATTATTTAAAAAATCGATTACAGCCGAAACAAATTCATCTCTTTCTGGATAAGCAGGTAAATAATGTTCTTGAATTCGTAGCATGGGTGGTGCTAACTTATTGGCATTTTTTGATTGGGATGGTTTTTCTACATGACATGCATAGCATTTTTGCTCCATAAGCTTAAAGCCACTTAATTTTCCATCTAAAATCTCATTTTCATTTGCTCTTTCTAAATTATCAGATTCTTTTTCTTTATAGTTTTCTTTTTTATCGGTTTTACAACTGAAAATTGTAACCGTTATTAAAAATGCTAAAAACAATTTACTCATGATAGATTAATTAAATTTTTTCAAAGTTAGTAAATAGACTTATAAAATTCGAATTAAAATAACCTTCCTTTTTTACAATTTATCTAATTGATTATCAGTGCCGTCATCACTAATAGTCCAAAAGAAGCCAACAAAAAAGAATTGATCTGCAGCTGGCAATAATGCTCTTCTAGCAAAATGCCCATTAACATCTGGTACTCTAGAATACTGATATCCGTTAATATTCGTAAAGGCAAGCACATTATTTACTGAGGCATATAGTATTTTTTGTTGGCTGATCAAATAGGCCCAATTTAAACTAATATTATTATAGCTTTTTGTCTTTTCTTGTAAAAACCCTTCGATATTTGAATCGGTATAGGTTCGTCCACTACCATATTGATAGCTAAACCCAATCTGACTTTTCCAATCTTCAATCCAATATTTTGCGATAACCGATAAATTATGTGTATTTGCAAAGGAGGGAGTTGCTGTAACGGGATAATCTTGATATTCACGTTCAGTATCTAAATAAGAATAACTCAACCAATAGTCAACATTTTTAATGCTATTATTATCCCTCCAAAAAATATCAAGTCCCTGAGCATACCCATCTCCTTCATTTGTGAAATCAGAATTAAAAAATGGATTATCAGAATTATAGGTCACAAGATTATTATATTCTTTTTGATATAATTCAGCTCTAAAAATCTTGTTGTTAGCAGTATATTGATAATTTAAAATAAAATGTTGTGTATTTTGTGCTTGCAAGTCATTATTGAATTTTAAAATATCACTATTAGGTTGCTGATAAAAATCGCCATATGCGAGAGACAACTGACTGTTCTTACTTGTTTTGAAAGCAAATGAAGTACGTGGTGATAAGGTATAGTCTTTAAAAAGGGCACTGTACTCTCCTCTAATACCTAATTTCACAGCAAACTTCCTTGAGAAAATAATATCTGCTTCTGTAAAGATTCCACTTATATTATTGTTATATCCACTGTTAATAGTGATATTATCTCCTTCAAAATCTTCATTGAAATCTGTAAAAAATTGTTCTATTCCAAAAGATAGTTTAAATCGGCTGCTGAAATTTTTTCTTAATTTAACTTTTATATGGGCAGAGTTTTCGGCATTGGCTACTTTATTTTCGATGAAATCAATATTGGTATCAGCATAAGTATAACTAGCCCCAGCAACTATTTTCCATTTATTTGAAAAGGATCCAAAATAGCTCAAATTGCTGTAGAAATTATTGTTTTTAAGTTTATAGTGAATTCCGTTAGTAAAGTCTATATCTTCTTGTATAAGTTCAAAATTAGTATCATCATAAGCCGCATAAAATTTAAGGAGTCCATTTTTAAATTGTTTCCTAAAAACTGTTTCTCCAGAAAATGCTTCATAGGGTTTTATCCAATCGTTTCTATTAGAAAAAATGGCATTGTATGGTGCTAGATTAATATATGTAGCATTAATACTCAAAGAACTTTTCTCCCATTTTTGAGTATTTCCTAAACCCAATCCTACACTCATGATTGAAATATCTGTCTTCTCCTGTATTGGTTCATCGATGGTGTTTAACAATAAAACCGATGATAGTGCCTGGCCATATTCAGCAGAATAACCTCCAGTAGAAAAAGTGATCCCATCAAAAAGAAAAGGACTGTATCTACCACGTGTTGGAGCATTGTTTGTTGTAGGTGTATATGGGGTAAATACTCTTAATCCATCAATAAATATTTGGGTTTCTTCAGCGTCTCCTCCTCGAACAAAAAGCCTACCATCCTCAGCAACTGTAGTAGTTCCTGGAAGGGTTTGTAAAGCACCTACAAAATCTCCTAAAGCACTTGCAGTAGTTACTACGTCTAAGGGTTTTAATACTGAAACTTTACTATTGTCACTAGCTTCAAAAGATCCTGCGCTAATAACAACAGTTTCCAATGAATTGACATCTTCTCTAAGTTTAATAATAAGGTTTTGCATTTGAGAAACAGTTATTATTCGAGTAAACTTTTCAAAAGACACAAATGAAACTACAAGGGTTTGTTCCCCTGTTTCGAAGGTTTCAAATAAAAACTTCCCATTAACATCTGATGAGGAACCATCATAGGTCCCTTCAATATAGACATTTGCACCTAAAATGGGTGTTCCATTATTTTCCGTGATTACACCAGAAACTGTAGTTTGTGCAAATGTATTAAGTGCAAAAAAGCAACTAATTAATATAGAATAGTTATAGTATGTTTTTAATCTCATTTTAATTTAGTTTCGTTTTCTGGTACAAAACTGTACATTATAAAAATGTAAATAGAATTAATTAAACTGAATTGTAATATTATTATACCCAATTGTAAGTAGATTAATAATAATTAAATTTATAAAAAAAGTATCCTTTCAGGTAACAATACTTAAATCACTTATTTTCAATACATTTTCGGGCTGCATCCCACAACAAATTATAATCTGTGGGGAAATGTACATGGGTTTTTACAACATAACTATCGGCTTTAAGCGCAACAGCTTCTCGGTCTTTTTTTTAGATAACCCTGTCCTACTTCCAAAACTAAGGCATTGATCTTTTCTATGGTTTCAACTTTTAGCAATCCAATGTTTTCCTTTAATGCCGTTAAACGGTATTGCTTATCTTCTACTGTGAACCCATGAGAATCGCCTTCTATACCCATGAGTTGACGCACATATTTATCTGAATTGGCAATCCACAATAAACGATCGTAATTGCTGTTATGGGTTAATCGTATAACAGATAAAACAATCACTTCCCATATGGCCATCCCCTGGCGTCCTGTTTGTCGTTTCCCATTTTGAACAATGGGTTCTACAAGTTTAAACATTTTTTGATGGGATGCCTTGTTAGTGAAAATTGTTTGGAGGGCTAATAAAACTGGTGGAAGTTCATCTCTGCTTTTTAAGAGAATCTTTACTTCTGATATTGGAATGCTTCCTAAAACTGGAGATAACTCAAAGCGTTTGCGCAGAATCATTTTTTTAAAACGAATCTATGGCTTATAAAACCAGTAAATCCCTTAGTTATAATAATATAACGCATTTTTTAGAGCTGGATTCAGTTAGAAAACAGATGTTATTAACTTAATAATCAACAATATGAAAGTTTACGACCAGAGACTATATACTCAATTTAACAATATTTCTCCTGGCAAACAACGGGAGTATGCAGATCATATAGGTAGTGCTAAACGAGATTCCACCAAACAAAAAAGGTTAGAAAAATGTATTCCTCAAATACTTGAATAAGGGTCTATATGATAAATACAAGAACTGCTAATGTATAAATTCAATTAAAGATTACAGGTGTAACAAAATCACAAAAAGAACTACTAACAGAGTAATTAACTTTCCATCATTGAATAAACAACTCGAACATAGTTTTGTAAAACAGCTTGAAGAGAATCAGAACATTGTACACAAAATATGCAGATTGTATACCAATGATAATGATTCCCACAATGATCTCTTTCAGGAGATAACCATCCAATTGTGGCGAGCTTTTCCAAAGTTTCGGGGAGATTCAAAGTTTAGCACTTGGATGTATCGTGTTTCATTAAATACAGCAATCACATTATATCGTAAATCCAAGCGCAGATTACAAACACAAGATTTTGAAAGCATTAGTTTTAAAATTAAAGCTGAAGAATATGACGATACAGCAGAGCAGCAATTAAATTTGATGTACAACGCAATTAAAAAATTAAATGATATAGATAAGGCATTGGTCTTCTTGTATTTAGAAGACAAATCCTATCGAGAAATATCTAATACTTTGGGTATTTCCGAAGTTAATGCACGCGTTAAAATGAATAGAGCAAAAGTAAAATTACGAAATATTTTAAATCCGTAACTAATATGGAGGAACTGGATATATTAAAAAAAGAATGGCAATCTAAGGAACAAGATCTTCCTAAGGTAAGCTATAATGACATTTACAAGATGTTGCTTAAAAAATCATCATCGATAGTAAAATGGATATTTGTGATTAGTGTTGCAGAGCTTCTCTTTTGGATTAGTATTAATTTAATGATTCCTGAAAAGAATATGGAAATAATGCAAGAAATGGGCCTTGGATCTGTATTATTTTATACCAACATTATTCATTTTATCATCTTTGGAATCTTTATTTTTTATTTCTATAAAAATTTTAAATCCATACAGGTTACAGACAATACTAAAATGTTGATGAGAAACATTTTGAATACACGAAAGACGGTAAAGTATTTTGTTTATTATAATGTAGGTATGTTTATCCTTTCCAGTATTGCTATCGATATTTATTTCTTTTCAAGAACTGATCAACTTTACAAAATCATAGACTTTGCAAATCAAGGAATACCACAAGAAAATTTCGCTTCCGTTTTCATTATCGCTCAGGTATTAGTTGGTGTGATCGTTTTAGGCTTATTGGTATTGTTTTATTGGTTAGTTTACGGAATATTACTACGTAGGTTAAATAGAAACTATAAAGAGTTAAAAAAAATAGATGATTAAAGCTATGGAAAAAGATAAGAAAACATTAAAAATTACATGTGTCTCGAAATCGCAATCAATACAGTAAACTAGTTATTGCTTGCATATCCATGACCACCTGAAGTTAAAAAACAGAAAAAAATAATCTAATATTCCCACTGTCGTTTCTTATTGTGTTCCTCCTCTTTTATAAATTCTTCTTTAGGAATTACTTTTAACAAAGAAGGATGCTGTTCGATTGCATATTGAAGTTTTTCTACAATAGAATCTACACTTTCATTTTCATAATCTATATCCAGAGGCTCTTTTATAATAAGAGATTGTAGAATTCCTCTTTTTTTTATTCGAAGTCCTTTTTTATCAAATGAACGCCTAAATCCATCAATAACTACAGGAATAACCATTGGTTTATTTCTTTTAATTATATGGGCAGTTCCCCTACGAATTGGCCGCCATGGTTTTGTAGTACCTTGCGGAAATGTGATTACCCAGCCATCATTTAGTGCCTTTGAAATATTACTTACATCACCCATTTTAACCTGACGATTTACTTCTTCCCCTTTAGCACGCCACGTTCTCTCAATGCTAACAGAACCAGCATAGGCCATTATCTTAGGCAAAAGACCTGCTTTCATAGTTTCTTTTGCTGCAACAAAATATAAATTCAGTTTAGGCTTCCAGAGATAGCCAATATTTTTAATGCTATCTGTTCTACCACTTAGACTTGCATTAAACACATGAAACATCGCAACTACATCTGCGAAATAGGTTTGATGATTTGAAACAAATAAAACATTGTTAGGAGGTAACTTTTTGATTAATTCACTTCCTTCTATTTCTAATTTATTAAACCCCTTAAATCGGCTGTGAGATAAGGCTCCCATTATTCTAATAAGCCAAAGTTTGATAAATAATATATGTCCAAATGGATTTTTTTTAAATAAGCCCATAATTTTGTTTTCTGCACACAGTTTCCCGTTTATACCTTTATCGGTTCTTTAAATTAATTAATGAACAATTCAATTCGTATACTGTATACTTTAAAAATACAAATACGAAGATACAAAAATTCACTATTTACAATAGATCTTTCAATAGTTCCCGTACTTCATTGAGCATCATAGCTGTTGCTCCCCAAACTAAATGATCGTTTAATATAAAAGCGGGGACTTCAATATTTTTTGCATAGGAGGTAGATAGATTCTGACTTGTTTTTATCGAATCGTCCATGAATTGAACAAGTGGAACTTCTATAAGAGATTCTACTTCATCTTCCTGTAGCACGAATTGAGGTATACTACTCGTTATTCCTATAAATGGTTGCACGAAAAAATTACTTGGTGGGATATAAATCTCCGTTAATTCTTTTAAAACTAAAATCGTTTCTTTCTTAACACCAACTTCCTCCTCTGTCTCTCGTAATGCAGTATTTTTTAGGGTTTTATCATTTATTTCAAATTTGCCACCAGGAAATCCAATTTGTCCTGAATGTACTCCTTTATATGTTTTTCTTAAAATTAATACTAAATGTGTTTTATTGTTTACATCAGGATAGAACAAAACTAAAACTCCGGCTTTTTTTGATGCTTCTTTTTTTTGTGCAATGCGTTTTAATTCTGCTATTCTTTCCATTGGAGCCATTTTATACTGAACAGCCTCTCCAGGAAGATACATTTTTGTTATTTTTACAATCTTCTTTTCAAATTCTTGAAATATCATTTATGAAAAAACTAGTGTTAATTGGAATCCTATCTTGTTTTATTATAGCCTGTGAAGATACTAAAAAGACTTCAGTAAAAAAGAATGATACTATATCTGTGGATACATCTATTGTAAAAGAAAAAAATGATTCTATCGAAATAAGTAAGAATATAAAAGAAGATTTAAATGTAATAGAGTATCCAAAAATTACTCAAGAAAATGTTATCTCCTTTTTAACAGAATATGGTGCCAATAACCCTGAAACTAAAGTTCGTATTAACACCTTACATGGAGCTATCGAAATAGAACTATTTAAAGACACTCCCTTGCATCGAGCCAATTTTATTTATTTGGTAAAGCAAGGCTATTTCAACAATACATTTTTTTATCGAATAGTCCAAAATTTTATTATTCAAGGAGGAAATAGTGATAATAAGACAACTTCCATAAAAAGGCGTGCAATTGGACAGCATTATTTTTTACCCGCCGAGATCAGTACAAAAAGAATTCATAAATATGGTACAATCTCAGGAGCAAAAGAGTATCGCAAAAACCTAGATAAAAAGTCTGTTCCCTTTGAATTCTTTATTTTTTTAGGTCCCTTGGAACATACGAGACATCTCAATGGTGAATATACAATTTTCGGCAAAGTGATTAAGGGAATGGATGTCGTAGAAACAATAGCAAACTTACCTGCAGATACTGGTGATTGGCCGCTAGTTAATGTATATATTACAGCTGAACTATTTGAGTAAATTCTAAATAGTGTCTGGTCGGTAAGAGTATAAATTTCTTTAATATCAAAGACTAGCGGAGGGTTTATTCTGTTTTTAGAATTAAAAAGAGATTATCAAGGCGTTTTTAATTTTTGCTGTAAGATTTTTTGATAAACACCGTCATTTTGGTCTGAAAGCTGGTTTTCAGACATAGCTATCCTATGGTTACTTATGTTTAAACTCATAAAGGAACTTGCATTTTTAAGCTGCTTTGTGCCTCTGTTTCGTTTTTTCTTTGATGCTTTTCTTTTTTATTAAATTTCCTAAACGGTGAAGATTATAGGATAAAACAGCAAGAGCAACATATTTTTCGAAGTTTTCCTCCCCTTTGTCAGGACATTTGGTATGAGGCTCAAATAAAGAAAACACTTTCTCGCTATAAGGAATCTTTTCTCCCTTTAATAACCTTCTCTCTGCCAAATCTATATGTTTGGCTGGCATCTTGCTGTAGTACTCTAATTCAAGTAATAATGAGTATTGATGTATTGTATTGACCTTAAAAACACTTTTGAATGTGTTTATCTTTTTATAAAGGGTTTGGGCTAGATTTAAGTAATTCTCCATAGCAGTTTTTAAACGAAATTCCTTATGTTTGCCTCCAGATCTCTTGGTCTTTTGTAGCTTTCTAAATTCAATTTTAACACGCTTTTTCCAATCAGACCCTTTGCGCCAACCCCATATGTTTTGCTGAGATGCTAAAGTGCAACTGATAACAATACATTTTCGGGCTGCATCCCACAACAAATTATAATCTGTGGGGAAATGTTTTATAATTTACCCAATGTATAGTTTAAATTAATATAAGGTATTATGTAGGGGGTGCTTTGATCAAAATAAGGAGCATCGCTTGTAGCATAAACCCCTATAATTGCCTCCAATTTATTTTTTTTATAGCCTATGGCATAATTTTTAGGCTGCATATCATAAAACAAACGACTACCATGAATGATAAATATATTACCTTGACTATCAAAAAATGTTTCTTTAAGGGTAAACTGTGAATTTCTATTGATTAAAGAAATACCCACTCTAGCAAATAATTCTGCTTTTTTAAATACTTTGAAATGATAATCTAAATAAAAATGATAGCCCATCATTAAAGTATAATCTGCTTTTATTTGTCCAAAATTTCCTTCTATATCAAAAGTATCACTATAATTGAGTAATGCATACCTAAACGAATGTGAAAACCCAAGGCTCAATTTTTTTGTTACAAAATAATCCAAGTTGTAAAAAATGGTCGCGCCAGAATTTTGTCTATCTGAGTTTGTATAACTTGCTAAGGGATTCTTTCCAACCCCGTCGTTGGTAGGTAACGGCGTTATCCGGTATTCTGTTCCTACACTAAAAAATAGTTTTCCTCTTCGCCCTGTTCTAAAATCATCATTTTGAGCAAAAGTATTTACACAAATTAAAAAAGCAAAAATCATTATTGATTTTTTCATAAGATATAAAGATTATATTTTTAAACAATTTATGATAAATTTAAGAAACTACTTTGATTATTACCTAATTTTACAATAACCATTGTCCAAAAACAATGGCTATTGTAAAAACAGAATAATTATAATTAGTGGACATAAAAATTATATTTTATAGCATTTATATCAACAGAATAACCACTTAGCCATGGTATCCCATAATTATCTGGAAAATCTGCTAATGTCCGCTTATCGTAAAATGATTGCCAAGACTTAAACTCTAATGTCCTTAAAACACCATTTGGAAATGGGAAAGTTATACCTTATATTATGGCATATAAAAAGCTATGCTCCCATCCTTAAAAAATAATTATCTGCATCATAATTACAATTGGTCATTAATATTTGACAATTCAGTATCACAATTTAGTTTAGACTTTTATTTTAACTCACTTTTGACCTGTCAAACAAATAAATAAATATAAAATGAAAACTATTTTACTTACAATCACCTTAGCATTAACAACATTATTATTAAATGCACAAACAAAATCTGAAACCGTTTCAGATGGAACAACTATAACTGTTTCAGTACCTATAAAAAGTACTTCAGGGAAGGTCCTTTTTAGTCTGCATAATGAAACTACTTTTATGAAAAATCCTCTAGTGGGTCTTAGTAGCGAAATAAAAGATGGTATGGCAACGGTAACGTTTACAAATGTAACATCTGGGATTTATGGGATTGTTGTCTTACATGATGAAAATGATAATAAACGAATGGATTTTGAACCAAACGGTATGCCAAAAGAACCATACGGAATTTCAAATAATATTATGAGTATGGGTCCTCCACAATGGAATGATGCCAAGTTTGAAGTTTCTGATGTGCCTGTTAAAATGGAGATTAGACTTTAATCAATAGAATTCCCCGACGCTTGCGTCGGGTGTAGCGTAAAGATATTTATTTTTGTGATATGAGTGAACAGATCTTCAAAAGTCATAACAAGAGTTTGTTGATGTACCATTTGGTTTGCCCAATAAAGTATCGGCGAAATGTATTGACGGAGGAAGTTTCCTCTTCATTGGTTGAAATTTGTTTAGAGATTTCTTGCCGTTATGAGATTCATTTTTTAGAAGTGGGCTGTGATGACGATCATGTTCATTTTTTGATACAAAGTGTACCGATGATGTCACCCAAGAAGATAGTCAATACGTTAAAGAGTTTAACGGCAAGGGAAATATTTAGGTTACATCCAGAAGTGAAACGGTTTTTGTGGGGTGGGAAATTTTGGACGACAGGTTATTATATTAATACAGTCGGACAATATGCTAACAAAGAAGTTATTAAAAAATATGTTCAAGGTCAAGGCAGGAAAGAAGAATATAAAAAATTTCATTCATCTCAACTTAAGTTGTTTTGATACCTCGTACCCTTGGGTCGAGGTAGTTCATTAAAATTAAAAAAAAATCAACACATCAAGAATAATAGTATGTTGTTACAGACAAACTATTAACTTAAAAGTTCCAATATCGTTTGATATTGGAACTTTTTCAGTATAGACATAAACATAATTATTAATTATTTCTATAGATTTTATTAATACTTAATGATACCTTTGTTTAAAATTTTTATCAATGACGATCACCCAATTAAAATATGTACTTGCAGTAGCAGAATATCAAAATTTTACTAAAGCTTCTTCGCATGTATTTGTAACGCAGCCAACTTTAAGTATGCAAATTCAAAAACTGGAAGAAGAATTAGATATAGTAATATTCGACAGAAGTAAGAAGCCTATTATGCTTACTAATATTGGAAAAAAAATAGTTGAACAAGCCAGAAACATAGTTAATGAATCAAAACGTATGCAGGATGTAGTGGATCAAGAAAAGGGATTTATAGGCGGAGAATTTAAAATTGGTATCAACCCAACGATTATGCCTACCCTACTTCCTATGTTTTTAAAGAGTTTTACAAATAAATATCCTAAAGTCCAGCTTAAGATTGAAGAGTTAACCACTTCAGAAATTATTTTAAAAATAAATGATGGGCATTTGGATGCAGCTATTGCAGCAACTCCTATAAACCAGAAAAATATTAAAGAAAGAGTACTCTATTTTGAACCATTTGTTGGGTATATTCCAATTAATCATAGGCTCTTTACAAAAAAGAAATTAGATAGCTCAGATTTGGATATTAATGACATTTTACTTTTAGAAGATGGTCATTGTTTTAGAGATGGCGTAATAAATATTTGCAAAGCAAATAAAAAAAATAATGATGATGAATCTTTTCAATTAGAAAGTGGAAGCTTCGAAACTCTTATAAAATTATCTAATGAAGGTTTAGGGATGACATTATTACCTTATTTAAATATATTGGATATTCCTGAAGAACAAAAGGAACGATTACGCTTTTTTAATGAACCTTCTCCAGCAAGAGAAGTTAGTTTATTGTACAAGAAAAGTGAATTAAAACTTCAAATTATAAATGCACTATTCGATACAATTTCCAGAGTAATAAGAGGTGCAATTACTTTTCAAGATATAAAAGTAATCAGTCCAATTAAATAACATGCTTTAATAAAATCCCTCAATTAAATTGAAGAATATTTTTTATGATTTTAAATAAATTAAACATTGATTTAATTCGGGGTTCTGTACTAGAAGCTTATTAATCCAAATTTTTAATTCCTCGATTTCATGTGGAAGTAATCGGGTTAACGCTTTTTCTAGCTCCTTACAGAATAAAGTTACATCAAAACTTACTTTTTTAAGGACAGCCTTGGTGTAATCAAACATTGCTCGAGCCATTTTTATAGAATATTAGGTTAAGTATTTTTAAACTATAGGCTTTTTCTTTTTAATTTTCAGATATAAATATAACAAAAAAAAGTTTAAAATACTCTCTTTTGTTGATAAGTTTAGTAAAGTATTAACCAATAGATTAACTTGAAATAGTTATTTAATTTTTTAGAAAAGTGAACAAAGCCCTATTATTTCTTAACTTTCACTGCCCATTCAAATTCAAAAACTGAAACTATAATTCCATCTAGATTAACTCCCTCAGATTTTATCCAACAGGTTTGTTCTTCTTTTGAATAAATTGCCTGAGCAATGGTATCTTTTATTTTTATTCCATCCAAACAAGCAAAAGTTATTCTTCCAGTTGCCTTTTTAAAAAAGGATGCTTTTGTATTGATAAGTAACATAGAGATTTGATGATCACTTTCTTTTATAGAATTCATGACCAATGCTCCTGTAGTTAATTCAGCAGCCATCCCTTGTACAGCCCAAAACAATGATTTAAACGGATTCTGATTGATCCATCTGTGTTTTACACTCACAGCACATGAAGTTTCAGAAATTGATTTTACTCGTATCCCGCAAAAAAATACAGAGGGTAATTTAAATAAAGTAAACCAATTAATTTGCTTGGGAGTTAAGGACATTCAATTATGTTTTAAGCGAAGATATGGAAAAGGAATGAATGAGTTAATCATTTAATAAAGCATTGTGTCAAGTAAAAAGATTGTAAAATTTAATGATTTAATGAGTCCGAGATTTAAATATTTTAAAAGAAAAGTATATTAATGATTCATATAGCTAGCCATAAGCATCTAGATTAATATTAATATACACTAACCAACTTTTTTATATTACTGATTGATATACAATAGTTTAACCTCTAATATACAATAGATATTGTGCTAATCTAATACATTCTAATATGTTAAACTTATGCTAATTATAGTACTATGTGTTACAATGTACCGTCTTTTAGACATATATTTGTATAAGAAATTAATAGACAATGGAAACTACCATAACAGAAAATCAAAAAAATATTGCTGCCTTCGTACATCTTTCAACCTTTACTAAGTACTTTTTCCCCTTTGGGAATTTTATTGCTCCATTACTTTTATGGACATTTAATAAGGAACATGCATTTGTTGATAATCATGGAAAAGAAGCAATCAACTTTCAATTGAGTATTTTTATTTATTCCTTAATAGTTGGAATAATTTGCTTGCCATTTGTATTGATATTTGCTTCAGACTTTATTTCTCTAATTAATACGATCGATCATTCTGTTGGACATATATCAATAAATGAATTAACAAACCTTTCAGGATATATTATAGTATTATTTATTGCTGCAATCTTACTATTCGGGATATTCGTTTTTGAGCTTTATGCAGTTATTTCGGCAACAATACATGCAGCAAAAGGAAAATTATATAAATACCCATTAAGTATATCATTCATCAAATCAACCTCCCAACCCATCTCAGATAATCAAGATGACGAAGGAATAAATCAATCAAAAAATGAACACGTTAATTAATATAGTATTGGCAGTGGTTCTAAATTTATTTTCTTTAGGAACTAAACATCATAATGATACAATTGCTTCCTCTCAAACATTTACCAGAGTTATAAAGAAACAAATTTATAATCTGGAAGACCTTAGGTCACAGTATCTAATAACGAAAGAGGAACTAACTCAGAATCCCTGGGAAACAAATTAATCCTGACCTCGACAAAGTTCAGTGACTGAAGATTAATAAGAATTAGAAAGAAAAATGTTAACTATGACATTCATCAATTTAAAAATGAACAAATGAAAATTGAAAACACAAAAGCACAAATGCGAAAAGGAGTCTTGGAGTATTGCATTCTCTCCATATTGAAAGACGGAGAGGCCTATACTTCAGATATCTTAGAGACCCTAAAAGACGCGAAAATGCTTGTGGTTGAAGGAACAATTTATCCTTTGTTAACTAGACTTAAAAATGCAGGTCTGTTAGCATACCGCTGGGAAGAATCAACTAGCGGACCTCCTCGTAAGTATTACGCACTTACCGAAACCGGAAAATTATTTTTAAACGAATTAAACACTACCTGGGGAGAATTACAGCAGGCAGTAAAAAGAGTAACCAACGAAAAAACAACGAAATGAACAAGACAATAAACATAAATTTAGCAGGCACATTTTTTCATATAGATGAGAATGCTTTTGCAAAGCTTACAAGATATTTTGATGCAATTAGACGATCTTTCTCAGATCCAACTGGACAAGACGAAATAATTAAAGATATAGAAGCTAGAATTGCTGAGCTCTTTTCAGAAAAAATAGAAGAAACCTCACAGGTTATTTCTCTAAAAGAATTAGATGAAGTAATAGCAGTGATGGGACAACCAGAAGATTATATTATCGATGAAGAAATATTTGAAGATAATCTGTCCTCTGAACAAAAACGAACTAGAACAAAATCAACACACAAGCAATTGTTTCGTGATACAGATAATAAATTTATCGCAGGGGTTTCCGCTGGTTTAGGTCATTATTTTAGTATTGATGCGTTTTGGATTCGATTAATGTGGATCATATTAGTATTGTTAGGATTTGGAACACCAATCCTTGTATACATACTCCTTTGGATATTAGTTCCTGAAGCAATCAGTACTTCTGATAAACTTAAAATGACCAGAGAAAAAGTGAACATATCAAACATCGAAAAAAAAATTAAAGACGAGCTTAATAAAGCATCCGATAAGATTAAAGATGTAGATTATGATAAGCACATAGATACTGCCAAAAAAGGAGCTTCTGGTTTTTTTAGCACGATTGGGAAAATCTTTGTTGGGATTATTAAAGTGTTTGGAAAATTCTTTGGAATCCTTTTAATTATAATTTCACTATCAACATTAATCGGATTGATTGTTGGATTATTTACAACTGGCACCTTTGGATTAGTATGGGGAAATCATGAACTAATGGATTATGTATCCATAGTAAATACAGCCAACACCCCAATTTGGCTTGTATCTCTTTTAGTTCTTTTTGTAGTTGGAATTCCGTTTTTTGTATTGTTTATACTCGGACTCAAATTGCTTATAAGTAACTTAAAGTCTATTGGAACAACTGCAAAAATTGTGTTGTTAGCAGTATGGATATTTTCAATCATTGGTTTGGGCATTCTAGGTCTAAGACAAGCAACTGAACAAGCCTATGATGGCGAATTTATTTCCGAACAAGTACTGCCAATAAAACATGGTGATACGCTTAATTTAACAATGGTGACAAAAAATCGATATGATTTTAGATCAAGAAGAGGCAGTGGATTCGAGATTAAATTAGATGAAAATAATGAAAAGATTATCTATTCAAATGATGTCCGTTTAATTGTTCGAGCTACACAAGATTCAATTGGATCCGTCTATCTTGAAAAGAAAGCAGAAGGAAATTCATTCGCAGATGCAAAAAGCAGGGCTGAAGAAATAGACTATAACTATAGTTTTGAGAACAATACATTATCATTAAATGGTTATTTTACAACCAGTGTTAATAATAAATACCAGGAACAAGAGGTAGAAATCGTAGTTTATTTACCAGAAGGCACAGTACTTTTCGCAGATGAAAATACCTATTCATATCATAGAAATGCATCTCGATATGATGATATATTAAATAATGGAGATGAAGAACACCATCTTTTAATTAAAAATAATGAAACGTATTGTCTGGATTGCCCAACAAGTAACATAAGGTTTGAATATAACTCAACAAATAACGATTGGGAAGATAAGTTAAACAATAAGCTTAATGAAGAAGGTAAAGTGGAAGATAATCATATTATTTTAGATAAAGATGGCTTAGATATCAATCTGACCAATGAAAGTGACACGCTTCGTGTGAAGGTTGGAAACTAATTTACTCAAATACAAAATAATACAATATTAAATAACATAAAATATGAAAACAATTAAAATTTTATTAGCAGTAGTATTAGTGACTACTTTAACTTCTTGTCATTTCGATTTACATACAGGTAAAGACGGAAATGGAAATGTTGTTACCAAAGAAAGATCCGTCTCGGAAGATTTTACAGAAGTAAAAGGAAGTACAGGATTAGATGTGTACTTAACCGAAGGTGCCGAAAACAAAATTGTAGTAGAAGCAGATGAAAACTTGATGGATTTAATTGAAACTAATATTTCCAATGGAAAATTAACAATCCGATCCTCAAAAAATATAGGAAGATCAAAATCTAAAAAAATACATGTTACTTATGTTCGCTTAGATAAAATTGAAGCTAGTAGTGGTGCTGATGTTATGGGAAATTCAGTAATTAAAAGTGAAACACTAAGCCTTGATAGCAGTAGTGGAGCTGATATTGAAGTAGAAGTATTTAGTAATGAATTATACGCCGAAACTAGCAGTGGAGCTGATATTGATGTTTCTGGCAAAGCCAATAAATTTTATGCAAATGCTTCTAGTGGTAGCGATCTTGATGCGAAAAAACTTGAGGTCATAACTTGTAATGCTAAAGCCTCTAGTGGAGCTGATATTATTGTTAACGTAAAAGAAAAACTAGATGCTAAAGCTTCAAGTGGAGGAGATGTAAGATATTATGGCGATCCTGTTATAGCAAACAAAAATCAAGGACGTTCTGGTAGTATTCGCAAAATGTAAAATCACAATAAACTAACCAACCAATTACGTCATTCTTCTTTTGTAAATTGAAGGATGACGTATTTTTTAATCCCTTGCAAATGATAAAAAAAACAATTTTTGTTTTCGGAATACTCCTTATTTATTATTCAATCCTTACAAAGTCAAGTTTCAAATGATTCAGCATTATTCAAGCAATTAAAAACTATGGATAGCCTTGTTTTTGAAGAAGGTTTTAACAGGTGTAATTTAGATCAGCTTTTCAAATTACTTTCAGAAGATTTTGAATTCTACCATGATGTTGGTGGAACTACAGGAAAAGAAGTATTTATGCAGAATATGAAAAATAACATTTGTTCAAGTCCGAATAAAAAACCCATCAGAAAACTTGTTGCAGGAAGTCTTGAAGTATTTCCATTGTACAATCAAGGTGTACTGTATGGTGTCATCCAAAATGGTGTTCATGAATTTTGGATAAAAGAACCCAATAAAGAATTATATCAAACTGGAATAGCCAAATTTTCAACTACCTGGTTGCTTGTTGAGAACAATTGGATGATGAAAAATGTTCTAAGTTATGATCATCATGCTGCTCACTAAATGGTTAACTTTGTATTTTTATAATTGAATAATAAATTATGAAAGTACAAGGGCAAATTGTCGATATATCTAACCAAAGGATATTCAAGGGTGAAATCTTTATTGAAAATGGTGAAATTAGTTCCATTATTGAAAAAGAACACCAGATTGATCATTATATCCTACCTGGATTTGTAGATGCTCATATCCACATTGAAAGTTCCATGCTTGTCCCTTCAGAGTTTGCAAAACTCGCTGTAACTCATGGTACAGTTGCAACAGTTTCAGATCCACATGAGATCGCAAATGTACTAGGAATTAAAGGGGTTGAATTTATGATCGAAAATGGCCGAAAAGTACCCTTCAAATTTAATTTTGGCGCACCTTCATGTGTTCCTGCCACTAACTTTGAATCTGCTGGTGCAGTGATTGATTCCGAAGGTATTAAAAGGCTTCTTCAAAATGATGATATAAAATACCTCGCTGAAATGATGAATTACCCTGGGGTTCTTTTTAAAGATGAAGAAGTAATGAAAAAGATAGCCTGGGCTAAACAATACAACAAACCAGTTGATGGTCATGCTCCAGGATTACGTGGCAATGATATTTCCACCTATATTGCTGCGGGAATTACAACCGATCATGAATGTTTTACTTACGAAGAAGGATTAGAAAAACTTCAAAAGGGAATGAAAGTTCTCATTCGTGAAGGATCTGCTGCTAAAAATTTCGAAGCACTTATCGACCTAGTTCCAGAGCATTATAAAAACATGATGTTTTGCAGTGATGATAAGCATCCCGACGATCTTATAATCAATCATATCAACGATCATTGTGCTAGAGCCATTGCAAAAAAAATAGACCTATTTAAAGTATTACAGGTTGCCTGTATTAATCCTGTACATCATTATAATTTGGATGTTGGTTTAATGAAAGAAGGTGATCCAGCCGATTTTATTGTGGTGGAAGATCTGGTTAATTTTAAAACGCTCCATACCTATATAGATGGTGAAATGGTTTACTCAAACGGAGTGTCAAATATTAAGCCAGTATCTTTTCAAATACTGAATAACTTTCAAGCAGGTAAAAAAAATAGTTCAGATTTTAGGTTTAATACTACTGCTAAAAAGATTAGGGTTATTGAAGCTTTAGAAGGCGAATTGGTCACCAATGAACTAATAGAAGATAGTCTAATTGATGATGGTAATCTCGTTTCAAATACGGAAGCTGATATTTTAAAAATGACAGTTGTTAATCGGTATAAAGATCAACAACCCGCCATTGCATTTATAAAAAATTTCGGATTAAAAGAAGGGGCTATTGCTTCTTCGGTAGGACATGATTCACACAATATCATCGCAGTAGGTGTCACAGATGTAGCGATCTGTAAAGCAGTAAATTTATTGGTTGAATCCAAAGGTGGTATCTGTGCAGTATCTAATTCCCATGAAAAAGTGGTTCCGCTCCCAGTTGCAGGAATTATGAGTGATAAAAATGGTAATACCATCGGAAAACTGTATGCTGAAATAGATCAAATGGCAAAGGCATTGGGATGCACTTTGAATGCACCTTATATGACCTTATCATTCATGGCTTTATTGGTTATCCCAAGTTTGAAACTTAGTGATAAAGGCTTGTTTAATGGATCGAAATTTGAGTTTACACCACTAGAAGTTAAATCCTATTAGGATTGACATATTACTTCAAAGCACCCAAATACCGTTCAGAATCCAATGCTGCCATGCAACCTGTACCTGCTGCTGTAACAGCCTGACGATACTCTTTATCCTGTACATCACCACATGCAAATACTCCTGGCAAATTAGTCTTTGTAGTTTTTCCTTCAGTAATTAAATAACCAACTTCATCCATATCCAATACATCTTTAAATAATTCTGTGTTTGGTTTATGTCCGATGGCAATAAATACCCCCGTTACATCAAATACTTGAGTTTCTCCCGTTTGGTTGTTTTTAGTTCGCACACCTTCTACAACACTTTCGCCTAAAACTTCATCAAGTTCAGTATTGTATAAAACGGTAATATTCTCGGTATTTCTAACACGTGCTTGCATTATTTTAGAAGCTCTCATATAATCTTTCCGTACCAAAACAGTAACTGTCTTGCATATATTAGAAAGGTAAGTTGATTCTTCAGCTGCAGTATCACCAGCACCAACCACAATAACATCCTGTCCTTTATAAAAGAATCCATCACAAGTAGCACATGCTGAAACACCTCCTCCGATTAATCGTTGTTCACTTTCAATTCCTAAATATTTTGCAGTTGCACCAGTAGAAATGATTACTGATTCTGCTTCAATTTGTTTTGAACCATCTACAGTTACCTTATGGATCCCTCCTACTTCTTCGTTTAATTCTACCTTAGTAATCATACCAAAACGTACATCCGTACCAAACCGTTCTGCCTGATTTTTAAAATCATCCATCATCGCTGTTCCATCAGTCCCATTAGGATATCCAGGATAATTATCTACTTCAGTTGTTGTTGTTAATTGTCCACCCATTTGCATTCCAGTGTATATTACTGGATATAATTCGGCTCTGGCTGCATAAATAGCAGCACTATATCCCGCAGGTCCTGAACCAATAATCAAACATTTTACTTTTTCTGTTGTATCTGACATAATATTTTTTCTTTATTTTCTGAAAGTAAAAGTACTTTTTTTTACAAGACCCTATAGGTAAAATTTATTGAGATTTATTATTCAATTATTAACTTTTCTTATTGTAAGGGTATCTAAAGTTTAAAACAGTTAAAGTGTCTAAAGTTAGGATATTTCCTGTTTTAAAAAATGATTTCATTTTTTGGGGATTTTTGAAAATCCCTGAGCTTCCAGTTTATAATATTTAGTTTTTTAAAAAACTAAATATTATACCAGTTCCTCAAACAAAAGTTTTGAAAATTAATTCTAATCTATTCAAAATTCTTACATTTAGTTTTTCATTTTATGAATACAATTTTTCACTCATTAAATAGATAGTGAGATTTCGTAAAAGCAGTTTCTAATAATTTACCATGAGCAACTACCATATCAAGCACCTAGAAGAATATTTTAAGGTATACCGAAAATCGGTTAGAGAGCCCGAAGTTTTTTGGGAAGAAATTGCAGAAGAACATTTTGTCTGGCGTAAACGTTGGAACAAGGTGTTATCATGGGATTTTACCAAACCTGAAATAACATGGTACGAAGGTGCGCTACTGAATATTACTGAAAATTGTATCGATAGGCATTTGGTAACCAAAGGTGACAAAACAGCAATCCTATTTGAACCTAATGATCCCAATGAGAAGGCTGAGTACATTTCATATAATGAACTTTATAAGTGTGTGAATCAGTTTGCAAATGTTCTT
This sequence comes from Flavobacteriaceae bacterium, assembly GCA_965247215.1. Taxonomy (GTDB): domain Bacteria; phylum Bacteroidota; class Bacteroidia; order Flavobacteriales; family Flavobacteriaceae; genus Marifrigoribacter. The sequence goes on from OZ252001.1 coordinate 973,437, forward strand.
AAGCAAGAAGGTATAAAAAAAGGAGATCGTGTTTGCATTTATCTTCCAATGATCCCTGAACTAGCTATTTCTGTATTGGCTTGTGCACGAATTGGCGCAATTCATTCTGTAGTCTTTGCTGGGTTTTCTGCAACCGCATTATCTACCAGAATTAATGACAGCAATTGCAAAATGGTCATTACTTCAGATGGTTCCTATAGAGGAACTAAAACAATCGATCTGAAAAGCATTGTTGATAATGGATTAATTGATTGCCCAGGTGTTAAAACCGTACTTGTTGTAAAACGAACCAATTCTGATATTGCAATGAAAGAAGGTAGAGACCAATGGATACAACCCTTATTAGATCAAGCTTCAACACGTTGTGAACCAACTTTAATGGATGCAGAAGATCCTTTATTTATTTTATATACATCAGGTTCTACAGGAAAACCCAAAGGGATGGTACATACCACTGCTGGTTATATGGTCTATACAGCATATACATTTAAAAATATGTTTCAGTATATTGATAACGATGTGTATTGGTGTACTGCAGATATTGGATGGATTACTGGACATAGTTATATTGTTTACGGTCCTTTAGCAAATGGAGCTACTTCAATTATGTTTGAGGGAGTGCCTAATTATCCAGACTTTGGAAGGTTTTGGGATATTATTGAAAAACACAAGGTCAATCAGTTTTATACCGCACCTACAGCAATCAGAGCCTTGGCAAAAGAAAATATAGATTTTGTAGAAACATACGATCTATCATCACTAAAAGTAATTGGATCGGTAGGAGAACCTATTAATGAAGAGGCTTGGCACTGGTATAACGATAATATAGGAAAGCGAAAAAGCCCTGTGATAGATACCTGGTGGCAAACCGAAACTGGAGGGATTATGATTTCTCCAATTCCCTATGTAACTCCTACCCTTCCTAGTTACGCAACCCTTCCGTTTATTGGCATCCAACTTGCTATTATGGATGAAAATGGAAATGAACTAACTAACAATCAGGTAGAAGGAAGACTCGGTATAAAGTTTCCATGGCCCTCCATTGCAAGAACAATTTGGGGAGATCATAAGCGATATAAAGAAACCTATTTCTCAACTTATGAAAATATGTATTTTACTGGTGATGGAGCTTTTAGAGATGCAACGGGTTATTATCGAATAACAGGGCGTGTAGATGATGTAATTATTGTTTCTGGGCATAATTTAGGTACAGCACCCATCGAAGATGCAATCAATGAACATCCAGCAGTAGCTGAATCTGCTATTGTAGGTTTTCCACACGATATTAAAGGAAATGCATTATATGGTTATGTTATTTTAAAGGAAACAGGAAGCTCCAGAGATCGGGATAATCTTCGGAAGGAGATCAACCAACACATTACAGAGCATATTGGTCCTATTGCTAAATTGACGAAAATTCAATTTACTAGTGGATTACCTAAAACTAGAAGTGGAAAGATCATGCGAAGAATTTTAAGGAAAATAGCTTGTAATGAAACTACAGAGCTAGGTGATACTTCTACCCTTCTAAATCCTGAAGTTGTTGATGATATCATAAAAAATGCTTTGTAAAGAACTTTGAATATTATTGTATTTTAATATTTATATAAAATTTAAGAATTATGAAATTAAATGTAAAAGCTTTTTCTCTTAGTTGCGGTTTGTTTTTTGGTGCTGGACTTTTTCTAATCACATGGTGGATTATTGCTTTTGGCGGCCCTACCAATCAAAGTACATTTATTGACCGAATTTATTTAGGATATAGTATAACACCAATAGGTAGTTTTATTGGGTTTGCATGGGCATTTATTGATGGCTTCATATTTGGTGCATTTTTCGCCTGGTTGTACAACTGGCTGATTTTAAAATTTCCCAGTAAGAAAGAATCTTAATCCTTTTGCTCAGTCGAATGAAAATTATCCTTAAAGTACTTAACCGATTAAGATTGCTAAAATTATTCAATCTTATAACTAGCATTTCTATTGGAAATAAAAAATTTAAAATACCACTTCTTCAAGGTATTGGAATCACCAATATCAATATAAAGGAAACATGGTTCACTCACCTGCTAACCGAACTCGAGAAGAAATTCGTGAATATTATTTTTATTGATATTGGAGCCAATATCGGACAAACATTACTTCAGATCAAATCCCTTAATCAAAATTGGAATTATATGGGGTTCGAACCAAATACAAATTGTCAATACTACCTCAAACAACTAATAACTAATAATTCATTTAAAAATATTACTATTTATCCTGTTGCAATTTCAAGTTCATTTGAACTGATCCATTTATATTCCAATAGTGTTACGGATACAACTGCTACTACAATTGAAGATTTTAGACCCGATCATTATGCAAAGGGAAATAAAGAAACTGTAATAGGAATGGATATTGATTCACTGCTAAATAGCAAAATAGATTCAAATGACAATTATATCGTAAAAATTGACATTGAAGGTTCTGAATATAATGCTTTAAAAGGAATGACTACTTTTCTCAACAAAAGCAGAGCTTTGATTATCTGTGAGGTTTTGGATACGCATTCAAATGATACACTTGATGCTCATGAAAAGAGATTAAAAAATATAGAATTATTTTTGAAGGTTAACAATTATAGGATATTTCAGATCATTAGGAATGAAAATGACACAAAGTTTACCTCTTTAAAATTGATCGAACAATTTGAAATAAAAATTTGGGAAACCAGTAGTTTACAATTAAATGATTATCTATTTGTACCCATAGAAAAAGAACAAATCATAAAAGAATATCAATAATTTTTTCCATAAATGGTGTTGTGAAACTGACTTAATCTGCAAGGTGAATTTCATGATTTTGGAGAGGATTACTCTTTAATTTGTGATCCTAAAAATAGGGTATTGCTCAATAAATCCTATAAACAGAATACTCCTGTTATGAGTTATTTTTATCCAGATCCTCATAATTTTGTTTTGGTATCTGGATAAAAAATAACCCAAACGTTTCGCGTTTGGGTTTTGTTCGTCGGGATGAGAGGATTCGAACCTCCGATCTCTGGTCCCCCAGACCAGCACTTTAAACCGGACTAAGCTACATCCCGATATAAATAAAATTAAATACCCTGTAATCGGCTCCATTTAAGTATATCAAAAGTAGAAAATATATAAATTCTCACAAGCAAGTTTACTATTTAATTTAGCAAAAAACCGTATTTCTCACTACATTTGTACAAACCAATTATTTATGCTCATTATAGGCATTGCCGGAGGCACTGGTAGTGGTAAAACAACCGTTGTTAGTCAAATAATAGAAGAACTTCCTAAAGATGAAGTGTGTGTTATTTCACAGGATTCTTATTATAAAGATACAAGCCATTTATCATTATTGGATCGAAAAAAAATTAATTTTGATCATCCTAAAGCGATTGATTTCGATTTACTACAAGAACACCTTATTGAACTAAAAAAGGGAAATATAATCGAACAACCCGTATATTCTTTTGTAGATCATAATCGTACTGGAAAAACTGTTAAAACACACCCAAGAAAAGTAATTATTGTTGAAGGAATATTAATACTAACACATCCCGAGGTTAGAGCGATGTTCGATATAAATATATATGTCCATGCAGATAGTGATGAACGACTTATACGAAGATTAAAACGCGATATGGAAGATCGTGGAAGATCGTTAGATGAAGTACTAGCAAGGTATCAAACCACCTTAAAACCAATGCATCAACAATTTATTGAACCCACAAAAGAATATGCCGACATTATTATCCCAACAAATCGATACAATACAGTTGCTGTAGATTTAATTCGGACGATTATCAATCAAAGACTAGTAAAACATTGAAGAAAAAAAAATCTAAAATAAAAAAAAACAAATGGGTTCGAATAGCAGGTAATAAATATTTAATCATCCTATTATTATTTGCAATTTGGATGGTTTTTTTTGATACCAACTCCTTTTTTATTCATAATGAATTAAATAACAGCATAGAATCACTAGAGCAAAATAAGGAAATCCACAAAGAGAATATTAAAAAAGATAAGGTTTTTATAGAAAAAATGAAGGATAGTAATGAGATAGAAAAATATGCAAGAGAAAAATATTATCTTAAAAAGGACAATGAAGATATTTTTATTATTGAACATCAGGATAGTATTAAAAATAAAATAAAAAATGAGTAATTCTTTATTTGAAGCATTTAAACAGGTTTCTGCAAAAGAATGGAAACAAAAAATACAAGTAGATCTAAAAGGTGCAGATTACAATGAAACCCTGATTTGGAAAAATCTTGAAGGTATCGATGTTAAACCTTTTTATCATCAAGATGATTTTAAAGAAGAACCCGCTTTTATTCCTGGTCATCCAAAAGTTTGGAAAATTGCTCAAGAAATATTTATAGACGATGAAACAATTGCTAATAAACTACTTGTATACTCAATAAAACGAGGAGCTGAAGCGGTTTTTATAACTTCAAATAAAGAGTTTACACCTGAGATCGTTTTTGAAAATTTCCCATTCGAAAATACTGCTATTTATTTTTCATTCCGATTTTTATCAGAGGCATTTGTTACCCAATTAAAACTATTCTTTTCTAAACTATCCAATGAAAACAAATCCATTTATTATAACATCGATATAATTGGAAACCTCACTCGAACAGGAAATTGGCATCAAAATTTAAATAAAGATCATGCTATTCTTGAAAATTTAATTAAAAATAATACTAATGAAAATATTATAAGTGTTGATGCTTCTATCTATCAAAATTCAGGAGGCAATATAGTGCAACAAATTGCCTATGGTCTTTCTCATGCAAATGAATATTTAAATCATTTTTGCAACCATACGAATAGTGATAGTGCCAACGAATTAAATATTACTTTTCAATTAGCTATTGGATCCAATTATTTTTTTGAAATTGCTAAGATTAGGGCTTTAAGAAAACTCTATGCTACTCTTGCTAATGTATATGGAATTTCAACAACATGTCAAATCATTACTACCCCATCAAAAAGAAATAAAACACTATACGATTATAATGTAAACTTGCTTCGAACTACCACCGAGTATATGTCAGCTATTTTAGGTGGTGCTAACACAATTTGCAGTAAAGCCTATGATGCAATTTACCATAAAAGCAATGAATTTGGTGAACGCATTGCTAGAAATCAATTGCTGATATTAAAACATGAAAGTTATTTTAAGGCTTCAGACAATCCAGCGAAAGGAAGCTATTATATTGAATCCTTAACAGAGCAATTAGCAGACAAAGCATTAAGTTTATTTAAAGAAATTGAAGCAAATGGAGGGTTTCTAAAACAATTAAAAGAAGGAACTATTCAACGAAAAATAAAAGAAACTGCTGCAAAGGAACAGCAATTATTCAACAAAGATGAAATTGAATTATTAGGAACTAATACACATTGGAACATTGATGATAAAATGAAAAATGAATTAGAACTTTATCCCTTTGTAAAATTCAATCCAATAAAAACTTTAATAGAGCCCCTCATTGAAAAAAGGCTTTCAGAAAAATTAGAATTAGAACGATTAAACAAAGAAAATCAATGAAGAACATACTATTAATTGGTATTATTTTAATAACATTTTCAGCTTGTAAAAAACCCATTGAATTCAAATATCAGGAAAGGGAACAACTAATCAATTGTAATGACCTTGATGCTAAATTAGCTCATGAGGCTTATTATAGCTTTAGAAATGATCTTGCGGAGTATACAATGAATTCCATGGTTGAAATTAACTACCACAATTATCCTTTTAGCTTGGCATTGTTTGTTTTTAAAGGTGCTGAAGGTACAGCAGAATTCCTTGAGATCGCTTCATCTCATACGCTAAAAATACTTCAATTATTAAAGCAAGAAGAAGATATTTGGGACCTTCAATCCAAGAAAAGCAACCTGAATTATAATTCAGAGTTCATCGATTGTCTAATTTTAAATATTGAAAACGAGGATGTAAAACACGCAATTATATCATTTAGGGATGTAAATACTCAAAATCCAAAATCCTTTGCTGAACTCTACAGAACAAATATTAAAGATGCTGATGAGGACCACTATTTTGCTATGTTTTTAGCTTTTGAGATCTATTATCAATATTTATACGATATTGTTCCAACTGAATAATTTTTCACATGAAAAGAAAAAATGTCCAACATATTTCATTTTCAAAAGAAAATGCTTCCGATGAGTCAGCAACCAAAACATTTGAGCATCAAAATTTTGTAGCAGGAATTGCCCCTTATTTGCGGGGACCCTATTCAACCATGTATGTTCGCAGGCCTTGGACAATTCGTCAATATGCTGGTTTTTCAACTGCCGAAGAAAGCAATGCATTTTATCGTAGAAATTTAGCTGCCGGACAAAAAGGCCTTTCAGTAGCTTTCGATCTTGCAACACATCGTGGCTATGATAGTGACCATAAACGTGTAGAAGGAGATGTTGGAAAAGTTGGAGTTGCAATAGATAGTATAGAAGATATGAAGATTTTATTCGATCAAATACCATTGGATAAAATGAGTGTATCAATGACCATGAACGGTGCGGTGTTGCCTATTATGGCTTTTTATATTGTTGCTGCTGAAGAGCAAGGTGTAGTACCAGAGGCCTTAGCTGGCACTATTCAAAATGATATTTTGAAAGAGTTTATGGTACGAAATACCTATATTTATCCACCAAGCCCTTCCATGAAGATTATCAGTGATATTTTTGAGTATACAACCAAGAATATGCCTAAATTTAATTCAATTTCTATCTCAGGTTATCATATGCAGGAAGCAGGAGCTACCTGCGAAATTGAGCTTGCATATACTTTAGCAGATGGGCTAGAATATGTTCGAACAGGAATTGAAGCTGGCTTGGATATCGATACATTTGCACCAAGGATTTCGTTCTTTTGGGCAATTGGAATGGATCATTTTAAAGAAATTGCCAAATTACGAGCAGCCAGAATGTTATGGGCAAAAATTATACAAAAATTCAATCCAAAAAATCCAAAATCATTAGCATTACGCACCCATTGCCAAACCAGTGGCTGGAGTTTAACAGAACAAGATCCATTTAATAATGTAGCCAGAACCAATATTGAAGCTTCTGCAGCTGTCTTTGGTGGAACTCAATCCCTTCATACCAATGCCTTAGATGAAGCCATTGCTCTACCAACTGACTTTTCAGCTAGAATTGCAAGAAATACCCAACTATATCTTCAAAAAGAAACCCATATTACAAGGACTGTTGATCCATGGGCGGGAAGTTATTTCATTGAAAAAAATACTCATGATATCGCAGCGAAAGCATGGGAATTAATTCAAGAAGTTGAAGAACTAGGAGGAATGACTAAAGCAATTGAAACCGGAATTCCAAAATTGAGGATTGAAGAAGCCGCAGCAAAAAAACAGGCAAGAATTGATAGTGGACAAGATTGTATTGTGGGTGTTAATAAATACCGCTTAAAAAAAGAAGACCCCTTACAAATCCTAGAAGTTGATAATCAGAAGGTTAGGCAATCCCAAATTGACCGACTTAATCGAATTAAATTAGTACGAAATACCAAAAAAGTAACAATGGTCTTATCGAAATTAACACAATGTACTAAGTCAGGTGAAGGAAATTTATTAGCTTTAGCTATTGAAGCTGCGCGTGAAAGAGCAACTTTGGGTGAAATTAGTGATGCTTTGGAACTCGAATTTGGAAGACATAAAGCACAAATTAAATCATTTAGTGGTGTGTATAGAAAAGAAATTAAAAAAGACCCTTCCTTTGAAAAGGCTAGGGAACTTGCAAACAAGTTTTCCGAATTAGAAGGACGAAGACCTCGTATTATAATTGCTAAAATGGGGCAAGATGGACATGACCGTGGAGCTAAAGTTATTGCTACAGGATATGCCGATGTAGGTTTTGATGTAGATATAGGCCCATTGTTCCAAACCCCTGAAGAAGTTACTCAACAAGCTGTTGAAAACGATGTTCATATAATTGGGGTGTCATCTCTGGCTGCTAGTCATAAAACACTCGTCCCTAAAGTGATCGAGGAACTTAAAAAATATGGTCGAGAAGATATAATGGTTATTGTAGGAGGTGTGATTCCACATCAAGATTATCAATTTTTGTTTGATGCTGGTGCAGTTGCGGTTTATGGTCCTGGAACTAGAATTAGTGATGCTGCGATAGAATTATTACAAATTTTAATAGATGCCGTCGGGTAATAAAAACGATCAAAATAATTAATAGCCATTAAGCCATACTCTAGTTAATAAAAGCAATAGGATTTTGAAAAAATACATCATTAAAACGGAGAGGCTGGGTTTACGAAATTGGATTGATAGCGACTTAGATCCCTTTATTGCTATGAGTCGGGATAAGGAAGTTATGTATTATTTCTCAAAATTACTTTCAGAACAAGAATCGGAAGACTTTATATACAGAATGCAAGATCATTTTAAAAACCCCGGATTTTGTTATTTTGCTGTTGATCTACTAGAAACAAATGAATTTTTAGGGTTTACAGGAATCTTACATCAAACTTTTGAGAGTGAGTATACCCCTTGTGTTGATATAGGTTGGCGACTTAAAAAAGCTGCCTGGGGAAAGGGATATGCTACAGAAGCTGCAAAAGCTTGTTTGGAAGAAGCCTTTACAAAATTTAACATTAATGAAATTTACTCATTTGCTCCAGAAAAAAACATAAATTCGGAAGCTGTTATGAAAAAAATCGGTATGAATTTTATTGATACGTTTCAACATCCTATGATAATTAATGACCCACGTTTTAGAGAATGTGTGGTATATTCAAAACAATATTAGTAATACTAATTTGTTTCTAAAAAAGAAAAAATGAATTATAAAGAAAAAATGCTTCGCAATGATGCCCTAAAAGGAAAGACAATTGTAGTTACAGGTGGAGGTAGTGGTCTTGGAAAAGCAATGACTACATACTTTTTGGAACTTGGAGCTCAAGTTGTGATTACCTCAAGAAATATAGAAAAGCTTGAAACAGTAAAATTAGAACTTGAAGAAAAAACTGGTGGAAATGTTTTAGCAGTTCAATGTGATGTTCGTCATTATGATCAGGTTGAAGCTTTAGTAAAAGCTTCATTAGATGCTTTTGGAAGTGTTGATGTTCTATTAAACAATGCTGCTGGTAATTTTATATCACCAACAGAACGTCTTTCAGCTAATGCCTTCGACACTATTATTGATATTGTCTTAAAAGGAACAAAAAATTGTATCCTAGCCTTTGGAAAGCATTGGATCAAAACTAAAGAAACAAATAAAGTAATATTGAATATTGTAACAACTTATGCATGGACAGGCTCTGCCTATGTAGTTCCAAGTGCTACAGCCAAAGCAGGAGTATTAGCTTTAACCCGTTCTCTTGCAGTTGAGTGGGCAAAATATGGAATGCGCTTTAATGCAATAGCTCCAGGACCTTTTCCAACCAAAGGGGCATGGGATAGATTATTACCAGGTGAATTAAAAGAGAAATTTGATCTTGCCAAGAAAGTGCCTCTGAAACGCGTTGGAGAACATCAGGAGTTAGCCAACTTAGCCGCCTATTTAGTGTCTGATTTCTCTGCCTATGTAAATGGAGAAGTGATTACAATTGATGGAGGAGAATGGTTAAAAGGAGCGGGACAAATGAATATTCTCGAGCAAATCCCTGAAGATATGTGGGATATGTTAGAAATGATGATTCGTTCTAAAAAGAATAAATAATTGTTCATTACCTGTTAACAAAAATCGGTTACATTCCCCATAATTAATTGTATTTTTAACTCTTAAATTTTAAAAGAATTTATGGGTAAAATAATTGCTATAGCTAACCAAAAAGGAGGCGTAGGTAAGACAACAACAACAGTTAACTTAGCGGCTTCCTTAGGGGTGTTAGAAAAAAAAATATTATTGATCGATTCAGATCCGCAAGCCAATGCATCTTCAGGTTTGGGGATTGATGTAGATAATGTTGAGAATGGTACCTATCGCCTATTAGAACACGCTATAGTAGCAAAAAAGGCAATTGTCCCCACCAGCTCACCTAATGTTGATTTAATCCCTTCTCATATTGATCTTGTTGCTATAGAAATTGAATTGGTTAATTTAGAGAAAAGAGAATATATGCTAAAAAAAGCAATCAAACCCATTTCAGATTCTTACGATTATATTCTTATAGATTGTGCTCCATCTTTAGGGTTACTTACTTTAAATGCCTTAACTGCTGCAGATTCGGTAATCATCCCTATTCAATGTGAATATTTTGCGTTGGAAGGCTTGGGAAAACTGCTGAATACAATAAAAAGTGTACAAAAAATTCATAATTCAGATTTAGATATTGAAGGGCTGCTACTTACCATGTACGATTCAAGACTCAGACTTTCCAACCAAGTAGTAGAAGAAGTAAAAAAGCATTTTGATAAAATGGTTTTTAAGACAATCATTCAACGAAATGTCCGTTTAGGTGAAGCACCAAGTTATGGAGAAAGCATTATTAGTTATGATGCTGGAAGTAAAGGTGCAAATAATTATTTAAGTTTGGCACAGGAAATAATTGAAAAAAATACTTCAAAATAAATGGCGAAAGCAACCAAAAAACAAGCTTTAGGTCGAGGGCTTTCTGCACTTTTGAAAGATCCTGATAATGATATTAAATCTGCATCCGATAAAAATGAAGATAAAGTTGTTGGAAGTATCGTTTCATTGGATTTGAATGCTATTGAAACAAATCCTTTTCAATCTAGAACTAGTTTTAATGAAGAATCGCTTAGGGAATTGGCATCTTCTATTAAAGAATTAGGTGTAATTCAACCAATAACCGTTCGAAAACTTAGCTTTAACAATTATCAGTTGGTTAGTGGCGAACGACGGTTTAGAGCTTCAAAATTAATTGGATTAGACACAATTCCTTCTTTTATTAGAATTGCTAATGATCAAGAATCTTTGGAAATGGCACTGGTCGAAAACATTCAAAGAAAAGATCTCGATCCCATTGAAATTGCATTATCCTATAAACGATTAACTGAAGAAATTGAAGTTACTCAAGAAGAATTAAGTGATCGTGTTGGAAAAAAAAGGTCTACTATTGCTAATTATTTAAGGCTGTTAAAATTAGATCCTATTATTCAAACAGGAATGCGAGATGGTTTTATTAGTATGGGACATGGAAGGGCATTAATTAATATAATTAATTCTGAAGAGCAATTAAAAATTTATGAAAAAGTAATTACAAAAAAACTTTCCGTAAGAGAAACTGAAGCTTTAGTGAGGAAATTTAAATTTCCACAGAATAATAAGCACTCTAAAAATTTACGTCTTCCCCCCTATCTTAATTCAGCAAAAAAAGATCTTTCTGAATTATTGGAAAGTAGTGTTTCAATTGGAACTAACGAAAAAGGGAAAGGGAAAATAACAATCCCTTTTAAGGATAAAAAAGATTTTTTACGCATTTTGAATGTTCTAAAAAGTGATACGTAAACTTAACTTCATCGCAATTTTATTATTGGCAACTTCTTTTTTTGCACAGAATTCCGATGCTCATATTATCCAAAAAGAAAATGCATTAGTCGTTGAAGACACTCTTAAAAACAATGAGGAGTATCAGCCATTAGCGCCAGCTACTGCTGCCTTTTATTCAGCTGTTCTCTCAGGATTAGGCCAAGTTTATAATAAAAAATACTGGAAAATTCCCATCATTTATGGGGGGATGGCTACCGGAATTTATTTTTATTTAAAAAACGATAAGGAATATGATCGCTTCAGAGATGCCTATAAAAATCGTTTAGCTGGATTTACAGACGACGAATTTTGGGGTGATGGGGATAGCCCAATAGTTTCTACAGATAGATTGATAGATGCACAAAAGACAGCTCAAAAAAATAAAGATATTAGCATAATCGTAGCTGCTGCATTTTATTTGGTAAACATAATAGATGCTAATGTTGATGCACACCTCAGGCAATTTAACGTAAGTGATGATCTAAGCTTGGAACCCACTTTCGAATTCAATTCCATAAACATAAAAGCCAATTACGGCCTATCACTAAAGTATCATATAGAATGAGAATTGCATTACTAGGATATGGTAAAATGGGAAAGACTATTGAAAAAATAGCCTTACAAAAAGGACATTCTATTTCAATTAGAACTACTAGTACATCCGATAAGATTGATTTTTCAAACACAGATATCGCCATCGAATTTTCAAATCCAAATGCTGCAAAAAAAAATGTAAGCTTATGTTTGCAGAACAATATTCCTGTTGTATCTGGTACCACTGGTTGGTTAACACATTATAATGAAATTATAAGATTATGTGAAAATCGTAACGGAAGCTTTATATATGCGTCCAATTTCAGCATCGGAGTGAATCTGTTTTTTGAGATTAATGAATTTGCAGCAAAATTAATGCAACCATGGCATGAATATTTGGTTTCAATTGAGGAAATTCATCATTTTCAAAAGAAAGATGCTCCCAGTGGTACTGCAATTTCAATAGCGGATGGCATTATTAAAAATTCAGATAAAAAAGGATGGAAGCTGGATGTGAGATCCGAAAATGAAATAACCATAACTGCCAAACGCAAAGATGGTATTAAAGGAATACATTTAATTAATTATAACTCAAATATAGATACAATTTCTTTAAAACACGAAGCTCATAGCAGAGATGGATTCGCATTAGGAGCTATCCTTGCTGCTGAATGGCTTGTTGATAAGAAGGGTGTTTATACAATGAAAGACGTTCTTAATATTTAATATATTGAGTAATTGGATATGTGCAATAGGACCTAATTATTATTAAATACTTTATGCACACCCAATTGAAACAAAGATAAATTGACTACTTACTCTTCCACATCTGACTAAGGTAAAGAAAAGGGATTACTAGAGCTGAGGACTGAGAAACAATTACTGAAAAAAATAAACTATGACATTTACAACTTTATTACTTTTTATAATAATCATTCAAGTGATCCACTTTGCGGGAACTTGGAAACTATATCAACTTGCGGGAAGAAAATATTGGGAAGCATTAATTCCTGTATATAATGCTATTGTTTTAATGAAGATCATTAATCGTTCACCCTGGTGGACGCTATTGCTCTTTATTCCAATAGTAAACCTAATTTTATTTCCAGTAATTTGGGTAGAGATCCTACGAAGTTTTGGAAAAAGTAGCAACAAAGATACCATTCTCGTAATTATTACTGGTGGGCTGTATATTTATTATATAAATTACACTCAGTATGTTACCTATATTAAAGATAGAAGTTTAAAACCTAGGACGACTGGGGGAGAATGGACCAGTTCAATTTTATTTGCTGTAGTTGCTGCCACTATTGTTCATACCTATGTGATGCAACCATTTACAATCCCAACTTCATCTCTTGAAAAAACCTTACTGGTAGGAGATTTCTTATTTGTTAGTAAATTCCATTATGGTGCCAGATTACCAATGACAGCTTTTTCAGTTCCTATGGTTCATAATACAATACCAATATTACATAAAAAATCATATGCTACAAATCCTCAACTTCCTTATTTTAGAATTCCAGGGTTTCATAGTATTAAGAGAAATGATATTGTGGTCTTTAATTGGCCAGCTGATACATTAATTGATATCAACAACCCATCAAAAGGGTTTAAAATAAAGCCCCTTGATAAAAAATCGAATTATGTAAAGCGTTGTGTTGGTACTCCGGGAGATACCCTTGAAGTAAGAGATGGTTATGTTTTTATAAATGGCATACAAAATGAGTTACCAGATAGAGCAAAACTTCAATTCTCCTATTTTGTTAAGACAAATGGTGCGATTAACCCACAACTTTTAAAAGATCGCTATCAAATTACAGATCGCTATAGTTTTAATAGAGAAAACAATTTATATGCTTTTGCTGCAATTACTGATGAATCTATAACACTATTAAAAAATAACCCGAAAGTAATTGAGGTTATTAAAATTGAAGATGAAAAAAGAAAATGGAATCCATCAATTTTTCCACATGACCCAAGGTTTTCTTGGAATACTAAGTTTTTTGGTCCTTTATATGTTCCACAACAAGGAGTTACTATCGACATAAATATTGAAAATATTCCATTATACAAACGAATCATAGAAGTCTATGAAGGCAGTGAATTGGGAATACACAATAAAATTAATCTTTCAGGCACAGAAGTCACTTTAAATGGCTCCCCATTAACCAAATATACCTTTTTACAAGATTATTACTGGATGATGGGTGATAATAGGGATAATTCACAGGATGCGCGAATGTGGGGCTTTGTTCCATACAATCATGTAGTTGGAAAACCTGTTTTTGTATGGTTAAGCTGGGACAGTGCCGCTAAAGGTATAGCAAACAAAATTAGAACTGATCGGTTATTTACTACTGTTGGTGGTGAGGGAAAACCAGTTTCTTATTTTAAATACTTTGTGATTGTATTAGTTGGTTGGTTTGTTTTTGATTTTTTCAGAAAAAAGAAAAAAAAGTAATAATTATTTAGTGTCTGGTCGGTAAGAGTATAAATTTCTTTAATATCAAAGACTAGCGGAGGGTTTATTCTGTTTTTAGAATTAAAAAGAGATTATCAAGGCGTTTTTAATTTTTGCTGTAAGATTTTTTGATAAACACCATCATTTTGGTCTGAAAGCTGGTTTTCAGACATAGCTATCCTATGGTTACTTATGTTTAAACTCATAAAGGAACTCGCATTTTTAAGCTGCTTTGTGCCTTTGTTTCGTTTTTTCTTTGATGCTTTTCTTTTTTATTAAATTTCCTAAACGGTGAAGATTATAGGATAAAACAGCAAGAGCAACATATTTTTCGAAGTTTTCCTCCCCTTTGTCAGGACATTTGTTCAATCCATGATGTTCCGGTTGGTTTATGTTAGATTCAATGCTTTGATGACTGTTGTTGAGTTGCTTGAAATCTTTATCCCTTTCTGTTTCTAGTCTAACGTTATTGCGTCTTCCTTTTTGTTTGAGCATGACATCAGGAATACTTTTTTCGAGTTGTGCAATGATTTCTTTAGAACTAAACCCCTTGTCAAAGCTCAGGGGATGCTAATCGATTAGCAAACTGTTTTTTTACCTCTTTGGCAGTTTTAATAGTAAATTCTGCATCGGGAGTATCTCCTGTTAGTCTGTGGTAAACTATAAAATGATTTTGATCTGTAATAATCAAATGTTTTTGTCCCGGTTCTGCAATCACTCCAGCTTTCCCTTTGTTAATCCATTTGGTATGAGGTTCAAATAAAGAAAACACTTTCTTGCTATGAGGAATCTTTTCTCCCTTTAATAACCTTCTCTCTGCCAAATCTATATGTTTGGCTGGCATCTTGCTGCAGTACTCTAATTCAAGTAATAATGAGTATTGATGTATTGTATTGGCCATAAAAACGCTTTTGAATGTGTTTATCTTTTTATAAAGGGTTTGGGCTAGATTTAAGTAATTCTCTGTAGCAGTTTTTAAACGAAATTCCTTATGTTTGCCTCCAGATCTCCTGGTCTTTTGTAGCTTTCTAAATTCAATTTTAACACGCTTTTTCCAATCAGACCCGTTGCGCCAATCCCATATGTTTTGTTGAGATGCTAAAGTGCAACTGATAACAATACATTTTCGGGCTGCATCCCACAACAAATTATAATCTGTGGGGAAATGTACATTGGTTTTTACAACATAACTATCGGCTTTAAGCGCAACAGCTTCTCGGTCTTTTTTTTTAGATAACCCTGTCCTACTTCCAAAACTAAGGCATTGATCTTTTCTATGGTTTCAACTTTTAGCAATCCAATGTTTTCCTTTAATGCCGTTAAACGGTATTGCTTATCCTCTACTGTGAACCCATGAGAATCGCCTTCTATACCCATGAGTTGACGCACATATTTATCTGAATTGGCAATCCACAATAAACGATCGTAATTGCTGTTAAGGGTTAATCGTATAACAGATAAAACAATCACTTCCCATATGGCCATCCCCTGGCGTCCTGTTTGTCGTTTCCCATTTTGAACAATGGGTTCTACAAGTTTAAATATTTTTTGATGGGATGCCTTGTTAGTGAAAATTGTTTGGAGGGCTAATAAAACTGGTGGAAGTTCATCTCTGCTTTTTAAGAGAATCTTTACTTCTGATATTGGAATGCTTCCTAAAACTGGAGATAACTCAAAGCGTTTGCCTTAATAATTTTAAGGCTTTATCTCGCATTTTTCTATACTGCGTTCACGGAGTTAATTATTTATTCATTTTGCCTTGATGCAAAACGAACCAAAAAATCAAGAAAGAAATATGCTCCAACGCGCTCTGTACAAATGCTAAAACAATACTAAAGTAATTGTTTACTCCACAAACAAAAGGGGCTTGTTCTTTTGTTTGTTTTTACGCATTTGCCCATTCACCGCCATCGCTGGTCAGCATTTCTTTCAGGCTTGCGCTCAAACACTTTATTAATATTATGTTAAATAGAATATTTTATATAACCACCCTTAGCGTCAGTTTGGTTCACGATCTTGACTTCAGGAAAGTTACTATTGAAATGGAAATTTTTCTTGATTTTTTTAAAATCTTTGTTTACATCCCGGACTAAATTCCCACTATCTTTACCTTCAATGATGTAGAACTCAAATTTACTTTTGCTAAAAATTAATAAAGCAGCGTCAATATCCGTTATAGTCGTAATCTTTTCAAAATTTTGATGTTTATGTAACTCCTCAATATCTTCCTCATGTTTTTCAACCTCTAATGGAAATAAGCAATAAAATGCATTAAAATTATAATCAATTTCAACTTCATTTTCTACTATCCACTTGAGGATATTATGATTATTTTTTATATCGGCTGGTATATATTCTTGACCACTTAGATCATTAAACAAGTTAATGAGTTTTGATTTTCCTTTAACATATCCTGTGCCGTTGATATTCTTTGCCTGAAACAGTTTAGAAATCAAATTTTGATTCTCAAACTTAACATACACGCTTAAGTTTAATTTGTAAGAGAATAAAAATTTAAACAACTGTAAAAAGACTTTTCTACTATAATGCTTCAATAAATTATTAGTAGCTAAATCTAAATCTTTAAAATGAGAATGGCCCTCAGTATTTGAATTCTTAAACTCGTTTATAAATTCTAAATGTACTTTAAGGTAATTAAGCATGAATTGCTCAATTTCTTCGGCTTTAATCGCTACTTTATCTATTAGTAAATTATTGTAAAAAAGTGTTCTACGCTGGTCTTGAATCAGTGATATTTTATGATTTTTATTTTCAAGCTTTCTATTAATTAAGCTTTCAAGTTCATTTCGCCTATTAAATAAATTTATAAATGCGGTATCGTAATCAAAAATCCTAAGTCTATTACCGAATATGTTTATGTCTTCTTTAGACAAATAGAACTGGTAACAAAAGTGACCGTTCCCGTCAGTAATTCTAAAATCAGGTACAGCTCTACCAGTATAATTTATAATGAAATCATCGAATTTCAGCTTGTTCTCTCCTCCTCTATTAAATTCTGATTTAAGATGTTTTTTGAACAGTTCTTCATTATGTTTCAGGTTAATAGCTGACCTTTCTGATAAATAGAGTTTTTTAGATAAAGAGGTTTCACACGTTTCAAAGAAACCGTCAAAATCTTTTGAATTTGTGTTAAACAGAGTTTTGTAGTTGAAAAGATTAAGTAGGATTTTGGAAATATCAATATGAAATGGGAAATCACTATTAAAGCTATCCAAATATATAAAACTCACTTGCCTTATTTTTAGGAAGAGCCATTTAAACTTCTTTAGTTTATCAGGGTCATTATCTATTTTTCCTTTAAAAAAGAACTCAATAGATTTTCTAAGAGTTTCATCAGCAACATATTTATAAGTGAAATTTGCAGCTATTAAATGTTTTACCTTATAAAAATCATGATTATCAAATACATTATCAGAAAATGACTTCCAAACAATATTATCTATAAAAGGTGAAAGGAACTCAGTTTTCCTATTAGGGTTTTCTTCAAGATAATGATATAAGGCTTTCTCTGCTGCAATAGTACCTGGAAGATGTCCAATATTTGAAAATAATATTGCGATTTGTATCAAAGACAAACCAGAAGAAATTTCCGTGTCTTCATCAATTTTACAATTATTTGAAAGACCATATTTAAAAACACCGTCTTTCAGCTTATGTAACAGGTATAACTGCAACATTACATAATCCCAACGCTTATGATTATTGCCTGGATGAGCTTTTGTAATAAATCCTAAATGATCTAAATCCTTTAGATAATCAATTAACCCTTTGTCTTTTAAAAGGTTGTAGAATATTTCTGCTTCTGAATGAAATACGATATCGAATCTTCCAAATTTTGATACCTCATGACTAACTAGTTTACTCATACTCCCTCCACAATTTTAATTTCTTCTTCACTCAACCCATACAACTCATAAACCATTGCATCAATCTCAGCATCTGTTTTATCAATTTCAGCTTTTATAGTTTGGGCATCTGCCTTTTTGGTTTCAAAAACTTCCATCCACTCCATTTCATCCATTTTGGTAAGGTTCTCCCCTCCTACTTTTTTAATGGCTTTATTGAGCTCTTTAATGAAGTTTCCAAATTCTAATTCGTACCAACTTTGGAGTTTTTTACTTACAGCTTCTAACTTAAATTGCGATAACAGGTACTTTTGAAAATTAGTTTTACGCAAAACAAAATCCTTAGTAGTTTTACTAACACTCGTAACTGTACATTCAAGTTGTTCAACAAGTTTATCATTTATCGCTTCTGGCAGCGGAAACTCTTTTACATATTGAGGCTTGTATCTCAAATATCCTCCTCTAACTGAATTACTGTTGTTTTTTATAAAGTAGAAGAAAAGATTAGAATTCAAGATACTTAGAAGGAGCTTTAGGCTTAAACCTTTATTGATTCCTTTTTCACTTAATTCCAAACTGCATACCGTTCTTACGTGCCAACTTTGTGTCTCATCAATTACGAATTGCGGTTTTATTGAAATGTCCGTCCATATTAATCTCTTATTTGAGTATTTATACAAGTTTTTAGGGTAAACATATCCATACCAATTTGGAGTATTCATTTTCCCTTTTTCTCTACCCTCTAAAGCTTCTCTATGTTTAATTAAATATTTCCAAACTTCTAGATAGTTCTTTTCAATAAACTCTGCGTCTAACAATTGTTTGTCTTCTGTATATGGAATAATCCCATAGTATGGTGTATCTTCAAAATAATATCGGTAAACATTTGTTCCCTTAATTACCGGAAAAACAATTTTGTCAAAATAAGGTTTGAAATTTTCAATAGTAGGGTCTTCTTTTTCAAGAATATATAGATTATCAGCCCCTGATTCAATTCCTGTAAATGTCTGAACAAAATCTTTCAGTTTTTCACTACCCTTGATTTCAATTGATGGTTTGAATTGCCAACCCAATCTACTCGCAGTGTCTTTTATTTCAATCTCGTATCTGGTAAAAGAATCAATTTCTTGAGGAGAATCCTCATTTAATTCAAAGTATTCAGTATTTGCTTTATTACTATTATTCAATATGAAAATGCAGCAATAAGTTGTAGCATCTGCAAAAACTTGGTACTCTTTAAAATCAATGTAAGAAATTATGTGACAGTTTGAATCTAAATAATCTCGTAATCCCTCTCCTGTTTTTGTACTTGTAAACTTTGACGGATTGATATAAGAAAGTAAACCAGTTTTTTTAATTAGCTGAGAACCTTTCTCTATAAAAAGCAAGTACAAATCAAAGTTATAAGTAGCACTCTTATATTTGTTTTCTAAAAATAAAATTTGATTTTCATCACTCAGGTTTTGCCTCTTAACATAAGGCGGATTTCCAATCACCACATCAAAACCACCTTTATCAAATACATGTGCAAATTCCTCTTCCCATTTAAAAGCTTTATCCCCTGCAACGGCTTTGTTATCAATTAAAGAGTTACCGCATTTAATGTTACTGCTTAAATCATTGAGTTTTCGTCTTGGTTGTGCAGTACGTAACCATAAAGAAAGTTTAGCAATTTCAATAGACTCTTCGTTTAAGTCAACGCCAAAAATATTGTTTTCCAATACTGTGTTTTCAATATTTGGAAACACCATTGATCTACCCTGAATAATGATCATCAGTTCATCTATTCCACCGTGTTCTTTAATTAAAAAATCTAAGGCTTGATTGAGGAAAGCTCCAGAGCCACAGGCTGGATCACAAATGGCTATTTGTAATAACCATGAACGATAAGCTTCTATTTTTTTAATTAATTTATATCCCTCTACGGATACATTGGTCTTTATCTTTTTAACTGTGCTTATAATTCCTTGCCCAGTTTGTACCTGAATTTCTTGTTCAACTGTACGTCTTTCCTTTAACAAATAGTTTTTACTAGTATCAATATTTGAAATTCCAAACTCTTCTTTCTTTTCAGTACATAACTTACCAACTGTATTATCTACTATATACTTTGTGATGTATTTAGGTGTATAGAAAACACCATCTTTTTTCCGTTTGGTTTTCTGTTTGTCAAAATCCGTTCCTTCAATTTCATTCAGAGAATTTTCAAAAATGTGCCCAAGTATATTTACATCTACTTGGCTTTCAAAATCGTAGGTCTGTAAAGTGTCTATATGTGTATTTAATAAATTGCTGTCAATTATCAAACTATCTAAAACTGGGTCTAGTTTAAATAAACCTCCATTATATGCAAAAATTTCTGCTCTAGAACCTGTGCCTTTTCTTCCTGTATCAAGAAAGTGAAAATACTGCTTGAACAAATCGTATAGTGGTCTTTCATCTCCAAAGTCGTTATCTGCCTTCCATTTATCAAGCATCTTTTTTGCAGAATTACTGGTTAATAATGTGCTATCTTCGGCAAAGAATATAAATAGAAAACGGTCTATTAATTTTTGCGATTTTTTAAATAATTTAAGCTTTATATTTTTTGTTGCTCGATCTATATCTCGATTCTTTAATTCAGCACGAAAAACTTCGTTCTTCATATTTTGTTTTACCAAATCACGAAACAATTCACGCTTAAACAGAGAGTAATCTGCATAAAATTTGTCCGTAATATCCTTTTCTTCTTGAATTGATGCTTGTTTTATAGCAAGCGGTAGGTTGTTAAGTATATTATCATTGGCTAAACACAAATACATTAGTTGAAAGCGTTCATCAGTTAATGTAAACAAATCAAACTCTTCATACTCTACGGCATTGTTTATGTAGAAACGTAGCTTTTCAAAATTGGAAGTCACAACATAAATACAGCCCGTTTGATTCGCTTTATAATCAAAAGCTTGCTGGCGTATTTTTTCCAAGTCTTTAACCTTAGTGCTTTTCAATTCTATAACTCCTAAAGCTTTTTTATCCTTCAAGATTGCACCATCAGCTTTTTTAGCTCCTTTTTCGTTTTTAAATTCTGTTGTTAGATTAAATTTAGGATTCGGAGCTAAGGTATAATCAAACACATTTACGAATAACTCAATGAGGAAACCCTCTTGAAATTGCTCTTCCTTTCGCTCTCTTATATTCTGCTGAATGGTAGGATTATGAAAGTATTTTATAAACTTTTTATATGCTTTGGTAACAACTTCATTGTCTTGTTGTGCTAGGTAAGTTTTAAGTACAGAATTTTGATATAATGACATTTATTTAATTGTAAAAGCTTAAAGGTATTAATTATATATAAATTTTATGCACAATAATGAAAGCCATTTTACACACATTCCACTACTCTCCTATCGTTGTTTCGTAAAAAGAGTGTTCCATTAACATCGCAGATAAAAATTATAGAAGAAAAAAATAAAGAAAATCATTAAATGAACTTTCGCTTTTTACCAAAGCTCAAGTTACATAACGCGGTACATTATAGTACATTTTATAAATAGGTTTATCCTATGGATGAAGCTATTTATAACACAGATGGCGCGCTGGCGAAATTATGATGTTTAGTACTTATCATTCTATTTATAAAAAAAATGATAGCTATAATGTAATATTATGTAAAATATCCCAGGAAGTCTTGTACACAATAAAATGTAGTACTTGGGTCATATAACATTCGTGTTTTTGCTTTTCGTTTAATTTTAATATTCTGTACAATTATTCAAGATTTTTTAAATACGTGATTCTCAAGAAACTTCTCGTTTAACAATTTGTAGCTATAATTAGCCATTATGAACGGTGCTTAAAACCAAATAAAATCAGCTAAAATTTTAAACTAATTTTGTTTGGGGGTTTTCACAGTACATACTACCTGATTTGACTATTGCAAAAGCTTGTTTTATAAGTTTGTTCATTACAGCTATGAGAGCTAACTTTTTTGGCTTACCACGTTCTACCAATCTATCAAAAGTCTCTTTACAAGCTTTATTACAAACCTTTGCCATCATAGCACACATATAGAGCGTTGAACGTGTTTGTGCATCACAACCAGTAATAATAATACGTCCTCCAACTGAAGTAATATTGCTTAAAGGAGATAACGATTGAATTAAAATATTTCCTGGGGAAATAAAACTTGAAGCTGCGATAGAATACCTTCAAAAATTAATTGAAGAAGATCCAAGAGCAGTACCTACTATTCCAATGTATCCAGATAAATCATTTAAGAATTAATCGTAATAATGATTGTAAGCCTATTAAGTAATGTTTTTTTGCCTTTATCAGTAGTAATCATCATGTTTGGAATGGGATTACCAACAGGTGCTTATTCGATATGGATGTTTATTACAGGTGTGATATTAATTTGGCAGCTTGAAAAAAGAAAGGTCGTAGTAGCCCATTTTATTAAATCGATAAAATGATAAACTAGTTGTTTTGTTTCTTTATCAGATTTAACGCTGAACCCTTCTTATACCATTCTATCTGAGATTGGTTATAGGTATGATTTACCATAATAATATCTTTGCTTCCATCAGAGTGTATGATTTCTATTGTTAGAGGATTTCCAGGAGTAAATTCATTTAGATCAACAAAATTAAAGACATCATCTTCCTTAATTAGATCATAATCACTTTCTGTAGCAAAAGTTAATCCAAGCATCCCTTGTTTTTTAAGGTTTGTTTCATTAATTCTTGCAAATGATTTAACAATTATTGCAGCAACACCTAAATGGCGTGGTTCCATTGCTGCGTGTTCTCGAGAGGATCCTTCCCCATAATTATGATCCCCAACTACTACTGTAAGAATTCCAGCTTCTTTATAAGTACGTTGTGTTTTTGGGACAGCATCGTATTCACCATCTAACTGATTTTTAACAAAGTTGGTCTTCATATTAAAGGCATTGATAGCGCCAATTAAAAAGTTGTTAGATATATTATCTAAATGACCTCTGTAACGCAACCATGGTCCAGCCATCGAAATATGATCTGTGGTACATTTTCCAAATACTTTGATCAATAATTTAGCTCCTATAATTTTATTCCCTATAGGTACAAATGGAGTTAATAATTGCAACCGTTCTGAATCTGGATTAACTACTACCTCAATTGTATGACCCTCTTTAGAGGGTTCTATATACCCATTCTCTTTTACCTCAAACCCTTTAGGAGGTAATTCCCAACCTGTTGGTTCATCGAGCATCACCTCTTGTCCGCGATCATTGATAAGGGTATCGGTAAGTGGATTAAAATCTAATCGCCCAGAAATAGCAATTGCTGCAACAATTTCAGGTGAGGCTACAAAAGCATGAGTATTCGGGTTTCCATCGGCTCTTTTTACAAAGTTTCGATTAAAGGAATGGATTATTGTATTTTTTTCTTCTTTTTCTGCCCCCTCTCTTGCCCATTGTCCAATACAAGGTCCACAAGCATTTGTAAATATTTTAGCTTCAAGTTTTTCAAAAACTTCTAAAATACCATCGCGTTCAGTTGTATATCGGATTTGTTCAGAACCTGGATTGATTCCTAACTCAGTTTTTAATTTTATTCCTTTATCTATAGCTTGTTGCGCAATTGAAGAAGCACGTGAGAGGTCTTCATAAGAGGAATTGGTACAAGAACCTATTAAGCCCCATTCTACTTTTAATGGCCAATTGTTTTTAATTGCTTTTTGATTCATTTCTCCAACAGGTGTTGCAATATCTGGAGAAAAAGGTCCGTTTAAATGAGGTAATAACTCATTCAAGTTAATCTCAATTACCTGATCAAAATAAGCCTCAGGATTTTCATACACTTCTGGGTCGGCAGTTAAATAATCTTTAATCTCATTTGCTGCATCGGCTACATCATCCCTATCAGTAGCTCGTAAGAAACGATCCATAGATTCATCGTAACCAAAAGTTGAAGTTGTAGCACCAATTTCTGCACCCATATTACAAATAGTACCTTTCCCAGTAGCTGATAATGCTATTGCACCCTCTCCAAAATACTCAAGAATAGCATCTGTTCCACCTTTAGTTGAAACAATTCCAGCAACTTTAAGAATCACATCTTTTGCTGATGTCCACCCAGAAACCTTTCCTGTTAATTTAACTCCTATCAGTTTTGGAAATTTTAATTCCCAGGGTATTCCAGTCATCACATCAACAGCATCTGCTCCGCCAACTCCAATTGCGATCATACCCAGACCTCCAGCATTAACTGTATGTGAGTCGGTCCCAATCATCATTCCCCCTGGAAAGGCATAATTTTCAATAACTACCTGATGAATGATTCCAGCTCCTGGTTTCCAAAATCCGATTCCATATTTATTTGAAACTGATTCCAAAAAATTAAATACTTCATTACTTACATTTAAAGCATGTTGTAAATCTTTATCAGCATCTACCCTCGCTTGTATTAAATGATCACAGTGCACAGTAGTTGGCACGGCTACTTTATCTTTACCTGTTTGCATAAATTGTAACAAGGCCATTTGAGCTGTTGCATCTTGGTTTGCAACACGATCTGGTGCAAAATCAACATAGTCTTTTCCTCTTGAATATTCTTTAGTAGCAGCTCCCTCCCATAAATGTGAATACAATATCTTCTCTGTTAGTGTAAGTGGTTTTTTTGTAATTTCCCTAGCTTTCTCAACGCGCTCTATCATTTGAGAATACACTTTTTTAATCATTTCAATATCAAATGCCATACCTAATTAATTTATTAATCACCAAATTTAAATCATTCATCTATCTATATCAGTACTGCAAAAATACAAAATTTAATAGTTATTAAAAAATATGAAATGAAATAGCAATTTTATTAAATATTATTTATTTATATGCAATATATATTGAAGATAATTAATTATTATTTGATAATTGACTTGTTAAATTGTCAATAATATAATTATAAATAAAAACGAAATTTTTATAATCTATTCTTAATTCAGAATAATGATGAGAACTATTAATTTTATATTTAGAACAAGCTTTTTATAATATCTTCTATACTAAGACCTTCTGCTTCTGCCTTATAGTTCTTAATCAATCTGTGACAAAGTATTCCAATAGTAACTTTTTGAACATCTTCGATATCTGGGGAAAATTTTCCATTTAGGGCTGCATATGCTTTTGCACTGAGTATTAGATTTTGAGAAGCACGTGGCCCTGCACCCCAGTCAATATATTTTTTAATTATATCTGGTGAAGCTGGGCTTTTCGGACGCGTTTTACCAACAAGTGTAACCGCATATTCTATAACATTATCTGCAACCGGTATCTTTTGAATAAGTTGCTGATAGTTTATGATCTCTTCAGCTGTAAACAATGGATTAATTATTGGATTTGCACCTATGGTAGTTGTCTTAACAATATCAACTTCCTCATCAAAAGATGGGTAATCCAAATTAATTGCAAACATAAAACGATCGAGTTGTGCTTCTGGTAATGGATATGTTCCTTCTTGCTCAATTGGATTTTGCGTAGCCAAAACAAAATAAGGTTTATCCAGCTTATAATTATTCCCAGCAATTGTTATTGAACGTTCTTGCATAGCCTCTAATAAAGCAGCTTGTGTTTTAGGCGGTGTCCGGTTAATTTCATCAGCCAAAATAATGTTTGAAAAAATAGGCCCTTTTATAAACTTAAAACGCCTGTTTTCATCTAAAATTTCAGCGCCTAATATATCACTAGGCATTAAGTCTGGTGTAAATTGAATTCTTTTAAAATTAAGTCCTAATGTTTCTGAAACAGTATGTACTAAAAGTGTTTTTGCCAGACCAGGAACTCCTATAAGTAAGGCATGCCCCCCAGAAAAAATTGCCAATAGTACCTGTTCTACAACATCGTCCTGACCAACAATCACTTTCTTTATCTCCTTTCGCAAGTCATTATATTTTGATACAAGTTGTTCTACTGCTGCAACGTCAGACATATTACTTATCATTATTTAACCAATTATTACTAAATTCACAATCACTGTAATCCTCGTTTAATTTAATATACGTTTTTTTAATTTTACTTGTTTGCCATTTTTCTATAGCGCGTAATTGTTTTTCTTTTATAGCAAGTTCATGAATTTTCTCATAATCTTTAATATAATCTGCTACATGTTCATCAAAACGATTGGTTACAGTTAAGATTTTAAAAATATTGCGACCAGTACGGTCCGTATCAGTATATACTTTAGTTACCTCGCCTTTTTTAATATTATAAATCTGTGCACTCAATGTAGGATCCATTTTAGTAAGGTCAAAACGAGTATCGAAGGTCGCAGGGTTAACTAATTGCCCTCCATTATTCCGGGTTTCTACATCATCAGAATATAATTTTGCAGCGGCATCAAAGGGAATCTTTTCATCGATTATACTTTTCCTAATCGTATCAATTTTTGAACGTGCTTCTTCTATCACCTTATTTGATATTTCTGGAAAGAGGATAATATGTCTTACATCTACTGTTTGTCCTCTAATCTTATCTACTTTAAGCAAATGGAATCCAAATTCTGTTTCGAATGGCTCACTCACTTCACCCTCCAATAAAGAAAAAGCCATGTCCTTAAACTCCTTTGCCATTGGGGAATCTCTTTTTACTCCTTCGATCAATCCTCCTTTAGATCGAGTACCATCTTTAGAATACAAAACTGCTTTTGTTGCAAATGAAGAACCGTTATCAACAATATCAGAGCGAATTACTTTTAAGCGATTTATTACGTCCTGTCGTGATTTTTCAGTTACCTGAGGTTCTATTACTAATTGAGCAACTTCTATTTCAGCCCCAAAAACCGGACGATCTGCAACGGGAATTGAAAAGAAAAAGGTTCTAACTTCTTCAGGTGTTATAGTAATATTAGATACAATTTTTTCTTGCATTCTTTCAACAAGTCTTAAATCTTTTCTAGCTTTCAAAAGTTCAGATTTAAGTTCAGTAATATTATCTTTTCTATAAAAACTAACTACTTTTTCTTCGCTACCAACTTGAGCGATCATGTATTGTAAAATCTGTTCTACTTCAGGTTTTATTTCTTCATCAGAAATAATAATACTATCCTGAATTGCATGATGAATATATAACTTGTCTTCCATTAATTTACCTAACATCTCACAAGTTGTAATGGTGCTTACATCAACGCCATTTTGCTCAAATTCTAAATAACTTTTCGCAATATCAAACTCTAAGATCACGAAGTCTCCAACAACAGCACTAACACCTTCTGCTTTTATCCTTTTAAAGGTATTATTGGTCTTAACCGAATCTTTTACTGAATTGTTTTTGTCAACTACAATATCCTTATTCTTCGCAACTCCTGTACTATCTACAGTTACTACTTCTTGTGAAAATGCAGAGACTTGAAAAAATATAACTAGAAAAAGGCTAGTTATCTTTATATAGTTCAAAACGTTGATTTTTAATTGCATCTTTTGTAATATCTTTTTCAAGTTTTTTAATAAGCTCTTGCTTCCTTTTATTTAAAATAATTTGCTTTATGGTAGGCGTTACATATGAAAGTGGGGCGATATCATTTGTTTTAAGTACCTCTTCAATCTTCACCAAATATAATCCTAATGAATCTTGTAATTCAGTAAAATTAGACTTTTTTAACACCTGGTTATTATTAGCCTGCAAAATTGGTAAGGCATCTAATAACACATCATTTTTTATCCAAATGGAATCATTTAAATTAAATGCTTTAAATTTTATACTTAAATCGGTTAATTCAATTTTATCCCTGGCATCATAACGTTTAAACTTTTTCTTAATTTCGGATAATTTTGTAAAATTAGCAGCAATATGAATATATCTTACTTTTAATAATTCATCATTTAACCTAAAGTTTTGCTTATTTAGCTCGTAAAACTGCTCTAATTCTTCATTAACTATAGTACTATCTAATTGCTGAGTGACGATTGTACTTTTATAAGATTCAGTATAGAGTTCCATCTTATAATCAGTTACTAATTTATCGAAGGATTCTTGTTGATCTTTTGGTAGATTAATAATTGCCTGATCGATTAAAAGTTGTTGTGTTGCCCATCGTGTAATAAAGTTACTAACTATTAATAAGCTATCTTCTTTTGAAGTAGATTCAAAAATTAGACCTTTAATATCTTCTTTAAATAAATAGGTTTCATTAACCCTTGCTATAGGCAGGCTTTGAATATCTTGTTTAAAATAATCACAAGATATTAGCAATAAACAACAAAGAAACATTATAGGTATTTTAAGCATTAATGATTCAATTCTTTTTTAATTTTCTTGAGACTCTTTTTATTAATAACAATAGTATATTTTTCATGAAGCATTTTCATCCATTCCTTTTCAACAAATAATTGATAATTACTCATCACAATTCCCTTAACTTCATCAAGTTCCTTAACTGATGGTTCTAGAATTTCTTTTACATTCACTAAAACTTTAGAGTTTTCTCTAGAATATAAATCAGATACCCCTATTTTTACTTCAAAATTTTCTGGAAGCTCTCTTCTGTTAATTTCAAAAATATCACTTGTAACAATAACGTTTATTTTATCTTCGGTATTGAGTTGTTCTTTTATTTCAATACTATTTTTTCCTTCTTTAAAAAGTCTAATTGTTTCGTTTGCGATTGATTCATTTGATGTTGAAATAATATCAGCATCAACTCGCTTCTTCCACATATAATCATTTTTAGTATCTTCATAATATTTTTGAAGTCCTATTGAATCTTTTTTAGCTACTGACCAGATGTTTTTCTCCATTGCATCAAAGATAAGAAGGCCATTTCTATATTCATTGATAGAATTTGAATATTCCATGTTGTTCATTTCTAATTTGAATTTAAAATAATCCTCTAATGATATATTATAAAATTCATTATAAAATTCTAACAATAATCGTTCTTTTTCTTTATACCGCTTTGATTTCTTTTGTTTTCTTTCAATAAATTGAGCAAAATCGTTAAAAGTTATATCTCTATCTCCAATTGTATACAATACTTTGTCCTGATTCATAGGAATTGGCTTGTAGATCCATTTTCTTTTAAATACACTATCCGAAACATAATTTGCAAAATAAGGTAAATAACTTACCCCTTCTTGATAACCATATTTTGCCTTAATTTTATTATTTACAGCTTGTGTTACAATTCTAGCTCTAGCCCCGCTATTAACTTTTTTTTCAATTTCAGATTTTTGTTCCTCAAAGGATAAGGGTAAAATTTTATTATTAAGACGAATTATATGCCATCCAAAAGAACTTTCAATAGGAGCTAAAATAGTTCCTTCTTCTGCTATTGAATACGCTGCTGCTTCAAATAGTGGTGCTCTTAAATTTCCAGAACCAAAAGTCTTAATTTCGCCACCTTTTACTGCTGTAGCTCTATCTTCTGAATATTGTTTTGCAACACTTTCAAAAGACTCTCCTTGCATAACCAATGCATATAATTCATTGATTCGTTCTTCTGGGTTTTCAACTTTTGCATTTTTATTTGAAAATATCATTATGTGTGATACATTCAATTTAGGTCGTTTTAATCTTCTATCATTAATTTTCAATATATGATATCCAAAAGATGTTCTTGTGATCTTAGATATTTCACCAACCTTTGTATTGTATGCAGCTGTTTCAAAATCATATAGCATTTGAAAAACAGAAAAATAACCCAATCCACCGGCACTTTCATTAGCTGTTGGTTCTTCAGAATATTGTCTTGCTAAGGCCTCAAAATCCTCTCCATTAATAACTTTTTCTTTTAGGGATTTTATTTTATTATAAGCGACTAGACTATCTTGAGGATTCGCATTTAATTGGAGAATAATTAAAATATGATTTACATCAATCTCTTCCAAACCGCGTTCATAAGCTTCTTTCACCAATTTTGAAGTAACACGTTTGTCATAAATATAATTTTTTGACAACTGATCTACATATCCTGAAAATTCGGTTTTAAACTTTTCACCGTTATCTAATCCTTGTGCATAAGCCTCTGTTAGTTTTAGTTTATAATCGATAAATAAATTTAAATAACCATCGACGTTTTTTTGAGTTTCATCAATCACCAAATCAAGATTCTTATTAAAGACTGATTTAAATTCAGATGAATATACCGGTTGTTCGTCTATGGTTAGTAAGATATCTTTTTTGTTTTGTGAAACCCCAGTAATTACTATTAATAAAATCACTAATAGCGATATGTGTTTTGAAATCATTTTGTTTTGTATTATAATTTTTAAAATCGTAGCAAAAATAACAAAAAGCTTGTGTTATACAAGTATGATTTTGTTAAGCTTTACATAAGGTTTTAATGATTGGAAAATGATTTTTATATTTTGTATATTTAATCTGAATTTTAATTTTTATACAATGAAATATTCTATCGAAATAGTAATAAACATAGCCCATGAAGAATTCATTACTAAATTTGATAAGGTAGAAAACATGAAATATTGGCAACGAGGATTGGTAGGATATGAAGTTTTAAATGGTATTCCTGGAGAGAAAGGTACAACGATGAAATTAGATTATAAGATGGGGAAACGAGAAATTTCAATGGTCGAAACGATAATTGAACGAAATTTTCCTGATACGTTTCATGCAACCTACAATACAAAAGGAGTTTATAATATCCAGAAAAATTATTTTTATAAAATAGATGAACAAACTACAAAATGGGTTTCAGAATCCGAATTTCAATTTTCTGGCATTATGATGAAACTAATGGCTTGGATTATGCCAGATATTTTCAAGAAACAGTCGATGAAATATTTAATAGATTTTAAAAATTTTGCTGAAAAAGGAATCTCTGTATTAGAAGATTAAAATGAGAATTTAATTGTATCTCTAGACTTTAAATTAATAGTATAACAAGTGTATAGAAATTTATTTTTTATTCATAGTTCTATTTACTAGCATTCAATTGTTTGCCCAATCAAAAGTTGGTACAATTGATGTTGAATATATTTTATCCAAAATGCCCTAACTTGAGCAAGTTGAAACGGATTTAAAAGCCTATAGTGATGGCTTAGAAAATCAATTACAAGTAAAGGTTAGTAAATATCAATCTTTGATCAATGTATATAAAGAACAGGAAGCTAGCTTAAACGAAACCAATAAAATAGCCAGGCAAGAGGAAATTACCGAAATAGAACAGGATATTCAGAAATTTCAAAAAAATGCAAGCTCACTAATTCAAATTCGACAGAATGAATTGGTTAATCCCCTATATAAACTAATTGGAGATGAACTGAAATCAGTAGCAGAAGAAGATAAATTTACTCAGGTTTTTACAATTGATAACTCTATCGCATATCTAGATCCAAATTTAGACATTACGATAGCTGTGATGGAAAAGATGGGTATTCCTATAAAAGCTGACGAAGAGTAATCGTATCTATTATCTTGAATAATTAGGAGCTTCCTTTGTTATGGTAACATTATGGGGGTGACTTTCATTAATTCCGGAAGCTGTAATTTTTACAAACTTTGAAGTTTCTTTTAGATTAACGATATCATTTGCTCCACAATAGCCCATACCAGCTCTTAGACCACCTATGAATTGCGTCATACTTTCAACCAATTCTCCTTTGAATGGTACCCTGCCAACAATTCCTTCAGGTACTAATTTTTTAATATCATCTTCCACATCTTGAAAATAACGATCTTTAGAACCTTGTTTCATAGCTTCCAGAGATCCCATTCCTCTATAAGATTTAAATTTTCTTCCCTCATAAATAATAGTTTCTCCAGGTGATTCTTTTGTACCTGCTAATAAAGACCCCAACATTACACAATCGGCACCTGCTGCAATCGCTTTAACAATATCCCCAGTATAACGCACCCCTCCATCTGCAATTACTGGTATCCCTGTATTTTTTAAAGCATCTGAAACTTCTAAAATTGCAGAAAATTGAGGGAACCCTACCCCTGCAATAATACGAGTTGTACAAATTGAGCCAGGGCCTATTCCTACTTTTACTGCATCTGCTCCTGCTTCAACCAAATAGTTTGCTGCATCAGCTGTAGCAATATTACCAACAATTACATCTAAATTGGGGAAATTCTTTTTTATATTTTTTAAAACAGAAACAACCCCTTTGGTATGCCCGTGTGCTGTATCAATAATAACCACATCAACTTGTGCATGTACCAAAGCTTTTGTTCTCTTTAAGGCATCATCAGTTACTCCAATTGCAGCAGCGACTCTTAGCCTTCCATATTCATCTTTATTAGCAATGGGTTTTTGAGTAACTTTTGCTATATCCCTATAGGTAATAAGCCCTAATAAAGTATTGTTACCATCAATTACTGGGAGTTTTTCAATTTTATTTTTTTGAAGAATTATTTCAGCTTCCTCTAAAGAAGTACCCTTGCCTACAGTCACCAAATTTTCAGAAGTCATTACTTCGGATAAAGGACGCTCAAAGTTTTTTTCAAATCGAAGATCCCGATTCGTAACGATCCCAATTAACTTTTCATTTTCATCAATAATTGGAATACCGCCAATACTATATTCTTTCATGGTGTTTTGAGCATCTCCTATGGTAGCAGATTTATGAAGTGTTACTGGGTCCATTATCATTCCGCTTTCTGCCCGTTTCACCTTTCTAACTTCAGCTGCCTGTGCTTTAATTGTCATATTTTTATGCAATACTCCAATCCCACCTTCTCTTGCCATAGCCATAGCCATAGCACTTTCGGTAACAGTATCCATCGCCGCCGATATAATAGGAACATTTAATGTGATGTTCTTTGAAAATTTAGTTTTTAAAGAAACATTGCGAGGTAATACTTCGGAATATGCAGGAACTAAAAGTACATCGTCGTACGTAAGTCCTTCCCCTAGAATTTTATTATGGTGTGCAGTCATAGCAATTAAATTATTCTTATTACAGAAATTAGTACCTATTTAATTGCGTGCAAATATACTACAAATTGTTGGTTATTATTCTTTTTTGATTAATTGAAATAATAGCAATATCGTACCTATAATAAATACGATTGTCATTAATATCTCTGATATAAGAACGATATACTTCATCCATAAAACACCTTTCCATAGAAAATATATGCCTCCAAAAGTGAATAAAATGGAAAAGAAAGGTTTGATCATCAGAAAACTCTTTAATTTTTTAGGCAAAGAAGTTAGTGCTAATAAAGCACCTAAAAAGAAAAAAATAAATGATGTAGAAAGAATGTGACTGTGAAGTATTGTAAGCATTTCTCGTTCGCTTTTTTTAAACTTCATTATTGTTGCCTTCTCATCTTCTTCATTCCCTAAATAGTTTTCTTCCATTCCATTTGGGGAATTTGAATTTGTTTCATCTACAAATGTTTGACGTCAGCAAAAAGTGACCTAAAGCGAAAAACCAGAAGAACTTACAGCTCAGAAGAAAAGATCAGAATAATTATTGATGGAATGCGAGGAGAGATGTCCGTTGCAGCGCTATCTCGCAGGGAAGGAATATCTCAAGGGATATATTATAAATGGACTAAAGATTTTATGGATGCTGGTAAACGAAGATTAACAGGTGATACCATGCGTGAAGCTAATACATCAGAGGTAAAAGAACTTAAAGATGAGAACCGCTCCTTAAAGGAGTTGGTTGCAGCGCTTTCGCTGAAGAATCGAGACTTGAAAAAAAACTTAAATGGGGAAGAATGAACTACCTCGACCCAAGGGTACGAGGTATCAAGCGGAAGATAACTTTATTTTAGTTTGATGAAAACCTTAGGTTTTCAAACTTTCCTCTTGACCACCGAGGCAAGCCTCGGGGAATTCTTTAGATTAAAACGAAAGAAGTATATGCATTATAGTCAAGGAGAAAAATACGAGATTATTCGTCTAGTAGAGCAATCTGATTTGGGAGTCATCAGAACCTTAAAACAAATAAAAGTAAATAAGACTACATTTTATAAATGGTATAACGCTTATTTGAATGATGGGTATGATGGGCTTAAAAGAAAGCAGTCAGTGCGAGAACATAGCTGGAATAGAATAAAGAAGCTGATAGAGATAAAGTTGTTGAAATCGCTTTAGAAAATCCAGAGCTATCCTCTAGAGAACTTGCTTGGCACATTACTGACACTTATAACTATTATGTTAGTGAATCGAGTGTCTATCGTATTTTAAAAGCCAGCGGACTTATTACAACGCCTTCATTTAGAGTGATGAGTGCCTCTGATAGTTTTCATGATAAAACCACGTCTGTAAATCAGATGTAGCAGACCGATTTCACCTATTTTAAAATCTATGGATGGGGTTGGTATTATCTATCAACCATATTAGATGATTATAGCCGTTTTATTGGGAGTTGGGAGTTATGTTCTTCAATGAAGGCAGCAGATGTAAAAAGCAGTATAGGTAAGGCTTTATATACCGTGAATTTACCAGAAAATAGACCTCCAAAATTATTGTCTGACAATGGTTCCTGTTATATATCGAATGAACTTGCAGAATACTTACAAGATAGAAATATCCAACATGTAAGAGGAAGGCCATTACACCCACAGACACAAGGTAAGATTGAACGCTATCATCGTTCAATGAAGAATGTAGTCAAGTTGGATAATTACTTCAGTTCAGGTCAACTTGAAGTAAAAATGGAAGAATTTGTGAAGTATTATAATTATCAAAGATACCATGAATCACTACAAAATTTAACCCCGGCAGAAGTGTATTTTGGAAATGGTCACAAGAAATTAAAACAAAGAAAATTGACTAAAAACAGAACATTAAATGAAAGAAAAAAACAGTTCCAAAAAAATCAATTAACTTTGTGAAACAGTCTCTTAATTTTTAACCCTAAAAGTTCACTTTAGGTTGAAGACGTAAAAATCCGCTGCCAAAACCGATACTCAATACCACAACAAATGCAGCTATAAATATTTTTACGTGTTTTGGAAAACTATGTATGAGTCCATGTAATTTCATTAAATCACTTTTAGCTCTTGAAGTATCCCAATACTTTTTAATAAATTATTCATTGCCTTGGTCATTGATCGAACGGAAATAGTTGCTCCACTAATCGGAACGATTGTTTTCCCATAAATTAATTCGGAACTAGTGGCTGAATGTCCGTTAAATTGTTTTAACCAACGTTTACTCCCTATCGCACCTCCATATTCTTCACGGTATACTAAAACTTTACTCTTGGTAATAATAAAATTGGTATCAAACAATATCAAATAATCAAAATCTGCAATTTTACTCGGTGCATTTCCTATATAAGCGTATCCTAACAGTCTACCTTTAGAATTAATTTTAAAGAAATTTTCATCACCAAATTCTGAAGGTGTTTCTAGATTTATTTAATTTGAAATTGAAATATATTCTTTTGTAAAATCCTCTGTATCATAAGACTTTGCAATTCCCTTATCTGCTTTTTTCACAATATTTTCGGGTACGATGAATGCCATGGAAAAGATTCCAATTAATAGTATGATAAATAGATTTTTGAACATATTGTAAATGTATTTAAAATTAGGGTCTTGACTAGATTAAATATAATTGCTTTTCTAATATCATAGCCTTTTTCGTTTTTCTCGGGGGAATAAATAGTCAATACGTCCTTATTTTCTGGAGTTAAAAATGGAATATCATAGCCTTTCAATAAAAAATCACTGAATGCAATTGTATACACTTTATCAGACACAATGTTCTCCCCACCAACTGTCCATTTTCCTTTTTTATCTTCAGAAACATTAAATCGCTGTAGGTAAGCCCCCGTCCCTCTTTTCGATTTTCCATAATCCAATACCTCTTTCAGTAATCTCCCTTTCAATGTAACTTTTAAAATTCCTCCTCCAAAAGGCAAAACCCTCAATATATCAATACTTGTTAGCTGTGTAGAAAGCATATCATCTACCCGAATAGATCCACCATTAACCAAAGCAGCATCTACCTTATTATTGTAAGCCCAGACCATGCTCTCTGTAATAATATCGCCAAGATCCGTCTGTATCCCTCTGTTAGCACTATCTGTACCATCCAATGGATGTTGAGTTTTATAGATCACTTCTTTTATTTTTAAATCCAAAATACCTGTCCACTTAGTTACAATTGTTTCTACTTTTGGCAATGATGCCGTTTTTTCATCGATTGGAAAAAGTTCAGAATTGATGTCCAATTCGTTTGTTTTAGTATCATATGTTAGGGTATGAATATAGATCGTTTTAGCATTGGCATCAGCTTTTGCAACCAGAGCATTCCCTTCTTTTACCAACATCGAATTGTGTTCATGACCGCCCATTATAAAAGGGATTTCAGGCATTCTTTTTAGCAATGCTACATCCTGATTTATTTCCAAATGAGTTAAACCAAAAACTAGATCTATAGATTGCTTTAATTCGTTAAATGATCTTTTTGCCTCATCATAGATATTTCCATAGTGAACATAATTTTTAGGATTTGAAGGGATAGTAATACCGATGAACCCAACCTTTATTTCCTTGCCTTTGCTATTTTTTGTTGTGAAGATATGTGTATTTGATACCTGAATCGTATCTTCCTTTTTTTGAATTTCAAAAGGAACACTTTTATCACCAATAGTATGTAGAGTATTTGATGTAATCCATAGAAACTCAGATTCATTTAATCGTTATTAAAGGTCTTTTTCTTTCAGATCAAATTCATGATTCCCAAAAGTAACCAGATCGAAATCCATAGCATTCATCACTTCGATCATTTGTTTACCATAGATCCGTTCACCATTAATTTTAAGAGTCCCTAACAAAGAAGGATTTAAAAAATCACTGGCCATAAAAAGAAAAGAATTTGGGAATTTCTTTTTTATCGAGTCGCTAACAAATGCTACCCGTGCCATTCCACCATATTTGCCTCCACTTAAAGGCGCTATTTCATAAACATCATTAACCTGAATAAATTTGAACGTTATCTTGTTATAATCTGGTTTTTCATTACAGCCAAATAGCAATATTGAAGAAATTAGAAATATTGTAAAGTAATAGTTCATATGGTAATTTTGCTTAATGATATTTACTGAAAATTTTTGAAGCTTCGTTATAGGCACTTTCAAAAGACATGGGGTTTATTTTTGTGGCTATTTTCTTTGTTGAAAAATAACTCAACATTTTTTCGGTAGGCATATTTCCAGTTAGTTCGTCTTTTGCCATTGGGCATCCACCAAATCCTTGTATAGCACCATCAAATCTTCTACAACCTGATTGATAAGCTGCATCAATTTTTTCGTGCCATTTAGCTAGGGTTGTATGTAAATGAGCACCAAACTCAATGGATGGAAATTTTGGGATTAAATTTGAAAATAAATACTGAATAATATCAGGGGTGGATGTACCTACTGTATCACTTAACGACAGTATTTTAACCCCCATTGATGCAAGTTTTTCGGTCCATTCTGCAACTATTTCAACATCCCAAGGATCGCCATATGGGTTCCCAAAACCCATGGACAAATAGGCAACAACTTCTTTATTAGACGAATCTGCCAGGTTCAATATTTCATTTAATACATCGATTGATTGTTCGATTGTTTTATGAGTATTTCGCATCTGAAAATTTTCAGAAATTGAAAATGGATAACCTAAATAGTAAATTTCAGGGTGATGTATGGCTTCTTTTGCACCTCTTATATTAGCAGCAATAGCTAATAATTTACTAGTAGAAGAAGAAAGATCCAGCAGTGAAAGTAAATCATGTGTATCTTTCATTTGAGGAATTGCTTTTGGAGAAACAAAACTACCAAAGTCAATAGTATCGAAACCAGATCGCAAAAGCGATTGAATGTATTGTGCTTTGTCTGAAGTAGGAATCCAGTCATGGATACCTTGCATTGCATCTCTTGGACATTCTATTATTTTCACTTCTTGCATTAATCAAAGATAAGTATTCCAATTGTTTTATCGTAATGAGTATCCTAGAGAAATATTACCAGATAAAATAGTCGCTGAATCAAAACAAAAAAGCAATCAGAATTAAACTAGGGATATAAAATTGAAAAAGAAAATAGGCTTTCCTACATAAATTAAATTTAACTAATTTTATTAAAAAAGGCATGAATATTGTGGTATTTAAGGAAATGTAATGTCATGATGAAAAACAACTTAATCTCCTTCTTACTATTATGCTGTGTAAGCAATGTTTTTTCTCAAACATCTGTTGCTACTTATACAATAACTTTTACAAGTAATTGGTCTGATGTTACTCATCCACACCCATCTAATAATTTTCCTACAAATGCACATTGGTCTAAACTAGTTGGAGCAACACACAATAAGAATATTGTTTTTTTAGAAATGGGGCAATTGGCATCTCAGGGTATTGAAGATGTAGCAGAATTAGGATCTAATACCGCTTTTTTTTCTGAGATTAATGATGCAATAAACAATGGATTTTCCAACGGATTAATTGATGGTGATGACCTTTCAACATCCCTGGGGACTATTGTCTTAAATGATATTGAGACAACTGAAGAGTTTCCATTACTTACCTTGGTTTCTATGATCGCTCCAAGCCCCGATTGGTTAATTGGCATTAATAGTTTTTCTCTTTTAGATAGTAATGGCAATTGGGAGGAAGAAATTAATCTAGATTTATATCCTTATGATGCAGGAACAGATAGCGGTATAGATTATACATCTCCAAATATGAATACTAATCCTCAAGAAGATATATCTAGTGCTCAAGGTGTATCCCCTTTTTCATCTGAAATAATTGGGACTATCACCATAACATTAAACAATGTAGTTTTGGAAACAACAAATATTAAAGAAGAAAATAATATTTCTATTTTTCCCAATCCTAGCAATGAAATTATTACAATTTCAAATTCTAATTCAGAAATTAAATCAATCATAATTTACAATATCCTTGGTGAAAAAGTATCAAGTTTTGAACGTATAAATAAACCTGAAATAATATTAAACATCTCAGAATTAAATAAGGGAGTCTATTTGTTCAAAATTTTCGATTCAACAAATAAAACATCATTAAAGAAAGTTGTAAAGCTTTAAGTATCCTGCCTAAGTAATTCTTTATTGATCTTTTTAATTAGACTGGGTCCTTCATAAATAAATCCTGTGAAAAGTTGAATAAGGCTTGCTCCAGCTTCTAGTTTATCCAGAGCATCCTGAACTGAATGAATTCCACCAACTCCAATTATGGGAAACGCTCCATTGCTATTTTTATGAAGATACCGAATCACTTTTGTAGATCTTTCAGTAAGTGGTTTACCACTTAGGCCTCCAATTTCTTCTTTATTTTCGGATGTAAGGGTTTCTTTTGAAAGTGATGTATTGGTTGCAATAACCCCATCGATCTTAGTAATTGCAACTAATTCAATAATATCATCTAACTGAATATTATTGAGATCTGGTGCTATTTTTAAAAGAATTGGTTTTTGAGAATCGAAGGAACAATTGCATTTTTGAATCGCTTTTATCAACTCTTCAAGATAGTCTTTATCGGTAAGTTTTTCATGGCTAGAAACATTTGGGCAACTAACATTTAAAACAAAATAGTCTACATGCGGATGTAATTCATTAAAACATGCTAAGTAATCTTGTGTATAATTTTCTGGTGTTGTATAATTATTTTTTCCAATGTTTCCACCAATTATTATAGCATCATTTTCTTTCAATCTCTCTGCAATACTTAATACTCCCTCATTGTTAAACCCCATTCTATTAATAATTGCCTGATCAGCTAGCAATCGAAATAGTCTTTTTTTAGGGTTTCCATCTTGGGGTTTGGGTGTTACAGTTCCTATTTCTATAAACCCAAAACCGAAATTTGAAAGTTCCTTAAATAGAACTGCATTTTTATCAAATCCTGCAGCCAGACCAACAGGATTTGGAAATTTTAAACCAAATAATTCACGTGCTAATGTAGGATCCTTTAGTTGATACAAACTTCGAAAAACACCTGAGAATCCAATTTTAGAGAGAAAACTAATCAATGAAAAAGTGAAATGATGAACTTTTTCCGGATCGAAAAGAAATAAGATAGGTCTAATTAATAATTTGTACATTTCTTATAGTAGGCTTACTATATCTCTAAAAAACGTTGTTTATTTCAAGGTTTTAACAAATTCAATGATTTTTTGAATTCCATGGATCACATTTGGCGCATACCTCTCCATAAATTTAGTGTCCAAAGATACATCATTTTTAAGTACCTTTTTTAATGCTTTTCTTCCGTTAAAATCTACATAGGCTAACCTGAAAATAAACTCTTCAGGATTAAAATAAAAATCGATACCAGGAAGTAAAGCTATTTTATATTCGTCTAGGAGATAATTTGCTAATTCTATGCTGGTTTTTAATTGTTTTTTATGAAGTTTTTCTTTGAAGGTATCAAACCCAATTAGTACATAAAATCCCCCTTGTGGTTGTGTGCAAGTTACACCTGCTTTCGTTAAGTTTTGAAAAACATAATCCCCAATAAAATTTAGAATTTTTACAGATGCTTCGACATGTTTTTTTATAGGCCTTTTATAATTATAAGCAGTTAATGCAGCATATTGAACAGATGCACTCACTGAACTGAATGTTTCACTGAATAAGGATTGAAATATAATGCCAAATTCATTAAAATTTTCTGGAAGCACCATATAACCTAATCGGTATCCACCAGCAGAGAACACTTCACTTAATCCTCCATAAACTATTGTATTTTCAGGATAGTAATTTGAAATACTAGTAGCGGTTTTAACATGATATGTAATTTGAGAATAAATCTCATCGGAAAGTACAATTATATGATATTTTCTACAAACAGTAGCTAACTGTTCTAGTTCTTCTGAACTATATACAGCACCACTAGGATTGTTTGGGGAATTGAGAATAAGGATCTTTTTTGTACTTTTATTTTTATTACAATATTCCGTTAATGTTTTTGCGGTTACTTTATAATTATCCTTAAAAAACGTGTCAAGTATTACCGCCTCTTTATTGTTAGCTTTCACTTGAGGTAAATAACTTACCCAACTTGCTTTTGGAATTAGATAAGTCCCATTAATTACCAATAACGGACACTGTGTATGGCGTGTGAGGCGTAGCCAAACGAGAGCCATCATTACGCCTCATAAGCTATACACAATGTTATGTATAGTGATGTGTTTGGAGTTCACTAAAACTCAAGTAAATATACAATAACTTTTGTATGAGGTGTAATGTACAGTGTCCGTTATGGTGTAATTAGTGGAAACAAAATGCGTAGCATGGTTTTTACGTGCCGAAGGCAATTATACCATAACGTTTGGTATAAAAGTCCTTTACTATCTGCCTATATATACTTGTTTCCCTTTGGTTTGAATGTTTTGATGATTATTTAAAAAAGATGCTATTTTTTCTCTTAGATCTAACAATCCCACAGTTGGAAGGTAATGATTACAGTCAGCATGTTTTTGTAATTTCTTTACAATTTTTTTTGAATGGGAAATGCGGATTGTCCAAAACCAAAGTGAACAATTTTTTCTTTACTCCTTTTTAGTGCCTTTACCTTTTCATTAATTAATAATGTAGCTGAAGGTTTTAACTGGCTGATGTTTTTATTAATATTTAACATAAGTATAAAAAAAAGAGGCTGTCTGTTAGGACAACCTCTTTAGCATTAAATTGTCAACAAAATTATTTAATAGTAATATTCATTCTTGCAAATAAGAATCTACCAGCTACGCCAAATTGTTTAGAACGTCTGGAGTAAATAAATCTACCAGAAGATCTAAAAGCATCATCAGCTTTATCTGGATAAACATCTAGTAAATTATTAGCACCTACAGTAAATCTTAATCCTTCATTCACATTATATCCAACACTTAAATCGGTTATAACCTTTCCACCATACATTCTATCAACGGTTGGGTCTATATTGTTAGTAGCTTCTTCTACTTCTCCAAAATATGTATTTCTCATATAGACATTCCAGAATTGATTAATTGATAAATTGTTAGCTAAGGTTGCCTGTGTATTTGGTACTGCAGATTCTACATAGATTCTACTTGTTCTGTCAAAAAATGTCTCTTCTAGACCAGCATCTACAATTGCTGTAGGTATGTTTGTTTCTACAACTTCTGTTTGAGAAAAAGTAAAAGATAATGTATTTGCTAATCTCATGTTATCAGAAATATCCATATCATGTTCAACAACAACATCTAAACCATAAGTTTCAGTATCAACCGCATTTGTAAAGAAAGCGGCTTCAGTTGCATTTGCTGAAGCAAATAAATCTGCCAATTCTTGATTTTCCGCATCAATAGGAATTCCATCTTCATCTACTTTTGGCGCAAATTGACCACTTAAAACTACTCTATCGTCAATACCCACAAAATAGCCATCAACTGTTAGTTTTATATTCACACCTGGAATTTTAGCAGTAAAACCTGCTGTAAACCCTAAAGAAGTTTCCTCTTTTAATTCTTCAACCCCTAGAATTCTAGCTACACGTGAAGTATTTGGAAAAATCCCTACTTCACTTGGTACTCCGTCTACAAAAATTGTAGATGTTGAATTAAAGTGAATTTGATGTAACGATGGCGCTCTAAATCCTGTTTGTATAGAATAACGAACATTAATATTATCCGTTACTTCACCTAAGAAAGAAAGTTTTCCATTAATGGTTCCTCCAAAATCAGAGAAATTCTCATAACGCAATGCACCAGTTGCTCTAAATTTTTCAGTAAAATCTGCTTCAACGTCTACATATGCTGCAATTGAGTTTCTATAAGCATCTACTTCGTTTTCTAGCTTGAATCCTGGAAAAACTTGTATTCCTCCTGGTCTTGTAGACCCAAAGAAATCTGCAGGAACTACTGATTCAGGATCGTTAGAATCATGAACATTACCCAAAGTATTGTATTGGGCATAAGAAATTTCTTCTCCAGCAAAAATACCATAATTCTCTACTCTGTATTCAGCTCCAAATGCAAGGTTAAATCCAGACATTAGATCTTCATAAAATTTAGAAATATCCAAGTTTGTAGTATTCTCACCATAATTAAACCCACCTGCATTAGCATCAAAAGGGGTTGACTTTCCAAGAGAAGCGTTTAAGGAATTTGCTATTCTAAAACTAAATTCATTATTACCATAGTTATTACTAAAATCAACATTCCAATGACCTACCATACCTTTAATTCCAACAGCTAATGATTTGTCTTTTATAGTAGAATTAATTTCTGGCAAAAACCCATTAATTCGAGCAGGTGTATATGTTCTGTCTTGATAAGGCAATCTGTAAAAACCAGCAGAATTTCCATTTTTAAACCCTAGGCCTCCAAATGAATAAATAACAAGATCTTCACTTACTGGAATCTCCATATTTGCAAAAAATTGACCGCCTCTTAATTCAGATTGTCCAACTCTCATGTTAAAGTCTTTTCGTTGAAGTCCTCTAGCAGCAAGCTCTGCACTTGTATTGTCCGCATCTAATATTTTTTGAAGATCTTCTTTTGTAGCATCTAATGGCAGATTAAGTCCAGCTTGATTCCCATATTGGATAACATCAGCTACATCATCATCTAATAAAAGACTTATGTCGTATCCATCGTTTGCAGCAAATCGTTCAACTGTATTATACTGGTTAAATATTTGGCCTTCCCATTCTTTCATTCTGTTGGTAGCGCCTCTAAAAT
This sequence comes from Flavobacteriaceae bacterium, assembly GCA_965247215.1. Taxonomy (GTDB): domain Bacteria; phylum Bacteroidota; class Bacteroidia; order Flavobacteriales; family Flavobacteriaceae; genus Marifrigoribacter. The sequence continues at coordinate 1,017,403 of OZ252001.1, forward strand.
CAAAGTTACCCGTAAAGTTAATAAAGCCATTGTCACCAATAGGCAATCCATAGTTAGCTCCTATATTAATTTTTTCGCCATCTACGCCATCGTCTGGATTTTCACTAGTGAAATTTGCTCCAGTGGTAACAGCAAGACTTAATTCATTTGTTGCATCTTTCAATACAATATTAATTACTCCAGCTATTGCATCAGAACCATATTGTGCAGCAGCACCATCTCTTAAAATCTCAATTCTATCGATTGAATTTACAGGGATAGCATTTAAATCTGTACCAACAGATCCTCTACCAAATGTTCCATTCACATTAACTAAAGAAGTTTTGTGACGTCTTTTTCCATTAATTAGCACCAATACTTGATCTGGGCCTAATCCTCTAAGGGATGCAGGCGCAATGTGATCGGTACCATCAGAAATAGTTTGCGTATTAGAAGAAAAAGAAGGAGCTGCATAATTCAATAGTTCAGTCACTGTAATTTGTGGGGAATTCTCAACGATTTCACCAACATTTAGTACATCAACAGGAACTGCCGAATTTATTGCTGTTCTTCCAGGATTACGTGTTCCAACCAAAATAATTTCATCTAACGAAACTCCAGTTGCTAAAACTACATTTAAACTTGATCCAGTAACAGTAATTTCTTGAGTTTCAAATCCAATATAAGAAAACACAAGAACATCACCATTTGATGCATCAATCGAATAGTTTCCATCAAAATCTGTAACAGCACCTGTTGCAGTGTCTTTTATTACAACACTAACTCCTATTAATGGTTCATTAGAATCGTCTGTCACATTACCTGTTACTTGCGAAAAACCAATAGTTGTGGTAATTAAAGCAAGTAATAAAATTAAAAAGTTTTTTTGTTTCATAGGGTTTGTTTTTAATAATAATTGTTTTAATAATACTTTAAAAATACACTTTTTTATTTTAACATTGAATAGAATTTATATTCCAATTATTAACATAGTTTATTTTATCTTTGAATAAAACTAATTTATGATTGAAAAACAACACTTAATAGACCGTTTTATTGGCTATGTTACTATTGATACTGAAAGTGATCCATCTAGTTTTGAAACTCCTAGTAGTAAGAAACAATGGAATTTAGCTAATCCCCTAGTTGAAGAGTTAAAACGCATTGGTATGCATGATGTTTGCATCGATGAAAATGCATATATTATGGCAACCCTACTGAGTAATGTAAGTTATCCTACACCAATTGTAGGATTTATCTCTCACTTTGATACTTCTCCAGATTTTAATGGTGCAAATGTGAATCCTCAAGTAGTTAAGAATTATAATGGGGAAGACATAATTTTAGACAAAGAAGAGAATATTATATTATCCCCTGATTATTTTGATGCCCTCCTACTTTATAAGGGACAGACTCTAATAACAACCGATGGTAAGACTCTTTTGGGAGCTGATGACAAAGCTGGTATTACAGAAATAGTTTCAGCGATGGAATATTTGATCAAGCATCCAGAGATCAAACATGGAAAAATACGGATTGGTTTTACTCCTGATGAAGAAATTGGACGAGGAGCACACAAATTTGATGTTGATAAATTTGGTGTAGATTGGGCATATACTATAGATGGAAGTCAAGTAGGTGAGTTGGAATATGAAAATTTTAACGCAGCAGGAGCTGTTATAACAGTTAAAGGAAAAATTGTACATCCTGGTTATGCAAAAGGTAAAATGATTAATAGTATGTACATTGCGAATGAGTTTATAGATTTACTACCCAGAATGGAAACTCCTGAACAAACAGAAGGAAGAGAAGGTTTTTTTCATTTACATAATATGAAAGGTGCTGTTGAAGAAACCAAATTGCAATATATTATTAGAGATCATGACAGCACTCTTTTTGAAGCTAGGAAAAAAAGTATTTTAGAAAAAGTGGATGTTCTGAACTCAAAATATGGACCAGATGCTGTGACCGCAGAAATAAAAGATCAGTATTTTAATATGCGTGAAAAAATTGAACCCGTTATGCATATTGTGGATATTGCAAAAAAAGCAATGGAACAGGTTGGAATCGAACCATTGATAAAACCTATAAGAGGAGGTACAGATGGCTCACAATTAAGTTATAAAGGACTACCATGCCCCAATATATTTGCAGGTGGACATAATTTCCATGGAAGGTATGAATACATCCCTGTAGAAAGTATGCAAAAAGCAATTGAAGTAATTGTAAATATTGTACAATTGGTTGCTAAAAAATAGTCAACTCAGTTTTTTCCATAAAAAATAGATTATTTCTTGTCTTTGGGAGCATTTATTTTAGCACTCATTTCCATAGAAATTGCAGAACGTTCATATTTCAACTTTCCTGCAGTAGTTTCTAAAATACATGTTCCATTATCATACAATTCTAGTACTTTTGCATGAAGTCCACTTTTAGTAACAACCTTATCTCCTTTTTTCAATTCATTTGCGAAGTTCTTTTCCTGTTTCTGTTTTTTCATTTGGGGACGTATCATAAAAAGATAGATCACCATAAACAATAAAATAAGGGGTAAAAAACTTTGTAAATTTTCCATAAATAAAAATTTTTAATAGTTACTTATTAAGAAGTTTTTAGAACTTGTCCAGCTCCAGCTGCAGCATCTTTAGGATTTACAAACGCTTTAATTTTAATAGTTTCTTTACCAGCTTCAGTATTTGCAGTAATTATTACTGTCTTACTAACTTGGTTTTTACCAGTCCCATTAAATTTAACTAAAAGTTCACCTTGTTCTCCTGGAGCAACAGGATGTTTCGGATATGAAGGCACTGTACATCCACAACTACTTTTTGCATCCACAATTACTAAGGGTACTTCACCTGTATTTGTAAATTTAAATACGTGCTCTACATTTGTACCATTATCAATAGTACCGAAATCGAACTCTTTTTCTTCAAAAGAAATAACAGGATATTTTCCAGAATTCGCATCACGTTCAGCAGCCTCAACTACTTTTTCTTCACTAACTTTATCAGCAGCATTTTCTTTACAAGAAGTAAATACAAAAGCTGAAAATATAGCTACAATTAAAATTGATTTTTTCATTATAAATAGATTTATGTTTTAAACGTTGCTAAAATACTTAATTTTTACATTCTATTGAAGGCCTCGCCCAATTTTCTTCAATTCCTTATCAGAAGTAAATTCTTTTACTAATTTATCTAAAATTCCATTAATAAAAATACTGCTTTTTGGAGTAGAGTATTCTTTGGATATTTCAAGGTATTCATTTATGGTAACTCGTACTGGTATCGATGGAAAATCCAAAAACTCAGAGATTCCCATTTTTAAAATAATCATATCGATATCTGCAATACGATCCTTATCCCAATTTGGTGTTTTTTGATCAATGATTATAGTAAGTTCCTCATCATTCAAAATAACCTTATGTAATAATTGCAAAGCAAATTCTTTATCTTCCTTATTCTTATAAAGTTCTGGAATTAATATAATTTTGATATTCTTTTCAGATAATTTTGAAAACATCTTAACTAACAAGGTATTCACCAATGGAAAATCATCTAACCAAGTAAGTCGTTTATCTTCCAAATATTCATATAAATTTTCATTGGGTGCTATAATCTCTTTAAAGATTTTAATCAGAAATTCCTTATCTTCTTGAAAACTCGATTGATCTTTTAAAAGAAATTTAAGATACCATTCCTGTTCTTTTAAATCATTAAACAGAATGGTAGTATATTCATTCTCTTCATGCCAATAATTGAGTTTCTTTTTTTTTATAATTTCTGAAAGAGATTTATTTTCAGATAATAAAGCAATTACCTTATTATTGATAAATAATCGACTCGGATTTTTTTCTAAGTCAGTGGCAAGGTGTTTTTTTTGAGAAATGACTAGAAAACTTTCAGCTTGATCCCGAAGTGCAATAAAAAGTTGAAGCATTAACAAATACAATTCTTGCATTTGCTCCATATTGTAATTTAAAAATTTTTCTTGCTCTTCGAGGTTTTTATGCTCACTTTGATTATAGGCATAGATACATTGTAAAACCTTTACTCTAATGTGTCTTCGTGTAAGCATATTTTATAAGAACTCTAAAAGTTTCAATCACAATAAGTTTATTGTGATCAGCAAAGTTACTAATTTAATTACCCTTTGTTATTTTTTAATTTTCTGGCATCAATTCTAGCTTGTGCAATATCAAAAGCAGCTTGATGAGTTGTTACACTATTTGCTTCTGCATTGTTTAGTATCTCTAGGGTTGTATTATAAATATTTTCTGTTTTACGAATGATCTCCTTTCTGTCATAGTTCTCTAATTCGGCATAAACATTAATTATACCTCCAGCATTAATTAAAAAGTCTGAAGTGTATACAATTCCTCTTTCCTTTAAAAGTATTCCGTGTTTTTTCTCATCGGTCAATTGGTTGTTAGCTGCTCCTGCAATTATTTTAGCCTTAAATTATGACAGGGTTGTATCGTTTATAGTCGCTCCTAAAGCACAAGGCGCATAGATGTCCATTTCTTCAGCATATATATTGTCTCCTTCATAGATAGTTACATTATACTTATCGCGAATTTCCTCCATACGGGTACGATTAATATCAGAAATATAAATCTTCTCTCCTTCATTATTCAAATTTTCAACTAAGGATTCTCCAACATTTCCAATTCCCTGAACATATACAATGCGATCTTCAAGAATATCACTACCAAATGTATATTTTGCTGTGGCTTTCATTCCCATGAACACTCCATATGCAGTAATAGGAGAAGGGTTTCCAGCACCCCCTTTTGCTTCAGAAATTCCTGTTACATATGGTGTTACTGTTCTTACAAGGTCCATATCGGAAGTTTTCATTCCTACATCTTCAGCAGTAATATATTTCCCACTTAAAGAATGAATAAATTCTCTAAAACGCAACATTAATTCTGGTGTTTTTTGTGTCCTAGCATCTCCTATGATCACTGCTTTACCTCCACCTAAGTTAAGACCAGTAATTGCAGCTTTAAAAGTCATCCCTCTCGACAATCGCAAGGCATCATTAAGGGCTTCCCATTCATTATTATATTGCCACATACGGGTTCCGCCAGGTGCTGGCCCCATTACTGTATTATGCAACGCAATTATTGCTTTTAATCCTGTATCTTTGTCGCTGCAAAAAACTACCTGTTCGTGATCATCGAAAGATAATTGCCCGAATACAGGATCCATTTTTTTAAGATCATTTTTGTTAACTACTTCAGTCTCCATATGTTGAATATATTACATCCCTAATTAGGACGTGCAAAAGTAGTTGATTAGTAATAATCTTGCAATAATATTAAGATTAAATTATGAATTCGTTAATAAAATTTATTGTCTTGTAAATGAAAGAACTTCAGCAACTTAACATCTATTTTAAAAAATATAAAGGACGATTATTTTTAGGTTTATTTATTACAGTGATTGCAACAGTATTTAAACTTATCGTTCCAAAAAAAATAGGAGACATAATAAATGTTATTCAAAATTATGTGAATGGAACTATTACTGACCTAGAATATGTAAAATCCGAATTGCTTATCAACATCCTTATTATTTTAGGAACTGCATTATTAGCCGGGGTGTTTACCTTTTTAATGCGTCAGACCTTTATTGTAGTTTCAAGAAATATTGAATATGATCTAAAGAATAATATTTTTAAACAATATGAACGTCTTTCATTAGGGTTTTACAAACAAAATAAAACAGGAGATCTCATGAATCGGATTAGTGAAGATGTTTCAAAAGTTCGTATGTATGTTGGTCCAGCGTTAATGTATAGTGTTACCAATATAACCTTGCTAATTGTTGCACTAAGTTACATGTTTTATAAAGCACCAAACCTAACTTTATTTGCTATAGCACCATTACCCCTATTATCCATAGCCATTTATAAGTTAAGTGCAGCTATTCATAAAAAAAGTACTATTGTTCAACAATACTTATCTAAACTCACCTCATTTACTCAGGAGAGTTTTAGTGGAATTTCAGTAATAAAAGCCTATGGCATTGAGCCGAGAATCAATCATCGTTTTAATAAACTTTCGGAAGGAAGTAAAGAAAAAAATATAGACTTGGCAAAAGTTCAGGCTTTGTTCTTTCCTCTTATGGTAATGCTAATTGGATTGAGTAATATACTTGTTATTTATATCGGCGGAAATCAATTTATCAACGGAAAAATTGAAAACCTTGGTACCATTGTCGAATTTCTTATCTATGTGAATATGCTCACATGGCCAGTAGCTGTTATTGGATGGGTAACCTCTATGGTTCAACAAGCTGAAGCTTCACAAAAACGGATTAATGAATTTTTAAATGAAGTCCCAGAAATTAAAAATTATACAATGTTTGAAACACCAACAATAGGGAAAATAGAATTTAAAAACTTAACATTTACCTATCCTGATACAAATATTACAGCTTTAAAAAATCTTTCCTTTTCTATCAATCCAGGTGATACAATTTCTATTATTGGAAATACAGGGTCTGGAAAATCTACAATTCTTGAATTAATTGGCAGACTGTATGATGTTGAAGATGGGCAATTACTTTTAAATGACAAAAATATTAAAGACCTCAATCTTTATAGTCTCAGAAATAGTATAGGATATGTTCCTCAAGATACCTTTTTATTTAGTGATACCATACTAAACAATATTAAATTTGGAAATGAAAATGCGACTGAAGTGGAAGTTTTTGAAGCAGCTAAAATTGCGTCTGTTCATCAAAATATCATTAATTTTAAAAAAGAATATAAAGCGATCTTAGGAGAAAGAGGAATCACATTAAGCGGAGGTCAGAAACAACGCGTCTCCATTGCAAGAGCCATAATTAAAAAACCACAATTGTTACTATTTGATGATTGTTTATCGGCAGTTGATACAGAAACCGAAGAAGAGATTTTAAAAAATATAGCTAAAATTTCAAAAAATATAACAACAATAATTGTTAGTCATAGAATTTCTTCAGCTAAAAATACAGATAAAACAATAGTGTTAAGCGATGGTGAAATTATACAACAAGGTACTCATTATGAGCTAGTAAACCAAGAAGGATACTATAAGGAACTTTATGCAAAACAACTATTAGAAAAAGAAAATTAACTATTATGTTGCCATATCTATATTTTTTTTAGATTTTTGGAAAATCTTAATAAAAAAAATAAATACTATGAGTGATAATTATATGATGGAGCGAGAAGAAATTCATTCAAAAGTAATGCGTGCAGGTAGACGTACTTACTTCTTTGACGTTAGAGCCACTAAGGCTGGAGATTATTATCTAACCATTACAGAAAGTAAAAAATTCACAAATGATGATGGCTCTTTTCATTATAAAAAGCATAAGATCTATCTTTACAAAGAAGATTTCAATGAGTTTAAAGATAGTTTAAGCGAAATGATTTCTTTTATAATTGATGAAAAAGGTGAAGAGGTAATTAGTGAACGCCATCAAAAAGATTATAAAAAGGAAGACGAAACTGAAGATTCTAAGAATGAAGAAAATTCGACTAGTAATTTTACTGATGTAAGTTTCGAAGATATATAAAAATATTCCTTTCATAAATTTTAAATGTCCCTCCTCTTTATTTAGGTTAGGAAAGATTTTTTATTCAAATTCTAATAAACAAAAAGCCTATGAGAACTTTTTTTAAAATATTTGTTTTAATCTATTCTCTTAATCTAGTTGCCCAAGATTATCAAGTAAACCTAGATTATTATCTACCAAATAATGTCTGATACAATAAAGATATCCCAACACCAAAAAGTAGTATAGGACACGAAGTTGGTGAATGGCATATTACACATGGTAAACTTGTACAATATATGTATGCTTTAGCTGAATCTAGCGATCGCATTCATATTGAAAATAGAGGTTCAACTTTTGAAGGAAGACCCCTATTACTTCTTACAATTACATCACCTTTAAATTATAGCAAAATTGAACAAATTCGAAAAGATCATCTTACTTTAACTGAAAAGAATTTCAATGAATTAACAATTGAAGATATGCCTGTTGTGGTATACCATGGTTTTTCGATCTATGGCAATGAGGCAAGCGGATCAAATGCAGCCTTAGCCGTTGCCTATTATTTAGCTGCTGCTCAGGAACCGAAAATTGATGACCTCTTAAAGAATACGGTTATTTTATTTGATCCTTCCTATAACCCAGATGGTTTACAACGATTTGCATATTGGGCAAATATGCATAGAAATAAAAATATTAATCCAGATCCAAACGACAGAGAATACAATGAAATATGGCCTGGAGGTAGAACAAATCATTATTGGTTCGATATGAATAGAGATTGGTTACCTGTACAACTGCCTGAAAGTAAAGCACGTATTTATACATTTCACAAATGGTCTCCAAATATATTAACCGATCACCATGAGATGGGAACCGATTCAACTTTTTTCTTTCAGCTGGGTATCCCATCACGAACACATCCCCTAACGCCTACAAAAAATCAGGAATTAACTGCAGCAATTGCAAATTATCACGCAAATGCTTTAAACAAAATAGGAAGTCTTTATTATAATAAAGAAAGTTTCGATGATTTTTATTATGGAAAAGGATCAACTTTTCTAGATATCAATGGAAGCATAGGTATCCTATTTGAGCAGGCTTCTTCGAGAGGGCATGCGCAAGAAAGCGATAACGGAATTCTAACGTTCCCTTTTGCAATTCGAAATCATTTTACCGCTGCTTTGTCAACTTTAGAAGCAGCAGTAGCTTTGCGGACTCAATTATTAGAGTATCAACGTACATTCTATAAAAATGCCAGAAAAGAAGCGGCTTCCGGAGGAGCTATTGTATTTGGAGATACTAAAGATGCTTCAAAAGTAGGTCACTTTGCCGAAATACTTCAGCATCATAAAATAAGTTTTTACGAATTAAAAGAAGATTTTTCAATTCAGGGTAAAAACTATAAAAAGGGATATGCTTATCTTATTCCTAAGGATCAAAAACAACATCGACTTATAAAGGCAATTTTTGAAAAATGAACGAAATTTCGGGACAGTTTATTTTATGATGTAAGTGCTTGGACTTTCCCATTAGCTTTTAATCTGGATTATTCAGAAAATGCTTCAATAAATAAAATGGGAAAGAAAGTCGAGGTTTTAAAAAAGAACAAGGTTGTTCCCCCAGCTCTTTCAAATTATGCATATTTAATGGAATGGAATGAGTATTACACTCCAAAAGCACTTAATAGTATGCTTCAATTTGGATTGAAAGTTAAAGTTGGAATGAAACCTTTTTCAATTAATAAAATAGATTATGACTATGGAACCATTTTGATCCCAATTCAAAATCAAAAATTAAATAAAAACGATCTTCACGCTTTCATTAAAGAAATTGCTATCGAAAATAATGTCATTATAAGAAGTGTCGATACTGATTTAACTAAAGGTATTGATTTAGGCAGTAGTAATTTTAAAAATTTAGATGTTCCAAAAATTGCATTGATTATCGGTGATGGAATTGCTTCATATGATGCGGGAGAAATTTGGCATTTATTAGATCAACGCTATAATATAAGACCGTTGCAAGGGCTTGCATAATTTTGCAATATTTCGTATCTTTTTATCATGGAATTAGTACAGCAACCTACATTAGCCGATAGCATTTGCGATATACGTTCACGCAAGATAAAGCAGGTCTTTTTCACCCAAATTAATATCCTTTTAAATTGGGAACCTATCATAAAAGGTTTAAAAAAGCACTACACTAAAGGACAAAGTGCCACAGGAAAACCAAACTATAGTGGTTTATTACTTTTTAAAATGAGTTTATTGCAAACTTGGTCTGGTTTAAGCGATTATGAAGTTGAAGACCGCATTAATGATAGTATTTCATTTAGTTATTTTTGTGGGTTACATATTGATCAAGTAGCACCAGACCACAGTACTTTATCCCGTTTTCGGAGTATGATGACAAAAGCAAAAGCCTATGAGTCCCTATTTAAAGAAATCAACAGACAGTTAGCAGCCCATAAAATAATAGTAAAAACAGGAGTTATTGTTGATGCCAGTGTTATAGATACACCATTAAAACCCAAAGGTAAAACCAATCATAAAGTCACCCAGGATAGAAAAGATGAGCAGGAAGTGGAAGTAATCAAGGACTATGCAGAAAGTGTAGATGCCGGCGCAGCTTGGTTAAAGAAAGGCGGAAAGTATCGATTTGGCTATAAAAAACATCACGTTACAGACAACGAAGGTTTGGTTTTAGGAGTATTGACAACAAAAGCAAGCACCAATGAAGTTGGCAATTTAGAAGACGTATTGAACACCGCAGATTTGCCAGAAGATATTCCCTTAAAAGCAGACAAAGGTTATCAATCAAAGAAAAATGCGATACTGCTTAAAAAACGAAAGTTAAAAAATCATATTCTAAAAAAAGCCTGTAAAAACAAGCCTTTAACTCATTGGGAGAAAGTGTTCAATAAACTCATAGGCAAAACAAGATTTAAAGTAGAGCGTACTTTTGGAGGAATTAAAAGATGGTTCTCCGGAGCAACAGCAAGATACAGGGGTATTAAAAAAAATGCACACTCAAAATCTTTTGGAAGCCATGTGCTATAATTTGTACCGAAGTCCAGGAGTAATTGCGTCCAATTTTAAAAATGGGTCATGACAACTTAAGCATTGTTTAGCTTTGCATAAAGTCAGTCATAGTAATGCCTAACAAGTATTTATATCGTTCACGAATTTCAGAGTCTAAATTTAGAGCATTAATTAAGTTGTTTTCTGTGGATTTGAATGCTACTCAAATGAGTCAATTATCTGGGTTGAGTAGAAACAGTATTAATAAAATTTTGTTAGCTTTAAGAGTTAGAATTGCAGATTATGTGAACATGAAAAGCCATTTAAGGGAGAAATAGAAGTTGATGAATCTTTCTTTGGAGCTAAACGTAAAAAAGGAAAAAGAGGTCGAGGAGCTTATGGTAAAACGATTGTTTTTGGAGTATATAAGCGCAATGGAAAAGTCTATACAGAAATTGTTCCTAATTGCTCCAGAGTTACGCTACAAGCTATCATTAAAGGAAAAGTAGATGTAGATAGTATTATTCATTCTGATAAATGGAGAGGGTATAATGGACTTGTAGATTTGGGGTATAAAAAACATTATAGATTAGATCATGGAAAGAATGAATTTGTAGTAGGCAAATCTCATATTAATGGAATTGAAGGATTTTGGGGATACGCAAAAACAAGATTGTCCAAATTTAAAGGAATGCATAAAAACACCTTTTATTTGCACCTAAAAGAAACTGAATTTAGATATAATTATAGAAACGAAAATTTGTATAAATTAGTCATAGAAAATTTAAGAAAAAATCCTCTTAAGTTGTCATGACCCTTAAAAATTAAGGGAAAATGAACGCTAAAAACTGGAATCTTCAACTTAAAATCAGCTAAAAACCTGAAAATAAAGAAAATTTAGACCAAAAATTTCAAATTAGAAAAGAAAATTGAATTTCATCTAAGTTTTGCAACGGTCTTAATATATTAGTAACTAAACTAGATACCCGTTCTTTAAATCGGGTAGATCTTAGTAGGTATGCCGATATCATTTTACCTAATACCAGGGGAAATAAAATAACAAAAAATGACGCTGAAAAACTGAAAACCTGGGTGCAAAATGGTGGAACTTTGATCGGCTATAAAAATGCCGGGAAATGGTTAAATAATAACGATCTATTGAAGATGACATTTAAAACTAAGAAAGATTCAACACAACACATAACTTTTGATCAAAAAAGCAATTATTTTGGTGCAAAATTTATAGGAGGAGCTATTTTTGAAACAAAACTCGATCGCTCCCATCCTATTTCATTTGGTTATAAAAATGAAAAGTTACCTGTCTTTAAGAACACAACTTTATTTTTAGAAGCAGACAAGAACAGTTTTAATAATCCAATCATGTACACAAACAAACCCTTATTAAGTGGTCATATTTCTTTAGAAAACCTTGAAAATTTAAAAAATACAGTCGACTTCAAAGTGCCTAATTTAGGGAACGGTAAAGTGATCTATTTTACTGATAACACGAATTTTAGAGCATTTTGCTATGGTACAAATAAACTATTGATGAATGCTATTTTCTTTGGAGATAAAATGTAATTAAAAACATATAATCGGATTTTATTTTTTGTTTTTTTCTTTTTATTATTTTAACTTTATAAATAATAAAATCTTTTTTTAACAAGTGTCATTTTTTATAAAAAAGCAGACTATAATGGGTGAGCAAAACATAAAAAATAAAATTGATAAAAAGGCTCGTGCTCAATTTATAAGACATCTCCTCAATGATGTGAAAGCACTTGAATTAATGCTTGAAAATGATTTAATAGAAAATAATGTAACCAGAATAGGTTCAGAACAAGAGTTTTGCTTAGTTAATAAGAATTGGCGTCCTTCTAAAAAATCAGGAGAACTATTAGAAGCTATTAATGATGATCATTTTACTACAGAAATAGCACTATTTAATCTTGAAATAAATTTAGATCCAATTGAATTAAAAACAGATGCTTTTTCGGTTGTTGAAGATCAGTTAAATAGTTTATTAGAAAAAGCAGGGGTACTATCTAAAAAGTTCGGTAATAATATTATTTTAACTGGAATACTTCCTACAATTAGCAAAAAAGAGCTCGAGTTTAAATATATGACTCCAAAATCCAGATATTGGATGTTGAATGATATGCTAAAAGAACTAAGAGGATCTAATTTTAGATTACATCTAAGAGGTGTAGATGAACTTTTTATAAAGCATGATTCAGTAATGTTTGAAGGTTGCAATACGAGTTTTCAAATGCATTTACAGGTAGCTCCAGATGATTTTATTTCGAGCTATAATTGGGCCCAAGCTATATCTGGTCCATTATTAGGTGTTTGTACTAACTCACCTCTTTTGTTAGGCAGGGAGTTATGGAGTGAAACACGTATTGGTTTGTTTCAACAAAGTATCGATATTCGAAATTCTTCATTTGCATTAGAAAATAAACAATCTCGAGTTTCATTCAGCAATGAATGGGAAACTGGAAGTGTTGTTGATCTGTATAAAAATGATATTGCCAAACATAAGGTAATCATCTCTAAAGATATTGACAGTAACTCTTTAGATGAATTAAAGAAAGGAACAATTCCAAAATTACAGGCTCTTAGTCTTTTTAATGGTACTATTTATCGGTGGAATCGACCTTGTTTTGGAATGTGGGAAGGAAAGGCACATTTACGTATTGAAAATAGATACATCCCTGCTGGTCCCTCTGCAATAGATGAAATGGCAAATTTTACATTTTGGGTAGGATTAATGAAAGGAAGACCAGAAAAATTTGATGATATGCCAAGTATCATGGATTTTAAAGATGTTAAATCTAATTTTGTGAAGGCAGCCAGAACGGGAAAAGAATCAGTTATGTTCTGGATGGGCAAACAACTGTCTGTAAGAAACTTAGTCCTTTATGAATTACTCCCTATAGCCAAATCCGGTTTAGAAAAAATGAATATCGATAAGAAAGATATCGATCGTTTTTTAGCTATAATAAAGAAAAGAGCTGAAGGAAAAACTGGATCCCAATGGAAAATTAAAAATTACCGTCAACTTAGAAAAACGTTAAAGCAAGATGATGCCTTATTAGCCCTTACAAAAGCCATATATGAAAATCAAAAAAACAACATGCCCGTTCATGAATGGCCGATGATTGTACAGTATAATAGAAAGAACCAAGATGCGTACTTGGTTGAGCATATCATGACTACCCAATTGTTTACAGTAAATAAAAATGACCTTGCAGATCTAGCTACAAATATTATGAAATGGAAGGAAATCCATCATGTGCCTGTAGAAGATAGTACTGGAAAATTATGTGGTTTGCTAACCGAAAAAAATATGGAACATTTAATGGGAAAAAATATGGATAATAACAATATGATTGTAGCAGATATCATGACAAAAAATGTTATTATTGTTCAACCAAATACTAAAATTTCAGAAGCCATTCATCTTATGAAAAAAAATAATATTGGATGCTTACCTGTTGTGCAAGAGAAAAGTTTAGTTGGAATTATTACCATCAAAGACATAATTGCATAACAATGACTACAATTTACAGTAATGCATTAGAGAAATCAATAAAGATAAATCGTCTTATAGGACACATTAAAGGCAGTCAATCAGGACCAACAAATATATTTACAGGAGGAATACATGGCAATGAACCCTCTGGTGTCTTTGCTTTACGAAAAGCTATTAAAGAAATACAAGATAAAAACATTCCTGTTAAAGGAAATATTTATGCGATAAGTGGAAACCTAGTTGCCCATGAAAAAGGAGAGTGATATGAAAATCAAGACCTTAATAGATTGTGGACCAGTGAGCGTATGAAGGAATTACACAATGGTAATTTTGATAAAAAAATAATCATTAATGGATTTAGTTGAAGTAAAAACAAAAAAAGAATCTCAACAGTTTGTTGCTTTATCGGCTGATCTCTACAAGAATGTAAGTTCATGGATTCGTCCAATAGATAAGGAGATTGAAGCTATTTTTAATCCTTCAGAGAACAATCATTTTAAGAACGGAGAATGTATTAGGTGGATCCTTAAAGAAAACAATAAAGTAATTGGTCGGATTGCCACATTTGTAAATTATAGAACCGCTACAAAGGACAACGATCAACCTACTGGTGGAATTGGCTTTTTTGAATGTATTGATGATCAAAAGGCAGCAACTATTTTATTTGACAGAAGCAAGGATTGGCTTAAAGAAAAAGGAATGGAAGCAATGGATGGTGCTATAAACTTTGGGGATCGAGATAAATGGTGGGGAGTGCTAACCAAGGGTTTTGATGTTGAACCCAATTATCAGTGTAACTATAATCTTCCTTATTATAAGAAGTTATTTGAAAATTATGGATTCCAAAATTATTTTGATCAATATACATTCACAAGATTAATTAAAGACCCTATAGACCATAGACTTCGTCATAAAGCTGATTTGATAAAAAAAGATCCAAACTATCACTTTGAGCATTTTAGTATGAAAAAATTTAATCAACATACGAAGGACATCATCAGTATTTATAATAATGCCTGGGTGAATCATAAGGGAGTTCCAAAAATGACTCAGGAAAAAGGGGAAGCTATTATCAATCAACTAAAGCCAATTTTAGAAGAAAAGATAATATGGTTGGGGTATTATAAAGAAGAACCTATTGCTTTCTTTTTTAATATTCCAGATGTAAATCAAATTCTGAAATATGTACATGGCAAACTAAATTTAATTGGAAAATTAAAATTTCTTTGGTATAAAAAATACAATAAGAAACAGAAAATGCTTGGTATTATATTTGGCGTTATTCCAAAGTTTCAGGGTAAGGGAGTTGATGGAGCTATTATTGTTGCATCTTTAGACACTTTATATAGTCTTGATTATAAATTCCAGGTAACTGAGTTTAAGGGAATAGGAGACTTTAATAGGAAAATGATTTTGGTTATAAAACAAGTTGGTGGTGAAATTTGTAAAGTACATACCACCTACCGGTATTTATTTGACAAAAATATGCCCTTTAAAAGGATGAAGCCAATTCTATAACTCTTTAATAAAAAAATTAAGAATTTACTGGAGGCATCGTACCAAATACCTTATCCCAAAAAGAGCTGGAAACACCAAATGCTTTTTCAGGATACTTATAGTGATGTAGATTATGGTGATGCCATAATTTTTCAAAACCTTTTGGAGCTTTCATAACATGAGTTGCTCTGTGCACAAATGAATACATTAAATAACCTGAGAAAAATCCAGGGAAAAAACCAAATGTTAAATCTGGAATTCCGAGGAGCCAGAAAATACCATAATAAAAACTAAATAAAATCCCTGCCATAATAAATCCTGGCACTAGTGGCATTAGCAATCGTTCCTTATCTGTTGGATAATTATGGTGAGCACCATGCATAATAAAATGAAATCGTTGAGACCACTTAGCTTCTGTTACCCAATGAAATATATACCTATGAAGCATATATTCAGCAAATGTCCAAAATAAAACACCAAATATAAATAAGCCTACCAGAGTCATAACGGGTAACTCAATCTTAACCAAAGCAAAATAAATGGAATATATTATAGCAATACCGTATATAATTATATTAGAGAGGGGAGTAGTCTTTGTTAATCTTTCTAATATAGAGCTCTTAAATATTTTTGCTTTTCCTTTATGAAATTCTGTGGTAACTTTTGGCTTCACAATCCTTTTATTATCAGAACAAATATAAATACAACTCCTAAATATTTCAATATAAACCTAATAAAAAATAAATTAGACTAGGAATTCTTTTTTTGCTTCTTCAAATTCTTCTACCATTTCTTTGACTATTTCAGCAGCTGGCTTCACTTTATGTATAAGTCCGGATATTTGTCCAATCTCTAATTCACCTTTTTCTAAATCACCTTCAAACATTCCCTTTTTTGCCCTTGCACGTCCTAATAATTGTATCAAGTCCTCTTTTGAGGGGTTTGATTTATAAAGTTCCATAACATCGTCATAGAACTTGTTTTTTAACAATCGAACTGGTGCTAATTCTTTTAAAGTTAGCAAGGTGTCCCCATCTTGTGCTTCAATAACCATTTTCTTAAAAGCAATGTGTGCACTTGATTCTTCACTAGCAACAAAGCGACTTCCTACCTGAACTCCATCAGCGCCCAAAACCATAGCTGCTAACATTCCACATCCATTTGCAATGCCACCAGCAGCTATTAATGGAATAGATATTTTTTCATTAACCATTGGAATTAATGTAAAAGTTGTGGTTTCTTCGCGACCATTATGCCCTCCAGCTTCAAAGCCTTCAGCAACCACAGCATCTACTCCAGCATCTTGAGCTTTTAAAGCAAATTTCACACTACTTACCACATGAACTACTGTTATTCCTAGTTCTTTAAGTCTTGAAGTATACGTCTTTGGGTTTCCTGCTGAAGTAAAAACAATCCTAACCCCCTCTTCAATTATAATCTGAATCAGGTCTTCAATATTTGGGTATAGCATTGGAATATTAACACCAAAGGGATTGGAAGTTGCTTTTTTACATTTTTGTATATGCTCCCTTAGAACATCTGGGTACATTGAACCTGCGCCCAGTAACCCAAGACCACCTGCATTACTCACAGCACTAGCCAATTTCCAGCCACTATTCCAAATCATTCCAGCTTGAATGATGGGAAACTGGGTGTTAAAAAGCTTCGTTATTTTTTGTTGCACTATTCTTTAATTAACTTAAAACTAATGCGTTTACCATGTGAACTAATTGTTGCTATATAAATCCCCGTGTTAAGAGATGAAATATCCACCGTATTTCTAATAGAATCTATTTTGGTTGTTAATACTTCATTACCAATTATTGAAAATACAGAAAATTCTGCGGTATGAATTTCTTCTGGAAAGGAAACATTAACTTTTGATGACACTGGATTTGGATATAAAGCAAAATTTGACAAAAGGAATTCATCTTCAATTCCAAGGGTTATCAATGTATTGTAAGCATCTTCAAAATTTGGGATCCCATAACCCATCTGATTAGTAGGACTGTTATATAAACTAGATGATTCTCTTATTATTTGCATAAGTTGCCCGTTTGGTGTTTCAGGTCTCGCTTGCCATAAACATGCTACAACACCTGCCATAATTGGAGAACTAAGTGAAGTTCCGCTACTAAAATCTACATTGCCACCTGTATTAATTACAGCAGAATTAGATCCCTGAGCCATAATATCTGGTTTTATCCTACCATCTATAGTAGGTCCAATGGAACTAAATGATGCGTAATTTCCATAAGAATCTACTGCTCCAACTGTTAAAACTCCAGGCGAGTCTGCTGGTGTTCCACAAAAAGAAGAACTGGTATTTCCACTATTCCCAGCTGAAGTTAATAGGATCATTCCTTTATCAAAAGCAATATTACCACCTCTTGCAGCAAAGGTTGTTTGACCATCAAGATCTTCATAGGTATGTGTATAATTATTATTGTCATACCCCTTATAACTTAATGAGGTATTAATTACGTCTACACCAAGGCTATCTGCTCTTTCTAGAGCTTCAACCCAATGAGCTTCTTCCACAGGAGTTTCGGTAGGAGTATATTCAGTTACAAAAAAATAGAAGGAAGCTTCAGGGGCAGTTCCTACAAATTGATCTTGCAGAAATCCACCTATATCACTCGATGTAATCGTTCCATGAGAGCTTGTTCCATCTACGCCAACCTGTCTTGCTTGAAAATCGTAAGTTCCTAACAGTCTACCTTCACTTACCATATTTGCAAATCCTGGGTTTGTATTTACTGTTGGGAATCCTGCATCTAATACCCCAATGATCATTCCATTACCTGTAAAATCTTCTTCATGTAAAAAATCCCCCGATAACATTTCAATTTGATTAGCTGCAGCACCATAATTATAGGTAATCCTGCTTGTAGTATTTTCCAAAATAAATTTATCTCCAAGGGGATTGTAACCAGAAAATGAATTCAAATCTTTATTTGCATATTCTACATGACTAACAAACGACAAGTCTAACAAGTCTTCAATATTTGCTTGTGTTCCTTTAACATAAACACAGTTCATCCATTTAGATTTTGAAAATACAGAAATTCCTGTAGCATCTTTTATCTGAGAGATATAATTTTCATTCACTGGAACATCACGCTCATCAATGGGTGTATTTTGCAATTCCTTTCGGTCTATTGCTTCTTGAGTAAGGATGCTTATTGGATTTGCAATAGATTCCACAACATTCTCCTTATCTGCAAAGAAAACCCAGACGTCTTGCATTTGTGAATATCCTTGTTGGAAAATAAAAACGGATACTAATAGTGCTAATTTTTTCATAGTTTTTTTAAGAGATTACTCCACTTCCCAGCAACTCTTCATCATGATACCAGGCAACAAATTGCCCTTCAGTAATGGCTGTTTGTGGATTTTCAAAGATAATATAAAATCCTGAATTTGTTAGATTCAAAGTAGCTTTTTGTAATGGTTGTCTGTATCGTATACGAGCTTGCACTTCTATGGACTCTCTTTCCTGAATTTTTTTATCTGGCCGTAACCAATGAACATCATCAGATTTTACAAGTAAACCCCTGCGATATAATCCATGATGATTTTTTCCCTGACCTGTATAAATTACGTTTTCTTTTACATCAGTATCAATAATAAACAACGGTTCTTTAGTTCCTCCAACATCGAGACCCTTACGTTGCCCTTTAGTGAAATAATGAGCTCCCTGATGTTTACCGACAATCTTCCCATCTGGTATTGAATATTTTTGTTTTCTTGTTAAAAATTCAAATCTTTCATTCTCTGAAGAGAAGCTTGGTGTAGCTATTGAATACCCTGAATAATCAGAAGGTATTTCAATAATAAGACCTTCTTTAGGTTTTAATTTTTGTTGAAGAAACTCTGGAATCCTAACTTTTCCTATAAAACACAATCCCTGGGAATCTCTTTTTTCAGCAGTAATCAACCCTTGTTCCTTGGCTATTTTACGTACCTCTGGTTTTAATAATTCTCCAACAGGAAACAGAGTTTTAGCTAATTGTTCTTGTGACAACTGACACAAAAAATAAGATTGATCTTTCTTAGGATCTTTACCAGCCAGTAATTGATAGGTTTTCTTTTTATTTTCTTCAATCACCCCTTTTCTGCAATAATGACCAGTTGCAACATAATCAGCTCCAAGCTTTAAGGCAATCTTTAAAAAAACATCAAATTTTATTTCTCGATTACAAAGTACATCGGGGTTGGGGGTTCGTCCCATTTCATATTCATGGAACATATAATCTACTATCTTCTCTTTATATTGCTCACTTAAATCGACTGTTTGAAAAGGGATTCCAAGGGTTGAAGCAACAATCATAGCATCATTGCTATCTTCTAACCATGGACATTCATCTGAAATAGTAACGGAATCATCATGCCAATTCTTCATAAAAAGGCCTATAACTTCATAGCCTTGTTCTTTTAAAAGATAAGCTGCAACGCTAGAATCCACTCCCCCACTAAGACCGACTATAACTCGTTTTCTCATAATACATTTTCAGTTTGCAATTTATTGAAAGCATCTGCCTTTTCAAAACCGATAAAATATGATTTAATTTTTTTTTAAGACTTAGGGTAAATCTCTTCTTTCACAAGTTTGCCTTCCTCGAAATATTTCCAATGCCCGTGTTTCTTGTCTTTTTTGTAGTTTCCCTCAATCACAACATTTCCATGGGCATCGTAATAATAAGCAGGTCCTTCTAGCTGATCATTTTTATATTGAAGTTTTTTTAGTAAAACTCCATCTGGAGAATAGTAATTGTTAATTCCTTCCCTTATACCATTCTTATAAGCAATTTCTTCAGTTTTATTTTTATTAAGGTAATAAGTGATAGTTAATCCATCCAATTTCCCATCTACATATTCCTCTTTAGTCATTACACTGTTTGCTTTTTCATGGTAATACACCCATTCACCTATTCTATTTTTTCCAAGCATTTTGCCCTCACTTACCAGTTTTCCTTTTTTGGTTAAATACTGTATATGAGCTATATTATCATCTTCATTAAATGTTTTTACAATCATTGGCATATCTTCACAATTGCTACAATAATAATTAAATACCCCAATTTCTTTTCCGTGGCCAAAAGCACCTTCATATCTTATTTGAGAGGATCCTTCAAAGGTCTTTTTCCATACTCCATGACGTTTACCTTGCTCATCAAATTGATTGATTTCATTTTGGGCTGTAAGTGAAAAACCACTAATAATTAAAGTAAAAAGAAGAAGATATTTGCAATTCATATGTTCCTTTTTTTTAGAGTTGTAGTATAGACTATACGATTTAAACATTAAACTCAAAACTCAGTACTCATTACTTAAAAATTATCGCTTTCCTTTTTTCTTTTGTTCTTCTGCTTGTTCCATCATTTCAGACATCTTGCGTTGGAAACGATTTTGTTTTTTAGGTTTCTTTTTATTCACTTGAATCTTTGCATGAATTTTATCTTCATCAATAATGAATTTTTTAATTACCAGCATAATCCCAATCGTAATAAGGTTGGAAACAAAATAATACAAGGACAATCCACTTGCATAATTATTAAAGAACACCAACATCATTAAAGGAGATAGGTACATGATAAATTTCATATTAGGCATCCCAGGCTGTTGCTGTTGCTGCATTGTTTTCCCAGTGGTCATCATCATGTAAATAAAGATTGCAATGGAAGCTAAAATTGGAAACAAGCTCACGTGATCGCCATAAAAAGGAATGTAAAAAGGCAGTTCAGCTACCGTATCAAAACTTGAAAGATCGTCTGCCCATAAAAAACTTTTTTGCCTCAGATCAAAGGCACTTGGGAAAAAGGTAAACAAGGCATAAAAAACTGGAATTTGCATTAATGCAGGTAAACAGCCCTTTAATGGACTTGCTCCAGCGATGTTTTGCAATTTCATAGTTTCTTGTTGGATCTTCATTTTGTTACCTTCATACTTCTTTTTAATCTCATCTAATTCAGGCTTTAAAACCTTCAACTTAGCTTGAGATAAGTATTGCTTGTATTGAACAGGAGACATCGCCAATTTAATTAATATAGTAAGCATGATAATGGCAATTCCGGCAGGTAAGAATCCACTTAGAAATCCGAATAAAGGAATAATTATATACTTATTGATCATACCAAAGATCCCCCACCCCATTGGTAATGCTTCATCAAGATTTCTGCCATAGGCTTTAAAAACTTGATAGTCAGTTGGACCATAATACATATTCATATTATATGAAAATCCACCTCCCTTAGGTTCCAGCAACATTTTTGCACCATATTTTTTAGTATAGACCGTATCAATTTCTTCGTCCTTTACAAAATCTCTAGAGCTTAAAGCTACTTCTTTAAATGGAGTGTCTGTTAGCAATAATGAACTAAAGAAGTGCTGACGAAAATTCATCCAAGTCAGATTTTTAACAAGCTCATCATCATCACTAGCAGGAGATAATTTATCGTGTTTTTCTCCATCTTCATGCTCATAGGTCAATCTGGAATACCTGTTTTCGTAAGTAATACTTTTCGCATGACGATACCCCAAAAAATTCCAATCTAAATAAATGGGTTGAGTCGTATTTATAATTCCATCAAGACCCTGTGTTCTAACATTAAATCCCAACATATATTCATTAGGAAGAAGTTCATATCGATACTCAATAAAGTTGTTTTCAGAAGTTTTCAACTTCATAGAGAGCACTTTATTATCACCATTGTTAGTTAATGATGGTTCAAAGAAAAGATCTTGAGAATTTAAAATTCTATTTTCTGAAGTAAATTGAAGATTCAAAATTGAATTACCGTCTTTGATTAAGAATACAGGTGTTCCATCATAAACTGTATGTTGTTTTAATCCTGCTTCAATAATATATCCACCCTTATTACTAATGGTTAATTTTAAAACTTCATTTTCTATAACTGTTGTTGCTTCTGTGGCTGAAGGGAGAGTTCCCGAATAGGAAAATGAGCCCAAACGGTTTTGTAATTTAGATAGGTCGATAGAATCTTCTGAAGTAGCAACCAGAAGTTCTTTAGTTGCATCAGTAAGTGAGATGTCTTGTTGGTTTTCATTTTCTAATGCCTCTTTTTCATCAGCTAATTTTTTTTGACGGGCATCTTCTATTTTTTCAGCTTCGATCTCTTCAGGTGTTGGAGCATTCTGCCATATCATATATAATATAATTGCACCAATTAAAACAAAACCTATAATGGTGTTAAAATCAAATTTCTTTTCTTCCATATATCTTCAACCTGAAATAGTTTCAGGATCTTATTTATTATCCTAGTTTTAAAACAGTTGGCAAATATCTTACCTTATTTCTTAAAAACGCCAAATTGTCGGATTATTTATTTTTAGAGTGATCAAAAGCAGCTTTTACAAATGCGACAAATAATGGGTGAGGATTTGCAACGGTACTTTTATATTCTGGGTGATATTGCACACCAACAAACCATGGATGATCTGGGATTTCTACAATTTCGACCAGTCCTGTATCTGGATTTATACCTGTTGCTTTAAGACCCGCTTCTTCTAATTGTGATCTATAAGTATCATTGAATTCGTATCGATGACGATGACGTTCTTCAATAGACTTAGAATCATATACCGCTTCAACAATGCTATCCTTTATTAAATTACATTTCCAAGCCCCTAATCGCATGGTTCCTCCTTTATTTGTAATGCTTTTTTGTGCATCCATAAGGTCGATAACATGATAGGAAGTATCAGGATTCATTTCTGATGAATTAGCACCTTCAAGTCCAACAATATTTCGTGCAAATTCAATAACAGCCATTTGCATTCCCAAGCATATTCCCAAATAGGGTATTTTATTTTCACGGGCATAACGGACCGCTTCAATTTTTCCTTCAATTCCTCGTTCCCCAAATCCAGGAGCAACTAAAACACCATGAAGCCCAGAAAGTTGATCTGCAATATTTTCTTTAGTAATATATTCAGAATGTATGGATGTTACATTTACCTTCACTTCATTTTCTGCTCCAGCATGAATAAATGATTCTAATATAGATTTGTAGGAGTCTTGCAATTCGACATATTTCCCAATTAATGCAATATGCACTTCATCTTTAGGTTTTTTATGCCGGTTTAAAAAATTATTCCATTGTTTCAGATCTGGTGGTGTAGCATCTGATAAGTTTAGTTTTTTCAAAGTAATAGTATCCAACCCTTCTTCCAACATAAAATTTGGAACATCGTAAATAGTTGATGCATCTATAGATTCAATTACAGCTTCTTGTTGTACATTACAAAAAAGTGCCAATTTATTTTTAAGATCTTCTGTTAAATGATGTTCGGTTCTACACACTAAAATATCTGCTTTAATACCGCTTTCCATCAAAGTTTTTACCGAGTGTTGGGTTGGTTTAGTCTTTAATTCTCCTGCCGCTTTTAAATAAGGTATTAAAGTTAGATGAATCACTAAAACATGATCATCACCTAATTCCCATTTTAATTGACGTACCGCTTCAATATAGGGTAAGGATTCAATATCCCCAACAGTTCCACCGATTTCGGTAATAACAATATCATAATCGCCAGGATCACCTAATAACTGTACTCTTTCTTTAATTTCATTAGTAATATGAGGAATTACTTGAACCGTTTTACCTAAAAACTCCCCACGCCGTTCCTTTTCAATGACACTTTGATAAATTCGTCCAGTTGTTACATTATTAGCTTGAGACATCGATACATTTAAAAATCGCTCGTAATGTCCTAAGTCAAGATCTGTTTCAGCACCATCATCAGTAACATAACATTCCCCATGTTCATAGGGATTCAATGTTCCAGGATCTATATTGATATAGGGGTCTAATTTTTGGATAGTCACTCGGTATCCTCTAGCTTGTAGTAGTTTAGCTAAAGAAGCAGCAATAATTCCTTTTCCTAATGATGATGATACTCCGCCCGTTACGAAAATATACTTTGTAGTGTTCATTTGTGTTACTTATACGGGATGCAAATGTAAGGATTTATTGCGGAAGGAAAGAAAGAAGAATAGAAAAAACAAGAATCAAATAACATTTTCCAAAAAGCTCCCGAAATCTCTAGATTGGAATTAATCCCAGCGATCATATTTATTGAGTTGCCTCGAAATAAAAATTTCCCATTCTTTTTCTTTCTCCTTTACCTTAGAATGGTTTGACTCGTTATCAAATAAATGCTGCATATCCCTTCTCTTTTTCTCGACACGATTATAAATAGCTTCTATTTCTTTTTTTAAATTCTTTGAAAAAGTTGCTTCTGAAATTTCTTTTCGAAGCATACGGGCATGTAATTCAGAAATGTCGAAATGAGCCTGTTCATGGTTAAGAATATAATCGGAAGCTTCCGAAGGAATATACCAAGATTTATTTGGGTAGAAGTAACTTGTAATAATAACATCCAAATTTAATATCTCTCCAGTCTCTTTGTATGAAAACGTATAGGAAAATGAAATTCCCGAGCTTGTACTTGCAACAAAACCACTATTATTTTTTGGTGCTGCTTTAAAATCGTACCAGGATAGCTTAACTTTCGAATTCCACGCAATTTTATCTTCTTCATTTAGAGAAGTAATACTCGCTGAAAAAATAAAAAAGAGTATCGTAAGTAGCTTCATTATTTATTAACGTAATATCTTAAAAAAATATTTCGATTACTTTAAATTTTTATTCAACAACTTCTAGTTGAAGTTCTTTATTATATTTTATAATATAAAAAGCATTATTCTTATAACTGGAAAATTTATTTGAAGTGTATTGGAATTTATTTTCAATATATTCTGTTTTTATATGCTCTCCAGAAGCATTAAAAAACGTTTCAGCACTTGCCAGTCTTAGTAAAATATCATAAGTAATATCAAATCCTCTAATTGCAAATCGGTTGGGAAGTACGCCATATTTATTTTGATAACTTACCAAAAAAGGATTTATCCCATCATAATCATAATGCCTATTTACCGATGGAAATGTAAAGTCTAAATTCGACAAATGTACATTAGACACATCGTTATAATTAAAGGCATCATTTTTATTTAAGGCAAAAAGTCTAATTTTATTTTCTCCTATTTGCTTTCCGTTTTCATCGAATATCTTTTTGGGTAAACCATTTAAAAGACCTACAACATTGCTAACCAAAATTGGGTCATTGGATTCTAAAATAATCCAGTTCTCAAGAAATTTATCAGTTTTAGAACTAATATCATCTACATGAAAATAGTTTTCTTCTGTAGGACTAATCGTTATTGCTTGAGGAAATGCATTAACAATTTTACCTTTTTGTTTTGTCCATTTACTTCCTGTTATAATAATAATTTTTTTACCATCTGAATGATCAACAATATAGTCTAACATGGTTTTCTCCATTATTTCGGAATCGGGTATGGTTTGAAATAAATTTGAGTATTGTTTAATTTTACGTTTACTCAATGGTGAAAAAACTGGTATGTCCAGATGTTCTAATTCTGAAGCAGTCTTTTCAATATTCTTGCTAAGTAATGGTCCAATCACAGCATCTATAGCGTTAAAATTTTTCGATTGTAGTAATGCGGTTACCCTATTGATATTAGCTTCTGTATCATAAATATCTATGTGGGTAGTTATTCCTTTATCTTTTGCAAATTCTGTTGCCATTAAAACGCCACTATAAAAATCGATTGCAATTCGTAATGTTGCATCAGATTTTAACAGCTCTTTATTTACATCAAGAGAATCCATATTAATTCGATCTAAACTAAATGGAAGTAATACAACCAAATTTTTCTTTTTGGTATTTATAATATAATCCTCGAGATCAATCGCATTAAATCCATTTACACTTGGAGCGTTTTCTTTTGGAATTTTTAAGATCATTCCATTTTTTAAACCCTCTTTAGCATATGGATTCAGAGTGATTATTTCTTCTTCGGTAAGACCAAGTTTAATTTTAAGTCTAAAAAAACCTTCTTTAGGTTGAACTTCATAATATTCAAAATTCTCATCATCGATCAATATAGTATCTTCAACAACTACAACATCAGGCACAATAAGTTCTGTACCTATTTGAAGGCCAATTCCCATATTCGTGTTTAAGGCTTCTAGTTCAGCAATTGAGATTCCATATTTTCTAGCTATACCATACTTTGTTTCTTTGGGAAGTACCAAATGAATTCTGGCTTTTGTTAACCCAAAGGAATCAGCTGGATTAGTTAAAGGACTTATTGTACCAACAGGAATCATTAATATATCCTTTTTCTTAAGCGTTTTAGAATAAAGTTGTTTATTATATTTTTTAATGTCATCAATCCCAACTTGGTATTTTTGAGAAATACTAAAAAGTGTTTCTTTTCTTTTTACCTTGTGTTTTTTGAACTCAATTATAACTTCACTATAATCAACATTTTTTGAAAATGGAAGGATTAAAAAGGTGGTCGTTTTTATTCCGTTTTTAGAGTCTGGATTTAATTTGAGAATTTCCTTTTCAGAACTATCATATTTTTTGGCAATGCTATAAAGGGTCTCTCCTTCTTTTACAATATGACTTACATATTTTTCTTGTGCAAAAGATGAATAGCCAACAATTAAAAATATAATAAATGCTATGTAAAATGATTTATTCAAAAAAATACGTTTTAATATTTATTTTATTTAAAAGTTCTAATAATCCTTAATTCGATATATTATTCCCATTCAATAGTAGCAGGAGGCTTTGAACTTATATCGTACACTACTCTATTAACGCCTTTTACCCTATTTATTATATGATTTGAGGTTTCTTGTAAAAATTCATAAGGTAAATGTACCCAATCTGCTGTCATACCATCCGTAGATTCTACAGCTCGTAATGCTATAACTTTTTCGTAAGTCCGTTCATCTCCCATTACACCAACACTATTAATTGGAAGTAATATTGCTCCTGCTTGCCATACCTTATTGTATAAGCCCCATTTTTTTAAACCGTCTATAAATATAGTATCTACTTCTTGTAATATGCTCAATTTCTCTGCTGTTATAGCTCCTAAAATACGAATTGCTAAGCCCGGTCCTGGGAAAGGATGTTTTCCTAATAATTCTGAATCGATTCCCATTTCGGAACCTACTCTACGAACCTCATCTTTAAATATCATTCGTAAGGGTTCTACTACTTTTAATTTCATAAAATCTGGTAATCCACCAACATTATGGTGAGATTTTATTGTTGCAGACGGGCCTCCAGTAACTGAAACACTTTCAATAACATCTGGATAAATAGTTCCTTGCGCTAACCAATGCACATCTTGTACCAAATGTGCTTCATCATCAAAAACTTCAATAAAAACTTTACCAATGGCTTTACGTTTTAGTTCTGGATCACTAATTCCTTTTAATGCATTTAAAAAACGTTCTGAAGCATCTACTCCTTTTACATTTAGTCCCATATGTTCGTACTGATCGAGAACATTATGAAATTCATTTTTACGAAGCAATCCGTTATTCACAAAAATGCAATACAGATTTTTACCAATTGCTTTATACAATAATATTGCAGCTACAGTAGAATCTACACCTCCACTTAAGCCTAATACCACTTTATCATCAGCTATTTTATTCTTTAATTCTGAAACTGTAGTATGCACAAATGCAGCTGGGGTCCATGTTTGTTCTACCTTAGCAATGTTCACTAAAAAATTTTCTAATAATTGTTTTCCGAAAGTGGTATGATATACTTCTGGGTGAAATTGAATGGCATAGGTTGCTTCACCTTCAATTCGGTATGCAGCATTTTTAACATCTTTGGTACTTGCCAATCGAATTCCATTTTCTGGTAAATGAGCGATGGTGTCGCTATGACTCATCCATACCTGACAATCTATTACAAACCCCTTAAATAATGCTTCATTTTTTGAAATATCAGAAAGTTTTGCGCGTCCATATTCACGAATATTAGAAGGTTCTACACTACCTCCGTGAAAATGCGCCAAATATTGAGCCCCATAACAAATTCCTAGCAGTGGTATATAACCTTTTATTTTTGAAAGATCTGGATGAGGAACATCATCGGCACGCACAGAAAAAGGGCTACCTGATAAAATAACAGCTTTAAAGCTTTCTAAATTATTTGGAATCTTGTTGTAGGGATAGATTTCACAATAAATATTTAGCTCTCTAACACGTCTCGCTATAAGTTGTGTATACTGTGAACCAAAATCTAAAATTAGGACGTTATTTTGCATAGGCAAAAATAGTATTTTAGAGGGAAGTAGAAAGTGTTTTTTTTGGAAAAATCGGAAAAGAGTATTAGTGTTAAGTGGAAGATGAAATAGAGGGTAGAGATTAGGGACTTTAGGCTAAAAATAAAATCTGGAAGTTTTTTTATTTATAGAAGAAACTCCTTCAAACAAAGTAGTTTTATCTTATGATTTCCATTTTTTATTTTATATATTCGTGCTTTTACCGTTAAAAAGGATAATAAATAAACAATTTATATACAATTGTAGATGATCTTGTTGGTGGAGTAATTCAGGTTACCTGGAAAAAGATTGATATATGGATTAAAGAATGGCGAGATGAAAGAAATCCTGCTGCTGGAGAATGGTTTGAATGGTTAAAAACTGAAATTGAAAACAAATCGAAAGGAGCCATTAAAAATTCTGTTGTAACTTAAAACTCTAATTTTAAAATTAACTATTATTTACACTGGTTATAATCCCTTGCTTATATAGTCTCTGGTCGTAAACTTTCATATTGTTGATTATTAAGTTAATAACATCTGTTTTCTAACTGAATCCAGCTCTAAAAAATGATTGATTTTTCTTACCTTAGCAATACTCATAAAATATTAAAAAGTTATATAAATGTCTAAAACAGCTTATCTTGAAATCGATGGTAAAAAGTTTGAATTCCCACTAATTGTGGGTACAGAAAATGAAATTTCAATTGATATCAAAACACTAAGGGGAATTACGGGAGGTATTACAACTATAGATCCAGGTTATAAAAACACAGGAGCTTGTGAAAGTGCAATTACATTTTTAAATGGAGAAGAAGGAATTCTGCGTTACCGTGGTTATTCTATTGAAGAATTAGCTGAAAAAGCAAATTTCCTTGAAGTTGCCTATTTACTAATTTTTGGAGAATTGCCTACAAAAGATGAATTAGAAAAATTTCATTCAGATATTAAAGAACAATCTCATGTAGATGAAGATGTTAAAAAAATATTAGACGGATTTCCAAAATCTGCACACCCTATGGGAGTCTTATCGTCTCTTACCAGTGCTTTGGTAGCATTTAATCCTTCTGTTGTAAATGTAGAATCAGAAGAAGATATGTACAATGCTATTGTTCGTATTTTAGGAAAATTTCCTGTATTGACAGCATGGGCATTTAGAAAACATACAGGATTACCATTAGATTATGGTGATAATTCTTTAGGATATGTTGAAAATTTCATTAAAATGATGTTTAAGAAACCTACAGAAGAATATATAAGCAATAAAGTTGTGGTTAATTCTCTAGATAAATTATTAATATTACATGCAGATCACGAACAAAACTGCTCCACTTCTACGGTTAGAATAGTTGGTTCTTCCTATGCTGGATTGTTTGTGTCAATTTCAGCTGGGATAAATGCATTATGGGGACCACTTCACGGTGGCGCAAATCAAGCTGTAATCGAAATGTTGGAAGCCATAAAAGAAGATGGAGGCGATACCAAAAGATATATGGCAAAGGCCAAAGATAAAAACGATCCTTTTCGTTTAATGGGATTTGGGCATAGAGTCTATAAAAATTTCGATCCCCGAGCTAAAATTATTAAAGTTGCAGCAGATAAAGTTTTGAAAGATCTTGGGGTAGAAGATCCTATTTTAGATATTGCGAAAGGCCTCGAAAAAGAAGCATTGGAAGATGAGTATTTTTTAGATAGAAAACTATATCCTAATGTTGATTTTTACTCAGGTATTATTTACAGATCATTAGGAATCCCTACCGAAATGTTCACACCAATGTTTGCACTGGGAAGATTACCAGGTTGGATCGCACAATGGAGAGAAATGCGCCTGCACAAAGAACCCATCGGAAGACCAAGACAAGTATATATAGGAGAAACTCTGCGTCCTTTTAAGAATGCAGAAGACCGATAGCATATTTTATAATAGATTTAAAGCGTGATTTACTTAAATGTTGTCACGCTTTTTTTTATCTTCGAATTATGAAAAAACCAATTAAAATAATTAAAAATCGTTCCGATATTGGTGCAGGTACTCGTGGCTCTGATATGGGAATTGATGCTATAGAAATAGCTGCAATCAACAGCAAAAACGATTATTTTAATTTGTTCGAACACGTAGATGTTGCTACAGAAAATGAATCCATTTATAAAAAAGTAACCAACCCATTTGGTAAGCGAATTAATTTTGTATTAAATCAATGTACACGATTATGTGAAGTTGTTAAACAAACCCTTGGGCAACAAGAATTTCCCTTAATACTTTCTGGGGATCATTCTTCGGCATTAGGTACTATATCTGGAATAAAAGCAGCTTATCCAAATAAAAGATTAGGAGTGATATGGATCGATGCACATGCAGATATTCATTCACCATACACATCACCCTCTGGGAATATTCATGGGATGCCCTTAGCAGCTGCTATAGCAAATGATAATTTAGAATGTCAAGTAAATGACGTTACCGATGAAGTGAAATCCTGTTGGAATGCAATGAAAAACACAGGAATTCAAGGAGCAAAAGTATTAGCTGAAGATATCATCTATTTTGGGGTTCGTGACACAGAAACTCCAGAGGACAAACAAATTGAAAAACTAAGCATTAAAAACTATAGGGTAGCTGAAGTCCGTTACCGAGGATTGAAAGAATCTGTTAAAGAAGCTTTAGAAAGATTGTCTAATACTGATTTAATCTATATCTCTTTTGATGTGGATAGCATGGATTGCGACTTAATATCTTATGGTACTGGAACTCCAGTTGCTAAAGGGTTTGATCAATTCGAAATCATTGACATCATCAAGCAAATAATTGCTTCTAAAAAAGTAGCAGCATTAGAATTTGTTGAGGTAAATCCACTTTTAGATTTAAAAGGGAATAAAATGGCAGAAACTGCTTTTGAAGTGTTGGATGCAGTGACAAAATCGTTGAAATAATTAAGATTTATTAATCTTTACTATTTCCAAATTTAACAGCACGATTTTTCAACCATCATATTATTTCTCCTGTTCTTATGGGAAATGTCGCAACAATACCTTTGAACAAAATATCTTAAAATTTTAAATTAAAGAGAATTCATGCAACAAATTACCAATACTATATTAATGATCCGTCCTGTAGCTTACAGAATGAATGAGGAAACAGGAGTTAATAATTTTTTTCAAAAGAACTTGAATTTAAGCGACGTGGAGATTAACAATAGAGCTCAAAAAGAGTTTGATACATTTGTAACTAAACTCAGAGTAGTTGGGGTACAGGTAATTGTTGAAGATGATATACTTGAAATGGATATTCCAGACTCCATATTTCCCAACAATTGGGTGAGTTTTCATGAAAATGGCGATGTTGCATTATACCCAATGTATGCTAAAAATCGACGTAGAGAACGCCGTGAAGAAATATTGATTCGATTGGAGGAAGAAGGATTTATTATAAATAACCTTATAGATTATACTACCGCCGAAGAGGAAGGGTTATTTTTAGAAGGAACAGGAAGTTTGTTATTAGATCATGAAAATCGGAAAGCATATTGTGCTTTATCACAAAGATCCCATGAAGAGTTGATCCTTGAATTCTGTGAAGATTTTGAATATACTCCTGTGATCTTTACTGCCAATCAAACTATAAATAAGGACCGCTTGCCAATTTATCACACCAATGTTCTTATGGCACTTGGAGAACAAATCGCTGTTGTCTGTCTAGATACCATTGATAATAGGGTGGAAAAGAAAAATGTTGTTCAAAATCTTAAGGAAGATGGAAAAGAAATAATCAATATCACAGAATCACAAATGCATCAATTTGTTGGGAATATGTTACAAGTACTAGGAGCAAATAATAAAAAATATATGGTGATGAGTACGACAGCTTTTACTGGGTTGAATTCAGAACAAATAATTTCTATTGAAAAATATGCTGAGATTATTCATAGCGACTTAACAACTATTGAGACTTGTGGAGGAGGAAGTGCCCGTTGTATGATGGCAGAGGTTTTCCTTCCTAAAGTATAAATTCTCTGTGCAACTCTGCGATTTCTTTGTTCAACTCTGTGCAAAAGCTATTTCATAATGTATATTTGCAATCTTAAAATTACTCTTAATGACGCTTCAGGAATCCTTAGAAATACATATCAAGAAAGCACTTTTTAATTTGTATCAAGTCAATTTTGAAGCCGT
Source organism: Flavobacteriaceae bacterium (assembly GCA_965247215.1). Classification (GTDB taxonomy): domain Bacteria; phylum Bacteroidota; class Bacteroidia; order Flavobacteriales; family Flavobacteriaceae; genus Marifrigoribacter. The sequence goes on from OZ252001.1 coordinate 1,050,348, forward strand.
AGAATTTCAGACCACCCGAAAGGATTTTGAAGGCGATATTACGGTAGTGGTATTTCCTATGTTACTCGTGCTAAAAGGAAATCCTATAGAAATAGGGCAGGCAATTGGAACTTATCTGGTAGATCATGTGGAAGAAGTTTCAAAATTTAATGTTGTAAAGGGTTTTTTAAACTTGGTATTAAGTGATAGCTATTATCATACATTTTTTAATACAGTAAAAGACTTCGCTGATTTTGGGATTATTTCAGAAAATGACGATACAATAATTATTGAATATTCATCCCCTAATACAAATAAACCTTTACATCTGGGACATATACGAAACATTTTACTTGGCTATTCAGTAGCTGAAATATTAAAAGCTTCAGGAAAAAAAGTATATAAAACACAGATCATCAATGATCGGGGAATCCATATTTGTAAAAGTATGCTGGCTTGGAAACGATTTGGAAATGAAGAAACACCAGAGAGTTCAGGTTTAAAGGGGGATAAGTTAGTTGGGAATTATTATGTGAAATTTAATAAAGAATTTAATAAAGAGGTCGCTCAGTTAATTTCTGAAGGGAATTCTGAAAAAAAAGCAAAAATAGTAGCTCCTTCCTTAATTGAAGCACAAAAAATGCTATTGAAATGGGAAGCAGGAGATGAAGAAACAGTAGGGCTTTGGAAAAAAATGAATGGATGGGTCTATGATGGTTTTGATAGCACTTACATTAATTTGGGCGTTGATTTCGATGCGCTATATTATGAAAGCAATACTTATCTACTTGGGAAAGAAGTAATACAACTAGGACTGGATAAAGGTGTATTTAACAAAAAGGAAGATGGCTCTGTTTGGTGCGATCTAACCGATGAAGGGCTGGATGAAAAAATAGTCTTACGAAGTGATGGGACGGCAGTGTATATGACTCAGGATATCGGTACCGCAATTCAGCGAGTAAAAGATTATCCAGATATCAATGGAATGATCTATACGGTTGGAAACGAACAGGATTACCATTTTAAGGTATTGTTCTTAATTTTGAATAAATTGGGATATCATTGGGCAGAACACTTGTATCATTTAAGTTATGGGATGGTAGATTTGCCTTCTGGAAAAATGAAAAGCCGTGAAGGGACTGTTGTAGATGCAGATGATCTAATTGAAGATATGTCAAAAACTGCTCAAAACATTAGTGAAGAGTTGGGTAAGATAGACGCATTTTCAGAAACTGAAAAGAAAAAACTTTATCATACGATAGGAATTGGAGCTTTGAAATATTATATTTTAAAAGTAGATCCTAAAAAACGAATTCTTTTTAATCCCGAAGAAAGTGTGGATTTTCAAGGGAATACAGGTCCGTTTATACAATATACCTATGCAAGAATTCAGTCAATTTTAAGAAAGGCTGGAGAGGATTCGTTCCTACAACATTCGAGAGCACTAAATTTAACAATACTACATCCAAAAGAAAAGGAATTATTAAAACAACTTCAATTGTTTCCTGAAACCATTCAGCTGGCTGCAGCACTATATAATCCAGCAATTATAGCTAATTATACTTACGATCTGGTAAAAGCATTCAATTCGTTTTACCAAAATGTTTCTATTTTAGGGGCCGATAGTGAACCAGAAAAAAACTTTAGAGTTCAGCTTTCGGATGCAGCTTCAAAAGTTATTAAAACAGCATTAGGGTTATTGGGAATTAAAGTTCCGGATAGAATGTAAAAAGGTCACTTCGTTACAGGATCATTGGCTATTTTTCTTCCAGAAAGCACATAAGCTTGGAAAAATTTAAATAAATAGTCATAATCTAAATTATCGGCTTCATCTCCTGCTTGATGATAATACTTGGTAACATCACCATCAAAGGAAGAAAATCCCAAAGAGAAAGTGGATGATGGAATTCCTTTTTTCGCAAAATTCACATTGTTACTTCGATCGAATAAGCCTTGTTCTGGTGCTGAATCATCGATCGCTGTTAAACCAAAAGCAGAAACGGCATCTTTAATATTTTGAGAAGCAGTAGTTCTATCTAGTCCAATAATTGTAGCTAATGACGTATCATTATAGCCTGCATTATCACTGTTAAAACAATATACCATTTGATCTAAAGGTAATACTGGATTTTCAACATAATACTTACTTCCAAGTAGGCCTTTTTCTTCTCCTGTAAATAGAATAAATAGGGCAGATCGTTTGGTTGGATATTTCGCAAGGTTTTCGACCATGCTTAACACTGTTGTTGTGCCTACCGCATTATCGCGTACTCCATTATAAATATCATCACCAGATTCATCTGCTTTACCTATTCCTACATGATCGTAATGGGCTGAATAAATTATATATTCATTTTTTAACGTTGGGTCAGTTCCTTCAATAACACCAATCACATTTTGGGAATTTACAGGGACTATACTATCCCCTGCCATCATTAATTCGATTGGAATAGTTGTATCCTTAGAAAAATCCAATGCAAGTGTTCCGTATTCATCATGTACCCATAAGTATCCAAAGCCCCCTTCTTTTGATTCATTATCAATTTCTCCGGTTAATACTTCCAATCGATCACCAGAAAAATGATGTTGAATAAAACCCCAGGGATCACTTTCGGTTTTAAACAGATTGTTGTATTGATGTGGAGGCATAGCATTTGGTAATTTGTCTTGTTTACCAAATGTGGGTTTTCAGATTGAGCATCAATATCAAACGAATTGGAGTGATGAAATGTGGAGTGTAATGAATGAGCTACTCTTGTGTGGGGTGCTGAAAGTGGCTGAATTGAAGTATGAAATGAAGCGACTGTAGGCACTGGATTAATTGCAAAAAGCATGACAGCCCGATTAGCCTGCAGCGACAGACCCCTAAATATTTGACCAGTGAGTATAGCGAACTCTTTATTGGGGTTTGGGGGGATGAAGTAGCTGCTAGTGAGGAATGAGAGCAATGTGTGAAGCAAAACAAGTGAACGACAGGTGGTGAGCACCTACTGGAGCGCAAACCGACTGGTAAGTGAACGCTATATGCAAGGGCGACCAGAGGGAGTTTATTGCACCCTTGCAGATATGTTTTTGCGGAACAAAATGGAACGATTGACGAACACCGCTTTACCTGCGTTGGGAATGTGTGTTGGGAAAAGGAAGTGTAGGACTGAATGAGTGAAGCGAATGAAGGAGTACGCTTACAGTGTGGTGCTGAAAGCTTGTGAGTGCAGTGAGGTACGAACGCAAAAAACAGGCTGTAGGTACATTGGGTGCGGTTGGTATATGTGCAGAATTTGACTTAAAGAAACCAAAGCTTGTCTTTACCGAAATCGGGAATTTCATTGCCTTCAAAGTATGGGACATTTCTGCTACCATTTCAGGATATTTAATTGTAACAGGTAAATTCTGTTGTCTCATGGACTTCCAATACATTCTACTGAATTGATATACCTGGTCTAGTAATTCTCTTACTTTCTCCTGTCGGGTAATCCATAAGGGCCGTGCTGTTCCATTCCTTTGCGTGGCACGAAATGTTCATTTCTCTCACCAAACAAGAGTTGATTACTCTTATCGGAAAAACCTGCCCAATTCTCTTCTGGTCAACAATTACAAGGGTTGTTGATTTGAGTGTATGACTTTCTTGAAATCGGCATTATCAAGATACTCTGAAATAAAACCTTCAATTTGTTTTTTGTACTTCTTGTATTTATTTCCTCTATCTGGTGCAGGTGTTGTTTGATTTAATGCGTCTCTTATTTCAAAATTCCAAACTGGATAGGCATTGGATAAATCCCGCCTTACTTCATCTAGCGTTTCATCATTCTTGAATAATTCGTTATTGTAAACAATCCAGTTGAAAGCCGTTTGAGGTATTTCGCTCATTAATTCAGCTACGCTTTTTTTGAATATTTTCATAGAATGTGTATTTATGGTCTACTGTGCTTTGTTGAATCCAAATTTCAATATCACTTATGAAATTAGGTTTAACCAATAGCCCTTGATGTTTGAAATATTGCTGAATTTGGAGATTATAATATCGTTTAAGTACGGAAGTGCTGAAACATGATTCTTGAACACGTTTGCTGTACTCTACACCTTCCTCATCAATAACTGTTTCGTAAGTAGGAATAGCATCTTTTACCACTTTTACACTCTCTGCTAATGGATTATTAAAAGAGGTATAGTAGTGTTCCTGTTCTCCAAAATGCTTTATGACTTCATCAGGCACAAGTGTATGAAAAACTCTACATAAATCAACATGTTCCTTATCCGTAAAGTAGAAGGTGTATTCTGATTGAGGATGTTCAAAAGTGAATATGTTGAAGGTAAGGTTGGTCATTTCATTATTTATCTTTTCCCTTTTTAGTAATGCGCTTTACTTCTTGATCAAAGTCAGATTCAAAAGTTTTATCCTGTTCTATTCGGAATTTTTGGTACTCTTTTTCGGCTAGTGTTTTGGCTATAGCTGCAGATATTTTACCAGCATTTTTCAGTACCTTATAATCATTGAATTGTAAAAATCCATCCAATTTACCCACCCAATCGCCCATTTTCATAGCGTTTTGTCTTTCGGCCTGTAGCTCTGCAAAATCTAGGTACATGGTTACAATACGGTTCAGCTCTTTGAGTTCTTTTTCATTTAGGTAGTTCTTAGCTACTGCAATATCTGTTTTCTGCACTTTACCTTCGGGTGCATTCTTCCAGGTAGTTAATCCCATATGCTGTTGGTCTGCATTGGCTCTTTCTTTGATGATTTCCGCTGCGGTATGCCCTGTAATAGCCCAATGGAGTTTGTTTTGTACCGTTTTATAAAAGGTTTGGGTGATCTCTGCTTTTGGATTGTAGTCCATGCTGCATTCTGCATAGATGTCTGTAATTTTTTGATAGAATCGCCTTTCACTGGCTCGTATCTCTCTGATACGCTCTAACAATTCATCAAAGTAGTCTTTACCAAACAGGGCAGAACCTTGTTTGAGGCGTTCATCATCCAACACAAAACCTTTTACTATGTATTCTCTTAATTGACTTGTTGCCCATTGCCTAAATTTTGTTGCCACATTTGATTTTATACGATAACCAACCGAAATAATAGCATCTAAATTGTAGAAAACACGTTTTCTTTTTACTTCTCTTGAACCTTCTTTTTGAACTATTAAGAAATCCTTAATAGTTCGAATTTCGTCTAATTCCCCCTCTTCAAAAATATTTTTAAGATGAATATTTATATTAGGAACTGATGTTTGAAACAATTCAGCCATTAATTTTTGTGTTAACCAAACGGTTTCATCTTGAAAACGAACATCTAATTTGGTTTCTCCGTTTTCGGTTTGGTAAATGATAATTTGCGAGTTGTTTTCTTGCATTGTGCCTAGTTATTTATCCGTTATGTGTGGTTTTATCAGTTCGTCTATTTCAGTATCAATGCTTTTTGAGTTTATGAGATTGCTTATAAATTTGACATTTGAAACTTCTTTAGGAATATCATTATTTTTAATTTTTGGAATTTCAATTGAGTTGAAAAATCTTAGAGATTCTTGGGCTAGTTGATAATCAAATTTGACCTCATTAATTTTATCAATATCAGTTCCTAAAACTGAATAGATTAATAAGTGTAATTTTTCTTTTTGCTTAGGATAGTCGTTTAGTTTATTGTTTATTCGCCCCAATATTTCTTCTAAACTAAATCCTCCTGCATTTATTTTAACTAAAATAGAGGCTATAATTATTTCTGTATTGTTGGTAGGATTGAGTTGAGAAGAACTAAAATGATGCGTTCTAATTTCTGTACCAGAACTTTTTACTTCTATTCTCAATTTACCAAAGCTGAAATCAAATTTTTCTTCTGGAATACTATGCCAACCACTAATTAAAATTTCAGGGAAATCAGATTGCTCAATTACAAATAATTCAGCCCATAAACCATGTAAAGATTTTCTAGGAACTTCTTTTAGCGATTTAAAAAGTTCAATGAATTTTCCGACAACAAATTTAATTTTACTATTTGATGGATTATGACCTAATGATTGTATTAAAATCTGACTTGTACTTAGAAAAATATTTTTTATATCACTATCCTGACCTGTATAAGAAACTACTGAAAAATTATTGTAGATGGTTTTATTATCAAGTTCAATTTCACATTTTAAATTATGAGAAACCTTTATGTTAAACAAGCTTTGATTTGCAATAAAAAAATCCTTGTCTTGCTCAGAAATAAATATTAATAGGCTTGGATTGTCTAAGTAATTTTTTCCAATTCTATGATTTTCATATCCCTTGATTGCTTTTGCAGAATATGAATGTAGATTCTGTTTTTTAGGCAATGGAAGGTTATCATATATTTCTTTTAACTCAATCATTCAATTTTGAAATTAATGATTGAGAAAGACGAGCAGGAATCCACACAGCTATACTAATAATATTTTTTAAATCAGTACCTCTAAAATCAAGATTATGGACTTGTACAGTAACGCTATCTTCAGATTTTATTTTTTCATCTCCTGGGTAAATAACCTCACCCGTTCTTGGGTTTTTCCCTTGAAAAAGTTCTTTAATTTCATCCTTTTTATCATTAAAACTCCTTGTTCTTGCAACGCCTTTATTCATCAGATAAACAAAGCTATCTTCTGGAGGAAACTCGTCAGTATATAAGTCGATTACAGATTTTAGACTTGTGTATGTTGTTGAGTCAGACTGTCTTGTGAATTTTAATTCATTTAATAAATCAATGAATAAGTCTTTTAAGGGAATTTTAGCAACAAGATGTTTTTGGTCTTTTGTTCTATCTTTGTGCCCAATATCTTCAGTAAATGAATCATTGTATTTTGACAAAAACTTATCAAAAACATCACTGTTACTTTCAATTATTATTTCGCTATCGTGAGGAGCTTTAACTCTTACCCATTTGTTCCCAAAAGTGGTTCTTGTTAAATCTTCGGAAAGAACATTTTTTCTAGTTAGTTTAAACATTTCATCTAAAACAAATCTCCTTTTCATTTCGTCAAGATGAAGACTCGAAAGCTTATGTTCAGCTAATTTTTTTCGTATATCTTCTTCGTGATTTACATATTCACTAAATAGATGTTGATTTTCTGCGTCAAGATATACTCGACAATGACCTAGAAAATCTTTTTTATAACCAAAGAAACGAGCTCTTTGTTGAATTGTATCTGCATTTCCTACACCTTTACTTCTTGGCATATAAGTAATGGTCAAACCTTCAACTGTAAACCCTCTATCCATTGCTTGCCCCCCAACTAAAATAAACGAATAGTTGCTATTCCAATCAACAGAACTACCTGATTTTGAGTTTAATTGTTCTCCTGCTGGTGTCCAATCGTCAAGACCTTCAAACCAAATTAAAGTGTCATTCCTAATGTCCTCATGTTTTAGTTCGTCAAGACTTAGATGCCCATGCTTTTCTTTTCCATCAGAGTAAAAATATTTCTTCATATCGTTTGTTTTTAAATTACCGCCAACGGACACTGTGTATAGCGTGTGAGGCGTAGCCAAACGAGAGCCATCATTACGCCTCATAAGCTATACACGATGTTATGTATAGTGATGTGTTTGGAGTTCACTAAAACTCAAGTAAATATACAATAACTTTTGTATGAGGTGTAATGTACAGTACCCGTTATGGTGTAATTAGTGGAAACAAAATGCGTAGCATGGTTTTTACGTGCCGAAGGCAATTATACCATAACGGTTGCGGCTATGCCCAGTGCGGTTTGTTTAGTTTGAGTTTCATAAAAAGGCTAAGTTACACCATGGCCGTATTATATCGGCCATAGCATGAATATTTTTGAACGTACGAGGTCAGCATTGGGTATAGCCATTGTTGTAGCACGTTTTTTATTCTTCTATAACTTCAGTCGTAACCCTTTTTACAAGAATGAAATATTCGTTGAAATCACTTTCTTGAATTAAAGATGGTCTATATTGTTCAGGTGGGAAATGAGAAAGTGCATTTCTTAATTTACCCCATTCAAGTAATTCATTATAGTCCTCCTGGTTTATTTTTTTTGAAACTTTCCTTGTGTAATCTAGTTTAGACTTTAAACCAAGCAATTTTTTACTAGGAAAAAATTCCTGTTTTATAATTCCCTCAAATATTCCTTGTAATCGCCAAATTCCAAAATGCCAGATAAATAAATTGTCGATATACGCGTAATAATTTAAGTCAGAAATAGCCTCATAATCAATTTTTTTCGCCTCTAATTTTTTAGTTTTAGTTTCTATCTGTTTATTTCTATCTTCAATTATCTCTTTGATCAGTCTTTTGGTATAATCATAGTCAGAAATGGATAATCCGTATGTGTGCCAATCTGTATTTTTAAGTTCTTCTCTCACTAACTATTTCGGTTTCTCAAATGTGCTACAACGGACACTGTGTATGGCGTGTGGGGCGTAGCCAAACGAGAGCCATCATTACGCCTCATAAGCTATACACGATGTTATGTATAGTGATGTGTTTGGAGTTCACTAAAACTCAAGTAAATATACAATAACTTTTGTATGAGGTGTAATGTACAGTGTCCGTTATGGTGTAATTAGTGGAAACAAAATGCGTAGCATGGTTTTTACGTGCCGAAGACAATTATACCATAACGTGTTTGTGTATGATTTGTGCGGTGAGAAAACCGATAGGTTTTCCGCCAGTTACAAATTATACTTGGTTGTTAGTGTTTTCAATTTTTGTTTAAATATAGCAATTAATTATACACGTTGTTGCCACACGTTTTTATTCAGTTTATTCTCTTCGCAATCTTATATTTTCAGATAGAGTTTCTTTCATTTCTTCATATGTCATTGTATTCGACGTTTTCCATTCGTTCAGAACTTGTCTGTCTTCTTCTGGCATTGATGCTATTTCCATTCCAAGTATTGTATAAGTTCCATCTTTTTCTGGTAACGAGGATTTGATAAATTCATCAACTTCCAAAATTAGATTATAACAAGTTTTCATATCTTCAGATTCATATTTCAATTCTTCATTAGTCATATGATAAGAGTGGATATATGTACTAACTTTGTACTGTAAATCTTTTGATTTTTTATAATCATAATACTCAATTCCAACGTCCAATAATTCGCAAACTGCTTGAAGAAAATGTTGATATTTTTGTTTTAAAGCTCCAACTTTCTTATTAACTCTGTCAATTCCTTTAAACGGTTTGGAATCGATAATTATTTGCTCTCTTTCGCTTGCTGTAACCGAATGTAATAGGAAATTCAAATCCATTAATTCAAGTGCTATTCTACATTCCAAGGAAGCATAAATTAAAGACGATGAATTCTTATGAGTAGTTGTGATTTTCAATAATTCTTCAACCTGTTTCAAAAGATAAATCGGATTATTTATTCGGATGTCAGGTTTATAAATCATTGGTTTCATAGGCTGGTTTGGTCAAATGTGTGGCAACGTTAGTATATCCAAATCTAACGTTTTCCTTCCTAATAAACAACTGTTTATATAGGTTATCTCGTACCTTTTTGATAAATTTGGAATATCCTATAAAAAAAGAAGTTATGTCACACCTTTTATACTTTAAAACTACTTTAGAGCTCAAAAGATATAGTTCAAATACTATAAAGAGCTATATGAGTTCATTAAAAAATTTCGCTAGAGAATATGATTATACACCCATTCAACTTGAAAAATTAGAAGAAAAAGATATCATAATATCTTCAATAAATATTATTAAGAAAAGAAACTATAGCATATCTTCTCAGAAACAATTGATAGGAGCTTTAAAATTGTTTTACAAAGAAATCTTTAAAAGAAGTATAGATTTTTCAATAATTTATCCAACTAGAAAATCAGAATCTTTACCATCAATTTTGTCAAAAAAAGAAGTAAGTGACATTATAAATTCCATTGATAATTATAAACACAAAACTATTATTGCTACTATTTATGGTTTGGGATTAAGAATTAGTGAGCTTATTAATTTAAAGATTGCAAATATTGATAGTAAAAGAATGCTGGTTATTATAAAAAATAGTAAAGAAAAGAAAGATAGAATAGTTATGCTTCCTAATAACTTACTTGAGTTGTTGAGAAAGTATTTTATAATATATAAACCTCAAAACTTTCTTTTTGAAGGGATGAATAACAAACAATATAGTGATAGTAGTATTAGGAAAATCTTTAAAAAAGCATTACTAGATAATAGTATTATAAAACATGCAACTGTATATACTTTACGTCATAGTTTTGCAACTCATTTATTAGAAAAAGGAACTGATATTAGAATTATTCAAAAAATATTGGGACATAAAAATATAAACACCACTTTAATCTATGTAAAAGTTGCAGAATCAACTATTAAAAATGTAAAAAGTCCAATAGATGACTTAATTATTTAAAACAAACTGATTAGTTAAGTACTTATCAATATAAATTTTTTGAGTTAGTCATTTAAATTCTGTGCATTGTTATCAATAAAAATAAGGCTTATGTTAGAATTTAAAGGGCAAAGTATACTAAACTTTGTAAAAGAATTACCAAATGACGATGCTTGTAAAGCCTATTTGGCAAAAATCAAATGGCAAGATGGTTTTACCTGTATGAAATGTGGACACACAAAAGGCTGTGAGAAATCGGGATATAAATATCAATGCTATAATTGTCAGCATGTTGAAAGTTCAACAGCCAATACTTTGTTCCACAAGGTCAAGTTTGGTTTACAAAAAGCCTTCTGTATTGTTTTTGAAATGAGTACGAGCAGTAAAAGTGTGTCAAGTATTCAAATGGGTAAACGTTTTGATGTTCGCCAAGGTACCGCCTGGTATTTTATGCAAAAAGTAAGAAAGGCTATGAAGAGTAGCCAAAACTACCCTTTATCAGAATTAGTTCATGTTGATGAGTTTACTGTAGGAGGAAAAGAACAAGGCAAACAAGGTAGGAGTTATGACTCTAAAAAGAAAAAGGCTGTCATAGCAGTAGAATTAAGCAAAAAACATCAAGTGAAACGTGTTTATGTAAAATCTATTGATGATTATTCAGCAAAATCATTAACACCAATATTTGAAGAACATATCAACACAACTGCCCAAATTATTACTGACAAATGGAGAGGTTACTAACCTTTAAAAAAGACCTATAATATTGAACAAAAGTATAGTGCTGATGGCAAAAACTTTAAAGAACTCCATATAATGATAATGCAACTAAAGTCTTGGTTAAGAGCAATACCAACCCATATTAGTAAATGGCACGCTCAAGCTTATTTTGATGAATTTTGTTTTAGAATAAATCGCTCACAATTCAAACAAAGTATTTTTCATAAAACAATTGAAAGAATGGTTATTGCTAAACCTATTTATCACAAAAATATAAAACAGATACTAAGTGTATAACTCAATAAATTTTATTGAAAAGCTCTCTTTAAAATTCTGTGATTAAATCTTCCTTGTTTTAAATGAACTACCTCGACCCAAGGGTACGAGGTATCAAAACAACTTAAGTTGAGATGAATGAAATTTTTTATATTCTTCTTTCCTGCCTTGACCTTGAACATATTTTTTAATAACTTCTTCGTTAGCATATTGTCCGACTGTATTAATATAATAACCTGTCGTCCAAAATTTCCCACCCCACAAAAACCGTTTCACTTCTGGATGTAACCTAAATATTTCCCTTGCCGTTAAACTCTTTAACGTATTGACTATCTTCTTGGGTGACATCATCGGTACACTTTGTATCAAAAAATGAACATGATCGTCATCACAGCCCACTTCTAAAAAATGAATCTCATAACGGCAAGAAATCTCTAAACAAATTTCAACCAATGAAGAGGAAACTTCCTCCGTTAATACATTTCGCCGATACTTTATTGGGCAAACCAAATGGTACATCAACAAACTCTTGTTATGACTTTTGAAGATATGTTCACTCATATCACAAAAATAAATATCTTTACGCTACACCCGACGCAAGCGTCGGGGAATTCTATTGATTAAATTCTCGTATTTCGACTAAAGAACCTAAACCTATGCTACTTTTAAAAGATAAACTTTTGACAACCTTATAATTAAATCCATAGCCAAATGTTATTTGTAAAGTCTTTGTCTGGGTTTCTGCATTTCCTACGGATATTGAGTTTTTGAAGTAATTAGCACTACTTATAAAGTAAAAATTAAATTCATTATCTCTCTGTTCATTTGGAAAAAATAAAATTAAGCCAATCCAAATTATTGAAATTACACAGCAGCAATTATATTTTTATACCGCTGTGATGATTTAAAAAAATTTGATTAAAAGGAAAAGAAGCCGCCTTTATTTCATTCTTTCCTAATATTGATGAAAATAGATCCTCTAAAATAATATCTATTTTGGGCATCATTTTATTTAATTCCTTATTTGTTGATATTCCTTCAGTAAGTATTGGATATTCATCAGCTATCGCTAGAACATGTTTTGCACGGTCTATTAATAATTCATTATCTGATTTAAGATTTAAACGGTACTCGTCAAAAAGTTTTTTAAAACTTACCTCAATTGATAACGGGAAACTATCTTTTTGTATTTTCATATAAAAATGATTTCATAACACCAAAAATAAACATTTAAAATATATCAATTTATTTCTTAATACTAAATATTACCTAAATACCCTTTTATTAGTTAAAAAATGAATTATTTTTGCTATCTAAACTCCATATTATGAGACGATTTTTAATATTATTACTTATACTTTTTATTTTTTCTTGCGGTTCAGATAACGCAACATATAAACTTGATGGAAGCGCTGAAGGATTTGAAGATGGCACTCAAGTTTTTGTAAATACCATCCTTAAAAATAATCAAACTGAAGTTATTGATACCCTCTTTGTGAAAGATAATAAATTTCAAGGAAACTTCACTAAAAACAATGAAATAGCGATTCATTTTTTAAAAATCGAAGACAATAAAAACACCCTCTTATTATTTCTGGAGAACTCAGACCTAAAAGCAGTTTTATTTAAAGATAGCATTCAATCGTCATATATAACTGGCAGTATTCAAAATGATTCTTACAAAAAATACTCTGAAAAAATCCGTTGGTATAATACTAAAAAGAAAAATAACATTGCAATATTTAAGCAGGCCCGCTTAGAGCAGGACAATTTATTAGCTTCCGATATTCAAAATGAAAACAAAGCATTAGACGTACAAGAAAAAAACTACAAGAAGCAATTTATCAAAGAAAATAACAATGCTATATTTTCTGTGCTTTTACTAACTGAGATGGTTAGTCGTAAAGAAATTGGCACGGGAGAAGCATCACAAATTAGCAGTAATTTTAGTCCAAAATTAACTGCAACACAAAGTGCTAATAACCTTCAGAATTTAATTAATTCTATGAAAAAGGCAGACATTGGTGGCACGGCACCAAACTTTACAGCACCTACGCCAGAAGGTGATATGCTTTCTTTAAATGAAGTTCTTGGTAAATATACGATCATCGATTTTTGGGCTTCCTGGTGCAAACCCTGCCGAAGAGAGAATCCAAATGTTGTTAAGGTATATAATAAATATCACGAAAAAGGGCTTAATATAATCAGTGTTTCTTTAGATAAAGAAGGGCAGAAAGAACGATGGCTTAAAGCTATTGAGGATGATAAGCTAAACTGGCATCATGTTTCGAATTTAAAATTTTGGAATGAGCCTATCGCAAAAACCTATAATGTTCGTTCAATTCCAGCAACATTTTTACTGGATGAACGAGGTAATATTATTGCAAAAAACCTTAGAGGTCCTGCACTAGAAACAAAAATCGCTTCCCTACTAGGAGATTAATTTTATATTTTTTTAAGTTTCATTAATATAAAAAGTAATATAATTGGCGCAGAAAGTACTCCGACTATCCAAAATTGAGATTGCAATAAATAGGGAGCAAATAGAATGGTAAGTACATATCCTGCTAATGCGCCACCAAAATGTGCGTCATGACCTATATTACCTATACTTTTTTTCATCCCATAAATAGAGTAAAGCAAATACATAATTCCAAAAATCCAGGCTGGTATTGGAATTGGGATAAAAAATAAATATAAGCTCATTTCTGGGTGAAAGAGAATCGCTGAATATAAAATCCCCATAACTGCCCCACTAGCTCCTATCGCACTATAATGATATTCATCTTTATGAAAAAAATAGGATAATAAATTACCAGTTAAGAGGCTTGCCAAATAAATTATTGAAAATTTAATATAACCCAATGATACGATCACCACATCAGCAAAAAAGTAGAGTGTTAACATATTGAATAATAAATGTGAAAAGTCTGCATGTAGAAAGCCCGAACTCAGCATTCGTATTTTTTCACCTCTACGAATACCAGCAATATTAAATTTATACTTTTCAAAAAAAGAAAAATCCTTAAAACCCCTCAATGAAATTAAAACATTGGCTAAAATTATTATCGTTGTTGCGGCATGCATGGTATTCATAAAATATCACTTTTAATAATGAGATAAATTTAGTTAGTTTTGTTGTAAATAAAACTATGCAATTACTTATTTATATTTTAGTCTATCCAATCCTGTGGTTTCTTTCAATACTCCCTACAGGATTGTTATATGTATTTTCTACTTTTTTATTTTATTTGATCTTCTATGTTGTTAGATATAGGAGAAAAGTAGTGATCAATAATTTAACACTTTGTTTTCCTGAAAAAACTAAAGAAGAAAGAAAAAATATTGAAAGAAAATTCTACCAGCATTTATGTGATATGTTAGTAGAATCTATTAAATCATTAACTATATCTGAAGCTGAAATTAAAAGAAGGTTTAAATTTACCAATCTTGAAGAAATAAGTAAAGTAGAAAAAGAAAAAAAAAGTATCATGCTTATGTGTGCCCATTATGGCAGCTGGGAATGGATCTTTATTCTCCAATATTATATTAACTATAAAGGGTATGCTGTCTATAAAAAATTAGGCAATAAATATTTTAGCCGATTGGTAAAAAGTATAAGAGCCAAATACAATACGACACTTATAGATACTAAGCAAACCATTTTTAAAGTTCGAGATTCTAAAAAAAAAGGGGAATTAGCTATGTATGGATTTCTATCAGATCAATCTCCAAAATATCAGAAAGCTTTTCATTGGACAAATTTTTTGAATATTAAAGTTCCTGTTTATACCAGAGCTGAAAAACTTGCTAAAGATTTAGATTTAGCAGTTATGTTTTTCAAAACTAAAAAAATAAAAAGGGGATATTACGAAACTACTTTTAAATTAGTAAGTTTAGATCCAAGTGAATATAATGATTATGAAATTACTGATCTTTTTATAAGATATTTAGAGGAATTGATTTATGAAGCTCCAGAATTTTATTTATGGACACATAAGCGATGGAAACATAAAGATAAAGTGCCAAAAGAATTTCAATAGTTAATTATATTCTAAACCAATCATCTTGTAATGGTAATGCAACTTCATACTTATGAACATATTTATCATCAACTGCTTTATAATCCTTAACCCAATCAATATAGTTTTCAGATAGTGAGATTATGCTATCACATACATATTTTATTTCAGAATTAGTTGTAGTTGGATGTATAGAAAATCGAACCCAACCTGGCTTATATTCGCAGGTGCCATCTTCTAATTTCCCAATAATTTCATCAGATTTCTGATGATCTATTTTTAATAAATAATGTCCGTAGGTTCTGGCGCAACTACAACCCCCACGTGTTTGAATTCCAAATCGATCGTTTAATATCTTTACCGCAAGTTCATGGTGTAAATTTCCTATTAAAATTGAAATCACTCCCAATCGATGCTTATGTTTACCAGCTAGTATAGTAATTCCAGAGTGATCCGCAAATCGTTCAAAAATATAGGAAACTAGTTCTTCCTCTCACTTCATCATATTTTGAGTACCTATTTTTTCTTTTAATCGTACAGTTAAAGCTGTTTTAATTACTTGCAAGAATTCTGGGGTACCATCATCTTCACGATCTTCAATATTATCCAAAAATTTATGATCTCCCCATGGGGTTGTCCAACTTACTGTTCCACCTCTGGGGCAATCTAGCACCAAATTATGATACATTTTCTTATTAAAAATCAGAACGCCATTAGTGCCTGGTCCACCAAGGAATTTATGAGGTGAAAAATAGATAGCATCCAAACAGGATTCAGGGTCCTCAGGATGCATATCGATTGCTACATAGGGTGCTGAGCATGCAAAATCCACAAAACATAATCCGTCGTTTTGATGCATTAATTTTGCTATTTCATGACAGGGTGTAGTTATTCCTGTTACATTAGAACAAGCCGTTATGGAAGCAATTTTTATAGTTCTCTAATAATATTTTTAGATTTTCAATACTGAATAAACCATTTTCATCACTTGGAATCACTTCTACTTTAGCAATAGTTTCTAACCAGAACGTCTGATTACTATGATGCTCCATATGAGAAATAAAAATAACTGGGCGATCCTGATCAGAAATGGTGAAATTTTCTTTTAGATTTTCTGGTACCTTAAGTCCTAAAATTCGTTGAAATTTATTAACAGCTCCTGTCATCCCAGTACCGCAGGGCAAGAATACATCATCTTCTAAGTGGGCATTTACATGATTTTTTATAATGGTCCGTGCTTTATGATACGCTAGGGTCATTACAGTACCACTTACAGTCGTTTCGGTATGAGTATTTGCAACAAAAGGTCCAAAATCCTCAAACATCTTTTTCTCAATAAGTGTGTAAAGTCTTCCACTAGCTGTCCAATCAACGTATACAATGTTTTTAATACCATAAGGTGATTCAAAAGTTTGATCGACCCCTAAAATATTATTTCTGAATGCTTCAAAATAAGTTTCAAGTTCTTTGTTTTGTATTTATTCCAACATCAGATTCATTATAAATTTGCGATTGTTTTAATTTCTTCAATGAATTTATAGGCTAAATCATCAGCTTCCTTTTGGGATAATGCCTCAGTATAAATTCTAATAATAGGTTCAGTATTTGATTTTCTAAGGTGTACCCAATTGTTATCAAAATCTATTTTTATCCCATCAATAGTATTAATATCTTCCCTGTTATAATTGATTTCAATTGATTTAAGAATGGCATTTACATCGAGTTGTGGAGTCAACTGAATTTTCTTTTTACTCATAAAATAAGAAGGATAGCTCTTCCTAAGATCACTAACAGTACTAAAAGTATCTGCTAAAAAGCTTAAAAATAATGCGATACCAACTAAACTATCTCTTCCATAATGTAATTCAGGATAAATGATACCTCCGTTCCCTTCGCCGCCAATTACAGCATTGGTTTCCTTCATTTTATAAACCACATTCACTTCTCCTACAGCACTAGCGGTATAGCTGCCTTTATACTTTTGAGTAATATCTCTTAGGGCTCGTGAAGATGACATATTTGAAACAGTATTCCCAGGAGTTTGCTTCAAAATATAATCAGCTATAGCTACTAAGGTATATTCTTCCCCAAACATCTCTCCTTTTTCGTCTACAAACGCTAATCTATCTACATCCGGATCAACTACGATACCAAAATCAGCTCGTTCTGAAATCACTTTTTTCATCAGATCCCCCAGATGTTCCTTTAAGGGTTCAGGATTATGTGGAAAATGCCCGGTCGGTTCGCAATATAATTTAACAGGATGCACACCCAGAGCTTCTAATAATAGCGGAACAGCAATCCCGCCAGTAGAATTCACTCCATCCACTACCACTTTAAATTTTGCTTCTTTTATCGCAGCAACATTAACCAATTGAAGGTCTAGAATTTCTTCAATATGCAAATCGATATAGGCTTCATTTTTAGTGATCTTTCCAAGGGAGTCTACCTCTGAAAAAATAAATTCATTTTTATCTGCTAATTCAAAGATTTGTTGTCCTGCATCAGCACTAAGAAATTCTCCCTTTTGGTTAAGCAATTTTAAGGCATTCCATTGTTTTGGATTGTGACTAGCTGTTAAAATAATCCCTCCATCTGCATGTTCCATAGTAACAGCCATTTCAACGGTTGGGGTTGTTGATAAGCCTAGGTCTATCACATGAAATCCAAGACCGACTAGGGTATTCATAACTAATTGTTGAACCATTTCTCCCGATATTCTAGCATCTCTTCCTACCACTACTTTGTAACTGTCTTTTTCTCGTTGATGTTTGATCCATGATCCATATGCGGCTGCATATTTTACAACATCTAATGGCGTTAAATTATTACCTTGAATACCACCAATGGTACCTCTAATGCCAGCTATTGACTTAATTAATGTCATATATTAAATTACACGTTTAAATTCATTCAAAAATTATCCTAAAATAAATACGCTCTATTTTTCACAAAGATACTTTTAAAAATCATAAAACTTCTAGCACATTTTGTAAATTGTCGATATGAATTTTTTAGCTCATATTTATCTTTCAGGTGATGACGAATCCATTACTATCGGAAATTTTATTGCTGATGGAATAAAAGGGAAAAAATATATGAATTTTCCTCCCAAAATCCAGAAGGGTATTCTTTTACATCGTGAAATTGATACCTTTACAGATCGGCATCCTACTGTACACAAAAGCACTGCCCGACTGCATAAAAATTATAGCCATTACAGTGGCGTTATTGTTGATATTTTTTATGACCATTTTTTAGCAAAGAACTGGAAAGACTATCACTCACAACCCCTTGAGGAATACGTTCAAGATTTCTATAAGATGCTTAAAAATAATATTGATATATTACCCTCCCGCATTCAAAGAATGATGCCCTTTATGATAGAAGATAACTGGTTATTAAGTTATGCCACTGTTCCAGGAATAAATAAAATATTAGTTCAGATGAATTGGCGAACAAAAAATAAATCTAAAATGGATTTGGCGGTTATCGACCTTGAAAAATATTATTCTGAATTTGAAGAAGAGTTCACTTATTTTTTTTCTGAATTAACATTATTTTCTTCAACAAAACTACTTCAACTATGAAAAAATTAATCCTTTATTTTCTTATAATAATTTTAATTTCCTGTAATCAAGAGCTTAAGAATACTTCATTAGAAACTAAAGAAAGTATTTCCAAAGTTCAGGAACAAGTTAAAAAAAGTGTTATTGCAGAACAGGCAATGGTCGTATCAGCAAGGGAAGAAGCATCCATTATAGGAATCTCAATATTAAAAAAAGGAGGAAATGCTTTTGATGCTATGATTGCTACTGAATTGGCTTTGGCTGTTACCTTTCCTTTTGCAGGAAACTTAGGAGGGGGTGGATTTATGGTCTATCGAACACAATATGGAGAGATTGGAGCACTGGATTATAGAGAAAAAGCCCCATTAGCAGCTACTAAGAATATGTATTTGGATGAAAATGGAGATTTTATTTCTGATATAAGTACTGTTGGTTCTTTAGCCGTTGGTGTACCAGGGACGATTGCTGGTATGTTTGCTGTTCATGAAAAATTTGGCACCCTGCCTTTAGAAGAAATCCTCGAACCAGTAATAGCCCTTGCAAACAAAGGATTTGCTGTTACATTAAAACAGGTAGATAGGCTTACTTATTACAGCCCTGTTTTTAATGAGGTTAATAATGAAACTTCTATTTATACCAAAATCTATAAAGAGGGAGATACTATAAAAAATAATGCCCTTGCAAATACATTATTGCGTATTGCAAAGAATGGTAGGTCAGAATTCTATCAAGGTAAAACTGGTAAAGATCTTGTGGATTTTATACAGACCAAAAATGGCATTATCACTATGGAGGATCTTGAGGCTTACGAAGCAGAATGGCGCGACCCCATAGTATTTGAATATAAAGAGTTAAAAATTATTTCAATGTCACCACCTTCCAGTGGCGGTATTTGTTTGGCGCAGATCCTTAAATTAATAGAACCTTACCCTATAAAAGACTATGGGCATAATAGTATTAAAACAATTCAAGTTATTACTGAAGCAGAACGTCGAGCTTATGCAGATAGAAGTTTTTATTTAGGAGATCCAGATTTTGTAGATATCCCAACTAAAACATTATTAAGCGATGCATATTTAAAGAACAGAATGGAAGGGTTTTCTTTCGAAAAAGCTACTTCTTCAGACAGTCTGAATTATGGTGAAATTCCTAAATATGAAAGTAATGAAACCACACATTATTCCATTGTTGATCAGTTTTGGAATGCCATTGCAGTAACAACAACCTTAAATGGAGCCTATGGGTCTAAATTATATATAAAAGAATTGGGCTTCTTCCTTAATAATGAAATGGATGACTTTAGCGCAAAACCTGGAACACCAAATATGTTTGGATTAATAGGGGATGAAGCTAATGCAATTGCACCCCAAAAAAGAATGTTAAGCTCTATGACACCTACATTGGTTGAAAAGAATGGGAAATTTTGGATGACTTTGGGGACTCCCGGAGGCTCAAAAATTATCACTTCCGTGTTACAAACAATTTTGAATGTTTACGAGTTTAATATGAACATGCAAGAAGCCGTTGATGCTCCAAGGTTTCATCACCAATGGTTACCTGATGTTATCTGGTTTGAACCTTATTCTTTTTCTAAAGACTTTTTGAATTACCTTGAAAGTAAAGGATATACTATCGAAGAAAAAAAATCAACCATCATAGGAAAAGTAGATGGAATCTTAATCTTACCTGATGGAAAACTAGAGGGTGGAGCCGATAAACGTGGCGATGATTCCGCTGTAGGCTATTAAGTATTTCTCATAACGACACAATTACACTTTATCGATTATAAATGCATTATAACGATTTATAATCTTTTTACTGTATATTAGAAGGAAATACCCTACTTTTGAAATCCTTATTATGTGAAAACATTAACACTTAATTAGGGATTTGAAGTGTAATAATCATTTCAAAAATAAAAAATAGTTACAATAAAAATGAGAAAAAAATCTTTTTTCAAGGATTTGTATGCCCTTATCCTTCTAGTGTTTAGTGGCTTCTTTGCTTTACACTAATTTTTTTATGGGTCATGACTAGATTAAGGGTTTGTTTTTAAAATTTTTCAATAACAATTTGTACAAATTGTTATTGCGATTATTATATCTAAATTCAGTTTCTTTCAAATGTAATAAAAATGTTCTTTTGTTCATTCCTTTAAATTTAGTTAATCTAGTTTTAGCATAGCCCCAAAAACCTTCTATTCCATTGATATGTGATTGACCTCTAACAAATTCATTGTTGCCGTGATCCAATCTATAATGTTTTTTATACCCCAAATCTACCAATCCATTATACCCTCTCCATTTGTCTGAATGAATAATATTATCTACATCAACCTTTCCTCTTATAATAGCCTGTAGTGTGGCTCTAGAGCAGTTTTCTACTATTTCTGTATAAACTTTTCCATTGCGTTTATATATACCAAAAACAATAGCCTTTCCATAAGCTCCTCGTCCTCTTTTCCCTTTTACTCGTTTTGCTCCAAAGAAAGATTCATCGACTTCTATTTCACCTTTAAATGAACTCTCAAGTAAACTTAAATTAAAGATACGCTCTCTAAATAACTTTAAAAGTCTATTAATAGAGTTACGATTAATTCCTGTTAAATTTGATATTTGAACAGCTGTTAAATCTTCACTAAACAAACGCAAAATTTCCCTAAATTTACGTTCAGAAAAGTGCGTATGTCTTATATACTTGTTTTTCATTGTGTCACAACTAGTTACAAAGATATTAACTTCGTAATCTAGTCATGACCCAAAAACAATATTCCTACCTTTAATATTCTGTCTATTTTCAATGACAATAATAGCTCAACCTTCTAGTGAAGAAAATATAACTAAAGTGCAATCATTAGATAGTACAATTTCAACTCTTTATTCTGTTATTTCTGGTGAAAAAGGCCAAGAAAGAGATTGGGATCTTTTTAAATATTTATTTCATTCTGATGCTAAACTAATTCCTTCAGGGAAAATGAACTTACAACAAAAAAGTGGACATTTAAATGCTAGATTTAAGCAGCTACATTTTGGTTATACATTTCTGTTTCAAATTCATTAATAGTTTTGTATGCTAAAGTTGAATGGATTCTCCTTTTATTATACCAAGTTTCTATCCAACTAAAGATTGATAATTCGGCTTCAGACCTTAAGGTGTAGTCATGTTTATATACCCATTCTACTTTTAGGCTTTTAAAGAACGATTCTGCTACTGCATTATCCCAACAGTTTCCTTTTCTACTCATACTTTGTTTTACTAGACCTTTATAGCTTTTAATGATGTTTGTAAAGCTGTAACTAGCATACTGAGAACCTCTATCTGAATGAAATATAAGTTCTCCAGTTATTTTTGTTCCATTTACTGCCATATTCCAGGCTAGTATTATGGTGTCTTCTGTGGTTAAATTATCGCTCATAGACCAACCAACTACTTTTCTATTAAACAAATCGATAATCACAGTTAAATACATCCAGCCTTGCCCGGTTTGTATATAAGTAATATCTGAAACCCATACTTAATTTGCTCTTAAAACTGTAAAGTTTCTATTTAAAATATTAGGCGCTATTGGATAATTATGATTGGAATCTGTTGTAGTTATAAATTTACGTTTTCTCCTTGCATACAAACCATTAGCACTCATAATTCTAGCTACTCTAGGTATAGAAACATAATGTCCTAGCTTTTCTAGATCTACTTTAATTCTTGGTGATCCATAACTCCTAAAACTATCTTCAAAACTATTACAGATAAGCCCTGATAGGGTTTGATTATATAACCAAAGCTTAGATGGTCCTGATTTTAACCAATTGTAATAAGCACTTTTACTTATTTTAAACATGCTACACATCTTCTCAACTGGAAATTTAAATTTATGCTGTTTTATAACCCTAAATTTCTCTTGTCGCTCGTGGAGAAGATGCTCACCGCCTTTTTTAAAATCTCATTCTCTAAAGCTACGTCTTTTAATTGTCGTTTTAATACTGCTATTTCTTTTTGGTCATCTGTTAATTTTGGCTTTCCACGACCTGGAAAACTGTTCTTACCATAATCTTTTGATTCTCTTCGCCAACGATGTAATACCGAATAAGGAATATCCAATTCCTCACATACTTGTTTTACATGACCGCAGGAATAACTTAATTCTACTGCTTTTTGCTTAAATGATGGGCTGTAATTTCTGTTTTGTTTTTTCATAATTCAAAGTTAAATTATGCAACTCTAAATCTCGCACCTTTATGTCCAGTCTAATATAGTAAGTCCAAGTAGAAAAAATATAGAAGAAACAATTAAAGTAAAAGATGTTGCTAGTCCTGAACTTGATAGTCTAATCGGAGAAAATGAAGCAAAAACTCTTAGAGAAGAAGTAGAATTAGTTACTGAAGTATATCCCTACTTCGATCGTGATGCCTATCTTGAAGGGGATCTTCAACCTGTATTTTTTGGTTCTGCATTAAATAATTTTGGGGTTCGGGAACTCCTGGATTGCTTTATTGAAATTGCTCCTAAACCAAGATCAAAAGAAAGTGATACACGATTGGTTCAACCAGAGGAAACCGATTTTAGTGGTTTTGTTTTTAAAATTCATGCCAATATGGACCCTAAACATAGAGATCGATTAGCGTTTATTAAAATTGTGTTAGGGATTTTTAACAGGAATACTCCTTATCTGCATGTTAGGAATAATAAAAAAATGAAATTTTCAAGTCCAAATACTTTTTTTGCTGAAAAGAAACAAATCGTTGAAACTTCCTATCCAGGAGACATAGTTGGCTTACATGATACCAGTAATTTTAAAATTGGTGATACCTTGACAAATGGTGAAATAATGCATTATAAAGGGATTCCCAGTTTTTCACCCGAACATTTTAAATATATCAATAATGCAGATCCAATGAAAAGCAAACAGTTAGCGAAAGGAATAGACCAATTGATGGATGAAGGCGTCGCACAACTTTTTGTTTTGGAACTCAACGGAAGAAAAGTAATCGGTACAGTAGGTGCTTTACAATTTGAAGTAATACAATATCGATTAGAACACGAGTATGGAGCTATCTGTTCTTATGAAAATCTGAATGTCCACAAAGCCTGCTGGATTGATACTGAAGTTTCAAATAAAGAAGAATTAGCTGATTTTAAAAGAGTTAAATCACGGTTTTTAGCAAAAGATAAACGTGAACAATTGGTGTTTTTTGCAGATTCTGCTTTTACATTACAAATGACACAGTCTAAATATCCACAAGCAAAACTTCACTTTGTTAGTGAGTTTGAATAGGTGGTTTGGTTTTGAGTAATATACCTTATTAACCCTCTAGTCTTCTCCTTCTCTGTCTCAGGGGAATAAACTGGGCAAGCATTTTCCCATTGGTCTTTGGGATACATTTTATGGGCTTTATAAAAAAGGTTTGAAATATTATAAATAAATTTCAACCCTTTTATTATTTAGGCTTCTCCTGTGGGTCCAAAATTCAAAGGAATTGGTGCTTGTTCAAAATCCTTAATTTTTCCGTGAGCATTTTCAAATCGGGTTACATTATCCTGCAAAGCCTTTAAAAATCGTTTAGCATGTTGCGGGGTTAAAATGATCCTTGATTTCACTTTACTTTTAGGCACTCCTGGCATAATGGAAACAAAGTCTACCACAAATTCAGATTGTGAATGATTAATTATTGCTAAATTACTATAGATTCCCTGAGCTACCTTTTCATCTAACTCAATATTAATTTGCCCTTTTTTTTGTTTTTTTTCTTCTGCCATGATTTGTTATTTTATTTTCTACAAAGGTAGAAATCTGTGAGTATATTGAATACAAAATCCCGATAGATATCGGGATTTTGTGAGTTTTTTATAAGACATCAATTCTAAATTGAATTATAAAGTCTCGCCCAATGGTGAGGTAAATTCGATTTTCCGACTTCACATCGTAAAGTCGGAATCTCTTTTAATTATAATTTACTTCTTGCTTCTCTTGAGTCATTTCTTCTAATTCATCTTTTGAAGCAACAATAATTGTCTCGTAGCTTCGCATTCCTGTTCCAGCTGGAATTCTATGTCCAACGATTACATTCTCTTTCAATCCTTCTAAGTAATCAACTTTCCCACTTACAGCTGCTTCATTCAATACTTTTGTAGTTTCCTGGAAGGAAGCTGCAGAAATAAATGATTTAGTCTGTAATGAAGCTCGAGTAATACCTTGTAAAATTGGTGTTGCAGTTGCTGGCACTGCGTCTCTTGTTTCAACAATTTGTTTATCGTTTCTTTTTAAAATTGAATTTTCATCACGCAAATCTCTTGAAGAAACAATTTGTCCTTCTTTAATAACTTCAGAATCACCTGCATTTTCAACTACTTTCATTCCAAATATTTTATCGTTCTCTTCAATGAAATCAAATTTATGAGCCAATTGATTTTCAAGGAATAAGGTATCTCCTGGATCTACAATTCTCACTTTTCGCATCATTTGTCGAACAACAACTTCAAAATGTTTGTCGTTAATTTTCACTCCTTGAAGACGATATACTTCCTGTACTTCATTTACAAGATATTGTTGTACTGCTGAAGGTCCTTCAATATTAAGGATATCCAATGGAGTGATTGATCCATCAGATAATGGCATTCCCGCTCTAACGAAATCATTTTCCTGTACTAAGATCTGATTTGATAATTTAACCAAATATTTCTTGATATCGCCAAATTTCGTTTCCACGATAATCTCACGATTACCACGTTTTATCTTACCAAATGAAACCACACCATCCACTTCACTTACCACTGCTGGATTAGATGGGTTACGCGCCTCAAATAATTCTGTAACACGTGGTAAACCACCAGTAATATCACCTGCTTTAGATGATTTACGAGGTATTTTTACCAAGATATTTCCGATCTTCACTTTATCACCATCATTAACCATAAGATGTGCTCCAACTGGTAAGTTATAAGATCGAATTACTTCATCTTTTTTACCTACAATCAATAGTGTTGGTATCTTCTTTTTATCTCTGGATTCGGAAATTACTTTCTTCTGGAAACCGGTTTGTTCATCTATTTCTACTTGATAGGTAATTCCTTGTTCTAAGTTTTCATATTTGATTTTACCAGTAAATTCAGAAATAATAACACCATTAAATGGATCCCATTGACATACTATATCTCCTTTCTTAAGTTTGCTACCATCTTTAATAAAGATATTAGATCCATAGGGAATGTTATTTGTACTTAGGGTAATTCCTGTTTTACCATCTAACAATTTAATTTCAGAAGTTCTTGAGATAACAATATCTACTTTATTCCCTTCTTTATCTTCACCTTTAACTGTTCTAAGATCTTCGATTTCAGCAATACCATCAAACTTAACAGTTAATCTATTTTCTTCTGAAATATTTCCTGCTACACCTCCAACGTGGAAGGTACGAAGTGTTAACTGTGTTCCTGGTTCTCCAATAGACTGAGCAGCAACAACACCTACAGCCTCTCCCATTTGAACCATTTTATTGGTTGCAAGATTTCGTCCATAACAAGAAGCACAAATACCTTTTCTAGCTTCACAGGTTAAAGCGGATCTCACTTCGACTGAAGCGATTGGAGAATCTTCAATCATTTTTGCTATTTCATTGGTTATATTTCCACCCGTCTCTACAAGAAGTTCTTCCGTTAATGGATGGTAAATATCATGTAATGAAGTACGTCCAACGATACGTTCACCAAGTGTTTCAACTATTTCTTCATTTTTCTTTAAAGGTGATACATCAATTCCTCGAAGGGTACCACAATCTCCTATATTTACAATTACATCTTGTGATACATCAACAAGTCTTCTAGTTAAATAACCAGCATCCGCAGTTTTTAAAGCGGTATCTGCAAGTCCTTTACGTGCTCCGTGAGTAGAGATAAAATATTCAAGAATTGATAATCCTTCTTTAAAGTTAGAAAGAATTGGATTCTCAATAATTTCACCACCACTTGCGCTGGATTTTTTTGGCTTAGCCATTAATCCACGCATTCCAGTTAACTGACGAATTTGTTCTTTACTTCCCCTTGCTCCAGAGTCAAGCATCATAAACACAGAGTTAAACCCTTGTTGATCTTCACGGATACGTTTCATAGATAGTTCGGTTAACTCAGCATTAGTAGCTGTCCAAATATCGATTACCTGATTATAACGTTCGTTATTTGTAATTAGACCCATGTTATAATTGGCGATAATACCATCTACTTGTTTATTCGCACTTTCGATCATTTCTTGTTTTTCAGCAGGAATAATAATATCACCTAAACTAAAAGACAATCCACCTTCAAATGCAAACTTATATCCAAGGTTTTTAATTTTATCTAAGAAAGCACCCGTTTCAGTAACTGAGGTTACTCTAAGAATATCACCAATAATATCACGTAGTGATTTTTTGGTCAATACTTCATTAATAAACCCTGCTACTTCAGGTACTTCTTCATTAAATATTATCCTACCAACTGTAGTGGTAATAATTTGATTTACTAACTCACCGTCTTCGTTAAAATCTTTAGTTCTGATTTTAATTTCAGCATTTAGTTCAACTTTCTTTTCATTATATGCAATAACAACTTCTTCTGTAGAATAAAAAGTCAATCCTTCTCCAATTACTTTTAGATCTTCGGTTGATTTTCGAAGTTTGGTCATATAATACAATCCAAGTACCATATCTTGAGATGGCACAGCAACTGGCGAACCATTAGCTGGATTCAAAATATTATGTGATGCAAGCATTAATAGTTGTGCTTCTAAAATAGCTTCTGGACCCAAAGGTAAATGAACAGCCATTTGATCTCCATCAAAATCGGCGTTAAACGCAGTACAAGACAGTGGGTGTAATTGGATTGCTTTTCCTTCAATTAATTTTGGTTGAAATGCTTGAATTCCCAAACGGTGTAAGGTAGGAGCACGATTTAATAATACTGGATGTCCTTTTAGTACATTCTCTAAAATATCCCATACCACC
Organism: Flavobacteriaceae bacterium; assembly: GCA_965247215.1. Taxonomy (GTDB): domain Bacteria; phylum Bacteroidota; class Bacteroidia; order Flavobacteriales; family Flavobacteriaceae; genus Marifrigoribacter. The sequence goes on from OZ252001.1 coordinate 1,078,218, forward strand.
GGTTCCTTCTTATCGATAATCTTTTTAGCAGACTTTACAGTTTTTACAATACCTCTTTCAATTAATTTTCTAATAATGAAAGGTTTGTAAAGCTCTGATGCCATTCCTTTTGGAATACCACATTCATACATTTTAAGCTCTGGTCCAACAACAATTACGGAACGTGCTGAATAATCTACACGTTTCCCTAATAGGTTTTGACGGAATCGTCCTTGTTTTCCTTTTAATGAATCTGAAAGTGATTTTAAGGGACGGTTCGAGTCTGTTTTAACCGCTGAAGATTTACGAGTATTGTCAAATAATGAGTCTACAGATTCTTGAAGCATACGCTTCTCATTCCGTAAAATTACTTCAGGAGCTTTTATTTCCATCAATCGTTTCAAACGATTGTTTCTAATAATTACTCTACGGTATAGATCATTAAGATCTGAAGTTGCAAAACGACCTCCATCCAATGGAACCAAAGGACGCAATTCTGGTGGAATAATTGGAATCACTTTCATAATCATCCACTCAGGTCTATTCTCTCTATTCTTATTAGATTCACGAAGCGCCTCAACAACTTGCAGACGTTTTAGTGCCTCCGTTTTTCGTTGCTTAGATGTTTCGTTATTTGCTTTATGCCGCAATTCAAAAGACAATGCATCAAGATCAATACGCTTTAATAATTCAATTAAACACTCAGCACCCATTTTGGCAATAAATTTTTCTGGGTCTGAATCTTCTAAATATTGATTTTCCTGAGGAAGTGATTCTAATATATTTAAATATTCTTCTTCAGTTAAAAAATCCATTTTATTTATGGGTTCACCTTCTTCATTTTTAGCAATACCAGGCTGTATCACAACATAACGTTCATAATAGATTATCATGTTTAGTTTCTTAGAGGGTAAGCCCAAAAGGTATCCTATTTTATTAGGTAAACTACGGAAGTACCAAATATGTGCAACAGGAACGACCAAGTTAATATGCCCAACACGATCACGACGTACTTTCTTTTCTGTTACTTCTACACCACAACGGTCACACACAATCCCTTTATAACGAATTCTTTTATATTTCCCACAAGCACATTCATAATCCTTAATCGGACCAAAAATACGCTCACAAAAAAGACCATCCCGCTCAGGCTTGTGAGTACGATAGTTAATAGTTTCTGGTTTTAATACTTCTCCTCTAGACTCAGCCAAAATTTTCTCTGGTGAAGAAAAACCGATTGAAATTTTATTAAATTTCTTTGCTACATTTTCTTTATTTCTTGCCATAATGCTATGTACTATTCTTTGTGAAATTAAGTTTAAAGTGCCTGTTTCATCACTTCGTTCAGCCATAAGGAGTGAAAGATTCCAGCTTCCAAATTAAAGGAATGCTGGAATGCTACTCTTCTAATCTTATATCAAGTCCCAGTCCCTTTAATTCGTGCATTAACACGTTAAAAGATTCTGGAAGACCTGGTTCTGGCATTGCCTCCCCTTTTACGATTGATTCATAGGTTTTAGCTCTACCAACTACATCATCAGATTTAACCGTCAATATTTCTCTAAGTGTACTAGAGGCTCCATATGCTTCCAGCGCCCATACTTCCATCTCACCAAAACGCTGTCCACCAAATTGTGCTTTACCACCAAGAGGTTGTTGTGTTATTAATGAGTAAGGTCCAATAGAACGTGCATGCATCTTATCGTCTACCATATGTCCTAGTTTTAGAATATAGATCACACCAACTGTTGCAGGTTGATCGAATCGCTGACCAGTACCACCATCATATAAATAAGTATGTCCAAATCTTGGAATTCCAGCTTCATCGGTCAATTCATTAATTTGATCCAATGTTGCTCCATCAAAAATTGGTGTTGCATATTTGCGCCCCAATTTTTGACCTGCCCATCCAAGAACAGTTTCATAAATCTGTCCGATATTCATACGAGACGGTACACCAAGAGGGTTTAATACAATATCTACTGGTGTTCCATCTTCTAAAAATGGCATATCTTCTTCCCGTACAATACGAGCTACAATACCCTTATTTCCATGACGACCTGCCATTTTATCTCCTACCTTAAGTTTACGTTTTTTAGCAACATAAACTTTTGCAAGTTTTAAAATACCAGAAGGAAGTTCATCTCCAACAGAAATTGCAAATTTTTCACGACGTAAGTTTCCTTGAAGATCATTTTCTTTTATCTTATAGTTGTGCATAAGGTCTTCAACCAGCAAATTTGATTTTGCATTGGTCGTCCAAGTACCACTAGTTAAATGAGTATAATCATCAAATTCATTTAACATTTTAAGGGTATACTTTTTACCTTTAGGGAATACTACTTCTCCCAAGTCATTGACCACTCCCTGTGCTGTTTTACCAGCAATAATAGTGAAGAGTTTTTCAATTAAAACACTTCTAAGATCGTCAAACATCTTATTGAATTCATCCTCTAATAAAGCAATATCTTCTTTATTTTGAAGTCTAATTCGTTTGTCTTTAACCGATCGTGCAAATAACTTTTTATCAATAACAACTCCATGCAATGAAGGAGAAGCTTTTAATGAAGCATCTTTAACATCTCCAGCTTTTTCACCAAAGATTGCCCGAAGTAGTTTTTCTTCTGGAGTTGGATCACTCTCTCCTTTTGGTGTGATTTTACCAATAAGAATATCTTCTGGTTTAACTTCGGCTCCAATACGAATCATCCCATTTTCATCAAGGTCTTTAGTAGCCTCTTCAGAAACATTAGGAATATCATTAGTAAGCTCTTCGTTTCCTAATTTAGTGTCACGAACTTGTAATGAATATTCATCAATATGAATAGAAGTAAATATATCGTCACGAACTACTTTTTCTGAAATAACAATTGCATCCTCAAAATTATATCCTTTCCAGGGCATAAAGGCAACTTTCATATTTCGTCCAAGTGCTAACTCACCATTTTGAGTAGCATATCCCTGACAAAGAACTTGTCCTTTAGTAACCTTATCTCCTTTTTTAACAATTGGTTTTAGGTTAATTGAGGTACTTTGATTTGTTTTTCTGAATTTGATGAGTTTGTATGTTTTGGAATCTCCATCAAAGCTTACTAACTGTTCATCATCAGTTCGATCATATTTAATAGTAATCTTATTAGCATCTACATATTCAACAACTCCAGCTCCTTCAGCATTAATAAGTACTCTTGAATCTGAAGCTACCTGTCGTTCGAGTCCAGTACCAACAATTGGTGATTCTGCACTCATTAAAGGTACTGCCTGACGCATCATATTTGAGCCCATCAAAGCACGGTTTGCATCATCATGTTCCAAAAATGGAATTAATGAGGCCGAAATTGATGAAATCTGATTTGGTGCGACGTCTGTATAATGAATATCTTTAGAATCAACTACAGGAAAGTCACCTTCCATACGAGCAATTACCCGACTTTTATTTATTGTTCCATCATCTTTTATATCAATATGTGCTTGAGCAATTAATTTTTCTTCTTCCTCTTCTGCTGAAAGGTAAATAGGTTCGCTTTTTAGATCAATTACACCATTTTCTACTTTACGATAGGGTGTTTCTAAAAATCCTAAATAATTTACTTTAGCATAAACTGAAAGTGAAGATATCAATCCAATATTTGGCCCTTCAGGAGTTTCAATCGGACATAACCTTCCATAGTGAGTAAAGTGAACATCACGAACCTCAAATCCTGCTCTTTCTCTGGAAAGACCTCCAGGTCCTAGTGCCGAAAGACGACGCTTGTGTGTGATCTCTGCTATTGGATTAGTTTGGTCCATAAACTGAGAAAGCTGATTGGTACCAAAAAATGAATTAATTACCGAAGACAATGTCTTGGCATTTATCAGATCGATTGGTGTAAACACCTCGTTATCCCGAACATTCATTCGCTCTCTGATTGTACGAGCCATACGTGCTAATCCTACACCAAACTGAGAAGATAATTGTTCTCCTACTGTTCGCACACGACGATTAGATAGGTGATCGATATCATCAATCTCTGCTTTTGAATTAATTAATTCGATCAGATATTTTATAATGGTAATGATATCTTCTTTTGTAAGTACTAACTTATCGATTGGAATATCAAGACCTAACTTTTTGTTCATTCTAAAACGTCCAACTTCTCCTAGGTTATATCGTTGGTCGCTAAAGAATAATTTATTGATAATACCACGAGCTGTTTCTTCATCTGGCGGCTCTGCATTACGCAATTGTCTATAAATATGTTCTACGGCTTCTTTTTCAGAATTGGTAGGATCTTTTTGTAAAGTATTATGAATGATTGCATATTCTGATTGAAGGTTGTCTTCTTTGTGCAACAAGATTGTTTTAGAACCAGATTCAAGAATTACTTCAATATGTTCTTTTTCAAGAACAGTATCTCGATCCAATACAATTTCATTACGTTCTATAGAAACAACTTCTCCTGTATCTTCATCTACAAAATCTTCGTGCCAAGTTTTAAGGACACGAGCGGCTAATTTTCGACCTAAATATCTTTTAAGTCCGGTTTTAGTTGCTTTAACTTCTTCTGCAAGGTCAAATATTTCAAGAATATCTTTATCTCTTTCAAAACCAATTGCTCTAAATAATGTTGTAACTGGTAGTTTTTTCTTTCTATCGATATACGCATACATTACGCTATTGATATCGGTAGCAAATTCGATCCAAGAACCTTTAAAAGGAATTACTCTTGCCGAATATAGTTTGGTTCCATTTGCATGGAAAGATTGTCCAAAGAAAACACCAGGTGAACGGTGTAACTGAGAAACAACAACACGTTCTGCACCATTAACAACAAACGTTCCGCTTGGAGTCATGTATGGAATTGTTCCTAAATACACATCTTGAACGATAGTTTCAAAGTCTTCGTGTTCAGGGTCGGTACAATATAATTTTAGACGAGCTTTTAATGGTACACTGTATGTTAACCCACGCTCAATACATTCCTGGATGGAATATCTTGATGGGTCTACAAAATAATCTAAAAACTCTAATACAAATTGATTTCGGGTATCGGTAATTGGGAAATTTTCCAGAAAGGTCTTATAAAGCCCTTCGTTTTCTCTCTTATCAGATTTGGTTTCCAATTGGAAAAAATCTTGAAAGGATTTAATTTGAATATCTAAAAAATCTGGATATTCAGGCTTATTCTTTACGGTGGAAAAATTCAATCTTTCAGTTTGCGTTGCTGACATCTATGGACGAATTTTAATTATTATAAACTATGAACGCGTGTATAAAGTTTAAAAACCATTATATACGCAAAAATGGTTTAGGATTGGTGCTGGCTTAGCTTACTTAAGCTCAACCTCTGCTCCAGCTTCTTCTAACTGAGCTTTTAATGCTTCAGCTTCATCTTTTGCTACTCCTTCTTTAATTGGAGAAGGTGCATTATCAACTAATCCTTTAGCGTCTTTAAGACCTAGTCCTGTAAGTTCTTTAACAAGTTTTACAACTGCTAATTTAGACCCACCTGGAGCTGTAAGAATTACGTCAAATTCAGACTTTTCATCTTCAGCATCACCACCACCAGCACCACCGTCAGCAGCAACAGCCACTACAGCTGTAGCAGGCTCGATACCATATTCTTCTTTTAATATACCAGCTAACTCATTAACTTCTTTTACAGTTAAGTTAACTAATTGTTCTGCGAAATCTTTTAAATCTGCCATTTTCTATCGTTTTATTAAATGTTACTCTATTATTATTAATTAATGCTATTTTTTATCCTTCTTTTTCGGAAAGGGTTTTAACAATACCTGCCAAAGTACCTCCACCAGATTTAAGTGCTGAAATAACATTCTTAGCAGGAGATTGTAGTAATCCTATAATCTCTCCAATAAGTTCGTCTTTCGACTTAATATCTACTAAAGTATTCAATTGGTCGTCCCCTACATATACAGCTTCTTCAATAAATGCTCCTTTAAGTAATGGCATATCAGATTTTTTTCTGAATGCTTTAATTACTTTTGCTGGGGCACTACTAGTTTCAGCAAACATGAGGGATGTATTTCCTATAAGTACTTCTGGCAATTCACCAAAATCCTTATCGGTACCTTCCATTGCTATTTTAAGCAATGTGTTTTTAACCACAGCTAATTTTACTCCAGCCTTAAAACAAGCTCTTCGTAAATTACTGGTACTACCTGCATCAAGACCTGAAATATCCGCTAAATAAATAGTTTCATTTTCAGTTAACTGTGCAGTTAAATCTTTTATTACTTGTGATTTTTCTTTTCTAGTCATAAGTTTAAAATTTTACTGCTCAGTAAATCTTTTTGAATCGATCTCAACACTTGGGCTCATAGTACTAGACATATAAATGCTTTTAATATAAACACCTTTTGAAGTTTGAGGTTTCAATTTTACAAGGGTTGTTAATAATTCTTTTGCGTTTCCTTCAATTTTTTCAGCATCAAAAGATGTTTTACCAATTGCTGCATGAACAATACCGGTTTTTTCAACTTTAAAGTCAATTTTTCCAGCTTTAACATCGGAAACAGCTTTAGCAACGTCCATTGTTACCGTCCCAGTTTTAGGATTAGGCATTAATCCACGAGGACCTAAAATACGCCCTAATGGTCCTAATTTACCCATAACACTAGGCATGGTTACAATAACATCGACATCTGTCCAACCTCCTTTAATTTTGGTGAGGTACTCATCTAAACCTACATAATCTGCTCCAGCTACTTTAGCTTCCGCTTCTTTGTCTGGAGTAACTAATGCTAATACTTTAACGTCTTTACCAGTACCATGAGGTAAGGTAACAACGCCACGTACCATTTGATTTGCTTTTCGTGGATCTACATTTAGACGCACAGCTAAATCAACAGACGCATCAAATTTTACGTTAGTGATTTTTTTTATTAAAGCAGAAGCTTCCGCCACATTATAAACCTTATTTGGTTCTAAATGAGCTTGAGTCTCCTTTTGCTTTTTTGTTAATCTTGCCATTTTATAGATTCTTTTTTAAGATTAAAAAGGTGCTTTACCTTTCACTTTCACTCCCATTGATCGCGCAGTACCAGCTACCATTCTCATAGCAGATTCTACAGTAAATGCATTTAAATCAGGCATTTTATCTTCTGCAATTGCTTTTACGTGATCCCAAGAAATGCTTGCTACTTTATTAACGTGTGGCTCGCCAGAACCTTTTTTAACTTTGGCGGCTTCAAGGATTTGAACCGATGCAGGTGAGGTTTTAATAACAAAGTCAAAAGACTTGTCTTTATAAACCGTAATTGCAACAGGTAAAATTTTACCTTGCTTATCCTGAGTTCTAGTATTAAATTGCTTACAGAACTCCATAATGTTCACACCAGCAGCGCCTAAAGCTGGTCCAACTGGAGGTGATGGGTTAGCAACACCGCCACGAACTTGTAACTTAACTACTTTCTCTACTTCTTTTGCCATGTTTTAATTTTAATTTTGGTTTTTATTTCAGTGGAAGCCTAAATAAAACCTATTATATAGCGTGTAACAATTAAACTTTCTCTACTTGCATATAGCTTAATTCCAACGGTGTTTTTCTTCCGAAAATTTTCACCATGACTTCAAGCTTCCGTTTTTCTTCATTTATTTTTTCTACTGAACCGTTAAATCCATTAAAAGGACCATCAATTACTTTAATGGTTTCTCCTATAATAAAAGGAATATTAACATTATCATCTTGCACAGATAATTCATCTACCTTTCCTAACAGTCTATTCACTTCAACCTGTCTTAATGGTACAGGATCTCCTCCTTTAACTTCACCAAGAAATCCAATCACTCCATTGACAGATTTAATAATATGTGGAACCTCACCTTTCAAATCAGCCTGGATCATAATATAACCTGGAATAAAAACACGCTCTTTGCTTATTTTTTTTCCATTGCGGATTTGAATCACTTTCTCAGTAGGAACCAAAATTTGTTCAATATAATCCTGAAGACTTAATCTATTAATCTCAGATTCTATATATTCTTTAATTTTGTTTTCCTTCCCACTTACAGAACGGATCACATACCATTTTTTTTCACTTTTAGTTTCAGTCATCATTAATAATTAAGACTTAATCCATTCAAAGTATTTACTAATAACACCACTAAAAACAGTGTCGATTCCAAAAACAGCCAAAGCTAAAACTACTGAAAAAGCAGCAACAATAACTGTTAAGCGTTGTGCTTCAGACCAAGATGTCCATGTAACATGGTTCCTAAGCTCATTATAGGATTCTTTTATATAGTTTATCATGATTAAAACTGTTTTTTATTTTAATTTAAAATTACTTTTAAAAAGCAATTTATTTTATCAAGCACGGGTTGAGAGACTCGAACTCACGACACCTGGTTTTGGAGACCAGTGCTCTACCAACTGAGCTAAACCCGTATAATTTAAATAGCCCTTTCTAAAAACTATTTTCTCTTCACTTTTACTGATTCTCCAAATTCATGAAGCTCAGTTTTGATTCCTGTTTGTCTAAAACAGGTATACCCGCTTATAAAAGTCAAGGCATTCCGATAAAATCGAGACACCTTAAAGACTTTTTTATCTAAACTTTTATTAGTCTAAAATCTCTGTTACTTGTCCTGCACCAACTGTTCTACCTCCTTCACGGATAGCAAAACGCAATCCAACATTCATTGCTATTGCTTGTAACAACTCAACATTAATTGTTAAGTTATCTCCAGGCATTACCATCTCAACTCCATCAGGCAATATAATCGTTCCTGTTACATCAGTAGTACGTACATAAAACTGTGGACGATAGTTATTATGGAATGGAGTGTGACGTCCACCTTCTTCTTTTTTAAGGATATAAACTTCTGCTTTAAATTTAGCATGAGGGGTTACAGAACCAGGTTTTGTAATTACCATACCACGAGAAATTTGATCTTTGTCGATACCTCTTAATAGGATACCTGCATTATCTCCAGCTTCTCCTCTATCTAAAATTTGACGGAACATCTCGATACCTGTAATAGTAGACGTTAATTTTTCCGCTCCCATTCCAATGATATCTACTGAATCTCCTTTATTTGCAATTCCAGTTTCTATTCGACCAGTTGCAACAGTACCACGACCTGTAATTGAAAATACATCTTCAATAGGCATTAAGAAAGGTTTATCAACTTCACGTAGAGGTTCTTCGATCCATGTATCAACAGCTTCCATCAATTCAATTACTGAATCAACCCATTTTTGTTCTCCGTTAAGAGCTCCAAGAGCTGAACCTGCAATTACAGGTCCATTATCACCATCGTATTCGTAAAAACTTAGTAATTCTCTTACTTCCATTTCTACAAGTTCAATTAATTCATCATCATCAACCATATCCACTTTATTCATGAATACAACGATGCGAGGAATTCCTACCTGACGTCCTAAAAGGATGTGTTCACGTGTTTGTGGCATTGGTCCATCTGTAGCAGCAACTACAAGAATAGCTCCATCCATTTGAGCAGCACCAGTTACCATATTCTTTACGTAATCCGCGTGACCTGGACAGTCAACGTGAGCGTAATGACGATTAGCTGTTGCATATTCTACGTGAGAAGAGTTAATTGTTATCCCTCTTTCTTTTTCTTCAGGTGCATTATCAATTTGATCAAAAGATGTTGCTTTTGAATGACCTGCATCTGCTAAAACTTTTGTGATAGCTGCAGTTAATGTTGTTTTACCATGATCTACGTGTCCAATAGTACCTACATTTAAATGTGGTTTCGACCGATCGTAAGTTTCTTTTGCCATTTTGTATTTATTTTATCTTAGTTATATAATAGTATTCATTTCTATGCTCTATTGAGCCAATGTTGGGATTTGAACCCAAGACCTCTTCCTTACCAAGGAAACGCTCTACCCCTGAGCTACACTGGCGTAAAGAGTTTTTTTTGAGCGGAAGACCAGGTTCGAACTGGCGACATTCAGCTTGGAAGGCTGACGCTCTACCAACTGAGCTACTCCCGCTTTTATTATTAAATAATTAAACTTAATCCATTTCAATATTTTAATGAATAAGTATTCTGAAAATTTATGTGGGGAGAGCAGGATTCGAACCTGCGAAGACGTAGTCAACAGATTTACAGTCTGCCCTCGTTGGCCGCTTGAGTATCTCCCCGATATTAAATATCTATTTTAAAGAACTTTTTAAGTAAAACTATCTCGATTTCCTCTCAATGATTAGTACTTAAATTCAATATTTTCAAAGAGCCGATGGAGGGACTCGAACCCACGACCTGCTGATTACAAATCAGCTGCTCTAGCCAGCTGAGCTACATCGGCTTTCGGCTACCTTTTAAACAAAAAAAGTCCGCTATTTCTAACGGACTGCAAATGTAAATAAATTATTTTTTCTAAAAAACTTTTTTTTATAAAATATCTTATGAATATGATCTTTGTTTTTGTTTTCGTTTTTTAAGGGTTCTTTCCAATGCTTTTATACATTCATCAGTGGCTTCTTCAAAAGTTTTCGCTTCTTTTTTAACGATGGCCTCATCACCTGGAACACTTAATAATATCTCAACAGATTTATTTTCTTTTTCACTTATTTTTTGGACTTTTAAAATACATCCGCAAATAATATTCGATCATAAAATAATTCCAGCTTTAAAAGTCTTTTGGTAATAAAATTAATCAGTTTTTCATCAGCTTCAAAATTCGGTGCTTGCACAGTTACTTTCATCCTTCATATTTTTTAAATTACTACTATCTTGAATTCCTTGGATGTGTATTTTTATACACTTTCTTTAATGTTGCAATACTATTATTAGTATATACTTGGGTAGATGCTAAACTCGAATGTCCGAGGAGTTCCTTAACTGCTTTTAGATCTGCTCCTTCATTTAATAAATGTGTCGCAAAAGAATGCCTTAATATATGTGGGCTCTTTTTTACTTTTTCAGACGCTTTACTAAAATAGGTGTTTATAATTCGGTAAACAAGTGTTTCATAAATTTTAACTCCTTTTAATGTTAAAAAAAGAAAATTAGTCTCTTTTAAAATTTTTAAATCATTTCTATAGTTTTTATATTCTTTTATAGTTTCAATTACAGAAGGTAATAATGGGATGATCCGTTCCTTATTTCTTTTCCCCAAAACTTTAATTGTTTTATTTGAAAAAGACACATCGGACACTTTTAAATTTACAAGTTCCGCTCTACGTATTCCTGTAGAATAAAATAACTCTACTATTAATTTATTCCGAACACCTTCAAAATCTTTTTCGTCTTTTAACAAGGTCAGTACTTTTTCAATTTCTTTTTCAGAAAATGGAACTTGCAATATCTTAGCAATTTTTAAGGCTTTGTGTTTTGCTAAAGGACTCACTTTTATTGCTTTAATTTTTAATAAAAATTTATAATATGTCCTTAATGAAGATATCTTTCGATTGATACTTTTATTAGAAATTTCATTTGCAACCAACACTACGATCCAACTTCTGATGATGGAATAATGAACGGTTTTTATTTCTGAATATTCATATTCTTTTAAGGCGAATTCAGAAAAACTTTCTAGATCTTTTTTATAAGCCTTTATAGTATTGGGAGAATATTTTTTTTCTAATTGAAGGTAGGATATATAGGTAGAAAAAGGCATAAAAAATCCATTGAAAAGTAAAGTTACTATTTTCAACGGACTTATACTGTATTATATATAAAAGAATCTATAATTCTTCTTGATCTCTAAGATGCTGTATGTATTGTGCTTTTTGAATCTGAGCTCTTCTTTTAACCGAAGGCTTTGTAAACTGCTTTCTCTCACGTAACTGATTTTTTGTACCGGTACGATCGAACTTTCGCTTAAAACGTTTTAGCGCTCTGTCTATATTTTCTCCTTCTTTAACTGGTATTATTAACATAGTCTCTTAACCTCCTCTCTTTTAGGTCGGCAAATGTACAATTAATTATGAAATATGAATTACAAATTATTTTTAATTGTTTTAAATTCCTCATTATTTCAGAATTCTAAATTAAGTGGCAGGTTTATACCCTTTACCATCAATAACAATCTTTGCAATAATCTCTTTTAAAATTTCTGAGGTTCCTCCTCCAATAGGACCTAATCGACTATCCCTAAACATTCTTGCCAAGGGGTAATCTTCCATATATCCATATCCCCCTAATAATTGCAGGCATTGATACATAACATCATCTGCCATTTTTGTTGAAGTGAGTTTTGCCATAGTTGCTTCTTTTACTACATATTCCCCTTGATCCAATCGTTTAACAGTAGCATAATTAAAAGTTTTACAAACTTCTATTTCACTAGCCATTTGTGCAACATTATGACGAAGTGCTTGAAAAGTTGAAATTGGTTGTCCAAAAGCAGTTCTTTCTTTCATATATTGTATTGTATATGCTAGAGCATATTCACTTCTGGCATGAGCATTGATCGCCATGATCATTCGTTCTATTGAAAAATGTTGCATAATATATGGAAACCCTTTATTTTCTTCACCCATTAAATTTTCAGCAGGTAGGGTCACATTATCAAATGCTATCTCAGCAGTATCACTTGCACGCCAACCTAATTTATCCAACTTAGTTGAAGTAATTCCCGGGGTATCCCTATCTATAACAAAAATACTCATCCCTTTATTTCCAAGTTCAGGAGAGGTCTTTGCAGCAATAACCAAATAATCACTATAAATCCCATTTGTAATAAAAGTCTTGGAACCGTTTATAACATAAGTATCTCCTTTTTTTACGGCTGTAGTTCTCATTCCAGAAACATCAGATCCACCAAATGGTTCTGTTATACAAAGACAGCCTATTTTTTCACCAGTGATACTGGGTCTTAGATATTTTTCTTTTATTTCATGGCTACCTTCTTTATTTAAATGGGTCATCGCTAAATAAGTATGTGCCCACATATTTGCTGCAAACCCACCTGAATTAATTTTCTGAAGTTCTTCTAAAAAAATAACGGTATAAAACATATCGAGATTCAGGCCTCCATATTCTTCCGGATATACTAAGCCAAAGAATCCCATGGCGCCCATTTTCTCCCAAATAAACCGTTCAACGATACCAGTTTCTTCCCATTTATCAATATGAGGGACGACTTCTTTTTGCAAAAAATCTTTTAAACTTTTTCTGAAAAGTTCGTGTTCCTCTGTGAAATACATATTATTCATACTCAAATCGCTCTATATTATAACGGTGTACTTATTCTTACATTATTCAATTGCCAAATATAGTTGAATTACTTCTAACTTTCTTTGGGTCAATCCTTCTATTTTTCCCAATTCTGAAAAGTACTCAATCCCCTCATTTAATATTCTGTATTCCCAGATCTTTTTGGCCAGTTCAAAAGATATCCCAGGAATTGTAGCAATATCTGAAGCCGATATTTTATTAAGATTCATTTTATTAATCACCTTTGGAGTTTTAACTGTAAATTCTTTTAGTATATTTTGGATCACTTTATCGGATAATCCATATATTTGATATACCTGTGACTCATTTGTAAAGCCCCCAAGCTTATCCCTATACTTTAATATGCGATCACTTAATGTAGCTCCTATTCCATTTATTTGTTGAAGCTCTATTATTGTAACTTTATTTAGATCTTTCTTTTGTGAACGGGATTTATCTTTATTTTCTTTGCTAATGAGATTCTTATTTTGTTGCTGTTCGGATACCCAATCTGGAAATTTGAAATAAGGACTTATCACTTTTAATAGCGTATCTGATACTTTGGTTACATTCTGAAAATCTTCAACAGAATTTACCCAGTTATCTTGTTGTCTAAATTTATGTAATCGATCGATTTCTTCTGTAGACATTCCTAAAGTATAGCCTTTAAAATCAGTTATAAAATTAGGATTGAAAGGATATTTTTTAGGTTTTCTAGAAGCAATTTCTATTTGTCTTAAGGAATCTAGTTCTTTTTGAAGTGACTTAATTTCAGGTGAATTTATATCGATAATATATTCTTCAGAAAAGGTCACAAAATAATAGAATCCCATTAATCCAGAGATTAATAGTAGTAATAACAAAATCCCATTTCGTTGCGATCTATTGAACACGAAATGGGATTTAAAATTTTCCATCAGAATATAGTTATAATATTATCCTGGGGAGAATTTGTTTTTTAATATTAATTTATTATTGTCTAATTATAATTTGATTTAATAGCGCTCAAATATCTTTTTAATTGTTTTTTAACCACTGGGAATAAGAAGTATAATCCAATCATATTTGGAAATACCATTGCAAAAATCATCGCGTCAGAGAAATCCCAAATAGATTTCATACTTGCGGCAGCACCTATTATGACAAAAGCTAAGAATAAGAATTTATAAGTTAAATCTACTGTTTTTCCTCTTCCAAACAAAAACTTCCAGGATTGTAATCCATAATAAGACCAGGAAATCATTGTAGAAACTGCAAATAAAACAACGGCTATAGTTAAGAATATATTAGAGAAAGGTATGTATTGGGCAAATGCTTTTGATGTGATACCTGCTCCTTCATAGGCAATACCGTCTATCAATACTGATCCTTCACCTCCATATTCAAAAGCACCTCCAAAATTAAAAATGATAATTACCAAGGCTGTCATAGTACAAATTACAACCGTATCAATAAATGGTTCTAATAAAGCAACAAGACCTTCAGATGCAGAATATTTTGTTTTTACAGCAGAGTGTGCAATAGAAGCTGATCCGGCACCAGCTTCATTTGAAAAGGCAGCTCTTTTAAATCCAACAAGTAAGACACCAATAAAACTTCCAACACCTATTGCGGTAGGGTTAAAGGCTTCAGTAATAATTAAACTTATAGCATCATCTATTAATGTAAAGTTGCTAAATATTATATATAAACAAGCTACCAAATAAAGGATAGCCATAAATGGAACAACTTTTTCAGTAACTGAGGCTATTCTTTTAATACCTCCAATTATGATAATTCCAACAAGTAATGCTAAAATAATACCAATCCAGAATCCTGCACCGGTACTTTGAAATCCAAACAAATCTTTTAAAACAATGGTAGCTTGATTGGATTGTGCTGCATTTCCACCTCCAAAAGATCCTCCAATACAAAATATAGCAAACAAAACTGCTGCTATTTTTCCAAACGTTTTAAATCCTTTTTCTTTAAGGCCTTTGCTAATATAGTACATAGGTCCTCCGTACACAGTTCCATCTTCATCTACGTCTCTATATTGTACTCCTAATGTACATTCAACAAATTTTGTTGACATACCCAACAAACCACAAATTACCATCCAAAAAGTTGCTCCTGGTCCACCAAGTGCTATCGCAAGAGCTACTCCAGCAATGTTCCCATTTCCAACAGTTCCTGAAACTGCAGTTGCTAAAGCTTGAAAATGTGTGACTTCTCCATCTTTACTTTCATCTTCTATAGTTCCTTTAATATCACCATCTATTGCTAATTTAGGATATCCAACTTCATGGTGATCTATATCATCATATTTTCCTCTAACAATATTTATAGAAGTTATAAAATATCTAAAATTTGGGAAACCAAAATAAAGTGTAAAAAACAAGGCACTCCCCACTAATAAAACAAGCACAAATGGTGTTCCAAATACTGGAAAAAAAATAATTCCTGAAATAACATCTGAAATAGGCTTAAACGCTTCATCTATTTGTTGATCAATCCCAACTTTTTCAGCGTCTTGAGCAAAGGTTAATAAAGGTATTAAAAAAGCAAAAAGGGCTAGTAGCGATTTCTTCATAATTAATAGTTTTGTATTTTAATTAGTTGTTCAAATTTTGAGGTAGGCAAGAAACTAAAAAAAAACGGAACTTCAAATTTTTGCTGGTTAATTTGTCAAACGGTTTTAAACATCGTAAAGTTGTTTCAAGCTTTCGATCTGGAATGGTCTTCCGATAAGAATAATCATGGACCCTCTTTTAGAACAAGAGAGGGTTCTGGATTCACAATATATTCTCCTTCAGGAGATTTATATCCAATGATTGAGCATCTGGTCTTTTTTCTAAGATCTAAATTTTTAATTGCCAACTCTTCCCCATTTTGACTAACCTTTGAAAAAGGTACTTGTTCAATATTCATACTGTCGTCATCACCTGAATCAGATAAGTTATCTAAAAATTCTATCAAATCTGGCGTCACTACTAAGGATGCCATATGATCTCCACCAAATCTATCGGGCATAATTACATTATCGGCACCAGCTAATTTTAATTTTTTAAGCGTTGTTTCCTCAGTTGCCCAGCTTATTATTTTCAAATCTTTATTTAATTGTCTTGCAGATAATACAACAAATAAATTATCTGCATCATTTGGTAATGCACTAATTAAGGTGGACGCTTTTTCAATTCCAGCTTTTTTTAATATTTCATCTTCGTTTCCATTCCCATGAACAAACTGAACCAGTTCACTATAATATTTTTCTACGATATCTTCTTCTTTTTCAATGACTACAAATTTCTTTTTGTATGCCAATAATTTATGACCTGCTTGTTGTCCATTTCTACCGTAACCAATTACAATTATATGATTTTTCATTTTTCTAATTCTTTTTTTTTACTCTCTTTTGTATTAAATTTCCCAGATTGTTTTTATCTAAAATATATTCACTTATAACCGCTAATGCATATCCCATTATAAAAATACTGGACACAATTAATCCAGATGTAAATAATTTTTCAGCATTTGTTAAAGGTTCAACTTCTTTAAATCCAACAGTAGAAATTGTAATAACTGTCATGTATATAGCATCGATTAATGAAAAATCAAATACTAAAACATAAATAGATGCTCCTGTTAAAAACACTAACATCATTAGTGAAAAAGCTACATATATTTTAATCTGAAACAACTTCTTCATAAATCAAAAACTGAAGATCTTTTTGTGTAAAACAGGTCTTTTAAACGCAATAAAAATGCTAATGTTATATAAAATGCAAAGCCGATTCCAACTGTTGCAAAAGACAGATAAATGAAAAACAAACGAACATTCTTTGCTCGTATCCCTAGACGATCTGCGAATCGTGAACTCACATAAAATCCATGTTTTTCAAAATAATAGCGGATGTCATATACAAATCTTAACATAATGCAAAATACTATTTTTTATTTGAATTTATTGGGACGAACATGGGATTGTTTAGCCTTTAAAATTGAATTACCAATCGCGCATTGCAAACATCTTTTTTTATTACAATATTCATTTTTAAGTTGCAGTAACGCTTGAGACTGCAATGCATTTTTAAAAACAGGAAGTAATTTATTATAATTTGCTACAATGGTGTTTTCTTCACAAGAAAGGCTAGATGTTAATTGAAGTATTTCTTCGGATCTATCTTTACCTGTATATTTTGAATAACTAAACAATAAGGGAATTACAGTGTTAATTAATAAAAGATCAATAAACTTTTTTGTCAATCTTTTTTTTCTTCTTGTAGATTGAATTCCAAAATTATAGTGTGTTTCCCAATATTCACTTGCTGTGGTATTAAACAATGAGTAAAAATATTCTGCCTTTTTTGCAGTAATTAGTTCTGAAAAAAGGGATTGCTTTTCAGAAAATAAAACAGCCACCTGAGACAATCTAATACTTGGAAAGTTTGAGGGCCTTAACCTAAAGTATTTTGGGGTAATTATATTCTTAGTATCTAATTTATATTTATTTTTTAAAAAAGAATATCTTTCTTTTAATGATTTAAAATAGGAATCTTCATGGGATATTTCTAAAAATCCCGCCTGTCCAAAAAGGATTGCTTCCATCTGAAAAGGATCTTTATTACATTTTTTAAAAATTGAATAGGTTACAGATTTAGCAATACTAAAAAAAGAATCTCCATTAACTTTTAGTCCAAAATTCTTAAGAAGCAACTTAAATAATAATTCCTCCCAATGATTGTTTGATGCTTTTAATTCTTCTTTAATAAATATAGATTTTTCTTCTAATCTTTCTAAATATAGTTGTTCCAACCAATGTTCTAAAGTAAAGAAATCTGTTTTAGAAAATTCGTTTTCACAATTGATCCACTTTTGTGAATTGGAAAATAAATTCTGATAATTATTTAAAATAATCCCATTTACTTTAGAATTCAATTCCAATGTTGGGATGGTACTATTATCTTTTCTAAAAATTTCGGTATCGTGTTTCCAAACAACATGCAAAATAACATTATCGTAGCTTGCATCAATTTCGTGGTGGTGTGTATACCAATCACTGGATTTAATATGAATCTCTACATTCCCGACCCAAAGTTGACTGTCTATTGACACTTTTGCATTAAAAAAATCAGGCCCAGCATTTTCATTAGGAGTACCAACAGTTACGATAGTTATCGTTTTGCCATCAACTGAGCTAAGATTTTTAGTATTAAATTTTTGAAACCTCCATACATAATGCAGAAAATCTTCTTTCATGATTTACTGTTTTAGTAGGGAAGTTATTTTAGAAGTACTACAAAGTTAATCGATTTTATTTATTTATTATTAAAATTGAATTCGTTTAAAATTGTTAAGTAATAATCTTTATACAGTTTTAATATATTTTGAAATAAACATCAATTTAATGAATTAATTTACTTTCCGAGTAAAAAGCCTGAAAACAGCTGTACAATAACAAAGCTTTGAATTCGTTTTTTAAGAGTTAGTCATTATTTTCAAATGTTTTTTTATACCTGGGAGATTTGTTTATTATAATGTAATACCCCATTTTAAGACTATAGTTATTATGATAAATCTTTTTTCATTGTCCTTTTTCCAATGTTTGCGATATACATTCTTGTAGATAGCATTATTGAAATAATTCAACAAGAAATAACATATCGACATTTAGGAAGAATTCTAATAGCATTAACTATTATTATTTTCTTTAGTAGCTTATTTATTATATCTCAAGCAAGAACCAGTAGAGGATAATCTTATTTACATTTTCATTAGTATTAGGTTTAATGATTAGCTTTCTTTTGGGTGGAAATATTGAAGATGATGAAATGCTTGATGCTTCTTTAAGTTTATTTTTAGTGATAAATTGGTTTGTTTACCTAAAATGGTATTCTGTTTTCGACAAAAGGGATTCATCAGTCTTAAAAGTAGGTGCAACACTACCCTGGTTTGAACTAGAAGATTTTAATAACAAAAAAATTCGGTCATCTTTTTTTTAGGAAAGCATTCTATTTATTTATTTTATAGAGGAAACTGGTGCCCGCTTTGTATGGCACAAATAAAAGAAATTGTTTCTCAATATAAAGAATTAGAGGATCGCGGTGTAAATATGATTTTAATAAGTCCACAACCACAAAAATTCTCAAAATCCTTAGCCAAAAAATATGGCGTTAATTTTAAATTTCTAACAGATATTAACAATGTTGTGGCAAAACAACTTGGAATTTTTGCAGAAAATGGAACCCCAGCTGGTTTTCAATTGATGGGTTACGATAGCGATACAATATTACCAACGGTTATAATAACAAATGCAAATGGAAAAATTATTTTTGTTGATCTTACAGATAATTACCAGGTTAGACCAGAACCTGAAACATTTTTGCGGGTTATTGATGAGAATTAAACGTTTGAATTAACAACTCTTAAAAATTAAATCCAATCCTTACTATTATCTGAGAAATTTGAATAACAGAAAATAGGTATTGAATCATGGATGCAATCATTCACTCCTTTAAATATTCACTCATTGACTATTTAATATACCCCATCTCTCGCATCCAATCGTCATTAAACATTTTTCCAACATACCGGCTTCCATGATCATGGAAAAGTACCACTACTACATCGTCCTTGGTAAAATGTTCTTTTAACTGTAGCACACCTTTTATAGCCGATCCTGCAGAATTCCCTAAAAACATCCCTTCTTCCTTAGCTAGTTTTTGTGTGTATATAGCTCCGTCTTTATCGGTTACTTTTGTAAATCCATCAATAATATCGAAGTCTACATTTTTAGGAAGTATGTCTTCCCCAATTCCTTCTGTTACATAAGGGTAGATTTCCTTTTCATCAAAAATACCAGTCTCATGATATTTTTTAAAAACACTACCGTAGGTGTCAACTCCCCAAATTTTAATGTTCGGGTTTTGTTCTTTTAGATATTTTCCAGCACCAGAGATCGTTCCTCCAGTTCCAACACCCACTACAAAATGAGTGATCTTCCCATCGGTTTGTCTCCATATTTCAGGACCAGTACTTTGATAATGAGCTTTGGTATTACTGGGATTGTCATACTGATTTACATACCAACTATTTGGTGTTTCTTCAGACAATCGCTTTGAAACTGAATAATACGAACGCGGATCATCAGGTTCTACCGAAGATGGGCATACAATAATCTCAGCTCCTACTGCTTTTAAAATATCACACTTTTCTTTAGACTGCTTATCAGCCAAAACAAAAATACATTTATAGCCTTTTACAATTGCAGCTAATGCCAAACCCATGCCAGTATTTCCTGAGGTTCCTTCAATTATAGTCCCCCCTGGTTTTAACAATCCCTGTTCTTCTGCATCTTCAATCATAGTCAATGCCATTCGATCCTTTACAGAATTTCCAGGGTTAAAAGTTTCGTATTTAGCCAATACCAGCGCTGGAATTTCTTCCACTAATTTATTAATCTTAACTAAGGGTGTGTTTCCAATAGTTTCTAGGATGTTTTTTGCGTATTGCATTGTAGATTTTTGAGTAGCGCAAAAGTATAAAATAGACATAACTTTCACTAATTACCAGGAATTTATTAAGTATTAATTTAAAGGTACAGTTGGAAAATTATTATTCAAATCGTATTGCCTTCACAGGAGAAATTTTCGAAATTATAAACGAAGGAACTAGTAACATGATCAGGCAAAGCAAAAAAACACCAAGATTCAACCCTAATATATAGCCTATATCTAAATAAACTGGTGCTTCAGTAACATAATAAATACTAGGGTCTAACTTGATCAATTTAAATTGTTTTTGAATTAGTAACAAGCCAATTCCAATCAAATTACCCCAAATCAAGCCTTTAATAATTAAATACATAGCATTGTAAATAAATATTTTACGCACCAATTTATCACTACTTCCTATCGCTTTCAATATTCCAATCATTTGTGTGCGTTCTAGAATTAATACTAACAACGCAGTAATCATATTGATACTTGCCACCAAGATCATGATTCCAATAATAAGTAAAATATTAAAATCGAATAATTCAAGCCATTTAAAAATTGAATAATATTTTTCCTGAATGGTATAGGAATCTAACATACTTCCTGTTTCATTATACACATCATTCCCTATTCGTTCTATCTCATTGAAATCGTCCACAAAAAGTTCAAAGGAACCAATTTCATCAGATGTCCATTTATTTAAAAATTGAATATGCCTAATATCTGCGATCACAAATGTTGAATCAAAATCCATAAATCCACTATTATATATTCCAACAATTACAAACCCACGACTTCTGGGTGGCTTGGAATTATCTTTCCGTAAAAAAAAAGTAGTGACTTTATCGTCTAATTTTAAATGCAATCGGTCTACTAAATAGGATGAAATTAATATCTCTTCATTCAAGCTACCGGTATAATTAGGCAACCTTCCCTCAACTAAAAACCCTGTAAAAAAACGCCAATCATAATCATCTCCAACACCTTTAACAACTACACTTTCAAAATCGTTCTCTGTTCGAATAATTCCTCCTTTTGATGCAGTGATCTGAATATGTTTTATACCATCTACAGTTTTAAAATCTGGATAAAAATCTTGATTTTTTGAAATAGAATTCTGTGAATCATTTGAGAAATTAGTATCAAAATTAGAAATAACTATGTCTCCATTAAAAGCAGAAACTTTTTCGTGTATTTTTTTCTGAAGCCCAACACCAGTAGCTATAGAGATTAGCATCGTAATAAAGCCCAATGCAATAGATATGACTGCGATTTTTATTATTGGAGCCGAAATACTATTTTTATAATCCTTAGCGGAAATAATTCGCTTGGCGATGAAATATTCGAAATTCACTTAGTCCTTTATGTCTTTTAGATTTTTCAAAAATACGCAATTCCTGCTTTTGTTATTAACGATATTAGTTTGTTTTTCTTGTGGGAGCCAGAATAAAGAAAATAGAATAGAGAGCAAAGATAATAGAACAAAGAGCGAACAGATTATTGTAGGTGCCAATCAGTTTGAAAAATATCATACTTTTTTAAAAGGAAAAAAAGTGGGGGTTGTAGCAAATCAAACTTCTATGATCGTGGATTCTTTAAACTCCTTTTTTGAAAATCCCATACTCAGTAGCGAAGGAAAAAAACTTGAAGAATACCATTTGGTAGATTTTTTAATGGGTTTTAATATTGAAGTTACCAAGGTATTTGCTCCCGAACATGGATTTAGAGGAAAAGCAGATGCTGGAGAAAAAATAAAAGACGGAGTGGATTCCAAAACCAGACTACCTATTATCTCGCTTTACGGGAAAAACAAGAAACCTTCAGCCAAACATTTAGAAGGAATCGATATCATGGTCTTCGATATTCAGGATGTTGGGGCTCGTTTTTACACCTATATCTCTACCTTACATTATTTGATGGAAGCCTGTGCCGAAAACAATATTACACTTGTCATTCTGGATCGTCCAAACCCTAACGGACATTATATCGATGGCCCCATTTTAGAAGTCCAACACAACAGTTTTGTGGGAATGCATCCAGTACCAGTGGTCCACGGAATGACCATAGGGGAATATGCTCAAATGATCAATGGGGAGGGATGGTTGGCTGGTGGTATTATCTGTGATATCAACATTGTTAAAATAAAGAATTACACCCATCAAACATCCTATTCATTACCAATAAAACCATCACCAAATTTACCCAATGACAAAGCAATAAACCTGTATCCAAGTTTATGTTTTTTTGAAGGAACTTCCATTAGTGTAGGGAGGGGGACAGAAATGCAATTTCAAATCTTTGGAGCTCCTAATTTACCATCAGAACTCTTTCCATTTACGTTTACACCACACTCCAATGAAGGAGCAAAATACCCAAAATTTAATAATGAATTGAGCTACGGTAAAGATCTAAGGACCAATAAAAAACTCTCAAAGTTAAATCTTGATTGGTTGATAGATGCCTATGTTGCAACTGGAAAAAGGGATGACTTCTTTACTCCCTTTTTTACAAAACTTGCGGGAACAACTAAATTACAAGAGCAAATTGAACAAGGCTATACCTATCGTGAAATTAGAAAATCCTGGTTGCGAGATTTGGAAAAGTATGCTAAGTTGCGAGAAGGTTATTTGTTGTATGAGTGAATTAGTGTGGTAGTTTGGTAGTTTGGTAGTTTTTTTATTGGATTAAATGTTCTTTAGTGTTACAAACCACACTTTTGTATATGCTTGTTAAATTATACCAACGAATTACCTAACTATCAAGCTTAAGGACTCATCCTCTTCCCCTTCTAAATTTCTCATGTGGCTTCCCACCCTTTTCAGAATATTGAATGGGCAACCGTTTTTTTAATTCTTCCACTATATTATATGCTGCTGGACAGATGGCTACATTTTCCAACGTTAGCGTTGATAATTGATAAAATCACCTTCTTTTAGTATGTGGATATTCGCTACAAGCTTTTGGACGCACACCATAAATACTGCATTCATTATCAAAACCTAAAAATACGCAGGGTACCGTTTTGAATGAAAACTCATTATCGCTTCCAACTTCTAAATAGGTTTCGATAAAGCGTTGCTCCTTCATTTTAAGATGCTTTGGTGGTTCCTTCTTCAGTTTTTTAAAGAATTTAATAGTTTCCTTATGCTTATCTTTGGCTTTTCTTGGAAGCTGTTCCAGAATGTTTTCCATAGCATTCAAAATTAAGTAAAAAGTTGGAATAAGTAAATGTTTGCCATAGAAGTTATAGCTAAGGAGGCGGTTAATAAAAAAATCTGTTCAGATCCATATCAATAATAATCTAAAAACACAATAACTAAACACCTAACAGACTTATCCACCAATGAAGGACTTATTCGGAAAAGCATTACTAGATTACCAAAACGGAAATTACACAGAGGACATTCGAACCGAAACCAATATAAGCGATGAAGATGTATTACCACTTCCCTATTTGTTTAGAAGTTATTCTGAAATGCCTTCCATAGAAACCAGGGCACTTAAATTAGCAAAAGGTAAGGTGCTTGATGTAGGTTGTGGTGCAGGAAATCACTCCTTATTTCTTCAAAACAAAGGATGTAATATCGTAGCAATAGATACATCTGAAGGAGCTATAAAGGTTTGTAAACTAAGAGGAGTTAATAATGCACGTAATATTGACCTCCTTAAGTTAAAAAATGAAAAGTTTGATACCATTCTTATGCTGATGAATGGCACTGGAATTTTTCAGAAATTAAAAAATATCAATATCTATCTTCAGCATTTGAAATCGTTACTTAAACCGAAGGGGCAGATTTTAATCGACTCCAGTGACCTTAGATATATGTATGATGAAGGGGAAGAAGATGGGAGTATTTTAATTCCCGAAGGTATGACTTATTATGGCGAACTTGAATATACTATTCACTATAAACAATGGACTAGCGATCCCTTTTCTCTGCTTTATTTAGATGAAAACACTTTTATAAATGCTTGTTTGGTAAATGGCTTTTCTTTCGAAATAAATTGTAGAGGAGATCATTATAATTATTTAGCAAAACTTACTATTGTGGACGATAATCACTCTTGATAAGCTTTTTCATTTTTTCAGAAAACAGTTCAGTTTTCCAATCGCGAACAATAACTTTCATATTCTTAGATAAGCCCTTTTGTTCCTTCGCTATTTTTTTTCCGATCTCAGTGTTTTCAAAGTCAATTATTTCACATTTTTGGTCTTCAGATAATGAAGAATATCCTTTTAACATAAGTTGAGCAGTATCAGTCTTGTAAAATGATGTAATTGCCTCAACATCCTCTTTTGTAAAATGATTTCTATAAGCAAAGGCAAGCATAGAAAGCAACTCATTTATTTTTTCTTCCTTGTCACTTTTAAGTTCGGTCCAGAATTCTTCGGGAGCATTAGAAGACTTAAATTGTAGGTATAATACATTCATGGTCTCGTCATAT
Organism: Flavobacteriaceae bacterium; assembly: GCA_965247215.1. Lineage (GTDB taxonomy): Bacteria > Bacteroidota > Bacteroidia > Flavobacteriales > Flavobacteriaceae > Marifrigoribacter. The sequence goes on from OZ252001.1 coordinate 1,103,256, forward strand.
TCAAAAGCAAACTCTTCAGGAGTACCATTAATTGTTAAGCATTCAATTATATCTTCATGAAAGGAATCAATCTGTCCAAAAACAGTAGAATAAACTGTTAAAAACAGCGTTAAAAAAAGGACTCTCATTTTATTTATGGCTATTTAAATATTATGTTTGTAAACATACAAATAATTACATGAAGCATTTAAATATTAAGTTTCTTATTTACCTGACTGCTTTTCTAACATTACTTTCTTGTAGCAAGGATGATAATACAAATGAACTAATTAATGACCCAAAGGCAGAAAACTTAAAAGAATTGGGAACATCAGCTGAAGATTTACTTTCTGATGCTATTTATGACAAATTGATTGTAGAATTTGCCTATACTGCTGGATTTAGACCTTTACAAGAAACCATTGATACCTTTAAAATATTTTTAGAAGAACGATTAAATAAACCAGGGGCTATCATTTTTATTGAAACTGAAATAATTACTCCGTTGAATGAATCTCAATCCATTACAGAAATTAGAGAATTAGAATCCGACCAACGCAGGCAATATACTATTGGTGAAACAATAGCCGTTTTTGTATATTTTAGTCACGCGAATTCTGAAAACGATTCTGAGACAAATAAAACATTAGGAACTGCCTATTATAATACATCTATAGTGATATTTGAACAAACCCTACGTGATCTGGATATGTCTCAAGGTTTCGATTTACTAATTCTAGAGGAAACAACACTTCAGCATGAGTTTGGTCATTTATTAGGACTTGTAAACTTACGTGAAGACGATATTCATGAAAATCATGAAGATACAGTCCATGGCAATCATTGTATCGTTGAAGAATGTATTATGTACTTTCAAAGTAATAACCCCCAATATTTTAGAAATAAAATAAGTATCCCTGTTTTTGACACACTTTGCATTGAAGACTTACAAGCTAAGGGCGGAAAATGATGGGTTTGATTGATGAATGAGTGTAGTATTTTAATTAAGTAGTCGCAATGCTTCTTTTCTGCTTAACTTTTCTAGAGCTGTCTTGTTTTCAAATTCTAATACCCAAGTGGGATTGAATTTACTATATTGCCTCAAACTCCATCCGATGGCCTTATTTATGAAAAACTCTTTGGACCCCAATAAGGAGTTGATAGTATAACTTAACAATTCGGTATCAACCTGATCCTTATATTTTAATTGAAAGAGCAAAGCTGAGCGTTGAAGCCACATATTCTCTGAAAAATCCATTTTTTAATACAGGGTTCTCTTTGCTCGGGAAACTTCTTAAAATAAGGTCCTAATATATTACTTGCAATAAAATCTACGGTATCCCACCACGATTTATGTATAATCATATATTCAAAAAGATCAAGATCATTTATTTCAAATTTTTTAGAATATTTTTGAAGGAGTTCTTGTGCAAAATACTGAATTTCTCGTTCTGGTTTCTGCCAAAGGATTTTAATTAGCTCTTCTATATTTTCTTTTAATGGTAGTTTATTTTTTAATAAGAATGGTTTCTGGAGGTCTTTTCGGCTTGGGGATTTAATACCATAATAGTTAAACTTATTTTTCATATAAGCCTGCTGGCCTACAGCTATATTTAGATTTGCATGATTTTCAAATTCCTTTAATAGAGATTTAATATAATCATCCATTATCAATAGACCTTTATACCATTTATAAATGTTGCCAGTACTTTTACATTTGGTATCTCATTTTCTGGAATTGTCATAATATCTTTTTCCAATACCGTAAAATCGGCTAATTTACCAACTTCGATCGATCCTTTCTCATGTTCTTCAAAATTGGAATAGGCAGCCCAAATGGTCATTCCTTTTAATGTTTCTTCTCTGGATAAGCCTTCCTCTTTTCGGTACCCATCATCAGGGTAGTTTTGCAGATCCTTTCGAGCAACAGCAGCGTAAAATGTATGCATCGGATTTACTTTTTCAACTGGAAAATCGGTTCCTAAGGCTACAATTTCAGATTCGTTTAATAAGGTTTTATATGAGTAGGCACCTTTTATTCGCTCGCTACCAACTCTATCTTCTGCCCAATACATATCACTAGTTGCGTGAGTGGGTTGAATAGATGGCAGGATTTTATCAGAAAAATAATCAAAATCTGCAGGGCTAATTATTTGTGCATGTTCCACTTTCCAACGTGGATCTTCCATATCTTTTAAAACATCGGTATATACTCTTAATACAGATATATTTGCGGAGTCTCCAATAGCATGAGTATTCATTTGATAGCCTGCAGCTTTTATCTTCTCAGCGAGTAAAAGTAGATCTTCCTGATATGTCATCATTGCTCCAAAATGTCCAGGTTGATCACTATATTCTTTTCTCATTGCTGCACCACTAGATCCTAATGCGCCATCAGCATAAACTTTTATTGATCGAACATGTAATCGATCGGTTTTAATAATTCCATTTTCTAGGTAATAATCCAAGTTCTTTTTATTATTACTAACCATCGCATAAACCCGAAGAGACAAATCTCCTGATTGATGTAAACTATCTATCAAATCAATAATATTTTTATCAAGTCCAGCATCATTAACTGTAGTAAGACCTAGTTCTAAACAAACTTTTTCGGCTTCTTTTAACGCTTGAATTTTATATGCTTTTGAAGATTTTGGAATTGACTTATTTACCATATCCATTGGCTTATCTATAATAATTCCTGTTAGCTTTCCATTCTCAAGAATTATTTCACCCCCATCTGATTTTGTTTCTGAAGTAATTCCAGCCAATTCTAAAGCCTTTGAATTCACTAAATAAGCATGACCATCAATTCGTATTAATGCAACAGGAGTATCTGGAAAAAGTGAATCCAATTTTTCTTTACTAGGAAACTCTTTATGTTTCCAATCATTTTGATCCCAACCTCTTCCCTCAATATAATCTAAATTACGTTCCTTCTGAAAAGCTATTACACGCTCTAAAACTTCATCATAACTCTTAGTACCCTTTAAATCGACTACCTGTAGAAACAATCCCAAATTATACAAATGGGCATGGGCATCAATTAAGCCAGGGACAATTGTTTTTCCTTCAGCATCAAATATTTTTGCAAAGTCATATTTTTTTTCAAGAGCAACTGTCATACCAACTTCAAGAATCTTCCCATTTTTAACAACAAATGCTTCTGCGGTATCAAAAGTTGAATTTACAGTATAGATTGTAGCATTTTTCACTAAAAGATCTGCCTTATCTTTACTTGAATTACAGGATATGATTGTTACTATTAAAAGTAATAATAATAAATTTTTCATTTTTTAAATATTGAAATCAGCAGTAAAAATAAAACTATTTATTAAAAAAGAAGTGATTTTAGTTTAGATGATTTTATTACCAATCAAACTTATAAGAAGCACCAAGTAAGCCTTGAATTCCTTGTACAGGGTAGTTTAGCCATTTTTCATAATTATCTCCAAAAAGATTGCTTCCTTTTGCAAAAACAGATAATTTCTCATTGATTCGATATCCAAAATGCACATTTGCATCAACATAACTTTCTAAGGTCGATACTTCAACTAATGGAAATGAAATTGGAAATATATCTTCAACATAAAGATCTTTTCGTTCTCCTACATAGAATATAGATAGGCCTCCATAAAAAGCTTCCGAAATATTAAAATTTGAAAATAAAGAAGCTTCCAATTCTGGTAAATTCCAAGCTTCCAATTCATTTGTTGAATCAAAACTGTAATATGTTCCATTAATACCAAATGTAAAGTTTTTAGACGTTTCGACCTTCAATTCAGCAAAAACTGAGAGGGTATTCACATCGTCATAAACAACATCAAATGAATTTCCATATTCATAGCCTTTAAAATCGATGCTCATACCTTTATATTGATTTGCTCTATAAAGAGCTTTATTTTCCTCATTCCCATAAGATGCTCTTAAATTATATCCCACAATACCATTTACAACCCCTTTTATCCCTGCAAAACCATTATACTGTTCACTAGTTGGCATTATGGTTAGTGTTGGGGAAACAAATGGATTTTTATCTTTAAAATTATAATAGGAATTTTGTTCCAAATTGCCATCTACACCTCCATAAACGATTAGCTTTTCATCAGATAGTCTGTACGAAACATATAGTTTTGGATATAGATAAAGATCGGTTTTGCTTTTCTCAGAATCGAAAGAAACAGATCCCAAAACACCTACTGATAATGAAAGATCTTCTGTTGCATATACAAATGAAGTGGATACTCCAGCATTTAAAAAACTATAATTAATTTCGGCCGTATTGAAATAATCTGTTGCGAAACTCCCATTCAGATAATCTATATCACCATCCACTTTTAATATAAAATCTGAACTTGATGTCTGAAAAGGAAATGAAAACTCTGTAAGAAGAAAAACATTAAATTCTGAGGAATCGAAATCATCTCCTAAATATCGTAAGCTTACTTTTCCCTGTTCGAAATAAGAATCTTCCACAGTAATAATCCCATCTGTATATCCACTAAAATAAGTTTGCTTTGCGTCAATATTATTTATAAGATCATTAGGGTATTCATCAAAATTTGAATTTAACCCATACCAATTATAGATTTGATGTTCAACTCCTGCTTTTATTTGAAAAGTTTTATCCTTCTGAAAACTTGTATAGCTTCCTTCTAAATTGGTATTGTAAAATTTATCGTCCAATCGAATACCTTTAATACCACCCTGAGACGAGTTATGTTTAAGGAATAATCCAAAATTATCGGTTCTGCTAATTTCAAAATTACTATATAGTTCGGCGATTACATTCGAAAAATTCCCATAGCCAAGGGTAGCATAATTATCATATGTTTTTATTGACCTTGCTTTTTTTAATGAAGTTGCTTTCCCTTTTGCTGGAGTAAATGTAGAAGCTACAGGTACTGAGAATATACTATAATTCACTTGTTTTTTTACAATACTTGATGAATCGTTTAATATTGGTGTCTCTTTTATTTTAAATGCGTCTGAAACACTTGGAGAATACGGTTTTACGATGTTCACCACTTCAGTGCCGATTTTGTCTTCTTCTTGGGCTGTTGAGAAAAAAGGGAGCATGAAAAATATCAATAATAGTTTAAACACCCCTCTAAATCTTCCCTCAAGGGGAGACCAGTTTATTGCATTAATTAAACTTTTACAATTCATATATTGTGATTGAATTAATAGTTGTTATTAAAATTGAAATTAATTCCCGTCATCAATTTCAATTGATTCGTTTGTTTTTGATTCTTCTTTTTTAATAATCGATAAGTCGTTTTGAACTTCTTTTATCAACTCTGGAAAGTCTTCAAAGTTTTTTATAACACTTTCCAAAATATAGGTAGCTTGAAACGCATCTTCTAACTTATAAAAGTTTTTAGCCATTAACACCAGCCCTTTTGCACCAAAATATTTAAAGCCAGAATATTCCTGAGCAAGAATCTGGATCTTTTCATTGGATCCCTTAAAATCACCTGTTTTATTTTTAAAATAAGCATCGTAATACAAGGCCTCTGCTGCTAATTTTCCAGTTGCTATTTTTGCTACTTCTGTATAGGCGTCTTTAGCTTTATTCTCATCTCCAGTTTGCATGGCAGATCGTGCTATGATAACCTGAGCGTCGCTTTTTATACTATTATCTATTTTAGTATTTAGCAATACTCTCCCTGCGAATTTAACTGCTTCATGATATTTTTTAAGCTCATAACTGGCTTTCATTCCATTTGATTGAGCAAATATGATGTTTTGTGGGAAATCGGCTTCATACTCCAATCTAATTAAAAAAGGCAAGGCTTTTTCATACTCTTTTTTCTCAAGAAATAACTGAGATATTCTGGCTAGAGATTGTTCGGTAAATTCATTGCGTTCTTTTGAAACTACAAAATCATAATGAGTTGTTGCTTTTACTGTATTTTCTTCAGAAAAATACATTTGCGCTAAATAAAAATTTGCTTTTAAAGCATGCTTTCCATTTGGAAATTGTACAATGTATTCTTTTAATCGAGTAATTGCTTGATTCGTTTTGTTTTCCAAATAAGATTGTTCTGCTGCCTGGTAGCTAGCATCATCTATTTCAGAATTTTCTATATCTACAAAATCCAATCGTTCTACCCATTTAGCATATTCATTTACACGGCCTTGATCTATGTATATTATTTTTGCTGAAGACACTGCCTGCAAGGCTTCTCCTGAGGAAGGATAATCGTTAGCAACACGTTTAAACAATGTTATTGCTTCATTGCTTCTTCCTGTATTATCGAGAATAAGTGCCTTTTTCAATAATGCTTTTGCTACATAACTACTTAAAGGCAAATCCCTTATTAATTTATTATAAGCAGTAAGGGCACCATTATTATTATTTTGCGAAACATAGGTATTCCCTAATTCATATAAAGCATCATCCCTGTAAATCGATTTTGGAAATCTCCTGCTGTAGTCTCTTAATTCATTAATTTTTTCTTCTATTCGATCGACAAAACCATAACTAATTGCTTTTTGAAAAAGGGCATAATCCTGATCGATAATTCCTAATTCTGTGGCACTATTATAACTTTCTATAGCAGACCAATAACTACTTGTTACAAAATAGCTATCTCCTAACCTAAGATAAGCGTCTCCTTTTTGAAGTGATTGTATCCCAGAATTTGATACATAGTTGGTAAAAAAAGTAATGGCTTCGGTATAATTTTTAAGCTTAAAATAGTTATAGGCTATTTGGTAATTAAAATTTTTATATTCATAAGTACCAGAGACCCCTGGTAGTTTTAAATAATCTTTATAATGCATTAAAGATCTATCAAAATTAGATTGTTGATATTCAGATTCAGCCAACCAAAAGGTAGCGCGTGCTTTAACTTTAGCATCTGGTGACTCTTTCAAGGACTTGTTAAAAATGATAATGGCTTCTTGATACTTCCCTTCAGAATACAATTCTAAGCCTCTAAAAAATGTTACTTTTTGATAAGCTAATTTATTTTGAATTGACTTATTCTTTTCTAACAAATCTATAGCGGCTTGATAATTTTTAGAAGAGATATAGGAATCTATCAACAATTCTCTAATGATTGAATTATTTTTATTATCAGGATACTTATCAATGAATGAATGCAATACTTCTGGTACACTTTGGTAACTATTTCCTATCTGATAGCTTAATTTTGCATAATTCAACCATGCATCTTCCTGAATTTCGGAACTAAAAATCATCTCGGAAGCATTTTTAAAAGCATTTAATGCTTGCTGTTTTTGATCTAATTTTAAATACGAATCGGCTAAATGATAGTATGCATTTTGAGCAACATCATTTTTACCATCAATGATTTTGTTGAATTCGCCTATAGCTCCTTTAAACTCGTTTTGTTTATAATAGGCATAACCCAACTGGTAATAATCAATATTGTTCCATTTACCCCGCTGCCCCTTGTAGTTTTTTAAATAAGGAATGGCTTCATTATATTGTTCTAAATTAAAATAACTTTCACCGATAATTTTTGACAATTCGCTTTTCTCCTTTGGTCTGGAGTGGTCATATTGTTCTTTACCCAGATTTATTGCTTCTTGGAATTTTCCTAATTTAAAATTCATATCTGCCTGATAATAGGACATTTCTTTTGAATATCTTTTTTCATCCTTAACCTCATCAAAAAGCTCATTCGCTGCTTCATAATCATCTCCTTCATAGGCGATATACCCTAAATAATATTTGGCTTGTGAACCAAACTCTTCATTCGTAGTTATTCTGTTGAAATACTTTTTAGCTTCGGAATATCTTTTATTTTGAAAGTAATTGTAACCATTGTTGAAGTAATATTTATCCAATTCAGTTTTTGTTAGGCTCGTTTCATCTACCTTATCAAACCATTTACTCGCACGTGAATATTTCCCGTTTTCAAAATAATAATTGGCTACATTTATAAAAGCTTTATTTCGTTTAATACTAGTGGGATGATCTTCTATAAATTGCCCCATTAATAGATCGGCATTTTGCTGATTAAGCCGTATTGCGCTACTGGCAATATAATAATCACTATTACTTATAATAGATTCATCTTTAACACTTCCCATTATTGAAGTAAAAAGCGATTGTGCTGCTAAAAATTGATTGTCATTATAGAGCTCTAAGGCCTTATTAAATTCTTCTAAATCGTTTGTGTAAATAGCCGATTGTTGTGAAAAGGAACTTGTTAAAAATAATACTACAAGAACAAAAGAAATGAGGTTTTTAAGCATTTTATCTGGTTTTATACACTAGTAAAAATAAAGCAATAATGCTTGGATTTTGAAGATTTAATAGCAAAGTATAAACTAGTTATTCACCTATTATTAATAGAGAATTAACCTATTTAGTAAAAATATCTTTAATAAAACAAACTGATTATATCTGATTTGTTTTGCTTTTAAATTTTAATATTCAAATTCCAATTTCTTTATAAACGGTTCAAATGATGGATAAGTATGTTAGAACATTCTTAAAGTATAATATTAAAGTCACTCTTAAAAATTTTCTTATTTTTATACAGCAAAGAATTTACATGTATATATTATGAAGAATTTACTCTTGATCTTAGTTTTATTAATTTCCGTGACCACAGTCGCACAACGCAAAAAGATTAAAAACATTTCAGAGAAAAATGGAATGATAGGTATTGGTACAAACAACCCAGATGAATTATTAACCGTAAAAGGAAAAATTCATGCTCAAGAAGTGATCGTTGACCTAAAAGGAGCGGTAGCTCCCGATTATGTATTTGAAAGTTATTTTGTTGGGCATTCCATTTTAAAACCATCCTACAATTTTCTTTCTCTTCCTGAAATAGAAACTTATATTAAAGAATTTCATCATCTTCCAAAAATCCCTTCAGCAAAAGAAATGGACGAAAATGGATTCTCACTAAAAAAAATGAACCTACTTTTGTTAGAGAAAATAGAGGAATTGACCTTATTTACCATTCAACAGCAAAAAGAAATTGAACTCCTTAAGAGTGAAATGAAACTTTTAAAAAAATAATTCTGTTACATCGATAGGATCCTTATAAGATTTGGATTCGCTCAGTAACCTAACTAATTTATTAACTATTAAACTTTTTTTCTACAAATGTCCCAGCCTGTATTATTTTTAAAAGATGCTTCTATTTTTCAAAGAGAGAAATTAATTTTATCCGATGTTACTTTAACTGTAGAAAAAGGGGAATTCGTTTATTTAATAGGTAAAACAGGTACTGGTAAGAGTAGTTTTATAAAAACGCTCTATGGGGATCTACCACTTAAAAAAGGTTCAGGAGCTATAGTTGGATATGATCTGTCTTCCTTGAAAGAAAAAGAAATACCTTTTTTACGAAGAAAATTGGGGGTTGTTTTTCAGGATTTTAAATTGTTGAATGATCGAACTGTTCATAATAATTTAGAATTTGTGCTTACTGCAACAGGATGGAATAATAATAAAAAAATGGATGATAGAATTCATGAGGTTTTGGATAAAGTTGATATGAAGTCTAATGCTACTAAATACCCATTTCAACTATCTGGCGGAGAACAACAGCGAATAGCTATTGCGCGCGCTTTATTAAATCATCCTGAATTAATTCTAGCCGATGAACCTACTGGTAATTTAGACCCACAAACAAGTGTTGAGGTTATGGAAGTGTTACAAGAAATAAATAAAAATGGGAATACCATTTTAATGGCAACACATGACTATGCCTTATTGTTAAAATACCCATCAAAAACATTGAAATGTGATGATAATCAGATTTTTGAAGTCGTACAAAAAACAGTATAATAGCTCAAAACACTAATCCACTATTCCTTCGGAAAATAATATTTATTATTTGGGAATCCTTCGCGCAATTGCAGTTCGCTTTCTTTTTCTAAAGTTGGATCTATTTTAAGAACTATATTCCCATTAGTATTCGGTTTTAAAACTGTGTTTTCTCCTATTACAATTCTATTTTTCGCGGTAAGATTTAAAGAAGCGTCCTCGGTAAATTTTTGATTCTGAATGATAACTTTTTTTGAAAATGCAGTTAAATTAAAATCCCATCTAGAGAAGTTTTGATTTTCTATGATTGCTGTTTCTGTTTCGGTATTAAGATCATAAACTAACTTTACTGCTCTACCCGTGTTAAGCATGCCTGCGCCATAAAAACCATTATAAGGTTTGTTTGCTTCAATACCATCTATATTAGTGGCTGTTAATTTTAAAATAGCATCCACTTCATCAAAAATTAAAGAAGGTTTTAATGAAAGCATTAAACCAACGGTACCTGTAACCAATGGCGCAATTCCTGATGTAGGACCTAATTCACTGTAATCTATTTTATTATTTACTTGGTATTCACCATATCTCACCAACCCTACTCCAGGCCCTAGTATATCGACCATTGGATTTAAGTTTCTAACAGAAGCTGGATATGTATGAGGCTTTTTTAGTGTGTCGTTATCTTTAAAACCCATGGTTCTCCCCACAAAGCCTCTTATGTTTTCAGCATAGTAATTCCCTGATTTACCTAAATGAATGTTATCTAAAACATTTTCATAACGATGCATCCCTGCAGAAACAGAAATTACTTTATCATAAGATGCAGGATAGTAATATAAACTTCCTTTATTTTTAGTTTTTATCCAACTTGTATTATGAGCGATGGCAACAACAATAGTTCCATTTTCGACTATTTCATAAATAGCATCTTGAGCGGTCTGGTAATATTTTGTTGTACCCCAACTACAATTTATCACATCGGCTCCAGCTTTTGACATTTCCATTAAATTACTTAAGGTTTTTGTTTTCCCATAAGAAGATCCATAAATACTACAATCGTAACATACACCTGTAAAACCAAAACCATTATCTCCCTGTCCAGCTGCTGTTGCAGCTACAGAATACCCATGCCCTTTAGATAAACGTGATTCGTTAAATAGCGTAGTTTTATTTTTAAACTCTGTATTTGTAGTATCGATTCCTCCATCTGAAATTCCAATAATTACATCTTTAGATCCTGTGGTATAATACCAAGCTTTAGGCACTTCCATCACATCATAGTAATCCAAGTTTACTTGCCAGGCTATATTTTCTCCAATAGTGCTTGTTAAACCATAATCATTAGGTTCAAATATTTTTTTATCATCTTCATTAATAAGTTCTCCAAATTCAAATAAATGTGAAGTATTTTTAAGCAAATCTTTAAGTAAATTCTTTTTATCTGTTACTACAAAAAATGTCTTCTTTAGATTCTCTTTTTTTGCTTTTCTGTAAGTTTTTTTAAATTCAAAAATTGAGTAATTATTTAATATGTTTTTCAGTTTTTTATCATTTCCCTTGTAAATTAAATTATCATCAATTCTTATAAATTCAGGATTGAATTTTTCACTTTTAGCTCTAATATAAAACCAACTTGTCTCCTGAGAATAGGAAGCAAAAGAAATCACTAATAAAAAGTATATTAATACCTTATATTTCATTGTTTATTATTATTAATGAATTATTTTTCTAAGGTAATTAATTTTTTAATTTCTATTTACAAATGAGTTTATTTTATATTGTAAATTGCAAGTCAGATTTATGCTTTCAATCTTAATTCCTACATATAACTTTTCAATTGTAACCTTGGTAAAGCAAATCCACGGGCAAGCAATAAAAGCTAACATAATATTTGAAATTATCGTAGTTGATGATTTTTCAAGTAATAAAAATCTTATTGAAGAAAATTCTGAAATCGTAAAGTTAGGACACTGCCAATATATTGAAAACAAAGAAAATTTAGGTAGAACTGCTACTCGAAATCTACTAGCAAAAAAAGCTAATTTTAAAACATTGTTATTTTTAGATGCTGACGTTTTACCTAAAAGCGAACATTTTATTAAAAACTTTAATCTTCTTAATCGTAACCATGTTCATGTTATTTATGGAGGTATTAACTATTATAAAACCCAACCTGAAGATGATAAAATCCTTCGTTGGAAATACGGAACAAAAAGAGAAGCTTTAAGTGTAAATGAAAGATTAAAACATCCCTATTTTATTATTTCTCAAAATTTACTAATTGATAAAGAGATTTTTACAACCACTAATACAATTAATATAAATGCTTATGGATTAGACATTTTATTTTCTAATAATTTAAAAAAGAATAATATTCAAGTTGAACATATAGACAATCCTGTTTATCATTTAGGATTAGAGTCTAATAAATCTTTTATGTTCAAATCTCTTGAAGCAGTAAAAACCACTTTTGAATTAGAAGAAAAAAAATCTCTTGATAATGATTTAAGACCTTTACAGAAAAGTTATAGAAAATTAAAAAAGTGCCAATTATTAGGGGTTTTCAATACAATTTGTAATGTTTTAAAAAATAATATTGAATCAAATTTAATTTCAAAAAACCCATCCCTTTTATTATTTGACATTTATAGACTGTATTATTATGCGCAATTAAAAACCAAAAATAATGCCTAAAATATCTGTAATAATTCCGATTTATAATAAAGAGGATTTTATAAAAAATACTTTAGAAAGTGTTCTTGAGCAAACATTTAATGATATCGAAATTATTATAGTTAATGATTGTTCTACAGACAACAGTTTAGCTATTGTTAAGACATTTACAGATAACCGCATTCAAATAATTGATCATTCTAAAAACAAAGGATTATCAGCTTCTAGGAATACAGGAATTAGAGTTGCAAAAGCAGCATATGTTGCATTCTTAGATGCAGATGATATTTGGAATCTTTCCTTTTTAGAAAAGATCTATTTCCTAATTAAAAACTATCCTCAAGCTTCTTTATACGCTACTAAATATAAAGTATTACTTGATAACGATCGAGTTATTGAACATCAATTTAATTTATCAAATATGGAAACTCACGGTATCGTTTCCAATTTTTTTGAAAGCAATTTAAATCAATCGATCTTTTATCCTTCTTGTTTATGTGTTAAAAAAAAGGTTTTTGAGGAAGTTGGTTTTTACAACGAAACTATTAATTATAGTGAAGATGTAGATTTTAACATCCGTTCACAAGCAAAATACTTATTTGCTTACTATAATGAAGCCTTAGTTACTTATCTACGAGTTTCTGGAAACCAAATCACACAAAAAGGTCTTTCTGGAAAAATAATCCCTGATTATGATTATTATGAAGAAATATTTAAAGGAAGAGATGACATTAAGAAATACTTAGATTTTCAGCGCTATACTAAGGGCAAGCAATACAAATTATCTGGTGATAAAGAAAACTTTAATAAGTTGGCTTCAAAAATTGATTTTAATAATTTAACTAGAAAACAGTATTTTTTACTAAAATCTCCTAGAATACTATTGCAATCAATAAGTAGCTTTAAAATTTTCTTGTTAAAAATGGGTATTGAAGTAACTAGCTATTAATAAAGCACCTTAAGTCTTATTCCATTTTTAAGAATTGTAACCAATCATTAATAATGGTTTCAGAATTGAATTTTTCTACACTAGACAAAGCATTAGATTTACATTTTTCATATAAATATTTATCACTTATCATTTTATCAATTGCCAAAGTAAACGCATCTATATCTTGATTTTTCACTAGTAATCCATTATGTTCATTCTGTATTATTTCATTAGGACCAGAATCGCAATCATATGCTACTACAGGTGTAGAATTAACAAGACTTTCTAGTAGTACATTTGGAAATCCTTCATTTTTACTAGTTAGAGCTGTAAAATATGCTTGTATCAAATAAGTGTTTGGGTGGTCAATTTGGTCTAAAAAAACGACATCTTCAATTAAGTTTTCTTTTTTAACTAAAGCTTCTAATTTCTTTTTAAAATCGCCATCTCCTGCCAATACTAATTTAATGTTCTTACTTCTTGCTTTCGAATTTTTATAAGCTATAATCAAATGGTCAAATTGCTTAATATTAGTTTGCATTCTTCCAATACCAAAAATGAAATTATAATCTAAATCTAAATGTTTTAATGCTTTTTCTTTTTCAATTGGATTGTAAATGGTAGTGACATTTTTATAAGAATACTCTCTTTTTATTCTTTCTTCAAGTGCTTTAGATACGGTTACAATTCCGAAGGCGTTTTTATAAATACGCCGAGCAATAAAATTATTTTTGGGGAAATAATAATTGGTATCAAAACTTCTAATACTCATTATAAAAGGAGATTTATACAAATAATTTGCAATAAAATACTCTTGAAGGAATCTATTTTTAACACGGAAATCAATGATAAAATCAAACTGTTGCTCATAAAGATATTTCTTTAAGGCATTGAATCTCTGCAAACGATTCCAGAAAGTATTCTTTTCGCTTTTTAAAAGCCCCATATTAAAAATGGTGCCTGCGTACTTGTATTCAATAATATTTCTAACAATCACATGATGCACTTCAATTCCTTTAGAATCAAACAGTAAAGACAATCTTGCTTGAACACGTTCTGCCCCACCTTCTCCCAAAGTATCACCAATTAAAACAATTTTGCATTGTGAGAGTTTATTCATTATAGAATATTGTAATTTTACTTACAAATATAACTTTTATGAAGATATTATTACTGGGAGAATACAGCCATTTGCATAATACTCTAAAAAAAGGGCTTTCTTCATTGGGACATAAAGTTGTAGTCGTTGGAGATGGTGATGGTTTTAAAAATTTTCCAGTTGATATTAGTATCAAACCACGTTTTACAAATAATGTTTTTGGCAGAAAACTAAAAGTTGGTCTCTTTAAAATAACTAAAATAGATCTTGGAGAATTAGAAAGGGGGATTCGATTTTACTTTCATTTAAATAAGTTTAAAGGTTTTGATGTAGTACAATTAATTAATGAAAAACCCATTAAAACTGTACCTCTTCTAGAACGCTTTTTATTAAAAAAGATCTTTAAAAACAATAAGCTTGTTTTCTTACTTTCTTGTGGAATAGACTTTATCAATGTGGAATATATGCTTCAGAAAAAGTTTAAATATTCAATGATGGATCCCTATTTTAAAGACCCAACTCTTAAAAATGAATATCAATATGTTTTTAATTATGTGAAAGAAGCGCATAAAAAAACACATCAACTGGTTTATAATAACATTCAAAAAGTAATTGCTTCCGATATGGATTATGTAATTCCATTACAAAATAATGAGTATTATTATGGCTTAATTCCAAACCCCATAGATTGCGAAACTATAGCTCAAAATGAATTGATTATACAAGATAAAATTATTCTCTTTTTGGGTATAAACAGAGGAATCTATACTAAAAAAGGAATTCCATTTTTTGAAGAAGCACTTTCAATTATTGAAGATAAATATGGAGAAAAGGTGAAAGTCATTATTGCAGAAAATATTCCATATTTGGATTACTTGAAACTTTACAAGGAAGCACACATCTTACTAGACCAAGTGTTTTCTTATGATCAAGGCTATAACGCTTTAGAAGCCATGGCTTTTGGAAAAGTAGTCTTTACTGGAGCTGAAACAGAGTTTTTGAATAATTATCAAATTTCAGAAGATGAAGTCTGTGTTAATGCTTTACCTAATTCTATAGATATTTCTAAAAAACTTTCCTGGTTAATTGAAAACCCTAATAAGATAGTTGAAATAGGAAATAATGCCCGAAACTTTATTGAGGAACATCACCATTATAAAAAAGTAGCAAATCAATATATGAGTGCCTATACCTCTGTTTAAGTATACATTTTAACAAAAGTATTATAGTCACGAATATAATCTTCTTCTTTAAACACCTCACTAACTAAAGACAAACAAACCGATCCTGCTGAAAAATTATCTAATTCTCTCCAAATTCCAGTTGGAATCAACAGTCCTTTATTTGGTCTGTTAAGTGTAATCGTTCTTTTATTTAACCCATCATCCAATACTACATCAAAACTACCGCTAAGAGCAATTAAAAATTGTTGCAACTCTATATGTGCATGTCCTCCCCTACTCGAATCACTTGGCACATCATACAAATAATAAACTCTTCTAATTTTAAATGGTATAATGTCATTTTCTATCACCGATAGATTTCCCCGACCATTAGGGTCACTAATCTTAGGGATTTCAAAAAGTGCTATCTCATTAAGAGTTTTGTTGCTATTTTTCATATTCGCTATAGCTTTTTATTCTTATTTTATTTGAATAATTATTATTCACTTTCATTGAATTGCTAAAGTATAGGGTTTATTTTTAAACAAGTAATTATTAATTGCTAAAATATATTTATTGAGTTATACACTTAGTATCTGTTTTATATTTTTGTGATAAATAGGTTTAGCAATAACCATTCTTTCAATTGTTTTATGAAAAATACTTTGTTTGAATTGTGAGCGATTTATTCTAAAACAAAATTCATCAAAATAAGCTTGAGCGTGCCATTTACTAATATGGGTTGGTATTGCTCTTAACCAAGACTTTAGTTGCATTATCATTATATGGAGTTCTTTAAAGTTTTTGCCATTAGCACTATACTTTTGTTCAATATTATAGGTCTTTTTTAAAGGTTCGTAACCTCTCCATTTGTCAGTAATAATTTGGGCAGTTGTGTTGATATGTTCTTCAAATATTGGTGTTAATGATTTTGCTGAATAATCATCAATAGATTTTACATAAACACGTTTCACTTGATGTTTTTTGCTTAATTCTACTGCTATGACAGCCTTTTTCTTTTTAGAGTCATAACTCCTACCTTGTTTGCCTTGTTCTTTTCCTCCTACAGTAAACTCATCAACATGAACTAATTCTGATAAAGGGTAGTTTTGGCTACTCTTCATAGCCTTTCTTACTTTTTGCATAAAATACCAGGCGGTACCTTGGCGAACATCAAAACGTTTACCCATTTGAATACTTGACACACTTTTACTGCTCGTACTCATTTCAAAAACAATACAGAAGGCTTTTTGTAAACCAAACTTGACCTTGTGGAACAAAGTATTGGCTGTTGAACTTTCAACATGCTGACAATTATAGCATTGATATTTATATCCCGATTTCTCACAGCCTTTTGTGTGTCCACATTTCATACAGGTAAAACCATCTTGCCATTTGATTTTTGCCAAATAGGCTTTACAAGCATCGTCATTTGGTAATTCTTTTACAAAGTTTAGTATACTTTGCCCTTTAAATTCTAACATAAGCCTTATTTTTATTGATAACAATGTACAGAATTTAAATGACTAACTCAATATATTTATATGCAATATTTTAAAATTAGTTGGATTCAATAATTCTTTTTATCTAAATTAAAAAACCTATTAACTAAAAACATCACTACTAATAAGTATATAATATATCTGTAAAAATGTGCCATTACAACACCTTCAACACCGTAAAGGCCACTTAAATAATTTGCAAGAACATAAAAAAGTCCTAAAGATATAATTTCAGTAAAAATAAAATTTCTTACCAGCTTTTTAGCAAAGAATTGATGAGCTAAAACAAGAGAAATTAATCGTACAAAATCACCCATTAATTGCCATTTAAATAATGGAAGCATATCATTATAATCAACAAAAATAAAATCTATAAATAGTTGTCTCCCAAAATAGATAATCAACATCCCAACAGCAAATAATGGCAATAACGTTTTATAAATGGTAAAAACTTCTTTAATAAAATCATTTTTTTTAAATATACCTGAAAATTTAGGAATCACATATAAGGTGAAAATAGCTCCAGAGAATACCATATAATTTTTCGAAAGTGTTGTCATTCCAGTCCAGGCATCTGCTCCTGAAGTTCCAATCTTTTTGGCTATCATCCCTCTAATATCAGCTTCTATAAAATTTAATAATATGGTTGAGAAAAATGACATTAATGAAAATGCCAAAAGACTTTTTGCTAAGGGAGTTGTAAATGTAATCTTAGAAAACCGAACATATTCTCGCAATACTTTAACAAATACAAAAAGCATCACTAATACCTGAATAACTGGTACTAATATAATAGCTATTAATACTCCATTAAGATTAAAATTATATAAAAACAATAGTGTTAAACCTGAAGATATTATATAGGCTAGAACTTCAATTTTTGCGAAATATTTATATTGGGACAACCCATTTACCACACCATTAAAAACTCTTTGTATTGCTATAAAAGGAGCAATTACAGCTACAATTTTTATAACAAAACTATATCCAGCAGAAAAGAAAAAATAATTACTAATAGGCTCTGAAAAGAAAAAAAGCACTAAAAAAGTGAGTACACTTCCAATAATAGTAAACACAAAGGCAGTCGAAAATAACTTCTGAAGTTCTTGCTTATTATCTTTATGTTCTGACACATACTTTACAATACCATTAAAAACGCCTAAAGAAGTAATAGAAGTTAGAATTTGCATTAAATTACGTAGCGAACCTACCTTTGCATAACCACCACTTACCAAATTTTGTGTAAGTTCTCTTTGAATAAAAAACCCAATAAAAAGACGTAAAACAATCACTCCTGCATTCAGCGATGTCATTTTTAATAATAAATTTTCTTTTATAAATTTTGGAATCTTCAATTAATATGCGTTTAAAACTGAAATTATTTTATCTACCTCATCATTGGTAAGCATTGGACTCATAGGAATACTAATCACATTATTGTGTATTTTTTCCGTAATTGGAAATTGCATATCCTTAAATTCTAAAAGTGCTTTTTGTTGATGTGGAGGGATTGGGTAATGAATTAAATATCCTATTTCATTTTTTTGAAGGTATGCTGAAAAATCTTTTCTATTTACTACTCGAACCACAAATAAATGAAAAACATGGTTTTCATTTCCATCATATTTAGGAAGTGATATTTTTTTATTGTTAATCTTTAAAATATACTTTTTAGCAATTGCTCTTCTTTTTGAATTGTCTTCATTTAATAAAGGAAGTTTCTTTCTTAAGAAAGTTGCTTGTATTTCATCAAGTCGAGAATTAAAACCCAGCTCCTCATTTATATATTTTGAAGAGGAACCATAATTTCTAAGTTTTTTAATTATAGAAACCAATTCTTCATTATTTGTAGTTATTGCACCAGCATCTCCCAGGGCTCCTAAATTTTTTGTTGGATAAAAACTAAACCCAGCTGCATCTCCTAAATTTCCTGCTTTATTACCATCTACATTTTTTGCTCCATGAGCTTGAGCTGCATCTTCGATTACCAAAAGGTTATGCTTTTTTGCAATTGCAGTAATTTCATCCATTGGAGAGAGTTGTCCATATAAATGAACTGGCATGATCGCTTTTGTTTTGGATGTAATAGCCGATACTAAATGTTGATAGCTAAAATTATAAGTATCTATATTTGCTTCTACTAATACAGGGGTTAATCCCGCCTGTTTAATTGCTAATATAGTAGCAATATAGGTATTCGAAGCTACTAACACTTCATTTCCAACAGAAAGTAAGCCTAAAGATTTATATCCTTCAATTATTAAGCGTAACGCGTCTAAACCATTCCCAACTCCTATACAATACTTTGTTCCACAATATGTTGCAAACTCTTTTTCAAAGTTCGATACACTTTCTCCAAGGATATAATACCCAGAATCTAAAAATGTCTTAAAACATCTTTGAAACTCGGATTCAAATCGCTTGTTTATTTTATGTAAATCTAAAAAAGGAATCATATATAGAGATCATTTAATAACACGTGATTACAAATTTCTATTTCATAAAAATCATGTACGACACTTCTAGCACCAAAACTTTCTTTCCAATTCAATAAACCCTTATTAATATTAACTCCCTGATTTTCATTGGAAATTCCAAAATCAAAATAATTTTTTTGAGTATATTTATCGTTGGTCAAATAATTTATTAATAAATCTAAACTTCCTAAATTTCTTCCTTCTGAATTAGCCGAAATATACTGTATGTGTGCTACTGTTTCTGTTTCGAAAATAGTTACCCCCGCAAGAGGAATCTCTTCTTTATAAACAATAAACTGTTTAATATTATCTGGAAACTTAGATTTTAAATAAGTTATTTCATCTAAAGTATGTACGGGATTTGCATTATGAGATTTTTGTAAATTTGGAATCAATATATCATTCCAAAATAACCTAAAATCATCAACTTCTTTTACAACTAAATTATTTTTTATTGCTTTTTTAATTCCTCTTTTCCGATTCGAAGATTCTAATGGTAATTTACTAGAATTCGCAATTACAGAGGTAATGTCCTTTCTGCTATTTTTCGCTTTAAGCTTAAATAACAAATAATCCATTTCATCACTAGCTTGTAAATGGTAAATTCTTGGAATTAATTTTAATTGCAACGTTTTAAATTGAAGTTTTTCTAAAAACACAAGTATAGCTTTGTAGGCATTTAAAGTTTTCTCAAAAGTTGCTTTATTAGAAAGTAGTAATCCTCCAAATGTCAAACCCTGATGGGAATAAATTACTTTACCATCATTATTCGCAGGTAGTAAGGCAATTAATTTATCGTCATTATAAACCAATAAAGAATAATCTTGAAACCTGCTTTTATGGTATTCCATAAAAGCACGTTTAAATAGGAAGGTTGCATTTTTTGAGGCCTCTATGAATTGATCCCAAACTTCCTTATTGTCACTTGTATATTTTATTACTTTATAAATGTCTATTCTTTTTTAAAAGTTATATTTCCCGTTTCATCAATATATTGATAAACACCTTTTGGTGCTCCATTTCTAATAATGACATAACTGCTATTATCCTGTAAATGTTGTAAATATTTTTCATTATCACCTAAATATGAAAATAAAATTCTAAAAACATTTACTGTAGATTTTAAATCAACATCATATTTGGGCACTTGATTGTTAGGCCATTTTATAGCTAAAGAACTGCTAAAGATTGAATAAATTAAATCTCTATCTTCTGTTTTATTATAAACTTCAATAGTGGGCACCTCTAAAAACTCATATATTTTTATAGAAGGCAAAAAATGTCGATATTTACCTATGGGAAAACGATATAAGCGACACAGAGATTACGGTTTTTTTGACCAAGATATTCGATTAAGCAAATTAAGTGAATTAGGCGACCCATTAGAACGATTAAATACTGGGATTGATTTTGAGTTTTTTAGAGAATTATTAGAAATAAGGCTCTCCAAAGAGCCAAAAGGTAAAGGCGGTCGTCCGCCTTATGACTATGTTTTAATGTTTAAGATATTAATTTTGCAACGCTATTACAATCTCTCAGATGACCAAGCTGAATATCAGATTAACGATAGAATGAGTTTTATGCGTTTTTTAAATTTAACGATTTCTGATGATATTCCAGATAGTAAAACGATATGGCACTTTAGTGAAAGATTAACCGATTTAACTTTAGTAGAAGAATTATTCGATTTATTTGGAAAAGAATTAGAAAGGCTGGGGTTGGTGGTAAATAAAGGTAAAATTATAGATGCTAGTTTTGTAGAAGCTCCCCGACAAGGTAATAGCAAAGATAAAAACGATCAAATAAAACAAGGTAAAGGCGATGAATTGTGGAATGACTTACCCACAAAAAAGTCTCAAAAAGATATAGATGCACGTTGGACAAAGAAGAACAATCAGAGCTATTACGGTTATAAGAATCATGCAAAAGTAGATTCCAAAAGCAAACTAATAGATACTTATACCGTTACAGATGCTTCTGTCCATGATTCACAAACTATAGACGACTTACTAAGCAAGACAGATCAAGGACAAGAACTATATGCCGATAGTGCCTATGTAGGTCAACAAAAGTTCATAGATAAATATGAGGTTATAGACCAAATTCATGAAAAAGGATACAAAAACAAGCCACTAACCCAGCAACAAAAAGCAACAAATACCGAAAAATCAAGAGTTCGAGTAAGAGTAGAACATGTCTTTGGCTTTATGGAAAACTCCATGGGGAGTATGTATTTCAGAAAAGTAGGAATTAAAAGAGCAGAAACAGTCATAGGCTTGATGAACCTGACTTATAATATGTTTCGTAAAATTCAATTAACAGCAGCAAACAATGAGAACGTGCCTTCAATTGCGAACGCATAAAACCATAACATGTTGATATGTAGTAGTATGCAAAAATTAAAGATCTAAAACCTTATGACAGTAAATAAAGTTTAATTCAAAAAAATAAAACAAAAATTAGCAGTAGGAGGGAATACTAGTTTTTAGAGATGCCCTAGTGTTCTTCATACCTACAAATCCTCCGTGATCTGCCATAATAATAATCAGTGAATTAGGATCATTGACATTTATTAAATCTATTTGTATATCCGTAATTAATCATAACCTGTAATATTTGCGATGACCAATCTATCAAATATTTTCTCTCCAAAATATCTGCGGTTAAGTTTGTACACGAATTCATTTAAATATAATTGAAGATATTTCTTTTTGATTTTATGGTATGTACCTACAAAATTCCGTTTTGCATTGCTGATTGTAATATGAACCCATTTTAATGTTTCCTTTGTTGTAGTTTCACTTGATTTTTCACTTATATGCAACTCTACATAGTCAGCAATATTTACATATGAAGTGCTTTTATCAGTAAAAACAATCGTTTTCTCGCTATCTAAAGCTTGTTCAAGAGCTTCATCTGTTCCATCTGCTTGATGGTTCTCTAAAACCTTCGCTTTAAAATAGCGACATTGTCGTTCTACTTTACCTGTCTCTATATCTTCAAGAACTGTGCTTTCAGCCATAACCATAACGTTGGATTTGGTTTTACTACCACGACCAGCATTTTGTGTATTGTGCTCTTGATAAGAAGCTTCTATAGTAAAATATCCTTCATCCATTTCTATCATACCTTCTAAAGTGTATCGATCATCTCTATTTCCCATCGCTTTTCGTAATTTATGAACCATAGCCCAAACGGGTTCGTAACGTTTTAAACCTAGTTGGCGTTGAATTTCTTTTGAGGAAAAGCCTTTCTTGGTTGCTGTTAACAAAAACATTGTTTTGTACCAAATCATAAAGGATAGATTTGAACTCTGCATTATCGTTCCACTCCTCAACGAAGTACGACTTCTACATTTCTTACATTCATAACTCCATTGGCTTTTTATCCAATAATGTTCTTTGTGCGAACACTTTTTACAACTAACACCTATTTTGTCTCGTTCTGTTTTAAAGTGGTTGCGACAGGCTTGTTCACTATCAAATTCTGCCGTGAAACTGAAAATATTCATATCTTAGATTTTATTAAAGATAAGCATAAATATTCAATTATTAGTGTTTGCGGATATACAAAAATCTATTAATTCTCTTAATTTCTCGTTGACATTATCCAAACTTTTTTTCCAAAGTTTCTTCTCTTCATTAATTCCTTCAGAATCTAATTCACTCCTTGTAATTGCTCAGGATTAAAGAATTCTATAAAAAAGAATTTTGCAACATCTGTATCACTTTCAATATAATTTTTTATAGGAAGTAATAAATCAAGAGGCTCCCCTAGTCCCTTACCTATATATGGTATATTTTGATAAGAAATATTACATTCGTCATAACCCATTTTCGGCCTATTTAAAAGCAAATATGGTTTTTCGGTAACAAAGTGTGTTTTATAATTATTATTCTTAAAAATATCTAAAACACTATTTTTTGTAATCAATATATTTCTAGCATTTACAGACTCACTTAAACTCGTACCTTTATTATAATAATGATGCTTCATCGTAAAAGTTGCACTATTTGAAGATAACGTTGACGCATAATTACTTCGGAAATCATTATAATATTTAAACTTATTATTGCTTAAAAATGTTGCGAAATCAGTATTGTCTATTTGATAATACCCTTTATTTAATTCTGAAAAATTTACATATCCATCGGGTTGAATAAAATAGACATTGGGTGTTTTTTTGAATACTACATTTTCAATATCATCTGGCTGAAGTAACCAATCTGTATTATTGGTAATCTGTTTATAAATTTGGGGAATTAAAAAACCCAAGGATAAAATCGCTAGCAATAACTGAAAAACAACAATTTTTTTTAACTGCTTGGAAAAAAAATAAGAGAAAAATACAGAAAAAAATAATATTACTAGAATTATCTTTTTATGTACTCCAGCATAATAACTTATATTTAATAAAGGGTCATGACAACTTAAGAGGATTTTTTCTTAAATTTTCTATGACTAATTTATACAAATTTTCGTTTCTATAATTATATCTAAATTCAGTTTCTTCTAGGTGCAAATAAAAGGTGTTTTTATGCATTCCTTTAAATTTGGACAATCTTGTTTTTGCGTATCCCCAAAATCCTTCAATTCCATTAATATGAGATTTGCCTACTACAAATTCATTCTTTCCATGATCTAATCTATAATATTTTTTATACCCCAAATCTACCAATCCTTTATAACCTCTCCATTTATCAGAATGAATAATACTATCTACATCTACTTTTCCTTTAATGATAGCTTGTAGCGTAACTCTGGAGCAATTAGGAACAATTTCTGTATAGACTTTTCCATTGCGCTTATATACTCCAAAAACAATCGTTTTACCATAAGCTCCTCGACCTCTTTTTCCTTTTTTACGTTTAGCTCCAAAGAAAGATTCATCAACTTCTATTTCTCCCTTAAATGGCTTTTCATGTTCACATAATCCTGCAATTCTAACTCTTAAAGCTAACAAAATTTTATTAATACTGTTTCTACTCAACCCAGATAATTGACTCATTTGAGTAGCATTCAAATCCACAGAAAACAACTTAATTAATGCTCTAGATTTAGACTCTGAAATTCGTGAACGATATAAATACTTGTTAGGCATTACTATGACTGACTTTATGCAAAGCTAAACAATGCTTAAGTTGTCATGACCCTTAATAAAATAAGAAAAGTTGCTATATTTAAAAAAGGGAATAGGTGTTTTTTCCAATTCTGTAATATTGATAAGTTAAAGATCTTAGATAAGGTTATAAATACTACAATAGGAATTACTAAAAAATAAAACACAAAATATGTTAAATGGCCCCAAGTATTAACTAACTCACCATACGCAAAAAAACACTTCAAAATTAACTCTATGCAACTTTAGGTGTTGATAACTTTTGAAGCTCTGTGTAAGCAGCTTGCTGAGCTGCTAAATAAATTTGAGCTTTCATTGCAAAATGATTTTTACTAGTTCTTTGTTTTAAAAATTCCAATTTTATGTAAGCCACAATTGACAAGACATAATGATTGGTTTGGGTTTTGACAGTTTTTGTTGGCGATTTAGCAAAACCTGTGTTACTTTTTATGGATTTGTGAAATTCCTCTACGCCCCACCGTTTTTTGTAGATTGTAGTTATTTGCTCATACGATACCTTTAAATCACTACAAGCCAAGTACAACTCGCCGACTGTACCATTTTCGTTTTTGAAAACTTGCTTTGTAAGCAACAGCGGAAAATCTAGTTTCTCTAACCAAACTTCCACGGTCTGCTGTCCTGGCTGTAATGTTTCAATACTTATGTATTTCTTATTTTCTTTATCTTCTAACGATAAAGCTACTTTGCGATTGCTCTTTAAAGCCATAATAAAATCTGTCTTTAACTCTTTTTTGCAACAATCCATATTCTTTGTTGAACTGAACCAACTATCTGCTAAAACATAATCAAACAAAAATTTCCCGTAACATTCTCGTAGCATCTTTCTGAACAATTCATTTTTTGTGGTACTACTTTTACGCTTTTCTTTGCCTGTTTTTGAATCGACTACCCATCTATCTTTTTTTATAAACTCAACAGCACAGGGTAAACGCATACCTCCAACTTCTACTAATGCTGTTAAAAAATTAACGCCTTTTACTGACCTGCCAAAAACATGGTCATAATGCCAACAATTAAGTTCACTCTGATCGGTGTACTGTTTCTCTTGTATTGAATCATCAAAACTTAAAACAATCGTATCTTTAGATTGGGTCATTTCTTGAACATAAACTTTAGCTTGTTTCCATAAAAACTTGCTGTCATAATTCCCCTTAGACAATTCCCTTGTGATTTTATCATGCTTGATAGATAATAACGAAGCCATACCTGTAGCTGTGGTATAGGAACTTGAACTTATCAAGTAATCACTGTATAAATCTGAAAAATTATCCATCAATAATGTCTTTTTATAGTATCAACATTTCAAATGTTAAAACTACCTTTTTTTATCATATTTTTGCGTAACATGACTAACTAAAGTGAAATTATTAGAAAAATAAAACAAGATTGGATATAAACCCGCTGCAATTGCGTAAACAATAGGATATTGCTTTTGGTTTGAAATAAAATCACGTATCAATTGTTTTTTTTTATCTACCATTATTCTTTACAGAAAACATGCTTATTGTTTTTTTTCAAAAGTTATATTCCCGTTTTCATCAATGCTTTTATAAACCCCTCTTGTAGCTCCGTTAACAATTAAAAGATAACTACTATCTTCCTCTAAATGATCTAAGTATCTTTTTTCTTCACTTAAATATGAAAACAAAAATCGAAATACATTTACTGCGCTTTTCATGCTATTTTCAAACTCTGGATTATCATTATCTGGCCAATGGATAGACAAAATACTTCCAAATATAGAGTATAAAACATCTCTATCCTCTGTTTTAGTATACATTTCAATGGCATATTCTAATCCAACATATCCTCCATGATCCGATAAAATCATAATTAGTGCATTTGGATCATCCTTTTTAATTAGGGTTACTAAGTTTATAAGTGTTTCATTTGCTTCTTTTAAATTTTCAATCCAAACCGTTCTCTCTCCTTCTACTCCTCTAGAATTAGATTTATCATTTCTTATATGCCCTGGATTAAAAAATTCTATGAAAAAAAAGTGAGGAACATCATCTTCAAGCTTTAAATTTAAAGGTTCTAATACATTTTTTTTATTCCTAAAACCATTTCCTATATAAGGTATTTCTAATCCATTAAAATTACTTTCGTCAAAACCCAATTCAGGTCGATTAAGTAATAAATAAGGAGCTTCTAAGATAAGGTGTGTTTTATATCCATTCTTTTTAAAAACATCTAATACAGTGTTTTTTGTAACAATAACTTTTCTTGCATTTAATGCATCTTTAGAATCTTTATCATTATTATAATAATGATGTTTCATCATAAAAATAGAACTATTGGAAGATAGCGTAGAAGGATAATTACTTCTAAAATTTGGATAATTTTTAAAACCTTCCTTTAACAGGAAATTTTCAAAATAGCTATTATCCATATTATAATACCCCTTTTTTATTTCAGATAAATTCTCATAACCATCAGGCTGAATAAAATACACATTAGGTTTGTTTTTAAACACCACATTTGCAATATCGTCAGGTTGCTTAAGCCATTCCTCAGAATAGTAAATCTGATTATTTATCGTGTTTAATAGCACTATAGATCCAATTAATGCCAATATAAATTGAAGGGCTATAATTTTTTTTATGTATCTGAAAATAAAAAAAATAGCAATTAAGGCTATAAAAAAAATAAGTACCATAATTTTTTTTTGAATCCCAGCATGATAACTTATGGACATAAACCCAAGAAACCCAAATACATTTAAAAAAGGAAGAATATATTTTCTTGTTTTATTGAATATATGGTGTTTTGACAGCCTGTGAGCTATTAAAAAAACTACAATAGGGCAAAGAATAAAACAAAAAACAAAGAAACTTAAATGCCCCCAAGTATTGACCAACTTAAAATTGTTACTGAAATAAAAAACTATTGGATACAAACCTGCCGCAATAGCATAAACAACAGGGTATTGTTTTTGGTTTGAAATAAAATCAAGTATCAATTGTTTTTTTTTAGCTGCCATTATTCATTAAAATAAACAATCTTCCCCTTATTATCAATTACTTTATTTACAGATTTATAAAAAGAATTTTTTATTAAAAGATTATAACTAGAATTGTCTTCTAGTGCATTTAAATAGGTTTTATTTTCAGATAAAACTGAAAACAAAATTCTAAATAAATTAACATTGCTTATCAATTCTTTATCGAAATCTTTTTTCAGAAAACCATTCCATTTTATGGCTGCTATGGCTCCAAAAATAGATCGTATTTGATTTTCGTCTTTGGTTTGATACATTTCGTTATAATTTTCCAAACCAACCCAACCCCCATGATCTGCTAAAACAATTATAATGGCATTGGGATCTTTTTGTTCAATAGTATTTATAGTTTCTTTTAACCATAAATTTACTTCTTTAATTTTTTCAATATACTCCTTGCGTTCTTGTTCCTTTCTATTTTCTTTTGGCCCAGAAAAATGTACATGATGCGGCAATAATTTTTCTATAAAAAAGAATTTGGATTGATTAATTTCTTCTTTAAGAGCAATTTTTAAATCATCTAAAACTACTTTTTTTAAATGATTTCCATCACTAAAATAATTGATTTCATTTAATTTAATATTTCTATAATCGTAATATTGTGCCTTTTTATTTTGCTGAAAATAGTCGTCTTGAGCAATAAAGTAAGTTTTGTAATTATTGTTTTTGAAAATGGAAACTACTGGATTATCACCATTTATTATTTCTCTTGCATTTGGTACTTCTAAAGATGGAAATAACGCATTTCCAAAATAATGTTGCTGCATTGAAAACATGGAAGCATTAGATGCTAAACTAGCGGGATAATTGCTTCTAAAGCTTTTATAAATTTTAAAGTCTTTTTCTTCTAACCAATTGAATAAATTGCTTTTAAAATTATAAGTCTCCCCCTCCATTTCATCTACACTTGCATAACCGTCTGGCTGAATCATATAAACATTTGGGGTTTTTACAAAAACCGTTTGTTCAATATCGTCTGGTAAGTTCATCCAAGAGTTATAAGAAATATTCTCCGCCAGATTTATCAATGTTGTAATTAACGGCAACACACTCAAAAATACTATAAGTATAACCACTTTACGATATTCCTTATAAAGCTTTATTGAAGCCAATATAGATATAACCAATACTACTAATAGGACTTTTATTTTAATTAATAATGTTGATGCAAAAGTTACAAATACTGATGTACAAAGAATAAGCATAGCAAAAAGAATATGCTTTCTATATTTATTTAATAACTCAAATTTTTTAAAAAGAAAATGTAATGCTGTAAATAACAGAATTGGAATACCTATAAAAAATGAAAGGAAATAAAATAAATGCCCCCAAGAATTAATGGCAAAAAAATTATTAGAATAATAAAAAATAAAAGGGTAAAAACCACATATTAAACCCAAAAAAAAAGGATTGTCAGTTTCTTTAGCATAATATTTGGAAAGCTTTTGCTTTATCCTTTTTAACATAAAATCACTTTTTTCTATAAAGATACATAATACGTTTTGTACCTGTGACTCTTTCTTTTTTTAGAAGTTCAAAATGGGAAGCATAGCCCAACTCGAAATTAGATTCGTTATAGAAATCAAAATGATTAATAAATTCTCTTTTTCTTACTAATAAAGATTCAACCCATGAGTCTTCTCTTGTAGGAAACTCAATAACTAAATATTTCGAAAATTTTGAAAAGAACTCTGCTGATTTTTCAAAAGGAACATTTCCTGATAATGTAATATGATGAATCAAGGCCAAAGCCATAGTAACATCTGGTGCATATTCTTTAAATCGTTGAATTAAGGAACTTCGCTCTGAATTGTTAAATCCAATTCCTGGTGCTGGTTGTAATACATCACAAACAAAAGGGAGCATATTCTCTTCCTTATTTTTTAAGACCTGTTTAAAATTATAATCAACTGCATTGCTATCGATATCGGTTACAATAAGGTGTTCAACAATATCTTGAACCGTCCTAGCAAAGGTAGCATCGTTCCCGCCTATGTCAATCAATTTTTTAGGGCTTAAAGGTTCAACCCAAGAGCGTATTAACTCTTTTTTTGTTGTAAAAGATTCCTCGTTATAATTTGTTTTGGAATAATATTCACCCCATTCACTATCTTCTTTTAATTGTAGCTTTTGAATATAATTATACAAACTGCTAATGATATTATTCTGCGCCTTTTTAGAAAGGGTAGCGATTTTGGTTTCTCCTTTATAATCCTCACTATGCTTACTTTCCATTTTAGCTAATAAGTGAATATTAGTAAACAATGTTGAGCTTAATTTCGTCTTATTCGGTAACATGGAAGCTACCATCTTTACAGGGATTCCATCGATAAATGCCTGCAACATATTAAAAACATCATTGCCATGATATTTAGCTAAAACCAAGGGTCCTAAAAAATGAGTGATAAATTGTTTGTAAGCTCTCCAGGGAGTTCCTTCTTCATAAAAATCGAACGATAAGGTATCGATAAATACAGCTTTTCCTTTATGGAAAGTCACGTTATATGCAGAAGCATCTTTTAAAATAAATCCTTTGGACAAGGCATACTTCTGAATCTTTAACGTGAGTAATGCCGCCTGTTTATATTGCTCAAAACCCCATTCGTAAGGGTTTGTGATAAAAGGGATTTTCTCGGGGGTAATTATAATTTTTTCTTCGGAAACGGCTGTCTCTTTATGTGGAATTAAAAGAGTATTCTTGATGAGTGTTTTAAAAACCCCACTTTCTTTTAAGGCGTTATATTGAGGGAAATAAATAGGGTTTATAGCCCTTCTTAAAATATCCCCATCATGGAACATATGTCCAGAAGGATCCCGAAATGAAGCTTCGTGAATGTTATTCAGGTTTGTCATTAGATTCATCGTTGTCTTCTTCATCAACATCAATTGAGTCGTAGGCATCTTCATCTTTGTTCAAGCCAAAAAACGACTTTAACTTATACATTGCGTTTTTAGAAAAAAGCAAGACTCCTGCTGCTGCTGCAACAACAGCTTGAACTATCATAGCTCCTAATCCTGGGTCGAAATACAAAAAGTTCATAAATAAAATTTAATGTTTGTAATTTTCTTTCACAAATTAACTAAAAAACCCTCGGTTTATTGGGTTAAAAAGAAATAAATTAGTGATAATCTCAAATTCTTAATTCTAATTGCCCGTCTGAATCAATCACAGGCGGAGATGGCGGGAATACTGACTACAACTTATTCCGCTTACGATCTACTTCTTTCAAATAAATTTTTCGCAACCTTAGATGTTTTGGAGTCACTTCTACATATTCATCTTTTTGGATATATTCCAAGGCCTCTTCCAAAGAAAATTTTATAGCTGGTACAATTCGAGCCTTATCATCTGCACCAGACGAACGAACATTACTCAACTTTTTCGTTTTTGTAATATTGATTGTCATATCATCTCTTCGTGTATTCTCACCAATTACCTGTCCTTCATAAATATCTTCTCCCGGATCCACAAAAAACCGTCCTCTATCCTGTAGTTTATCAATCGAATAAGGAATTGCTTTTCCTTTTTCCATCGATACTAAACTTCCGTTAAGACGCTCTGGTATACCTCCTTTAAGGGGCTGGTATTCTAAAAACTGGTGGGGCATGATCGCCTCTCCAGCTGTTGCTGTTAACAACTGATTTCTAAGACCAATAATTCCTCTGGAAGGTATAGTGAATTTACAGATCATTCGATCCCCTTTTGCTTCCATACTCACCATTTCCCCTTTACGTATCGTTACCATGTCGATTGCACGTCCACTTACATGTTCAGGGAGATCGATGGTTAATTCTTCAACAGGTTCACATTTAGCACCTTCAATTTCTTTTATAATAACTTGCGGTTGTCCAATTTGAAGTTCATATCCTTCGCGACGCATCGTTTCAATTAAAACCGAAAGGTGCAAAATTCCTCGACCAAATACCATAAATTTATCGGCACTATCTGTTGCTTCAACACGCAAAGCTAGATTTTTTTCAAGCTCTCGTTCCAGTCGTTCTTTAATATGACGAGAAGTCACATACTTACCATCTTTCCCAAAGAAAGGAGAATCGTTAATGGTAAAAAGCATGCTCATTGTAGGTTTATCAATGTCTATGGTGGCCAAGCTTTCTGGGTTTTCAAAATCGGCGATGGTATCTCCAATCTTAAAACCTTCTATTCCAACTAAAGCACATATATCACCAACTTCAACCTGAGCAATCTTTTTACGACCTAGGCCTTCAAAAGTATGCAACTCTTTAATTTTTGCTTTTTTAATAGTCCCATCCCTTTTTACAAGGGAAATCTGCATATTTTCTTTTAGAATACCTCTGTGTAAACGTCCAATTGCAATTCGACCTGTAAAAGAAGAAAAATCTAAAGATGTAATTAACATTTGTAAACTACCTACAGCTACAACAGGATTGGGTATATGTTCTAAAACCATATCTAATAACGGTTCAATATTAGTTGTTGGATCTTGCCAATCTTCACTCATCCAATTGTGTTTTGCTGATCCGTATACCGTTGGAAAATCCAATTGCCATTCTTCGGCTCCAAGTTCATACATCAAATCGAATACAGCTTCATGCACTTCATCTGGGGTACAATTTTCTTTATCTACTTTATTGATAACCACACAAGGTTTTAATCCTAATGAGATTGCTTTCTGTAAAACAAATCTCGTTTGCGGCATTGGCCCCTCAAAGGCATCTAGCAAAAGTAACACGCCATCTGCCATATTCAACACCCGTTCTACTTCCCCCCCAAAATCGGCGTGACCTGGAGTATCGATAATATTGATCTTGGTCTCTTTATAAACAACAGAAACATTCTTGGAAGTAATGGTTATTCCTCGTTCACGTTCCAGATCATTATTATCTAGAATCAACTCTCCTTTATTTTCATTTTCTCGAAATAAGCTACAATGATGCATGATCTTATCCACCAGAGTTGTTTTTCCGTGATCTACGTGTGCAATTATAGCAATGTTTTTGATATTCATTCTACTTTTATTTTAGAGGGTGCAAAAATAATGTTTCTGTATAGATTAGCACAATTTTTTGAAATGATTATTTTAAGTCAATATTATGCTATCTTTACACTTCAATTTTTTTACATGAAACTCGATTTAATTTCAAAGATAAAACACACACAATCCAACAATTTCTTTCTACTTGCAGGCCCCTGTGCTATTGAAGGAGAAGATATGGCGATGCGTATTGCTGAAAAAATCATTTCGGTTACCGATGCCCTAGAGATTCCTTATATTTTTAAAGGAAGTTTTAAAAAAGCCAACCGAAGTAGAATTGATAGTTTTACTGGAATTGGTGATGAAAAAGCGCTAGAAATTCTTAAAAAAGTTTCAGAAAAATTTGATGTGCCAACAGTTACTGATATACATGAAATTAAAGATGCCGCCCTTGCTGCTGAATATGTTGATGTACTTCAAATACCAGCTTTTTTGGTACGACAAACCGATTTAGTAGTTGCAGCTGCTAAGACTGGGAAAGTCGTTAATCTTAAAAAAGGGCAGTTTATGAGCCCTGAGAGTATGCAACATGCTGTAAAAAAGGTTAAAGATTCTGGAAATGAACAAGTGTTTATCACTGATCGTGGTACCATGTTTGGTTATCAGGACATGGTTGTAGATTTTAGAGGGATTCCAGCCATGCAACAATTTGCGCCTACCATTTTAGACATCACCCATAGCCTTCAACAACCCAACCAAAGCAGTGGGGTTACTGGTGGACGACCCGAGATGATTGGCACATTAGCCAGAGCAGGAGTTGCCGTAGGTGTTGATGGTTTATTTTTAGAAACCCATTTTGATCCTGCAAATGCCAAAAGTGATGGAGCCAATATGTTGGATCTTCAATTTTTGGAAAAATTATTGTCTGATTTGGTTGCTATCAGAAAAACAGTAAATAAGCTTTAATAAAAAGATTCAGTAGGAATTATGATTGCAATGATGTTTTTTAAAACTAAAGGTTATTCTACTCCATCAACATAGTCTTGCAAATAAGTAAATCGTTCGGTTAATGTTCCTTTAGAAGTGGTCACTCTAGCCCGTTCTAAAATTCCATCTTTATCATTATTAAAGAAAGCAGGTATAACCTGATTCAAAAACATAGTACCAAATCCTTTACTGGAATCTAAAGGTAATTCACAGGGTAAATTATCCACCGCCATTACTGTAATAGCTTCTGGAATATCGTATGAAACTTCTAATTCGGTTTTAGGGTCGTATCCATAAAAAGGATCTGCAACAGTAGATGCTCTTATAGTACTTGCAACTGGTCCATCAATATCACAAGAGATATCGCCTACGATTCTTATTTTAAAATAGGGGCTTTTAGCATCTTCTCTAGTATATAAAAAGGGTGCATTTTCACCATAAAAATGGCCTGCAATAAACACATCACTCACGTTTGTAAATTTCATGAAATCACTTTCATAAGTAATTGGGTTTTTATAAAATTCTTGTTTATTAAACTTAGCTCCATCAATTCTTTTATTGTAATCATTCGCTTCAATATTACAGTAGACAATATTTCTATAAGTACTGTTTAAAAAATTTTCAACAGAAACTTTTCTAATTTTCAAATGTTCTAAAATTTCTTTAGCCCCTTTTGAAACTTTTCCTTTTCCTGTTAAAACAATCTTTATTGAAGGAAGTTTAATTTTATCTAATTCTTGCTTCAATTCTGCAAAATCGTGTAGGTCTTCAACTTTAGGTAATGTAAATAACCTATCTTTTAATCCTAATGCTCTAAAAGTATTATAAGTTCCTACTATTCCTGCATAATGCCCAAATCCAATAAGTCTTGCGCCATTTTCATTTACGATGGCTTCATGATCGAATAGTTCAATCTTTTTCCGTAATATGGCTTTCAATAATTTTCTGTTATAGGGTTGATGTTTAATGGTATGACTGAAAAAGAAATATTTTTTATTAGGGATTAACGCTGATATTGGCACTTCTTTAATTCCGAGTAAAACATCACAAGCTGAAACATCAGTAGTTATTTCAAAACCAGCCTTTCTATAATCTTCATCACTATAAATTCGTATATCGCTACTCTCTACAATAATTTGAGAATCTGGAAAATAATGAACTACTTTTTTACTTTTTTTTGGTGTAAAAACGACCCTTCGATCTGGTGGAATCTTACGCTCTTTTATTAAAGCAAATTTTATCAGCATTTGGAATAAATTTTGAAAGTAATTTCTTGAATATTCAAAAGGAGCACAAAGATACATTTAATATTATATCTTTGTTCACTCTTTAATGCGTTAGGCAAAAGAAGTATTGTTCATTGAAAAAATCTATTATGTATTATAGTTCCTGCTTCTGAAACATTGGAGCAAAAGGAATTTTGGGGCCGACTGGATTTGACAGCGGGTCAAATTGATTTGTAAGCATATCGAGCGTTGGATTGCAGCTCGTTAATATCGTAATTCACACTTTTAAACGGCGATAATAACTACGCCCTAGCTGCATAATCCGAATTATAGTAGGATAATGCCTTGGTCCGCAAGGCGGGCAAGCAGGAAGTTTCTCAAAGGCCTTGGTTTATGGCAATTGATATAGAAACTTCGTAAAAATAAACCTAGTAAGCTCAGGGCTTTGATGAGTTTGCGAACCCCGATTCGTCGGAACAAATGAAGCAAAGCAATATCTTGGAAGTTTTCGTCCGGGTTATTGTCGAAAATTAATTGAAAACTAAATATGTAGAAAGCATTTTAATTGCACGTTTGGACGGGAGTTCGAATCTCCCCGGCTCCACAATATAACCCAGTAAGTATTGTTATTACTGGGTTTGTATTTACAGTATGAGAGTAATTGGATATGGAATGAAGATAACATTTCATATTTAAAAAATAGCCCTGAAATAGCTTTTAGAAATAAAAGGGTAATAATATTAATAGAAGTTTTATTGATATTACAATTATTCTAATGAATTACATCTTCAAATTTAGTCTTCTGTTCCTAGATTTTTTTCTTGTCATAAATGGATACCACCATTCATCATATACCTTAGTAAAACCTAATTTTTGAAGTTGTTTTGCAGCATTCGCACTTCTACCACCCTTTCTACAATAAACGTATATAGGTTTATTTTTGTCCAGAGTTTTTACTTTCTCTTCAAAGTCATCACTTGTTACACAAATATTCTGAGCTCCTTTTATATGGTTTTCAATAAATTCATCCTTTGTTCTAACATCTACTAATTGTATGGTATCTTCACCATAAACTGCATCATATACCTGTTGAGGAGAAATTAATTCAATCTCACTGGTTGACGCCACATTTGTATTAACATCCTTACATGCTTGGAAAGTAAAAAATAATGCTAATGCAATTAAATATAAGTACTTTTTCATTTGATAAACATATTCTATCTGTTATCTATACACTTAATTATTAGCAATCAATTAATATAGTGTATGTTAAATAGACGTTAAAATTTTCAAATTGTTACAGATTTTTAACAAAACATTCATCATTAAATTTTATCGTTTCAATCAAATTAGATTAGACTTTTATAGAACATCCAATTGCTTTTGTTTCCTTTACAGAAATTTCATTTCCTTCCAATAATTCATAGACTGCATTAGCAACAAATCGCTCTTTCACATTAGAAGCATCTCGCACATTATCATCTATAGCTCCTATATATTTTACAATATTTTTATTATTAATTTTTTGAACAATATATGTGTGTGGTGTTTTTTTAGCTCCAAATTGAGGATATATTTTTTGATCCTTATCAACTAAATACGGAAATGTAAATCCGCTAGATGATGCCTTCCTTTGCATAAGTTCAAAAGTGTCATCGGGTTGTGCCGAAGGATTATTTGGATTAATCGCTATTATAGGATAGCCTTTAGTTTTGAATTCAGCATCGAGGGCTACAATTCTTTCTTCATTAGCTACTGCATAAGGACAAGTATTGCAAGTAAATATTATAATAAACCCTTTTGCTTTGGGAAAATCTGATAAAGACACCATTGTATTGTCTACATTTAATAGGTTAATGTTTGTAATTTCATCTCCAATTTCATAACCGCTACCCTCTGAATTATTCGTTTTGTCGTTAAAGCTGCTTAAAGCAATGATTAAAAATGCTGTTATAAATAATGCATTGTAATTGTTTTTTGCCTTCATTTTATTCGTTTTTTATAATTAGTTTTAATTTATCTTCTAATTCTTCATAAGTAAAAGATCGTTCATAAAAGTTTTGATACTGGTTATTATAAAATAAGGTAGCAGGTATTGCTCCCGTCCAAGAAGAATCTATTTTAGGAATCCAACTATTCGCATCGGAGTCTTTTAAAAGTACTACCTGAGATTTTATTTTTCTGTTTTCAACAAATGGGATTACTTTACTTTCTAATTGCTTTGGAAAATCAAGACTTACTAATAACACTATTACCTTCTTAGATTTATATTCTTCATTTAATTTTTCAAAAGCAGGTAATTCTTTTACACAGAGTTTACATCAAGTTGCCCAAAAATTAACTACATAGGTAGTATCATTTTTTTTATTCAATAAAGGGGCAAGAGTTTCATAATCAATAGCTGGTATTTTCTTTGAAGAATTTAGGTCTTTCTTCTCATCAATTGAAACTGTATCCAAGTTCTTATTCTCAACTTTTTTTTCAATACAAGATTGAAACAATAATACCATTAAAACAAGTAACAGTTTATTCATGTTTCGAAATTATTCATTGTGAACTATATTAAAAAAGTTTTAACATTAAATTAATAGCTATAAACTTTTAATATTAATTGAATACTTTATTTTTGGGGTAAATAAAAAACCATTATTATTATGAATAAAAGTATTAAAATAATTTTATTAACCGCTGTAATTATAGGTGCATTTGCTTTTATAAACTCAAAAAAAGAGAAAGTAGTTATTAAAGAAAGTTCTATCACATGGATGGGCCAAAAAGTAATCGGTTCTTCACATACAGGAACATTAACTCTTAAAGAAGGGTATTTTTTAATTGAAGAGGACCTATTTGTTGGTGGAAACTTTGTGATTGATATGACCTCGCTTACTGCAACAAACATGGACAATGATGAGTATAGACTTAAATTGGAAAATCATTTAAAAAGTGATGATTTTTTTAATGTAGAAAAATTTCCAACTGCAAGTTTGGCAATCAATAGGGTTGGCCAACTTTCTGAAGTTAGGCATTATGAAGTCCATGGAACAATTACCATTAAAGGTATTTCTAATCCAATTACATTTAATATTTCGTCTGAAGACAGAACCGCAACCGTTCATTTGGAAATAGACAGAAGTAAATTTGATGTGCGATATGGCTCAGATTCATTTTTCGACAATCTGGGAGATCGAGCAATTTCTGATATTTTTGAAGTAGACATTACAATGAAATACTAAACAAATTAATATTATAAAAAAGAGGCTTTCATTATTGTTAGCCTCTTTTTTTTATGCTAATATTATTTCTTAAGTTTTATGTGTTTTTACTTACATTTGTTATATTCAATATATTAAGCTAAATAATGAATTATAAAGTAATTTTATTAATTATAACTATAGGATTTTATTCTTGTTCAGATACTAATTCAGGAGCAAAGAAAGATGGAAAATATTCAGATGAAGCAAAGGTTCTTTTTACAAAAATACCTGCTGAAAACTCAAACATTTCATTTAAAAATACCATAAAACAAACAAACGATTTCAACTTTATGAATTATATGTATATCTATACAGGAGCTGGTGTTGCTGTAGGGGATATCGATAATGATGGTTTGGAAGATATTTATTTTGTTTCAAATTTTGGCCCTAATAAACTTTACAAAAATAAGGGTGACTTCTTTTTTGAAGATATTACAATTACTTCCAAAACAGAAGACTATACAGGGTTTTCTTCAGGAGTAACTATGCTAGATGTCAATAATGATGGTTGGTTAGATATCTATATTTCTAAAGCAGGCTCACTTAAAGACAATAATGCAAGGCGTAATTTACTTTTTGTAAATCAACAAGATGGTACTTTTAAAGAAGATGCTAAAAAATGGGGGATAGATGATCCTGGCTTTACCACACAATCTTATACAATTGATTATGATAAAGATGGTGATCTAGATCTTTATATCGTAAATCACAGGTACGATTTTGAAAATAACGGATCGATTAATAGTGAATTACAAAAGCAAATAGAAGAAATTACTAGCGATCAATTGTATAGAAATGACACTAATAGATTTACAAAAGTTACTGGCGAGGCAGGGCTTTACAACAAAACTTGGGGATTAAGTGCTTCTGTTGGAGATTTTAATAATGATGGTTGGGATGATATCTATATAGCCAATGATTTTATGGAACCGGATATGTTATATATCAATCAAAAAAACGGTTCTTTTAAAGATGAAATACTCAATAGCTTAGACCATATTACTACCTTTAGTATGGGCTCTGATTTCGCTGACCTAAATAACGATCTTTTACCAGACCTAATAACGTTAGATATGGCTGCATCAAGTCATAAACGAAGTAAAGAAAATATGGCATCAATGAGCACATCTAATTTTATGAAGATGGTTGAAATTGGGTACCATCATGCCTATATGTCTAACATGCTTCATTATAATGTTGGTAATGGTAAATTTAAAGAAACGGCTCTCCTCAGTGGAGTAGCGATGACGGATTGGAGTTGGTCTGCCCTTATAGCAGATTATGACAATGATGGATTAAAAGATATATTTATTACCAATGGAGTGGATAAAGATTATACCAATCAAGATGCACGAATAGAATTGAAAAAAGTAATGGAAAGTGGAAAATCTATGTACCTAGATGATGTTTTAAATACTTTTCCTTCTAAAAAAATGAGTAATTATATCTTTAAAAACAAAGGAGACCTTAGGTTTGTGGAAAAAATAAAAGAATGGGGCTTGGAAGATCCAAATTTTTCATATGGTTCTGCTTATGCAGATCTTGATAATGATGGAGATCTAGATCTAATTACTAATAATATTGATGATAATGCAGGGGTTTATAAGAACAATGCAAATAATCATTATCTTAAAATAAAATTAAATGGGAAGGCTAAAAACCCCTTTGCTATAGGATCTAAAATAATCTTGAGAAATGATGATCATTCACAATTTCAACAATTATATTTAACAAGGGGTTACAAATCGTCTGTAACTTCAATGATACATTTTGGATTAGGAAAAACTTCTACTGTTAAGGAGTTAATCGTTGAATGGGCCGATGGAAAAATTACTATATTGAAAGATGTGTCTTCAAATCAAACAATAACTATAGATTATAATTCAGCTACTAATAATACTGTAGATCTAGAAAAACTAAATAACAAGAAGAAATCCAAAAACCTAAATCAACTAGGGGTAAATTATATTCATTCTGAAAATAACTTTAACGATTATTCACTCCAGTTATTGATTCCTCAGAAACAATCAACAAAAGGAACAGGAATTGCAAAAGCCGATGTTAATGGTGATGGATTGGAAGATTTTTATGTTGGTAATGCTGCTGGTGCCCAAGGTGCGCTATATATTCAAAAGGATGATGGAACTTTTTCTTCAACCAATGAAAGTCTTTGGTCTCAAGAAGCAATGTATGAAGATGCAAATGCACTGTTTTTTGATGTAGATGGCGATGGAGATCAAGATCTTTATGTGGTAAGTGCTGGTTATGAACTGAATGAAGACAATCCCCTACTTCAGGATCGATTGTATTTAAATAATGGAAATGGAAAATTCTCTTATCATAAACAAGCTCTTCCTACTATGTTAATTTCTGGGAAAAGTGTTGTTGCTGGAGATTATGATGGAGATGGTGACCTGGATTTATTTGTTGGAGGTAATGTGATCCCAAGAAAATATCCCCTACCACCTCGATCATATTTATTAAAAAATGAAAATGGAATATTCGTAGATGATACTTCTAATAACAGTTCTCTTACAACTATAGGAATGATCTCTGAAGCATTATTTACTGATTATGATAGCGATGGCGATCTAGATCTTTTTACTGTTGGTGAATGGATGGCACCAACATTTTTTACTAATAACCCAAAACTCGCAACAGAAATCTGAGGTCTTTAATATGTAAATGTATTTAATTTTTTCAGGGTTTTCATTCCGTTTTCAACAAAATTTCATAGGCTATGTGTATAGCCTCCCTTACCCCAAATGAGTTTTTTTGCAATTCCAGTAAATTCTTGTTTTAAATTTTTAAAATTTTGTATTCTTGGTTTGAGAAAACCTGAAGTATTTTCTCTCTGGCGTGATTTACAAAAGTTGTAGCTACAGTAATGTAACGAAAACAAACCGCTTTGACTCTCATTTTAAGACTAATTTTTGGAGTTTTATTTTTCACCAAAATTACTTTTGTCCACTCAAAAAGAATTAAGCACATCGCCATTAAATACATAAACGCAGTATTGGTATCCAAATCCATAAAAGGCAAGTGTTTCAAGTTGAAATCACTGATTAAGAATTTGTTAGAATTCTCCGCATCGCCTCGTTGGTTGTAAAATTCGATAATTTCTTGATTTGAAAAAACTAAATTGTTGGTCATTATTCCATAATAATTGTAAGGGGTCCCTGATATAAAATCGATTTGCTGGTCTTTTTTTAGAGATCTTGTAACCACAATTCTATAAGAAAATCCCCCATTAAAAGGGGTGTAAATTAGTGATGCAACTTCTTTTATTTCGTTGTTGATTTCCTGTTTTTTCCAATCTTTAATTTTTCCACATAAAGAGATGAACTTTTGGGAACTGATGTTTCTAATATAAAAGTTAGTCGCCTTTTGGCTAACCAGTTCAATGACTTCTTTTTGATAAGATGCAGAGTCTGCTCTAAAATGTTCTATTTTTATTTGATTGTCGCTCAGGTTTTTAAAACATCTTTCTAGTGTTTCAAATTGTTTATACTTTGCAGGGGTGTTGCCGTTATGGTTTTCAATATGCACAGGTAATCTGCCTATGAAGGCGAAATTGGGATGCTAGGCTTTAGTGTTTTTATAGCTTTTTTTGGCATCTTGTTTTTTGTTTTCAAGAACTACATTGTCAAAATCAAGTGTGTATTTTTCTTCTTTTTTAAGTTGACCTGTTTTTGCACAAAGAGCGATTAAAGATGCGTTGGTTTGATTGTTGTAATTAAATTGATGAACAATTCCTTGGCCAGTTATCTCCCTAATTGTTGGTTCTTTTAATTCCTGACAAGCATATTCAACCGTATCTGGGGAAGGGATTTTGGTAAAACTTTGGCAAGTGAATTTATTTTTAAGATGTTCTAAATCAGAAATATACTCTCCATTGCATAAAGAATTTCCCAACAAAGAAAGCACAATGTCGGCATACGAATATTGGACTCTAAAATTTCGATAACCCAAATTTTTATCGAGAAAAACATCTATTTTTGAGCGTTTAATGGCATTAAAAATAAAATTTAAGCCACCAAAAGGGGTGATATTCTTTGAAGATTGTTTAGTTTTAAGCATTGTAGTGTTTTGCAGGGTTCAACCGCAATTTCCACCTTTTAGGTGAAACTACAATACCCCTTAGCCTTTTGTTTTCAAAAGGCTAAGGGGTATTTATAAATGTTGTTGCGAGTTTAGGGTGATTGATTAAAAACACTTTGTTGGTGTTTTTTATTTAAGAATATAATCGAAACAATTAAAAAATTTATTGTTTCGATAAATAAAAAGGAAAATGAGTCTTAAATTTACGTACAATAATATAAATCATAACCTTGTTTGAGAGTGATGTTGTCTTATCATCTCAATAATTAAATCTGAGAAATTCAATCTTTTTCTTTAGGTTGTAAAATCTTTTTAAAAAACTTTTTTAGTGGGTTAATTGAAGTGTTTTCTAAATCCCAATGTGAAGTTCTAAAATTCCTATTCTCTTTCTTAGCATTCTCCATACCGTTAAACGTTCTTATAAAATTATAAACAATACGCTTATTTTCAAGTAGTTCATCTGAAAACTTATCTTTTGAAATATCTCATACACAATCCGAATAATTTTTATAGGCTTTTCAAGCTATTAATTTAATATAACAAATGGCAATACAATTTAACTTGCTAGGATGAGAATAGGAGGTTTTGTCCTTAATGATAAATCAAATTATATTTTTTTATAATGAAAAAATGATTTTTATTTTGCATAACCCTTTTACTAAAATAATTAGACAATATTTAAGTAAAGATATTCTAATATTAACCCGTTGTGCATTAATAAAACAGTAAAAAAAGTTATTCAATAGCCTAATAAAGGCGTATATTTGTTTATATTTATGTCCCCTTTTAAAAAATGAATAAAAAACAGAAAGTCATCTTTTTTGTTTTTTATCACATTTTAAATGTGGCGATATATTAATCTATAAAAACTTAAAACTAAGAGTCATGAACAAAAAAAACTCCTACTCATTTTTCTTTGTGCTGCATTTAACTTAAATGCACAAATTGTAAACATCCCAGACCCCGTTTTTAAACAAGCTCTTTTAGATCATGGATTTTTTACTGGTATAGAGATTGACACCAATTTTGATGGTGAAATTCAGGTAAGTGAAGCTGAAGCATTAACAGGTCTCTTAGATGTGAGTGGGCAGTTTATAGACATATACGACCTAACGGGCATTGAAGCCTTTATAAATATTACAGAGCTTTGGGTATTTTGGAATCAGCTTACGTCTTTGGATCTAAGTAATAATGTTTTGTTAGAACATTTAGTTTGCTACTCTAATCAACTTACTTCTTTAGATGTTAGCCAATGTACACTACTGGAAGAATTATATGCTTTTGGTAATCTATTAGTTAGTTTAGACCTAAGTAATAGTCTAAATTTACAAGGTCTTGATTTATCCAGTAACCAACTTACCTTCCTGGATCTTAGAAGTGGGAATAATACCAATATAACCGGTTATAATTCTAATTTTAACCCAGACCTTACCTGTATTTTTGTTGACGATGCTGCTTATAGCGAAGCCAACTGGTCTGGTACAGATCCCGCCTCCACTTTTGTAGAAACCCAGGCGGAGTGTGATGCACTGGGTCTAAATGATAATTTCTTTCAAAAAATAAACATATATCCTAATCCTGTAAACAATATACTTTATATAGACAATTACGATTTACGATTTACAAATTACGATGTACAAATTATAGATATTACTGGCAAAACAGTTCAGCAATTAAAAATTAGCAATCAACAATCGTCAATTAATGTATCCCATCTTCTCACGGGTATTTACTTTCTTCAATTACAAAACAACTCCTCAACAATTCTAACCAAAAAAATTATTAAATTATGAAAGCAACACTATTTATTATACTACTTTTTTCCATTAGCACCTTACAAGCACAAATTGTTAATATCCCTGATCCTGCTTTTAAAGAGCGGTTACTGATTCATTATAAGTTTGGTGGAGATATTATTGATACTAATGGAGATGGTGAAATACAAGTGTCAGAAGCTGAAGCTATTACAGCTGTTTATGTAGGAGATGCATTTGTTCAAGGAGACATTATGGATATGACCGGAATAGAAGCTTTCATCAACATAACTGAATTACATTGCTTCAACAACAATATATCCGTTATAGACCTCAGTCAAAACCTACTACTTGAATATATAGATTGTCAAGAAAATTGGATTGTGAACTTGGATGTGAGCCAAAATTCATCCTTAAATGACATTAATTGCTCTAACAATCTTTTATTAAGTTTGGATGTAAGTCAA
This sequence comes from Flavobacteriaceae bacterium, assembly GCA_965247215.1. GTDB lineage: Bacteria > Bacteroidota > Bacteroidia > Flavobacteriales > Flavobacteriaceae > Marifrigoribacter. Next base: position 1,147,725 of record OZ252001.1, read on the forward strand.
AATAGTTTACTGGAAGGCTTGATCTGTAATAATAATAGTCTTTTAAACTTAAATGTTACACAAAACGATTTACTTAATATCATTTGGTGCAAAGATAATTCTCTTGAATCACTAGACGTCAGGAATGGAAACAACACTAATATTATAAGTTTTATCTCAGTTAATAACCCAGACCTTACCTGTATTTTTGTTGACGATGCTGCTTATAGCGAAGCCAACTGGTCTAGTACAGATCCTGCTTCCACTTTTGTAGAAACCCAGGCGGAGTGTGATGCACTGGGTATAAATGATAATTTCTTTCAAAGAATAAACATATATCCTAATCCTGTAAACAATATACTTTATATAGACAATTACGATTTACGATTTACAAATAATGATTTACAAATTATAGATATTACTGGCAAAACAGTTCAGCAATTAAAAATTAGCAATCAACAATCGTCAATTAATGTATCCCATCTTCTCACGGGTATTTACTTTCTTCAATTACAAAACAACTCCTCAACAATTCTAACCAAAAAAATTATTAAATTATGAAAACCCTTTCTTTTACCTTTTTCGTATTGCTAAGTATGGCAATGCAATCGCAACAAATTACCCAACAATTTAACTTTTCACAAAACGAATTAGAAATCACACCATTAGATAGCTATGATTTGATAAGACTTACAAACCAAGGTTTTTTAACTGGTGAGGAAAATGCAGGGAAACCGCAATTACCTGTGGCACATTATAACATTTTGTTGCCACAAGGGGCTACAGCAACAAATGTAAGTATTACAGTACAACAAGAACAGCAAATAACAGGGGGGTTTAATCTTTACCCTGCCCAATTGCCTGCCTATCCTAATTTTGAAGACCCACCTGCATTTGTAGCACAAGATCTTGCAATATATAATTCTAACACGCAATTCCCGCAAGACTATTTGTTAGATTTTTCCACCAATGGTTTTCGTGATTACAACTATGTAAGTGTAAACTTTATTCCTTTTAAATATTTACCGCAAAGCCAACAACTCTTTTTGTTGAGCCAAGTTAGTATTAATGTTAATTACACGGTAAACGGTAGTAGTGAAGCACATAAATTACGCCCTTATAATAATATAGACGAAGCGGCACACAACAATATAAAACAAACTGTTACCAATAGCAACGATATAGAAGGTTTTTACCCGGATGCAGTAAGCAAAATTAATGACTATAAATCCCTAAGTACAGTACAAGGTAATGCTTATGATACCTCAGCAATGCCATCATTAGAAGGTAATGAAGTACAGTATGTTATTATTACCAATAATACAGATATTTCTGGAACATCGGTAGGTGATTTTACCACAAAATTTCAAGAATACCCCAAAACTCGCAACAGAAATCCGAGGTCTTTAATATGGGCACCTCTAAAAACTCATATATTTTTATAGAAGGCAAAAAATGTCGATATTTACCTATGGAAAAACGATATAAGCGACACAGAGATTACAGTTTTTTTGACCAAGATATTCGATTAAGCAAATTAAGTGAATTAGGCGACCCATTAGAACGATTAAATACTGGGATTGATTTTGAGTTTTTTAGAGAATTATTAGAAATAAGGCTCTCCAAAGAGCCAAAAGGTAAAGGCGGTCGTCCGCCTTATGACTATGTTTTAATGTTTAAGATATTAATTTTGCAAGGCTATTACAATCTCTCAGATGACCAAGCTGAATATCAGATTAACGATAGAATGAGTTTTATGCGTTTTTTAAATTTAACGATTTCTGATGATATTCCAGATAGTAAAACGATATGGCACTTTAGTGAAAGATTAACCGATTTAACTTTAGTAGAAGAATTATTCGATTTATTTGGAAAAGAATTAGAAAGGCTGGGGTTGGTGGTAAATAAAGGTAAAATTATAGATGCTAGTTTTGTAGAAGCTCCCCGACAAGGTAATAGCAAAGATAAAAACGATCAAATAAAACAAGGTAAAGGCGATGAATTGTGGAATGACTTACCCACAAAAAAGTCTCAAAAAGATATAGATGCACGTTGGACAAAGAAGAACAATCAGAGCTATTACGGTTATAAGAATCATGCAAAAGTAGATTCCAAAAGCAAACTAATAGATACTTATACCGTTACAGATGCTTCTGTCCATGATTCACAAACTATAGACGACTTACTAAGCAAGACAGATCAAGGACAAGAACTATATGCCGATAGTGCCTATGTAGGTCAACAAGAGTTCATAGATAAATATGAGGTTATAGACCAAATTCATGAAAAAGGATACAAAAACAAGCCACTAACCCAGCAACAAAAAGCAACAAATACCGAAAAATCAAGAGTTCGAGTAAGAGTAGAACATGTCTTTGGCTTTATGGAAAACTCCATGGGGAGTATGTATTTCAGAAAAGTAGGAATTAAAAGAGCAGAAACAGTCATAGGCTTGATGAACCTGACTTATAATATGTTTCGTAAAATTCAATTAACAGCAGCAAACAATGAGAACGTGCCTTCAATTGCGAACGCGTAAAACCATAACATGTTGATATGTAGTAGTATGCAAAAATTAAAGATCTAAAACCTTATGACAGTAAATAAAGTTTAATTCAAAAAAATAAAACAAAAATTAGCACTAGGAGGAAATACTAGTTTTTAGAGATGCCCATATGTAAATGTATTTAATTTTTTCAGGGTTTTCATTCCGTTTTCAACAAAATTTCATAGGCTATGTGTATAGCCCCCCTTACCCCAAATGAGTTTTTTTGCAATTCCAGTAAATCCTTGTTTTAAATTTTTAAAATTTTGTATTCTTGGTTTGAGAAAACCTGAAGTATTTTCTCTCTGGCGTGATTTACAAAAGTTGTAGCCACAGTAATGTAACGAAAACAAACCGCTTTGACTCTCATTTTAAGACTAATATTTGGAGTTTTATTTTTCGCCAAAATTACTTTTGTCCACTCAAAAAGAATTAAGCACATCGCCATTAAATACATAAACGCAGTATTGGTATCCAAATCCATAAAAGGCAAGTGTTTCAAGTTGAAATCACTGATTAGGAATTTGTTAGAATTCTCCGCATCGCCTCGTTGGTTGTAAAATTCGATAATTTCTTGATTTGAAAAAACTAAATTGTTGGTCATTATTCCATAATAATTGTAAGGGGTCCCTGATATAAAATCGATTTGCTGGTCTTTTTTTAAAGATCTTGTAACCACAATTCTATAAGAAAATCCTCCATTAAAAGGGGTGTAAATTAGTGATGCAACTTCTTTTATTTCGTTGTTGATTTCCTGTTTTTTCCAATCTTTAATTTTTCCACATAAAGAGATGAACTTTTGGGAACTGATGTTTCTAATATAAAAGTTAGTCGCCTTTTGGCTAACCAGTTCAATGACTTCTTTTTGATAAGATGCAGAGTCTGCTCTAAAATGTTCTATTTTTATTTGATTGTCGCTCAGGTTTTTAAAACATCTTTCTGGTGTTTCAAATTGTTTATACTTTGCAGGGGTGTTGCCGTTATGGTTTTCAATATGCACAGGTAATCTGCCTATGAAGGCGAAATTGGGATGGTAGGCTTTAGTGTTTTTAAAGCTTTTTTTGGCATCTTGTTTTTTGTTTTCAAGAACTACATTGTCAAAATCAAGTGTGTATTTTTCTTCTTTTTTAAGTTGACCTGTTTTTGCACAAAGAGCGATTAAAGATGCGTTGGTTTGATTGTTGTAATTAAATTGATGAACAATTCCTTGGCCAGTTATCTCCCTAATTGTTGGTTCTTTTAATTCCTGACAAGCATATTCAAGCGTATCTGGGGAAGGGATTTTGGTAAAACTTTGGCAAGTGAATTTATTTTTAAGATGTTCTAAATCAGAAATATACTCTCCATTGCATAAAGAATTTCCCAACAAAGAAAGCACAATGTCGGTATACGAATATTGGGCTCTAAAATTTCGATAACCCAAATTTTTATCGAGAAAAACATCTATTTTTGAGCGTTTAATGGCATTAAAAATAAAATTTAAGCCACCAAAAGGGGTGATATTCTTTGAAGATTGTTTAGTTTTAAGCATTGTAGTGTTTTGCAGGGTTCAACCGCAATTTCCACCTTTTAGGTGAAACTACAATACCCCTTAGCCTTTTGTTTTCAAAAGGCTAAGGGGTATTTATAAATGTTGTTGCGAGTTTAGGGTAATAAGCAGGGATCTTTTATTAAAAATGAAACTATATCTGGACTTGAAAATACAGAAGGATGGTGGTTTAGTGTTGTTACCGATGATTTTGACGGCGATGGAGATGATGACTATGTATTAGGAAATCTAGGTATGAACAATAAGTTTCATCCTTCAAAAGATAAACCACTGTATATTTACGCAAAAGATTTTGATGATAATGGAAGTTTCGACGTAGCCTTAAGTAAAATTGACCAAGGAAGATTATTGCCAGTTAGAGGTAAGGAATGTAGCTCTGAACAAAACCCATTCCTTTTAGATAAAATTGAAACCTTTAAAGAATTTGCAAGCCTTGAAATGAAAGATATCTATGGAGAAAATGAATTAGATGATGCATTCAAATTGACTGCTTCAATGTTTGAATCCATTTATTTAGAAAATCTAGGAAATGGAAACTTTAAAATAATTAGTTTGGTTAATGAAGCACAAATGGGACCAACACTTTCTCTAATTAGTGGAGATTTTAACAAGGATGGCCATAAGGATATTATGGGAATTGGTGCAATTTATGATGCGGAAGTAGAAACAATTCGATACGATAGTAATTACGGATATGTATTATTAGGAAATGGGAATGGAGGGTTTAATTATGCAAAGGAATATGACCCATTGATTACCAGTGACTCTAAAGATTTAAAGCAAATTATGATTAATGAGAAAACCCATTTTGTTGTTGTTAGCAATAATACTCCTCTCGAAATATTTACATTTGAGCCTTAATAAATACTGATTCTTATATAAAAAAAGGACGGTATTGCACTATTCTAAAATCTATGGTATTGATAGAAGGATTTTTAGCTTTCATTTCTTTATACTTCTGAAGACTTCCCACTGCCCTATTTGCAGATCCTGAAGGTGCTGTTAATGAAACCGTTTTAATTTTTCTCTCTGTTTTAGGGAATGAAAATTCATGAATTCTAGGAACTTCATTTGAAATAACCTCTAGTTTGTTATTATAGCTTTGTAACAGCTTTCTAAAGAAATATTCTGGTCCGTTTTTACTATTCCCGCCTGTGAATAATAGGGTTTTAACTTTTGGATAGTTCTCTAATATCGATATTAAATCCCGAAGCTCAATATCTTTCATCCCTAAATCTGAAGCATCTATTTTTATACGGTTCGCTTTTGCTACTATATCACAAATACCAATTTTATTTTCTATTAAAAATTGTTTCCGCTGATTGATAGCGTATTGAGTATCTTCATATCTTAAATCAAGATTAAAAAATTTATCTAGAATTGGCCATAAGTGTCCATCCCGACTACCATAACAAAAATTCACATCTCTTTCTTTTAGCTTTCCTAATGTGAATCTTGGAGGTGGAAGGGTGCCTACGATAAGTTTGGTAGTACTTTCATTAATAAAAGGTGGGAAAGGATGGATGTGAAGAAACACTATCTTATAAATACAGGCTGATTCTCATTCTTTGTAAATTCTTTACTATAGCTATAACCATCAACATTAAACCCTTTAACACCAGACAGTGTATTTACATCATTATCCAAAATATAACGAACCATACTTCCTCTAGCCTTTTTAGCAAAGAAAGAAATAAGTTTTAATTTTCCATTTTTAAAATCTTTAAAGATGGGTGAGATCACTGGAACTTTTAATTTTTTGGGATGGATTACTTTAAAGTATTCTTGACTAGCTAAATTTAGGAATAACTCATCTTCTTTTAATTCATCATTTAATGCATTGGTTATCGTATTTCCCCAGAACTCATAGAGGTTCTTTTTCCGATTTATTTTTAATGGAATTCCCATCTCTAAACGATAGGCTTGAATTAAATCTAATGGTTTTAAAAGGCCATACATTCCTGAAAGAATACGTAGATTTTGTTGCATGGTTTCAGTTTTATTACTTTTCAATGAATAAACATCCAATCCAATATAAACATCTCCCGAAAAAGCATACACTGAAGGCCTAGCATTTTTTGAAGTAAAAGGAGTTGAAAAACCCTGATAACGCTGATAATTCAACTCAGCAAGTTTATCGCTAATACCCATTAATTTTCCAATGACTCTTTTTGATTTCGATGCCATTTTAGCATTTAAGGCATCAGCTTGTTCTAGAAAAAGGGGTTGGGTGTATTTGCCTGAAGGCAAGTTACTTTCAAAATCAAGACTTTTGGCTGGAGAAATTACTATTTTCATATTAATTTATTATTTTATTTCACATAGAAATCATTTTTAAATTAAACAAAATTTGTGAAAATGGTCAGTCCTATATGATATATTTTTTTTTATTTCAAAATAATCTAAATTATTGAATGCTTCGAATAATTCCGCCACTTCTCCAAACAAAGTTCTATATCTTCTGGAATTGGCGTTTCAAATTGCATTAATTTTTCAGTTTTTGGATGAATAAACCCTAAGTTCCTTGCATGAAGTGCTTGCCTTGGTAATATCTTAAAACAATTATCAACAAATTGTTTGTATTTGCTAAAACTGGTTCCTTTTAAAATTTTATCACCTCCATAACGTTCGTCATTAAACAAGGTATGACCAATATATTTTAAATGCACTCTTATTTGATGCGTCCGCCCTGTCTCTAATTTACAGGAAATCAATGTAACATAGCCCAAGCGTTCCAATACGTTATAATGAGTAACCGCGGGTTTTCCATTATCTGCTTCCTCCCCTTCAAAAACCGTATTTTGAAGTCTATTTTTTGGATGCCGTCCTATATTCCCTTCAATAGTTCCAGATTCTTCTTTTACATCACCCCAAACCAATGCGATATATTCACGTTCTGTAGATTTATTAAAAAACTGTTTAGCGAGATGGGTCATTGCTTCTTCAGTTTTAGCTACAACTAGCAATCCGCTGGTATCTTTATCTATTCGATGCACAAGACCTGGTCTATTACTGCTATTATTCGGTAAATTATCAAAATGAAATGTCAGGGCATTTATTAAGGTCCCGCTATAATTACCATGTCCTGAATGAACGACCATTCCAGCTGGCTTATTTACCACAAGAACAGCATCATCTTCGTAAACAATATCTATTGGGATATCTTCAGGGATTAATGAAAATTCATAAGGGGGGTGTACAAAAAGAACAGTCACTATATCATTAGGTTTTACCTTATAACTAGATTTCACGACCTTGTTATTTACCTGAATATTTCCATCTTTTGCAGCTTTTTGAACCTTATTACGGGTTGCATTTTCAATATAATTCATTAGATACTTATCCACTCTAAGGGGTTGCTGTCCTTTTTGTGCGGTGAAGCGATAATGTTCATAAAGTTCATCACTCCCAGTATCGTTTGTGGGTCCAAACTTGGAGTCAGAATTAGTTTTCTCCATCTTGCTGTTTATTTTCATCACTAGGCACTTCGGGAGATTTTTTCTCTCTTATTAAGGTTCCAGATCCATCACCTAAAACGAGATCGATCACTGTAGTTTTTTGTAGCTCATCACCAGGTTCAATTGTAATTCCTTTAAATTGCAATTCCAAGACCTCATCTTCAGCAATATAGGGTTGAAAAGTTACTTCCCCGATCTTAAATCCCATGGCAATTAATGTAGGTTCTGCTTGCCTTCTTGTTCTTCCTACAACGTCAGGAATCTGTATATAAGGGTATCCAGAGCGATTTAATGTTATATAAATTTTCCTATTTTCTTTCACGAATTTTCCTGCCTTAGGAATTTGTTCGATCACTGAATATTTAGGAAACTCAGGGTTATAATTTGAAGAATCTAGTATTTCAAAACGTAAATCAATTTTCGTTAAGGTAGCCTCCACATCATCTAATGACATTTTAGCCAAACTAGGCACTTTTATTTTTTGATCGTGATTTGTACTAATCTTGAGCCACATTAAAATGGAAAAAGAAAGCACAATTATTACAATCACAGCAATCAATAATTGTTGTAAAAAGGTTTTGCTTGTCAAAAATTTTAAAAATGTCATACATTTATTGTTAGCCACAAAAGTATAAAACCATATTTAGTTTTACTGAAAAAAAAACAATTTACAAAAAAACAATTTACAATTAGATTTCTATTTTTAAAAAATCAGTAAATTCGTAATGGATATATTCCAAAACGGAGTTTAATTAAGTTAAGTATGAGAAAAAAGAATATTGTAGTGGTTATGGGTGGATATTCAACTGAAATTGAAATCTCACTACAAAGTGGACAGGTTGTTTGTGATTCAATAGACAAAAATAAATACCGAGTATTTCCAGTTCAAATCCTTAAAAGTGGATGGGATTTTATTTCCGAAGATGGTATAAAACGCTCTATTAATAAAGATGATTTTAGTTTTTACGACGGAAAGGAAACTATACATCCAGATGCTATTTTTAATACTATTCATGGCACTCCAGGCGAAGATGGAGTCCTGCAAGCTTATCTACAACTAATAGGGATTCCTCAAACTAGTAGTGATTTTTATCAGGCTGCCTTAAGCTTTAATAAAAGAGATACGCTAACTGTTTTAAATGGGTGTGGGATTACCTGTGCAAATTCATATTATATAAATAAAGGGATTCCTTTTTCAGAAGAAGATATTATAAAAAAAGTTGGCTTACCCTGTTTTGTAAAACCCAATCGGGCAGGTTCAAGTTTTGGTATAAGCAAAGTGCATACCCTTGATGAATTACTCCCGGCAATAGATTTCGCATTTAAGGAGGATCCCGAATTAATCGTTGAAACAGCAATACAGGGAGTAGAGGTCTCCGTAGGGGTTTATAATAATAAGGAGGAATTAATAGTATTACCTCCTACTGAAATTGTTCCTGAAAATGATTATTTTGATTTTGAAGCTAAATACTTAGGAAAATCTCAGGAAATTACCCCTGCTCGAATTTCTGAAAAAGAAGTAAACGATGTTCAATCAATTGCTAAAAAAATAGTTGCCCTTTTAAATTTGAAGGGGATTACACGAAGTGATTTTATTATCCAGGACGGGATTCCATTTTTTATTGAAATAAATACCACACCTGGCTTGTCTATTGAAAGCATAGTCCCAAAACAAGTACGAGCATCTGGAAAAACCCTGACTGAGTTTTTTAATATTCTTATTGAGAATGTATTAATTAAAAATTGAGTATTTTTAAACTATGAAGACAGCAGTATTTCCTGGTTCTTTCGACCCTATTACCTTGGGGCATATAGATATTATTAAAAGATCTCTTTCACTTTTTGATAAAATAATTATTGCAATAGGTACTAATGCCGATAAAAAATATATGTTTTCTATTGAAGACAGGAAAAAACAATTGGAAGATACCTTTAAAAACGAAGCAAATATTAAAGTAAAAACTTACACCGGTCTTACAGTAGATTTTTGTAAAAAGGAACAGGCTGGGTTTATTCTGCGCGGGCTTCGTAATAGCTCAGATTTTAATTATGAGCAATCGATAGCACAAACTAATGCTTCATTAGCTTCTATTGAAAGTGTATTTATAATGAGTACTCCCAAACTATCTAATTTTTCATCTTCAATAGTTCGAGATATAATACGAAATGGTGGGGATTTTTCAAAATTTGTCCCGAAGAGTGTGACCCTTTAAATTTCTGGCACAAAAAAACTCCTTCAGGTAATTCCCAAAGGAGTATTTATGGTATATTAAAACGTCCCTTATTTTAAAGAAGCAACGTGTTTTGCTATATTAGATTTTAAGTTACCAGCTTTATTATCATGAATAATATTATTCTTTGCTAACTTATCTATCATCGAAATAACTTCAGATAACAATTTCTCTGCTTCCTTCTTTTTAGAAGTTTCTAAAAGTTTCTTCATTACGTTACGTGTCGTTTTATGTTGGTGACGATTACGTAAACGTTTTGTTTCGCTGTTTCTAATTCTCTTTAATGCTGACTTATGATTCGCCATTTTTTCTGTTTTATTTGTAATTCTTTGTAGTCCGTAGGGGAATCGAACCCCTGTTACCAGGATGAAAACCTGGCGTCCTAACCCCTAGACGAACGGACCATAATTTTTTTTTAATGCGGATGCAAAAATACAACTATTTTTTAATGCAACAAGTCTACTTAAACTTTTTTCAAAAAAAATTAATATGCCCTAGCAAATAACACTTCTCTTTTTGATGGTTTCCCAGTTACCATACAGGTTCCATCTTCTTCTTTAATATCAAAAGGGATACATCGTATGGTTGCTTTAGTTTCGTTTTTAATTTTATCTTCCGTTTGTGAAGTTCCATCCCAATGGGCATAAATAAACCCTCCTTTAGATTCCAACACCTCTTTAAATTCTTCATAAGTTGATACATGGCTAATATGTTTTTTCCTAAAATCTAAAGCTTTTTTATACAGGTTTTCCTGAATCTCAGTCATTAATCCTTCAACAATATCAACAACATTATCTCTTGAAATTATTTCTTTTTCAAGGGTATCTCTCCTTGCAAGCTCTAAGGTTCCACTCTCAAGATCTCTAGGACCAATAGCTAGTCTAACAGGAACTCCTTTAAATTCATACTCATTAAACTTCCACCCTGGTTTATGGGTATCTCTATCATCAAACTTTACTCGTATGCCTTTTTCACGCAAATCTTTCATCACATCCTTTGCAACTTTACTCACTGCTTCAAACTGTTCGTTACTTCTATAAATTGGTACTATTACAACCTGATCTGGCGCTAATTTTGGAGGCAATACCAATCCATTATCATCGCTATGGGTCATGATTAATGCTCCCATTAATCGGGTTGAAACTCCCCAAGAACTTGCCCAAACATAATCTCGTTTACCATCTTTTGCTGTAAATTTTACATCAAAAGCTTTGGAAAAATTTTGACCTAAAAAATGTGAGGTGCCTGACTGAAGTGCTTTACCATCCTGCATTAATGCCTCTATAGAATAAGTATCCAAAGCCCCAGCGAATCGTTCACTTTCGGTTTTAACTCCCCGAATTACAGGAATCGCCATATAATTTTCTGCAAAATCGGCATAAATAGAAAGCATTTGTTTGGTCTCAAATAAAGCTTCTTCTTTTGTTGCATGTGCTGTATGTCCTTCTTGCCACAAAAACTCAGAAGTTCTTAAAAACAAACGAGTACGCATTTCCCAACGCATTACATTGACCCATTGATTTATTAACAAAGGAAGGTCTCTGTAGGATTGTATCCATTTTCTATAGGTGTCCCAAATAATAGTTTCAGAAGTCGGGCGGATAATTAACTCTTCTTCCAATTTAGCATCTGGATCGACTACTATACCATTTCCATTTTCATCATTTTTAAGACGATAATGAGTTACTACAGCACATTCTTTTGCAAATCCATCAACATGACTTGCTTCTTTACTAAAATATGATTTAGGGATTAATAATGGAAAATAAGCATTTTGATGACCTGTTTCTTTAAACATTCTATCTAACTCTGCTTGCATCTTTTCCCAAATAGAATACCCATAAGGCTTTATAACCATGCAACCTCTTACGCCTGAATTTTCAGCAAGATCTGCCTGAATTACCAAATCATTATACCATTTTGAATAATCTTCGTTTCTCTTTGTTAGGTTTTTAGCCATGGTTTAGGGTTTGGCACAAATTTTGTAATTATGTTAAATGTGTTTTATTTTTCAGCAAAACTAACTAATTTTATAATGTTCAACAATAAAAATTCAGTTGTTATGAAAACCTTTATTTTTCCCATCAAAAAGTTACTCCCTTTATTATTTTCAGGATTTATACTTCTTATATTTATTTCATGTGGAACTCACAGCAATAATGATTATGATGAATCTGACGGAATTTATTCTAATGATTCAAGTACTGTTGTTGAAGATAATACATCTGCAGAGGAAGAAAAAAATAATTATTACAAACAATATTTTAAAACAAAAGAATTAACCTATAGTGATGTACCTGAAGATAATGTAGTCTTTACCGATATAGAAGCGTATCATACTACAGAGACTCTAGATGAAGAAGGATATATAGTTACTGAAGAAGATACTACCTATAATGAAGGGTATGGTGCTTGGGGTACTAATGGTACTGAAGTTTCTATAAATGTATATGGTGGTTACGGATATGCACCATATTGGGGAACAGGTTATTGGGGAATTTCTTTTGGCTGGGGATACCCATATTACGGATGGGGATATCCATATTATGGTTGGGGCTGGGGATACTCATATTATGGTTATGGCTGGGGCTATCCTTATTATTGCGGATATGGCTACGGATATGGTTATGGAAATGGTTATGGAAATGGTTATGCATATAATAGAGGCAGAAGAAACACCGATTATTATGCTAACAGGACTAGTACTAGCTCAAGAAGATCAAATAGTTATGCAAGTAATCGTTCATATTCTTCCAGAAGAAGTACAAGTTATTCCAATAGACGAGGAAGTTATTCAAGAGGTGAAACTAATAGAAGGACAAGCTATTCTAGAAATAGTGCAGTAAGACGATCAGGAAATACTTCAAGAAATAACAATACAGTTAGAGGAAACAATAATACATCCAGAAGAGGATCTAACAACTATTCTAGACCTAGTTCAGGAAGATCTAGCTCCTATAGAAGTTCTGGCGGAGGTAGTTACCGATCTAGTGGAGGATCTCGTAGTGGTGGTAGTTCCCGTAGTGGTGGTGGAAGACGTGGAGGTAGTTAATAGAAAATTCAAGATATTTTTTACAATGAAAAGGGTTATTTTTTTTCTAATAACAGTGCTTTCTTTGACTTTTTCTAAAGCTCAAAACATCACTGATGCGCTAAGATATTCAACCGAAAACCTTAACGGAACAGCACGATTCAATGCCTTAAGTGGTGCTTTTGGCGCATTAGGAGGAGATGTTTCATCTATTGCATTAAACCCTGCAGGTTCTGCTATTTTTACTAATAGTGCTGGAACTGCTACTATTTCTGTTATTGATAAAAAGAATAGTTCGACTTATTTTAATACCAAAACAACGAGTTCAGATACCAATCTTAAATTCAATCAACTCGGATTTGTATTTGTTTTAAATAATTCTAAACAAGGGACATCTTTCAATAAATTCACCTTCGGATTTAATTATATTTCCACCCATAATTTTGATGAATCTATTTTTGCAAGAGGTGCTGGACCAACCTCAATTAGTGAGTTTTTTTTAGCACAGGTCCAAGGAATTCCTTTAAACCTTTTACAATTACAAAGTGGGGAAAGTACTTCTAGTTTATATCGTTATTTAGGCGAAACAGAAGGGGTAGCAGCGCAAAATGCATTTCTTGGTTATCAAGGATTTATTATAGACCCGCTTGACCCAAAAGATCCTGAAAATACCCTATACTTTTCAAATATAGTCTCAGGAAATTTTTATCAAGAATATTCATATTTTACCAGTGGATATAGTGGAAAATACACTTTCAATTTTGGAACCCAATTAAGTAGAAATATTTCCATTGGTATTAATTTAAATAGTAATAATATTGACTATAGACAAACAACTTTTTTACACGAAACCAATGCTAACAAAAGCCTCGTTAACACGGTTGGGTTTGAAAATAACCTTGGAGTTTACGGTTGGGGATTTTCAGCACAAGTTGGAGCTATTGTAAAAGTCACAAACGGACTTAGAGTTGGTATAACATACGACACTCCGATTTGGTATAATATTTATGAAGAAACAATACAATACCTTGAAACAAGAAGACATGAAAACGGTTCAAATATCTGGACTTTTATCGACCCTAGAATTATCAACATCTTTCCTAAATATGATTTAAGAACTCCTTGGAAAATTTCTGGAAGCGCAGCATATATTTTTGGAAAACAAGGACTTCTTAGTTTTGATTATAGCTATAAAGATTATTCATCTATACGATTTAGCCCATCACAAGACCCTGTTTTCGAAAGTGAAAACAATAAGATTAACAACAATTTAAAAGGGGCCTCTATGTACAGAATTGGAGGAGAATATCGATTAAACTTGCTTAGCATAAGAGGGGGTTATATTTTTGAAGAAAATCCTTATAAAAATGCTACTACCCTAGGCGATCTAACTGGTTTCTCCTTAGGGCTTGGTTATTTTCTTGGTAGCTACAGTATAGATCTATCCTATTCGAGAATGCAACGAAATCAAGATTTACAACTTTATGATGTAGGTTTAACGGATTCAGCATCAATTCAGGCAACACAAAATAATTATGTGTTTACCGTTGCTTATGAAATAAATTAAACAAAAATCTCCAAGAGCTGGAACTCTCAGAGATTTAAAATTATCTTTATATTAACCTTTATCGGGTATTTGAGATTAGATATTATTTACCGCTTTAAAGAAAAATGACCTCTAAATTCTTTTTGCACTTCATTTTCGGTATATTCTATTCTAAACCAATAATCACTAGATGGCAATGGATTCCCATTATAAGTTCCATCCCATCCTGCTCCTAGAGGAATAAGTTCTTTTAATAGTTTTCCAAAGCGATCGAAAATATAAATTTTTGCATTAGGATCTCCAAATGCAATTCCAATGATATTCCAAGTATCGTGAAATCCATCTTCATTTGGGGTAACAAATCTTGGGTAGTCTATAACTCCTAGCTCAATCATTACACTTCCACAACCATTAACATCTCTAATAGTAACGATATAATTTCCTGATCTAATATTTATAAAAACACCATCATCCTGAAATGGACCATCATTTAATTGAAACTCATAAGTCCCAATTCCTTCAGCAGTAGCAATTATAGCATGAATATCTGCAAACGCTCCAGTTGTTACATTAGCATCATAAATTAAAGGGGGTGATGAAAGGAATACTGTGGTACTTTCGGATGAACTACATCCCGTCGAAATTTCTGTAACAGTAACAGTGTAAACACCTTCTTGTAATGCAATTATTGATGCACCTGTTTGACCTGCTATAATATTCCCATTTAACTCCCAAACGAATTCATAATTAAAGGGATCAAAACCTGTATCTATTACAGGAGGTGACAACTCACCATCTTCTTCTAGAATCGAATTACCATCAGCATCAACACATAATCGATAACTGTCTTCTAATACAATAACTGGTGGAGTTTCCACTTTTAAAATAACTTCAGTAATATCAAAACAATCGGTTCCAATATTGGTTACCCTAACATATACAATTTGTGGATTAATAACGTTTGGATAAAAAGGAGAAATTGTTTTTATTTCTGCTAATGCATCCTCAAAAGAAATATAAAACTCAACTAAATACATTGATGGATCCTGAGATCCTAAAATCTCTGCAATTAAATCGGGATCGGTAAGATCAAATTCTTCAATTCCATCAAAGGGCTCTGTATCACAAACTGTATAGGGGTCTTGAAGTTGATTTGCGGTTGCGCCTTCTCTTACATCAATTATAAAACTTTGCGCTGAAGTGTAACAGAGTGTTAAGTTATTTAAGATTCCAACGAAAATCGTTTGTGGGTTAATTCGGTTTTCATAATTGTTTGCTGGATCGATCTCATTTAACATCAAATCTGCAAAACCCTGACTCTCATAAAATGTTACTTCATGAATTAAAGGATTTTGTCCATTTAAAATTTCATTAATTTTAGAGGTAAGATCAAAGAATGCTAATCCATCGCTATCTACTTCACAAATAATATAATCTTCAATATCAAAATCTGTTTCTGGTAATAAATTTAATATTAATCGTATTTCTACAATAACATAGCAAGTATCAGGATTTGTAATATCTAAAGAGACTCTAACATATATTGTTTCTATAAGATTAGTATTTATATAATTTATTGGATCAAAAATAATAGCTGGATCCAAAGCACCTAAATCTGCACCTTCAGGAGTTAAATGATAGGTGAAATCCCAGAGTTGCCCTAATGATATATCATTCTCATATTGTGTTAGATCAAAAAATTCTTGACCTACTCCCGGCGGATCATTATCATCACATTGTGTTATAACATATCTGCCATCTAGTCCTGGGCCATCTGGAACTGGATTAACTATAAGGTTTAAAGGAACAATCTTAAAACAATTAGAGTTAAAATCACTTTGCAAACGAGCAAAAACTGTTTGATTTCCCAGTAGAATATTAATATAAGCAGTTGGAGTAAAAATATCAGGGATATTATTTTGAGCATTTGGAATTGTTTGAAAATAACTAACGGAAACATCAGTATTTAGTCCAATTATTTCCACATCCTTTGTCGTTAAATCAAAAATGGTAAATCCATTATTTGGAAGGGCTCCAAGAAATTCTTCTATATCACATTCCTCATAGGGAGTAGGATTTACTGGAATAGGGATAGTAGTGATAACCACATTAAAAGTAGTTGTTATATAGCAATTTGGGTTGGCATTGTTTTCAACACGCACATAAATAATATCAACAGGTGCTATGGCAATATAGGGGTTTCCATGTGGATTGGCATCAGCATCAGCATCAGCTTGAGATCCATGATAAGACACCGTATAATCAGCTGGATTTTGACCATTAAGTGCTTCAATATCTTTAACTGTTAAATCTACAGGTTCATTACCAATGGGAAGATTATCACAAACGGGTAAATCAGTTATAAAACCAATATCAACTGTTCGATATTCAATTATAAAATTGTCAAGCGCATGACATATATCATTAAATACATTATGAATTCGAGCATAAATGATTTTAATAGGTATATCACCTATAGGGATAGTGTAATTAGATGGATTTGGTATTGCACTAGTATTATCTTCACTGTCAGTTAACGTTTCATAATATCTCACTTCAAAATCAGCACCTTGAGCTCCTAAAATTAATGGTGTATTATCAGTTAAATTAAATATATTATTATTACAATTAGGTATATCGATTGCTGCTGTTTCAACAATTGGCACCGGATAGAATGTTACTTCATAAGGAAAGGGAATAGGTGGTCCTGTAGCATAGGTTCTTTCAACTATATAATTACCAGTTGCCGTAACATCTAAAGTAGGATTGGTTTCACCTGGGATAACTACCCATGTCCCCGGAGGGTTTTCAATAAACCATTCATAACTTATAGCCAAAGGATCAACCTCCCCTATTGTTCCAATATCTCCTTCACAAAAAGAAACTGGAACTAATACCAATGTATCGTCAAAAATATTCAAATCAATTACATCTATAGCATTTATAGAATCGGTTGTAGTCAATGGAATTTCTTTTGCCAGTACTCCAAAAAGAAAAAAATTGGATACTAAAGCAATAACTAAAAATAAATTATGGAGTTTCATAATTGGGGCTATTTTTATAACATACTGAATGATAATGTTAATTTGATTTTCTACCTAAAAAAGGTACTATTCTAACGGACTTGCATGCTAATTTGTTATAATTCATTCAAAAAAGTTTATCAAAATTAATGAAATCCTTTTTATTACGACTAATAACTATTGCATTGATAAAACACATAATTATGATGCTATTTCCTTATAAATAAGCTTCTTTTTTTCCGAAATTTAAGAAATATTTATGAAAAAATGAATTTCAAAAATTAAAATAGTGAGATTCCATTTTCGGTACCAATAAATGAATATGTATCTTTGCATCTTGTATTATTAAAAAATACTATGGATTTAGAAAAACAATTAAAAGCTATTGAAGAATTAGGAAATGATCACGTGGGTAGTTCCTCAGATACTCCATTACGATCTGATGCCTTTGATCTTAGTGATATAGAAAAAATAGCAATAATAAAAAAAGATGTGCAAAATATATTGCAAACTTTAGGGATGGACCTTACAGATGATAGTCTTAAAGGAACACCAATCCGGGTAGCAAAAATGTTCGTACAGGAAATATTTGGGGGCTTACATCCCGATAATAAACCAAATGCTTCAACTTTTAACAATAAATATAAGTATGGTGAAATGTTGGTTGAAAAAAACATAACTCTCTTCTCCACTTGTGAACATCATTTACTTCCAATTGTAGGTAAAGCACATATTGCCTATATTTCAAATGGAACAGTAGTCGGTCTTTCAAAAATGAATAGAGTTGTTGATTTTTATGCTAAACGTCCTCAAGTACAAGAACGTTTAACCTTACAAATTGTAAAAGAATTACAAGAGGTTTTAAATACAAAAGATGTAGCTTGTATAATCGATGCTAAGCATTTATGTGTAAACTCCAGAGGAATTAGAGATATTGATAGCAGTAGCATTACAAGTGAGTTTGGAGGAAAATTTAAGGATAAAGATACTCGTAGGGAATTTCTGGATTATATTAAATTTGATACTGAGTTTTAAAAGTTCTTGCAAAGCCTCAACCTTATCAACCGACAGTTAAGAACAACTAGTATTATCATTGATTACTGAACTATTTATTGAATTCTGATTAAGAAAATAAATGAACCTTTTCGAACAACAAAATCTTCACATCTATAATTCTCTTTCCAAAAAAAAAGAAAAATTCAATCCAATTAACAAAGGTGCGGTTGGTATGTATGTATGTGGCCCTACAGTTTACAGTAATGTACACTTAGGAAATTGTCGTACTTTTTTATCCTTCGACCTTGTGTTTCGGTATTTATTACATTTGAATTATACAGTCCGATATGTTAGAAACATTACCGATGCGGGACATCTTGAAAATGATGCTGATATCGGTGAAGATCGTATTGCTAAAAAAGCACGAATCGAAAATATTGAACCTATGGAAATCGTTCAGCGGTATACTGTTGATTTCCACAGGACCATGGACCAATTCAATGCACTTACTCCAAGTATTGAACCCACTGCAACAGGTCATATAATTGAACAAATTGATCTAGTTAAAAAAATTCTTTCTAAAGGGTATGCATATGAAGTAAATGGATCTGTTTATTTTGATGTTCACAAGTTTAATGATGAACATTCATATGGAAAATTAAGCGGAAGAAATTTAAAAGACATGGTTGCTAATACCCGCGATTTAACAGCGCAAACAGACAAAAAAAATCCACAGGATTTCGCACTTTGGAAAAAAGCTGAACCAGAACATATTATGCGATGGCCTTCGCCCTGGAGTGTTGGCTTTCCAGGTTGGCATTTAGAATGTTCAGCGATGAGTACAAAATATTTGGGCAAACAATTTGATATTCACGGAGGCGGTATGGACCTTAAATTCCCTCATCATGAATGTGAAATAGCACAATCTGAAGCTGCAACAAATTGCACCCCTGTAAATTATTGGATGCATGCCAATATGCTAACTCTTAATGGCAAGAAAATGGCTAAATCGACTGGTAATAACATACTCCCTCACGAAATATTTTCTGGAGATAATACCATTTTAAGCAAGGCTTTTTCTCCATCTGTTACTAAGTTTTTTATGTATCAGGCAAACTATCGAAGTATACTTGATTTCTCAAATGAGGCTTTACTTGCTTCTGAAAAAGGGTTTAATCGTTTGATGGAGGCTTATAAAATATTAAAAGAAATCAAGCCCTCTACTCAAAGTGATTTTAATATCGACTCTTGGAAACAATCCTGCTATAATGCAATGAACGACGATTTTAACAGTCCAATATTAATTGCACAATTATTCGAGGCAGCAAAAACAATTAATGCAGCAAAAGAAGGAACTGTTTCATTATCTCAAGAAGATTTGAATATGTTACACCAAACCATGCACGACTTTATTTTTGATGTTCTGGGACTAAAAGATTCTGGGAATAAGCAGACAAATGAGAGAGAAAAACTTTCTGAAGCAGTGAATATTTTAATCGATCTTAGAAATCAAGCACGTTCTAATAAAGATTTTGCAACTTCCGACCTAATTAGAGATCAATTATTAGCAGCTGGCATTCAGTTGAAGGATGGGAAAAAAGGCACTACTTTTTCGGTGGAATAATGTATTAAATCTAGAAGAAGTATTAAATATTATAATTGAAAAAAATCCTAACATATCCATTTATAATTTTAATAAAGGGATACCAATTAATACTATCTCCCATTTTACCTTCAACCTGTAGATATAACCCAACTTGTTCACATTATTCTATAGAAGCATTACAAAAACACGGATTAATTAAAGGAGGTTGGTTAGCTATAAAACGAATTGGAAGTTGTAATCCTTGGGGTGGATTTGGCTATGATCCTGTTCCAGAAAAAGATAAGAGGTAATTTTATTAAAATTATAATTAAAAAGTATTGCTTTCCTTATATTTACAAATCTTATTTTTAATAAAAATTATGCACGCTTTAAGTTTTATTTGGAATCCTTCTGAAGGAATCGATCTTGGTTTTTTTACTATTAGATATTACAGTCTAATGTTTGTTGTTGCCTTTTCATTGGGGTGGTTTATCACAAAAAAAATATTTAATAATGAGGGGCAAACTCCAGATAAAATGGATATTCTTTTTATTTATGTGGTTATTGCTACCTTGATTGGAGCACGGCTGGGCCATGTTATTTTTTACCAACCTGAATTGTTTTCACAAGATTTTGTGTCCGTTTTCCTCCCATTTAGAACGGTACCTGAATTTAAATTTACCGGATTTTATGGTTTAGCTAGTCATGGAGCTGCTATCGGTATTATTATTGCTATGGTTATATATAGCAAAAAAATTATTAAAAAACCGCTTTTATGGGTATTGGATAGAATAGTAATTGCTATTGCAAGTGGCGCTATTTTTGTACGTATAGGTAATTTTATCAATTCTGAAATTATTGGGAAAGCAACTAATTCGGATTATGGAGTAGTTTTTAAACAACTCGGAGAAGATTTTCCTAGACATCCCGCCCAATTATACGAATCATTTGGCTATATTTTTGTATTTCTAATCTTATGGTATTTATATTGGAAAACTAACAAAAGCAAACAAATGGGTTATCTCCTAGGCGCCTTTTTAGTATTGCTTTGGACAGTTCGATTCATTGTTGAATTTGTTAAAGAAGTTCAAGTAGATGAACGTGCCGATTGGGCTTTAAATACAGGACAATGGTTAAGTATTCCTTTTATTTTAGCCGGAATATTATTAATAGTTACCTCTTCAAAAAGACCCATAGAATCATGAAAAAAACACTAATCATACTCGTATTAATAATTACTGGTTTTTTATTTCAAAATTGTAAAGAAACCACGAATCAAAAATCTCTTACAAAAACAGTAAATTTTACTAAAGAAGGAGAACTCAGACTTAAAAAATCGACATCTGATTCATTAATAAAAACACTTGATTTAGAATTTGCTGAATCAGATTATGAAACACAAACCGGATTAATGTATCGTCAATCTATGGAAGATCAACAGGCAATGCTTTTTATTTTTAAAGATGAGCAACCCCGATCTTTCTATATGAAGAATACTGAATTTGCACTTGATATCATTTATATCAATAGTGATAAGAAAATTGTAAGCATCCAAAAAAATGCTAAGCCTTACGATAAATCGTCACTCTCTTCTAATGCTCCTGCTATGTATGTTCTTGAAATTAATGGAGGGCTTTCTGATTTCTGGGGACTTGAAATAGGAGATCTAATTGAATGGTAAACACTTTTAAAATCTTTTAGATTATACTAGCCCATTTCTAAAAATGTTAAAAAAAAGATCCGCTAGATTATTCTAGGGGGTCTTTTAAAAAATATTGTTGAATAAGGATCTATTCGTTCTCCTCTTCCTTTTTACTTTTATCTTTTAGGTCGATTCCTTTTTTCTTAACCGTATCATACATTATTGGAGTCGCAATAAACAAAGATGAATAGGTACCTACTAAAACACCAACCATCAATGCAAAGATTAATCCTCTAATGGACTCTGCACCAAAAACAAAGATTGATAATAATACAATCATAGTTGTTAACGAGGTATTTAAGGTACGACTTAGGGTACTGTTCAATGCAGCTTTAATTACACGACTCATCTTCCAAGAAGAATGATCGTTAAAATATTCACGAATACGGTCAAAAACAACAACAGTATCATTTAGTGAATAACCAATTACAGTAAGTATTGCTGCAATAAAGGATTGTCCAATTTCCATATTGAAGGGCATTATTTTATAGGTTAAAGAGAAAACTCCTAATACAATTATTACATCATGAAAAACTGCAGCTACAGCACCTAAACTAAATTGCCACCTTCTAAATCGAAGTAAAATATATAAGAACACCACAATTAATGAACCTAAAACAGCCCAGAAAGATGCTTTCTTAATATCATCTGCAATGGTAGGACTTACTTTGTAATATTCCATTCTACCTGCAACTTTATTCTCATCATCATCTTTAAATTGTTGGTAGGTCATTCCCTCAGGAAGATAAGTAGTCAATCCATTATACAATTTAGTTTCAATTTCGTCATCGATCTCCGTTCCACTTTCATCAACTTTATATTTAGTGGTTATCTTTAATTGGTTATTCGCACCATAAGTTTTCGCTTCAGCACTTCCAAAAGTGGCTATAATGTCCTCTTCAACTTTATTAGCATCCACATCGCTCTCGAAGCGAACCGTATAGGTTCTTCCTCCAACAAAATCAACTCCCTGATTAAGACCAACTGTAAATAATGACCCTAAACTAACAACAATCATAATCGCAGAAATCACATATGCAACTTTGCGTTTTCCTAAGAAATCAAAATTATTATTTGTTAGAATGTTTTTTGTAATTGAAGTTGAACAAGGCAATGGTTTTCCATTCCTAGTATAACTATCGATAAACAATCTTGTAATGAATATTGCCGTAAACAATGAAGTTGCAATACCAATTAATAAGGTAGTAGCAAAACCTTGAATAGGTCCAGTTCCAAACATCAATAAAATAATACCTGTGAGGCCAGTTGTAATATTAGCATCTAATATCGAAGACAATGCATTTTTGAATCCATCATTAATGGCATCTTTTTGGGCTTTCCCTTTTGCAAGTTCCTCTTTTATTCGTTCGAATATAAGTACGTTTGCATCTACAGACATACCAATTGTTAAGATAATACCTGCAATACCTGGCAATGTTAAAACAGCACCTAGTCCTGCTAAAATTCCAAAGATAAATACTATGTTAACTACAAGTGCAACATCGGCAAAAATACCCACTTTACCATAATAGAATATCATCCAGATCAACACAAAAGCAAGTGCCAATAGAAAAGAGAATATACCACTATCTATCGCTTCTTGCCCCAAGGTTGCTCCAATTTCTTCTCCTTCAATAATATCTGCAGAGGCTGGTAATTTACCCGCACGTAATACATTGGCTAAATCCTGACCTTCTGTTATACTGAAGTCACCTGAAATCTGACTACTCCCTCCAGAGATTGGACCGCTAGTTACTCCAGGTGCGGAATAAACAATATCATCTAATACTATGGCAATTTGAGTCTGATTGGAATATGCTTCACCAGTCATTTGTTCCCAAATTCTAGCTCCACGTGTATTCATTTGCATGCTTACCACAACACGTCCTAATTGATCATACGTTTGTAATGCATCAACAACTACACCTCCTGCAAGTGGTGGTACATTATCTCTATTCGCTTTAAGTGCATATAATGTTATTACTTCCTCTTCTAATTGATCATTAAAGGTAGCGATACCCCAAACAAATCTTGCATATCGCTGGTCGTTAGATAGTAAGCTTCTAACCTGTGGTTTTTTAAAATAACTATTAACCATTGCGGTATCTTTAAGCAAGAAGGTACCTAATTCAGGTCTCCCAGCTGAACCTGCAAATTGCATTTTACCAATAAGAGGTCTTTCTTTTAAAGCATCAATTATAGAATCTTTTACATCATCACCTCCTAATAATTCATCAATAACATTTTCTTCTGTTTTGGTGGTATCTACTTCAACTTCAGTTGGTTTTTCGTTTCTGTTAAGTTCACTTATTTTGGCATCTGCCAGTTCCAAGAAACTTGCTAATTCATCAATTTTATACACCCCCCAAAACTCTAATTGAGCAGTACTTTGAAGTAATTTTTTTATACGATTTACATCCTTAGCACCTGGTAATTCCACTAAGATACGTGCTGAATTTCCAATTCGCTGAATGTTGGGTTGTGTTACTCCAAACTTATCGATACGTTTTCTCAATACTTCAAATGCTGCAGTAATAGACTCATCTATTTTCCGTTCAATTACAGGTTTTACATCATCATTACTCATTGAAGCATTGATATCATCTTCTAAATTTTTATTGAAAAATATATCAGGTGATGCTAGTGAATTTTCACCAGGAAGTGCTTCAAAGGCAATAAAGAAAGATTCCAGATAAGTATCCTGTGAATTTTTCTGAAGCAGGGAAGCATCTTTCAAGGCTTGATTAAATGCTGCATCTTTCGAATTGTTTGCCAATCCCTTTAAGATATCTTTTACTGATATTTGAAGAATTACATTGATTCCTCCTTCAAGATCAAGTCCTTTATTAAGTTCCTTTTCCTTTGCAGTTTTATAATCAATTCCTAAATATACTGGTAAATTAGCTACTGAATCGAGGTAACTTACTTGTGCTGAATTTCTATTCCCAGGTTGGTTTGCGGGATATTTTGCATTCGCAAAAGCTTTAGCTTCATCTTCAACTTTATTTGAAATAAATGTAAATGATAATTGGTATAAACTCACCAATCCAAACAATATCGCAAATATTTTTATTAATCCTTTGTTTTGCATTCTATGGGTATTTAGTCAATATTTTTATCTAGACCCGAAGGGTCAGGAATCAAGTTTGCAAATATAGGTTTTCAAAAAGGGAATGACAATTATTTTTTCTGAAAAGCGAACATAAAAAAGACCGTCAAAAACGGTCTTAATATTATGGTATTTTAAATAGGCTATAAATCTAGTAATTCATTGGTTTTTCTTACTCCTTCAGCACTTTTCTTTATATGTTCTTTTTCTGCATCGGTAAGGTCTAAGGGTACTATTTTTTCAATTCCATTTCTTCCTATAATCACGGGTACACCAATACTAATATCATCCATCCCATATTCACCTTCTAATAGTGTTGAACATGGAAACATTTTCTTTTGGTCGCAAGCAATTGCCTGAGCCATCCCAGAAACTGCCGCTCCTGGAGCATACCATGCTGAAGTACCTAGCAATTTGGTTAGGGTTGCACCTCCTACTTTAGTATCTTCCATTACTTGATTTAAACGTTCTTCAGAAATATATTGTGTAACAGGTATACTATTACGGGTAGCCATTCTAGTTAATGGAATCATACCTGTATCGCTATGTCCACCAATCACCATACCATCTACATCATTTATTGGTGCGTCCATTGCTTCAGCCAATCTATATTTAAATCGTGCACTATCTAAAGCACCTCCCATCCCAATTATTTTATTTTTTGGTAATCCAGAAGTCTTATGAACTAAATAGGTCATGGTATCCATAGGATTGCTAACTACGATCATTATGGTATCTGGAGAATGTTCAATTAAACTTGAAGATACAGATTTTACAATTCCAGCATTGATTCCAATTAATTCTTCACGAGTCATTCCTGGTTTACGAGGAATACCACTTGTAATAACAACAATATCACTTCCTGCGGTTTCTGAATAATCGTTAGTTACACCTATAATTCTAGTATCGAAACCATTTAATGATGCTGTTTGCATCAGATCCATAGCTTTTCCCTCAGCGAATCCTTCTTTAATATCCAACAATATTACCTCACTTGCAAAATTTTTAATGGCGATATATTCAGCACAACTTGCTCCAACTGCTCCCGCTCCAACAACTGTAATTTTCATAGTTTTTTTATTAATTTTTGAATTAATTTTTATGTATGCTACCTGTTTTATTAGCTGGCGCAAAAGTACAAATATCTCCTACAAATTCCGATGTAATTGAATAAAAACATAAAACCCATCTTTAGAAAATACTAAGATGGGTTCTTAATCGAATTAGTTGTTTTTTAAGCGTCTATATTGGCATAGACAGCATTCTTTTCTATAAATTCTCTACGCGGTGGAACCTCATCTCCCATGAGCATTGAAAATACACGATCCGCTTCAGCGCCATTGTCAATTACAACTTGGCGAAGTGTTCGATCTGATGGTTTCATAGTAGTATCCCAAAGTTGATCAGCATTCATTTCACCCAATCCTTTATAACGTTGAATCTTAGATCCATCACCAAATTCTTTTTGAATTTTATCGCGTTCTGCATCAGACCAGACATATTGTTTTTTCGCACCTTTCCTTACTAAATATAAAGGAGGTGTTGCTATAAAAACATGTCCCGCTTCAATAAGGTCTTTCATATACCTAAAGAAAAAGGTTAATATTAATGTAGATATATGACTGCCATCTACATCGGCATCACACATAATTACAATTTTATGATACCGTAATTTTTCCATATTTAGTGCTTTACTATCTTCCTCTGTTCCAATTGAAACCCCTAATGCTGTAAAAATATTTCTGATTTCTTCATTTTCAAAAACCTTGTGTTGCATTGCTTTTTCAACATTAAGAATTTTTCCTCTTAGTGGTAATATTGCTTGAAAATTTCGATCCCGTCCTTGCTTTGCGGTTCCTCCCGCCGAATCTCCCTCAACAAGAAAAACTTCACATTTTTCAGGATCTTGTTCAGAACAATCTGAAAGTTTTCCAGGCAAACCCATACCTCCCATTACTGTTTTTCGCTGCACCATTTCGCGTGCTTTTCGAGCTGCATGTCTGGCTTGAGCGGCTAAGATCACTTTTTGAACGATTGTTTTGGCATCGTTTGGATTTTCTTCTAAATAATTTTCAAGCATTTCTGAAACTGCCTGACTCACAGCAGAGGACACTTCCCTATTTCCCAATTTGGTTTTTGTTTGTCCCTCAAATTGAGGCTCAGCCACTTTCACAGAAATGATCGCCGTTAATCCTTCTCTAAAATCATCTCCAGCTATATCAAACTTTAATTTATCCAACATTCCTGAAGAATCAGCATACTTTTTCAAGGTATGTGTCAATCCTCTTCTAAATCCTGAAAGATGTGTTCCTCCCTCATGTGTATTTATATTATTTACATAAGAATGAAGATTTTCACTATACGAAGTATTATAGATCATTGCAATTTCAACGGGAATTTCCTTTTTTTCACCTTCCATGAAAATTACATCCCCAATAATTGGCACACGGGTTTCATCTAGAAAACGAATGAATTCTCTCAGACCTTCAGTACTTTGAAATTCCTCATAAACAAACTCCCCATTGTCTTCTTTACGACGTTTATCCAAAATGCTTATGGTGATTCCTTTATTTAAAAATGATAATTCCCGAAGTCTACTTGCTAAAGTATCGTAATTGTATTCAATCGTTTGGTTAAATATTTCATGATCGGGTTTAAATATTACAATGGTTCCTCGAAAATCTGTTTTGCCAACTGATTTTACAGGATATAATGTTTTCCCTCTTTCATATTCTTGTTCCCAGATTTTACCATCTCTATGGACAGTAGCTTTTAAATTTTCAGAAAGGGCATTTACCACTGAAACTCCTACTCCATGAAGTCCCCCAGAAACCTTATACGAATCTTTATCGAATTTTCCACCAGCACCAATCTTCGTCATAACAACTTCAAGTGCAGAAACGCCTTCTTTTTTATGCAAATCAACTGGAATTCCTCTACCATTATCCTTAACCATTATGGAATTATCTTCATTAATTTCAACATCTATTCTGTCACAGTAACCACCCATAGCTTCATCTATAGAGTTATCCACTACTTCATAAACCAAATGGTGCAGCCCTCGCAAACCTATATCTCCAATATACAATGAGGGACGCATCCGCGCATGCTCCATCCCCTCTAATGCCTGAATACTATGGGCACCATAACTACCTTTTTTTTTTTTTTCGCTCATTTATTATATGTTAATTTTTATATTTTATATCTAGATAATAACTAGGATTGAATCTTGCCAATTATCAAATTTTAACCTTTTTAAAAGCAATAAATACAAGTGCTTTTAAGTCCCATATTTTCAGGTGTAACAAATATAAGAAAACCCCTAGTAACACAATAGCTTTCGGCATTTTATAGCTACGAAGTTATTAACAAAATAATGTGGAAAAAATGAGAGGTTTTACAAGAGTAAAAAATAAAAAAAATTCTGTTAAGTTTTCATTGAAAATTCGTCTAAACTTCAGAATTAAATCAACTTATTTTTAACATCAACTTAATTTAAAAAATCATGAAAAAATTAACAACTATTACAACTATCGCATTTACATTTTTAATGGTATTATCAATTAATATTAATGCTCAGGAATTTAGCGGACTTGATAAAAGTCCAATGGATATTGCATCTTACCCAAGCAGTTACAAAGAGCCTAATAAACAAATGAAAATCATTTATAGCAGACCACAATTAAAAGGAAGGTCTTTAAGCAAGTTAGCTCCAAACGGTAAGGTATGGAGAACTGGTGCAAATGAAGCTGCAGAATTAGTTTTATATTCCGATTTTAAACTTGGGGAAACAAACTTAAAAGCAGGTAGGTATTCATTTGCAACGATTCCTGGCGAAAAGGAATGGACTATTATTATTAACTTCGATTTAAATACTTGGGGGTCTTATTTTTACAATGAAGCCAATGATGTGGCACGAATTACCGTTCCTGTCACCTTAAGTGAAGAATCTTTAGAAGCTTTTTCAATTGCATTTGATAAATCTGGTGAAGGCGTAATTATGCATTTAGGTTGGGATACTGTTCGTGTTGAAGTACCTTTTATGAAATAAAATTAAAACATCAATATTCCAAATTCCAATAGCGCTAATTATGCTTTGGGGTTTGGAATTTGTTTTTTGAAATTTAGTGATTATGGAATATTCAAATACTTATGTGTTTGTAATGAAATCTTCCACTTTGGGTTATTCATTACATAATCAACCATCAAAGGAATTACTTTAACGCGTTTACTCCATTCAGGTTGTAAATATAAGATACACTTCTTAGTAACTTTCTTTGCTTGTGCTTCGGCAAACTTAAAATCTGATTTACTCGTAATAATTACCTTTAATTCGTCTGCAACCTCATAAATTTCTTCCAGGGGTTCTTTTATTTTTTTAGGAGATAAACAGATCCAATCCCATGTTCCAGTTAATGTATAGGCACCTGAAGTTTCAATATGAACTTGCATGTCCTTCTTTTTAAATAATGAAGTAAGTGGACCCATATTCCATGTAAGTGGTTCCCCTCCAGTAACCACTACGGTATTTGAATTATTTGCTGCATTATCCGCAATGGTTTCAGTCTTTGTTGGTGGGTGTAAATCGGCATTCCAACTTTCTTTAACATCACACCAGTGACATCCAACATCACACCCTCCAATTCTAACAAAATAGGCCGCTGTACCCTTGTGATATCCTTCTCCTTGAATGGTGTAAAATTCCTCCATTAAAGGAAGCATTTCACCTTTATCAACCAATTTATTTATTTCTTCCTTCATGTTCGCAAAGATAAATTTTAATGACTGAAAATACCAGATAATAAAATTAATCACATCAAATAAATTTTTAGCGCAACTAATAATTGTTTCTGAACAATTAGTATTTTTAAGCAAAAATAATACTATGGAAGATTCTAAGGAGTTTTTCAATCATATTACAGAAGGAAATAAAACAAAGGGAGATTATATTATACTTGGTGCAGCAATGTTGGACGGAGAAACTATTACTGATGCCCACGTAAAAATACCATTGATTAATTGCAGGAGCCACGGGAACTGGTAAAACAAAATCCTTGCAAGTTCTTGCTGAAAACCTTTCAGAAAAAGGGATTCCTGTATTATTAATGGATATGAAGGGAGATCTAAGTGGTATCGCCAAACCAAGTCCTGGACACCCAAAAATTGATGAACGCCATCAGAAAATTGGAATTCCTTTCGAAGCAAAAAAATTCCCTGTAGAAATCTTATACTTATCAAAACAAGATGGAGTGAAGCTTAAAGCGACAGTGAGTGAATTTGGCCCTGTATTATTATCACGAATTTTGGATGTAAGTGAAACTCAAGCAGGAATTATTTCAATCTTGTTTAAGTATTGTGACGATAATAAATACCCTCTATTAGATCTAAAAGATTTTAAAAAGGTATTGCAATATTCAACTGGGAAAGGGAAAAAAGAACTCGCTGATGAATACGGTCGCATTTCTTCATCTTCAACTGGAGCAATTTTAAGGAAAGTCGTTTCCTTAGAACAACAAGGTGGGGATTTGTTTTTTGGAGAAAAGTCTTTTGATACTGACGATTTACTTCGAATTAATGAGAATGGAATGGGGTATATAAATATTGTACGGCTAACAGATATTCAAGATAAACCTCAACTATTTTCGACTTTTATGTTAAGCCTTTTAGCTGAAATTTACGCTACCTTTCCAGAACAAGGCGATAGCGGCAGACCCGAATTAGTGATCTTCATTGATGAAGCACATTTAATCTTCAATGAAGCCAGTAAGGCATTACTCAACCAGATAGAAAGTATAGTTAAATTAATACGTTCAAAAGGTGTTGGTTTATATTTTGTCACTCAAAATCCAACATGCCTTACGTACATTTACAGCAAAGGATAGGAAAGCTATTAAATTAACTACAGAGAATTATCCTATTTCTGACTATTACAAAACAGATGAAGTACTTACAAAATTGGGAATTGGAGAAGCATTGGTTACCGCTCTAAATGAAAAAGGAATCCCTACTCCTCTAACTGTGACATTACTTCGTGCTCCAATGAGCAGAATGGATATTTTGAATGAACATGAATTGGAAGAACTTTTAGATTCGTCAGAATTAATGAAAGTCTATAATAATGAAATAGATCGGGAAAGTGCCTATGAAATATTGAATAAAAAAATAGAAATCGCAGAATTGGAAGCGGTAAAAGAAAAGACCAGAAAAGAAAAGGAAACAATTCGAAAAACGACAAGAAGATCTACTAGCAGAAGTAGAAGAACCAGGCAAAATCCCTTTGTAAAAGTACTAACAAGTGCAACTGTAATTAGAGGTGTTTTAGGAATTTTAGGGAAAATGATGAAATAGAATATTTATGTATTTCATCTTAATGTTATAAATTTGTTTCAATAATTTAATCAGTTAATTCTAAAAACCTAGGATTTTAAAATATGAAAAACTTGAAAAATATTATAGTATTAAGTGTACTATCAGCAGTATTATTTATTCAATGTGCAAAAGAAAAAGATCCCTTTTTAATTTCTAACATCAGGGTAGGAAATCTTACTATTGGAATGAAAATAAAACAAATAGATTCCATATTTGCAAACGATTCCATTGTTAGACTTAATCCCAGTAAGAATGCCATTTCAACAATTGGAGAAGTAGAGATTTATGAAAAAGGGAGTAAAAAATTAATGCAAATTTCGCCAAGAGGTAATAACGATCCCGAAGCATTAATTTCAAATTTTCAATTTTTTGACACTCGATATAAAACTGATAAAGGATTGAATTTGGGGAGTACATTTAAGGATATTAAAAGCAATTATAAAATTGCGAATATTGAGACTACCATTAGTACCGTTGTGGTATTTTTAGAGGATAGTGATATCTTTATAAATATTGATAAAAAGGAACTTCCAGAAAATCTACGATATAACCCTAATTTTATTATTGATGTTGTAAACATCCCTGATGAAGCTAAAATTAAATATTTTATGCTCTCATGGAAAATTGATGACTTAAATCCTTCTAATAAAAAATAAAAAACCCTTTTAATGTTAACAAAAGAAGAGAAAAATAATTACCGCGAAGAATTATTTAGACATCTAGATGGCATTGCTGTTGCCCCGGTTGCCTATTCTCTAAAAGAAAAAGGGGTTCTAGATTACTTACTTTTAAAAGATAGTTACGATCTTGATGAAATTACATCTCAGTTTAATGCGAATGAAGGGTATTTAAATGTTGGATTACGTATGTTGGCATCACAAGGGTGGTTAGGGTATGATGTTGACAATTTAAACAATAAGGTCATCATCTCAAAAAATGAAAAAAGTGAAGCTGCTTTTAAAGCAACTACATTGTACAAGGATGTTGTAAATTTTATTAAAATATCAGAAGAATTTCACCCCAGAAGTTTAGATAAGGAACAATTTTATATCCTTAATAGAATTTTCAATAAATATAAGAATAAGGAATATGTTTCATCTTCAAAAGATAAAAAAGAACAACAAATTCAAGATCAAATTGTTCGTCATATTGAAGGTGTTTTAGTAGGTCCCACTACTGTTTTTCTTGGAATGGATGGAATGTTTCACAAGTATTTTATGGAAGCATCCTTTAGTGCTGAAGAATTTCATGAAGACCCAGAAAGTTTTTCTAAAATTTTAGATTTCCTTCACTATTTGGGTTGGTTTACTAAATATAATGAGCATTATAAATTCACAGATAAGGGTTTCTTTTTTGCAAGACGTTCTTCAGCATATGGGGTAACAGTATCCTACATCCCTACCTTTAGGCGTGTTGATGAATTGATGTTCGGAAATGCTACTATTTTAAGAAGTTCGATGCCAAACTCTATTGAAATTCATGTTGATAGAGAGATGAATGTTTGGGGGAGTGGAGGTGCACATTCAGCATATTTTAAAAAAATCGATGAAATCATCATCGCTCTTTTTAACAAGCCAATTGAAGAACAACCAAAAGGAATCCTGGATATGGGTTGTGGCAATGGAGCCTTTTTAATTCATTTATTTGAAGTTATAGAACAACGTACTAAAAGAGGCCCACTCCTTGAAGAATATCCGTTGTTCTTAGTTGGAGTCGATTTTAATAGAGCTGCTTTAAAAGTTACTCGATCCAACTTGGTAAAAGCTGATATTTGGGCTAAAGTAATATGGGGTGATATTGGAGATCCAAACAAATTGCAAGATGATATCAAAACAAATTACAATATCGATTTGGTTGATCTCCTCAATGTAAGGACTTTTTTAGATCATAACAGACTATGGTCACAACCAGAAACCACAGATAAATCAAGAATTAGTATTTCAAAAGGTGCTTTTGCTTGCTTTGGTAAAAGGTTAAATAATTCTATCGTTGAACAAAATTTAAAGGAACATTTTAATAAATGGGTTCCTTATATTAATAAATTTGGTTTATTATTAATTGAATTGCATACCATAGATCCAACGGTTATTGCAAAAAATATTGGACTAACTGCAGCCACAGCTTATGATGCGACTCACGGTTTCTCTGATCAATTTATTTTAGAGTTGGAGGTTTTCCAAAAGGTTATAAAAGAATTAGGAATCATTGCAGTTGACAAATATTTTTCAAAATTTCCAAATAATGAGTTAGTAACAGTTAGTATTAGTTATTTGAAGAATTCTTAATCATGAAAAATATTAACTAAAATAAATTAGCCTCTGCGTTCTCTAGC
Organism: Flavobacteriaceae bacterium; assembly: GCA_965247215.1. Classification (GTDB taxonomy): domain Bacteria; phylum Bacteroidota; class Bacteroidia; order Flavobacteriales; family Flavobacteriaceae; genus Marifrigoribacter. Next base: position 1,181,180 of record OZ252001.1, read on the forward strand.
CAATAAAGTGTTTTTAAGGAGCATAGCAATGGTCATAGGACCTACACCTCCAGGAACTGGAGTTATAAAGGAAGCTTTTTTACTTACTCCATCAAAAGCAACATCTCCTTTAATGACGTATCCTCTTTTTTTAGTTTCGTCTGGTACCCTGCTTATTCCCACATCAATTATCACTACACCTTCTTTCACCATATCGGCTGTTAAAAATTCAGGAATCCCCAACGCAACCACAATAATATCTGCTTGTTTTGTGATTTCTGAAAGGTTTTTAGTATGACTGTGAGCAAGGGTTACAGTACTATTCCCAGCCAGACCTTTTTGACTCAATAAAATACTCATAGGACGACCAACAATATGACTTCTCCCAATAACAACAGCATGTTTTCCTTTGGTTACAACCTGATATCTTTCTAATAATTGTAATATTCCGAAAGGAGTTGCCGAAATAAAACTTTCCATCTCCAATGCCATTTTACCAAAATTCTCGGGATGAAAACCATCTACATCTTTTAAAGGATCAACTGCCATTAACACCTTTTGTTCATCAATGTGTTTGGGTAAGGGTAATTGTACTATAAAACCATCAATCTCATTATTTTCATTGAGTTCCTTAATTTTAATTAATAATTCTTCTTCGGTAGTAGTATCGGGCATTTGTACCAGAGAAGAATCAAAACCAACGCGTTCACAGGCATGGACTTTAGATCCTACATAAGTAAGACTTGCACCATCATTACCAACTAGAATTGCTGCAAGATGGGGAGCTTTTTCACCCTTATCTTTCATTTTCTTAACGGTTAATGCGATTTCATCTTTTATATCATTCGATGTTTTCTTTCCGTCTAGTATTGTCATTGTTTAGGGTTTGGATTTTTAAAAATTTGTAATTTGTATTAACACCACTGTATATTGCCTGCCAGTAGTATATTCATAAAGCGGATAAGGCAGTATTATTATATCACTTCATATTCCCCATCATCTGCATCATTTTCTTTCCACCACCTCCTTGCATCATTTTCATCATTTTACTCATCTGATTGAATTGCTTCATCAACTGGTTCACTTCTTGAACAGACGTCCCACTCCCCTTTTCAATTCTTTTTTTTCGGCTAGCGTTAATTAAAGACGGCTTACTTCGTTCTTCAGGAGTCATAGAATCAATAATAGCTTCAATACCCTTAAAAGCATCGTCATCGATATCAACATCTTTTATAGCTTTTCCAGCATCAGGAATCATTCCAATAAGGTCTTTCATATTGCCCATTTTCTTCACTTGTTGAATTTGTTTTAAAAAATCATCAAATCCAAATTGATTCTTTGCAATTTTTTTCTGAATCTTTCTTGCTTCCTGTTCATCAAACTGTTCCTGTGCTCTTTCCACTAAAGAAACCACATCACCCATCCCTAAAATCCTATCAGCCATACGTGCTGGATGAAAAACATCAATGGCTTCCATCTTTTCGCCAGTTCCAATAAACTTGATGGGGCTATCGACTACACTTTTAATTGAAATAGCAGCACCACCTCGTGTATCACCATCGAGTTTTGTTAAAACAACTCCATCAAAATTAAGTCTGTCATTAAAAGTTTTTGCAGTATTTACAGCATCTTGCCCCGTCATTGCATCTACAACAAATAAGGTTTCCTGAGGTTGAATTGCCTGATGAATGTTTTCTATTTCGGACATCATGGTTTCGTCGATTGCCAATCGTCCAGCGGTATCAACGATAACTACATTATGTCCGTTTTTCTTGGCATAAACTATAGCATTTTTTGCAATAGCAACTGGGTCCTGATTTCCTTCATCGCTAAAGACGGCTACTCCAATTTGTTCACCAACCACATGTAATTGATTGATCGCTGCTGGACGATACACATCGCCTGCAACTAACAAAGGATTCTTTGATTTTTTATTTTTAAGAAAGTGCGCCAGTTTCCCAGAAAAAGTTGTTTTTCCACTACCCTGTAAACCAGACATCAAAATTACTGTTGGAGAGCCACCAAGATTGATACCAGCAGTGTCACCACCCATTAATTCGGTAAGTTCATCTTTAACTAACTTTACCATTAACTGACCAGGTTGAAGTGAGGTAAGTACATTTTGCCCCAGTGCCTTTTCCTTAACCTTATTTGTAAATCCCTTTGCAATTTTAAAGTTAACATCGGCGTCTAATAAGGCACGACGTACTTCTTTTAAGGTTTCTGCTACATTTACTTCAGTGATACTACCGTGGCCTTTAAGGACATGTAGGGCTTTATCTAGTTTTTCGCTTAAATTATCAAACATTGTTTTTCTATTATTTTATGATGTATCCCTTTTTTAATTGGTTTTGGGATATGATGCTCCGTAGCTTAATTTAGGAGTACAAGGCCGCAAAGATAATAATTGAAGTAGGAGTATCAAAGAATTTTAAAATATCTGTTCTAAAATATAATTTTTACCTAAAAACCTGAATATAGTACTATAATATTAATCTAAATCAATAAAACCATTTGCAACTTTGGTTAATTAATAACTAAAAAAGCAGGAGTGCTCTTACGTTTATTATTAATTTGTTAATTTATTGTTCTTTTAATCTGCTTTATTTGTATTACATCTTTTTTATATGCATATTTGTGGCTTAAATAAAAATCTAAACATATTATGAATATAATTGCCTCCGCCAAACATTATTATATTGTATTATCGATATCTGTTTTTTTAGGTTCTAATACTTATGCTCAAATAGGGATTGGAAATTCAGCTCCAAAAGCTATTCTAGATATTCAAGCTTCTAGTCAATCTAATCCATCTAATACAAACGGAATCTTAATTCCTAGAATTAATGCCTTTCTATCTACAGATCCTGGGGCTAATCAAGATGGCATGTTGGTATATTTAACAACAGCTACAAAATTTTATTATTGGGATAATGATAATACCTCTTGGATTCCTATTACCAGTAATGAAGGAGATAATCATTATGTAGGAGAACTTTATCAAGGAGGGATCATATTTTATGTTTATGAAAATGGTTCCCATGGTTTAATAGCTAGTTTAGATGATCTAGGTAGTTCTAGTGGACAAGATTGGGGTCCAGAAACTGACGTAACTACAGCCCAAAGCTGGTGGGATGGTGCAACTAATACCACAAATGCTGTAGCAGCTGGTGCTGCTAGTACCGATGCTGTTAAATTATGTGATAATTATTCTAATGATGGGTATTCAGATTGGTACTTGCCCTCTATTACTGAATTGAAGGCTTTGGAAGATGCCGGATATGTATTAGCAAATAAACTTGACAGCGATGGAGATTCAAATACAAACTACCCTGATTATGAAGGACAGTATTGGTCATCTGCCCAAACAGGTAAGGATGATGCATATTCATTTAAGTTTCAAAATACACATACCGAGAATAAAGATAAAGACATAAATTATCTGGTTAGAGCGATACGATCATTTTAAGGTAAGAAAATATAAAAATAGGGTCATGACAACTTAAGAGGATTTTTTCTTAAATTTTCTATGACTAATTTATACAAATTTTCGTTTCTATAATTATATCTAAATTCAGTTTCTTTTAGGTGCAAATAAAAGGTGTTTTTATGCATTCCTTTAAATTTGGACAATCTTGTTTTTGCGTATCCCCAAAATCCTTCAATTCCATTAATATGAGATTTGCCTACTACAAATTCATTCTTTCCATGATCTAATCTATAATGTTTTTTATACCCCAAATCTACAAGTCCATTATACCCTCTCCATTTATCAGAATGAATAATACTATCTACATCTACTTTTCCTTTAATGATAGCTTGTAGCGTAACTCTGGAGCAATTAGGAACAATTTCTGTATAGACTTTTCCATTGCGCTTATATACTCCAAAAACAATCGTTTTACCATAAGCTCCTCGACCTCTTTTTCCTTTTTTACGTTTAGCTCCAAAGAAAGATTCATCAACTTCTATTTCTCCCTTAAATGGCTTTTCATGTTCACATAATCCTGCAATTCTAACTCTTAAAGCTAACAAAATTTTATTAATACTGTTTCTACTCAACCCAGATAATTGACTCATTTGAGTAGCATTCAAATCCACAGAAAACAACTTAATTAATGCTCTAAATTTAGACTCTGAAATTCGTGAACGATATAAATACTTGTTAGGCATTACTATGACTGACTTTATGCAAAGCTAAACAATGCTTAAGTTGTCATGACCCTAAAAATATTCTATTTTCTTATTTAATCTTTTGGTTATATTTAAGGAGCGAGAGATTTTTAAAATTCATCTTTTTTTGTACAATTTGGAATTAAAACAACAAGTCTAAATACTTCATTAGATTTTCCTGCTTTAATTGAGGACAATGGAATTAAAATAACTACGATGGATACTATGTATATTCCTGGTTGGAAAACAGCTAGCTTTAATTTTTGGGAAAAGGCTGAAACTAAATAAATAATTCTTTATAACTCCATCTGTTTTTTTCATTTTTTTTTTAATATGGTTATTTGATTTTAAATCAATTACTGAAATTTATTTCGTACCTTTAAAAGGATAACCATTAATTACAAAATTATGAGAGCAATTTTTCATTGGATATTGTTATTTCCTTTTTTAGTAATATCCCAAAGTAATTCTGAATATACCGTCATAGAAAACGGTATGATGACTGTTAACCCAAAATTTATAAATGAGTTTGAAACAGGAGTCGCTAACCACAATAACAAATACCATACAGATGGTATGTATGGATCTCGAATTTATCAAATTAACAACGGACCAAATATTGGTAAATATTTATGGGTTATGGGTCCAATTCCTTGGAGTGCTTTTGATGACAGACCTCAACAAGAAGGACATGATGAAGACTGGAATGCTAATATAGAACCTTATACCATTGCTGGAGGTGATCAGATCTACTGGAGATTTTATCCAGAATTATCAAACTTCCCAAGAGATTTTACCATTAAAAATATCCTGATAGATATGTTTGATATTAAACGATTTCAAAAAGAAAATGTGTTGACATTAATGAAGAAAATAAAAAAAGTGATGGTTGAAAAATATCCGGATGAACCCTATGGATTGTATGCTAATGAGTTTCCTAATTATAAAGATGGAAGAGACTTAGCTTTTGTTTCTTTTTATGAAAACTCAGGATGGTTAGGAAAAAATAATGATTTTCCAAATAAATATAATGAAGTACATGGAAAAGGAAGTTTTGAAATTTTTATAAAAGAATGGGAATCATTAACACATGGGAAACAAACTGAACTTTGGAGTTTTAGAGAAGACCTTAGTGGAATTGATGGAGAAATTAAAGCATCTACAAGGCAATAAGATTTCTATTCATTTAATTCTGAATGAATCCTCTAACATACAGCATATTTTTTTTAGAGGATTTTTTATTGAATTTGTAAAATTATTCCATTCATCAACTGCATTACAAAGATTAAATATATCCTAAAAACTATATTTTTTTGTAGGAGTTATCGTTCTAATTTTTAGTTATTTAAAAAATAAATGTATCTTTAATAATATTTTACAGCTAATTAAAACCAACAATTATGAAAAAATTACTCTTACTTGGACTTATCTTAGTATTAAGTTCGTCCTGCAAGAACAACGAAACTCGTTTTACTACAACTTCAGCAGAAATTGATGTAGTAAAAGCACTCATTAATGATTATCATAATGGTGACTGGGAAAATAGTAGAAGAATATGGTTTTTGGGATAATGGACCTATTATATTAGCCCTTGAAGCAATTGAAGACGAGAATGACGATGATGATGATGATGATGATTAGAAATCAATCAAATTATTAATGAAAATTACAGTGCTATGAAAAAGGTTTTTGAAGCTCCATCAAAAAGATAAAAAATTAAATTAATTAACCAATTAAATTATATTATTATGGAAAACCAATCAACAAAGTACAACACATTATTATTAATTCTAGGCGTGCTATTTATAATTTGGGGCGTACTAGGACTTATGGATTCAAAGAATTATGCATATTCAGGTTATAGTACCGATGGCAATAATACAATAACTCAGGTAAGAGATGGAAGCCCTGCAGAAGATGCAGGTATGCAAGTTGGAGATGTTATGAAAAGCTATGATGGAATTTTAGTAACTGATTCTAAATCATTTTCAGAAAGAGAACGTACAGAGATAGGCGATGTTGTTGCAGTAGTTGTTGATAGAAATGGAGAGGAAACGACACTTAATATTTCTTACTCAGAACTTCCAAGCAAAAACAGGACATTAAATCAAGCAGCTTTTATTATGGGGCTGGTTTTTGTGCTTTTAGGTTTGTATGTACATTTTAAAAAGAAATCCACTTTATCCATAACTTTTGCTGCATTTAGCTTGTGTTTTGGATTTATTTGGTTTAATGGTCCAAATATAGACCCAGGAGTATTAAATGATGTAGTAAATAGTATCGATATTGCAATAGTTATGTTTTCAATTGCGTCCCTAGCAAGTTTTGCGCTTAAATATCCACCTGTAAGTTCCTTTTTAAATGGAGGGAAAAATAGAATGTTGTATGCTCCTGCTGCACTTATTGTATTAATTATTTGGATACTAAATTTCACAAATCCAGACAGTACCAGTACTTTAAATGTGAGCATTAGAATATTATTTGGCGTGATTATTATCTTTTATTTTGGCCTCGCTTTTATATCGTTAGTTAAAAAGCATGTAAATGCAAATAGTCAGGAACGTAAAGCATCTGGATTAAATTTAGTCCTTTGGGGTACTATTCTAGGTTTATTGCCTTTTTTAATAAACTTTATTGTAACTAGAATTTCACCTACAACAATTTTACCTGGAAGTGATTTCATATTTTTAACATTTGCACTCATTCCTATATTCTTTTCTCTTGCTCTATTGCAAATGGAAGGGGAACGAAATTCAGAATTATAATTTCCTTTAAAAATATTCATTTAATATGGGTTGGTTTTTTAAAAAACTCCAACCCATTTTTTTATTTTTTTTTTTAAATCTGAAGATTAATCAATAAAAATTCAAAAACAATGAAAAAAATAACACTTTTACTTTCTATTACAATTGCATTTTTAAGCATTTCATGTTCACAATATCAAGTTGATAAAAATATTAAAAACGAACCCTTAGTCTAGTCATGACCCTTAAATAAAATAGCCATCACACAGTTAAAATCTTTACTTGCTCATAATGATATTAAAAAATTGAAATGATGCAGAGCGATATACAATTAATACCACGATTGAGGTTTCCGAACTATATTGATGATTGGAATAAAATCATTTTAGAAAATATTACTACTAAAATTAGTGATGGTATACACTCAACACCAAATTATGTGTGAATGGTGATTATTATTTTGTGAATGGTAATAATCTTGTAGATGGTATAACTGTGATTTAGAGGATGTTTTTAGAGAATTTAATATTAATTAAGTTTAATTGTTTAATTGTTTAATTCCACAAGGCTCATTTAAATTAAAATCCTACTTTTAACATTCAAAAAAAATTAAGTCAAATTAATGTCAGAAGACCATAAAAAACAATTAGAACAACAACTCTGGAATATTGCGAACACCCTTAGAGGTAAAATGAATGCTGATGAGTTTCGTGATTATATATTAGGCTTTATTTTCTACAAATACTTAGCCGAAAAAATCCTTAAAGAAGGAGGGGATACATTTCCTTTTCCTGAAATATCTCAAAAACAAAAAGAACAAATTAATTTACACGTTTTTGAGGTTTTAGAAGAACGAGAAAAACATTCAGGGAAAACATTAGCACAATTATACGACCCTAATAAAATACCAATTGGATTGAAAGAAGCGCATCATCAATTAGATTTAGCCATAAAACGTTGTTATCGCTTAAAACCTTTTGAGAGCGATGCAGAACGTTTAGAATATCTTTTTAAAGAATATGAAAAAATGATAAATAAAAAGACCTTGTTAGAAAAACCAAAAAGAACACGTAAAACTAAAAATAGTTAATGAATAGAGGTGTAATTTTTAGTGATGAATCTGGTCAAGACAATGATAATAGATATGGTGCAATCTGTACAATATCAGGTTATAGAAAGAATTTAATTTCTCTACATCAAAGTTTAGAATCTATAATGATTAAGCATTCTAAAAACGAGATAAAATTTAAAGATGTTAAAGGTGATTTAAAATTAAGAATTGCAAAAGAATTTGTTAATGAGGGTTTAAATCAAGTTTATTCAAAAAACATAAAAGTTCACACTCTAGTATGGGACAAACAGGATATTAGACATAATGTTCAAAATAGATGTGATGTTGAAAATTTAAAAAGAATGTACTATAAAATTCTAAAGGAAGTCAAAAAGGGTTGGGAGTACATTAATGATTGGTCATTTTACCCTGATGAGTTAACTTCAGTAGACTGGAGTAATGATGTAGTTAAGTATATTGAAAATACTAAGTTGTTAAATAATTCAGAATTATTCAATAGTGTTTCAAGTTTTAAATTTCCAAATTATCAACAAGCAATTGAAAAAGATTCAGAGTTGATGTTTAATATCCAGTTAGCTGATTTGTTTGCTGGTATTATTCGTAATTCAAGACAAAGAAATAAAAAATATATTTCGTTTATAGAAAGTAAAAAAAATCAAATATCATTGTTTGAAGAAGATAGAAGATCTATTTCATCTAATTTAAAACCAAAATTAGAATTGATGAATTATTTTAAAGAGGAAAGTTCTAAAAGGAAACTAGGAGTTAGTTTTTCTACTAATAATTACTTTGAGACATTCAATAAAAAAAATAATATTTTCATTTGGCAATATCAACCTAAATCTGAATATGATAAAGCACCAATAAAAATTAAAAAATAATATGCCAGATATAGTACACGTAAAATACCAACAAACAGGTAAAAGTAAAAGTACCAACGAATATGGTATGAGAGAAATGCAACAAAAAGCATTTGAGGCTCGTACTGCTCAATATTTATTAATTAAAGCACCACCAGCTTCTGGTAAATCTCGTGCATTAATGTTTATTGGTTTAGATAAATTAATAAATCAAGGCATTAAAAAAGTAATTGTTGCTGTACCCGAAAGGTCTATTGGTAGTTCGTTTGCTAAAACAGAGTTAAAAAAGTTTGGTTTTTTTGCACATTGGGAACCTAAACCCAGATGATATTTTGTTTATTGACGCCAGCGCACATTTCGATAAGGTAAAAACTCAAAATATGTTAAGTGAAGCAGATATTGAAAAAATAGTCAAAACTTACCGAGAACGCAAAGTTGAAGATAAATACAGCTGTGTAGCAAGTTTAGAGGAAATAGTAGAAAACGAATATAATTTAAATATTCCTCGCTATGTAGATACTTTTGAAGAGGAAGAGCCTATTGATATTACTGAGGTTGCAAAAGAAATACAAGCCTTAGACAAGGAGATGGTCGAAACAGATAATCGCATTGCAGATTTCTGTAAACAGTTGGATATTGAAACACCTTTTTAAGATGAGTAATAAATCAAAAATTAATGTTCAGGGTACTGCCATTACTATATTGAAACAAAATGAAAACGATTTTATTTCATTAACCGATATGGTTAAAAGCTTTGATGGTGGAAGTGTATTAATAGAAAATTGGCTAAAAAATAAAGATACCATATTGTTTTTAGGTATTTGGGAACAAATTAAAAACGAAGCAGGTAGAAACAGTTTTTATCTATCTGCAAAAAAATGGATAGAGAAAACTAAGGCAATAGGCGTTATCGCTTCTGCCGGTAGGTATGGGGGTACTTATGCCCACAAGGATATAGCTTTTGAATTTGGAAGTTGGTTAAGTCCTGAGTTTAAATTGTATTTAATAAAAGAATTTCAGCGCTTAAAAGAAGATGAAAACCGAAGACTATCGTTAGAGTGGAACTTAAACCGTACCCTATCCAAAATAAATTACCGCATACATACAGACGCTATAAAAGAACACATTATACCTCAAAATATAAGTTCTAAACAAGCAGGAATTGTGTATGCTAGCGAAGCCGATGTATTAAATATAGCATTATTTGGCAAAACCGCACAACAATGGCGAAAAGAGAACCCAAACCAAAAAAGTAACCTTAGAGATTATGCAACACTAGAGCAGTTATTAGTACTTGCCAATATAGAAAGCATGAATGCAGAGTTTATACGAATGGAGCTAACTCAAAAAGAAAGATTGCTTAAATAAAATAGCCATCACACAGTTAAAATCTTTACTTGCTCATAATGATATTAAAAAATTGAAATGATGCAGAGCGATATACAATTAATACCACGATTGAGGTTTCCGAACTATATTGATGATTGGAATAAAATCATTTTAGAAAATATTACTACTAAAATTAGTGATGGTATACACTCAACACCAAATTATGATGTGAATGGTAATAATCTTGTAGATGGTATAACTGTGATTTAGAGGATGTTTTTAGAAAATTTAATATTAATTAAGTTTAATTGTTTAATTGTTTAATTCCACAAGGCTCATTTAAATTAAAATCCTACTTTTAACATTCAAAAAAAATTAAGTCAAATTAATGTCAGAAGACCATAAAAAACAATTAGAACAACAACTCTGGAATATTGCGAACACCCTTAGAGGTAAAATGAATGCTGATGAGTTTCGTGATTATATATTAGGCTTTATTTTCTACAAGTACTTAGCTGAAAAAATGGAATTATATGCCAACAAAATCCTTAAAGAAGGTGGCGATACATTTTTATTCTCTGAGATAGATGAAAACACAGAAACAGGAACAGCATATATAGAAGCCATAAGAGAAGAATCTTTAGAAAAGCTAGGGTATTTCTTAAAACCATCAGAGTTATTTTCTGCTGTTGCAAAACGTGGTAATCATAATGAAGATTCAACAAAAAGTGATGCTATAGCAAAAGACACTTCAGAAACCTACAATACCAAGCATAATTTTATATTAGAGGATTTACAAAAAATCCTAAACAACGTGCAAAACAGTACAATGGGTACTGATAGTGAAGAAGATTTTGAGGATCTCTTTGAGGATATGGATTTAAACTCTACCAAATTAGGGAAATCACCAGAAGCTCGTAACGAGATTATAGCTAAAGTACTCGCTCATTTAGATAAAATTGATTTTAAATTAGAACAAACCGAATTAGACGTATTGGGTGATGCCTACGAATATCTAATTGGAAAGTTTGCAAGTGGTGCAGGTAAAAAAGCAGGTGAATTTTATACACCGCAAGAGGTGAGTATGGTATTGGCTAAATTAGTAACTACAGGTAAAAAGAAACTAAAATCGGTATATGACCCAACTTGTGGGAGTGGCTCTTTACTATTACGTGTTGCTAAAGAGGTAGATGAAGTAAACAACTTTTACGGACAAGAATTAAACCGTACTACCTACAACTTAGCTCGTATGAATATGATATTGCACGGTGTGCATTATCGTAAGTTTGATATTAAACAAGAAGATACCTTAGAACATCCACAACATATAGAACACCGTTTTGAAGCGATTGTAGCCAATCCACCATTTTCTGCAAAATGGAGTGCTAACCAACTCTTTATGAGTGATGACAGGTTTAGTCAATATGGTAAGTTAGCACCAGGTAGCAAAGCAGATTTTGCTTTTGTGCAACATATGGTGCATCATTTAGCGGATAACGGAAGTATGGCAGTAGTATTGCCACACGGTGCATTATTTAGAGGTGGTGCAGAATTACATATCCGTAAATATTTAATTGCCGAAAAAAACTTTTTAGATGCGGTAATAGGTTTACCTGCCAATATTTTTTATGGTACAAGCATACCTACCTGTATTTTAGTGTTTAAAAAATGTAGAGAAAATCCAAATAATGTGTTGTTTATTGATGCCAGCGCACATTTTGATAAGGTAAAAACGCAAAATATGTTAAGTGAAGCAGATATTGAAAAAATTGTAACGACCTATCGTAAACTGACAATTGAAGATAAATACAGTTATATAGCACCAATTTCTGAAATTGTAGAAAACGACTACAATCTAAATATTCCACGTTATGTAGATACGTTTGAAGAAGAAGAAGAAATTGATATTGAAACTGTAGCTAATGAAATACAAACTTTGGACATAGAATTAAAAGAAGTTGATACGCTAATTGCTTCTTTCTGTAAAGAATTGAATATTAAAACACCGTTTTAAGATGCAGAAAAAAATGGAGTTAAAGCCTCAAATTAGATTTCCTGAGTTTCAAGAAGAATGGAAAACTAAATTATTCTCTGATATTCTAATATCATCAAGGCTTGGTGGCAATTATTCTAATTCAGAAACACCAAATGAATATCCTTTGATAAAAATGGGGAATATTGATAGAGGTTTTATCAAGCTTGATAAATTAGATTATATTGATGAAAAAGAAGTTTTAAATGAAGAAGATAAAATAAAAGCTGGTGATCTTTTCTTTAATACAAGAAATACTCTTGAATTAGTAGGCAAGGTGGCTATATGGCAAAATGAATTACCATTAGCATATTACAATTCAAATCTGATGTATCTTGAATTTGAAAATAACTATTTTATGAATTTTTGCCTTAATTCTTTTCAAGGCATTAAGAAGCTTAGAAGTATAGCTACAGGAACTACAAGTGTAGCTGCAATTTATTCTAAAGATTTATTCAAATTAAAATTTACACTTCCTTTAAAAGAAGAACAACAAAAAATAGCCAATTTCCTTACCGCCATAGACAACCGCATACAAACCTTAGAACAAAAGAAAACCCTTTTAGAGCAATACAAAAAAGGCGTGATGCAAAAAATATTTAAACAAGAGTTACGGTTTAAAGATGAGAAAGGTAATGAGTTTGTTGAGTGGGAGTATAAAAATGGTAATTTATTGTTTGAGACAATTTCAAATAAAAACCACAATTCAGATTTGCCAATTCTTGCAATATCACAGGAGTTTGGGGCTATTCCAAGAGAACTGATAAATTACAATATATCTGTAACCGAGAAAAGTGTTGATAGTTATAAAGTTGTTGAAAAAGGTGATTTTATAATTAGTTTAAGGTCTTTTCAAGGAGGTATTGAATATTCAGAATATACAGGTATTTGTAGTCCAGCATATATAATTTTACGCTCTAAGGTTGAAATCGCTAATCAGTTTTACAAAACCTATTTCAAATCTGATTATTACATAAAGCAACTTTGTAGTAAACTGGAAGGCATAAGAGATGGGAAAATGATAAGTTATAAATATTTTTCGGAAATAAAAATCCCATTGCCTTCAAATGAAGAACAAATAAAAATCGCCAATTTCTTATCAACAATAGATAAAAATATTGAGTTGGTTACTAAAAAAATAGAACATACAAAAACCTATAAAAAAGGCTTATTACAACAGCTCTTTGTGTAGTGCAAAATGTTAAAAAATAGTAAATTATGGTAAAAAGTAGTAAAAAATGGTATAAAGTTTATACTTTTGCAGTAACAGTACACACCACGCTACCCGTTAGAACAGCGTCCCAGGGTGTGTCTTTTGCTTTATATACCTTACTGTTTTTGCTAATCTTAACACCTTTCTACTATGTTTAGCAAAAAAGCGTTTACCATACAGGAACAAATTATACAACTACAAGAAAGAGGATTACATATACCAAACCCAGCATTGGCAGAGCGTTATTTAGCTAATATAAGTTATTATCGTTTGGGTGAGTATTGGTACGTAATGCAACATAATAAAGAAAACCATATTTTTAAGCCCAATAGTAGATTTGTGGATGTAATTGCACTTTATAATTTCGATGCAGAATTACGTATACTACTTTTTGATGTTATTGAAAAAATTGAAATTAGTTTACGCACCAAGCTAATTTATCACCTTTCACATGAAATTGACCCTTGGTGGTTTTGTAATTCTGAAATTTTTAATGATAGGTTACAGTTTTCAAGAACACTTGCTAAAATTGAAGAAGAAATTACCAGAGCAAGAAGTAAAGATGTTACAATAAAAAATCATTTTAAAAAGCACAAAGATGATTTAAGGTTTCCGCCATCTTGGAAAAGTTTAGAGCAAGTGAGTTTTGGGAATTTATCTAAGCTATATGGTAACTTAAAACATACAATAAAAGCTAAAGACGGAATAGCAAAAGAATATGGAGCGGTAAATCATACATATTTACCGAGTTGGTTACAGTCTATTGCTGTTATTCGTAATTATTGTGCACATCATTCACGTTTATGGAATCGTAACTTGCCAGGTACTGTGAAATTGCTGTCCAAACCACCTAATCCTTGGATTACTGATGCCCTAAATGTTCCAAAACAACACGAATTTAGACAATTATATGTGCATATGTGTTTAATGAAATATCTTATAAACACGATACAACCCAATAACAATTTTACCAATCGTTTGAATGATTTATTTATAAAATACCCAAATGTAGACGCAAATGCATTAGGCATGAAACCCAAATGGCAACAAGAACCGCTTTGGCAATAAAAATATGAGTACACAACCAGAACAAGTATTAGAAAATCAGTTAGTAGAACAGCTATCAAATAGTGGCTATACCAAAGTTAATATACCAGATGAAGCGTCTTTATTAGCGAATTTAAAAGTACAGTTAGAAACCCATAACAATATTACGTTTTCTGCTAAAGAATTTGAGCGTGTACTCAACATACTTAGCAAAGGTTCTGTCTTTGAAAAAGCCAAAACCCTTAGAGAAAAACAACATATTGTTAGAGATAATGGCGATAACTTATATTTCGAGTTTTTAAATACCGAGCATTGGTGTCAAAATCAATACCAAGTTACGCAACAAGTAACTATTGAGGGTAGTTATAAAAACCGTTACGATGTTACGTTATTAGTTAATGGTTTGCCCTTAGTACAAATAGAATTAAAGCGTAGAGGCTTAGAAATGAAAGAAGCCTTTAACCAAATAAACCGTTATCAAAGACATTCGTTTGGTGCTAAATCTGCATTGTTTCAATACGTACAAATATTTGTAATTAGTAACGGTGTAAATACCAAATACTATGCAAATAACAGACATCAATCTTTTAAGCAAACTTTCTATTGGACAAATAAAGAAAACAAACGTTTAACAAATATTTTAAATGGGTTTACATCAGAGTTTTTAGAGCCTTGTCATATCTCTAAAATGATATGTAAATACATCGTTTTAAACGAAACACATAAAATATTAATGGTATTACGACCGTATCAATACTATGCAGTAGAAAGCATTATAGATAAGGTTAAAAACAGTACACATAACGGTTATATATGGCATACCACAGGTTCAGGTAAAACGCTAACATCTTTTAAAGCAAGTCAAATTATTATGAAAATGCCACAAGTTAAAAAAGTGGTATTTGTAGTAGATAGAAAAGATTTAGATTACCAAACAACCAAAGAGTTTAATAGTTTCTCTAAGGGTAGTATAGATGGTACAGACAATACAAAAGCATTAGTAAAACAGTTTAGTGACGATACGAGAATTATCGTAACGACAATTCAGAAGTTAAATACAGCAATTAGTAAAAAGAACTATTTAGCCAAAATGGAAAAAATGAAGGATGAGCGTATCGTCTTTATTTTTGATGAATGTCATCGTAGTCAGTTTGGTAAAACTCATACAGAAATTAAAAAGTTCTTTACCAATCATCAAATGTTTGGTTTTACAGGCACACCAATATTTGCAGACAATGCAGTTAAAAATGAATTAGGTAAACGTACTACTAAAGAATTGTTTGGCGAGTGCTTGCATAAATATGTTATTACAGATGCTATTAAAGATGAAAATGTATTAAAATTCGCAGTAGAATATGTTGGTAAATACAAACAAAAAGAATCTGCTACAGAAATAGATATTGAAGTAGAAGACATTGACCGTAAAGAGTTAATGGAATCACCAAAGCGTTTAGAAAAAATAGCAGATTACATTATAGCAAATCATAATAGCAAAACACACAACAAAGAATTTACAGGAATGTTTTGTGTTGGTAGTACAGATATGTTAGTAGATTATTATGATATTCTACATCGTAAAAAAGAAGAAGGTATACACAATCTAAAAATAGCCACGATATTTAGTTACGTAGCTAACGAAGAAGATGCAGATGCAAATGGATATATTCCAGAAGAAGTTTCAGTTGTAGAAGAAGCACCAGCTTTATATGGTTTGAATTTGCATAAAAGAGATAAATTAGAAAGTTATATAGGGCATTATAACGAAATGTTTGGTGCTAATTTTTCAACAAAAGACAGTCAATCTTTTTACAACTATTATAATGATATATCAAGGAAAGTAAAAGAACGAAAGATTGATATTCTGTTAGTGGTAAATATGTTTTTAACAGGTTTTGATAGTCCATCTTTAAACACCTTGTATGTAGATAAAAACTTAAAATATCACGGATTAATACAAGCGTATTCACGTACAAATAGAATTATTAACGAACAGAAATCACAAGGTAATATTGTAGTATTCCGAAATCTAAAAAAGGCAACAGATCAAGCCATAACACTCTTTAGTAACAAAGAAGCTATAGATGTTATTATAATGAAGCCTTATGAAGAATATACACAAAAATTCAATGAGGCATTTATCAATTTGTTAAAAATAACACCAACAGTAAATAGTGTAAATGATTTAGTAAGTGAAGAAGATGAATTAGAGTTTATTAAGGCTTTTAGAGAGTTAATGCGTTTAAAAAATACAATGACAACCTTTGCTAATTTCGATTGGGAAGATTTAGCAATGCAAGAACAGTTGTTTAATGATTACAGAAGTAAGTATCTTGATTTATGGCAAAAAACAAAACACGATACAGCTAAAGAAAAAGTATCAATACTTGATGATGTAGATTTTGAGTTAGAATTAATTCATAGAGACGAGATCAATGTTACTTATATTTTAAAACTATTAGCAACTTTAAAAGACGTTAAGAAATCAGAACAAGAAGCAAAGCGTAAAGAAATAGTAGATTTATTAACTGGAGAAGCTAATTTAAGAAGCAAGCGAGAATTAATAGAAAAGTTTATACAAGACAATTTACCTGAAATAGAAGATTCAGAAGATATACCACAGGAGTTTGAAAAATTCTGGTCAGAAGAACAGCAAAAGGCATTTGAAGTATTTGTAAAAGAAGAAAATTTATCATCAGAAAAAACACAAAAACTCATTGAAGATTATCTCTATGCAGAAAGAGAACCATTACGTGATGAATTATTAGATTTAATTGAAGGAGATAAACCAAATGTTTTAAAACGTAAATCAATTGGTGATAGAATCTTAAAAAAAGTAGTAAACTTTGTTGAGACTTTTATAAATAATATTGATATTTAGTCTCTGGTCGTAAACTTTCATATTGTTGATTATTAAGTTAATAACATCTGTTTTCTAACTGAATCCAGCTCTAAAAAATTTGTTATATTGTTATAACTAACGGATTTACTGGTTTTATAAGCCATAGATTCGTTTTAAAAAAATGATTCTGCGCAAACGCTTTGAGTTATCTCCAGTTTTAGGAAGCATTCCAATATCAGAAGTAAAGATTCTCTTAAAAAGCAGAGATGAACTTCCACCAGTTTTATTAGCCCTCCAAACAATTTTCACTAACAAGGCATCCCATCAAAAAATGTTTAAACTTGTAGAACCCATTGTTCAAAATGGGAAACGACAAGCAGGACGCCAGGGGATGACCGTATGGGAAGTGATTGTTTTATCTGTTATACGATTAACCCTTAACAGCAATTACGATCGTTTATTGTGGATTGCCAATTCAGATAAATATGTGCGTCAACTCATGGGTTCACAGTAGAAGATAAGCAATACCGTTTAACGGCATTAAAGGAAAACATTGGATTGCTAAAAGTTGAAACCATAGAAAAGATCAATGCCTTAGTTTTGGAAGTAGGACAGGGTTATCTAAAAAAAAAGACCGAGAAGCTGTTGCGCTTAAAGCCGATAGTTATGTTGTAAAAACCCATGTACATTTCCCCACAGATTATAATTTGTTGTGGGATGCAGCCCGAAAATGTATTGTTATCAGTTGCACTTTAGCATCTCAGCAAAACATATGGGGTTGGCGCAACGGGTCTGATTGGAAAAAGCGTGTTAAAATTGAATTTAGAAAGCTACAAAAGACCAGGAGATCTGGAGGCAAACATAAGGAATTTCGTTTAAAAACTGCTATGGAGAATTACTTAAATCTAGCCCAAACCCTTTATAAAAAGATAAACACATTCAAAAGCGTTTTTAAGGTCAATACAATACATCAATACTCATTATTACTTGAATTAGAGTACTGCAGCAAGATGCCAGCCAAACATATAGATTTGGCAGAGAGAAGGTTATTAAAGGGAGAAAAGATTCCTTATAGCGAGAAAGTGTTTTCTTTATTTGAACCTCATACCAAACGGATTAACAAAGGGAAAGCCGGAGTGATTGCAGAACCGGGACAAAACCATTTGATTATTACAGAACTTACAACAAAAAAGTGGACATTTAATTGCGAGATTTAAGTAGCTTAAAAATGCGAGTTCCTTTATGAGTTTAAACATAAGTAACCATAGGATAGCTATGTCTTAAAACCAGCTTTCAGACCAAAATGATGGTGTTTATCAAAAAATCTTACAGCAAAAATTAAAAACGCCTTGATAATCTCTTTTTAATTCTAAAAACAGAATAAACCCTACGCTAGTTTTTGATATTAAAGAAATTTATACTCTTACCGACCAGAGACTAGTTAACATTGCTTCACTAATTATTGATCAATAATCTTCAATAAACTGATCAATTTTTGCCTGTAAATCGTCACTTACTACAACTAAAGGCAAGCGAACAGTTTTACCACAAATCCCCATTTTATTATATACTGCTTTAATACCAACTGGATTGCCTTCTTCAAAAATATAGCCGATTGCTGGGCTTAAACCATAATGGAGTGAATAAGCATTATCAACATTTCTTTCCAGACCAAACTTCACCATTTTTGAAAAAGACTTTGGAAAACCACCGCCAATCACAGAAATCACTCCTGAACCTCCAGCTAAAACCATCGGTAAAGTAAGCATATCATCTCCAGAAATTACCTTAAAATTGGAAGGTACTCCATTAATAAGTTCCATTGCCTGAAGTATATCTCCTGCTGCTTCTTTAATTGCAACTATATTATTAAAATCCTTTGCTAGGCGAAAAACTGTATCCGGAAGTATATTTGAGGCAGTACGACTAGGAACATTATAAATGATGATAGGTTTAGAAGTACTAGTGGCTATCGTGGAATAATGCTTATAAATGCCTTCCTGACTTGGCTTATTATAATAAGGGCTCACAGATAGAATAGCCATGAAATCATTCAAATCTGTCGATTTTATTTCAGCAACAATAGCAGCAGTATTATTTCCTCCAATCCCTAAAACTAGAGGCAATCGACCATTATTCTCTTCAACAATTACATCGATCACCAACTTTTTTTCAGAATTAGTTAAAGTAGCACTTTCTGCTGTAGTACCCAATACAACGAGATAATCAACGCCATTATTGATCGAATGATTAAGCACATTTTTTAAACCCTCAATATCTATTGATAAGTCTTCGTTAAAGGGAGTGATTAAGGCGACTCCTGTTCCAATTAATTCCTTCATATTTAATCTTCTTTTTTGAAAGGAAAAACTTATTGTTATATTTTGTTTAATACACGTAAATATTTAATAAACTCATCTTTAAATTCCTGTATATGTATCAAATCTAATTTAATATTCAAATCTACTATGCGTTCATCTACGTTGGAAAAACCGACTTTAAATTTTGCCCTACTAAATGACATCATTAAGTTTAAAAAATCGTGTTTCCCTTTATAATATCCAACTAATACGTCAAAAGGAATATCCAGAAATTCATTAGCATTTTGATTATAAATTTCTCCCTTCCAATTAAAATGTTTGTTATTAATTTGATTCTGGCGTAAAGTTGGTCGTTTTTTCTTTATATTAATAAACGTAAATATTTTTACATCCTTACGCTGTAAGCCTATTTCTTTTGCTATTTCAAATAGTTTTTCAAAATCATTAAAAAAATCCTCATCAACCAAAAAACCCAATGTTCTTAAGGGTTCATTTATATTTGAACGGTCTCTTTTCTTTAAATTGTTTTTAATCTGACTCTTAAGAAAGTATTGTTTTATTTTTTTTAACATCGTGTTTTTACAAGTCCAAACAAAAGTACATTATTAGAACATAGTTATTAATTGAATTAAGAAATCATTTGCAAAAATTCATCTTCAGAAATAATTGGAACCCCTAAACTTTCTGCTTTTAATTTCTTACTGGGTCCCATGTTATCCCCTGCAACAACAAAACTGGTCTTCTTTGAAATAGCGCTTGATATTTTACCTCCATTATCTTCAATTAATTGTTTTAATTCATTCCTTGAAACCATTGTAAATACCCCAGAAACCACAAAGATATTTTCCATTAATTTATCTGTTTGATTGGCCAATTTTTCTTTTGATATTTCTAATTGTACCCCAGCTAATTTCAAACGACTTACTATATTCCTATTCTTATCATCAGCAAAAAAATCAATAACACTTTTCGCAATGACGTCGCCAATTTCATCTACATGAATCAGTTTTTCCTCAGTAGCATTGGATAAGTCGTCAATATTTTTATAATGCTTAGCCAATTTCTTGGCTACGGTTTCTCCAACATAACGAATGCCTAAAGCAAAAAGAAGACGTTCAAAAGGAACCTGTTTTGATGTCATCACACCTGCGATTAAATTTTCAGCGCTTTTTTCAGCCATCCGCTCTAAGGGAAGTAATTGAGAAATCTTTAGGTCGTATAGATCTGAATAATTTTTTATCAATCCATTTTCAACTAATAATGAAACGGTTTCAGCACCCAAACCATCAATATCCATAGCTTTCCTGGAAATATAATGCTGAATCCTACCTATAATTTGTGGTGGGCATTCAGATGTATTCAGACAAAAATGCTTAGCATCTCCCTCTTTTCGATTAAGTTCGGTATTACATTCTGGACAATGTGTTATATAATTAGTGACCTGTGAATTTGAAGTTCGCTTATCTAACACTACTCCAACAATCTTAGGAATTATTTCGCCCCCCTTTTCAACAAGTACTGTATCTCCTTCACGAATGTCTAATTTTTTTATCTGATCAGCATTATGCAACGAAGCCCGTTTTACAATAGTACCAGCCAATGCTACTGGTTCAAGATTTGCTACTGGCGTTATGGCTCCTGTACGTCCAACCTGATAAGTGATTTCATTTAAAATAGTTACTGCTTGTTCTGCCTTAAATTTATATGCGATTGCCCAACGAGGTGATTTTGCAGTATATCCTAATTCCTCTTGCTGAAAAATACTATTCACTTTTATAACAACACCATCTGTTTCATATGGTAGCTCGTGACGGTGAATATCCCAATGATCAACAAAGTCAAAAACTTCTGAAATATTTTTAGCAATTTTTGCTATTGTTGGCACTTTAAAACCCCATTGTCGTGCTTTCTCAAGACTTTCAAATTGTGTTTCAAGTGATAATCGTTCTCCTATAACGTTATATAAAAGGAAGTCTAAGGGTCGTTTTGCTACTTCACTACTGTCTTGTAATTTCAAACTTCCTGAAGCGGTGTTTCTTGGATTCCGATAAGGGTCTTCTCCAGCTTCGATACGTTCTTCATTCATTTTATTAAATCCAACAAATGGTAAAATTATTTCACCTCTAATATCAAATCGCTTGGGGTAATTGCCCTGAAGTTTTAGAGGTATCGATCTAATAGTTTTGATATTAGTGGTTACCTCATCTCCTTGATATCCATCTCCCCTTGTTACCGCTCTTAATAGTATCCCCTCTTGATAAGTAAGGCTAATGGATGCTCCATCATATTTTAGTTCACAAGTATATGCTATGCTTCCGTCTACCAATTTTTTAATGCGGGTTTCCCAATCCTTTAAATCCTCTTTGGAGTATGAATTTGCCAAAGAATACATTCTAAAATCGTGGGTTACCGTTTCAAAGTTTTTGGTGATCCCTCCCCCTACACGAAGGGTTGGTGAATTTGGATCCTGAAATTCTGGATGCTTATTTTCGAGTTCTTGTAGTGCTTTTAATTTTTTATCAAACTCGAAATCAGAAATTGTTGGCGTATCCAATATATAGTAATTATGATTGTGTTTCTGAAGTTCCTCACGAAGATGATTGATTTGTTGTTCAAGATTCATATAACAAATATAAAACTCATTAAATAAAATTCTATGATTTCAAAAACAGTTTATAAACAAAAAGGCTGTCTTAAAAGACAGCCTTTTATTTTAAAATTTAGTGTTTATTTTTTAACAAATCGTTTCGTGAATGCCATTGATCCAGAAACGAATCGAATAAAATATACTCCTGTTGCTAATTGAGAAACATCAAGACTTACTTTATTAACACTAACATCTACCATTTGAATAAGTTTCCCTGTTGAAGAAAACACCATAATTTCATCATAATTCCCTTCTAGAATTTCAATGTTAAGCAAAAAATTTGCAAGGTTTGGATAAAGTATTGTGTTGTTTGTAGAAGCCTTAATGAACTACCTCGACCCAAGGGTACGAGGTATCAAACGGAAGATAACTTTATTTTAGTTTGATGAAAACCTTAGGTTTTCAAACTTTCCTCTTGACCACCGAGGCAAGCCTCGGGGAATTCTTTAGATTAAAATCAGTTAATGTTGCTCTGTTTGAAGCAGCAGTAACTGGTGCGAATGCATCATTACCTGTAATAATTACTTGATCAAACCAAATTTGATCATTATTGGCATTGAAATTATAAGTGTCAGAATCGAGGACTATATTGTCAGTAAAGAACTCTAAATTGTTAAAATCTGTTCCACTTACATATTGCCCAATTACTTCATATGATGATCCATTATAAAACTCAACAAAGAAGTCTTCTCATGTTTCCATACTTTTTGCATAGGTATGGAATTCAATTTCAACTTGAATATTGCCTGACAAATCTAAAAAAGGAGATGTAGCATTTGAGGTTGAAGAATTATCTCGAAGTTTTATGTGGTCTGTAGATACCCCCGACCATGCATCATCTTGCATATAAATAACTGATGCCCCATCTGCAACTGGTATATTATCATCGGTTATATTTAAAACCTGAGGGCTAAAAAATCCACTAGTTGTAATTCCAGGAAGATTGAAACCAATAATTTGAGCCCCTAAATCTCCTGTTAACATCTTATCTCTTTCCAATGCCCATACTTTATTTGACGAACTCGTGTTATCAGTTATATAATATCCATCACTCCAAATTGATAATTTTTGATAATCATTTATACTACCTATTGAATAAACATACCAACCATCGTTGATTGGATCAGGACCATTAGAAACTGCAATTTGTGCTCCACTTCCTAGAAAGGTCATCACCCATCTGTCTGTAGCATTATCATAAGAAATGGTTAGGTCACAACAGCCTCCAGATGGAAATATTGCAGGATTCGGAGCTGTTTGCCCTAGAAGCTGATTTCCAGATTTATCATAAATTGTAAATCCTGTATTAAAAACTACAATCATATGATTGGTCCAACAGCCAAGGATGGATCTGTTGGTTGAGATCCAGAAATATAGGCATCAAAAACAAGATCAGCTGCTGCCATCCTAGTACTTTGTTCCAGATCATGCCTATTTCTAACAAAATAATCATCTTCTGTCTGGATATCTTTACCAACCACAATCTGATTGCCCATTGATCTTTTATCTTTAGCTTCTTTAATAGAATTATCTGATGGGATTAGGTCATTTGGTCTTGATGCCATTGATGTAACATACTCCACTGAGGAAATTTTTCCAATATAATTTGCCTTTTTTTTAACATTTTCCTGAGCAATTACTACAAAAGAAGAAACGATAAGTAAAACTGATAAAAAATAATTTTTTAAGGGTCATGACTAGATTACGAAGTTAATATCTTTGTAACTAGTTGTGACACAATGAAAAACAAGTATATAAGACATACGCACTTTTCTGAACGTAAATTTAGGGAAATTTTGCGTTTGTTTAGTGAAGATTTAACAGCTGTTCAAATATCAAATTTAACAGGAATTAATCGTAACTCTATTAATAGACTTTTAAAGTTATTTAGAGAGCGTATCTTTAATTTAAGTTTACTTGCGAGTTCATTTAAAGGTGAAATAGAAGTCGATGAATCTTTCTTTGGAGCAAAACGAGTAAAAGGGAAAAGAGGACGAGGAGCTTATGGAAAGACTATTGTTTTTGGTATATATAAACGCAATGGAAAAGTTTATACAGAAATAGTAGAAAACTGCTCTAGAGCCACACTACAGGCTATTATAAGAGGAAAGGTTGATGTAGATAGTATTATTCATTCAAACAAATAGAGAGGGTATAATGGATTGGTAGATTTGGGGTATAAAAAACATTATAGATTGGATCACGGCAACAATGAATTTGTTAGAGGTCAATCACATATCAATGGAATAGAAGGTTTTTGGGGCTATGCTAAAACTAGATTAACTAAATTTAAAGGAATGAACAAAAGAACATTTTTATTACATTTGAAAGAAACTGAATTTAGATATAATAATCGCAATAACAATTTGTACAAATTGTTATTGAAAAATTTTAAAAACAAACCCTTAATCTAGTCATGACCCTAATTTTTAAATTCTTTAAGTTCGTTCCGCATTTAACCATTTCGGTTTTTTAGGGTCTTTAAAATTTTTCATTTTTTCAAGTAGTAAATCTATTTGAGTATCCACTATTAGCAATTCGTAATTATCCATCGTTACAAATCCTTTCCTTACCATATTTTCAATTAAGCTAAGTAAATCATCATAAAAATTATTTACATTAAGTAAACCAACAGGTTTGGCATGGAGCCCCAATTGTAGCCAAGTCAAGATTTCAAAGAGTTCTTCTAAGGTGCCCATCCCTCCAGGTAAAGCGATGAAACCATCACTAAACTCCTGCATTTTTAATTTTCGCTGGTGCATGTTATCGGTTGTAATCAATTTTGAAAGCCCCAAATGCACGACTTCTTTTTTCTTTAAAAATTCGGGAATGATCCCTATTGCCTTTCCTTTTGATTCCAATAAAGACTCTGCAACAATACCCATAATTCCAATCTTCGCTGCGCCATAAACCAAAGTAATATTATTTTCAGCAAAGGTTTTTCCAAGTGTTTCAGCAGCAGAAATTATTGTAGTATCATTGCCTTCATTGCTTCCACAAAACACACAAATACTAGATAATTCATTCATCTCTTTTACATTTTAATATACGGTCTTTACCAAAAATATCTTTACGAAGAAGTATCGTATTAAATCCTTCAGATTTTAATATACTAACTAAATCCTTATAAAGATATTGATTTATTTCGAAGTAAAGAGTGCCATCAGGTTTTAAATACTTCTTGCTTAATTGTGCAATCTTTCTATAAAATAATAATGGGTCTTCGCCATTAACAAATAAGGCAATACCAGGTTCATGTGCAATTACATTCGGTTTCATTTGATCTTTTTCTCGTTCTCGAACATAGGGTGGGTTAGATACAATTATATCAAATTCCAAATTCCAGGATTTAGTTTCATAATTTAAAATATCTGCTTGAATAAAATTTACATTTACCTTATTCAAAATTGCATTTTGAATTGCTATTTTAAGTGTTCCATCCGAAATATCGACTCCTGTTATATAAGTAGTTGGTAGATTATATGCTAGTGAAATTGAAATACAACCACTACCTGTCCCAATATCTAAAATAGAAAAAGGGAGTTTTTCTATGCAATTAGTAGGCTTTTCTTTATTCTCTTTTCTTTTTTGATTAAGCTTAAATATTTGCGCCTCAACATCTTCGAGTATCCATGAAACAAGTTCTTCTGTTTCTGGCCTTGGAATTAAAACATTTGAATCCACTTTAAATGGCAATCCAAAAAATTCTGCTTCTCCTATTATATATTGAATGGGTTCAGATTGTTTTAATCGCTTAATAGCTTCTTTGAATATATTAAATTTTTCATCTGATATAGTAGTTTCTGAATCTAAAACAACTTGTATTCTAGATAATGAAAGGTATTTTTCAGAAAGAATGGTAAAGAAAGAATGTATTTCTTCTGAATGATAGTACTCAGAAAGGCTATTTATAAATACTTTTTTTAATTCTTTTACTGTCAACCTACAAGTCTTTTAGCATATGTACTGGACAAGAATAATGTCCTGTATCGCCTATTGGCCCATCAATATAAGCAAATCCATTCTTCTTATAAAGCCCTTGAGCTATTTCCATCTAGGTCATCGTTTCCAAATAACAAAGTACTGTGGTAAAAAACAAATGAATTTTCATTAATTTTTAACTAAAGTACTTCTATAAGATTGTAAACTTAAGATGTTTATATTTAAAATTGATTGCTTTTGAAAGGCATAAGGAAATCATTTTATCTCCTAGACCAAATCCTCTTGCTTCAGGAAAAAAATACATTTTTTGCAGTTCACAAATATTTTGCTCGCAATTATCCAATTGTGATATCCCACCTCCTCCAATTATCTTATTATTTAATTCAATAACAAAATAGATAGCACGTGGATATTGATAAACTTCATCTAGTGCATCCAAGGCTTTATCTGCATAGGCCGTTCCTACTTTTGGCACTCCAAAATCTAATAATACTCCACGTATTATGCTAGCAATCTGCACATTGTCTTTTTTTAAAATTGGACGTATCAACGGGGTACTCATATAAACTATTCCTTGTATTTTTACATTGTGAAGATAGTGGAAAAATATATGATGCGTTGCATTGAGCTTGCTAAAAAAGGATTGGGAACCACATATCCAAATCCTTTGGTTGGGAGTATTATTGTTTATAAAGATAAAATAATTGGAGAAGGATGGCACCATAGTGCTGGTAACCCTCACGCCGAAGTTTTAGCAATACAAAGTGTTCGTGATTCTTCATTATTAAAAGAGGCTACAATTTATGTAAGTCTTGAGCCTTGTAGTCATTTTGGAAAAACCCCTCCATGTTCTAATTTGATTATTGAAAAGGGAATAAAAAATATAGTTATAGGGAGCTCAGATCCTAATCCAAAAGTATTTGGGAAAGGAATTGAAAAATTAAAAAAGGCTGGATGCAATGTAACTGTTGGAGTTTTGAAAAAGGAATGCGATCATTTAAACAGACGTTTTTTTAGTTACCACATAAATAATAGACCTTATATTATATTAAAATGGGCAAAGAGTCAGGATGAGTTTATTGCACCATATAAGGACTTTTCATCTCAAAATGAATCGCTACAAATTCCTAAAAATAGATTGCCTCATCGTGTGAAGAAAAAGATTCGCAAAGACGCAAGGCCAGTGTGGATCACCAATAAGCGGTCCAGGCAATTAGCCCATAAATGGCGCTCGGAAGAACAAGCTATTTTAGTGGGGACACAAACTGTGTTAGATGATAATCCAAGTCTTACTACACGAGATTGGCAAGGAGCTTCACCTATAAGAATTGTACTAGACCGTAGTTTAAAGATTCCACAGGACTCAACTATTATTGATGGCGAAGTGAAAACGATTGTTATAACAGAACAAGAAATTGAAAATAATGTGAATTTGCTTTTTGAAAGGATTGATTTTTCTAAAGAAATCTCCTCGCAAATATGTGACATATTGTATTGCCATCAAATTCAATCTGTAATTATTGAAGGGGGATCGAAGACTCTTCAAACCTTTATAGATAGCGGAAATTGGGATGAAGCAAGGGTTTTTAAGGGTGCTGTTCTTTTTAAAGAAGGTATCAAATCACCTGTATTTTCTGGAACGATTATTTCTAAAAAAAATATTAAGGAAGATCAATTAAGAATTTATACAAATGATTAAAACACTCATTTTCGATTTTGGGGATGTTTTTATTAACCTAAATAAAGAAGCTACTAATATAGAATTACAAAAATTAGGGATACAATCATTTAATTATGAAATGCTTCAACATAATATAGATTATGAAATTGGCAAAATTGATACGAAGTCCTTTATTGAATATTATAAAACACTTTTTCCAAAATTGAATGACAAACAAGTAAGTCAAGCGTGGAATGCTATCATACTTGATTTTCCTGAATACAGATTGAATTTTATTGAAGCACTTTCAGCAATTAAAAAGTATCGATTAATTTTATTGAGTAATACTAATGAATTGCATATTGAAAAAGTTATTGAAATTATAACATTAAAACAATTTCACAGATTTAAAAATTGTTTTGATGCTTTTTATCTTTCTCATGAGGTTCATTTGCGAAAACCAGATTCAGCAATCTTTGATTTTGTGTTAAATAAACATAAGCTCATTCCTAAGGAATGTCTTTTTATTGATGACACCAAAAAAAATACAGTCACTGCCAAAGAATTAGGGATACCTAGCTGGAATATAAATCCTGAGACTGAAGATATCATCGATATATTTACTTTAAAAAAAGAATTATTTTAATTTTAGCAATTAATCATTAGTAATAAAACCAATCGCCATTGATCTATTTAATCCTTAGCATACTAGCATTCACCTTTATTTTTGTTGTATTTAAGTTGTTTGAAAAGTATCAAATAAACATCTTACAAGCCATCGGAGTAAATTATTTTGTTGCGTTTTTTACTAGTCTCATAGCTTATAAAAGTCAGGTTGATGCCACGAATCTTTCTATTGATTTAATTATTGGAAGGGATTGGTTTTATTATACATTTATCCTAGGTATTTTTTTTATTATCGTTTTTATTTTAATAGCAAGAACAACCCAATCAAGTGGATTGTCAGTTGCTTCTGTAGCAACAAAAATGAGTGTAATCATACCTATAATCTTTGGCTTGTTATATTACAAAGAAAGTCTGGGAAGCTTAAAGTTACTGGGTATTTTATTTGCATTGACCGCTGTTTATTTAGTTTCTGTTAAATCGAAAAAAGGATTTTCTTTAGATAAAAGGGGGCTACTCCTTCCCATTCTTGTTTTTATTGGTAGTGGATTTATTGATACCAGTATAAAATTTATAGAAGAGTTGTTTGTGGGAGAAAATGAAATCTCTTTATTTTCAGCCGTAATATTTTTAGCAGCAGCAATATTTGGCTCTCTAATGGTTTTAATAAAAGCACTGAACGGAACAATCAAATTTGAATTCAAAATGTAATCGCTGGTATAATTTTAGGAGTTCCCAATTACTTTTCGATATACTTTATAGTGAAAGCATTGCGTAGTGGCATTTTTGAAAGTTCTGGAATATTTGCTATTAATAATGTGGCAATTGTAACCCTATCTACTTTAATGGGTATTTTTTTGTTTAAAGAAAAACTGTTACCTAAGAATTGGATTGGGATCGTCCTGGCAATTGTAAGTATAGTATTAATTGCTATTTGATCTTTAATGGAAAAAGATACCTACAAAACAATTAGCAATGCTTCCAAGGAAGTCCTTTTTAAAGATCGAGGAAGTAAATTTTTTGCTTATGCATTTCCAGTGAAATCCGAAAAACAAATAAATGAAACGCTGTACCAAATGAACTACCTCGACCCAAGGGTACGAGGTATCAAAACAACTTAAGTTGAGATGAATGAAATTTTTTATATTCTTCTTTCCTGCCTTGACCTTGAACATATTTTTTAATAACTTCTTTGTTAGCATATTGTCCGACTGTATTAATATAATAACCTGTCGTCCAAAATTTCCCACCCCACAAAAACCGTTTCACTTCTGGATGTAACCTAAATATTTCCCTTGCCGTTAAACTCTTTAACGTATTGACTATCTTCTTGGGTGACATCATCGGTACACTTTGTATCAAAAAATGAACATGATCGTCATCACAGCCCACTTCTAAAAAATGAATCTCATAACGGCAAGAAATCTCTAAACAAATTTCAACCAATGAAGAGGAAACTTCCTCCGTCAATACATTTCGCCGATACTTTATTGGGCAAACCAAATGGTACATCAACAAACTCTTGTTATGACTTTTGAAGATATGTTCACTCATATCACAAAAATAAATATCTTTACGCTACACCCGACGCAAGCGTCGGGGAATTCTATTGATTAAAAAAGGATCATTATAATTCACGCCATTGGTGTTATGCCTGGCAACTCGGTAAGACCTATGAAAAATATAGGGTAAATGATGATGGAGAACCATCCAATAGTGCTGGCCAGCCTATTTACGGACAATTACAATCTTTTAAGCTAACCAATGTTCTTGTGGTGGTAGTGCGTTATTTTGGAGGCACGAAACTTGGTGTTGGAGGATTGATACAAGCGTATAGAACTGCAGCTAAAATGGCTTTGAACGAGACTACAATTAGTATACAAACAATTAATGAATCATTTATTTTGAAGTTTGAGTATCCTGAAATGAACACTGTTATGAGAATTATTAAAGATGAAAAAATCACAATAAGCAATCAGAAAATGGAATTAAATTGTGAAATAGTAATATCAGTTCGTAAAAAAGATGCCTCTCGTATTTTTAAAATTATCGAGAATACATATTAAGGTAGCTATAAAAAAGATTGAAGATTAGATATCATCCAATTTTTCCAAAAGATATTCTGGAGCTTTTCGAATTCGATTGGTTGAACTATCCATAAAAACCAAAGTTGTTGTTGCAGTTGCTAGTAACTTTTCATCTTGATTATGTAGTTCATAATAAAATTCTATTTTAACCGTGAGGATTTTTTTAAGTGTGGTAGTTATGGTTAGAATATCATCATAATAAGCGGGTTGCCTATAATCAATACATAGATTAATTACTGGCAAATGAATATTGTTTTCTTCCATATGCTTATATGTAAACCCTAAGGACCTTAGCCACTCTGTTCTACCTTGCTCAAGATAGTCGGCATAATTACCATAATAAACAATACCCATTTGGTCGGTCTCGCCATATCGTACTCTTAATTTAGTGAATGTTTTTTCAAAATAATGTTGAAAAAAGAGGAACTTTTGTTGTAGATTTATCCATGAATAAGATGAGAAAAAAAAAATTAAAATACAATAGGCAAAGTGTTTTTTTTTTAACTTTTTTGTTCACATATTTGCAATGTTAAGATTTTGTTATGGGTATATATTTTATCTTTTCCTTAACTATCACACATTAAACTAACTAACACCACAAGATTTAACTATGGGCAAGACTGCTGACTTGGTTTGGAATAAATGCCTTATATTTATTGAAGACAATATTACAGCACAAGCTTTTAAAACTTGGTTCGAACCCATTAAAGCCGTAAAACTTTCAGAGGACGCACTTAGTATTCAAGTTCCCAGTAAATTTTTCTATGAATGGTTAGAAGAACATTATATGAAAATACTAAAAGTAGCACTTACAAAGGAATTAGGAGAAAATGCAAAGTTAGTTTACATCATTAAAATGGAAAACACCTATGGTAATAAGCAACCATTTACTGAAAAAATTCCAAGTGCTAATAGAGGTCATTTAAAATCTCAGGATGTTGATACTGCTATTAAAAATAAAAGCCCAGAACTTAAAAATCCATTTATTATCCCTGGAATTCGAAATGTAAAAATTGAATCACAACTGAATCCAAATTATAATTTTGATAATTTTTTAGAAGGAGAGTCAAATCGATTGGCACGTTCTGCAGGAATGGCAGTAGCCAATAAACCTGGTGGAACTTCTTTCAACCCCCTTTTGATTTTTGGTGGTGTAGGATTAGGAAAAACACATTTAGCACATGCAATCGGTGTTGAAATAAAAGATAAATATACTGAAAAAACTGTCCTTTATATTTCTGCAGAAAAATTCACACAACAATATATTGAGTCGGTTAAAAAAAATAATCGAAATGATTTTATTCATTTTTATCAAATTATAGATATTCTAATAGTTGACGATATACAATTATTGTCTGGTAAAGCGGGAACTCAAGATGTATTCTTTCATATTTTTAATCATTTACACCAAAACGGGAAACAAGTTATCCTTACCAGCGATAAAGCACCCGTGGATATGATCGATATTGAACAACGTCTTTTGTCTCGTTTTAAATGGGGACTTTCGGCTGAATTGAACCATCCTGACTACGATACCAGAGTTGCAATAATTAAAAATAAACTTTATCGAGATGGTGTTGAAATGCCAGAAGAAATTATTGAGTTCTTGGCAAACAATATCAAAACAAACATTAGAGAATTAGAAGGAGCGATTATTTCTTTAATTGCACATTCTTCTTTCAATAAAAAAGAAATCACTATCGATCTAGCTAAAAAGATTGTCAA
Source organism: Flavobacteriaceae bacterium (assembly GCA_965247215.1). Taxonomy (GTDB): domain Bacteria; phylum Bacteroidota; class Bacteroidia; order Flavobacteriales; family Flavobacteriaceae; genus Marifrigoribacter. The sequence goes on from OZ252001.1 coordinate 1,213,474, forward strand.
TAATTATGTGAAGAATACGAATCGTGAAGTTTCAATTGACTATATCCAAAAAATAGTAAGTGAATATTTCCAAATGGATGTTGATACGCTACAATCAAAAACTAGAAAACGACATATTGTTCAAGCGCGACAATTGGCCATGTTCTTTGCAAAAAAATTAACGAAAGCCTCTTTAGCTTCTATTGGCTCACAAATAGGTCAACGTGATCATGCAACTGTCTTACACGCCTGTAAAACAGTAGATAACCTTTCAAGTACAGATAAACAATTTAGAAAGTATGTTGAAGATATTAATAAAAAACTAACGTTATAAATAAGTATCTTCAAAATTAATTTTTAAAATTTTCAGAGATGAAAACTAAAATTCTGATGGTTTGCCTTGGTAATATTTGCCGTTCTCCGCTTGCTGAAGGTATATTAAAATCTAAGGTTGATTCAAATACTATTAAAGTTGATTCAGCAGGTACGGGAAATTGGCATGTTGGTCAATTACCAGACCCCCGAAGTATTGAAGTTGCTAAAAAACACGATATAGATATAACTGATCTGCGTGGGAGACAGTTTACTCATTCTGATTTTTTAGAATTTGATCATATTTTTGTTATGGACAATTCAAATAAAGAAACTGTATTAAACTTGGCTAAAAATAACGCTGAAAAAGAAAAAGTTCAAATGATTTTAGAGGAATTGTTTCCATCTGAAAATGTTGATATACCAGACCCTTATTATGGAGGGGATAACGGATTTGAAAATGTATATCAAATGCTTGACCAGGCTTGTGAAAAAATTGCAGAACGCCTTTAACTTTTGTTATTGTTATCTTTTTAGTATTTTAGCAAAAAAACTTATGAAAAACGTAATCTTACTTGTATCCTTTTTATTTATTTCAATAATTTCTTTAGCACAAGAAGTTGATATCGAATTTTTTGCAAATGGATTTAACAGTCCAGTCGACATTCAAAATGCAGACGATGGACGACTCTTTATTGTTGAACAAAGTGGTAGAATAAAAATATTAAATGCCGACGGAACTACAAATGCGATACCATTTTTAAATATTTCTAGTATAATCTCTACAGGAGGTGAACGTGGCTTATTAGGTTTGGCTTTTCATCCAGAATATGCAGAGAATGGATATTTTTTTGTGTATTATACCAACAATTCAGGGGATACAGAGGTTGCTAGGTATTCTGTAGATGGATCGAATTCAAATATTGCAGACCCAGATTCATCATTTTTAATAATAGAAATTTCACAACCTTATTCCAATCATAATGGTGGATGCATACAATTTGGTGCCAATGGTTATTTATACATTGGTATGGGTGATGGAGGAAGTGCTGGTGATCCAGAAAATAGAGCACAAAACTTAGAAACATTATTGGGTAAGATGTTGCGAATAGATATTGATAACACTAGTGAAGGTAACAATTATGCTATCCCAAATGATAATCCTTTTATAGGAAATCCTAATGCTTTAGATGAAATATGGGCATACGGATTAAGAAATCCCTGGCGTTTTTCTTTTGACAGTGTAACGGATGAACTTTGGATTGGTGATGTTGGTCAGGGAAATATCGAAGAAATAGATAGGGCTGCAAGTGAAGTTGCAGGACTAAATTATGGATGGCGTTGTTATGAAGGGTCTCAAGAATTTAATACCAGTGGTTGTCCTAATGCCTCTGAATTAACCTTCCCAGTAGGTGAATATAATCACACTGGTGGAAATTGTTCCATTACAGGAGGGTATGTTTATAGAGGTTCTGTTTATAAAGATATTTATAGACTTTATTTTTATTCAGATTATTGTAGTGGCGATATTGGTACAATTGATGGTTCAAACAACCTTATAAATCATGGAGATTATGGTGGCAATTGGTCTTCATTTGGAGTGGATAGTAGTGGTGAATTATATATTGCTGATATTTCTGGAACCATTCATAAGGTAATCGGTGGAGAATTATTTGATACTTCAGATTGTAATACCAATGAATTTTATTTGATTCCAAACCCTGTATCAGATAGCCTACATATATCATTGACCAATACTATAATACAATCAATTATAATATATGATTTAAAGGGAACTGAAATAATCAATGAAAAGAATTTGTCTGTTTCAGAAAAAACAATTTCAGTGTCTTCATTGTCACAGGGTATCTATATTGTAAAAATTGCAGCTAAAAACGGAACTGAATTGATTAAAAAATTAGTCGTAAAGTAGAAATCAATGCAACCCCAAGGAAACTTATATTTAATTCCCTGTACTTTAGGAGATACATCCCCATTAGAGGTATTGCCCTTTTTAGTTAAAAAAGCCGTTGAAGAAATTGACATTTATATCGTTGAAAATGAAAAAAATGCCAGAAGATTTATTAAGAATATAGCTCCAAAAAAATCTCAACCTAATTTGCATATCGAATTGATTAATAAATATACTGAAGAATCAGAAATTCCAGATATGTTGAAACCCTGTACAGATGGTCATGATATTGGTGTACTATCCGATGCAGGTTGTTCAGGCATTGCAGATCTGGGATCGGCAATTGTTGAACAAGCACATTTACAGGGTATTAGAGTTATTCCATTAGTAGGCCCCTCCTCTATTCTTATGGCAATGATGGCTAGTGGTTTGAACGGACAAAACTTTGCATTTAATGGGTACTTGCCTATCGATAAACGAGAACGAAGAAAAGAGATCAAGCGTTTGGAACGACTTTCAGAAGAACAAAATCAATCGCAATTGTTTATCGAAACACCTTACCGAAACAAACAACTATTAGAAAGTATATTAAGCACATTACAACCACATACCAAACTTTGCATTGCAAGTGATATTACTCTTTCAAGTGAATATATCAAAACACATACAGCTCAAGAATGGAAAAATATAGAAGTGGATCTTAATAAAAAGCCTACACTATTCATTATACAGAAATAAAATTCATACCCTATAATAATGAATCCTTTTGAAAATTAACGATTCACACCCTGTTTATTGATCCAACGAACATATTCTCGTTTATTTTGATTGTGCTGTACTAAGGATTTAGCAAATTTATGATAACCAAAATTTTCAACATCAGCTACAAAATAATAATAGCTATGCTTTTCAAAATTCAATACCGCATCGATTGAAGAAATATCAGGCATCGTAATAGGTCCTGGAGGAATTCCTTTGTTTCTATAGGTGTTGTATGGAGATTCTATTTCCAAATCTTTGTATAAAACCCTTTTTATTTCCTGATCAAAATCATCATCAATTAATTTTTTAGCATAAATAATCGTGGGGTCTGCTTGTAAAGGCATACCAATTTTAATCCTATTCAAATACACACCAGCAACCCGAGGCCGTTCATCTAAACTAGCGGTTTCCTTTTGAACGATCGCTGCCAAACTAATTACTTCTTCCTTTGTTAATTTTAGTGCTTCTACTTTTATAAAACGATCTGAACTCCAAAAGATTTCATTTTCTTGTAGCATTCTTTCTCGAAAATTCTCTGCTGAAACATTCCAATAGACCTCGTAGGTATTTGGAATAAAAATGGACAAAACATTGTCTTTAGATAATCCAATATCTTCTAAAAAGACTTCATTTCGAAAAGCAGTTAAAATAGTTAAACTATCAATCTCCAACTGATCTGATAATGAACCTGCTAAATCCTCTATTCGCTCTTGATTATTAAATTTAATCTGAATTGGGATATTTCCTATCCGTATCGAATTGATAATATCGTTATTCGTCATACCCTTTTTAATAATATAATGACCTGCTTTTATATTGCTCGGATATCCTTTTCTATTGGCAACCGCTTCAAAAGAAATTATATCTTTTAATAAAGGATCTAATTCTTCAATAACATCTGAAAACGTTGCTCCTGTAGATATATATATATGTGCTTCTTTATTATTAAATGCCGTATTCGGTATAAACACAGCTTGATAAACATAATATGCAAAACCAGCCATGACCAATAAACCAATTAGAATAACAGCAAAGAGTATTTTTTTAATGTACATTATTGATTAATTGATATAGGAATTCGTTTTTATAGCTTCCTTGTAAATGAATCCAATCCTTCTTTATTCCAGTTTTGGTAAATCCTGCTTTTTCAAAAAGCTTAACACTTGCTAAATTTTCTTCAGTTATTGTAGCATACACTTGGTGAACATCCATATAGTTAAAAGCATATTCACATAATAACGACATCGCTTCAAAAGCATAGCCCTTTTGCTTTTCTTTTTTAGAAAAAATAATAATTCCCAAGCCTACTCTTTTATTCTTTGGATCAAAGTCATAAAGATCAATGCAACCAATGGCTTTTTCATTTTTAAGCAAACTTATGATCAACCTCAATTGTTTTACTTCGTAAATATCCTTATGGGAGTTTTCCAGATATTTTTTTAATATAAAACGAGAATAGGGTGCAATAGTATTGCTCACTTCCCAAACAGTCTCTTCATTCTCCAACTGATAAAGAAAATCCAAATCAGTTAATTCCAATGCTCTTAAAAATATATCTTTTCCTTTTAATCTTTTCATTTCCATATCCCATTATAAACCTGAATGGCTGGGCCTTCCAAAAACACTTCTGAATAACCCTTATCGGTTTTAATAAATTTCACTTTTAAAATTCCGCCTTTTGTATTAAGTGTCACTAAATTTAATGGGGTTTTATTCATTTCAAACAAAGCAATTGCAACTGCGGTAACACCTGTTCCACAAGAATATGTTTCTCTCTCAACGCCTCGTTCATAAGTTCTAACAGCAAAAGTATTATTATCAACTGCTTCTACAAAATTAATATTTGACCCTTCCTTTCCATAAATATTATTACGAATTAAAGCACCTTCTTTTTCAACATTAAAGGCATCTAATTTAGTTACAAGTTCTACATGATGTGGTGAGCCAGTATTAAGAAAAACATGTGTTTCATAAATTTCTATTACAGTTACATCATTCATTTTTAACGAAATTACATCATTATCAATACTAGCTTCATGAAATCCATCGATCGCTTCAAATACAGTCTTTTTATTTATAATTCCCAAAAAATTAGCAAAATTGACCATACACCTACCCCCATTCCCACACATAGAACCCAATCTTCCATCCGCATTAAAATAGGTCATGGTAAAATCCAGGGAAACATGATTCTCCAATAACAACAAACCATCTGAACCAATACCCAACCTTCGATCACATAATTGTGAGATCAGTTTCGCATCCTTTTTTGGAAAGAAATCATCTCTATTATCGATTAAGATAAAATCATTGCCAGTACCATGATATTTGTAAAAATCTAGTTTCATTTCCAACAAAGGTATAAAAAGGATTTCGTTGGAGTTCTTTTTTTTAGCTGTTAAATACACGTTAAAATTAACAGTTCAAAAAATAAAATGATTCAAAAATTGTTAATTTTAATATCAATCTAAATTAAAATACTATGAAACAGATTCTTCGATTACTATTTGTTGCATTTTTTGCTGGCGCTTTTACGCTTTTAGGATATAAATATTTTATCGAAAAAGATGAAATAACATTTATTGAACAAAAGACCATTACTCCCTTTATTTCAGCCAATAATTCTGCTAAGGAAACTCTTTATTTTGATATGGATTTTACTGAGGCTGCAGAAAAAACAGTTCATGCTGTAGTACATGTAAAAAACACAACGATTAGTAACCGATCAAGAAATTTGATGGATTATTTTTTTGGAGGGGTTGAACCACGTGCTATGATAGGATCTGGAAGTGGTGTAATAATTTCCCCAGATGGGTATATCATAACAAACAATCATGTTATTGAGAATTCTACACAGCTTGAAGTTACCTTAAATAATCACAAATCCTACGAAGCCGAATTGATTGGAGCAGATCCTATTACTGATATTGCACTTATTAAAATTAATTCAAAAAAAGACTTACCCTTTATTCCTTTTGGGGATTCCAATCAGGTTAAAATAGGTGAATGGGTGTTGGCAATTGGGAATCCATTTAATCTTACTTCAACGGTAACAGCTGGAATTATAAGCGCTAAGGCACGTGATCTGAATGAATTTGATGGGAAACCACAATCATTCATTCAAACCGATGCGGCAGTTAACAGAGGTAATAGCGGTGGAGCTCTTGTTAATATCCGAGGAGAATTGATAGGAATAAATACTGCAATCACTACTGAAACTGGATCCTATGTTGGGTACTCATTTGCAGTGCCTTCCAATAATGCCCAGAAAGTCATAGAAGACATCATGGAATTTGGAGACGTGCAACGAGGAATTTTGGGTATAACTGGTGGAAATTTAAATTCTGAGCTTGCAAATGATCTTGGTATTAATGAAACCGAAGGGGTTTATGTAAATGGTATTGAAGATGGAAGCGGTGCTGATAAAGGGGGAATAGAAAAAGGAGATATTATCAAAGAAATTGATGGCATAAAAATTTCAAAATTTTCAGACCTGGTTGGATATCTTGGATCTAAACATCCTAATGATGTGGTACAGGTCACTTATTTAAGAAATGGACGCAAAAGAACCATCCCAATTACTTTAATAAAATTAGAAACATTCGAAATAAAAGATATTGGATTGGTAGTTAAGAACGCAAATGTTTCAGAATTAAAAGAACGAGGGCTTAGTTATGGAGTACGGGTCAGCAGAATATTAACAAATAATAGGAAAGAGTATAATTTGAATGGCGTGATTATCTTGAAACTGAATAATCAAAAAACAGAAAATATTGATGATGTAAAACGAATTTTAAATCGACGTGATTATAATGACCCCATTGAAATGATTTTTGCTGATAGACACGGAGAAATTAAAACATATATATTTAGATAAAAATTTAAAGCAACAATGAAGTACCCTTCTAAAAATCAATTTTTTAGAAGGATACTTTTTTTTATAATATCCTTTAATGTGCTTTATAAAATAAGTACTTTTGCAGCCAAATTAAACCCTAAAAAATAAAGTAATGAAAATTACAGACGTTTATGAAAAAGAACTGTCCTATCAAACAGATCGTCGAAAAGCAACTGTTGAGTTTATAAAAATTATTAGTGATCTTTGGTATGATAAATCCATTGAACTCGTTCTATTTAGAAATCAGCTTATCGATAGAAGTGTAAGTGATATTTTAAATTTACATAAGTATACCTATGATTTTGTAAAGAAACCTATTTCTATTTTTGATTCCTTAGAAATTGCTCAAGCAATTAAATCTATTGAACTTCCTCCAGCAAAATTAGATATTGGAAAACTTACTCATGAGTTTTTATTGGAAGACGATAAGTATACAGATTCTCTTGAATTTGTAAGCGATAAATTGAATGATGCAAAAGAAGTTGAAGCTATTATCCCTAAAGATGTGGTGTTATACGGATTCGGACGGATAGGTCGTCTTTTAGCAAGAGAACTTATGAGTCGCCTTGGAAAAGGAAGTCAAATGCGCCTAAGAGCCATAGTCACAAGAGGTTTGATAGACAAATCTGTTTTAGAAAAAAGAGCATCCCTCCTTCAATTGGATTCTGTACATGGGGACTTTGTTGCAACGGTTGCCATTGATGTTGAAAATAAGGCCCTGATCATTAATGGAACTACAGTGCATATAATTTCAGCAGATGTTCCTGAAGATATTGATTATTCGCAATATAATATTCACGATGCGCTTGTGATCGATAATACAGGAGCCTTTCGAGATGAAAAAGCCCTTGGCCGTCATTTACAAGCTAAAGGAGTTTCTAAAGTGTTGTTAACAGCTCCTGGAAAAGGGGTTCCTAATATTGTTCATGGTGCAAATCACTTAGATTATGATCCAAATAAAATAGATATTTTTTCTGCCGCTTCTTGTACAACCAATGCTATCACACCTGTATTAAAAGCTATTGAAGAAACTTTGGGTGTTGTTCACGGGCATTTAGAAACCATTCATGCCTACACCAATGATCAAAATTTAGTAGATAACATGCACAAAAAATACCGTAGAGGTCGTGCAGCAGCACTTAATATGGTAATTACTGAAACTGGTGCAGGGCAAGCAGTATCAAAAGCTTTGCCTTCCTTTGAAGGCAAATTAACTTCTAGTGCTATTCGAGTTCCTGTACCCAATGGATCGTTGGCTATCTTAAATTTGGAATTATCTAAAGAAACAAATAAAGAAGACCTCAATGCCATTATGAAAAAATATGCTATGGAGGGAGATCTAGTTGAGCAAATACAATATTCAATTAATAATGAGTTAGTGTCCAGTGATATCGTTGGCACGTCTGCTCCAGCAATATTCGACAGTAATGCGACCATAGTTGCTAAAAATGGAAAGAGTGTAGTACTCTATGTTTGGTATGATAACGAATATGGATATAGTCACCAAGTAATTCGTCTGGCGAAGTATATTTCAAAAGTTAGAAGATATACTTATTATTAAAATTTTAATATCCGAACAATTAAGAGCTCGTTAATTATATAATGAGCTCTTTTTATAGAAATACTATTTTTGTTTTTGTAAAAAACAATACCTTTATCTATGAAGATAAAATTAGCAAGCCCAGATCATTTAGAGCAACTTGTACAATTATTTAATGATTATAGAATCTTTTATAAACAAGACCCAGATAAAAAAGCTGCCAAAAGATTTCTAATGGATCGTTTTCTGAATAAAGATTCTGTTTTAATTATGGCTTTTAATGAACAGGATATTGCATTGGGGTTTATGCAACTCTACCCAATTTTTTCTTCAGTATCGATGCAAAGGTCTTATATTCTTAACGACCTTTATGTTGATTCAACTCAAAGAGGTAATGGGATAGGTGAAGCCCTAATGACTTTTGCAAAACAATTTGCAATAACTAATCAAAGTAAAGGGTTAACACTAGAGACTGCAATTAACAACCCCGCCCAAAAACTATATGAACGGCTTGGTTGGAAAAAAGATACCGATGTTTTACATTACACTTGGGAAGTTTAAATTTTAGATTACATAATCATGAGAATAGATATTATAACTGTACTACCCGAATTACTTAAAAGTCCATTTGAGGCATCTATTCTAAAACGCGCAATTGAAAAGAAATTAGTCTCTGTTCATTTTCATAATCTCAGGGACTATTCAACCAATTCTTATAAACAAATAGACGATTATCAGTTTGGAGGAGGTGCAGGTATGGTATTGATGATTGAACCTATTGATAAATGTATTTCAAAATTGAAATCAGAACGTGATTACGATGAAATTATTTATTTAACTCCAGATGGAACCACTTTTTCACAAGGAATTGCTAATCAACTGTCTTTAAAAAAAAATATCACTCTTCTTTGTGGACATTATAAAGGAGTAGACCAACGCGTTAGGGAGCAATTTATAACAATGGAACTATCGGTTGGTGATTATGTGCTAAGTGGAGGTGAATTGGCTGCAGCTATTGTTAGTGATGCTGTGATTCGTTTATTGCCAGGAGTTTTAGGAAATGAAACTAGTGCTTTGACAGATTCATTTCAAAATGATTTATTAGCGCCTCCTATTTATACGCGTCCAGCAGATTATAAAGGCTGGAAAGTTCCTGAAATATTATTAAGCGGTCATTTAAAAAAAATAGAAGAATGGCGTGAAGAGGATGCTACAAAAAGAACTGAAGAAAAAAGACCCGATTTATTGAAATAACTATTTCAGATTAATACGTATATGAAATCTGACAATAATTTAAAGAAAATAGAAACTTTTAAAGTCCCTGTATTAAAAGACCGTGTTCGTTTATCAGATTTTGCTCCAGATATATTTAAAACAATTTCTTTAAAAATGGGAATCAAGAAAGCCATCAAAAAAGGATATGTTTTTATTAACGGCACAATTGGATATACTTCAGATTATATAGTAAGAGGTGAAATTATAGAATTATTTCAACCCCTAATCATCAAAAGTAAACCTACGATAAACCTTCCCATACAAGTTGTTTATGAAGACGACTATCTTGCTATTGTCAATAAACCTCCAGGGATTCTAGTCAGCGGGAATAAAAAAATCACTCTTGAAAATGCCCTGTCAACTATTTTATTAACGAGCACACAACCAGATGCTTTAGCTAGACCTGAACCTATACATAGATTAGATTACCCAACAAGTGGTGCATTATTGATCGGTAAAACCTCAAAAGCTACTAGCTCACTTAATAAGATGTTTGAAGAACGAAAAATTAAAAAATCATATCATGCTATTACTATTGGAGCAATAAAATATACTGGCACTATTGATTTACCGATTGATGAAAAACCTTCTAAATCTGAATTTAAAACAATTAAAAGATTGAGTTCAAGAAAATACGAATCCTTAAATTTAGTAGAGTTGATCCCTCATACAGGAAGAACTCACCAACTTAGAATTCATATGGCAAGTATTGAGAATCCAATTTTAGGGGATTTAAAATATGGCAAAGAAGGTTTATTAGGGAAAGGAAATGGGCTTTATTTGCAGGCTTCCTATTTAAGATTTATACACCTTATAAATATTCAATTTATTATGGTGATATTGTTAAAATTAGTTATTTTTGCACCCGTCTACCAAAATAAGGTAGCAATTATTTATTTTAACCTCTGGCGAAAATCGTGCATGTTTTCTTAAATCTAACATTAACAAACTATTATAATGGAAGAGTTAGTAAAATTTGTTCAAGACGAATTTGTAACCAAAAATGAATTTCCAAATTTTGGGGCTGGAGATACAATTACAGTCTACTATGAAATTAGAGAAGGTGAAAAAACCAGAACTCAGTTTTTTAAAGGAGTTGTTATTCAAGTAAAAGGAACAGGGGCTTCTAAAACTTTTACAATTAGAAAAATGTCTGGAACTGTAGGAGTAGAACGTATATTCCCATTAAACTTGCCTGCACTTCAAAAAATTGAGATCAATAAAAAAGGAAGTGTACGCAGAAAACGTATTTATTATTTTAGAGGACTTACTGGTAAGAAAGCAAGAATACGAGAAAAAAGAAGTTAATTTTCTACTTCAAATTTATATAAAGCGTCCATCTATAGTGGACGCTTTTTTTATTAACTATTGTTAATAACCTAGGTTCATATATTGTTGATATCTAATACTTCACAATCCTTTGCATTTAATATTTTCTTTTCTATATTTGGTATAACAAAACGAGGTAACAGTAACAATCGTTTTCATTAAAGTAACGTTCTTTAAGCATTTTTTAATCCAGGAGAGTTCCAAACCAGTTCACCGCAAGGTGTTTTGAGTGAAGAATTTGAATGAAGCGATGATCTAGTTTTAACCCGAGTAATCGGAATTAAAATTAGCCTCGATGAGTAGAGAGCAATCTCCAAAACTCGAGAGATGAATTTCGGTTTTAGTCGTAAGACTAAATCATTCTAGAGTCCCGATACATTTCGGGAAGGTCAGAAACAGAAACGAAGTACTTATAGATTTATCACTTTCACCAACGGCTTGCCGGAGGTAAAAAACTTTAAGAAATAGACTTAGGTCATTTTTTTAAAGAGATAGAGAACTAAAGTAAGGATACGAGAAGTTTTATAAGCTTTAAGATACTAATAATCTTTATAGAGGACTTAGTGTTGAGATTAAAAAAGAGTAGTGTTTTACTAAATTTTGTAAGCTTCTAGCCTCAAAATTAAGCAAGACAATACTCATTGAAGCAGATCACAACTGTAGGGGTTTAATAAACCTGCTTTAAATTGTAATGATTAGTTGGCAACGGTTTGTTTCACAAGGAGCCATATCAAGGTAGCAATACACTGATATGGCTTTTCTTGTTTATAGAAGTTGAATTTTAACGGTAAATATCTTTTCTTAAAAGCTCCTCCACTTTTTTAAGCCTGACCAAATACGTATATTTACACTTCCGAAAAACGATTTTTTCTTTAATCATCCTTACAAAAATTTCCTTAATGACTAAATCTGCAACTATTATATATACCAAAACAGATGAAGCTCCTGCTTTGGCAACATACTCATTTTTACCAATTATAAAAGCTTTTGTATCACCATCAAATATTGATATCCAAATACGTGATATTTCTTTAGCAAATAGAATTCTAGCTGCGTTTCCAGAATTTTTAAATAAAGAACAACAGGTATCCGATGATCTAACTGAGTTAGGTGCTTTAGTGAAAAAGCCAGAAGCAAATATTATAAAACTGCCCAATATAAGTGCCTCAATTCCCCAACTATCTGCAGCTATTAATGAACTTCAATCAAAAGGATTTGCCCTTCCAAATTATCCGGACAATCCAAAATCAAAGGAAGAAAAAGAAATCCAAATAAAATATAACAAAATTAAAGGAAGTGCTGTAAATCCAGTACTTCGAGAAGGAAATAGTGATAGACGAGCACCAAAGGCAGTAAAAAATTATGCAAAGAAAAATCCTCATTCAATGGGTGCTTGGAGTGTAGATTCAAAGACACATGTTGCAACGATGGCAAAAGGAGATTTTAGGCATACTGAAAAATCATTGACACTATCACATGCAGATAAAGGTTCAATAATTTTTATCGATTCAAATGGAAATAAAACCACTTTAAAAGAAACAATTTCTCTTTTAAAAGGTGAAATTATTGATGCATCCGTTTTAAATAAAAAGGAATTACTTTCATTTCTAGAAATTCAAATAAAAGATGCCAAAGAAAAAGATGTGCTTTTTTCATTACATATGAAAGCAACGATGATGAAAGTAAGTGATCCTATTATATTTGGGCATGCGGTTCGTGTATATTTTAAGGATCTATTTTTAAAATATGGCGATACATTCAATGAAATAGGAGTTGATGTTAATAATGGATTCGGAGATCTAATCAATAATCTGGACAAATTACCCTCAGAAAAAAGAACAGAAATTCTTGAAGAAATTAAAATAATCTTCAACCAAGGTGCTGGGGTAGCCATGGTGAATTCTGATAAAGGAATCACGAATTTACATGTGCCTAGTGATGTAATTATTGATGCCTCGATGCCTGCAATGATAAGGACTTCAGGAAAAATGTGGGATGAAAATGGTGAATTGAAAGATACAAAGGCAGTAATTCCGGATAGTAGCTATGCAGGAATATATAAGGCAACTATCAATTTCAGTAAAAAAAATGGAGCCTTTGATCCTACAACAATGGGTACCGTTTCTAATGTGGGGCTTATGGCTCAAAAAGCAGAAGAATATGGATCTCATGATAAAACATTTGAGATTTCAGGAGAAGGAATAGTTCAGGTTATTGATTCAAACAATAACATTCTTTTAGAACATAATGTTGAGGAAGGAGATCTTTGGAGAATGTGTCAGGTAAAAGATGAGCCCATACAAGACTGGATCAAACTTGCTGTTAGCAGAGCACTAACAACTGGAACTTCAACTGTTTTTTGGCTGGATAAAAACAGAGCTCACGATGCTGAGCTAATAAAAAAAGTGAATACATATTTACCTAATTATAAAGTTGATGAATTGCATATTCAAATACTTTCACCAGAAGAGGCAACCTTATTTTCTTTAGAACGAATTAAAAATGGGTTGGACACAATTTCGGTAACAGGAAATGTATTACGAGATTATTTAACAGACCTCTTTCCTGTTCTGGAATTAGGTACAAGTGCAAAAATGCTGTCAATAGTTCCTTTAATGAATGGAGGTGGTTTATTTGAAACAGGTGCTGGTGGATCTGCGCCAAAACATGTACAACAATTTATTGCTGAAGGGCATTTACGCTGGGATTCTTTAGGTGAATTTTTAGCACTGGCTGTTTCTCTTGATCATTTAGGGGTCACTAATAATAATCCACAGGCAATTTTATTATCTGAAACATTGGATGAAGCAACTGAAAAATTATTATCAAACAATAAAGGTCCCTCTCGAAAAGTAAATGAATTGGACAATCGCGGGAGTCATTTTTATTTAGCCATGTACTGGGCAGAAGCCTTAGCGTCACAAAATAAAGATAGAATTGTTAAAGATATATTCACTAGGGTATCAAACAAATTATCTGAAAATGAATCTAAAATAATCAATGAACTTAATTCTGTTCAAGGAAGTCCAGTTGAAATGCAGGGTTATTATAAGGTTAATGAAACTATTATTTCACAGCAAATGAGACCTAGTACTACATTTAATTCTATACTTTCAGAAATTTAAAAATAAAACTTTAAGTTTACTGAAAGTTTTATTTCTATTTTTTAATTTTAATCTAAGTATTGTAAATTTGTGTCATGAGTTTTAAAAAAACTACAGAAGCTGAATCATATTATAATGACTTAGAGAAAATGACTATTTCTGACTTGTTAAATAATATCAATTCAGAAGATAAGTCGGTAGCTTTCGCAGTTGAAAAAGTGATTCCAGAGATAGAAAAATTAACTCAGAAAGTAGTTGAAAAACTAAAAAACGGTGGCAGGTTATTTTATATTGGATCAGGTACAAGTGGTCGATTAGGAATTGTAGATGCCAGTGAATGTCCTCCAACCTTCGGTGTTCCAAATAATTTAGTAATTGGCATCATTGCTGGTGGGGATACTGCTATCAGAAAAGCAATTGAATTTGCTGAAGATTCTGAAACTCAAGGTTGGATAGATATACAGAAATATACTATTTCTTCTCAAGATATTGTTATTGGTATTGCTGCGTCAGGAACGACTCCCTATGTTATCGGTGTACTACAAAAATGCAATGAAAATAATATTGAAACAGGTTGTATCACTTGCAATCTTGGAAGTCCGTTAACAAAAGTTGCAATGAACCCTATTACCGTTATTGTGGGTCCTGAGATTGTTACTGGGAGTTCAAGAATGAAAGCTGGAACCGCTCAAAAATTAATTTTAAATATGATTTCAACAACAACCATGATTAAATTAGGAAAAGTTAGAGGGAATAAAATGGTTGATATGCAGCTAAGTAACAACAAATTAGTAGACAGAGGCACAAAAATGATTATGGATGAACTAAATATTTCTACTGAAAAAGCAAATCAACTTCTCAATAAATACAAAAATGTTAGAGAGGCAATAAATTCATATCGTAATGACTCAGAAACACACTAACAAAGAATTACTAGTAAAAGGAATAAAATATTTGGCAGTTACATTACCATTATTATTTTTATGTCCTTACCTACTTACTTTATCATTTTTAAATAAAGATAATAATTCTTTCTACCTCTTTTTTGTGTTGGGTATTATAGCATTTGTTGTTGTAATATATTTTTTCTACAAGGGAATAAAAACGGTATTGGATTCAATTTTTAAGTAATAATAAAGGTGTTTTTATCATTATATTTATCTTAATTGTTCTGTAAAATACTCAATATCTTTAGAGTATAAGATGATTAAAGAAAGGAAATACAAAGTCTAAGGTTTTTATTTCTTCTGTTCTATGTTTTATTATGTAAAACCTTCATAACCAAGGCAGAAAAAGTATTGATGGTAATATGTTACTTGAACCAAAAATTGGAAATATAAACAGTAACTATTTTAAAAAATAAAATGATATTAAAAAATTGAGAATCATGGAAAATGGATTGCTAATACAAATTATAAGGACACAATCTCAGATATTAACTGGAAACAAGCAACAAAAAAAATAGGGGCTTTAAACTCAATTTCCATGCTTACACAACATGTTAATTATTATATTTCAGGGGTTTTGAATGTTTTTGATGGTGGGACACTTGATATTAGAGATAAATTAAGTTTTGACTTTCCTGCCATTAAATAAAAAGAAGATTGGAATGATATTTTAAATAAACTATTTAAAAATTCAGAAATTTTTGCTGAACATATTGAAAAAATGTCTGATGAACAATTAAAGTTTCCTTTTGTAAATAAAAAATATGGAAATTACCGTAGAAATATTGAAAAAAAACTTACAGTCGATAGGACTATTGAAAAGATAAAAAGAAAATCAGTGTACGCTATTTTAAGGCTAGTTTCTTTGAAAAATGAAATGGTATAAATCAGTAACAGTATGGTTGTTATTAATAATGTCAAACAAATTTTTGTACTCCTAATTTTAAAGAAATCTATAAAAAGAGTATTTTTATTGAACTGATTTTCAATAGAATTTAAGTACGGTCAACTAATTTTTGATTTGACTTTCCCGAAGACCATAACCATCAAAAAAGATTGAAAAAAAATTTTATTCAAAACATGCAATGGGCTTATGTCCATTGTTCGGAATTTTTTTTGTCCGCTACGACGGACGAAATGGAGAAGCAAGAGGGTAACGTGCTAACGCAGCGTTACGTATTCATTTTGCTTCGCAAAGCCCCTATTTATAAGGGTTTCGGTTTTTTTGAAGTTTTAAAATGATAAAATAAATTCTCACAAAACCTTTGAAAAACTCTGAAAACACTGATAAAAATTGTCACAATTTAATAGCATCGAACTCTTATGGATGATTTTAAAACAGTACGGTTAAAAAAGAAAACCCTGCTAAGGTTCAAAAGTTTTTCAAGGAAGGTTAGTAATAGCTTTCTAAAACTTTGGATATGGTCATGAACTTTTTCGAGTGGCACGGCTTTTTACCTTCTGACCGATTTGAGAGGAGTATCATTCAGGAAATCATCAAAAACCGAAAACGTACCGAAGCTTCTATAGCTATTATCAAGGATATCGAAAAAAACCAGACCAAACCAACAACAGCTATGTTGCAATCCCTTTTTGAACAGCCTACGGAAGACGAGGAAGATGATGAGAGTTTTGAATTCGTTGAACGCAAGTTTTCAGGGGACAGTCCACAGGAAGAGTGGTTCGGGGAAACTACCATACCCAAAATCCGCTATGAGCGTTTGGAAGATGAAATGGGTTTGATAAAAGAAGATTTCACCTATGTGTTGGATAATGTCAAAGTTGTAAAAAGCAGTTTCAGCAAGAATCATTTAAGACTGGAACTCTCTGAAGATGAACTTATAAAATTTAGAAGAATTATAGAAAATATATAGCCATGTACGTTGTCATTACAAAACAGAATCAATGACATAACTATAAGGGAAGTGTCAGGGATTTTGTCAATTATCTTGCTTTACTTTTTTTATCTGAAATACTTTTTATTTCTTCCAATCATATTTAGTGTAATCACACCCGCATCTTATTTTCTTTGCAACAGTATCATAATTCCTTAGCGATACCATTGGTCTCTTACAATCCGATTGCTCACAAATAAATATCTTTTCCAATTCAAGTATATCAGCCCAGAAAGCTTTTAAATCACCAATTTTAGGATTGAAAGGATTATCGTGTGATGAAATATTCCCGAGTATTGATGAACTTTCTATTCGGTCAATAACTGGGAATTTTGCTTTTAATTCTGGACTACACTTTTTGATTTCCGATTTAATTCCCATAATCAATTCATAAGGCATTCTATGCTCATTTGAATGATTGTATTGGAAACTTAGTTTCGCTTCAATATTTAAGGCAACCTCTTTTAATGAATGTTCAAGATATCTACGAATAGGGTTCCCTAAACCGTCTATTTTACTATTGGCAAGGTTTGTCTCTATTCTTTCTCGTAAGTCGCTTGGTTCTTCTTCAAGATGTGTTCCATTAGCTTCTGTCCATTTAATCTCGTTTATTAGCCAGCCTTTCTTTTTTGCTAAAGGACTAACAAAATTTGTAAACCAATCCTCTTCGTGAGTAAGTAATATGATTTGATGTTTTGAGAATTTTTCAAAAATCAATTCTGCAAATCTTTTTCTATGGTTAGAGTCAAAACTTGAAATAACATCATCAAGAACGATAAATTCGTTCTTTTTGTTAAAGGCATTTACAGAGGCCAAGAAGAATGATAATCCAAAGCAATTTAGATGTGATTCGCTAAAATATTTTTGTGGTGGAGAAACCCAATTTCCATTGTATTTATATTCAATTGTAATACCGTTCAATTCATCTTCATCTCCGATTGTTACAATTTTGATTTCCTGAAAAGGTTCATCAGGATTCATATATTGATAATACTCGTTTATTTTTCCAGAAAATGAAGTGATGAAATTTTCAAGACCTTCCTTTTGCTTTTTTACAAATTCATTATAAATAATTTCTAAAGTCTTACGCTGTTTTTCAAGTTTAGCTTTCTGCTTTTCAAATTGCTTTATTTTTAGAAATGCGTCTTTAGAAGCTGAGATATTGGAATATAAAACAGCTGAATTATCCTTTTTGAAAATTTCTTGGATTTGCTTTATTCTTGTTGTTATTCCATTTTGAAAATCAAAATCCTTTACAGATAATTTTATTGTTTCAGCTTTAGGTATTTTGTTTCCAGAAGTTACTCGCTCTAAACTCGATTTTTGATATTCAGCAATTTTTTCTTTTAAACCTACAAACCCTGTTTTGATAAGTTTGTTTTCATCTGCTGTAATTAGGTTTTCCGATAGAACTGTGTCAAGTCTCTTTGTTCGTTCTACAGTTATTGTGTTTACTAACTGTTTAGCTTTGTCAAAAGAAGCTTTTTTCTTAGAAGATTCTTCAATGTCCTTTAATCTACTTGCAATTTCTGTACGGAGTTCTTCTATGTTCTTTGGTTGTAAACAAAGAGGGCAACTTTCATCTTTATGATACTTTTTTGATAGCACAGCATCTCCTGTTTTCAGTAATTCACCTAAAAAGGTTTGCATAATGCTTTCAACGTCATTGGCAATTACTTCAAATTCATCATAGTATTTTATATATTCAGAATCAATAAAATCAATCTCAGATTTAAGTGTATTTAGAACTGTATTTGATTTTTCTAAAAAAGCTAATTCCTTATTTAGCTTGTTATTTGTGGAGTTTTTTAAGTGTAAAAGAACTTTATCAATATCCTTTATTTCCTTAACTTCAATACCAGTTTTAAGAAGTTTAATTTTCTCATTTATCTTTTCAAACAAGTTCTCCTCTTGACTAATAGCAGCACCTAATTTTTCAATAAGCACCTGTTTTTGAGTATTTGTCTGGGCTTCAAAATTTTGATTTTTGATTTCTGTTTTTATAAAGCCGTGACTTTTTTTAAGGACTTCCTTTTTCTTTGTTACTTCTGAAAAACCTATAATATCAGAAAGATACTTTAGTTTATCTCCCATAGTATTGTCAATGAAGTTTGTAAGGTATCGATAACGCAACAAAAGGTTCTCTTCTTTTGAATCATCTAAGTATTGTTTGAAAGTTTCAGAAGTATTTGAAAAATCAGTTGTTAATTTATCTCGTTTATTGAATAGGGTTTTTGAACAATCAAGGTCAGTTTCTTTAACAAATGAAATGTTTACTTCCGAAATAGCATCAGTATCAAGAGCAGAATTTCTTAAAGCATCTTTTAAATCTATTTCGCTGTTACTTGATAGATGTGATACTCGGTTTGTATAAAACCATTCAATAGAATCTGAAATACTACTTTTCCCAGTACCGTTATCACCATAAAGCAAAATTGATTTTCCATTTAACGGTAATTCTAAATTATCTTTTGCACCTCTAATTCCTTTGATGGTAATGTTATTAATCTTTGTTGCCATCTCTCAGTTTTTGAAGTTCATTTTTAACATTCGTATCTGTCAATTTATCATTTTGATAAAGTTCAGATAGCATTTTTGCAATGTCTGTATCTACATTTTCAATTTCTTCAATACCGTTGAAAAAATCATCTAATATTTCTTTTCCAGATTTCACTTTGTCTGCCATAGTGGTTTATTTAAAGTATTTCCAATCAATTTTAAAACTGGATGTTAGTGTCTTGTTTTCAATTTCAAAGCCAGATTTATTATTGCAAATGGGATAAACCCCATATTGTTTTACAAAATCTAAAATGAAATAACTTTCCAAATCTTCAATTCGGAATTGCCATATATTTTTAAGCATTTCAAAATTAATGTAGGTAAATAATAAGGGTTCAACTTTTCTGTAATTGGTTAATCCTAAGTTTTTTGATTTACCATCAAAATGCCCTAATAATCTACTACCAATACTATTCGTTTTCTTCTCGCTCATTCCGATATACAATAATTTTGATTTATCAAACGGATATTGAATATCAATAGATTGAGTAAAAATGAAGTATAATCCTGCAATACCATTCAATGGTTTTATATTGGATGGCTCAAACGACATTGGTCTGTCGAAATATATGGTTACTTCATTTGTCATTTTTAAAAAGCATTAAACTTATCGCCCATAGCGTGTTTTAGATTCCATTTTTTTGTGGTGTCTAAAGCACGTTCGAGTACAATTAATTTTTGGTCTATATTGGTTTTGAAATGTTCTACAGTTTCATCTGCAATAATGACGTCTAAACAGATTAAAGTTGATTTGTCTCCATCTGTAGCAAATAGAATCTCATTCTTTTTAAACTCCTCTTCCTTAGTTAACGTATAATTGAGTTTAAAACCGTTTTTGATTAATATTTCGGTAACCAATTCGTCTCGGTTAAAAGCATTTACCAATTGTGCTTCTTTGTCTTTAATGTACTTTTTAAGTAGCTCAATATTCTCTTCTTCTGTTTTTTCAGGGTCTGGAGCAAACTCTACTCTTGGGAAGTTTGATTTTTGAAGCTTGAATACTTTAAACCCTAAACCTTTTAATTGTTCTTGCTCAGTTTCCTCTTTTTTAAACAAATCAGGAGTTGCTTCTTTCTTTTCTTTAATTATTTTTTCAACTACTCTTTTGTTTCGCTCAATAGTGATGTCACTTATTTTTTTGTAACCTGCTTTGTAGGCTTCTTCATTTTCTTCAATTATTTCAGGGATTTGAACAACTATGTATTTCCTATCTTGCTTATCTTCTTCATTAATTTCTGTAACTGCCTGAGCAGTAACTCCACTTCCTCCGAAAAAATCTAAAATAATATCATTTGATTTGGCATTTGAAATTTGAATTAATCCTCTAATTAACTCTTTTGGTTTTGGGTTACTAAATATATTTTTCTCACCAAATAAAGAAGTCATTTCGTTATTAGCACCTTGATTATGACTAAATTGTTCGTGTGACCACCAATTTGTTGCACATTGTCCTTCTTCTTCACGTTCAAAACGAAAATATTTTTTACGAGGAAAACCATCTCCTTTTTTAGGAAACACTATTCTATTATCTGCTAATAATTTTTTATAGGTATCTTCTTCACCCATCCATTCTCCCTCATATTCCTTTTTGTTATTTGGATTTTTGATAATGTATTTACTTCCTGATTGGTCTGAACCTACTTTCCAAGGCTTAGATGCCCAGTCACCTCTTGAGTCTTTATCTGGATTAGAGAAGTCACCTGTTAAATCTACTTTTCCAACACCTGCTTTTTTATATTCTTCCTTGTTTTTAGAATATGACAAAATATGCTCAGCAACTATGCCTATCATTTTAGTTTTGTCATTTGGTTGGTTATGTCTTCTTCTCCAATGAATGTGGCCTTCAAAATTTTCTTCACCAAATATTTCATCGCAAATTTTTCTCAAATGATGGACTTCTTCATCTGAAATGGAAATAAATATGACTCCTTTATCATTGAGCAATTGTCTTGCAATTAGCAATCGACTATACATCATATTTAACCAATTACTATGATACCTACCTGAACTTTCAGAATTAGTATCAATTTTCAATCCGTTCTCAATCATTTCAGCATCTTCCCAATATGCTTTTTTATCTTGTTTCCAAGTATCACGGTAAATAAAATCTCTGTCTTTGTTATAAGGAGGGTCAATATAAATACACTTTACTTGCTCACGGTAACTGTTGCTTAGTAATTTAAGTACAGCTAAATTTTCACCCTCTATAATTAAGTTTTCACTTTCGCTTGGGTTTACACTTCTTTCCTCATCATAAACAAGTGTTGCATCTGTTGGTGTAAAAGCTTCACGTTTAGCATTGCTTTTTCCAAACCATCTAAATTCGTAGCGTTCGGTTTCGTTTACGCTTTTGGGGTCAACTATTTTTTTAAGTTCGTTTATGTTTAGCTCTCCATCATTGGTAAAAAGGTCTGGCATTAATTGTTTTAATTGCTCCAATCTTTCTTTGTTCCAATCGTTGCTCAAAGGCATATGTTCGTTTATATTTTCCATTGTTCTATGCTTCTTCAATTAATGTATTAATAGTAGTATTGGCTTCTGTTTTAAAATATTGGTAATCTTTTACAGGAGCTTTGTATTGTACATCTACGCCTAAAGTGGCAAAATGCTTAATGGCACATTTTATTTTGTACACTTCACTTTCTTTTAGTGCTTTCTTATTATTAATGTCGTTTGTTCCCTTGGTTTCTATTACAAAGTAGAATTCACTTTCTTTTCCATCTCTCAAACTTTTCCGTTTCATTACTACACCAAAATCTGGATTGTAATCGCCAATTGGCGTTTTTATTTTGTAGTAAGATGGAAGCTTTAAAAAACAAATAACTTCATCATCATTATCTGTAGCCAAAGCAAATTGATGCTCTACATTGCTATCGTGAATTATTTTGTCGTACACCCCTCTTTTTGGAGTGTCAGTATAATTACTGTACTCAATTTGTTTTTTGAAATCGTTAAATTCAAAAGGGAAAGAGGAATCTGTTACATGGTAATCCAATCCTCTTATCATTTCTTCTAACTCAATGTTTTTAATAAGAGCGGATGCTTGATGAATAAATTGAGGCGGATTTTTAGCAAAATTCTCATAAGCAATTCCGTTAATAATAGTAAAGGTTGTGAGGTAGCTTAAACCTGTGTTCTCGCTAATTTCTTCTACTAAATCTAAAGCTGTAAAATGAGCTTTCAGTTTGTAGCTTTCTGTACCTCCAAATTCATCTTCAATACCGTCTTCTGTAATTGCTCCAATAGAACGACTGCTTACTTCTGCTTCATAATCTGCAATTTTAATTGCATTCAGTGCTTCTTTACATCTGTTAATTAAAGCTTGTTCGTCAAATGCTACAGTATAATTTGTCTTTTTAGCCAAAGCAGTCCAAAAGCGTTTAAAGGCCTTATTGATAGTATCGTTAGCATTGCGTTTAAAATGAACTTCATTTTGTTTTTCTCCTTTATGCGTATGTGTCATTCCTGCACCAGCACTTGAAGTTCCATAAACTTCCTTAATTTCTTCTTGATACTGCGTTACAAAAGTCTCGTAGCTTTCATTAGGAATTACGGTTAGTTGATTGATTCTTTCATCATCTGAAACGTTCAATTTATCATAAATACGTTGTCCGTCAGTATTTACACAAATACGCAATCCTCTTCCAATTTCTTGGCGTTTCTTAATTTCAGAAAACGAGTTGCTTAATGTTGCAATATTGAAAATATTTGGATTGTCCCAACCAACACCTAAAGCAGAGTGTGAAAAAATGAATTCTATTTTATTGGCTACAGAATCGCCATAGCTCAACAACCCTTCTTTGTCTCTTAAAATAGCATCAAAAACAGCTGCGTTTTTTCGCATTGAACTTTCGTTATCTGTGAATTCATTTTTGCCTGTTTTAGCAAAATAAGAACCTTGAATAGTTTCAATATGTTCTGCTGTTGGTTGCTTGTTATTGTGAAATTTGGGATAGAGTTTCTTGTATTTTTTTATAAAGAGGTTTTTAATGATAGGGTCATCACTTACATAATTGGCAACTTTATCAATGAATATTAGTGAAAGGCATTTGATGCCTTTTTCTTGTAGTTTTTGTTTTTTTGTAAAGTGTCGAATGATGAGCCATTCAATTTGTAAGTCCCAAATACTTTGAATATTTCCAGAAGTTTGATTTTCAAAAATTTCTGTTCCGTTAGTAAATGAAACTGACCATTTTTGGGTTCTCAGGCTTTTCTTAATTCTGTCAATTTTGTATTTCAAATAGCTTGGATTATTGATAACTTCTCCAAGATTGTCACCATCCTTTAACCATTTTGTATCTTTAAATTCAATTTTCCCACTTGTCAATTGATGCCAAGCTTTAATTTTTGCTTGAATTGGATTTTTTCCGTTTTTAGTTTCTGAAAGTTCCAATTTTAAAGTGGCTTCATCATTTTTTTCGGTAACCGTTAAAACTTCAATCTTTTTTACCAATCCTTGTTTATAACTGTCATAAGGAGTTAAACGATACATTTTGTTTTTTGCAACTTTGTGCGTCGCAGAATATCTAATCTTAAATAACGGATTTAATTTAGCTATTTGATTGATAGAGTTTGGTGTGTCCATTCCTTCTTGTGGTTCATCCATTATGATTATTGGATTGGTTCGTCCAATGGCTTCAATAAAAGGAATGTTTGCAAAAAGGTCTTCTCTTTTGGCTTGATTTAAAATTTTGTCTTCCGAGTTGAAAGAAGCCAACGTCATTACCATTATTTGAGGATGTTGTTCCTCAATAAAGTTGGTTACTTTGCTAAGCTTTTTACTATTGTATTCAAATGATTTTGGCGTAAATCCATAGATATCTTCCAATTGTTTTTCAAAAGTAGATAGCGTACTTAAAACTCCTTGACGAATAGCAACCGAAGGAACGAGGATGATGAATTTTGTAAATCCATACTGTTTGAATAGCTCATAAATGGATTTGACGTAAACAAGTGTTTTTCCTGTTCCTGTTTCCATTTCAATGGTTAATTCTTGTTCGTTGGTCAGTTTTGCAACTTCATCATCAACCCCGTTTTCAAGCAAAACAGATTTTAAATTCTCTTCCAATTGTTTAGTAGAAAGCGAACATATATTTGAACGAATACCATCCTTACAAGCATTGTCAAATGTGTTTTTGTCGTTTCCTGGTATTCTAATAATTCTAATTTTATTTCCATTAATCTTGGCTGTTCTGTTTATTAATGTACTTCATTTTCTGCTCGGCAACTTTTAATGCTTTGCCACCAAGCTCTTCATCTTTTATTTCGTAAAGAATTTTTTCACTTAGATACTGAACGAGTAAATCATCCTTGTCTAAATCCAGTATTTCAGCAAGTTTTAGAATCTGTTCTTTTGTTGCTTTTCTCTCGCTTCTTTCTATTTTACTGAGTATTGCAGTGTCAATATCGAGTCCCGCAGAAACGTGTCGCAAAAGCAGTCCTTTTTCTTCTCTTTTTTCTCGAAGTATTTCGCCTGTTGTTTTGTTGTTTTTCATTTGTTAAATATCACTTGATTAATTACACTTGACAATTAAAGTCAAATATAATTAGGGTTTTTGAATAATCAAAGGTTTTGTTTTCGGAATTTATTAACAGCATAAAAAGAAGGTGAAAAAAAATCAAAAGAAAAAGATAGCACCTTGAAATTTGTATAATCAGAAATTTTTGAAATGAATAATTTGTTTGTTACTGGGCTAGGATACAACTCAAAAAATGAAATATCAAAATCTTTTATTGGTAATAATTCATTGCCATAAATAGCTTGGTTACCTTCATTATTTGTAATCGTTAATTTTTTATTATTCCCATCATTTTCAATGAGATAACTTAAATCAAAACTTTGATTAATGTTCAAACGCCAAATACTAGTATAATACAAATCTGCAAAGGTGATATTATCTCCATGAACACATGGAAATCCAAAAATAAACCAATCTCCTAAAGTTGTAAATAAATTTTCACTAGAAGAATATGAGCAAGATACGCTTATGGAAGTACATAAAGAAGTTGTTAAATATTCAGTAATTGCATAGAAGTTTAAAGGAATATTAACTCCCTCTCCATTAATTCCAGGAGGAAAATAATCTATATCGTCAATAATTACTTTTTGTAAATACCAATCATTTTCAAAAAGTTGAGGGTCTTGAGCAAAACTAGAAAGTGATGCAAAAAGAACTAAGAATAAGATTTTAATTGTTTTCATAATTTATTGTTTTATTTCCAAATGATGGTTTTTTTCAGCTTGTAGGCAACTTGTTATATCATCAATAAAAATAATGTTTATCCACCAATATTTAGGGATAATTATATTCTTTATGTTCTATATCCGTATTAAATAATTCTATAAAAAATTAATCCTTTCAGAAACCCATAGAGTTGGAAAAATAAATAATCTTTCAGGTTAAAAAAAAGCAGAAAAGCACAAGCCACTTAACTTGTACCTTTCTGCTGTTTTTTTAATATTTTATAACTTTTTTCATTACAGTTCGTCCTTGATTGTCTTCTAACATTAAAAAATAAAGTCCGTCATTCAATTTTTGTATGTCAATTGACTTATTAATTAAATCAGATCCATTTAAAGATAAAATAAGTTTACCACCAATGTTGTAAATAAGTTTTTCCAGTCCAAATTCTATAAGCTATAAGTTTTCCCTGTAATGTATTTTTATCAATGTTTAAAGTTTTAGGAATGTACTTTAAAAAAAGGCTTATTTTATTTAGTGCGTATATTGTATTTGTACGACGATTTAACTCAACTTCGTATACAACGTTGCGGTTTACTCCTAACATTTCTGAAACCTGATGTTGAGTTAATCCTCTATCCATTCTCTCTTTTCTTAATTCATCACCAATAGTTAGAATCTCTATAGGATACCGAAAATGCTTAGGTTTAGGGTGCTTTAGGGTTAGAGGGGGTAATGGGGTACAAACAGTAAGCTCTTCATAATGACTCAAGATAACCAGCTTCAAAGGCAATTCTACAGTTGAGTTGCAGGATTTCACCTCTTACTTAATTATCCACCTACGGACCCTTTAAACCCAATGATTCCGGATAACGCTCGGACCCTCCGTATTACCGCGGCTGCTGGCACGGAGTTAGCCGGTCCTTATTCTTATAGTACCGTCAAATTCCCAACACGTGGGAACGTTTCTTCCTATATAAAAGCAGTTTACAACCCATAGGGCAGTCTTCCTGCACGCGGCATGGCTGGATCAGAGTTGCCTCCATTGTCCAATATTCCTCACTGCTGCCTCCCGTAGGAGTCTGGTCCGTGTCTCAGTACCAGTGTGGGGGATCCCCCTCTCAGGGCCCCTACCTATCGTAGACTTGGTAAGCCGTTACCTTACCAACTATCTAATAGGACGCATACTCATCTTATACCGTAATCCTTTAACCATTTAATAATGCTACTATATGGTACCATGGGGTGTTAATCTTCATTTCTAAAGGCTATCCCCCAGTATAAGGTAGATTGTATACGCGTTACTCACCCGTGCGCCAGTCGTCAGCAAGTAGCAAGCTACTCCTGTTACCCCTCGACTTGCATGTGTTAAGCCTGCCGCTAGCGTTCATCCTGAGCCAGGATCAAACTCTTCATCGTATAATCTTAAATAATATTTATACAACTAAAAGTCTCCTCAAAAAAAATCTCAGGTATTTTACTTAGTTTAGTTTTCAATAAATAATTACTCCTTTTATAAAAAAAAGCAACTATCTACGCTGTCAATTTCAATAAATCAATGAACTTATTTCTCGCTATTCTTCAATCATAAATCAATCCCTAAGCGGGCGCAAATATATAACCCCTTTTTCTATTCTACCAAAACAATTTTATTCTTTTTTAATACTTTTTTATTAACAATAATTAAGCTACTGAAAGCTATCTGTTTATGCTTGAAAAAAAAGTGTTTCTTAGGTTCAATCTTAATATAAGGACATCATAAATGGCTGTTAGAATTCACATTCATTTAGACTAATATATCAAAGAATCGAATACATTATAGACTCTCTATCTATAACATTTAATTTCAAAAAAAAGAAATAAATGTAAAAAGTGCGAACTACTAGAATACTAAAAGTCAAATAAATGAACAACTAGTATAAGTTTTATTTATTAACAGATTTTTTATTCCAATGCGATGGAAGTGCTAATAGGTCTATTGAAAATGCTGAATCTTGACGCTCTAAAATATTAGCTTGAAATGATCGTTCCAAAATATCTTCAATTAAATAATCTTCCTGATTTAAGAAAGGGTCATATTCATCCTTTAAAGAAATGTCGAACATATTAGCAGTTGTATTATACCAAAAGGCACGCCAGCCAGTTCGTAGTTCTTTTACTAATTCAAAAGCTGTTCTACCAGTTTGCCTATGTATGAGCTTTGCCAAAATCTGACCTTCAGTGCGGGTGAATTTTTTTAATTTTTCAGAAAATTCTTCCTCAATATATTTTTGTACTCTTTTAGTATATCGCTTTCTATCTCGTTTTTTTTCAATGGTATTCAATCGTTCAGTCATAGTCGTTAATCGTTCAGCTGCTAGTTTAGCATAAGGATAAACCTTCCGTGTTTTTCGTCTTAAAATAAGATAACGCCTTCGATCTTCTTTAGAATTAAATTCTAATTTATTCAGTAATATCACTTCATTTAAATCAATATATTCTGTAGGTATGGTATCGCCATCAATTAAATAATAAAAAGTATCTGTACTATCTGATTTATATTCTACGAAAACACCCGTCTTTTGAGCAAAACATGAACCTGAATAAAACACAATCAAAACCAGAAAAATTATTTTAAAAATTTTCATTAATAAATACTTGTTTTTATTTATTTACTAAAACCGTTCCAAAATTAAACAAATTGTATGGTACGATTTGATTTTAATTATTAATTTTGAAATCATAAATATATAAGCTAAATAAAATCATATGGCAACTTCTCTATTAACAAAAAAATCATTACTCTTTTTAGAAAACTACCTTAACAATGCTGCTCCAACTGGTTATGAATGGGATGGACAGAAAATGTGGATGGATTATTTAAAGCCCTATGTAGATGAATTTATAACTGACACCTATGGAAATGCCGTTGGAGTTATAAACCCAAAAGCAAAATATAAGGTCGTGATAGAAGGTCATGCAGATGAAATTTCCTGGTATGTAAATTATATAAGTGATAATGGATTAATATATGTTATTAGAAACGGGGGAAGTGACCATCAAATAGCTCCTTCAAAAGTGGTGAATATTCATACCAAAAAAGGAATTGTTAAGGGTGTTTTTGGCTGGCCAGCAATCCATACACGAAGCAGAGTAAAAGAAGAAGCTCCAAAACCAGATAATATCTTTATAGATGTAGGCTGTAAAGACAAAAAAGAAGTGGAAAAATTAGGGGTACATGTTGGAAGTGTGATTACCTATCCCGATACATTTCATATCCTAAATAAGGACAAAATTGTTTGCAGAGCTTTGGATAATAGAATCGGAGGATTTATGATTGCTGAAGTTGCTCGACTATTGCACCTTAACAAAAAGAAGCTTCCTTTTGGCTTGTATATCACAAATTCTGTACAGGAAGAAATTGGACTACGAGGAGCGCAAATGATCACTGAACGTATAAAACCAAATGTTGCAATCGTCACCGATGTAACACATGATACCACAACCCCAATGATCAATAAGAAAAAGGAAGGTCATATTGAATTAGGAAAAGGACCAGTTATCGCATATGCTCCTGCTGTTCAACAAAAATTAAGAGATCTTATTATAGCTACTGCCGAAAAAAACAAGCTGCCTTTTCAACGTGCCGCATTGTCCAGAGCGACTGGAACAGACACCGA
Source organism: Flavobacteriaceae bacterium (assembly GCA_965247215.1). Classification (GTDB taxonomy): domain Bacteria; phylum Bacteroidota; class Bacteroidia; order Flavobacteriales; family Flavobacteriaceae; genus Marifrigoribacter. Next base: position 1,242,827 of record OZ252001.1, read on the forward strand.
TGCCTTCGCTTATAGCAATGGTGGGGTTGCAAGCGCATTAATTTCTTTGCCACTTCGATATATGCATACTACAGTAGAAATGGTGCATAAAAAAGATGTAGAACATGTAATTAAATTAATCTATCATTCTCTTTTAAAAATGAAATCTGGAGATAGTTTTAGTTATTTTGAATAGCAATAAATAATTAATAATAAAGTATTGCTTTACAAACTCAAATAGATATCGATACTGCTCAAAATCTAGCAGTTTTAAAAACCAACACAGCATTATTTAATGAAATACTGGACAATCTAAAAACAAAAGCATAAACATTGTTTTATTCAAGGTCCCTTTGTTCAAAAGCTTTCCAACAAACCGGAATCCTTTAATTTTAGCTCCAAGGGTTAGTGTGCTTAAAAAATCATCCAAAACTATCTTGAAATTATACTCTTAGATAAAGAATAAGATACAATTAAATATCTGGTCTTTGTATATATTAATCAAAGTCATTTAAATCCAAACGGTGCCAAAAAATTTACAAAAGACCTAAATGCAATTTTAAACCAATTAGAAAAATAAAAGACCAACATTAAATTTATTACTTTCGCCATTCTATGATTATAAAACATACTTGGTATCTTATATTTTTTACTTGTTTTGTTTATTCCCAACAAAGCGATTCTATTACACAATACAGTCATTATATAACTCCGGAATTTCTTCTAGGAAAAACCCTAGAATCTAATAGTGGCTTCCCAGAGACCAAATTACAGAAAGGATTATTTATGAATTTCGAAAGGTATCATAATCAAAAAATTGATGATTGAGCATATAGATTGAACTATCTAAGAACTGGAGTCTCAGTTGGTTTTACAGACTATGGCAATCCAGAATATTTAGGATATTCTGCATCTGTCATTCCTTTTATTGAATTTGATTTCCTAAGAAAAAAGAAAAAGGATCTTAAGATGCATATAGGTATTGGAGAAACTTATTTTACACATGAATATGATAGTGTTCCCTATATTTTTAATGAAATACTTGATAACACAAATAGATCAATTAGCACCAGATTTACCTGGTCATTTAGATTGTTTTTACATTATGACCTGATCAAAAAAAGAAAAACAAATTGGCGAATAGGACTAGGTTATTTTCACCATTCCAATGGTCATACTAGACTACCTAATCAGGGCTTAAACTCATTTATGGTTAGTATAAGTAGTCAAACAAATTATACCCGAAAAAAATTAATAACGAACAAAGACATAATAACAAACCCTATTTACAAAAGAACCGCACAGGATTATATGTCTGTTCGATTTGGTATTGGGCAAAATGTTCTTTTTGAAGAATATAATATTAAGAAAGAAGTTTATGGAGTTGGTTTACAGTATGAAAAATTTTAAATAAGACGTTTAAATTTGGAGTGGGTCTTTATTACCGATACTATGAACATTATTATGATTATATTAAAAATGATGATGATTTAGTTGTCGAAAAGTACCAGTATTTTCAAGAGGATCCATTTAAATATGCAACAAATTTTGGTGTTTTTATTACTGCTGAATTGTTGATGGGTTATATTGGATTTGAATGGGAGTTTGGTTATAATATTTACAAACCTTTTTATGAAATCGATTTTCAATTAAATCAGGGATTTTATTGGAACATATATCCGCCTAACGGAGAAACTGAGACACTATTGATACTAGCAGAACTTGAAGACGATTATGCTATAAAACAAGCACTTTCTGCACGTGTTGGCTTAAAGTATTATTTATTTACTAATGAAAAAAGTCCTGTAAATAATCTATACCTTGGAGTTCATATAAATGCAAATGCAGGGCAGGCAGATTTTACAGAGTTAACATTGGGTTATGTATATAGGTTTAAGTTGAAGGAAAAAAAATAAGAATACCTTAAATCATTTCAAAATAAGCTGAAACATTTTTTATAATACGTTCTTCTATATTCGAAACATCTGCTTTAACAAATTTTTCTCCTGTAATATTCTCGTATAATTCGATATACCGCTCCGAAACCGTATCAATATAAAAATCGTCCATAAACGGAACCTCCTGCCCATCTAGTCCCTGAAACCCATTTTGTATTAACCATTGCCGTACAAACTCTTTTGAAAGTTGCTTTTGAGATTCACCTTTCGCTTGTCGTTCCTCATACCCTTCAGCATAGAAATAACGAGATGAATCCGGCGTATGGATCTCATCGATTAAGACGATTTCACCTTCTTTTGTTTTTCCGAATTCATACTTGGTGTCTACTAATATAAGTCCGCGTTTTGCAGCAATTTCAGTACCTCGCTTAAATAATTTTCGAGTATAATCTTCAAGAATAATATAATCTTCTTCAGTCACAATACTCTTTTTTATAATTTCATCACGAGAAATATCTTCATCGTGATTGCCGCTTTCTACCTTAGTTGCTGGTGTAATAATTGGAGAAGGGAATTTATCATTTTCTATCATTCCCTCAGGCATTGCAACCCCACACAACATTCTATTACCCAACGTATACTCCCTAGCTGCGTGACCGCTCATATAGCCACGAATTACCATTTCAACTTTAAAAGGATCACAGGCTTTTCCAATAACAACATTTGGGTCAGGGGTAGCTAGTAACCAATTTGGAACAAGATCTTCTGTATCCCTCATCATTTGAGTAGCAATCTGGTTTAAGATTTGTCCTTTGTAGGGTATTCCTTTTGGCATAACAACATCAAAAGCACTTAATCGATCGGTTGCGATCATCAATAATATATCGTTCTCCAAGGTATAGACTTCACGAACTTTACCGTGGTAAACACTTTTTTGTTCTGGAAAATTAAAAGCTGATTTAGTAATAGTATTACTCATTCAATTAATCTGTATTTTCTATGGATCTGTATGCAGAAATAACTTTTTTAACCAATCGATGTCGTATTACGTCTTTATCATCCAGGTGAATTATTCCAACACCACTTACATCTTTCAACACTAATAAGGCTTCTTTTAATCCTGAGATGACGCGTCGAGGTAAATCGATCTGTCCAGGGTCGCCCGTAATCATAAACTTTGCGGTTTTCCCCATACGTGTTAAAAACATTTTCATTTGAGCATGGGTGGTGTTTTGAGCTTCATCTAAAATCACAAAAGCATCGTCTAAGGTACGACCTCTCATAAAAGCTAAGGGAGCAATTTGTATGATGCCTTTTTCTAAATGAGAATCCAATTTTTCATAGGGTATCATATCTCTTAATGCATCGTATAATGGTTGCATATAGGGATCTAATTTTTCTTTAAGATCTCCTGGAAGAAACCCAAGATTCTCGCCAGCTTCAATAGCTGGACGTGTTAAAATAATACGTTTTACTTGTTTCTCTTTTAATGCTTTAACGGCTAATGCAACTCCGGTATAGGTTTTTCCAGTTCCTGCGGGACCCACTGCAAATACCATATCATTCTTCACCATAAGTTCCACTAATTTGCGCTGGTTTGCAGTTTGTGCTTTTATTTTTCTTCCATTAACGCCATGGACTAAAATGGAATTCGAACTTTCTGGGGTTTCATATTCATCTTTATTCCTACTTAACAAAACTCGCTCAATTACATTTTCATCTAATTTATTATACTTTACAAAATGTTCTAATAACATAGCAAGGCGTTTATCGAATTCGTCTAAAACCTCTTCATCACCAAAAGCTCTTATCTTATTACCACGTGCAACAATTTTTAATTTAGGAAAGAGTTCTTTTAGTAGGTTGATATTAGCGTTTTGATCTCCAAAAAATTCCCTTGGGCTAATTTCAGTTAATTCAATAATAAGTTCGTTCAAAAGCGGTTCAATTTAAAAAAATTAATAAAGCAGTAAATAGTTTTTGTCAATCACAAAAGTACAGTATTTTTGTGGTACTTGGTTTAAAAATATATCAATAATATGCCCAAATCTTTAATTACACTTACTACCGATTTTGGAGAGAAAGATCACTTTGCAGGAGCGGTAAAAGGGGCTATTTACAGTGAATTAGATGCTATAAAAATTGTTGATATCTCGCATTCTATTTCACCGTTTCATATTACAGAAGCTGCTTATATTATACAAAATGCCTACAAGAATTTTCCTCAGGGGAGTATCCATATTATCGGTATTGATTCAGAATTAAATCCTGAGAACAAACACATAGCAGTTTTACTGGATGGACATTATTTTATATGTGCTAATAATGGTATTATTTCGATGTTGACTTCAGAGATTAACCCTGAAAAAATTGTAGAAATTAACGTACATGAACGGAAGAAATCGAATTTTCCTGTATTGGATGTTTTTGTTAAAGTAGCTTGCCACATCGCCCGAGGAGGGACTCTTGATGTAATAGGGAAATCTATTTCAAATATTAAACAATTAACAGGGATAAAACCAGTTATAAATCCAGAAAGCAATCAAATTATAGGGAATGTAATCTATATTGATAACTATGGAAATGTGATTAGCAATATAGCAAAGACAATGTTTGCAGAAATTGGAAAAGGAAGAGAATTTACTATTAGAGCGCGAACCGCAAATTTTAGTGAAATACACAATCGGTATAGTGATGCTATCAACTTTGAAATTCCTAAGGAACGGCGCGAAGAGGATGGTAAAAAATTAGCCTTATGGAATTCCTCTGGGTTTTTGGAGTTGGCAATTTACAAAAGTAATCCCAGCACAATAGGCAGTGCATCTACATTGTTTGGACTTAATTATAGAGATACGGTTAGTGTTTATTTTAAATAAGTTAATGATTTAATAAATGTATAACCAAATAACTGAATAACAAATGATACCCATTTTAAAACGAGAAATAAATTCCTTTTTTGCCAGTTCTATCGGCTATTTGGTTATTGCTATTTTTCTGGTTATTAACGGCTTATTTCTTTGGGTTTTTAAGGGTGATTTTAATGTTTTCGATACAGGTTTTGCTGATCTAGCTGTCTATTTTGAATTGACTCCCTGGATCCTTTTATTTCTAATTCCTGCTGTGACTATGAGGACTTTTAGCGATGAAAAGAAAATGGGAACTCTGGAACTCTTACTTACCAAACCCATATCAATAAAAAATATCGTCCTTGGAAAATATGCTGGAGCAATTATTCTTATTGGACTTGCTTTACTTCCTACATTACTATACGTTTTTACTATTTCAAAACTCGGTAATCCCTCTGGAAATTGGGATATAGGAAGCACGATAGGTTCTTTTTTAGGATTGTTATTTTTAGTATTTGCTTATGTTGCAATTGGTATTTTTGCTTCAACACTTTCAAAAAATCAGGTAGTCGCATTTATATTTGCTGTATTCTTTTCTTTTTTTATGTATTTCGGTTTCGAAGGAATTTCCTCACTATTTGGCTCCTCCAATACTATCTTTATTAATTTAGGAATGAAAGCACATTTTCATAGTGTTGCCAGAGGAGTTTTAGATAGCAGAGATCTTATTTATTTTATCAGTGTTTCGGTAATTTTTATTTCACTTACCATTTTTAAATTAGAAAAAGAATAATGGTAAGGATACTGAAATATTCCAAAAAATTATTGCTGATCATTGGAAGTATCATCCTTCTGAATATTTTCGGAAGTTACTTCTACAAACGCTTTGATCTAACTCAAGATAAACGATATACCCTTTCTGAAGCTGCAAAAAAAACCATTGAATCATTAGAGGCTCCAATTTTTATTGATGTTTTTTTAACAGGGGATTTTCCTTCTGAATTCAAAAGACTTCAAGCTGAAACAAAACAATTATTGGAAGAATTTGAAACGTTTAATTCATCTATAAAATTTAAGTTTGTCAACCCTACAAAAGTCGAAAAAGATGCCGAAGCATTAATTAGGTTTGGGCTTAAACCCGCTCAGGTTGAGCTAAATGAAAATGGAAAGATCAGTATCCAGCAAATTTTTCCTTGGGCTATAGCCACTTATCTTGGTAGACCAATTAAAATTCCATTGCTTAAAAATCAACTTGGTATCACCTTTGAAGAACGAGTTAATAATTCTGTTCAAAATTTGGAATATGCTTTTGCAGATGGTTTTAACAAATTGGTTCATCCCAAAAAAAGAACCGTTGCCGTACTAAAAGGAAATGAAGAACTGGAGGATAAATATGTAGTTGATTTTTTTAAAACGCTCCGAGAGTATTATTATATCGCTCCATTTACATTAGATTCGACAGCAACCTCACCTGCAAATACTTTGGAGCAAATAAAGAAGTTTGATTTAATTGTTATTGCCAATCCAACGGAAGCATTCACAGATGAAGAAAAATACATCCTCGATCAATACACTATGTCTGGAGGGGCTTCCCTATGGTTAATAGATGCTATTACTTTAAATAAAGACACAGTAAGTGGCAATGATTTTGCCTTTGGAAAAGATTTGAATCTAACCGACCTGTTCTTTAAATATGGGATTCGAATCAACCCCAATTTAGTAAAGGACCTTTACTCTGCACCTATTTTATTAGCTTCTGGTTCAGAAAGAGAATCACAATACAATCGGTATCCCTGGTTTTTTAGTCCCTTGAGTTCTAGTGCCAATAATCATCCCATAATCACCAATATTGAAGCGGTAAAATTTGAATATGCAAGTAGTATTGATCTGCTTCCAAATGACCTTCAAAAAACAATTTTATTGACTTCCTCTCCAATTTCAAGAATTATCGGTTTACCTGTGGAAATAGATATCACGAAGGAAATTACTGAAAATTTAAAAATTGTAAATGAAGGGCCAACAGACGAATTCAACACAGGAGAAATTCCAATTGCTGTTTTATTAGAAGGGTCTTTTCCATCTGCATATACTAACCGAGTTAAACCTTTTGCTATTGAAGATGATGAGTCAATTAGTTCGCCCACAAAGATGGTGGTGATTAGTGATGGGAGCATCATTAAAAATCAGCTTCAAGGAAACAGACCCTTAGAACTTGGCTATGATAAATGGACTAATTCATTTTATGGAAATAAGGAATTTTTACTCAATACAGTTAACTATTTATTGGATGATAGCGGACTTATAAACATTAGAAGTAAAGAAATTTCCGTACCCTTCTTAGACCCTCAAAAAGTAGCTAAACAACGAAGGCTATGGCAATTTGTTAATATTGTGTTACCATTGGTCTTATTAGGACTATTTGGCTTTCTTTTTAACTATTTCAGAAAACAGAAATACATGCGATAGTTGTTAATAAGTTTCTTTTAAATTCAAAAGGTTGAGAGACCTTTTTAGAATATATTTGTATTTAGTCGTATAATTAAAATTCAGTAAAAAATTATCTTTTTGATCAATCAATAAAAGTTTTAAAAATGAAATTCATAGTATCAAGTTCTTATTTATTAAAGCAACTTCAGATGTTGGGGGGTATAATCAATAATAATAACACCTTACCAATATTAGATAACTTTTTGTTTAATCTTGATAGTAATGCTCTAACAGTTTCTGCATCTGATCTTGAAACTACAATTTCTTCAAAATTAGAAGTAGAAAGCAATGAAAAGGGATCTGTTTGTATTCCTGCAAGACTTTTATTAGATACCTTAAAAACGTTTCCTGAACAACCACTAACATTTACTATTGAAGATAATAACACCATTGAAATTACTTCAGATCAGGGAAAATATGCTTTGGCCTATGCAAACGGTGAAGAATTTCCAAGCCCAATAGAATTAAAAGATCCCAGCACAACAGAAATGCTTGGTGAAGTTTTAGCTTCTGCAATTTCAAAAACCATTTTTGCTGCAGGAAATGATGACCTTAGACCTGTAATGAGTGGTGTTTTCTTTCGGTTTACCAATGACGGACTTACATTCGTTGCAACTGATGCGCATAAATTAGTAAAATATACTCGCAGTGATCTGAGTGCTTCACAAGCAGCTGAATTTATCATGCCAAAAAAACCATTGAATTTATTGAAATCCATTTTAGCTGGTAGTGAAGAGAAGGTAACAATCGAATACAATGAGTCCAATGCAAAGTTCATCTTTGAATCTACGGAAATGGTAAGCAGATTGATTGACGGTAAATACCCAAATTACGAAGCGGTAATCCCAAAAGAGAATCCAAATAAATTAAGTATTGAACGTAATTTGTTTTTAAATTCAGTCCGTCGTGTTTCCATATTCTCCAATAAAACAACCCATCAAATTCGTTTAAAAATTGCAGGGGCAGAACTTAATATTTCGGCTGAAGATATTGATTATAGTAATAAAGCCGAAGAGCGTTTAACCTGTGATTATCAGGGAGACGATATGCAAATTGGATTTAATTCTCGATTCTTAACAGAAATGCTAAACAACCTGAATAGTGATGAAGTTTCTCTTGAAATGTCACTTCCAAACCGTGCTGGTATCTTAACACCAATCGATGGCTTGGAGGAAGGAGAATTAATCACGATGTTAGTTATGCCCGTGATGCTTAATAATTAGGATTAAGTAGATTAGTATTTTATAAAGCGAGTATTTTTTTGGGTGAAATTAGAATAAATTAATAAGACCTTCATTAAGTCAATCACTCATTCACTCTTCTCATCATTCAATGATCAACTAATAAACTGGATCGTCATAAAATAACTTGGTACTTCCCCATTATTCGCTCGCACAGCATTTACAATTGGCATAATTAAAGCTACTATTCCAATAAATATAAGTGTAAGAATCCCGAGGCCCAATAATAAAATTGCAGAAATGCATAATAAACTAAACAGTAACACACTCAACTGAAAATTTACAATGGCTTTACCGTGTTCATCCATGTCTTGTATCTTATCCTTCTGAGTTAGCCAAATTACTAATGGGACAACAAGTCCGCCAAAACCAGTGATATAAGTTAATAATTGTGAGAGGTGTGTAAATACTATTAATTGATTGTCTTTTCTGAGTGTTGTATGATTGATGACTTCCATGATCACTGATCGATTTTTTTCTATTATATAGGTATCAAGTTTATGTTGAATGTTACATTTTTAAATGGACTAGTTTTCCAGACCTACTAGGATTTAAAAACTTAGTAGGTCTTTTTTAGGAATTGTGTATTTTTGCAATCATGATTCATCAAGATACCATTGTAGCATTAGCAACACCTTCAGGAGTAGGTGCGATAGCTGTGATTCGCCTTTCTGGAGTTGAAGCAATTTCAATTGCTTCAGCGATGTTTCGATCTATATCTAATAAAACCCTCCAAAATCAAAAAACGCATACCGTTCATTTTGGGAATATCGTTGATGGAGATCGTATTATTGATGAAGTATTGGCAACTATATTCAAAAATCCGAATTCTTATACGGGTGAGGATGTTATTGAGTTTTCTTGCCACGGGAGTGATTATATTCAACAAGAGATCATTCAGCTAGCGATAAGAAAAGGGTGTAGAATGGCAAACCCTGGAGAGTTTACTTTGCAAGCCTTTTTAAATGGTAAAATGGATCTGTGCCAGGCCGAAGCGGTGGTCGATCTAATTGCAAGCGATTCGAAAGCATCTCATCAATTAGCCATACAACAAATGCGAGGTGGCTTTTCTTCTGAAATAAAAAAATTAAGGGAGGAGCTTCTAAATTTTGCTTCTCTAATTGAGTTGGAATTGGATTTTTCTGAAGAAGATGTTGAATTCGCTAATCGGGATGATTTTCAAAAATTGATCACAAAGATTACTTCTTTATTAAAAAAACTAATCGATTCGTTTGCAACAGGAAATGTATTAAAAAACGGAATTCCAGTTGCGATTATTGGACGTCCTAATTCTGGAAAATCAACTTTATTGAATTCCCTTTTAAATGAAGAGCGTGCCATAGTTAGTGAAATCGCTGGGACTACCAGAGATACCATTGAAGATGAAATAACTATTGGAGGGGTACGATTTCGATTTATTGATACCGCAGGCTTACGAGATACTAGCGATGAAATTGAAAAGATAGGTGTGGAACGCGCCTTAGAAAAATTAAAAAAATCTGCTATTTATATTTACTTATTTGATATAAATACAATGAGTATCGAAAAAGTTAAAAGAGAAATACAAGGGTTTTCCAGCTCAGCAAAACAAGTTATAGTTGCAAATAAAACAGATCTTACTACAAAAAAAAATGTACAATCTTTTAATGATTCTGATTTAGATGTATTATTTATTTCAGCAAAAGAAAAAGATAGTTTAGACCAATTAAAAAATTACTTATTGGATCAAGTCGAAATAGACTCATTAAATTCAAATCAGTTAGTTATAACTAATTCAAGGCATTATGGGGTGTTACTTAAAGCGCTTGAAGAAATAGACAAAGTGCAAGAAGGTATCAATTCTAATTTAACTGAGGATCTATTGGCCATCGACCTGCGGCAGGCATTATACCATTTAGGGGAGATCACAGGACAGGTAAGCAATGATGATCTGTTGGGAAATATCTTTGCTAATTTTTGTATTGGAAAGTAACCTACTAAGAAAATAAAAAACCAACCATAATGCAGTTTTTTTTATTATCCAAAAATACGTTCTTTCAAACTTGGCTTTTCTTTAGAATAGGCATATCTATACTTATTCCCGTATCCAAAATTATTCATTGCAACCCCATTAAGTACTAGGGCTACATTCTTCAAGCTACCTTCTTTTACAGCCTCTTTAAGGAATTCCAATAATTTTTTATCAGTATAATTTGCTTTTATCACGTATAAAGTTACATCTGCATATTTATTGATCAACAAGGTATCGGTAACCAACATAGCAGGTGCGGTATCCACAATTATATAATCGTATTTATGATTTAATTCTTCAAAAAAGGTTCCAACTCGTTCCTGCATTAAAAATTCTGCAGGGTTTGGAGGAATAGTACCAGAAAGAACTATATCGAGATTTTTAATATCACTAGGTGCAATTACTTCATCGATCCCAATATCAGTTCTCATAATATACTCTGTCAATCCATGATGCTTTTCAAGATTCTTTGGTAAATATCTTTGCAATTTAGGATTTCGTATATCGGCTCCAACTAAAGCCACCTTTTTACCTGAAAAGGATATAGTAAGTGCTAAATTAAAAGCAACTAGTGTCTTTCCTTCCCCTTTTATAGTTGAGGTAACAAATACTGTTTTATACTTGTTTATAGTTTTTTTATTAAAGAAAAAGAACTGCAAATTAGTCCTTAAAATTCGGAATGATTCAGCTAAAACACTCCTATCATTTATCCCCAATTTATAAACTGAATCTTTTTTGATCCTAGGAATCTCTCCAATTAAACTGAAATCTTTCAATTCTTTTTCAACATCTTTTCTATTTTCAACACTAGTGTTTAAAAGTTCACGAATGTAAATTACCAGAAAGGGAATAAGAAGGCCAATAAGTCCTGCCCCCAAAAATATTATATCTTTTTTAGGTGAAATAGGCTTACTAGAAGTAAATGCAGCATCTATAACTTTAGCTTTCAAAGTTGTAGATGCTAATTTTATGGATGCTTCTTCCTTTTGTTTTAAAAGAAAAATATAGAGTTGTTCTTTTATTTCCTGTTGCCGAACAATATCTCTAAATATTTTTTCTTGAGCTGGTACTTCAGATAAACGTGAATTAAATCGATTTTCCTGGTCATTAAAACCTCTTAATGACACCTGAAGTCCATCTTTATAATTTTGTAAACTTATTATCAAATTAGATTTCAATTCATTTATATGATCATCTATATTTATTATGATTGGGTTTTGTTCTGTAGAATTCCTTAATAATCGGTTTCTTTCTAATACCAACTGGTTATAGGTATTAATTGATGTTTCTAGCTCCTCCCCTTCAATTACAATATTAGAAGGTAATAATTGTATGGTTTCTGAGCTATTAAAATATTCCAACATAGATGACACCAGCTTTATTTGTGTTTGAAGGTCGATTTGTTTTGAATTAAATTCATTTACCCCTGCTAATACTAGTTGCGCCTCAGCATCTATATTCGTTAGTCTATTTTCAATTTTAAATATCTCTTTTCCACTTTCAACAGAGTCTAGGTCTCTTGTTATAATTTCAATCCTTTCATCTATAAAATTGGCTGTTTTCTGAGCAATCAGGTTTTGATCATAAGATGCACCCAAATTATATTGATTCACCAATTCATTTATAAAATCTTCTGCTTTTTCAACCTCAAAAGAGTTAATACCAATCGTTACGATATTACTAATCTGATCTTTATTTAAAATTTCTAATTGCTCCTGATATGCCAATGCAAGTTCTGTGGTTCCTGTGTATGAAATAATATAATTATTATCAATTATTGAAATTTTATTTTTATCGATATCGTCATTCGGGGTTATCATAAATTCAACAGTATCTAAGGATACTTTATCTCCATAATAATAATTCCCGATGATCTCGTCATTAATTGCTAATTCATATTGATTTTCAGAGGTTATTTTAATTTGTAAACTTGGGATTTTTGAAGCATTTTCATTTATTCCAATTAATTTCAAATAAGTTATTTGAATGGGTGAATTTTCATACAACTCACTGGTTATAACTCGCCCTTCAGCTTCGTATTTAGTATTAAGATCTAAGTTTTCTATTGCAAGTGATATGATTCTTCTGGAACGTAATGTTGCAAGTTCATTTTCTAATTTTCCCTTGTTATAGGGTTTAAAAATACTCATATTTGAAAAGTGAGCTAGATTATTGGAGAGTCCATTGTCAATATTTTCTTTTATTAAAATAATAGCTTTGGTTTCGTAATTTGGTATGGTATATCGAAGATAGATAAAAGCAATTATCAGGGCAGTAATTAAACTAATCACAAACCAAATCCATTTTCTAGTGTAAGGAGTTATTAACTCTTTAATTGAAGCTTCTTCCTTTATATTTAGTTGATCTTGACTCATCGCTTCAATTTATATTTGTGATTAAAATAATTGAACTCAATAAAACAGTAACGATTGATAATACTGATGCAATATCTGAAATATAACCAGATTTTGAAACTCCTTTACCAGAAGGTTCAGCATATATCAAATCATTTTGTTTCAAATAAAAAAAAGGACTGTTATAAAATTCTGTATTTGTGATATCTATTCTGGCAACTTTTTGAATCCCATTTTCCTCACGAATTACAGATATTGTTTTTCTTTTGCCATCTACCGTTAGGTCTCCTGCCATAGCTATCGCTTCAGGTAGTGTTACACGTTCATCTTCAATTGTATATACACCTGGCTTATTTACTTCTCCTAAAACAGTAACTTTAAAATTTATAATACGAATATCAACAACGATATCTTTAATATAATTAAGTAGTTTGTTTTTTAGGATGTTTTTTACATAATCTCGTGTATGACCAGCAACTTCAATTTCACCAAGAACAGGGAAATTAATTAATCCATTAATATTAACAAGGTAACCATCCAAACCAGTATTCGTATTATTTGTTTGTTGTATTTGTGGATCTTTCTTCAAAAAGGGTCTTAATAATTCATTATTGATAGATGATAATGATATATGTAGGATGTCGTTTATTTCGATTACTGGATCAAACGAATGATTAATATTTTCTAAATTCAAATTTTCAGAATCCTGAAAATAATAGATGTCTTTTTTTGAAGCACAAGAGAGTATTGCTAAACTAATAAAAAGCAATACTATTATTTTATTTACCTGGTATTTATTTATTAATAAATGAATCATATCCTTTAATGCTAGAAAATAACTGGTTTATAAATGTGATAAATCGTTCTATAAATAAAAGCAAAAATCTTTGTAATAACTAAACTATTTTTTAATACTTATAAATTTTTATTCAGAATTTGTTAATTTATCAAGTGCTTCATAAGGAGAATTTTCACTGATAAATTCTGGAACTAAATCTTTTAATAAACGTACTACTTCCAATTTTTTATGGTTGGTAGCTGTACTAATAATAATATCTATTTTTTCTTTTATAACATCATAATTGCCTGCCAAATCTCTACTAATCATAATCTTTGGATGATGTGTAGGTTGTGTTTTAGAAGTATCGTTTAAAAGTTCTTCATATAATTTTTCTCCAGACCTGAGTCCAGTTAATTTTATATCAATATCTTTATAGGGTTGCATTCCACTAAGTCGTATTATTCGTTCAGCAAGTTCTATAATTTTAACAGGATCACCCATATCAAAAACATAGATTTCACCACCATTACCCATAGTTCCAGCCTGTAAAACTAATTGACAAGCTTCTGAGATAACCATAAAATAACGCATAATATCTTTGTGAGTTACGGTAACAGGGCCTCCCTGTAAGATTTGTTTTCTGAAATGTGGAATTACAGAGCCACTAGACCCCAACACATTTCCAAAACGGGTTGTAATAAAACTTGTAACTATTCCTTTCTCTTTTTGAAGGGATTGGACATACATTTCTGAAGCCCTTTTTGTAGCCCCCATGACATTGGTAGGGTTTACAGCCTTATCTGTTGAAATTAACACAAACTTTTTAATTTTATTTTCAATGGATAAAATTGCAAGATTCACTGTTCCAAGTATATTTACAAAAACTGCTCCATGTGGATTACGTTCAATTAACGGAACATGTTTATAGGCAGCAGCATGATAAATAATATCGAAATTATAATTTGAAAACAATACACGTAAGCGATTCATATTGCTAATATTAGCAAGTTCAATCACAAAATTTAAATCTTGATAATTCAAATTAAGGAACATTTCTAAATCGTGTAAATTCGATTCTGCTTGATCTAAAATTACGACTAACTTTGGATTGAAATCTGCTATTTGCTTCACCAATTCACTTCCTATAGATCCAGCACCCCCAGTTATTAAAATTGTTTTATTCTCTAAATCATTTTTAATTAATTCTTTTTCAATTTCTATAGGCTCTCTATTTAATAAATCTTCAATTTGTATTGGCTTTATATTGTTTTTAATGTCTTCCATAGAGTTCCATGTTTCTAATATTGGGATATTATAAATCTCTAGTTTATTGCGCAAACATTGTTCTACTATCTTATTTTTTTCTTTTCCTGAAAAGGACTGACTTATGATAAGAACTCCATCTATATTAAGCTCTGATAATGTTTCTGATAAACTATTTTCAACAGGAATAACATATTTTCCTAGAATTTTGTATCCCTTTGTATTTAAGTTGAGGTCTAAAAAACCTTCTAAATGAAAAGGTAAATTAAATTCTGTAGTTAGCGCTTTTCCAAGGGAAATAGAATGATCGTCTACACCAATAATCACTACTTTTTTCGCTAAACTCACAATTGTAGCACTCTTCAAAAACTGATAACTTTCTTTTACAAATATTCTAAACAAAAACAAACTTGTAAAAGACATTAGCATAAATAATAATAATGTTGTAGTAATAAATATTCTTTCTCCTGCGATAAAAACATATAAATAATTGATAATTATTAAGGTGAAAACTGTTGAAAAAAAGGATATTGCTATTTTTAAAATATCTGTAAAAGTAGAATGCCTAATAATTCCAGAGTATGTTTTAAATATATAAAAGTAAAAAATTGTTATGCTTATAATACTTATTGCTTGAAGCTCTAAAGAAATTAGATTTGGGAATCGTATGGGAATATCTTTGAGGATTATATAAACTAAAAAAAGGGATAGAATGCTTAATAATGTATCGATTATTAAAACGATCCAACGTGGAAGGTATTTTTGATCTAATAGTTTTAAACTATTGTCTCCTGAATAGATTCTATTAAAATAATTCTTTGGATATTCCACCTTAATTGCTTTCTATTTCAAATATAGGTATATCCTATATTAATTTAGTGATAACCTCTTTAATTCTCAATTTTTCATTGTTTGCTAAATTTGACCCTGAAGGCAAACATAATCCCGAATCAAACAACTCCTCAGCATTGGCAACTCCATAATAAGGGACCCCATTAAAAATAGGCTGTAAGTGCATTGGTTTCCATAAAGGTCTTGCTTCAATGTTTTCATTTTGAAATGCCATTTTCAATGTTTCTCTATTAAATTTTGATTGGTCTTTATCGAATAAAATACAACTTAACCAATGATTAGAATGATAGTCTTTTGAAGGTTCGGAAAAGACAGAAATACTTTCTGATTCAGAAAATATATCTTTATAAAACTGATTCATTTCTCTACGCAAGGCAACATGTTTATTTAATACCTCCATTTGACCCCTACCGATTCCAGCACTGATATTACTAAGTCGATAATTATATCCAATCTTAGAATGTTGGTAATGTGGGGCTTCATCTCTTGCTTGGGTTGCTAAAAAAATAGCCTCTTTTTTATTCCTTTTATTTTTTGAAACTAAAGCTCCCCCTCCAGATGTTGTAATTATTTTATTTCCATTAAAAGAAAGAATAGCCAAATCCCCAAAAGTACCACAGGTCTGATTTTTATAAGTAGACCCCAATGCTTCAGCACTATCTTCAATAATTGGAATCTCATATTTTTTTGAAATGTTCAAAATATCATCCACGTTAAAAGGCATTCCATATAAATGCACCGCAATAATAGCTTTCGGTTTCTTTCCTTTTGAAATACGATCTTTTATTGCTTCTTCTAGATGTATAGGTGACATATTCCAGGTATCCAATTCACTATCTACAAATATGGGAGTAGCACCCTGATATACAATAGGATTTGCTGAAGCGGAAAAA
Organism: Flavobacteriaceae bacterium; assembly: GCA_965247215.1. Lineage (GTDB taxonomy): Bacteria > Bacteroidota > Bacteroidia > Flavobacteriales > Flavobacteriaceae > Marifrigoribacter. Next base: position 1,259,432 of record OZ252001.1, read on the forward strand.
GTTAAACTCTGACAAATAACTTCATCGCCATGTGTTACCCCTAAAAGAATCAATGCTAAATGCAAAGCAGCAGTTCCGGAACTTAGTGCGGCTACGTGATTTCCTTCTCCCAGATAATTTTCGAGCGACTCTTCAAATCCGCTAACATTAGGTCCTAAAGGAGCTACCCAGTTAGAATCAAAAGCTTCTTTTACGAAGTTTTGTTCTGTTCCTCCCATATGAGGTGATGATAAATATATTCTAGATTTCATTTATTGGAATTGTAATTAACAATTTTACTAGGGTTTCCAAAAATAATAGCAAAATCAGGAACATCCTTTGTAATAACAGCACCTGCTCCAATGGTAACCCATTTTCCTATAGTAACCTCTGGTAATACTACACTTCCTGCTCTTAAAAGTGTCCCCTCTCCTATTTTCACACCTCCAGCAATAGTTACATTAATAGCGATATGAACAAAATCTGATGCAATTACATTATGAGAAACAGTTGCATTATTATTTACAATACAAAAATTACCAATAATACTTTCTGCATCTAAAACTGCATTTGGATGGATTAATGTTCCTATACCAATAGTGGCTGAGGGATAAATTACCGCAGAAGGATGTTGGAAAGCAGAAAAAATTACATCAAATTCCTTTGCAATTTTTTTTCTGTTAGCATTGTTTCCTATTGTAATACACATTGAATCTGATAATAAATCTTCAGCAGTATAGTTTTTTACTGGCACATTCAAAATGGATTCATATTGAGGGTTATCATCATATATTACGGTTGGTCTGTATTTGTCTAGGCTTCTTATTAATTCTATCGCAGCAAAACAATGTCCTCCTGCACCATATAAACTTATGTCTTTCATACTATATTATTTCCTTTGAAACGATGCGTAGTAGCTTCATTTTCAGTATTAATATCTTTTTTTAAAAATACTTTTTTTACGTTTTGCACCCAAATTTTAAAATCTAATATAAAGCATCTGTTGTGGACATAATAAACATCGAGCTTAAATTTTTCAGACCAACTTATATTATTTCTACCATTTACCTGTGCCCATCCTGTAATACCAGGTTTCACTAAATGTCGCTGTTTTTGAAAATCGTCATATAACGATAAATATTCAGGTAATAAGGGTCTCGGTCCAATAAAACTCATATCGTTTTTAAATACATTTATCAATTGAGGAATTTCATCTAAGGATGTTTTTCGAATAAAATTTCCTAGTCGTGTTAAGCGTTCAGAATCTGACAATAAGTTGCCCTGAGCATCACGCTTATTATTCATAGTTTTAAATTTAATAATGGTAAATATTTTTTCATTTTTTCCAGGCCGTTGCTGAAGAAAAAATGGATTAGTACCAGTCGATAGAAATATTAATATTGAAAGTAAGAAAAATACAGGCAACAAAAGTAACAGGGCTACTCCTGAGATAAGAAAGTCTAAAAAGGGCTTCAATATGTTATTGTACATAAGGTAAATATACAAATTCCGTCCTGATAGTTTTGAGTTTCTAGAATCGATTTATGAACGATGAGTCTTAATAATTATTTGCAAGTTGTTGGTATTCATTTAAGATTGCTCTCCAAATATATTTTTGTTCATATCTCGACACGATCATTTCCCTGCTATTCGCTGAATATTCACTTAATTGTTTTCGATCTAATAAACAATCTTTCATGCTTTTTAAGAGAGCACCCTCATCTTTTAATGGGATAATTATACCGTTCTTTTTATCCTGAATAATCTCATTACTACCGTTAATATTGCTTACAATACAAGGCAATTCCATAGCTCCAGCCTGCATCACTACATTTGGGAATCCTTCTCTATAACTAGGAAAAACTAGTACATTACTAAGGGCGTAATAAACACGAACATCTTCCTGATAACCAGTTGTTATAATTTTTTTATTATTTTTAATTGTTTCTTTTGAAAAATCTGAAATAGGGTCCAATTCATCCTCGAATGCACCTACCAATAATAGGCTTAGCTCATGTATATTATTTAAATCTGATTGCAAGGTATTAAATGCGGCTATTAATTCGTTAATTCCCTTGTCTTTAACTATTCTTCCCACAAAAATAAATACAAAATCATCTTTTGGTATAATTAATTCCTGTCGTTTAAATTGAAGTTCTTCATCAGAAAAATGAGCTCTAGAAAAATAATGGATGTCGATTCCATTGCTGCTTCCTTTACCAATAATTTTTAGTTTAGTTTCTGAAGAAAAAGAATGCTCCAAAATTATATCTTTTAATCCCTGTGAATTTGGGTACACATGGGTTGCAAATTTATAGGTTAATTTTTCCACTGTATTTAAGACAAACCTTTTAAAACCTTTCGCTTCTAATAATGGTAATCCAGCTACAGTATGCAATCGGTAAGGTACCCTTGCCAAATAAGCGGCCATCATTCCAATAATTCCAGCTTTGGGGGTATGGCTATGAACAAATGTAGGCTGTTCTTTTTTTAAAAATCGATATAAGGATAATAATGCTTTTAAATCAAGGAACGGAGAAATTGTTCTTGTCAGGTTCAGATGAAATGTAGAGACTCCTTCTTTTTCACCATATGCTTTTAAGCGTTTTTCATCTGATGCTATTGCGGTTACTTCATAATATTGCTGCATATACTTAAGCTGTCCCTCAAGCAGTTTTTCTAGAGAAATTGGTACTGTTGTTAATCGTATCAATTTTAACTTTCGCATAGATTATTATAAAGTTTTATATGATTTTCTATCATGTTTTGCAAACTATAGCGATTAGCTCTACGTAATGATTTTGAAGATATTTCATTTAAATACAGCTCATCAGAAAGTAATTTATTTATTTCATCCGCCAATGCTTGTTCATTACCAACAGGAAATAGAATTCCTGCACCCTTAACAACATCTGTTATTCCTGGAACATCCGAAGCAATAAAAGGTCGTCCTGAAGCCAATCCCTCAATACTCGAAAGGGACAATCCTTCAAAGTTAGTTGATAAAACGACAATATCAGCCATTTTTAAAAAAGAAGGAACGTTCATTTGAATTCCTAAAAAAGACACTTGATCTTCAAGGTTTAATTGTTTTACTAATTTTTTGCTTTCGTTTATTAATGGACCCTCCCCGATTAAAAGCAATTTAACTGGAATAGTAATAAATGGTATGGAACGAATTAGTGTATTTTGATCTTTTTGTTTAATAAAACTTGATACTTGAACCACTATTTTTTTAAAATCTGATTTAAGATAGAGATCAGCAGAATTTGGAGTTGCATTATATACCTTTTCGATATCCACTCCATTTAAGATAGTTGAAAATTTATCTTCATTGAAATTTAAATGTTTATTAAGCAAGTATTTAACTTCATCAGAAATAGTGATGATTTTTTTATATTTTGAATATATAAAACGATCAACAATCTTGTAAAATAAATTATTTCTTCTATTATTATGCGTACTATGTTCAGTAAATAATATATTGGTTTTTGAAAATGATATCATTTTAGCAATAGCAACCCAATATAATGAAGGAAATAAATGCACATGTATAAGATCATATTTTTTTAGATAAGGAACAATTTTAAAAATCAAAAATGGATTGTAAATGGATGTTGTTCCTAAGCTGAATATCGTGCAATTTGATTTTTTTAGTTCAGTAAGAAAGGGCTGATTTGCTCCATTTAATAATAATAGCTCCATATCAATTCCCTTTTCTTTATATTTTGGAATTGAATCCAAAAGGAGTTTTTCAGCGCCTCCTGTTACAAAACTGTTTATTACTTGGAGCACTTTCATTGTATTTTAATTTTGTTTGACTTATTATAATAAAGCACCCATAAACCAAAAATAATTAGCATGGGTATTACCATATTCTTCTGTCTTAACATGATTCCCAAATTCCCAAGAACCAGTGAAAAAGCTATGCTAGCTATTATAAAATAAATAAAAATACCTTTAATTAAAAATGATCCCTTTTTAAAAGCTACATATGGCTTATTTTTAAAAACAATAATTGAGAATAATAATAATATTAGGTTTTCTACGGATGCGATGATTGCCAATATCGCATTAATATCAAAGAAAAAAGGTCTGAATAAAAATGTTGCAATCTTTGCTGGTATTGGATAGGTAGAAACATCGACTCCAGATCCAGAAGCAATTTGATTTAGTTTTGATGATTTTCTTGATGTATACTCTTCAATAGCTTTTGTTTCAAAGCTTTCGAGTTGAATAAATTCTATTACATAAGAAAATATTGATATAAGCCCCAAACCAAATACTAAAAAGACAAGTGCCTTTTTATATCGCTTCAATTTATTGTCCAAAATATAGCCTAACCCAAATGAAACCAATAAAAACAAGGTGATATGTGGACGAATAAGCAATGAAAATAATAAACTAATTGTTATTAAAAACCAATGTTTTTTAGGGCTGCATAAGGAGTAAACAAAAATTGCAATGCAAAAAAACAAAATAGTATCCTTCCCAATACCTGAGGACCAAAAATGAAGATTCGGTAAAAACCAAATCCATGGAAAAACTGAAACCCCAAATAATTTAATTTCAGAAAACACTGAGCGTTCTTTAAAAAGAATTTTTGTGATTCTATATAAATAAATAAACCCAAAATAACCCAATAAAGCATAAAGCATATTTCCTGTGAAAAAAGATAATCCTATTACTTTGGAAGGAATATAATTTATTAAATAGATTACCCCGGAAGCAGACTTATTTTTAATCAGTATTAAAATATCTGAAAAAGAGCTGGTTTTTGGAAAACTCCAATAAAAATTTGCATCACCACCATAATTAGAAATATATAAATGGAAAAGTATTGCTATAAAAAAATGGAAAAAGAAAATTTGATTTAAGAATTTATAATCACTTCTAGTAAAATCTGAGAATGTATATTTCAAATTGAAGCCAATTAAAAATATTACAATGCAAAAAAATAAATCTAATAAAAACATAAAAAGTTATTCTTTACTAAAAATTTCTTCAATTTTTTGTTTTGTTTTGTTTGATAATGTTAATGGCGTTATCTCATCTTTACTTACTAATTTAAATAACCTTTGTTTAAAGGAACTGCCAAAAAGTTTTGAAAAATAATCTTTAAAACCAATTCGATTTAAAAAATAAAACAACTTTTGAAAGCGAAGTGTTTTTGTTTTGTTTTCTTGAATTGACTCCATATTTTCAAAGGGCTTAATCGCTAAAAACTTAGAAACTTCATCTAGGACTGCTTTCTTATTTTTAATAAGTTCTTCAAAATTTAAAAGCAAAACATCAGAAAACAAACCCCTATAGTTTTGAATAGATTTTTTATAAAAACTCATTCCCAAATGACTTGACCAAGCTAATGTTCCTTTATTATATTGTGTGATTTCATCATTGATTATATGTTCAAAGGAATCTTTTATTCTCCCTAAACCCAAATCCATTTTATAATGAGAAAAAGCTCTTTCTAAAGGGTCCCTAAGCAAGATTATAATTTTTGCATTTGGGTTATAATTTTTTATTAGAGATGCTGACTCAGGAGCTGATAAATAAGAGGTACTACTTTCAGCCAGGTATTTCTCGTTAGTTACAAGAGAAAATAATTTTTGATAATGATTCTCTTTTTCAATTTTTGCTAAATGCAGTGGTTTTGGAAATTCATTATTAAAATAGGTATCATTATCAAAAAATAGAGATGGCTTATAAAGACTTTGTGGCAAATCATCAATAAAATAATTTGGCTCTTTAATCGGAGAGATATAAATTTCTCGATGCAAAGCAAGTAAATTAATAAAAGTGGTTGTCCCTGCTTTCATGGCACCTATAATAAATAAATTTGCTTTTTTATTTTCCATTTATAAATTACCGATCATTCCAACATATTTTCCTTCAAATTCAAAAATATTCCAATTTTTTTGTTTGTTTTCATTTACATAATCGTAAAAAAAAGAATTATCCTGAATGTCATCCATCAAAACTATTGAGTTGTCATGAAGGGCATTTTTGATTTTATTTAAAGTAATTTCACGTCTCTTGTAAGACTTATCTGAATCATAATGAAAAATATCTATTTTATCAATTTGATTTAATATTTTTGGAAGATTCGATTTATCACCATCGATAAAAAGTTCCCATTTATTTTTCAAATAATCATCTACAATAATACCTATATATTTTTCTGGATTCGGAATTCTAAAATATGGGAAGTCACTACTATAAAGTCTTCCTTTACCATTTTTATCTAGTGCTCTTAAAAATGAAAAGGAAGAAAATCCTGCAGCTACACCAGTTTCTACAATATGTAATGGCTTTATATATCTAGTAATAAAGTAAAGAATCGGATAGGCACCACCTCCACCTAGTTTATAATTAATTTTCTTTAGTTTTTTGTTTGCAATTTCTTCAATTTCTTTACATTCTAATAATGATTCATCCCAAAGCAATGAGTCCAGGCTATTAGCCAACTTGCAAAAATCTGAACAATTAGACCTTATCCACTTTAAATTATTTTCATGTGATAGAGTACTCTTTACATCGAAAAATCTCCTAAAAACCTTTTCAATCATTACGTAAAACCTTTTGGGTTTAATTGATTGCTTTAGAATTGAAAATATATTTTTTATTTTAAAGGACATTAAAAATAATTTAATTAATGTAAGTTATGCTTAATTTTAAAACACTCATTTTTTCCTAATTACACAAAGCATTTCGGTATCTGGTTTGTGCCATAGAACCCTACCTATAGGGTGTAATAAACTTTGTCCTAAAACATATTTTATTCCTTTTCGAGGCACATGAAATTGCACACTTTCAATATGTTCTTTGATATATTCTTGATCACTTAATAAGTTAGGTGATAAAAATATTTTGTCTTTTACATATTTTTTAAAAACACTTCTTGTATTTCTAACCGTATCGCTAGACATTCTATTATTACTATTATCACCAACTCCATTAGCTAATAAATCTTCTATAAAATATAAGCCCCCCATTTTAAGTTTTTTAAAAAAATAATTAAATGATATTTGTTGATGATCTGGTTTATGACTTCCATCGTCAATAATAAAATCAAATTCTTCTACTCCGCTATTTTTAAAAAACAAATCCAATTCATCAACATTACCCTGATCTGCAACAAATGTCTTAATCCTATCATTATCTAAATAGGAACATTCATTTATATCTATTCCAAAAATATTAGAATTTTTAAAATATTCATACCACATTCGAATAGAAGCACCCCCAGAGTTTTTTCCATGTACTATATCTGATCTCCATTTATCTCCAACTACACCTAGTCCAATTTCTAAAAAATTTAATTCATTATATCGAAATTCATTCAAATATGCTTCATAAATATCTGAATAATTATGTGCATTCCATCTTTTACTTGGTCCAATTGTTCCTTTATCAGTCCCAAATTTGTTTGCGATTTCTGTTAAAGATTCGGGTTTCAAATTCATATATTTTTGACTTTTATATTTATTATAAAAATAATAATTTTCTTTAAAAAAGGTTAACATTCTTAAACAACTGTTTTAATAAACGTTGAAGATATTAATCTTTATTTGTACTAAAAAATGGTTGTATTTAATTTTAATTTCTTTTTTACATAAACAACAAAAAATATATTTTGAAAAATTATCAATAGTCCCATATTAATTGCAGCTCCTACAACATTGAAATATAAAACTAAAGGTATGTTTAAGGCAAGGTATAGTAACGTTGAAGTAAAAATTATTTTGGTATAATAGGCTTGATTGCCTGTCATTACTAAAACAACACCAACAGATCCAGCTATCGCGTTTACTAATTGTCCAATACATAAAATAACTAAGGGTAAATACGCCGAATTGAATTCACTTCCAAAAAGTATCGTAATCAGTTGTTCTCCGCCAAAAAAGAATACAATAAATATTGGCAAAGCTGTGATAAAGATAATTCTACTTGATTTTTTTAAAATATATTGTAAACTTTTAAAATCTTTTTTCTCGAATATAGAAGAAATATAGGGAGCTATTGCTGTGTTTATCGCATCCAAATTAAATGATACTAATGATGATGCCTTCAAGGCTACCTCGAAAATTGCAACAGATTCTACGCCATGGAAAATAGCTAAAATAAAGGAAGAAACTCTTTCTTTTGATATTTTAATTCCTTCATTTATAGAAAAAGGTATCGTTTGTTTTAACCACTCATAGTTTTTATAAATTGGCTGGATTCCTATTGTTTTTTCTTTTAGTTTTCTAGTTAAGAATAAGGATCCAACTAGTAATGAAAATAATGTAGCAATAATTTGTATTATTATAACTTTTGCTGGTGTTAATTCAATTTGTAGTGAATAGTAAATTATGACACCCAAAAAAGTGACAAAACTTCTTAAAAAAATATTGGATACTTGTCCTAATAAAATAAATTTTAATCCACGCAATGATGCAGATTTCAAGGAATTCAGCACTACTATTGGCAGTAAAATCAACCCATACCATATCGCTTCAACTAAATTACTATTAAAAGAGTCCCACCATAAAAAATAACTAATTATTGAAATAGCAAAAACAATTAGTGTACTTATAATCACAAACTGATTGGTTCGAATTAGTAATCCTTTAATAGCTCTATAATTAGCTTCTACTTCATATTTTGAAATGAATCTAATTATAAGATTAGGCATACCAAAAGAAACAGGTACAGCTAAAATAAAAATGGTAGCAATTGCTAATGTATAAATTCCGAATTGCTCTAACCCTAAAATTCTAGCTAATAAAATACTATTCAAAAAAGCAAACAAAGCCGATAAAAATTTAATCCCCAAACTACCTATAATTGAAGTCTTAATTTGTTTACTATTAAAAAAATTGAGTATTTTCAAATGTTCAATAATTTAGATTATAATTAAAATTTGCAAAGGCGGCACCATAAATATCATTGATAATGTGTTTTATTTTTTGAAATATTAATATTTCTCAATAACATAGGGTACTCCCCTATCTTTTTAATTCCTCTCAATAAATTATTATAAGAATCTCCAATATTTAAATGCGCTAATTTTTTGTTTGGTAACATCAATTTTTCGGAAACACGTACAAAATCATTGTCTATATTTTCAAATTTAATGATAAAATCCATTAGACAGTTAGCTCCCTCCTTATCATATAAATAAGTTGTTTGTGATTGCAGGAAATAACTTAAGTACCCTAAACTCGCAACAACATTTATAAATACCTTAGCCTTTTGAAAACAAAAGGCTAAGGGGTTTTGTAGTTTCACCTAAAAGGTGGAAATTGCGGTTGAACCCTGCAAAACACTACAATGCTTAAAACTAAACAATCTTCAAAGAATATCACCCCTTTTGGTGGCTTAAATTTTATTTTTAATGCCATTAAACGCTCAAAAATAGATGTTTTTCTCGATAAAAATTTGGGTTATCGAAATTTTAGGGTCCAATATTCGTATGCCGACATTGTGCTTTCTTTGTTGGGAAATTCTTTATGCAATGGAGAGTATATTTCTGATTTAGAACATCTTAAAAATAAATTCACTTGCCAAAGTTTTAGCAAAATCCCTTCCCCAGATACGGTTGAATATGCTTGTCAGGAATTAAAAGAACCAACAATTAGGGAGATAACTGGCCAAGGAATTGTTCATCAATTTAATTACAACAATCAAACCAACGCATCTTTAATCGCTCTTTGTGCAAAAACAGGTCAACTTAAAAAAGAAGAAAAATACACACTTGATTTTGACAATGTAGTTCTTGAAAACAAAAAACAAGATGCCAAAAAAAGCTATAAAAACACTAAAGCCTAGCATCCCAATTTCGCCTTCATAGGCAGATTACCTGTGCATATTGAAAACCATAACGGCAACACCCCTGCAAAGTATAAACAATTTGAAACACTAGAAAGATGTTTTAAAAACCTGAGCGACAATCAAATAAAAATAGAACATTTTAGAGCAGACTCTGCATCTTATCAAAAAGAAGTCATTGAACTGGTTAGCCAAAAGGCGACTAACTTTTATATTAGAAACATCAGTTCCCAAAAGTTCATCTCTTTATGTGGAAAAATTAAAGATTGGAAAAAACAGGAAATCAACAACGAAATAAAAGAAGTTGCATCACTAATTTACACCCCTTTTAATGGGGGATTTTCTTATAGAATTGTGGTTACAAGATCTCTAAAAAAAGACCAGCAAATCGATTTTATATCAGGGACCCCTTACAATTATTATGGAATAATGACCAACAATTTAGTTTTTTCAAATCAAGAAATTATCGAATTTTACAACCAACGAGGCGATGCGGAGAATTCTAACAAATTCCTAATCAGTGATTTCAACTTGAAACACTTGCCTTTTATGGATTTGGATACCAATACTGCGTTTATGTATTTAATGGCGATGTGCTTAATTCTTTTTGAGTGGACAAAAGTAATTTTGGTGAAAAATAAAACTCCAAATATTAGTCTTAAAATGAGAGTCAAAGCGGTTTGTTTTCGTTACATTACTGTAGCTACAACTTTTGTAAATCACGCCAGAGAGAAAATACTTCAGGTTTTCTCAAACCAAGAATACAAAATTTTAAAAATTTAAAACAAGAATTTACTGGAATTGCAAAAAAACTCATTTGGGGTAAGGGGGGCTATACACATAGCCTGTGAAATTTTGTTGAAAACGGAATGAAAACCCTGAAAAAATTAAATACATTTACATATTAAAGACCTCGGATTTCTGTTGCGAGTTTTGGGCAATATTATAAATAAAACCAATAGAAAAATTCATAAAGCTCCCAGTTTGTGCTTCAAAATTTGGGTTGATTAATTGATTATCAAATCCAAAGTGCTGTTTTAAAGTTACTACATATGAAACATCAATATTAATGTCAAACTTAGTACTCAATTGATAAAGTGGAGTTAATCCAAATATAATTGTTCCAACACGTTCTTTATTTTTAATAATACTAGACTTTGCATAAGTTAAGCCACCTCCACCATGAACCAATAGTCCAAACTTAGTGTAAAAGTTGCTATTATCACCGAAAAAATAAGCTAGATTAGAAACGATTTGTAAGTCAAAAATATTATAGGTTAAATTATCTATCGGGGAATTTTTATCTTCGAATTTAATATAGGAATAACCAATCCTAAATCCTATTTTTGGATTTATCATATACCTAGCGCCAACAAACACACTATTATACCCAGTAAAATCTCCTGCTTTCCTACCATCAGGAATAGGTGTTATCGGCATTGAAATACCATAATTTAAATCGAAAGATAATTGTCTGGGCTCAATGTTTTGAGCAGAACTAATAGATCCATAAAGTAGGACTAAAATAAGGGTAAATTTTTTCATTGGTGAACTATTCAAATTGCTTTATATTTAGTAAATGTACAAAAGTTTTTTTAATTGAATGAAAAAACTATAAAATCATCCCAGCAGCAACAGTTTCATGCGTTTTATCGTCAATAAGTACAAAGCTTCCGGTAATTCTATTATCGCGATATTCATCTATCATCAAAGGGCGAGTCGTTCTAATTTTTACACGAGCAATATCATTCATTAGCAAATCTTTATTTTCAATATCTCTGGAATAGGTATTTATGTCTATTTTATAGAGTACATGTTTAATCATCGCTTTTTGTTCATTAGAAGTGTGCATGATCGTATATTTTGCACGGGGTCTGGCAACAGCATTATTCAACCAGCATAACATGGTGTCAAACTCTTGAACAGATTCGGGTTTATTAGTAGTTTTTACAATCATATCGCCTCTACCAACATCAATATCGTCTTCCAAAGTAATTGAAATGGACATTGGAGCATAGGCCTCCTCCAATTCCCCATTCAGGGTATCTATCGTTTTTATTTTTGAAGTAAATCCGGATGGCATAACAGTAACAGCATCCCCAGGTCTAAATATTCCACTAGCAACTCTTCCCGCATAACCACGATAATCTATAAATTCTTCACTTTGCGGACGCAATACTGTTTGTACCGGAAAACGAGCATCAATTTTATTGAGGTCACTGCTAATATGTAGGTGTTCCAATGTATGCAATAATGGCGCTCCCTGGTACCAGTCCATATTCATTGAACGGTTTACAACATTATCACCTTTTAAAGCGCTAATTGGCAAAAATCGAATATCCTTTACATATAATTTTGATGAAAATTCTTCAAATTGATTAATTATATTTTCATAGATATCTTCTGAATAGTCAACAAGGTCCATCTTATTGATACAAACAACTATATGTGAAATCTGTAATAAGGAAGCAATAAACGCATGACGCTTGGTTTGTTCAATAACACCTTTTCGAGCATCAATAAGAATTAAAGCTGCATTTGCCGTAGAGGCTCCAGTAACCATATTCCTTGTGTATTGAATGTGTCCTGGTGTATCAGCAATAATAAATTTTCGTCTTGGAGTTGTAAAATATCGATAGGCTACGTCAATCGTAATTCCTTGCTCTCGTTCATCTCTTAATCCATCTGTAAACAACGCTAGGTCCACACCTTCATGACCTTTTCTTTTGCTTGTTAATTCAACTGCTTCAAGTTGATCTTCAAATATCGCTTTTGAGTCGTATAACAAGCGTCCAATTAATGTGCTTTTACCATCATCCACACTACCTGCAGTTGTAAATCGTAAAAGTTGATTTTTGTCTATTTGCATGAATTAAAATGTTGAAGTTTTTTTATTATTAAGTTAATGAATAGCCGTGTACGTTAAAAATATCCTTGTCGTTTTCGGTCCTCCATAGAAGTTTCACTACGTTTATCATCAGTCCTATTACCCCGTTCTGTTTGTTTCATAGCAGCGACTTCAGCAACAATTTTTTCTAATGTATCTGCATCAGACTCAATACCACCTGTAATAGTAATGTCTCCTAGTGTCCTGAAACGAATTTTTTTATTTTCAATTTCTTCTCCCGCTTCTACTACTAAATATTCAGAAACCGGAATCCACGAATCACTTCTCCAAATAACATCACGTTGGTGAGCAAAGTATAAAGAAGGTATGTTTATTTGTTCTCTCTTACTATAATTCCAAACATCCATTTCGGTCCAATTACTGATTGGGAATGCTCTAAAATGCTCCCCTTCAAAATGTTTACCATTTAGTATATTCCATAATTCTGGACGTTGATTTTTTGGGTCCCATTGCCCAAAATCATCACGATGTGAAAAAAAACGCTCTTTAGCTCTTGCTTTTTCTTCGTCTCGCCTTCCTCCTCCTATTGCGCAATCTACTTTGTTATCTTCAATGATATCGAGTAAGGTGGTAATTTGAAGAGCATTTCTTGTAGCATTTCCCCCTTTTTCTTCTGCTACCCGCCCTTGATCAATAGAATTTTGTACAGACCCAATAATCATTTTTATCCCTAATTCGCTTACTAAATCGTCCCTAAATTGAATGGTTTCCGGAAAATTATGCCCAGTATCAATATGCATTAATTGAAAAGGAATCTTTGAGGGATAAAAAGCCTTTTTAGCTAAATGCGTAATTAAAATAGAATCCTTTCCGCCAGAAAATAAAATTACTGGATTTTGAAATTGAGCCCAAATTTCTCGAAGAATAAATATGGCTTCTGACTCTAATTCATCAAGATAATTTAAATAATATTTAGTCATTCTTACTTTGCTTCTATTTTTGATTTAATCTCCTTTAAAATTAATGATACAGCTTCTAATACTGAAACTTTTGTTGTATCTATCCTAATATTAGGATTTTCAGGAGTTTCATAAGGTGCATTCACACCTGTAAAATCTTTTATTAATCCCTTTCTTGCTTTTGCATACAATCCTTTAACATCTCTTCGCTCACATTCTTCAATGGGTGTATCGACAAAAATTTCGACAAAGTTAACATCTTTCACTCTATTTTTAACCATTTCTCTATCCTTTTTATAGGGAGAAACAAAGGCAGACAATACAACCAATCCAGCATCAATCATAAGGTTAGCAACTTCAGATATGCGGCGAATATTTTCGGATCTATCTTCATGCGAAAAAGACAAATTACTATTTAATCCCTTACGAACATTGTCTCCATCCAAAATATAAGTATGTATTCCTTTTTCAAATAACGCATGCTCCACAGCACTTGCAATGGTAGATTTACCCGAACCAGACAATCCAGTAAACCAAAGAAGAAATGCACCATGACCATTGATGGTTATACGTTGTTCTTGCGAAATATTAAATTGATGTGGAATAATGTTTTCCTCCATGATGCTATATTATTATTTAATCCTTAGTCTTATAAACGAATTTATTAAAATATCCAATAGGTAATTTCAACCATAAACGTTCATGAATGTAATAAAGTACAAATTTTGAAGATACCTCCAATAGTGCAATAAAAAGAGCAATTTCATCAAATCGTTCTAAAATAGCCTCAGAAATTAAAAAAGTTGTTGTTGTTGCAATGATACGCCATGAAATTGTTTTATAGACAGATTGCTTTTAGTAATTTGATCTGATTTTCTTAAAAATTGCCAGATACGCTCATGAAAATAATAAATGAAAAGTTTACTTAAAAATTCAATAGCCCCAATTTTTAAGGCATTTTCTAAACTACAATTGCTGTATAAACAGGTGACTAATAATACAATAAATACTGTATCTGTAGTTGCTATAACACGCCAAGAAATACCCTTGATTATACTACGTATATGAGAATCTTTTTTATTCAATTTAAATAGAGACTAAAAAATAAGGATTTAAAAGATTTTCTTTATTATATCGCAATGGTTTATTAGTAGTATTATCAATAACTTTTATTCCAGCTGCCTGACATATGGCTTGTCCTGCTGCTGTATCCCACTCCATTGTTGGTGCATATCTTGGATATATATGCGCTTTCCCTTCAGCAACAAGACAAAACTTTAGTGAACTTCCTTTTGATACAATTTCTACCTGTTTTTTGTTTTCTATTTCTGAAATGAATTTTTTAGTATCTTCATTTAGATGAGATCTGCTACCAACTATTTTTACAATTGAAGGGTTCTTATCACTTGGGGTTATTTCTGAAGCCAAAGCAATAATTTGGTCTACAGAAAGGGTACGTTCATTCACTATAAACTTAAAAGACTTAGAGGCATCTTCAGAAGTAAAATAAAGTGTTTTTGAAACAGGTACATAAATAACTCCTAAAACAGGATTCCCATTTTTTATCAAAGCAATATTTACTGTAAATTCTCCATTTCGCTTTATAAATTCTTTAGTACCATCTAAAGGATCTACAATCCAACATGCACTCCAATCTTTCCGATCGGCATAATCCAATTGCCTATTTTCTTCACTAATAATGGGAAAATTAGTTTTAGAAAGAAAGCGATTAATTACATCGTTTGCATTTTTATCAGCACGAGTTAAAGGAGATTCATCGCCCTTTATTTCAACATTGAAATCATTTGAGGAATATACTTCTAAAATTGAGTCACCTGCCTCCAAAGAAGCTTGAATTGCAACAGCAAGAGAGTTTTTCATTTTCCATGTTTTTTCGGCCTCAAATGTACAACAATTAGAAAATAATAATACGAGTAATTTGGCTGAAATTATTTAACAATTACATGCTAAATACTAAATCTGGACTTACTATATTAGACTGGACATAAAGGTGCGAGATTTAGAGTTGCATAATTTAACTTTGAATTATGAAAAAACAATTAGTACAATAGATATACCTGAAGGGATATATTACCTTCATTTTTATAATGGAATAGAAATTATTCAAATGCAATTAGTAATCGAACAATGAACTACCTCGACCCAAGGGTACGAGGTATCAAACGGAAGATAACTTTATTTTAGTTTGATGAAAACCTTAGGTTTTCAAACTTTCCTCTTGACCACCGAGGCAAGCCTCGGGGAATTCTTTAGATTAAAAATTTATAACTATGAAATCATTTTTTTTAATATCATTGTTTTTATCATCACTACTTTCTAGTTGTAATAGTGATGATAAAAACAATAATGACAATTCTATAATTGGCACATGGAAATTAATTGAATCATATGGAAGCGATGGAACACAAGGTAGTTGGACTACCATTGATGATGGACATTCTTATACATTCAATTTAGATAATATGATATCAAGTGATAAATATTCATGTGTTGGTAATTATATAATTAATGAAGAATTAGAATACAGCTTGTCTATAGTTTTTAATTGTCAAAACATAGAATTTAATGGAAGCTATCAATTTGAATTTGAAAATGGACAATTAGTATTATATGGAAACCCTATTAGTTGTGATGAGGGTTGTGGAGAGAAATATGAAAGAAGTACTGAAAAGTAAAAGTATGATCACTTTATAAATATTTTTTGTTTTTAACAAAAGACATCTCCTTTTTTAGATTAATCTTTTTAGCTAATAATTATGTGTTTTTACTTATTTAATATGAGATATGTTTGTCTTATTTTTAATAATGAAAGCATCATTTATTCTCTTATAACTATAAATAATTTTAGCTAAGTTCTAAGAAGCATATTAAATAGTTGTTGTTTGTACCCGTACCAAGCGGTACTTGAGGTTAGGGTAAGGGTGACCATACGCTGTGTGCTGTGCTTGATCTTCTCCAGCACCAGAAACCAGTTCAGGTAGTTCCGAAGGTACTTGGTGGCCACGCCATGGAACGGTTGCATAAAGTTCCTAAGCCTCTTGTCCATATTGTTGAGATTCTGTACGTGGTAGATCTGCTCTGTCTTGCGCTGCCCCCTGGAGGCATTGAACTTCTTGTGCTGCGCCTTTATTCCCCTGACAAAGACCGTGTAGCTTCGGTGGCTGCCGCTACAAAGGGCTTCTGCCTTGTCCAGCTTACCGTCCAACACCCTTTGGAGGTCTTTTTTGCTTATCCTTCCCCTGGCGACCACCTTGAAGTCTTTGTTCCCAGAGCGGTCGCAGGTGGCAATGACAGCAACCTGCTCATCGCTGACCCCTGCTTTGCTCGTTTTGATACCACACTTAGCTGAAGGTCTGTCTAAATTGCGATTGCCCTTCTCTGAATATAAAAAGAACAGATCATCGCTCTCCACGATGCCCTCAAAGCCCTCAGAGGAGACCACCGAAAAACTTGTCAAGAACTTGTGACGCCAATCGAAGGAGGTCTGTATTGATATCTCCGTCTCCTTGGCACTCCTTCTGATGCTATAGCCCGACAACAGGCAGTACAGATACTTCCTCACTTTGTTCTTCTTCTTTAGGGCAAACCAGAACTTACCAGTAGTCTCACTAAAATTCTTCTTGCAACTCTTGCATACATAGCGCTGTACCCCCTTAAGACGACCATTGCCACCAACGGATTTGCTCTGACAATGCGGGCAACTCAACGCCTTACCCTCTGAGGTGTCTACCACCTCACTACTTTGCACGCTCAACTGAAAAACTCTTCTATAATCTGTTGCTGTTCGTGCTCACTACATTGATTGAAATAATCGCTGAAACCACTCGGTATCATAGGGCTACATTAGCTCACTAATAGACAATATTTTTATTAGAACTTATCCTTATTGTTTGATCACTTTCAAATGTTTGTTGATCCATACCCCTTTCAATTGAATGAAATAAACGCCATTTTGACAGCTGGTTAAATCCATGGTATCGGTATATCTACCAGAGACAACGTCTATAACTTTTTGCGTAATGAGTTTACCACTCACATCGTAAACCCGCATCATAATTCTTTCTTCAGATTCTGGAGAAGCGATCTCGATAGTATAATAACCTACGCCCGGGTTCGGATAAACGGCTACACTAATGTTGTTATAAACATTATGATTATTTGCACTTCCTGGGCAGGGATTGCCATTTACCGTCACGGTGAAGGAACAGGTATCCGTATTGCCCACTGCATCGGTGGCCGTCCACGTAACCGTGATATTACCGATCGCAAAGACCGCTCCGGCCAGCGTGCTGGTGTTAGTAAAGTCGTTTGTGATCGTGCTTCCCAGACAGTTATCGGTAAGGGTAGCATCCCATCCGCTACCCACCACGGTATAGCTGCAGGAGCCAGCATCGGTATTGACGGTGGTATCAGCCGGGCAGATGATGGTCGGATCCTCTGCATCGATCACGGTGATGTCAAAGCTGCACGTGTTCGAAGCGTTGATCTTTTGTTGCTGGGGCCAGGTCGTACCACTCCTTTTAAAAATATAGGCCGAGCCGGCATTTGTAGTGCCTGATGGATCTTCACGATAGGCACCCACGATGGCGTAGTCGCTGGAGATCGATACGGAAGTGCCAAACCAGTCGTATGCTTGTTTATCCGAAGCGTTGATCTTTTGTTGCTGGGGCCAGGTCGTACCATTTCTTTTAAAAATATAGGCCGAGCCGGCATCTGCAGTGCCTGATGGATCTTCCCCAGACGCACCCACGATGGCGTAGTCCCCGGAGATCGATACGGAACGGCCAAAATTGTCGTTTGCTTGTTTATCCGAAGCGTTGATCTTTTGTTGCTGGGTCCAGGTCGTACCACTCCTTTTAAAGATATAAGCCGAGCCGGCATTTGTAGTGCCTGATGGATCTTCATAATAGGCGCCCACAATAGCGTAGTCGCCGTCGATCGATACGGACCAGCCAAAATAGTCGTGTGCTTGTTTATCCGAAGCGGTGATCTTTTGTTGCTGGGCCCAACTCGTACCACTCCTTTTAAAGATATAAGCCGAGCCGGCACCAGTAGTGTTTGATGGATCTTCCCCACGCGCACCCACGATGGCGTAGTCCCCGGAGATCGATACGGACCAGCCAAAATAGTCGTCTGCTTGTTTATCCGAAGCGGTAATCTTTTGTTGCTGGGACCAGGTCGTACCATTTCTTTTAAAAATATAGACCGAGCCAGCATCTGCAGTGCCTGATGGATCTTCATAATAAGCGCCCACAATAGCGTAGTCGCCGGAGATCGATACGGAATAGCCAAACCGGTCGTATGCTTGTTTATCCGAAGCGGTGATCTTTTGTTGCTGGGTCCAGGCCGTACCACTCCTTTTAAAGATATAAGCCGAGCCAGCATTTGTAGTGCCTGATGGATCTTCCCCACGCGCACCCACGATGGCGTAGTCCCCGGAGATCGATACGGAATAGCCAAAATAGTCGTATGCTTGTTTGTCCGAAGCGGTGATCTTTTGTTGCTGAGCCCAGGTCGTACCACTCCTTTTAAAGATATAAGCCGAGCCGGCATTTGTAGTGCCTGATGGGTCTTCAAGATAGGCACCCACGATGGCGTAGTCGCCAGAGATCGATACGGAACGGCCAAAATAGTCGGATGCGTCTCCAAGGAGCATCTGTACGATCACCGTTAATGTATCGCCTACCGGAACCGTATCACCCGATACCGGACCGCTGATCGTTGTCCAGGGTACGGTGTTGCCATCACAATCCGCAGCCACCACCAGACTGCCGTAATTGACTGCGGCGTTGCACTGCCCCGGATCATTCTCTACCACGATTAACTCCGAAGGACAGCTGATCACAGGCTCCCCATTATCAGTTACCGTCACGGTGAAGGAACAGGTATCCGTAAGGCCCGCTGCATCGGTGGCCGTCCAGGTAACCGTGATAGCACCGATCGCAAAGACCGCTCCGGCCAGCGTGCTGGTGTTAGTAAAGTCGTTTGTGATCGTGCCTCCCGGACAGTTATCGGTAAAGGTAGCATCCCATCCGCTGCCCACCATGGTATAGCTGCAGGAGTCAGCGTCATTATCGACGACCTGATCAGCCGGACAGCTGGTCACAGGTGCCTGGTTATCAGTTACCGTCACGGTGAAGGAACAGGTATCCGTAAGGCCCGCTGCATCGGTGGCCGTCCACGTAACCGTGATAGCACCGATCGTAAAGACCGCTCCGGCCAGCGTGCTGGTGTTAGTAAGGTCGTTTGTGATCGTGCCTTCCGGACAGTTATCGGTAAAGGTAGCATCCCATCCGCTGCCCACCACGGTATAGCTACAGGGGTCAGCGTCATTATCGACGGTCTGGTCAGCCGGACAGCTGATCACAGGTGCCTGGTTATCAGTTACCGTCACGGTGAAGGAACAGGTATCCGTATTGCCCACTGCATCGGTGGCCGTCCACGTAACCGTGGTATCACTGATCGTAAAGACCGCTCCGGCCAGCGTGTTCGAATTATTAAAGTCGTTTGTAATCGTGCCTCCCGGACAGTTATCGGTAAAGGTAGCATCCCATCCGCTGCCCACCACGGTATAGCTGCACAAGTCCGCGTCATTATCGACGGTCTGGTCAGCCGGACAGCTGATCACAGGTGCCTGGTTATCAGTTACCGTCACGGTGAAGGAACAGGTATCCGTAAGGCCCGCTGCATCGGTGGCCGTCCACGTAACCGTGATATTACCGATCGCAAAGACCGCTCCGGCCAGCGTGCTGGTGTTAGTAAGGTCGTTTGTGATCGTGCCTTCCGGACAGTTATCGGTAAAGGTAGCATCCCATCCGCTGCCCACCATGGTATAGCTGCAGGAGTCAGCGTCATTACCGACGGTCTGGTCAGCCGGACAACTGGTCACAGGTGCCTGGTTATCAGTTACCGTCACGGTGAAGGAACAGGTATCCGTAAGACCCGCTGCATCGGTGGCCGTCCACGTAACCGTGATATTACCGATCGCAAAGACCGCTCCGTCCAGCGTGCCGGTGTTAGTAAGGTCGTTTGTGATCGTGCCTCCCGGGCAGTTATCGGTAAAGGTAGCATCCCATCCGCTGCCCGCCATGGTATAGCTGCAGGAGTCAGCGTCATTATCGACGGTCTGATCAGCCAGACAACTGGTCACAGGTGCCTGGTTATCAGTTACCGTCACGGTGAAGGAACAGGTATCCGTAAGGCCCGCTGCATCGGTGGCCGTCCACGTAACGGGGGTATCACCGATCGCAAAGACCGCTCCGGCCAGCGTGCCGGTGTTAGTAAGGTCGTTTGTGATCGTGCCTCCCGGACAGTTATCGGTAAAGTCAGCATCCCATCCGCTGCCCACCATGGTATAGCTGCAGGAGTCAGCGTCATTACCGACGGTCTGATCAGCCGGACAGCTGGTCACAGGTGCCTGGTTATCAGTTACCGTCACGGTGAAGGAACAGGTATCCGTAAGACCCGCTGCATCGGTGGCCGTCCACGTAACGGGGGTATCACCGATCGCAAAGACCGCTCCGGCCAGCGTGCCGGTGTTAGTAAGGTCGTTTGTGATGGTGCCTCCCGGACAGTTATCGGTAAAGTCAGCATCCCATCCGCTGCCCACCATGGTATAGCTGCAGGAGTCAGCGTCATTACCGACGGCCTGATCAGCCGGACAGCTGATCACAGGTGCCTGGTTATCAGTTACCGTCACGGTGAAGGAACAGGTATCCGTAAGGCCCGCTGCATCGGTGGCCGTCCACGTAACGGGGGTATCACCGATCGCAAAGACCGCTCCGGCCAGCGTGCCGGTGTTAGTAAAGTCGTTTGTGATCGTGCCTCCCGGACAGTTATCGGTAAAGGTAGCATCCCATCCGCTGCCCACCACGGTATAGCTGCAGGAGTCAGTGTCATTATCGACGGTCTGGTCAGCCGGACAGCTGATCACAGGTGCCTGGTTATCAGTTACCGTCACGGTGAAGGAACAGGTATCCGTATTGCCCACTGCATCGGTGGCCGTCCACGTAACCGTGATATTACCGATCGCAAAGACCGCTCCGTCCAGCGTGCTGGTGTTAGTAAGGTCGTTTGTGATCGTGCCTCCCGGACAGTTATCGGTAAGGGTAGCATCCCATCCGCTGCCCACCACGGTATAGCTGCAGGAGTCAGTGTCATTATCGACGGTCTGGTCAGCCGGACAGCTGATCACAGGTGCCTGGTTATCAGTTACCGTCACGGTGAAGGAACAGGTATCCGTATTGCCCACTGCATCGGTGGCCGTCCACGTAACCGTGATATTACCGATCGCAAAGACCGCTCCGTCCAGCGTGCTGGTGTTAGTAAGGTCGTTTGTGATCGTGCCTCCCGGACAGTTATCGGTAAAGGTAGCATCCCATCCGCTGCCCACCACGGTATAGCTGCAGGAGTCAGTGTCATTATCGACGGTCTGGTCAGCCGGACAGCTGATCACAGGTGCCTGGTTATCAGTTACCGTCACGGTGAAGGAACAGGTATCCGTATTGCCCGCTGCATCGGTGGCCGTCCACGTAACCGTGATATTACCGATCGCAAAGACCGCTCCGTCCAGCGTGTTGGTGTTAGTAAGGTCGTTTGTGATCGTGCCTCCCGGACAGTTATCGGTAAGGGTAGCATCCCATCCGCTGCCCACCACGGTATAGCTGCACAAGTCAGTGTCATTATCGACGGTCTGGTCAGCCGGACAGCTGGTCACAGGTGCCTGGTTATCAGTTACCGTCACGGTGAAGGAACAGGTATCCGTATTGCCCACTGCATCGGTGGCCGTCCACGTAACCGTGATATCACCGATCGCAAAGACCGCACCGTCCAGCGTGCTGGTGTTAGTAAGGTCGTTTGTGATGGTGCCTCCCGGACAGTTATCGGTAAAGGTCAGCATCCCATCCGCTGCCCACCATGGTATAGCTGCAGGAGTCAGCGTCATTATCGACGGTCTGATCAGCCGGACAGCTGGTCACAGGTGCCTGGTTATCAGTTACCGTCACGGTGAAGGAACAGGTATCCGTAAGGCCCGCTGCATCGGTGGCCGTCCACGTAACCGTGGTATCACCGATCGCAAAGACCGCTCCGTCCAGCGTGCTGGTGTTAGTAAGGTCGTTTGTGATCGTGCCTCCCGGACAGTTATCGGTAAAGTCAGCATCCCATCCGCTGCCCACCATGGTATAGCTGCAGGAGTCAGCGTCATTATCGACGGTCTGGTCAGCCGGACAGCTGATCACAGGTGCCTGGTTATCAGTTACCGTCACGGTGAAGGAACAGGTATCCGTATTGCCCGCTGCATCGGTGGCCGTCCACGTAACCGTGATATTACCGATCGCAAAGACCGCTCCGGCCAGCGTGCTGGTGTTAGTAAGGTCGTTTGTGATGGTGCCTCCTGGACAGTTATCGGTAAAGGCAGCATCCCATCCGCTGCCCACCATGGTATAGCTGCACAAGTCAGCGTCATTATCGACGACCTGATCAGCCGGACAGCTGATCACAGGTGCCTGGTTATCAGTTACCGTCACGGTGAAAGAACAGGTATCCGTAAGGCCCGCTGCATCGGTGGCCGTCCAGGTAACCGTGATAGCACCGATCGCAAAGACCGCTCCGGCCAGCGTGCTGGTGTTAGTAAAGTCGTTTGTGATCGTGCCTCCTGGACAGTTATCGGTAAAGGTAGCATCCCATCCGCTGCCCACCACGGTATAGCTGCACAAGTCAGCGTCATTATCGACGACCTGATCAGCCGGACAGCTGGTCACAGGTGCCTGGTTATCAGTTACCGTCACGGTGAAGGAACAGGTATCCGTAAGGCCCGCTGCATCGGTGGCCGTCCAGGTAACCGTGATATCACCGATCGCAAAGACCGCTCCGGTCAGCGTGCTGGTGTTAGTAAAGTCGTTTGTGATCGTGCCTCCCGGACAGTTATCTTTAAAGTCAGCATCCCATCCGCTGCCCACCACGGTATAGCTGCACAAGTCCGCGTCATTATCGACGGCCTGATCAGCCGGACAGCTGATCACAGGTGCCTGGTTATCAGTTACCGTCACGGTGAAGGAACAGGTATCCGTAAGGCCCGCTGCATCGGTGGCCGTCCACGTAACCGTGATATCACCGATCGCAAAGACCGCTCCGGCCAGCGTGCTGGTGTTAGTAAGGTCGTTTGTGATCGTGCCTCCCGGACAGTTATCGGTAAAGGTAGCATCCCATCCGCTGCCCACCATGGTATAGCTGCACAAGTCCGCGTCATTATCGACGGCCTGGTCAGCCGGACAGCTGGTCACAGGTGCCTGGTTATCAGTTACCGTCACGGTGAAGGAACAGGTATCCGTAAGGCCCGCTGCATCGGTGGCCGTCCAGGTAACCGTGATATCACCGATCGTAAAGACCGCTCCGTCCAGCGTGCTGGTGTTAGTAAAATCGTTTGTGATCGTGCCTCCCGGACAGTTATCTTTAAAGTCAGCATCCCATCCGCTGCCCACCATGGTATAGCTGCACAAGTCCGCGTCATTATCGACGGTCTGGTCAGCCGGACAGCTGATCACAGGTGCCTGGTTATCAGTTACCGTCACGGTGAAGGAACAGGTATCCGTAAGACCCGCTGCATCGGTGGCAGTCCAGGTAACCGTGATATCACCGATCGCAAAGACTGCTCCGGCCAGCGTGTTCGAATTATTAAAGTCGTTTGTGATCGTGCCTCCCCGACAGTTATCGGTAAAGGTAGCATCCCATCCGCTACCCACCATGGTATAGCTGCAGGAGTCTGCGTCATTATCGACGGTCTGGTCAGCCGGACAGCTGATCACAGGTGCCTGGTTATCAGTTACCGTCACGGTGAAAGAACAGGTATCCGTAAGGCCCGCTGCATCGGTGGCCGTCCACGTAACCGTGATATCACCGATTGCAAAGACCGCTCCGTCCAGCGTGTTGGTGTTAGTAAGGTCGTTTGTGATCCTGCCTTCCAGACAGTTATCGGTAAAGGTAGCATCCCATCCGCTGCCCACCATGGTATAGCTGCACAAGTCCGCGTCATTATCGACGGTCTGGTCAGCCAGACAGCTGATGGTCGGATCCTCTGCATCGATCACGGTGATGTCAAAGCTGCACATGTCTGAAGCGTTGATCTTTTGTTGCTGAGCCCAGCCCACATCACTCCTGCTAAAGATGTAGGCCGAGCCGGCATTGAGAGTGTTTGATGGATCTTCGCCAGGCGCACCCACGACGGCGTAGTCGCCAGAGATCGATACGGACTGACCAAACAGGCCGTTTGCTCCTTTATCCGAAGCGTTGATCTTTTGTTGCTGAGCCCAGGCTGTATCACTCCTTTTAAAGATATAGGCCGAGCCAGCATTGAGAGTGCTGATATTGCTAATGCTTGATGGATCTTCATAAGGCGCACCCACGATGGCGTAGTCCCCGTCGATCGATACGGAATAGCCAAAATAGTCGCCTGCTCCTTTATCCGAAGCGTTGATCTTTTGTTGCTGGGACCAGGTCGTACCACTCCTTTTAAAGATATAAGCCGAGCCAGCATCAGTAGTGCTGATATTGCTAATGCTTGATGGATCTTCATAAGGCGCACCCACGATGGCGTAGGCCCCGTTGATCGATACGGACCAGCCAAAATTGTCGTGTGCTTGTTTATCCGAAGCGTTGATCTTTTGTTGCTGGCTCCAGGTCGTACCACTCCTGTTAAAGATGTAGGCCGAGCCGGCATCAGTAGTGCTGATATTGCTAATGCTTGATAGATCTTCATAAGGCGCGCCCACGATGGTGTAGTTCCCAGAGATCGATACGGACCAGCCAAAATAGTCCTTTGCTTCTTTATCCGAAGCGTTGATCTTTTGTTGCTGGGCCCAGCTCGTACCATTTCTTTTAAAAATGTAGGCCGAGCCGGCATTGAGAGTGCCTGATGGATCTTCCCCAGACGCACCCACGATGGCGTAGTCCCCGGAGATCGATACGGAAATGCCAAAAGAGTCGGATGCTTGTGCATCCGAAGCGTTGATCTTTTGTTGCTGAGCCCAGCCCGCATCACTCCTTTTAAAAATGTAGGCCGAGCCGGCACCTGCAGTGCCTGATGGATCTTCCCCAGACGCACCCACGATGGCGTAGTCGCTGGAGATCGATACGGAAACCCCAAAAATGTCGCCTGCTTGTGCATCCGAAGCGGTGATCTTTTGTTGCAGGATCCAGCTCGTACCATTTCTTTTAAAAATGTAGGCTGAACCAGTCTGATTTATTGGCTTCTCATACGCACCCACGATGGCGTAGTCCCCGTCGATCGATACGGAATAGCCAAATAAGTCGTTTGCTTCTCCAATGAGCATCTGTACGATCACCGTTAATGTATCGCCTACCGGGACCGTATCACCCGATGCCGGACCGCTGATCGTTGTCCAGGGCACGGCATTGCCATTAGCATCCACGGCCACCACCAGGCTGTCGTAATCGACTGCGGCGCTACACTGCCCAGAATCGTTCTCTACCACTACCAACCCTGAAGGGCAGGTGATCGACTGCGCCCAGACACCAGGTGCCGTAAATACCGACAAAAAGACCCCAAGCAGCAGCACTCTCAAAAAAGTATTCCATTTAAATACGGAGTAGTAAACCTTCTGTATAGCAGTTAGAGCATTTAATCGTATCATTGTTTTCATAATTTGTATAGTTAAGTTTATTTGTTGACAAATTTTAAATCGTTTCTATAGGCTTTCTCTGAGCTGCTCCCGGTCGTCTGAACAGTTTTTTTCATGTGTTTATATATAGTTTAGCTAAGCTCTAAGAAGCATATTAAATAGTTGGTGTTTGTACCCGTACCAAGCGGTGTTTGAGGTTAGGGCAATGGCGGTAAGGGTGGCCATAGGCTGTGTGCTGTGCTCCCTTAAGACGACCATTGCCACCAACGGATTTGCTCTGACAATGCGGGCAACTCAACGCCTTACCCTCTGAGGTGTCTATCACCTCACTACTTTGCACGCTCAGCTGCAAAAGCTCTTCTATAACCTGTTGCTGTTCGTGCCCACTACATTGATTGAAATAATCGCTGAAATCACTCGGTATCATATGGCTATATTAGTTCACTAATATACAATATTTTTATTAGAACTTAGCTTTCAAATTTAAAGGTTAATAATTATATTGATTTAGAAATTCTCCAATTAACGTTTACTCGTTAAAAAACATATTTATTAGCTAATCTTTTCTATTAGATTAAGAGAATAAATTTAACTATTATTCACTTAATTCTCTAAATATAAGGATATTAAGCTATGTGAAAATATTTTTTATGTTAAATTAAATATTTTGCCTTTAGAAAATAAAATAATTTTAGACAATCTTAGTTTGATGTTTTTTAAGAATAGTAAACCTAAACATATTACTGGATTAACTCCTTCGTACACTTAATCATTGGTCCAGAATAAGGGTTTTCTTTGTAGCGAGTCGCCCCGAATTATCGGACCAATATATTAAAGATTTCTTAGAAATTAATGAACTACCTCGACCCAAGGGTACGAGGTATCAAGCGGAAGATAACTTTATTTTAGTTTGATGAAAACCTTAGGTTTTCAAACTTTCCTCTTGACCACCGAGGCAAGCCTCGGGGAATTCTTTAGATTAAATTCAATAATTATTATCAATCTTTAATACAGATTGTTAAATAAGCACATCACAATATAAAATTTTTTATAGTACTAGTTGTGGTGGTTAGTAAAAATTAAGGGTCATGACTAGATTACGAAGTTAATATCTTTGTAACTAGTTGTGACACAATGAAAAACAAGTATATAAGACATACGCACTTTTCTGAACGTAAATTTAGGGAAATTTTGCGTTTGTTTAGTGAAGATTTAACAGCTGTTCAAATATCAAATTTAACAGGAATTAATCGTAACTCTATTAATAGACTTTTAAAGTTATTTAGAGAGCGTATCTTTAATTTAAGTTTACTTGAGAGTTCATTAAAAGGTGAAATAGAAGTCGATGAATCTTTCTTTGGAGCAAAACGAGTAAAAGGGAAAAGAGGACGAGGAGCTTATGGAAAGATTATTGTTTTTGGCATATATAAACGCAATGGAAAAGTTTATACAGAAATAGTAGAAAACTGCTCTAGAGCCACACTACAGGCTATTATAAGAGGAAAGGTTGATGTAGATAGTATTATTCATTCAGACAAATGGAGAGGGTATAATGGATTGGTAGATTTGGGGTATAAAAAACATTATAGATTGGATCACGGCAACAATGAATTTGTTAGAGGTCAATCACATATCAATGGAATAGAAGGTTTTTGGGGCTATGCTAAAACTAGATTAACTAAATTTAAAGGAATGAACAAAAGAACATTTTTATTACATTTGAAAGAAACTGAATTTAGATATAATAATCGCAATAACAATTTGTACAAATTGTTATTGAAAAATTTTAAAAACAAACCCTTAGTCTAGTCATGACCCTTAAAGTATATAAAAGAATTAATAATTTAACTGAAAATACCAGTCCCAAATGGGGTAAAATGAATGTTGCTCAAATGCTAAAACACAGCCAATTACCTTTTGGTGTTATTAATGGAACCATACAAATGAAAACTAAAGTGGGTTTTTTAAAAAATTGATATTCTCATTATTAATGAAGCCATTGATGTATAATGATAAGCCTTGGAGAAAGAACATTCCTACCAGTAAAGAATTTATTGTTGATGGTGACATAGATTTTTATTCAGTAAAAAGTGATTTAATAAAAGAAATAGACAATTTTTACAAAAGGAAAAATCAAACAGATTGGCCAATACATCCTATATTTGGCAAATTCACAAAAGAACAATATGGTAAAATGAATTATAAACATCTAGATCATCATTTATCTCAATTTGGAGTTTAATTTTTAATCGTAAATCAGAAATTCAAAATCTAATTATCGCATTGTATCCTCCTAAATATCACCAAAGTCAAGATCAACAAAAAATGATTGCTGTATTAAAACAGTATCCATTTGCGATGTTGGTTTCGGTGTTAAATGGGCAACCTTTTGTTACTCATATTCCAATAATTTACAATGATACTTCAGGTAAATTGGTTGCTCATATAGACAAGTATAATCCTCAAGTAGTTACCTTAAAAAATGGAGCTGAAGTAACTGTTGTTTTTAGAGGACCAGACAGCTATATTTCACCAAGTATTTATATGACAAAACAATTACCTACTTGGAATTATATTATTGTTCATATTATAAGGAACCATTTCCTTGATTAATGATTCAGAGAAAGCAAAAGATATCATGATAGCTATGACTCAATTTTTAGAGGGAATGGATCAAAAGTTTGTATTAGACAAGGATAACAGAGGGATGAGAAATTCGATTAATTATATCCAAGCTTTTGAAATTAACATAAACAACTGGGAAGGGAAATTTAAACTTTCCCAAGATAAATGCGAACAAGATCAAAAACGTGCAAAAATTCAACTTATAAAAACAAGCCAAAATAATATTGAAGATTTTTTGAATGAAATTTTTTCGCTTCCGTTGGTAAGGATGTTTCAATTTCAATTGATCAATCTTTTAACTTCTTCAAAATCTAGCCCACCATAATTACCACTACTCATAAGCAATAACGAAGTGTCATTAAATTCTTGTGAGAATAAAAAAGTTTTAAATTCATCTGGATTGGTATAAATAATTAAGTCTTCTCGTTGGAAAGCAGCTGCAATTTGTTCGCTACTAATTGCTTCCAATTTTTTAATTTTTACAGCATGAGGGGAATAAAAAACAACCGCAACATCAGCTGGGTCCAAAGCTCCTTTATATTCGGTTAAAAATTCCGGATTTAAACTACTATAGGTATGCAATTCCAAACAAGCTATTAGTATTCTGTTGGGATATTGATTTTTTAATGCCTTTGTGGTTGCTTCTACTTTAGAAGGGGAATGAGCAAAATCTTTATATGCAATTGACGTTTGGTCTTCAGCAATTAACTCTAAACGTTTACTGGCTCCTTTGAAGGTTGCAATAGCTTCATAAAAATCATCTTCATTGATTGCCATATGCTGGCAGATCCATTTAGCTCCTGCTAGATTATTTAGATTGTGTTTTCCAAAAATCTCAATAGGCATCAATCCTTCTGGTGTTTCCAATAAAGTGGTACCATTTTCAACTTGATAATTTGGGGTTTGATACGGAAACTTTCTAATAGTATTTTCTGAAGCTTCCACTACTCTTTTAACTTCGGGATCTTCTATATTATAGCTAATACTTCCTCCTTCAACAATAGAATCTACAAAAATTGAAAATTGTTCCACATAGCCTTCATAGGTTGGAAATACATTAATATGGTCCCAGGCAATTCCGCTTATCAAAGCAATATTAGGATTGTATAAATGAAATTTAGGACGCCTATCTATGGGTGAACTTAAATATTCATCGCCTTCCAACACTATAAAATCATTGTCCTTAGTGAGTTTTACCATAATATCAAATCCCTCTAATTGTGCTCCTACCATATAATCAACTGACTTCCCATGATAATGCATCACGTGCAGAATCATAGAGGTGATTGTCGTTTTTCCGTGGCTTCCCCCAATAACAACACGGGTTTTATGTTTGGACTGCTCGTATAAAAATTCTGGGTAGGAATATATTTTTAAATTTAATTCCCTGGCTTTTAGTAATTCAGGATTATCTGCCTTTGCATGCATACCAAGTACAATAGCATCAAGATCATTAGTAATTTTATCTGTAAACCAACCAAATTCATTTGGCAATAACCCTTTAGCGGCTAACCTACTTTTTGAAGGATTAAATATCTCATCATCAGATCCAGTTATTTGATCTCCTTTTACATGTAATGCAAGTGCTAAGTTATGCATGGCAGAACCTCCAATAGCGGTAAAATGTATTCTCATAGTATAGCCTGTGAAGGCGGGAATCTTATTAATAGAAGACCGTTGCAAAACACCTACCAATTAATTCAGTTTTTGAGTTTTAATTTTTTTCAGTCTAAAATTCAGACGATTTTACAATTTTAGAGTATATACGCCTGTTTTTAATGCTCATTTTCCCTTAATTTTTACAATTAGACGCAATTATCCCTGGACTTCTATACAGATTGTAGCACATCGCTTCCATAAGGTTTTGAGTATGCATTTTTTTGATACCTCTGTATCGTGCTGTTCCACCAGAGAACCATCGTTTTATACCACCAAAAGTGCGCTCTACTTTAAATCTTGTTTTTCCTATAAGTTTATTAAATTTCTTCCCCCAATGGGTTAATGGTTTGTTTTTATAAGCCTTTTTTAGAATATGATTCTTGAGTTTTCGTTTTTTAAGCAGTGTCGCGTTTTTCTTTGATTGATAGCCTTTGTCTGCTTTTAATGGAATGTCTTCTGGTAAATCTGCGGTGTCTAAAACATCTTCCAAATTAGCTATTTCGTTGGTGCTAGCCTTTGTAGTTAACACTCCTAAAACCAAACCTTCATTATCTGTAACGTGATGTTTTTTGTAGCCAAATCGATACTTACCGCCTTTCTTTAACCAAGCTGCATCTTTATCTACACTAGCGGCATAGTCTTTAACAACTTCAACTTCCTGGGTATCTTTTCTATCTTCGGTGACTTTATGATTGGTTTTGCCTTTGGGTTTTAATGGCGTGTCTATAACACTGGCATCAACGATGACACCTGTTTTTATGATTATTTTATGGGCTTCTAACTGCCTGTTAATTTCTTTAAATAGTGATTCATAGGCTCTTGCTTTTGTCAGCATAGTTCTAAAACGAGATAAAGTACTATGGTCTGGGGCGATTTGATCGATATGTAAACCACAAAAGTAGCTGAAGGATATACTATCATTCACACGGTCTTCTACCTCATAATCGCTTAGTCCATACCAGGTTTGTAGTAAACTCATCTTAAAAAGAAGTAATCCGCTATAACTTGGTTTACCTGTGGCACTCTTTCCTTTGCTGTAGTGCTTTTTTAAAACCTTGACAATAGGTTGCCAATCTAAAAGTGTATTGATTTGTGTGAAAAAGGTTTGCTTTATCTTACGTGAACGTATATCGCAAATGCTATCGGCTAATGTAGGTTGCTGTACTAATTCCATGGTAAAAAGATACGAAATATTGCAAAATTATGCAAACCCTTGCAACGGTCTTAATAGGTTTTTAAATATCTAATATATTAATTAAAATTATTTTTAACTAAAGATACATTTAGATTTCAAACTTTCAAATAAATCACATATTCAAAATCAATTTCTTTTCATCGATAGCATGCTGAAAATCAGATTGATTAACTAATGATTTATTTACCCAAGCTAAATCTTGAGTTTTATTTTTTT
Organism: Flavobacteriaceae bacterium; assembly: GCA_965247215.1. GTDB lineage: Bacteria > Bacteroidota > Bacteroidia > Flavobacteriales > Flavobacteriaceae > Marifrigoribacter. The sequence continues at coordinate 1,291,385 of OZ252001.1, forward strand.
TGTATTTGTAGATCTGTGCAAGCTTTAAATAAGCCCATTTCAATGGAACCCCGTCTTTTATAGTGTAGTTATCTATAAACTTGATCAAACACTTTTCTCCTTTATCCAGTTCTAATTTATAGTTAGCACAAACCTTTCCTAATTGATAATTAAGTGAATTTCGTTTTAATATTTCCTGAGCATTCTCAATAGTTGCAATTGCTTCTAAAAGTTGTTCATTATTTTCATAGAACTCACTTAATTTCTGAAAACAAGTAATGGAACCACCAACATCGATTGCCTTTTTATAATATTCTTCTGCAAGCAAGGGTTCATTAATATATTCATATACATACCCTTTTGATAAATATCCATCTACAGGAGATACTAGTTCTAATTGCTCAGTATACTTTAATGCTTCTCTTTTACTACCACCTATTAAATTTGGTGTTTGTATATAAAAATTGATCAGCGCCCATCTAACATCTATATGGTTAGGATCTAATTTTGCAGCTTAAGTCAATTCTTTTTTAATATCATCAATTAAAAAAAGGCAGCTATTTTATTGGTATTTATTGCTTTCATACCAAGGACTCCTCCTAACTTATAATGATAGTTAGCATTAAAGGGATCTTCCATTACCAGGTCTTTAAATATTGGTATTGCTCCATCCCAGTTTTCATGAAATGCATAAGTTTCCCCTAATAATTCGAGGGCAATTAATTCGTTGGGATTTGTATTTAAATAGGAAGTTAACATTGTTTCGGCCTTTGAATACTGTTTTTTTAGAAAAAACAAGGTAATATCTTTAGAAAGTGACTGTCCAAAAGTTAGGAAAGGAATAAATATTAAATAAAGAATTTTATCATTTTAATTGAGACGAAGGTGTAAAGCTAACCTTTCTTGTTAATAAAGAATAATACCTATTAAAAATGATGTTATTTATTTTCATACCTTTCAATTTTAATCTCAAAATAAAAAATTATGAATTCAAAAGTTTTTATGATTCTCAGGATTATTTTTGCCTTAGCATTATTGTTTTTTGGGGCAAATAAATTATTTCATTTTATGGATCCCCCTCCTCCACCCGAAGAAGCAATGGGTTATTGGACAGCACTCACTATTACAAAAACCATAACCGTAGTCGCTATAGTTGAAATTCTTTCTGGTCTTACCTTAATTTTAAATAAATATGCAGCACTTATGATGATCATTTTAATGAGTGTATCTGTAAATGCTATATTATATCATTTAGCTTTGGATCCTGCTAGTATAGGAATGGCTATAGGATTATTACTGCTTAATATCCTAATGCTATATGCCTATAAAGACTCCTATAAAGAATTACTTAAAAGATAACATTAAAGAGGCGAAAGCCTCTTTTTTATTTTTTAGGGGGAAACCCTTTTAAAATATTATTGATCAAATTAAAATAATTATTATTATTTTTGATGAATTCGCATTTACACTTAGTTCATCAGATCCCACAGACTGCCAAATCAATTTATCATCTTTAGCATCAATAAAATCGAATGTAAGTGCTTGATTGATCATATTCCCTCCTACAGGTATTCCACCACTTACTCCTACACTTCCATTACTTCCTCCAGTACCTACACCAATACCAATAGAACTATTGGATTGTGAAATAAATTCTTTTACAAAGAAGTTGATTAAAAATTGAGGAGATTTGGATTTAATAAAACCACGCATTTGCAAAATACTATCGGTAGCTTTCATAATCCTAATATTATCCAGTTCACTCAGGTTCGAGCTAATAATGGGATAATAATCGTAACTAACCCTTGCACCACATGATATCAGTAAAAACGTTATGATTATTAATAATAGATATCTCATTGCTTTTTTTTATAAAGATAACTAAAAAATTAAGTTTATTCAATAACTCAAATGAGCGGTCTAACAACTAATAGGTCTGCAAAACAATATTTCAGGCTTAATCTCCATTAGTCATTCAAGATCATCCACAATTTATCTTTGAGCGTTAACAATCCTTGTTGTGCAACAGATGAAATAAAAACATAGGACACATCTTTAAAATCTTTATCCAATTCTAATATCATTTCTGTTTTAAGTTCATCATCCAGCATATCGCTTTTAGAAATGGCGACTAACCTATTCTTATCCAACATCTCTGGGTTATAACGACGTAATTCATCCAACAGAATATCATATTGTTTTCTAATATCGTCAGCATCAACAGGAATTAAAAAAAGTAGGGTTGAGTTTCGTTCTATATGCCTAAGAAAATAATGCCCCAGTCCTTTCCCTTCAGCGGCACCTTCTATTATTCCAGGAATATCTGCCATGATAAACGTTTGAAAATCACGATATTTTACAATGCCCAAATTGGGTTTTAAGGTTGTAAATTTATAGTCGGCAATCTTTGGTTTTGCTGCTGTAACAACAGATAAAAGGGTTGATTTTCCAGCATTTGGAAACCCAACCAGGCCGACATCTGCCAAAACTTTTAATTCAATTGTTACATCTATTTCTACTCCATCCAATCCAGATTGTGCATATCTTGGTGTTTGACGTGTTGCACTTTTAAAATGATCATTTCCCAATCCACCTTTTCCACCTTTTGCTATAATTTTCTCTTCCCCATCTTCAATAATTTCAATAATTATTTTTTGTGATTCTGAATCACGAATAACACTACCCAAAGGAACCTCAATATAAATATCATTCCCATTAGACCCAGTACTGGTTTGTTTGCCTCCGGCCATACCATGACCAGCTTTAAAATGACGTTTAAACTTTAAATGATATAAGGTCCAAAGGTTTTTATTTCCCTTTATAATAATATGCCCTCCACGTCCTCCATCACCTCCATCAGGTCCGCCCTTAGGAATATATTTTTCACGACGTAGATGCGCAGAACCTTTACCTCCCTTTCCAGAAGTAAGATGCATTTTTACATAATCTGCAAAATTACCTTCAGTCATAATTATTCCCTGCAAAAGCAGGAATTTTATTGTCTTCTGTGTAGCAACACAGAATCTTTTTATATTTTAATTTCGAACTTTTTTCGGAATTCTTTGAACTAAGTTAAATGATTAATGAGTTTCCTTTAAACACGGAATGAGATTCTAAAGTGCGTCAATCACTTCACACAATCGTTCTGTGATCTCATTTATACTTCCTGCCCCGTCGACTCCAAAATATTTATTTTGAGCTTGATAATACTCTTTTAAAACTGCTGTTTTTGTTTCGTATTCATTAAAGCGATTGCGAATCTTAGTCTCATCTTGATCATCGGGTCTTCCACTAGTTTCACCTCTTTTTAAAAGGCGAGCTACTAACAGATCCTCTGAAACTTCTAAAGCAATCATTCCGTTAATACCTTCACCCAATTCTGATAAAAAAATATCCAATGCTTTAGCCTGAGAATTAGTTCTGGGAAACCCATCAAAAATAAACCCTTTTTCATTAGTATTCTTCTCTACTTCAGCCTTCAACATATCTATTGTCACTTCATCTGGGACCAAATCACCACGGTCCATAAATGATTTTGCTAACATTCCTAATTCAGTATTATTTTTAATATTATATCTAAAAACATCACCTGTCGATATATGTATTAATTCATACTTTTCTTTTAATACCTCAGCCTGTGTTCCTTTTCCTGCACCAGGAGGGCCAAAGAGTACTATATTTTTCATTTCAATTTTTTTTAACTTGTATATTTCATTAAGATTTCTACCCAATCCATTATAATCCAACCCATAACCCACAATAAAATCATTTTCAATCTCCAAGCCAACATAATCTATTTTTTTATCTTTTGTGTAGGCTTTTGGTTTGTAAAACATGGTTGCAATTTTATAACTTTTAACTTCTTCTTGAAGAAGAATCTCTATTATTGCTTCAATGGTGTTTCCTGTGTCAACTATATCTTCAATAATAATTACATCCCGTCCTTTTAATGAGGGTTCTATACCCATTACTGTCAAAATATTCCCTGTAGATTGTGTTCCTTGATAGGAAGCAACTTTAATAAAAGACATTTCACAGTTCCCATTAAACTTTTTTATTATTTCTGAAGCAAAAAAGAATGCTCCATTCAGTACAATTAAAAATACAGGAGACTTCTTTTCATAATCGCTATTAATTTTTACGGCAACACCATTGACTGCTTGATTAATTTCGGTTTCAGAAATAAACTTTTCGAAAAATAAGTCATGTAATTGAATCATTGTAAATCCTTTAAATTTAATGGTTAGCCCTTCAGTAAATAATTTGCGAAGATAATGATTAACTTATTATTTAACGAAGACTTCGCAGTTCGATTAGAATGGGTAGATTCAACTAGCAAATGCAACTATTTGGATTTATGTTTATTTTTAATTTCAATACATTTGTACTACTAATAGCGTACAAATTTCTTATGAAAATTATTATTGTCAGTTCAGGTGAAGTTGGATTTCACTTAGCAAAATTGCTTTCTTTCGAGTCAAAGGATATTACATTAATCGATACCAATAGAGAATCTCTTGCTTATGCAAATTCACATCTAGATATTCGAGTTGTAAGGGGTAATGCTACTTCCATTTCTGTTTTAAAAGATGCTCATGTTCAAAATACCGACTTATTGATCGGGGTAACCTCTAGTGAAACCACAAATATTACTATCTGTGTTTTAGCAAAACAATTAGGCGCAAAACATACCATAGCAAGAATTACTAACACAGAATTTATTCATAATAAAGATGAAGTAGGGTTTAATAAAATTGGTATTGATGAATTGATCACTTCAGATTCACTCGCGTCTTTGGCAAAGAAAACCGCGCCACCTCCGAAGAAACTTTCCGTATAAATTCGATGTTTCGGAATAAGAGGTAAAATGTGCCGGAGCATATTTAGTTTTCCTCCATAGTAAGTAATGGGGGTTTTAGGCATAAGAAATTTATAAATAGGGGCGAATAATATTTTTAAAGTAAACCTTCTTCAGCAAATGAAACATAGGACTCAGATGTAATAATAATATGATCCAACAGGGTTATTTCCATAAACTCAGCAACTTTCTTTAGTTTGCTTGTTAGGGTTTTATTTCTTTCTGAAATTGTTTTATTACCAGAGGGGTGATTATGAGCAATGATAATTGCAGAGGAATTGGTAAGTAATGCAAGTTGTAGAATTTCTTTGATGTTTATTATAACTCCCTTTGTAGAACCCGAAGCAACTTCTGAAATTCCAATTAATCGGTTAGCATTGGTAAGAAGTAATACTCAGAAAAATTCTTTTAAATCGATGCGACTTAAATCTGCAAAATTTCTCAAAACTTCTCCAGCCATTTCAGCTGAGCAGATATGTTTCATTGAACTGAATAGTGGTCTCTTGTAATGCAGCGTAATTTGACGCTAGACCTACACGATATGTAGAGGCTACCTTTTTCTTATTTGAGAAGGAAGAATTGTGGTTGCCGAAAAAGCCTTTGACGGGGTTCCTCGAATCATCAACTTCAAATAAATATCGTAATTGGCAAGGGTTACAAAATCTGAAGCTTCAAAAACTGGATGAAATTCACGCTCCATAAATTTGGCGTCAGCTTGTCCAATTCGAAAGCAAACAATCGTCCCCACATTTCCTGGTACGGCATTGCGAATTTTTGGATCCAATTGGGAAATATATTGATGTGCCATAATAAGCCCTAGACTAAATTTTCTAAGTTCTGAAAGCATATCAACAAGCGAAAGCGTTGTATAATTCTGAAACTCATCCAAATAGCAAAAGAAAATAATTCGTTTATTGGCAGGGGTATCAATCCTAGAAAAAGCAGCAGCAGAAATGGAGGTCAGTAGGTTGGAGCCTAAAATATAAGAAGCTTCTGTACCAATAGACCCTTTAGCTATATTTACCAGTAATATTTTTCTATTATCAATTATTTGGCGGAGTGAAATTTGTTTTTGATTTGTAACTAGTATCCTTTTTACAGATGGATAAGATAGAATTCCTCCAAGCTTGTTATAAATAGGAATCAAATCTGTCTTTCCATAATTCTTAAACTCCTTTTCCCAAAAGGCTTTTACATCTGGATTTATAATATTAACAATGCACTTATTTCTGAAGGAACTATCAGAGAGAATTTTTAAAACATCTGAAAAACTAGCTTTTGGCTGATCAAGTAAAGTGAGTAGTACATTTCTTAAAATATGAGAGAGTTTTACTCCCCAGCCTTGATTTCCCCAAAGGCGTTGAAAAACCTCCAAAATATTTGAAGTAACCAGAGAGCGTTTTTCATAAGTTACTTTTTTAAGAGGATTATATCCAAACTCTAAATTTGGGTTGGTAGCATCTAGGTAAATGATATCCTTCCATCTTTCTTTTGGAATGGATTTAATAACTTTTGAAACCAAGTCTCCGTGAATATCAATAAGACAAAGTCCACGATTATTTAAAATATCCTGTTGAATTTTGGTTTGAAGAAGAGTTGTCTTCCCTGTTCCTGTTTTACCTAGAATATAAAAATGATGCAATCGATCTGGCAGTAGAATTCCAAATGTATTTCTTTGCTGTCTGAAATTTGTTTCTGCAAAATAATTAATGGAATTGTCCTTCTTTAAAAACATAACTCTATTGTTACCCCCAGCAAATTAATTGCTAGGCTAGGTTGAGTTGTAAATAAAACTTTAAAGAATAAAAAAAGGTTCATTTATTTCTCAAAAACTCAATTTCTGCATTTATTGGAATGATCTATAGCATAAAATCTCACTTTTTTTAAACTTTTTTACCAAAACATATTAGGGTAATGCATTTGGGGTAAAATATTATGAATAATATTGCCTCTTAATTCAAATAAATATTCAAATTTTTAAATAACCTTACATTGAAAAAAGCATTTTTTATTTTAACATTACTCTGTTATTCTTTTACATATTCACAATTTGGGAATGGTGAGCCTATTGATGTTCCTACAATTTTTCCAACCTCCCCAGAAGCATCAATTATAGGAAAATATGGTGAAATTCCAGTTGATCTTAGCCTTGGAGCAACAAAATTTACTGTGCAAATTTATACAATTAGCGAGGGAAGGATCGAATTACCTATTTATTTATCCTATGCTAATGCTGGTTTGGTAGTCGGTGAAGTTCCTGGGAATACTGGCTTAGGATGGTCACTGGTTGCTGGAGGTGCAGTTACAAGACAAGTAAGAGGCAGGCCAGATGAAGATTATAATGGATATATTGGGGAGCAGGAAATTGGTAAAAATTATGTAGTACCCTATATAGAACATACTCTTGATCCCAATTTGGAGCCGCTGTTTTTTGAATTGGGGAATAACGGTGTTTATGATACACAACCCGATAAATTTATGGTTAGTGTAGGTAATGTGCAGGCTAGCTTTTACTTTAATGAAAATAAAGAAGTAGCCATTCATCCATATAAACCCTATAAAGTAGAGCCTCTTAGTGCCGATTTTGAACAAGGATTTAAAATAACTGATGACAATGGGATTGAATATTATTTTCAAGAAAAAGAACGCTCAAAGAGAATAGAATATACTAATCTTAGTGATGCTTTAGCTACACCCATAGACGGATATAATTCCAGTTGGAAAATATCACAAATAATACTACCTAATAACAGAACTATAGATTTTGATTATTCAGACTTTCAATACAAGTGAAAATATACAACACAAAATATAAAGAAAGTAGTTCAACCAAGTGGAGATTGTTTTGCTGGAAATTTACCTGGTATAAATCACGCGGTTTATTTATTGGATGTAAAGGTGCTAGATAAAATTACATTTACAGATGGCGAAGTACATTTTATAAATAATCAAATTACTGCTACAGGGTATAATAATTACTGGGTGTCTCTTGTTCGGGTTGAGGTTCACAATAATTTTGGAGACATTATTAATAAATATGATTTATTATTTGATGATGAAACTAAGACCAGAAAGCTATTAACCAAAATAACAATAAATGACGAGGCTGAAAATAATTACAGCTTTGAGTATATTGGCATCCCTAGTGACAACATTGATTATTATAGACAAGATTTTTGGGGCTTTTACAATAATGGATCATCTGAAAATTTTATATACCTTGATGACTTTTATTCCAATAGAGCTCCTAATTTTACTTATACCAGTATTGGGGCATTACGAAAAGTTATTTACCCAACCAAAGGCTATACTGAGTTAGAATACGAACCTAACACCTATGATCCTGGAGAGAATGGAGATGAGTTTGATGATTTTTATACTACACAAAATTCTCCTTGTTCAATTTATAATGAACACTATAATGCAAATGCAAATATTACTTATCCTACAGGCTCTGGAGTTCAAACAGCTTATGATGAAGTTATTTTTACTATTACAGAAGATGCTCCTGCTCAAATTTATTTGGAAGCTACAAAAGCAAGTGTTACTGGTCACGTGACAACTAAATTAGAACGCATTAACCCTGCTTCAGGTGAAGTTGCTTGCCAAGACCCGATAATCAAAGAAGCAGTTTAACAGGAGATGCAAAATAAAATATTTGGACACATATAGCATCTAAATTAGAGGGGCAACAGATTTATGATGAAACTTTCAGTATGAGTAGCATCGAAAGCTCAAAGGTTTATCACGATGCTTCTGACGGAGGTAGTTGGAATTCTCGCCCAAAAAGTATGTACAAAGGTTGGAATGATAGAATAACAGGGACTGATGGTTATTCATATGAAACTACAGTTGAAAATGTCCAATCGTCTGTTATAGTACACGAATGGTATTCTCATATAAAGAAAGGACAAGGCAATTTTCCTTACTTAAAATTTCATCGGTTAGCGTATAAAAACGTAATTAATTACAAGAGTTTATGGGATAGTACGACAAATGAATACAAAGGTTTTAATCTTAATAGGTTAGGTGATTATACTAAAAAGGAGACAGGACGTAATCAAGTAGATATTCTTTATAGGAATTTGTATAATAAATATTCTAAATACAGTTGGTAAAATGTTGATTAAAATTAAAACTCTAATTGTATTGCTATCTATAGTATTCTACTCTTGCCTTGGGCAGGAGTAGAATACTAGTCAAAAACAAGTTAGATTCGATAAAAAGGAAGATGTGCAGAAAGTAGAAGGCAAAACAGATACCATCAAGATTTTCAATGATATTGACAGTATAGCAGTTACTGGGCTGTTTTTTGGAAAGCATTCAAAGTCATTTACATTACATTTTTACGAAGGAAACCTTGTGGGTGCTTTTCATCACGGTAAAGAGGAAAAATTTACAATTCATTCTTTGGATAAAAAGAATAAATTTATAAACTATATCAATCGATTTTATATTGAAAAGTCTGATTCAATTGTTTTGTCGGAACGTTCGGAGCCTGCCCCTGTTACGGACTATCCATTTATCCGTGTCAAAGGCTTTAAGGGTGAAAAAGAGGTGTTGAATAAAGATGTTACCTTGTACAGCAATATAGAATTCCATCCCCAATTTATCGAGTTCTATGAGTTTTTGGATAGCTTGGTCAAAGAAGAATAGAGAAAGCCCGATTTCTCGGGCTTTTTTGCTTTTACAATACTATCTTTTATACCACCGTTCTGGATTTAAAGAAGTGTGAAACACAGCAGCGATAATCACAGTTTTTTTCTTATCATCAATGGTGTAATGAATCATAAACGGGAACACATCCAAAACGGCACATCTTGTGTCATCATATCTAACGGGAGAAGCCTTTGGGTTTTCTCGGATGAATAAAACTTTAGAGCGAACCTCTTGCGTAAAGCGTTTGCCGAGTCCTTTTTGTTTAGAATTGTACCAAGTGGCTGCTTCTGAAATATCCTTTTTGGCAAGCAGTAAGATGATGGCTTTGTACATCTACAAATCTTTTTCAATATCGTCCATAGTGGCATCAAAATCCAAAGCCTGTTCGGGGTTGTTTTTGTAATCATCAAGACGTTTACGCACTTCTTCCATTTGCCAGTTGGGAATATCGACTTGCTCAATATCCTTGTATTTGCTTTTAAGTTCATTCCATTCGGAAATAGGAATAAAAACGCCAGTAGTTTTACCTGTGTTATCTGAAATATATTGAAGGCTCATAATTACATTAATTTTTGTTGTGTTGTAGAAAGCTGTGCAGTCTGCAAAAGAGAATCCAGTACGTGTAAAATAGTGTCTCCTTCTTTCTGACTGACCTTTTGCAAAAGCTCTAACCGATAAAGCATTTTTTTATCTTTTACCATAGTAGAAGTTCCACCAGTTAAATAGTCAAGCGAAACATCTAAGGCATTGGCAATTTTAGAAGCTACATCAATCGAAGGAGTTATTTCTTCACGCTCGTATCTACCAATCACAGCACCCGAAGTACCGACCAACTTACCAAGAGCGTCCCTTGAAAGTCCTTTTTCTTTACGTAAATCAGATATTTTGTTGCCTATGTTCATAACTTATAGATTAAGAAAAACCCTTAAAAATAAAGGATAACACAAAGATACGTCATTTAAAAGTTAAAATACAAACGTATAAATTTGGTATTTAGTTTATTTAAGACCGTTGCAAAACTTAGATAAAATTCAATTTTCTTTTCTAATTTGAAATTTTTGATCTAAATTTTCTTTATTTTCAGGTTTTTAGCTGATTTTAAGTTGAAGATTCCCGTTTTTAGCGTTCATTTTCCCTTAATTTTTAAAATTGGACGCAATTATTCCTGGACTTCGGTACAAATTATAGCACATGGCATCCAAAAGATTTTGAGTGTGCATTTTTTTAATACCCCTGTATCTTGCTGTTGCTCCGGAGAACCATTTTTTAATTCATCCAAAAGTACGCTCTACTTTAAATCTTGTTTTGCCTATAAGTTTATTGAACACTTTCTCCCAATGAGTTAAAGGCTTGTTTTTATAGGCTTTTTTTAGAATATGATTTTTTAACTTTCGTTTTTTAAGCAGTATCGCATTTTTCTTTGATTGATAACCTTTGTCTGCTTTTAACGGAATATCTTCTGGCAAATCTGCGGTGTTCAATACGTCTTCTAAATTGCCAACTTCATTGGTGCTTGCTTTTGTTGTCAATACTCCTAAAACCAAACCTTCATTATCTGTAACGTGATGTTTTTTGTAGCCAAATCGATACTTACCGCCTTTCTTTAACCAAGCTGCATCTTTATCTACACTAGCGGCATAGTCTTTAACAACTTCAACTTCCTGGGTATCTTTTCTATCTTCGGTGACTTTATGATTGGTTTTGCCTTTGGGTTTTAATGGCGTGTCTATAACACTGGCATCAACGATGACACCTGTTTTTATGATTATTTTATGGGCTTCTAACTGCCTGTTAATTTCTTTAAATAGTGATTCATAGGCTCTTGCTTTTGTCAGCATAGTTCTAAAACGAGATAAAGTACTATGGTCTGGGGCGATTTGATCGATATGTAAACCACAAAAGTAGCTGAAGGATATACTATCATTCACACGGTCTTCTACCTCATAATCGCTTAGTCCATACCAAGTTTGCAATAAACTCATCTTAAAAAGAAGTAATCCGCTATAACTTGGTTTACCTGTGGCACTCTTTCCTTTGGTGTAGTGCTTTTTTAAAACCTTGACAATAGGTTGCCAATCTAAAAGTGTATTGATTTGTGTGAAAAAGGTTTGCTTTATCTTACGTGAACGTATATCGCAAATGCTATCGGCTAATGTAGGTTGCTGTACTAATTCCATGGTAAAAAGATACGAAATATTGCAAAATTATGCAAGCCCTTGCAACGGTCTTATAATATTAGAGGCTGGCTTACCGATATTAATGATGTTGGGGGTACTGCCTCTGGGTTTGGTGTAGAAACTGATTTATTTAATTTTAGGATTAATTATAATAAGCTAGAAGGAGATTATAATTCTACAGGAATAGTACCATTGTATAATGGAAATATAGCAGAAACAATTTGGAAAACAGATAATGTAAATAAAGAAAAAAGAAGTTATGGTTATATGTATGACCCTTTAAACCGTATAAATAAAGCTGGAAATCGTAGTGGAGTTAATTTAGATAATATTGACGATGACTTTACCTTTACTCTATGGAATGTTAATTATGATAAAAATGGGAATATAGAAACATTAAGAAGAAGCGGTAAATTTACTAGCCAATATTATGATAACTTAATTTATAATTATGAAGATAATAGCAATAAATTATTAGGTGTGATAGATATTTCTACTTGTAATTGTGATGAGAAAGGGTTTAATGATACTAATAATAGTAACCTAGATTATACTTATGACTTAAATGGTAATTTACTTACCGATGAGAATAAAGGTATTACCACTCCAATTACATATAATCATTTAAACCTTCCTGTTGAAATAGCTATAACTAATACTTTAGAAAGCGGTACCATTAGTTATGTTTATGATGCAACAGGTGTTAAACTTGAAAAAAAATTTATAAACACAACAGGTATTATTCCTCATTCTATTACTACTCAATACGCAGGAAATTATGTATATTCGGATAACGAAATTGAAGGAACAATGATGCTAGAATTTTTTAATCATCCGGAAGGTTATGTTATACCATTACCAGACAATCCTGATGGAACAAAAAACGAAAAATCTGTAAAAAGTTTTACTACAGATCCTGGTGGAGGACCTGGAAATATTACTTACTCAAGTTATAGCTATGTCTTTCAATATAAAGACCATTTAGGGAACATACGACTGTCATACGCAGACCTCGATGGGAACGGGAGTATTAACCCAAACGAGGAGATTATTGAAGAAAATAATTTTTTTCCCTTTGGTCTTAAGCATTGGGGATATAATAACGTGGTTTCTTCAAATGGAAATTCTCTAGCTCAACAATGGAAATTTGGCGGGAAACAATTAGACCAAAGTCTTGGATTAGAAACTTACGATTTTGGAGCAAGAAATTACGATGCTACTTTAGGTAGATGGATGAATGTTGACCCCTTGGCACACGAAAGAGAATGGCTATCACCCTACAATTTTGTACAAAACAATCCAATAAATAGAGTTGACCCTACTGGAGCTCTTGATGATTGGGTTGGAACAATAGATGATAATGGTAACACAACTTGGTCTTGGAATGAAAATATTACAAGTGCAGAACAAGCAAAAGCAGCAGGTTATGATGATTACAAAGCTCCAGGTTCAATTATTGATAATGCAAAAATTGGTGGGGGTGAGAAAGGAAGTGTTTATTTAGGATATAGTGCTTCAGACTTCTCATACACTTACTCTAACAATACTGTAACACCTTTCCAAGTTGGTACTGAATGGCTAACTGGAAATGGTCCGAGAAACCGTAACTTTTTTGCAGGAGATAATTTTACGGAAATGTTGAAAACTCACGACCATATACAAAATGCTCATATAACAATCGGAGATAGAATTGCTAATAACAAAGAACATAAGCCAATTTCATATAGTTTGGCTGGTGTCCAAGGAGTTGGTAAATATGTAAAAGATTATTCTACACTTTTGACGGCTGGACAAACAGGAAATTTGGCAGTTACTTATTTAGGTTCTTATTCTTTGGCTTATACATTTACAGATGTTGATGTGCAACGCAGGACTGCACGTATTCATTTTACAATTAATAATAGTTCATCAATACAATCTGCTACACGACCACCAATAATAGGTTACACAGAAGCCTGGAAAAATGGACCTGGAAAATGGATAAATAATGCAATACAAACTGGACCAATGTCAACAACAAGACAATCATTTAACTAGTCTACAACAATAAAATATTAAAATGAGAAAAGTTAGAATATTATACATTATATTTTTTGTTGTTTTACAAAGTTGTACTTTGGATAAGCCTATTAAAAATGAAATCATTGGTAACTGGTATAATATTGATAATTCTAGTATTGTCTTTAAAGAAAATGGCAATTTTTATGGAAAAGACTTATCAGTATTTGCTTTTTATGAAAACGATACTATTGATAAATTTAATGGCAATGGAAAATGGAAAATAGTAAAGGAAACAGGCAAATGGATTGTTGATTTGAGTTTTAAAGAGAAATCAATTTACAAGAATAAAATTGTTAGTATAAATAGTTCTTTAATTATCAATGGTGATGGCTTTTTCGGAACTAAGCGTCCAATACATCTTTATTTGCAAGTTGGCGACCCAGATAATGACGAAAGGTATGAGTTCCACAAGAAAATAAAAGAACAGTAAAACACATTATTTACCTTAAAAAGATCTGTAAAATCAAATTTTATGACTTCAAAAATATCATTTTAAAGAAAGTTATCAACAATTATCGTTTCCGCTCTAAAACCCTTTCTGTACCTGCTTTTACGTCTTTTTCCTGGCTCCTTGTATTGACCTAGCACTAAGTCATTCTATAGCAATGTATTCGAATTTTCGAAAGCACCTATGTATAAAACGATTGCTTCTTTAGAGAAAGAAATTTAAAGAAAAAAAGATATATTTGAAATTCATTTTAGAAATGAGATGACATTAAAAAGGAAAAATTCTCGAGTTAAGAGAATTAGATGCTCATTGACATATTGAGAGATAAAAAACAAGCTTATTTGGTTTAAATAAGTAAGATTTATGCAAATAATCTATCTATTTAAGCAGATAGTGTAGGCTTCCCTTAATTAGAACTGCTTAATTTTCTACTATTATCAAATTTATTGTTTTTAATTCTAATGGAGCTAGCTCCATTAGAATTAATTTCGGCGTATTTTATTGGTGGTATTTTCCCTAATGCATCATGGGGTCTAAAATGATTATAATCATCCATCCAAATTTGTGTTTGCTCTCTTACTTGTTCTAAACTTTCAAAACTGTATTTATTTAACACACCTCTTCTATAGCTGCCATTAAATCTTTCCACAAAAGCATTTTGAGTTGGTTTTCCATGTTCTATATATTTAAATTCTATTTCGTGCATTAAACTCCAATTGGCTGTTATTTTTGCTATAAACTCTGGACCATTATCCATGCGTATGCGTTTTGGCTTTCCCCGTTTGTTTATTAAATGATTGAGCACCCAAATAATGCGATTACCAGGTAAAGAGTAATCTATTTCTATGAAAATAACTTCTCTGTTATAATCATCAATGACATTAAATCCTCTAAAACACCTGTTGTTATCTAAGACATCCGTTACAAAATCCATACTCCAGGTATGATTTAATTCTTCAGGAACCTCTAAAGGCTCTTTTACTCTTGCCGGTAGGCGTTTCCTTACTTTTGGTCGTAATGACAAGCCTACCGATTTATAGACACGATATACTCGTTTATGATTCCATGGTTTCCCTTCATTGCGTAAACGATCATAAGCCTTCCAAAAACCTTCTTCTGAGTGTTGCTTTGCTTTTTCTTTTAGAGCTAATTCAATGGCTGTATCATCTTTTGGCAATGGCTGGTAGTAATACACACTCTTACTCATATTTAAAACACGGCACGCCCTACAAATGCCATAATGAATAAGACCTTTTGCTATAACACGCTTACGGTAAGGCTTTATAGCTTTTTTTCGATGATCTCTTTTGCCATTTGATGATCTAAGGCTAAGGTAGCATACATTTGTTTGAGCCTACGATTCTCCTCTTCTAATAACTTAAGCTTCTTAAGCTCCTGGGAGTTCATCCCTGCGTATTTTGAACGCCACTTGTAAAAAGCAGCAGAACTAACTCCGTGGTCTCTGGTTATATCTATGACAGATTTACCATTGTCAAACTCCTTTAAAATCTTTGCAATTTGGTTCGGACTAAATTTACTTTTTCTCATAATTACTGTTTAAAGTTAAAACTATTTTTATACTTTTAAACAGTTCGGTTTTAGGGGAAACTTACACATATACCTATGCGTTTCATTTTTTTGTAAATTACTGTGAATGAAAAGCTAACCTAAAAAAGTGTTTTGCTAATTCCAAGCAAAATGAATGTTTTTTGTAATTTGTGTAACTGAGATTTTAGTTGAAATATTCTTTTACTTGAAAAAACTTGAACGTTATAATTATCAATTTCAATTTTAGGATGAGATTTTTAATTTTTAAAAAGGTACTCTTTGTTTAAGTTTGTTTATTTCTGCTTCAATATCAGATAAATATAGTTCGTCTTGTACTTCGGTATAAACATCACTATTTTTATAACCTTGACTGTATAGATTTAAGGATTTATTAAAAAATACTTTTGCACTATCTATTTTCCCTAATTCTTTATACACAAGCCCTTTGTAATAGTATGCTTCAGAAGAATTATCATAATTATTTTTTAAGCATGCATTTAAGTTCAAAATTGCCTTATTATATTCTTTAAGGTTTTTATAAATGATTCCTTTGTATAAATACATATTTGGATTAACCCAAGAAGAATCTTTTTCTGTCTTTAAGTTTTTATCAAATTCTATAAAAGCCAAATCATATTGTTTTAACCCTTTGTATGATAATCCAAGTAAATAATGTATATTTTCTCCCCATGGAGCATCTACAAAATTTGGAGTAAGCGTATCAAGCCTTTTTAAATCTTTAATACAATCTTTGTAATCTTTAAGAAAATTATACTTTAGCCAACCTCTATATCCTAAGTGTAATTTAGGATCTAATTCTACGGCTTTATTTAAGAGTTCAAATCCTTTAGCATAATCACCTCTTTTATTAAAAGCTACAGATTGTTCAAAATATACATTCGAATTATTGGGGTTTTGAGATTTTAATATTTCAAATACTTTTTGTGAAAAATAAAGTCCTTGACTATGTTCTGCGACATTAAATCTTTCGTTAAAAGGCATTATATACATTACATAAATAATGAAACCTGAATAAATCAAAAATATAATTGAAAGAACAACTTTAAATACTTTTAATAATTTTTTAAAAAATATCTTTAATTTCTCCATCTGTTATCTTAAAAATTATTTGATAATAACTATCTACATTTTCTTCTTTCCAAGAGCCAGAGATCCAATTATTCAAACGCTTAATTGAATTTTCTAATGTTTTGATGCTTTTAGAGTCAAAAACAGTCTCCTTTAAGTCTTTATCTACCATTTTTATGCGAATCATTCCTATCTCCTCATTACAGTTAATAATAAATCTAAAGGAAACATATCCTGATTTTCTAAAACTTAGTTTTCTATTTCCTAAAAAAGCATAAATTTCTTTTCTTAAACCTTTTCTGCCATTTCTATATGACGTTCCTACCGAATAATATTGGCTGATCCTGTTCTTGTTGCAGATAATGAAATTTTCATCGTCAATTTTAGAGTTCAAAGATATATCTCCAACTTTATTATTTACTAAATAATTACCCCATATAGTTAGAGAAAGAGCGATTAAAAAACTTATTAAAAGAAGTATGTTTATAAATCTTTTCATAAAAGAGGTGTAAGTTTATCAACATATTCTTTTTTTCGCATTCCCACTAATATATGGGCAACACCTTTTTTTATATGGTTTTCGCATGCTATTAATGATATGTCCCTATTATCCTCAATAGATATTTCTCCTTTATTAATTAAATCATTTTTTAAAATTATAGATCTTTTCGTAATTAACGTGAATAATGGATAAGAAAAAGAGTGTTTTTATTTGTATTATTTACTGATTATCAGTATCTTAATAGTCTAAAAACACCCTCATGCTTAGAGATAAAGTTACTGAATTCTTTGTGAAAATAGATGATTTTCAACAAGAATTTATTAAAAACATAGAAAATCATCCAAAATTAGAAGATACAAAGACTAAAAGGCGTAATAGAAAAGGAAAATTATCCGATTCTGAGATGATGAGTATTTATTTGCTTTATCATTTTGGTCATTTTATAAATTTTAAGCATTTTTATATGCAATATGTTTGTAAACATTTAGATGACTTATTTCCTGATCTAATTAGCTACGAAAGATTTAATGCACGCCAAGAGAGAATATTACTGCCCCTTATGTTGTATTTAAAATATAGAGGCTTGGGTAAATCTAGAGGCATCAATTATATTGACTCTACTCTATTACGTGTATGCCATATCAAGAGAGAGAAACAGCATAAAGTTTTTATAGGAATTGCTGAAAAAGGAAAATCAACAATGGGATGGTTTTTTGGGTTTAAACTTCATTTAATTATCAATGATAAAGGTGAATTATTATCCTTTTACCTTACAAAAGGTAATGTAGATGACAGAAATATTAAACTAATGACAGCAATGACTAAGGAGGTTTTTGGAAAACTATTTGGAGATAAAGGCTATATTTCAAAAGCATTATCAGATTTACTGTTTCAAGATGGAATACAGCTTATTACTAAAGTGAGAAAAAATATGAAAAAACAAAATCTCTCTGATGTAGAGGCTATTCTTTTAAGAAAAAGAGCTTTAGTAGAATCTGTAAATGATGAACTCAAAAATATTTGTAAAATAGAACACACTAGACATCGATCTGTTAAAGGGTTTTTGGTTAATATTGTTGCCGCTTTAACTGCTTATTGCTTTTTTCCTAAAAAACCATCACTTAACATAACTCCCATAAAAACGAATCAACTAACTTTATGGGCTGCTTAAACATTATTCACGTTTATTAACCCCTTTCTTTTGGAGAAATCGCTAAGTTAATTGAGATTCTTATTGAAGAGCTTCCTTAATTCGGCGCATGGCTTCTGTAATATTCTCTTCTGAAGCCGAATAAGAAATACGAATACTATTGGGATCACCAAAGGCATCTCCAGTTACAGTAGCTACATTTGCTTCTTCTAATAAATATAATGAAAAGTCTGAAGCTGATTTAATTAACTTTCCCTTTAACGTCTTTCCAAAGTAAAAAGAGATATTTGGGAAAATATAAAAAGCCCCTTGTGGTTCGTTTGTAATGAAACCAGGAATTTCAGAGAGCAAATTTATGATCAATTCACGACGTTTTTTAAATGCATCGACCATGTATTTAATTTTACTTGGAGGATTTTCTAAAGCTGTTATCGTAGCTTGTTGTGCAATACAATTAGCTCCACTGGTAATCTGCCCTTGTATTTTATTGCATGCTCGAGCAATCCAATTTGGAGCGCCGATATATCCAATACGCCAGCCTGTCATTGAAAATGCTTTTGATACACCATTAACAACAACTGTTCGATTGTACATATCTTCAAAAGTAGCCATAGAGACATGATTTTCAGTAAAATTTATATGTTCGTAAATTTCATCACTAATTACAATAATATCTGGGTACTTAATCAAAACATTAGCTAGTGCTCGTAATTCATTTTTGCTATAGACAGACCCACTTGGATTACAGGGTGAGCTATAAATCATCATTTTTGTTTTTGGACTAATAGCTTCTTCTAGAGCTTCTGGACTTATCTTAAAATCTGATTGAATCGAGGTTGGAATCTCTTTAGGAATGCCTCCTGCTAGCTTAGTTATGTCACTGTAACTTACCCAATAGGGAGCTGGGAGTAATACTTCGTCCCCTTCATTTAACAAGACCATTGCCAAGTTTGAAAGGGATTGTTTTGCCCCAGTTGAAACTACAATTTGATCCAGTGAATAATTTAAGTTATTATCACGCTTGAATTTTATAATGATGGCTTGCTTTAATTCGCTATACCCATCTACTGGGGTGTAAGAATGATAATTTTCATCAATAGCAGTCTTAGCAGATTCTTTTACAAATTCAGGGATATTAAAGTCGGGTTCCCCTAAGCTTAACCCAATGATGTCTTTTCCTTCTTCTCTTAACTCTCTTGCTTTTGCTGCCATTGCTAAAGTGGCAGAAGTTGCCATAGCATTAATGCGATTAGAAAGTTTTGAATTCATTTATAAAACGGAAAGTGTAGGGTTTTCGCCTAAAGTGTTTAATTGTTTAAAATGTTCGATTATGGCTTTTCGAGTTGTTTTGTATTCATTGTAAGGTAAATTAAACTCCAAAGCGGTTTCTTTAACAATTTTGGCAATTTTTCCATAATGAATATGAGAAATATGAGGAAAAATATGATGCTCGACTTGGTGATTTAATCCTCCAGTATACCAAGAAATAAATTTGTTTGTTGGTGCGAAGTTGGCAGTAGTGTAAAATTGATGTATCGCCCATGTTCTTTTTATGTTTCCTTTTTTGTCTGGTAAGGGCATTTCGGTTTTAGGAACAACATGCGCTAATTGAAACACGACACTTAAAATAATACCTGCCGTATAATGCATCACAAAAAATCCAATTAGGACTTTCCACCAAACAATATCCAATATCAAAATTGGTAAAACGATCCAGATTAAATAATAAATAGTTTTAGTGACAATTAAAATAGTCCACTCTTTCGTAGGGTTTGGAAATTTTCCATATGAAAGTTTACGCTTTAAATAATTATTCATCTGCTTAAAATCGGTTGTAATTGCCCAATTTATTGTTAACAGACCATAAAGAAAAAAGGAATAATATTTTTGAAATTTATGGATCTTAAACCATTTTGCATGTTTTGTAAAACGGATAATTCTACCTGCGTCTATGTCTTCATCTTGTCCTTGTATATTCGTAAATGTATGGTGTAAAACGTTGTGTTGTACTTTCCAGTTGTATACGTTTCCGGCTAAAATATAGATGCTGCTGCCCATTAATTTATTTACCCATTTTTTACTTGAAAATGAATCGTGATTACTGTCGTGCATAACATTCATTCCTACACCAGCCATACCAATTCCTATAACAATCGTTAATTGTAAAAGTACCCATTGTGGCATTGGAAATATAAATATTAATACTAAGGGAACAATAAAAATTGAGAACATAATAATTGCTTTGGTATATAGTTTCCAATTACCAGTTCGTGAAATTTTATTCTCTTTGAAATAATTATTGACTCTTTTGTTTAATGTCTTAAAGAATTTAGATGAATCTATTCTCGAAAAAGTTACATGTTTGTAATTCACTTTATTAATTTTAAAGGGATTTAAACTAATATTATTTTTTTTAAAATAATTTACAATATTACATATCTTAAACGGATAACGTGTAATTCTTTTTGTTATTTTTTACACAAAGTTATGCTACTTTTGCACAAGATGTTTCCAAATGAAAATTATACACAACTATTTTCCAGACATTTCCGATATTCAAATCCATCAATTTGAACAATTAAACCTTTTATATCAAGATTGGAATCTAAAAATAAATGTGGTTTCAAGAAAGGATATTGATGAGCTGTATTTACGCCATGTATTGCATTCTTTAGGAATTGCAAAGGTGCTTACCTTTATACCCAATTCGACTATTTTGGATGTAGGTACTGGTGGAGGATTTCCTGGTATTCCGTTGGCAATATTATTTCCAGAAGTTTATTTTCATTTAGTAGATAGTATTGGAAAAAAAATAAAAGTTGTTGAAGAAGTTGCTCAGGGGCTTCAATTAAAAAATATTAAAGTTTCAAATGCCAGGGTTGAAATCATTACTGGGGAATATGATTTTATTGTAAGTAGAGCAGTAGCACAAATGGAAACTTTTGTTAGATGGGTGAAATATTCCATAGCAAAAAGGAGTAACCACGAAATAAAAAACGGAATACTATATTTAAAAGGAGGAAATTTAGAGGAGGAATTGTTACCCTATCCCAAAGCTACAATTTATCAGCTTCAGGATTATTTTAAAGAACCTTTCTTTAGTACCAAAAGTGTCGTTCATTTACCATTGAAGTATAAAAAAAGTAAATAAAAAAAAGGCTATCTAAAAAATATTTTTCAAACAGCCTCTTTTTATAAATTGCTAAATTATTTACTTACTGATTATAAATTGATTAGTTGCAATTGTACTTTCGTTTTTAAATCGAATTAAATAAGTTCCAGTATTTAAATTAGAAACATCAATTTTTTCATGCAATGAAATATTGGATCTTGTTAAAATTAATCTTCCTAATAAATCATAAATTTCAATATTAGAATTTTCAGCATTTTTAATATTTAATATTGATTTAGTCGGGTTTGGATAAATAGCAATATTATTTAATACCTGATCAGAAATACCTAAAGTACCATTTGTTGTAAAATATGATGAAACTCCATAATCATAATTTCCCGAGCTACCAAGAATTATATTATTATCACTATCATAAACAACAATGGAACCTCCACCATTTCCAGCAGAATTCATTATATTAAATTCATAGCATTCAATAGGTAATGTAAAAGTTTCCTGAATATTTTGGTTATTTTCGTATGGACCACCATTATATAATATATCGCCAGCAAAATTTGTTATTGTCCAGGTACATTGAGCGCCATTATTACTTGTATTTAGGATCATATACACAGTACTAGTTGTTTCAATTGCATTATCGAAATTAGCTGTAGTTGAATTGTTTGTATTATTATCATCATTTTCAAGAGAAACAGTCAATATGTTAACAGCATCTATTGTATAGGAAATATCTGGCAATTCAATTGTTTCTTTTTGTAATGATGTCAATAATCCGTTCCAAGTATATGTTTCAGAATCTCCTCCGTTTACAGAATAAGTTATCTCTATTGAAGTAAGATCATCTCCGCCTACATTTTGTATAGTTACTTTTGGAGCTATATCAAAACCACATTGGTCATCTATTTCTATTATTGTTATTAAATATGCATCGTTAGCAAATTCAAAATTTGAATAGGTTGGGAAGCAACCACTACCACTAGGAATCTCTTGATGTGTTTCTGTAATAAAAGCAACAAGTTCCAGATCTGCTATCTCAACAGGTACTCCATTATAATCGGCTGGAATAGTGTAGGTATAGGTTTCATCAATAAATGTTTCAGTGGTTGTTGGGGAAATAGATTCACCCCATTGTCCAGTAATAAGGTGTACCAATCTGTGCATATGATTGTATTGATCTCCCATATCACCACCAGTTTGTGGTCCTTTAGTATTGTTTTGTAATAAGGCTACATTTAATAAGTTTGAACTTTCAGGACTGTCACTGGTGTAATAAGCTTCCACATGAACAGTAATTTCATTAGCTTGAACATCTATATCTGCCTCTACTGCTACATTTACATAAGAGTTCATGTCAAGAATTTGATTTGCTCTACTTGTCCAGAATTCTCTTCCTAAAATGGTATTAGATCCTGAAAATAAATGACGATTTACAGTTCCGGATGGATAAAAATGATCTTCATTTCCAAAGGCTTGATTAGCTATTGCTGTCCCAAAAGGAGTTCTAAAATCAGGTTCACCACTTCCTGGATTGGCAAAAAATCCCTCATGAATATTTATTAAAAATACATCCTCAGGATTATTGTTCTGAAGTGCTTGTGCAATTGCATGTCCTTCGGGACACCAAACACAATGAATACCTGTGAATTCTTCTAAAACCACATTTCTATTTTCAGTAGACGTACTTACTATTGTTTGACTAATGGCATTTAAAGTAAATAATAATAGTAAGATTAGGGGTATTTTTTTTATCATTTTAGCAAATTTTTACAAGTTTTTATTATTTTTTTGACAAAGATAGATTTAATTACTCATGTTACGCAAAAATATGATAAAAAAAGGTAGTTTTAACATTTGAAATGTTGATACTATAAAAAGACATTATTGATGGATAATTTTTCAGATTTATACAGTGATTACTTGATAAGTTCAAGTTCCTATACCACAGCTACAGGTATGGCTTCGTTATTATCTATCAAGCATGATAAAATCACAAGGGAATTGTCTAAGGGGAATTATGACAGCAAGTTTTTATGGAAACAAGCTAAAGTTTATGTTCAAGAAATGACCCAATCTAAAGATACGATTGTTTTAAGTTTTGATGATTCAATACAAGAGAAACAGTACACCGATCAGAGTGAACTTAATTGTTGGCATTATGACCATGTTTTTGGCAGGTCAGTAAAAGGCGTTAATTTTTTAACAGCATTAGTAGAAGTTGGAGGTATGCGTTTACCCTGTGCTGTTGAGTTTATAAAAAAAGATAGATGGGTAGTCGATTCAAAAACAGGCAAAGAAAAGCGTAAAAGCAGTACCACAAAAAATGAATTGTTCAGAAAGATGCTACGAGAATGTTACGGGAAATTTTTGTTTGATTATGTTTTAGCAGATAGTTGGTTCAGTTCAACAAAGAATATGGATTGTTGCAAAAAAGAGTTAAAGACAGATTTTATTATGGCTTTAAAGAGCAATCGCAAAGTAGCTTTATCGTTAGAAGATAAAGAAAATAAGAAATACATAAGTATTGATAAGAAATACATAAGTATTGAAACATTACAGCCAGGACAGCAGACCGTGGAAGTTTGGTTAGAGAAACTAGATTTTCCGCTGTTGCTTACAAAGCAAGTTTTCAAAAACGAAAATGGTACAGTCGGCGAGTTGTACTTGGCTTGTAGTGATTTAAAGGTATCGTATGAGCAAATAACTACAATCTACAAAAAACGGTGGGGCGTAGAGGAATTTCACAAATCCATAAAAAGTAACACAGGTTTTGCTAAATCGCCAACAAAAACTGTCAAAACCCAAACCAATCATTATGTCTTGTCAATTGTGGCTTACATAAAATTGGAATTTTTAAAACAAAGAACTAGTAAAAATCATTTTGCAATGAAAGCTCAAATTTATTTAGCAGCTCAGCAAGCTGCTTACACAGAGCTTCAAAAGTTATCAACACCTAAAGTTGCATAGAGTTAATTTTGAAGTGTTTTTTTGCGTAAGGTGAGTTAATTATTTAATTTTGCCATGATTTCAAAAAATATTAAAGATGGGTAGATTCAACTAGCAAATGCAACTTTTTGGTTTACAAATTTATAAAATAGATTTTTGGGCTTATCATAATTTAGATTTTTTCTTGGTCTTCGGTTTATTTTGTGTTGTATTAATTTGATTTCTTGGTTATTATATGCACTGAATATTGATTTTTTTGGTATATATTGCCTAACGAGTTTATTGGCGTATTCACTTAATCCTCTTTCCCATGAGCAATAAGGGTGAGCAAAAAAGAACTGGGTTAATAATTTTTTAGATATTTTTTATGCCCGGCAAATTCTTTACCATTATCTGAGGTAATGGAATGGACAAATTTCTTGTAAGGCATCATCATCTCAATAACAATTTCTGCTAATTCTTTAGCATTTTTACCAAAAGGCAACTTTCTCATTAAGAAAAAAGCAGTAGTCCTTTCAACTATAGTAACAATTGCACCTTTTCCATCTTTACCTATAATTAAATCTATTTCCCAATCACCAAAGCGTTCTTTATTGTTAATTATATCGCCTCTAAAGTCTATAGATACCCTATCCTTAATTGTATTCTGTTTCCCAGAAACTGGACGTTTTCTGTGTTTTAATTGATGTCTTAAATGTTTAAATAGATTTCCTCCTTGCTTTTTATCTTCTCTTATATAAGCATATATTCTTTCATGACTAAGCATAGGAATATTTTGAGATTTACAGTAACCCACTATCTGTTCTGGAGACCATTGTTCTTGTTCTATTTGCTTTTTTATGTATTTTTCTATGGAAGGAGTAAATTTTCTATTACTAGCAAAACGTTCCTTTCTTTCGGAAGATAATTCTTGAGCAAAATCAGGGTTATATGAACCTTGTTTTTTTGAATTACGTTTTAATTCCCGATAAATAGTCGTTTTATCAACATTCAAAGCTTCTGCTATAAAAAGTTTTGATTTGCCACAATTTAAGTATGCTTTTATTTGATACCTTTGTTCTTTAGTTAAGTGCTTCATATTTATTGACTTTTAGTAGAGTACAAATATAAGCCTTAATTAGGAGTACTTAAGAGAGAAGGTTATAAAGCCTTCGCTCTTTTTGCTCCGTTTCGCTACGCTTCACTCCACAAAAAGAGCGAAGGCTTTAACGATATTAGAATTATATAAATACTCCTAAAAGTTGCATTTACTAATTGAACTTAAGGATTAAAAACGATCACAATAATGTGACAATTCTTTGATTATCAATTAAATATTTAAAAAAATGAAAAAGAAATTACTTTTATTTAGCCTACTATTAACCATTGTAACCATGAATGCACAATTCACTTTGGAAGACAGTGATGGCAACCTTATTTCAGATGGAGGTGTTATAGAATTTGGAGTTTTGGGTTATCCAGATGCAAATTGGGACTTTTATGTAAATAATACTTCTACAACAGATAATATTTATGTAAAAATATTATTTGAAAACGCTGTTCAAGCCGATGGTAGTATGATGGAGTTGTGCTTTGGTTCATGTTGGACTGGGTTAACAATTGGAAATACCTATCCACCAAATGATGAATATGTTGAAATTGCTCCAGGAGAACAAACAGGTCCGGGGAATCATTTACTGAATTCAGAAGCTGGAAATGGAACTGATCTTGTTGAATATGTTTTTAGATATTATCAAATAGATCAAGATGGAAATGAAATTGGAACTCCTTTAACAATTACCTATCGATATAACCCTTTATTAGGTGTTGATGATTTTAGTAAACTAGGGGTATCTATTTCTTCTACTTTGATACAAAATGAAATGTTAGTGGATTCTCAAGAAGATTTAGATTTAATGGTTTATGATCTGCAAGGACGATTAGTTAAAAATCAAAAACTAAGTGTTGGTCAGCATAGTATTAATATGTCTGATTTAAATTCACAAGTTTATATAGTTCAGTTTAAAAACATACAAGGACAGTCTGAAACATATAAAGTGATCGTTAAATAAACGAATTATTTTTAAAACAATAAAGGCCCATCTTCCTTTGGAGAGATGGGCCTTTTTTTATAATTTGTTTTTAATACTTAAAAAGAAACTGTTAGATTAGCCGTAAATCCAGTGTTTTCTGGAACAAATCTGCAGACACCACCTATACAAATTAATCCTCCTCTTTGACGGCCATAACTCATCCCAAATCGAGTTCTTCCTTTGGAATAACTACCACCAAGGTTATAATAATGAATCTCTTCTTCTCCTCCATAATTCCATGAGTCCGCAACAAAAACAGCTAAACGAGAAGAAAAATTATATTCTAAAACACCTGCAGCCCAATTCTTTCGATCTTCATTAGACCATAAATGTTGAATTACAAATCTGGTGGACCTACTGCCTTCAAATCTGTAGGTCCCTTCAGCAACAGCTATTTTGGCTTTAATATCTCCCTGTACCCCAAGTGGACCTCCATGTACAATTCCTTCATCAACAATTACATCTTGGAATGTGAAAATAGAACTCCATTTTTTATCCCATCTTTTTTTAACTTCAATACTAAAATCTCTAAAAAGACGTGGGCCAGAGCCAATAAATTTAGCTTCATACCATCGATTAGGTATATTGTATTCAGCATCTAACCCAGCCCAATACGAAAAATTCACTGCTATATTGGTGCCATATTTACCGCCAAGTGTAGTCCCTTTATTTATCTTATAATAGAGATCTAATTGTGTTCCAATCTCTCCCGAGCGTTGATCAAAAGTTTCTATAATTAACCGAGGTTGAGCATTATAAACATAGATATTCGTCAATAAATAATCTTGTTGTTTTGTTAAGGCAGGAGTGTAATTTATAAGTTGTTGATTGTAAATATTACCTTCAGATAGGCGATCTGAATAAAACACAAAGTTTTCCAACCTTCTAAAAGTTGCATTTACCCCAATACCCTTTTTTGCATATCCAAGATCGACCTGCAGGGCTGTTCCATCATATAATTTATTAGATGACAATTGCGCTTCATTTGCAATAGCATCAGAATCTTTTATATTTCCCTCTATACCTCCGTAAAAATTAACAGCTGTAAAATCAAATCTTCCTCCATAAGCATTTACTGTACTTGGTATGGTATCGTTTGTTCCAGTATTCTGATAACGCCCTACATAACTAGTCCCAAAATCAAGGGCAAAACTATCAATATTCAAAGCATTGCTAATATCGAGGTTTGCATCCAATCCTTGAATGACTCCTTCTGATACATCAAAACCATTTCTTTGGTTACCATAAACACTGGTTAGACCAAAATATTCTAATGGATTAAACGCTACACGAACCCCTTTAATAGCACTATTAATACCCAATTGCCTATCTTCCCAGCTACGCAAAAGAAGTCCGCTACCAAATTGCTCATAAAAATACCCTCCAGTAACATCTATTGTCTCGCTCTTAAAATTTAAGTAATAAATAGCAATTCCATTATCGCCGTCAAAACTTGGTGAATATCCTAGAAGAGCAGAAGGCAGGTATGATTCATATTGTACTCCTGCTGTAAATTTACCTAGGTTATAATCTAATTTAAAATAGTTGTTTGATCTAAATTGATCATCTGGGGCAACAAAGTTAAGACCTTCATCATCTAAAAGCCACTGAGAATTAGACTCAAATCCGCCAAAAAAATAACCATTGTCTTGAGCGATGGTAATTGTACTGATAAAAATGATGAAACAAAAAATAATCTTTTTCATTTAAAAAAAGTTTGATTGGGTTATAAGGTTATTTGGAATATTCTTTTACTTTTTCGTAAAGTTCTATTTCAGAGCCTGGATTATAACCAGAATGCCTGAAAACAATTTTATTATCCTTTATTAATAGTGTTAATGGAACGGTGGCTGCTCCAAGAGCATTTTTTAGATCGTTGTTGCTGTCTAATAGAACAGTATATTCCCAGCCTTTTCCATTAATTAATGGTTTTACTCGTTTTACTGTTCGGCTATTATCTACTGAAATTGCTAAGAGCTCAACATTGGTTTCTTCTTTCCAGTCATCGTAAATTTCACTTATTGCATCCAATTCTTTTATACAGGGTAAACACCAAGTGGCCCAAAGAGAGATGATTACAACATTATCTTGATTAGTAATTTCCTTAATATTTACGGTTTTTCCATCAATAGTTTTAACATCAATGTTTGGAAGTTCATTTTGTGAAATTGCTGAAATTGATAAAAGGAAGCAAAAAAGTAATATAATTTTTTTCATAATTATGGGAATAAAATTTATCGCAAAACTAATTAAAAATTATTTAAATATTAATAAATTAATGAGAGGAATGGAAGGAAGATAATTTTTTAACTTCTAATAGGGTCATTTTTGTAAAAAATTAGTTACTTTCGCCCGAAAATAGTTTAAAAAAAATATCTCTATGAAATCTAGCTTAAAGATTCTTTTAATTGTTGTATTTGGAGTATTATATTCTTGCAGTAGAACTGAAGAAAATGTTCCTTTGGATCCACCAACATCAGAAATTTCTGTTGATAAATTAGTGAGAAAAGCATCTCTTCGCAATCAACTCATTCCTTTTACTATAATAAATGATGAAGGTGAAGACTTTACATCTATTGCAACCTTTTTTGTTGACGGTATTGCAATTGAAGGAAATTCATTCAGTTCTGAAACTATTGGCGATTTTGAAGTATTTGGGATTTATATTGATGATGGTGTTGAAACTACTACAAATACAGAGAGTTTTAGTGTGATTATCCCAAAACACAAAGTAGTTATAGAAGATTATACTGGAACCTGGTGCGGCTTTTGCCCTGCAGTGGTTGCAGCTGTAGAGGATGTAAAGGATTTAACAGACGAAATTGTTGTTGTCGCTATACATGAGACTGCAAATAGTAATCCAGATCCTATGCATTTTCCACAAGTACAAAATTTAAAAGATGAGTTTGGAGTAGATGGTTTACCTGCTGCAAGAATCAATAGAACTTCTAATTGGAATAGTCCATATAATAGTGGAGAAGTGACTAGTATGGCAGGTGAAGAAACGGATTTTGCTATTGCAATTATTTCTCAATTAACAGGGAATGAACTTATTGTTGAAATAAATGTTGTGTATGAAAATGGATCTGTTTCTGGTGATAAATTAGTAGTTTATCTTGTTGAAGATGGAATTATTCATGATCAAACAAATTATTTTGATACTGATGAAACAAGTCCTTATTATCAAATGGGAAATCCAATACCAAATTTTGAACATAACGATGTGTTAAGAATGTCTCTTACTCAAATATTTGGAGATGCTATTTCAGGCACTTCAGCATTGGAAACCTATTCGCTAACATTAAGTGTAATTATAGACCCTGAATATAATGTTGATAATTTAGGTCTTGTTGCTATGGTTGTTAGTGAAGATAATACAACAAGGAATGCTCAGACTGCTTCAATAAATGAAGATAAAGAATATGAGTAATTAATACTCTTTGTAATAAATAGAAAACCCATCTACCTTTAACGTGATGGGTTTTTTTAATTATTGAAACGTATAAATTATCCTAAAAATGGATACCTGTAATCTGTAGGAGATACAAATGTTTCCTTTATCATTCTTGGTGAAACCCAACGATATAAGTTAAGTTTACTTCCAGCCTTATCATTTGTTCCACTGCCTCTTGCTCCTCCAAAAGGTTGTTGTCCAACAACGGCTCCAGTTGGTTTGTCATTAATATAAAAGTTTCCTGCAGCATTTTGTAATATTTTTATAGCATCCTCTAAGGCATATCTATCTTCACTAAAAACAGCTCCAGTTAAAGCGTAATCACTTGTTTTATCTACTAGATGTAATGTGTCTTCCCAAGTATCGTCTTCAAATACATAGATCGTAACTACAGGACCAAATAATTCAGTACACATAGTAGTATAGTTCGGGTTCTTGGTTAAAATTACAGTAGGTTCTATAAAATAACCTTTACTCTTATCGTAATTCCCTCCAGCAATAATCTTAGCATCTTCATTCTTTTTTGCTTGATCTATAAATGAAGCTAGCTTGTCAAAAGAGCCTTCATGAATAACTGCGGTAATAAAATTACTCATATCTTCAGGAGAACCCATTTTAAATGATTTTATGTCTTCTTGTAGAAAAGATTTTACATCATTCCAAATGCTACTTGAAATATAACAACGACTGGCAGCACTACATTTTTGGCCTTGAAATTCGAATGCACCTCTTGCAATTGCTGTCGCTACTTGTTTTGGATTGGATGTTTTATGAGCAACGATAAAATCTTTTCCTCCAGTTTCCCCAACAATATGAGGGTAGGTTTTATAGGTATGTATGTTTGTTCCAATTTTTTGCCATAATCCTTTAAAAACATTAGTAGATCCAGTAAAATGAATTCCACTAAAGTCTGGACTAGCCAAAACAGTATCAGTAATCATAACAGGGTCCCCCATTACCATATTAATCACACCATCTGGTACACCAGCTTCTTTAAATACATCTAATATTATTTTAGCTGAATATACTTGGCTATCACTAGGTTTCCATAAAATTACATTCCCCATTAATGCTGCACTAGCTGGTAGATTTCCAGCAATTGCGGTAAAATTGAAAGGTGTAATTGCATAAATAAAACCTTCAAGAGGACGGTACTCTAATCGATTCCAAGTATCTGATGTAGATTCAGGTTGTTCAGCATAAATCTCTGTCATATACTGTACATTAAATCGTAAGAAATCTATAAATTCACAAGCGGCATCAATTTCTGCTTGGTGTATTGTTTTCGATTGAGCTAACATAGTAGCGGCATTAATTTTTGCTCGATAAGGACCAGCGATAAGTTCTGCGGCACGTAGAAAAATCCCAGCACGTTGTTCCCAAGGTATTTGAGACCATTTTTTTCTCGCTTTTAAAGCAGTTTCAATAGCTAAATCGATATGCTTTTTTTCAGCTTTATGATAGGACCCTAAAATATGTTGATGATCATGTGGTGGTGACATCGTAGCCGTATCTCCCGTGTTTATATTCTTTCCATTAATATATAAGGGTACGTCTATAGTACTATTGTACATTTTTGTATAGGTGTATAATACTTCGTCTCGTTCTGGAGATCCTGGAGCATACCCTTTTTCAATCTCATTTTTTGCTGGTGGCACTTCAAAAAATCCTTTTCCCATGATGTGTATTTTTTTAAAAATTTTAGAGGTACAAAGATACAAATTTCATCAGCGAAAATGAATAATCAAAAACTAAACTTTTTTGTAAGTTTCATTAATAAAATGAGACATAGAAATTATGTGTACAGTTAGTTTTATCCCAATATCAAAAGATGATTTTATCTTAACGTCAAATCGAGACGAATCTCCTGTTCGAAACACAATAGCTCCACAATTATATGAATTTAATAATATTAAAGTAGTATTTCCAAAAGATGAAGTTGCTGGAGGAACCTGGATAGGTGCTAGTAAACGCAATAGGTTAATCTGCCTACTTAATGGTGGATTAAGGACGCACATTCCAAAAGATACGTATCGTTTAAGCAGGGGTATTATCGTAACTGATCTTCTAATTGCTGAAAATATTGAAACAGAAATAATGCAGTATAATCTGGAAGAAATTGAACCATTTACCATCATTTTAGTAGACTGGGAACACCAACTTGGTTTATTTGAATTTGTTTGGGATGGAAAAACCAGACAGCTCCGTAAAAAACCCCTAGAACCCACTATATGGTCTTCATCCTTATTGTATTCAGTGGAGGATAAGAAAAAAAGAGAACAATGGTTTTCATATTTTTTGCAAACAACTGAAACAATTACAGAGGAAGAGATTAATAATTTTCATAAAAGTGCAGGAGATGGAAATATTGAAACAGATCTTATTATGGACAGAGTCTTTGTAAAAACCAAAAGTATTACTGCATTTTCTAAAAGAAATGATATTTGTTTAATGCATTATGAAGATTTATCAACTCATAAAATTGGTAATCTATTCTTATGATAGCTACTGGAAAAATAATTATTTTAGCTTATCCAGACACCTTTGTAAAACATAGTGATGAGTGGCAATGTAGATTACTACCCCTTGTTGGATTGGGTACTTGGAACTATATAAAAGCTGGGCATGCAGCAATGATTTTAATTGATAATGAAACTGGAAAAGCAAACTACTATGACTTTGGTAGATATGTTACACCTGAAGGATATGGAAGAGTAAGAAGTGCCAAAACAGATGATGAACTTCAAATCCCTTTTAAAGCAATGTTTGTTGGAATTGGACCTTTGGAAAACATAGCAGATTTTTTATTTTGGTTAGATGCTAATCCACAAAAAACTCATGGGAAAGGAAGATTAATAGCTTCTGTTTGTGAAGAGATAAATTACAATAAAGCGCTAAAGTATATATTGGATTTACAAGTAAAAGGGAATATACCATATGGAGCATTTAGGAAAGGCAGAAGTAATTGTTCCAGATTTGTGATAGAAACTATTTTGGCTTCAACTGAAAATCCTAAAATAATAAAAGCGCTTAAACACAATAAAAAATTTACTCCAAGTACTGTTGGAAACGTTGAAAAGGCTTCAAGTTCTGGGTTATTTATTGTTGATAATGGAGTAATTCAACACTATACAGGATCTGCTTTTAAGGAAAATTTAAAGAATTATTTTCAAAGAAAAAAAGAATTAATTATTGAAAATAGTATGCTTCCGAAATTGCCGAGATTTGCACAAAAATTATCTGGAACGGGGAGTAATGCATGGTTTGAAATTGAATTATTGGAGTTCTCGAAAGACCTGTATCGAGTAAGTAGGTTTAATGATATACATCAATTAGATTATGCTGGTGTTTTTGAAGCAGAGGTTGATTTTAATATATTATTACCCTATCAAATCACCTACGATTCACATTGTGAATATTGTCACATAATTCAGAATAATAAAAAAATAAAATTGAAAAGAATTAAAACTTGTCCCGAGTTTAGTTTATTGCAAAAGGCGCACTCAGCTTAAAAGAAGGAATAGCAACTCTAAATTTACTAGTGGTAGCAAAGTTTACCATATTGTAGAATCCTTTCATAGCGCCAAATGGAGAAATCAAAATACAACCACTACTATAGTTATAGAAACTTCCAGGTTTTAGAACAGGTTTCTGTCCAATAACTCCATCACCTTCAACGATCTCAATATTATTTAAAGCGTCTGCAATTTTCCAATGTCTTGAAATTAACTGAACGGTATCGTTACTTTGATTTTCAATAGTTACAGAATAGTTATAAGTATAGTGCATTTTATTATTTCTATAAAATGTGCTATTAAATTTTGTTTCTACAGAGATTTTAATCCCTTGTGTAACTTGTTGTACCATATTAATTTATAACAAACGAAATGAGCTTATAACTATTGTACCATCAT
Organism: Flavobacteriaceae bacterium; assembly: GCA_965247215.1. Taxonomy (GTDB): domain Bacteria; phylum Bacteroidota; class Bacteroidia; order Flavobacteriales; family Flavobacteriaceae; genus Marifrigoribacter. The sequence goes on from OZ252001.1 coordinate 1,325,372, forward strand.
TTGCTAAAATAACGAATATAGTCCTTAGAATAAAAAAATTAACAATAGTTTTAATTAATACATTACTGATTAATATATTGCCGCAGTGGCAGAAAAGAACAGTAATGCCGCAATTGTTGAACCAACAAAAAATATTGTGTTCAATAATACAAACTTGAAAAGGGTTAATATTCGATTTTGTTTATAGAAATTTAGCAAGACCTTATAAAAATAAAATGGCCCAATAATTCCATAAATTATTCCTGCAAGAATACCAACATTTCCTAGAAGTAAATCTGGTAGAAAAACAATGATACCTGCTAAAAAGATAAAACTAAAAATATGGAATATTAAAACAAGATGCTCCATATAGTTGTATGTTTTTCTAGAATACAATATCCAAAAAAAGAAGGCGAAAAAAGGAGCAAAGAAAAATAAGAAAAAAGGTACTTTACCTAATAAATAATCAATAAATCCATTCGGATTATCAATTACCCTATCTATTGCTTCATTTTTACTGTAGATCCATTTATTTACTCTATTCTTTGTGTGTTTTAAACTATCTAAAGCGGAATCTGGGTCTTCTATTTTTGTGTCATTATAAAACTTTCGATAGGTTTCAAAACGTTTAACAGTCCCTATTGACCAGTGTAATGTGTCCAGCTCAGCTTCTGAAACATATCCTTTCTCTTCTTCTGTTTCAATAACGGCAGGTTTAAAGTTTGTCACTAATGAGTCTAGAGTTTTACTTAATGAATCAGATTTAAAATAGGTTTTATTTTGATTTATGGCTTTTTCTATATTTTTCAGATAAATTTTTGTTTATAACTACTGGCTCGCCATTGACCTTAAAATTTGAATTACCACCAGTTGATAATCCTTGAAGAATAAAATAAATTATAGAAACACTTAAGAAAAAACGAAATGGGTTTGCATATTTTAGACGTTTTCCTGAAACATAATTTTTTGTAATAGTTTCAGGTTTAAATAAAAGATCTTTTATTGTATAACGAAGTCGAGAATCATAAGTAAAAACTCTACTGAAAAATTCTTCAAAAAAATCGTTTATAGAAAGTTGTTTGGTTGTATTTAATTGAGAACAATTTGAGCAATATTTATCTGTTAGTTTAAGAGGTTTATCACAATTTAAACACGAAACACCTTTATAAATAGCTGCTTTTCTACCTTTCTCTTTGATAAGTTTTTTTGAACTCATTAAGTAAATATACTATTTTTTTAATTCTTTAATTCTTTAATTCTTGAGTTTTTATAAGTGATTTATTATGCTTAACAAATTCTTCTATAACCTTGAAAAAATTATAAATATCATCATCAGAATTTGAAGCATTAATTGTGATTAATCTTATAAAAGTATTCGTTCCAATACTTCCAAATCCAACCATGAGTTCTCCGTGTTCATATAATAATGTACACAGCATATCGGCTGGAATATCTTTATAATTAAAACAAACCGATACCGAATCATCAAAACTATATAAAGTGTAATCTTGATGTGCTTTTATGTAGTTTCTTGCAATTGTAGCTAGGTGGAACTGTTGATTAACTATTTTCTCTAATCCTTTTCTCCCTTCAGATTTCCATAAGGTCCAAAATTTTAGGGCATTGTTTCTTCTGCCACATTGTAAGGATGTTTTTCCTAAATTAAAATAATCTTCATCAGTTTGGTATAAATAATCTGCTTCTATAGAAAGGGAATCGTATAAATGTTTTTTATTTTGGGTCACTAAAATCGAACAAGTTAAAGGAGTACCAATCATTTTATGTGCATTAAATACAAAAGAATCTGCTAAGGCTAAGCCCTTTACCAGATGTTTGTATTTTTTGCTAAAGATTACACTGCCACTATAAGCACCATCCACATGTAGCCAAATGTTGTATTTTTTTGCGATTAAACTTATTTTTTCAACAGGATCGAATGCACCTAAAACAGTGGTTCCTGCTGTTGCATTTATAAAAACAGGTTTGCGGTTGTGGCTTAGGTCATTTTTTATAGCTTTTTCTAATGCTTCAGGGATAAGAAGCCCTTTTTCATCGGTCGGAATTGATCTAATTTGTTCGATGCCTATTCCTGTTATGGCAGCATTTTTTTTAATTGAATAATGTGAAGACTCAGAAGTATAAATATATAAATGATCTTGAGAGCCTGATTTTCTTACTTTCGGGGCAGCATTATCCCGTGCCATTATTAATGCAATTAGATTACTTACTGATCCTCCAGAAGTAATAGTTCCCCCACAATTTTTTGAATAGCCTATAATTTCACAGACCTTTTTAATAATTTCAATCTCAATACCAACTTGAGGTCCTGCAACTTTATAAGTATACATGCTATTATTAAGCATAACAGCTAAAAGGTCCCCTAATGTTGCTTTTGGATTTCTCCCACCGAATAATTGATTGAAAAACTTTTTTGTAGCAGTTCGAGGAGTACTTAAAATGACATCACGAATTATTTTTTCAAATTCATTTTCTGAAATGGGATCTTCTTCTAATGAGATATTTAATTTCTCCCATAAAATTTCAATTTGTAAGGGCTTGAAACTAGGTTCGTCTATTTCTTTATCAAGTAATTCAACACTTAATTTTTGAAATAAATCTAATTCTTTTTTCACGGATAAATTATTAATAATATTTTTTACTGGTGTAAATATAAATAATATAGATTTTTTTTATTCATAGACCTTTAGGTTAAATAAATCATTAAACTAATGGAACGATTAAAAACCAGAGCATAATTAATATATAAATAGAATCATTGTCAAAAAAATGAAATTAATAAAATAAAAGAAATTTTATTTGTTATTGATATTTAATGAGGATGCTTCCCCCAATCCAATAATGCGATCGTAACGTGCTCCTAGGTCCCTAAAATAAACAATGACGGTGTAATAGTTTTCTGTTTCCCAAAAATTTCCACTTACTGCACCAGGAATAATACTGCCATCTCTATCGACCAATACGTATTTATAATTGTAAAAACCCTGTTTAAATAGTCTGTCGTTTCTATAGGTGTCACTAAACTCATCATACTGCATATAGGTGGATTCATCTATGGTCCAATTATTAAAATTTCCATATAGATGAAGCTCCTTATCGCCTATATCTTCTAAGAACTGAAGATTAAAATGTATTCGGGCATAATCTGCTTCAATGTTAACATCTTTAGTATAGACTAAAACTCTAACTTCAAAATTTCCATTAATGTCGGGGTTATAGGTATATTTTTTATGTACCCGCGATCCGTTTGTAAATAAATAATTATTGTAAAGATCAACTAATTCAATAAATCGAATACTAGAAGTTGCCACTCTGATATCTTTATTATCAAAATTAAAAAATTCATTTCCACCCCAAAAAGCACCCTCTTGATCATATCGATAAATCAATTGAGAACCAATAGTGTATTGTGGTTTTAAATTTAGGATTGCATTTTTTAGATTGCTGTTTTGCATAACCATCACGTTTACAGTTTGTTGTGGATTGGTTAATTGTATAGTTGGTGAATCAACAGTAAACTGTACCACTTGTTTTGAGTCAATGAAATTTAAGTCTCTAGATAGTTTAACAAATGCTGAAACACCAACCAGATTTTCAACAACAATAAACTTTCTGGAAAAAACTAAATTACCATTATCATCGAAAACACTAATCATATAATTACCGCTTTTCTTAATTCGTTTAGTATCTCTGTTTGGTATTTTAAGCTTATAATGCGAATAGATTTGAAGCGTATTAAATGAATTTTCATAATCAGTAATTCTAACATCATCAAATCCATTTAAATATTCCCCTTTTGAAAGATCACTTAAGGTCCAATCAAAATCATGATGTGTGATGGTATAATAAAAATCAGCTTCTGTTCCATTCAAGGCATCAAAACTTAAAAACAATCGATCGCCTAAATTAAGAATTGGGAGTTTGCTTTGTCTGGTTAGTCCTTGAAATTGAATTGTTTTAATATAATCTGGTTCAACTTTTTCTGAATATTGAGCAAATATTGGGATGGTAATTAAAAAAATTAATAGAACACTAAAAATATTTTTATGCATAGAATTATTATTTTCGATGTTAAAGATAAACAAAATTAATACCTAATTATTATACCTAAATAGCCCTTTTATTATTGTTCTTAAGTTCAATTAGTAAATGCAACTTTTAGGAGTATTTATATAATTCTAATATCGTTAAAGCCTTCTCTCTTAAGTACTCCTAATTAAGGCTTATATTTGTACTCTACTAAAAGTCAATAAATATGAAGCACTTAACTAAAGAACAAAGGTATCAAATAAAAGCATACTTAAATTGTGGCAAATCAAAACTTTTTATAGCAGAAGCTTTGAATGTTGATAAAACGACTATTTATCGGGAATTAAAACGTAATTCAAAAAAACAAGGTTCATATAACCCTGATTTTGCTCAAGAATTATCTTCCGAAAGAAAGGAACGTTTTGCTAGTAATAGAAAATTTACTCCTTCCATAGAAAAATACATAAAAAAGCAAATAGAACAAGAACAATGGTCTCCAGAACAGATAGTGGGTTACTGTAAATCTCAAAATATTCCTATGCTTATATAAGAGAAGATAAAAAGCAAGGAGGAAATCTATTTAAACATTTAAGACATCAATTAAAACACAGAAAACGTCCAGTTTCTGGGAAACAGAATACAATTAAGGATAGGGTATCTATAGACTTTAGAGGCGATATAATTAACAATAAAGAACGCTTTGGTGATTGGGAAATAGATTTAATTATAGGTAAAGATGGAAAAGGTGCAATTGTTACTATAGTTGAAAGGACTACTGCTTTTTTCTTAATGAGAAAGTTGCCTTTTGGTAAAAATGCTAAAGAATTAGCAGAAATTGTTATTGAGATGATGATGCCTTACAAGAAATTTGTCCATTCCATTACCTCAGATAATGCTAAAGAATTTGCCGAGCATAAAAAAATATCTAAAAAATTATTAACCCAGTTCTTTTTTGCTCACCCTTATTGCTCATGGGAAAGAGGATTAAGTGAATACGCCAATAAACTCGTTAGGCAATATATACCAAAAAAATCAATATTCAGTGCATATAATAACCAAGAAATCAAATTAATACAACACAAAATAAACCGAAGACCAAGAAAAAATCTAAATTATGATAACCCCAAAAATCTATTTTATAAATTTGTAAACCAAAAAGTTGCATTTGCTAGTTGAATCTACCGTTAAGAAAATAGTTACAAATATTATGTGAAGCAACTTAAAATATTTAAATTTGCACACCCTAATAAAGTACAAGATTTTAAATATAATTTTAACACAAGTATTTTATGTCTAAAGACATTAAGATTAAAAAAGGTCTTAACATTCGCTTAAAAGGTTCAGCAACCAAAACTCTTACAAAAGCACAGCGATCAAGAACATTCGTTATTAGACCTTCAGACTTCCATCTTATAGCCCCTAAAATGGTTGTTAAAGAAGGAGCAAAATTACTAGCAGGAGATGTTATTTTTTACTCCAAGACCAATGAAGAGATAAAGTTTGTTTCTCTGGTAAGTGGTACTCTTGTTGCTATTGAAAGAGGAGCTAGGCGTTTAATTACAGCTCTTGTTGTTGAGGCTGACTCACAGGATTCGTATAAAGAATTTGATATTATAGATCCCGATGCTATAAGTTTAGAAAATCTAAAAGAACATTTATTAAGTTCAGGTTGTTGGTCTTTTATAAAACAAAGACCCTACGATATTATTGCTGACCCGAATGTAAAACCAAAAGCAATTTTTATTTCAGCCTATGCTACGGCACCCTTGGCTGCAGATTATGACTTTGTATTACTTGGCAAGGAAAAAGAATTACAAGCAGCAATTACTGCCCTGAGTAAATTAACTGACGGAGAAGTTCATATTGGTGTTGGAGCCAAGAGCAATCATGTTTTTAGTGGACTTACAAACTGTATTATTCATTCTGTTTCAGGAATACATCCAGCAGGAAATGTTGGAACTCAAATAGGAAAGATTGATCCAGTTAATAAAGGTGAAACAGTATGGACAATTACACCTCAAGACATGGTAATTATTGGAACACTTTTGTTAACAGGAAAATTTAATGCAGAACGGATTATTGCCTTAGCAGGATCTTCAGTAAAATCACCTAAATATTATATTACAAAAATTGGAGCTGAGGTTTCTACATTCGTTCAAGACGCAGGCTTAAATGAAGAGCATGTAAGAGTGATAAGTGGAAATGTGTTATCAGGAACTAAAATTTCACTAAATGGAAATTTAGATTATTATTCCAATACAGTTACTATAATTCCAGAAGGAGATGATTACGAATTTTTTGGATGGGCAAAGCCTGTTTTCGATAAAGAATCAATTACAAGATCACTTACTTTTAGCTGGTTAACACCTAAAAAAGAATACAGATTAGATACTAATACTAATGGAGAACACAGAGCTTTTGTATTAACTGGAAATTACGAGGAAGTATTTCCATTAGATATTTTTCCAATGCAAATATTAAAAGCCTGTATGGTTAATGATTTAGATAATATGGAACAACTAGGAATGTACGAAGTAGCTCCAGAAGATTTTGCACTTACTGAATTTGTCTGTGTGTCTAAGCAACCTCACCAGAAAATAATAAGAGATGGTCTAGATTTAATGTTAAAAGAAATAGGATAGCCTTATGGGAATGAAACAAAAACTAGATACCTTAAAGAAAAAATATGAAGGTACTAAAATGCAGACTACATTCAATGCATTACATACTTTTTTATATACCCCTAACGAAACTACGAGTTCTGGATCGCATATACGGGTTGTTGACGATTTAAAACGAACCATGAATATGGTAGTGATGGCCATGGTGCCAGTGCTTATTTTCGGTATGTTCAACACCGGATACCAACATTTTTTAGCTTTAGGTGAAATTGAACGTGCATCAAATGGGTTTTTTAGTGCAACTTTTTGGACATGGGAAAACTTTTCGGTTGGCGCCTTAGCTGTATTACCTTTGGTGATTGTATCTTATGGAGTTGGCCTTGGAGTCGAATTTATTTTTGCAACTATTAATAAACATGAAGTTGAAGAAGGATTCTTGGTCACGGGAATGTTAGTGCCATTAATTGTTCCTATTGATATTCCAATTTGGATGTTAATTGTAGCAGTTATTTTTGGTGTTGTTATTGGAAAAGAAGTTTTTGGAGGTACTGGAATGAACATTTTAAACCCTGCATTAACCATCCGGGCTTTTTTATTCTTTGCCTATCCTACTTGGATGAGTGGAGATAAAGTTTGGGTTTTAGGAGCAGAAGCCATGGAAGGGCAACCAGATGCAATTTCAGGCGAAACGATTTTAGGAAGTTTAGCACAAGGAGGTGAGCTGTCTAGTTCATCTGTTATTGATGCATTCTATGGATTTATTCCTGGATCCGTTGGTGAGACTTCTACCTTATTGATTGCTTTGGCAGGAATCTTTTTAATTTACACAAAAATTGCAAGTTGGAGAATTATGGTTTCGGCAGTTATTGGCTCTTTATTGATGGGGCTTATATTTAATTGGGTAGCTTCAACAGGCCTTATTACTGAGACAAATAATTTTTATGGATTGATGAATACTGGTTTTTGGCAGCATTTACTTTTAGGTGGTTTGGTATTCGGTATAGTATACATGGCAACTGATCCCGTTACTGCTAGTCAGACAAATAAAGGAAAATGGATATATGGTTTCTTAATTGGATTTATAGCAGTTATGATTCGTGTATTTAATCCAGCCTATCCTGAGGGAGTAATGTTGGCTATTTTATTGATGAATGTTTTTGCTCCAACGATAGATCATTATGTGGTTAATGGAAACATTAAAAGAAGAATGAAGCGTTTAAAAGTTAAAACTAATTAATTATGGGTATAAATACAGATAAAAATAGTTATACCATTATTTTTGCTATTATTATGGTTTTAGTGGTGGGATCCATATTATCAATTGCTGCTGAAGGTTTGAAAGAAAATATTACCGAAAATAAACGGATTGAAAAACAACAAAACATTTTGTATGCTATTGGGATTAATGAAAATGATGAATCCAATGTAATATTTGTTCCAAAGAATAATGTTGCTGAATCTTTTTCAAAAAATATAACCAAACAACTAGTAATTCAAGGAGATGATATATCCGAAGATTCTGAAGCTTACTTATTAATAGATGTAAAGAAAGAACAAGCAGCTTCAAAAGATGAATCTTATCAAAGAAGGTTACCATTATTTATTAATGAAACAGAATCTGAAACCTATTATGTTGCACCCATTAGAGGAAAAGGTTTATGGGATGCAATTTGGGGTTTTGTTGCAATGGATAAGGATATGGTAATAAAAGGAGTATTCTTCGATCATAAAGGTGAAACACCAGGATTAGGCGCAAATATAAATCAGCGATTCTTTATGGATGATTTTTCAGGAGAGCATTTATTTGATACCTCTGGAGGTTTTACAGGGGTTAATGTTACCAAAGGAAATAATGATCCTAAGAACGAAAGAAAAACAGACAATAAAGTAGATGCAATTGCAGGTTCTACTATAACAGGAAATGGAGTTACATCAATGATAAAAGACGATTTGAAACTATATATTCCTTATTTTAAATCCTTAAAAAACAATTAATTTATGGGACTTTTATCAAAAAAAGACACGAAATTAATAATGGATCCTTTATTGGATGATAATCCAATTACGATACAAGTATTGGGGGTCTGTTCTGCTTTGGCAATTACAGCTGAATTAGAAGCCTCAATTGTAATGGCAATTTCAGTAATGTTTGTATTAGGTGTTGGGAATGTTGTAATATCATTAATGCGAAATGTCATTCCTTCAAAAATTAGAATTATCGTTCAATTAGTTATAATAGCTGCATTGGTAATTATTGTGGATTTAGTATTGAAAGCATTCGCTTACGAATTAAGTAAAACACTTTCTGTATTTGTAGGATTAATAATTACCAACTGTATTATTATGGGGCGTTTTGAAGCTTTTGCTTTGGCAAATAAGCCCTGGCGTTCCTTTCTTGATGGAATAGGAAATTCATTTGGTTACGGATTAATACTTATAATTGTAGGCTTTTTTAGAGAATTATTAGGATCTGGTACTTTATTAGGCATAAAAGTATTAGGAGATCCGATTGAGAAAACAGGAGTATATGCATTTGGTTACGAAAACAATGGATTTATGCTATTGTCACCAATGGCATTAATCATTGTAGGTTTGATAATATGGGTGCAGCGATCAAAAAATAAAGCATTAATTGAAGAAGAATAGTCCACTTAACATAAACTGAAAATAAAAGGTTGAAAACTGAAAACTGAACACTTAAAAAAATGGAACATTTAGAATTATTTTTTAAATCAATCTTTATAGACAATATGGTATTTGCCACCTTCCTTGGAATGTGTTCTTACCTTGCTGTATCTAAAAAAGTATCGACCGCTGTTGGATTAGGAGCAGCTGTAATTTTTGTTCTTGCTGTTACTGTACCATTGAACTGGTTGCTCAATCAATACATCTTACAGGATGGAGCCTTATCTTGGTTAGGTCCAGAATTTGCTGAATATGATCTAAGCTTCCTATCTTTTATTTTATTTATAGCAACTATTGCTACGATGGTTCAATTGGTTGAAATAGTAGTAGAAAAATTTTCACCTTCATTATATAATTCATTAGGAATCTTTTTACCATTGATAGCTGTAAACTGTGCAATATTAGGAGGATCATTATTTATGCAATCTCGCGAAATTGAAACCTTGGGTTTGGCACTAAATTATGGAGTTTCTTCTGGGATAGGATGGTTTTTAGCAATACTTACTATTGCTGCCATACGTGAAAAAATTAGATATTCTAACGTTCCAGCTCCCTTACGGGGTTTAGGAATTACATTCATTATAACAGGATTAATGGCAATTGGATTTATGAGTTTTGGAGGTATGTTAACCACCAATGGTGTTAAAGAAGAAACTGAAATTGATTTAGTACAAACTAAGGCTGATGAACAAGATCAAGAAAATAACGATTCCGTAAAAATTGTTGATGTATCTAAAATAACAAAGCAATAATATGATATTAGCCGCAAGCACAATAGGAGTAATGATTGCAACAATTGTTGCATTTTTAGTACTTATTTTAGTATTGGTATCATTATTACTTTTTACAAAAGAAAAATTAGCACCTTCAGGCCCCGTTAAAATTAAAATTAATGGAGAAAAAGAGATTGAAGTAGCTTCGGGATCAAGTTTGTTAACCACGCTTGGAAACCAAAAAATATTTTTACCATCTGCTTGTGGTGGTGGAGGAACTTGTATACAATGTGAGTGCCATGTTATAGAAGGTGGAGGAGAAGCTTTGCCTACAGAAACTCCTCATTTTACCAGAAAAGAATTAAAAGAAGGTATTCGTTTGGCCTGTCAGGTAAAGGTGAAACAAAATATGAATATCACCATTCTAGAAGAAGTTTTCGGAATTAAAAAGTGGGAAGCAACCGTTGTTAGAAATTATAATGTTGCGTCTTTTATAAAAGAATTTGTTATTGAGATCCCAGATGAAATGGGGTACAAAGCTGGAGGATATATTCAAATTGAAATTCCACCTTGTGAGGTTAATTTTTCAGATATGGATATTACTGCTCACCCTGAAGAACATGAAACTTCAGATAAGTTTCAGGCTGAATGGGATAAGTTTAAATTATGGCCACTTGTTATGAAAAATGAAGAAATAGTTGAAAGAGCTTATTCCATGGCTTCTTACCCTGCAGAAGGACGTGAAATAATGTTGAATGTTCGAATTGCAACCCCTCCATTTGATCGTGCTAAAGGGGGATGGATGGTTGTAAATCCTGGAATAGCTTCTTCCTATATTTTTAATCAAAAGAAAGGGGATAAAGTAACGATCTCGGGACCTTATGGCGAATTTTTTATAAATGATTCTGAAGCCGAAATGCTTTATGTAGGAGGTGGTGCTGGAATGGCTCCTATGCGCTCTCATTTATACCATTTATTCAAGACTTTAAAAACAGGTAGAAAGGTTACCTATTGGTACGGAGGAAGATCAAAACGTGAATTATTTTATTTAGAGCATTTTAACGAATTGGAACGCGAATTTCCTAATTTTAAATTTTATTTGGCCCTATCAGAACCTATGGAAGAAGATAACTGGAAAGTTAAAAGTGATATAAATGATGAAGTTGGTGATGGATTTGTAGGATTTATCCATAATTGTGTTATTGAAAACTATTTAAATCATCATGAAGCTCCTGAAGATATTGAACTGTATTTTTGTGGGCCTCCACTAATGAACCAAGCTGTTCAAAAAATGGGTGAGGATTTTGGTATTCCTGATGAGAATATTCGTTTTGACGATTTTGGAGGCTAATACTTAACAATTTTAGACTAATTTTATAATTTAAATCCAAATTTATTTAAAATTTAACAAATTCAACCCTTCTGTTATTAGCTCTCCCTTCAGCAGTAGCATTTGATTCTAGGGGAAAACTTTCTCCAAACCCCGCAAATGTTAAGCGACTAGAATTAATCCCCAAATCCATTAGGATATTCATTACAGTTTTAACCCTTTCTACTGATAAAGTCTGATTATATTTAGTTTCACCATCACTATCGGTATGACCCTCAACACTAAAATTTAATTCAGTATTTTTTTTCATCAACTTAAATATTTTGTTGATAGCTCCCATACTTTCAGGCTTTAATGTTGCTTTATTAATATCAAATTTTATCCCGTTTACAATAATTTTTCCTTCAGATAACACCCTGTCATAATACTTAACACCTCCTTTTGCAATTTGAATATTTTTAATGCATTGAAAATCAGAAATATGTGTTTCAGCTTCAATCGTAATCCCACTTGGATTTGCCTTATAATGAGGGATATTAATTAACTGGGTATCGTCTAGATACGCTTTAATCTTCCCTTTTGTAAAAGCAATGGAAACATGCCTCCAGGCACTTTTTTCACCCCAATTTGATTTCGTAGTTCCAGGATACATCATCGTACTGTGGAACATATTCAACTGGTTCCTATGAATTATAAAATACGAGTTGTCATTCTTATTTTGATTGATTTTATCCCAAAGATAGATCCAATATTTATCACTATTTACCGACTTAAAATAGACATCAAATTCTATTGTAAATTTTTCAGATAAATAATCATCCTGAGAATGTTCCAAATAAGGAACGATAGTCCCTTTATTTAGAAAAGTGATCGCAATCACACCATCAATTTCAGCTTTTTCTACCGAACCTGATTCAAGGTCCCATCTGGAAGGAAATTCACCATTTTCCTCAGAATCACTCGGAACATCTTCAAAAATCACAATATCCCCTGATATGAAATCAAATTTACTCCAGGTTAAAAGTGCATCCTTTGTTGCTTCAGAATCTTGATTTTCCAAATCTTTCTCAATACCAACATCGCTTGTATTTTTCGATTCATTTTCTTTCTTTGATGTTCCTTCAACTTCTCCTTCCGCTTTATCCAAGCCTTTTTCAATTTGATCATCAATTTGTTTTTGGGTGCGATCCTCAACTTCTCGTTCTAATTTTTTTTCAGTTTTTTTTGTTAATTTTTCAAAGATTTGTGCATTTCCCTGAAAAGGAATTAAAATTAATAAACTAGTAATAATACCTATTTTGATAAGTGTATTCGTTTTTTTAGATTTATAACTCTTTGTCAAATTAATTTCCCTTTATGTAACCTATTAATTAAGATATTTTAACTTTTTATTAAAGCTATGATTCTGATTTTTATCGTTTAGTATTTTAATGATTAATATTAAAATATTTTATTCTAATGAAAAAACGGATATTTATACTTGTAATTGTCCTTGTTGCTGGATATATAATACCTTCAAAAGAAAATAGAATAGTAAAGAATAGTGCTAAAAATGAGCTAGTCTTTTCAGGAAACATCAATGAAAAAGGACCTACTATAAAAGAAAGAATACGGGTTCCAGATGGGTTTAAGAGATTAGAATACAGTGAAGATTCATTTCAATACTATATTCAAAACTACATATTAAAACCCTTTGGTGCTAAAGTGATCAATTACGATGGGAAACCATATGTATATCAAAATGGACATGTAGGGGTGATGGATATTCCAGTACCATCAAACGGTTTGCAACAATGTGCGGATGCCCTAATTAGAATACGAGCAGAATTCCTTTGGGATATAGATCAAAAAGACAAAATCGGATTTAATTTCACATCTGGACATTATTGTTCATGGAAAAAATATGCTAAAGGATATAGACCAATAATTAATGGAACTAATGTTTCCTTTTATAAAACGGCTCCGGAAAACGCTACGAAAGATAATTTCTACAAATACCTCAACCTCATCTATACTTATTCAGGAACACAGACACTTTATAATGAGTTAAACAAAATAGAATCTATGGAAAATGTAGAAGTTGGAGACTTATTGATTAATCCTGGAAGCCCTGGTCATGTTGTATTGGTGGTGGATGTAGCTGCTAATTCACAAGGAAAAAAAATGGTTATATTTGCACAAGGAAATACACCTGCTCAAAGTGTTCATATTATAAAAAATAATAAAGATTCAGAAATGAATCCATGGTTTGAAGTAGAAATAGGTCAGTATTTGGACTTCCCAATATATAATTTCAGGAAGGTTAAATTTATTCGATTTAAAGAAATATGAATTTGGAACTTACTCATCAAGAACTTCATAATCTTGCGATGAATATCGTAGGAGAAGAATTAAGGTCTCAAGGATTTGAGTTTATGGGAGTGAATTCTAATTTAAGTAAAAACCCACAGTTTGTAGTTTTAAAAAATAAACAGATGCATTTTGTAATCGTTCGTTCTGTAAGGTATCCTAATGAAGTTAAAGATTATGATGTAGATCTTATGTTAAAAATAAAAGATCAGGGATTGAAGTTTGAAGCAAAAACATACTATGCAGGGGTGGGATTAGGTCATGGGAGTGATTATGAAAAGCCCGTTTTAAGAGACCAAGATTACACTTTGATATATAACGGGTTATAAGAAATAATATGAAGCATTTAATTTATATATTCTTTGCTTTTTTTTTATTTTCCTGTGAAAATAAAACTTCTGTTAATTCTATTTCAAAGCCCTTAACTAAAAAAGTATATCAGGGAAATGCATTCGGAACAACCTATTCAATTACCTTATTTTCAAATACCGATTTAAAATTAGAAAAAGGAATAGATTCAATTATCTATGTGGTTAATCGGTCAGTTAATATTTATCAACCAGGTAGTGATATTTCCAAAATAAATAGGGGCGATACCACTCTGGTAGTTGATCAAATATTCATTGATAATTTTAATATTTCAAAAGAGATAAATCAAAAAACACTTGGATATTTTGATCCAACAATAGGGGTGCTACGCAATGCATATGGTTTTGGTACTGTTAATTCTATTCAAAAAATTGATGCTAAAATTTTAGATTCCCTACTTCAATATGTAGGTTTTCAAAAAGTAAGCATTACTTCAGAAAATAAGGTTAAAAAAAAACATGCTCAAATTTATTTCGATTTTAATGCAGTGGCAAAAGGATATGGTATAGATTGTATTGGGCATTATCTTGAGGAACAGGGCATTTCAAATTATTTAATTGAATTAGGGGGAGAATTATTATCCAAAGGAATACATGTTGAAAAAGGCAAGGATTGGGTTGTTGGAATTGAAAATGTCAATTCCCAATTAGAAAACAGATCCTATTCAGCTATTTTGACTTTAAAAAATGAAGCAATGGCAGCTTCAGGGAATTATAGAAAGTTTAGAATTGATCCTATAACTGGTAAAAAATATGTTCATACATTAAATCCTATTACGGGATCTGCTGAAAAAAGTGATGTAACCAGTGCAACAGTAATAGCATCAACATGTGCTGTAGCTGATGCCTACGCAACTTCATTTATGGCAATGGGGTTGAAAAGATCTAAAGAATTATTAGGGAAATTAAAGGGTATTGAAGCCTATTTAACTTTTAATGATGCATCCAATTCCGAACAGGTTTATATTACTGAAGGGTTTAAATCAAGATTATTAAAATAGCTTTTTACAAACCGGTAGAATTTCTCCTTTTGCTAATCGAAAGTGATCTATTTCACTTTCTGTAAATTTTTTAGTGTAATCTTCTTCAATAACTGAAAACCCAATAGAACGTAACTTCTCAAAATAATCTCGACCATATATCCTAACATGATCATATTGACCAAATATTTTGGTTCGTTCTTTTTTATCGATTATGGTATTATCTTCAAAAGTGACAGCTCTTGAAAGATCTAGTGGAATTTGAAAAATTCCAATTCCACCAGGTTTAAGGACCCGATATAATTCCTTCATTGCTTTAGTGTCATCATGTATATGTTCCAGTACATGATTGCAGAAAATAAAATCAAATTCATTATTAGAAAAAGGGAGTTGACAAATATCAGCTTTAACATCGGCTAGAGGGGAGTTTAGATCTGAAGTAATATATTCAAGGGTTGTCATTTTTTTAAATCTTGAATAAAATGCTTGTTCAGGAGCAAAATGAAGTACCTTATAGTTCCCCTTAAAAAAGGAAGTTTCATTCTTAAGATACAACCAGAATAATCGATGTCTTTCTAAGGAAAATGTGCCAGATGCTAAGACGTTTTCACGAATCTTAGTATAGCCATAAGGTAAAAACTTTTTATATGATTTTTCATCAATTGGGTCGGTGTATTTAGTTCCTTTTAAAAAGAAAGCGATAAAAGGTTGTACAAAAAAACTTAACCTGATCAGTATAGGCCTTGGTATAATGTTTAATATGTAACTAAATATTTTTTTCAATATAATGTTATTACACAAAGATTCAAGCTTGGAATTTCCTTTAGCCTCTAAATTCATCTTCTTCATCACTAACAATCCCTAAAGCCTCATAGATATAATCAAAAGTAGATAAAAGTTCAGGCTTGCCATTTATTATAGCAACATTGTGTTCAAAGTGAGCACTTGGTTTTCTGTCCTGTGTTAGGATAGTCCAGCCATCTGATAATTGTTCAATTCTTTTGGTTCCTAGATTGATCATAGGTTCGATGGCAACTGTCATTCCTTCTATGAATTTTTTCCCTCGACCACGTCTTCCATAATTAGGGATTTCTGGGTCTTCATGCATTTTTTTCCCTAAACCATGACCAACCAATTCTCGTACCACACCATACCCATTTGCTTCGCAATAGTGTTGTATTGCATAACCAACATCACCTACACGCTTTCCAACTCTAAATTCTCGTATTCCTTCATACAAAGATTCTTTTGTGATCTTTAATAAATTTTTAATCTCAGAATCAATTTCACCCACCGCAAAAGTGTAGGCATGATCTCCATAGAATTCGTTTTTAATTGCCCCACAATCAATAGATATAATATCCCCTTCAATTAAAGGCTTGTCATTTGGAATTCCATGAACTACTTGGGCATTCGGACTCATACACAAGGAATTTGGAAAGTCATATAATCCTAAAAAACCAGGGATAGCGTTGTGGTCACGAATAAATTCTTCTGCTAATTGATCCAAATAAAGAGTTGTTACTCCAGGTTTCACTTCATTTGCTAGTAAACCTAGGGTTTTGGAAACAATTAATGCACTTTCACGCATTAATTCAATCTCTTCTTTTGATTTAGGTATTATCATGAATTTTTATTAAAAAAGGATCACTTTTTTTTTTGGTTTTTTAGCAACAACTTTTTCTTCACCAATCAATTCCTGATAAATTCCCCCCAACCTTTTAATCCCCCAAAATTTCGATCATCAATAAAAATATCAGCATTAATTTTTCGGCTGTAATTAGAATCGAATTCTTCCTCTGGGAAACTTTTATTTACCGCATAAAATGTAATGCCATTTTCTTTACAATATTGAATAGCCTGCTCTAAAATTCTCCCATCTCTATAGGTCCAAAGAATAAGGCAATGACCTTTCTCTTGAAGTTTTTTTAAAGTTTCAAAAGCAAAAAGTTTGGGCTTGCCAATTTTTGGATACTCATCTTCAACAATGGTACCATCAAAATCTATTGCAATCGTAACAGTTTCAGAAATCATAGCTTTAATCGATCTTCAAAATCATAAAATATACTTACCTTATAAATGCTAATCTTCATAGGAATGTTTATATCCGCTTCCACTAACTATTGCAAGCATATCCTTTTCTAAACTTTCTTGAGCGAATTCTACATATCGTCCAATTTCTTCACCATTTCTGTAAAAAATTATAGTCGGAACATAAACGATATTCATGTTTTTTTCAAATCCGTTAGGAGTGCTTTTTTCACGAGAAACAGTTATTAAACTAAAATTCTTATAATTATAATCTGTAGCATCCAAAATTTTATACAATGTAGGCGTTTCTCTTCTACTATCCCCACACCATGTACCCATAAATGTTTTAATAGTGACATTTTTAAGAAGTGGTTTTAATTTATCAATAGTTTCAGTATCCACTTTATACAATTCAAAATTATTATCAAACCACTTAGCAAATGGTTTTTTGGAAAATCCTTCTCTGTTCGCTTCCCCTAGAAGAATTACTGTTTCCCTGTATGGGACGGTAACATTTATTTCTTCTGAAACAATTTCTTTAGAGCTATTACAAGCAAATTGGAGAAGTAATATTAAAATAAGAATGTATTTTTTCATTTAATTATTATTGATTGTTGTTCCATTATTTCAGGTTTTTCTATACCCATAAGGTCTAAAACTGTAGGTGCAATATCTCCTAATATTCCATTTTTAATTTCTGAAACATCGGGATCGATTAAAATAACTGGAACTGGATTTGTAGTATGTGCTGTATTTGGAGTTCCATCTGGATTAATCATGGTTTCACAATTCCCATGATCTGCTAGTAAAATGGTTGAATATCCATTTTTAAGAGCTGCATCAATAACAGCTTCAGTACAAATATTAACAGTTTCACAGGCTTTAATTGCAGCATCAAATACGCCGGTATGACCTACCATATCGCCATTAGCAAAATTTAAACAAATAAAATCTACCGATTGAGAATTAATCTCAGGAAGAATTTTATCGCTAAGACTAAAAGCGCTCATTTCTGGTCGAAGATCGTATGTTGCAACCTTTGGTGATGGACAAAGAATACGTTTTTCCCCTTTAAATTGTTCTTCTCTTCCTCCTGAAAAAAAGAAGGTAACGTGCGGGTATTTTTCTGTTTCAGCAGCCCGGATCTGAGTTTTTCCATTATTTTCTAAAACTTCCCCTAAAGTATTTTGAACGTTTTCCTTATTATAAATAACTTTTATTCCGTTAAAGGAATCATCATAATTGGTGAGTGTAACATAATAAAGAGAAAGGGGTTTCATTCCAAATGATTCAATACTTTTTTGGTTTAGTGCTTGTGTTAATTGTCGCCCACGATCAGTTCTGAAATTAAAAAAAATAACAACATCATCCTTATCAATTGTTCCAATAGGGTGATTGTTTTCAGTTAATACAATGGGTTCAATAAATTCATCTGTAATTCCGTTGGTATAACTTTTTTCAATACTTTTAAAAATATTTATTGAAAATTCTCCAGTACCATTGGTTAATAAATCATATGCCTTTTTAATGCGCTCCCAACGTTTATCTCGATCCATTGAAAAATACCTGCCTATAACTGAAACTAATTTACCCGTTGTTTTATTTAAGTGATCTTGTAAATCTGAAATAAAACCCAGTCCAGATCTAGGATCTACATCACGACCATCTGTAAAAGCGTGAACAAATACATGTTCAAGTCCTTCATGATATGCAGCACTAATCAAGCCTTTTAAATGGTTAATATGTGAATGAACACCACCATCTGATAATAACCCTAAAAAATGAACTTTTTTATCGTATTTTTTAGCATAATTGAATGCTTGTTTTAAAACAGGTTCCTGACCTAAAGTATTATTTTCTATAGCAATATTCACTTTTACAAGATCTTGATAAATTATGCGTCCTGCACCAAGATTCATGTGTCCTACCTCACTATTTCCCATCTGTCCTTTTGGTAAGCCAACGTAGTGCCCATCGGTATGAATTTTTGCTGAGGGATAATTTTCATAAAGTGAATCAATATAAGAGGTATTAGCATGTGCAATAGCAGATACATTTGGATACTGAGTGATCCCCCAACCATCTAATATTAATAAAAGGACTTTTTTATTCATGGGTCAAAGATAAAAACAAAATAATGAAAGACCAGCTAATGTAATACGGGATTAATATCCAATATATTTTCAGAATAATAGGTCGAAATAAAGCTATCTGTAAAATAGGTGTTACCCAATATATTTTCTTCCTGAAGCACCTTTTTAATATCAAGTTTTTTATAGGATTGAAGCATAGGTTTTGAAATGGGAGCATAACTATAATGCCAGGGTTCATATTTAAACCCTTTACGAATTGGATTATTGGTATAAACCTCGTAAAACCCATAAGAATGAGCATGACTGTTTAGCCATTCTTTAAGTTTATAAAAAGGTCCTTTTTCATTGAAATGTTCTTCATTTAATACATGCTGTGGTCTAATTGAATTGGCATCTATTATATCTATATCGGTTCCCCAATGATGTCGTGAGGTTCCGGGAATAGTAGAGTATTCAATTATTTTTTGAATAGCTTCAATCGGACTAAGGCCCTCTGATAGATGTAAATTGTATTTATTTTCAAAGATCTGTTTTTGCTTTTCAAAACTCCTGTATGCTGAAACTAATTCTATGGATATGTTATCTTTAAATGCTGCTTTTTTCATTTCAATAAAATGAGTATAAGCCTCTTTGTGCATTTTGAATTTATCTCCTTTTAAATCTGGGTTTCCCTTCCCAATTAATAACTCACGACTATACAGTTCTTGAGATGAACTAAAAGAAAGATGGGGAAGTATGAAAATAGCAAGGCTACCTATAAAAGATGTTTCTATAAATATTTTTCGATTCATGATAGAGTATAAAACTTTATACAATACAATTTAACGCTTTTTGTTGGGAATAATTTTCTTAAATAGGTAGTACACGTTACTTTTCTATTAATTTTTTGAAGATATTAATGAATTTGCCAAATGTTTTTCAATTTTTAATCAGCAAAAATTGGATTTAATGTTTTAATTTTAATCGATATAAAATTTATAAAAATCGACTGCAATAATTATTCTTACCGTTATTAATTGAATGAATAAATATAAAACAACCTTCAAAACCTGGAATAAAATTACGGCTTTGTATCAAGATCGCTTTATGGACCTTGATATTTATAATCAAAGTTATGATCTTTTTTGCAAGTTGATCAAAAAGAAAGAGGCCAGAGTGTTCAAAATTGGTTGCGGCCCTGGAAATATCACAAAATATTTGTTATCAAAACGACCTGATTTTTCTATCAAAGCAATTGATATTGCTCCAAATATGATTAAGTTGGCTAGGGAAAGTAATCCAGGGGGCGACTTTGATATCATGGATTGTAGAGGGTTCCTTGTATTGACCTAGCACTAAGTCATTATATTTTATAAATAATTAAAGAATTGATTTAGAGAATAAAGAAAGAAGTATAAATAACATAAGTCATTCTATAGCAATGTATTCGAATTTTCGAAAGCACCTATGTATAAAACGATTGCTTCTTTAGAGAAAGAAATTTAAAGAAAAAAGATATATTTGAAATTCATTTTAGAAATGAGATGACATTAAAAAGGAAAAATTCTCGAGTTAAGAGAATTAGATGCTCATTGACATATTGAGAGATAAAAAACAAGCTTATTTGGTTTAAATAAGTAAGATTTATGCAAATAATCTATCTATTTAAGCAGATAGCTTACAACAATAATTTCTGTTTTCTTCGAGCCGTTTTTTGTTGGAATTACTAAGAACAAGTTTAGCTTTAGCAAGTTCAGGGTTTAGATGAACTTCATTAGGAGTATATATTTTATGTTTGTTACAAGGCTTTTCATTATTGTAATTATTAATAAAAAACTCGAGTTCTTGTCTAATGGTGGCAGAAAGTATTTGTTTAGTTCTAAAGTAGTAGGATTTCATAATTTTATAAGGTCCTTCGACAATAGAATTAGAAAAGGTTACACCTTTAAGAGCAATCTTTTTATGGACATTAATTTGACAGTCTTTAAGAAACTGATGGATAGTTTTGTTGTTGTTTTCTGTTCCACCATCAACGATTAAATCTAGATGTTGCTCTTTTAAGTTTACATCAAATTCATTAGCGATTGCTTGCTTAACGGTATTGATTCTAATCTGTGCAGATTTTTTAGTAGAAATATCATAGGCAATAATTTTACGAGAGAAGTTATCAACCACGGTATAGATGTAATAAATGACATTATCAAAAGTTTTGTATTGAGATATATCCATATGCCAGGTTTCATTTGGTCGAGAAGCATTAAATGAACCTCTTTTCCGAGGTACTTTAAAAGGCTTTCGTGCTTTAGAAAACCCAAGTTTCCGAGTATATTTATACCAAGTAGATTCTGCCATAGAAACTGCACCATTCCCAACTGCTTTACCCCAGACAGAACGGATACACCATATTTTATAGTTTGGGTTATTCATATACGTTTTAAGGGTTTGAATTTCTTTTGGAGATATTTGATTGGGTCTTCTTTTAAAACATTGTCCTGTAAGAGACTTAGAACAAGCAAACTTACGATCACTAAGCCAGGATGTATAACGTTTGTTAGAGATTTGAAGGAACCGAAGTAAAACAGTTTTAGAAATTGGAAAATCATCAGCTATATTTTCAACTACATTTATAAAGACTTCTCTATTGTCTTTGATTAATTTTTGAAGATTATCTTTTCCAATGAAACTAAGAATGGTAAAATATAAACGTCCAAATTGAACAAAAGCTTCTCTACTTAGTGTTAATCGAGAATCAAGAAAGACTTTGGTATCTTCCAAAGAATGTTGAATGTTTGATGCAAATTCACTTCCATGATATTTATCAAGGTCTTCCCTTTTCCAATAATAAGAGGTCTATGAGAGATTTCTTTAGTGAAAGATTCGGGAAGGACTTGTTTTTGAATCCCTAAGGCATACGATGTTTTAATATTGGTATGATACTTTTTATATTTTTGCATATCAATGACTCATTTTAAAAGAGACAAAAATATGGAATACATCAAGATATATTTACAATTTTTTAGCTAAGTGTTTGAACATATCATTTAAAATCGGTGTCATTTTTTTATCAACATAGGAGTCGTTTACAACAAAAGTTCCACCATAGGGTTTAATAATGGCTTCAATCTTAGGTCTTAACTGCTCATATTTATGTAATACTAAGGTAAATGAGTGATTGTAACGATTAAAATCTTCATTTTCCATTAACTTTTTTATAGAGTTAAGAAGATTTGAATCGGTATTACCTTTAGTAGAGCCAAGATCAAATAAGAATTCGGAAAAAGAATCTAAGGCAATATATATCATAAGACTTCCATCATCTTTAGGGCTCAGATCTGCTGGAAATAAAGAAATTACTTCACAGGGTTTGCTAGCTTCAAGTATCATATTACTTACAGGTATTAATATCAAAAATACAATATTAAAAATCTACGATTCGAAATTTCGAATAAAAACACCAAAAACACGCTGGTTCGATATCTAAGAAGGGTCTAAAAAACAACTAACTCTTTTAATATCAGAGGTATGCGGTTCGATAATGGGTTAAGAGGGGGAGCTCTGGAACTAAAGAATGATGTAAAAGATGAGATTAATAAAATGTTTAGCGACAAATTATAATTCACTATTCCCATAATCTAATTCTCCTATTTTTTTATTAAAAAAATCTTTGCTATTGTGTTAAATGTTTTAAATTTGCAACCGCTTTGACAACAAAGCTATGTTCATTTATTTTGCGAAAATAGCTCAGTTGGTAGAGCGCCACCTTGCCAAGGTGGAGGTCGCGGGTTCGAATCCCGTTTTTCGCTCAATCGACTTCCCAGAATAAACTTGTCGGACTTGCGATAAGTGACCGAACTTATTAAGGTGAGATCGAAATAATATACCAATGCTGAAGTGGTGGAATTGGTAGACACGCTGGACTTAAAATCCAGTGGACAGTAATGTCCGTACGGGTTCAAGTCCCGTCTTCAGTACTTAACAAAACCCCAACGTCTTTATTAATAGATGGTTGGGGTTTTCTTTTTTAATTATTCATAACTATTTCATAACCAAGCCAAATAAAAGCCCAAGTAGGATCTAATATAGCCAGCTTTTATTATCGAAAGAATAGTGTAAAGTCAAAAAAACTAGTACTATTTTTCTTCAAAAAAGATGATCTAATAAATTTAATTGAGAATGGTTTACTTAAGATTAAATCCTTTTTTTATGCTTATTGATAGCAGATTGTAGCAGATAGACTGCTTTCTATGTTCACGGTTTCTTTACTACTCGTTTCATATCTATTTAATTTACCCGTAGCCATATAGTCCCTGTTCTGCTCTTACATCCCAATCATCTACTTCTTTTTCAGATTCCTTAATCATTAAGGTATAATACTCGTCTGCTTGCGCCTCTGTCATTTCATCATGAGCCTCGAATACATCAGAGTTTAAATCCAACTCGGCAATTACATATTTACCCTCATAGGTGTAAGCCTTCTTAAGTTCAATTAGTAAATGCAAATTTTAGGAGTATTTATTAAATTAATGATGAACAAAATGCGTATTTCTTTATTTTAAATATTGTAAATCACTAATTATGAATGGAAAAGAATTAAAAAAAATTAGAAAAGAATTAAATTTAACACAGATTGGGCTTGCTGAAAAGGTAGGTGTCGGCATAAGAGCTCTACAATATTGGGAAAGTGATGATAGAAAAATCCCCTCAACAACAATTGTATTTATCAGAAACCTTTTAAAAAGTGAACAAAATGCGGTTTTAAATAATTCAATACCTCATATGTTAAGAATCAAGGAGTTAAGAAAGAAAAAAAATCTAACTCAAAAAAAGATCGCCGAAGAATTAGGGGTTAAAGTGACTACTTTTTCTGGATATGAAACAGGATATTCAAAGCCAGATATATATAAATTAAAAAAATATCCGAGATACTCGAAGTTTCATTAAATGAATTATTAGGCGATGAAAATGAAGAGAAAAGAAGTAATAATAAAAATTTAGCTAATACCTTTGAAAAAACTTTAACAAGTAGCGAAAGAATAAAAAAAATCGTTGATTATTTAAAAATTAGCTATAACAAGCTCTCTATTGAAATTGGGCTTGTAGATAATGTAGGAATATATCATATAAAAAATGGTAAATATGAGATAAGCACTGAAATGGCAAAAAAAATTTTAGAAACTTACTCAGAAATAAACTACACATGGCTTTTAACTGGTGATGGCGAAATGCTTAACGACAATAATAGCGCAGTTAATAAATTACATCATCCAAAATCAAAAGAAGTTTTTGTCGATGACCAAGAGATCCCCTTGTATGATATAGAGGTAACTGCTGGAGTAGTGACATTGTTTAAAGCCCCACAAAACACAAAACCAATAGATACCATTAAAATACCCAATATGCCTAAATGCGATGGTGCAATTACGGTAACAGGCGATAGTATGTATCCTCTAGTTAAGAGTGGAGATATTGTTTTTTATAAAGTAATTACTGATTTGCCAAATAGTGTTTTTTATGGGAATATGTATATTGTATCGATGAATGTAGAAGGTGATGAGCTTGTTATGATTAAATACATACAAAAGGGGAAGGATGAAAACCACTTGCTTTTGGTTAGTGAAAACAAGCACCACGCAGATAAAGAAGTACATATACAATATATTAATGGGCTTGCCTTGGTTAAGGGCAATGTTCGCTTTAACTTTACAACTTAATCCTTTAAAACTAAATATTATGAAAAAAAATTACCCTGCTCCTATTTGCAACACTTATTTTATCCTGTAGTTCAGATGATTCTGGAAGCAATAATCCTGATCCCTCACAATCCTATTATCGATTAGTTAAAAAAGAACGTTTTAACGCTGATGACACATGGTATTCAACGACTAGTTATGAATATGATTACAATAACGATTATAGATTAAAAAGATTGATAGGTATTAATGAATATGAATTCGAGGATATAATCTTTGATTACAGTTACAATTCTGAAGGGAAACTAACTACTATTTTATATGATTATGGTATTAATGAATTTATTTATGATGGCAATCTGATTGTAGAAAATATTCACCATCAAGATGACATAATATTTGGTTCTTATGAATATTATTATAACAATTCAGAACAATTAATATCTGACATCTATTATCGGGAGGGTGAACAAAATTGCGAAACCACCTATATTTATAATGGTCAAGGAAATATTACCTCTCTTAATTATTCTTGTACGGGGAACATAACCCTAATGACTTATGACGATAATCCAAATCCATATAAGCCAGTATATACACCTGCTCTTTATAAAGTTTATGTGAAATCTAACAATAATATCGTTTTTAGTACAAATAAAGGGTCTGATTTTGATGTACTTTATCTTTATGAGTACAATAGTCAAGGTTATCCAACAAAATCATTTTCCTATTTTGATGGGGATATGGTATGGTCAACAGCATATCAATATGAAAAAAATAAAACAACACCCTTCCCACCATGAGGGGCAAAACAGATCCTTATACTACCGTAATTTTTTATAATAAAGGAGCTGATGAGGATATGGAATGGGCAATAGCATATCAGAAAATATATGGAACTCCTAGTGGGGGTCCAGGAGTATGGATTAATGAACTTACCACAGTCCCGATGAACCAAGCACTCCATTAAGTATAATATACAACACATTGAATACATTAGTGACAGATCATAACAGAGGGACTAAAATCAAAAAAGTATTTATATCTGCACATGGGGTTCCAGAGATGTTTGATATAGAATCTTATGACCCTAATGATAATACTGATGGGGTTGTTGGTAACGTCACAGGAAATGTTACACCAGAACTTTTTGGAGAAACTCTTGCTTATTCAATGGAGGAAGATGGTGCAGTTTATTTATTGACCTGCAAAACTCTTGGAAAAACAAACCCACTAAATCGTACTGTTGCAAAAAACATAGTAGCATTAGGAAAAAGCAGTAATTGTAAAGTAATTGCTGTCTCTGGAGATATTCAGGTGTCGGGTCAAACCGATTTCTCCCCAAATACGATCACGACAATAACAGAAGGGTCCGTTTTTATTACATTAAACCACAGGGATGATGAATGGGTTTGTGAAATTTTACAAAATAACCCACATTCTGGGCATCTGATGAAGTAATAAAAGCAACCATAAATAATGAAAAAGTAAGGTTTGAAGGTTTAAAAACAAAAGCTGTTTGTATTAGTGGATTGGCTAAAATGTGTTATGGCGTAGTTTATATAATTGAAGTGTCCTTTAAGAACAATAAATATAAATTTAATCCGATTGACGTATCATATAGTGCTGACAATCAAGTGTTCTTTGGAATTGACAGGAACAGTGAGTTTTATGATAAAAACGGAAAAATTCGCAAAATATATAAATCATACCCAAATGACATTGAATTAATTTTTAACGACCTCAATGAAAGCCTGAAAAACTATTTATTGAACGCAAGTAAAGAAGATGATTGGTGATTTTAAAAGTACACGAAAAGGTACACGTTTTTATTAATTATTGCATATTTGGTGAAATTTCAATACTGATTTTCAGTCAGTTACAAATAATAATTTCACGGTCTTGGATCCAGAAACCAACGTTTTTTAGAAAGTTTATGTATCATTTATAAAAACAATAAACCCAAAAGATAAACAACAGTTCCAATAACCATTAGCATTATTGTATAAGGCAGAATCTCTTTGGCTTTCAGTTTAGTGATACCCAATAAAGGCAATGCCCAGAACGGTTGAAGCATATTTGTTATCTGATCTCCATAGGCCAGAGCCATGATCGCTTTTGGTAATGGAACTCCTAACTTTAGTGCAGATTCTACAACAACAGGGCCTTGTATCGCCCATTGACCACCACCACTTGGCACAAAAATATTAACCAGACCTCCACTAAAAAAAGTAAATAATGGGAGGGTGGTTGGGGTAGCGATGGAGACAAAAAAGTCGGATATCTGTACGACCATACCACTATCTCGCATAATCCCCATAATCCCAAAATAAAGCGGAAATTGTATTAATATTCCTGAAGCACCTTTTATAGCTTCTTCAACAGCATTTAAAAAACTTCTAAAATTTCCATGAAGGACTAAAGCCAATCCCAACATAAAAAAATTGAGCATATTTGGAGTAATGACCAGATTTAATAAATTATCATAATACTGATAAAGAAATGTAAAGAGAATTATAAAACCAAAGCCCATCCCGATAATTTTTGAATGATCGATCCGTTCGGCTCCTTTTAATATATTTTTTTTTGATTCAATTCCTTTATAAATTGGTAAGGATATTTTGGTAATGGAAGCTTGTTTTCCCAGCCAATATAAAAATAACGGAATAATCAGTAACAATATCCCAAATAAAATTAGGTTAAAACTGCTAAAGATAGTTTCACTGAAAGGGATAAAATCCGGTAGTTGATTTTGTATGCTTGAATCGCTTATTCCTTCCATTAAACTAGCTAAATGACCACTTTCAGATACTTTTAAGGGTGCGGATCCACTTATTCCTCCATGCCAGATCATAAGTCCAACATATCCAGAAGCTCCAACCATGGGATAGTTAATATTAAAATTACGAAGCTGCGAAGCTTCAGCAACTTTTCGAGCTAAAATTGCACCAAAAATAAGCCCTAAGCCCCAATTAAAAAAAGATACAATCAATGTTGTCGCACTAACTAATAAAACAGCATTGGAGGTGTTACTTACCAGATTGGTGAGTTTTTCAATTAAAGTATTCATTGGCTTACTCAATACCAGAATATGCCCCAATACTAATATTAGCATCATTTGGTAGGCAAATACCAAAAGGCTATTATTCCAGATACCATGTTCCCAAAAAGAAAAAATCGCTAATATATGAGATTCATTTTTTGGAGCCTCTGTAAAGAACAGGGCTAATAACATAGTTAGAACAGTAAGTAAAATTGCAATTGCAAAAGGGGAAGGCATAAACCTTTTAAATAAGGCTTCGATGGTTTTGGTGATATTCATGGCTTAAAAATACAAAAACCAATAAGACCTATTCGGTTTTGAATCCCAAATACTCGGGAAAGTAATTTTAAGAAATCTCCTTTTTAAAATGGTATTATTCCGATGCCTTGGTGCGATTAGGCAAATTACAGATTTGCTATCTCACTAAAATGGTAAGTCTTCTTTATCTTCAACGTTTAAATCTGTTGCAGGTTCAAATGCATCTGTTGGTGGCATTGGGGGCATATCAGTAACTGTAGCCTGGTCAATATTTTCTATACGCCAACCCTGAATAGAATTAAAATATTTTACTTCACCCTGTGGATTGGTCCATTCCCTGCCTCTAAGATTAATACTTATTTTCACATTCTGACCAACAGCATAACTGTTTAATAATTCGGTTTTGTCCTGAACAAATTCCACCATAATAGATTGGGGATATTGCTCTTCTGTGGTTACCACTACTTCTCTTTTTTGAAATCCATTACTTCCAAAAGTTTGTGTTTCTCCTATTACTTTTATTTTTCCTTGTACTTCCATGATTAATTCGAACGTCCCAAAATCTAGAGAACGGTTTTTTAATTATTAATTTATTTTATTTTCATCAGGTCAATTGTCAACAATAATCTAAATGCATCATAAACAATTCCTTTTTGTAACATTTCTTGTGCTTGTTTTTGTGTATTATTTTTGTTTACAATATTTATATGAGGACATTTTTTGATCCCCATTTTCACAAATTCCATAACTTCTTTTTCTGAAGGTATTTTTTCAACATTCCCTAATAATCCCAAGTCATTACCAGTAAGTATGGTGCTATTTCTAATAGAATCGGGTAAAGCATCTACACCAATTCCAAGAGTCCTAATGGGTTTTTCAACCTCAAAAAGTCCAACCTTAGCGCGGCTGTACCAATTTCCACCCATACGTGCTATGGTATCAATTTTTAAGGGATCTATTTTCTCTTTTTCATCTAGAATAGATTTGTCTAAATGAAGTTTTACCACTTCAGCAATGATTAAATTTCCAGCGCCACCTTCAGATCCAAGAGCAATTACTTTATTTACTTTGCATTCAAATTGTACTGGAGATTCAGCAACCCGTGGTGGTTTTATTAAATCTGAGGGGATTTCAGTAAATCCAGCTTTCTCAAATTCATTGACTCCTTTAGCATATTCTGAAGAAGACAATGACATTTGTTGTACCATATCATGACTTACAATATTTATCACTACTTCAGGAATTTTTAATACATTTTCCAAGGTATGTTTTGTAGTGTTATCTTTAACCCTCCTTGCTGGAGAAAAGATCATCACTGGAGGATTTGCGCTAAAAACATTAAAAAAACTAAACGGCGATAAGTTTACCTGACCATCAGCATTAATAGTACTTGCAAAAGCAATAGGTCTAGGAGATACCGCTCCTAAAAGGTATCCATGTAGTTTTTGAGTTGTTAGTTCCTGTGGTGTAATTGAAATCATGGAATGCAAATGTACCCAATCTAAATAGCTTGTAAAAATTAGTTCATACAATATTATTAACTTATTTGCATTTTAATTATTCAGTACATAAAATGAACTAAAGTTTTCCTGAAATCGGGAGTGCCTAAAATAAATTGGTATATTAATAAAAATTTATAGTCGTTAATTACTTTAAACATTAAGTTCTGATTACATACAATTCATTTATATTTATCTGATTTTTCAGAATAAAATTTAATTATCATTATTTAACATGTTAAAAAACACTTCTCTTAGCCGTTGGTTTTTCTTTATTATTTCACTTGGCATTATCAGTTTGATTATGTGGAATACCTTCGTTTTTTTTAATAGACTTAAGGAAGATGAACGCATTAAAATGGAGATTTGGGCAACAGCACTTTCCGACATAAAAAAAAGAAGTGAAGCAGAGATCAGTTTTGGAGAAACGGTATTAAAAACAATGCAAAGTAATAATACAACTCCTATGATCTTATATAGTCATAGTGAAGACAGCTACATCACTAAAAATATACCCGATAAAAAAATAAATAAACAGAAAAAAATCGATCAATTAATTCTACAATTTTCAGAAGAATACCAACCTATTGAGGTCTTTTACCAAGATGAAATTCTTCAAACAATATATTATGGCAACTCTCCAATAATTAATAAAATAAAATACTATCCCGCGGCATTAATCCTAATTATGCTGTTATTCTTTACTGCTATTTATTTTTTCTATCGTACGTCAAGATCTGCTGAACAAAACAAACTATTGGCAGGTATGGCAAAGGAAACTGCACACCAAATTGGAACACCATTATCCTCTTTGGTGGGTTGGACCGAAATACTGAAGTCTGAAAATGTAAATCCAGAGTATATCATTGAAATGGAAAAAGATGTAGATCGACTACAAACAATTACCGAACGATTTTCAAAGATTGGTTCCAAACCAGCACTTCAAAAAAGTGACTTAGTTAAAGAAACACAGATCGCTTTCGATTATTTGAGAATCAGGTCTTCTAAGTTGATCGATTTTAAGTTAGATATTGAAGATGCTCCATTATTTGTTGCTCTAAATTCACAATTATATGCTTGGACCATTGAAAACCTAGTGAGAAATGGAATCGATGCCATGAAGGGAAAGGGAACGATTAGTATCAGCATTTTATCAAATACAAAATTTGCAATAGTACGGGTTTCAGACACAGGAAATGGGATCAATAAAAAAGATTTTTCCAAAATATTTAAACCGGGATTTACAACAAAAAAAAGAGGGTGGGGATTAGGACTTTCGCTTGCAAAACGAATTATTGAAATTTACCTAAATGGTAAAATACGTATTCATAAAAGTAATCTGGAAAAAGGAACAACAATGGAAATAGCCCTTCGATTATTAGAATCTTAAAGGTTCCTTTTTATTGCTTCAGCTAAATTCGAAAATTCTTCAGGAGTCAAATTTACCTTATTATAGAAAGTCATTTCATTCATTTCATTTATTGGAATAAGATGTACATGTACATGAGGAACTTCAAGTCCGATAATAGCCATTCCAACTCGGTTACAAGGAATTGTTTTTTCTAGAGCGATTCCTATTTTTCTTGAAAAATTCATTAGTCCAATATAGAGTTCTTCATCGAGATCCAATATTTTATCTACCTCCTTTTTTGGTACACATAGTGTGTGTCCCTTAGCATTTGGATTAATATCTAAAAAAGCAAAAAAGTTTTCGTCCTCTGCTATTTTATAACAGGGTAACTCGCCTTTGATAATCCTAATAAAGATAGAAGTCATTTTTTAGTCTCTTGAAATTTTAAGGATATCAAACTTCATGGTACCGTTCGGCACCTCTACTTCTGCAATTTCACCAACTTCTTTTCCTAGTAATCCTTTTCCTATAGGAGAATCTACAGAAATTTTCCCTGTTGTTAGGTCGGCTTCACTTTGAGCTACCAATTTATAGGACATTTCTATTCCATTGGATTGGTTCTTTATTTTTACTGTAGAATGTATTAATACCTTAGAAGTGTCTAATTTAGATTCGTCAATTATTCTAGCAGTAGAAAGTGTTTCTTCTAGTTTTGCTATTTGCATTTCCAACATACCCTGCGCTTCTTTTGCGGCATCATATTCTGCATTTTCACTCAAATCTCCTTTATCACGAGCCTCAGCAATTGCTTGTGATGATTTTGGGCGCTCTGTATCCTTTAATTGATTTAATTCGTCTCTTAATTTTTTTAATCCCTCCTCTGTATGATAAGATACTTTACTCATAACACTTCACTTTAATAGCTTCTTTAAATTTATAAGCTATATTTTCTTAAACATAAAAATCCCATACAAGACGGGATCCACGCATACAAAGATACTAAAAAAATAACTTGTTGCACATTTTTATTGTATTTTTGCACTTCAATTAAAATGAAAAATGAAAAAATTAATTGCCGCACTTTTTATCGGTTTATCAATAATGGCATGTAGTAATGATGATAGCCAAAACCCTCTCTTTAACAATCCCTTTCTTATAGAACCTGTAGTTAATCTAAATCTAAATTTAAATCTTCCCGAATACAATCCTTTAAAGTTTTCTGGGCAAAGTGTAATTATTGCAGTTCAGGGCATTAAAGGTATTGTAGTTTATAATATTGACAATGAAGAATATACTGCTTTCGAATTAAGTGACCCAAATCATATGCCTAATGCTTGTTCAACAATGATAGTAAAAGGGACAATTGCAAGTTGTACTTGCGGTGATGGAAACGAATACAATATTATAAATGGACAACATTTTACCGACCAAACAAAATATCCCATGCTACTTTACCGAGCAGAAAGAGATGGGGATATTGTTCATGTTTTTAATTAATTAAACTAAAATTTTAAGGTAATACCAACTAAAAAATTAATGGTTGCCTGAGGATAATAACCCGCACCTTCAATAGTGGTAATAGCCTCAGGATTTGTCCAGGTATCATCGTATGTAAAGAAATAACCGTTTGATACATACTCCACATTAAAAATATTATTGATTAACCCAGAAAGTATTAATTCCCTTATATACGGAACATTTTTAATCGTATAGATTATATTTATATCATTGATAAAATAAGCATCTAATTTCGATGTTTCGCTATCTATATTTTCCATATATTGCTCTCCAACATATTTAGATAATAGCGCTAAATAAAGGTTTTCTTTGGGTTGAAACTCAATTATATTACTCGCAATAATAGAAGGTGAAAATGAAATTGTTGTGGTTCCTAAATCCACTAATTCTCCGTTTTTTGAACTAACAAAATCCTTATTTTTATTATCGCTGAGTGTAATTGTTGGAATCCATTTTAAATTTGTTAAAATTGGAATACTGGCTTCTATTTCTATTCCAAAACGATAACTTTTTCCACTAGTTGTTCTTATTGGTACTCCCACATCGTCAATACCCCCAGTTAACACTAATTGATCTTTATAATTCATATAAAAAAGATTGGTGTTCACATTTATTTTTTTTGAGCCCCCTGTTGTAAATCGCCATCCTAATTCATAATCACCTAACTTTTCTGGAGTGGTAACCCCATTCTCATAGTCACTACGTCGTGGTTCTCGATGTGCTTTCCCATAAGAAATATAAAATTGATTTTTTGAATTAAACATATAACTTGCTCCAGCTTTTGGATTAAAAAACTGAAATTTATCATCTACGTTTAATGGTACCTTTTCCGAAGTTAAACCAGAAGTTTTGTAGTTAACAAATCGTTCTTGAAGGTCGCCATAAACAGACCATTTATCATTTATCTCAAAGGTAGCTTTTGAAAATATGGTGAACTCCTTTTTCTCTCCATTCCCAAAATAATAGCGATCTCTTATTTCGGAACCTCCAGCATTTTGTGCCCAAATAACTTCACCGAAATGGTCACCATCGTAAAAACTGTAAAACACACCTCCAGTAATATCCAAGTCCTTATTTTTATAATTTACTGTTGCATTGATGGCATAAAAATCGTTATCTAACCAACGCCTACGAATTAGATCGGTTGTATTAATTGTCTCGCCTCCTATTTCAATAGGTTCGAAATTATAAAATTTAAAATCTTGGTCTTCTTTATATTGCTCAAAATATCCTCGCCCAAATGTATAATTCAATCCTAAATTTGTGGACCAATTTGTATTGTACCTCTGATTCCAATGTAATTGATAATGATCCTGTGAATAGTTGTCAATTTCATTATCATAGAATTGAATGGTTCCATCATCATCTGTATATAATCCTGCAGGATTATATGTTCTATCAGTTATCAAGGTTTCAGCATCAATCCCATACCATGTCTGGTAGGTTTTTTCTTTTCCTCCAAAAACAATTCCTTTAATTAAAGTTTTTTCATCTACAAAAGTCCCTTGCAGAAAATATGATTTTAAATCGGAAAAAGATCTATCGATATATCCATCCGATACAATTTTTGAAAGTCTCCCTGAAATTTCAATATGCTTATTTAGTAGTCCTGTGCTAAATCTCAAATTGTATTTTTGAGTATTATAAGAACCAAAGGAAGAGGCCAATTCAGCATAAGGTTTTTTAGAAAAAGCATCACTAAGAATATTTAAACTGGCACCAAAAGCACCCGATCCATTTGTTGATGTGCCAACCCCTCTTTGTAATTGTAAGCTTTCGATAGAGGAAGCAAAATCGGGCATGTTTACCCAAAAAGTACCTTGACTTTCGGCATCATTATATGGAATCCCATTGATAGTAATATTGACTCTGGAAGCGTCACTTCCACGAACTCTTATATAGGTATAGCCTACACCTGCTCCAGCATAAGTAGTAGTTACAACCGAAGGTAAAAAGTTTAATAATACTGGGATATCCTGACCTAAATTCCTTTTTTCGATTTCCTCTTTATCTACATTACTATGGGTAATAGGAGCACCTTCCTTAACACGAACAGCTTTAACTAGAACCGCGTCCAGTATTTCTACTTTAGTAGTGTCTTTACTTATTTCCTGTGCAGAAAGACTAAAAATAATTAGTCCTAAGAAAATTGAGATAATATATTTTTTCATCCGTAATAATTTTACGAATAAAAGGAGGTATTTATTCTTTGTTGATTTTAATATTTCCTAAACAGCATTACCTGTTCCAGATTCTATGGGTATACTCTCAGCCTTCTTTTGTGATGAATTTGAAGTTCAGTATTAATGATTATTAACCCTGCATTTTTAATTTTAAATTCAACACTAAAAAGCACCCCTTGAGATGAGGTAAAGTTACAGGATTATTTTATAATTTCTAGATGCTTTAATCAAAAGTTTATTGTTGTGGTGGTGGTTTTCGATTTGACTTTTTCAGAGCTTGGTCTTTTTTATTTTTAAGACGCTTTTCTATTGCCTTTTTTGTGGGTTTCGTCCTTTTTCTAGGCTTGATCTCTTTTATGTTTTTTGTTAAAAGATCTAAGAGACGATCGATAACCATAGCTTTATTTCTATGCTGACTCCTAGTTTCGCTGCAAGAAAGCTGAAGTATCCCATCTAAAGATAGTTTCGTTTTCAGATTCTGAAATAACAGTTTTTTTTCGGTTTCAGAAAAAGCAATAGATTCCTTTATGTTTATACTTAAATCAACTTTTGAGGCTGTTTTATTAACATGTTG
Source organism: Flavobacteriaceae bacterium (assembly GCA_965247215.1). GTDB lineage: Bacteria > Bacteroidota > Bacteroidia > Flavobacteriales > Flavobacteriaceae > Marifrigoribacter. The sequence continues at coordinate 1,360,663 of OZ252001.1, forward strand.
CCCTCCTGGTCCACTACTTCGTGTTGCCTTAAAATTAAGTTCTTTTAATATTTTTTCAAGAATCATAATTCACTGAATTAGGGATTTCGTCTCAAGGATTAAGGATGGTTTTTTAAATAAATTTTTATGCATTAGGGCGATGTTCCTTATTCAAAAGATCGTTTATCGTTTTAACTGGATTAAAGGTTAGCAAAGGAACTTCAACAAAAGTTGAATTCCAATCTGCCATAGCGCCATTCCAAAGTCCTGGTAATTCTAATACTTTTAAGGGTTTTCCATCCTGATATTTTTGGGTAATAATCCCAGATTTACGATCCACATACTGACTTAGATCAAACTTTTTCCCATTATAGTCTTTAACACCACAAACAATATCAACGGGATTAAAATGAGTTGCATCATGGATCATTGTTTTTTGTCTGGGATCTTGATCATTAATTTGAGACATTTCGACAATTTGAAGTGTTACCTCCCCCTTTTCATTTTTAATCCAAAAAGGACCTCCTCCTGGTGCACCTGTGTTTTTAACCACGCCACATACTCTTAAGGGTCTATTTAAAACCTGTACCATTTCATAGGGTTCTATGGGCGGTTCTTTTATATTTAACTCATTCCATAAAAATGACTTAACTTCATTTAATGTTTCATTTGAAATAGTCTCTTTTTTTAGTTTTTTTATATAGAAAAATACTTTTTCCTGTACCCAAAGTAATTTCCCAGCCAAAACTTTTTTATAATAAGCTATTTCTTCTACATACTCTTCAGCAGCTACATTATCGATGTTTTTTATAAAAATAAGATCTGCATTAATATCATTAAGATTTTCTAGTAAGGAACCGTGACCTGATGGGCGAAATATGATTTCGTTATTCGAATTTCTAACTATTCTGTTATTCTCGTTTAATGCTATAGTATCTGTTTCTGGCTTCTGAAATGAATATGAAATATGGACTTCAGTCTTTGTTTTTTTAGAAACCCTATTTTTTATTTCATTATACTCTTTTTTAAAATAAGGGACATGATCTCTTGAAAATGTGAAATGTAAATAAACTTTTTCTTGTATTGATGCAAAGAATGTTGTTTCAAAAATATGCTCCTCAAAAGCTGTAGTTGCATATTTTTGGTACTTATGGAAAGGTATTAAACCCTTGGGAAATTTAGCAAAGTTTAACCCTTTTTCTTCCAACATAGTTTTTACAAACAAATGTAAACGCATCCCTTTGGTGCTATGTTTGAAATTGGGATAATTTTCTCTAATCTTTTTTCGTGCTGAACTTAAAAAAGCAAAATCTTTAATAGAATTTATAAAAGTAGCAAGTTGGGTATCATTTTGTTTCTTTAAATATGAGTTAAGTTTTTCTTCTTTTGGATTGTAATCTTCTAAAAAATGGAACAAGAACTTAAACATTCTAGTTGCTGCCCCTGAAGCTGGAATAAATTTTATTAGTTCCAATTTGTCTTGACGATCCTCAAAATATGTAATTAATTTTTGTTGATTATCAGTTGAAATAACCTCAATTCCATTACCTAAAGTTGCAGCTGTAATAATATCCTTAAAAGGGATGCCATTAGATAAGGTTTCTAATTGGCTGTAGACTTTATTTGCAGATAAGCCATGTTCATTTAAACGCTGTATATCTTTTTTAGTTAGGTTCAATGGTTCTTTTTTAAAATTGAATCAATGTGTTGTACAGCTTGTCTTAATCGATCATTTTTGTTTCCTTTTAAAAGCACATAAGGCCTATTGTATTTTTTTAACGCACCTTCAAATGCTTTGAACATTTCTTCCCTTTCATTAGGACGGTCACGTAGATCATCGTCTTCCCAAGGGGTATCAATATAGGTTAATAAATACAAATCGTAGGTGTTCTTTAAGGCATATTTTTCCAGTAAAGGATGACAAGATCCTTCGTAATATTCCTCCGAATACACTTTAGTTTCCAAAAGATCGGTATCACAAATTAAGACGGTTTTCGTTTTTTGAGCTGATTCATTTTCAAGTCTAAGTTGGCCTACAGCAATAGGTAATAGATCTGATTGCTCACAAGTTTTGCGTTCGTCATTCCATTTTTGTTGTAAATATTCCCGTGCGTATTCTGGAACCCAGATCGAATTATAATTTCGAGCCAATTGCATTGCAAGTGTTGTTTTACCTGTAGATTCAGACCCAAAAAGCACTATTTTAATACAGTCTGATTTTGTTTGTTTAAGTTTTTTTTCCATTCACTATATCCTAAAAATGCTAGAACTAAAAAAATTGAGTATTGAATTCCTGTAAATCCATACCCTTTCACAAAATAAAGAGGAATGGAAACTATATTTGTAATAATCCAAAATGCCCAGTTCTCTATTTTTTTATTTGCCATTAACCACATTGCAACAAATGCTGCTGAGGTGGTAAAGGTGTCTAGGTAAGGTGTTGCTTTTCTGAATTCAATTAGATTCCCTGAACTTAACTTTTGAAAGGCATACCTTATACTATCACCAAAATTTAAGTTTGGTATCACTTTATAATACCGATATACAAAAATAACAAAGATCGCAGTGAATACAAAAATAGCAAAAGCCTTAAGTTTATCTGTACTATTTGTACGAGATATATGTATAGTTTGCTTTGTTTCCCCTGATATTCGAGTCCACATAAACCATCCATATAAGCTCATTAAAGTATAATAAATATGTATAATTAAATCACCGTATAATGCCCATTGTGATAATAAATAAACATAAATTCCTGTGCTTATTATTCCAGTTGGATACACCAGAATGTTTTCTTTTTTTGCATAAAACACACTGATTACCCCTAGAATTGCTGCAATTAATTCCAAAATAATATTAAGTGTAGAGGCAGATTGGTAGGGTTCTAGGAAAAAATCTAAAATTGGATTCATAAATTATTTTTTTTCAAATGCAGTTCCCATTACCAGCATATCTGCACCAGCATTAAAGGCTTCCTCTTTTTGACCTTCGTTTTTAATTCCTCCGCCAACTATTAAGGGGATCGTTATCGCTTCTTTTACAGCTTGAATAACGGTTTTATTTACAGGAAATTTTGCGCCACTGCCTGCTTCTAAATAGATCATTTTTTTTCCTAAATACTCTCCTGCTTTGGCGGTATCAACTATTGCCTGAATATTTTCCTGAGGCATTGGTACTGTATTACTGATTCTTGAAACGGAAGAAACATGTCCTCCATTGATTAATAAATATCCCATAGAAATAATTTCTAATGAAGTATTTTCCAGTCTTGAAACCGCTTTTACCTGTTGCCCTATAAGATATTCTGGATTTCTGCCAGATAAAAGTGATAAAAAAAGTAATACATCTGCTTTTTCTGTGAGTTGTGTTTGATTCCCTGGAAATAAAAAAATAGGGAGCGTACTAAAATGCTTCAGTGATAATACAGTCTTTTCCGTTTGACCATTTTCAACAGAACTACCTCCAACAAAAAGATGTGTGGTTTGTTGAGGGATGATATTTAAGAAATCTTCAGATTGAGTAGGATCAAAAACATCTGGGTCTACTAAAATTGCTAAAAGTTTTTTCCTTTCAGAAACTGAATCAATTAATGATTGATAGAACCTTTCTTTAATCATTGTTAGTTCTCTCATTTAACAAAACATAGGCGCAAGTAAACCCTTCAAATTCATAAAACCAAACATTGTAATTTTCTGTTTTATCCTGAAAATTGACTTTTGCAGTCGTGGTATTGTAATATAAACTAAAATCTTCAACATAAATATGATTAAAAAACGTTAACCCTTTCCGAGCGAAACTTTTATAAATCGATTCTTTTGCACTCCAAACTATCGTTAATTTTCTAATGATAACATCTTTGTGAGCTAATTTTTGATAGTCTTCAATTGATGTGAATTTATGTGCGATCTTTAGGATTTTTTCTCTTTTTTTCTCGATATCAATTCCTACTTCCATATCACTAATTATTATCGCAGAAAAATTAAAGGAGTGTGTGATCGAAATATGTTTTCCGTCTGTTAAATGTGGTTTACCATTTTCATCATACCAAAGATCTTTATCACAATATCCTTCGGAAGCCAATAAATGCCGTATACTTAAAAATCCTTTACGGTGTATTTCACTTTTCATGCCATTAACCCGATCGTTGTTTTTTTTGCTTAGTTCTATTTCTGCTGAAAGGAATTCGTAAGATTCTTTTATTTTCCATATAAGAACAATTGTCGAGGGATTTACTGTTATAGTTTTGTAAAGAGGCATAAATTATTAAAGTATATTACTTACTTTTGCAATCTGAATAAATTTAGAAATTACTTAACAGATTCCCACTTCTAAACCTACGGTTTGCAGGAATGAAACAAATATAATAATATGTCTACTAAAACAGCACCTTATACAGCGTATAAAGTAAAAGATATTTCCCTAGCCTCCTGGGGGCGAAAAGAAATTGAACTTGCCGAAGCAGAAATGCCTGGTTTAATGTCTTTAAGAGAAGAATATAAAAACGAACAACCATTAAAAGGTGCCCGAATTGCAGGATGTTTGCATATGACCATCCAAACAGCAGTGTTAATTGAAACTTTATTAAGTCTTGGTGCTGAAGTTACTTGGAGTTCTTGTAACATTTTTTCAACACAAGATCAAGCAGCTGCCGCTATTGCAGACGCAGGGATAGCTGTGTATGCCTGGAAGGGAATGAATGAAGAGGAATTTGATTGGTGTATCGAACAAACACTATTCTTTGGTGAAGATCGCAAACCTTTAAATATGATCTTGGACGATGGGGGCGACCTAACCAATATGGTCCTGGACAGATATCCTGAATTGGTTGAAGGAATCAACGGTCTAAGTGAAGAAACAACTACTGGGGTTCACAGGTTATACAATCGTATGAAGGAAGGTACCTTACCAGTGCCAGCGATTAATGTAAATGATAGTGTTACTAAATCTAAATTCGATAATAAATACGGTTGTCGTGAAAGTGCAGTTGATGCAATTCGCCGTGCTACCGATCTAATGCTTGCCGGAAAACGTGTGGTCGTATGTGGATACGGTGATGTTGGTAAAGGAACTGCTGCTTCTTTTAAAGGAGCGGGTAGTATTGTTACTGTTACAGAAATTGACCCAATTTGTGCTTTACAAGCTGCCATGAATGGATTTGAAGTAAAGAAATTAGAAAGTGTTATAAAAAATGCTGATATTATTATCACTACAACTGGAAATAAAGACATTGTACAAGGCCATCATTTTGAAACGATGAAGGACAAAACTATTGTTTGCAATATTGGTCATTTTGATAATGAGATCGATGTGGCTTGGTTAAATGACAACCATACAAAAGTAGAAATTAAACCCCAAGTAGATAAATATACAATTAATGGGAAAGATATTATTTTATTAGCAGAAGGACGATTGGTAAATTTGGGCTGTGCAACCGGGCATCCGAGTTTTGTAATGAGTAACTCGTTTACTAACCAAACATTAGCGCAGATTGAGCTGTGGAATAACATCAATAATTACGAGAATAAAGTGTATATGTTACCGAAACATTTAGATGAGAAGGTAGCAAGGTTGCATCTTGAAAAAATTGGTGTTGAACTTACTAAGCTTCGTGAAGACCAGGCAGATTATATCGGCGTGAATGTTAAAGGTCCTTTTAAACCTGAATATTATAGATATTAGAAATTAGAAGCGTTTCGATGTTAGAAACTAAAACGGGTTAGCGCCCTTATAGATATTAAGAACCCTTGCTGAAAAGTGAGGGTTTCTTATTGGTTTACTATTTCATCTTTCTAAAAATATAGCTAATCCAAATTGTCTTTTTACCTCCATTTGTAGCTTTTTTATCTACAAATTCCCAATTGGCAGCATTCATATAATTTAGCAAATCTGAAGTGCCTTTTAGTGCTTCCATTTCTTTAATTGCAATTGATTTTCCTTCCAATGAGGATTGTTCTTCAACTTTTATTCGTTTAATTTTTCCGCTATTATTTGATTTTTGGATAACAATAACTTCTAAATAATCATACTTTTGAATGTTTTGTGACATCACCTTTGCGATGGAAATTATAAATAGGAAACTTAAAAAAACACTGCGCAGTATAGTTTTCATTTAAATAAAATTATTATTGATATTGGTATAAGGATCTAATTTTCAGTAATATTCTAGTTTTTAATTATAATTTTTGAAAAAGAATTGTTATTACAGCTAATCTTTGAAAAATAAATACCATTATCAAAATGGCTTAGATCTAATTGATTGATTCCTTCTCTAAGTGTTCTAATTAACAAAATTTTACCAGATATATCATATACATGAAATTCAATTATATGCCTAGTATGATTATCTATTATAATTAATTCTTTTACAGGATTAGGATAAAGTTTGACTTGAGAACTCAAGAAATTATCATTTGTACTTAAGGTACAATCACGAATCAATACTGGTAATGAAACACCTGGATTAGTAATATATTCTGGACATTCCTCTGGAGCCCCTTCAACAAAATAAAACCCCGATTCGTCTATTTCTGATAATGTTAAAGACACCCCGTTTTCGCCTGGAATAGAAACTCCATCTTTATACCATTGCATATTGGTATTATAGGGCATCAATACAGTGAAGGTAATAGATTCACCTAAACAAACATTAAAAAACCCTTCCTCAAATGTATAATTTCCAGTAGATTCTACTACCATACCAGCAAAAACCCAAGAATCTATTAATACTTCTGGCGTCGATTCTGTACATCCATTCAAAGTGGCGTCCACTTTAAAATAAAATAGATCGTCCACACCTTGAACAACATCTAAGAATTGAGAAGTCTCCCCAGGAATGAGCTCCCAATCTGTACCATTAAAACTTTTCTTAAACCACTGATAAGAATCGTATTTCTGAGTTGAAATCTGATTTATTTCTGATGGACATAAAATGAAATCCCCTTCTATTGTAGGATTGTGATCACATTGAGCTAATATAAAATTATAAAATGCCAATGCGAAAAAAGTTATTGAAATTTTCATAAGTACTTAATTATTTTAAAATATCAAGTTACGATATATACGTTTCACTTTTTAAAATAAATAGTATTAAATAAAAAAATCCTTCAACTGAATACAACTGAAAGATTTATATATGATTATAAATAAAGTTTCTTAAGCTTCAAATGGTACTATAGAAACATATGATTTATTGTCTTTCTTTTTAGTGAATTTTACCAATCCGTCCACTTTAGCGTGAAGTGTATAATCTTTTCCACCATATACATTCTCTCCAGGAAAATGTTTGTTTCCTCTTTGTCTTACGATGATGTTTCCTGCAATAGCAGCTTGTCCACCAAATATCTTTACACCTAAGCGTTTGGATTCTGATTCTCTACCATTCTTCGAACTACCAACTCCTTTTTTATGTGCCATTTTATATTATTTTATACAATTAACTTAATGCAGAAATTAAATCAGCTTTCTTCAAAGTAGAATATCTGGTAATTCCTTTTTCTTTAGCCATTGCTTTTAACTCCGCTACAGTATTTTTACTAAGATCTGTTGTGGATTCATTTTTAGCCTTAGGCTTCACCTCTGTAGCTTTTTTTGATTCAGCTTTAGGAGCAGGAGCAGCCTTTTCAACTTTAGCTGTTGTTGTTTTTTTAGCACCACTAGCAACAATACTTTCAATTATAATCTCTGAAAGAGGTTGTCTGTGACCATTTTTTACTTTGTATCCTTTTCTTCTTTTCTTTTTGAAGACGATTACTTTGTCACCATTAAGGTGTCTTAAGACTTTTGCTCCAACTTGAGCTCCGCCTATAGCTGGGGCGCCAATAGTAGTTTTTTTGTCGCCGCTAATAAGAAGTACATTGTCAAAAGACACTTTTTTACCTTCTTCAGTAGCTAAACGATTTACAAAAACTTTTTGGTCTTTTGCAACTTTAAATTGCTGCCCTGCTATCTCTACAATTGCGTACATAGCGTAACGTTTAATTAGTTTATTATTTATTTTTATATCCCCAATTTATATAAGGATTTGCCCGCCGAAATGATAAGCCAAATGCAAATCGCGAAGGGGGGTGCAAATATAGTTTATAATACTGATATAACAAGTGGTTTTATAAAAAATACACATCACCTTATCTTAGGGGTTTTTAGTCATAGATTCTTTTAATAATTGCATAAATGTTAAGGTAAGAATTACAACGGTAGAAAAGCTCATTACAAGCAAGGTGAAAAGTAAAATTTGAGCTCCATTATCAAAATTTAAATTCCATGCATCAAGTATCAATAAAGTAAATTCCTTGTCGATGTAAAATACATATATAGCCATAAAAAGTACAAACAAAAAGCTGGCAATAGAACCAGTTATTATCCCTAATTGAAATCCAACTTCATATTTAAATTCTTTGACTTTTCTTTTATAGTTTATTAAAGTATAATAAATTCCCGCTCCTATTATTAACCCATTTGCTGCACTAAATATTGGATATTTATGTAATCCAACTAATTTTAATATTAAAAAATAGGCGATCATTAATCCTGCAATTCCAATCCCATTTTTTAAGTAGATCTTTCCCATGATGCTGATTTTAAGCAATTAACATAATAAATTTACTAAAAAAATTAGATATTCTACTAAAGGAAATTATAATTTTAGCTTTTTGGTGTTTGCCAAATACACTCCTAAATGTATAATGAGTGTTGCTATTACTTGCCAAAATCCTATGCTTTCTCCATCTAAACCACCCCATATTATAGCAACAACAGGCATTAAATATGTCACAGAAGAGGCAAAAACAGGTGTTGATTGTTGAACCAACTTATTAAAAAATACTTTTGCTATTGCAGTTCCAAAAATAGAAAGTAATAAAATGTAAAAAAAGGCCTGAGGCATTTCTGGTGATTTGATAACCTCAGGTGCAAAAATTCCTGAAGAAATTAGAATTATTATAGAAGGAATCATGATCGCAACAAAATTTCCAACTGCAATAGCCATAGCTGGCACTTCTTGAAGGTGCCGTTTAATAATATTTACACTTAAGGCATAATTTATAGTAGCGATAATGATCAAAAAAGCATACTAATAATTTTGATCAGGATTAATACTTGCGCCGCTTGTAATTAGTCTCTGGTCGGTAAGAGTATAAATTTCTTTAATATCAAAAACTAGCGGAGGGTTTATTCTGTTTTTAGAATTAGAAAGAGATTATCAAGGCGTTTTTAATTTTTGCAGTAAGATTTTTTGATAAACACCATCATTTTGGTCTGAAAGCTGGTTTTAAGACATAGCTATCCTATGGTTACTTATGTTTAAACTCATAAAGGAACTCGCATTTTTAAGCTGCTTTGTGCCTCTGTTTCGTTTTTTCTTTGATGCTTTTCTTTTTTATTAAATTTCCTAAACGGTGAAGATTATAGGATAAAACAGCAAGAGCAACATATTTTTCGAAGTTTTCCTCCCCTTTGTCAGGACATTTGTTCAATCCATGATGTTCCGGTTGGTTTATGTTAGATTCAATGCTTTGATGACTGTTGTTGAGTTGCTTGAAATCTTTATCCCTTTCTATTTCTAGTCTACCTTTATTGCGTCTTCCTTTTTGTTTGAGCATGAGAATTAGGAATACTTTTTTCGAGTTGTGCAATGATTTCTTTAGAACTAAACCCCTTGTCAAAGCTCAGGGGATGTTAATCGATTACCAAACTGTTTTTTTACCTCTTTGGCAGTTTTAACAGTAAATTCTGCATCGGGAGTATCTCCTGTTAGTCTGTGGTAAACTATAAAATGATTTTGATCTGTAATAATCAAATGTTTTTGTCCCGGTTCTGCAATCACTCCGGCTTTCCCTTTGTTAATCCATTTGGTATGAGGTTCAAATAAAGAAAACACTTTCTCGCTATAAGGAATCTTTTCTCCCTTTAATAACCTTCTCTCTGCCAAATCTATATGTTTGGCTGGCATCTTGCTGCAGTACTCTAATTCAAGTAATAATGAGTATTGATGTATTGTATTGACCTTAAAAACGCTTTTGAATGTGTTTATCTTTTTATAAAGGGTTTGGGCTAGATTTAAGTAATTCTCTGTAGCAGTTTTTAAACGAAATTCCTTATGTTCGCCATAACTGGTGATATCATGTAGTTTAACAATTACCTTTTTTTCCAACGTTTGTGAGGATGTATTGAATGAGAAAGAAAGGAGTAACGTGCAAAGACAAAAAAATCTCATATCAGATGACGGATTTAATTATTTACTATGGGGAGTTTAGAATAAAGGCTCTGTAATTATGCCAATTTTCTATGGGGGAGAATTGATTAAACTAATATACTAAATATTTAGTAGGCTTTATGTTAAATTCTTCAAAAGAATGCAAGATTGAGTTTGAATCGTTCAAAACTCTCTCAAATGCTCTCTTGCCGAAGGTGGACTTCCTACTTTTTACTGGAGAGTAAGTTAAGATATATAATTTACAAGCAAATAATATCTTAAAGCTATTAGTTATAGTTTTTTCGATTCAAAAATTGATGGGCGTAAATTTATAGTTTTTTTGAATAAGAATATCCCAGAATAATATATCGTTAGAATAATTTCCTAACTTTCTAGTTTACACAGAATTGACTTTGCATAAAATTGATATACGAGGCATAGCTGGTATTTTAATTTTAGGATATGAAAAAATCCTTTATATTTGTAAAAAACATAGTCCATATAAACCATATATATGGTTTATACAATTGTCAGGAGAACAATACATTTCAACATATCCAAATTTTATGGAAATGGAGCTTAATCATCAGCGGGAACAAGAAATATTTCACCTTTTTAAAACAATATCTAAAGAAAGGGAAAAGGATGTTCAGGAAAAATTAAGATCACAAAGAGAACAAGAATATTTAAAACTTAAAAAAGAATTTGAATGAAAACTATTTATTTATTAATATTATTACTCGGGTCATACCAAACATACTCGCAAATGGTAACTGAATTTGACGGAATATCAAAAGAAAAACTATACAAAAAAACAAAAAACTGGATAATGGAATCATACAACAGCTATGATGATGTTATTAGATACGAAATAGAGAACGAGAAAATTGAATTTACAGGTATTTCAAAAACAGATTTTGAGACAAAAATGGCTGGACGTCCTATTAATATGGATATAAGATATACAATTGAAATAGCTTTTAAGGATGGGAAATATAGATTTAAACCATTACTTGTTGAAGCTAAATTTATATGGAATGGAAATGATAATAACCAGTGGTATGATGTAGATGATACAAATAGCACAATATATAAGAAAGGAATTCTGCATAAGAAATATAAAGACGTTCCTGCGGTCGTTGAGAGAACACTTAAAAGACTTAATGATAATTTAGCTAAATATATAGCACATGACCCAGAAGATGATCGTTGGTAAGATATTAGCCTATGATTTTAAGGTGCTGGAATTTACCAACACCACAGCTAAAATAATAATAGACGACAGTCAAAAGATATTATGGGACGGTAGCGTTTGTAAACTGCTAAACCCAAGACGTGAATGAACTACCTCGACCCAAGGGTACGAGGTATCAAACGGAAGATAACTTTATTTTAGTTTGATGAAAACCTTAGGTTTTCAAACTTTCCTCTTGACCACCGAGGCAAGCCTCGGGGAATTCTTTAGATTAAAACAAAATGCAAAAGATTTGGCTTGTGGCTAAACCGAAAATAATCGCTTGTTTTCTGCCCAACTTGCCATATATTTAACGTTATGGTATAATTGCCTTCGGCACGTAAAAACCATGCTACGCATTTTGTTTCCACTAATTACACCATAAGGGACACTGTACATTACACCTCATACAAAAGTTATTGTATATTTACTTGAGTTTTAGTGAACTCCAAACACATCACTATACATAACATCGTGTATAGCTTATGAGGCGTAATGATGGCTCTCGTTTGGCTACGCCTCACACGCCATACACAGTGTCCGTTGTAGGTAATTTATTAAACATCATTCATTATGGATCCATTAAAGGGACCTATTACAGAAATAAAAAGTAGTGTAGCCCAAAAATACAGTCAAGACGATTACAATGAGTGCTATGTAGCCTTCCTTGATATTATGGGAATGAAAAATCTATTAAAAAAGGATTATCCTGATATCAGAAAAATTTTTAATACAATTGAATCTGCATTTACGCTCTATGGGAATATAGGTGTTTCAGGGACAGGAAATTTCATCTCGGAAAACCAAATTCGTGTTACCATAATGTCGGACTCAGTTGTCATTTCAATAAAGAAAGAAACTCCACATAGCTTTTCAAAAATAATTGGATTCTCATCTTATATAATTAAGGAAATGGTAGATGCTTTAGAAACTCCTGTGTTTATAAGAGGTGGAATATCTTCTGGTTTGCTATCTCATACTAATTTTTGCGTTTTCGGACCAGGCTTAGTTAACGCTTATCAATTGGAAAATGAAAAAGCTAATTATATGAGATGCATTATTGATAAATCAATCTACAATACTAAAGATTTTGTAGATTATTTAAATAAAAACACATCAATAATTAAAGACGAGGATAACTTCTATTTTATTGATTTTATAAATGATGGAAACTTGAAGAAAATAAAAGAATATGCTGAAAAAGTAATCGGCGCAGTGAGTGGAAGAATAAAAGAAAAGTACGAACTATTATTTCGCTTTATAAATATCCACAAGAATTAAACTACCTACAACAACGGCTATAATTCATTGTGGTATTCTAAGAAAAAATGAAATCTAAAAACTATATTTAAACTTTAAAACACGCTATGACAAATTCGTTTTCACAGTTTTATTCGGCGCTAAAAAGTGCCTCCAGCATCGTTGCGAGCAGATGTCGGCACACTCGGGGTGCACATGCCAAACAAAACTGTTAATCCACAACATAATCATAGCCGAAACCGTTGCAATAAACATCGGGTTAATTTATAAGCAGTTGAGATAAGTAGAAAGCTGCTGTGTAATTTCAATAATTTGGATTGGCTTAATTTTATTTTTCCTTTTGAATAAAGATGGATTAGAAGGCATTATGTTTACGTATTTCCTATATCTTTTGAGCTCTAAAATAGTTTTAAAGTATAAAAGGTATGACATAACTTCTTTTTCATAGGATATTCCAAATTCATCAAAAAGGTACGAGATAACCTATATAAACAGTTGTTTATCAGGAAGGAAAACGTTAGATTTGTATATACTAACGTTATGGTATAATTACCTTCGGCACGTAAAAACCATGCTACGCATTTTGTTTCCACTAATTACACCATAACGGACACTGTACATTACACCTCATACAAAAGTTATTGTATATTTACTTGAGTTTTAGTGAACTCCAAACACATCACTATACATAACATCGTGTATAGCTTATGAGGCGTAATGATGGCTTTCGTTTGGCTACGCCTCACACGCCATACACAGTGTCCGTTGTGTTTCATACCGAAAAAGCCAACCCCACAAATAGCACATTTGGTTTTTTGCCGATACACATGCAAACGCTGAAAAACCAAAAGAGCTATTTTTTAGCCAACGCTCTATAGAGCAATAATGAATAAAACAAAAAGAAAGAAAAATTAAATTATGGCATTAGACTTTTCCGAAATATTAGTAGTTGCGGTTTCTTCAAGAGCATTATTTGACTTGGAAAAGGAAAATGAAATATTTGATAAAGAAAATATTGAAGGCTTTAGAAAATATCAACTTGAACACGAAAACAAATTATTGAAACCAGGAACAGCATTCCCTTTGGTTCAAAGTCTTTTAAAATTAAACAGACAAGCTTCAAAACAAATAATAGAAGTAGTTGTGATGTCAAGAAATAGCCCTGAGACAGGTGTTCGAGTTTTAAAAGCTATTGAACATTATGACCTACCTATAACAAGATGGGCATTTTCGGGTGGAGAGGACTTAGCTCCATTTATTAATGCATTTGACACAGACCTTTTTCTCTCAAAAGATGAAAAGGACGTACAAAGAGTAATTGATAAAGCAAATTGTGCAACAGCATTAATTTATGACCCACCTGAAGACTATACGCCAGAAACCGATAGAGTGAAATTTGCTTTTGATGCGGATGCAGTAGTTTTTTCTAAGGAATCAGAACTGATTAATAAAACTCAGGATTTAGCAGCCTTTCATAAACACGAAAAGGAAAACGAAGATGTGCCGTTGAAAGATGGACCTTTTGCTGAACTAATCAGAAAACTTTCAAAAATTCAAGAATATTTGCCAACGACAATTGAATTGACTCCTTTGAGAATTGCGATTGTTACTGCGAGAAATGCTCCTAGTCATATGAGGGTAATAAAAACTCTAAGACATTGGGGTGTGTATGTTGATGAAGCCTATTTTATGGGTGGATTATCAAAAGATAAAATTTTAAAAGCATTTGGTGCTCATATCTTCTTTGATGACCAAGATACACATTTGGATAGTTCAAGCAAAGTAGTTCCTTCTGGTAAGGTTTTATACAAAACCGATTCACCAATGAAGAAATACGATAAAAAGAAAAAGGTTGATGGAGGAAAAGACAATTAACAAAGACAACCAAGTAAAGTCAAAAAAACGTGTCTCCGACCACGGAGAAGTGTTTACTTCTGAACGTGAAGTGAATGCTATGCTTGACTTAGTAAAGCAAGAAACAGAAAGAATTGATTCGCGCTTTTTAGAGCCTGCATGCGGAACAGGAAATTTCTTGGTGGATCGAAGGCAAAATTGAAGCTGATTACAATGAGATGCCACGAAGATTATACTTTGAACTATTCAAACCATTGGTAAAGGAAAGAGAAATTAGAAGAGCCGTGGTATTGATGGGGTCGAGAAGAGTTGGGAAAACAGTTATGCTCTATCATATGGTTCAAGAATTAATCGACAATGGGGCAAATCCAAAAAAAATAATATTTATAACCATTGAAAACCCTATTTACAACAACATATCTCTTGAACAACTTTTTAATTATTCAAAAGAAGCCACTGGTCTGACTGATAAATCTGATTGGCATATAATATTTGATGAAATACAATACTGCAGAGATTGGGAAGTACACTTAAAATCATTGGTAGATAGTTATAGGAAAGATAAGTTTATTGTATCTGGGTCTGCTGCAGCTACCTTAAAATTTGCAAGTAATGAAAGTGGGGCAGGTCGATTTACAGATTTCTTACTTCCTCCCCTTACCTTCAATGAATACATATCTTTAAAAGGATTGGACAGACTAATTAAGCCTATACAACTAAATTGGAATGATAAACAGACAGAATTTTATTCGACAAGTCATTTAGATGAGCTTAACAGGCATTTTTTGGATTACATCAACTTTGGAGGGTACCCAGAAGTTATACTTTCTGAGAAAATTCAAGCGAACCCAGGACGATATATTAGACAAGATATTGTAGACAAAGTTATACTTAGAGATTTACCTAGTCTCTATGGAATAAGCGACACAAGAGAATTATATTCTTTGTTCACAACAATTGCATACAACAGTGGCGGTGAATTTTCGCTTGAGACCTTGAGTAAACAATCACAAGTACCTAAAAACACTTTAAAAAAGTATATTGAATATTTAGAAGCGGCATTCCTAATAAAACAAGTAAAACGAATTGATCAAAGTGGAAAAAGATTCAAACGAGATAATTTTTTCAAAATTTACCTCACAAACCCTTCATTAAGAAGCGCATTATTTACACCTATAACTTCTACTGATGAAATGATAGGAAACATGGTTGAAACAGCAATCTTTGCTCAATGGATGCATAGAGATAGGTTTACACCCTATTACGCTAGATGGAGCAATGGCGAAGTGGATATGGTTGGACTTAGTGATAATACATTGAAGCCTATTTGGGCTCTTGAAATCAAATGGTCTGATCGATATTTTGAAAAACCAAAAGAATTAAAAAGTTTAATCAAATTTTGCCAAGAAAATAATATTAAGACACCAATTGTTACGTCAATAAGCAAAGAGGGGGAAGTAGAATATGCAGATGTTCATTTTCAATTTTTACCTTCATCTGCTTATGCATACACGGTCGGAAAAAATACGCTTGACATTAAAATAAATAAATAAACACTCTACAACACTGTGTAAAAATGCATTAAAACGCATTTTACACTAAACGTTGTGTTTCATACCGAAAAAAGCCAACCGCACAAATTGCACATTTGGTTTTTGCCAACACACAAGCCAATGCATAAAAAACCAAAAGAGCAATTCTTTGCCAACACTCTGAAAAAAAATCGGTAACTTTCTCGAACGAAAAAAGGAAAAAAATTAATGGCAATATTTCAGAAATCCGTAATAAAAAAACACCTGAATAACCTTGACAAAGAGCAAGTTGAGAAAGCCTATTTAAAATTCAAAAGCAATTATAATCCTGCAAAAATTGAGCAAATAAAAACGCTCAAAGAAGAAGAGTATCAAGACGGATTTTTAAGAGATATTTTTGTTGATGTATTTGGTTACACTTTACGACCAGATGAAAATTATAATTTACAACGTGAATTTAAAAACCAATCTGACGGAAAAAAAGCAGATGGAGCAATACTAAAAGACGAAAAAGCAATTGCGGTAATAGAACTAAAATCAACCAAAACAAAAGACCTAACCAAAGTAACCCAACAAGCTTTTAATTACAAAAACAATCAGCCAGAATGTAAATATGTAATTACTTCAAACTTTCAAAAACTGCGTTTTTATATTGATTACGCAAACGAATATGAAGAATTCGACTTATTCTATCTAGGAAAAGAAGATTTTGAATTACTTTATTTATTGCTGAATAAGAAAAGTATATTTGATAACCTTCCGTTAAAACTCAAAGAAGAAACTAAGTTTCACGAACAAGAAGTATCAAGTAAACTGTATAAAGACTACTCACATTTCAAGAGAAAATTATACGAAAACCTAACAAAAAATCATCCTGAAACTGATAAACTAACTTTATTCAAAAAATCACAGAAATTATTAGACCGTTTCCTGTTTATCTTATTTGCAGAAGATAGCGGATTATTACCTCCAAACTCTATAAGTAGTGTTATAGAAACTTATTCTAAACTAATAGACTTAGACGCACAAAAACCACTTTACGACATTTTTAAACAATATTTTGGTTATATGAATATTGGCAGAAAAGGGAAAACAAATTCTGATGATATTCCTGCTTACAATGGCGGACTTTTTTATACTGATGATTTATTAGACAACTTAAAAATTGATGATAATATACTCATTGATGATTTACGTAACTTATCTGAATATGATTTTAATACTGAAATTGACGTAAATATTTTAGGACATATTTTTGAACATTCTTTAAATGAAATTGAAGAAATAACCGCAGAAATTGAAGGCACAACAACCGACAAAACCAAAAGTAAACGTAAAAAAGACGGTGTTTTTTACACGCCAAAATACATAACACAATACATTGTAGAAAATACAATAGGAACACTTTGCAACGAAAAAAGAATTGCCTTAGATATAGAAGAAATTGAATTTGACGGAACGTTTAGAACCAAAACAGGAAAACTATCTGAAAAAGGAAAAAAACTTTACAACAGATTAAAAGCGTATAAAGATTGGTTAATCTCCTTAAAAATTATTGACCCTGCTTGTGGTTCGGGTGCTTTTTTAAACCAAGCCCTCAATTTTTTAATTGAAGAACATACCATTATTGATGACATTATTGCAGAACTAACCAATACACCTTTACGCTTATTTGATGTTGATAAATCTATTTTAGAAAACAATCTTTTTGGTGTTGACATAAATGAAGAAAGTGTTGAGATTGCCCAATTATCACTTTGGTTGCGTACCGCACAAAAAGGCAGAAAACTGTCTAACTTAAACAACAATATTAAATGTGGAAACTCTTTAATTAGCGACCCAGAAATTGCAGGAGACAAAGCTTTTAATTGGAATATCGAATTTAAAGATATTATGGATAATGGCGGTTTTGATTGTGTAATTGGGAATCCGCCTTATGTTAGACAAGAGCTTTTTAAGGAAATTAAACCATATTTAAAAGAAACCTATAAATGCTACAATAGTATTGCAGATTTATATACTTATTTTATTGAAAAAGGAATTGATTTAATGAGTGAAAGGGGAAAGTTCTCTTTTATTCTACCAAATAAATTTCTAAAAGCAACTTATGGCAAACAAATAAGAAAGGTAATTAAAGATGAAACGAATATTGAATTAATCTTTGATTTTGACGATTATCCTGTTTTTGATGATGCTACAACATATCCAATTGTTTATGTTTTGAATAAAAAGAATATTAAATCAGATTTCTTTATTTATTCAGAAATTAACAAAAGAGATTATACAAACGACCCAATATCTTTATTAGAACAGAAAAAGCATAAAGTTTCGTATAAATCCTTGACAGGTGAGATGTGGAATTTCATTCCTATTAATACTGCTAATTTGCTAAAAAAAATAAGTAGTAACGCTATAACTTTATCAACTCTTGTTGAAGGGAAAATTAACAGAGGTGTTTTAACAGGAAAAAATGAAGTTTTTATTTTTGATAGTTTTCTGAAAGATAATTTATTACGAAAAAATGCAAATAGAGAATTGATAAAACCAATTTTGTTAGGTAGTGCAATCAAAAGATACAATATTAATTTTTCAAATGATTATTTATTATTTACAAGAAGAGGAATAGAAATTGATAAATTTCCTGTCATCAAAGAATACTTGTCAGAATACTATGAAGTGTTAAAACCTCGAAATAAAGGTGAAAAAATTGGACGAAAAGCAGGTCCTTATAAATGGTTCGAGATTCAAGACAATATAGCCTATTATGAAGATTTTGAACAAGTAAAAATAGTTTACCCAAGAACAAATAACCAATGTAATTTTCAACTTGACACAAAAGGATATTTTTTGTCTGATAATAATTTTTATATCAAAAGTGGAAATAAATCTTTGTTAGGGATATTAAATTCAAAAGTTGTGTTCTTTTATTTAAAGAACATTTGTACTACCTTACAAGGTGGTTATTATGATTTTAGAAGGGATAAAATTGATACAATCCCTCTGCCCTTAAATAATGAAAACAATCATATTGAAGAACTTGTAGACATACAGATTCAAAGTCATTCGAAATATTCTTCGACACAAATTAATTTTACCACCTATCTCAAATCTCAATTTTCAATAGAGAAGCTTTCTAAAAAACTCCAAAACTGGCACAAGTTAGATTTTGCAGAATTTATAAAAGAGCTAAACAAAGCCATTAAAAAAGTTGGTGGAGAAAAATTGACCAAAACAGATGAAATGGATTGGATGGATGTTTTTGAAACCAAAAAATTAGAAGCCCAAACCCTAAAAACAAAAATTAATAAAATTGATAAAGAAATAGACCAAATGGTTTATGCATTATATGGTTTGAATGAGGAGGAAATTAAAATTGTGGAAGGATGCTAAAATTATTTTTGAATATTCAAGCCAATTTCCAAAAGTATAAATTTATACTATTCCCTCTAATTACTGTGTTTTTTAGTGGGATTTTATTTTATTTTTCTCCAAAATTTATTCCTGATTACTTTGACATTGCCAATTATTCTAAAATTTATGAACTATTCAATTTAATAATAGGCTCTCTTGTTTCTATTATCGGAATATATGTAACAGTCTCTTTAGTGGCATATGAATTTTTTAAACAAAAATCAGGAATTGATTTTCATAAATCATTTTTACTTAATTCAATAAGTGCATATTTTATCAGTTTTACGGTTATAACAATTATATTTATATTTTTCTCTAGTGTTTTAATCTCACACACAAATCCTACAAATAAAGAAATTTCTATTATCTACTTTGATATATTTCTCTTTTCCCTAACCATTGCGTTGTTGATTCCTGTTTCTTTTAATTTATTTTCTTCTTTGAGACCTGAAAAATTAGCTTTTGAAGAAATAGATAAAATAGATAGAAAATCAATCCATATCAATAGTGTCAATGTTGATATAGAAAATGTAGCAGAACTTTATGAAAATGATAATTTAAATAAAACTGAAAATATAGTGATAGCATTAATTGCTGTTTCAGATTCAATAAAAGCTCAAGTAATTATACAAAAGGCCACTAAAAAATTGGCTCAATTACTAATAGAAGAAGATAAAAAAGAGGCTAAAGAATTAATAGCAAAAAGACTGATTGATTTTCACATATCAATTATTGACTTTTCTCTTACCCAACCAAACAAGTCAAATATGTTGAGAAATATTTGGTTGGCAATCAACAATATGTATTCAATGTTAATTAGGAGAAAAGAATCAGCAGTTCATTTCAAAAAATATAGAGAAATTTTCATTGAAAGATATATTAATAGATTATTTGAAAATAATAAGGAGGAAGTAATCATTTATGGTATTGAAACAATTAAAAATATTATTGAAAATCAAGTAATTTTTAATACGGCAGATGAAAATGAAATAATTGAGTTATATCATTTAAGAAAAGATGTTGAAAAAGATTTTGTATATCCTAATGATTATTCTGATGAAAAACTTAAAATTTCAGAACATTGGAGTGAAATTACTTTAGAAATGTCTTATTGTTTCACTTATATAATAAACCAATCAATACAGTATAACAAACCGAATATAATTAACAAGTGCTATGAAGAAATAAATAGTTTGAATTTTAAGTTGCATTTAGAACGAGTTGGAAAATATAAAGAAGGTTTCTTCTATCTCCAATATTCCTCAATAATATCTGATTATACATATACTGCTTTTGATAAAAATATTTTCCAAGAAGGAAGCGATGCCAAACATTTATTACCCTCTTTATTTTTTACTTTAATTGAAGAAGAACATTTAGCAGCTAGAACGGTCTTGCAAAAATATTGTTATCTACTTATTAATTTACAGAAAATTAATAAATTAGACAGATGGTTTCTAGGCGGTTTAACAATAGGTAATTTGATTACATTAGAAGGGGATTTAGGTCAAATAGCCAGACGATGTTCATACAATTATTATAAAAATGATTTAGTCCAAAATTGTTTACAAGATATTATTGAAACATATTCAATATTAAAAAAATATTATGAAAAGTATCCTAAAAATGATTTTCACTTATATATATCTTTGAGAGAACGCCTTGTCACTATCTTGGATATTTTGTTAAAAGAAAAAAATGAAAAGAAAAAATTAATTAAGAAGCTTAAAAGAATAATAAAATCTTTTAAAAAGGAAGATGATTATATTTAAAATAGTTAAACAATAATGCCTGAATCACAAAACATAGAATACAAAGAAAGTTGGCGAGATGAATATCTAAAATGGATATGTGGTTTTGCCAATGCAAAAGGTGGTATTACAAATGCTAAAAAACTAATGGAAGATATTCCAAACAAAACAAAGGATGTTTTGGGTGTAATTGTTGATGTGAATTTATACACAACAGCACAAGGCGATTATCTAGAAATTATTGTGGAAGATTATCCTTATCCTGTAAATTACAAAGGTCAATACCATTACCGAAGCGGAAGTACAAAACAAGAATTAAAAGGCGCAGCTTTAGATAAGTTTTTATTACAAAAGAAAGGGAAAAGATGGGATAGTGTTCCTGTTCCTAATGTTTCCGTTGCAGAATTAGATAACGATACTTTTGATTTTTTTAGAAAAAGAGCCTTTAAAAGCAACCGAATTGAAGAAGATGCTTTAACCGATAGCAACAAGCATCTGATTGAAAATTTACAGCTCAAAGAAAATGAATATTTAAAACGTGCAGGTGTTTTATTATTTCATCCAAAACCTGAAAATTTTGTTACAGGAGCTTATATCAAAATTGGTTTTTTTGAATCAGATTCCGAACTAATGTATCAAGATGAAATACACGGAAACTTATTTCATCAGATAGAAAAAACAAGAGATTTACTTTTCACAAAATACATTAAAGCAAACATTTCTTACGAAGGAATTCATAGAATAGAAACTTATGATTATCCGAAAGAGGCAATTAGAGAAGCTTTGTTAAATGCTATTTCACATAAAGACTATTCAAGCGGTTTTCCAATTCAAATAAGTGTTTATAAAGACAAACTAATGATTTGGAACGAAGGGCAACTCCCTAAAAATTGGACAACGGAGAAGTTAACACAAAAGCATTCATCAAAACCTTACAATCCAGATATTGCCAATGCTTTTTTTAGAAGCGGTTATATTGAATCTTGGGGAAGAGGAACTATAAAAATAGTTGAAAAATGTATTGAAGTTGGTTTACCAAGTCCTTTATACCATTATGATGGTTCAGATTTTTCAGTAGAATTCAGAAAAGATATATATCATAAAGAATATTTACAAACTCTAAACCTAAATAACAGACAAATAAAAGCTATTCTTTATGCAAAAGAAAATGAGAAAATTACGAATAGCGACTATCAGAAAATAAATGATATTGGAAAAACAACTGCTACAGAAGAATTATCTGAATTAGTTGAAAAAGGTTTTTATAGACTTACTGGAAAAGGTAGAGGCGCAAAATATGAACTAATTTAATTGGCCTATAATTGGCCGAATTGGCCGCTAAAAGAATTATTAAACCTAAGCGGACAAAAAGGAGCTGGTGCTTTTTATAGTCTGAATTGAATTGCACATTAATTGCACATATTGCACAATTGACAAACTGAATAAAAAATAGCGGTTTTGGTGCTTTAACGAAATATAATTTATAAATTTAAGGTCAGTAATAAACTGAAAAGTTAGTGCGTGAAACTCCGCTACTTTTCATATACAAGAACGTTAGCCACAAGCTGAAAAAAAATCATGACTTCAATTTAAGATGGATAAAAGTACAAGAGAGATTTACGAAAAGTATGGAATAAATCCAGAAGAACGCGAAATTGAAAATCAAAAAATAATTGAGAAACGATACAATAAAATTGATACAGAAAATAAAGCGTTTTTAGAAAAACTGTTCAGTAAAGGATTAGAGGGAAATTTTGATAATTATAAGCATTACTTGCAAAACCCAAGATTTTATTATTTTACCGACTTGAAATCAACTATTGGCGAAATCATTAAATGTTTAATTATTGAGGCTCATTCTGCATCAATAACTCTCACAAATCATTTTCTTGAAAGAGTACTAAAATTGGCTTTAATCCAAAAAGCATCGGGAACGCAACCATTAAAAATTACCGATTGGAATGAAACCTATTCTGCATCTGACAAGTATTCGAGTTGGTTAATGAACAATACAATTGAGGAGTGTAAAAAATTGAATATAATTACAGAGCATCAATATAAGACCGTTGCAAGGGCTTGCATAATTTTGCAATATTTCGTATCTTTTTATCATGGAATTAGTACAGCAACCTACATTAGCCGATAGCATTTGCGATATACGTTCACGCAAGATAAAGCAACCCTTTTTCACCCAAATTAATATCCTTTTAAATTGGGAACCTATCATAAAAGGTTTAAAAAAGCACTACACTAAAGGACAAAGTGCCACAGGAAAACCAAACTATAGTGGTTTATTACTTTTTAAAATGAGTTTATTGCAAACTTGGTCTGGTTTAAGCGATTATGAAGTTGAAGACCGCATTAATGATAGTATTTCATTTAGTTATTTTTGTGGGTTATATATTGATCAAGTAGCACCGGACCACGGTACTTTATCGCGTTTTAGAACTATGCTGACAAAAGCAAAAGCCTATGAATCACTATTTAAAGAAATTAACAGGCAGTTAGAAGCCCATAAAATAATAGTAAAAACAGGAGTTATTGTTGATGCCAGTGTTATAGATACACCATTAAAACCCAAAGGTAAAACCAATCATAAAGTCACCCAGGACAGAAAAGATGAGCAGGAAGTGGAAGTAATCAGGGACTATGCAGAAAGTGTAGATGCCGGCGCAGCTTGGTTAAAGAAAGGCGGAAAGTATCGATTTGGCTATAAAAAACATCACGTTACAGACAACGAAGGTTTGGTTTTAGGAGTATTGACAACAAAAGCAAGCCTTTAACTCATTGGGAGAAAGTGTTCAATAAACTCATAGGCAAAACAAGATTTAAAGTAGAGCGTACTTTTGGAGGAATTAAAAGATGGTTCTCCGGAGCAACAGCAAGATACAGGGGTATTAAAAAAATGCACACTCAAAATCTTTTGGAAGCCATGTGCTATAATTTGTACCGAAGTCCAGGAGTAATTGCGTCCAATTTTAAAAATTAAGGGAAAATGAACGCTAAAAACCGGAATCTTCAACTTAAAATCAGCTAAAAACCTGAAAATAAAGAAAATTTAGACCAAAAATTTCAAATTAGAAAAGAAAATTGAATTCTATTGAATTTAAGATCTGAATGTCATTTAAAATAGCATCATCCCATTCTTCTTTTTGAATATATGCTTTAAGCCCTGTTTTGGTTTCTACAAAACTTTCGAAACCTACTTGACCCAGTTCAGCTATTAATATTTAGCCTCTAGGTTTTGTTGGAGCGATGATAAAATGATATTCTAAATAAATATGTGACATCAAAAAGCATTCACAATTGCCATAAAACTATTAGCATTTAATGAAGCTCCACCAATTAATCCACCATCTACATCTGGTTTGCTGAAAATTTCCTTGGCATTTTCAGGTTTTACACTTCCTCCGTAGAGCATCGAAACATTTTCTGCAACAGTTTCATTGTATTTATCCTTTACAAGATCGCGGATAAACTGATGCATTTCTTGTGCTTGCTCTGGTGTTGCTGTTTGGTCTGTTCCTATTGCCCAGACCGGCTCATAAGCCAAGATAATAGAATTCCACTTTTCTAATGGAATTTGAAATAAGGCATTTTTTATTTGATTTTCAACCATATTGAAATGGATGGTATGTGTTCTATGTTCTAATTTTTCACCAAAACAAAAAATGATTTGTATGTTATTTTGTAAAGCGGTATCGACTTTTTGCTTAAGTATTGCATCATTTTCATTAAAATATTCTCTGCGTTCACTATGCCCTAATATCACTGTCTTCACCCCTAAATTTTTAAGCATCTTTACTGAAACCTCCCCTGTAAAAGCACCATTTTCGGCATAGTGCATATTTTGAGCAATAACATTAATTTCCGAATCTTTTAAACTTTCAGAAGCGGATAATAAATTGGTGTATGATGGTGCGATCATTACTTCAGCATTTGAAGTAATTTCAAGTTCTTTGATTTCAGAAATTAATGTTTTAGTCTCTTCTAGATCGTTGTTCATTTTCCAATTTCCGGCTACTATTTTTTTTCTCATAACTACTACATGTATTTAGACCCCGTTCTTTAAAACTCTGGAGAATATCTCATTATTATTAATAAATAACTACTAGGTTATTAAATCCTAGTTGGAAAATCCATCTTACAACACCAAACTATAAACTCTTCAACTACGAATCTTCGGATCCAGCCACCCATAGATAACATCAACAAAAATATTAATTATTATAAAAAGGGTTGCTATCACAATTACAGCCCCCATAATAACAGGTAAATCAAGTGTGTTTAATGCATCAACGATTTCTTTTCCCAAGCCATTCCATCCAAAAATATATTCCACAAAAACAGCACCAGCCAACATGGAAGCAAACCAACCAGAAATAGCTGTAATTACAGGATTAAGTGCATTTTTTAAGGCATGTTTTCTAACTATAGTAACTAAAGCCAAGCCTTTTGCTTTTGCTGTTCGGATATAATCAGTATTCATAACTTCCAATAAGGAATTTCTCATTAACTGACTTACTACTGCCAAAGGTCTAATTCCTAAAACAATAGCTGGTAATATAAGGTTTTTCCACTGTAGGTATTTTCCTTCTCCAAAATCGTCTACTTCATAGAGACTTCCAGTCATATTAAGACCTGTATATTCATGCATTACAAATCCAAAAAACCAAGCAAATATAATGGCGCTAAAAAAAGAGGGGACACTCATCCCAAAGGTACTGAAAAGCTGAATTATTTTATCGAGCCACCCATCTTTGAATAATGCTGATACAATTCCGAGTAACACCCCCAAAACTATGGCAATAAAAATTGCGGAAACAGCTAGAATAAATGTGTTGGGTAGTGTTTCTGCAATTACAAAACTCACCTTTTTCCCATTCTTTTGAAAGGATTCTCTTAAATATGGAAATTTTAATACGACTTCAACATCACCTACTGAAAATAATTTGGTAACATTAAATTTTTCTTCAGAAATAAAAGTATAATCCTTTGGGCCTGTACTATGAAATGATAAAGGGGATAAATCGTTTAAATAATATACATATTGTTGTCCAATTGGTTTGTCGAAACCATATTTCTTCTTGACAATAGCTACTTGCTCTGCTGTTTCATTCTGACCTAACATCATTCGAGCTGGGTCGCCTGGAAGGATATTAAACAATAAAAATATAACGGTAATTACTCCAAATAAAGTAAGTAATGCATAAGCTAATTTTTGAAATAGGTATCCTATCACAATAATGTTTAGTTTAATTTTAGATCTTCAGCATCATTCCAATGTAACTTCTGTTTGATAGTGCCTTTTTGAAGTTCCATTACCGCTGGGTTACTCCTAATGATAGTCTTTAAGGTCGTTTCGTCACAAAAATAAAAGTCAAAATCCAACGAATATTCTTTTGTTAACTCTTCTGTAATATCCATACTGGAAGCCGAAAGTCCTATTACCTGATATCCTTCTTTGATGGCTTTATCTGTCACTTTTTTTATAGCTTCAAATCCTTCCATCTCACTATTACTAATACTATAAGCGACAATTACAATTAGGTTTTCGGTCTCCATAAAAAAAGCGGTATAATCTTCTCCGTCCCGTTCCATAGTGAAATCGTAAATGGGGGGCTCGTATCCTTTTTGGATCATCTTTGTTTCCACAGTATAGTCCCCATCTTCATTTGGAAATTCTCCACTAGTCACTACTTCTTTTATTTCCCCATTATTGGTAAAGGTCCAATGATATTCAAAAATAGGTTTAGGTGCATTTGGAGGATAGTTCATCCCATCTAGTATGTTAGTATTTATTTTATAGGGACGGAAATCAACAACTGGAAGGTGTTGTAAGACGTAATATCCAAGATATAAACTGCCAATAAATGAAATATAAACTATTAATTTTCTTAGGTTACTGGTAAATAGTGGTTTTATATATTTTCTGCCTTTGTATAAAATTGAAATTAAAATTAGTAAAATTATATCTTTTGTAAAAGATTCCCAGGGTGTTAATTTAATAGCTTCACCAAAGCAACCGCAATCTGTAACTTTTTCATAATATGCTGAATAAAACGTCAGGAATGTAAAGAAAACGATTATAAGGATTAAGCTCCAAAGCGTAAATCGTTTAGCATATCCTAATAAGATCATAATCCCTAACATCACTTCATAGATTACTATAAAAATGGCAATCATTAATGTAAAAGGAATTAAAAATTCCATATTAAGTACATCTGGAGCAAAGTAATCCTTCAACTTAAATGAAAAACCAACAGGATCGTTCAGTTTTATTAATCCACTAATAATAAAAAGGACTCCTACTACAATTCGAGAAAATGTGACTATGTATTTCATATAAATTTTAAAATAAATTAAATTTCAATTTTTAGATTTACATTAATTCTCTTCCAAAAGAATTAATGCAAAAACTGCATAATTAATAATATCCTGATAATTAGCATCAATACCTTCTGAAACCAATGTTTTCCCTCGATTATTTTCAATTTGTTTTACTCTTAAAAGTTTTTGTAAAATAAGATCGGTCAGGGAACTAACTCGCAGATCTCTCCATGCTTCTCCATAATCATGGTTTTTATCCATCATTAATTGTTTGGTTTTAGCTATATGTTCATCATATTCTTTTACCGCTTCATCTAAATTTAGATCGGGTTGTTCTACGACCCCTTTTTCAAGTTGAATTAAAGCCATAATCGAATAATTTACAATTCCTATAAATTCACTTGCTTCACCTTCATCTACTTTTCGCTCGGTATTTTTTTGCAAGCCTCTAATTCGTTGCGTTTTTATAAATATCTGATCGGTTAATGACGGAAGCCTTAATATGCGCCAAGCACTTCCATAATCTTTCATTTTATTGATAAACAAGCTTCTAGTTGTAGTAATTATCGTATCAAACTGTTTTGATGTATCTGGCATTAGGTCTGTAAGATTTTCCGTAAATTTCGCTTAAATAAATCAAATTAAAAAATTGAACACAATTAATTGTAAAGGAAAATTAATTGATCTTTCACATCCAAAAGTGATGGGCATTTTAAACCTGACTCCTGATTCATTTTATGATGGCGGAAAATTGGATTCGGAAAAAGATATTCTCCTTCAAGCTGAAAAAATGCTAAGTGAAGGAGCAACATTTTTAGATATAGGAGGAAATAGTTCCAGACCTGGTGCTAAATTTGTATCTGAAAAGGAAGAATTAGATAGAATTTTACCTGCAGTTAAGTTGCTTTTGAAAGAATTTCCTGAAGCCATTTTATCAATAGATACCTTCCGAAGTGATATCGCAAAACATTGTATTGAAACAGGAGCAGCTATAATAAATGACATTTCAGGTGGTAATTTAGATAAGAATATGTTTAAAACTATTGCTGAATTACAAGTTCCATATGTAATTATGCACATGCGAGGCACTCCTGAAACCATGACACAAAAAACCATTTATGAAGACCTTTTAAAAGAACTGCTTTTTTATTTTTCTGAAAAAATAGCTAAAGGAAAAGCATGCGGAATTAATGATATAATTATAGATCCTGGCTTCGGATTTTCTAAAACGATCAAACAAAATTTTAAAGTGCTCTCAAATTTAGATTTATTTAATACCCTAGATGTTCCCTTATTGATTGGTGTTTCAAGGAAATCAACGGTATATAAAACATTGGGAAGGTCACCTTTCGAAGCACTTAATGGCACAACTGTTTTAAATACTATAGCTTTGACAAAGGGTGTTTCCATACTACGGGTTCATGATGTAAAAGAAGCACAAGAAGCTATTATGCTAGTGCAAAATTTATAGTAATTATAAAATAGATTAAGTAGTATTAATCAGATTCAATATTAAAATATTTTGTAATTTGGTGATTGTAAATGAGGCCTTAATTTTTATAGTTAATGACCAAATAATTTAACCCATTAAAAAAAGCATCTTTGGAATTATTAGACATTAGAATTATAGATATAATTGATATTGTACTCGTTTCTTTTCTATTATATTATATCTACAAACTGATAAAAGGCACCGTTGCAATTAATATATTTATCGGGATCGTTATTATCTATGTCATTTGGAAGATAACAGAACTCCTTGAAATGGAACTATTTAGTAAAATTCTAGGAGGTTTTCTTGGTGTTGGGATGTTTGCATTAATTGTGGTTTTTCAACAGGAAATCAGACGTTTTTTATTAATGATCGGCTCGACTAATTTCAGTGCGAGAAGAAAATTTATCAAACAATTCCGACTGAACAACACTGAAACAGTCACTAATATTGACGCAATAATTCAGGCTAGTGAAAAAATGGGAAAGTCAAAAACGGGTGCTCTAATTGTCTTTAAACGAAATAATAGTCTGGATTTTGTAAAGAGTACCGGAGATGAAATGAACATTGTTATAAACCAACCTATCATTGAGAGTATTTTTTTTAAAAATAGTCCACTACACGATGGCGCGATAATTATTGAAGATAATAATATTATAGCAACTCGAGTAATTTTACCAGTTACAAATGATCATGATATACCTCAACGCTTTGGATTACGCCATAGAGCAGCAGTTAGTATCACTGAAAAAACGGATGCTGTTTGTTTAGCTATATCTGAAGAAACAGGTCAGATCTCTTATTTTAAGGAAGGTGATTTTGTTCTTTTTAAAGATCTCGAGGAATTAAACATCCTTTTAGAAAAAGATCTAAGCAAATAATGTTATATCGCTTCTTTCTCCAAAAATTGAACTTCATAGAGGTTTTTATAGTATCCGAATTCTTTTTTAAGTAATTCTTTATGAGTTCCTATTTCAACTATTCTTCCTAAATCCATAACAATAATTTTATTCGCTTTTTTAACAGTTGCCAATCGATGGGCAATAATTATGGAAGTTCTCCCTTTTGTTATTTTTTCGGTGGCAGTTTGTATCATTTCTTCTGAATAACTATCTATTGAAGAGGTAGCTTCATCCAGAATTAATATACTTGGTTTGCTAACATAGGCTCTTAAAAATGCTATTAATTGCCGTTGTCCTGTGGATAACATTACGCCTCGTTCCTTCACATTATAATAATAGGTGTTTGGCAGGGATTGTATAAATTTATGTACTCCTATTTCTTTTGCAGCATTGACAATCTCTTCTTCAGTAATTATAGGATCATTGAGAGTAATATTATTTAAAATAGTATCTGCAAATAAAAACACGTCCTGTAATACAACTGCAATTTGACTGCGTAATGATTTTAATTGGTAGTCACTAATAGAAATTCCATCAATTTTTATGGTGCCACTATTAATTTCATAAAAACGAGATAATAAATTAATGATAGTAGATTTTCCAGCTCCGGTTGCACCAACTATTGCAACTGTTTCACCTGTATTTACAGTAAAAGAAATATCTTTTATAACTTCCTCCCCATCAATATATCCAAATCGTACATTATTAAATTCAATAATCCCTTTTGAATTGCTTAAGATTTTTGTCCCTGAATCGTCAATTGTTGACTTGGTGTCCAATATATCGAAGACACGTCTGGCTGCCACCATTCCCATTTGTAGGGTATTAAATTTATCTGCTATTTGTCTAAGCGGTCTAAATAACATTTGTGATAATTCAATAAAAGCTATAATTAGACCAAGTGTAATCGTACCACCTACAGCAGCACTTAATCCTCCATACCATACTACCAAACCTATGGCTATAGAAGAGGACATTTCAGCAATTGGAAAAAAGATTGAGTTATACCAAACTGTTCTAACCCAAGCTTTTTTGTGTTTCTCATTGATTGCTTTAAATTGTTTGTATTCCGTTTCTTCACGTGTAAATATTTGCACAATCTTCATACCTGTGATGCGCTCCTGCACAAATGAATTTAAATTAGCGACCTGAGCCCTTACATCTTCAAATGCTGTTTTCATTGCCCGCTGAAATAATCGTGTTGCGTACAGTACAATTGGTAATATTGAAAACACAATTAAGGTAAGTTGCCAGTTTTTATAAAACATAACACCAACTATAACAAGTATTTTAAGTAAGTCACTAATTATCATAAACAACCCTTGGCTAAAAATACTGGAGATGGTTTCTATATCATTAACTGCTCTAGTGGTAAGTCTACCAACTGCACTTTCATCATAATATTTTAACTTAAATCGGAGCATTAATTTGAAAAGTTTAATTCGAATGTCTCTAATAACACTTTGACCTAACCAATTGGCAAAAAAGATAAACGATAACATAAAAACAACTTCCAATATCAAAACCAGCACCATTAAGGAGATATAAAAAACAAGATTTTCACTGTCTTTTGGTACAATCGATTCATCAATGGTAGTTTGCAATAAGATAGGACGGATAACTCCTAACCCGGACATTATAATAGCAGCAAAAGCCACATAAAAGAGGGTAAGACGATAGGATTTGGTATATTCTAATAATCGCCTAAATAGTTTAAAATCAAATGCTTTTCCTGAATTTGCCATAAATTATCCCTTTCCTTCAATTCCGCCCCTAAAAAAAATTCGAGCGGGGATTTTATTAATTAGTATTTTATATTTTCTGAATAAACAACATTAGTTAAAAAAAGTCCTTTAGCCGGAGCAGAAGTCCCAGCATTACTCCTTTTTTTACTTTTTATAATTTCGTGAAATTGATCTAAGGATGTTTTACCAAATCCAATATCTAAAAGTGTACCAACTATGGCTCTAACCATATTTCGTAAAAAACGATCTGCTTTTATTGAAAAAATTAATCGAGATCCATCTTCGCGCCAAAACGCTTCTTTAACAGTACAATGATACGTTTTTACATCGGTTTTTGAACGTGAAAAGCATTGAAAATCTTTATAGTCCAATAAAATTTTTGCGGCTTTATTCATCAAACGAATATCGGGGGTTTGGTGCAAAAAATAAGAAAAATCCTCAAGAAATGGGCTCTTTTTCAAGGTAATATTATATTCATATGCTCTTTCTATTACATCAAACCTTGCATGGACATTCTCATGTACTCGAAAAATATCTTGAACCGATATATCATTTGGAAGCATGGAATTTAATTTAAAGACTAGGTCTTTGTTTTCTATACTATCCATATAATCTAAATGTACATACAGTTGTTTTGCATGTACTCCTGCATCAGTCCTTCCAGCACCTACAACTTTAATTTCTTCTTGTAATATTGTAGAAATTGTTTTTTCTAAAACCGCTTGTACGGAACTATCATTTGGTTGTATTTGCCAGCCATGATAGTTTTTCCCGTTATAAGCTATTTCGATAAAATATCGCAAAGAATCTTGTATTTTTGA
Organism: Flavobacteriaceae bacterium; assembly: GCA_965247215.1. Classification (GTDB taxonomy): domain Bacteria; phylum Bacteroidota; class Bacteroidia; order Flavobacteriales; family Flavobacteriaceae; genus Marifrigoribacter. Next base: position 1,393,163 of record OZ252001.1, read on the forward strand.
TCTTATGCAACATAAATTAGTGAAGTTGCAAAAAACAAAGATACACAAAGTGAATAGCTTCCTCACAAAAGTTTGCTTTCTCTTAACATAAATATTTTTTAATATTAATGAAGAAAATTCTTTTACTTTCCGATACACATAGTCATATTGATGAAGCTATCATCAAGTATGTCAAACAAGCAGACGAAGTATGGCATGCTGGAGATATTGGGGATTTGAAAGTTTCAGATATGCTAAAGAGTATAAAACCTTTTAGAGCGGTCTATGGCAATATTGATAGTGCTGAGACTCGAATTGAATTCCCAATACACAATCGATTTATGTGTGAAGCTGTGGATGTTTGGATCACACATATTGGTGGGTATCCGGGAAGGTACAATCCAAACATTCGCAAGGAAATACAATCCAATCCTCCAAAGTTATTTATATCAGGTCATTCTCATATTTTGAAAGTAATGCAGGATAAAAAATTAGGATTACTACATATGAATCCTGGTGCAATAGGCAAAAGTGGAATTCATAAAGTACGTACCATGCTTCGTTTTGAAATTGATGGAGACAATATTCAAAATTTGGAAGTAATTGAAATTAATCGATAATAAAAATCAAAGTGATTTTTCTCCCTTGGTATTACCGCCCTATGAGGATAAAAATTTACAGAAATTTAAGCACCAAATGATGGCTTTATTTTAAGTGCATAAAATATAATTAAATCTTTTAAGAATGAGGAGGGATAAGTAAATACAATTAAGAACCAGCCATTCTATTTTGTTAGTTCGATTAGTTAAATTAAAGATTTCTATTTCAAATAAACAAAAACCCTAAAAGATGGCATTCTCTTAGGGTTTTGCACTAATATACTAAGATGTACGGTTTAGCGTAAACGATCAACAGATTTCACGAGGTCTTCATCCCTTTTAATGGCCTTATTGGCCATGACTAAAAAAACGATAGAAATGATGGGAAACAACACCCCAATACCCTTCTCAGAAACCAAAGTTTCTCCAGATAATGTTAGTGAGCTATATACGAAAACTCCCAGTAATACAAAGTTTAATAAGATATTTAAACGGTTAAGTACAAATTGTAATTGCCGTTTTGTAAAATTAAATACAGATATAATGGCGAAGGCAATAGATCCTATTATTAAAGATAAAATCAATGGTTCATTCTTATCTATAATGACGATATGATCTTTATCTTCAATAATAGGAAACCATAAATATAATGCTCCCATAATTAATAATGAGATCAGAATATATATAGTTTGCCTGCGTTGTAACATTAAATTATTCTAAAACAGACTACAAAAATACTGTTTCTTTTTATAAAAAATAAACACAATTACTAAATTATTGTTGTATCATTGCAGTAATAATTCGTAACCAATTCAATACAAGGTTACTTAGTCTTCAATAATTTTTCAAAAAAATCCTTCAAGGACTATTCAATAAAATAAATTAAACTTATAGATTTTCAAATGTTTGAAATTTCAGAATTAAAAGCAAAGAAGCTGCCTGAATTACAGGAACTTGCTAAAGCTTTAGGTGTTCCAAAGCTCCGAAGTTTAAAAAAATTAGATTTGGTGTATAAAATTTTAGATCATCAAGCGAGCAATCCAAATGCTGTTAAAGCAGTTACAAAAGATGAAAATAAAAATACCGCTCCAAATCAGAATAGGCAAAAAAATAATAACAAACCCAAACCAGCCCAACAGCGAGAGAAAAGAACTCCTCACCAGAAAAAAGAAGTGAGTACTCAAAATATTACTTCTCAAAAACCAAATCCCCCTCAACAGAAAAAACCTGTTGAAAATGAGAAACATTCAAATACTGAGCCTCAAAAAAAGTATTCGAATCAAAAGAATCAAAGAGATCATAAACAACATCGAATAAATACCGATAATAAAAGAGATGGTAATATTGACACTCGTAATAGGTATCGTCAACCTGACTTTGAATTTGATGGTATTATTGAAAGTGAAGGGGTTCTTGATATTATGCAGGATGGATATGGATTTTTACGATCTAGTGATTATAATTACCTTTCCTCACCCGACGATATTTATGTTTCACAATCGCAAATTAGATTATTTGGATTAAAAACTGGTGATACCGTTTTAGGGCAGGTTCGCCCACCTAAAGAAGGTGAAAAATACTTTCCATTAATAAAAGTTAATAAAATAAATGGTCAGAATCCAAATGTAGTAAGAGATCGTATTGCATTTGAGCATTTAACACCGTTATTCCCAGAAGAGAAGTTTAACCTAGCTGATAAGCAAAGAACTGTTTCTACTCGCGTAATAGATTTATTTGCTCCTATTGGAAAAGGGCAACGTGCAATGATCGTTTCCCAACCAAAAACAGGTAAAACTGTTTTATTAAAAGACATCGCAAATGCAATAGCTGCTAATCATCCAGAAGTTTATCAAATTATCCTACTTATTGATGAACGTCCAGAAGAAGTGACTGATATGCAACGAAATGTTCAAGGAGAAGTGATTGCATCAACGTTCGATAAAGAAGCTACCGATCATGTTCGAATCGCTAATATTGTGCTCGAAAAAGCTAAACGTTTAGTAGAAAGTGGACTTGATGTTGTAATCTTACTGGATTCCTTAACACGATTGGCCCGTGCCTACAATACGGTACAACCTGCCAGTGGAAAAATATTAAGTGGAGGTGTTGATGCCAATGCCTTGCATAAACCAAAACGTTTCTTTGGAGCGGCTCGTAAAATTGAAAATGGAGGATCCTTAAGTATTATTGCAACGGCTCTTACTGAAACTGGATCTAAAATGGATGAAGTTATTTTTGAAGAATTTAAAGGAACGGGTAATATGGAGCTTCAGTTAGATAGAAAAATTTCTAATAGAAGAATTTACCCAGCTATAGATCTTACTTCTTCAAGTACTCGTAGAGATGATTTATTATTAGGGGAGAATGTGATACAACGTATGTGGGTATTACGTAAATACTTATCAGATATGAACCCTGTAGAAGCAATGGAGTTTATTAATGATCGAATTAAACAATCTAGAAATAATGAAGAATTTCTTGTTTCTATGAATCGTTAAAACATAGATAAAAACAAATAAAAATCCTATTGAATTTCATATCAACAGGATTTTTTTATACGATTCACCTTAATTAAATGAACTACCTCGACCCAAGGGTACGAGGTATCAAGCGGAAGATAACTTTATTTTAGTTTGATGAAAACCTAAGGTTTTCAAACTTTCCTCTTGACCACCGAGGCAAGCCTCGGGGAATTCTTTAGATTAAAAGATAAAAAATATTGTTATAAAAAAAAACCTCGAGAGTATCGAGGTTTTAAAAAAGTTTTTGAAAGCCTAATTTATTGCTTCACAATTTTTTGACTAAGCGATCCAGCAGAAGTATTCAAGTTTAAAATATAAACTCCCCTAGCTAGATTAGCTGTATTCATAGTTCCATTAACTAATTTTACTCCTGTATCCTTTCCTAAGATATCATAAAGGCTAGCGTTTATCACTTCAACAGATGAAGGGATATTAACATTAAGGATATCGTTTGCGGGGTTAGGATAAATCGAAGCTAATTCAGAAATATTATCTTGTATAGCAAAGGTTGGCTCTCCTTCAATAGTAAAGGCAGTACTAGCAAAAGTAATTCCTAAATCTGTAAAAGAGGTCCAAACTGTAGCACCTAATCCAAAAACGTCATCAGGATCAATTAAATGAGCTTCATTTACGCCAAATTCAGGTACACCTGCATCAAACCAATTCCATCGAGAAGACACATCAGAAACTGGTGTAATATTCATTCGTGGAGCTACTACTAACCAATAATTTCCTGCTGTAAGAACAACATCTTCACCATCATTAGCTAATGTCATATCTATAATAAACTCAAAACCCCCTTCTTCAGTGATAACTATAGGAAAACCTGGAATCTGTAAGGTACTGATTTCAGTTAATTCTAAAACACCTGTATCAGGTAACGAAGGGTTTCCATCTGGAATATTTGCTCCATCTAAATTATTATATATAAATAATTGAAACCCATTAATTATATCGATAAGATCTCCATTATTTTGAAACCCATAAACTGTAATTGTAGTTAGTTTCGTATTTTCAGTCAATTCAAAATCATCTCCCGAATAAACACCAAGTTCATCAATATTTGAAAAATCAGAAATAATTCCACTTCCACCAACAGATGGTTGTTCCCAAATAATTTCAAATGAATTCTGTCCAAAATTTGGCTCAAATGGAATGTTAGATTCAACAGCTAATTCTTGTGCTTGAATAGTAAAACATGCCAATACGATAGCAAATAGTAAAGTAATTTTTTTCATAATTAAAAGTTTTAGTGTTAATATTGTATAACAAATATATGAAAAGGAGACGATTTATATTGTTTATTTACAAGTTTATTTTATATGACTATCGGATTGCTTGCACAAGACACTATAATTTCGTATCTTTCTAATTATTAAACACTTAGTTATGAAGTTACAAGATTTTTTCAAAAAGTATCCAGATGAAGCAAGCTGCAAAGCTCACTTTAAAGCAGAAAGAGATAGACAAGGAGTTATTTGTAAGCGTTGCCAATCTCAAGAGCATTATTGGCTATCCACAAGAAGTCAATACCAATGTAAATCCTGTAAGTTTAGAACGACTTTACGTAGTGGAACATTACTACATAAATCTCAGCTACCCTACTACTATTGGTATTTTGGAATGATGATGCTTACCAGCACAAAAAAGAGTTTTTCTGCATTAGAAATACAAAGACAGTTAGGTCATCCCTATTATGAGCCTATTTGGTATATGCTTCATAAAATACGTCACTCTATGGGTAGGCGAGATGATAATTATCTTCTTGGTAATCAAGTTGAACTTGATGAAGGTTTCTTTGAAATAGTTCCCAACAAAGAAAGACGAGATCAAATCGTAATAGAATTAGAAAACAATGATGGAAAATATAAGAGAGGTAAAGGAAGTCAAAAGCAAGCAATAGTATTGGTTATGGCTGAATCAATATCTGTGGAACCTACTAAAAAATACAGGCACAAAACCAATAAAAAAGTGAGATACATTAAAATGAAATTACTAGATGACCTTAGCAAAGAAAGCACCAATGCACAAGTAGAACAAGCTATTGATACAAAAACATCTACAATAACAGACGGAGCTAATAACTATAATGATTTAGCAAACAGCCTCACTGACCATAAAGCTGTGGTAATATAAGGACAAGAAAGAGACTCGTAAAATTCTGCCTTGGGTTCATATAGCCATAAGCAATGCCAAAAGATTGCTGTTAGATGTGCATCATTCCATTGGTGAGCAATATCTGCAAAGTTATCTCGATGAGTTCTGCTATAAGTTTAATAGAAAATACTTCAATTCTGTATTCGATAGAGTTGTAACTAACTCTGTATCTGTAAAATGGGAGGTAAATATGTAATTAATCCGATAGCCATATTATTTTAAAAACCTGAATTTAGTCCATTACCTTTTTAATCATTATTTATTTTTTTGAATATGAGAAAAAACATACTTTACTTTTTACTTTCTTTCTTAATAGTTGCCTGTAATTCAGAAAAAGAAAACAAGAATGTAGATTTTACAACTGTTTTTGAAAATTCAAACGAGCTTGAAACAGCTACCTACAATCAAGTAATAGAATTTTATACCCAATTAGCCGAACAATATCAGTCGGTTGCTATCTATCAAATGGATAAAACAGATTCAGGCAAACCATTGCATTTAGTAACTTTTAATCCCTTTAGAAGTTTCGAATATGAATTTTCAGATGATAAAGATCGAAACATTCTACTTATTAATAATGGTATCCACCCTGGAGAAAGCGATGGTATCGATGCTTCAATGTTGCTATTTCGAGATTTAGCACAACAAAAAATTGAGGTCCCTAAGAACACTATTATTGCAGTAATACCTATTTATAATATTGGCGGAGCATTAAATAGAAATTCTACCTCACGAACCAACCAAAACGGTCCAAATGAATATGGATTTAGAGGCAATTCCCGCAATTATGATCTTAACAGGGATTTTATAAAATCTGATACCAAAAATGCTAGAGCTTTTGCTGATATTTTTAGAACCATTAAACCCAATCTCTTTATCGATAATCATGTAAGTAATGGTGCCGATTATCAATACACACTCACCCACTTATTTACGCAACACAATAAATTAGGTGGTGAATTAGGAAGCTATTTACACAAGTCATTTATGTTACAATTAGAAGATTCTTTAGCACTAAAAGAATGGGATATTACACCTTATGTTAATTTTTTTAATCGAAAATCAGAAAATGGATTTACACAATTTTTAGATTCGCCAAGATATTCTACAGGTTATACCACCTTATTTAATACCCTCGGGATGATGGTGGAAACCCATATGCTAAAACCTTACAAACAACGAGTGGAGGGTACCTAAGAATTAATGAAGAGTTTTATTGCCATTGCAGATCACGAATCTGAAAACATAAGGCAATTAACAACATATAATTCTAATAATTATAAGGTTGGAATGTTATACCCTATTTCTTGGAAAATCGATTCCACACAGTCCACAATTATACAATTTAAAGGATTTGAAGGGACTAGGATTGAGAGTAAAATAACAGGAGCTAAAAGACTAAAATTCGACAGGAATAAACCTTTTACAAAAGATGTAGTTTATCAAAATTATTTTAAACCAAATGAGAACATAACCATTCCAGAAAAATACATTATCCCAAGAGGTTGGTGGACTGTTATTGACTTATTAAAACTGAATAAAATTAAATTAAAGCGAATTCAAAAGGACACTACGATTACGGCTTCCGTTTATATAATTAAAGATTATAAATCAGTTAAAAAACCTCATGAAGGCCATTATCTACATTATAATACACAGGTTGAAACCATAACAGAACAGGTAAAAATCTATAAAGGAGATTATATAGTTAACACACAGCAAGAAGAGGTTCGGTATATATTAGAAACTCTGGAACCCACTGCACCAGATTCATTTTTTAACTGGAATTTTTTCGATACCATCCTACAACAAAAAGAAGGATTTTCTCCTTATGTATAAGAAGATATGGCAAATGAATTTATAGAAGCAAATCCAGAAATGAACTACCTCGACCCAAGGGTACGAGGTATCAAGCGGAAGATAACTTTATTTTAGTTTGATGAAAACCTTAGGTTTTCAAACTTTCCTCTTGACCACCGAGGCAAGCCTCGGGGAATTCTTTAGATTAAAAAAGACCTTTGAAGCAAAAAAGAAATCGGATTTAAATTTTGCAGGAAATTGGTATTTACAACTGGATTGGATTCATAAGAAATCGCCTAATTATGAAAAATCACACTTGCGATATCCTGTCATTAGGGTGGGTGGTTAAATATTCATTTGGAAAAAGAAGCTTTACATTTTCATAACATCCTTGTAATGCTTTTTGAGATTTTTCAAAATTTTTCCATTTTACTTTTTTTATACCCTCCTCCTCTTGAGGAATTAGTTCCCCATTGTAATTAGTATACATCTCGTACCAGTATGTTATCTTTAATTTAAAAACATCATTGCGTTTAAAAACATGGTAGGTTTTAGTTATAAACCGCCTTACTTCAAGATCTTTTACGCCAGTTTCTTCTTCAACTTCACGTATAGCTGCCTTTTCGTGACTTTCCCTTTTTTTAACCCCTCCCTTGGGTAAATCCCATTTTGAATTTCGATAAATAAATAAAATCTCTTTCTTATTATTATAAACCAAGCCACCCGCTGCTTCTACAACAGGTAATTTTTTACGAAGGAAACGTTCTAATTTTTCTTCATTCTTATGGTACAAATTAATATAAAGTAATTTCCCTTTTGTGATTTTTTTAATGAGCTTACTAAAATCGACAAGCTTTAACGGTATCGCAGTATATTGACTACCAATGTTTTTTTTAGTAGAAAGAATTATTGGTATGTCTTTTATAAAAACTTTATACATTTGCACTATGATTTTAAACAAAGATACAGCTCAAAAAACAGCTGAATTATTACTGCAAATTAATGCAATAAAATTACAACCGCAAAACCCTTTTACCTGGGCTTCTGGTTGGAAATCTCCAATTTATTGCGATAATCGAATAACCTTGTCCTATCCTATGATCAGAAATTATATTCGAGAAAATTTAGCCATACAGATTGAAGATCTCTATGGTAAACCAGATATAATTGCAGGTGTTGCTACTGGAGCAATTGGAATTGGAGTATTGGTTGCTAATTATTTAAATTTACCATTTTGCTATATTCGCCCTGAAGCAAAAAAACATGGCCGAAAAAATAAAATTGAAGGCCATATAGAGAAAGGTCAGAATGTGGTGGTGGTTGAAGATCTGATAAGTACTGGAAAAAGTAGCCTATTAGCTGTTGATGCCTTAAAAGAAGTAAATGCTAATGTTAAAGGAATGGTTGCAATATTTACCTATGGATTTCAACTAGCTGATGACAATTTTATTAAAGCAAACATTTCACTGAATACGCTTAGTGATTATGAAAACCTGTTACTTTTAGCTGAAAAATCGAAATTTATAACTTCAAAAGAAGCTGAGGTTCTTTCACAATGGAGAGAAGAACCTGAAAATTGGAATCAATAAGTATTTGAATGAACACTTATTAAAAAAATTTATAATAAGTTAAACTATATTATTAATTATATGAACTTAACAAGTAAAAAAGTAAGCGTTCAAAAATCGGCTACTGCACTTTGTGAATTCTTATGCGATGTAAAGAATTTTGAACAATTAATGCCCGAAAACATAAGTAAATTTGAAATGATCAAAGAGAATGCTTTTATTTTCGCATTAAAAGGAATGCCAGAAATTGCTCTTGAAGTAAAAGAAGTTAATGCCCCAAATTATGTGAAATTAGGTGCCATAAGCGATAAATTGCCATTTAATTTAATTGGAAATATAGAAGTAGTAAATGAAAATTCATCGGAGGTTGAGCTTCAATTTGAAGGAGATTTTAACCCTATGATGACTATGATGATTAAGGGACCTATCACAAAATTTTTAGAAACGTTAATTACTAATTTAGAAAAAGTATTAAGCTAATAACAACAGCTATTACAATAAATACTTAATTTCTTTTAATTGATATGTCGTTCGAATTTCATCTTCATTTTCAACAATTAACGCTCCAGTGTCAGTAACCCCTCTTATAATTCCGTTAAAGTGTTTCCCATTGATTTCTTTAAAAACTGATACCCAATCTTTTCTAAAAAGAGAGGCTTCATAAACAGTCTTCAACTTTTGAAAATCTCCTAAAACAAATAAATCTAAGTTTTTAATTATTTCTTCAGAAACCATAGACAATACTTCATCAAGTTGGTGTTTTCTTCCTGTAGAAAGCAATATAGAAGTTGCTTGATCTAAATTTTCAAAATTTTCTTCATTTACATTTAGTCCAACCCCTATTACAGATGAAATAACTGTTCCATGTTTTATCTGATTTTCAATTAATATACCAGCAATTTTATTTGAATATGACATTATGTCGTTAGGCCACTTAATTGTGACTCCAGGAACAGAAAGTTTTTTAAGCACATTATTAATGGCAATAGATACAGCAAAAGTGATGTAAGAAATCCGCTGTATTGATAGCTTATCAAACCTTTTAAATACACTAAATGTAAGGCTCTGATGCGGTGTTGAAAGCCAGTGTAATCCTAACTGTCCCCGCCCTTTTTTTTGATTTGTAGTTACTATAATTGTAGCGTCTTTTAGGATCTCTTTTTTACTTAAATTAATTAGGTAGGAATTTGTGGAGTCAATGGCATTAAGTTTGATTATCTTCACAGTATAAATATTGTGTTAATGTATCGTTACAATTGTATTTCAAGAAACAAAAAATTAATAACTTTGCGCTCCATATGAATTATAAAAATGCAATAAATAAAAATAACAGAAAAAAATAATTACTATTGAAGAAGGATAAAGGAACAGACCAGCTTATTACATATATTATAAAAGGAATTGAGGAAGTTAAAGGTCAAGATATCAAGATACTAGATCTTAGAGAAATTGAAAATACAGTTTGCGACTATTTTATAATCTGTAATGGTTCTTCCAATACACAGGTAAATGCTATAATAAATTCTATTCAAAAATTAGTTAGTAAATCAATCAAAGAAAAACCTTGGCATGTAGAAGGAAGTAATAATGCTGAATGGGTATTACTAGATTATGTTGATGTGGTCGTACATATTTTTCAAAAACACATTCGAGAATTTTATGATATTGAAGGATTATGGGGAGATGCAAAGTCACTTAAAATAGAATCAAACAAATTAAAAAAAGAAAAAGCCTAATGGCAGATAAAAATAAAAAACCAGAACTAAAAAAACCAAAATTTAATAGTTATTGGATCTATGCAGCTATTATTATAGTATTTATTGGAATCCAATTTTTAGGTGGAGGTAGTTGGGTACAACCTGAAAAAATATCTCAGTCTAAATTTGAAAATTTCTTGCTACAAGGCGATGTTGACAAAATAGATATTGTAAATGAAAAAAATGTAAAAGTTTTTTTAACTCATGAAGCTAAAAGAAAAGAAGAACATTCCAAGAAAAAAGGGAGTTCAATATTTCCAGCTAGCGCAAATGATGCTACCTATCAATTTCAAATTGGAGATCTAGGAAATTTTGAAGATAAATTTGACTTTATAGTTAAAGAAAACAATCTCGCTACTGAAAGAGTAAATAGTACTAACAGTAATATGTGGGGTGAACTATTTATCTCTTTATTACCATTTATTGTAATCATAGGAATCTGGATATTTATTATGCGAAGAATGTCCTCTGGTGGTGGAGGTGGTCCTGGTGGCCAAATTTTTAATATTGGAAAATCCAAAGCAAAATTATTTGACCAAAATTCAGATGTAAAAACGAGCTTTAAAGATGTTGCTGGTTTGGAAGGAGCAAAAGAAGAAGTACAGGAAATTGTCGATTTTCTTAAAAACCCAGATAAATATACTGCTTTAGGAGGTAAAATACCTAAAGGTGCAATATTAGTCGGTCTACCTGGAACAGGAAAAACATTACTTGCAAAAGCAGTTGCAGGAGAAGCCCATGTTCCATTCTTTTCTCTATCGGGATCTGATTTTGTTGAAATGTTCGTTGGGGTTGGTGCTTCAAGGGTAAGGGATTTATTTAAACAGGCAAAAGAAAAATCTCCTTCAATAATATTTATAGATGAAATTGATGCCATTGGTCGTGCAAGAGGGAAAAATAATTTTTCGGGTTCAAATGACGAACGTGAGAATACCTTAAACCAATTATTAACTGAGATGGACGGTTTCGGATCTAATACAAATGTAATTGTTATAGCCGCTACAAACCGTGCTGATGTATTAGATAAAGCATTAATGCGGGCTGGTCGATTTGATAGACAAATTTATATTGACCTTCCAGACATAAGAGAACGCAAAGAAATTTTTGAAGTACATCTTCGTCCATTAAAAATTGTCAAAGATTTAGATATTGATTTCCTATCCAAGCAAACTCCTGGTTTTTCTGGAGCAGATATAGCAAATGTGTGTAATGAAGCTGCATTAATTGCTGCTAGAAATGAAAAGAAATTTATTGAAAAACAAGATTTCCTTGATGCGGTTGATAGAATTGTTGGAGGTCTGGAAAAGAAAAATAAAATCATCACACCAGATGAAAAAAGATCTGTTGCATTTCACGAAGCTGGGCATGCCACTGTAAGTTGGATGCTGGAACATGCTTCCCCTCTGGTTAAAGTAACAATTGTACCTCGTGGAAAATCCTTAGGTGCGGCTTGGTATTTACCTGAAGAAAGACAATTGGTAAAAACAGATCAAATGTTGGATGAAATGTGTGCTACATTAGGAGGTCGAGCAGCAGAAAAAGTGATATTTAACGAAATTTCTACTGGAGCATTAAACGACTTAGAAAAAGTTACTAAACAAGCACGGGCCATGGTCACTATTTATGGACTAAATGATAAAATAGGCAACCTAACGTACTATGATTCATCAGGGCAATCAGATTATGGATTTACAAAACCATATAGTGAAAAAACTGCTGAACTAATCGATCAGGAAATAACTAAATTGATTGAAACACAGTATCAAAGAGCCATTGATATTCTTAAAAAACACAAAACAGAACTTACAGAGCTTGCAAATGTGTTATTAGATAAAGAGGTTATTTTTAAAGATAACCTCAAGAAAATATTTGGAGAAAGACCTTTTGATAAAAAGAAAGAAAATAAGGCTAAAGAAAAAGTTTCTACCAATCCAGTAAAGAAAGAAGAAGAAGAGGAAAAGTCAAGTACTTCTTAAGTCCAAATTAATTTTTTTTTTGAATATTGCAAATAGTTGTGTAAGAAAACTCGTATTTATCAGGGATTTTATATATTTGAAGATTGTGTAATCCTTCAATTCATCATTCCATAGTATATGAATCTGCTACATAAACTTTTTTGTAAGAAAAGTAAGTCTAAGATTAAAATCGAACAATCTGACAAGAGCAGTTATTTTCCAGACAGTAAAGCAGCAATCGACGAAAAATTTACCTATAATTTCAATAATAATGGGGGTAAATTTCTTTATTGTCTCAATATGGATGAAATATTAGAGTCATTTTATAATATTTTAGAAGAAAATGAAATAGAAGAGTCAAATATATTTTGTTTCAATAAAAATTTAGCTAATCGGTTTAATGGAAAAGGGTTCAACACCGATAAAATTGAAAGTGATTCCTTTTTCTTAACTACTTGTGAATCACTAATCGCAAATAATGGTTCAATACTTTTATCTTCTAATCAAATCAGGGAAAAAAAATTAAGTGATCTACCAACAAAGTTTATCATTTTTGCAACTACAAGTCAATTAGTTGAATCTATCAGTGAGGGATTAAGAAATATAAGAAATCAAAGTAAGAATCTTATTCCTAGTAATATTACAACTATTCAGGACTTTGAGACCGATAAAGAAAAGGATTTTATGAGTTATGGAAGTAGTACAAAAAACTTATATTTGTTGCTACTCGAAGACCTATAATATGAAGGAATTTATTGTTCGGCTTTTATCTGGAGCACTCTATATTATAATTGTATTAATTACACTTTTCACTTCCAGAGAATGGTTTTTTGGCTTTTTATTAATTCTTGCTTTCATTACGTTAAATGAATTTCTTAGACTTGTTTCTTTAAAGGGATTCATTGCATATATTATACTTCTAAGTAGTTTTTATTTTATTGGATTCAAAGAAATAAACCCTGTTATACTCTATGTTTTTTTAACAACATCTATTTTGGTTAATCTATTTTTATTACGAGATGTATTAATTCTGAACAAACTTTCACTTTTTAAAAAGAGACGTTATTTGTGTATTATATTTTATATTATTAGTGGCTTTGTTTTTTTATCCTTAATCCCTGGAAAAGAATCTGAATTCAATCCCATAATTCTAATTAGTGTATTTTTGTTAATATGGGCTAACGACACCTTTGCCTATCTAATTGGAAAGGGATTTGGTAAACGAAAATTAAAGGAAAGTATTTCTCCAAAGAAGACTATAGAAGGGTTTATTGGTGGGATTTTAGGGTCGTTAATAACTGGGTATTTAATCGCTGCCTACACAGGACTTTATAATATACTAAGTTGGTTTATTTTGGCATTTTTAGTCGCAATATTAGGAACTATTGGAGATCTTATACAATCAAAATTTAAAAGGAAAGCTGGTGTTAAGGACAGTGGAAAATTAATACCTGGTCATGGAGGCTTATATGACCGTTTGGACAGTATTATTTACGTCAGCCCATTTATTTATGTTTTTTTTTTATTATTAGATTATGTTTCATAAAGAAGGATTTAAAATAATAACCATTGCTTTTTTATTTTCTGCGTTGTTAAGTGTATCAGCACATTTTATTATTGAAAATGAAATGATAGAAAAAGGAGTTATTTTTATTTTCCTAATTGTATTCATTCTTATTTTACAATTTTTTAGAAACCCAAGTCGTACATTTACTTTAGATCCCAATCATATTTTATCACCTGTTGATGGAAAAGTTGTAGTGCTTGAGGAAGTTTTTGAAAAAGAATATTTTAAGGATAAACGCTTGCAAATATCTGTTTTTATGTCGCCCTTAAATGTACACGTAACACGTTTCCCTATAGGTGGTAAAATAGTTTATAGCAAATACCATCCAGGAAAGTTCTTAGTAGCATGGCATCCAAAATCTTCCGAAGAAAATGAACGCACAACTGTTGTGGTTAAAACTCCTGAATATGGAGATGTACTTCACCGGCAAATAGCGGGAGCTGTGGCCAGAAGAATTATAAATTACGCCTACGAAGGACAAAATGTCGAACAAGCTTCAGATAGTGGTTTTATTAAATTTGGTTCAAGAGTAGATATTTTTTTACCTTTAGGTACTAAAATAAACGTCAGTCTAAATCAAAAAGTAACAGGAGGAATTACAATTATTGCCAGTAAATGAATTCAGAAGAGCTAGATATTGCTTTTAAAAATGCAGTGAATTCTGTTAATGCACACACAGATCCATTTCCTACAGATTTACTATTGCGGTTGTATTCTTATTATAAAGTCGCAACAAACGATCAGGAAATCCCTAGTAGCAGAACTCCATTGATAAATGCATTTAAAACAAATGCACTCTTTCAGAATAAAGACTTAACACCAGATGAAGCAAAAAAACAATACATAGAATGTGCTAAACATTATTTTTTGTATCGTAAATAAGTACTAATGACTATACACCACATAGAAAAAAGGAAATCTATTTTAAATAAATTCATAACCGAAATAAGGGATGAAGGTATACAGCAGGATTCCTTACGTTTTAGAAGAAATATAGAACGTATTGGAGAAGTATTAGCTTATGAATTGAGTAAACATTTATTGAGTTATACACTTAGTATCTGTTTTATATTTTTGTGATAAATAGGTTTAGCAATAACCATTCTTTCAATTGTTTTATGAAAAATACTTTGTTTGAATTGTGAGCGATTTATTCTAAAACAAAATTCATCAAAATAAGCTTGAGCGTGCCATTTACTAATATGGGTTGGTATTGCTCTTAACCAAGACTTTAGTTGCATTATCATTATATGGAGTTCTTTAAAGTTTTTGCCATTAGCACTATACTTTTGTTCAATATTATAGGTCTTTTTTAAAGGTTCGTAACCTCTCCATTTGTCAGTAATAATTTGGGCAGTTGTGTTGATATGTTCTTCAAATATTGGTGTTAATGATTTTGCTGAATAATCATCAATAGATTTTACATAAACACGTTTCACTTGATGTTTTTTGCTTAATTCTACTGCTATGACAGCCTTTTTCTTTTTAGAGTCATAACTCCTACCTTGTTTGCCTTGTTCTTTTCCTCCTACAGTAAACTCATCAACATGAACTAATTCTGATAAAGGGTAGTTTTGGCTACTCTTCATAGCCTTTCTTACTTTTTGCATAAAATACCAGGCGGTACCTTGGCGAACATCAAAACGTTTACCCATTTGAATACTTGACACACTTTTACTGCTCGTACTCATTTCAAAAACAATACAGAAGGCTTTTTGTAAACCAAACTTGACCTTGTGGAACAAAGTATTGGCTGTTGAACTTTCAACATGCTGACAATTATAGCATTGATATTTATATCCCGATTTCTCACAGCCTTTTGTGTGTCCACATTTCATACAGGTAAAACCATCTTGCCATTTGATTTTTGCCAAATAGGCTTTACAAGCATCGTCATTTGGTAATTCTTTTACAAAGTTTAGTATACTTTGCCCTTTAAATTCTAACATAAGCCTTATTTTTATTGATAACAATGTACAGAATTTAAATGACTAACTCAAAACATTTAAATTATAGTCCAAAAGATATAACCACTTGTTTAGGTACAAAAAATATTGAATTAGCAACTAATAAAATTGTGTTATGTTCTATTATAAGAGCTGAGCTTATTTTACACCAAGGGATTCTAAATTATTTTGATAACGCTGAAAATGCTTTTATCTCTGCCTATCGCAATCATCCAAATAATGATGCCGAATTTGAAATTATAGTTGAATATTTTACGGCACCAGATTTAAATGGAAAAACATTAGTTTTATAAGATCCCATGCTTGCAACGGAAAAATCATTGGTTGCAGTGTATGAAGCCATCAGAAAACAACGAGATGTTGGAGAAATTCATTTGGTAACGGTTATTGGTGCAACCGAAGGAATTGAATATATTAAAAATCATTTTCCTGAAAATACACACCTTTGGATTGCAGCCATCGACAATGAATTAAATGATAATGGCTATATTATACATGGTCTTGGCGATGCAGGTGATTTAGCTTTTGGAAAAAAATATAAATAAATTTCCTCTTCGTTACTCTGAATACCCGTTAATTTAACCTATCTAAACTTCGCTGTAAAGTTTCAATTTTAGCTAAAGCATCTGCTTCCTTCTGACGTTCCATAGCAATTACCATTTTAGGGGCATCCGTTACAAACCGTTCGTTATTAAGTTTTCCCTGCACACTTTTTAAAAATCCTTCGGTATATTTTAATTCCTCAGTTAGTTTCGCAATTTCATCATCTACATCTATTGATCCAGCCATAGGAATAAAATATTCATTAGATTTTACTCGAAATGTAAGTGCACTGTCTATTTTTTCTGAAATATAATCCAGTCTCTCAACATTACCCATCTTTTTAATTACAGCATCAAAAGAAGTTGAAGCATTTATAGAATTAATAACTGATAAATTGATATGGGATTTAAATGATATATTTTTTTCTTTCCGAATCGTTCGTATACCAGAAATTACTTCGGATGCAATATCAAAATCTTTTAATAATTCAGTATTTACAGGTTTAACAGGAGGGAATTCAGATACAATTATTGCTTCATTTACATTCCTTTCTGCAATCTGATGCCAAATTTCTTCTGTAATAAAAGGCATAAAAGGGTGTAATACTTTTAAAATATTTTCGAAAATTTCGATAATAGCATCAAACGATTTTCTATCAATAGGTTGCTGATACTCCAGTTTTATCATTTCTAATAACCATGAACAGAAATCATCCCAAATCAATTTATAGGTAGTCATTAATGCATCTGAAAGTCGGTATTTAGAAAAATGATCATTTATTTCGGCAAATGAACTTTGAAATTTAGAGTCGAACCAGTCAAAGGCAATTTTACTCGAAGCTGGTTGATCTATAGTATCGCTCACCTTCCAGCCACTTACCAATCTGTAGGCATTAAATATTTTATTACAAAACGACTTACCCTGTTGTAATTTAGATTCATCAAACAATAAATCATTCCCTACACCTGAGCTTAATAACATCATCCCCGATCGAACTGAATCTGCACCATAATCTGCGATTAATTTTAATGCATCAGGGGAGTTTCCTAAAGATTTTGACATTTTTCTACCAAGTTTATCACGAACAATTCCAGTAAAATATACATTAGTAAAGGGTTTTTCATTTCTAAATTCATAGCCAGAAAAAATCATACGTGCCACCCAAAAAAATAAAATATCAGGACCCGTAACCAAATCGCTTGTTGGATAATAATAATTAATCTCCTTATTATTCGGAAATCGAATCCCATCAAAAACTGAAATCGGCCATAACCAAGATGAAAACCAAGTGTCTACCACATCGCTATCTTGTCTTAAATCATCAGCATTTAACTCTTGGTTATTAGTCTTTTCTTGAGCTAATTTTAAGGCGTCTTGTTTTGTTTCAGCAACTACAAAATCTTCTTTTCCATCACCATAATAGTATACAGGGATTTGTTGTCCCCACCATAATTGTCGAGAAATATTCCAATCTCTGATATTTTCTAACCAATGACGATATGTGTTTTCAATCTTTTTTGGATATAATTTAATGTCGTTAGATTCCAACACCGCTTTTAAAGCTGGTTTTACCAATTCATCCATTTTCAAAAACCATTGTTCTGAAAGCCTTGGTTCGATTATCGCTTTTGTTCGTTCGGAAGTACCAACTTTATTTAAATAATCTTCAACCTTAGATAAAGCACCCAATTGTTTTAATTCTTCGGAAATCTCTTTTCTTACTACAAATCGATCTTTGCCCTGATAATGTATTCCAAAGCTATTCAGGGTTGCATCATCATTAAAAATATCGATTACCTCAAGCTTGTGTTTATCTCCTAAAGCTTTATCATTCAAATCGTGAGCTGGGGTAACTTTCAAACACCCTGTACCAAATTCTACATCAACATACTCATCTTCAATTATTGGAATCGCTCGATTGCATACAGGAACGATTGCTTTTTTCCCTTTTAAATGAGAAAAACGCATATCGTTTGGATTAATACAAATTGCAGTATCTCCTAAAATAGTTTCAGGGCGAGTTGTTGCAACCGTTATTATTTCATCGGATCCTTCAATTTTATAATTGATATAATATAACTTTCCATTTTGTTCGATGTATTCTACTTCTTCATCAGATAAAGTAGTTTTTGCTTCTGGATCCCAATTAACCATTCGAAAACCTTTATAAATATATCCTTTATTATAAAGGGCTACAAATGATTTCAGAACTGATTCACTCATTTCATCATCCATTGTAAATTTTGTTCTGTCCCAATCGCAAGAACAGCCTAATTTTTTAAGTTGTTCTAAAATTACACCTCCATATTCATGTGTCCAGTCCCAGGCTTGCTTTAAAAATTCGTCTCGTGTTATATCGTTCTTTTCAATTCCTTCTACTTTCAATTTCGCAACAATTTTAGCTTCGGTTGCAATAGAAGCATGGTCAGTACCTGGTACCCAACAAGCATTTTTTCCTAATAGTCTGGCACGACGGATTAATACATCCTGAATGGTATTATTAAGCATATGCCCCATATGTAATACTCCGGTAACATTAGGAGGTGGAATTACGATGGTAAATGGTTCCCTATCATCTATTTCAGAATGAAAATAATTATGTTTCATCCAATAGTTATACCACTTATCTTCAGTATGTTGTGCATTATATTTTGCCTCTAAAGCCATTTTGGTCTGATTTTTGAAAAGTAATCTGCAAAAGTAGGCATATCTATAGGATAATAAAAGTGAATATTTTATTTTCAGATTGTCATAAAGTTATCTACATTAGCATTAACTAAAAAAATATTATGAAGAAAATAGCATTATTAGTTTTAATAATTTTTATCACTTTTGCTCAAAAAGCAAATGCTCAGGCAAAAATGGATTTTGTAACTGAGATAGTTGATTATGGTGAAATTGCAAAAGGAAGTGATGGTGTTCGAACTTTTGAATTTACTAATTCTGGTAACGAGCCATTAATTATTACCAAAGTAAAATCAACTTGCGGATGCACTGTGCCTAAAAAACCTGATGGGCCTATCGCACCTGGAGATTCAGGAATTATTGAAGTAAAATACGACACAAAACGAGTTGGTCCAATTAGAAAAACAATTACTGTTTATTCGAATGCAGATGAGCCTATCAAATCTATAAAAATTAAAGGAAAAGTTTTGGGAGAAAGTAAGAGTGTTCTTGAAAAGACAAAATAATTCAAATAAATATAAAAAACTGGCTACAATTAATTTTATTGCCAGTTTTTTTATAACATTTCTTGTAAGTAAAACTTTTTCTTAAACACAACTCCATTTCGTTTTATCATCATTGTAATTTTTCTTCCAGGTTTTGAGGAAAATAATCCTATTATATCATGCAATTTATAATAATGGGTACCTTTTCCGTTAACAGATAATATTTCATCTCTTTCCTTAATTCCAGCTAGATCTGCTGGGGAGCCTTTTCTTATTTCGGAGACTACAAATCTGGGAGCCAAATAAAAATTATAAATTGTTTTTAAATTTATTGTAATCGAATTATCAGGATTAGAACTGGGATCTTCAAATAAACTTTTTTTATCCCTTACCATAACAACTCCATCATGTTTTAATGTGAGTCCACTCATATTATAATTAAAAGGAGCTTTGAATCTATTGTTCTTTTTTAATGATATTTTTCTGTTTTTATAATCAATAATCATAGTAAAACGCTTTAAAAAATCACCCCCTAGACTTCCATTACGTTCTTTAAAAAATTTCACATTCTCCATTGACTTTTTATCTGGAAAGGCAACCTTTACATTTTCCAATTTAAAATCACCCAATTCAATTTTAGCTAATTTAGATCGTTTTCCGAAGATGCTACCGCTTAACCCTTGCCCTAGAAAATCATCGAAAGATATTAAAAGTGAATCCTTTTTAAATTCTTTATCATCAAATAACCAAACAGCATCACTAGATCCTGAGTCTATCAAAAGAAGAACTTCATTGGTGTTCTTCAATCGATTAGAAGTAGTTACTATAAATTTTAAATAAACTTTTTTATTTTTATAAATCAAATCGAATACCTCACATTTTTTACAATTCTTTGGCTGATAAAAATCGGGGGAGTAAAAGGTTATTTTTTTTGAAATATAATTTGTCTTGACAATAAGGTTCCTAAAAAATTCATAGCCAACAATTCCATGAATTGGGATTCCCATTCTTGTAGATAGGTTCAGTGATTTATCAAAAATCAGGTAAACAGTATGGTCAAAGTCTACTGCTTTCCCGATTTTTAATATATTATTTTTACTTTTTAGAGCCGAAATATTACCTCCTTCTCCTAAGCCCCTTATTTTTACAGATTCAGTATTGTTGAGTTGGAGTGAATCTACTTCAGACAAACTAAACATAATAGTAGAACTCACTCCGGTATCCAATAAAAAAGTAAGCATGGTTCCGTTAACTTCAACGGGAATGACTACCAAATTATTAATTAATTTAAAAGATATTTTATCCTTTTCAATAGTTGGAGGTAATAAAAATCCGTCTTGAGCATTTCCTTTTATGTATAAACTTAAAAGGAGACAAATAAGAATTATTAAGCGATTTTTTTTTATAATTTTTTCCAATAAAATCAAGTTACATAAAAATACCAAAAGAGGTATAAATAGGTCTAACATTTAAGAAATATTTTGCAACTTTGTTCATAAATTCAAAAACTATGCCTTCTATATCATTAAAAGGGAAAAACATGCCGGAATCTCCAATTAGAAAATTGGTTCCCTTTGCTGAAAAAGCTTATAAAGATAATAAAAAAGTTTATCATTTAAATATTGGTCAACCCGATATTAAATCGCCACAAATTGCTTTAGATGCTGTGACCAACAACGAATTGAGTATTATTGCATACTCCCGTTCAGAAGGCTCACAGGAATACCGTGAAAAAATTGCTCAATACTACCATAAAAATAATATTCCTGTAACTGCTAATGATATTATTGTAACAACAGGCGGAAGTGAAGCCTTATTATTTGCAATGGGTACAGTAGCAGATTATGGAGACGAAATAATTATTCCAGAACCATTTTATGCAAATTATAATGGATTTGCTGCTGAATCAGGGGTACGTATTATTCCTGTGATTTCTAAAATTGAAGATAATTTTGCCCTCCCTCCTATTTCAGAATTTGAAAAACTGATTACTTCAAAAACCAAAGCAATTTTAATTTGTAATCCAGGGAATCCAACTGGTTATCTTTATTCAAAAGAAGAAATACAAAAATTAGCTGAAATCATTAAAAAACACGATCTCTTTTTAATCGCTGATGAAGTTTATCGGGAATTTATATACGATGGAAATGAACACTTCTCTATCCTTCAGGAGGAAAGTATGGCTGATTATGGAATTATAATAGATTCTGTTTCTAAACGCTATAGTATGTGTGGCGCACGAATTGGATATTTAGTTTCAAAAAACAATACTGTTATTGCTTCTGCATTAAAATTTGCTCAGGCAAGATTAAGTCCTCCCACATTCGCTCAAATTGCAAGTGAAGCTGCCTTAGATACTCCTCAATCTTATTTCGATGAAGTTATTGTTGAATATAAAAAAAGAAGAAATACACTAATTAAGCATTTACTTGAAATACCCAGGGTAAAAGTGGGGTTTCCTAATGGTGCTTTTTATTGTATTGCTGAGCTACCCATAAAAAATAGTGATACTTTTTCACAATGGCTTCTCGAGAAGTTTGATCTTAATGGCGAAACTATTATGGTAGCACCAGCAGCAGGGTTTTATTCTTCACCAGATAAAGGTTTGAATCAAATTCGTATTGCCTATGTATTAAAAGAAGAAGATCTTATTAAAGCAGTAGAAATATTAAAAGTTGCGCTACAACAATACCAAGATTAATGCAAATTGAAGAATATAAATCCCTTAAAGATTATAATACATTTGGAATAGCATGTAAGGCACGTTATTTTGTTTCGGTCTCTTCTGTAAAAGAATTAAAAGAAATACTTAAAAGCACTATCCACAAGAATAAGATTATTTTAGGAGGCGGGAGTAACTTATTACTAACCAAAGATATTAATGGTTTGGTTATTCATATTAATTTATTAGGAATCAATATCCTTAGTCAAGATGAAAAACGTGTACAACTTGAGGTTATGGCTGGAGAGCCTTGGCATGAATTTGTTCAATATTGTATTGATCGGGATTATGGCGGACTTGAAAACCTATCTCTAATACCAGGGAATGTGGGTACTGCTCCTATACAAAATATTGGAGCATATGGGGTGGAGCTAAAAGATGTTTTTGAAAATTGCTTAACGATTTCAACAAAAAAGGGTATAGAAAAACAGTTTTTAAAAGAAGAATGTCAGTTTGGTTACCGAAAATCAATATTTAAATATAAAGAAAAAGGGAATTATATAATTACCAAGGTAACTTTTAATTTAACGGTAAACAACCATAAAAAAAAAATTGATTATGAGGTGATTCAACAAAAATTAATGGAACAGAATATCAAATACCCATGCCTTAGAGAAATTTCAGAAACTATCATTAAAATAAGACAATCCAAGCTACCTGATCCAAATGAGATTGGAAATAGTGGAAGTTTTTTTAAAAATCCAATTATAAATTTAACACTATTTAAAAAATTTATCATTAAATATCCTAAAGCTCCTTTTTATAAGGTCTCCGATACAGAATTAAAGATCCCAGCAGCTTGGTTAATCGAAAAAGCAGGATTTAAAGGGCTTCGTATTGGCGATGCAGGAGTTCATAATAAACAAGCATTAGTATTAGTAAATTATGGAAATGCTACAGGAATGGAAATATTGAATTTAGCTAAAGAAATTCAAAAAAAAGTAAAAGAACTTTTTGGAATAATACTGGAACCTGAAGTTACAATTATTTAATTTATTTGCAACACAGAATCAATAAGATGGAAAACACCATTTATCCCGTTAATATCACTTTCTTCTAATGTAGCAACATGTCCAAAACCATCTTTTAAAATAATTTCATTTCCACTTAAAGAAGCAATAAGTATGGTTCCAGAGATAGTTTTAAATGAGTAACTACCTCCATTATCATTAATTGATTTAATTAGGGTCTTAGAATCCATAAACCCATCAATAATATGTGAATTAATTAAAGTAACTAAGTTTTTTTTGTTTTTAAAATCCAAATAGAATTTCATTTTTTCCTTTGGAATTTTGTCGAAAGCAATATAAGAAGGTGCAAATACTGTAAAAGGGTCTGACTCTGTAAAAAGTCTATCTGTTAAACCTGCACTAACCATTAAGCTTACAAATGTTTTAGCCTCTATTGTTAACATCATATTTGTTAAAATAGCATTATCTTCATTTCTATCATCAACGGTAAGTGGGCGAGTTTTAGGGATAGTATCTACTGCTACAATTGTTTCTTCTATAAGTGTGTTAGTAGGATTTTTTTTTGTCTCGTTCTTACAAGAAACAAAAGTCAATATGATGCTTAAAATAAAAATAGATCGATACAAATAATTCATAACATATTTTATAATTATCGCCAAATTTACAAAAATAGAATAGACATCAGCAAGAAAGATTGTACTTTTGCATTTTATTTTAGTGCTATGAAACTTATACTGATTACTATCGTTTTATTGCTGTTAGGTGTAGCTGGTATTGCTATAAAATTATGGGCAAAAAAAGATGGAAAATTTTCCGGAACTTGCGCAAGCCAAAGTCCATTCCTTAATAAAGAAGGTGAATCCTGCGGTTTTTGTGGAAAAACACTCGATCAATTTGATACCTGTACAGAAGAACCAAATAAATAATTAAAATACTTTATGGTGCTACTTTATATTTTTGCTGCTGTAGTACTAATAAATTGTAGTTTTTATTTGTTGTTCTCTTATTTTTCTTTTGCAAAGACATCTGAAAAAATAAAAGAAGAAACCTTTCCTATTTCTTTGGTAATTTGTTCAAAGAATGAAGCTGAAAACTTAAAAAAACATATTCCTTTATGGCTTAAACAGGAATATAAAGTTTTCGAGATTATATTAATAAATGATGCCTCAACTGATGCTACTCAAGAGGTAATGGAATATTTTATTGAAAGACATCCTCAAATAACAATTGTAAATGTAGAAAATAATGAAGCTTTTTGGGGCAGTAAGAAATATGCTTTAACACTCGGTATAAAGAAAGCAGCTTACCAACACATGATATTCACTGATGCTGATTGCATTCCTGCTTCCAAATATTGGTTAAAAGAAATGGCTGTAAATTTCACAGTAAAAAAACAATTAGTTTTAGGATTTGGGAGCTATAAAAAATTACCTGGAATTTTAAATAAACTAATTCGTTTTGAAACACTTTTAACCGCCGTACAATATTTCTCTTATACAAAGGCAGGAATTCCATATATGGGTGTTGGAAGAAATTTAGGGTATGCAAAGAGCTTATTCTTTGAAATTAACGGATTTACCTCTCATATTAAGATACCCTCAGGAGACGATGACATATTTGTAAATCAAGTTGCAAATAAAGGCAATACAGCGATTTGTTATTCGAAGAATTCATTTACTTATTCAATTCCAAAAAAATCCTGGTCAGCTTGGTTTATTCAGAAAAGAAGGCATTTTACCACTGTTAAATATTATAAAATTAAGCATCAATTATTATTAGGATTATTCATTAGTTCTCAATTGTTATTCTGGATTTTAGCAATTCTTTCTATTGTTTTTATTTCTTGGAGGATAACTGTATTTATTATTGCTTTCAGATTCCTTGTCCAATATATTATATTAGGTAAAGCAGCTTCTAAATTAGACCAAAAGGACCTCATTCTATTATTTCCTTTTTGGGAATTATTTTTAATTTTCATACAAATGAGTATCTTTATTTCCAATACTATTTCAAAACCAACTACGTGGAACTAACAAAAAAAGATATTGATGAACATATAAGAAAAGCAAAAAAAGGATCTCAATCTTCTTTTAATTTCTTGTTAGATCATTTTTGGAATGATGTGTATGGATTTCAATTAAAATGGGTTAATAATGAACATGAAGCAGAAGATATTACCATTGAAAGTTTTTCAAAAGCATTTGATAAGATTGATACATTTAATGAAAAGTATGTATTTAGCACTTGGTTAATTGCTATTTCTAAAAATATTCAGATTGACAAAAGAAGGAAAAAGAATGCGGCCCTACAAATGCAATCATCAAGCACTTCAGAAGAACATATAAAAAGAATACCCGATGACGCTCCAACTCCTGAGGATGAATTAATTACAAAACAAAATCTTGCCGAATTATTACAATATATCAAACAGCTTAAGCCCCATTACCAGGATGTAATTAACCTGCGTTATTTTCAGGAAATGAGTTATTTAGAGATTTCAGAAGAGCTAGTAGAATCTCTTAACAATATAAAGGTTCGACTCCTCCGTGCAAGAAAGTTATTGGCCGACATTATCACTGAAAACCATAGGCATTGAATTATTCTATCAAAAAACTAGGTCCTGGGTTTCTTTTTGCTGGGGCAGCCATTGGAGTATCTCATCTGGTACAATCTACCAGAGCTGGAGCTGATTTTGGGTTTGGTTTGCTTTGGGCTTTACTTCTAATTAATTTAATAAAATACCCCTTTTTCCAATTTGGTCCTCGATATGCATATGCTACTGGAGAAAGTTTATTAGAAGGTTATTATAAAATGAGCAAATCGGTGTTAATTTGCTATATCCTGATCACATTTGCTTCTATGTTTACAATACAAACTGCTGTCACCATAGTAACTGCAGGAATAGCATCTTCCCTTTTTGGAGGGAGTTCATTAATCTTTTGGGCCGTTATAATCACAGGAATATGTATGTTAATTTTAATTATTGGAAGGTATAAAATACTGGATTCATTAATGAAGATAATTGTGTTAGGTCTTACAGTAAGCACAATAATTGCTGTAGCACTAGCGATAAATCCAGCTGTAATTATTGATTTTAGACAAATAATTCCTTCCGATTCAATTTCAATTGCCTTCTTAATTGCTTTTATGGGTTGGATGCCTGCGCCTTTGGATATTTCCATTTGGCATTCGGTTTGAGTTGTAGAAAAAAAGAAATTAGATCCTACTATAACCAGAGAGCAGTCTCGCTTCGATTTTAATATTGGATATGGTACAACCATACTTTTAGCAATTGGATTTCTTTCTTTAGGAGCCCTTGTTATGTATGAAAGTGGATCTCATTTATCATTAAAAGGAAGTGAATTTGCCAGTCAACTTATAAATATGTATACCTTCAGTTTAGGAGATGGTGCAAAAATAATAATTGGTATTGCGGCTTTAACTACTATATTCAGTACAACATTAACTACCCTCGATGCCTCCCCAAGAGTCATGCATAAAAGCTTCGAAATTTTAACTGATAAAAAGTACAAAAAGGGTTACTCATTATGGCTATTGATACTAGTTACAGGCACTTTAGGCATCTTTATCTTGTTTATTTCAGAAATGGGTATTCTAATAAAAATTGCTACTATTTTATCTTTTTTAACGGCTCCATTTTATGCTATTTTTAATTTTAAATTACTTATTGGGAAATTTACCCCTAAAGCGACCAGACCATCAACTTTGCTAAAAATATATAGCCTAATTAGTATTATAATTTTACTTGCTTTTAGCTTTTGGTATATTAGTCTCTGGTCGGTAAGAGTATAAATTTCTTTAATATCAAAGACTAGCGGAGGGTTTATTCTGTTTTTAGAATTAAAAAGAGATTATCAAGGCGTTTTTAATTTTTGCTGTAAGATTTTTTGATAAACACCATCATTTTGGTCTGAAAGCTGGTTTTCAGACATAGCTATCCTATGGTTACTTATGTTTAAACTCATAAAGGAACTCGCATTTTCTTTGATGCTTTTCTTTTTTATTAAATTTCCTAAACGGTGAAGATTATAGGATAAAACAGCAAGAGCAACATATTTTTCAAAGTTTTCCTCCCCTTTGTCAGGACATTTGTTCAATCCATGATGTTCCGGTTGGTTTATGTCAGATTCAATGCTTTGATGACTGTTGTTGAGTTGCTTGAAATCTTTATCCCTTTCTGTTTCTAGTCTGACGTTATTGCGTCTTCCTTTTTGTTTGAGCATGAGAATTAGGAATACTTTTTTCGAGTTGTGCAATGATTTCTTTAGAACTAAACCCCTTGTCAAAACTCAGGGGATGCTAATCGATTAGCAAACTGTTTTTTTACCTCTTTGGCAGTTTTAACAGTAAATTCTGCATCGGGAGGATCTCCTGTTAGTCTGTGGTAAACTATAAAATGATTTTGATCTGTAATAATCAAATGTTTTTGTCCCGGTTCTGCAATCACTCCGGCTTTCCCTTTGTTAATCCATTTGGTATGAGGTTCAAATAAAGAAAACACTTTCTCGCTATGAGGAATCTTTTCTCCCTTTAATAACCTTCTCTCTGCCAAATCTATATGTTTGGCTGGCATCTTGCTGTAGTACTCTAATTCAAGTAATAATGAGTATTGATGTATTGTATTGACCTTAAAAACGCTTTTGAATGTGTTTATCTTTTTATAAAGGGTTTGGGCTAGATTTAAGTAATTCTCTGCAGCAGTTTTTAAACGAAATTCCTTATGTTTGCCTCCAGATCTCCTGGTCTTTTGTAGCTTTCTAAATTCAATTTTAACACGCTTTTTCCAATCAGACCCGTTGCGCCAACCCCATATGTTTTGTTGAGATGCTAAAGTGCAACTGATAACAATACATTTTCGGGCTGCATCCCACAACAAATTATAATCTGTGGGGAAAAGTACATTGGTTTTTACAACATAACTATCGGCTTTAAGCGCAACAGCTTCTCGGTCTTTTTTTTAGATAACCCTGTCCTACTTCCAAAACTAAGGCATTGATCTTTTCTGTGGTTTCAACTTTTACCAATCCAATGTTTTCCTTTAATGCCGTTAAACGGTATTGCTTATCTTCTACTGTGAACCCATGAGAATCGCCTTCTATACCAATGAGTTGACGCACATATTTATCTGAATTGGCAATCCACAATAAACGATCGTAATTGCTGTTAAGGGTTAATCGTATAACAGATAAAACAATCACTTCCCATATGGCCATCCCCTGGCGTCCTGTTTGTCGTTTCCCATTTTGGACAATGAGTTCTACAAGTTTAAACATTTTTTGATGGGATGCCTTGTTAGTGAAAATTGTTTGGAGGGCTAATAAAACTGGTGGAAGTTCATCTCTGCTTTTTAAGAGAATCTTTACCTCTGATATTGGAATGCTTCCTAAAACTGGAGATAACTCAAAGCGTTTGCGCAGAATCATTTTTTTAAAACAAATCTATGGCTTATAAAACCAGTAAATCCGTTAGTTATAACAATATAACAAATTTTTTAGAGCTGGATTCAGTTAGAAAACAGATGTTATTAACTTAATAATCAACAATATGAAAGTTTACGACCAGAGATTAATTAGCAACAGGACAGGTTTCCTGAAGTACAAATGAATAAGGAATATCCTGAATACAACTTACCACCATTTCGGCAAATTCCATTTGGTTTAATTTATGTTCCTTATTGATAGCTTTAAAGGTATCTAAAACCAGATCTAAACTTGGCGAGTCTGTTCGTTCAAGATAATCATATAAGTTTCCCCAAAAGTAACCATTAGAAGGAGATTTATAGGTATTAACATGATCTTTTAGTCTTAAATAATCTAACTCTCGAACACTGAGGTCACCGTTAAAATCATTTCCATAATTATCTTTCCAAACACGGGCACTAGTATAAAGTACAATGGTATCATTATCTTCAATTTTTTTGGTTTTAGTTATTTTCTCTTCTTTTTTTCCAACCAGAATATTCAGTATAAAACGAGCACTAATTTGAAACACATATAAAATTATGAAAACTACAATACCAGATCGGATCAATCCTTTAAATGATTGTTTTCCCAAAACTAATTTCAAAAACAACAATGATAAAAAAACAGCTATAAAACCTGATAAACCGCTAGAAAGATTAAAAAAAAACGGTTATTATTACAAAACTAAATAATGATAATAGTCTTAAAACAAAAATCCAAAGGCAACCAGTATTTCCTTTTGTAGATCGATTCATTAAAGTACCATTAAATTACATCCGCGAATATCGCTGTCATCAAATCTACCTAAAATTTTGAAACTTCCATCGGGATAAACTTTGCCCAAATCTTGTGTGGCTAAAAAAGAGCAGGAATTTAGATTAGCTAGATCAATAATGTTAATACCACCTGTTTGTCCTAGTATCCTAGATTGAGCGTCTTCGGTATCTCGCGTTATAACTTTCATCCATGGGGGGCAGGTAAAAATTCCATTTCCTATGGAATAGGCTTGTGAAAGAAGTTCGGTCATTCCATATTCGCTATGAATTTTTGAAACCCCAAATCCTTCCATTAATTTATGATGCAATTCTTCTTTTATCATTTCTTTTCTTCGACCTTTCATTCCTCCTGTCTCCATAATGATGGTATTTTTTAACTGAAAGGATTTAGTTTCAATGAGATCGAGTAAGGCATATGAAACCCCAAATAATATTGTCTTTTGATTTGTGCTTTCAAGGAAAAGAATTTTATCAATTAAATTATCTGTTTCATCTAAATAGAATCCACTATGCGGATTGTTGCTTTTTTTGATTAACCTATCAACCATATAGACTAATGAAGAATTTTCACGTTCTAAATAGGAAGGCAATAAAGCAAGAATAATAGTATTCTCA
Source organism: Flavobacteriaceae bacterium (assembly GCA_965247215.1). Taxonomy (GTDB): domain Bacteria; phylum Bacteroidota; class Bacteroidia; order Flavobacteriales; family Flavobacteriaceae; genus Marifrigoribacter. The sequence goes on from OZ252001.1 coordinate 1,423,314, forward strand.
GGAGGTCCAAAATAGTTCTCGAAACTAAGGATAAAACTTTTTTTATAAAGTGATAGATCTAAAACAAAATGCTTACTTACAACACTTCCAGTTGTGCCACTACTGGTAAAAATAGCCTCATTCTTTGTTGGATGTACGCTAACAATATTACTTTTAAAAAACTGAATGGGTAAAAATGGAATGTCTTTTAGTTTTTGTACAGAAGTGGGATCTATCTTTAAAAGATCACAAAAATTTCGATATACTTTTACATTCTCATATTGAAAATGAAAGACGGCCACGGCGCTAGTTTCAAATTCGGATTCTGTCGCAATAGTGAAAATACTTGTTTCTGAAATCACCCTATAAAAATATAAAAGCATCTGATAAACTCAGAGGCTTTTATATCAAATTATAAAGAAGTTTTAGTCAATCACAATTTTATGCGTTGAGGAAACCATCCCCATGATAATTTTAACAATATAAATTCCAGGCATTAACTCAGAAATATTGATGCTTTCATTTAAAATTGACGTACTAAATACATTCTGCCCTAAAAGATTAAAAATTTCAACTTTTATAAAGCCAGGCTCTTTGGAAATAATGTGGAGTGTGTCTCCATAGACAGGGTTTGGATATATTGAAAAGGGTTTGCTATTGATTGTTGCGGTATTCAATAGACCATTAAAACGAATGTCATCAAAAAAGAATTTTTCCGCACCCAAATTACATCTAACTTCAATTACCAATTGAAAGGTATTAGAGGAGGAAACATTTGGAGGAAGATTTACAAACCCCGAATTCCAAACGCCCTCTAATCCAAGATCGTTAATATCATTTCCCGTTGTATCTAAAATATCATATTCGGTGTTTTCCTCTAAATGTTTTACGTAAATCCGCAATCGATCAGAGCCTAATTCATTAACAGTGCCATCGCCTTCATATCCTGTTTCAGAAATGAAATAATCAATCGACATACTTGGTGAAGTTGAAGTAGAAACTATTGGATCAAACTCTAAAATAAAGTTTCCATCAACATCACTAATTTGGTACCCTTGCTCTCCATCTGGAAAAGCATTATCTCCAGATGGAGCATTGTTAGTAATCCCAACGTCATCACCATCGGTCAATCCTTCCCCTGGTGTATCGTAAGGCTCATACCTGGCATTGAACCCTAACTCACCTCCATTTGAGGTAAAATTCACAAAGGGTTCCCCAGTGTTGTTTAAAAGATCATGGCTTTCATTTGGATTACCCAAATCGGTATAATCTCCGCTTAGTGCTTTTGGTTCTTCGAAACTTGTTGTTTCATCTTGCGCCATAGAAATAGCGCCTACTAATAGCATGGCTATTAAAGTTACTTTTTTCATAATTAAATGATTTTTAAGGAGGGGAGAATGATAAAGTTACAAAAAAAAATTGAATTTCATTATATTATTATATTGTTGCCATATTAAAACCAATTGCTTATAATGATTTTTAAAAAGTATCTTTGCAATTGGTAAAAGCGTAGTATTTATGAAGAAAAAAGACACTATAATATTGTTGGTCGATGATGAACCAGACATACTTGAGTTTGTGGGATATAACCTTAAAAATGAAGGATATCAGGTAATCACAGCAAAAAATGGTAAAGAAGCAATTTCTAAAGCAAAGGAATACCAACCCCACCTAATTATTTTAGATGTTATGATGCCAGTGATGGACGGGGTTGAAGCCTGCGAAAAATTACGTGCCATGCCTCAATTTTCTGAAACTTTAATTACTTTTTTAACAGCAAGAGGGGAGGATTTTTCTCAAATAGCTGGATTTGATGCTGGAGCAGATGATTATATCACTAAACCAATAAAACCAAAATTATTAGTTAGCAAGGTAAAAGCATTACTTAGACGCTATAAGGAAAATAAAGAAGAAGCAGGTATTGTTACTGTTGGAGATTTAATTATCAATAGAGAAGAATATAAAGTTATTAAAAACAAAGACATACTTAATTTGCCTAGAAAAGAATTCGAGTTATTAGCCCTATTAGCATCCAAGCCTGGCAAGGTTTTTAAACGAGATGATATTTTAAATAGGGTGTGGGGGAATGATGTTATTGTTGGAGGAAGAACCATTGATGTTCATATTCGTAAACTAAGAGAAAAAATAGGAATGGAACGTTTTAAAACAATTAAAGGTGTAGGCTATAAGTTTGTTGAATCATGAAAGGAATATTTAGAAAGACATATAAATTTGCTTCGTTCACTTCAGCTGCAATAAGCTTGCTATTAACAGGTGTTGTAGGGATATACTTTTATTTTACCAATAACATGAACTTTTGGGTTTTAATAGGGTTTGCTTTACTATGTTTTTTGGTATCTTTTGTAATTGTCCAATTTAGGGTGGAGAGTTTTATATATAAAAGAATTCAAAAAATTTACGATGATGTTAGTTTACTGGATGTTTCTTCTATTGGTCAACAGAAGATCACAACAGATATGAAAACTCTCACCAAGGAAGTGAAACTTTTCGCTCAAAACAAAAAATTAGAAATCGAAGCCCTTAAAATTCGTGAAAATTATCGTAAAGAATTTTTAGGAAATGTATCTCATGAACTCAAAACTCCTCTTTTTACTGTACAAGGTTATTTGTCGACTTTATTGGAAGGCGCAATGAAGGATGAAAGTGCAAGAGAAAATTATATTAAACACGCTAACAAAGGAGTCGAAAGACTTATTTTTATTGTAAAAGACTTGGATATGATCACCAGACTTGAGGTTGGAGATCTGGACCTTAAACAGGAGAATTTCGATATTATTGAATTAATTAAAAATGTATTCGAATTACTAGAAATGAAAGCATCTAGTCAAAATATTTTGCTGACATTTAATAAGGAGTATACTAAAAAGTTAATGGTAAATGCTGATAAGGACCGTATTCAACAGGTTTTGACTAACCTTATAGTAAACTCTATAAAATATGGAAAACAGGGAGGAACCACTGAAATTAGTATTGATAATTTAATAATGAATAAAATTCTTGTTCGAATTACAGATAATGGAGAAGGAATTAAAAATCATAAAATTCCGCGTCTTTTTGAGCGGTTTTATCGAGTGGATAAAAGTGGTTCTCGAGAGCAGGGAGGAAGCGGATTAGGACTTTCCATTGTAAAACATATTATTGATGCTCATAACGAGAAAATTTATGTTGAGAGTCAGTTTGGTGTAGGCTCAGAATTTTCATTTACTCTAGAAAAAGCTTAAATAAATTTGTATAATTTACAGAATTTTTCTCTAGATATAATCCTTTATACGAACGTATATCTTTCAGCTTTTCAATAGAAAAATCATTTTGATGGCTAAAGGGTGCCCAATTTAATTCCTCCATTCTCTTTGCCAGATATTCCTGTTCATACTGACCTGGAGTTGGAATAAAATATGCTTTTTTTCCAATTATTGCTAGATCCATGATACTTGTATACCCGGAACGAGTGATTACTAATTCACTTTCATTAATAGCTTGTTCAAGCGCTTTACTGTTCATGAAATTATAAATAGTCATCCTGTCTAGATGACTAATTTTCTGTTGGGAATCAACACAACCCTGAATCATTAAAACGGATTTATTTTGAAAGCGAAATAAATTAATTAATTTTCTTTCCAGGATGGTTCGTTGTGGTTCAGGTCCAGATAGAATTATAAGTATATCATATTTTTTTTGAACTGTAGTTTTTTTCATTCTACTTAAAATCCCGATATATTTCGTGTTCAGGTCTTTGTTCTTATTATGACTGAGAATACCGCTTAAATTTTCTACACCTTTTAAGTCTGGCACCCAACATTCTGTAAATTTTTTAATGATATTTTGATGCCATTTATTACTAAAATAACTCGAGATTCCTGATAATACATTCAGTTGATGTGTTATATATACTGATGGTATTTTATCACTTCTAACCCCAGGTCTATTATCACTTATAATTCCATTTATTAATCTTTCAGAAACAAGTTCATGTACAATTTTTTTTTCTGAAGAGATTACTTTTAGAATGGTTGGAAGTTTTTGAAGAAGTTTCCATTTAAGATACCCTTCCTTTCTTGGGTAGGAGATGTTATAGCACGGTAATTCTATAGATTTTAATTGTGGGAATTCCTTTTTAAGAAGTAATAGTGCTGCACCATCTGAAGCGATTATAACATTAAAATTGAATTCTATTAGCTCCTGAATAATGGGGATACAACGAGTGACATGTCCTAGACCCCAGTGAAGTGGAGCAACCAAAATCGTTTTTTTTCTTCCCATTAAACAAAGGTAGTGATTGTTGATATAAGGGTAGAGTTGTTTGCTGTTTGTTGGATACTTTATTAGAGATAAACAAAAAGTCAATTTAATATAAAACCAATTTTTTTTGGTTTAATTTAGCATCTTATTTTATAGATGAATAGATAAAATATTGAATAAAAAAGAGCACAAAAAAACACCAAAGTGGGCAGTAAAAATAAGTTAAAACGCTTTAAGGAAAATGAATCTTTTAAAAATGTTGTCCAACCAACACGTGATGAAGTACTTCATAATGCACTGGGTCTAAAAGGGAACTGGAATCAAAAGTTTTTTAAAAATGACCATCCTATTGTTCTTGAATTAGGATGTGGCAAGGGAGAGTATTCAGTTAATTTAGCTAAATTATTTCCCGAAAAGAATTTCTTAGGAATTGATATTAAAGGGACACGATTTTGGCGGGGCGCAAAAACTGCGATTGAAGAAAATCTGACTAATGTTGGGTTTTTACGAACACAAATAGAATTAATCGATTTTCTTTTTTCAGAAAATGAAATAGATGAAATATGGATAACTTTCCCAGATCCCCAAATAAAATACAAACGAACAAAACATCGCTTAACAAATTCAGCCTTTCTAAAAAAGTATCAAAAAATATTAAAGTCTGGAGGCTTGGTACATCTTAAGACAGATAGTGAGTTTATGCATGGCTATACCTTGGGATTGTTACAGGGATTAAATTTAGAAATTGAATATACTCATCATGATATTTATAATACCGAGGGAGCCCCAAAAGAAATTACTGCCATTCAGACTTTTTATGAAAAACAATATTTAGAAGTTCAGAAAAAAATAACGTATTTGCGATTTAAATTTCCGTAGAATTCTTTTAATTTGAAAATTGTTATATTACAATTGAAAACTAATCAACCATGTCCCTTTTTATTAATTTTATAATTGGATTAATAGCTTCAGTTGTAGGTGTTGTACCTCCAGGCCTTTTAAATATGTCTGCTGCTAAGATCAGTATGAAAGAAGGAAGAAAAAAAGCATTCCTTTTTTCACTTGGGGTATCTACTATAGTATTAATACAAACCTTTATAGCACTAATCTTTGCAAGGTATATCGACAAACATCCAGAGATAGTTGATATGCTTCAAAAAGTAGCTTTGGGAATTTTTCTTACTCTAACAATTTTCCTTTTTTTTATAGTCAGAGACAGCCCAAAAGAAACAATACACAATGTAAATCATTCTAAAACCAATCGGTTTTTCTCCGGAATTTTATTAGCAGCATTAAATTTATTGCCTTTACCTTATTGGGTTTATATTAGCATTACATTCTCATCCTTTGGTTGGTTTAGTTTTTCTCAACCTGAACTTTGGGCTGCAGTAATTGGATCTGCCCTTGGAACTTTTTCTGTCTTAGGATTGTATGTTTGGTTTTTTAGACCAAAGGAAAATCAACGGGTAATAAAAGTTAATATGAATTATGTTATAGGAATTATAACGTTAGCAATTTCTGTGATTACTTTCATTAAGATCTTAAGGAATTTGTAATGCCAAAAGAAGATGGTTTTTTTGAAAAGGTGTACCAAGTCGCTATCCAAATACCCCATGGAAGAGTAACCTCTTATGGTGCAATAGCAAGATACATAGGAAGTCCGCAAGCTGCAAGAATGGTTGGATGGGCGATGAATGCTTCCCATACCCATCCAGATGTGCCCGCTCATAGAGTTGTAAATCGCAAGGGCTTACTTACAGGGAAGCATCATTTTGAAGGCACTAATCTGATGCAACAATTACTTGAAAATGAAGGCATTGAAGTAGTTGATCTTCAAATTCAAGATTTTGAACAATTATTTTGGGATCCTTCAAGTGAATTGTAATTTTTTAAGAATAATCATATCAATCATTTCAATATAGCAGAGTTATATATTTAAAGATTTCCTTGTATATTTGTACTTTAGAATTATTCTAAATTAGTGATACGTATCCCGAAAATTCAAGATGTCGGGACCTAATAATACGATTAAAAAAAATAATGAAAATTAAGAAAGAAGATATTATTAAAGCACTGAAAACAATTACAGTTGCTGGAGAAGGTGAAAATATGGTAGATAGTGGTGCAGTAAAAAATATCATAACTTTTGCTGATGAAGTGGTAGTAGATTTAGTTCTTAAATCTCCTGCAATGCACATTAAAAAGAGAGCTGAGGACGATATAATTGCTACAATTAAAGATAAAGTATATCAAGATGCTCAGATAAAAGTAAATATTCAAGTTGAAGCCCCTCAACAAGCAGCACCCCGTGATTTAGGGACAAACCTTATAAGAGGGAAGGCCATTCCAGGCATTCAAAACATTATAGCTGTAGCTTCTGGGAAAGGCGGTGTAGGGAAATCTACTGTTACTGCAAATCTTGCAGTAACCCTAACCAAAATGGGATTTAAAGTTGGTATTTTAGATGCTGATGTATATGGCCCTTCAATTCCTATTATGTTTGATGTTGAAAAAGAGAGACCTCTTTCTTTGGAAGTAGATGGAAAAAGTAAAATGAAACCTGTTGAAAATTATGGAGTTAAAATATTATCCTTAGGATTTTTCACCAAACCAGATCAAGCTGTTATTTGGCGTGGACCTATGGCTTCTAAAGCTTTAAATCAATTAATTTTTGATGCAGCTTGGGGGGAATTAGATTTTATGTTAGTCGACCTTCCACCAGGAACAGGAGATATCCATTTAAGCATCATGCAATCTATGCCAATTACTGGGGCTGTTATTGTAAGTACACCCCAAATGGTTGCTTTAGCGGATGCACGAAAAGGAGTTGCAATGTTTCAACAAGATAATATTCAAGTACCTGTACTAGGGATTATTGAAAATATGGCTTTTTTCACTCCAGACGAGTTGCCAGAAAACAAATATTTTATTTTCGGAAAGGAAGGCGCCAAAAACCTAGCGGAAGATTTAAAAATTCCATTCTTAGGTGAAATTCCATTAGTTCAGAGTATTAGAGAATCTGGGGATGCCGGACGCCCTGCTGCGATGCAAAAAGGGACTCCCTTAGAAATAGCTTTTGAGAATTTAACAAGAAATGTTGTAGATGAAACTGTTCATAGAAACGATAACTTACCCCCAACAGAAGTTATAAAAATCACAACCATGGCAGGATGTGAAGCAAGTAAAAACTAATATGTTATGGGAGAAGAATTAAAAAAGAAAGTTGAAGAAGCTTTAGATGAAATTCGCCCTTTTTTACAAAATGATGGTGGTGATATTTCGTTACTTTCTATTAAAGAAGGTAAAATTGTGCATGTTCAATTAGAAGGTACTTGTGTTGGTTGTTCGGTAAATCAAATGACACTGAACTTTGGTGTAGAAATGACCATTAAAAAACATGCTCCTCAAATTGAACAGGTAATAAATGTTGAAGCTTAATTAATATTCTCTTATCTTTTTTGGCCCTTCGATTACTTTTTTAATTATTTTTAGAGTACCATCTAGTGTAGTTGCTACCTTCCATTTAATTAATGAGATTTCATTATTTACTATTTCTAATCCAGAAATACTTCTGGGATGTACACAAGACCCATCATTAAAAAATGGAGTTTCTCCTGGATTTGGAAAACGAGGCCTGTGAGTATGACCAATAATAGTAAATAGATTGTTATTGGCTACGATCCATTTTTTTGTTCTTCGTTCTACTTTTATAAGTTCTATATTGTTCTTCGCAGGACTGGTAGGGTCTCCAATTCCAAATATTTGAAGCCGTTTCCATAAAACCCTCACCATAAACCTATAAAATTTCCAACCATGGTAATTCATCCAATCTGCTTGATGCCCATGAAGCATAAAAAGTTCTTGTTCAGTATCTTCATGTTTTAAAACGAGTCCTTCAGTAAAGTTTATATTAGGAAATAAAGGCTCATGTTCGTTGGTTACAGGGTCGATACAAGTAAAAAGATGTTTTTCAACATATTCTTGTTTATTATAAACCATATCATGATTTCCTACTAAGCGAATCCATTTGTCTTGATCAAAAAACTGTTTCAATAACTTAAAAACGTCTATATGGGCATTGTAAATTTCAGAAAACTTTTTGTTTTCCCATAATTCATCACCATCACCTAATTCCAAATAGATAAAATCATTTTTTAAATAGTAGGACAAGGCATGATAATAAGTATTTTTATTTTTGGCAAAATCGTCTGCAAAACTATTATCCCCACGATGTACATCACTAAAGATGATAAATTTTGAGTTGTCGTTATAAGAAATTCTTCTTGCTGTCTGATAGGCACGAGTTATTCTTTTTCCAGAAGACATGGATTCTTTTTTCTAAAGATACACTTTCCAAATAAAAAAAAGTATTTAAAATTAATTGAAGCCTTTTTTTAAAATCATTATAACACTGTTTATTTAAAAGCATTTAATCCAGTAACATCCATGCCAGTAATAAGCAAATGTATGTCGTGTGTTCCTTCATAAGTGATTACACTCTCAAGATTCATCGAGTGTCTCATTATTGAATATTCACCAGTAATTCCCATCGCTCCTAATATTTGTCTTGCTTCACGAGCAATAGTGATTGCCATATCTACATTATTACGTTTGGCCATTGATATTTGTGCTGAAGTTGCTTTATCTTCATTTCGAAGTACTCCAAGACGCCAAGTCAACAATTGAGCTTTGGTGATTTCGGTGATCATTTCTGCCAATTTTTTCTGTTGTAATTGAAAAGCTCCAATGGGCTTCCCAAACTGAATGCGTTCTTTGCTATATCGAAGGGCCGTATCATAACAATCCATAGCGGCTCCAATTGCGCCCCAGGCAATGCCATATCGTGCAGAATCCAAACAACCAAGTGGAGCACCTAAGCCCGATTTGTTTGGCATAAGATTCTTTTTAGGAACTTTTACATTGTCAAAAATTAACTCACCTGTTGCGGAAGCACGGAGTGACCATTTATTATGAGTTTCGGGAGTTGAAAAGCCTTCCATATCTCGTTCAACAATTAATCCATGAATACGTCCTTCTTCATTTTTTGCCCATACAATTGCTATGTCTGCAAAGGGAGCATTACTAATCCACATCTTTGCCCCGTTTAAAAGATAATGGTCTCCCATATCCTTAAAATTAGTCATCATTCCTGTAGGATTGGATCCATGATCAGGTTCGGTAAGGCCAAAGCAACCAACAAATTCACCCGATGCTAATTTTGGTAAATATTTATTTTTTTGTTCTTCATTTCCATATTTCCATATGGGATACATTACCAATGAAGATTGTACGCTTGCAGTACTACGAACACCACTATCACCTCGTTCAATTTCTTGCATAATAAGTCCATAAGAAATTTGATCTAAACCTGCTCCTCCGTATTCTTCCGGAATATAAGGGCCAAATGCACCAATTTCTGCCAATCCTTTAATTATTTGTTGCGGAAATTCTGCTTTTTGAGCATATTCTTCAATAATAGGAGATACATTTCGTTTTACCCATTCACGGGCTGTATCACGTATTAATTTATGTTCGTCTGTTAATAATTCATCAAGATTGTAATAATCAGGAGCTTCAAATAAATCAGGTTTCATAGGGAGAAATATTAATAAAATATAGATGCCAAATTTAATTAAAGCTAGTGAATCTTACACCTTTTTAAAGGAATAATTTTAAGGAGAACGGGGGCTATTGTTTAGAAATTCTACTAATAGCCCATGAAAATAATGTACTCCCTTTTCTATTTTTAGTGAAAAACGACCTGCCTCATAAAATGAAGCCCCCAATCTTTTAAGAACATTTTCGGCAACCAATTCGTCTTCAATTTCTACTTTATCCAAACCAGCTCCCGAGTCTTTTTCTATGTTACTAACATTAAAAGCATAAGTGATGAAAGTAACTTCTGTTTTGTAATGTCTAGATGATTATTGTATATTTAAAAGCGAATCTAAATTATTAAATACTAATTGATTTTTAATTGAAAGCATATGAAAGAAAAAAAACAAACTATTGGCTTGTTAATATCAATTTCCTTGGTTGTGGGAAATACCATTGGTGTTGGAATTTTTGTATTGCCTGCAGTTTTAGCCTCCTATGGTTCTATAAGTTTATTAGGATGGGTTTTTACTGCAGCTGGAGCCTTAGTCATTGCAAAGATTTTTAGTAATTTCAGTAAAATTATTGTTAATAAAAGTGGTGGACCTTATGCCTATTCTAAAGCTGGATTTGGAGAATTTATAGGGTTTTTGGTTGCTTGGGGTTATTGGATTACATGTTGGGTAGGAAATGCTGCTATTACCCTTGCAATAATTGGTGCGTTGAGTTTCTTTTTTCCTGAACTAAAAAGTAATCCGGTATATTCTGTTAGTCTAGGCTTATTATTGATTTGGTTTTTTACTTGGATCAATTCCAGAGGTATAAAAGAATCGGGGAAAGTCCAAGTAATTACGACCGTATTGAAGTTAACGCCTTTATTTTTTGTTATTATCGTAGGCATGTTCTTTTTTAAATTTGAAAATTTTCCAAAATTTAATTTAACGAATATGAACTTATTTGAAGCCTTACCAATTGTTGCAGCGACTACATTATATGCTTTTTTAGGTATTGAAAGTGCTTCAATTCCTGCAGAGAATATTGAAAATCCTGAAGGTGTTATCCCAAAAGCAACAATGCTTGGAACGATTATTATTACCGTAGTTTATATTTTAAGCACGATCATACTTTTTGGTATCCTTCCCATAGATGTGTTACAGAATTCTGCTGCACCATTCGCTGAAGCTGCTTCAATAATTGGAGGTAAATTTGGAGGATATTTTGTAGCTATAGGCGTTATCATTTCGGGAATAGGGGTTTTAAATGGGTGGATTCTTATTACAGGGCAAATTCCAATGGCAGCTGCAAAAGACAATTTGTTCCCCAGAATATTTAAAAAAGAAAATAAAAAAGGAGCTCCAGCACTGGGTATAATAATTGGAAGTTTGCTTACCTCTGTGGTGATGCTAATGGACTTTTCAGAAGGCTTAGTTGAACAGTTCAAAGTAATTGTAGAGATTACAGTGTTTACATCATTGATCCCCTATTTGTTTGTAACTGCGGGATATATATTAATACTAATTGAAAAGAAAATCCATGCAAATAGCTGGATAAAAACAATGGTACTTGGATTTTTAGGGGTTTCATATTCTATGTGGGCTTTATATGGGACAGGCTCCGAAACCGTTTATTATGGGTTTTTACTCTTAATATCAGGGATTCCTTTTTATGTATTAATGCAATGGAATAAAAGAAATAAATAAATGAAATTGACTCATCATTCAGAATATTTAAAACTATATACTATTTTTTAAAAACTGTGCGAAATGCATTTATTTCAGAAGCTCATTTAAGAGCACAATGGAAGGGTTTGCATTATTTATCAAAACCAGATTTTAGCAGAGCAAAAGAAGAGTATGAATTATTTCGTAATTATTTATTACATGAAAATATAGAGATTCATCCATTTCCAATTGAGGATTCTGTGGGGATTGACTCTATTTATTGTCGAGATGCTTCCATTGCAACAGATTTTGGTATGATACTTTGCAATATGGGGAAGTTGGAGCGGATTAATGAGCCAAGTTCTCATGCTAAAACATTTGAAAAAAACGCGTTCCCAATTCTTGGAAAGATTGTATCTCCCAGAACCCTAGAAGGAGGTGATGTTGCATGGTTGGATGAAAAAACTTTGGCAGTTGGTCATACCTATAGAACAAATACTGAGGGGATTAAACAATTAAAACAATTGCTAGAACCAAGAGGCATCGAAGTTATTGTGGTTGAACTTCCACATTATAAAGGCAAGGAAGATGTGTTTCATTTAATATCTATATTAAGTCTGATAGCTAAAGATCTGGCAGTAATCTACTCTCCTTTAATGCCTATAAAATTCAGGAATGAACTTTTAAATAGAGGCTTTTTATTTGTTGAAGTTCCTGAGGATGAATTTGAAACCATGGGTTGTAATGTACTGGCTGTAGCGCCAAGAAAATGCATCATGGTAGCTGGTAACCCTAAAACAAAAGCAGCATTAATAAAAGCGGGTTGTGAAGTGATGGACTATAAAGGAGAAGAGATAAGTATTAAAGGTGGTGGAGGGCCTACCTGTTTAACAAGACCCTTGGTAAGGGGATATTAATTACATGTTCAAATAAAATTCATCTACCAATGCAATATACTCTGAGGTATATTGGTGTCTTGTAATTTCAAGGGTAAGTTCATCAATAACAGGCTTTATTTTTTTTGAAGAAAATTCAAGCAGGCTTCTTTTTACATTGGAAGTAATAGTACCGCGAACCCTGCATATTCTTTTTGGAAACAATCCTTTTTTAGACGCTAAGTCAATTATGTTACTTTCTTCTTTTTTAGGAATAATTAAAGCAAACATTCCATTATCTGAAAGCAATAAAGCAGCTATAGAAATTAATTCCTGAAAAGATAATGCCTTTGTAAATCGAGCTGTATTTCTAGAGTCATCATCAGAAATATACTGATCGGTATAAAACGGAGGATTTGAAATGATAAGATCATATTTTTCTTCTGGTTCATCAAGGTCTTTTGATGCATTAGAGAATGAGTCCCCAAACTCTTTAGCGGAACAATGATAGCAGAACAAGCGATCACCCCAAGGAGAAGCCTCAAAATTTTCCACACATTGTTCAAATGCATCTGAATTAATTTCAATAGCATCAATACTTTCAGCAGCACTTCGCTGAGCTAATTGTAACGAAATAATTCCCATACCAGCACCAATATCTAAAATACTCTTGGGGTTATGTTCCAAAGAAACCCAAGCTCCTAATAAAACACTATCGGTACCAATTTTCATGGCACATCGATCTTGTTCTATGGTAAATTGTTTGAATTGGAATTTCATAAACACAAAAGTTTTTTAGAACCCCTTTTTAGATTTTGAAAGGTAGATTTTTTTAAAGATATAGTTCAATCAACCCTTTAGGAACATCTAATAGTATATTTTTTTCCTTCTTATCCACTTTCTTAATAAATCCATCAATCAATGGAATTAGAATTTCAGTGCCATTTCTATCTATTTCAAAAAGTGCTTGAGTAGTACTATCATTAACACCAGTAACAATTCCAACTTCACCAAAAGAGACATCTTTGACAGTAAAGCCAATTATTTCATGGTAATAAAATTGATTTCCAGTAAGTGTTGGGAGCAGCTGAAGGGGTAAGTATAATTTAGATCCTAATAAGAGGTTAGCCTCTTCATCACCATCAACATCTTCAAATTTTACGCGTAATAAGGTTGATTTATGCAGGGAACTTCTTTCAATAAAAAATGGAATCAATTTATTGTTTTTTTCAACAAAAACTGATTCCATTTGTGTATATGCATTAGGGTCATCGGTATCGAGTTTCACGAGCAACTCCCCTTTAAAACTATATTTTTTAACAATTTTGCCTAAGTAGAAGCAGTTCTCCTTTTGCATTGTTAATGAATTTTTTTATTCTTCTTCTTTAGATGCTTCAGCTTTAACCTCAGCTGGAGCTTCGGTTGTATCTTCAACTTTTGCATCTTTAGAGGTTTCTTCTTTAGGAGCTTCCTCTTCTTTAGTTGCTTCAGCTTTAATCTCAGCTAGAGCTTCGGTTTCTTCAACTTTTGCACCTTTAGAAGTTTCTTCAGCAGCTTGTTGAGCTACATCATCAATGGTTTCTTTTTTAGGAGCTTCCTCTTCTTCTTTAGTTACTTTTTCTTTAGCAACTTCTTCAACAACTTCTACAACAGGAACTGCCTCAGCGATACGTTTTTCATTTACAACTTTCTCAGCAGTAAGTGCATCTTCTTTTTCTTTTTCCTTAGCTTTACTAAGAGAATTGCGTTTGCTTTCAATTTTATCCTCTTTTTCTGAGATCCAGGCATTAAATTTTTCTTCAGCTTGCTCTTCAGTTAAGGCGCCTTTACTAACACCGCCGGCAAGATGTTTTTTTAATAAAACACCTTTGTAAGAAAGAATATTTTTTGCAGTGTTTGTTGGTTGCGCTCCATTATTAAGCCATTTTACAGTACCATCTACATCCAAATTAATTTCTGCAGGGTTCACATTTGGATTGTAAGTTCCTAATTTTTCAAGGTATTTACCATCTCTTTTTGCACGGCCATCTGCCGCTACGATCCAATAAAAAGGCTTACCTTTTTTACCGTGTCTTTGTAATCTAATTTTTACGGGCATATCAATTAATTTTTTGGGGTTCCCGACCCCAGTTCATAATTTAAGGTCGGCAAAGATAGTATATTTTTTAATTGAAACTCAAAAGATTAAACTTTTTCTTTTACATTTGTGATAACCCAAAATTTACCGATCGTTATGAAAAATATAGTAGTAGTTCTTTTTACAATTTTCGCTTTTTATAGTTGTGAGCATCTGGAAACTAATTCTCCAGTATTTCAAGGTGAGGTTGACAATATTTTTTTTAAAGCCCTAGATGCTCAGATAATTGAAAATGAAGATGGAAGTTATACCATTCAAGGAATTTCATTAGAGGAAACCGTTTCAATAAGAATATCAAGCACCCAAAATGGCACTTATACTCTAGGAGGTGAGTCTGTTAATTTTGCCACCTACGAAGATAACGATGGGAATATTTACACGTCTAACCCTGAAGGAGAAGGAACGGTAGTCGTTACAAGTCAGGACACCCTTGTAAATGCCTTGACTGGAACCTTTAATTTCGTAGGAATACTTTCAGGAGTAGATACCTTAGCAATTAGTAATGGGATCTTTTTTGAAATACCTTATATCACTTCTGGTGACGCTGTTGTAGGAACATTTTCTACAGATATTGATGGAACTCCTTTTATTCCTTTTACAATTTCAGCAGCAGATACAGGAAATTCTATAATTATTATTGGGTCGGCAAAATTCTAATTCTATTACTCTTGTCGTTCCAGTTGATGTAACTACAGGTTCTTATGAAATTCCAGCAGCAGGATTTATTGCAAGTTATTCGGTCGATCAAGTTACCGAAGATGTAACAGAGGGAACAATAATAATTGTAGAACACGATGTTTCCAATAAAAAAATAAAAGGGACCTTTTCATTTAAAATTGCATCTTATACTATTTCTCTAGGGCAATCTAGGGCAATCTAGGGCAATTTAATGTTACCTATCAATAAAGAAAATATCAAATAATAATTTTTAAGCCACTTTTATAAAGAAGCAGTTTTTTGTGAATAAAAGCTCACAACTCTTCATAACTTTCTTCAAAAATAAAAAGGTTTTTTATACTTTTAAACGTTGGATGTTTATAGTAAATAAAATCTTTTTTAACCCTCAAAAAATTTATGTATTTAATATTTGATACCGAAACAACGGGACTTCCCAAACGTTGGAATGCACCACTTTCAGATAGTGATAATTGGCCTCGTTGTATTCAGATTGCCTGGCAATTGCATGATGAAAAGGGGAGCCTAATCGAACATCAGGATTATTTAATTCAACCGGATGGGTATAATATTCCCTATGATGCTGAAAAGATCCATGGAATTTCAACAGAATTAGCCCAACAAGATGGGATTCCCTTAGCTGAATTAATCACAAAATTTGAAGCAGTACTTACCAAAACAAAATTTATTGTCGGACAAAATGTAGGTTTCGATACAAATATAATGGGAGCGGAATTTCATCGCTTGAATCTTGAAAATCCACTCCCAAACTTCCCTGTTTTGGATACCTGTACAGAAACTACGGCGCAACTTTGTCAGCTACCTGGAGGACGAGGAGGCAAGTTTAAATTACCAACATTAACAGAACTTCACACCTTTCTTTTTAACAAACCCTTTCAGGAAGTTCATAATGCTACTGCCGATGTAGAAGCAACAACCCGATGTTTTTTAGAATTGGTTCGTCGTCAGATTTTTACAGCTAAAGAATTGGATGTTCAGCCTGATTTTATTGATGGATTTCTAGAAACCAATCCAAAACCTTTTGAACCTATTGGGTTAAAACATATCAACCTTCAAAAGGCTTCAGAAAAAATTAGAAAGGAATTTGAATCCAATTTAAATCTTCAAAAGGATTCTTCAGAAGCCATAGTGGAAAATGTAGAAATTCTTAAAGGTATTCCTTTTGCACATTTACATAATCACTCACAGTTTTCGATTCTTCAATCCACTTCAAGCACACAGGATCTTATAAAAGAAGCGACCGATAATAATATGCCTGCTGTAGCAATTACGGACACGGGAAATATGATGGGAGCCTTTCATTTTGTTAAACAAGTAAATGCCTATAATCATTCTCTGAAAGAGGAAGATTCAAATAAAAAATTAAAAGCAATTGTAGGGTGTGAGTTTTTTGTTTGTGAAGACCATCTAAATAAAAATCATAAGGACCATGGCTATCAGATAGTACTTTTGGCAAAGAACAAAAAGGGATACCATAATTTGGCTAAAATGGCTTCCATTGCCTATACCGAAGGGTTTTATTATGTGCCTAGAATTGATAAGTCCATCATTGAAAAATACAAAGACGATATTATAGTACTTACAGGAAGTTTGTATGGAGAAATCCCTGGAAAAATTTTAAATATTGGCGAAAAACAAGCAGAAGAAGCTCTTATTTGGTGGAAAGAAATGTTTGGAGATGATTTATATGTTGAAATTTCCAGACATAATCAGGAAGATGAGAAAAGAGTGAATGCTGTGTTAATTCCTATGGCTCAAAAGCATCAGGTAAAATTGATTGCAAGTAATAATACCTATTATATTGATAAGGAAGATGCGAATGCTCACGATATATTATTGTGTGTAAAAGATGGAGAAAAGCAAGCCACTCCAATCGGACGAGGCAGAGGTTATCGATATGGATTACCAAATCAGGAGTATTATTTTAAATCTGCTGATGAAATGAAAGTGCTTTTTAAGGATCTTCCTGAGGCTATTGAAAATATCTCTGAGGTCATTAATAAAATTGAATCCTTCACATTATCGAGAAAAGTATTGCTTCCAAATTATGAGATACCTGCTACTTTTCAGGATCCTGTAGATAAAAAAGACTCCGGGAAACGTGGAGAGAATGCGTATTTAAGACACCTTACCTTTGAAGGAGCAAGAAAACGATATCCTAATATTTCTGATGAAATAAAAGAAAGAATAGAATTTGAATTAGAAGTCATTGCAAATACAGGCTACCCAGGTTATTTTTTAATTGTTCAAGATTTTATTGCAGAAGCACGGAAAATGAAAGTTTCTGTAGGTCCTGGAAGAGGTTCTGCAGCAGGTAGTGCTGTAGCTTATTGTCTTTGGATAACCAATATCGATCCTATTAAATACGACTTGCTTTTTGAGCGTTTTTTAAACCCGGATCGTATTAGTATGCCGGATATTGATATTGATTTTGATGATGAGGGTAGAGGGAAGGTATTAGATTATGTGATTAATAAATATGGAAGTAATCAAGTAGCCCAGATTATTACCTATGGGACTATGGCAGCTAAATCATCTATACGTGATACGGCTCGAGTTTTGGATTTGCCCTTAAACGATGCTGATCGAATTTCGAAGTTAATTCCCAATATGACGAAACTTAAAAAGATCTTTGGGTATACTGATTCCGATATCCGTAATAATTTTAGAAGCGATGAGGTTTCCAATGTAAATGAGCTAATCATATTATCTGAAGGGGAAAATTTGGAGGCTCAAACGATTAATCAAGCTAGGATATTAGAAGGATCGGTCAGGAACACTGGGACCCATGCCTGTGGTGTAATAATTACCCCAGATGATATCACAAATTTTGTTCCAGTAGCAACAGCAAAAGATTCGGACCTCTATGTTACTCAATTCGATAATGCAGTAGTAGAAAGTGCAGGGTTGCTTAAAATGGACTTTTTAGGATTAAAAACTCTGACTCTAATAAAGGATACAGTGAATCTTGTAAAGCTTAAACATGGGATTGATTTAGATCCGGATTCTTTTTCTTTAGATGATGAAAAAACCTTCGAATTATTTCAGAAAGGAGAAACAGTTGGAATTTTTCAATATGAATCTGCAGGGATGCAAAAACATTTAAAAGATCTAAAGCCTACAGTTTTTGACGATCTAATTGCAATGAATGCGTTGTATAGACCTGGTCCAATGGATTATATCCCCAGTTTTGTTAAACGGAAAAACGGGGAGGAAGTTATAGAGTATGATCTTCCAGTTATGGAGGAGTACCTAAAGGAAACCTATGGCATAACTGTATATCAAGAACAAGTAATGTTACTTTCTCAAAAGCTGGCTAGTTTCACAAAGGGGGAAGCAGATGTACTTCGTAAAGCGATGGGAAAAAAGCAGAAGTCGGTCCTTGATAAAATGAAACCGCAATTTTTAGAACAAGCTCAAAACAACGGGCACGATCTTGAAAAACTGGAAAAGATATGGAGAGATTGGGAAAAATTTGCAAGTTATGCTTTTAATAAATCTCACTCTACTTGCTATGCCTGGATAGCGTATCAAACAGCCTATTTAAAAGCACATTACCCTGCAGAATATATGGCAGCAGTGCTTTCAAATAATATGAATGATATTAAACAGGTGAGTTTCTTTATGGAGGAATGCAGGCGAATGGGATTAAAAGTATTAGGACCTGATGTTAACGAATCCTATTATAAATTTACTGTAAATGATGAGGGCGCTATTCGATTTGGAATGGGTGCCATAAAAGGCGTTGGAGGAAATGCAGTAGCAACAATTATAGCCATTAGAAAAGAGGGAAAATATAAATCGGTATTTGATCTAGCTAAAAGAATTGATCTGCGTTCTGCAAACAAAAAAGCATTTGAGGGACTGGCTTTAGCAGGTGGATTTGATAGTTTTAATGCACACAGAGCTCAATACCTTCATCCCGATGAAAAAGGGGTTTTATTTATTGAAAAAGTATTGCGCTATGGTACCAGATACCAAGAAACTCAAAATTCTTCTCAGGTGAATATGTTTGGTGATACTAGTGAAGTTCAGATTCCAGAACCTGAAGTTCCACCTTGTGAAGAATGGGCTACTATGAAAAAATTAAAACAGGAAAAAGAAGTTGTTGGTATTTATATTTCTGGCCATCCATTGGATGATTTTAAAAAGGAGATCAATAAATTTTGTAATTGTAGTGCATCAGATCTTAATAATCTTGAGAAGTTTGTGAATCGAGAATTGTGTTATGGAGGAATCGTTAGTGATGTTAAGCATTTGGAAACAAAAAAGGGAAAAGGATGGGCCATATTTACCATTGAAGATTATAATGATAGTTTTAAATTCAGGATTTTTGGAGAAGAATATTTAAAGTTTCGTCATTTTCTGGTCCCCAATTCATTTATATATATCCGAGCATTAGTTAGAGAGGGTTGGTTAAATAGAGATACTGGCAAAAAAGGAGACCCTCGATTACAATTTAATTCTATTCAAATGTTGCAAGACGTAATGGAGAGTCAGGCTAAAAAATTAACCATTCAAATGTCTGTTGAAGGAATAAGTGAAAGTAGAATTAATTATTTAAAAAATATTTTAAAATCTTATAAGGGGGACAAACCAATACAATTTGTGATTTATGAAGTAGAAGATAAAGTAAAATTAACAATGCCCAGCCGTAAGCACAAAGTAAATATTTGCAATGAACTTCTTGAAGAACTTGATAAAGAACAAGTATTGTATAAGTTAAATTAAAATTTAATTAGAGATTTTTCACAACAACTAAATAAACTTCATGATGTTTGTATCTATAGAATTTAATAATACTGCCATTTGATAATCTAATAAGTACCCTGTAAGTTTTGGTCTAATAATTGACTACATTTGCATAACAATTCAAAAATAAAATTATGGCATTAGAAATAACAGATAAAACATTTGAAGAAACAGTGTTAAAAAGTGAAATCCCTGTATTAGTAGATTTTTGGGCAGCTTGGTGTGGACCCTGTAGAATGGTAGGACCGATCATTGAGGAATTAAGTAATGATTATGAAGGTAAAGCTATTGTTGGTAAAGTAGATGTAGATGCAAACCAAGAATTTGCAACTAAATTTGGTGTTCGAAACATCCCAACGGTTTTGGTGTTTCAAAATGGAGAAGTAGTAGGGAGACAAGTTGGAGTTGCTCCTAAAAATGTTTATGAAGAAGCAATAGATGGATTGCTTAACTAATACTAATAAAACATAAGAATAAAAAGGTTTGTCTAAATGGCAGACCTTTTTTATTTTAGTGGGCTTGGATATACAAAAAGAAATAAACGAGATAACCAGTTTTAATAACCTGGAATTACTTGCTCATCAAGTTGTTGAGGGATTTATATCTGGCTTGCATAAAAGTCCGTTTCATGGATTTTCTGCAGAATTTGCTGAACATAAGATCTACAATCAGGGGGAAAGTACGAAGCATATCGATTGGAAACTTTATGCAAAAACAGACAAACTTTTTACTAAGCGTTACGAAGAAGAAACTAACTTACGCTGTCATCTTATAATCGATAATAGCAGTTCGATGCATTATCCAGATCTTAAGGAATTCAATATAAATTCATTGAATAAAATTGCTTTTTCAGCATTAGCTTCAGCAGCTATAATGAATTTACTCAAACGACAACGTGATGCTGTTGGACTTAGTATTTATAGTGATGCCTATGAATACTATTCAAATGAAAAAGGGAGTGAGCGGCACCATCAAATGTTATTGGGTAAATTAAACGAAACCTTAGTTCGAAATGGGAAACAAAAGGGAACAAAGACATTTACATATCTACATGAAATAGCCGATAAGATTAAGCGGCGTTCCATGATATTTTTATTTACAGATATGTTTCAGAGTGATGCAGAAGCTGAACGACTGTTTGAGGCACTTCAACATTTAAAGTACAATAAACATGAGGTGATCTTGTTTCATGTGATCGATAAGAATAAGGAAGTGGAATTTAATTTTTCCAACAGGCCAAAACGATTTGTAGATGTGGAAACGGGAGACCATGTTAATTTATATGCTGATAACGTAAAAGAGAATTATGAATCTGCTGTTGAAAAGTACTTTTCCGGCTTAAAATTACAGTGTGGTCGGTACCGTATTAAATACGTCCCTGTTGATATAAACGGAAATTTCAATACCATATTAACCACTTATTTAATAGCACATCAAAAGTTTGTATAGCAGTATTATTTTAATAAAATATTTTATTTAAAATAGTTTGCCATAATAAATAGGAGGTGTATATTTGCCATCGCAATAAAGCAACGGTCTGGTAGTTCAGTTGGTTAGAATACCTGCCTGTCACGCAGGGGGTCGCGAGTTCGAGTCTCGTCCAGACCGCAAAGATTCCTAATCAAGTTCGGAATGACAATGTTGTTTGAGTCCTTTAAATAGGGCTAGGTTTATGTAGTTAAACCGATGTGAAGCTTATCTGTATTGGATGGGCTTTTTTTGTTTGGGGTAGATTCTTCTAATATACCTCAAAAATGACCTTAAAAGGTGTCCCTATAGGTGTGCATAAAATCTTTAGGGTGTACCATATCAAATTATTAATTTATAAGGACATCAATAAGGTGCCTTATTTTATTTGAATCAAATATTTACACTCATAGTGAGGATCTTCAGAGGTAGGTTCAAGTCTTGCCAGGACTTTACTTGGTCGTATTTCATAAATTAAAACAACAAATCACTCAATTCCAGATAAAAGGATACTTTAATTCAGCCCGATTTTGTAACTTTATTCTATTCAAATAAGATTTTACTTCTCCATAATATTTATTATGAAAAAACTACTACTCTTTGTATTTATTAGTTTATTCCTATTTGTTTCATATGGTCAAGAAGGAAGTTTGGATACTACTTTTGGAGATAATGGAATAAAATTATTTTCAATAGAAGGTGAAAGTACTAGAGGAAAAAAATTACTTGTACTTGATGATAATTCAATAATTCTTGGATTTACAAGTGAAATTAAAATAAATGGAGCTACTTATAATAGAGGATTTTATATTTATAGGTTGTTCAATAATGGTGATATAGATCTAAATTTTGGACAAAACGGGTATTTTCACTTTCCAAATGGAGATAATGGCAGTTCTTATTTTAATTCAATTACTAAGAAATTTATAAAAAAATAATTATTAATATATTACACAACTTCTAAAAACCAACAAACTTGTGAAATTCAAAAAATATTTATCTTATTACCTATCATTAATAATTATACTAGGATTAACATCCTGCAGTAGTGATACTACTAATAATGGAACAGTTATAGGATCAACTAATCAAGGAAATATAACATTTTCTATAACCCAACAAACTCCAAATGGTGCTTTTGCAATTGATAGCAATACAGGAGAATTAACTGTAGTAGATGGATCATTATTTGATTTTGAAAATACTCCATAAATAACTGGGGTAGTTAAAGTAACGTGAATAATGTTTAAGCAGCCCATAAAGTTAGTTGATTCGTTTTTATGGGAGTTATGTTAAGTGATGGTTTTTTAGGAAAAAAGCAATAAGCAGTTAAAGCGGCAACAATATTAACCAAAAACCCTTTAACAGATCGATGTCTGGTGTGTTCTATTTTACAAATATTTTTGAGTTCATCATTTACAGATTCTACTAAAGCTCTTTTTCTTAAAAGAATAGCCTCTACATCAGAGAGATTTTGTTTTTTCATATTTTTTCTCACTTTAGTAATAAGCTGTATTCCATCTTGAAACAGTAAATCTGATAATGCTTTTGAAATATAGCCTTTATCTCCAAATAGTTTTCCAAAAACCTCCTTAGTCATTGCTGTCATTAGTTTAATATTTCTGTCATCTACATTACCTTTTGTAAGGTAAAAGGATAATAATTCACCTTTATCATTGATAATTAAATGAAGTTTAAACCCAAAAAACCATCCCATTGTTGATTTTCCTTTTTCAGCAATTCCTTTAAAAACTTTATGCTGTTTCTCTCTCTTGATATGGCATACACGTAATAGAGTAGAGTCAATATAATTGATGCCTCTAGATTTACCCAAGCCTCTATATTTTAAATACAACATAAGGGGCAGTAATATTCTCTCTTGGTGTGCATTAAATCTTTCGTAGCTAATTAGATCAGGAAATAAGTCATCTAAATGTTTACAAACATATTACATATAAAAATGCTTAAAATTTGTAAAATGACCAAAATGATAAAGCAAATAAATACTCATCATCTCAGAATCGGATAATTTTCCTTTTCTATTACGCCTTTTAGTCTTTGTATCTTCTAATTTTGGATGATTTTCTATGTTTTTAATAAATTCTTGTTGAAAATCATCTATTTTCAC
This sequence comes from Flavobacteriaceae bacterium, assembly GCA_965247215.1. GTDB lineage: Bacteria > Bacteroidota > Bacteroidia > Flavobacteriales > Flavobacteriaceae > Marifrigoribacter. The sequence continues at coordinate 1,446,864 of OZ252001.1, forward strand.
AAAGAATTCAGTAACTTTATCTCTAAACATGAGGGTGTTTTTAGACTATTAAGATACTGATAATCAGTAAATAATACAAATAAAAACACTCTTTTTCTTATCCATTATTCACGTTAAAGTAGTTAATGGAAATGTTTTTGAGAATTCAATTATTACTATAAATGTTCTTTTTCAATATGAATCTCCTGTTTATGTTGGGATGGTAGAATGCTGTAACCTGGTCCCCGTACCGCCGTTTAATTATCTAAAAAAAGGGACAACTGAAAATTATTAACCCAAGAACTAGAAACACATTATTTGGAAAATGGTAATAAATCTACAACTAAACATTACACTTATAAACCGAACTTGCCTTTGATTTCGCAAAGTATTTTAGATGATAATGTATTTCAATATAAAGCGGATTATTATTATCCAGATGATAGTGAAGCGCAAGCCATCATAAAATCTAATGATATTTATATTGATCTAGATAATGAGTTTTTTGTTTTTATTCCAGAAAAAGGATATTTCCTTGTGGTATATGATGGTACTAACTTTAGTTTATTAAAGAAACTTATCAAAAAATATTACCTCCCAAGAGAATCTAGCAACACTTATGATAAAGGATCTCCCCCAACTTTTTCAGACAGACATGATTACTATATTTATACAAAGGAAGGGGCTATTTATGAATTCCCAGATTCTAAAAAGAAAAAACTAGCTGTCTTTGGTGATAAATCAAATGAAATTAAAAAATATTGCAGTGACAATAATTTAAATGAAGAAAAAGATCTAAAAAAAGCGATCTTGTATTTAGACACCCTATAAAATGCTAGTTTGTAATAAAATCTTTTAAATAAAAAGGCTCAAAATAGGCGACATTTTCAATGTCGCTTTTTTTGTATTTCTCATCGGCCAAAAACCCCATATTATTAGCAGAAGGTAATTTATCATCAATAAAAACAGCATTTTTATGAGTGCAAATTGATTTAAATTTATCAACTCCAGAGCCTATAAAATAAACAGTTCCCTTATTTAAATATTCCAAATACGAATCTTTTTCTAACACTTCTGCACGAATCTCTCTTAATAGTTCTTTTTGTTTTTTCTGACTTTTAGCAGAGGTTTTATATACGGCTGAATATACCTCCATGCGACAGGCATCTATTAATGGAATAATTAGACCCTCATTATTTGTAATCTGATTAGCAAGTGATTGTAAAGTAGGAATTGAAATTAAAGGAATATCCAAAGCAAAACACAATCCTTTTGCTGCCGATACCCCGATACGAAGCCCTGTATAAGATCCTGGGCCCTTACTTACAGCAACAGCATCAAGTTGTGATTTATTGATGCCACATTCTTTTATTACATTTTCAATAAAAATATGAAGCCGTTCTGCATGGGAGAATTGATTGTTATTATCTTCTATTAAAGAATTAATCTTTCCGTTAACCGAAATTGCTACAGAACAATTTGTAGTGGCAGTTTCAATACATAATATTGTTCCCCCCATTAGTCACTTTTATCTTCTTTATCTTTATCTTCTTCTGAAGATTTGATCGTAATTTTATCTCCTGAATCAAGCCACTTGGTAACGGTATTATAGGGTCCTGTTATTACTTCATCTTCTTCGGTTAAGCCAGAAGTAATTTCAATATTGGTGTCGTCTTGAATACCCGTTGTGATAATGCGTAATTTAGCTTCCTCTCCATTTTTAATAAAAACACATTCAAATTTTTCTGTGGCTTCAGATTTTGATTGTTTAATGTTTTTATTCTTCCTACTTGTTGTGTCTGTTTTAATAACAATAGCACTTATTGGTACGCCAATAATTTTTTCTTTTTTATTGGTAATTATATCAACAGTTGCTGTCATTCCTGGTCGAAAAGGTGAATAATTCTCGGGTTTATTTTCAGACAGATCTTTATAAGAATCATGGATTATTCTCACTTTTACCTTAAAGTTTGTTACCTGATCTACAGATATAGCATTTTCAGCGGTATTCGATATTTCGGTAACAATCCCTTTAAATTCCCTCTTTAAATAAGCATCTACTTCTACTATTGTTGAATCTCCAACCATAACTTTAACGATATCGGTTTCATTCACATCTACTTCAACCTCCATATTATTAAGATTTGCTACTCGTACAATTTCTGTCCCCGCCATTTGTGCTGTTCCAACAACTCGTTCTCCTAACTCTACTGAAAGTTTTGATATAGTACCGTTTCTTGGTGCAAAGATAGATGTTCGAGCCAAATTATCATTGGCTTGTTTTACTCTTGCTTCAGCGCTTTTTACATTATAATATGCAGATTTAACAGTGGCTTCAGACATTTCGAATTCGGAGATAGACTTATCCCAATCAGCCTTAGAAATAACCCCTTTTTCAAAAAGCTGTTTATTTCTGTCGTAGGATAATTTTGAATTTTTTAAAGCTGCTTCAGCTTGAGTTAACTGTGCCCGAACATTTTGCAATCCTGCTTGAGATTGAGTTAGTGCTGCCTGAATTAAATCTGGGTTAATACGAACTAATAAATCTCCTTTTTTAACTTGTTGTCCCTCTTTTATTGGAAGTTCTATAATCTCCCCTGATACTTCTGAGGAAAGTTTTATTTCGATTTCTGGTTGTATCTTTCCCGTAGCAGCAACTGTTTCAATAATATCAATTAACTCTATTTTCGTAATTTCTACTTCTTTAAAGTTTCCACTCTTGCCAAACCAACCTGCTTTTTTACCACCTATAAGCACTATCATAAGTACTATGACTATACTAACAATCCAAATGAGTTTCTTTTTTTTCATAATATATATGTTCATTGCAAATCTAACTAACGATATCCAGACTAAAAGAATCTAGAATTTTAGTTCTGTTGCTGGAATACCAAAAAATAATTCCAATACTTTTAATTTAAAAATATAATCAAATTTCGATCGATTTACTTCAATGAGTGCTCGATCGTATCTAAGTTTTGACTGACTAAAATCAAAGGCATTTGTTAAGCCAACATCATATCGAGTCTTTGCATATTCATATGCTAATTCTTGTGATTCTAAGGCAACTAATGCTGCGTCATATGCTTTTTGTGAACCTTCTGCATCAACAAAAGCTTGATAGACATTCGATTCCAAATCTAATTTTGCTTGTTCTAATTGGAATTCTGTGCGTCTTACATTAATTATATTTCGTTTTACATTATTCCTGGTAGAAAACCTGTTAAATACCAGTACATTAAGACTCAATCCATAAGAGACTCCATCATTTGATGAAAATTGCTCCCCGTATGATAATGCGGGATTTTCAACTAAACTTGTATTTGGGACTTCCGCAACTACCGCGTCTCCTGTTGATTCAACAACACCAATTTGTGTTATGATTGTGGGGTTGTCTGGATCAGTAAATGTTCCTATTCTAGGTATATCGTTTTCTCTAGTATTATAATTAAAGAATGCATTAACAGTTGGCCAATTAAAACTTTTAGAAATTTCTAAATCCTTTATGGCGACTCCTAAATTTTGTTCTGCAATTTTAACTTCATATCTATTCTCTTTAGCCGCATTTATTACTTCATCAACTTTTTTATTAGTAATCTCAGAAAGAATCACCTTAAAATCTTCATCTGCAATGTCGAAATTTTCATAATCGTGAATCAGTAATAATTGTGCTAAACTAATCAAGGAGATTTTAACATTACTTTGAGAAATTACAATAGCTTGTTTCTCATTAGCATTTACTGCTCTGATCTCTAACAAATCTCCTTCTGGTAAAACTCCAGCATCAACAAGTTTTTGAGTCCGGTTAATCTGATCTAATGTAACATCATTCTGACTTAATGCCACCTCAAGATTTGCTTTATTCAATAAAACTTGTAAATAACCATTCGCAACAAACAAGGCAATATCATCTTTTATTTTATTTAAATTGTATTGGGAGGATATCTGCAACATTTTTGCTTTTTGCATTTCTCTGTGATTTCGCAATCCACTAAAAACAGTAATTCCAGCAGTAATATTATATGAGGAACTTCTTGATGTAATATTTTGCAAAACACCAGTATTTACATCTTGTGTTAATCCAGTATTCCAGCTATTACCAGCAGAGGTATTTAAGGTTGGAAGGTAATTTCCAAGGGCATCACTTTTAGTAATATCGGATGATTCTATGGCTAATTCCGATTGTTTTACTGTAATATTATTTTCTAATGCATAAACTATACATTCCTGTAATGTCCATTTTTTGTTTTGAGCATTTAGCTGAAAACCTATCCCGATTGTCATCGGAAAAATAAATAATACGATTATAAACTTTTTCATATTAATAGTAGTTGTTGGATTTGTCTTTTGAATGTTAAAATTGTTACACTTAGGGGCTAAAATATTTAGATTATCTGCCTCTATTAGGGTTATTAGCTGGTTTTAATTGGTTCCAAACTTTAATATTATCATCCATTGTGATACCTCCTAAAATCTCAACATTAATCCCATCACTAATTCCCAATTCTATATCTTTTCTCTCAAAGGATTGGTCCCCATTTTCAATTTCCACGAAAGGTGCTTTTGTTTTAGGATCGTATTGAATTAATGCTTCTTTTAAAGCCATTACACTATCGGCTCTAGCTAAAATTATTGAAGCATTTGCACTTAGTCCTGCACGAATAAATGTAGTATCGTTTTTCTTTAAAGTTCCTTTTATTTCAAACTGAATAGCACCATTTTCTTCAACTCCTTTTGGAGCGATATAATCTAAGATCGCATCAAACTTTTTGTTTTCAATAGCACCTATAGTAATTTCCAGCGGTAGATTTTCTTTTATTTTACCTACTTCGCTTTCATCTACCTTTCCTTCAAAGATCATATTTCCAACATCGGCTATGATTGCTATTGTAGTACCGTCGTTAAAATTATTGGATTCAATTACTTGATTCCCAGTTTTCACAGGTACATCTAATACCATACCAGATACAGTTGCTCTGATCTCTGTATTTGCAACTGCTCCCATGCCACTAGTAGTACCTGTTTTTACAATATCGTAATTCTGACGAGCATTCGATAAACTTATCTGTTCTTGCTTATACCGTTGATTTGCCTGATCATAAGATAGCTGTGCTGTATCGTATTCATTGGCAGAAATTACACCTTTTTCAAACAGTTCTTTTTGCCTATTATAAATGTTTTCTTGATTTTCAAAAGCTAATCGTGCGGTTTCAACTTGAGTATTGATGCTATTAATATTATTTTTAGCACTATTTAGTGAGGACACATTGGGAACTACTTTTACTTTAGCTAATAGATCTCCTGCTTTAACAAATTCACCTGCTTCCACTAATATTTCATCTATAATCCCTGAGATATTTGGTTTGATGAGCACTTCTTCTTTGGGAACAATACTCCCTGTTGCAACAGTCTTTTTAATGATAGTTTCTGTTGCGGGTTTTTGAGTTGTGTATACAACTGGATCCTCAATATTTTTACTATATAACCAATACATTGCTATTGTAAAAAATACAACTATTGCAATTAGGGTACCGATGGTTGCTTTTTTCTTCATTTTATTTTTTTAATCTAAAGAATTCCCCGAGGCTTGCCTCGGTGGTCAAGAGGAAAGTTTGAAAACCTAAGGTTTTCATCAAACTAAAATAAAGTTATCTTCCGCTTGATACCTCGTACCCTTGGGTCGAGGTAGTTCATTCTTTTATAAATTTATTTATTCTGTCCGTAATGCATCAACAGGTTTTACTTTAATAGCTGTCTGAGCAGGAATTAATCCTGCTAATAATCCAGAAACAATTAATATAGTAAGTGCTATTAATACTACTCCAATATTTACAGATGGATTTAGAAACATCATATCCGATGTATCCATACCATCTAAAACATTATTTATTATAGCTAATATTCCTGAGGCAAGAGCTATACCAGCCATCCCTGAAATAATTGTTAAAAAAATAGATTCTAACAAAATTTGAGATCTAATGCTCCAAGGTGTTGCCCCTAGAGCTCTTCGAATTCCAATTTCCTTAGTTCTTTCTTTTACTACAATGAGCATAATATTGCTAATACCAATAATTCCTGACAACAATACCAATATTCCAACAAAATAAGCTACAAAATTTAGTGCAACAAAGAGTCCATTAATTTTACTGAATTCCTCGTATAAATCAAAATGACCAATTGCTCTATCATCTTCAGGGTGAATGGTATGTCTGTTTTTAATAACATCAAAAATATTTTCTTTTAAATCGGTAATTGAATATCCATCTTCTGCAGTAATCGCCATCCATCCTACTCTATCGCCCATATTAAAAGCTTGTGAAAATGAAGTAAAGGGTATAAATATTTCTTTTTGACCTTCTTCTATGTCGCCATCGTTAGATTTCTTCTTATAGATTCCAACAACCATAAAGCTAACACCATTGATCTTAATATAAGTTCCTATTACTTCTTCACCAAGCTCATATAATGTTTTTTGTACACCACTTCCAATTACTGCTACTTTTCTCTTAGTATCAATATCAGAGTAATTCAAAAACCTACCCAATGTAATATCCATAGGTTGTTGTTCAATAAACTCAGGGTAATCTCCATACACACCGAAAGCCCCAGTATTTAATCCTCTAACTACATTATTTGACCCTCTAAATCCACCTAATTTATTTCTTGGTGAAATATAGAGAAGATTAGGAACATTCTGATTTATTGCTTCAATATCCTGGATATTAAATCTATATCGCCTCCCTTTAGGAAGCCCTTTATAAGGTTTGGAAGCTGTTTGTGACCACATAAACATAGAATTGGTAGCCATTCCATCAAATCCTTGTTTTACCCCATTTTCAAGCCCTTTACCAGCAGCTAGAAGAATGACTAAGATAAATATTCCCCAAAGTACTCCAAAGGAAGTCAACACCGTTCTAAACCAATTAGAGCTTAGGGCGTCAATTATTTCAGACCAACTGTCTCTGCTAAATAAACTACTCATCTCGTAATGCGTCTATAGGTTTAATCGTTGAAGCTCTATATGCTGGAAAAAATCCTGCTAAAGCACCTGCAATAACTAATATTATGACTGTTATAAATGCCACGCCAAAGTCTACGGAGGGATTTTTAATATAGTTTGTTTCGATAAGTGGACCAACTATTTCAAGAAGAAACAAACTAAATACTAGTCCAAAAAATCCAGCGATCCCTGTCACAAAAATAGATTCATGTAATATCATTCCAATAATTGATAGTGGTTGTGCTCCAATAGCCTTTCTAATTCCAATTTCTTTTGTTCGTTCTTTAACGATGATAAGCATAATATTACTTACTCCTACTATACCTGCAATTATCGTACAAATTCCAACACCCCAGAAAAACCATTTTATCATATTAATTAAGTCATAAAATCGTTTTGCATTTTCTAATGAATTGTTAATTCGAATAGCACGCTCGTCTGTTGGAGAAATTGTATGTCTAGTTTTAAGATCATTCTCTAATTGTGCTGTAAAAGCCTCTGATGCAGCTAAAGCATCTTCATAATTTTCTTGCTTTTCTAAAGAAAAAGCTAATGACCGCAATCGATTTCCAGCATTAAAAACCCTTTGTGCTGTAGATAAAGGGATGAAAATCCTATTTTCTTCACGTTCCCCTCCAGGATCTGTATAAATACCAACTACCTTAAATTTCACCCCTGATATTTCAATATATTCTCCAATAACATTGCCCTTTTTGAAAAGATCTAAATAGACTCTATGACCAATTATAGCTACTTTATTATAGGAGTCTAAATCGCTTTGATTGATAAACCTCCCTGTGGTTAAAGTAGCATTTTCAAGAAATTGATAATCACTGCGTACGCCTTCTACCCTATAATTTCCGTTTTCATTTTTATAAGAGGTTAACTGACCCCATCGACTATATACTCCAGACTTAAATTCAAGCTTATCTATATTTTTAGTTTCAGTAAGCGCAAAATCTTGATTGTCTAATTGAATTCTTCTACCTGGATTTAATCCTTTATAACTTTCAGAAGTAACCCCAGTCCAAACAGAAATCCTGTTTTTTGCATCATTTTCAAACTCCTGCCCAATACCATTTTGCATTCCTTGACCAATAGCGAGTAGTATGACCAATATAAAAATCCCAGAAGCAACCGATAATCCAGTTAAAAAAGTTCGCAATTTATTTTTGCGAATAGTTTCGAATATTTCTTGCCACCGCTCCAGACTAAACATGTTCCAATTTTTTTACTCGTACTTGCTGTATATTAGAATCGTCAATTATTACACCATCTTTAAGATTAACGATTCGCTTACACATATGCGCAATATCGTCTTCGTGAGTAACTACCAATATGGTTTTTCCCTCATCGTTGATCTCTTGAATTAATTCCATTACTTCGTAGGAAGTTGTACTATCTAATGCTCCGGTAGGTTCATCTGCTAATAAAACTTTTGGATTACTAGCCATTGCTCTAGCAATTGCAACACGTTGCTTTTGTCCTCCTGAAAGCTCATTTGGTAAATGATGAGCCCAATCCGCTAGGCCAACTTTTTCGAGGTAATGCATTGCTTTTTCTGCTCGAATTGCACGTTTAATCCCTTGATAATATAATGGCATAGCAACATTATCCAATGCATTTTTATAGCTTATTAAATTGAAAGATTGAAATACAAATCCCAGAAATTTATTGCGATATTGAGCAGCAATTTTTTCATTTAAATCCTTAATTAATCTTCCATCAAGGTGATAAGAACCTTTTTCTGCTTCATCAAGTATCCCAAGAATATTTAAAAATGTAGACTTTCCTGATCCTGATGAACCCATAATGGCAACCATTTCTTCTTCATTAACTTCAAAATTTATTCCTTTAAGCACATGTAAGGAATTACTCCCTATTTCATAGGATTTATGTAAGTCTTTAATTTTAATCATACTATTATATTAGATGGTACAAATTACTTGAATATAATCTTGGAATATGTGAAAATAGTGTTAAGAGTTTTAGATAAAAGTCTATTATAAGACAGACTTAGAAATTTATAGTTACACAAAAATGAATAATAATTAAGATTATTCTTCTTGACTTTTTTTTCGGCTTCGATAAATTGCATATCCAACACCTGCAATTAAAAGATAGGGAAAGATCATTAGATACATGATCCCATTATTAATTCCTTTTGCTGCCTGTCCACTTTCATCACTTTCTAAAACCGCTCTACACATTGCACATTGTGAATCTGCTGGGAGTGCAATTAACAAAAACACAAGTAGCAGTATGTATGTTTTTGGTTTCATATATCAATTCCCTTCGTTTGTTTAATTTTTTTCTTGAATTTAAAACACCCCCCTAATTCCCCCACAAGGGGAAATTATTAAACTCAATTTTTAAATTAGTAATAGGGTGAAATCATTAAATATACCACTACGCCACTTATGGCTACATATAACCATAAAGGGAACGTGATTTTTGCAATTTTTTTATGTTTTTCAAACTGTCCTGTTATTCCTCTTACAAAGGTGATTAATACAAATGGAATAACTGCAATAGACAATAGAATATGTGTTAAAAGGATAAAATAATAAATATATTTTAGAATTCCTTCTCCACCGTATTTTGTAGAATCTGAGGTCATATGATATATTATATAAAGGGCTAAAAATAACAACGAAAATACGATTGCTGTTTTCATTAATCGTTCATGTGTTTTTTTGTTTCCTTTTTTTATCTGAATAACGGCTAGTATTAATAGCACAGCTGTAACTCCATTTATTGTTGCATAAATTGGAGGAAGAAAGCCCATGCGTTCAACTCCAGGAATTTTAACGCCAAACAAAAGAGCGACCACTACTGGAATAACAATAGAAAGAGCCCATATCCATTTGTTATATTTTGTGTTATTTTCTGAAAGATCTAGCGACATGTTAGAGCAACTTTTTAATATCCTCTTTTAATTGTTTGACCCCTTCATCTTCCAAGCCATTATAATAGATAATTGGATTTCCGTATTCATCCTTTCGGGAGCGAATAAATCCATTTTGGTCAATTAGTGCAAAAAATCCAGAATGCTCAAATCCACCTTCAACTTCTGTATCTTCTCCCACATATAAATTAAAGCCTTCATTTGCCAATTTAAAGATCTTATCCTTATCTCCTGTTAAAAGATGCCAGTATGGATTGGTGATTTTATAATTGTCTGCGTACGCTTTTAAAACAGTAGGAGTGTCGGTTTCTGGATCGATACTAAATGAGGCAATCCCCAAATTGGGATTACCAAAAAAAGCATTCTGAATTTTCACCATATTTCTATTCATAATTGGGCAAATTGAAGGACAAGTAGTAAAGAAAAACTCAACTATGTAAACTTTTCCCTTATAGGATTCATTGGTTATTATGGATCCATTTTGATTGGTAAATCTAAAATTGGGAACTTCTTTTTTGTTTTTGCCACCAATAAAAACAAGTTCGGGGTCCGATAGGTAATCTCCTATTTGAATGGCTGCCCATATCCCGAAAACTAAAATAATAAATGAAATTCCTACATAGGAATATTTTGTTTTTTTCATCCCTTATTCTTTTTCATTTTTTGAATTATATTTTTTCAATTCCAGTCTGTATTCAGCAAGAATGACATTTACATCGTCACTCATTTTATTATTTATTTCTGAATAATCTCTGGCATCATACCCATATAGTATTTCTTCATCACTATCTTCATCCCTCCCTCTCAGGCTTCGGTCTTTATCAATAATAAAAACATATGGAGATCCTGTTTGAGCATCTAATTTATAATTGCTTTTTAAGGAGTTAAATACATTTTTGATTTCTTCAGAAGAACCAAAAACAAAATTCCAATTTTCAGGGTTTTCTATTTCATTTAACTTTATTTTCAACTCCTTTATTGCATCCTGAGTGCCATCTGGCATAAGAATTACAAACTGAAAGTCATTAAATTGATAGTTTTTCTTGTAAATTTTATGGGCTAAATTAAATGTGCTTGCATAATTTGCTTTTACATCATTTCCGAAAAAACCCAATATTGATATGTGGTCTTGTAAACGAATTTTTGTTTTTCCATCCGATTTAAATTGATCTATCTCTAAAATTGATTGTTTTAATATGGGTAATCTTGCAAAATTATTAACACCTGAAGCAAAAAAGATATAGGCAGTTAGTGGGAGTAGAAACAACACCCCCAGCACTAAATATTTTTTTATTTTATCTTTTTTTTTCACTTTACAAAAATACTTGTAAAATAGCTAAGAATCATCTTTTCTCAATTAATTTTAAAAATAAATTAGAAGTCAAATTTTATATAATTTTCTGAATATATATTAAATATGTAATCCCCTTCAATTAGGACTATAAACAATAAATAACTTATTAAAAATACCGAGGTCCATATAACAGAACGTTTTAAGATTCTATGTTCATCTCGCGTATGCATAAAATCCCAAGTTATATAATATGCTTTAATAATAGTTAATACTAAAAATATCCAATTTAGAGTTTTTAATGCGAGGAATCTATGACTTGTTAGAAAATCCGGTTTGTAAATTCCAAGAAATACTTCAACAGTGGTAATAATAGAAAGAAGTAAAAATACGCCCCAAATTTTATGAACGTTTGATTTAAATTTTACTCGTCCTCTAAAGATTGCTAAATTTTGATCGTGTGCCATTTTTAAAAAATTAATTTGTCTATATAAGATAAAAAACCGTGAATACAAATACCCACACTAAATCTACAAAGTGCCAGTAAAGTCCAACTTTCTCAACCATTTCGTAATGCCCTCTTCGTTCGTATGTTCCCAATATCACATTAAAGAAAATAATAATATTAAATATTACTCCTGAAAATACATGGAATCCATGAAATCCAGTTATAAAAAAGAAAAAGTCAGCGAATAATGGGGTGCCATATTCGTTGTGTTTTAAATTTGCGCCTTCAACTATTAGCTTACCATCTGATTGTAGTTTCGCTATTGAGGCTTCTCGAGAAAGAACAGTCCGTTCTCCATTTTCATCTAAATATTCTGTTCTTATTAATAAGTTTTCATTTGCTAAGAATCCTTTTGTTACTTCTTCAAGGGTGAAGCTAGTTCTTGCGGTTTCTGATTGAAACCATATCCAACTACTTTTTTCTTGGTGAACTCTTTCAGAGGGAATTGAAATAGCAAAGTCTCCTAATGCAGTTCGTTGGCTTTCAGTATCTAAAAATTGAAGTATTTTACCCCCTTTTGTTTCAACAGTTCCATAACTACCTTTAATAAAAGTTCCCCATTCCCATGCCTGTGAGCCAACGAAAATAGCTCCTCCAATAATGGTCAGGAATAGATATAGCATTACTTTATTTTTTTTCATATGGTGCCCAGCATCAACAGCCAAAACCATAGTTACAGAAGAAAATATAAGAATGAATGTCATAAATGCCACATAGTACATAGGGAAATTTCCATGGATAAATGGTATATGTGTAAAAACTTCATCAGCAATTGGCCAAGAGTCAATAAACTTGAATCTAGAAAATCCATAAGAGGCAAGAAATCCAGAAAATGTTAAGGCATCAGAAACGATAAAAAACCACATCATCATTTTGCCATAACTGGCATTTAATGGTTTATTACCACCATCCCAGATTTTTTGATCATGACCTGTTTTTACAACAGTTGTTTCCATATAAATTAATTAAATTTTAATTTGCTCAAAAATACATATATTTTTTATCTAACAAAAAAGAAAAAGAAAAACAGGTATATCCATAATATATCGACAAAATGCCAAAAAGTTATTGCCAGTTCTATTCCAATCGTATTTCCACTTGTGTACTTTTGTTTATAATGATTATAAATTACGACCATTATAGAAATAAGTGCTGCAAAAATATGAGTTAAATGTAAGAGTACAACTAAATAAATAAAAGAAGTAGTAATCGTACTTTCGCTACCCGTGAAAAAATAACCATTTTCAATAATTTGAGAAAAGCCTAAAAATTGAAGTATCGCAAAAATAACTCCCAATAAAAAGGTGCTTATTAATAGCATCATACCATTTTTATTTTTCCCATGGATGATTTTCTTTTTTGCAAAATGAAATGTAATGCTACTAATAAAGATCACTATAAAACTAATATAAAATGCATGCGGTATTTGAAAATCGCTAAGCCAATCTGGACGTTCTTTACTTACAATATAAGCACTGGTAAGTCCTAAAAAACTCATCGATAAACTTACGATACCAAACCAAAGCATCATTTTTTTTGATCGATCCAGTTTTGCTTTCTCTTTAGCTAAATGTTGTTCTTTTTCAATCGTATCCATCATCTTATAAATTTATCTAAAACATATATTATTTGCAAAAGGGTAATATAACTTACACTTGCCAACATTAGTTGTTTTGCAACTTTATTAGTTTTGTGTTTGTATACTTTAACAGCAAAATATAAAAGACTCAATCCTAAAAGCCCAATTAATACACCTGATATTGGTGTTAAATAAAGTTTTCCTGTCACCCAAAAAACTGGAATCATTGAAGCCAATAGCGTCCAAATAGTATACAATATAATTTGTGTTGCTGTCCCTTTATCACGCTTACCTGTTGGTAACATAAAAAAGCCTGCCTTTTTATAGTCATCATATAAAAACCATCCTATTGCCCAGAAATGTGGAAATTGCCAAAAAAACTGAATCATAAATAAGGTTCCAGATTCAATACCAAAATCATTTGTTGCGGCAACCCATCCAAGCATAAATGGAATTGCTCCTGGGAATGCCCCTACAAAAACAGAAAGTGGAGTTTTTGTTTTAAGGGGTGTATATAAACTAACATACATAAAAATGCATATTGCACCAAACATTGCGGTAATTGGATTTATGGTATATAATGTTATTATTCCAATAAGTGTTAATATAACAGCAATAATAAATGCGTATTTAACACTCATTCTACCAGAAGGAATGGGTCGGTTTTTAGTTCGATCCATAAGAGCATCTAGATCTCTTTCAACAATTTGATTGTATACATTTGAAGCACCTACCATTGAATATCCTCCAATGCATAATAGTAGTAAGGTAATAATATCAATAGAATCGGTTGCTAATAAATAACCCGCTATAGAAGAAAATAAAACGCTTATTGATAACCTAATTTTAGTAATTTCTGCGAAATTATTTAAAAAGGTATGTGTTTTTGTATTTGTAGCGATTCTTGGCAAGTTCTTTTTTTAGCGATGCAAATATACAGTACATCCTATTTGTTTACAATAATAAATAATAAATACTTGTTTTATAATTTGAGTATTTTTATTAATTTTAGCCCTTATATTTAAAAAATTATGCGAAATACAATTTTATATACTGTTGCTTTTTTATTTATGGGCTTTGTTTTAACAGCACAAAACGATAAAGAGGCTAAACAAACCAAAAAATCTGTAACTCAAAACAAAAAGGATTCAAATAAGAAATCCGTTGATAATGTTCCAAACACAGATCCAGTAAAAATTAAGAATAATATTTATATGGTTCAAGATAAAGGAGGTAATATAGGATTGAGTTTTGGGAATGATGGTGTCTTTATTATAGATGATCAATTTGAAGAAATTGTTCCAAAACTAATAGAGAATATTAAAAAAATTAGTGATAAGCCAATAAAATATCTTGTAAACACACATCATCACCATGATCATACAGGTGGAAACATACTACTAGCTAAACAGGGGGCCGCAATTATCTCCCATAAAAATGTTCGAGAAAGATTGCTTGATTTAAGTAAAAACAGTCCTACTAAAATTGACATAGATATATTACCCATTATTACTTTTTCTGAAGACTTGAGTTTTTATTTTAATAATGAAGAAATAATGATCTTTTATGTTCATGATGCTCACACAGATGGGGACGTGATTGTTTATTTTACTGGGTCGAATGTCATTCATATGGGAGATACTTTTTTTAATGGTAGATATCCATTTATTGATCTTAAATCTGGAGGAAGTGTAAAAGGATCTATCGAAGCCTTAGATAAGGTTTTAATGCTAGCTAATGAAAACACCAAAATAATTCCAGGTCATGGAAATCTTGCAACCATAGCAGAGGTGAAACTTACAAAAATCATGCTTACATTTTTCAGAAATCGAATTAAATTACTTTATCTGGATCAAAAATCTGAAGATGAAGTTGTAGCTATGAAAGAGCTAACAGAAAAATACGACGCCCAGAGATATGGAGATGGTTTTATTTCTACGGAAATTATGGTGCGTACTATTTATAAAGATGTTGAAAAAGAAATGAGCGCTATCGATACAAGAAGTATGGAAGAACGTTTAGAAGAACAACAAAAAGAATTAATGAAAAAAGGAAAGGGTTAAAAGTATTTTTTTAAAAATCATTATGCCAATTAAATAAGTCCGTTCGAATCCCAAGATTAACCCAGGTTGTTTGATTTTCAAAAACGTTATTGGTATTCACAGTTGGTTTAAAATCACGAAAAATAACACTCCCGTATATCTTCAAATTTGTTCCTGGATTTATCAAATATCCAACTTGTAATTCGGTAAATAAAAAATCTGTAGTATTCCCTTGCGCGACTTCATTTCCGGTATCAAAAATTCTATTATCTTCATCACCGTAAATATTAGCTCCATAAAAAAATTGATCTTCCTTGGTATTAAATTCAAATCCACGTTGGGCAATAATAATTTTAGCGTCTGCGAAAAATCGTTCATAATTGTAATGGGCGATGACAATAAATTCAGAAAAGCTTGCCCCAAAGGCGTGGGCTATCGATTGATTGTTATGCCCATAATTCAATATGATAGTGTTGTGTGAATAAGTATAAGGTCTAACTCGATTGTATTCAGTTTGAAGAAATAAGTTTTTTAATCCAAAAGCATCATAATATTTTAGACCAATTTGATAGCCTGTTTTATTCTTCCAACTCCCATTTCCACTAAACACATCACCAGAGGAAAATTCATCAATAATAAATTGTCCATAGGCATTTATTCTATCTGTTATTTTATATTTTGCACTTAAGCCAATCAACACATTTCCGACTTGTGATCCTGAAGCAAATTCAATAGTATGATAAAATATAATTGGATTTAAGTAATTTAATTCAAATCCGTTTCCTTCTTCCACACCCCATATAATTGATTCAAATAACCCGATATTTAATCGCTTTGTAACATTATAACTCAGGTAATGACTTGCAATAAATTTCTTTTTATAAGATCCTTTGTCACTGGTTACTTCAGGACGAACATCTTTTAAAGATATCCATGTATTTGTGTATTTAATTTTCCAAAAGGTGGTATTTATTTTAAAATATGCTTGGGGACTAGCGTTATCACTTAAAAATAAGGAACGGTACCCATCTCCTATAAAATTTTTACCATGCCCTAATTGAAAGTTAAAGAATTTTGAAGGGGAATAAGAAACATATCCTGTTGCTACAGGGTAATCATACGCATCTGAATTATGTGGTTTTGCAATACCTCTTCCTGGGATGATTGCAGGGTTCCCGCCAGAGGGTTTAATAAATTCGGCATACCGATTAAAATAATCTGCAAACCGCCCCTGACTTTCATAAAGAACCGTAAAAAAACTTAACTTTTCTCCTAGTCCACCCTGAAGATAAAGAAGGCGGGTATTGTTATAAGTATCTATATCTCCATCAAAATCTTTCCCTACCTGTAAATCGACTCCAGGATCTAAGGTAAGCCAATAATCTTCCCCTTTTAAAATTGCAAAGTGTTCATTCCATAATTTTCTTCCTCCCCAAGTGGATTTGTTCTTGAGTAGTTTTTGATTTTCAGCTTCAAAATTATAATAGGTATTTACCTCACTATAAATAAAGGGTTTTTGAGCGGTGTGACTATTATTTCCAACCTTGTTTAACGCCGCATCAAATCTTCTATAGTTTTGTGATGATAATGGTATATTGATATTACTCCGATATTCTTCATTGGTATATTGATACTTTTTAATTGCATCATATTCTTTGCTAAGATCAATGTATTCTTCTAAAGGAAGCACAGGTGTATCTTTAAACGGTTCTTCTAATGGAATTTTAATAGGTATAGAAAATTGCACATAAGAAGGGTTGCTATTATAGGTAGCTGGTTCTATTTGGGGTAATTGGCTAAAGACACGTAAAGCTTCATCTTTTAACTCATTATAGATTGCATCAACATACATTATTTTAAAGTTTCCCTTTTTATCGACCTCAAATAATACCTCTATAATGCCCTTATAGTTTTCTGAAAATACTATTTCAGGGGTTTTAAAATATTCATAAATAAAATTTTGTAATGTTATGTTGAAACAATTTTCTAATGAATCAATAGGAGTGTTACTACATTCTTTAAATACTGGATATTTCTCAAAGCTTACGGTTGTGATTTGAGAATAGGACGAAATCGCCACTAGAAAGATTATAATCAAGGCAATTTTCTTCATGAAGCTATGGCATTATTATTTTTTGAAAGATACACATTTTTAAAATCGCCCACAGAGATTAAACCCCATCTTTATTATAAATTTAAAAGCAATTAAAAGTAAACAAAAAAAATCCCGATTCTTAAAAAGAAACGGGATTTTTTTATTTTTACGCTACCTATTAATTCTCTACTTGGAATAATATAGGTAAAGAATATAACACTCCTACTGGTTTTCCTCTTTGTTTCCCAGGAATCATTTTTGGAAGTGATTTAATTACTTTAATTGCTTCTGCTTCTAATTTTGGATGTGGTGCCCGTGCGCGTACATTAACTACATTCCCATTACGATCAATTTTAAATTCAACAGAAATTCGTTGTCTCCCTTCTAATCCTAGTTCCTCAGCTAGGTCTGTATCAAATTTTTTAACCACAAACTTTTCAACTTTTTCTGACATGCAGTTTCTGCGTTCAGTATTGTTTTTTTTCTTTTCACAACCAGGGTAAATTGGCACATTTTCAATTACTGCAAAAGGCACATCTGCAATTTCTTCATCAATAGCCTCTTCAATTTCTTCAATTTCCACAATCTCCTCATCAACATCCATATCAACTGATTCTATAACGGTTTCTTCAACTTCAGCTTCATTTTTAATCACTTCAATAACTTCTGGTGCTGGTGGTGGAGGTGGAGGTGGAGGTGGGGGTGTTAATGGTTCTGTGACAGGTATATCTTCAAGTAGATTATCACTTACATTTAAGGTATCCTGAGATATATCTGATTTATCGTATGTTTTATTTTCAATAGCTCGCCAAGTAATAAAAAGCATTAATACCATTCCTAATTGGAAAAATATCATACTTCTTCGACCTAAGTCTGATTTTGGATTCTTTTTAAGTTTCATAAAATTGTATTTATAATATTGCTAAAATATAGAAATTCTTTAGTAAATAAAATATTTCAAGTTTTTATTCTGGTTTTTAATTTTAAAAACAACACAGTTCCAAGAATTAATCCAACACTATTTGCAAAAATGTCTAAATAATCTGAATTTTTTGAGGCATCGATTCGTGATTGAAGTATCTCAATTAGTATGCCATAAATAAAGCAACTAATTAAAATGGCAAAAATTGATGTTGATAGGATTCTTTTATTTTTTTTTATAAAATAATACCAAAGCCATATAAAAACTAAAATAATAAAAATAAAGCCATGAACTAATTTGTCTAATGGTAATAAAAGATTAATTTTTGGTAGGTTTCCGATTGGAATAAGAAAAGCAACAGTAATACTTATAGTATATATTACCCCAACAATTAATATGGTCTTATCTTCCGATAAGTTCTTTATAAGCTTCATCATCGAGTAATTGATCGATTTCTGAGGAATCACTAATTTTAATTTTTATCATCCAGCCTTCTCCAAATGGATCTGAATTTACTTTTTCAGGTTCAGATTCAAGGCTATCATTAAATTCTATAATTTCACCACTTAATGGTAATAATAAGTCTGAAACTGTTTTTACTGCCTCAACAGTACCAAAAATTTCTTCTCGATCCATTGTTTTATCTACAGTTTCAACTTCAACATAAACAATGTCTCCTAATTCTCCTTGAGCAAAATCTGTAATCCCTATGGTTGCAACATCACCATCTATACGGATCCATTCATGATCTTTAGTATATTTTAAGTTTGATGGTACATTCATAATATTATTTTTATCAGGTGTTTTATATTAATTTCCGAAATTATAACGCAGTGTGAATCCCGATCTAACAGTTGTTTGAGGGAATGCTGTTGAAATAGCATATTCTGAAAAAGTATGATCGTAATAAAATAAAGCTGTCAAGTTTTTACTTAGGGCATAATCCGCTGAAAATTGAACACCATAAATGGTTTGACCTGCAGTTGACTGACTATTATCAATATCTAAATAACGAATAACTGTTATATTATCTCTACGGGATAAGTCCATTTTAAAATTCAAATCACTTTTCAAAATTTTCTTTTTTCCTCCAAAGTTAGTTCCAATTCTTAGGTCTTTTACTCGATATCCAGCACCAATAATAAATTCATTTCCATTAATTTCTGTTAATAAATTATTGGCAAAACTTAAAGATAATGCCCTGTCTTTCCTTAATTCTAAAAGAATTTTAATCGAATTTTTCATTTCAAAATCAATTCGAATAAGAGGCGAAAACTGTTCAGTAAGATTTACATTGGATATAATAATCTCTGATTTAATATTTCCAGATTGATCAACATCTTCAGGATTGTTTCTATTATAATCTAAATTTGTTTGAAATTGATTGATTGTATACCCCGATCTATAACCATGTAGTAAAGAGAATCTTCTGAAATTTTGTTTAAACCAACCTATTCTCATTAATCCTGTATATTTTAAATCCCAGTTAGGTAAAGGGAAATCTCTTAGGGCTCCAGTATCTATTTTAGAGGCGTTACTTCCTTCATAGGCTGATAAAAATGAGGGCAATAATACATCTTGGTGTGTTTTGCCAAATCCAACAGGAAATCCTGTGTCTTCATCAACTGGAAAATTGGGAGTTCCATAAAAATCTTCTGCTAATCTATTGGCAATTATGATCCTATTATTTCTAAAATCATCAAAAGTTGCTGAATTTCTTTCGCTGGTTGATGAAAACGCTGTTTTTATAAGAACAGTAGAAATATTGAAATTACCGAATGTATTTGGGGTTAATGATCTATATAAATTATTTTCAACAATATAATTTTCTGAATAATTTTCTGAATAAATCCTGCTTCCATTTACATCAATTTTCAACCCTGAAATTAATTCAATATTAGCAAGATAATCAAACTGATTTGATTCAATTTCGGTATATTGTTCATTAAATTCCGGATACAAAGTTAACCATCCTTTTCGTGCAGCTAATTCTCTTACGTCTGCCTGGCTACCAAATGTAAATCCTGCTGTAGGTTTTAACGATCCTGCAAATCCAACTGATGGTATATGCCCTGGTAAGAAAGTTCCATTATTCCCTTGGTAATTTATTTGAATTTTTTTAACCATCGTGAGTATATCAATAAAAATATTTGCAGCAACCGCTCCTCCAGTTACAGATGTGGTAGTTTCCAGTGTATTGTTATTATTCCCAGCACGGCTTTCATTTCTTCTTCCATCACCAGATTTTCCATCCTTCTTATCTTCTCTAGCTTGAGATATTAATCGTTCTCCTTTTTCTTCTAGGGTTTCATCCTTCTCCCCTTTTTGGTCATTACCAGCACCACCTGATCCTCGTTTATTTTCACCTCCAGTCGTTTTAGTTCTAGTCGTATTTAATTTCGTAATTCCTAAAATTCTATAAAAGGATTTCATGTCTAAACTAGAGTTAATCCTATGGGTATTTGCATTTTGAATTGAATTCCCTAAATTAAATGTTTTTACAGTTCCATCATCCGATATTATTGGGATTTCAGTAAATAAGTCACTAGCTTTTTGCCACTGATAATCACCAGTGTAAGAGTACGTCGCTCTAATGAATTTTAAAAATGGGACTTTATTAAAGGGGATATCCCAATTTAATTGTAATGATTGAAAATGTTGATTTGGATCTCCTATTTCAAAGAAACCATCCCAAACATCAATGGAGTTGTCTGTTATACCATTGGGAGTAATATAATTTTTAACAATACGATTGTTTGTAGAAGTAAAATTAAAACGCAACGACTTCGTTAAATTATAGTTAACAGCAAATTGCCAATCAAACAAGAAATTACGTTGGTAAAGAGTTGGTACTCCTAAATTCAATTCTCTGAATTTTTGTTCGTTATACTGTCTTACATAATTCGATCCTACTGAAATATTTGTAGGCAAATAATTGAAGTTAAAATCTTTTAAAAGTTTCCAGTACTTACTTCTAAATATTGAATCATTTTCCTTG
Source organism: Flavobacteriaceae bacterium (assembly GCA_965247215.1). Taxonomy (GTDB): domain Bacteria; phylum Bacteroidota; class Bacteroidia; order Flavobacteriales; family Flavobacteriaceae; genus Marifrigoribacter. The sequence goes on from OZ252001.1 coordinate 1,468,186, forward strand.
AAAGGTTCAACTGGTTTAGGTTGAAAATTATAATTATAGGTTCCTCCTAATCTCACATTCTGATCCAAAGATTCCTCAATTTCAAAATCACGATGATCAACCTGATTGTATGAATATGAAAAAGTGAAGTTTTCTACATCATATATTTTTGCTTTTCCATTACCGGTACGGTCTTTCCTTACACCTATAAAGTTTATACTTTTCCTTCTGGTATAATCTTCAGATTGTGTTTTTACTTCTTCTCGTCTCGTTGGATCTTCAGTGGCGTCTAATCGTTTATCTAATTCAATATCCTGAAATTCTACATCGTATTTTGGAGTGATTAATTCTTCAGAATGTCCAAAATTAAATGGAAGTTGAACGCCCCAATTCACAGGCAATAGCTGTCCTAAATTAAAGTTAGAAACAATATTATAAAGTTGAACGTCTTCCAAGCTTCGCTGATTAGGGCCTTGTTCTATTGAACCAAAACCAACTGTACTTTTGCTCCCTACAGCACTCAGGTCTGCAAAATCGGCTAAATTGACATCCATACTAGCAATAGCAGCCCAGCCCCCATGATTTTCTAACTCTGTAATTCGTAGTTCATTAAACCAAGCTTCTCCACATATTTTATTAGTAGATGCATTTTTTAGTCCAATCATTATAGTTCTAACATTTCCAAAACTTGGATTTCCAAGGATTCCAATTCTCAATTCATTTTCAGGTCCTGAATAATCAGCACCCAAAATTGCGTCAGATTGATTAAAGAAAACAATTTGACTAGGATCACTATCAGAATCTGTTGAAACAATAGATTTTACTTTCTGTAATAACTCTAAGGGTAAATTCAACCTGTTAGCTATAGGCCAAATATCTTCAGCAGATGAAGATCCGAATGGAGTTGTATTAAGAGGAATTTGAATTTCATAATAATTTTGTGTCAAGTCATTTCCCAATCTAATAAATGCAACCATATCGCCATCAGATAGTGCTGTTTCATTTACAAAGGATTCTGCATGAATGAACATTTCCAGGTTTTTATATTGACGCATATCAATATTAAAATTTTTATATACTGCTCTACCATATTCAGATTCCAGATCACAAACTCTTAAAGCTAATGATTGTTCGTTTTCACGAATAATAGTATTATTGTTATTTAACTCTTCACGAATAACACCAGGAGGCAATACGTATGGGATTGGTTGCCTGTTTTCATTTTCTTCTATACTTACCGTAAGGTTTTCAAAAAGAGTATCATCAAGACCTGGATCTTCTCCTGTGATGTCTAGTGATTTTTCAAATCTTCTATAATCTCCACGGACAAGATCAAGTGTTCCAAAACGCAATACGGTGTTTTCTGAGAATTGAGACATAAACATTCTCATAAAACGAATTGATCTAAAATCGGAAGCTCCATTAACAGCTCTATCTGGTTCGCTAATTGGGATTTTAAATTGTAACCATCGCACAGGAATCTCTTCATTGTTTTGCAGGGTTACATTAATCTCTTTTGTATCGGTAATATAATCGTTATTATTAATGTCCATTCCAGGAAAAATGTTCACATTATATTCAAAATAACTATCAACCGTATTCATGGTGTTATCTTGATTAATATCTTCTATATCGGGTTCTGCAGCAGATCCTCTGTCATTATTGGATATAACTTCTGGAGAGTTCCCTTCTGATCCATTATAATTTCTATACCGATCTATTATGTTCCCTTCAGCTTGTAAAAAATATTGGTAATTATCTCTTGCAGGGTCTTCAAGGCCAGCAAAATCAGAAAATAAAGTTCCTTCTCTAGCATCATTGATACCATCGTAACCAATATCTTGATTGATACGTTCTTGACCTTGAGTGTCAAAGGTATACACTAAGGACTGGTTAATTGGAACTTTACCATAAACGGTAGGAATAGTATTATCTGTACCGCCATCCTCTGGCAATCCATTTTCATATTGTTTTCTACCATCTTTTAAAACATCTTCAGATATATTCCCAAGATTAAAACTTAGAACTCCCCCATTATTTCCAGCTGCTTCTTCATAAATAAATGGATCCATCAACCAAAACTCTATATATTCAACATTTGAACGCTCAAAATCTGTTGTAGTCAACTGTCTGGTAACCCCACCAAATCTATTTTCAGGATTAGGTAATTCATTTCCTCCATTAGCTTCTGGTGTATAATTGTATTCTCCACGTATAGATGGTGCAAAAGCTAAATCTAAGGAGAAAAGAACTTGAGTTTGCCCTTGAATAATATCTTGGTTTGGAAATATTTCGTTTCTAAAGATACGCCTTGTAAATGGCGATGATATATCTTCAACGGTAATGCCATTTGGTCGTTGAGAACTATAAAATACCGGATCGATTGAATACCATGATAATTCAGCACGTTTGTAATTATTAGCTAAATTATCATTCCCTAATTCACCTCCAAATCCTATTGGTGCACTTGCAAGATACCATGTTAAGGGGGCACTAATATTGATTTTAGTTTGAGCAGCTTCAAAATCATCAACATAGGATGTTGTCTTTCCATCAAAATCTGAAACCTTAGGAGCTCCAGGAAGCAAATAAGCAAATTCTCCTCGTAATGAAATATTAGATTCTACATCGGTATCTATGTTTGGAAGCTTATTGACCAATCTTGTTAAAAATGGGACTTCATTATTAAAGTTTGGGTTTAATCCAAAAATGGTATTGTTTATCGGTTCAGAATTAAAAGAAGATTTTTGTGTTAGGGGTCTTTCATTTAAATTCAAATAGGTTGCTCCCATTTGGAATTTATCACTAAATCGATGTTGAACATCTATCCCAGTAAATCGTTTAGTCATTTGCCCAAATAAAGAATTATTTTCGGTAGAAATCTGAATGGGTGTATTTGAATTTAACAAAGAAGGATCTAGGATTTGTACTCTTCCCAATTGATAATTAACTGTATAATCTACTCCTTCAACTAATACCCTGCCATCTGCTGTTACTGTTACAGAACCTTGTGGTATATTAAATGCCCCTATAGGAATTCCATCTGCTCCGGTTGATTTATAGGTCCCTTTTAATTGAAATTTATTTTTTTCGCTCTCTTCTTGTTCCGCTTCTGTTTTTGTAGATGAATAAAGTGTTTTAAAAACGTATTTTGCTTGATTTTCATTATAAGTAGTTGGAATATCATAATCTTCAACACCCCCATTTGGATTGTTATCAAGTTTATTGAATAAATAATTACCAAATGGTTCTACGGCAGTAAATATAATACGCCCGTTTTGTGTATCTACAGTAATTCCAGGTAGAAAATCAAAGAAACCGTCCCCTTCTTGTTGAGGATCTCCATTAAAATTCAAACGATCTAAGTTAAAAACTCTTAATAATGGAGTGTTATCGACATCTTCCGGTAATGGATTATCTGGATCTGTAGAAACATCTGTTATAAAGTTTTGAGGTGTAGGATCTGTATATGTAGGATCTGTATATAAAATGTTTAAATTAAAATCTTCTCGTTCTAATTGAAAGGCTCCTATGGGATAGATGTTTTTCATCATAATATTCCAAATAGGTTCATTTACATTGGTAATATTACTTTTCAATAATTTTACTACAAGATTTTGTGATATTCCTTCTATGGGCTCTTCTTCTCCCATATCTCCATTTCCAAGTATTGTCCCTCCAGATGCTTCTACACCATCACTAGAAAACTCACCAACTTGATAGACCTTATCATTCACTGTAAATTGGAAAGCAATAGCCAAAACCTCATCATTGTTTAATCGTTGATTCAGAGAAACATAACCCAATTGAGAATCCAATTGATATTCGTTAAAATCCAACCTACGAGCATTCTCTAATGTTACATAGTCTAGTCCATCTCTTACTTGCAGACCACTAAATCCATCATCAACAGTTGCAATATCCCGAATAGCTGGATTTAAAATTGAAGGCTCTGTACCCTCAATACCTAATGGATTAAAATCATTATTTGAGTTATTAGGGAATGCACTAATAGGAACATTTATAAATCCGCCTGGTGGAAATGGTAATCCAATATTATCTGGATTGGATTCTCCTATATCCTGTAATGCAACTATATTTCTAACATTATCTGTTCGGTTGGTCGTATTGGTTATCCAAATTTCAGTTCTTGTAATTTGAATATTTGTATTTATAAAAGGATATTGAGCAAGAACTCTATTATAATTATCTCTAAAATAATGCGATAAGAAAAAGTGTCTATTTTCATCATAATCCAAAGCAAATATTTCAAATTTAGTAACCGTTGCACCTCCTTCAGCAACAACCGTTCTTGTTTCAGATTGTTGTTCAGATAAGACTCCTGTTATAGTTGTTTTGCCAAATTTCAAAATTGTTTTTATCCCAAATAAACTTTGAGCTCCTTGTATTAAAGAGCTATTAAGCGGCATACTTACGTTACCAACCTCAATTTTTTGAATTATATCATCTTCAGTAGGAGTATATTCTAATTTTATTTGATTCTGAAAATCGAATGTAGATTGAGTGTCATAATTTGCAGTAATCTGGAGTCGTTCTCCTATTTTACCCAATAAACTCAAACTAATTCTTTGATCAAAATCGAAAGAAAGATTAGACCTATTTTGTGGAGAAAATGAAGGGTTGTCTTGTTTTGTATACAATAATCCCAGATCGATCTCAACACTACCCTGAGGAATAATCTCTATAGTATCTCCCCCAAAGATAGACTCAAAGAAATTTGAATTGACATAAAAACCAGGAAGTAGGTTTTTTTGTAATTCTTCAGAACCTTCTTTTCTCCCATCTGCAGCATCAATTTTATCCTTAAAATAGGCTTTCATTTGTTCCTTTCGGATTAATTCCTGATACTCTTCCGGGGTTAGAATTAATGGGTATGATATTGTAAAATCACCAATTATTTTAGTATAAATATATCGATCGATAATTGGGTCATACGTGTAAAGGTCTTCTATCACTATTGGGTCAGGCAGATCCAACCGTCCTACTGAATATCCTGTACTTGTAGAGTCCTGAGAGTAAGCAGTAGTAAAACCACTTAAAATTATTCCTAAAACTAATAAAAGCTTATAAAAGCCTGATTTTAAAGCGTAATTTTTTGAGCCCAATTGTTACAAATTTTTTAAAGCTTGTTTTATTAAATTTTCTACCGAAACTTCGGGGTCGTTTTTGACAATTTTGTCACAAACTTTTTCGGCTTGTTTTCGTGCAAATCCTAGTGTTTCTAAAGCTGATAACGCTTCAGTTTTATTAGTATTGCTCAAAATCGATGAAACATCATTTAAACCATAAACCTTAACAATTTTATCTTTTAAATCTAACACTACCCGTTGAGCCGTTTTTGCCCCTATTCCCTTAACTGACTGTATAGTATCTAACTTATTATATGCGATTGCTTCAGTGACTTGTTCTGGAGATAATGAAGACAACATGGTTCTTGCAGTACTAGCCCCAACACCAGATACTGAAATGAGCAATCTAAATATTTCTCGTTCTACCTTACTTGAAAATCCAAATAATGTATGAGAGTCCTCCCGTACTTGTAAATGGGTGTACAATTTTATGTGTTCTTCATTTGGTAGTTGTGAAAAGGTATGCAATGTAATGCTTAATGAATACCCAACACCATTACAATCTATTACTAGGTCAGTGGGATTTTTTTCTACTAATCTTCCCTGAATATGGGTAATCATTTGCTATTATGGTTAATGCCTCAAATATAGTATAATTATTTTCATCTGACAGCCTTGATATTATTAAAATAACATCTCTTTAAGCACGATTCTACTTCTCTTTATTGTGTTTCTCTTTTTGTTGAGCATCAACCACAGCAACTGCTGCAATGTTTACCATTTCATCAACACTAGCCCCTAATTGTAATATATGTACAGCTTTTTTCATTCCTAACATAATTGGGCCAATAGATTGAACACCATTAAGTTCTTTTAATAATTTATAATTACTATTAGCAGAATCTAAATTTGGGAATATTAGAGCATTTACTTTCTTCCCAGCTAATTTTGAAAATGGAAATTCTTTTTTAAGCATCTCGGCATTCAAAGCAAAATCAGTTTGCAATTCACCATCAACTATTGTATCTGGACTAATCCTGTGTAAATAGTCAACTGCTTCTTTTACTTTTTTGGCTTGGGGGTGTTTTGACGACCCAAAATTTGCATAAGATATCATAGCAATAACAGGTTTAATACCAAACATTTTTATCGTGTAGTTTGTCATTTGTGCTATGTTCGCTAATTCTTTTGCTGAAGGATCTATATTTATTGAAGTGTCCGATAAAAATAAAGGTCCTTTTTTAGTTAACATTAGATTTGTTGTCGCAATTTTATTGACACCTTCAAATTTACCTATTGTCTCTAGAACTGGTCGAATAACTATCGGATATGACCTTGAATATCCTGAGATCATTGCATCTGCATCCCCAACGTTTACCATCATAGAAGCAAAATAATTTCGCTCTCGCATTAATTTTTGCGCCGTGTAAAGTGTAACTCCTTTTCGTTGTCTATTTGACCAATATATTCTTGAATATTCCTTCAATTTATCTAATTGATCATCACTTTTTGGATCTAAAATTTCAACAGCTTCATCAAATTCAATTTCTTTCATTAGCTCCAGGATAATCTTTTTTCTGCCCAACAAAATTGGTATTCCTATCCCTTCTTCATATACAATTTGTGCTGCTTTTAAAACATCCAATTGATCTGCTTCTGCAAAAACAATTTTCTTTGGATCAAGTTTAGCACGATTGATCAATAGTCTAACAATCTTAATGTCGTTCCCCATTCTGGAAAGTAATTCTTCTTCATATTGCTCCCAATTTTCAATTGGTTCCTTTGCCACACCACTTTCAACTGCTGATTTTGCTACTGCTAAGGGAATGGTTCCAATCAACCTTGGATCGAATGGTTTTGGGATAATATAATCTCTTCCAAATATTAATTTTGTTTCTCCGTATGCAATATTAACTTGCTCTGGCACAGGTTCTTTGGCTAATGAAGCCAAAGCTTTTACAGCGGCAATCTTCATTTCCTCATTAATCTTTGTTGCCCTTACATCCAACGCCCCTCTGAAAATAAATGGAAACCCTAATACATTATTTACTTGATTTGGATGATCGCTCCTCCCCGTTGCCATAATTATATCTTCACGGGTTTTTAGGGCAAGGGTATAATTAATCTCAGGATCGGGATTTGCTAATGCGAAAACTATGGGTTTTTTATTCATCCCCTTAAGCATTTCAGGTGACACAATATCTGCAACTGACAATCCAATAAAAACATCAGATTTATTCATTGCGTCTTCAAGGGAATGTATATCTCTTGATGTGGCAAATTCGGCTTTTTGTTTCGAAAGAGATTCTCTATCCTTTCTGATTACCCCTTTGCTATCAATCATCACAATATTTGAAGCTTTCACGCCAAAAGATTTATACAATCTAGAACATGAAATAGCTGCTGCTCCAGCACCACTAATAACAACCTGAATATCTTTCATTTTCTTTCCAGCTATTTCGACCGCATTTAATAATGCTGCTGAAGATATTATTGCGGTACCATGCTGATCGTCATGCATTACTGGAATATCAAGCTCTGCTATTAATCGTGTTTCAATTTCAAAGGCTTCAGGTGCTTTAATATCCTCTAGGTTTATTCCTCCAAAAGTTGGGGCAATATTTTTAACGGTATCAATAAACTCGTCAATATTTTGTGTATTCACTTCTATATCAAAAACATCTATATCTGCAAATATTTTAAATAATAAACCCTTTCCTTCCATTACGGGTTTGGAGGCTTCAGGGCCAATATTCCCTAGGCCTAAAACTGCGGTGCCATTGGAAATAACCGCAACTAAATTACCTTTATTTGTATATTTATAAACATTATTTACCTCCTTGTCGATTTCTAAACAAGGTATCGCAACCGCTGGAGAATACGCTAAAGATAGGTCTCTTTGTGTGGCATATTTTTTAGTTGGTATAACTGCTATTTTCCCCGGTTTTGGTTTAGCATGATAGATTAATGCTTCCCTTCTCTGACTTGTTTTACTCATAATACTTAGAAAATTATTATTTTAAATAACTCACCTTACGCAAAAAAACACTTCAAAATTAACTCTATGCAACTTTAGGTGTTGATAACTTTTGAAGCTCTGTGTAAGCAGCTTGCTGAGCTGCTAAATAAATTTGAGCTTTCATTGCAAAATGATTTTTACTAGTTCTTTGTTTTAAAAATTCCAATTTTATGTAAGCCACAATTGACAAGACATAATGATTGGTTTGGGTTTTGACAGTTTTTGTTGGCGATTTAGCAAAACCTGTGTTACTTTTTATGGATTTGTGAAATTCCTCTACGCCCCACCGTTTTTTGTAGATTGTAGTTATTTGCTCATACGATACCTTTAAATCACTACAAGCCAAGTACAACTCGCCGACTGTACCATTTTCGTTTTTGAAAACTTGCTTTGTAAGCAACAGCGGAAAATCTAGTTTCTCTAACCAAACTTCCACGGTCTGCTGTCCTGGCTGTAATGTTTCAATACTTATGTATTTCTTATTTTCTTTATCTTCTAACGATAAAGCTACTTTGCGATTGCTCTTTAAAGCCATAATAAAATCTGTCTTTAACTCTTTTTTGCAACAATCCATATTCTTTGTTGAACTGAACCAACTATCTGCTAAAACATAATCAAACAAAAATTTCCCGTAACATTCTCGTAGCATCTTTCTGAACAATTCATTTCTTGTGGTACTACTTTTACGCTTTTCTTTGCCTGTTTTTGAATCGACTACCCATCTATCTTTTTTTATAAACTCAACAGCACAGGGTAAACGCATACCTCCAACTTCTACTAATGCTGTTAAAAAATTAACGCCTTTTACTGACCTGCCAAAAACATGGTCATAATGCCAACAATTAAGTTCACTCTGATCGGTGTACTGTTTCTCTTGTATTGAATCATCAAAACTTAAAACAATCGTATCTTTAGATTGGGTCATTTCTTGAACATAAACTTTAGCTTGTTTCCATAAAAACTTGCTGTCATAATTCCCCTTAGACAATTCCCTTGTGATTTTATCATGCTTGATAGATAATAACGAAGCCATACCTGTAGCTGTGGTATAGGAACTTGAACTTATCAAGTAATCACTGTATAAATCTGAAAAATTATCCATCAATAATGTCTTTTTATAGTATCAACATTTCAAATGTTAAAACTACCTTTTTTTATCATATTTTTGCGTAACATGAGTAAATAAGAACAAAGTTACGGAAGACAAAATAAAGAATAAACTTTAGGGCTTGTTATTACTGTTTTTTAAAAACGCTATATTTTGGGTTAATCCTGAAAATTTAGTCCGTTTTATTGGGCTTTTTTTAAATATCTGTTGAAACACTTCTTCTGTTATTTCTTCCCAATCTTTTTTCGACATTGAAAGCAATTCTGATTTTAGATTGAACAATGATTCTTTATGTGATCTGCTGAAACGGTTCCAGGGGCATACATCCTGACAAATATCGAATCCAAACATCCAATCATCAAAATACCCATTTACACCTGAAGGAATCTCATTTTTTAATTCAATTGTAAAATACGATATACATTTACTACTGTCTACAACATATGGATCTACAATGGCTTGTGTAGGACAAGCATCAATACATGCGGTACAAGATCCACAATGGTCTGTGGTTGGTGTATCATATTCCAACTCCAGATCGCTAATCAATTCAGCAATAAAATAAAAGGACCCTGTATCTTTTGTTATTAAATTACTGTGTTTTCCTATCCATCCCAATCCGCTTTTTGCAGCCTATGTCTTATCAAGTACTGGAGCTGAATCTACAAAAACTCTACCCTGTACTTCCCCAATTTCCTATTGAATAAAATGTAGTAATTGTTTAAGCTTATTTTTAATCTAAAGAATTCCCCGAGGCTTGCCTCGGTGGTCAAGAGGAAAGTTTGAAAACCTAAGGTTTTCATCAAACTAAAATAAAGTTATCTTCCGCTTGATACCTCGTACCCTTGGGTCGAGGTAGTTCATTTTTACAAAGTGATAGTCTGTTCCATAAGCGTACTTTGAAATTTTATAACTATCAGCTCTTTGGTGCTGCTCTGGAAAATAATTAAGCAATAAGGAAACCACACTCTTTGAATTAGATACCAATAAAGTAGGATCCAATCGCTTGTCGAAATGGTTTTCCATATAAGACATTTCTCCATGCATCTTTTCAGACAACCATGATTCTAACCTTGATGCTTCCTCTTCTAAAAATTCCGCTTTGCTGATGCCACAAGATAAAAATCCCAAGCGTTTTGCTTCAGACTTTATAAGATTGGTATGGTTAGTTTTAATAGACAAATACCTTTATTTGAAATGAAATTCTTTGTGCCCTTTATGGGTAACATTTTATGCGACAGGTAGGTATTACAAAGAACTTCTCAGAAAAGTCATTTTTTCTTACCTTAATTTATCAAAACAAATCTCCTTGAGTTTTTCCTTTAATCCTTCCTAAGTGTTTATAAGCAGCTTCTGTAACTTCTCGTCCTCTTGGTGTTCGCATAATAAAGCCTTCTTGAATTAAAAAAGGTTCATAAACTTCTTCGATAGTTTCTGAACTTTCGGATACGGCAGTTGCTAGAGTAGTGATCCCAACGGGTCCTCCTTTAAATTTATCGATAATGGTAGTTAGAATCTTATTGTCCATTTCATCCAATCCATGAGCATCTACATGAAGTGCTTTCAAGGCATACTTTGAGATTTTAATATCAATATTTCCATCACCTTTAATTTGTGCAAAATCTCGAACTCTTCTCAATAATGCATTTGAAATACGAGGTGTTCCTCTACTTCTTCCTGCAATTTCAATGGCAGCTTCCATAGTTATTTGCACCCCTAAAATCGTCGCGCTTCGTTGCACTATACTTGTTAATACCTCTGCATTATAATAATGTAATCTAGATGAAATTCCAAAACGTGCACGCATGGGTGCTGTCAATAACCCAGAACGAGTTGTTGCTCCTATTAGGGTGAAGGGATTTAAATTAATTTGAACTGATCGGGCATTAGGCCCCGATTCTATCATGATATCAATTTTGTAATCTTCCATTGCCGAATACAGGTATTCTTCAACAATAGGGCTCAACCGATGAATTTCATCAATAAAAAGAACATCACGTTCCTCGAGGTTTGTTAATAATCCTGCAAGATCACCTGGTTTATCCAATACTGGACCTGAAGTGACTTTAATATTTACATTAAGTTCATTGGTTAAAATATAAGCAAGGGTTGTTTTTCCCAGACCAGGAGGTCCATGAAATAAGGTATGATCTAATGCTTCTTCTCTTAAGTTTGCGGCTTGTACAAATATTTTAAGATTCTCTAGCACTTGATCTTGTCCAGCAAAATCATCAAAAGTGATGGGTCTTAACTTATTTTCTACTTCATGTTCTTCGGGTGTGAAATGTTCGTTAGAGGGATCAAGATTTTCGTTCATATTTCAAATATACAAATCGAAAGTAACTTTACTTACTAAAATTATAAAAGCCTTACGAAATTCGAAAGGCTTTTGCATAAATTTATAGAAGTCCTGTTATAGCAGGATATATCAATGTTGTAATTCCTCTTCATTTTCTTGAAGGGGTATATGCTGTGGTACAAAATCTTGACCTGCAATTACATAATCACTACCGTCTTTATTTAGCCTACTATAGTCATAGGACCAACGGTGTACTTCTGGAATTGGACCATCCCAGTTTCCGTGGATATGTTTTACCTCTCCAGTCCACTCCAGTGTAGTAGAATTCCATGGATTTTTAGATCCTTTCTTCCCGTAGAACATTGAGTTAAAGAAATTGTATAAGAATACTAATTGACCAATAGCTGCAAAAATTGCAAATATTGTTATAACGATATTAATATCGGCTAAATCGTCAAAATATGGAAAGTTTGTATTGGTATAATATCGTCTTGGAAGTCCAGCCATACCTATAAAATGCATTGGGAAGAAAACTCCATACGCACCAATGGCAGTCATCCAAAAATGTACATATCCTAATTTTTTACTCATCAATTTACCTTCAAACATTTTAGGGAACCAATGATAAACACCAGCAAAAAGGCCGTAAAGTGCAGATATTCCCATCACCAAATGGAAGTGTGCAACAACAAACATTGTGTCGTGAACATTAATATCAAGGGCACTATCACCTAAGATCAGTCCTGTTAAACCCCCGCTAATAAACGTAGAAACAAAACCTATTGAAAATAACATTCCAGGATTTAGCTTTAAATTCCCTTTCCATAAAGTGGTAATCCAATTAAATGCTTTTACTGCGGAAGGAACTGCGATCAATAAGGTAGTAAATGTAAATACCGATCCAAGGAATGGATTCATCCCAGTAATAAACATATGGTGTCCCCAAACGATAGTCGACAAAAATGCAATAGCTAGAATTGATGCGATCATAGCACGATATCCAAAAATTGGTTTCCGAGCATTTGTTGCCATAATTTCTGAAACCAGTCCCATTGCTGGAAGTATTACAATATATACTTCTGGGTGACCTAGGAACCAGAAAAGATGTTCGAATAATACTGGAGATCCTCCTTGATTATGTAAGACCTCCCCAGCTATATAAATATCTGAAAGAAAAAATGAGGTCCCGAAACTTCGGTCCATAATTAACATTAAAGCTGCTGAAAGTAAAACCGGAAACGATACGACTCCAATAATTGCTGTAATAAAGAAAGACCAAATAGTTAGTGGTAGTCTGGTCATAGACATTCCTTTTGTACGTAGGTTTATTACTGTAACAATATAATTTAATGAACCCAGAAGCGATGAGGCAATAAATAATGCCATAGAGACCAACCAAAGCGTCATACCTGTTCCCGATCCTGGTATAGCTTGTGGCAATGCGCTTAATGGCGGATAGATTGTCCACCCTGCTGATGCTGGTCCAGCTTCAACAAATAATGAAAATACCATGATGATACTAGAAAGGAAGAATAACCAATATGCAACCATATTAAGAAACCCAGAAGCCATATCTCTTGCTCCAATTTGCAAAGGAATTAGTAAATTACTAAAGGTACCACTCAATCCAGCTGTTAATACAAAGAATACCATAATGGTTCCATGTATGGTTACTAAAGCAAGATAAACATTAGGATCCATCACCCCATCTTCTGCCCATTTCCCAAGAAATACTTCATAAACTGTAAATTTGTGATCTGGCCAAGCTAATTGCAACCTAAAAACCAAAGACATAGCTACACCTATAAATCCCATAAACAATCCTGTGATTAGATATTGTTTTGAAATCATCTTATGATCTTGACTAAAGATATATTTAGTTACAAATGTCTCTTTATGGTGATGCCCTTGATCATCATGATTATTTGTGTGTTCTGACATATCTAGTGCTTTTTATAAATTTTTTAAAGTTTCTGCCAATGGAGCTTGTTCTGCGATCCATGCATTGTACTCCTCTTCAGTTTCAACTACAATCTTCATTTGCATATTAAAATGATTGCTACCACATATTTTGTTACAAAGCAGTAAAAAGTCAAATTCGTACATTTCTAATTCCTCTTCACCAATAGCTAATAATTCAATATTTTTTTTAGTTCGAATTTTATTTATTCTTTCAACTTTTTTAATAACATCATCTTCCATACGCATATCAACTGTTGTGATATTAGTTGTAAAGGCAAATTGGGTGATCATACCTGGAACACAATTCATTTGAGCTCTGAAGTGAGGCATATAGGCGGAGTGCAAGACATCTTGTGAGCGCATTTTAAATAATATTTTTCTGCCAATTGGTAAGTGTAATTCATTAACTACTATATCGTCTTGTGCATTGGGGTCAGAAATGTCTACACCTAATTGATTTACCCCTTCAATTAATCGAACATTAGCTTCACCTAAGGAGTTATCTTCTCCAGCATAACGAGCACGCCAAACAAATTGAGAGGCATATAATTCTATAACTAAATGATCGTCGTCTTCATCGAAACTCATGATATCAGACCAGGTAAACAACCCATAAATTATCAGTGCAGCTAACACAATAACTGGGATAATGGTCCAAATAAACTCTAGTTTATGATTATCTGCATAGAATAATGCTTTCTTATCTTTAGTTCCTCTGTAAACAAAGGCGAAATAATGTAAAAGCCATTGTGTAAAAACCCCTACAACAAATATTAGAATCATCGTTACAAGAAATAACTGATCCGTTTCTAATCCATGTTCTGATGCAGACACAGGCAATAACGTATTACCCCATAACCAAAAACAAGCAATAAGCAAGGCGTAAAGAAAGAACACAAATATTAATAAAAAATATCCTTGTTTATTATTGTCTTTATCTGAAGCTATCTCTGAAGTTTCTGAATGATCGGTCTGGGTTAGTTGATACATCCTATTTAGTTGCCAAACAGCAACTCCAAAAAGTATAATTACTAAAACTACTAAAAATGCGGTCATTGTTATTTATTCAATAATTTTAATTAATAATGATAATTTTTACTTTCCTTGATAAATGGATTCTTCTTTGGAAGTAACGGTGCTTTTGTTAATGCGGAAAATACAACAAGAACAAACAATCCAAAGAAAAATAATATAGCGCTAATTTCTGGAATACCAATATACCAGGATGTTCCAACAGTGGCAGGCATCACCATTACAAATAAGTCTAAATAATGTCCTGCTAAAATAACAACACCCGCTGCTATTACAAACCAATTCACTCGCTTATAGTCACTATTCATCAATATTAATACTGGGAAAACAAAATTCATGACGACCATCCCAAAGAATGGTAATTTAAAGTCTTCTATCCTAGTAACGAAATAAGTAACTTCCTCAGGGATATTAGCATACCAGATCAACATAAATTGAGAAAACCATAAATAGGTCCAAAAAATACTAAATCCAAACATATATTTTGCAAGGTCATGTATGTGACTATCGTTTACAAATTCAAGATATCCTTGGGATTTAAGTATCATTGAAATCAATGCAATTACAGTAATTCCACACACAATCATTCCAGCAAAAACATACCATCCATATAAGGTGCTGAACCAATGTGGATCAAAACTCATAAGCCAGTCCCAAGACATAACAGACTCGGTATAAATATAGAATACCAAAAATCCTGCTGAAATTTTAAAGCTCTTTTTAAACCATTTATTGTCTGTTGCATCATCTTGTTTCCTTAAAAACTTCATTGAATATTGACGATAAACAATCCAACCTCCAAGGAAAATTACAGCTCTTATCATAACTCCCCAACTATTTAACCAGCGGGATTTTCCTTGTAATAATTCGTCGTGAGCTACCACTTCGGGATCTGCCCAAACAAATAAATGATTAATGTTAAAACTTGAAAGCGCCAATAAAACAAGCATGATAATTCCTCCAGGAATTAAATATGCTGTAATCCCTTCCATCACTCTAAATAATACAGGAGACCATCCAGCCTGTGCTGCGATTTGAATAGCATAAAAGGCAAGAACGCCCAATGAGATCATAAAAAATAAGAAGGCGGCAATATAAAGTGAAGACCAGGGTCTGTTTTGCATTTGATGCATGACATGTGTCAAATGAGCCTCGTCATCATGAACTTCTTCACCATTGGTTTTACCATGATCATCATTTGCTGCAACATGACCATCGGTTGTAGTAGCTTCTACATTGTGATCATCACCATGGCCAGTTGCTATCATTTCTTTTACTTCAGCAGTATTGCTAGGAGTTGATAGAAACCCTGTAATTATTCCTAAGGCACCAACAATCATAAAAATAATCGCAAAAAGTTTTAATTTGTTTGGTAACGTGTACATATCTTTAGCTCTTCTCTTTGTTCTTTATTTAATGTTCTTCAGATTCGGTAGCAATGGGTGAAGTCTCATCTCCAGACTTTATTTCATCGGGTGTTATTGTTGAATCTTTATAAGTATCGGACCATAATGGTTCTCCATTTAGGGCCGCTTTTAAATCTAAAATATGCATTGCAATTTGCCATCGTTCTTTTTCATTTGTCTGTGATGCATAAGATCCCATAGAATTTAACCCGTACATCATTACATGGTAAATATTTCCTTCTGTAATCGTTCTACCTGGATCTGCATAACTTGGTATTCCTAAAAACTTCTCTCTTTCAACCAATATACCCTGTCCATCTCCTTTGCTACCATGACATATTGCACAAAAAATTTCAAATAATACTTTCCCTTTCTCAAGGTTTTTTACTGAAACTTCTAAAGGGTTTTTCAGATTTGTTGTAGCTAAAGCTTTTCCTTCATTGGTATTTTCAAATTCATATGGATTCCAGCCTCTGGCTATCGTCCCATCTGGAGGCAACATTGCTTCTTGTCCATTTGGCAATATTTCATATTCACCATAGGTTTCATAACTAACAGAAGTATACATATTGGGCATGTATCTGTAATTTGGTGTTTTCTTATCAAAACAAGATGTTAAACTCATCGAAATAATAATGATAACAGCTATGTTTACAATATTTTTCATGTTAATGATCTTCATCTTTATTAATTATTTTAATTTCTATAGCACCTGTATTTTTCATAAAATATGAAAGGGTATCCTCATCATGATTACCAGCATCGACTTCCATTAAAAAATGATCGTCTGTTGTTCTAATATCTGGGTTCTCAGCTTTTTTAAAAGGCCAAATTCTACTTCTCATATAAAAAGTAATTACCATCAAGTGTGCAGCGAAGAAAATGGTTAATTCGAACATAACAGGAACAAATGCAGGCATATTCTCTATATAACTAAAACTAGGTTTCCCGCCTATATCCTGAGGCCAATCCTGGATCATAATAAAATTCATCATAACTATAGAAACTACAAGTCCTAAAAGCCCATAAATGAAAGAGGTAATAGCAATTCTTGTATCTGCAAGTCCCATTGCTTTATCTAGACCATGTACAGGGAATGGAGTGTATATTTCTTCAATATGATAGTGATTATCACGCACCATTTTTACGGCTTGTAATAAGACATCATCATCATTATAAATAGCATGAATTACTTTAGATGCCATAATTAATTATTTTTATTATTTGATAAATCCTGAACTTCTATATTATTATGGGTTGCATCATCTCCTTGTTCAGCACGTAATTTTTTATAATAATCTCCAGATGATTTCAAAATAGTTTTTACTTCAGCTTGAGCAATTACTGGGAAATTTCGGGCATATAATAGAAATAGCACAAAAAAGAATCCAATTGTTCCAATAAAAATTCCTGTGTCTACAAATGTTGGCGAGAACATTGACCAGGAAGATGGAAGGTAATCTCGGTGTAAAGAGGTTACTATAATAACAAAACGCTCAAACCACATTCCTATATTTACTACTATTGAAATAATGAAAGAGAACATAATACTTCTCCTCAATTTCGGAAACCACATAAATTGTGGTGAGAACACATTACAGGTCATCATAGCCCAATAAGCCCACCAATAAGGTCCGGTTGCACGATTAAGAAATGCATATTGTTCATATTCTACACCTGAATACCAGGCAACAAACAATTCGGTTATGTATGCGACTCCTACTATAGAGCCGGTTATCATAATTACAATATTCATTAATTCTATATGCTGAATAGTAATATAATCTTCAAGATTTGAAACCTTCCGCATTATGATCAATAGTGTATTTACCATGGCAAAACCAGAAAATACAGCTCCTGCAACAAAATAAGGTGGGAATATTGTTGTATGCCAGCCAGGTACGATCGAAGTGGCAAAATCAAAAGATACAATGGTGTGTACCGAAAGTACTAGAGGAGTTGCGAGTCCAGCTAAAACTAGAGAAACTTCTTCAAATCGTTGCCAGTCTTTTGCACGTCCGCTCCATCCAAAAGATAGAATGCCATAAATTCGTTTTTTAAAGGGTGTTATGGCACGATCACGAATCATCGCAAAATCAGGTAACAATCCCGTCCACCAAAAAACCAAAGAAACAGAAAGGTATGTGGAAATTGCAAAAACATCCCAAACCAAAGGTGAATTAAAGTTTACCCATAAAGATCCAAATTGATTAGGAATTGGTACTACCCAATATGCCAACCATGGACGTCCCATATGTATAATTGGAAATAAACCCGCTTGAATAACCGAAAAGATGGTCATAGCCTCTGCTGAACGGTTTATGCCCATTCTCCATTTTTGACGAAATAATAACAATACAGCAGATATCAGTGTGCCTGCATGACCAATTCCAACCCACCAAACAAAATTAGTGATATCCCAAGCCCAGTTTACAGTTTTATTTAATCCCCAGGTTCCAATTCCAGTTGAAATAGTGTAAATTATACAGCCTATACCCCATAAAAATGCTGCTAAAGCTATTGAAAAAACAATCCACCATGATCTATTCGCTTTTCCTTCGACAGGAGCAGCTACATCTTCCGATACATCGTGATAGGATTTATTACCAGTAACTAAGGGTCTTCTAATAGGTGCTTCGTAATGCAACGCCATATCTTTTTTTTGCTATTTCTTAGTTTATTAAACTTCGTTTGTATTTCTCACTTTAACTTGGTACATAACATTGGGTTTTGTTCCCACCTCTTCCAATAAGTGATACATTCTATTATTGTCTTTTAATGTACTTACCTTACTATCGTGATCATTAATGTCTCCAAATACTATGGCTCCAGATTCACAAGCAGCAGAGCATGCTGTTTTAAATTCTCCATCTACAATTGCTCTTCCATCACGTTTTGCATCCAGTATTGTTTTTTGGGTCATTTGAATACACATAGAACATTTCTCAATAACTCCACGTGAACGCACAACAACATCAGGATTCAATACCATTCTTCCAAGATCGTTATTCATATGGTAATCAAATTCTTCATTTTCAGAATATAAGAACCAGTTAAAACGACGTACTTTATATGGACAGTTATTTGCACAATAACGAGTTCCTACACAACGGTTGTAGGCCATTTGATTTTGTCCCTGGCGACCATGCGATGTTGCCGCAACAGGACAAACAGTTTCACAGGGTGCGTGATTGCAGTGTTGACACATAACTGGTTGAAATGCAACCTGCGGATTTTCAGCTGCAGTTTCCATTTCACTTAATGCCAAAATTGAATTTAATCCTTGAGTATCATCTTTCTTTTCAGTATCAGCAACAAAAGTTTCTTCACTAGAATAGTAACGATCAATTCGTAGCCAGTGCATATCTCTACTTCTTCGTACTTCTAATTTTCCAACAACAGGAACATTGTTTTCAGCATGACAAGCAATAACACAAGCACCACAACCAGTACATGTATTTAAATCGATAGATAAATTAAAATGATGACTTATTGAACGATCGAATGACTCCCATAGATCTGCATTGGGATCGGTTACTGGAATCTCTTTATGATCTTTTGATACCATAGGTATCGCATTCCATTCTTTTTTGTCTTTAGTATTGAATATCTCTAAGCTAGTCTCCCGAATGATATCTCGACCCATCATCGTATTGTGCAATTGAATACAAGCGAATTCATGTTCTCCCAAAACTTTTTTAAGGCTAACATTTTGTAAGGAAGAAAAGTTTTGGTATAACGAATAGGCATTAACCCCAGTTTGCATTTCATATTGAATTGCGGCAGTTTTACCATAACCCAATGCTAATCCCGCAGAACCTTTTGCCTGTCCTGGTTGAATCAAAACCGGTACATTTTCAATAATAACATCCCCCATTGTAATAGTTACTAAGGAGCCATTAAGTCCGCCATTAGAAACGTGTTTATTTATCAAACCCATTTCTTTAGCGTCTGCAGCAGATACCGTTAAATAATTATCCCAAGTAGCTCTTGAAATAGGATCAGGCATTTCTTGTAACCAAGGGTTATTAGCTTGTTGTCCATCTCCAATAGCAGTTTTTGTATATAAGGTAAGTTCCAATCCCCCTTCCTGAGAGGTATTGGATAGCGCTCCATAAGAAGTAGCACTTTCAAAGGAACTATTTGTTAGTGAAACCGATTCATTTTCAATTTCAACATCACTTACAAAAACACCATCTTGCAATGCTTGGTTCCATGAAGATCCCCCAAGTACGGAAGCATCCCAAGTTTCCTGAATATAATCGTGAAAGTTCGTTTCGTTTCCAATTAACTTTAAAATGCAATCTTGAAATTGTCTGGTATTAAACAAGGGACGAATTGTTGGTTGCATCAAACCAAAAGACCCTTTCTTAAATTGTGAGTCTCCCCAAGATTCTAAGTAATGTGGAGTTGCAGCAACCATTTTCGCTAAAGTAGCTGTTGCATCTTCTTTTATTGAAAAAGCAACCGATAAGTCTAAATTAGAATAGGCTTCTGTAAATTCTGAATTATTAGGAAAGGAATAAACAGGATCTACACCAACCGTTATCAGACCTTTTACCGATCCTGAAATAACACCATTCAAAACAGCCATTACTTCTGAAGTATTTCCTTTTCTGATTAACTTCGGTTTAGCAGTATCCATTGCAACACTTCCTACACTTTCATTATAGCTAAGCACATATTCCTGAGCACTAACATCGGGTAAATCTGTCAAGATAACACCTTTACTTCCTGCCTTCTCCAATTGTGCTTTTGCTTTTGATACTGCATCAGTAATAGATCCAGGAAGACCAGATGTTGTTCCTCCTTTTAGTGCATTTAATACTTGGGTTTGCTGTGAGGGCGTTACTGGAATTCGTTTATCAGCATTTGCACCAGTTATCGACATATTTGCTTCAAACTGAATGTGGTGCGACATTTTTCCTTTAGTAGGAATTCGTCCTTTCGCATAAGAAACTTCATGGCCTCCTCCCTGCCAATCGCCTAAAAAGTCGGCTCCTACAGAAACAATTACTTCGACATTCGAAAAATCGTAATCGGCTAAAGCACGTACTCCATATTTATTATTAAAACCATCCAAGGCTTCAGAAGATGAAACCGTATCATAAATAACATGACGTACCTGAGGATATTTTTCAGTAAATTCGTTTATAAGTTTTGAAGTAGATGGACTGGCAAATGTTTGCGTAAGCAACACAACATCATGACCATTCATTTCATTTAATTTATCTTTTAAAGTAGAATCAAAAGCTTCCCAGCTTACAGCTTCTCCTCCAATTAATGGTTCCTGTAACCTATTGATATCATATAAGGATAATACCGAAGCATGAACTCTTGCGTTTACACTTCCATTATTAGCTGAAAGTAAATTACGCTCTATTTTAATTGGTCGACTTTCTATTGTCTTAACAACAATATTTGCAAAATCAAATCCATCTGCCATCGTAGTGGCATAGTAATTTGCTTCACCTGGCACGATTTCGTCTGGTTGAACTACATAAGGAATCGATTTTCTTATAGGTCCTTCACAAGCAGCCAATGAAGCAGCAGCAGTAGTAAAGCCTACATATTTTAGGAAATCACGTCTAGATGTTGAAGAAGATTCCAGAGTTTCTTTATCTCCTAAAAATTCATCAACAGGTATTTCTTCAACAAATTCGTTTTGTTGTAGCTTCTTAACAATAGCGTTTTTTTCGTCTAGTTCTTCAACACTTTTCCAGTATTTCTTATTTGATGACATATTGTTAATTTAAAGATTGAAAATGGATCGATCCAAAATTTCAATTTTATAATTTTTAGTTTTTATCCTTTTTTTAATAGTGGCATTTACCACATTCTAATCCTCCCAATTCAGAAGCGGTTACCTGATCAATATCATATTTCTTTGCTAGTTCTTTATGAATTTTAGCATAGTAATCGTTTCCTTTAATATCTACATTAGTTTCTTTGTGACAGTCAATACACCAACGCATTGTTAGTTGTGAATACTGTTCCATTATTTCCATTTCTTCTACAGGGCCGTGGCATTTTTGACATTCAACACCAGCAACAGTTACGTGTTGAGAATGGTTAAAATATACAAAATCCGGAAGGTTATGAACTTGCACCCATTTTACAGGTTTCTCTTCTCCAGTATAGGATTGGTCTTCATCATCCCAGCCAACAGCATCATATAATTTTGCAATTTCTTTGTTGTAGAATTTTGTAGTATATCCATTTGCAAGATCTTCTTCTCCTGTATATTCTGAAATGAATTTATGGCAATTCATACAAACGTTTAATGATGGAATTCCAGAAGTTTTACTTTTTCTTGCCGAAGAATGACAATAATTACAATCAATTTGATTATCACCGGCATGAATTTTATGAGAATAATGGATTGGTTGCACTGGAGCATATCCTTGATCAACTCCTATTTGCATAAAAAACCCAAACATAAAATAAGCCGAAACCAATATCAAAAATATAGAAGAAACCAACATTAGAAATTGATTTTGAACAAAGACTTTCCACAATGGTGTTCGAGGTTCAACCACTTCAATTTCCCCTGAAGCTTCACTTAAATTCTTTAAGGTTTTAGAAACTATATAGAACATAATCACTAATAATAGAAATACTAATGCAAGGGCACCAATAATTATATTCTGCATATCAGTAGTATCTTTTCCATCATCACTTGCGATAACTTCACTTACCTTAGGTTCTGGTTTTGGCTGGCTCGAATAAGCCAGAATATTATCAATATCTGCGTTTGATAATCCAGGAAAAGATGTCATCACTGAATTATTATTAGCAACAAAAAGTTCGGCAGCTTTAGCGTCTCCAGCTTTAATTAATTCCTGACTATTTTTAATCCATTTATAAAGCCAATCTGTATCGTATTTATCAGCTACACCTCTAAGAGCTGGGCCAATACTTTTTTTGTCTAATTTATGACAGGCAGCACAATTTGATTTAAACAATGCTTCACCAGCTACTACATCTGCACCATCTTGAGCTAAAGCAGTAGTTGAAAAAGCTAGCAAACATGTTAACAAAAGAAGTGACAATTTTGAAGAAAAATTTCGGTAGTTCACCTTTTTCATACTAATGGTTAAAATTTATTGTCAATTGTTTGTACGTAATCATTTCATTTAAAGTCGAATATTAAAATTTTCTTTTACCAACCTCAAATAACGGCACGAAAATAAGATTTTAAAGTAGATTTCAGAAATCATAACAAAGTGTTAATAGGTAATTTATATCTATTCTAAATAATAATTACTCCTCTTAACAAGTTAATAAGATTACATTTGCAATATTACAAGTTAATTATGAAATTACAATATAATTATAAGCTGTTTTTCATCTGTGTATTGATGGGTTTTTATTCAGTAAACTTAGTGTCTCAAAATGCTTCTGTTACGATAAATGAGGATGATAAAATCCCCCAGATTTTAGAATTAAAAAAACGTTTAGAAAAAGAAAATAAACTTGCGGTTGGTTATACCATACAATTGTATTATGGTGAACTTTCAATGGCAAATACTATACTAAAGAAGTATCAAAATAATTTTGAGTTCTGGCCAGCTTCGATAGAATATGAAACTCCTAATTATAAGGTATGGGTAGGAAATTTTAATTCCAGACTGGAGGCAGATCGTGTCAGGCTTGAGATCAATAAATTATTCCCAGCTGCTTTTATATTAAAACCTGATCGCAGTTAAATATAAAATCTAATTCAAAAACAAACCCCGTTCACATTATTAAGAACGGGGGAATTAATTTGGAATCTAAAGAAAAGTCTATTTTTTCTCCTGAAAGCCATAGTCCTACAAAAAATATTGAAGGATAATTCTTCAGAAATAAAAAAACGGCTATAATAGCCGTTTTTTATTGTGTTAAATAGAACAAAATATTATAATTTTTTCTTGATTGCCACATCTTTAAAACTTTCAATAATATCTCCTTCTTTAATATCGTTGTAATTTTTAACTTGTATTCCGCAATCGTAGCCTTTCGCTACCTCTTTTACATCGTCTTTAAATCGTTTTAAAGAAGAAAGTTCTCCTGTGTATACAACAACTCCTTCTCTGATGAGTCGTATTCTAGAATCCCTATATATTTTTCCAGTAAGCACCATACAACCAGCGATCGTTCCAATTTTAGAAATTTTAAATGTTTCTCGAATTTCACAAGTACCTGTAATTTCTTCTTTCATTTCAGGAGAAAGCATTCCTTCCATAGCATCTCTAAAATCGTTTATGGCATCGTAAATTATAGAATACATTCTAATGTCGATTTCTTCCTTATCAGCAATTTGGCGGGCATTCCCCATTGGTCTTACATTAAATCCAATAATAATTGCATTGGACGCTGTTGCTAATAATACATCACTTTCTGTTATAGCACCTACTCCTTTATGTATAATATTTACTTGAATTTCTTCAGTAGAAAGTTTAAGGAATGAGTCTGTTATTGCTTCAACCGAACCATCAACATCACCTTTTAGTATTACATTTAATTCTTTAAAGTCGCCTAGAGCAATACGTCTGCCTATTTCATCTAATGTAATATGTCGCTGTGTTCTTACAGATTGCTCTCGTTGTAATTGTGTTCGTTTTGTTGCTATTGATTTTGCTTCCTTTTCATCATCAAACACATTAAATTTATCACCTGCCTGAGGTGCACCATCTAATCCTAATATAGAAACTGGCATCGCAGGTCCTGCTTCTTTCACTTCATGTCCACGCTCATCATTCATGGCTTTAACTTTCCCACTATGTTGCCCTGCTAGAAGATAATC
The DNA here is from genome assembly GCA_965247215.1 of Flavobacteriaceae bacterium. GTDB lineage: Bacteria > Bacteroidota > Bacteroidia > Flavobacteriales > Flavobacteriaceae > Marifrigoribacter. The sequence goes on from OZ252001.1 coordinate 1,492,869, forward strand.
ACCAATCTTTAGGGTTCCTCCTTGAACTAATATTGTTGAAACATAGCCTCTCCCCTTATCCAAAAATGCTTCTACAACAGATCCAGATGCAAGTTTACTAGGGTTTGCTTTTAATTCTAATAATTCGGATTCTAATAACACTTTCTCTAATAAGTCATTTATTCCTTCTCCTGTTTTTGCTGAAATATCTTGAGATTGTATTTTACCACCCCAATCTTCTACTAACAAATTCATTCCTGCTAATCCTTCTTTTACTTTTTCAGGATTTGCAGCTGGTCTATCTATTTTATTGATTGCAAATACCATAGGAACTCCTGCAGCCTGTGCATGACTAATGGCTTCTTTTGTTTGTGGCATGATATCATCATCCGCTGCAATTACAATAATTGCAATATCGGTAACTTGAGTTCCTCTGGCGCGCATCGCTGTAAACGCTTCGTGACCGGGAGTATCTAAGAAAGTGATTTTCTGTCCATCATCTAAAGCAACACTATAAGCACCAATATGTTGTGTAATACCACCAGACTCCCCTGTAATTACATTCTCCTTACGAATGAAATCAAGTAAAGAAGTTTTACCATGATCAACATGTCCCATTACTGTTACAATTGGAGCACGTGGTTCAAGATCTTCCTGAGCATCTTCAACTTCTTGAATTGATTCCTCTAAGTCGGCTGTTATAAATTCAACAGAGAAATCGAATTCTTCAGCAACAATTGTTAAGGTTTCAGCATCTAATCGTTGATTCATGGTAACCATCATACCTAGAGACATACAGGCAGATATAATATCGGTAACTGGAACATTCATCATCGTTGCAACTTCACTAACGGTAACAAATTCTGTTACTTTTAGCTGCTTGCTTTCCATTTCTTGTTGAATCAGCTCATCTTCCGATTTTTGGCGATGGACATCTCTTTTCTCTCTACGGTATTTAGCACCTTTTCCTTTAGAAGATTTTCCTTGAAGTTTCTCCAAGGTTTCTCTCACTTGTTTTTGTACTTCTGCTTCACTTGGCTCTTCTTTTGGAGTTTGTCTTCTTTTTCGATTCTTATTTTGATTTTTTCCACGACCGTCTCTTGCTGGACCTTTACTTATTCTTCGTCTCCTACTTTTTTTCTCCTTCTTTTTCTTTTCGGGTTTTTTAAACTTAGAAAGGTCTATTGTTTCACCTGTAATTTTAGGACCATCTAATTTTTTATACTTAGTTGTTACCTTTTCAGATTGTTTTTCTTCCTCTTTCTCCAGAGACTTTTCTTCTTCTATAGCCTTTTCTTTCTTCTTAACTAATGTTACTTGAGGGGTTTCTTTTTTAGGTTTATCGATAGATACCTTAGGTGCAGTTGGAGTTTCTACTTTTACCTCAGGTTCTTTTTCAACTGGTGGTTTTTCAGGTTTAGTTTCTTTAGCAGGATCCAGGTTTATCTTACCTACTTTTTTAATTCCTTCTACTTTTGCCTCGGCTTTAATAACTTTTGAAACTTCTTTTTTTCCCTTATCTTCATGTTCCCGTTCATAAGCCAATCGAAGTTCCTCTTTTTCTTTCCTTTTTTCTTCACCAACTTCTTTTGAAGCTACCTTTTTACTTTTGTCTGTTTGAAATTCATCAAACAATACTTGGTATTCTTCATCAGAAATTTTAGTAGTAGGACGAGACTCAACCTCGTGTCCATTGGAGCTTAAAAATTCTACAGCGCGATCTAACGAAATGTTGAATTCGCGTAAAATCTTATTAAGTCTCATTTTTTTTACTTCAGCCATAAAAATGCTTTCTCCTATTTTTCTTTAATAATTATATAAAGGTAGTTACAATTTTAACTAATCTTCAAATTCTTCTTTCAATATATTTAATACTTCTTGAATCGTTTCCTCTTCCAAATCTGTTCTTTTCACCAATTCTGCAAGATCATTCTCTAAAACACTTTTTGCAGTATCAAGACCAATTTTTTCAAATTCCTTGATGATCCATTCTTCAATTTCATCTTTAAATTCTGAAAGCTCAACATCTTCTTCTCCTCCTTCACGAAGTACATCTATTTCGTAACCTGTTAAATAGCCCGCCAACCTAATGTTATGCCCGCCTCTACCTATTGCTTTAGAAACTTCTTCTGGTTTTAGGATCACTTCGGCTCTATTATTTTCTTCATCCAACTTAATTGAAGTTACTCTGGCTGGACTTAATGCCCTAGTAATAAACAATTGCGTGTTATTAGTATAGTTAATAACATCTATATTTTCATTACCCAACTCACGAACGATTCCGTGAATTCGAGATCCTTTCATTCCAACACAGGCTCCTACTGGATCGATACGATCATCGTATGAATCTACAGCAACTTTTGCTTTTTCTCCTGGAATTCGAACAACCTTTTTAACGGTTATTAAACCATCAAAAACTTCGGGAATTTCTTGTTCAAATAATTTTTCCAAGAATTTAGGATGTGTACGTGACATCACAATCGAAGGTTTGTTTCCTTTAAGTTCAACACTTTCAATAATTCCCCTTACATTATCCCCTTTCCTGAAGAAATCTGAAGGAATTTGCTTTTCCTTTGGTAGTATCAGTTCATTTCCATCATCATCTAATAGGATGATAGCACGTTGGCGAATATGGTGAACTTCTGCAGTATATATTTCGCCTTCTAATTCTTTAAAATACTTATAGATATTAGTATTATCGTGTTCGTGAATTTTAGAAATCAGATTTTGACGAAGAGCTAAAATGGAACGTCTCCCTAAATCTATTAATTTAACTTCTTCGGCAACATCTTCCCCTACTTCATAATCAGATTCAATTTTCTGAGCATCGCTTAATGATATTTCTTGATTGGGCTCTTCCACTTCTCCATCTGGAACCACAACACGATTTCTCCAAATTTCTAAATCCCCTTTATCGGGATTGATAATAATATCAAAATTATCATCATCACCATATTTTCGCTTTAATGTATTTCTAAAAACGTCCTCGAGTATCGACATAAGTGTTACTCTATCAATCAGTTTATCATCTTTAAATTCTGAAAAAGAATCAATCAATTCTAAATTCTCCATAATCTATTAATTAAATGTTATCATTACTTTTGCTTCAGCAATATCTTTATAATCTATTACTGCTTCTTTTTTTACGGTAACTTTACCTTTGCCAATGGATTTTGGCTCGCGCACTTTCCATTGTAATTTTATTTCATCTTGATCTGCAGTCTCAAGTACTCCTTCAAAATCAACTCCATTCAATGTTCTAACATTAAGTTTCCTTCCCACATTTTTTTTATACTGACGGAGTTTTGTAAGTGGTTCTGAAACTCCTGCAGAAGCTACTTCCAACGAAAATTCATGTTCCTCCCTATCAAGATTGTGTTCAATTTCACGGCTTACAGCGATACAATCTTTAACTGAAACACCATGATCTCCGTCTAAAATTATATGAATTTGATTGCCGCTTGAAATTCTAAAATCTATTAAAAACAACGATTTATCTTTGTCTAAAGCGTTATTTAATAATTTTTCTACTCTTTCACGCATCATATTTGGCTATAAAAAGAGGGGACATTTTGTCCCCTCAGCTTGTTTCTTATCATTTTCGGTGCAAATATAAGATATTTTTACTTTTTAAAAAAACTATGTACCTTTCGATTTATTTTCGTAAATTAAACTTTGAAAAGAAAGCACTTAAAAATAACCATATGAAACGAATTCTTGTGCCTACTGATTTCTCTAAACAATCTGAGGTAGCTTTAAAAGTTGCAGGATTTATAGCTGCTAACAGCGATATTGAAATCTATATTTTACATTCGATTGAGATGCCCGTTAATTTTTCTTCTGTTTCTACAGGAACAGTCCCTGAATCTATATTTCACATTAAACTTGCTGAAAATAAATTCGAAGAACTTTTAGAGAAGCCTTATTTAGAAGATTTAGAAGTTCATGAAGCTATTGGTCATGCAGAAGTATATTTGGATATCAATGAAGTAGTAAAAGAAAGAGACATCGACCTTATAATTATAGGATCTCATGGTATTAGTGGGTTTAAAGAAATGTTTGTTGGCACGAATACTGAAAAAGTTGTGAGTTCATCGAATGTTCCCGTAATGGTGATAAAAAATGAACACGAATCCTTTAATATTAATAACTTCGTCTTTCTGATTGATTTTTCAGAAGATGGTATCGTACCTTACAAAAAAGCCCTGAAATTTTCAAAACAGGTAGGAGTTGAATTGAAATTACTATATGTTAATACACCAAGTGATTTTAAAAGTACTGATTACATAAATCATAAAAAGGATAATTTTGTAAACGAATTTGGTTTAGAAAATCACACCTTTTATATTTATAATGATTCCTCTATTGAAAATGGAGCATTAAATTTTGCTAAAGAAAACCGAGTAGATCTTATTGGATTGGGAACTCATGGTCGTAAAGGATTCTTTAGTTTCTTTAATAGTAGTAATATTAGTGAAGGAATCGTAAATCACGCTAATATGCCCGTGATCTCCTTTAGGTATTAAATAATTATTTTTTCAATCTTTATTAAACATTTCCTGATTCTCTTTTAATCTAAAGAATTCCCCGAGGCTTGCCTCGGTGGTCAAGAGGAAAGTTTGAAAACCTAAGGTTTTCATCAAACTAAAATAAAGTTATCTTCCGCTTGATACCTCGTACCCTTGGGTCGAGGTAGTTCATTTAAAATTAGGGTCATGACCCTAATTTATATTTAGAATATAGCCCTTAATTTTTTAAAGTAATTATTTTTCCCTTAATTCTTTTATGGCCATCAAATAATAAATTTTGTTAAGCATTAATTCTGAAGCTTTTTTATATACTGGATTGTAATTAGTATCTACTTCAAAATAATTTGTTGGTTTTCTATCGAGAAGTTTTTCAAATAGACGAAAGGTTAATCCGTGAGCTACAGGGTTTCTTATTTCTGAGTAAAATAAGTCAAAATCTTGCTTTTCAATTTCTGAAATCACTTCTCTTTCTTGAAGTTCTTTGGTGATTTTCCGAAAAGAGAGCTTTCTAACGTTAATAATATCATTCTCTTTTTCTGTCAAATTCATTAATTGTTTATTAATATTTCCCCTACTTGGAACAAATCCATCTAGGTTAGAAGTTTCTCTTACAAGCCTAGTTGTAAAAATCATTTCATAAAGTGTGGCACATAAACTTGCTGATGTGCTAAATTTATTATCCATAAAAAACATTAATGAATCTCTAAATAAATCGGATTCAATTGCTCGGTGAAATCTAACATTTCCAAGAAGAAATTCGGAATAAATCTCGTTTATTGGTTTCATTTTTCTGTATGTAGCACAACGTCTTGGCTATGGTTAGCACGGGAATTAAAAGTAGTGAACTTTCGATTAAGCACTTAGCCAAATTTTTAATTTTTTTCTTTATTTCAATAGACACGTAAAATTGAAAATTTTGCGGACTTTGTTCAAGGCACTTCACTTTGGGTTAAGCACCAAAACCAATATTAACTATAGCCATTGTTGGCAAATCGTTATTTATAGTTCATTCAATACATCTATTTTTCTTAATGCACAAACATCAATAAAGTCATTCACGTTAAATGTAATCAAGTAATCAATTTTAAGATTGACATCCGATAAAATTTCTCTAATTTATAGAGTCAACCAAACTTATAGGTCTAATTGATTTTGTGGAATTTTCCATTGAATAATCAAGAGCACTTTCTTTGTACGCAGAATCGTCTAATAGGATAGTATTTGGCCTCTTTATCAAAGATTCAAAATTTATAATTCCGTTTTTGTTTTTACTTAGCCTTGTATTAACAGTTTCATAGAGAGAAGGCCAAGGAATCAAAAGAGTTGTATCATCAACCACTTCCATTATCTCATCTAATTCCTTTTCCTTGTAATCATAGCATGGGTCAATATTCAATGCATAGTACTTTTGCTTTCTAATCCTTTGTCGTTTAAACTTAGGCAAAAGAAGTCTATGGATAGACCAGTATCCATTACGGTCTTTACCAAGTAAGTTGGATTGTTGAGTATTAACTATGTTATTAATGATTCTTCTTACATTTCTCTTAGATACATTGTGAATCGTACTCACTTCTGCAACGTTTAAATATTTTTTATTAGTCATTTGCTTTTCTTTCTTATGTTATATCATAGCTTTTAAGGAATTGCATCTAATTCCTCATTTGTATGATTGTTATATTAATAAGTATCTGGGAATTTGCAAAAAGATCTGCCAGACATAGATTAATTTATTTAAAAATATAATGTTTGGGTTTTGAAAGTAAATAGAAAATGATAACTTGAAATCTACATGAGTCATAACCCAGCTGATAGCAGAACTTAAGAGAGATTTATTTTTCAAAAAGGTTGCATTTATGCTTTTTTCGTACTATATTTGTTATAGGTCATTATTATGCAGTGTTTTAGTGCAGTTTTGAACTGATTAAACATAATTTCGACTATATAAAAAAGCTGCCAACAATACCGATTTATTATTATCAAAAATATAATATTAACTCGCGTGATGTTATGAAGATGTTGAGTATTTGTGAAAACACTCTCCTAAAAATGGAAAGATTGGGTCAAATCAGACCAGATTTCCGAATTGGTAACCGAAAACGTTATTACTTAGTTAATCTTTAAAGAATTGCTACGAAAGTAAGGGGAACAATATGTTCTTCTTTTTTCGTGCCTTTTTATAAATTCCTACGTTTATTACTACGTAACAAAAAAAGAACCCTTGAAAAGTATTAGTTTTACAAGGGTTTATTAAATTTAACTGTTGGCCTACTAGGGCTCGAACCTAGACTCTTCTGGACCAAAACCAGATGTGTTGCCAGTTACACCATAGGCCAATATAAAATTGTAAGGGCTGGGCTGTAGTCTCCGATACGTCTACCTCATTCGGACAGCAAAGGACGGTGCAAATTTAAAACAAACTTTGGCTTGTACAAACATTTTTTAGAAAAAATGAATGTTTTAGTGTTATTTCCAAATGTATAGATTATGAAATATTAACAGAGCAATATCCGCTACTCTTTTTATCTTGAGACTTTATTTATTATTAGTAAATTTGCAGCAATCAAAACTATAGAATTTTATGGGTTCTTTTAACTTTAAAAAATGGAATAATATATTAGGATGGTTTGTATTCTCCATCGCACTTCTCACCTATTGGCTTACAGTAGAACCTACTGCCAGTTTTTGGGATGCAGGAGAATATATTACAACCTCAAGTAACCTGGAGGTAGGTCATCCGCCAGGTGCACCACTTTACCAATTATTAGGTGCTTTCTTCTCCATTTTTGCAATGGAAGCTTCAAATATAGCACTTACCATAAATTTAATGTCTGTGTTTGCAAGTGCTTTTACCATTTTACTTATGTTTTGGTCACTTACCTTATTATTAAGTAATATCATTTCAAAAAAACAAAGGGTCAATAAAAATAATTCCATTGCCATATTAGGAAGTGCTGCAATTGGTTCACTTGCTTTTGCATTTACCGATAGTTTTTGGTTTAATGCAGTAGAGGCTGAAGTTTATGCCATGGCTGCTTTTATTATGTCTCTGTTATTTTATTTAGCCCTGAGATGGGAACGGGACATGAACAGTCAAAGAGGAGATCGTTGGGTCATTTTAATTGCTTTTGTTATAGGCCTTTCTTTTGGAGTTCATTTTATGGGATTGCTTACAATTCCAGCATTGGGATTTCTTTACTTCTTTAAAAATTATAAGAAAGTTACTGTTAAAAACTTCATTATAGCCAATATGGTTATGGTGGCCATATTATTATTTATTTTTAAACTTTTATTGCCTATGACATTGAAGTTCTTTAGTGCTTCAGAATTGTTCTTTGTCAATAGTATCGGACTTCCTTTTAATTCAGGAACAATAATTGCTGGCTTAATTTTCATAGCCATATTTTACTATTCTTTGCGATATACCCGAACTCATGGTTTTATTAAAATAAATACACTAATTCTTTCAATACTTTTCATTTTTATAGGGTTTTCAAGTTGGATCATGTTACCAATTCGTGCGAATGCCGGTACCATGATAAACGAAAACAATCCCAATAATGCTCGTGAACTTTTGGCCTATTACAATCGAGAACAATACCCCGAAACACATTTATTTTACGGTCCTTTATTTACTAAAGCCTACGTAGGGCTGGACCCAAATAATCCATATAAAGATGATAAGCCAAAGTTTGAAAAAGATGAAATTGCGAGTAAGTATATTATCGTAAACGATTATAAGAATGCTTCACAAAATACAGATGATACCCAAAAAGGGCTGTTGCCAAGAATGTGGAGTATAGAACACAATGCAAATTATATGGAGTTTACAAACGGACTCGAGTTTAATGTAAAAAGAGAATACCTAGGCGAATCACGATTGGTAGATGAGGTTAATAATTTTAAATTACTTTTTAATAAGGGAGAAATTGGTAGCGATGAATTTGATCGTTTCTTACGTGATTTTGGTTCTTTTTTAGAGATTGAAAAACCTTCATTTTTACAAAATATATCCTATATGTTCGAATATCAGTTTGGATATATGTATTGGCGTTATTTTATGTGGAATTTTAGTGGAAGACAAGATGATAAGCAAGGTGAATTAACCGATCTGCATGGAAATTGGATAAGCGGCATTAAATTTTTAGACGAAATGCGAATCGGTCCTCAAGAAAACCTTCCCAGTGATGCTTTAAATAACAAAGCGAGGAATATGTATTATATGCTTCCCTTACTATTAGGTATCTTAGGTTTGGTTTTTCATTATAAAAACGATAATAAAAGTTTTTGGGTATTATTTATCCTATTCCTATTTACCGGGATTGCGCTAAAAGTATACCTTAATGAAAGACCTTTTGAGCCAAGAGAAAGAGATTATGCATTGGTAGGCTCTTTTTATGTTTTCGCTATGTGGATTGGATTTGGAGCTTATGCACTTTTTGAAGTCGTAAAAGAATATATAAAACCCAAAATCGCAATCCCGTTAGTTCTTACAGCTACTGCATTAGCCGTTCCTGTATTATTGGTCTCTCAAAACTGGGATGACCACGATCGTTCCAATAGATATACAGCACAATCTATGGCAAAAATGTATTTGGATTCCTGTGATGAAAATGCCATTATTTTTACCATCGGTGATAACGATACTTTTGCATTGTGGTATGCCCAGGGGATTGAAGGCTATCGGCAAGATGTTCGAATTGTAAATACGAGTCTTTTCCAAACAGACTGGTACATAGACGATATGAAAAAGAAAGCCTTTACAAGCGATCCTATTCCTTCACAATTAACGCATGACAAATATAAATATGGCTCCAGAGATTTTCTTTTCTTCCAACAAACAAGACAGGACACTATCGATATCAAACGATGGATGGATTGGGTTGCAGATGATAGTCCAGCAACCAAAGTGGAATTGGAAAGTAGAAAATTTGCAAATACGTTTCCTTCAAAAGTTATTAGAGTTCCTGTAGATAAAGAAGCAGTATTACTGAATGGAATTGTAGATAGGAAAGATGCAGATCTAATTGTTCCTTATATTGATATCGTATTAGAAGGTAATATCCTATATAAGAACAGAATGATGATGTTAGATGTTATAGCTAATAATAATTGGGAACGGCCAATCTATTTTAGTGCTGGTGCTTTTGGAAACGACGACTATATATGGATGAAAGAATACCTTCAGCTAGAAGGTGTTTTGTATAAATTAGTTCCCATTCGAACGCCACTTGAAGAAGGAAACCCTTTTGATATGGGTAGAATTGATAGTAATAAAATGTTTGATATTGTGATGAATTGGAATTGGGGAAACAGTGGAAGTCCCGATATTTATCACGATGTGGAAACTCGCAGAAATGGAATCACCTATCGAAGTAACCTATCTCGTTTAGCCTATATCTTAATTGAAGAAGGTAACTTTGAAAAGGCAGAAACCATCTTGGACCTTGCCATGGAAAAAATGCCAGTTGATAAATTTGAGTTTTACTTGCTTCTCGAACCCTTTATAATAGGATATTTCCAACTTGAAAAAACAGAAAAAGCCAGAACGGTTTATCAAACTGTTGTTAAACATTATCAAGAACATCTTATCTATTATAGCGGATTAAGTTTTAGACAGCAAGAAGCATTAGGAGATGAAATTTTTAGTGATTTAAGCAGATACCGTAGTTTGCTGGATGTATTAGTTGTTTTCGATACAGAAGAATATGCCATAAATGAAGCAGAGAAATTTAATGGATTTTTGAAACTTTTTAATTATTTTTCCTCTGAAGACGATCTAATGGATATTGAAAACCAATTATTAAATGGGGATTCAACAGAAATTCCTTTAGATACAATTCCATTTGAAGATGATTCATTAAAGTAATTCAATTGAAACCTTATTTGGTAAAAACGCCCAAGTGTATTCAACGGATCTACTCCAAAAGGATCTGGGCGTTTCCTAAAGAAAAAAATAAAATTTATTTAACCTTTGATGATGGTCCAAATCCCCAAGTTACTCCTTGGGTATTAGATGAATTAATAAAATATAATGCCCAGGCTACTTTTTTCTGCATTGGCGATAATATTAAAAAACATCCGGAAATAGTTAAACGGATTCTTACCGAAGGACACTCCTTGGGCAACCATACGTATAATCATTTAAATGGATGGAAGACCAAAACAAAATCATATATAGATAATTGCGATTTGTTTGAAGATATCCTGAAACTAAATTCCATATTCCCTACTAAGTTCAAGAACTCAAATTTAAAATCCTTAATCAATATGCAACAAACAACTAGTAGCAAACTATTCCGTCCTCCCTTTGGAAAACTTACCACAAAACAATCGATTTCACTTCAGCAAAAAGGGTATAAAATTATAATGTGGGATGTCTTAAGTGCCGATTTTGATAAAAACAGTTCAAAAGAACAATGTTTAGATAATGTAATTAAAAATGTAACCCATGGAAGTATTGTAGTTTTTCATGATAGTTTAAAGGCTGAAGAAAAACTCAGATATGTGTTGCCAAATGTGTTAGATTATTTAAATAAAAGGAAGATAGTATGTAAAAGTATTCAGAATTAATTATACGTATTCATTGACTAATCCAATAAGTGTATTGGCATCTTGCTCTCCACTTTGTCGCCACTTCATTTCACCTTCTTTATAGATCATCAGGGTAGGTAATCCTTTTACTCTAAGGGCCTCGGATAATTCTTGATTTTTTTCAACATCAATTTTAATCACCCTTGCTTTATCTCCAAGAGCAGCAGCAACATCTCTTAAAACAGGATGCATTCCCTTACATGCCTCGTCCCAATCTGCATAAAAATCCAAGAGCACTGGAACTTGAGCTTCAATTAATTCTCCAAATTTTGACATAATCCTTTATGTTTGGTAAACAATTGTAATGCAAATATAGTATTTCCAAGCAATTATTCATTACGAGCTTTTTTTTAAGCCTTATCACTGTAATTTCTGGCCATATTCCAACGCGACTGGGATAGCCTAAATAACCAAATCCTCTATTGACATTTATATACCTCCCCTCATTTGAATAAATCCCTGCCCAGTTCTCATATCTATATTTTACAGGACTCCATTTAATCCACCCAGGAATTTCAATTCCAAATTGCATCCCATGGGTATGGCCACTTAAAGTTAAATGAAAATTACGAGGATCCGATTTAATCTTGGATTTCCAATGAGATGGATCGTGGCTCATTACTATTTTAAAATCATCTTCAGCAATTCCTTCACAAGCTTTATCCAGGTCTCCAGATTTTTTAAAACCTCCTTCTCCCCAATTCTCCACTCCAATTAAAGCAATTCGTTCCTGATCTTTTTCTAAATAACGATGTTCATTCAAAAGGAGGTCCCAACCCATTTCGGCTTGTAACTTTTTTAGGTCGGAAATATTTTTAGTTTTATCCACTTTGTTTTCCCAACGGATATAATCTCCATAATCATGATTCCCTAAAATTGAATATACACCATCATTAGCTTTTAATGTAGAAAACAATGATTTCCAATCTTTCATTTCGTCAACAATATTGTTTACCAAATCGCCCGTAAATAAGATTACATCACTTTGTTGTTCATTGATAAGATCCACAGCATATTTTCTTTTGTTGTGATTATCGAAACTACCGCTATGAATATCACTTATTTGGGTAATCGTATACCCATCAAAAGCTTGTGGTAGGTCTTCAAATTCCAATTCATATTTTAAAACCTTAAAATTATACCTCCCTTTTATCATTCCATACAACAAAGAAGTAAAAGGAATAGCAGCGATTCCCAATGCCATGGTACTAATAAATTTCCTTCTTGAAGGTAAATAAAAATCACTTTCACTTGCAGAAATTTTAAAGGTACTGTTACCATGCGTAAAGGGTTGGGTTTAGCACCAGAATTAATTATTGATACACATTTTATTCAACGTGGGCGATTCGGAAGATAGTCTGAAGCGGTTGCTAAATTTCCAAATTTATTAGGAATTGGCTTGGCTGAAGATACTGGATTAGTATTTAGTGTCTGGTCGGTAAGAGTATAAATTTCTTTAATATCAAAAACTAGCGGAGGGTTTATTCTGTTTTTAGAAATGAACTACCTCGACCCAAGGGTACGAGGTATCAAGCGGAAGATAACTTTATTTTAGTTTGATGAAAACCTTAGGTTTTCAAACTTTCCTCTTGACCACCGAGGCAAGCCTCGGGGAATTCTTTAGATTAAAAAGAGATTATCAAGGTGTTTTTAATTTTTGCTGTAAGATTTTTTGATAAACACCATCATTTTGCTCTGAAAGCTGGTTTTCAGACATAGCTATCCTATGGTTACTTATGTTTAAACTCATAAAGGAACTCGCATTTTTAAACTGCTTTGTGCCTCTGTTTCGTTTTTTCTTTGATGCTTTTCTTTTTTATTAAATTTCCTAAACGGTGAAGATTATAGGATAAAACAGCAAGAGCAACATATTTTTCGAAGTTTTCCTCCCCTTTGTCAGGACATTTGTTCAATCCATGATGTTCCAGTTGGTTTATGTCAGATTCAATGCTTTGATGACTGTTGTTGAGTTGCTTGAAATCTTTATCCCTTTCTGTTTCTAGTCTAACGTTATTGCGTCTTCCTTTTTGTTTGAGCATGAGAATTAGGAATACTTTTTTCGAGTTGTGCAATGATTTCTTTAGAACTAAACCCCTTGTCAAAGCTCAGGGATGCTAATCGATTAGCAAACTGTTTTTTTACCTCTTTGGCAGTTTTAATAGTAAATTCTGCATCGGGAGGATCTCCTGTTAGTCTGTGGTAAACTATAAAATGATTTTGATCTGTAATAATCAAATGTTTTTGTCCCGGTTCTGCAATCACTCCAGCTTTCCCTTTGTTAATCCATTTGGTATGAGGTTCAAATAAAGAAAACACTTTCTCGCTATAAGGAATCTTTTCTCCCTTTAATAACCTTCTCTCTGCCAAATCTATATGTTTGGCTGGCATCTTGCTGCAGTACTCTAATTCAAGTAATAATGAGTATTGATGTATTGTATTGACCTTAAAAACACTTTTGAATGTGTTTATCTTTTTATAAAGGGTTTGGGCTAGATTTAAGTAATTCTCTGTAGCAGTTTTTAAACGAAATTCCTTATGTTTGCCTCCAGATCTCCTGGTCTTTTGTAGCTTTCTAAATTCAATTTTAACACGCTTTTTCCAGTCAGACCCGTTGCGCCCCCATATGTTTTGCTGAGATGCTAAAGTGCAACTGATAACAATACATTTTCGGGCTGCATCCCACAACAAATTATAATCTGTGGGGAAATGTACATGGGTTTTTACAACATAACTATCGGCTTTAAGCGCAACAGCTTCTCGGTCTTTTTTTTTAGATAACCCTGTCCTACTTCCAAAACTAAGGCATTGATCTTTTCTATGGTTTCAACTTTTAGCAACCCAATGTTTTCCTTTAATGCCGTTAAACGGTATTGCTTATCTTCTACTGTGAACCCATGAGTTGACGCACATATTTATCTGAATTGGCAATCCACAATAAACGATCGTAATTGCTGTTAAGGGTTAATCGTATAACAGATAAAACAATCACTTCCCATATGGCCATCCCCTGGCGTCCTGTTTGTCGTTTCCCATTTTGAACAATGGGTTCTACAAGTTTAAACATTTTTTGATGGGATGCCTTGTTAGTGAAAATTGTTTGGAGGGCTAATAAAACTGGTGGAAGTTCATCTCTGCTTTTTAAGAGAATCTTTACTTCTGATATTGGAATGCTTCCTAAAACTGGAGATAACTCAAAGCGTTTGCGCAGAATCATTTTTTTAAAACAAATCTATGGCTTATAAAACCAGTAAATCCGTTAGTTATAACAATATAACAAATTTTTTAGAGCTGGATTCAGTTAGAAAACAGGTGTTATTAACTTAATAATCAACAATATGAAAGTTTACGACCAGAGGCTAATTAAGAATAATGAATTTGAAGTTATAGGATCTGGAATGGTCATCCTTTTTGATGCAAGTAATTTACATAATAATGAAGAAATACTTAAGGAGGGTACTCCTATGAGCATGAGTAATCCACTAGTTCACATTCTTTCTAATGGCGATCATTATAATATCGAATACAGAATGGTGAAAGTTTTGCCTATTGATGCTAATTTTGTTTAGACAGACGATCCTTAGGATTATTATTTTTACTTAAAAATTAAAACTTCTTCAACACCTTCAGAAGTTTTCATCCCACGATACATCCCTTCTGTATTAAATGGCATGGCAATAGTTCCTTGTGAATCTATTGCAATTAATCCACCATCTCCGCCTATTTCCAGTATTCTTTTATGGATGACTTCATTTGAAGCTTCTTCTAAAGAGATTCCTTTGTGTTCCATTAAGCAAGAAACATCATAAGCAACTACACCTCTTATAAAAAATTCACCACTACCTGTACAGGACACAGCACAAGTATTATTATTAGCGTAGTTTCCAGCACTGATCATCGGACTGTCGCCTACCCGCCCCCACTTTTTATTGGTCATTCCCCCTGTTGATGTTGCCGCTGCTATATTTCCATCTTTATCACAAGCCACAGCTCCTACGGTACCAAATTTTGAGTCTTTTTTACCTGTCTGCTGAGAGGCATGGTCTGTGTGGTCCAATTGAAAATCATCAGTATTTTTTATTGCTAGCCATTGTTGATGGCGAAACTAATCATAAAAATAATCAGCATTTTCAAGTGTATATCCCCTTGATTTTGCAAATTGTAATGCCCCATCATCCGCCAAGAAAACATGTTCGCTTTTTTCCATTATATCTCTGGCTAAGGAAATCGGATTTTTAATCCCCGATATTAATGTTACCGCTCCTGCATCTAGGGTGTTACCGTCCATTATAGAAGCATCCATTTCATGGGTTTCTGTAGCGGTAAATACCGATCCTTTACCTGCATTGAATAAGGAGGAATCTTCCAGAATGTTTACTACATGTTCTACTGCATCTATTGCAGATCCTCCATTTTCTAAGATGGTGTAACCACAGTCTAACGCCTTTTGTAAAGCTTGTTTGTAATCTGCTTCTTTTTTAGTGGTCATCATCCCTTTTACTAGCGTTCCTGCACCTCCATGTATGGCTATTGAAAATGTTTTCATTTTTCTGAATTAAATTCTTCCCCAAAAATACATTTAGATTTTAGATTCAATATCTTGAATTCTTATTATTTTTGAAGAAATTATGAAGTTTTTATTTTATCGATTTCAGCGCAGGCGAGAACTAATATTGAATATCTTAATTCCTGAAAATCCTCTCGATTGCGCTCTAGGAGAATCAAAACATTTAAATGAACCACTATGTCCGATAAAAAACGTCTTTTTCTTCTTGATGCTTATGCTCTTATTTTTAGAGGATATTATGCTCTGATCAAAAACCCTAGAATTAATTCAAAAGGAATGGACACATCTGCCATTTTAGGCTTTACCAATTCTTTACTCGATGTTATAAAAAGAGAACGTCCAGACCATCTGGCTGTTTGTTTTGATAAAGGAGGATCAGTTTCCAGAAAAGAAGCCTTTCTGGAGTACAAAGCCAATCGAGATGTAACTCCCGATGCAATAAAAATTGCGGTTCCTTATATTGAAAGAATATTAAAAGCCATGCATATTCCTGTAGTAATGAAAGAAGGCTTTGAAGCTGATGATATTATTGGCACCCTTTCTAAGCAAGCAGAAAAACAAAATTATAAGGTTTTTATGGTAACTCCCGATAAGGATTTTGCACAATTGGTTTCAGAAAATATTTTTATGTATCGCCCAATGTTTGGAGGGGGTTATGAAATCTGGGGAATCCCAGAAATACAAAAACGCTTTGAGGTGGATCGCCCAGAACAAGTAATTGATTATCTTGGGATGATGGGTGATTCCAGTGATAATATCCCAGGACTTCCTGGAGTTGGTGATAAAACAGCTAAAAAATTTATTGCTGCATATGGATCTATGGAAGGGCTACTGGATCATACCGATGAACTGAAAGGAAAGATGAAAGAAAAAGTGGAAAACAATAAAGAACTCGGATTGCTTTCCAAACAATTGGCAACGATCATGTTGGATGTTCCTGTTACCTTTCATGAAGATGATTATGAATTGAATCACCCCGATCTAAATGGCGTTATAGAAATTTTTCAAGAATTGGAATTTAGGCGTCTTACCGATAATTTAGTGAAGACCTTTTCTTCAAAAGATACAGCTAATGTCACTGGGCGTCGCGATGGATCCAGGATAAGTAGCATGAGTGATAAGACAAAGACTGATAATGCTTCCGCTCCAGGTAATGACCAAAAACCCGCTGCAGGACAGGGACAATTCTCCTTATTCGGAGGCGATGGAGAGCCTTCAGAAAATACTTCATACAGTTCCCGAAATACCATTTCAAATACAGAACATTTTTATCAATCTATACAGCCTGGAATTGGCACAAAACTATTCCTTCAAAATTTAATGAAACAAACCAGTGTCTGTTTCGACACTGAAACCACAGGGCTTAATCCAATTACAGCCGAATTGGTTGGGATTGCTTTTTCATGGGAATCTGGCAAAGGATATTATTTACCATTTCCTGAAAACAAAGAGGAATCGCAGGAATTAATTGAAATGCTTCGCCCCTTTTTTGAATCTGAAAGCATCGAGAAAATTGGTCAGAATTTAAAATATGATATCAAAGTATTGGCTAAATATAATATTTCAGTAAAAGGAAAATTATTCGATACTATGCTGGCGCATTATTTAATCAATCCCGATATGCGGCATAATATGGATGTACTTTCTGAAACATACCTTAATTATACACCCGTTTCCATTACCGAATTAATTGGGAAAAAAGGAAAAAATCAACGTTCCATGCGTGACGTCTCATTAGAGAAACAAACTGAATATGCTGTTGAGGATGCTGATATTACCTTTCAATTAAAAGAGCATTTTGCAAAAGAGTTGGGCGATGCCAATACAAGAAAACTATTTGATGAGATTGAAGTTCCATTGGTAAGAGTACTTGCGGATATGGAATTGGAGGGTATAAATCTGGATGTCGATTTCTTAAATGGGCTTACTACTGTATTGGATAAAGATATAAATGTCTTGGTTTCAAAAATTTATAAAGAAGCAGGAGAAGAATTTAATATTGCATCTCCAAAACAATTAGGAGCCGTATTATTTGAAAAAATGAAGTTGGTAGAAAAACCAAAGAAAACAAAAACAGGACAATACTCTACAGCAGAGGATGTCCTATCTTATTTATCAAAAGATCATGAAATAATTCGGGATGTGTTAGAATATCGTGGCCTTGCTAAATTAAAAAGCACTTATGTTGATGCCTTGCCCAAACAAGTTGAGCTGTTAACAGGACGAGTCCACACTGATTATATGCAAGCCGTTGCTGCCACTGGAAGGTTGAGCAGCAATAATCCAAATTTACAGAATATTCCAATTCGTACCGAGCGAGGGCGACAGGTTCGGAGAGCATTTATTCCTCGTGATAAGGAACATATTTTATTAGCAGCAGATTATTCTCAAATTGAATTAAGAATTATCGCAGCCCTAAGTGAGGAAGAAAATATGATACAGGCTTTTAAGAATGGTGAGGATATTCATGCATCAACAGCTGCTAAAGTTTTTGATGTCCCATTAAATGAAGTTACAAAAGAGCAACGAAGTAATGCAAAAACGGTGAATTTCGGAATTATATATGGAGTTTCAGCATTTGGTCTAAGCAACCAAACCGATCTTTCCCGCTCTGAAGCTAAAGAATTGATTGAAACCTATTACTCAAACTATCCAAAACTAAGGGAGTATATTTCCAATCAAGTTAATTTTGCCAGAGAGTATGGTTATGTGCAAACGGTATTAGGACGCAGGAGATATCTTAATTCTATTAATACCGGCAATGCCATTGTAAGAGGTGCTGCAGAGCGAAATGCAGTAAATGCTCCAATACAGGGATCTGCTGCAGATATAATTAAAATCGCCATGATCAATATTCATGAAAAGTTAGAAGAAGGCAATTTTAAAAGTAAAATGTTGTTACAAGTACATGACGAATTGGTTTTTGATGTTTACAAACCTGAATTAGAGGAATTAAAAACATTAATTAAGTCTGAAATGGAAAACGCCTACCAATTATCAGTTTCATTAGATGTAGATCTCGGACTGGGTGAAAATTGGTTGGAAGCACATTAAATGTCCTTGTTAATAATTTTAAGGTTAAACTTGTGACACCTGTTACATTTTAATTGAATATTTATAGTTAATTTGTATACTTTTAGAAGTAATTTCGTCTAAAAGAATGATACAATTCATCAAAAAATAAAAAAATTGACGCTGTTAAAACCACTATTATACTTTTCTCTTTTTCGATATCCATTGACCGAAGAGGAAATTTTCGCCTTTTCCGAAATGAGTTCGAAAGAGTTGGCTAAAAAAGAATTGGACAAATTGGTGAAGGATCAAATTATCTATTATATCGATGGATTTTATCTATGTGAAAATAAAAAATCACATGTAACACGAAGGCTTTCTGGAAATAAAATGGCAAAAGAGATTCACGATAAGGCTAATAAAGTTTCTCGATTTATATCAAAATTCCCATATGTGGAAGGTGTTGGAATTTCAGGATCATTATCTAAAGGATATTATGATGATGAAGGTGATATAGACTTTTTTATTATTACTGCTCCTAAGCGTTTATGGATTGCCAGAACTTTTTTAATCCTATATAAAAAGATCTTTTTATTGAATTCAAAAAAATACTTTTGTGTAAACTATTTTATCAGCACTAATGCATTAGAAATAGATGAGAAAAATAGGTTTACAGCAACCGAACTCGTAACCTTATTACCAATGTATGGCAACGGTAGTTTTCATGATTTTTATGAGAAAAACAAATGGGTTACTAATTTCCTGCCTAATAAAACTATTACTGAAGGGCTTGCAAATTTAATCCCAGTAAAAAACCCAGTGTTTACCTTGGTAACTGAATATATTCTTAACAGTAAATTAGGTGATTTTTTAGATGCTTTCTTTTTAAAAATAACCTATAAAAAATGGAAACTAAAGTTTAAAGATTATGATTCTAAACAATTCAATATTGCATTAAAATCTAATAAAAACGTTTCAAAACATCATCCTTTAAATTTCCAAAGACAAGTTATTGAGCGATTAAATGTTAAGTATGAAGAATATCTGAAAAACCATAATATACATTTAACAAAAGAATATGCTTGATATTTTATTTTCTCATTCGTATTATTATCCTTTAGATAAAAAACAATGGGCAAATAAAACGCCTTATCCACCCCTTGGGACCATCTATGCAGCTTCATTTATGCAAAAAGCTGGATATTCCGTTTCACTTTTCGATACTAATCTAAGAACGAATCCCAATGATATTGAAGTAGAAATTCGGAAGAGAAAACCTAGATTTCTTGTGATCTATGATGATGGGTTTAATTACCTAACTAAAATGTGTCTTACCAATATGCGTGAGGCAGCTTTTGTAATGATTGCAATTGCTAAAAAATATCAATGTTTTATTATCGTGAACAGTTCAGACAGTACAGATCATTATAAAAAATACCTACAAGCAGGGGCAGATGTTATTATCCAAGGAGAAGGTGAACAAACCTTAAAAGAGCTTATAAATTCAATTCAAAAAAAGGAATCTATTGAAGAAATAAAAGGAATTGTTTTCAAAAAAGAGGAAGAATTCATAACAAATCCAAAACGTGAAGTATTAAAAGATTTAGATGAATTACCGCTACCAGCATGGGATTTAGTCGATATAGAATCTTATAAAAAAGTTTGGAAGATTAGAGGTCGCACTTTTACTTTAAATATGGCCACCACTCGAGGTTGCCCATTTAAATGTAATTGGTGTGCGAAACCTATTTATGGGAATCGTTATAATCCTCATTCCCCTGAATATATCGTTAAACATCTTGCTTTTTTAAAAACAACCTACGCTGTATCCAAATTCTGGATGTGTGATGATATTTTTGGATTAAAACCCAATTGGGTGCAGAAATTCAATATTGAATTAAAAAAAGCTGATCTTTCAATTGAATATGTTATCCAAAGCAGAGTAGATTTGCTTTTAAAAGAAGATACTATTGATGCTCTAGCAGAAAGTGGTTTAAAAGAAGTCTGGGTAGGAGCAGAAAGCGGTTCCCAGAAAATCTTGGATGCCATGGATAAAAACACTACTGTTTCCCAAATCTTTAAAGCTACTCGATTATTAAAAGCTAAAAATATTAGAGTTGCATTTTTTATTCAATTTGGTTATTTGAATGAAACAAAGGGAGACATTTCCAAAACCATAGAAATGATCAAAGAGTTACAACCCGATAATATTGGTGTCTCTGTTTCCTATCCATTACCTGGCACCAAATTCTATGAATTGGTAAAAGACGACTTGAAAGGGAAAGCTAATTGGACTGACTCTGATGATTTAGCAATGATGTTTCAAGGCACCTTTAATTCCAAATATTATAAAAAATTACATCGCTATGTGCATAAAGAGTATAGAAAAAGTCAAGCAATTGCAAATTATAAGCACTTTTTCAGAAATCCGTTTTCAACTTCTTTAAATCAACTTCGATCGATGCTTTTATATTTTTATTATCTTCCAAGTTCTTATTTAGATAGACAGCTTTTGGACACTATGGAGCATATAGTTACTCATAAAGCTCACTAAGTGAGCACAAAGGACCCAATGAAAATAAATTATTAGGAATTACAATTTTAGTGCTCTTTCTGGTTAATAAAAAATGACAAAAGATTTCGATATACATGCCAAAAACTACGACACTGATTTTACTTATTCAGAAATTGGCAAAGCACAACGTAATCGTGTATATTATTATCTAAACAAACACATTCTATCAGAAAAAAAGTTAAATATTCTTGAATTAAATTGTGGTACAGGAGAAGATGCTTATTATTTATCTAAGCAGGGGCATAGAGTATTAGCAACAGAGATTTCTTCGGAAATGATTAAGGTAGCTAAAGAGAAGAACAAAAATACAGCAATTCGCTTTCAACAAGTAGATATCACAAAAATTACCCTTGATAAATTTTCAGAAAAGTTTGACCTGATCTTTTCAAATTTTGGAGGACTCAATTGCATCTCAAAATCTCAATTGGCACAATTTATAACAGTTTCATCATCACTTCTTCAGCCAACAGGAATAATGGCACTTGTTATCATGCCAAAAAAATGCCTTTGGGAACAGTTTTATTTTTCATTAAAAGGGGAATTTAAAAAAGCTTTTAGAAGAAATACGAAGGAATTGGTTTTAGTCAATGTAGAAGGTGTACAAGTATCAACCTGGTATTACAACCCGAGAGAAGTAATATCATTAACAAAAAATGAATATTCAACAACACTCGTTAAGCCAATTGGAATTGCTATTCCTCCATCCTACTTAGAATCGTTTTTTAAAAATTATAAATGGTTTTTAAATTTATTAGTGTTGAAAGAAAAGGTGTTTTCAAATCGTTTTTGGGCAAAATATTCAGATCATTATTTGATTTCATTAAAGAAAAAAGGATAGAACACAGATTATACCGAACTTATAGATTTTCACTGATTTATAAAAGTTAAATATTTTTAGAATATATATAAGAAGGATATCGAAAGATTTAATATTTTTAAAAAATGACAATTTTCAAATCTGTAATAATCCTTTTTATCTGTAAAATCTACGTTCTTTTAAAATGAGCATCGTATTAACCCACGCATATTATTTACATGAAGATCCTATGGAGATCAAGATTATGAAACCCTATCCGCCTTTGGGGCTTTTATATATTTCGGGATATTTTAATGAATATAATTTAGAGAATCATTTGTTTGACACTACCTTTTCAAACCTACAGGAACAGTTGGAATTTATAGCCTTGAAGAAACCTAAGGTCGTTGCTATTTACACCAACTTAATGACTAAAATCAATGTGATAAAGTTGATTAATATTTTATCTTCTGAATCACAATTTGGATTCCCAAAAATTGTTTTAGGAGGTCCAGATATAACTTTCAATCTTGAAAATTATTTAAAAGCGGGTGCCCAATATTTAGTAATTGGTGAAGGAGAAAGGACAATGACAGAATTGTATCAAGCCATTATTAATGAAACCGCAATAACTAAAATTAATGGAATTGCTTTTTTGGAGAATGGTTTGGTTATAAAAACTACCCCAAGAGAAAAAATTAAGGATCTTAGTGCATTACCCCTTCCAAATAGAGCTGGAATTAATCTTGAAAAATACCTTCAAGTCTGGAAAGAAAATCATGGTAAAAATTCTTTGACGGTAAGCACACAAAGAGGTTGCCCTTATACTTGTAAGTGGTGCAGTACTGCTGTTTACGGTCAAAGTTATAGAAGAAGGCCTGCAAATTTAGTGGTGGAAGAATTGGCAATGCTACAAAAAAAATACCATCCCGATAGCATCTGGTTTGTAGATGATGTATTTACTGTAAGTCATAAGTGGATTAAGTCCTTTCATGAAGAATCCAAAAAACAAGGTGTTACTATTCCTTTTGAGTGTATCACAAGGGCAGAAAGACTTAATGATGAGATCCTTCATCTTCTAAAAGAAGCAGGGTGTTATCGAATTTGGATTGGAGCAGAAAGTGGTTCACAAAAAATAATTGATGCAATGGATAGGCGTGTTGATGTAAATGTAGTGAAAGAGACTATCATTAAAACCAATTCAAAGGGTATAGAAACCGGTACTTTTATTATGTTGGGTTATCCTGGAGAAGATGAAAAGGATATTCATAAAACCATTGGCTATCTAAAACAAGCAAATCCAACTTATTTCACTATCACCATAGCCTACCCAATTAAGGGAACTTCGCTTTATTCAGAAGTTGAAAAGGATATTATTTTAAAACCAAATTGGGAATCTTCAACAGATAGGGACATTGATTTTAAACGCACCTATTCAAAAAAATATTATGATTATGCCGTTAGAAAAGTAGTAAACGAAGTAAATTATCATAAAGAACTTTCAAAAGGAAGAAAAAAGAATAGGATAAAGTTGCTAAAATTAAAAACGAAATCTATTCTTGCCAGTAGCTTTATGAAGATCAATAAATAATGAAAAAAAATCTGTTATTATTAAGTATTTTATTTATTTCTTGCACGAATGCAACCTATGATGATATTATTGAAATTGATTCTAATTTAGTGTTAAAATGGAATAAAGCCTATGCGGATGATACCTTAGAGAAGTCTATAATTGGACTTCAATGGGCTTTATCTTACTTGGGGGCTATTCTTCCAAACTCCAATACAGGAATTACAATACAAAGTAATTTGATTGAAATTGATCTTGAAAAATTAGGTTTTAATAGTCGCGCCCAACAAAAATTAAATAGCTTACATGATGCAATCTTTACTTCTGAAGAGTACCAAGTTACTAAGGCTATAGATCTTGGAAGGTATGTAAGTCTGCTTTTAGGAGCCTCTGAACATTATTATGAAATAACAGGGGTTCCATTTTTATTGACCGATCTTTTAGATACTTACGAGTTGAAAGCCGAAAGAGGATATGTAAATAAATCTGGCGTTTCTTTTGAACATAGAATTGTTGGTTTTTCTGAACAAAATGGTTTTGATCAAGTCTTTTTTTGCACTGAAATAGATTCCATTACAGGTGATATTTTAGTATATGAAACAGTAGAAATTTTACCAAACGGACAAACTCGGTTTGGAATTTATAATGCAGAAGGGTTTCGATTAAATAATACAGACCCAAATCAATCTATTGCTGGAAAACCAGCAAAATGTATGTGGTGCCATGAATCAGGAATTCAACCACTTTTTGAGGAACAAGATAATTTTGATGGTTTTATTCCCTATCTCGAATTTGCTGAAATCCTTAGCGATTATAGGTATTTGCATAACAGCCTACAAAAATCTCTTTTTGACGGAGTAGACTTCGAAGAAACACAACAACATACTTTAGCTGAATTGCTTTATATTACTTTTATGGAACCTACTGCTGAAAGATTAAGTATAGAATGGGGGTTATCAGTTGTTGAAGTACTAAGCTTACTTTCAAATTTACCAACTCATATTCATGAAGAATTTTTTTACTTAGGTAATTTATATGATAGAGTTGATGTAGAGCCTTTCGCCCCATTTTCTGGTTTGCAAGTCTCTAGTAGTGTTCGAGAAGAATCTGAAATAGAAGTAAATTATATTAACCGATGATTTTATACATTTTTTAGTTGATATTTAAAATCCTATTGATACTTATAAAAAAACTTATTCTCTCCATTTATCTATTTGATTTTTTATATGATTTTCTGTAAAAAAATGTTGCACATAGTTAGAGTTATACATTTTATTTAAATATTCTTTTGTAAATCTCATACTCTTTTTAAAGTCTTTATAATTAGTAGCATATTCTTTTTCTGATGAAACATTCCAGTTTTTCAATTCGAATTTCTTCAAATTACAAAAATCTGCAATTAATGCTTCCTTTATTTTGTTGTCTACATTGCTGTTTATTAGCAGCAATTCAACATTATTATTTTTTATTAGTTGATACCCTTTTTCTTTATTAAAATCATAGTTGTATACATTGATATTTGTCGATTCAAAAAATTGCCTATCAAACCAATTAAGAGGATAGACGTGTGTTAATTTTTCATGATACAATTTTTTTAAACTTTCAAAACTACCATAATAATTAGTTGATTTTTTACCTGTATTTAACTCGAAAACATCAAAAAAGGCTGAAATATTTCTTTCTAAAGGATCTCTAAATAAACAAATGATTTTGTAGGGTTTTTTTTTAGTAATTATCTTCTTATTAATTAAAAAAACTGGTGATTTACTACCTGGATAGATATTGTTTTCAAAACACAAATTAATTCCTTTTTTTACTTCTTCTTCATTTAAAGAGTGAATATGGAAAATGGATTGATTTATTGTCCGTTTTTTTAATGAAAAATACACACTTAGCGAACCTACTTTTGCCATTGTAAAAATGATTATTGGATTCATTTTTGGGAACATCGTTAATTTGATATTCTCTAATAGCAGCAAAACAGTGTCTTTTATATAATATTTAAGGAATCTTCTCAATACTTACTTTTTTTAAAGTGTATGCCCCTCTTCTTGAGTGATGGTCAGTTAAATAATATACTTCTTTATTATTAACTAGTACTGGTTTTTTCTTAAGCGAATAATCATCAATTAAAACTTTTTTATTCAATACGATTTGATTACCCTTAATTTCTGAAATATTTTCTTTAAAAGAAGAAATAGGTATATGAGTATTTACAATTTGATCACCATTTTTACCAAGTGCTTTTATATATAAGTTTCCTTTATTTTCAAAAAAATCATAGATTAAAAAATACTCTTTTTTCGCTAATACATAGGCTGAATTTATTTTTTTATTTTCTTTAAAAACATCTAAATGTAGTGGGGATAAAACAATGAACACTGTTATTAACCATTTAATATTTAGTTTAACCGAAAAGTTTTTGAAAAACAATATTGATAATAATATGGTAAACCATATTCTTGAAAATTTGAAAATTATAGGAAAAAATTCTAGTTGAGAAATTGGGATATTACATACTATAAAAAGAACCGCAAGAAAGAATATTTTTTTTGTCGTTCCTGTCTTTTGGTTCAAAAAACAAATAGCAGGTATCATCCATAAAATTTGTGCATAAGTTGCTGTTCTGTTTTGTAATAAAAACAGAGTGACAATCCATATAGACAACAAATTAAAAAGATTGTTTTTATGTTTAAAACTTACACTGATAGCTGCCGCTATAATCACAGATTTAAATAACCAATTCAGGAATACGTACATTCGATTACTATTAAATAATGCAGTTGGATTATAATAAGGGTCATCAATAAATAATGTCTTTAAGAAAACATCGAAAGACTGTGTATTATATCGAAAATCAACCATGCTGTTATTTTGTATAGCATTGGGTAAAATTTCTGTAAAATACGTTTTCCAAAGTTGAAATCCAGAAATATAAATTGACCCCAACATCAATATTATTATTGTAATAACACCTATTAATATTGATTTTCTACTTTTATAAAAAAATAAAGAAACCCCATAAAAAACAGGAAAAACTTTTAATAAAACAGAAAAACTTAATAGACCCGCTCCTATTTTTTCTCTTTTATCCTCAATAAATAAAAACCCAAGAATTACAAGCGAAAAAATTAAAAAATAGGATTGTCCAAATAAAATCTGATTCTTAATTGGAATTAAAAATATAAAAGGTAAAATTAATACTATAGCATACTCCCCATTAAGTTTTTTTCGTATTAAAATGTAAACACTCCAAATAAATAGAAAAATACTTATAAAATTAAATATTGCCTTTGCCAAATGGGCATTTTCAATAAAGCTTAAGGGGTAAAATACTGTTATTGTAAATGGGCTATTTAAATAAAAATCTCCCAATACATCTGTATAGCCCAAGCTCCATATATAGCTGTTAAATTCATAAATATCAAATAAATAAGAATAGGGTATATTGTCTTGAATCAATCTTGCCGGAAAATAACTATTCGAAAAATCGTGAAGGTTAAATACTAAAGAATCAAAAAAATAATAGGATACAACAATAATTAACGGGGAAAAATAAAGAAGGGTTTTCCAATTAATTAACTGAAGTATTTTAGATAACATATTCAAAACTATTATTAATTATCAAGAAATAAAATATTATCTCATATTACCGTAATTTGGTCAACTAATATCAAAAAAAGAAAGCAGCCTAAATTTTGAAATAAAGACATCAATTATTTTGCACTATTTTAATGAGTATTATCAATAAATTATTTGTTAGACTTAAAGTAATTTCTTTATACGGATTGAGTCAATCGATTACTCCATTAGGTCATTTATTGATTTCATTTTTCATAATACGATATAAATCTATTTCGTTTTGGGGCTCCTATGTAGAAGTATTAATTTGGATAAACCTAATACTCTTATTACTGTCTTTTGGAAACAAAGCGTTTCTTTTAAAAGAATTCAGCAAAACACCTGCTAACCTTTACAGGTCTTGGTTTTCTAATTTTCTAAATCGTAGTATTCTCCTAATTCCTAGTTTTCTAATTATATTTTTATCATCTTTTTTTAAAGATATAATAGTATTGTCTTGTCTTTGGCTTTTATTTTTATTTATAACACAGTCTTATCAAGTTCTTATATTATATCTGAAAGATTTTAAATATAGCTTACTGATTGAAATAGTTTTTAATAGCTTAATTTTAGTATTCGTTTTTCTTAAAATTGAAACTCTTGACCTTATCGGTTTTTTAACCATTGTTGTTTTTTCAAATCTTGCAAAAGCCTTCTTATTTATCATTTATTATTATAAAAAAATGAAAGGTGTTGAGTATAGAATTAATCTTTCTGAACTTAAAAAATCTATCCCTTATTTTATTCCATTAACTTTAGGAACCGTTAGAATTAAAATTGATACTTATTTTGCAAATTCTTTGTTCCATGTTTCAGATTTAGGAAAATATCAAATCCTTATAAGTTTTATTTCAATAGGGCATATAACAACTACCTTTTTTGTCAATCCGTATCTGAAAGTGTTTTTTAGAGTTAGCGATTCAATCATTAAAAAAATTAAACGGCAGTTTTTTATTTTTGGTGTTTTTTACGGCCTTGCATTTGTTATAGTAACCTACTTTATCCTAACTAAAGTTTATTTAATACAATTTAGTCTGGAAAACTATGTTACTGTATTTGCTTTCTTTATTCCACTTTTATTTCAAATGATTCTTGTGAATCAAATTTATAGATATGATAAGCAGAATTTGGTGAGTTATGTAGCTTTAATTGTTATATTTTTACAGACTATAATCGGGTATTTCCTTGTAAAAGAACAAGGAATTCAAGGCGCATTATTGTTGAAAACAACAAGCCAATGGTTAATTACCCTACTATTATGGTTTTGGTTCAAAAAAGTAAAAGTCAATAAGCTAACTTAATAAATGAATAAAAATATCGTAATTGTTGGTTACCCCAAAAGCGGTACTACTTGGTTAAGTAGATTGGTTGCTGAATTGGTTTATTGTCCGTTGGCAGGAGATTGGGGCTTTGAAGAATTGGATGCTCCTTATAAAGAAGGATTGAACAGAGAATCAGAATATCAAGTTTTTAAATCACATCATACTTTTCAGGAAATTGAAAACACTTCTGATCTAACAATATTCAAAATAATTTATATAGTTCGCGACCCTCGAGATGTGGTGATTTCGGGAGTCCATTATTTTAGTTTTTTACCGCGATTACTAGCTGAAAAGACAAGGAGTTCAAATATCAACCATACTCTAAAAAAAACATACAATAGAATTGTATCTAATAAAGAAAAGAAGCGTCAAATGATTGATGCAATATTAAACGGAAATACAAAAATTAATCCATGGTTTGCTTGTAAGTGGAAAGACCATTTCTCTTCTTATTTAGATAAAAACATATTAATAATTAAATATGAAGATCTAATTGATACTCCTGAATTAGAAAGCCAAAAAATATTGAATTATTTAGGTATTGAAAAAAAACAAGAGCACATTAAAAGTAGTATAGTAAATCAATCATTTCAGAAAAGAAAAAAAAATGATACAAATAAAAGAGACAGTCATCAAAAAAAATTATTACGAAAAGGAACTTATGGAAATTGGAAGAGAAACTTTACTGAAAATGAAATAAACCAATTTAAAAACAAATTAAAAAACACTAAAAGTAGTTACAGGTTTTAAGCTATCCTCTTAAATTACACTTTTTTAAAAATGAAAAATAAAATCCTAATCTTTAATCCCAGAAGTGCGAATGGCAAGCATAGAATTCCCAATTCTATCTTGCAGGTTGGTGCTTCAATTTATGGGAAATACGATTTTGTTTTTGTAGATGGGAATTTGGAAAAGGATCCATGGCTAATAATTAAAGAATATTTTAAAACTGATGAATTCAAATACTTTTGTAGTACTGTGATGCCTGGACCACAGCTTCGTCAAGCTATTCCTATAACTAAAAAAATTAAAGACTATTTTCCAAATACAATTACTATTTGGGGTGGCTACTTTGCTTCCAACCAATATAAAGTTTCTATTGAAGCTCCTTTTGTAGACTATATTATTAATGGTCCTGGTGATCGGGCTTTTCCTTCTTTGATTGCGTTTTTAGAGAAAGATATTGATGATTCAAGTGAATCCGATAGTAGTCGGAACGATATTAAAAATCTGATTTATATAAAGGAAGATGGTGAAATTATAAAAACCTCAAAAGAAGAATTATTAGATCAAGATAGTCTTCCTCAATTACCTTACAAACATCTAGATACTTATTACAATCTAGAAAATTATTTAAGTAAAACATTTTTAGGTAAAAACACTTTTAGTTATCACTCTAGTCTAGGATGTCCTTTTACCTGCTCTTTTTGTGCTGTGGTCCCAATTTACAGCGGACGATGGAAAGCAAAATCTGCAGATACAGTTTATAACGATGTCAAGTATTTCAGTGATAATTACAACATAAAAGCAATTGAATTTCACGATAATAATTTTTTTACATCCAGAAACAGAGTTCTCGAATTCTCTAAATTAATTAAAGATGATGGAATTTCATGGTGGGGAGAAGGTCGGATAGATACAATTAATAAATATAGTGATGAAGATTTAATTTTGATGAAGGAAGCAGGTTGCAAAATGATTTTTCTAGGTGCTGAAACAGGGAATGATGAAGTATTAAAACAAATGAATAAAGGGGGAACTCAAACTGGCGAAACCATTAAAGAATTTACAATACGCTTGAATCCTATTGGAATTATTCCAGAGTTATCCTTTGTTCTTGGAATGCCTGCTGAAACCCCCGAAAAAGTCATGCAACAGATTGAATGGGATATTAAGTTCATCAAAGAAATAAAAGAAATTAATCCAAATGCTGAAATCATCATTTACCTTTATAGTCCAGTTGCAACGGAAGGATCTGAACTTTATAAACAAATTCAAAAAGCAGGATTTAGTTTCCCAAAGCATTTGGAAGATTGGTTAGAGCCTGCCTGGGAAAATTTCGACCTTCGAAAAAATCCGCTTACTCCATGGCTTACACCTGCGATGGTAGATAAAATTAAAAATTTTGAAACGGTACTTAATGGATATTACCCAACAATTACCGATTTTAAAATAAAGGGATTTAAAAAAAGAATACTAAAATTAGTTTCAGGATGGCGATATAAAACTGGAATTTATAACTATCCTTATGAAATAAAAGTGCTTCATAAAATATGGAAGTATAGACAGCCTGAGATACAAGGTTTTTATTCGGAATGATGATAAAAATAGAATACGAAATTCCTGGATAGATCTAATAGAATCTGTTTAATCCTTGTAGTGCGTGTTCTTAATAATATGTCAAAATTAAGATCCATCATAAAACAACTAACAAAACCCTTTTTAAATAAGGGGTTACAAATCTATTATAGAAAACCCAGGTCTTATTCCTATCAAAATATTGACGTATTAGTACACCCGGATGTATTTCCACCACATCTTACGTTGAGTACTAGGATTTTGTTGGATTTTATTTCTGGATTGGAGCTACACAACAAAACCTTTTTAGAATTGGGTTGTGGTTGTGGGATCATTTCATTGTTCGCCAGGAAAAAAGGAGCGATTGTTACTGCTTCAGATATTAATAAAACAGCTTTGGAATATCTTGAAAAAGCTTCCAAAAAAAACAACTTAGAAGTTTCCTGTGTATATTCTAATCTTTTTGAAAATCTGAATAAACAAGTCTTTGATTATATTATAATAAATCCCCCCTATTACCCTAAACAGCCAAAAAGCATCAAAGAACAAGCATGGTTTAGCGGAGCGGATTTTGAATATTTTATAAACCTGTTTTCTCAGTTTCCATTTTATCTTTCAAAACAAAATAAAACCTATATGATCCTTTCTGAAGATTGTGATTTTGAAACGATAAATTCTATAGCTTCAGAAAAAAATATTTTTCTTAATGCTGATTTCAAAATAAAAAAAATGGGGGAAATCAATACTGTTTATTCTATAAAACAAATCGATACGTTACCTTAATTAAAAAGGTGTTTTCAGGTTTCTGATTAAATAATTGTTCATCGAGTATCGTGCTAAAATTATTTAAGGTATCGCCAAAACTAGTGATCCCTTGAGACCATACAAAAAACACTTCAGAACCTGGAATGTATTCAAATCGCAACACTAAATTGGATCTATATTGGACATAGGAAAAATTCGGATCTTCAAAAGAATAGTCGGTTTTCCCATCTATATTTTCATCAACACCATACACACCTTCTTCAAAGGAAATTTGATTTTCACCATACCAGATAACGCGTTCATTCAAGTCTTCAGCAACAGGATTGTTTACATAGTTAAAGTCAGTATAAATGCCTTGAGCGATAAAGGGTTGTCCGTAATATTGCAGCGTAAGATCTGGGTTAAAAGTATAGTTAATTCTTAAGGTGGCACTTAAGGTTTCCTGATCGATTTTACTCATAATATAACGAGTTGTCCCAGAAAAATCTTGTTGCGTAACATACTGCGTTTTATTAGAGTGTTTACCATATTCTGTTCTTAAGGATATGCTTAAAGCGTTGATGGGCTGGTAATTAACCCTCGCCTCATATTTTTTATTGGAAAAATTATCTTGTTTTGCTTGTGAATAAACATAGCCTAAAGTCCCGCTAAATTTTTTATTGCGATCGGTTCCTGAAAATAAAAAGAAAAAGTTTTCATCAGACCAACGCCATCTAGGTCCTCCTCTTAAAACTGTATTGGAATATATCCTGGGTTTATGAGCTCCACCTAATTCTGTCCACCAATTATTTTTATAATTAATGTTTCCATTCAATTCATATTGAATTCTATTATAATTTCCC
Source organism: Flavobacteriaceae bacterium (assembly GCA_965247215.1). Taxonomy (GTDB): domain Bacteria; phylum Bacteroidota; class Bacteroidia; order Flavobacteriales; family Flavobacteriaceae; genus Marifrigoribacter. The sequence continues at coordinate 1,525,333 of OZ252001.1, forward strand.
TCATAATCAAAAGAAGAAAATTGTTCTAAATTTATATAAACTCTACGGTACCAAGATGTGGGTTTTGTAAAAAGTCGGGTTACTTCTGCATATTGAATAATATTATCTGCACTTCTTAAAAATCCGATATCATTTAATTCTAATTCGGGAGATTTCCAGTTACCCCCTAATTCATACTGCCAATTTCCACCTCCTTGCTTCCCAATTTCAATTCTTCCTCCAGTCCCAGTCAAAGAAGTTCTGGTTGTATCAACAGACACATGAGTTGCATCTTCTCTTTGAAATAAATGAGTTAAGGATGTTTGTGTTCTTAAAATTGATTCTTCACTACCATTTACATTACTCATTACAAAATCACCCGTTACATAAAATTTTCTATCATTCCAATTATGCTTAAAATCGAATCCTCCAGTATATGCGTTTTCGTGTAAATAATTTAAATTCCCTTCTATTTTTCTGTTGGTTGAAGTAAATATCCCTCCGATATAGGAGTTGTTTTCATTAAAATCTTTTTGTAACCTTCCAACAAAATAATTGGTTAGCGGTTCCACTATTTCTTCACGCTCTTCTCCAATTTCATCTAAATTATCTAAATAATCCAGATCATCACTCAATTCTATTTTTGTATATTCTTTTGAAGTAACACTTTCTAATACACCAACAGACCAGCCATCTTTTGTTTTTCCGCTGAATTTTGCAGCACCCCAAATAGTGGTGAAATCTGGAATGTCTTCAAATTCTCCTTTAGAAGGATCTGCGGTAGAATATCCTTGTGGAGTTCTTCCTATTCTCCGAGAAAAGAAAATATTATCTTGCCCGCCACCTATTCTGAAATCAAATATATTCTTGTTTTCTACAAAAAAGGGGCGTTGTTCTCTAAAGAATATTTCAAAGCCATCCAAAGCAATAGCTCCAGGATCTGCTTCTACTTGTCCAAAATCTGGATTTACTGTTAAATCTACCGTTAAATCATTTGTAATTCCAATTTTTGCATCCAGTCCAGCTGCCAACTTAGTATCTGTGCCATCTCTAAATGGATTCAATTGTTCTTCAGGATAGGTATCTAATTGAGCTACTCCATAGGGTTGGATTTCCAATTGTTTCTGAGGTTTAAGTCCAATAAGTCCATTTAATTCCCCGAATTCACTAACCCATCCTGTTGGATTTGCAGGAATATATTGCCAAAGGGAACGTTCCTCTTTTCTGAAATACCTTCTTAAAACTTGTAAGCCCCATACCTGATTTTGATCGTTACTAAATCGAAGTTGGCTTAAGGGAATTCGAATCTCAGCAGTCCAACCATCAGCATCAATCTGTGATTTGCCATACCATATGGGATTCCAACTTGGGTCCCAATTATCTCCATTATTTGAAACAAACTCATCTCCTTTCACGCCTGCTGCAGTAAGGGTAAAAGAAAAAGCGGTTTGTTTATCGTGATAACTATCTATATTTAATTCAACAAAATCTCCTTCAAAACCATCACGTCTAGATAATCGACGTTCAATTTTATTTGGTTCTGCATCAAAACTTTTAATTGCGAAATAGATGTTCTTATCGTCATAAATAACTTTAAATTTTGTTTGCTCGGTTGGGGGTGTCCCATTGTCAGGTTCAAATTCTACAAAATCTGAAGCCCAGGCAACTGAATCCCAAGATGAATCATCGATTATCCCATCAATTTTAGGGGCAGATTCAATAGGAACTAATTTTGTGGTATAATATCGTTTTTCGGGTTTAGTTTGTGATTCTTTTTTTTGGCTTTCTTCTTGTGAAAACCCCAAAATTGTAAAACAAAAAAAGAGTATCAATAATATTGCAGATTTGGTCATATTAATTGTTAGTTTATTAAGTGACCCAAAATTCTTTAAATTGTTGCAGATGCGACAGAATTTAGGAGAAGTTTAACTTAATTGATGGTTAAATTTTTCTTATAACAATGTTAAAATAAAAAGGGTATTTTTGAATTAAAAAAATAAAAACGGGACCATTTGTTATTCAAATAAATAGTAGTACTTTTGCAGCCCGATTTATCCAAAAGAAGGAATGTTAACTACTGCTTGTAGGTGAATGCAAGTAGAAAAATTAAAAAAAGTGGATACACTAAGTTATAAAACCGTTTCAGCAAATAAAGCTACCGTTACAAAGGAATGGTTACACGTAGATGCTGATGGTCAAACATTAGGTCGTCTTGCTAGTAAAGTAGCAGTATTATTACGTGGTAAGCACAAGCCAAGTTTTACCCCACATGTAGATTGTGGTGACAACATTGTTATTACAAATGCTGAAAAAATAAAACTATCAGGAAAAAAGTGGGATGATAAAACGTATATAAGACATACGGGCTATCCTGGTGGACAACGTAGTTTGACTGCCAAAGAACTATTTGCAAAAGATCCTACAAGACTTGTAGAAAAAGCTGTAAAAGGAATGTTGCCTAAAAATAAATTAGGTGCAGATCTTTTTAGAAATCTAAAAGTATATGTTGGAAATGAGTACAATCAAGAAGCACAAAAACCAAGAACCATTAACCTTAACGATATCAAGTAATGGACGTAATACATAAAATAGGAAGAAGAAAAAATGCTGTAGCACGTATCTATGTTTCCAAAGGAAAAGGAAAGATAACAGTTAACAAACGTGATATGGAAGAATATTTCACAACAGGGACATTACAATATAAAGTTAGACAACCATTATCATTAACCGATAATTTGAAAAGCTTTGATATTAATGCAAATGTTCATGGTGGTGGTACCACTGGTCAAGCTGAAGCAATTCGCTTAGCGATTTCTCGTGCAATGTGTGAACTAAACGAAGAAAACAGAACCGTTTTAAAACCAGAAGGATTATTAACAAGAGACCCTAGAATGGTCGAGCGTAAAAAATTCGGACAGAAAAAAGCGCGTAAAAAATTCCAATTCTCAAAACGTTAATACTTCAAATATATTTAGTAACTGTTTTAATAAATTTCTTTAGAAGAATTTTAAGAATCTGTTACAAATGTATCGAAACACGATCTTACAAATAATAATTATTAATAAGCTGTTAGTTTCACTCTGCTGGGTGGGACATTAGTTTAGCATCTAAATCAAGTCCGCCTCAGGTGGAAAGATTGCTATCTATATTACAGAACGTAAACTAAAACAAAATGGCAAACAACAACTCAGAAGTCAAAGACTTATTAGACGCAGGTGTACATTTTGGTCACCTCACCAGAAAATGGAATCCAAATATGGTCCCTTATATTTATATGGAGCGTAATGGAATTCATATTATCAACCTATACAAAACTGCTGCAAAATTAGAAGAAGCAAACGAAGCCCTCAAAAAAATTGCGGCAAGTGGAAGAAAAATTCTTTTTGTAGCTACCAAAAAACAAGCAAAAGACATTGTTGCTGAAAAAGCAGGAAATGCCAATATGCCATATATTACAGAAAGATGGCCAGGTGGTATGCTTACCAATTTTGTAACCATAAGAAAAGCCGTTAAAAAAATGGCTTTAATTGATCGTTCAAAACAAGACGGAACTTTCAATACCCTGTCTAAAAAAGAACGTCTAGCTGTAGATCGAACTCGTGCAAAACTAGAAAAAAACTTAGGCTCTATATCAGACATGACTCGATTACCTGGAGCACTCTTTATTGTAGATACTACAAGAGAGCACATTGCGGTAAAAGAAGCCTTGAAATTAAAAATTCCAATTTTCGCCATGGTCGATACTAATAGTGATCCAAGTATGATTGACTATGTAATACCTTCTAATGATGATGCATCAAAATCTATTGACAAAATAATGTCTAGCATTTCTAATGCTGTTATCGAAGGACTTGGAGAGCGGAAAAATGGGAAAGATAAAGATGAAGCTAGCGAAAAAGTTGTAAAAGATGAGGCAGCAGTTCCAGAAAAAAAAGCTACTCGTAAAAGAGTAACTGCAGTTGTTGAAACAGAAACAACAACTTCTAAAAAAGAAGCTGCTACTAAAGAAGAAGAATAAATAACATTTAATAAAATATACTTTTAATATGGCAAATATTACAGCCGCAGACGTAAAAAAACTTAGAGATGCAACCAGTGCCGGTATGATGGATTGTAAAAATGCATTAGTAGAAGCAGATGGAAACTTCGATGAAGCGGTATCTGTTCTTCGTAAAAAAGGACAAAAAGTTGCAGAAAAAAGAGCAGACCGAGAATCTAATGAAGGTGCTGCAATCGCAAAAATTAATAATACAAAAACAGAAGGTGTATTAATCGTTTTAGCTTGTGAAACAGATTTTGTTGGTAAGAATGATGATTTTGTAGCCTTAGCAAATCAATTTGCTGAATTAGCATTAAACTACGATGACGAAGAGTCCTTTTTAAATGCTAATTTTGGAGGAATGACTGTTTCTGATAAACTAATTGAACAAACCGGAGTTATTGGTGAAAAGGTGCAATTAAATGAATTCAAAAAATTAAAAGCTCCATTTGTTGGATCTTATATTCATGGAAACAAAATTGCAACTTTAGTTGGATTATCTTCAGCAGCTGAGAATGCTGAAACTATTGCAAAAGATGTTGCTATGCAAGTTGCATCAATGGGAGCAACTACTTTATCATATAAAGATTTTGATCCTGAATTTATCGCATCAGAAACAGAAGCTAGAATTGCAGCAATCGAAAAAGATAATATTGAACTAGGCAGATTGGGTAAAACTCTTAAAAACGTTCCTACTTATATTTCAAAAGCGCAATTGACTGATGCTATTATTGAGGAAACTAAAGTTCATTTACAGGAGGAATTAAAAGCAGAAGGCAAACCAGAACAGATCTGGGACAGAATTCTACCTGGAAAATTAGATCGTTTTATTTCCGATAATACAACCTTAGACCAGGAACAAAGTCTTTTGGATCAAAACTTTATTAAAAACGAAAAACAAAGTGTTGCCGAATATGTAAATTCAAATGGCGATGTGGAAGTGGTTTCTTTTGATCGCGTTTCATTAGGGTAGATTAATCTAGTTTTAAAAATACAAAACCGTTTTGATTCTTTCAAAACGGTTTTTTTATTATTCCTTATTTTCAACAATCATTGCCTCAATAATTTTCTTTATTTTTGTGTAATTAAATTCAATTATGCAATATAAAAGAATACTTTTAAAACTTTCTGGAGAAGCCTTAATGGGTACACGGCGATATGGTATTGACCCCGAACGACTTCAAGATTATGCCATTGAGATTAAACAAATTACCAATAAAGGGATTGAAGTAGCCATTGTTATAGGAGGTGGAAATATTTTTAGAGGATTGGCAGCTGCAAGCGGAGAGATGGATCGTGTACAAGGGGATAATATGGGCATGCTTGCAACGGTAATTAATGGTTTAGCCTTGCAAAGTGCTTTAGAGAACGAGGGGATTCCAACACGTTTACAAAGTGCTGTAAAGATAAATGAAGTAGCAGAACCTTTTATTAGAAGAAGAGCTCTGAGACATCTGGAAAAAGGAAGGGTTGTAATTTTTGGAGGAGGAACAGGAAATCCGTATTTTACAACAGATTCAGCTGCAGTTTTACGAGCTATTGAAATTAAAGCCGATGTTATTTTAAAAGGAACTCGTGTTGATGGAATTTATACCAGCGATCCTGAAAAAGATTCAAAGGCAATAAAATTTGATTTTATAAGTTTTGATGATGTTCTTAAAAAAGGTTTAAAGGTAATGGATACAACAGCTTTTACTTTAAGTCAGGAAAACGAATTGCCAATCATTGTATTCGATATGAATACTCATGGAAATCTATTAAAAGTGGTTTCAGGTGAAAAAGTTGGAACTAAAGTTAATGTGTAGTTTCGGCTCTCAGTTAGATGACTATATAAAACTGACTCTAAGCTACATCAAATAAATTAAATTGTTAACGAAGATTCGGTCACTATACTTTCCAAGGATTCGGATGAGGTGATATTATAAACTTATTTAAAATGAATGAAGAATCAAAATTTATATTAGACAGCACTCATGAGGCAATGGATAATGCCTTAAAACATTTACAGAAAAAATTATTGAATATCCGAGCTGGAAAAGCAACTCCTTCTATGGTTGCTGGTGTTATGGTAGATTATTATGGCACTCCTACTCCTTTAAATCAGGTGTCGAATGTGTCTGCTCCAGACGGGATGACCCTATCCATCCAACCTTGGGAAAAATCACTTATTCCAGAAATCGAAAAAGGAATTCACCAAGCTAATCTTGGTTTTAATCCAATGAATAATGGTGAAAGTGTGATCATTAATGTTCCTCCATTAACTGAAGAACGCAGAATTGAACTTGCTAAGCAAGCAAAGGCTGAAGCCGAAGAAACTAAAGTGGGCGTTAGAAATGATCGTAAACATGCCAATAACGAATTAAAAAAAATAGATCTTTCTGAGGATTTAATATCGAATTTAGAAATTGATATCCAAAAAATGACAGATGACCATATCAATAAAATTGATGAATCTCTTAAATCAAAAGAAAAGGAAATTATGACCATATAATTAGGTTCAACATTTCATTCAATTAAATAAGCTTATTTTTAATAAAATAATCCTACTACTTATAAAAGTGACTAAATAAACAGGTACTTTTAATCAATAGAATTCCCCGACGCTTGCGTCGGGTGTAGCGTAAAGATATTTATTTTTGTGATATGAGTGAACATATCTTCAAAAGTCATAACAAGAGTTTGTTGATGTACCATTTGGTTTGCCCAATAAAGTATCGGCGAAATGTATTGACGGAGGAAGTTTCCTCTTCATTGGTTGAAATTTGTTTAGAGATTTCTTGCCGTTATGAGATTCATTTTTTAGAAGTGGGCTGTGATGACGATCATGTTCATTTTTTGATACAAAGTGTACCGATGATGTCACCCAAGAAGATAGTCAATACGTTAAAGAGTTTAACGGCAAGGGAAATATTTAGGTTACATCCAGAAGTAAAACGGTTTTTGTGGGGTGGGAAATTTTGGACGACAGGTTATTATATTAATACAGTCGGACAATATGCTAACGAAGAAGTTATTAAAAAATATGTTCAAGGTCAAGGCAGGAAAGAAGAATATAAAAAATTTCATTCATCTCAACTTAAGTTGTTTTGATACCTCGTACCCTTGGGTCGAGGTAGTTCATTAATAAAATCCTTTAGTTACTCCTATTTTAATATCTTTGCGCCTCCTTTGTAATTAAGGTCATTAGTACAAATTATATTGTATTGAACAAACTTTTTAGTATCGGTTTTTGGAGTGCAGTAGCTCGATTTATTTTACGAAATCGTATTTTTTTACTTTTTGTAATTGCCATCATAACTGTTGCATTAGCGATGCAATGGAAAAATATGCGCTTCACTAATGAAGAAGCGAATTTACTACCCGATGAGCATGAAATAAATATCGCTTATAAAAATTTCTTAAGTCGGTTTGGTGACGAAGGAAATCTTATCGTTTTAGGAGTTAAAGATTCTACTTTATTCACACCATCGAAATTTGTTGTTTGGAATAATTTTATCTCTAAAATTAACAGCTATAAAGAGGTAGATTTTTCAATTTCTGGTGGAGATTTAAAAAAATTAGAAAAAAGAAAAGATACCACAGCGTTTAAATTAGTGCCCTTTATTCAAGATTCTGTCTTTACAAAGAAGTCATTAGAACGATATCGATACGAACGTTTAAACAAACTTCCTTTTTATGAAGGACTGGTCTATAGCCCAAATAAAAAAACAATTCGTGCTGGAGTTTATTTAAAGAAAGAGATCATAAATACCCCTGCAAGGAGAGATTTTATTTTAAATGATCTTATTCCATTGATTGAAGTATTTGAAATTGAAACAGACTTAAAAGTTCACACCTCAGGGATGCCTTATATTAGAACTCTAAACGCACAAAACATTGTTGATGAGATAGGTTTGTTTGTTGGTGCTGCACTTTTAATAACTTCTTTACTCTTTTTCTTTTTCTTTAGATCCTATCGGGCAACTTTAATTTCCATGGTTACAGTTATAATTGGTGTTATGTGGGCATTTGGAATTTTAGGTTTGTTACATTATGAAATTACAGTGTTAACCGCATTAATTCCTCCATTGATAATTGTAATCGGTATTCCAAATTGTATCTTTTTAATTAATACCCAAAACTCGCAACAGAAATCCGAGGTCTTTAATATGTAAATGTATTTAATTTTTTCAGGGTTTTCATTCCGTTTTCAACAAAATTTCATAGGCTATGTGTATAGCCTCCCTTACCCCAAATGAGTTTTTTTGCAATTCCAGTAAATCCTTGTTTTAAATTTTTAAAATTTTGTATTCTTGGTTTGAGAAAACCTGAAGTATTTTCTCTCTGGCGTGATTTACAAAAGTTGTAGCCACAGTAATGTAACGAAAACAAACCGCTTTGACTCTCATTTTAAGACTAATATTTGGAGTTTTATTTTTCACCAAAATTACTTTTGTCCACTCAAAAAGAATTAAGCACATCGCCATTAAATACATAAACGCAGTATTGGTATCCAAATCCATAAAAGGCAAGTGTTTCAAGTTGAAATCACTGATTAAGAATTTGTTAGAATTCTCCGCATCGCCTCGTTGGTTGTAAAATTCGATAATTTCTTGATTTGAAAAAACTAAATTGTTGGTCATTATTCCATAATAATTGTAAGGGGTCCCTGATATAAAATCGATTTGCTGGTCTTTTTTTAGAGATCTTGTAACCACAATTCTATAAGAAAATCCCCCATTAAAAGGGGTGTAAATTAGTGATGCAACTTCTTTTATTTCGTTGTTGATTTCCTGTTTTTTCCAATCTTTAATTTTTCCACATAAAGAGATGAACTTTTGGGAACTGATGTTTCTAATATAAAAGTTAGTCGCCTTTTGGCTAACCAGTTCAATGACTTCTTTTTGATAAGATGCAGAGTCTGCTCTAAAATGTTCTATTTTTATTTGATTGTCGCTCAGGTTTTTAAAACATCTTTCTAGTGTTTCAAATTGTTTATACTTTGCAGGGGTGTTGCCGTTATGGTTTTCAATATGCACAGGTAATCTGCCTATGAAGGCGAAATTGGGATGCTAGGCTTTAGTGTTTTTATAGCTTTTTTTGGCATCTTGTTTTTTGTTTTCAAGAACTACATTGTCAAAATCAAGTGTGTATTTTTCTTCTTTTTTAAGTTGACCTGTTTTTGCACAAAGAGCGATTAAAGATACGTTGGTTTGATTGTTGTAATTAAATTGATGAACAATTCCTTGGCCAGTTATCTCCCTAATTGTTGGTTCTTTTAATTCCTGACAAGCATATTCAACCGTATCTGGGGAAGGGATTTTGGTAAAACTTTGGCAAGTGAATTTATTTTTAAGATGTTCTAAATCAGAAATATACTCTCCATTGCATAAAGAATTTCCCAACAAAGAAAGCACAATGTCGGCATACGAATATTGGGCTCTAAAATTTCGATAACCCAAATTTTTATCGAGAAAAACATCTATTTTTGAGCGTTTAATGGCATTAAAAATAAAATTTAAGCCACCAAAAGGGGTGATATTCTTTGAAGATTGTTTAGTTTTAAGCATTGTAGTGTTTTGCAGGGTTCAACCGCAATTTCCACCTTTTAGGTGAAACTACAAAACCCCTTAGCCTTTTGTTTTCAAAAGGCTAAGGGGTATTTATAAATGTTGTTGCGAGTTTAGGGTAATAAGTACCAGCAGGAAATAAAACTTCATGAGAATCAGGCAAAGTCATTACAACGCATTATCGCAAAAGTTGGAAACGCTACCCTTATGACTAACCTTACCACCGCTTCTGGTTTTGCTACATTTATTTTAACTAACAGTAAGCTTTTAAAAGAGTTTGGGATTGTGGCTTCTATAAATATCATCACCATCTTTTTATTAAGCCTTTTTATCATTCCAATTGCTTATAGTTTCATGCCAGCTCCAAAACATAAGCACTTGAAACATTTAAATAAAAGATGGATAAATACCTTTGTTGATTGGACTGCCTATATGGTAAAAAATCATCGTATTGGTATTTATATCACATCGGTCTTAATTCTCTGCATTAGCATCATTGGTATTTTTAACATTCGTATTTCTGGTAGTATAATTGAAGATATGCCTAAAAATTCGGAATTCTATCATGACATCATGTTCTTTGAACAAGAATATGAGGGAATTATGCCTTTAGAAATATTAGTTGATACCAAGCGTAAAAAAGGAGTGATGAAACTTGCAACTTTAAAACGCATGGATAATCTTCAAGCATTTATTGAAGAGATACCAGAATTATCAAAACCTTTATCTGTTGTAGAATTAGTGAAGTTTTCGAAACAAGCTTATTATAATAACAACCCTGAATACTATCAACTCCCTAATAGTCAGGAGCGAACTTTTTTATTATCCTATGCAAAGAATAGTACAAAAAACATCTCTTTTCTAAAAAATTATATAGACAGCACTGGGCAATACGCTCGTATAACAACATTTATGAGGGATGCCCGTACTGATCGATTCGATCGTATTGAAGAAGATTTAAATGCCAAGATTGATAAATTATTCCCAAAAGACCGATATAATGTCCAGCTAACAGGAAAGACATTAGTGTTTCAAAAAGGAACTCGGTACCTAGTTAATAATTTGATTCTATTTCTTTCACTTGCCATTTTATTGATAGCCCTTTTTATGGCTTGGATGTTTAGAAATCTAAAAATGATACTGGTCTCTTTAATACCAAACTTACTCCCATTAATTATTACTGCTGGTCTAATGGGATTTTTAGGAGTTTCAATAAAACCTTCCACTATATTAGTCTTTAGTATTGCATTTGGAATATCTGTAGATGATACCATTCATTTTTTAGCGAAATACCGACAAGAATTAATTGCAAATAATTGGAAGATCAGAAAATCGGTTTATGCAGCATTAAAAGAAACAGGTGTTAGTATGTTTTATACTTCTATCGTATTATTTTTTGGGTTTTCGGTATTCGCAATCTCAAGTTTCGGTGGTACCGTAGCTTTAGGTATTTTAGTGTCTATTACCTTATTATTCGCAATGCTAGCTAATTTGCTGCTACTTCCATCCTTATTATTATCATTAGAACGAAGTATAGCAAATAAGAAAACATTAAAAAAACCAGCAATAAAATTATTTTCTGATACCGAAATCGATAACGCTAAGGATAAATAAGATCAGTATTGGTCTTTTTATAAGTAAGAAGTATCTTTACATTTTCAAAGAAAAAATCATGCAACAAGAAAAAATTATTGATTTATTAAAAACCAAACCATCCATTCAGGAAATTAATATTTCAGGCTGGGTCCGAGCATTCAGAAGCAATAGATTTATCGCTTTAAATGATGGCTCTACTATTAATAACATTCAATGTGTTGTTGATTTTGAAAATTTTGAAGAAGGAATTTTTAAAAAAATTACTGTTGGTGCAGCCATTAAGGTAACTGGAACTATTATTGAAAGTAAGGGCCATGGGCAATCAGTTGAAATTCAAGTGTCTAAAGTCGATATTTTAGGGGAAGCAGATCCTGAAGAAGTAAAACTTACTATTCTTTCTCCCAAACGGCATTCCCTTGAAAAACTAAGAGAACAAGCACATTTACGAATTCGAACAAACACCTTTAGTGCTATTATGCGTACCCGATCTAAGCTTGCATTTGCGGTACATGAATACTTTCAGAAAAATGGCTTTAATTATATGCACACCCCAATTATTACTGGAAGTGATGCGGAAGGTGCCGGTGAAATGTTTCGAGTTACTTCTTTAGATTTAAAAAATCCCCCAAAAGACTCAAATGGGAACGTAGATTTTAAGCAAGATTTTTTTGAAAAAGAAACCAACTTAACAGTAAGTGGGCAATTAGAAGCAGAAACTTATGCTATGGGTTTGAGTAAAGTGTATACTTTTGGGCCTACTTTTCGAGCTGAAAATTCAAATACCTCCCGTCATTTAGCTGAATTTTGGATGATAGAACCCGAAGTTGCTTTTTGTGATCTGGATCAAAATATGGATCTTGCTGAAGATTTCATTAAGTACGTTGTTAATTATGCACTTGAACACTGTAAGGAAGATCTAGAATTTTTAGAAAACAGATTGCTTCAGGAAGAAAAAAGTAAGTCTCAAGATCAGCGTAGTGAAATGGACTTGATTAAAAAACTTCAATTTATTATTGAAAATAATTTTAAGAGGCTAAGTTATACCGAAGCAATAGAAATTTTAAAACGCTCCAAGCCTAATAAAAAGAAGAAATTTAAATACTTGATTGAAGAATGGGGTGCCAATCTTCAAAGTGAGCATGAACGTTTTTTGGTAGAAAAACACTTCAAATGTCCAGTTATATTATTTGATTATCCAGCAACCATTAAGGCTTTTTATATGCGTTTAAATGAAGACGGTAAAACGGTAAGAGCCATGGATGTTTTATTCCCAGAGATTGGTGAGATCGTTGGGGGTTCTCAACGTGAAGAACGGTATGAAGTGCTAAAACAAAAAATGGCAGCTATGGATATAGATGAAAAAGAATTGTGGTGGTATCTTGATCTAAGAAAATTTGGAACTACAGTACACAGTGGTTTTGGGCTTGGGTTTGAAAGATTGGTTCAATTTGTTACTGGTATGAGTAATATTAGAGATGTAATCCCCTATCCCCGAAGTCCTGGAAATGCAGGTTTTTAAAAAATATCACATGCTTATAATAAAACAACCTACTTTCTTATTTAGTGTCTGGTCGGTAAGAGTATAAATTTCTTTAATATCAAAAACTAGCGGAGGGTTTATTCTGTTTTTAGAATTAAAAAGAGATTATCAAGGCGTTTTTAATTTTTGCTGTAAGATTTTTTGATAAACACCATCATTTTGGTCTGAAAGCTGGTTTTAAGACATAGCTATCCTATGGTTACTTATGTTTAAACTCATAAAGGAACTCGCATTTTTAAGCTACTTTGTGCCTCTGTTTCGTTTTTTCTTTGATGCTTTTCTTTTTTATTAAATTTCCTAAACGGTAAAGATTATAGGATAAAACAGCAAGAGCAACATATTTTTCGAAGTTTTCCTCCCCTTTGTCAGGACATTTGTTCAATCCATGATGTTCCGGTTGGTTTATGTCAGATTCAATGCTTTGATGACTGTTGTTGAGTTGCTTGAAATCTTTATCCCTTTCTGTTTCTAGTCTAACTTTATTGCGTCTTCCTTTTTGTTTGAGCATGACATCAGGAATACTTTTTTCGAGTTGTGCAATGATTTCTTTAGAACTAAACCCCTTGTCAAAGCTCAGGGATGCTAATCGATTACCAAACTGTTTTTTTACCTCTTTGGCAGTTTTAACAGTAAATTCTGCATCGGGAGGATCTCCTGTTAGTCTGTGGTAAACTATAAAATGATTTTGATCTGTAATAATCAAATGTTTTTGTCCCGGTTCTGCAATCACTCTGGCTTTCCCTTTGTTAATCCATTTGGTATGAGGTTCAAATAAAGAAAACACTTTCTCGCTATAAGGAATCTTTTCTCCCTTTAATAACCTTCTCTCTGCCAAATCTATATGTTTGGCTGGCATCTTGCTGTAGTACTCTAATTCAAGTAATAATGAGTATTGATGTATTGTATTGACCTTAAAAACGCTTTTGAATGTGTTTATCTTTTTATAAAGGGTTTGGGCTAGATTTAAGTAATTCTCCATAGCAGTTTTTAAACAAAATTCCTTATGTTTGCCTCCAGATCTCCTGGTCTTTTGTAGCTTTCTAAATTCAATTTTAACACGCTTTTTCCAATCAGACCCGTTGCACTCCCATATGTTTTGCTGAGATGCTAAAGTGCAACTGATAACAATACATTTTCGGGCTGCATCCCACAACAAATTATAATCTGTGGGGAAATGTACATGGGTTTTTACAACATAACTATCGGCTTTAAGCGCAACAGCTTCTCGGTCTTTTTTTTTAGATAACCCTGTCCTACTTCCAAAACTAAGGCATTGATCTTTTCTAGGGTTTCAACTTTTAGTAATCCAATGTTTTCCTTTAATGCCGTTAAACGGTATTGCTTATCTTCTACTGTGAACCCATGAGAATCGCCTTCTATACCCATGAGTTGACGCACATATTTATCTGAATTGGCAATCCACAATAAACGATCGTAATTGCTGTTAAGGGTTAATCGTATAACAGATAAAACAATCACTTCCCATATGGCCATCCCCTGGCGTCCTGTTTGTCGTTTCCCATTTTGAACAATGGGTTCTACAAGTTTAAACATTTTTTGATGGGATGCCTTGTTAGTGAAAATTGTTTGGAGGGCTAATAAAACTGGTGGAAGTTCATCTCTGCTTTTTAAGAGAATCTTTACTTCTGATATTGGAATGCTTCCTAAAACTGGAGATAACTCAAAGCGTTTGCGCAGAATCATTTTTTTAAACCAAATCTATGGCTCATAAAACCAGTAAATCCGTTAGTTATAACAATATAAGGCATTTTTTAGAGCTGGATTCAGTTAGAAAACAGATGTTATTAACTTAATAATCAACAATATGAAAGTTTACGACCAGAGATTATTTAAGTAGGTTGTTTTTATTTATTTTTATCTATAGAATTGAATAAGTAATTTGATCCATGTTAAAACAACAGCTCAACTTTAAATTATCTCAAAAATTATCGCCTCAGCAGATACAGTTGATGAAGTTAATACAATTGCCTACCCAAGCTTTTGAACAACGTATTACTCAAGAAATAGAGGAAAACCCTGCACTAGAAGGAGGTAAAGAAGAAAATGATAATTTCGAAGATGAGTTTAATGAACCCAAAGAATTTGATGAGGGAAATGAAGTTATAGAAACCGATATTAATATTGATGATTATCTTAGTGACGATGAAACTCCTAGTTATAAATTATCTGCAAATAATTATAGTGCCGATGATAAAGATAAACAAGTCCCTTATGCTTCAAGCATTTCTTTTAACCAGTATTTATTGCAACAACTTAATATGTTTCAATTAGATGAAGAGAATCGAGGAATCGCTCTTTTTTTGGTAGGAAGCGTAGATGAAAGCGGTTATATAAGAAGAGATATTCAAGATATTGTTGACGATTTAGCATTCACTCAAAATATTTTTACTACAGAGGAAAAAATAAAGAAGATATTAAAAATTGTTCAAAAATTAGATCCCTCTGGAGTGGGAGCAAAGGATCTTAAAGAGAGTTTATTAATTCAGCTAAAACGAAAAAGTCCCACTGACTCTATATTGTTAGCAATTCGTATTATCGAGGAATCATTTGATCATTTTACAAAAAAACATTATACTAAATTATTGTCTAGGTTTGAAATTACGAAAGATCAATTAAGGGATGCAATACATGTAATAGAGTCATTAAACCCTAAACCTGGAGGGTCTTACTCCAATAACACTAAATTAGTGGAACATATAATTCCTGATTTTGCCATTAAAATTATCGATGATAAATTAGATTTAACACTTAATGGAAGAAATGCTCCTGAACTCCATGTTTCTAGAGATTATACTGAAATGTTGAAAGGATATAAAGTGGCAAAACAAAAATCTAAATCACAAAAAGATGCCGTTATATTTATCAAACAAAAACTGGATGCAGCGAAATGGTTTATCGATGCCATAAAACAGAGACAGCAAACATTATTTATTACAATGAATGCAATTATGCACCATCAAAAAGAATATTTTTTAACAGGAGATGAACAGAAGTTGAAGCCTATGATTCTGAAAAATATAGCTGATAAAATAAATATGGATGTTTCTACGGTGTCTAGGGTTGCAAACAGTAAGTATGTAGACACCCCATATGGCACAAAACTGATTAAAGAATTTTTTAGTGAATCGATGAAAAATGATCAAGGAGATGATGTATCAACAAGAAAAATAAAAACCATCCTTAAAATAATCGTTTCTGAAGAAGATAAAAAAACACCTTTAACAGACGATAAATTAGCACTAATATTAAAAGAAAAGGGGTACCCTATAGCCAGACGAACTATTGCAAAGTATAGAGAACAACTAGATTTACCTGTAGCGCGATTGCGAAAAAAAATATAATGAATAATTTTTTAAAATTAGGCTCCTTTTTATTTCACCCATTATTAATGCCTTTATTTGGAGCTATATTATATTATGCTATTAGCCCAAAGTATATTGAGTCCGAACTAATTAAAGCTAAAATACTTGCAATTATTATTATCACCATATTAATCCCTCTAATCACTTTTTTTTTATTAAAAAACCTAAGTGTCGTCAAGGATGTGAATTTAAAAAATGTGAAGGAACGTAGATTTCCTTTAATGATTCAAATTTTACTACTCCTTTTAATAATAAAGATGGTTTATAGTGTTTATGAAACTCCCGAAATGTATTATTACTTTATTGGAATTCTTTTTTCAACTATTTCGGCATTAATTCTAGTACTTTTCAGACTTAAAATTAGCTTACATCTTATGGGAATAGCTGGTTTTACTATGTTTATGATAGGAATTAGTGTACATTATCATTTGAATTTATTATTTCTTATAGGCTTCTTTATATTTAGTATTGGATGGGTTGCATCATCGAGACTAAGTGTAAAAGCACATACAGTTCCTGAATTAATTATCGGATTTTTTATAGGGGTCATCCCCCAATTTATTATGCTGCGCTTATGGCTATAATATGTAGAAAATCAATCCCAATTTAATAGTCTTAAAGTCTACTTGTTGTCCATCATTCGTAATTGCAGTATCATTAAAAAAGGGAATAATGCTATAGTATAAGTAAAAATTAAATTTGTTATAACCTAAACTAAGTGTTGTTCCTAAGGATAATCTATTAAATTCTGAAATATCTGAATGGGAAATAGAGCCTGAAATATCTTTTAAAGTAGCCTGATAACTAATGGCATATCCAAATTTTAATGCTACATAGACCCTCCAGAATTTATAGGATGTTGGTGTGGAACTCCGCCATCTAAATTCTAAAGGAAATTCGACTATTGAAGTTTTAAAAAGATTTGAATCAATATTTTCTGTAGAATTTAAGATAGTATACGTCGTATTTCCATCAATATCTTTGTCGATAAATAAATTGTGGCTATATCGATCAAAAGACAAGCCAAGACCAAGTGCAATGGCTATATTTCTATTTTTGTTTATTGGCATATCTCGAAGAAATCCAAAATAAAACCCTCCAGAAAGCCCCTCTGGATTAACCCCCATCGGGATTGAAGAAAGTAAGTTATAGGATATGCCTATACAAAATTGATCTTCTCTATAATGAAGATCGCCATTAGATTTTGGTATGGTATCTTGTGCTAATGTAAAATAAGTAATAAGTGTAAGTAAAAAACACAAATAACATCTTGAAATATGGTACATGGGTCTATAAATCATTTTCTAATTCAAATACTTATTATCTTCTTTATTGCTTAAAGTATTGTAACGTACTTATTTAATCATTAAAGATAATTTTATTAATTAGAAACTAAAAAAAACGCCTTGAATATTTCAAGGCGTTTTAGTAAAAGTTAATTGGTAGACTAATAATCGTCTAATTGGTTTCCTGGTGTGGTAATATAAATGATTTTTACCATATTCAGTTCCCTTAATTTTTCTTTAATATCAGTTACTAAACCTGTATTTGTATCATCATCAACTTTAAGTGCTACAACTACTTTACTTTGTAATTCTGGGATCAGTTTTCCTCTTGCTTCATTTAGTGCCATGCTTATATTTGATATATCAGTATATTTATCTCCTATTTGAATCCTTCCCTCTTCCCCATATTTTTCTTTATATTGTCGACTGGGTTTTCCAGCAAAAATAAAAATAGATCGATCCTTTTTAAGCTTTTCAACTTCATCTGCTTTAGGAAGGTTTTGCTCAACTAATAAGTTCGTTTCTCTCATTACAGTCGCAACCATAAAAAAGAATAATAGCATAAATACTATATCTGGTAGAGATGCTGTAGATACTGGAGGTAACTCGTTGCTTTTTTTCTTTGTAAATTTTGACATTCGCTCCTTAGTTTATTATTTACCTGATTTTTTTGGCTGTGCTTCAGACAATTTTAAAGGAAATAATGTTTTTATTTCTTTTAAGTTATCTTTGGCTGTCTTTCTATCACCAACATAAGTTCCAGCATCAATATGCATTTTAACTTCTGTATAATCCCATCCATATAATCGCTGAGATTCTCTATTTCGAAGGAAATTATACGCTCCTACCAATTCATTTTGAACAGCGATATACATCTTATAAGATGTTAGCCTATCATTCTGAACTGAAATTATAGCCTTATCTGGATTATCAGATGAACTAGCATCCTTTTTTCCTTGACAATAATTACAATATTCAGGACTTTTAGATGGAGCACCACCATTATCAAGAAACTCGATAGCTGCTTCTCGTAAATCACTTAATTCCATAGGATTATCTTCCACTAATAATTGGTCGTTTTTATTTACTAAAACTATAAATAAATTTTTGTCCTTAATTATTACTGGAGGAGTACTGTCATCTTCTTGTATAGGAGGTAGCTGTCTTGCAATCCCTTTATCTTTTTCCATAGTTGTTGTTACTAAGAAAAATATAAGAAGTAGGAATGCGATGTCTGCCATCGAACCTGCATTAACTTCTGGTGCTGATCTTCGGGCCATTATTTCGCTCTTTTAAATCCGCTAACAATCATTGCTCCAATAGCCACTATAGCTAATATGTAGAAAGTATGTAATCCTGTACCGACCCATTTTGAACCCGATTCAGATAACATCTTACCATTGCTTAACTCCATTGGAGTGTTGTCTGACAATACGTAGGATACTGCTATTACAGCAAAAAAAGCGCCTAAGATTATTAGGGTATTTTTAATATTTCCAGAAAAAAGTCCTTTCAATCCAAAAATAATAACTGCAACTAACACTAAGGCAAATATTATATATGATGTATATATGAATCCATCTATACCAGAACCACTTTCTATTATAGCATCATCACCTTTCAAAATGATATTTGCTAGAAAGTAAACACCTACAAGGCTTATAAGCAATCCTAAAATTTTTAATATTTTATGTAAACCCATTATATTTGGTATATTAAATTATTAATTATTTTTTTTGTATTCAACTAACAAGTCCATTAATGTAATAGACGCATCTTCCATACTATTAACAATACTATCAATCTTAGCAATAATATAGTTATAGAAAATTTGTAAAATAATAGCAACAATTAAACCAAATACTGTTGTTAAAAGTGCAATTTTAATACCTCCTGCAACAAGTGATGGATTCATGTCTCCTGCTGCCTGTATTTTATCAAATGCATCAATCATACCAATTACTGTTCCCATGAAACCAAGCATTGGTGCTATTGCAATAAATAATGAAATCCAAGAAACATTTTCTTCTAATTGTCCCATTTGAACTCCACCATATGCTATGATCGATTTTTCTGCGGCTTCTAAACTCTCGTCAGCTCGCTCTAATCCTTGATAATAAATAGATGCTACAGGACCTTTTGTGTTTCTTGTAACTTCTTTTGCAGCTTCCAATCCTCCACTTTTTAAAGCAGATTCAACATTCTCAGCTAATTTTTGAGTGTTTGTTGTAGATAGGTTTAAATAAATAATTCTTTCAATAGCAAAGGCTAAACCAAGAATTAAACATAAAAGAACAATACCCATAAATCCAGGACCTCCTTCTACAAAACGATTTTTTAATTCTTGATGAAATCCTATAGACTCTTCAGCGTCCATATCGCCTTCATCTTGAATAATTGAGACAGATGCTGCTGTCATTACTGTGTGTACATTACTAGACAATGGTTGAAATGTAGTTGCATTTGCATTAAATGTTCCTACAAAAACCAACGTGGCAATCGCCATAATAGTTACTAATTTTTTCATTGCTATCGACTTAAATTTTGTTTTAATTAAAGGTTTTAAAGATATAAAAAAATAATTAATCTCCAAGAATAAATATTTCGCAGAGAGGAAGGGATTCGAACCCTCGATACGCTTTTGGCGTATACACACTTTCCAGGCGTGCGCCTTCGACCACTCGGCCACCTCTCTAATTTGTCATTAATTTAAATAATCTGCCAAATGGATTGCCAAATAACAAAAAAAAAATAGGTTGATGAAATATTTATCAAATTAATTTATGTTATTTCTCCTCGAATAGACGTTTCAAATATGGTTTTGAACTTGTTAGCAGGAACTTTTTTACCCAACATAAGCATTAATTTAGCTAAGGCAGCTTCTGTAGTCGCATCTTTTCCTGAAATTATACCAATCTTTTTAAGCTGTATACTCGTGCTGTAGAGTCCCATATTTACACCACCACCAGAACATTGAGTTATATTTATGATAGGAATTCCTTTCGCTATCAATTCTTTTAATGCATTTATAAACCATTCACTATTGATAAGATTTCCACTGCCATAGGTTTCAAGTATCAATCCTTTAATATTTGGATATGAAAATAAATAATCTATGGTTGAATTATTAATTCCAGGAAACATTTTAATCAATAAAATGTTAGATTCTAATTTTTTATGAACTAAGAATTTCTTTTTATTATCAGGACGAAGTAATGCTTGTTTATTAATCGATAAATTCAATCCACTTACCACTAATGGAGGATAATTCAAAGATGCAAAAGCCTCAAAATGTTCAGCATTTATTTTTGAGGTTCTATTTCCACGGTATAATTTGTATTCAAAATATAAACACACCTCTGTTATTGTAGGACTCCCATTTTCCCTTAAAGATGCAATTTGTATCGATGTAATTAAATTTTCCTTAGCATCTGTTCGCAGGTCACCAATTGGTAATTGTGACCCTGTGAAAATTACAGGCTTTTTCAAATTTTCAAACATAAAGCTTAATGCTGAAGCAGTATAAGACATGGTGTCGGTTCCATGTAAAATCACAAAGCCATCGAAATCTTGATAGTTTTCTTCAATAATAGTGGCTAGGTCGACCCAATAATCCAGATTCATATTAGAACTGTCAATAGGTTCTTTAAAACTTTGAGTTGCAATATTACAGTCCAATAGATTTAATTCTGGTATTTGCTTTAATAAATCATTGAAATTAAAATTGTGTAAGGTACCTGTTTCAAAGTCCTTGATCATACCAATTGTCCCTCCTGTATATATAAGGAGTATGTTAGGTTTTTTATTCATAATCTTAGATCCTATATTCAAGGATGACATTTTGTGAGTATCCAAAGCGGAAAATAGCAGTATTATTTTCAATTAAATTCCAAAAACTTCTTCAGCATTTTTTGTTGTAATATGTGCTGATTCGGTTTCCGATATCCCATACACTTCAGCCACTTTTCTATTTACCAATTCCAGATAACTGCTTTCATTTCGTTTTCCTCTATAGGGGGCTGGAGCAAGATAGGGCGAATCTGTTTCTATAACAATATGCTTTAAATCTATCTTGTGCAAAAATTGATCTATCTTTCCATTTTTAAAGGTAATAACACCTCCTATTCCCAATTTCATATTATAGGAAATTGCTTGTAATGCTTGTTGCTGAGTCCCTGTAAAACAGTGAAATATGCCGAAAAGTGTAGGATCTTTTTCAGTTTCTAAAACTTCAAAGATCTCATCAAAAGCATCCCGACAGTGAATCACTATTGGTAGTTTATATTTTTTTGCCAATTGTATTTGATGCCTGAACGCCTTTTTTTGGATTTCTAAAGTACTTGTATCCCAATATAAGTCAATTCCGATTTCACCAACAGCATAAAAGGTTCTCTTTTTAAATTGCTCCTCCACATGTTTGAGTTCTTTTTTATAGTTTTCATTTACCGAAGTTGGATGTAATCCCATCATTAAAAAAACATTCTTTGGGTAGGCTTTTTCTAGTTCATACATCGCTTCTGTGAATCCTGAATCTATTGCGGGAATAAAAAAACGATCTACTCCAGCATCTAGGGCACGTTGCATAATTATTGCTTGATCTTTATTAAACGCATCGCTATATAAATGGGTATGAGTGTCTGTTAACATAATTGCAAAGCTAATAGTTTGTACTAAATCATATTCCTATATTTACAAAAAAATAATGACGCAACTACGTGTGCTATTAGAAGAAAAGGGATTTTATAGAATTCCTCTTAAAAAATTAAACTCTGGTCATTATAAGTTTTCTGTTAACATAAATAATATTAAAGGTAATTTTATTTTGGATACTGGTGCTTCAACTAGTTGTATTGGATTTAAAAACAGTTTCTTTTTTCTTTTGAAAAGTGAAGCTAGCTCTGTAAAAGCAGCAGGAGCTGGTGCTATTAATATGAAAACTAAAATTGCAAGAAATAACTCTATTAGTATAGGTTCTTGGAAGCTTTCAAAATTGGATTTTATACTTTTTGATCTTTCTTATGTAAATGAAGCTTTATTACAAGTTGAAGAAGATCATGTGCACGGTATCATTGGAGCTGATTTTTTAAAAAGGGCACGTGCAGTAATTGATTATGGTAGGAACTGTTTATATGTCCTTTAATTATACAATAAATTGAAGACACTAATATTTTTTTTGGGTCATGACAACTTAAGAGGATTTTTTCTTAAATTTTCTATGACTAATTTATACAAATTTTCGTTTCTATAATTATATCTAAATTCAGTTTCTTTTAGGTGCAAATAAAAGGTGTTTTTATGCATTCCTTTAAATTTGGACAATCTTGTTTTTGCGTATCCCCAAAATCCTTCAATTCCATTAATATGAGATTTGCCTACTACAAATTCATTCTTTCCATGATCTAATCTATAATGTTTTTTATACCCCAAATCTACCAATCCATTATACCCTCTCCATTTATCAGAATGAATAATACTATCTACATCTACTTTTCCTTTAATGATAGCTTGTAGCGTAACTCTGGAGCAATTAGGAACAATTTCTGTATAGACTTTTCCATTGCACTTATATACTCCAAAAACAATCGTTTTACCATAAGCTCCTCGACCTCTTTTTCCTTTTTTACGTTTAGCTCCAAAGAAAGATTCATCAACTTCTATTTCTCCCTTAAATGGCTTTTCATGTTCACATAATCCTGCAATTCTAACTCTTAAAGCTAACAAAATTTTATTAATACTGTTTCTACTCAACCCAGATAATTGACTCATTTGAGTAGCATTCAAATCCACAGAAAACAACTTAATTAATGCTCTAAATTTAGACTCTGAAATTCGTGAACGATATAAATACTTGTTAGGCATTACTATGACTGACTTTATGCAAAGCTAAACAATGCTTAAGTTGTCATGACCCTTTTTTTTATTAGTTTTAATATCTTTCTTTTGTATATCCGCAAACACTAATAATTGAATATTTATGCTTATCTTTAATAAAATCTAAGATATGAATATTTTCAGTTTCACGGCAGAATTTGATAGTGAACAAGCCTGTCGCAACCACTTTAAAACAGAACGAGACAAAATAGGTGTTAGTTGTAAAAAGTGTTCGCACAAAGAACATTATTGGATAAAAAGCCAATGGAGTTATGAATGTAAGAAATGTAGAAGTCGTACTTCGTTGAGGAGTGGAACGATAATGCAGAGTTCAAATCTATCCTTTATGATTTGGTACAAAACAATGTTTTTGTTAACAGCAACCAAGAAAGGCTTTTCCTCAAAAGAAATTCAACGCCAACTAGGTTTAAAACGTTACGAACCCGTTTGGGCTATGGTTCATAAATTACGAAAAGCGATGGGAAATAGAGATGATCGATACACTTTAGAAGGTATGATAGAAATGGATGAAGGATATTTTACTATAGAAGCTTCTTATCAAGAGCACAATACACAAAATGCTGGTCGTGGTAGTAAAACCAAATCCAACGTTATGGTTATGGCTGAAAGCACAGTTCTTGAAGATATAGAGACAGGTAAAGTAGAACGACAATGTCGCTATTTTAAAGCGAAGGTTTTAGAGAACCATCAAGCAGATGGAACAGATGAAGCTCTTGAACAAGCTTTAGATAGCGAGAAAACGATTGTTTTTACTGATAAAAGCACTTCATATGTAAATATTGCTGACTATGTAGAGTTGCATATAAGTGAAAAATCAAGTGAAACTACAACAAAGGAAACATTAAAATGGGTTCATATTACAATCAGCAATGCAAAACGGAATTTTGTAGGTACATACCATAAAATCAAAAAGAAATATCTTCAATTATATTTAAATGAATTCGTGTACAAACTTAACCGCAGATATTTTGGAGAGAAAATATTTGATAGATTGGTCATCGCAAATATTACAGGTTATGATTAATTACGGATATACAATCTTTCTTTTTTAAACTTTTAAATTAACTATCAGCTAAGTAACCAAATTAAACAATCCCGCCTTTAGCGGGATGTTTTTTAGAAGTATTAAAAGAAAAATCTTTTAAAAAAAATAACTTTTATAACTCGAGAGCTTTCTTTAGGTTTGAATCCATTAAATGCTCTATCGGGTTTTCAAGCGCTTCTTTCACTGCCACTAAAAATCCAACAGATTCTCGGCCATCAATTATTCTGTGATCGTAGGATAATGCTATAAACATGATAGGTCGGACTTCTACGTTACCATCAACTGCAACAGGTCTTTTTACAATATTATGCATACCGAGAATCCCGCTTTGTGGAGGGTTAAGTATGGGTGTAGATAACATCGATCCAAAAACACCACCATTTGAAATTGTAAATGTGCCTCCAGTCATCTCATCGACTGTAATCTGACCATCTCTAGCTCTAATTGCCAATCGTTTTACTTCTGCTTCAACAGCTCTAAAGCTCATATTTTCAGCATTCCTGATCACTGGAACCATTAATCCTTTTGGTCCTGAAACGGCTATTGAGATATCCATGAAATTATTTTTTATTTGAAAATCTCCGTCTATCATCGAATTTACATCTGGGAAAAGCTCTAAGGCTCTAACGACAGCTAAAGTAAAGAACGACATAAACCCAAGACCAACACCATGTTTCTCCTTAAATGTTTCTTTATGTTCTTTTCTAATTTTAAATATGGGCGACATGTCCACTTCATTAAAAGTGGTAAGCATAGCAGTTTCATTTTTAACTGTAACAAGCCTTTCTGCAACCTTCCTTCGAAGAAGAGAAAGTTTTTTACGATTGGTGTCCCGCTTACCATCTGTTTCTGTTCCCATAGATGGGATTGCTTTTATGGCATCATCTTTTGTAATTCTACCATCTTTTCCCGTTCCTTTAATATCTTGTGTAAAGATATTTTTTTCAGCTAATATTTTTTTAGCTGCGGGGGAAGGAGTTCCAGTTGCATAATTCTCGTTTTTTATTTCAACAGGTTTTTCAACTTCTTCTTTTATTTCTGTATTAGTTTTTTCTGAAGGCTTAAGGCCAACAGGTCTTTCGGCATCGGTATCAATTAAACAAACTATGGCTCCAACAGCAACAGCTTCTCCTTCCTCTGCTTTTAATGTGATGGTACCTCTTTCTTCAGCTGGAAGCACTAATGTTGCCTTATCACTATCTACTTCAGCAATAGCTTGATCTTTTTCTACCCAATCGCCATCTTCAACTAACCAGGTTGCAATTTCAACTTCTGTGATAGATTCTCCTGGTGAAGGAACTTTCATTTCTAAAACCATTGTCTTATTTTTTTATGTTTTGAATTTTGTCATTTTTAACAGGAAGTAATCTTCTTTTGATTCTCCATTGACTTTAATATGTTCAAAAAACAACTGTGCTCCAGTTGCTTCATTCATGTTACTTACATTCTGTAAGCTTAGGTGTAAATGGGGTTCTGAAGAATTTCCAGAATTTCCACAATGCCCTAATAAATCCCCCAGCTTAATATCCTGACCAACTTGGACTGCAATAGTTCCCTTCTTTAAATGAGCAAAGAGAATGTATTCATTATTTTTTGTTTCTAGAATGATCGTATTTCCAGTTAATTGATCTGGATTCAATTCACCAGGAATATTATCAGCTACTCCTTTTATTATTTTTATCACTTTTGCATTACCGGAGGCAATTATTTCTTTGCCATAAACAAAATAATTTTCATTCACTTTTGGATTTAATTGGTACGATTTCCCTTCTTTAATAATCAATAAATCATAAGCATATTTTTGATTATCATGCGCCACATGATAATTCTGTTCAACTGAAGTTCCCCCAAAACACAAACCACTCTTCATTAAAAGGTAAGATCATTTTGGTTGTATTTCGTTCTAATATTAGTTGTTTAGATGGTATATGCTGTTTTACAAAAAGACCATTAATCTGATTGGCATGATTTAAAAAAATAAAAACATCCATCACTGCTTTTTCAAAGGATGTTTTATAAATATGAGCCGTTAGTTTTGTTTTATAGAATTCCATAGTATCAATCGCTCCAATATTCGTTTTTAAACTTTGATTAAAAAAATTTGTAGCAGATGCTAATGGTAAAGCTTCTTTCATCGCCTTGTCAAACATGTTAAAAATAGCTTCATAATCATTTTCATTATACAAGGCTTTAAATTGTTTAGCTATAGTTTTATAATTTTCTTTTTCTTCCTGTGAAAAAGAAAGTATAGAAGTAAATAGTAATATAATTAAGATTAAATTCTTCATAATTTTTATCCTTCTACATCCTTATTAAAAACTAATTCCATCACTTTATTTTGGCGAGATTTAAATCTAGCTGGGCTACCCGAAGCAGGAGTAGCATAAACTTTTCTGCTGCATACTCTAAATTTTTTAGCTTCGTCAAAATTTAAAAATACATGAGCATAGGCACCCATATTCCTGGGTTCTTCTTGGGCCCAAACAATATCATTTGCCTTTTTGTATTTTTTTATTATCCCCTTCATTTGAGTTGCTGGAAATGGAAATAATTGTTCAACCCTTACCAAAGCAACATCATCTCTTGATAATTCTTCTTTTTTTTCTAAAAGATTATAATAAAATTTACCGCTTACAAATACGAGGGTTTTTACTATTTCTTTTTTTGCATCTGGATCATCAATTAACATTTGAAAACTGCCCTCTGCAAACTCCTCTTTGGTCGATACTGCTTTTGGATGACGCAACAAACTTTTAGGAGTAAATACAATTAGGGGTTTTCTGTAGGTTACTTTCATTTGTTTTCTCAATAAATGAAAAATATTTGAAGGAGTCGTGCAATTTGCCACAAACATATTATCTCTTGCGCATAATTGTAAATACCGTTCAATTCTTGCAGAAGAATGCTCTGCTCCTTGCCCCTCGTATCCATGAGGTAAAAACATGACCAATCCGTTTTGTAAATCCCATTTATCTTCTGCAGCAGAAATATATTGATCGATCATTATTTGTGCTCCATTACTAAAATCTCCAAATTGAGCTTCCCATATTGTTAAGGTTTTAGGACTTGCCATTGCATAGCCATAATCAAAGCCTACAACACCATATTCTGAAAGTAAGGAATTATAGATATAAAAGTTTCCCTGATTCCCTTTTAACTTATTAAGTAAAACGATTTCTTCTTCACTATCTTCAACTTTTATAACTGCATGACGATGAGAGAATGTCCCTCTTTCAACATCTTGTCCACTCATTCTAACATCATATCCTTCTTTTAATAAACTTCCATAGGCTAATAACTCTGCCATAGCCCAATCCAATGCATTGCTTTCAAAATACATTTTACGCCGATTTTCAATAAGTCGTGTTGTTTTTCTAATAAACTTTTTATCAACTGGTAATTGGGTAATCGTTTCAGCAATTTCATTAAGAAGGTCTAAATTAATTCGGGTATCAACTGGCAACATCATTTTATCTTCTTGTACATGATGAAATCCCTCCCATTCATCCTTCATTATAGCTGAAATAATAGCTTTATTATCTTTACGAGAATCTTCTAGATTTTCTTCTAATTTGTTTTTATATTCAATTTCTAGTTTTTTTAAATGCCCTTCATCAATCATACCTTCCTGTATCAATTTTTCAGAATAAATATCTCTTGAATTTTTATGTTTTGCTATAGCCTTATATAATTTTGGCTGTGTAAATCTGGGCTCATCCCCTTCATTATGACCATATTTCCTGTAACCTAATAGATCAATAAAGACATCTCTTCCAAATTCCATCCTATAGTCCAAAGCAAATAAAATAGCATGCACAACAGCTTCGGCATCATCTGTATTTACATGCAATACCAGAGACAGGGTTACTTTTCCAATATCTGTACTATACGTTGATGATCGTGCATCTAAATAATCTGTAGTGAACCCTATTTGATTGTTTACAACAATGTGAATTGTTCCACCTGTTTTATAACCATCAAGGCTAGCCATTTGCACAACTTCATAGACAATTCCTTGAGCCGCTATGGCTGCATCTCCATGAACAATAATGGGAAGAACTTTCTTAATATCATCACGATATTTTTTATCTTGTTTTGCTCTAACAATCCCTTCAACAACAGCACCTACCGTTTCTAAATGAGAGGGATTTGGTGCTATATTTAGATTTATCTCTTTTCCAGATTCTAATTTTCGTTTAGAAGTCCATCCAAGATGGTATTTTACATCTCCATCAAAAATATCTTGCTCATAATCCTTTCCGTCAAATTCACTAAAAATATCTTTTGCACTTTTCCCAAAAATATTGGTCAGTGTATTTAGTCTTCCTCTATGGGCCATCCCCATTACAAACTCATCAACTCCCTTATCTGATGCTTCTTTAATAAGAATATCTAATGCAGGTATTAAGCTTTCTCCTCCTTCTAAAGAAAATCGTTTTTGAGCTACATATTTAGTATGAAGAAAAGTTTCGAAGGAAACGGCTTCATTTAACTTTTTAAGAATTGTCTTTTTTTGGTTACTAGAAAAATTTGGGTGATTAGTATTAATATTCAGCTTATCCTGAATCCATTGTCGTTCGTCAGGTCTTCGAATATACATGTATTCAACCCCTATGGAATCGCAATAAATAGATTGTAAATGATTAATAATTTTTTCTAAAGTTGCATCTCCAATACCGATAACTTCTCCAGCCTTAAACGTAAGTTTCAAATCGTGTTTTGTCAATCCAAAATTTTCAATAGCTAAAGATGGGGTATATATTCTTCGATTTCTAACAGGGTTTGTTTTAGTAAATAAGTGACCTCGGGTTCTATAATCGTCTATTAATTTAATAACTTTAAATTCTTTGTAAACATTTTCACAAACCAAATCTTCATTCGCTTCAATGCCCAGAGCTTCAATTGACCCATTTTCAATTCCAAAATCAAATCCTTGGAAAAAGGCTCTCCAACTGGGTTCTACATCATCTGGTGAACGCAAATATGTATCGTAAAGGGCTGCGATATAAGTAGGATGTACTGTATTAAGAAATGAGTATTTATCCATAGGTGATCTCTTAGATCTGTTTTTGTTAGAAAGAAGGGCAAAAATACAATAAATCCAAATATTATATTCTTCATTTTTATATATTTATAGTTGGGTAGATTCAACTAGCAAATGCAATTTTTTGGTTTACAAATTTATAAAATAGATTTTTGGGCTTATCATAATTTAGATTTTTTCTTGGTCTTCGGTTTATTTTGTGTTGTATTAATTTGATTTCTTGGTTATTATATGCACTGAATATTGATTTTTTTGGTATATATTGCCTAACGAGTTTATTGGCGTATTCACTTAATCCTCTTTCCCATGAGCAATAAGGGTGAGCAAAAAAGAACTGGGTTAATAATTTTTTAGATATTTTTTTATGCTCGGCAAATTCTTTAGCATTATCTGAGGTAATGGAATGGACAAATTTCTTGTAAGGCATCATCATCTCAATAACAATTTCTGCTAATTCTTTAGCATTTTTACCAAAAGGCAACTTTCTCATTAAGAAAAAAGCAGTAGTCCTTTCAACTATAGTAACAATTGCACCTTTTCCATCTTTACCTATAATTAAATCTATTTCCCAATCACCAAAGCGTTCTTTATTGTTAATTATATCGCCTCTAAAGTCTATAGATACCCTATCCTTAATTGTATTCTGTTTCCCAGAAACTGGACGTTTTCTGTGTTTTAATTGATGTCTTAAATGTTTAAATAGATTTCCTCCTTGCTTTTTATCTTCTCTTATATAAGCATATATTCTTTCATGACTAAGCATAGGAATATTTTGAGATTTACAGTAACCCACTATCTGTTCTGGAGACCATTGTTCTTGTTCTATTTGCTTTTTTATGTATTTTTCTATGGAAGGAGTAAATTTTCTATTACTAGCAAAACGTTCCTTTCTTTCGGAAGATAATTCTTGAGCAAAATCAGGGTTATATGAACCTTGTTTTTTTGAATTACGTTTTAATTCCCGATAAATAGTCGTTTTATCAACATTCAAAGCTTCTGCTATAAAAAGTTTTGATTTGCCACAATTTAAGTATGCTTTTATTTGATACCTTTGTTCTTTAGTTAAGTGCTTCATATTTATTGACTTTTAGTAGAGTACAAATATAAGCCTTAATTAGGAGTACTTAAGAGAGAAGGTTATAAAGCCTTCGCTCTTTTTGCTCCGTTTCGCTACGCTTCACTCCACAAAAAGAGAGAAGGCTTTAACGATATTAGAATTATATAAATACTCCTAAAAGTTGCATTTACTAATTGAACTTAAGTTGAATTAACATAAAATATATGCTATGAAGTTTATATAACTCTCATTTTTATAAAATAATCTTTCTAATATCTTTTGCATTTTTTTCTCGAACTATACAAGCCCAAGAATTCCAACTCAGCTTTTGGTCAAATGTTCAATTTGGTGGTGGTGTGGGATTAAGCTTTGGTAGTGGATTTTTTAGTGGTACTCTATCCCCAAGTGCAATCAATAGATTTAATAAATATATTGGCGCAGGTGTGTGGTTAAGCTTTACCTATAATACCGAAAAAAACTTTTATGAATCTATAATAGTCAGCACGAGTTTTATAGGCTTATCCAATGTATTCCCTGAATTACAATTATCGGCCGAATTTGAACAGCTCTATGTAAATAGGGGTTGGGATGAAAGAACAACTCCTTTTACCGATGAGAGCTATTGGTATCCAGGATTGTATTTGGGTGCGGGATTTCAAACAGGAAATGTTACAATGGGGGTAAGATTTGATGTTTT
The DNA here is from genome assembly GCA_965247215.1 of Flavobacteriaceae bacterium. Lineage (GTDB taxonomy): Bacteria > Bacteroidota > Bacteroidia > Flavobacteriales > Flavobacteriaceae > Marifrigoribacter. The sequence goes on from OZ252001.1 coordinate 1,556,440, forward strand.
ATATGTTGAAAATAAAAGTATATACGCAAATCCATATAACCCATTTGTTCGAGTTTATTTTTAGTTTCTGTATCTTAAAAATCTATTTGTCCTTTATTTCTATACCAGACTTTTTGCCATTCACGCTTTAAAATTAGATACGAAACTCGTTCTGCAAATATTAAATTATCACTCTCCTCAAGTTGTTTTATTAGTTCTTCAGGAACATCTATAATATAGAGTAGGTTTAGATAGTCTGAATAGTGTTTTTGAATAAGTGTTATTATTTTTTCATGAAGTTTGAGCTTTAACTCTTTTGGTGAAATATCATTTGGAAGGTTTAAATCAATTGCTGCTCTTGAAAAATCTTTATCCAATTGTTCGACCAATTTAGGATATAATGAATACGATAATGAAAGGTTTAATAGGTCTTCGGTGTTTTTTAACTGTTTCATTTATACTATTTTGCAGCGTCAATAGCTTAAACCATCCTATTTAACAACATTTTTCCAAAGGACAATAATGCTTTTTTATGTTCTTCAGAAATAGCTAATTTAGAAACGACCTCTATAGCTTTTTGTGTGTATTTTGAAATTTCATTACAGGTAGCATCTGCAGCACCTGATTTTTGATACAGTTTAAGAACTGCTTCAATTTTTGCAGTTGGATTTTTTGGTTTTTCTGAAAATAATTTCAATAATTCCTTTCGTTCTGAATTACTGCAAAATTGTATTGTTTTTAAATATAAATATGTTTTTTTATTAGTGATAATATCCCCTCCTATTTGCTTACCAAAAGTTTTAGTGTCTCCAAATGCATCTAAATAATCGTCTTGTAATTGAAACGCAATTCCTAAATTTCTTGCATATTCATAACTGTGTTCTTTACAGTTTTCAGATGCATTTGCAACAATAGCTCCCATTTTCATTGAAGCCCCCATAAGTACTGCAGTTTTATAATTTATCATTTTAATATAATCTGGTATACTCACATTGTTCTGGGTTTCAAAATCGACATCGTATTGTTGCCCTTCACAAACCTTCAGTGCAGTTTCGCTGAACAATTTTGCCAATTCACTAAACATAGTCGGATCATATGTTTCAAATAATTGGTAGGCCAGTATCAACATAGCATCACCTGAAAGTATCCCAGTATTTAAATCCCATTTTTGATGTACGGTTTCATTCCCTCTTCTCATAGGCGCCTGATCCATAATATCATCATGGATCAATGAAAAATTATGAAATAATTCTACAGCTAAGGCAGCAGGTAAGGCTTTTTTATAATTTACATTAAAAAAATCACAAGCCATTAAGGTAAGTACAGGACGCACCCTTTTTCCACTTAAAGAAACGATATACTTTATGGGCTCGTATAATTGCAGAGGTTCTTTAAGGCTTATAACTTCATTAAGATATTCTTGAAGAACAAGACTATATTTTTCTATTTCTTTCATTGACGAAATTTAAACAAAAATAACATTCACAAAACAAAATCCAATGACAATTCAAAAATTCCAATTTTATTTCTAATTAAATTATCAATCAAAATAAAAACCAAAAGTTAAATAGTTGTTAAAACTTTAGAAACTTTTTTGGTTTTTAAAGTTTCCTTGATTATTTTCGCAACTTAATTTTAAAGGTTTGAAGGAACAAATACTACAAAAAGCAGGAGAATTATTCTTAACATATGGCTTTAAAAGTGTTACTATGGATGACATTGCTAATGAAATGGCAATATCAAAAAAAACCATTTATCAACATTTTAAAAACAAAACCATATTAGTCAAAACCATCACAATGCATGTTTTTGATAAGATCGTTGAAGGGATCGATTGCATTTGTGCCCTGAAAAAAAATCCAATTGAAGAAATATATGATATAAAGATGTTGATTATGGAGCATTTAAAAGGTGAAAAAAGCTCTCCACAATATCAACTTCAAAAATACTACCCTAAAATTTACAATACTCTTAAAACCAAACAATTTGATGTGATGCGGGAATGTGTTATCGAAAATCTGGAAAGGGGGATCAAACAAAAATTATATCGATCTAATATAAACATACAGTTTGTTGCACGGATATATTTTAGTGGGGTATTGTCTGTTAAAGACAAGGATTTATTTCCAACAGATCAATTTCCTGCTGAAACTCTTTTAGAAAATTATTTGGAATATCATCTTAGAGGTATCGTTACTAAAAAAGGGCTTACTACCCTGAATCAAATTATTAAAAAAATCAATTAACATGAATAATATTTTTATCTTTTTAAGTTTTGTTTTACTAACTACTCTTGGGTATTCTCAACAATCGGATTCCCCTAGTAATAAAAAATATAACTTTACTTTAGAACAGGCTATATCCTTTGCACTCGATAGTAATTATACCGCTATTAATGCAAGGCGTGATATCGCAATTGCTATTAAGAAGAAATGGGAAACTACTGCTTCGGGCTTACCCCAGCTCGATGCAAATATTACATATTTAAATAACCTAAAACAACCCGTAACACTTATTCCTGATGACATTACAGGAGGCGACCCAGGATCATTTGTGCCAGTTACTTTTGGCACTAAAGAAAATGCATTAGCGGTAGCTACTTTAAATCAATTAATATTCGATGGTAGTTATTTAGTAGGCTTACAGGCAGCAAAAACATTTTTAAATTATTCAGAAAATTCTGAAGAAAAAGTTCAACTTGAAGTAAGAAGGGGAGTGATAAATGCCTACGGGAGTGTTCTTCTTTCTGAAGAATTGATTTCCATTTTTGAATTAAATAAAACCAATCTCGAAAAAAATCTAATAGAAACCAGAGCTATTTACGAAAACGGATTTATTGAAGAAGAAAGTGTAGAGCAATTAGAGATTACAATGCTCAATATAATTACTCAGCTCAAAAATTCAAGAAGAACTTTGGTTATAGCCCAACAAATGTTAAACCTTGCGATTGGTATTGATGTAGCAAGCGATGTACTGCTTTTAGATACTCTAGACGACTTAACACAAAAAAATATCAACATTGGTTTTTTAGAAGAAACAATTAACATAGAGGACAATATTGATTTTAAGATTGCATATAATCTAACCGAACAACGCGTGCTTGAAATTAAATTGGAAAAGAGTTTTACCATTCCAAATTTAACGGCTTTTGTAAATTATGGTACACAAGCTAATAGCGAAAAATTTTCTTTTTTACAGGGAGACCAGAAATGGTTTCAATACTCTACTTTGGGGGTAAGTATGAACATTCCTATCATTAGCAGTGGGCTTAAAAGTGCAAGAACGCAACAAGCAAAAATTGCTTTAGATAAAGCGGAGACTAATTTAACTGAAACCTATCAAAGAGTTTTGCTCGAAATAAACACTTCAAAAAACAATTATTGGTTTGCAATTGAAAATTATAATGACACAAAGAAAAATTTAGAATTGTCTGAACGTGTTGAGAAAAAAAATCAAATAAAATTTATTGAAGGGCTTGCAACAAGTTTCGATTTGCGTCTGGCTCAAATACAACTCTATTCAGCTCAGCAAAGTTATTTTGAAGCCATGCTACGAGTAATTACCACAAAAGCAGATTTAGAAACTGTTTTAAACACCCCCCAATTAAGAACTAATAACTAAACAATCAACGATAAATTAACAACAAATGAAATATATATTTCTATTATTATTACTAGCTGTTATGCTAAGCTCCTGTGGCAGTGATTCAAAATCGATTGAGTCTGTTTTGGAAACAAATGATCTAAAAAAGATTAGAGAAAAACGCATTGAAATAGTTTTAGAACAAAACGAATTAACCAATAAATTAAAACAGATCGATGTGGCAATTTCCAAATTAGATACTTTAAAAAATTATCCCTTGGTGACTGCTTTTCAAGTAACATATGAAAATTTCAATCATTTTTTGGAATTACAAGGAAATGTAGCTACTAAGAAAAACATCATTCTATATCCAGAATTTTCTGGCTTACTAACAAATTTAAATGTAGCTGAAGGTCAAAAAGTAACTAAAGGACAGTTATTAGGAATTATTGATGACGGGGGTTTATCACAACAACTAGCATTATTAGAAGTACAATTAAACTTGACAAAAACTACTTTTGAAAGGCAAAAACGTTTATGGGAACAAAAAATAGGAAGTGAGATTGAATTCCTTCAGGCAAAGGCTAGCTACGACGGGATGCGAAATTCTGTAAACCAAATTCGTTCTCAAGTTGCTAAAACAAATCTGCAAGCACCTTTCTCAGGCATTATTGATGATATAATCACAGAACAAGGAACTGTTGTTAGCGCAGGGATGACGCAAATAATTAGACTTGTAAATCTAGATAATATGTACATTGAAGCCGATGTACCTGAAAGCTATTTAAATTCAATAACCAAAGGCAAGACAGTTGATGTTTATTTCCCAATTTTAGGAGAATTAGTAGAAGCAACCGTAAGCCAGGTGAGTAATTACATTAAACCAGGTAATAGAACTTTTGCCATTAAGATCGATATTCCAAATAAAAAAGGAACTATAAAACCAAATTTAACTGCCAAAATAAAAATTAATGACTACTCCAATAAAGAAGCGATCTTAATTCCTCAAAGTATTATTTCTGAAAATGCCTTAGGAGATCAATACATCTACATTGCTAAAATAAATGAAGAAACCAATGAAGCCATTGCAAATAAGGCAATCATTAAAACAGGACGTACACAGGGAGATTTTGTAGAAATAATTGAAGGAATCTCAAATGGGGATACAATTATAAATGAAGGTGCTCGTAGTGTTAAAGACGGACAAATTGTGCAAATTTTAAACGTTAAGAACAATGAGTAAAAAACAGAAAAACGTTAATAAAGAGTTTTGGCTGTCGTCTTGGGCAATTAATAATAAAACCACTATTTATGTAATGATGATTTTAATTCTTTTTTCAGGAATCTCTGCATATTTAAGTATGCCACGTGAAAGTTTTCCTGAGATAAAAGAAACAAAAATTTATATCAGTTCTGTCTTTCCAGGAAATACTGCAGAAGATATTGAAAAACTAATCACTACTCCTTTAGAAGATAAATTAAAAACTGTAAGTAATGTTGTTGAAATCACTTCTACTTCGCAAGAAGACGTCTCAATGATCATCGTTGAATTTGATGAAGATATAGAGGTAGAAGCCGCTAAACAAAAGTTGAAAGATGAAGTAGATATGGAAACTTCAGGAGAGGATTGGCCTACATTTAACGATGCCAAAGTAGAGCCCAATGTTTTTGATCTCAGTTTTTCTGAAGAATTTCCTATTCTGAACATAAATATATCTGGAGATTATCCTGTTCAGAAATTAAAAGAATATGGAGAATACCTCCAAGATGAAATAGAGAATTTACCTGAAATTAAACAAGTAGATATTCGTGGGGCGCAGGAAAAGGAAATAGAAATTGCAGTCGACATCTATCAAATGATAGCAGCTAAAGTAAGTTTCGACGATATTATTGGAGCTATAAAAAATGGGAATGTTACTATGTCTGCGGGTAATTTTATAACTAGCGGACAGCGTAGAACCATTAGAATTATAGGAGAAATAAACAACCCTTCAGAACTTGAAAATTTTGTTGTTAAATCTGAAAACAACAGTCCTATTTATTTAAAAAATGTAGCATCCGTTTCATTCAAGGAAAAAGAAAAAACAACCTATGCCAGAGAATTTGGAAATCAGGTTGTCATGCTCGATGTTAAAAAAAGAGCTGGGGAAAACATGGTGGCAGCAGCTCAAAAAATTGATATCATTGTTGCCGATGCGATTGCTAATGAATTTCCCCGTGACTTAAAAGTAACAATTTCTAATGATCAATCTTCAAAAACAATAGGCGATGTAAATGACTTAGTAAACAACATCCTTTTTGGTATTATCCTAGTGGTAAGTGTTTTAATGTTCTTTTTAGGTTTTAAAAATGCGTTGTTTGTAGGTTTTGCCATTCCTATGTCCATGTTTATGTCCCTGATGATTCTTAATTATTTAGGATACACGATGAATACCATGATCTTATTTGGTTTAATTATGGGCTTAGGAATGCTGGTTGATAATGGTATTGTGGTTGTAGAAAATGTGTATCGGTTAATGGACGAAGAAGGAATGCCTCGAGTGGAAGCAGCAAAAAAAGGGATAAGTGAAATCGCTTTACCAATAATTATATCCACTGCCACGACAGTGGCTGCCTTTATTCCTTTGGGAATGTGGCCTGGAATGATGGGTGAATTTATGATCTATTTCCCAATTACACTTTCGGTAGTACTAGGATCCTCTTTAATTGTTGCAATCTTTTTTAATTCTGTATTGGTTTCGCAGTTTATGAAAACAGAAGATACAGATATGCCCATAAAAAGCCTCGTTAGCATTTCTGGAATTATGGGTAGTATTGGGTTGCTAATCGTTGTTTTTGGTGATGCCTATAGAGCTTTAGGAAGTGTAATTATTTTTACGGCATTGATGCTTTGGGTCTATCGATATGGCCTGCGTAAAATTGCAAATCGATTTCAGAAAAACACAATCCCAAGATGGGAACGTAAGTATGAAAAATTATTGCGCACATCTTTAAAAGGTTGGCGCCCTTATTTTATTAGTTTAGGAACTTTTATTTTGCTGTTTATTGCCTTTGGAGGATTTGGTGCCTCTGTAGCTTCACAACGAACGAAAGTGGAATTTTTTCCAGATAATACACCCAATCAAATTATAGTCTATATTGAATATCCCCAAGGAACAGATATAGAGAAAACCAACAACATAACTAAAGAAATTGAAGGAAGAGTATATGCTATTCTTAACGACCCAATTTATATGGACGGGAACTTTAATTTCTTAGTAGAAAGTGTTGTCTCTCAAGTTGGAGAAGGTGCTGGAAATCCTCAAACAGATAGTGGGTCCTCATCAGAGATGCCACATCGTGGAAAAATTACTGCTTCCATGCGGGAGTATAAATACAGAAGAGGTGCCGATAGTGAATTCCTAAGACAAAAAGTTCAAGAGGCATTAGTTGGTATTTATCCCGGAGTTTTAATTTCTGTAGAAAAAGACCAAAATGGACCTCCTGCTGGGCCTCCTATAAATATTGAAATTGAAGGGAGTGATTATTCGCAATTAATTATTACTGCAGAGCGGATGCGTGATTTTATCAAGGCTCAGAATATTGCTGGAATCGATGAACTCAAAATAGATGTTAACAAGTCCAAGCCTTCAATGATGGTTGAAATTGATCGGGAGAAAGCTGGAGAATTGGGAGTAAGTTCAGGGCAAATAGGTCAGGTATTACGGAATTCAATATTTGGATCAAAGGCTGGTATTTATAAAGAAGATGGAGAAGATTATGATATTTATGTTCGATTTAATAAAGAAAACAGATACAATGCCAATGCTTTGTTCGATCAAAAAATTATTTTTAGAGATCAGGCTTCTGGAAAAATAAAGGAAATACCTGTTTCGGTTATTGCTAAACAAAAAAACAATTCGGGCTTTAGTGCCATTAAACATATTGATACAAAGCGTGTGGTTACCATTTATTCTGCTTTGGCTCCTGGCTATACTGATGCTGGAGTGATCGTTTCTCAAATTCAGGATGAAATGAAGAATTTCAGTGAATTACCAAAGGGAATCAAAATAGATTATACTGGACAGATCGAAGAACAAAATAAACAAATGGCATTTTTAATGGGAGCGTTCTTCTCTGGTTTAGGACTTATATTTTTAATATTAATTTTTCAATTCAATTCCATTTCAAAATCGGTTATTATTATGATCGCAATTTTCTTAAGTTTAATTGGGGTTTTTGGCGGAATCGTAATAACAGGATCTGCATTTGTAATCATGATGACGATGATGGGTATCATTTCATTGGCTGGAATTGTGGTAAATAATGGCGTTGTTTTACTAGATTATACGCAACTATTAATCGACAGAAAAATGGTTTCACAGGGAATGGATGATGACGAGTTACTCTCTCCAGAAAGTATATCCGACACAATCATTGAAGGGGGAAGAGCCCGTTTAAGACCTGTATTATTAACTGCAATCACAACCATACTTGGACTAATCCCATTGGCTATTGGGTTTAATATTAACTTTTATACCCTGTTTAGTGAATTTAATCCAAATATTTATTTCGGGGGTGATAATGTTATCTTTTGGGGGCCATTAGCTTGGACTGTTATTTACGGTTTATTCATTGCGACATTCTTAACTTTAATTATAGTTCCAGGGCTGTTTTTTATAGTCCATAAAATTAAGTTGAAGGTGAAAACTTGGAAAAGTAGTTCTAAAGAAATTATTGCATAAAAAAATCCCCTTTTTCATCCAGATGAAAAAGGGGATTTAAAAGTTTAAAATTGTTACTTAATGAACTACCTCGACCCAAGGGTACGAGGTATCAAACGGAAGATAACTTTATTTTAGTTTGATGAAAACCTTAGGTTTTCAAACTTTCCTCTTGACCACCGAGGCAAGCCTCGGGGAATTCTTTAGATTAAAATTTATAAGTAATACCTCCATTGATAATAGTACCACTAAAACCAAACTGGTTCACTTCCCAAGGGTATTTAAAACGACCACCTAGGTCAGTTACAAAATCTCCTTTAGTATCAATAACATCTGGATACACATTAAATAGGTTATTTGCAGAAACAAAGGCAGAAATTTTATTGCTAAATTTATAATTAACAATTAAATCTGTTAAAACTTTACCAGCAAATGTTTGGTCATAAGCCTCATCGTTTAAAGCAAGAAGACTTCCTCCAGGACCAAGTGGTGCTCCATTTAATCCATTGTTAGAATGTTGCCAAGTTACTTCACCAAAATACGTGTTATTTAGTATAAATTTCCAGCTTCCTAAAGAATAATCTAACCCTAAGATCAATTTAGATTGTGGTCTTGAAGTTGTAATTCTTGATTGTTCTTTACGATTAAAAATAACATAGCCGTTCGCTGCTAATAAAGGAGGTGTTTTAATTGTTCCTTCAATAGTTGTTTCATTGTAATTAGCAGCTAATGAAACTCCAAGGTTTCCATTTCCAAGGTCAATATTATTAAACGTTGCAACTACATCAACACCTGTTGTTTTAGTATCAGCAGCATTGACAAAGAATTTCAAACTAGTAATTGAATTATCTAACAATATTTCTTCAACAGGATTTATGGTTTCATCATCTCCATCAAAACCAATTTCTCCTGAAAATAAAACTCTATCATCAACTGTAACTTGATAACCATCTACTGAAAAAGAAAATTTAGGTGTTACTTTATAAGTAACTCCAGCAGATAAACTAGTTGACGTTTCGGCTGTTAATTGAGGCACTCCTAGTCCATCTCTAATTATAGGATCTACATTGTTAAATGTTCCTTGGTTAGAAACAGTACCACCAGAGACTAATGTTTGAATGTTACTTAAATATATCTGATGTAGTGAAGGTGCTCTAAATCCTGTACCATAAGAAGCTCTAATAGCTCCTTTGTCATCACCTAGAATATATCTACCACTTAATTTCCAAGAAGTGTTATCACCAAAGTCGCTAAAGTCTTCATATCGTACTGCTCCTCCAAATAATAACTTTTTAGTAGCTTCCCAATCTAAATTAGCATATACCCCAACACTATTTCTAGATTCACTTAAGGCATTAGTCGGTTGTAATCCTGGAAAAGATTGCACTCCACTTAAAGCATACGATGCGGGTTCTCCTTCTTCAGCTCTAAATTTTTCTTCTCTTATTTCAGCTCCAAATCCTAAAACAACTGTTCCAAAGTCTCGTGAAACATCTAAATTTGCTAAAAGGTTACTAAAACTATAAGCTCCAACATCAAAAGAAGTAGGACTGTTTGCTCCTAAGTCAGTGTTTAAACTATTATTTACTTCATAATCAACAGCATTTCTACCATATGTTCCACTTAAATCTACATCAAAACCAACTAGGTCAAATCTAACTCCAGCAGTATTATAGTTATCTCTAATTTTTGTCTCGAAGGTAGGTTGAAATCCTTGGTACTCTGTTCCTGCTTCATGTAATAAATTAGATGGGTCTGGCACCCAATAAGGAGCTCTGTAAAGAGCAAAACTTTTTCCTTGTCTATAGGTAAGCCCTCCAAAGGAATAAACTTCTGTTTTTCCAGCACCAACTGGTAGTCCAAAATTATAAAAAACATCTCCTTTTTTCATTTCTGGCTGTCCTATAGTCATTCCCAAATCAGGATTTTCACTTAGCCAATTACCCCAATCTGGATCATTTGGTAAAATTTCAAAAAGAACATCTTCTCCAGGTTCTCCAACTCTGTTTGTTTCTTCTTGTTCATAGTAACCAACTGTTAGATTAAAAAAACCTCCATTGTCACCTATAGCAAGACCTGTATTTAAATTTGCATCTAAATAAAATCCGTCCCCTTCGGTAGTAACACCAGATGTAACATTTACAGTAGTAACACCAACGTCATCTCTTAATACCATATTCAGCACCCCTGCAATTGCATCAGAACCATATTGGGCAGATGCTCCATCACGTAAAACTTCAACTCTTTTAAGAGCTGTAGCTGGAATACTTTTAAGATCTACACCAACTTCACCTTTTCCTGGGGTATCGTTAATATACACTAAAGTACTTTGATTTTTTCTTTTCCCATTTATTAGAACCAATGTTCTACTTGGCCCTAACCCTCTAAGGTCTGCTGGGTCAAAATGCGCTGTTGCATCAGAAATTGTTTGGTTAGATGAGTTAAAAGAAGGCACTTTATACGTTAACATATTGTCTATTGTTGTTTGCCCAGTAAGTTTTAACTCTTCTATCGAAATATTATCGATAGGAACTAAAGAATTTAAAACTGTTCTTTGTTTCGAACGGTTTCCTACTAAAACAACTTCATCTAAGGAAGCACCTTCCTGAAGAGAAATTGAAATAGCTTGTGTTGAAGTGACCTCCACTTCTGTTGTTTGTGATCCAGTAGACGACACTATTAATGTTACTGGAAGACTGGAGATATTTAAGGAAAAATTTCCGTCAAAATCTGTACTTGTCCCTGTTGAAGTTCCTTTTACAAGTACATTTGCCCCAAATAAGGGTTCATTATTACTTGCATTGGTTACTGTACCCGTAATGGTCTCTTGAGCAAAGGCAAGAATGGGTAGAAACAGTAATAAAAACAGGAGTTTCCTGCGATAGTTGTTTTTTTGTTTCATAATTGGTTTTTTATTGTTTATACATCGAATTTAATAAAGTTTTGTAAAAAAGCAATATTTTATTTTATTATTTACGAAAACAACTTAACAAACTCTTTCATTTTTCCAAAATAATCTTTTGTAAAATGTGCCTAAAAGCCCATTTATCTTAGTAAATTTGCAGACTTATTTTGTAGTACCAGAAAGTATTACATTGTATAAAACTTATAAATATTATTAGCATGTATAGAAATCATACCTGTGGTGAATTAAGACAAAGTAACCTCAACAATAAAGTAACTATTGCTGGGTGGGTACAAAAGTCTCGTGATAAAGGATTTATGATCTGGATCGATCTGCGAGACAGATATGGTATTACCCAGCTTATTTTTGATGAAGAACGCAGCCCTTCAGAATTAATAGAAAAGGCTAAAACTCTGGGGCGGGAATTTGTTATTCAAGTTTCGGGTACTGTAATTGAGCGCACTTCAAAAAATCCATATCTTCCTACAGGAGCTATTGAAATTCTTGTTTCAGAATTAATTGTACTTAATTCCTCCTTAGTTCCTCCATTTACTATTGAAGATAAAACCGATGGTGGGGATGAGTTGAGAATGACGTACAGGTACCTTGATATTAGAAGAAATCCTGTAAGAAAAAACCTTGTTTTTCGCCATAAAGTTTCCATGGCAGTTCGTAATTATCTATCTGAAAAAGGATTTATAGAAGTGGAAACTCCTTATCTAATAAAATCAACTCCAGAAGGTGCTCGTGATTTTGTGGTTCCCTCTCGTATGAATGAAGGTCAATTTTATGCACTCCCTCAATCGCCACAAACCTTTAAACAATTACTGATGATTGGTGGAATGGACAAATATTTCCAAATCGTAAAATGTTTTAGAGATGAAGATTTGCGTGCAGATCGCCAACCCGAATTCACACAAATTGATTGTGAAATGGCATTTGTTGAACAAGACGATGTGATCAATACTTTTGAAGGACTAACACATCATCTAATCAAAGAGATCAAGGGCGTTGATGTAGGTGAATTTCCTAGAATGACCTACGATGAGGCCATGCAACGCTATGGAAATGACAAACCCGATATCAGATTTGGAATGGAATTTGGAGAATTGAATTCAGTTGCCCAACAAAAGGAATTTAATGTTTTTAATACTGCTGAATTGGTTGTGGGTATTGCAGTACCAGATGGAAATAGTTATTCTAGAAAAGAAATTGATAAATTAATCGATTGGATCAAGCGCCCTCAGGTGGGTGCTTTGGGAATGGTATACGTTCGATGTAATGATGATGGTAGTTTTAAATCTTCGGTTGATAAATTTTATGATCAAGACGATCTTGCTAAATGGGCAACAGCAACAGGAGCCAAAAAAGGTGATCTAATTTGTGTACTCTCTGGAGATATAACTAAGGTGCGTCCACAATTAAGCGCATTGCGAATGGAGCTTGCAGAACGATTAAATTTGAGAAACCCCAAAGAATTCGCACCATTATGGGTAGTCGATTTTCCGCTATTGGAATGGGATGAAGATACCAGTCATTATCATGCGATGCATCACCCCTTTACTTCTCCAAAACCTGGGCAGTTAGAGTTATTGGCAACAAATCCAGGTGATGTGAAAGCGAATGCATACGATTTAGTTTTAAACGGAAATGAAATTGGTGGAGGATCCATCCGAATCCATGATAAAGAAACCCAAGCCATGATGTTTAATTATTTAGGATTTAGTCCCGAAGAAGCAAAGGCACAATTTGGATTTTTAATGGATGCATTTCAATATGGAGCCCCACCACATGGGGGAATTGCATTTGGATTGGATAGACTTGTAGCTATATTAGGCGGACAAGAAACAATCCGCGATTTTATCGCCTTCCCTAAAAACAATTCAGGGAGAGATATTATGATCGACGCACCAGCTACTATAGATGATGGTCAATTAAAAGAACTTCATTTAAAACTAGATCTGTAATATTTCAATATCACAATTAATAAGGGGCTTTTGATAACGTTTATTATATTATGAAATACCTGATCATCTTATTATTTTTATTATCAATTATTGGTGCTGGCATTGGATTTTATCTAAAAGCTGAAGACCCTGCTACTGGAGATCTAATTATTGGCTTATCTATTGTTTTGGGATTCTTTATTGTGATGCCACTATTTATCTACCACAGGTGGAAAAGCAGGAATGTAAAAGACTATATGCTTACAAAAGAAAGTATCTTAAAAATGAGGGAATACAATAAAGCAAAAGATGCTAAAAAAAGAGACGAATAACAGTCTTAAATTTCATTTTTTAAAAATTTCATTTTTCTTAAGTTAGCTATGATAAATATTTTATATTTGCACTTTATTAATTATTATATAATACAATGGAAGGTACAGTAAAGTTTTTTAACGAATCTAAAGGTTTCGGATTTATTACAAACGATGACACAGGAAAGGACATCTTTGTACACGTAACCAGTCTAAACGGCGAAGCATTAAACGAAGGAGATAAAGTTAAATACGTAGAAGAAGATGGCAAAAAAGGAATGGTTGCCACTCAAGTTCGCGTATTACACGACTAAGAGAAATAGATTACAAGATTTACTAAAAGCCCTTTCAAATTTTGAAAGGGCTTTTTTTAATACTGTCTCGTCCTAAGAAAAGTTGACCATAACAAATCAAATTATGGGAAACAAAAGCAGATTAAAAAGAAATCAAGAACCAGCAAGAGTATATAGCGAGAACTTCAAACGCTTAGTTGTATCAGAATACGAGCAAGGTTTTTTAAACAAAGACCAACTACAACGCAAATACGATATACGAGGTAATGGCTGCATCTCCAACTGGTTAAGAAAATATGGTAACTTTACTTATCCTAAACACAATAGTATAGGTCGTCCAATGAAAGATCCAGATAAACAGCGAATCAAAGAGTTAGAAGCCCAATTAAAAAAGAAAGAACAAGAGTTAGATTTTTTTAAGCACTTTATAAAAGTAGCAGAACGAGAACTGAAGATTAAGATTGTAAAAAAGTCTGGCACCAAGTAGTTCAAGAGTGTGCACTTGAAAATAGACGATTATCTATACATCGTATGTGTAAATTACTTGGTTACAGCAAACAAGCTTATTACAAGAGAGAAGATAAGACCCTACAAGATGATTTTAAGAAATCCTTAGTAAAGACTATGGTTATGGACGTTCGTAGTAAACTTCCACGCTTAGGGACACGAAAATTATACTACCTTATTAAAGACGATTTAAAACGTGAAAATATAAAAGTAGGTAGAGATAAACTGTTCTCTATTTTAAGAGAAGAAGGTCTGTTGGTTAGAAAACGTAGAAAATATACTAAAACGACCAACTCCAAGCATTGGATGAAAAAGTATCCTAACCTTACAAAAAACCTAAAACTAGTTAAGCCCGAACAGCTTTGGGTTGCAGACATTACTTATTTACAAACCAAACAAGGACATGAATACTTACATTTGGTAACAGATGCCTATTCCAAACAAATTATGGGTTATGAATTAGCAGATAACCTCAAAGCAAGTTCTACTGTTAAAGCATTAAAAATGGCTATGTCTAATAGAAAATATAAGCATCAACTTATTCATCATTCCGATAGAGGATTACAATATTGCAGTTATCATTACACAGAATTATTAACTGAGAATAGCATACAAATAAGCATGACCGAACACTATGACCCTTATGAAAATGCAGTTGCTGAAAGAGTCAATGGAATCTTAAAAGATGAATTTGGCTTAGATCAAATTTTTGAAAACAATAAAACGCTACATAAACAATTACAAGAGTCTATAAACTTATACAATAACATAAGACCACATCTATCGATAAATATGCTAACACCTAACCAAGCACATAAACAACAAAAAGTTAAACTTAAAAAATGGACAAAGAAAAACCATCAAAAGCTAGCTTTTGATGGTTCAACTATTAATACTAATTTTACAATATAATCAGTCAACCTTTTTTAGGACGACTCATACAATAGTTACAATAAAATTACTGGGATCTTTTTTCAGTAAAAAATTGTTTTAAAAGTTTCGAAGCATCATCTTCCAGAATCCCTCCTAGTATTTTTGTTTTTGGATGCAACTTGGTTTTTAAATTTATACAGCCTCGATTTTCATCTCTTGCACCAAACACAATTTTTGATATCTGACTCCAATACAATGCTCCTGCACACATTTGACAAGGTTCTAAAGTAACATATAAAGTGCAATCGATTAAATACTTTCCTCCTAAAAAATTAGCTGCTGCAGTAATAGCTTGCATCTCGGCATGAGCTGTTACGTCGTTCAAAGTTTCGGTAAGGTTATGCCCCCTTGCAATTATTTGATTGTTTGCAACGATCACCGCTCCAATAGGTACCTCCCTTTTTTTATAGGCTGCTTCAGCTTCTTGCAATGCCTTTTTCATAAAATAGGTGTTGTCGTGTGGCTTTATCAAGGTGTTAGGATTTTTTTATTAATTATGTTCGGGTTTTGTACTTTCTAAAGTTTTTTTTCATTACCCCAACCCTAAGGGGAGGTGAAAAAATTAAGCTCTATATTATTATTTAGTAGTCTAGTTTGTCTCATTAAAATAACCCCTTTAATTAACAAAACTCCAAAATAAATTCCCTCCCTTTAGGGTCGGGGTCATGGAATTTAATTTTAAATTAGTTCGTTTACAGATTAATCAAATAAACCTTATTAATTCAAAAATGAAATTACAAAACACTCCAATGTTTATCCCCTTAAAGTTAGATTAATTCAATTTTAAATTTTTACTAACTTAAACTGTATCTTTACACAGTGTCAAAATCAATTTTAGATAATATCGTATTTCCAAAGGATCTTAGGAAAGTTCCACAACAAAAATTGCCTGTTCTCGCAACAGAACTTCGTGATTTTATTATCAATATTGTTGCTACTAAAGAAGGGCATTTGGGAGCAAGCCTTGGAGTTGTTGAATTAACAATCGCCTTACATTTTGTTTTTAATACTCCTGAAGATATCTTAGTTTGGGATGTAGGTCATCAAGCATATGTGCACAAGATCTTAACTGGAAGAAAAAAATTGTTTTATACCAATAGGCAACTAGGTGGCATTAGTGGTTTTCCGAAAATTAGTGAAAGTGAATACGACGCTTTTGGCACAGGACATAGTAGTACGGCTGTATCGGCAACACTGGGAATGGCCATTGCATCACAATTATCTGGTGATGATCACAGGCAACACATTGCCGTTATCGGAGATGCATCCATAGCTAGTGGGATGGCTTTTGAAGCCCTCAATCATGCTGGAGTTACCAAAACTAATATTTTAATTATACTAAACGATAATGCAATTGGCATTGATCCTAGTGTAGGAGCATTAAAACAATATTTAACTAAGGTTACTCTAAAAGCTGCTCCAGAAACAGACACTATTTTCGAAGCGTTAAACTTCAATTATTCAGGGCCAATAGATGGTCATAATGTTGATGTATTGATCGCTGAATTAAATCGTTTAAAAAATACAGTAGGTCCAAAATTGCTTCATATAATTACCAAAAAAGGGAAGGGATTACAACAGGCAGAAGAGAATCAAGTGGTCTATCACGCCCCGGGAAAATTTGATGCAACTACGGGAGATCTGATTCCAAATAAAAATAAAAATATTCCTTCAAAATTTCAAGATGTTTTTGGAAAAACACTGGTGGAACTGGCGTCAAAAAATAAAAAAATTATTGGGATTACTCCTGCAATGCCAACCGGGAGTTCTTTAAAATATATGATGGATACTTTTCCAGACAGAGCCTTCGATGTTGGTATCGCAGAACAACATGCCGTGACTTTTTCAGCAGGATTAGCAACGCAGGGATTCCTTGTATTTTGTAATATCTATTCAACTTTTTTACAACGAGCCTACGATCAGGTTATTCATGATGTGTGCCTGCAAAATCTACCTGTTATCTTTTGTTTGGATAGAGCTGGGATCGTTGGAGAAGATGGAGCAACCCACCACGGAATTTTTGATCTGGCATTCCTGCGATGTATCCCTAATCTTATTGTTTTTGCACCTAGAAATGAGATTGAACTAAGAAATATTTTATTCACAGCTCAATTAGGCTTATCATCCCCAATTGCAATTCGATACCCAAGAGGCAGGGGTACTGTTTTAGATTGGCAACAGTCATTTTCAAAAATAGAAATTGGTACTGGAGTACAACTTCAGAAAGGAAAAGATATAGCCATTTTAACAATTGGAACCATAGTTAACAATGCGATTAAGGCAATTAATTCTATTGCCAAACCCGAAATGGTCTCTTGTTATGACCTGCGATTTATTAATCCTTTGGATGAACTATTACTCCATAAAATTTTTAAAAACTATACCAATATTATTACCATTGAAGACGGTGTTATTGCTGGAGGATTTGGCACTGCAATTGCTGAGTTTTCAGTAAAAAATAATTATAAAAATAAAATTGATATTCTTGGAATTCCCGATTCATTTCCTGCACATGGGAGCATAGAAGAACTACAAGATATTGCTGGTATCAGTTCAGAAAAAATTAAGCAAGTACTGGAAAATTATATATAAAAAAAGAGGCTTTCACTCGAGAATTCGGTATTAGAAAGCCTCTTTTAATTCAGTATCAAATTAATATTAGTTTATTATAAGTTTTGCTGTATGTTTGAAATCTATACCATTAATTTGAATTAGATACAATCCTGTAGCCAGTTTCTCCGCATTGATGTTTACAGTATCATATAAATTCACCTCTTGGTCATATACTTTTCTACCATTAATATCAAAAATTGAAATACTAGCTTCTCCAAAATCTTTTAATGATCTAATATTTATGTTTCCATTTGAAGGATTTGGATAAATAATAAAGTTATTTACTAACGAACCTCTATCATCAGTGCCTAAGGTACAATCTGGACCTGTTGGAATATCAAAATTTTCAACTCCATCAGTAACAGATCCTGAGATCCCTTGGCTGGCATCTACTCCTAATCCTCTTCTAGCAAATGTTTCCCAGATCAAACAACGGTTAGCACCACCATTAGCAATTTCATCTGCCTCTAAAATGGCATCTCTACCTGTCACAAATCCAGGAGAGCAGGATTGAAGTTTTAATCCATCTATTACCAATTGCATAGCCATATTATTTCCTCCAGTTCCATGATAAAAATCGTCATCAAAACCATATTCATCAACAAAAGCCCATGTAAGATCCCATATCATTGTAGCCCATATTGTACCTACAGCATGTGTTTGACCACCTGTAGCAGGTAAATTACCATAAGTAAGAGGATTTATTCCCATATCTGTACTATAGGGGAATTGACGAATTCCATTGCCATTTGTTGGTTGACCTAAAAGGTAAGTTCCTACGCCACGAATATCATCACCTTGGTCACCTGCTAACATCGTTAACATCATTCCAAACCAATCACTCCATCCTTCACCCATGGACTCATCATTATTCAAACACCCTGTATTTGCTGGACCTCCAGTTAAACGGTTAGAAATCCCATGTCCATATTCATGAGCAACTATTCCATTATCCAAATCTCCGTCTATAGGTTGTGGTATATTTTCTCCTGTTACGGTTCCATTTATTGTTCCTCCTCCATCTAACTCAGCAATTATATCTTCTCCATCAATATTGCTTACCATAAAAAGGGGTATTGTTACACTGGCTCCTACAGCTCCCGGTGCCATAGTAATTGGATCACCAGCAACATTATTTACCATAATAACAAGAATCGCTCCTTCATCTTGAGCAGCTAATGCTTTAAATCCAAACTCACATTCTCCTCTTCGAATTACAGCAATTTTTCCAGCTAAGGAACCTCCGTTAGTGATTGGATCACAAGCATCATTTGGATCGGTAGAAGCACCTGAATTATCATCTTCAACCAAAGCCAGATTCTCTGTTAACGGTGGAACTGGAATAGGACCTCCAAAAGCAGCGGCTACCCCAGTATAAGTACCTGCTAAAGGACCATTATTAATCGTTAATATTTCAACTGGACCTGAAGTTCCAGTCCATAAAAACATTTGCATTCTTGGGTTTTGTCCGTCTGGAAAGGTTCCAAAGGTTGCATTATTTGTTCCACTGCCATCTTGTGCATCTGCATTTACAGAATCACTTCCTGCTCCTCCATTTCCATAATTGTTTTCCTGGAAGTTTCCACTATCCTCATCAAAACCATATTGATACCATACATCGTGCATAATATTGTTCCAATAAAATAAATTGACGGTCGATGCCTCGATCCAGGTGTTTGGATGCATAGTGAAGTTATAAGGAAAATCAAAATCTAAATCCACCCCACCATCAGCTGATGTACCGGTTCCATTATTTCCATCTATATCGTCTTGTGCATAAACATTGTTTCCTCTGGTAATAGTAAACTCGGCTCCTGCAGCACCATCGGTATCATGCCATCCAAAAGGAGATCCATCTCCGTCTCCAGAAGGATCAGCAATTAAAGCATCAGCTCCATGAATTGGGCTTTCAATAGGCATGGCAAATACTCTGTATTGAGCACCGCCAGTAGTACTAAAGCTTATTGCTTCCTCTTGAGGGAATAATACACTGTTAATTTCATTAACACTATGATTATCACCTGAGTGTTCTCCAAAATTACAACTCACCACCCAATCATGAGTGTCTAAAAGTGTCCCATTGTTTGCATCAATACGTACACTATAATAATGACTAGCATCCAAAATATAAATACTCAAATCCCATGCAAGTCTTAAGGAATTGTCTTCCATTTTCTGGTAAACCAATTTAACAGGAATGTTTTCCAAGGAAATATTTCCATTTGAATAAATATAAGAATTCGTAGCAACTGTTTCTATTAATTCAAGATTGCTGGGGTTATTTAAACCCAATCCTTGTGCTGCTCTGCTAATTGCAGTTGAAGCAGATAAACTTGCGTTTGTAGTGTTTACTTTTTGAGCAATATTATTTGAAAAAGAAAGAGCAGAATACACAACAGTTCCATTTTTTACAGCAAATGAAGAATTTGAATTAAAAAGCTCTATTCCTTGGTACCGTTGTAACACATAAACATTATCAAGTTCCATACTATTGGAATAGCTTTGTCTGTCTACAATAAGATCATTAATGTCTTCAGCCTGTAGGTCTAATTGAGCCTGATTGTTGTTCAAATAAGAGTTTATTATAGTGCTAAAATCTTGCCCATAAGCAAAATTAACAGCAATAAACATGAATAAGTAAAGTAATTTCTTCATAGTTAATTGTTTTTAAATAGTGATAAAAATTTATTAATTGATTTTTTAAATCCTAAAAGTTTGTGAATTTAACATTTATATTCAAGATAGTTATAGGATTCCACTGATTTTTTGAAATTTTAACAAGGCATTCCCATCTGTAAGTCGAGAAATATAATTACAACCCTCTATTAAAAATTCGTAAATACTTCCATTTTCAGGAAGGTCTTCTGACATATTTTTAAGCATTAATATATCATAATGATTTAGATTATTATGAAAAGAATTTTCAATTGAAGTTGTATATACCTCTAATAATGTGTTGAGAATTTCATATCCAGCAATTTCTTTGTCAGTTACTTCTGTGCTTTGATATATTTTTTCAACACTTAATTTTATAATATCTTTTATCTGAGCTTGATACCTGCTTTTGTCTAAAAGTGATTCTGAAAATTCTCCTTTAAGAATGGCTTGTTCATTTTCAATAAAAATGGTAGCAGTTTCAAAAATAAGAGTACTAATTGCCAAAGCCCTAAGATAAGCTAGACGATCTGAAGTCTTAATAAGCTTGTTATATGTTTTTGTATTAATATTTTCTTTGACTAGTTTAATAAGATACTCTAAAGCAAATTCTTCTTCGATCAATCCTAAATTAATTCCGTCTTCAAAATCGATGATCGTATAACAAATATCGTCTGCGGCTTCTACTAGATATGCTAATGGGTGTCTGCTGTAACTATGGGTTGAATCATCCCCTCTTTTGAGCAATCCAAGCTCATTAGCAACTTCCGTAAAAAAAGTTGTTTCAGATTGGAACACACCATACTTTTTATCGGCAATATGTGAGGTGGGTTTCTTTGGAAGGGATTCTTTAGGATATTTCATAAAAGCACCCAACGTAGCATACGATAATCTGAGGCTTCCTTCCAATCCGTTTTTGCTTTCGGTTAAAATTTTTAATCCGTTGGCATTCCCCTCAAAATCAACCAGATCCTGATATTCTTTTTTTGTTAATTGCGATTTAAATCGCTTTCCATTTCCATTTAAAAAAAAATTTCCAATGGCTTTTTCACCACTATGTCCAAAGGGAGGATTACCAATATCATGGGCTAACGCAGCAGCGGCAACGATAGCTCCAAAATCATTAAACTGATACCCATGTGTTTTTTGTAACTGTGGATGTTTTTCAAGAACCGATTTACCAACAATTCTTCCTAAGGAACGCCCTACTACAGAAACTTCTAAACTATGTGTTAATCGAGTATGGACAAAGGATGTTTTGGATAAGGGAATTACTTGTGTTTTATCCTGTAGACTTCTAAATGCTGATGAGAAAATAATACGATCGTAATCTACTTCGAATCCCAGTCGGGTTTCATCTTGTTCTATTCGTAAACGTTTACTTGTATCGCCTTGCCTTCGTAGAGACAGGAGTTGTTCCCATTGCATCATAGATTTCAATTTTGAAATGCAAGATACTGTCTTTTTATCTGAATTCAATATTGAATTTTATTGTATTATTTAATAATTGTTAATGATTTAGAAACATTAAATTAACATTTGATTTGGTTATTTGCAGAAACAAAATGTAAAAAAATGAAATTAAAATATTTCCTAATTGTAGTTATAGTTTTATCTTCTTTAACGAGTTATGCTCAAGAAGATGAAAAAAAAGAAAATCCATTTTCATTTAAATGGGACAATGGTTTTAAACTTCAAAATCAGGATAAGAGTTTTAAAATGAAATTTGGAGGACGTATTATGGTGGATCATGCTTTTTTCTTTCAAGATGATGCTATGGATATTAATTTTGGGGAATTAGAAACTACAAGTGGGACGGAGATAAGGCGTGCTCGTTTTTATATGTCTGGAACCATCTATCATAATGTTGAGTTTAAACTACAGGTTGATTATGTAACTGGTGTTACGAGAATAAAAGATGCCTATGTTGGAATTAAAAATGTTCCTGATGTAGGAACCATACGTGTTGGTAATGTTAAAGAACCCATTCGGTTAGATGCATTAACCAGTAGTAAGTATATCACTTTTATGGAACGGGTATTGGCAACCGATTTCGCTCAGGAACGGAATTCGGGAATATTAATATTTAATGACTTTTTAGAAAAACGTCTTTCTGCTCAAGCTGGTGTTTTTAGAAATGCTAATGGATCTGGTAATGATAGGCAGGCAAATGATGGTTATGTTCTAACTGGAAGAATTACGGGGTTAATTATTAACCGATCTGAAAAAAAACAATTACTACATGTTGGTGTTGGTCATTCATTTAGAAAAACTGATGCCCATGAATTTTCAATCTTTTCTAGATCAGAGGCACATATGGGAGCAAAATATATAAATACTGGAACTATGGAAAACATAAAACATTCTAACCTTACTAATTTTGAAGCTGCCCTTGTACTTAACTCATTTTCATTTCAAGGGGAATATATATTAGGAAACTATAAAAAAATGGATTTTGACCCAATTGACAACTACCAATTTTCAAGCATCTACGGACAAGTAAGTTATTTTATCACTGGGGAAAGTAAAAATTTTAAAAGTTCTTATTCTGGTTTTGGTAGAGTAAATCCTTCTAAAAACTTTGGAAAAAATGGTTCTGGTGCCTGGGAAGTTGCCGTTCGAGTTTCTAACTCAGATTTAAATAGTGAAAATATTTTTGGAGGAGAACAAACAGATATAACTTTAGGAGTAAATTGGTATTTAAACCCAGTAACAAGGTTTATGTTTAATTATGTGAGGGTCGATATTAAAGATACTGGAAAGGTTAACGTGGTACAGGCTCGTGTGCAAATAGATTTTTAAACTATTTACTAAAAAGACTTAACTATTTAATAACATAAAGAAGTATTTAAAATTAGAAATTTACAACTAACTAAACTAAAACAATATGGATAATATTTACCTTTTAATGATTGTGGCATTAGCAGTTTTGGCTATTGTAGATCTAGTTGTTGGCGTAAGCAACGATGGGGTAAACTTTTTAAACTCTGCTATTGGATCCAGAGCTGTTTCCTATAAAACCATTATGATCGTTGCTAGTTTGGGTATCGCTTTTGGAGCTCTTTCCTCAAGTGGTATGATGGAGGTTGCTCGTAAAGGTATTTTCATGCCAAGTGAATTCTATTTTAATGAGATCATGATCATTTTTATGGCGGTAATGATTACCGATATTCTCTTGTTGGATTTCTTTAATTCATTAGGGTTGCCAACCTCAACTACCGTATCCATTGTTTTTGAACTATTAGGAGCTGCTGTTGTGGTGTCTTTAATAAAAATTAGCAATTCAGACACAGAAACTTTTTCGGATTTGAGTCATTATATAAATACTGCAAAAGCCACCGAAATTATCTTGGGTATTTTACTATCAGTTGTTGTAGCGTTCTCAGTAGGCGCATTTGTTCAATTTGTTTCGAGGCTACTATTAACTTTTAATTTTGAACAAAAGGCAAAATGGGTATCTGCCTTATTTGGAGGAATTGCTGCTACTGCCATCACCTACTTTATATTAATTAAAGGATTGAAAGGCACTGGTTTTGTTTTAGGTGAATTTAAAGAATTTGTGTTTTCAAACACCTTAATTATTGTTTCTTTGAGTTTTGTTTTTTGGACCGGGTTATCTGCCTTCATTACGAAAGTATTTAACATGAGTGTATACAAGTTTATCATAATTATTGGAACTTTTGCTATTGCGATGGCATTTGCAGGGAATGATCTGGTGAATTTTATAGGTGTTCCTATTGCTGCCTGGCAGTCGTATCAAGCTTGGATAGATCCACTTGTGAATGTAGGTGGCTTGGCTGCATCAGAATTTAGTATGGAAGTTATGTCTAAAAAAGTTCCAACCCCTACAGTACTTTTATTTGTTGCGGGCCTAATTATGGTATTGACGTTATGGTTTTCCAAAAAAGCAAAAGCGGTCTTAAAAACTTCGATAGATCTATCCAGTCAGGATTCAGTAAAAGAGCGTTTTGAACCTAATTTCCTTTCAAGAGGTTTGGTTAGATTTACAACGATGGTTTCAAATTATCAAAGAATCATCATATCAGAATCATTGAATAAAAAAATTGAGACCCGATTCAAAAAACCACAATATTTTGAATTGATCGATAAAAAAGAAAGGTTGCCTGCTTTTGATATGGTTCGAGCAGCAGTAAACCTTATGGTAGCTAGTATTTTAATTTCAATTGCAACCTCTATGAAGCTACCCTTATCAACCACCTATGTAACCTTTATGGTCGCAATGGGAACCTCATTAGCAGATAAAGCTTGGGGTAGAGAAAGTGCCGTTTATAGAGTTTCTGGTGTATTAAATGTTATTGGTGGGTGGTTTTTTACAGCCTTTAGCGCATTTGTTGCCTCTGGAATAATTGCTTATTTAATTTATATAGGGAAAGCTCCTATGATCTCTGTATTATTATTGATAACCATATTAATACTGGTAAGAAATTATACAAATCATAAGAAAAAAGGAAATGAAGAATTAGCGTATGCCAGTTTAAAGAAAACGGAAAGTAAAACGGTTCAGGGTATCATTCAAGAGAGTGCAGACCATATTTCAAATGTGGTTGTAAGAACCAATAAGATCTATTCAAACATGCTTACAGGATTAGCAAAAGAAGATCTTGCCAAACTAAAAAAGAGTAGAAAAGGGGTTGAAAAATTAAATAAGGAAGTTGATGAACTTCGGGACGATATTTTCTACTTCATCAAAAATCTAGATGAAACCAATGTACAGGGATCTAACTTTTATATAATCATTTTAGGTTATTTACAAGATGTTGGTCAATCGCTTGAGTTTTTGTCCAAATCAAGTTACAAGCATGTAAATAATAATCATAAGGCACTTCGCTTTAACCAGATTAAGGATCTACAAGAGATCGATGAATCCTTTGAAAATCTTCTTACAGAAATCGAAAGTATATTCAATAATAGAGAGTTTGAAAAATTAGGAGATATCATTAAAGGGAAACAAAGAGCTTATGACGATCTTGCGGTTAAAATTGCAAGTCAGATAACAAGAACCCGTACCGAAGAATATGACAGTCCAAAAAATACTGCTTTGTATTTTAGTTTGTTATTAGAAACCAAAGATCTATTAACTGCCTTGATGAATTTGATGGAAGAATATTATAATAGTTATAATAAGAAGTAATTGGTATTACTGAAGTATAGTAGCCTCACAATTTCAATTTTAGAGATTGTGAAGTTTTTTTAATTTCATTTAGAATTAAAAAGGAAAGCTTTCGCTTTCCTTTTTTTATGTAAACTATATATTTTAATTACTTGGGTTTTAAGACCCACACATCAAACAGTCGTCATCTTGACTGGTATTTTGGGATTTAGCAAGCATTTCTCGAAATTCTTTTGGACTCATTGGTTTGTCGGATACTGCCGAAGTAGCTTCTACTTTTGTTTCCTCAACATTGACAGGTACTTCTTTTTTTGCTTCTTTTTTCAGTGTAAATTTAATAGCATCGACAGCACTTTTTGTTCGTAAATAGTACATTCCTGTTTTTAATCCGCTTTTCCAGGCATAAAAATGCATCGAGGTAAGTTTTGCCATATTTGCGTTTTCCATAAACAGATTCAACGATTGCGATTGGTCGATAAAATATCCTCTATGGCGTGACATATCTATAATATCTTTCATACTTAATTCCCAAACTGTTTTATACAATTCCTTCAAATTTTCTGGAATATCCACATCTTGAACTGAACCGTTTGCGCGCATAATCTCTTCTTTTAAATCGTCGTTCCAAAGTCCAAGATTTACTAAGTCTTCTAATAAATGTTTATTTACTACAATAAATTCACCAGATAGTACTCTACGGGTATAAATATTTGAAGTATAGGGTTCAAAGGCTTCATTGTTTCCTAATATTTGAGAGGTTGAAGCTGTTGGCATTGGAGCAACTAATAGGGAATTGCGTACACCATATTTTTTGATATCCTTCCGAAGTTTTGGCCAATCCCAACGGCCACTTAATTCATCATCTTTAATTCCCCACATATTGTGTTGGAATTCTCCCTTAGAAATTGGAGATCCTTTATAAGTCTCATAATGGCCTTCTGTTTTAGCCTCCTCCATAGAAGCGGTTAGAGCTGCAAAATAAAGTGTTTCAAATATTTCCTGGTTTAGGTTTTTGGCTTCATCGCTGGTAAAGGGTAAGCGTAGCAAGATAAAGGTATCTGCAAGACCCTGTATTCCTAATCCAATTGGGCGGTGTTTAAAGTTAGAATATTCCGCTTCAATTACTGGATAATAATTTCGATCGATAACCTTATTAAGGTTTTTGGTAACACGTTTGGTTACTTTAAACAATTCATTATGATCAAATTCTTTGTTCTTTACAAACATAGGTAATGCAATGGATGCTAAATTACAAACTGCTACTTCCCCAGGGGCGGTATACTCCATAATCTCGGTACAAAGATTGGAAGAGCGTATTGTACCTAAATTCTTTTGATTACTCTTTCTGTTAACAGCATCTTTATACAGCATATAAGGAGTACCTGTTTCTATTTGAGATTCTAATATTTTTTCCCAAAGGATTCTAGCTTTTATAGATTTTCTTCCTTTGTCTTCAGCTTCATATCCTAAATAAAGTTCTTCAAATTTATCACCATGGTTATCGAACAAATCCGGGCATTCGTTAGGACACATTAGGGTCCAATTGCTATCTTCCTGTACACGTTTCATAAACAGATCTGGAATCCACATAGCATAGAAAAGATCACGGGCACGCATTTCTTCTTTCCCATGGTTCTTTTTTAAATCTAAAAAATCAAAAACATCAGCATGCCAAGGTTCGATATAAATTGCAAAGGATCCTTTTCGTTTTCCTCCACCTTGATCTACATAACGTGCGGTATCATTGTACACTTGAAGCATAGGAACGATCCCATTAGAAGTTCCATTAGTCCCAGAAATATATGATCCTGTTGCTCTAATATTATGAATTGACAAGCCTATTCCTCCTGCAGATTGAGAGATTTTTGCAGTTTGTTTTAGGGTATCGTAGATACCTTCTATACTATCATCTTTCATTGTTAACAGGAAGCAAGAGGACATTTGTGGTTTAGGAGTCCCGCTATTGAACAAGGTTGGAGTAGCATGTGTAAAATACCTTTTAGACATTAACTCATAGGTTTCTATTGCTTCTTTAAGGTCGTTTAGATGAATTCCTATAGAAACTCGCATCAACATATGTTGTGGCCGTTCAACAATATTACCATTGAGTTTTAATAAATAAGAACGTTCCAATGTTTTAAAACCAAAATAATCATAACCAAAATCACGATTATAAATAATGGTAGAATCTAATTCATCGGCATTATCTATAATTACCTTATATACTTCATCGTGTAAAAGAGGTGCTTTTTTTCCTGTTCGTGGATTTATATATTCATATAAATCAGTCATCACTACAGAAAATGATTTTTTTGTGTTTTTATGTAAGTTCGAAACAGAAATTCTTGCTGCCAAACGTGCATAATCTGGATGTGCAGTGGTTAAGGTAGCTGCAACTTCGGCTGCAAGATTATCTAATTCACTAGTTGTTACCCCATCGTATAATCCCTCAATAACACGCATTGCAACTTTTACAGGATCTACTAGTTCGTTAAGACCATAGCATAATTTACGAACTCGAGCCGTAATTTTGTCGAACATAATTGGTTCTTTACGACCATCTCTTTTAATTACATCCATTCTTATTTTGTTTTATTAGTTAGTTAGTTGGTTTTTGAGCAAAGATTAGTTTACACAATAACTACAATAGTAGTTGTATTAATGACCATTTTTTTAAAAGCCGCTCTTGGGGAGAAGCGGATACTTTTAAAAATCTGCGTCGAAACTAATTTTGTTTGATTCATTATCTTTGTTTGTAATACCTGCCTTTTGGTATTCAGAAACACGTTTTTCAAAGAAATTTGTTTTTCCTTGAAGGGAAAGCATATCCATAAAATCGAATGGATTGGTAGCATTGTATACCTTATCACATTCAAACTCTACCAATAGCCTGTCAGTAACAAATTCTAGATATTGAGTCATCAATTTAGCATTCATTCCAATTAAACTAACAGGAAGTGATTCAGTAATAAACACACGTTCTATATCCAAGGCATTTTTAAGGATCTCAGTGATACGTTCTTTGGGAACTTTATTTATCATATGATTGTTATGAAGGTGAACTGCAAAATCGCAATGTAAGCCTTCATCTCTTGAAATCAATTCGTTTGAAAAAGTTAACCCAGGCATTAGGCCTCTTTTCTTAAGCCAAAAAATAGAGCAAAAACTCCCAGAAAAGAAAATTCCTTCTACTGCAGCAAAAGCAATTAATCGTTCTGCAAAACTAGGGCTATCGACCCATTTCAATGCCCATTCTGCTTTTTCAGTTATAGCAGGAAAAACTTCAATAGCTCGAAAAAGCAGGTCTTTTTCTTTATCGTCTTTTACATAGGTATCGATCAATAATGAATACACTTCAGAATGGATATTCTCCATCATCAGTTGAAAACCGTAGAAGAATTTTGCTTCCGTGTATTGTACTTCTGATACAAAATTTTCAGCTATATTTTCATTTACAATTCCATCTGAAGCAGCAAAAAATGCTAAAATATGTTTGATAAAATAACGCTCATCATTGTTTAGTTTTTCTTTCCAATCGATAATATCTTGGTGTAGATCAATTTCTTCAGCAGTCCAAAAGCTAGCTTCTTGTTTTTTATACCAATCCCAAATATCATGATGTTGTATTGGGAAGATTACAAATCTGTTGCTATTTTCTTTTAAAATTGGCTCGACTGCTTTCATTGTCCTTTTCTTTATAAATTGTGAAAAATATCTTGTTACTAGGGACTAACAAATATGGAAATATTTATGAGAAAATTTACAGAAATTCATTTTAGGTTTTCAACAAAGTTTTCAACACATCTATTTTTTAAGTCCTACAAATATTTTGTTAATTTATCGTTTTAACTATCTGTTTTACAGGTTTTTATATTTATAAAATAAATTTATAAACAAAGCTAGTTTTTGTAGTTAAAAACTCTGAAAAAGTGTTATTTCATTGGACTTAAGGATAAAATTTAATGCTTTTTAAGGGTCTTATTTTTTAACAATAATCATGGTGTGTTTTTTAAATTTCATATTCAAAAAAATGACAATTTCCAGTTTTTTATAAAAATTTATTTATTTTTTGGATTGTTTTTACATGGAGTATTTTACTTTCTCTAATTCCGAATACCATTGCTGCCAAAACTTTCTAATTAGGGCATCTCTTACAAATTTATAAACTGGAACAGAAAGTTCTTTCCCTAAGCTACAAGCATCACTACAAATTGACCATTTATGATAATTAACAGCAGCAAATTCACTATATTCTTGAATGCGTACAGGATATAAATGACAAGAAATTGGTTTTTTAAAAGAAATTACCCTGGCATTATAGGCATCTTCTATACCACATCCTGCAATTCTCCTTCCTGTATTTCCCTTAGGCAGGTCTGAAAATGAGATGTATGCACATTCTTTACCGTGAACCAGAGGTGTTTCTATTTCGTTTTGCTTTGAAACAACATGGGTACCTTGTTTTTCTATAGCTTCTATCCCTTCTTTTCTTAGAAAGGGTTTTACTTTTGAATAAATCTCTTTTAGAATTTGAGTTTCTTCTTCAGTAAGAGGGGCCTCCTGACTCCCCTTCAATACAGCACACTCCTTTACAAGCGCTTAGATTACAAACAAATTCTTTTTCTAAAATATCTTCAGATACTATTGTTTTACCAAGTTGAAACATTTAGCGAAAATAATACATTTATAATCGTTTTATAAGTAGTTTTGCTGAATAATATCTAGAATAAATGACCTTCAATTTTAAAGAAATAATCACAGCAACTATGATCCTTTTTGCGGTGATCGATATTGTAGGGAGTCTCCCCATCATTATTTCCTTACGTGAAAAATCGGGACATATTCAATCTGAAAAAGCCTCTATTATTGCAGTAGTTTTAATGATCGTTTTTTTATTTTTAGGAGAACAAATTTTAAATCTTATCGGAATTAATGTAAACGAATTTGCTGTGGCCGGAGCTTTAATCCTTTTCTTTTTGGCCTTGGAAATGATACTAGGTATCACCCTTTTCAAAGAAGAGGAAGGCGACAACAACTCCAAATTAGCTTCTGTTTTTCCTATTGCTTTCCCATTATTAGCAGGTCCTGGAAGCCTAACAACATTGCTTTCATTACGTGCTGAATATTATATTGAAAACATTATTGTCGCTGTATTATTAAATATTATTATCATTTATGCGGTTTTAAAAACCTCAGGGAAATTACAACGAATATTAGGCAGGAATGGGGTTATTATTATTCGAAAAGTTTTCGGTGTTATATTACTTGCTATTGCAATCAAGTTATTTACATCCAATATTCAATTATTATTTAATTAAAAATCGCTATTAGCACTTATCCAATTATGAAAAAAGTAATTTATATTTTTATAGGTATTGCTTTAGCACTTATAATCTACAACAGTTTATTCCTAGACTTTTCAAACCTGTTTGAAGGAAATAGTGGAATTGCACTAATAGGAGTCATAGCAGGATTTTGTGTTATTTTATTAATGCTGATCTTACGTACCTCGCGTATTATTGCAAAGAAGAAATGATAATTATTCTTCAATACTAGTGGTGTTAACCAATTCTAGTTCAATTACTTTATTTAGCATTGGGTCACCCTGATTTAAAATGAGTTCGTAGGTATTACTGTCAAATAGTTGCTGTGCAATGCAAGCTTTTAAAATATTTTTTAGTTCTTCTGAATACTTTTCAATTCCTATTTGAGCCTCATTAAATCTGGAATATTCGATAAATTCTTGAAGAAGTAATTCATCAGCTTTATACGTAGAAATAAAATCGTCTTTTGTGTATGTTTCAAATAGGGCTCTGTTTTTTTCAAGGTATTCAAAAATAAAATAACTTATAAATCCATTACGAGTAATATATTCAATTGTTTCATTTTCAATACTGGTATCCTTTGGAATAAACAAGTCTGGAATAATTCCTCCACCGCCAAAAACAACCTTGCCTTTTGGGGTTACATATCGCAATGAATCTGTAACTTTAATGCTGTCTGCATTAATCATTTCACCATTATTATAGCGCTTTTCATAATCATTATAATAGGCATTATTTCCTTTGTTATAAGGTCGCTGAATGGATCGTCCTGTGGGGGTGTAATATCTAGCAATCGTTAGGCGTACAGCACTTCCGTCTCCTAAGGACATTTCTCGCTGCACTAAGCCTTTTCCATAAGAGCGCCTACCCATAATAATTCCTCTGTCATTATCTTGAATGGCACCAGCAATAATTTCGCTTGCAGATGCAGAGTTTTCATTAATAAGAATATACAGTTTTCCATCTTCAAAATCTCCTTTTCGGGTCGCAAAGGTTTCGTCTATTCTTCCACTTTTATTTTTTGTGATAAGCACCAAGGTTTCATCCTTTAAAAACTCATCTAAAATCTTTTCAGCTGAAGATATATATCCTCCTGGATTATTGCGAAGATCCAACACTAAAGTACTAATTCCTTTAGCTATTAGTTTGTCAAGAGATTCCTTAAATTCTTTAAAGGTGGTTTCTGAAAAACGGTTTATTTTAATATAACCAATTCCTTCTGTTAATTCATAAGAAGCATCAACACTAATAAGAGGAATTTGTTTCCTTTTCAATTTAAAATTAAGTAAGGATGATTCCCCTTTTCTTAATATTTTCAATTTCACTTTGCTATTAATTTCGCCCTTTAAATATTTTGTAATGGAATCTCTGTTAATGGAATCGCAAAACATTCTTTTTTCATTTGCATAAAGGATCTGGTCACCTGCTTTTATCCCAACTTTTTCTGCAGGTCCGCCCATAATTGTTTTAATAACAGCAATGGTGTCTTTGTAAACATAAAAGCTAATTCCAATGCCAACAAAATTACCTCGCATATCGTCTGCATTGTCCTGGTATTGATCCACAGGAATATATACCGAATGTGGATCTAGATTATCCAAAATGCCGTTTACGGTTATGTCAACAATACTATCTGTATTAATATTGTCTACATATTCATAATCTAAATAATCAATAAGTCTATTGAGTTTGTCTTTTTTTGTATTGGTTGCAAAGATCTTATCAGAAGAATTCCTGAAATTCAATTTTGTTCCAATAAGAATACCAGCAGCTATAGCAGTTCCAATTAAAAGTGGTATGTATTTTTTTTGAAAGCTCATGTATTATTCTAAATCTGAAATATGTGAAATTTGAACCCCTGCTTTTTCAAGAAATTTTAGGCCTGAATCATCCTTATATTTTTCGAAATATACCAACCGTATGATGCCTGCTTGATGAATAAGTTTACTACAAGATCTACAAGGCGACATTGATATATACAAGGTCGCTCCTTTACTTGATTGTGTAGAAGACGCAACTTTTAATATAGCATTTGCTTCAGCATGAAGCACATACCATTTTGTGTTCTCCTCTTCATCTTCACAATTATTTTCAAAACCTGTTGGTGTTCCGTTATAGCCATCGCTAATTATCATTTTGTCTCTCACAATTAATGCCCCCACCTGCCTGCGTTCACAATAGGAAAGTTTACTCCATTCCATAGCCATACGCAAATATGCAATATCGTATTTAAGTTGTTTTTCGGGTTTCATATTAAAAATAAATGATAGGTAACGAATGTAAAAGGATTTACCTGACAATCAAAACTTGGATGCGTTAAAAATTGTATAAATTATAATAGATTGCTGAGTCTGCTTGTTCTGATCAAAATCGAATAAATATCGAGATTCAATGAACTACCTCGACCCAAGGGTACGAGGTATCAAGCGGAAGATAACTTTATTTTAGTTTGATGAAAACCTTAGGTTTTCAAACTTTCCTCTTGACCACCGAGGCAAGCCTCGGGGAATTCTTTAGATTAAATTCGGGTTTGCTTTTCTCGCTATAAACTACTTGATTAATAGTTAAAGGATTTATTCCAGTATATTCCGTTAATCTTCCAGCCATAGCTTTTTCCCAAGATTTATGAGTTCCCTCTAGAGCGTGGTCAAAACCACAATGAATTAAAAATTTTTCATTCGGTTTGGAATCAATTACTTTCTTGATGTTTTTTGCTTGTTCAATTTCCCTTGGTTTTCCACTCCCTTTTTCCATATTTTCATATGCGAATAAATTATATCCAATTTCTAAAGCATCTCTAACTAAATTTCCAAATTGAGGGTCTTTTATGTAATGTCCTGTTTTGAGAATTGGATATTTTCTATTATTGAGCGTTGAATCTAAATACTCTCTATTTCCTAACGCTTCAAGTCCTAAATTTTTATATCCATTGTCGAACAGTTTTTGAAGAAGTGATTTTGTGAATACTCTATGAAAAGAATTATGATGAGCTTCATTTATTATAACCACTTGGTTTTTCTTTGCTTGCTCAAGAATATAATCCGTTGCATTTACTTTTGAATATTTTAGATTTATAGAATCTATTTGGGTTTTGGTAAAGTTTTTCTCTCTTGTTCCCATTGCCAAATCCCATTGAATTAAAGCATTTCTATAATCTCCTTTTATTGCATAATCAGAAGCCGAAAATTGATATTTCCAAGGAACTGTGTCTTTAGCGACTTTGTCTTCAATTTCAGAAGAAAATTTATATTGCGTTTCAAAATTAATTTTTTCAATTACTCTTTTTTCTTCTTTACAAGATGTTTTTGTATTTCTAATTGTCCTTCACTCATATAATTAATGTGCTATAAATTTCTTGCTTTTATTAAATATAAACTTTGTTTTCCCTAATCATCTGGATTGTGTCTGAATCAACTTTAACAAAATGAATTTTTTCAGCACTTCTTTTAAATTCAGTTCCAGTTTGGTACTCTCCACAAAAATATATTCTATCAGTATAATTGTCAATCAGAAAGTTGATAAAGTCTAAATCAGAATTGGTTTTTAGTTGATAAGTTTTGTCGTCAATTACTTTCTTTAAATTTGATGAGTTAAAAAAACGCTTACCTAAAACTATTGATTTTATGGCTTCTTTTGGATAGTATAATTTTCTCTCGTGTAGACTTGGGATATCTTGAAAAGGACCTCTAATAGAATTAGGAACACCATAGTCTAATGTATAAGTCATTAATCTCCATTCATCTTCATAAATCCAATCCTTCCTTTTTACAGCTGTTGAATAAAGATATGGTATGTCTGGTGAATTAAAACCATTTCCAAAAAAATCAATACTCTTTAGTTTGTCAACATATTGTATCGGAAAAAATGCGTAATTGTTCAATTTTGGATTAAAGCTTTTTAGATTGTTTTTTACTTCTTTCCAATCTAATTCAATCATAAATCCGCTTTCAGTAGAATAATGAGCCCACATTAAGGTTTGCAATGAATTAGTAGTTAAAGATATAATTCCAGCGTTTTTGGATGCTATTTCAAAAAATTTCTGTTTTATTGTAACAAAGCCATTTGCTTTTTCTTTTTCATAGTCTATGTCCATTACTTTATCAAAACCGTACTTCTTATAAAATTTTTCAAATACCTCTTTCGATAAATTTGAAAAATCCCATAAAAGACTTGAACTATCTATAGAATCGTTTAGATGATAAGGATGGCTACAAAACAAATAATTTTTTATTATTGCGTCAACACTATAATCTGTTTTACCATAGTATTTGAATACTGACTCAGGTAGTATTATATCATCGGGTAATTCAACATCATAATTTCCATTAGTCAGTTTATAAGTTCGATCTCCGTATTTGTATTCACTCATTTTTTCAGCTTGTTGCCAACGGACACTGTGTATGGCGTGTGAGGCGTAGCCAAACGAGAGCCATCATTACGCCTCATAAGCTATACACGATGTTATGTATAGTGATGTGTTTGGAGTTCACTAAAACTCAAGTAAATATACAATAACTTTTGTATGAGGTGTAATGTACAGTGTCCGTTATGGTGTAATTAGTGGAAACAAAATGCGTAGCATGGTTTTTACGTGCCGAAGGCAATTATACCATAACGTAGGGATAAAAACCCAAGTGTGTTTGTTTTTAATATAAATATACCAAAAGTTACCATTATCTTCCAATATTTCGGGATAAACACACCTATTTATTAATATGTCAATTTTTCAATTAAAGAAAAACCAATATCAACTTAAATTAGCGGGAAATTAATTTAATTTAGAAGTTAGTAATTAGTACAACTAATAAATTTGGCAAATAAAATAAATACAATTAAGTGTCATATTTTTTTAGTTTTAAATTTATAAGATAAAATATAAATCCGGTTTAGAAGCAATAAATTGTATCTTAAATTCTTGTGATTCAAGAACCAAAAATGAAATAATTGCAAATTTATATAAAAACAAAAGTGAGCCTAAAAGGGATCTAGAATTTGCAACAAAAGAAGAGGTAAAAGAATTTTTATTAAAAAGTATAATGTAAAAATAAAATAAATAATTGTCTGCAGGATTTATGCTCTTACGTAGAAAATTTAAGTTTTTTAAAGTTCTGATATATAGAGTATTAAAATTTGCAAAATGAATACATTTACTTAAATAGGGTAAGAAATAGGGTAAGTTTTTAGGAATTTTTAAAATAAATCCAGTGTGATTCATAAGATTAAAAAGTAAAAAAAAACCTGTTTATAAGGGCTTTCGAATAATGTACTCAAGGCGGGAATCGAACCCGCACGCCGTGAAGCATTGGATTTTGAATCCAACGTGTCTACCAATTCCACCACTTGAGCTAGTAAAGCGCAAAAATATTAATTAATAATAACTTTTTAATAATTAATCGCATCATTTTTTGGAAACCTGTTGGTATTAATTTTACATTTGTTATTAGTCTTAACTTTTCCAATACCACCAAGAAATGACTACACAAATATCTGAATCTAAAATCTTTGCTTGCATACAAAGCCACCATCTCGCAGAAAAAATTGCCAAGGCCTATGGTGTTCCCCTAGGGAATGTAATTACCTCAACATATAGTGATGGAGAATTTCAACCGTCCTTTAAAGAATCCATCAGAGGAAGTCGAATTTTTATAGTGGGTTCCACACATCCAAATAGTGATAATTTAATGGAACTATTATTAATGTTGGATGCTGCTAAGCGGTCTTCAGCAAAACATATCGCCGCTGTGATTCCATATTTTGGTTGGGCTAGGCAAGATAGAAAAGATAAACCTAGAGTTCCAATTGCTGCAAAATTGGTGGCTAAAATGATTGAAACTGCTGGTGCTACTCGTATTATTACGATGGACCTACATGCCGATCAGATTCAAGGTTTTTTCGAAACCCCTGTAGATCATTTATTCGCTTCCACTATCTTTTTACCCTATGTAGAATCATTAAAATTAGATAATCTTACTATTGCTTCTCCAGATATGGGTGGTTCTAAACGTGCTTATGCCTATTCAAAATTTTTAAAAAGTGAAGTGGTTATTTGCTATAAACAACGTGAAAAGGCAAATACCATTTCTCATATGGAACTCATTGGTAATGTAGAAGGTAGAAATGTAATTTTAGTCGACGATATGGTTGATACCGCTGGCACCTTAGTGAAAGCTGCCGATCTTATGATAGAACGCGGGGCCTTAAGTGTAAGAGCGATTACCACTCATGCAATACTCTCTGGTAAAGCCTTCGAAAAAATAGAACATTCAAAATTATTAGAGTTAATTGTATCAGATTCTATCCCAAATGAAAAAGAAAGTCCTAAAATAAATATTCTTAGTTGTGCTAATCTTTTTGCAGAAGTCATGTTAAGCGTAGCTGCACATGAATCTATTAGTTCTAAATTTTTAATGTAACCAACAGATTTTCAGTTTAAACACCTCTTAAAAAAGACTCCTTTTTCTTTTACCTGTACAGAAAAATACGCATCTTTGCACCCGCCAAAGCCAGAAGGCAGGCCATAACATTTTTAAACATTAAAAATAAAGAAATGAAATCAATTACAATCAACGGATCTCAAAGAGAAAGCGTAGGAAAGGTAGCAACCAAAGCCCTACGTAATGCTGGAAAGGTTCCTTGCGTAGTATACGGAGGAGATACACCTATTCACTTTTCAGCAGATGAATTAGAATTTAACAAACTTGTGTTCACTCCAAATATTTATACGGTTGACATAAAATTTGAAAATGGTACAGAAGTAGAATCGATTATGCAGGATATTCAATTTCATCCTGTTACTGATAAGATTTTACACATCGATTTCTATGTGCTAAAAAAAGGAAGAGAAATTACATTAGACATTCCTGTTCGTACGGAAGGAGATTCAATCGGTGTTAAAAATGGAGGAGTATTTAGATTTACATTACGTAAATTATCGATTACATCAATTCCTAAAAATATGCCAGATTTTATTCTTTTGAATATTACTGATTTAGAAATTGGTGATAATATTCATTTGAATGATATCGAAAAAGAAGCAGAATTCACTTTTAATCATCCAGAAGACGCTGTTGTTTGTCAGGTATTAACCCCAAGAGAGGAAATCGTTGACGAAGTTGAAGAAGAAGAAGGAATTGAAGGAGAAGAAGGCGGAGAAGATACAGAAGGTGAAGGAAGTGCTGAAGGAAAAACAGAAGGATATACAAAACCTAAATCTCCAGCTGAAGAATAGTATTTTAAAAAATAATATACTTTTGAAACATCCGCCTTGGGCAGATGTTTTTTTTTATTTTTACTGAAGATTAACGAATTTATGATTTCATTTTTCAGTAAATTTTTTAAAAAGAATCAAAACGATTATTCAAATGAACCCGATTTAAATCGGGACAATCCTATGAAAAAATTTCTTATTGTCGGGTTGGGAAATATTGGGACTCAATACATGAAGACCAGGCATAATGTAGGATTTAATATTCTTGATTTTTTAGCCGAGAAAGAATCGTTGGACTTTGAAAATTTAAAATTAGGTGCAATTGCTACCTATAGATTTAAGGGCAGAACTTTTATATTATTAAAACCCAGTACCCTAATGAATCTTAGCGGGAAAGCAGTTCGTTATTGGCTTGAAAAAGAAAAAATTCCAATTCAAAATTTGTTAGTTATTACTGATGACCTCAACCTGCCATTGGGGACTTTCAGAATTAAATCAAAAGGAAGTGATGGGGGACACAATGGGCTAAAAGACATACAACATTTATTAAACACAACAAATTACAATCGATTTAGATTTGGGATCAGCAATGAATTTTCAACGGGAAGGCAAGTTGATTATGTGCTTGGAGAATGGAATGAACAAGAATATGAGTTGCTCTCTAAAAAACTTCCTAGAGCGGTAGAAGCTATTAAATCATTTGGGCTTGCTGGAATAGCCATTACTATGAATACCTTTAATGGAAAATGATACAGTATTCAGTTGGAAGTTGAAGTGTCTGTTTAAATTTCTCTTAACAAATAACTTTTGGAAATTAGTTCTTGGAATTTATTAATATATTAGAATAAATGAAAATATACACTTCCATATCTTCTTATAAAAACACCAATCCAAGTGTGGTTACCATTGGCACTTTCGATGGAGTACATTTAGGTCATAAAGCTATTTTAAAGCGGTTGATTGATGTAGCAAATAAAGAAAACTTAGATTCGGTATTGCTCACTTTTTTTCCTCACCCAAGAATGGTGTTACAGAAAGAAACAAAGATAATGCTTATCAATACTATTGATGAACGTAAAGAATTGATGAAAGGATCAGACTTAGATCAATTGATCATTCATCCATTTAGTAAAGAATTTTCAAGACTAACATCCCTTGAATTTGTTAGAGATATTCTCGTTAATAAATTAAATTTAAAAAAGATCATCATAGGTTATGACCATCGGTTTGGCAGAAACAGAACTGCAACTATTGAAGATCTTAAAGAATATGGAAAAGTCTACGACTTTGAAGTCATTGAAATAAATGCACAACAATTTGATGAAGTTGCGATAAGTTCTACAAAAATAAGAAAGGCACTAGAAATAGGTGCCATAGAAACTGTTACAAACTTTTTAGGATATCCCTTTATGCTTACAGGAACTATTGTAAAAGGAAGGAGTATTGGTAAAACCTTGAATTTTCCTACTGCGAATCTTCAGATTAATGAAAATTATAAACTAATTCCAAAAAACGGTGTATATATTATTCGTTCAGAAATTTCTGGGAGAACTGTTTTCGGTTTAACAAATATAGGGACTAATCCAACGGTTGGAGGGATAGAAAAAACTATAGAAACCTATTTTATTGATTTTAATGAATCGTTGTATAACAGACGTATTAGACTTGAATTCCTCTCTAGAGTGAGGGATGAAAAAATGTTCAATTCTGTTGAAGATCTAAAAAAAGCTATTCAAAAGGATGAATCCTATGCATTAAATTTTATAAAAGAGAATGAATAAATTCCTTTTTAAACAGGTTGATAATATTGGCCTTGTCTTATTTAGGGCTGTATTTGGACTATTAATCACCATCGAAGCATTTGGTGCAATTGCTACAGGTTGGGTAAAACGAGTATTGGTAGAACCAGAATTCACTTTTAATTTTATTGGATTTGATTTTCTGCAACATGTGCAGGGCAATGGGATGTATCTTTATTTTGTTATCATGGGAATCTTTGGGCTTATGGTAATGCTGGGTTATAAATATCGTTACAGTATGTTTTTCTATGCATTATTATGGTCGGGAGTTTATTTTATGCAAAAAACATCCTATAACAATCA
Organism: Flavobacteriaceae bacterium; assembly: GCA_965247215.1. Lineage (GTDB taxonomy): Bacteria > Bacteroidota > Bacteroidia > Flavobacteriales > Flavobacteriaceae > Marifrigoribacter. The sequence goes on from OZ252001.1 coordinate 1,596,631, forward strand.
TTATTATTTAATGATGTTATTATGCTGGATCATGGTTTTTTTGCCAGCAAACAACAGGTTTTCACTAGATGCTAAATTTAATTCTAACATTAAAACTCCTTCCATGCCCCAGTGGTGTAAATGGATTATAATTACTCAAGTATTTATTGTCTTTACCTATGCATCAATTGCAAAGTGCTACCCAGACTGGTTAAATGGTACTGCACTGGGGTTAATGCTTCAGAATAAAAAAGAATATTGGTTAATTGGCGGTTTATTACAACAGACCTGGGTTCATTATACGATAGCTTACATAGGATTTATTTTCGACCTGTTAATTATTCCAATGTTATTGTGGAAACGAACTAGATTGATTGGTTTTTATTTATCTATCTTTTTTCATTTATTCAATTCCATTGTCTTCCAAATTGGGATATTTCCTTATTTGTCTATCTCATTTGCATTGTTCTTCTTTAGTTCTGAAACATTACAAAAACGATTTCTTCCCAAAAAAGAATTGTATATTGATCAGGAAATTAGCATACCAAAAAATAATAATATACTTATCGGTATATTTTTAATTTATTTTACATTTCAAATAGGCTTACCCATGCGTCATTGGGTAATACAAGATGATGTGCTATGGACAGAAGAGGGGCATCGCTTAAGCTGGAGGATGATGTTACGCACAAAAAGTGGAACATTGAAAGTTTGGGTAAAAGACAAAAAATCAAACAAAAAGATCCCCTATGATTATAATAAACTTCTGTCAAAAAAACAACGAAGAACTATCAAGCCAAAACCTGATTTACTATGGCAATTAGCTCAAAAAATTAAAGCCATAGAAAAAGAAAATGGCAAAGATGTGTCAGTTTATATAGATTCAAAAGTGAGTGTTAACGGAGGACCTTATTTCCCTTTAATTAATTCGGAGGTGGATCTTGCAGCCGAAGAATGGGATCCTTTTTTTCATACTACCTGGCTCTTATCTTCATCTTCTAATTTTCATATAAATATTATAAAATGAATTCAAACAAAATAATTCAAGAACTGGAAAGAAATAAGGGGGTTTTTAAAGAACTTCTTTCAACTTTAAAAAAGGAAGTTTATCTCTGGAAACCAAATCAAAATAAATGGTGTATTCTTGAAATTGTATGTCATTTGCTCGATGAAGAAAAGGAGGACTTTAGAACACGGGTTCGTTATGTCTTAGAAAACCCAGAACGTACGTTACCACCTATAGATCCAAACAGTTGGGTAGTTGAACGAAAGTATCTGGAACAAGAATTTAAAACTAAAGTGGATTTATTTTTAAAGGAAAGAGAAGCTTCGATTATTTGGTTACAAGGACTTAAAAAACCACATTGGAATAATACCTACCTGCATCCAAAACTAGGCCCCCTATCCGCATCACTTTTTTTAACAAATTGGCTGGCTCATGATTATCTTCACATACAACAACTAATAGCTTTGAAGCTTGAATATTTAAAACAACATTCGGTTGAATCCCTCAATTATGCTGTAGGGTAATAAATAAGCCCTTTCAGGTTTTGAAAACGATATTGGTCTCCGTAACTTTGCAGCCTTAAAATTAAAGGGGAATGTTACTAGTTACCGATATAAGAGAAGATAAAAAAGCCTACATTATTGCACTTAGCAAAAGGGGCTTTGATGCTACTTCTATTTTTGATGATGTATTAAAAACAGATGAAAAACGTAAAGCTACTAAAGCAGAACTAGATGATGTCCTTGCACAATCCAATACTTTTTCAAAAGAAATTGGAATACTTTTTAAAAAAGGGGAAGTTCAAAAAGCTACTTTATTAAAAGAGAAAACAATCCAACTTAAAGAATCGTCAAAGGATCTAACTGAAACTTTAAACAACACCGTTACAAAATTAATGGAATTGTTATATACCATTCCTAATATTCCTAATGATAAAGTCCCAGAGGGTTCAGACGAAAATGATAATGAAGAAGTATTCCGAGAAGGTAACATTCCAACATTAGCTAAAAATGCATTACCTCATTGGGAGCTGGCAAAAAAATACGATATAATCGATTTCGAATTAGGTGTTAAAATAACTGGAGCTGGTTTTCCTGTTTATAAGGGAAAAGGAGCAAAATTACAACGTGCTTTGATCGCTTACTTTTTAGACAAAAATACTGGAGCTGGTTATACTGAATATCAAGTACCACTTTTGGTAAATGAGACCTCTGGAATTGGTACTGGTCAATTACCTGATAAAGAAGGGCAAATGTACCTTGTACCTGAAGATAATTTGTATTTAATCCCCACTGCTGAAGTACCTGTCACCAACATGTTTAGAAACGAGCTGATAAAAAAACAGGATTTACCGATCACTTGTACAGGATATACTCCATGTTTTAGAAGAGAAGCTGGAAGTTATGGAGCTCATGTTAGGGGGCTTAATAGATTGCATCAATTTGATAAGGTTGAAATTGTTCGTATTGAACAGCCCGAAAATTCTTATGCTGCATTAGATGACATGGTAACACATGTAAAAGAATTATTAAAGGAATTAAAATTGCCTTATCGAATTTTAAGATTATGTGGCGGAGATTTAGGGTTTACTTCTGCATTAACCTATGATTTTGAGGTGTTCTCAACAGCTCAAGATCGCTGGTTAGAAATCTCATCTGTATCAAATTTTGAAACTTTTCAAGCCAATAGATTAAAGCTTCGATTTAAAGATGAAAATGGGAAAAACAAGCTTGCCCATACATTAAATGGAAGTTCCCTTGCATTACCAAGAGTACTGGCAGGTATCCTTGAAAATTATCAAACCTCAGAAGGTATAAAGATCCCAGATGTACTTGTTCCTTATTGTGGTTTTGATAGCATCAAATAACCAATAAATGACAACACCCTTAGTTTCTGTTATCTGGCTTTCTGAGCATATGAATCTGCCTGAATTGGTTATTTTAGATGCCAGTTTAGCTACAAATGCTGAAAATTTAAAAATCCCCTTTCCAAATATTCAAATTAAAGGAGCACGTTTCTTTGACTTTAAAAAAGTGTTCTCAGATTCTAACAGCAACTTGCCAAATATGCTTCCTTCCCCTGAAGTTTTTGAAAGGGAGTGCGAAAAATTAGGAATAAACTCCTCTAGTAACATTGTTGTTTATGATAATTTGGGTATTTATTCAAGTCCAAGAGTATGGTGGATGTTTAATATAATGGGGCATCAAACTATTTCTGTTTTAGATGGGGGACTTCCTGAATGGAAAAAAAGTGGTTTAACATGTGAACCTATAATAAATAGAATTTATGAACCTGGTCATTTTAGCTCAAAATATCGTCCTGAATTAAGGAGAAACAAAGATCAAATTTTAGAAAATATTACCAGTAAGAATGAAATTGTTATTGATGCACGATCCAGGGAACGGTTTGATGGTCTAGTCCCTGAAAAAAGAGAATTCTTAAAAAGTGGACATATCCCCAACGCTCTTAATCTTCATTTTTTAGATGTTTTGAATGAAGGGAAATTTTTAACCAAGAAGGAGATGCAATTGGTTTTCAATAAATTGGATCTCAATAACAAAAAATTGATTTTTACCTGTGGTTCTGGAATTACTGCCTGTATTCTAAAACTTGCATCTGAATTAATAAAGTATAACTACCACAGTTCAATTTACGATGGATCGTGGACCGAATGGGGACAATCAAATGGATTCCCAATAGAAAAATAACAATAAATTTTGACATTTATATAAGATACCAATTCCCTATCTTTATCCCATGCGCTACATAATAATCATTTTATTTTTAATTTCAGCAACGATTGTTTACTCTCAAAACGATCTGTTAGCTAAAAATTATTTTGAACAGGGTGAATACGAAAAAGCACTCGTTATTTATATTAAGCTCCACAATAAATATCCGAACCGATTAAATTTTTTTACTGATTTGGTGGCCATACATCAACAATTAGAAAATTTTAAGGATGCCGAGAAACTTCTCTTGAAACGTGTTAATTCAAGGTTAGTTATCCCTCGCCTTTATGTTGAATTAGGTCATAATTATTCATTGCAAGAGAAAGATTCATTGGCAAACTTAAATTATAATAAGGCTATAGAAAAATTAGATTTTAAGATAAATTATGCAAGTAATATAGGCGCTACATTCGAAAAATATAGCTTGCTTGAGTACGCGGTTTTAACTTATGAAACAGCCATGAAAATAAATCCTGAAAAGGATTTTAATTATCAATTAGCCCGATTATATGGAGAACAGGGAGCTATTGAAAAAATGTTTAGTAAATATCTTGATCTAATAAAAAAGAATAATGCCTACAGAAACATTGCTCAGCGTAATTTTAGCCTTTATATTACTGAAGACCCCTCAAATGAAGCCAATATTCTTTTAAGAAAAATCATCCTTCAAAAGCTACAAAAGCAACCTAATGTAATGTATAACGAATTGCTTAGCTGGTTGTTTATTCAACAAAAAGAGTTTAAAAAAGCGTTTACACAGGAAAAAGCAATCTATAGGAGAATGGGCGATGGAGATATGAGTGGAATTATTGATGTAGCCTTTATTGCTATAACTGAAGAAGATTACGAAAACGCAACCGAAATTGTATCATTTCTCATTGAAAATGCATCAAGCCCTGAAGCAAAAATTGAGGGATATCAAAATCTTATGAGAATTAAACTCAAAACCACACCAAGTAAGGATTATTCAAAAATAGAACGGCAATATGAAAAGTTGTTTGATGAATATGGTCTTGGCAAAGAAACCTATAAGCTTCAAATTGAGTTCAATTATTTTTTAGCATTTCAATTAAAAAAAATCGAAACAGCCATTTCAAACCTGAAAAAATTATCTAAAACACCTTTGAATAGATATCAGGAAGCACGTGTGAAAATGCAATTAGCAGATATATTGGTTTTTGAGGAAAAATTTAATCAGGCTTTAATTTATTATTCTCAAATTCAAAATAAAGTAAAGGGTGATATATTAGCTCAAGAAGCTCGGTTTAAAGTTGCAAAAACTAGTTATTATAAAGGCGATTTTGTATGGGCTCAAATACAGTTGGATGTTTTAAAAAAATCAGCATCTCAATTAATTGCAAATGATGCGATGCAGCTTAGCTTGATTATAAGTGACAACTCGATTGAAGATTCTACTCAAACGGCTTTAAAATTATATGCCAGAGCCGATCTGTTAGCTCTTCAAAAAAGAGAACCTGAAGCCATTTCATTATTAAAAATTATTCTTGAAGAACATAAAGGTGAAAAAATTGAAGATGAAGCCCTATTGAAAATTGGTGAATTACACGAATTAAATAACGATTATCAAAAAGCTGAAACTGCTTATTTAAAATTAATCCAATATTATAGCAGCGATATTTTGGCGGATGATGCCTATTATAAATTGGCAAGATTATATGAAACTAAACTAGGACAACACAAAAAAGCGAAAGAATTCTATGAGCAGATCATCTTTAATTTTGAGGATAGCATCTACTTTGTGGAAGCTAGAAAGAAGTTCAGGAATCTTCGTGGAGATGCTATTGAATAAAAAACAAACTTATGATAATTTATAACGTAACGGTCCATGTAGAAGAAAGTATTCATGATGCATGGTTATCATGGATAAAGGATCATATCCCTATGGTATTATCTACAGGAAGATTTTCTGAGGCTAAACTTACTAAAGTATTAGTTGAAGAAGAATCGGGTGACACCTCTTATTCCATTCAATACAGGGCTAAAACTAGAGAGGATCTGGATAATTATTACAAGTTTGATGCTGAAAAATTAAAAAGTGAGGGTCTTAAAAAATTTTCAAATAAGATACTCACCTTTAGGACTGAGCTTGAAATTATTGATGAGTTTTCTGTTACAAAAAACTAAATCATGTCTGTTAGAGCCAAAAAACATCTGGGGCAACATTTCTTAAAGGACGAGAATATCGCAAAAAAAATTAGTGATACATTAACATTAATTGGCTATAAAAATGTTTTGGAAATTGGTCCAGGTATGGGAGTCCTTACAAAATATCTTCTAAAAAGAGAGATAGCTATTATCGCTATGGAATTGGACCCTGAATCCGTTATTTACCTAGAAGAACACTATAACGATAAAGCACTACAAATAATTTCTGCAGATTTTTTAAAATTTGATTTAAGTCATTTTTTTAAAGGAGAGCCCTATGCTATCACAGGAAATTTTCCATATAATATTTCTACTCAAATCGTTTTTAAAACGATAAAATGGAGGAATCAAATCCCAGAATTCACAGGAATGTTTCAAAAGGAAGTTGCAAAACGCATCTGTGCAAAAGAAGGTAGTAAAACCTATGGAATTATATCTGTTTTAGTACAAGCATTCTATCAAGCCGAATATTTATTTACAGTCCCCCCTTCAGTATTTCAGCCCCCGCCAAAAGTTGAAAGTGGTATGCTTCGATTACAAAGAAAAGATAATTTTATGCTCCCCTGTGACGAGCAATTATTTTTTAAAGTGGTAAAAACGGCATTTCAACAACGAAGAAAAACATTACGAAATAGTTTAAAAACCTTTAATCTCTCTGATAAATTAAAAGAAGGTATTATATTTGGGCATCGTCCGGAGCAACTTTCTGTTTCCGAATTTATTGAACTTACACAAAAATTGGAGAACGATGCAATTTCAACTCAAGACAGACTACATTGAAAATGTAACTCAACTCATTGCCAAAAATGAGGGTGATGTGATTAAGAAGTTATTGGATGATGTTCACTTTGCTGATATTGCAGATCTAATTGAAGAACTCAAGCCGAAAGAAGCGATCTACTTAATAAAATTATTGGAAAGCGAGATCACTTCAGAAGCGTTAATGGAGCTTGACGATGATGTTCGTGAACGAATTTTAGAAAATCTTTCTCCAAAAGAAATTGCCGAAGAAATTGAAGAAATGGACACCGATGATGCAGCAGATGTTGTTTCAGAACTCGAGGATACTATTCAAATAAAGGTAATTAATAAAATTAAAAATGAGGAACATGCTTCCGATATTGTTGAGCTATTAAAATATGACGAAGATACTGCTGGGGCATTAATGGCAAAGGAATTGGTTCAGGTAAAGGAAAACTGGACGATCGAGGGATGTGTTCGTGAAATGCGAAGACAGGCAGAAAATGTAACTCGTGTCCATTCAATTTATGTGACCGATAAAGAAGAAAAATTAAAAGGAAGACTTTCTTTAAAAGACCTGTTAACCGCTCCAACAAATTCACATATCAAAGAAGTTTATATACCAAAAGTGGATTCTGTAAACGTGCATACTAAAGATGAAGAGGTTGCTCGTATCATGCAGAAATACGATCTTGAAGCCATTCCAGTTGTTGATGACAATGGGGTATTGGTAGGAAGAATAACCATTGATGATATTGTAGATTTTATAAAAGATGAAGCTGAAAAAGATTATCAGATGGCAGCTGGTATTTCTCAAGATGTCGAGGCAGATGATACTATTTATGAGCACACTAAAGCGCGACTCCCCTGGTTGATTTTAGGTTTATTTGGAGGATTAGGATCCGTTTATATTCTTCAAGGTTTTGATGATGCCTTAATACAATATCCTGTGTTATTCTTTTTTACTCCACTAATAGCAGCTATGGCAGGAAATGTAGGTGTACAATCTAGTGCAATAATTGTACAAGGATTGGCTAACGGTATTGTAAAAGGAAGCCTTGTAAAACGATTGCTAAAAGAAGTTGGCTTGGCACTAATAAATGGAACTATTCTAGGCTTATTGGTAATTGTTTTTGGACAAATTATTGGTGAAAATGGTTTAGTAAGTATAACGATTGCTGTTTCTATGCTTTCTGTAATTATTATTGCTGCATTAATAGGAACGTTTGTACCAATTATTTTAGATAAAAAAGGGATAGATCCAGCAATTGCTACTGGTCCGTTTATTACAACTAGTAACGATATTTTTGGAATTTTCCTTTTCTTTTATATTTCAAAAATGATTTTAGGGTTTTGAATACACGTTTTTATTCTGAAATATTTATGGTCCCTTCATCAGCTATCGATGCCTTAGAACATGTTAATAACCTAAGTTATTTACAATGGTGTTTGGATGCAGCTGGGAAACACTGGATTTCAAAAGCTACTAAGGAATTACAAGAAAATTATGCGTGGGTGGTGCTAAATCACAACATTAATTATAAGGCTGCTGCTTTTAAAGGAGAGGAATTGGAAATTACAACCTGGGTAGAAAAATATGAGGGTGTAAGAAGTGAACGGCATTATAAAATCATTCGATTAAAAGACAAGCAAACTTTAATAAAAGCTAAAACAATTTGGTGTTTATTAAATAGAAAAACGCGTCGTCCTACAAAAATTACTGAAGAAATTATTACCTTGTTTTCATAATTTTATTTTATGAAAGCGATAAACCTTCAACATAAATTATCTAAGTTTAGTAAAAACTGGCATCCACATCAAATTGCTATTGTAGATGATATGCAAATTCTTTTAGCTAAGATTAAAGGTGAATTTGTTTGGCATGCACACAAAGATGAAGATGAATTATTTCAGGTAATAAAAGGAACCCTAGAGATTCATTTTCGTCGCAGAAACTCCGATTTATCAAAGAATAATATAGAGGAGTGGGTTGAAATCGTTAAAGAAGGTGAGCTAATAGTTGTCCCTAAAGGGGTAGAACACTGTCCTAAAACTATACTTAACGAAGAAGTCCATCTATTGCTTTTTGAAAAATTATCAACTGCACATACAGGTACTACTATTCATGAAAAAACGGTCACAAACTATCCTAAAATATAAGCTTTGAACATTCTTCATCTAGATAAAAATCACCCCATCCTTATAGATCAGCTTGGTAAGGCTGGGTTTAAGAACGAAGAAGAATATACGGCATCGAAATCTGAAGTTGAAAAAATCATTTCATCGTATGAGGGCATTGTAATTAGGAGTCGGTTTAAAATTGACAAGCAGTTTATAGATGCTGCATCAAATTTAAAGTTTATTGCACGAGTTGGTGCTGGATTGGAAAGCATTGATATCCCATATGCCAAAAAAAAAGGAGTGATACTCATCTCGGCACCAGAAGGAAATCGAAATGCGGTTGGGGAGCATGCCCTAGGAATGCTATTATCTCTGTTTAATAAGCTTAATAAGGCCGATAGTGAAATTAGGAAAGGATGGTGGTGTCGAGAAGAAAATAGGGGTGTGGAACTCGATGGAAAAACGGTTGGTATCCTTGGTTATGGGAATATGGGAAAAGCCTTTGCAAAAAAACTAAAAGGATTTGAATGCACTGTAATATGTCAGGATATTTTAGAAAATGTTGGGGATGAAAATGGTATTCAGGTTTCGTTGAAAGAGTTTCAACAGCGAGCAGATGTTGTTAGCCTTCATACCCCGTGGACTACATTGACAAATAAATTAGTGAATTCAGAATTTATTGAATCCTTTTCAAAACCATTTTGGTTCTTGAATACAGCCAGAGGTAAAAGTGTAGTGATAACAGATTTGGTTTCAGGTTTAAAAAGCAGGAAAATATTAGGGGCTGGATTAGATGTATTGGAATATGAGCAAAGTTCATTTGAATCTTTATTTACTTCAGAAATTTCAGAAGAATTCAAGGAATTATTAATGATGGATAATGTACTATTAAGTCCCCATATAGCTGGATGGACAGTACAAAGCAAGGAGAAATTAGCACTGGTAATTGTAGAAAAAATTAAGGTTCATTTTAAAAAATATATAATATGAAAAAAGAGTAACAGGATTAGGAGGGTTCTTCTTTAAAACAAAGGATTCTAAAAATATAAAAGAATGGTATAAAAATCATTTGGGATTAAACACAGACGATTATGGTTGCACTTTTTGGTGGAAGGATGAAGAAGGGAATAAATGTTCAACTCAATGGAGCCCATTTAAAGAGGATGCCAATTATTTTGAGCCCAGTAAAAAAGAGTTTATGATGAATTTTAGAGTTGATAATTTGACTGAGCTTTTAAAAGTATTAAAAGATGAAGGGGTTACTATTGTTGTGGAAATGGAGGAATATGAATATGGAAAATTTGGTTGGATCCTTGATAATGAGGGAAATAAAATTGACCTTTGAGAACCTGTTGATAGTACATTTTTATAAAAAATTGGTACATTTACAATTCAACTAATAAAGCATTGATTATGAATGAAGAAAATAATAATCACGAGGACGAGAATTCTGAAAACTTTTTATCGGAAAATAGCAACAACTAAAATCAAGAAACAAATAGTGGTTTTGAACAAGAAGCAAAACAAACTGCTAATGAATTTAAGGAAGGGTGGAACCAAGCTACTAGCAGCGATGAAAATAAGAAAATTATTGCTGGAATATTAGCTATATTGCTAGGAAGCCTTGGAGTTCATAAATTTATATTAGGCTATACAAAAGAAGGAGTGTTACAAATACTATTAAGTGTATTACGCGGTTTAGGTGGCTTAATTGGTATCATTGAAGAAATTATATACCTTACAAAAAGCGACGAAGAGTTTTATAATACCTGTCAAGTAGGAAGAAAACACTGGTTCTAAAATAGAGAAAGCCTTTATTTTTTACCCTAAACTCGCAACAACATTTATAAATACCCCTTAGCCTTTTGAAAACAAAAGGCTAAGGGGTTTTGTAGTTTCACCTAAAAGGTGGAAATTGCGGTTGAACCCTGCAAAACACTACAATGCTTAAAACTAAACAATCTTCAAAGAATATCACCCCTTTTGGTGGCTTAAATTTTATTTTTAATGCCATTAAACGCTCAAAAATAGATGTTTTTCTCGATAAAAATTTGGGTTATCGAAATTTTAGAGCCCAATATTCGTATGCCGACATTGTGCTTTCTTTGTTGGGAAATTCTTTATGCAATGGAGAGTATATTTCTGATTTAGAACATCTTAAAAATAAATTCACTTACCAAAGTTTTACCAAAATCCCTTCCCCAGATACGGTTGAATATGCTTGTCAGGAATTAAAAGAACCAACAATTAGGGAGATAACTGGCCAAGGAATTGTTCATCAATTTAATTACAACAATCAAACCAACGCATCTTTAATCGCTCTTTGTGCAAAAACAGGTCAACTTAAAAAAGAAGAAAAATACACACTTGATTTTGACAATGTAGTTCTTGAAAACAAAAAACAAGATGCCAAAAAAAGCTATAAAAACACTAAAGCCTACCATCCCAATTTCGCCTTCATAGGCAGATTACTTGTGCATATTGAAAACCATAACGGCAACACCCCTGCAAAGTATAAACAATTTGAAACCCTAGAAAGATGTTTTAAAAACCTGAGCGACAATCAAATAAAAATAGAACATTTTAGAGCAGACTCTGCATCTTATCAAAAAGAAGTCATTGAACTGGTTAGCCAAAAGGCGACTAACTTTTATATTAGAAACATCAGTTCCCAAAAGTTCATCTCTTTATGTGGAAAAATTAAAGATTGGAAAAAACAGGAAATCAACAACGAAATAAAAGAAGTTGCATCACTAATTTACACCCCTTTTAATGGGGGATTTTCTTATAGAATTGTGGTTACAAGATCTCTAAAAAAAGACCAGCAAATCGATTTTATATCAGGGACCCCTTACAATTATTATGGAATAATGACCAACAATTTAGTTTTTTCAAATCAAGAAATTATCGAATTTTACAACCAACGAGGCGATGCGGAGAATTCTAACAAATTCTTAATCAGTGATTTCAACTTGAAACACTTGCCTTTTATGGATTTGGATACCAATACTGCGTTTATGTATTTAATGGCGATGTGCTTAATTCTTTTTGAGTGGACAAAAGTAATTTTGGTGAAAAATAAAACTCCAAATATTAGTCTTAAAATGAGAGTCAAAGCGGTTTGTTTTCGTTACATTACTGTGGCTACAACTTTTGTAAATCACGCCAGAGAGAAAATACTTCAGGTTTTCTCAAACCAAGAATACAAAATTTTAAAAATTTAAAACAAGGATTTACTGGAATTGCAAAAAAACTCATTTGGGGTAAGGGAGGCTATACACATAGCCTATGAAATTTTGTTGAAAACGGAATGAAAACCCTGAAAAAATTAAATACATTTACATATTAAAGACCTCAGATTTCTGTTGCGAGTTTTGGGTTTTAAGTAAAGGCTTTTTTCTTTTAATTTATTATCGTAATATTGCAATATTATTTAATCATATGGGAGCATCAAATCTAAGTATTCATTCAAAAGAACAAATCGATATTTCCGCTGTTGCAAAAGTGTTAGGTCACCCAGCAAGAGTTGCTATATTACAATATATAAGCAGTCAAGAAGCCTGTATTTGTAATGATATTGTTGATGAAATTGGGCTTTCACAACCTACTATTTCACAACACCTACAGGTAATCCGATCTGCCAGACTTATTAAAGGTTCTTTTGAAGGTAAAAGTATTTGTTATTGTTTAGATATCCCCAGATTTCAAGAAATACAAAATATATTTAATTCATTTTTTAACACAAGCGCAGCCAATTGCTGCCAATTATAAAACAATCATTATGAATACACAAGAATTTTTCAGTCTTATACAAGAAAATAAAAACAAATCATTACTATATGAATACAGTCCTACCAAGTTGGTTGGAGCAAATTATCACATCACTGAAGTAAAACATGTGTTGATTGACTCTGTAGATTGTGGTGCTGGTACAGATGCCTGGAATGAGACTATTATTCAACTTTGGGAAAGCCAAAAAGAAGAGGAAAATATTGAATATTTAAACGGAGTTAAAACATTAAGCATTCTTAATAAAGTTGCTGAATTGAAACCCTATGACATGAATGCTGAATTAAAATTTGAATATAGCAATCCCCATTTCCATACTGCACAATTATTTGTTAATGATTATGAAATAAATGAATCAAGCATATTGATCAAGTTAGCCATTCAAAAAACAGACTGCAAAGCAAAAGATGCTTGTAGAGTTCCTGAAAAAATAAATGAACCTGTTGAAGTTTGTTGTGATCCTGTAGGTGGTTGCTTCTAAATGAATATTCGTCCATTATTAGCATCCGATTATTTGTTTGTAGCTTCAATTTACAGAAAGGGGATACTCACAGGGATCGCAACTTTTGAAACTGAAATTCCAGATTGGAAATCTTGGAATCAAAAATTTCTTGAGTCCTGTAGGTTTGTGATTGAGAATAATGAGCAGATTCTCGGATGGGCTGCATTAAGTAGCGTTTCTAATCGTGAAGTATATAAGGGGGTTGCAGAAGATACTATTTATATAGATACAGATTATCAAGCTAGAAATCTAGGTAAACAATTGTTGTATCAGCTCATCCATTGTAGCGAAAAAAATGGATTTTGGACATTACAAGCTGCAATATTTCCTCAAAACAAACCAAGTATAGCCTTACATAAATCATGTGGATTTAGAGAAATTGGAATTCGAAAGAAAATAGCTAAACGAGATGGTAAATGGTATGACAATATCCTTTTAGAAAGAAGGAGTGAAAAAATAAGATGAAAAATATTTTAGTTTTATGTACTGGAAACTCTTGCCGTAGCCAAATGGCACAGGGATACCTTACTCTTTTTGCAAAAAATAAGGCAACAATTTTTAGCGCTGGAATTGAAACTCACGGTCTCAATCCCTTGGCAGTAGAATCTATGGCAGTTGATGGGGTAGATATTTCAAAACATACTTCTAATAATATCAATGAATACAACAATATTAAATTTGATATTATTGTTACTGTTTGTGATCATGCGCAGGAGAATTGCCCTTATATTCCTTCTGAAAATGTGATACGATTGCATAAGAATTTTATGGATCCCTCAAAAATAATTGGATCAAAAAAAGAAATTAAAAATGCTTTTGCTAATACTCGAAATGAGATTAAATCGTATTGTTCAAATTTAATTGACACCTATATTTTATAATGAAGATTATTTTTTATGATTTATATTTTTTAATAAATCGAAGAAGAATTTCTTTAGGAACAGGCGTGGACACATCTTGAAGTGATGCTATTAATTCTTTAGCTTTTTCAGGTGGGAAATAACCACATTCTTTATAACTATTTATACGTAATTCAAATTCCTCAGCATCAGCTTCAGGATGAAATTGCGTTGCATAAATATTCTTTTTTATTCGGAACATTTGTACTGGGCAATTCTTTGAAGAAACTAAAAGTAGTGCTCCATTTGGTAAAACGTCACAAGCTTCTTTATGGCCTACCAATGCAGTAAAGAAATTGGGGAGCCCTTTTAATAGTGGATCGTTAAGCCCATCTTTTGTTATAGAAACCTCTACACTCCCAATGGTTTCAGAATATTTATTTGAAATCTTTGTATTACAGTATTGCCCTAATAAGCCCATTCCAGAACAAGCTCCAAAAAATGGAATATCCTTTTCAATTATGTGTTCAAAGAGGTCATTAAAAAAAAATTCGATTTTTTTTTGAACCTGGCTTTTTTCATAAGCAGGTAAACTCACATCAAAGGGGCTTCCTCCTGCAATAATAGCAGAATATTTTTTGAAATCTATATTGGGATTTTCATATTTCTCTACACGAATGCGATGCACTTGCTCGATTTTTAACTTACCAACTCTAATAAAAGCTTCAAACTCACTATCTGAGACTTCATCTTCAGGGCGCATTTGTAAAATGAGAATTTTTTTCATTTTTTTCTGTTAAAATAGAGAGCAAATAAACTATTACTCTTCCTCGCATTTGGTTAAATATTTTCTTTCTAATTCGGCCTGAAACTCTTCCATAACAGGTTTTACGGTACTTTCTGGTAGGTCGGAAATTCGGATATACATAAGTCCATCTATCGCATTATTAAATAGTGGATCCACATTAAATGCAATCACTTTTGCATTTTGTTTAATATATTTTTTAATAAGAACTGGGATTCGTAAACTATCTGGTTCGACCTCATCAATAATCTTATCGAATTTATTTAAATCGGCCGCAGTTTCGTCAAATATAAAATCTTTATCAGCATTCTTCAATTTTACTTTATATTCCTTTTTAGGCTTTATGTATTGAGCAACATAGGGATCGTAATAATTAGATTTCATAAACTCAATCATTAACGATTTAGAAAATTCAGAAAATTTATTGCTGATACTAACCCCTCCTATTAAATAACGGTGCTCAGGAAAACGCAATGTGGTATGGACAATACCTTTCCAAAGTAAAAATAAGGGCATCGGGCGCAATTGGTATTCTTTTATTATAAAAGCTCGTCCCATTTCAATTGATTTACTCATCATTGGATACAATTCTGGTTCAAAACGGAATAGATCCTGAAGATAAAATCCATTAATTCCATACTCAGAGAAAATATTAGAACCCATCCCCATTCTATAAGCTCCAACGATTTTTTTTGTTGCTTGATCCCACAAAAACATATGATGATAATAAGCATCAAATTTATCTAGATCGATAGCCTTATTGGTTCCTTCGCCAACTTCTCTAAACGTAATTTCCCTCAGCCTACCTATTTCCTGAATAATATTTGGAATGCTTTGTGCCTCAGCTAAATAAACTTCATAACTCTTGCTTTGTAACAGACGTTTGTCATTTTTCACTAGGCTATCTATCTCATTTTCTAAAATAGAAACATGAACAGGTTTTACAATTTTCTTTGGAGGTTTAGGAAATTTTAATTTTTTAGGAATACTATCCAATAAATTTTTCTTCTGGAAAGCATTTGCAAGCATATAAGTCTTTCTTCTTAATAAATTGGTGAATGCTTCAAGAGATTCATGATCATCTTGATCTTTAATTGAAATTGGATTTCCAATTCTTACTTTTATTAATCGCTCTTTTTGAGTTAATAGTTCAGAGGGTAATTTAGCAGTTCTTAGAGTGTCACTAACCTTGGCCATTCTATAAAAAAGCTTGCTGTTTTTAGCATGAAAATAAATAGGGACAACTGGAACATTTGCTCTTTTTATTAATTTCATCACGGCTTCTTCCCAAGGTTTATCTACAATTAGCTTTCCATCTCTATATGTTGAAACTTCTCCTGCCGGAAAAATACCTAGAGGTGATCCTTCTTTAAGATGTTGAAGCGCAGCTCTAAATCCACTAATACTCGACTTTATATTTTTCTTGTCTTCAAAAGGATTTACCGCCATAACATAGGGTTTCATAGGCTCTATACGATGCAGTAAAAAATTGGCGATTATTTTAAAATCAGAACGATGTTTTAAAAGTAATTTAAGTAATAAAATACCATCGATTCCACCTAATGGATGGTTAGAAATAGTAATAAAAGCACCATTTTTGGGAATCCTTTTAAGGTCTTCTTCAGGTATTTCAAATTTTATTTCGAAATCTTGTAACAAGGCATTGATAAACTCCAACTCACTTAGATGTTTGTTTTTGTTGTAGATTTTATTAAGTGTAGAAATATTTAAAACCTTCATCAATGTCCAACCCAAAAAAGTTCCAAAGAACCCAAGCATATCAATTTTGATAGCTTTTGCCACTTCTTTTGCATTTACTAATCCCATAAAAGGTTATTATTTATAATAAAAACAAATATAACTAAAATCGTTATAGCTTATTATTTTACTACTATTTGCACTGTTTTGCGACTTTCTTGTTTTAAAAGCATCACCTTTCCTTTAAGCAAGTTCTTGATTTCTAATGCTGTTGAATGTCGAATAGTATAAAGGGTCACATGTTCATTCCAGGTTACTCTAAATTTTTCTCTTAATTTAGTTAATAAAATTTCTAGATTATCAAACCTATTATCGACACAAACAGAAAAACTAATTGCAGAATTTTGAATAAGGGTTACTTTCATTTTATACTGATATAACAACTTAAAAACATCGCCTATATTATCTTCCATCATAAATGAAAAATCCAAGGAGGATAGTGAAATTAATACCTGATCTTGTTTTAAAATAAAACAGGAAATCAAGGGATCTAACATCACTCCTTTTCCAACATGGGTTCCCTTTTCAAGAGGGTTGTAAAAGGATTTTACATGTAGAGGTATTTCTTTTCGTTGTAAGGGCTGTAAGGTTTTGGGGTGTATTACAGAGGCTCCGTAAAAAGCTAATTCTATCGCTTCTTTATAAGATATATGATGTAATAATTTTGTGTTTTTAAAATGCCTTGGGTCTGCATTTAAAATACCTGACACATCCTTCCAAATGGTAACACAATTGACATTTAAACAATAAGCGAATATAGCGGCAGTATAATCACTCCCTTCTCTCCCCAATGTTGTTGTGAAATTATGAGTGTTCTCCGCAGAAATAAATCCCTGGGTAATAGTAATCCCTAGAGGGTTCACAGAAGAGGATATTGCAGCTTGAGTCTCTTTCCAATTTACTTGAGCATCACGATAATTTGTATTTGTTTTAATGCATTTTCTAACATCCAAAAAGGTGTTTTTAATTCCATTTTCTATAAGGAATTCAGAAATAATGGTCGTGGAGATAAGCTCGCCAAAACTAACGATTTGATCGTATACAAATGCATGATCTGTAGATTTATTTTTATTTAGAAACTGTTCGAGTTCCTTAAAAATTACTGAAACTTTATCAAAAACCTGATGAGAAGAATTAGTAAATATCTCGTCTAGTATATTCTGATGAAAATCATAAACATCAGCAATAGTGAATTTTAATTCATTAGAATTTGAAAAATAATGTGAAACTACTGCCTCAAGGTGGTTTGTTGTTTTTCCCATTGCAGAAATAATAACCACCAAATTAGTTTCGCCTGTTGATTTTATAACAGAAGCAAGATTACGAACTCCTACAGCATCCTTCACCGACGCCCCTCCAAATTTAAAGACATTCATAGGTTTTTATTATTGTGAAATTCAATTAAAAAATACATTATAAGCTT
The DNA here is from genome assembly GCA_965247215.1 of Flavobacteriaceae bacterium. Lineage (GTDB taxonomy): Bacteria > Bacteroidota > Bacteroidia > Flavobacteriales > Flavobacteriaceae > Marifrigoribacter. Next base: position 1,614,492 of record OZ252001.1, read on the forward strand.
GCTATATAATTTTTTATCCCAGCTTCTTCCATATGAGTAATATACCAATCCTTCAAAATAATAGCACCGCTTCTTTCATAAAAACGAATAGCCCCTTTATTCCAATTGAGAACCACCCACTCAATTCTTTTTACTTTTTTTTCAAAAGCAAATTCAATAACTCTTGTATACAACGCCTTCCCTATCCCTTTACCTCTTAGTTTTTCTTTTACAATGAGGTCTTCAAGATGAATACTTCTTCCCTTCCATGTCGAAAAACGATAATAAATGAGTGCCATCCCAACTATTTTATTTTCTAGTTCTGCTACAAAACAAGTAAATAAAGGAGTGGAACCAAACCCTTCTTTAATCAATATTTCTGTTGTTATTTCAACAACATCGGCTTCATTTTCAAAAATAGCAAACTCCTTAATTAATTCTAGAACCTGAGGCATATCATCTGGGGTACTATTTCTCACTAAATTGTTCATAGCTTTATTTTGAAAACACAAATATCGGGTCAATTTCTTTAAAATTTAACGATATTTGCAGTAAATTCATCTTAACCTACAGTAATGACACCACATAATAAAACACTAGGCGAATTTATTATTAATAAACAAAGTGAATTTAAGTATTCTTCGGGAGAATTGTCCAGACTGATAAATTCCATAAGACTTGCTGGAAAAATTGTAAATCATGAAGTAAACAAAGCAGGGCTTGTAGATATTTTAGGTGCTGCAGGAGGAGAAAACATTCAGGGAGAAGATCAACAAAAGCTTGATGTATATGCTAATGAGGTTTTTATAAAAACTCTTGTAAATCGTGAAATTGTATGTGGAATTGCCAGTGAAGAGGAAGATGATTTTATATCTATTAAAGGAGGTAATAATAAAAACGACAATAAATATGTTGTGTTAATGGATCCTTTAGATGGCTCTTCAAATATAGACGTGAATGTTTCGGTAGGTACTATTTTTTCCATTTATAGAAGAATCACCCTTTCTGGTTCTCCTGTAACCATTGACGATTTCCTTCAAGCAGGAAACAAACAAGTAGCTGCGGGTTATATTATTTATGGAACTTCAACAATGATTGTTTATTCTACTGGGCATGGGGTAAACGGATTCACATTAAATCCAGCAATAGGAACGTATTATTTATCACATCCTAATATGAAATTCCCAGAAGATGGAAGGATTTATTCCATTAATGAAGGGAATTATGTGCATTTCCCTCAGGGGGTGAAAAATTATATAAAATACTGTCAGGAAGAAGAAGAAAATCGTCCCTATACCTCGCGCTATATTGGCTCTTTAGTATCCGATTTTCATAGAAATATGATAAAAGGAGGGATTTATATTTATCCAAATACAGCTAAAAATCCACAAGGAAAACTTAGGTTACTTTATGAATGTAACCCTATGGCCTTTATTGCAGAACGTTCAGGAGGTAAGGCAAGTGATGGATTTAACCGTATTTTAGATATTGAACCTACAAAGCTTCATCAACGAGTGCCATTTTTCTGTGGTAGTAAAAATATGGTTGAAAAAGCAGAAGAGTTTATGTCGGTAAAGAAATAAGAATTATTTACTACTTAATCTCTTATTCAAAATAAACTTATATTCCTCTAAATCTATCTTTCCTGAATAAATAGCAATAGATTCCTTAATTAGCAGATTTGCATTAACACTATTATACCCCAAGCCAATTGCATATCGTTTAATTAAAACAATTTCTTTGGTATCAATTTCATGATCTGCAAACATCATATCGAAGAAATCATGCATTCGCTCTAATCTTTCATCAGCTGAATAAGAAAGGTTAATTGGGTATTTTTCTGGATTCTTTAAAACTTCATCAAACTCAGTATTATCTATTTCAAGTTTTGCTGCTAATCGTTTTAACATTAGAAATTCATCTTCAAGTATTTTTCCATCTACTGCTGCTATATTTACAATGGATGCAAAGTGACCTAAATTTCTAGAATGATGACCTTTTTTATATAATTCATAAAATGGCATATTTTTTATTTTATATTGCAAAGATAAAACTTATGAAGCTTTTTAAGAGTACTATTTAAATCAAAATTTATATCTTTTTATCATGATATTCAATTCTCAAAAACACCTTTTTTCTCTATCAGATGAAACGACTTACCTAAATGGAGCATATATGTCGCCATTATTAAAATCTGTTGGGAAAATAGGAATCAATGCTATAAAAAAAAGGGGAACCCTCACACTATAACCGAAGAGGATTTCTTTGAAAGTCAAGCCCTACTAAAAAAAGGTTCGCACAACTAATTGAAGCATCAGATTATAGGAATATTGCTGTATTACCATCCGTTTCCTATGGAATTGCAACAGTTGTAAAAAACATCTCAATAAGCAACGGAGAAGAAATTATAGTACTTAAAGAACAATTCCCAAGTAATATTTACGTCTGGATTCGATTAAAAGAAAATACAGGAGCTATTATCAATACTATCTCTCCTCCAGAATTAGTTGAAAATCGAGGAGAACAATGGAATGAAAACATTCTAAATGCAATTACAACAAAAACTAAAGTAGTCGCTATCCCTCAAGTTCATTGGGCCGATGGAACATTTTTTAATTTAAAAGCTATCCGAGAAAAAACAACTAAAGTTGGTGCTTATTTAATCATTGACAGAACTCAAAGTGTAGGCGCTTATCCTTTTTCTGTAAAAGATATACAACCAGACGCTCTTATTTGTGGTGGTTATAAATGGCTTTTAGAACCCTATTCCATTGGTGTTGCTTATTATTCAGATCACTTTTGTAAAGGAATTCCCTTAGAAGAAAATTGGATCAATCGAGAAAACAGTGAAAATTTTTCTCAATTGGTAAATTATAATTATAACTATCAACCAAAAGCGGGACGATTTAATGTTGGAGAACCTAGTAATTTTATTTTAGCTCCCATGCTTTCTGAAAGCATAGATCAGCTTATAAAATGGACTCGAAAAAATATTCAGGATTATTGTAAAAGTATAACTGAGGAGGTAATTGCTGAATTAAGGGATCTTGATTGTTTTATAGAAAATGAACTCTTTAAGGGAAATCATTTATTTGGAATTTACCTGCTAAAAAAGAAAAATATCGATCATATTAAAGAACGTTTAATGAATCAAAAAATAGTTGTTTCATATCGGGGAAATGCAATTCGGGTTTTTCCTAATGTGCACAATACAAAAGAAGAGTTAAATAAGTTAGTAGCTTGTTTTAAATAACATTTGAAATACTATATTTGCCCAAATGAGCAAAGCTCTTGTTTCTTCGCTTTTTGTACAGTCTTCTGAAGTTGGAAAACTGCGGGATGTTATTTACTCCTTTACCATCTTTTTAACCAACACCCCTTGATTTGTTTGTATATTCACCAAGTATAGACCCATTGCTAAGTTAGAAATATCTATTTGTTTAGTAGTACCGATTTGAACCCAAACTTTATTACCTAAAACATCGTAGATTTCAATTTTATTAATTTCAATATCATTATTATTAATGTATAAAACTGTACTTGCAGGATTAGGGTATAAGTTAATTTTAGAGGCTAAATAATCACTGGTTCCTAAATAAGTCTGGTTTTTATACCAAGCTATTTTATTATCTGCTGAAGATGCTGATAGTACATCCATATCCCCATCCCCATCTAAATCTGAAGCATAAGCATCTCTTGCTCCTTCTACGTCTGTAGTTATATTTTGTTGGGGACCAAATGTACCTTCACTATTGGTATTTTCGTACCAAGAAATATCTGTATTATTTGCTGATGCAGAGAGTACGTCCATATCTCCATCGTTATCTAGATCGGTTGCAAAAACAGATTTTGCAGAGATCGCATTGGTGGTTATAATTTGTTCCACACCAAAATTGCCCATTCCATCGGTATTTTCAAACCAAGCAATGGTATCATCCCCAAATTCTGCAGAAAGTACATCCATATCCTCATCTCCATCTATATCTGCAGCATAAACAGAAAGCACCCCATCTGCAATTGCGGTTATTATCTGTGCTGTACCAAAATCCCCTTGTCCATTGGTATTTTCAAACCATAACACTTCATCTGAAGCTGTAGATACGGCTAATACATCCATATCCTCATCTCCATCTAAATCTGCTGCATAGACATCTCTGGTCCCAGGAATATTTGTACTAATAATTTCCTGTTCTCCAAAATTACCTAATCCATCTAAGTTCTCATACCAAGCAATTTTTTCATCTCCTTGAGATGCAGAAAGTACGTCCATATCTCCGTCCCCATCCAGATCTTCGGAAAAAACAGAATATGCTAAACTTGCATTTACTGTAATTATTTGTTGCTCCCCAAATTGGGCAAAACAATAAGACTGAATTATTAAAGTAAGGCAAGTAAATATATTTTTTTTCATTTTTTAAAATTAATGACCAGGAATGGTTTTAAATTTAAACTATCCCTAGTTTGGGGTTTAATTATTCTCTTTAAATATTACGGTCTCGTTTGTTGAACCATCCTCATAATTTTTTTCAATTTTATATAAACCAGTATTCAAATTTTGAATAAGGTTAGGATTATTAATTGCAGTTGAGTCTTGTTGAGTTATTGTTACGTTAGTATTTAACACACCATCATTAAAAAGAGTAATACTTCCTTCTTTAGGATTTCTATTCCAGTTGTTATAACATTTTTGAGGTTGTGGAAATACATCATTGCCAAATAATGAATGTTTTATCCAAATTGCAGAATGATTTGGATGAGTAATACTGCTATAATCTGTTTCATCATTATCTACTGTTAACAGTACATTACTAAAATCATAGTCAAACAATTCTCCATAATCAGCTGGTTGAGGATACTCTCCATTACACTCTATAAAATAATATTTAAATCCAGGCTGAAACAATGGAAGCTGCCAAGGTTCAGGATGTGGATAATAGTTTGGATATTCTCCACTATATGGTTTGTATAATTCAAATACATCCGTTATTACATTCTGTAAGCTGCTATTAGGATCTTCAATTGATTCACGCATATAGATACCTTGACCAGGGGTAAACACATACTCCTCACACCCATCATAATGTGAAGGCAGCATTGTGTTTATAACATCGTCTGGGGTTATTGTATAATCTTCACTTTGGCAATCATCTCCAGTACCATCATATTCACAATTCAAAACATATTTATAGGGCTCATAATTAGCTTCAGCATATGCTTCACTATAACCTGCATCAATTAGTTCGTAATAATGCTCTTTTTTAAAAAAAGGCACTGCATTTGTATCATGTACTCTATCGCCTGCACAATTAGCATTATAATTTGGATCTAATTTATTTCTCGTAACATGTTCGCAAGAAAAACAACTGTTTGGATCATTAGGATTATCGTTATTTAACCAATAATCTGATGTATGTCTTAATCCCAAGTTATGCCCAATTTCGTGGGGCAACGCTACATTACTTAAACCGCCATAAGAAACAATATTTTTTGTAGTTATATAACCAGGAGCAGCTCCACCAAAATAATCACATTGGTAAGGTACATAAACATTAATAGCATCTTGTATTAGATAACCATTACTTGATGCATAACTCCATAAAGCCCCAATCTGGCATCGATCAAGGATACCGTAACCATCAGGGTCGTCTTCTCCTGGATAATTTACACAAGTCCAATGATAATCTGAATTTGGATCATTTGGATCAATGGGTACAAATTCGTATCTTTTTTTGGGAACGTTTGGAGTGTCAAAAGAATCATAGCCCCTATATTTAAAATAGATGTTAAATTGGTTAAACTCTATATTTAAATTTGCAACTGTCTCCAGTACTTTTTCTTCAGTAAAAGAATTTCCATTATATTCTCCATTAGGACCTTTTACTTGCCAAAAGTAAATATTTAATACAATTGGGTCACCGTAAATATAATCTGTAGGATCAATAGAATAACTATAAATCCCTTCGGGATCAAGATAGTTGTTTTCTGGTGTAGCACAAATAAAATATTCTGTTTGTGAATTCATATTTATACCTATAGCTATAAATATACAAAAAAGGAAAAGGTGTTTCATAATTAAGTGATATTTAAAGATTAATAAATAGATTACTTAAACTATGTGGGGTACGTAAAACAATGCTAGCTTAAAAGCTTTACATTACTTAGTTTAACGTGTTATCAACTCAAATTTATAAAAAAAAACGAAAAACAAATTAATTTAACATTTATTTAAGTTGTTTTTGTTTTATGTGGATTTTACACTTTATATTATGCTAGTGTCTGTTTTCAAAAGATTGCTTCGCTGTACTCGCAATGACTTATAAATTAATTGTCATCCTATATATCAATATTTTATTTGAAATACTATATTTGCCCAAATGAGCAAGACCATTGTTTCTTCGCTTTTTGTACAGTCTTCTGAAGTTGGAAAACTGCGGGATGTTATTGCCCTTTCCCAATCAAAAACAATTGTCACTAGCTTAATAGGATCTTCATTTTCAATGGTTATATCTGAGGTTTTTAAGGATTCTGAAAAACCCTTTCTTATCATATTAAACAATAAAGAAGAGGCTGCTTATCATCTAAATGATCTTGAAAATTTATTAGGAGAAAAGAAAGTACTTTTCTATCCAGGAAGTTATCGGCGACCTTATCAAATAGAAGAAACCGACAATGCAAATGTTTTATTACGCTCTGAAGTTTTAAACAGGATCAATTCCCAAAAAAAACCTGCAGTTATTATAACTTATCCTGAAGCCTTGTTTGAAAAAGTGGTTACAAGAAAAGAGTTGGAAAGACATACTCAAAAGATTTCTATAGGAGACCAACTCTCCATAGATTTTGTAAATGAAGTCCTTTTCGATTACAATTTTAAACGCAGCGATTTTGTAACAGAACCCGGTGAATTTTCGGTACGTGGAGGAATATTAGATGTGTTTTCATTTAGTAATGACGAGCCCTACAGAATCGAATTTTTTGGAGATGAAGTTGAGAGTATCCGAACCTTTGATGTAGAGACACAGCTTTCTTCAGAGCCTTTAAAAAGGATTGCTGTTATCCCTAATGTTGAGGATAAGATGATGGATGAAAAAAGAACGAGTTTCTTAAAATACATCGCAGCAAAGACTGTTGTTTTTTATAAGAATGAAGAATTATTAAGCGGTAGTATCGATAAATTATTTCACACTGCAGAAGGAGTTTTTAATACCCTGGACGCTGAAATTAATATAAGCGGACCCTCTGAACTTTTTTGTACTTCAGAAATAATTAAAGCCCAATTAAATTCATTTACACGTGTTCATATAATGAATTCATCAACAGAAGGAGAAACTAATTCAATCTATTTTAATACCAAACCTCAACCCTCTTTCAACAAACAATTTAATTTGTTGATTGAAAATCTCAATAACAATACAAAAAAAGGATATAAAAATTACATTTTCTGTAGCAGTGAACAGCAGGCAAAACGGTTTCACGATATTTTTGACCCTGAAGGGTTGGAAGAAGAACAACATGTGGATCAATTTGATACAATTGTATTCCCATTATATCAAGGATTTATTGACACTATTCAAAAAAATGTTTGCTATACCGATCACCAACTATTTGAACGGCATCATAAATTTCAATTAAAAAATGGTTATGCTAAAAAGCAAGCCATTACCCTTAAAGAACTAACCAATTTAGTTGTTGGGGATTATGTTACTCATATCGATCACGGAATTGGAAAGTTTGGAGGACTCCAAAAAATCGCTGTTGAAGGAAAACAACAAGAAGCCATTAAATTATTTTACGGAGAACGCGACATTTTATACCTCAGCATTCATTCCCTTCATAAAATTTCAAAGTACCATGGCAAAGAAGGAGTCACCCCTAAAATCTATAAATTAGGATCAGGTGCCTGGAAAAAAATAAAACAAAAAACAAAAAAGAGGGTTAAAGAAATCGCTTTTAACCTCATCGAATTATATGCAAAACGCCGCACGCAAAAAGGGTTTGCTTTCGATCCAGATTCCTATTTACAACACGAATTAGAATCCTCGTTTATGTATGGGGATACCCCAGATCAAATTACCTCAACATCCGATGTAAAAAAAGATATGGAAAATGAACGTCCTATGGACCGCTTGGTTTGTGGCGATGTGGGTTTTGGAAAAACTGAAGTTGCCATACGAGCTGCATTTAAAGCTGTAGATAATGGCAAACAAGTGGCTGTTCTAGTTCCTACAACTATCCTAGCATTTCAACACTTTAAAACATTTACGGAACGTTTAATAGAGATGCCTGTTACTGTGGAATACCTAAATCGATTTAGAACCACAAAGCAACGGAATGTAGTTTTAGAAGGATTAAAAAATGGCAGGTTAGACATTGTTATCGGGACACATCAATTAGTAAATAAAGCAATAGTATTTAAAGATTTAGGCTTGCTTATTATTGATGAAGAACAAAAATTTGGCGTTGCGGTAAAGGACAAGCTTAAAACAATCAAACAAAATGTAGATACCCTTACTCTAACTGCAACTCCTATTCCAAGGACGCTTCAGTTTAGTTTAATGGCAGCCAGGGATCTTTCTATAATTAATACCCCTCCACCTAATCGGTATCCAGTAGAAACACAGATTATCAGGTTTTCGGAAGAGGTAATTCGGGATGCTATTCAGTATGAAATATCCCGAAACGGACAAGTTTTCTTTGTACATAATCGTATTGAAAATATAAAAGAAGTTGCAGGTATGATCCAACGTCTTGTCCTGGATGCAAAAATTGGAATTGGTCACGGGCAAATGGAAGGAAAGAAATTGGAAAAATTAATGCTGGCCTTTATGAATAACGAATTTGATGTTTTGGTTTCAACCACCATTATTGAAAGTGGTTTAGATGTTCCCAATGCAAATACCATGTTCATTAACAATGCAAATAATTTTGGCATTTCAGATCTTCATCAAATGCGCGGACGTGTTGGGAGAAGCAATAAAAAAGCATTCTGTTATTTTATCACACCTCCTTTTTCAGCCATAACCGATGATGCTCGAAAACGAATTCAAGCCCTGGAACAATTTAGTGATTTGGGTAGCGGATTGAATATTGCAATGAAGGATTTGGAAATAAGAGGTGCGGGTGATCTATTGGGAGGAGAACAAAGTGGGTTTATCAATGAAATTGGATTTGAAACCTATCAGAAAATTCTTGCTGAAGCTATCGATGAATTAAAAGAAAAAGAATTTAAAGATTTGTACTCTGGAACAGATCATGATTTAAAAGAATTTGTAAAAGAAACGGTGATTGATACCGATTTTGAATTGTTGTTCCCCGATGATTATATCAACAATATAACCGAACGTTTAAACCAATACAAAAAGCTCAGCACCCTAAAAAAGGAGGAGGAACTGCAGCAGTTTGAAATGGAACTCATTGACCGTTTTGGTGAACTCCCTCTTAAAGCGATAGATTTATTAAATAGTGTTCGAATAAAATGGATTGCAATCGCAATGGGCTTGGAACGAGTTTTGATGAAACAAGGCAAGTTGGTTGGTTATTTTGTGGCAGACAAAGAAAGTGCCTTCTATCAAAGTAACGTATTTACAGCTGTTTTAAATTTTGTTCAGGACCATTCGGATATTGTTAAAATGAAAGAAAAGAACACTAGAAATGGCTTGCGCTTAATTATTACTTTTGATGAAATTAATTCTATTGAAAAAGCATTGCAAACTTTAAAACTATTTAATCTTTAAATTTATGAATTCCTTATATATGAAGCTTTCAAAACTACTTTACATATGGTTATTGTTCCCTGCACTTGTAATGGCACAACATACAATAAAAGCAACCTTTTCACCTGCTGAACATTTTAATTGGGCTATCTTATATAAAATGTCTCCAACCAAAAACAGATATGTAGCCCAAGCAAAAATTAGTGAAGATAGATTGGAGTTTTTATTAGATTCAACCGCAACAAAAGGTATTTATAAGTTAGTATATGCTGCTCCAAAAGATGAATATAATTTTGATGTCATATATAATGCTGAAGAAGATATTGAACTCACATTTAATAGTAATGAGGGTGTTGTTTTTCAAAAATCTACAGAGAATATCCTTTTAGATATTTATTTAAATGCCATGGCTGCTGTTGGAGAAGAAATTGAAAACTTTTATATATCTAATAATAAAGACACGTTAGTGATAAAGGCCCTTTTTCAAAAACAAAAAAAATTACAAAAAGAGTATGAAGATAAATCGAAGAACACATTGACAAATCATTTTATAAAAGCCAACTCGCCCTATATTCCTAATAAATTTGAAACTCCTAAAAATTATATTGACAACCTAACTGCAAATTATTTTGAAAATATAGATTTTAAGGATGCTGTTTTACAGAGTTCAAATTTCTTAATTAACCGCTCAATGTCATATATCATTGGGGTTGCTTCTACAGAAAATGATGTAGACAGTTCCTATAACTTTAATATAGATATTATTTATACTTTATTAAAGAGTACAGATTCTAATTATCAGAAAGTATTTCTGAAAGCGATTTGGCAAAAATTAGTGAACTATAAATTATCAAAAAGCGCAAACTATTTAGCTGCCACCTATCTTATTCCTCTTGCTGTAGCGTTAGAAGATCGTTTATTGGTCGTTAAATTAACTCAATTTAAAAACTTATCAATTGGAAATGTAGCTCCTGATTTTTCTTTGGAAAATGAAGGCGAATCTGATGAAAATGCACCTATGTTAACCGAACTTGCTCTTGCCGAAAATTATATCTTGGTATTTTGGAGTAGTACGTGTTCACATTGCTTAAAAGAAATTCCCAAATTAAATGCGCTTGTCCAAAATCTTGAAAATACAAAATATAAAGTAGTCGCCGTTGCTTTGGAAGATGATAAATTAAAATGGGAACGGGAAATATTAAAATACCTAGATTTTATTAACGTATTAAAACTAAATAAATGGGACAACGAAATTATCAAAACGTATAGTTTAGCTAGTACACCCACCTATTTTGTTTTGGATAAAGATAAACAATTTATTGCAAAGCCAGAGAGTTTTGAGGATTTGAAAACATATTTAGAAGAGTAAAACTAAAAAAAAGCTAAAGGGTAATCATTTAGCTTTTTATAATTTTTTATCTAATATCAAGGAAATTACTTTAACATTTTCTTTATAAATCTCTTTCCTGGTTATATCAATTATCCTAACCATAAAATTCCCTTCATTTGGAAGCAGGGCATGAATATTCAAGGTATCTTTTGTAGGGTTCGGAAATAATATAACGGATTCGAATTTTAGAGTTACTTCATTCAAAGCTAATACAACATCAGATATTATGCGAAGGTTTTTAGTTCCAAAATCTGTAACATAGATAGTATCTCCACTATCATTGAATAAAATTCCATTAGGTCTGTTAAAGGTGGCTTGATCTATATTCCCATCTGTATTTCCAGAATCGCTCCCCGCAAATAGTGAATATTGATCAACTTCATTAGGATTGACTGCATATATTTTATGCTCTCCCATAATCGTGCCAAAAATATTCCCCTGACCAAAAGAGATAAATCCCAAATTTGGATTGCTGCCAGATGCTGGTAATTGTGCGATAAAATCTAAAGAGCCATCATTTAAAACTTTGAATATCTTCCTGTCATTATAATTCCCAACAAATAAATCACCATTATCATTATAAGTTAATCCAACGGGGCCATTAAGTTCAGTTTCTGTAGACAGTACTGTAATAGTTCCATCTGTTGCCAAGCTATTAATTTTACCTCCACAGTACTCGGTATAAATCATCGAATCGTCTAAAAACGATTTAATAATTCCTGAAGGATGGAATAACGCTGGATACGAATCCAGTAGATTTCCATCAATATCGTATTATAAATGGTATTTTGTTGCCCATCACAAACATAAAGCTCTTCATTGGAATTGAAAGCCAATCCGTTTGGGGTATTTAAACCCATAACAAAGGAACTTACTTCGCCTGTAGGTGTAAATTTAAAAATGGTGTCGCCAATATAATTTGAACAATAAATGTTCCCATTACTGTCTATGGCAATGGCGTCATCTGGTGTTCCATCTGAGAATGTGGTTACTGTCTGTGCAAAAATTGAGGTAGCTACAAATAATGCAAGTAAAAGTGTTAGGGTATTCATTTTCATAATTTCTGAATTTATAAGTTTCGCCAAAAATACATTCAGAAATCATTGATGTCGACCATTTGGATACAGTAATACGTCTTATTGTTCAACAAGTGGGCTTAATTTTATGCTACAGAATGGTTTTTAATATAATTGCTTGGTGTTTCCTTCATCACAAGTTTGAAGGCTTTATTAAAAGTGGATTTTGAATTAAACCCAGCATCCATTGATAGGGCTAGAATGGTATGATCAAGGTGTTTTTTATTTTCTATTTTTTGAACAAAATCTTTAATGCGATAGGCATTTACAAAGTCGTAAAAAGTGGTATTATAAACATTATTCAATAACCACGAAATATTATTTGTTGAGGTTTTAAGTCGCTCTGAAACTTCTCTTAAGGTAAGGTCATTCTGAAGATAAACCCTTTCATTAAGCATCAGACTATCCACTTTCTTTTTTAGAATTTCAGATTCAATTCTTGATAATCGATCCTTTTTTTCAATGGGTTTTTCTTCAAAAGATATCCTAAAAAGTTCTGGTTGTTTTAAACTAAAATATCCAATTATATAAAGCAAAACAGGTATAATTACCCATATACTTTCATAATTTACATAGGTAAAATATCGATCTAAAAAAGTATCATTAATAAAACTAATAACCCATGCAGACAAGCATAAGAAATAAGAAATGCATTTAGATAGTTTAATGGACCTTGATCAAATGAAAACATTTTCTTTTCTTCTTTTTTATAGTTTCTTATTAATAAATAGGATCGTATTAAAAATGGAATGGCATGGTAAAAGGATAACAAATAAGTTCTGTTGCCTTTAATCAATAATCGTTTTACATAAACAAAAAACAAGGGCCCAAACAGAAATACTCCCGAATCTACCAATAAACTCCAATGAAACACCCTCAAACTAAAATACCTGAAATATAAAAACCTTCCAATTAACATAACTGTAGCAATGGCAATTAAAAAAGAAAGGATTGTGTTTGCCTTAATATTATTATTAGATATGCGTTGAATGGTAAAAGACAGGAAAATTCCTTGGCATATTCCAATAATGATTATGATGTCAATAATTTGAATTGTTCCTTCCATAATATTCAAAAACAAATATATTGTACGTATTTTAAAAATTCGTAATTATGTATCCAAATGCACTATAAAATAACGTTAAAAATGATAAAATGCATTTTTTAAATGAGTTATCTGTTCCATAATTTTATTTTTTAAAACCGCAATAATATCAAAACGGACTTCTACATCCAACTCGTTTGAAATTACATAATCATTAGCTGCTTTTACCAGTAATTTTATTTTAGCAGGTTTTACAAAATCTTGAGGGTTACCAAAAAAATCACTCTTTCTGGTTTTTACTTCAACAATAATCAGTGTATCAGATTCTTTTTGAGCGATAATATCAATTTCGGCTTTATCATAATAATAATTTCTTTCCAGAATGGTATAGCCATTTCTAGATAAGTAATCTGCCGCTAATTGTTCCCCGATTTTTCCTAATTCGTTATGGTACGTCATAGTACAAACTCAAATTCCAAATCTCAAATTTTAAAAAAAATAAATTTGACTTAATTTGATGCCGAGAATTCAGAGTAGATTTATAAATTAAATGAGGGGAGTCAATAGGGTTTAAAACTCTAAACTTACGTCTTTATTTAATACATTCAAAACAACTTCTCGTCCTAAAATCAATGTGCGATTATCTATCACATGCCCAGCTGGAAAATTATAGGCTATTGGAAAATCATATTCTTCACAAATATCTGATATTATTTCTTCAGGAGTTTTTCCATAGGGTATTGCATTGTCATTTATTTGTGTCATTCCGCCAACAATCAACCCATTTATTTCATCAAACATACCATTTCTTTTGAGATTTTGTAGCATTCTATCGATATGGTATAAATACTCATCCAGATCTTCAATAAAAAGAATTTTCCCTTCGGTATCTATTGCCGTAGGGCTTCCGCATTGTGAGTATAACATCGATAAATTTCCGCCAATCAATCGCCCTTTTGATTGTCCCTGTCTTAAATTAGTCTCTTTAGTAGAATAAGAAACAACATAGTTATCACCAAAAAGTACATTTTTTAAAGAAGTTTTTGTTGCTTCTGTTTTCTTTTCAATTTCATAGGGCATTTGCGCATGGAGTGTTTCAAATCCCAAATTATGAATATAGGAATGTAACACGGTTATATCGCTATACCCAATGATCCACTTTGGATTCTTCTTAAATGCTGAAAAATCCAATCGATCGATTATTCTAATTGTTCCGTATCCACCTCGGGCACACCAAATTGCTTTAATGTTTGAGTTGTCAAGCATTTCTTGAAAATCGGAAGTTCGAAGCGCATCACCCCCTGCGAATTGGTTTTCTTCTTCACCAATTGTTTTCCCAAAAATAACATTCAACCCCCAATCTTTAAGTAAATTAATTGCTGGATTTAATTCTTCTTTACAAACTTTTCTTGCAGTAGAAACGATTGCAACCGTATCTCTGGAGTTTAAAAAGTTTGGTGTGATCATTTTATTAATTATAGCCTTAATATAATATAAAATTAAACCTTTTCGTTAAAAATAAGTCATACAAATATTAAATGGCTAATTTTAAGTATATTTAGAATTCTCAAATTACATATAACCTACTATAAATACAGCAATTACTCCTTCCTGTAATGAATCTACATTAACACCCTATATCCCCTCTGGTGGGAATCTCTGGAATACCTCTAAAATAAAACATGTGTTTCGCCGCTTAGGATCTGGTGCCTCACAAGATCAGGTAGATAATGCTTTAGCCGTAAGTCCAGAAGAATTTATCGATACTCTTGTAGATGATGCTTTTAATTTACCTGTAACTCCTGCTCCTCCGTGAGGATATTATACAGTTAATGATTTTTCAGATATTGAAACACAGAATTTAGCATTTACAAGCGAATGGCGTTTACAAACTGGTAATGATCTTATCACTGAAAATTTAAGAGGTAGATTAACTTTTTTCTGGATGAATCATTTTGTAACCGAATTTGAAGCCTATGGGTATGCCCCTTATATGTTTCAATATTATAATACTTTACAAACCCATGCCCTCGGAAATCTTAAAGAATTTGTTCGGGAAATAGGAATCAATTCCACTATGCTGATTTATCTGAATGGATTTCAAAATACAAATATGGAACCCAATGAAAATTATGCGCGTGAGTTATTTGAATTGTTTACCCTTGGTGAAGGAAATGGGTACACCCAAGATGATATCATTTTTACCGCCCAGGCTTTAACAGGGTATAATCACTGGGATGAAGTTGGGGGCCAGATTTATTTTGATCCCAGCACCTTTTTCGATGGTGAAAAAACCATTTTTAATAAGGTCGGAAATTGGGGCTCTGTTGATGTGATTAACCTAATCTTTCAAGAGCGTAAAAATGAAGTTACCAATTTTATCTGTGCAAAATTATATGAGTATTTTGTTAGCCATGTTATTGATGATCTGATTGAACTGGAAATAATTCAACCCCTAGCACAAACCTTAATTGACAATGATTTTGAGATGGTTCCAATGCTAAAACAACTTTTTAAAAGTGAGCATTTCTTCGATGAACACGCTTTGGGTGTTATATTAAAAAGCCCTTACGATGTTATTTTCAATTTTGTTAATGAAACAGAATTCTTTTATAATGATTCCATCATGTAAGCATTCAGCTATTTTACACAACTATTTGGACAAGAAATGTATAACCAAAATGTAGCTGCTTAAATCTCGCAATTAAATGTCCACTTTTTTGTTGTAAGTTCAGATATTATGGGAAAGGAAATTGGAACACCCGCTAATGAGATTTTATTTCTTGGGCAACACAGAATTGATGTTAGATCTAGAATAAATACTCGCCTGAGTTTTGGGCAATACATTTACAGGATTTCAACTGGAGGGGAGTTTTATAGCAAGTCTATTCTTCTTAAATAATAGTTTTAACCCTTTTATGTTTTCCCTTCCTTATAGGTTTTTATTACCTAGTAGGACTTTTCTAATTAATTAGCTATTTTTGCTTCATCCAAAAATGGCTATGCAAAAATCCCAAAAGAGGTTTACAATAACGGCAGCTTTGCCTTACACCAATGGCCCTGTTCATATTGGACATTTGGCAGGAGTTTATGTGCCAGCAGATATCTATGCACGCTTTCAAAGAATTCAAGGGAATGATGTTTCCTTTGTTTGCGGGAGTGATGAACACGGTGTCCCCATTACATTAAAAGCTAAAAAAGAAGGCATTATGCCCCAACAAGTGGTTGATAAATACCATGCCATTATTAAAAAATCTTTTGAAGATTTTGGAATCTCATTTGATAACTATTCCCGAACTTCAGCAAAGATACACCACGAAACAGCTTCCGATTTTTTTAAAAAATTATACGAAAACGGAAAATTTATTGAACAAACCACTGAACAATTTTACGATGAAGAATCCAAGCAATTTTTAGCAGATCGTTTTATTGTGGGTACTTGTCCAAAATGTGGATATGAAGAAAGTTATGGGGATCAATGTGAAAATTGTGGTACATCTCATAATGCAACCGATCTCATTAATCCAAAATCTGTAATAACTGGAAATGTTCCTTCTTTAAAAGAAACAAAACACTGGTTTTTACCTTTGGATCAGTATGAACCCTGGTTAAAAGAATGGATCATTGAAGGCCATAAAAAGGACTGGAAAGCCAATGTTTATGGGCAATGTAAATCCTGGATCGATGATGGATTACGTCCTCGGGCCGTGACTAGAGATTTAGATTGGGGAATTCCAGTACCGATTAATGGTGCTGAAGATAAAGTTCTTTATGTCTGGTTTGATGCACCCATTGGATATATTTCCGCAACCAAAGAATGGGCAAAGAGAAAAGGAAAAGATTGGGAGCCTTACTGGAAGGATAAAAAAACTAAATTACTTCATTTTATTGGTAAGGATAATATCGTTTTTCATTGTATCATTTTTCCGAGTATGCTTAAAGCAGAGGGGAGTTTTATTCTCCCCGAAAATGTGCCTGCTAATGAATTTTTAAATTTGGAAAGCAATAAAATATCGACCAGCAAAAACTGGGCAGTATGGTTACATGAATTTTTATATGATTTTCCTGACCAACAGGATGTTTTACGCTATGTTTTAACTGCAAATGCCCCTGAAACCAAGGACAATGATTTTACCTGGAACGATTTTCAGACCAGAAATAACAATGAGTTGGTTGCCATTTTTGGAAATTTTATCAATCGAATCATGGTGTTAACTAACAAATACTATAATGGTATTGTGCCAAAGCCTTCTACTTTTTCTGAATCGGATCTAGCTACATTAAATGAATTAAAAGCCTCTCCCGATGTTATTGCAAATTCTATTGAACGGTATCGATTTAGAGAAGCTCAGGCGGCTTTTATAAATGTTGCCCGCCTTGGAAATAAATACTTAGCAGATGAAGAGCCTTGGAAAACAATAAAGATAGATGAGGAAAGAACCAAAACAATAATGTTTGTTGCCTTACAAATAGCTTCAGCTTTAGCAGTTCTATCTGAACCCTTTTTGCCGTTTACTTCCGAAAAACTAAAGAATATTTTACGTCTTAACAAAAAGTGTAGCGAAGCAGAAATCTTTTCGAATGATGAGGTTATCGCCCATAAAAAAAACGAGACTATCATTGACAGTGTAAATTGGAATTCAATCTCAACCATACAAACCCTCCTTCCATCCAATCATCAAATTGGAAAAGGAGAATTACTTTTCAGCAAAATTAAAGACGATCAAATACAATATCAATTGACTAAATTGAAGGCTACCAAGAAAGAAAATGAAACTATGAAAACTACAATGACTCCTCAAAAAGAAATTATATCATTTGACGATTTTAGCAAACTTGATATGAGAGTTGGTACAATTCTGGAAGCTGAAAAAATTCCAAAAACAAAAAAGTTATTGGTATTAAAAGTGGATACAGGTTTGGGTATTCGTACTATTGTTTCTGGTATTGCAGAAAGTTATAGTCCTGAAGACGTTATAGGTAAAAAAGTAACGGTACTGGTTAACCTTGCTCCAAGAGCTTTGCGTGGTGTTGATAGTGAAGGAATGATTTTAATGACTGAAAATGCTGTTGGTAAATTAGTATTTTTGAATCCTGATGAGGATCCTGTTGAAGACGGGGTGAATATCAGATAGTCTTCAAATATCTTTTACACTTATAATCTTTACAGGACAAGCCTCAGCAGCTTTTTCACAGGAATCAAAAATACTGTGATCTTGAGATTTTAATGTGAAAAATCCTTTTTTATCTTTTGCATGTAATAGAACTGATTTCCCATCTTTTTTAGACATCTGAAACTGTGCAGGAGCCAATTCCACACAGTAGTTGCACCCGATACATTTTTTTCTTTGAAGAGTAATTACAATCATTTATAAACTTCTTAAGTTTACAATCTTATACATTTACTAAATAATTAGAAAGAACAAAAGAGAGGATTAAGTTTATGATATACGTAGCGACTTAAGATCTCGTCAACATTGAAAATCCCCTCTCTTTTCTACTTCTACTTTGTACAGTTCTGTGAGACACCAGATCTCGATTTTAAGTAGTTGAAATAAAAGTAGATTGTCCTTTGATAAACTATTTTTCTTATGAATAAAGATATTACT
Source organism: Flavobacteriaceae bacterium (assembly GCA_965247215.1). Lineage (GTDB taxonomy): Bacteria > Bacteroidota > Bacteroidia > Flavobacteriales > Flavobacteriaceae > Marifrigoribacter. The sequence continues at coordinate 1,633,301 of OZ252001.1, forward strand.
TATTTTGGAATTGACATCTCAAAAGATGTATTTGATGTTATGGATTCTAATGGACAATATTTCCAGTTTACAAATGATTATAAAGGTTTTAAAAGGTTTAAAAAACTATTGAATAAAAAGAATCATTGTGTAATGGAAGCCACAGGATATTACCATTATAAGTTGGCTTATTACCTTTTAGAAAACAACATTAAGGTTTCTGTAGAAAATCCAAACAAGAACAAAATCAGATAGTAGTTTTTCATTTATTGTTAGTTATATTTTTGATAGTTTGGTCAAAATGAATGCCAACGGTATACTTTAATTAGCTTTTCATAATGAATAAATGCACCTTTTTTCCATATAAGTATTTAGTTTATTGAAACCCCTTTTGCTTATTTAATCTATTCAACTACTATGATTGTTATACAGTGTTAACTAATATATTTGGTTTATTCTTTCAATATTTTTCTAGTTGTTATTCTATTTTCTGTTTCAATTTTTATAAAGTAAACACCGCTATTTAAGTATGATAAATTAAGTCTATTGAATTTATTATTTTCTACCAAAACTATATTTCCAAGAGCATCGTAAACAGTAATTTTTTTAACATAAAGAAATTCATTGTTACCTATTGTCAAAAAATCTTTAACGGGATTCGGGTAAACATTTATAATTGAATTTAGGTTTTCTTCAATTCCTAAATAACAATCATCTGATATATCAGGGTCGTTTTCGATAACCCAATTATCATAAGGTGGGTCAGTTCCTGCTATTACTGCTTCTGGATCATCTACTTGAACACACTCCAAATTTTCATTATTAATAATTTGTAACCAAATCAAATTCTGATTATTCCCATTTTTTAGATTAATATTATTTAAGTTTTCCATATTACTTAATCTCAAAAAATTAATATTAATATTATTTACAAAATCCAAAAAGGAAATATTGGCTCTAGAAATAGTTAAATGTTCCAATAATGTATTTGAATTTAAATCTATACTATCCATAGAACTAGTATATTGCCCACCATTAAAATTTAATGATAGATTAAATTCTTCGAGTGCTATATTATTACTGATGTCAAGGCTATTTAAACTTACATCTTCAATATCTAATCTTTTTAAATTTAAATTATTTGAAAGATTAATCTCTTCAATATCCATAATCTGAATATCAAGAATTTCCAAATTTGTAAAATCTTCAATACCTGTTAAATCTGTTATTTGATTTCCTAAAAAATTGAGTTCTAATTCGTCTTCAATATCACTTGTAAATACTTGCCCATTGATTATACCATCAGTATCTATTCCCGTATCTATTAAATATTGCTCGAAATTTGGATCAGGAATTAATGTTATTTGCGAGTATATGGTACACGCAAATAACATTAAAGCTATAGTTATTATTTTTTTCATAATTTTTAATTATTTTCTTTCAAAATCAGATTTTCATCAGAAGTGCCGTCATTATAGCTTTTTTGAATATTATAAAGACCAGGTTCTAAATCTTGAAAGAAGTTCGTGTTATTTATTTGCAAAGAATCTTGTGCTGTAATAGTTACATTGGTATTAGGTACGCCATCCAAAAATTTTATTAGTGTTCCTCCTAAAGGAGTTCTATTATAATTGTTATAGCACATTCTTGGATAATTAGTATCTACTTGCAGTATTTTAAATGCGGTATGGTTATTATGTTCAATAGGAGTATTGTGATTAGTATCATAACTTTGTACAACAGAGCCATACCAAAAGGAGGTGTTTTCATAGTCAGAAGGCTGGTTATAAATATCTGCTTGGCTAGTATCATAAAACACATAATCAAATCCATATTGAAATAAAGGAGGATTTAGTCTTCCATCTTCATCTACAGGTAATGGCCCCGCAAAATAATATTCTCCTTTATAGGGTTTGTACATTATTGAAACAGGGTTGTTTTCAATAGCCTCTATATAAGGTAAACTATCAATTAATTTAATATAAAATCTCATTTCTGCAACTTGCCCTGCTGTAAATTCTTGCTGACAACCGTGGGCATAGCTCATAAAGTTTTTAGCTTGAGGAGGATGATTAGAATATGGTGTTCCTGTACTATCCACTAAATTATCATCATAAACACAATCAGTCCTATTGTAGTTTTGAGGTGTAGCAAAGGTGTCAATTATTTTATCCCCACGGGTATCTGCATTATAATCTGGGTTTGGAGTTTCACCATCAGGAAGAAAAGGATCTCTAGTTACATTTTCACAAATTGGAGGTTCAATATTGGAACATCTAAAAGTATGATCTAAACTAAAATTATGACCAACTTCGTGGGTCATTACATAAGGAACTTCAGGATTATCAATATAATTATATCTACTTACTATTGAACCAAAAAAAGGAGGTTCGCTAAAAAATTTAAAATAAGCAGCTATATTATCAGTAATAAAATCTACTGAATAAATATTTACGGCACCTTGTATGTAATAATCATTGATAAATAAAAAATTTCTGAAATCAAGTGGTTCAGTAGAGTCTTCTCCTGCATCAATCCAATAAAAATCATCTGAGACAAAGTTATCAAGACCATCAAATTTAAAAAATATTTTAAATGAGTTAAAGTTTTGATTTAGTTTTGCAACTGTATTTAAAGCTTCTATTTCAGTTAAAAAAGGATGTTCTTGTGGTTCTTGATCTGGTCTAACATCATAAAAATGCACTTTTAATACCAATGGAGGTTTATCGTCAAAATATGCCATTGTTACATTTTGGTTTGCAGTTGTTGTAATACCATTTAAAAAGTATCATCTACTTTAGAACCACACCAATCGACTTGCGCATAACTATAAAAATTAGCTAAGACCCTAAACTCGCAACAACATTTATAAATACCCCTTAGCCTTTTGAAAACAAAAGGCTAAGGGGTTTTGTAGTTTCACCTAAAAGGTGGAAATTGCGGTTGAACCCTGCAAAACACTACAATGCTTAAAACTAAACAATTTTCAAAGAATATCACCCCTTTTGGTGGCTTAAATTTTATTTTTAATGCCATTAAACGCTCAAAAATAGATGTTTTTCTCGATAAAAATTTGGGTTATCGAAATTTTAGAGCCCAATATTCGTATGCCGACATTGTGCTTTCTTTGTTGGGAAATTCTTTATGCAATGGAGAGTATATTTCTGATTTAGAACATCTTAAAAATAAATTCACTTGCCAAAGTTTTACCAAAATCCCTTCCCCAGATACGGTTGAATATGCTTGTCAGGAATTAAAAGAACCAACAATTAGGGAGATAACTGGCCAAGGAATTGTTCATCAATTTAATTACAACAATCAAACCAACGTATCTTTAATCGCTCTTTGTGCAAAAACAGGTCAACTTAAAAAAGAAGAAAAATACACACTTGATTTTGACAATGTAGTTCTTGAAAACAAAAAACAAGATGCCAAAAAAAGCTATAAAAACACTAAAGCCTAGCATCCCAATTTCGCCTTCATAGGCAGATTACCTGTGCATATTGAAAACCATAACGGCAACACCCCTGCAAAGTATAAACAATTTGAAACACCAGAAAGATGTTTTAAAAACCTGAGCGACAATCAAATAAAAATAGAACATTTTAGAGCAGACTCTGCATCTTATCAAAAAGAAGTCATTGAACTGGTTAGCCAAAAGGCGACTAACTTTTATATTAGAAACATCAGTTCCCAAAAGTTCATCTCTTTATGTGGAAAAATTAAAGATTGGAAAAAACAGGAAATCAACAACGAAATAAAAGAAGTTGCATCACTAATTTACACCCCTTTTAATGGGGGATTTTCTTATAGAATTGTGGTTACAAGATCTCTAAAAAAAGACCAGCAAATCGATTTTATATCAGGGACCCCTTACAATTATTATGGAATAATGACCAACAATTTAGTTTTTTCAAATCAAGAAATTATCGAATTTTACAACCAACGAGGCGATGCGGAGAATTCTAACAAATTCCTAATCAGTGATTTCAACTTGAAACACTTGCCTTTTATGGATTTGGATACCAATACTGCGTTTATGTATTTAATGGCGATGTGCTTAATTCTTTTTGAGTGGACAAAAGTAATTTTGGTGAAAAATAAAACTCCAAATATTAGTCTTAAAATGAGAGTCAAAGCGGTTTGTTTTCGTTACATTACTGTGGCTACAACTTTTGTAAATCACGCCAGAGAGAAAATACTTCAGGTTTTCTCAAACCAAGAATACAAAATTTTAAAAATTTAAAACAAGAATTTACTGGAATTGCAAAAAAACTCATTTGGGGTAAGGGGGGCTATACACATAGCCTATGAAATTTTGTTGAAAACGGAATGAAAACCCTGAAAAAATTAAATACATTTACATATTAAAGACCTCGGATTTCTGTTGCGAGTTTTGGGTAAAAGCTAAATTTGGTGAGATTGCTATGTAACTATCAGCGATTTCAGGGTTAAATGTAAACGCAGATAAAACAAATGATGCACTCAATGAATGTCCAATAAATATCGATCTATCAGTAGTTCTATAATTTTTATTTACATAGGGAATTATTTCATTCTGAACATAATTAAAAAAAACTTTCCTATTAGATTTGGGAAGAAAGTCATCGTTTCTAAAATATTGATTTTCAGGCTCATCAATAAAAGTAGCAGTTATACCAACAACAATGTGTGGATTCCTGCTATCATTTTCATTAATATAACCTAAACAAGAACGAGTTAAGTCATAAAAAGATTTATTTTGAGCATCGAATACATAAATCACATCATATTCCTCATATAAGTATTCTTTGTAAAATTCTGGAGTATAAACAAAAATTTCTCTTTCCTGTCCTAATTCCTTTGACTGAATTTTAATTGATTTTGTTTTTCCGTAGTCTTGCGCTTGTACCGTGAAAAATCCGAATAAAAGAAGCACAAATATAATATTGATTTTGTATTTCATTATAGTGTTTTCATAATTACACACAATAGAAGTACTTTAGTTAAAAATTAATGAAAATTCATTTGTTTTTTACCACAGTTCTTTGTTGTTTGGCTCCGCTTAATGACCACTCTGTCTCCTAAGCATAGTATAATTTGACATTGGAAAATACATGTTTAAACTACCGTTGTTCTGTCTGTACTATCTTGTATAATTTATCTGAAAGTCGAATTCTAAAATCCAATGGTATAGTAACTGAATCTCCTTTTTTTGCAGATTTTGACTTAACGTCATTTACCATCATTTGAGTTAGTTCAAATTCTTCAACCCCTGTAGTGGGACCAGTTATTAAAACAGTATCTCCAATAGTTAGATCGAAGGCTTCAATTTTAAATTCGGCAATCTTAGACTTTGGAAAGTAATGCTGCCCTTTTCCAAGGTATAATTTCTTCTGAGTGGCTTTCGATCCGTCTACATCACTCCATTCACCTAATTTCTGACCTAAATAATACCCACTCCAAAAACCTCGATTATAGACTTTACTTAATTCAGTCATCCAATTCTTAACATTCTCTTTGTTAAATTCACCTTCATAAAAAGCATCAATTGCATCTCGATAAGTACCTATTACTTTAGCCACATATTCGGGAGCGCGACCCCGCCCTTCAATTTTTAATACTTTTATCCCCGTATCGATCACCTGATCTAAAAAGTCTAAGGTACACAGGTCTTGAGGAGACATAATATATTCGTTATCCAGTTCCATTTCAACTCCGGTATACTGATCGATCACAGTATATTTCTTTCTGCAATTTTGTTTGCAAGCTCCTCTATTTGCTGAAGAATTATACGAATGTAAACTCATATAACATTTCCCAGATACTGCCATACAAAGAGCTCCATGACCAAATATTTCAACTTCCACTAAATTCCCAGAGGGTCCTTTAATCTGCTCTTTTTCGATTTGCTCACAAATCATTTTAACTTGCCGCAAACTCAACTCCCTACTCATTACCATGGTGTCTGCAAACATGGCATAGAATTTAACAGTCTCAATATTAGTAATGTTTATTTGAGTGGAGATATGAATTTCCATCTCAATTTGTCTTGCATAAGCAATCACAGCTTGATCCATTACAATTACTGCTGTTATGTTTGCTTTTTTTGCAGCATCCAATAAGGTTTTTATAATGGTTAAATCATGATCGTATATGATAGTATTTAAAGTAAGGTAGGTGCGTACGTTTTTTTCTTTACATCTTCTTGCGATTTCAGGTAAGTCCTCAATTGTAAAATTAATACTCGCTCTAGCGCGCATATTGAGTTGATCCACTCCAAAATACACAGAATCAGCTCCATTGGTAATTGCCGCTTGTAATGAGTCGAAGCTTCCGGCAGGAGCCATTAATTCTATTTTTCCTGATTTTGTCATAATTCCTAATTGCTAATTTTGGGGCTGCAAATATAAGGATATGTGGGGGTTAAATTAATATGTTGATTCATTAAAATTAATTTTCTTAATTGATCAAATCAAAAAATTTATTATTAATGTTATTTTTTCGTTATATTTGTCCGCACATAACGCTCTCTAAAATGATAACAGTAGAAGAAGCTTTTAAGCTTATAAATAAAAATATTAATCCTACAAATACCACTGAAAGTAAATTAGTAATAGAGTCTGCTGGCTCTGTATTGTATAGAGATGTTTATTCCTCTATAAACATGCCACCATTTCGTCAATCCGCAATGGATGGATTTGCATTAAATATTCACGAAAGTACTTCCTATAAAATTATTGGTGAAGTGAAAGCAGGCGATGGGCATCATCCTGTTATAAAATCTGGGGAAGCTGTTCGAATTTTTACTGGTTCTGCGGTTCCAGATACTGCAAATACAGTGATTATGCAAGAAAAAGTAAGTCGTGATGGAGATCGAATACTTTTGAATATCCTTGCAGAAGAATATAAAAACATTCGCCCCCTTGGTGAACAGGTTGAGGAAGGTGCTTTAGCATTAAAAAAAGGAACTAAAATAACACCAGCAGCTATTGGTTTTTTAACTACCCTAGGTATTTCTGAAGTTGAAGTTTTTTCGAAACCCTCCATTGTAATCGTTACTACAGGAAACGAATTAATTGAAGCTGGAAAAGAACTCACTTATGGTAAAATATATGAAAGTAACTCTGGAATGTTATTCTCAGCACTTCAAAGTTTAGGGTTTTATAAGATTTCGATTTGCAAAGTAAAAGACGATTACGAATCAACAATAGCATCATTAGACAAAGCCATTTCAGAAAATGACCTAGTTCTTGTTTCTGGTGGAATCTCTGTTGGAGATTATGATTTTGTTGGAAAAGCATTGAAAGAATTAGGTGTTGAACAAGTTTTTTATAAAGTGAATCAGAAACCAGGAAAGCCCTTATTCTTTGGAAAAAAAGATGGTAATACTATTTTTGCATTACCTGGAAATCCTGCATCAGCATTGAGTAGTTTCTATGTATACGTTCACCCTTCACTAGAAATATTATCTGGGAATATTAATTTTTCTCTGAATCGTATTTCAGCAAAATTAACTTCAGATTATAATAAGAAAGGAGATAGAGCCCAATTTTTAAAAGCCTTTTATAAAAATGAAAAAGTGATCATTTTAGAAGGACAAAGCTCTGCAATGTTACATACTTTTTCGGTAGCCAATGCCTTTGTGTATGTTCCTGAGAAAGTCAATGATTTATCTGAAGGTGATGAAGTTGAGGTAATTCTTTTATCTGTATAATTATGAATTATAAAATTAAGAGCAGAATTTGGATAGAAGCAGACAACAATGTTTTGTTGGGTGAAGGTCGTGTTCGTTTGTTAAAGGCAATTGAGGAAACAGGATCACTATCAAAAGCTGCAAAAAGCATCAATATTTCTTATAAAAAAGCATGGACATTGGTGGATGCAGTAAATAAATCAGCTAAAAAACCAGTGTATGAAAGTAGTATCGGCGGAAAAGGAGGTGGTGGAGCAATACTTACTAATTATGGGAAGAAATTAATTGAAGCTTTTGAAGATATTAATAAAAATTGTTGGGTGTTTTTGGATGAACAAATTGGAAAAATAAACTCTTTATGACCCTTTGTACCTTTTCCCGATTCTTCGGGAGTGTTCTTTGTGGTTATCAATTTTATAGAGTGACACGATGAATAGTAGAGTCTCATTGAGATAAACAGAATAAACACATGATATTTGATATAGAAAACATACTATTATTCTTAATCATAGTACCCCTTATATCCTTCTTTTATGCAAGTGTGGGACATGGAGGGGCAAGTGGTTATTTAGCATTGATGGTCTTGTTTTCTGTTGCCCCAGAATTAATGAAACCCACTGCTCTGCTAATTAACCTCTTTGTAGCAGGAATTGCTTTTTATTATTATTATAAAGGCGGATTTTTCAATAAAAAACTATTCTTATATTTTGCTGTTGCCTCAATACCCATGTCATTTTTAGGAGGCTTTTTTGAAATAGATGCGACCATCTACAAAAAAGTATTAGCTGTATTATTGATCTTTGCAGTTCTAAAAATGCTCAATGTATTTGGTAAGGATACTAACAAAATTAAAGACCTAAAATTATGGCAAGGAATAATTATTGGTGGTGCCATAGGATTCTTTTCTGGCTTAATTGGTATTGGTGGAGGAATTATATTAAGTCCAATAATTTTGCTCTTGCATTGGGGTAACATGAAGGAAGCTGCAGCGGTTTCAGCCTTATTTATTTGGGTTAATTCTGCTTCAGGACTAATTGGCCAATTAAGTAGTGGCCTTAGTTTAAGTGCTCAATCATTTGGTTTAGTTGCTATAGCTTTAGTAGGAGGTTTTTTTGGTGCCTATTTCGGAAGCAGAAAAATTAATAAGCAGAATTTAAGATACCTATTAGCATTTGTCTTGGTTTTGGCTTCTATAAAATTATTTTATGTAAATGAAAACTAATAAACACATAGCAGGAATCATCCTCGCGGGAGGAAAAAGCTCAAGAATGGGTTCAGATAAAGGATTTGTACTATATAAAAACAAAGCGTTTATTCAACATATAATTGAGGCTATTAGCCCCTTAGTAGATGACCTTATTATTGTAAGTAATAATTCAGCTTACGATATTTTTACACTTCACTCCCCCATGGGGTTGGAATATACCATAAAACGAGTTGATGATTTAATTGAATATGCTGGACCCTTAGCGGGTGTTTACACTGGACTTTATTATTCCAATATAGAACATAATTTGGTGGTGAGTTGTGATGTTCCTTTGATTAATTCGAAAACATTATCTATTCTAATTGAGAACATTGATACTAAAACAGATATTGTTCAATTTGAAAGTCAGGGGAAAACAATGCCATTAATTGCAATATATAAAAAACATTGTTTGGAAACTTTTGGCTCATTATTAAAAGAAGGAGAGCGAAGATTACGTGTTGCTTTAAAACATTTAAATGTAAAGACCATTACTTTGGATAAGAAACAAGAAAAATTTACAAAAAATATAAATACCCCTATTGATTTATCTGAAGTTGAAAAAATAGTGTAAAAAAATTAATATAGAATTGGATGACTCCGAAGTTTCAGGACTGCCATCAAAAGAATGAATATGAAATTAAATATAAAATATTTTGGATTATTGGTTGAAGTTACTAAGTGTAATGAAGAAGAATTTGAGTTTTCTGGAAGCAAAGTTTCAGAATTAAAAGAAGCTCTTTTTCAGAAATATAAAATGCTAACTGAAAAAGATTTTCAAATTTCACAAGGACAGGTTTTAGTGAGTAATGAAACAGAAATAACTGCAAAGGGAATAGCTTTATTACCTCCTTTTGCAGGGGGGTGAAAAAAAGCCTACTAGGTTTTGATACGATAAATGAACAGATACAACAGACATATCATACTTTCAGAAATTGGCCAAATTGGTCAAGAAAAACTATCCAAAGCAAAAGTGTTAGTTGTTGGAGCAGGAGGATTGGGGTGCCCCGTTTTGCAATACCTTGCTGCAGCTGGAATAGGAACTTTAGGAATTGTTGATTTTGATGTGGTTTCGGAGTCAAATCTGCAACGTCAAATATTATTCGGAGCTTCTTCTCTAGGAATTAATAAAGCCATCGCAGCAAAGGAGCGCCTTGAAGATTTAAATAATACAATAACTATCAATGCCTATACTAAAAAATTAATCCATAAAAATGCACTAGAGCTTTTTAATAACTATGATATTATTGTAGATGGCACCGATAATTTTGCAACTCGGTATTTAATAAATGATGCTTCCATTCTCACCAAAAAACCACTAGTATATGCAGGAATTTATAAGTTTGAGGGGCAAGTTTCAGTTTTCAATTTTCAAAAAGGTCCTAGTTATCGTTGTTTATTTTCAATACCTCCAAAAGAAGGAGATATTCCAAATTGTTCAGAGATTGGTGTTTTAGGTGTTTTGCCAGGAATTATTGGAACTTTGCAGGCCAATGAAGTGTTGAAACTTATTTTAGGCATAGGCGATTTGCTCAATGGAAAAGTGCTTTATTACAATGTATTAAGCAGTCAATCAACCGTTTTAAAAATCAACCGTTCTGAAGAAGAAATTCAACGAGTTAAAAATTCAGAACCCATTTTTGAATCACTAGAAGACAATTTGAATTGTGAAGTTAAAGTTCCTACTATTTCAATAAATAAGGCTTTTCAAAAACAAAATATTCAATGGATAGATGTGCGTGAATTTAATGCAAACCCAATATTAGATTTTGAAAACTCCATTCATATTCCATTGAGTGAATTTCAGAATAACTTGGATAAAATCAATCCTGAAAAAGAAAAAATTATCTATTGCCAGGCGGGAATTAAAAGTAAAAAGGCAGTGTCGATTTTAAAAGAACATCATATAAATAATAGTTATAGTTTGGTCGAAGGGGCTTTTGAGATATTAGAATTTTTTTAAACATTTTTAAAATGACAAACAAAAAACCAAAAAACGTATTTAAAGATGGTGCAATCTCTTCAGAGTTTATTGCATTATCTATTGCCAATCACCAATCCAAAACAGGAATTGGAGCTCATAATATTTTTTTAGGTCAAGTACGAGCAGATAAAATCAATAATAAAAAAGTAATAGCTATAGATTATACTGCTTATGAGGAAATGGCAAATGCAAAATTTCACGAAATTCGAGAAGCTGCATTCGATAAATTTAATCTCAATTGTATGCATATTTATCATAGTTTAGGAAAAGTAAAAGCAGGAGAAATCTGCCTATTTGTTTTTGTTTCTTCACCCAGACGAAAAGATGTATTCCCTGCAATTGAATATATAGTAGAGGAAATAAAAGCAAAAGTGCCCGTTTTTGGAAAGGAGATTTTTGAAGATAAAACGCATCAATGGAAAGTTAATGCTTAAAAATAACAAACATAAGAATTTTGAATGTTGAAGTAAATAAGTAGGAAACAGCAAAATTCAGTACTCAAAATTCAAAATTATTAATTGATTTTATGGTAGACATTACACATAAAAGTTCCACGTTAAGAACTGCAATTGCACAGGCAATAATAAAAGTGAGTAAGCCCGAAACTATTGAGGCTATTAAAAACGATAACGTTCCTAAAGGAAATGTATTTGCAATGAGTAAAGCTGCAGGATTATTAGGAGTTAAAAAAACACCTGAATTACTGCCCGATTGTCATCCTATGCCTATTGAATTTACAGGGATAGAATATAAAATCAATGGCTTAGAAATTACTGTGCTTTTAACAGTAAAAACAATTTATAAAACCGGCGTTGAAGTAGAAGCTATGCACGGAGCAAGTATTGTTGCTTTAAACATGTACGATATGCTAAAGCCAATTGATAAAGGGATCGAAATTCAACAAATTAAATTAATCAAAAAAAAGGGAGGTAAATCCGATTTTAAAGACCGTTTTCGAAAGGACCTGACTGCTACAGTTATTGTTTGTTCCGACACCATTTCAGCTGGGCAAAAAGAAGATGGAACTGGGAAAGCTATTATTAAAAAGTTAGAAGAAAGTGAAGTGGCTATAACTGATTATATTATTATTCCAGATGAAAAAGATATCATTATTGGAAAAGCCAAGCTTTATCAGGAACAAGGTGTAGATTTGATCATTTTTACAGGAGGTACTGGGCTTTCTAAACGAGATGTAACTCCTGAAGCCTTGATTCCACTTCTTGACAGAAGAATTTTAGGAATAGAAGAAGCGATTCGGAATTACGGACAAGATCGCACTCCTTATGCAATGCTTTCAAGAAGTGTTGCAGGAACCTTTAAAAACAGCTTAATAATAGCTTTACCAGGTTCAACTAACGGAGCAAGGGAATCGATGGCTGCAATATTTCCTTCCGTATTACATGTATTTAGAATTTTTAAAGGGGCACGTCACGAATCATGAAAAAAGAAAATAACATATTAACCGATTCCTTTAAGAGAAAGCACACGTATTTGCGAATTTCTCTAACAGAACGATGTAATCTTCGTTGTGCCTATTGCATGCCTGCTGAAGGAGTGCAATTAAGTCCGAAATTTCATATTATGACCTATGATGAGATATTTACCATCGCTAAAACTTTTGTGGACAACGGCGTCACAAAAATTAGACTAACAGGTGGTGAACCATTAATTAGAAAAGATGTTGCTGTATTATTTAACAAATTGTCTAAACTCCCTGTTGAACTTGCGATCACCACTAACGGAATTACCATCGATCGGTATCTGAGAGAATTAAAAGAAAACAATATTTTAAATATCAATGTTAGCTTAGATACCTTAAACGAAGAAAAATTCAAAGAAATCACGCGTCGCAATCAATTCGATAAGGTCTATAAAAACATACTCCTTTTAGTTGAAAAGGGGTTCAAAATCAAGATCAACGCTGTTTTAATTAAAGACTTTAATGACGATGAAATTATCGATTTTATCAATTTGACCAAAGAGCTTCCCATATCTTTTAGATTTATAGAATTCATGCCATTTGATGGCAATAAATGGGATTTGAAAAAAATGGTTTCTTATGCTGAAATTATGAAGCTTGTAAACAATCACTTTTCAAAAGAAAATGTAGAAAAACTACAAGATGCCGAAAATGATACTTCAAAAAATTATAAAATAAAAGGATATACAGGTAGTTTTGCTATAATTAGTTCGGTAACCAATCCCTTTTGTGATTCCTGTAATAGATTACGTTTAACTGCCGATGGTAAATTAAAAAATTGCTTATTTTCGGCAACTGAATCAGATTTACTTTCAAGACTACGAGAGGGAAAATCTATTGAACCTATTATACAAAAAGCGGTATTAGGTAAATTAAAAGTTAGAGGTGGTATGGATACTCTAGAAAAACTTCAAGAACCTAAATTACATTCTCAAAATAGAAGTATGATTGTTATTGGGGGCTGATTATTTTTTTTCTAGTACATTAAAATCCTTTAAAGAAAGTATTTTCCCAGTAAGTTTAATTTCTTTCGAAAATTGAGTGAGGGTTTTGTCTCTAAAATCATTCAGCAATTTTTCTTTGAAGGGGGCTACTATAAAATGAACCGGGCAAGGATTGTCGTCTCTACATGATGCTAGACCTAAGAAACAATGGTCAAATTTTTCGGTTCCATCAATACATTTAATAATATCCCAAAGTGAATTTTCGCCATCTTTTTTGGTTAAATAAAAGCCTCCATTGGGTCCTTTTATAGAAGAAATAAGTTTACTTTTTGCAAGTTGCTGTAATAATTTAGCTAAAAAAGGTTGGGGAGTTTCTAATGCTGATGCAATCTTTTTTACACCAATTTTATTTTTCTCATCGGTATTTAATGAAATAAAAAGAACCGCTCTTATAGCATATTTAGATGCATTTGATAACATAAATTATTTTATTGTTGAACAAATATACAATAAAAAGAGTGTACAGTCATTTTTTAGTATGAGTTGATATTTAATAGATCTTGAACTTTAAAAACATATCTTTAATACCTTTGTTTGGTAAAATATTATTTATTAAATGAATGTTTAAGTGAAAGTCCTGTTCAAAATCATCCAAACTTGCATATAAAGCTACTTGAAAATACGTGTTTTCAAGTAGCTCAATCTTATTTTGCAACTAATTTATTTAGCCCCCAACATCAACAACTCATTGCAAACCACCTCAGTAGTATAGCGTTTGTTTCCTTCTTTATCTTCCCATGAACGAGTAGTTAATTTTCCCTCTATAGCAACTTCTTTTCCTTTTGTAACAAATTCTTCTATAATCTCAGCAGTTTTTCCCCAGGCAATTACATTATGCCATTGTGTATCTGTAACACGTTCTCCTTCGGAGTTTTTGTAGCTTTCATTTGTAGCAACGCTAAATTTTGCTAATTTCTTTCCAGATTCCATAGTAATGATCTCTGGGTCGTTTCCTAAATTTCCAATCAATTGCACTTTGTTTCTTAGTGTTTTCATAATTATTTATTTTAAATTAAACAGTTAAGTATATTGAACCTCTCTGATTCAACACTGCAAACATAAGGTGAGAAAATTATGATAGTTGGTTGTTACGTATTTACTTTCGTTTATAGTTGTTTGCAAACGTTTGTAGTCGTTTGACAACAATATATTTACTTGTTAATGTGATAGTCATGTCATTAATAAGATCATGTGAAACTATTAAATTAATTATCTATTCCATTTTTTAGACTTGTTTGAAGGTTTAATAGCTTCAGAAATAAAAAACAAGTAAAAGGAGTTTTAAGAATTAATTTTTCGTTTAGAAACGTATTCAAATTATTTAAAATAATTATTCTTTAAAAATGATAACTTAACGCTAGTATTAAATTAAGGCCAGGAGCAGCAATACCAGATGAATATGTACGATATCGTTGATTGGTAATATTCTCTAAAATAGCATTTATTTGAAATGCTTTTGAAATTTGATATTGCGCCCCAAAGTTAAGGGTATACCAAGAGGGCGAATAAGGATTCCCATTTTCATCTATGGCATATAAATAGGCTTTGTTTTGTTCACTTGGAGCTAAATCTTCAAAATCGAATTTCCCATTGTATTCTGAAAAAGCATCTAAGGTCCATTTATTATGTTTCCAAAGTACATGCGTATTCCCAAATTGAGGGGCAACATGCCTCACTGCAACGCTACTACCATCTTCTTCTTCCTGTGAGCCATTGGTTATATTGTATTGTGAAGTAAGTTGTAATTGTTTAGAAAAATTAACCTCAATGCCAGCTTCAAAACCAAAGATTTCGGCTTTTCCACTATTTTGTATGGCCTGTACATTACTGAGTTCCCCCTGATATATTATTTCGGATTGGCCATCAATTTCAAAATCTCTACGTACATAGCATCTTCCAAATAGGTCATGTATGTAGTTAAATCTATTTTAACAACATCCTCAAAATTCAAGGTTGCTCCTAATTCTCCATTGAAAGCATATTCAGGTTTTAGATCAGGGTTAGGCACAACTACTGATCCGGGTTCACTATCAAAAACTTTTCCCACATCATCAATGTTTGGAGCTCTAAAAGCTGTTGAAAAATTTAATTTCAACCCTAAAATATCAGTTGCTTTCCAAGTTAGTCCAGCGCTTCCAGTTAAAGCGCCTGTATTTATATCGGCTTCTGAAAAAGGAAAATCATAAAAAGATGAATCAAAATCAGCAACTAATAAAACATGATTATAACGAACTCCTGTTAATAGGGAAACATCTTCAACAATTTTCCATTGAAGACTTACATAGGCAGCCATTGATTGCCAGGTAGCTCCATCTGGATAACGGGATGCTGTTCTTGCCATTTCACCTGTTTCAATATCTGTTTTTTTGCCTGAGGATTTTACTTTATTAAATATATACTCCACCCCATAAAACAATTTACTAGTCCCAAATTTTTTAGTAAAATCCAATGCCATGGTATAAGCGTCTACATTTTCATTAGTTTCATAAAGTGTAGGCTCACCAAAGTCTCTGTTTTTTCTTCCTTCTTTAAAGTTTTGATAGGAAATCGTTAATATACTCTTGTCGTAAAAAGAGTTATTATTATTGGTTACTTGAAGGTTAGCATTCATCCATTCCTGTGGAAGATAATCCCAAACTGCACTTTTAAATTGTACATCCTTTTTTTTAATTAATCGATCGTATCTAGGATATTCACTAGTTGTAGTATAGGTAAATCCTAGATTAAAGTCCCAATTTTCAGAGGGCATATATCTAATCTTTTGCATGGCATTGATCTGATCATAGCCTGTAGGGACTTGAACCCTAGAATCTGAATTTGATACAATTACATCTTCCCCATCTATGGTTTCTACATATTCAGGTCTCAAATACTCATTAGGTCCGTATTTCCCCATTTGAAGATCATTAAAATCTGTATACGAAACACTGGTTAAAAAAGACCACTCTTTTAATCCAACATTAAAATCGACATGTCCCGTTTTCTCGTTACTAGCGGAAGCGTATCTGGTTATAGCATTTCCTGAAAAAGAGGTACCTTCAATAAATGAAAACTTGGGTTTTTTTGTATAAAGATTAATCACTCCCCCAACCGCATCACTTCCATAAATTATTGAACCTGGGCCCAACAATATTTCAGTACGGTCTATTGAAAAAGGATCTATTGAAATGATACTTTGAACATTACCTCCTCTAAAAATAGTAGTATTAAAACGAATCCCATCAACTGCAATTAGTAACCTATTGGTTGAAAATCCCCGAATAATTGGGCTTCCTCCTCCTAACTGACTTTTTTGAACAAATACATTACCTCTAATTTCTAAAATATCTGCAGCGGTAGGAGGGTTACTGAAAATTATATCATCACTCGTAACACTTACTATTTTTTGAGGAATATCTTTTTTATTTTGTTTGAATTTTGCAATAGATAAAACAACCTCTTCAAGGGTGCTTGCATCTACTTTTAAAAGAACCTTATTTCCATTTTCTAGAATCTCTTTTTTTAGTTTCAATATATTAATATGGGAAATATGCTGAAACGAAATTAAATCGGTATCTGAAAAATTTGAGATGTCTACAAATCCATCAAAATCGGTAAATAATGAAATGGTTTCATTATTGTTATAAAGTGCTACACTCGAAATTGGTAATTCACTATCTTCCTCTAAAACCTGAATTTTTTGAGCATTTATTGAAGAAAAGGAAAAGAATAAGAAAAGTAGAAGTATTGGCAATTTATTGCTCATTCAAATATTTCGTTTAGAACTAAAAGTGACTTTGGTTTTTTAAAACTTTGTATATGTAATTGATAATATAATAACAACAAATTTAATATGTCCAATCGAATTTTTTTAGTTGGTTTAATTCGGTTTATTGCCTCAAATTCTATGCCGAAAAACTGTTTCAATGTAATTACATGAGGCCCTTCCGAACAATATTTCCCGTCATTATTCGACTGAAAAATACCTTCCATTAGGTTAAAATAGTTGTTATGAATTGTTGTTGTATCTGGATAAAAGCCTAAATACATACTTAATTTCAGTAAAAAAAGAATATGAAAATTAGCTATTTCCTGATGATCATCAAGCCAAATGAAGGAGTTCATCAAGAATTGAAACATCAAAGGATCTGAATTTGCTTCTTGGATTGAATTGGTGAGGATTTCGGCAATAAAAATTACCAATGCACTTTTAATAACTTGTGTATGAAGTGTGTTATAGGGTCGTAAAACTCTTGCTTCTTTTAAACGCTCTAAAGTTCCTTTATCTTTATGATACACATCTAATTCTAACATCGTTAAGGGCTGGAATAATGATGCTTTTAGATTTCCTTTTCGAGATTTTAGAATATTGCGTAACAGGTAACTCTTTAGTCCCGAAGATTCAGTGTAACATCTAACAATTAGGTCGGCATCAGCATATTTAAGCGTTGATAAAACAATCGCTTTTGTCGTAATATTCATTATCGAATAATCATGATTTTTATTACTTTCGTTTCAAGTGAATCTTCAGTAGAAACCAATACCAAATAAACACCTGATGCAACTTTGTATTTTCCAAATGCAGTTGTATCCCATAATATACTTCCTCCTTCAGAAGTAGTTTCAAAAACAAGATTTCCAGTGATATCTGTAATTTTAATATTTGCATCTTCTGTAAGGCCATCTATTGTAACATTCCCTGAAAAATCAGGTCGTACAGGATTGGGAAAAGCATACACATTTTCCAAATTTTCTCGAGGTGCAGTTGAAGTCCCATTAAATGCAACAAGCCCATTAGTTGTGGCAAAATAAACTATTCCACTTAGTTCATCTATAGCGATATCCTGAATATTATCTGATGGTAATGGAGAATTTGCTGCTGTAAATCTCAATAGTGTTTCTTGTCCATAAGGGGAAAAATAAAAAACCCCAGAGGTTGCAGTTGATACCCATTTGTTATTTGAACCATCAACTTCTATGTCGGTTATAGATTGTTCAAATAATAGTTCTTGAGCCACACCATCATCTAAAATAAGAATAGGTTTTGCATCTGTATTTGCCCCCTCTTCAAAAAAGCTTCCAACTGCAGATAATACTCGTAATCCTTTTAAAGTGCCAATCCATAGTCTGTTTTGTTTGTCGAAAGCTAAAGCTCTTATATTGTTAGATGGTAAATTTCCGGTCCCCAATTCTTCTTCAATTTTATTAAATGTATTAGTCGTTGGATTATATCCTATTAAACCACTATCTACAGCTCCAAAAAAGGAATACCCTTCCCTACTTACTTTTATTTCACTTAAGGCTTGTTCGTTTTTAGCATCAATAATATTTGAAATGTCAAAAAGTTGAAATTGTCCTGACGGTGATCTTTTAATAAGTCCATCTTCTGTTCTAGACTGTACAAACCATAGATTTCCCTCTCTGTCAAAATCCGATCCAAAAATTCGAATTCCCAAGGCTTCATTATCATCTGGAATATTAAGAGGGCTATTAGTCTCATTAAACAATATAGTTGGTTTCATGTCATCAATTTTAAGAAGTCCTTTTTGGTAGGAACTCATAAAGACTTCATTTGGGTCATCGGGATTTATAGTCACATAAGATAGATCGTTTACATCTTCTACCCCTAGATCGTCGATTAGTTCTTGGTATTTAAGGTTTGTCCAGGTAGTTCCTTTTAAATTGCTTATTCCCAATCGACTTAGTGGGAATGGGTTAAAGAACAGGTCTACTTCCCCAAAAGCTACCCACAATTGTCCTGGGGAAGCATTGATAGCAAAAGGTTTGTTTAAGAGGGGGCCTTCTGGTAATATTTGTTCTGTTTGGATGGAATTAAACGGTACCCTTAACATCCCTTGTTCTAGAGTTCCTAGATAGAAAACATCATTAAAGGCAATCCCCGATTGTAACTTATAATCAATTTCAGGAAGAGAATTAATTTCAGATTCTAATATATAGCCAAGAGAGTACTCATGAATAGATTCTTCTGTTGTTATTGATAGTGCATTAGATATAACATTAAAATCGACTACTGAAGTCATAAAATCATCTATTACTTCAAATCCAAAAGTTGGATTGTATTTAAGTATCTTATTGTCACTCTTAACTGTATAAAGTTCAGTACTTAAGGCTTGAATTCCTTTAAAACCACCACCTGAGACGAGTGTCCAATTCTGATAATCAATTAAATTATCATCATCTAATAAAGCTCTGCGAACTCCTCCTGTTAAAGAGGATGCATATATAAATTCATCTAATATTGTCGTCTGAGTGATATCTATTTGGCTCCCTAAATCCCCTATAAAATAGGTGTCTCCAAATTCTAAAGATGCTAAATTATAAACAGAGATGCCAAAATCTGATGCTATATAGAGCTGACCTTGATATTCATTAAAATGATTAATTCGTTTTTTATTGGGAGGTATTGTTTGTTTGTCTAATATATCAACTATTGAAAGAACATCATCAACCCCCTCAATTAGAATCTCAATTAAACCATTTTCATATCCTATAATAAGCAATCCAAAATTATTGCTATAATAAATGGTAGAAATTAGATCTCCTGAAAGTCCTTTAATAGTGGATATTGTATTAATTTCTTGTGTGGTAAGATCGTAGGTAAAAATAGCATTCTCTGCTGCTGCATAGATTTTATCATTCCCTTGTGAAATGCTTTTTACTGAAACATATGAGAACAATCCTGTCCAAGTATCTTCAAAGTTTTGAGCAGATGCAAAAAGAAACTGGAAAAACAGAATGATGGCTACTAACTTCCTCATAAATTTTGCTGTTATTTCATTAGTATAACATACTAAAATACTATTTATTTTATTGCCGAATTAAAATGAAAAAAGGTTGTCTAATTTAAAGACAACCTTTTAAAATATTACTTATTAACTTTTTTATACGATTCCTTGTGCCAACATAGCGTCTGCTAATTTAACAAACCCTGCAATATTTGCACCTTTTACATAATCAACATATCCTGATTCATCCTTTCCATAAGTTACACAGGCTTCATGAATATCATTCATAATTGTGTGTAGTTTTTGGTCAACTTCTTTTGAAGTCCAACTTAATCGAAGTGAATTTTGAGACATCTCTAAACCTGAAGTTGCTACCCCACCTGCATTTGAAGCTTTTCCTGGAGAAAATAATATTTTATTTTCAGTAAATATTTCAATTGCTTCTGGTGTGCTTGGCATATTAGCTCCTTCACTTACACAGATACATCCATTGTTTATTAATGTTTGAGCTTCATCTTTATTAAGTTCATTTTGAGTAGCACTTGGAAGTGCGATATCACAATTAACTCCCCATGGGCGTCCTCCTTCTATAAATTTAGCAGATGGATATTTGTTTACGTATTCGCTAATTCGGCCACGTTTAACATTTTTAAGATTCATTACAAACGCTAATTTTTCAGAATCTATCCCATCTTCATCATAAATATATCCCCCTGAATCTGATAATGTTACAACTTTGCCTCCTAATTCAATAACCTTCTCGGCAGCAAATTGAGCAACATTTCCCGATCCAGAAATTGCAACTATCTTATCATTAAACGATTCATTTTTTGTAGCTAACATGTTTTTGGCAAAATACACATTTCCAAAACCTGTAGCTTCAGGGCGAATTAAGGATCCACCATAAGACATTCCTTTTCCGGTTAGTATTCCTGTAAATTCATTTCTTAATCGTTTATATTGCCCAAATAAATACCCAATTTCTCTTGCTCCAACACCTATATCTCCTGCTGGTACATCTGTATTTGGACCAATATGTCTAGAAAGTTCGGTCATAAAACTTTGACAAAAATGCATAACTTCTGAATCACTCTTACCTTTTGGGTTAAAATCGGATCCACCTTTTCCTCCTCCCAATGGAAGAGTTGTCAAGCTATTTTTAAAAACTTGCTCAAATCCTAAGAATTTTAAAATACTTAAGTTTACAGATGGATGAAACCGTAATCCTCCTTTATAGGGTCCAATTGCTGAATTAAATTCTATTCTATACCCCTTATTTACATGTACTTTCCCATTATCATCTGTCCAAGGAACTCTAAACATGATTACGCGTTCTGGTTCTACCATACGCTCTAATATCATTTTGTTTTGATATTCTTGATGTTCCGCAATAAACGGAATGATTGCTTCAGCTACTTCCGTAACAGCTTGTATAAATTCCCGTTCATTTGGATTCATTTTTTCAACTTTTGAAATGAACTCATTTATGCTATCTTTCATACAATTTTAATTATTGAAAATATTATTATTAATTAAGAGCGCAAAGATAAAACATATCTAAATGATGTCCGTTATTTTTCTATAAAAAAGCTATTTTACCGTATTAAATTTCACTGTTAAATATGTTTTTATATATTTGTTATGTCTCATTTCAGTCCTACACTAAAAATGAATGCCAGATTACTTGTATTGGTATTAACTTTTTTTATCTTTTCAAAGCAAGATTTATACAGTCAGCTTGGCTTTTCACATGAGATCGGAGTAATTATGGGACCATTAGCCTTTTATTCAGATTATGGTGAACGTTATGATTTTGAAACGAATTCGGGAAATGTTGGATTTGGAATTGGACTAATTCATTATATTAATTTTTCGTACCGAGCCGATTATAATATTTATACCAGAGAAGTATTCTTCAACGATCATTTTAAAATTAGATCGGAAATTGATTATCACAAAACAAACTTAAAGCATTATGGTAAATGGGTCGGACCAGACAGAACTTCTTTAATTGCCGATCAATTAAGAGCAATGAAGGGCTCTGTTACAGTTTTTGAAATTGGAGCACAACTTGAATATTTTCCCTTTAGTATTCGTGGTTTTGCTGCAGGATCCTATAAAATAGCCCCGTTTGTTAGTTTAGGGGTACATTGGGTTGGTTATGATCCTGAAATATATTCAGAAATTCCAGGAGGGCTAGGTGATGTTGCACCCAATGCAGCTACTCCTGAAAAATATGTAGCTTCATTTCAAAATAGTGGAGACTCAACCTGGACCGTAGTGGGAAGTATTGGTATTCGATATAAATTAACACCGCTTAGTGATCTTATGTTAGATGGTCGCTGGGAAGCTTATTTTTCTAATTGGGTTGATGGTTTAAACCCGGACTCAATATCAAATAAAGCAAATGAATGGATCTATTGGCTTAATATTGGGTATATCTATTATTTAAATTAAGTTTGTTAATTATCCAATGGCTTGACGCAAGTCTTCTATTAAGTCATCTACATCTTCTATCCCAACACTTAACCGAATTAAAGAATCGACAGCACCTATTTTTTCGCGTTCTTTTTTAGGGATGCTTGCATGGGTCATACTAGCAGGATGTCCAGATAGACTTTCAACACCTCCTAAGCTTTCTGCAAGGGTAAATAATTTTAAATTCTCAACAATTTTTATTGCTTTATTATAATCATTCCCTTTAGTTACAAATGAGACCATCCCTCCATAATCGTTCATTTGAGATGTTGCAATTTCATGATTTGGATGACTTTCAAATCCAGGCCAATATACTTTCTCAATTTTAGAATGATTCACTAAAAAATTTGCAATCGCCTTACCATTTTCACAATGTCGCTGCATCCTTATATGGAGTGTTTTAATTCCGCGAAGCATTAAAAAACTATCTTGAGGTCCACAAATAGCACCACTTGTATTTTGTATAAAATATAAGCGTTCTGCTAAATCCTTATCTTTTACAATTAATGCTCCCATAACAACATCACTATGTCCGCCCAGATATTTTGTTGCACTATGCATTACTATATTGGCTCCCATTGTTAGCGGTTGTTGTAAATAAGGCGTTGCAAAAGTATTATCTACACCCAACAGCACCCCATGCTTTTTAGCTATGCTAGCCGCTTTTCTTATGTCAATAATATTTAACATTGGATTGGTAGGAGTTTCTACCCAAATAAGTTTTGTCTTTTCAGTTATATATTCTTCTATGTTATCTACTTGCTCCATTCCAATAAAATGAAATTTAACACCAAAATCTTCAAAGATCTGAGTGAATAACCGGTATGTTCCTCCATAAAGATCATTGGTAGAAATAACTTCATCCCCTGGTTTTAAAAGTTTTATAACTGCGTCAATTGCAGCCAAGCCACTTCCAAAAGCCAATCCGAATTGGCCTTGTTCTAAGCTTGCAAAAGATCGTTCTAAAGCAGCCCGAGTTGGATTATGTGTTCGTGAATATTCAAATCCTTTATGCCCACCTGGAGTTTTTTGTGCATAGGTTGAGGTTTGATAAATTGGTGGCATTACAGCTCCAAATGCAGGATCTAGTTCTTGCCCTCCATGTATTGTTTTGGTATTAAATTTCATTTCAGTAATTTTATGGGAAACAAAAATAATAGATTTAATTGTTATTTCTAACTAAGAATACTTTTTAACGCATGTTTTACAAAATTAAATTAATTTTTCTTTACTTCTAAAAATTGAATTTCTTTATGTTAACATTGTATAATTTAAAAACTCCCATTTTTGAAACTCTGGGTATTTAAAAAATGAAAAAAATATTCCACCTTTCAAACTGTGAAACCTACAGGCGCATTCTAAAGGAATTAAATCTTTCAGATGCATTTGTAATTCAAGACATTAAAAAAAATCCCCTCTCCATATTGGATATAGAAGAATTATATGAATTATCAGGTAGTTATGAAGCATTGTTTAATAAACGATCAAGATTATGTAATAACTTGGGTTTGAAAGATAAAAACTTAAAAGAACCCGATTACAAAAAACTGTTATTGAAGCATTATACTTTTTTAAAACGCCCTGCACTAATTAATAACAAGGAACTATTTATAGGAAACAGTAAAAAAACAATCCGTGCAGCAAAAGAATCACTATTATAATATTTTATCATTATTTTTGAATTGTTTTAATTTTGACAATGAAAAAATTCCTATTAATTCTTATATTATTAATAAGCTTTTGCAGTTTCTCTCAAAATGATTCCATTAAACTTAAAAACAACAATATTTTAGTAGGAGAAATAAAATCCTTGATAAATGGTATTATGACCATGAAAACTTCTTATAGCGATAAAGATTTTAAAATTGAATATAAAGAAGTAGCTGAAATTTATCTAGATCAAATTTTCTTGATTAACTTAGTAAATGGATCCCATTATTTGGGTAGAGTTAAATCTGTTAGATCAGGGATTATTGAAATTATTAGTGTTGATCTAACTTTTGAAACTGAAATAGAAAAAATAATTCAATTAAATGCTTCAGGGAATAGGTTTTGAGTAGGTTTACCGGGAGTATAGATATAGGATTTAATTTAACTAAAGCCAATAATTTTTCTCAATTTAATGTAGAAAGTGATCTTAAATATGTAGGAGAATTGTGGAATTTTATTACACACTATAATTCCTTAATATCCAATCAAGATAATGTGGCCGAAATAAAAAGGACAGAATGGAGTATAGATGCCCAAAGGTTTCTTTTTAAAGACAATTACGGAATAGCACTAATTTCCTTTTTGTCAAATACCGAACAAGCACTTGAGGGAAGAACAACCACTCTTTTAGGTATTGGAAGATATGCAATAAGATCTCCTTGATTATACCTTGGAATAAGAACTGGTTTTAATTATATAGTTGAAACATATACAGATGAGACTTTAAATAAAAATTCAGCTGAATTGAATCTTGCATTAGAATATAATATGTACGAGTATGGTGATCTTAATTTATCAACAGATATTGTTGCTTATTATAGTTTATCTGAAAAAAAAGATTCCAGGTAGATTACAGTTTTAAATTAAAATATGATTTGCCATGGGACTTTTATATAAAAACAGATTTTACTTTTAACTTTGATAATCAACCAGTAGTAGAAGGAAATGATATAGATTATATTTTTAACACTGGCTTTGGATGGGAATTAAAATAAAACAATAAGCTGATCTCATGAACAAACGAGCTCTTGCCTTACTTGCAGCAATTATTGCTAGTTTTATTTACGGGATAAGCCACACAATTGCTAAGGATTTAATGCCCGAAGTCATTCAACCATATGGCTTCATTCTATTGCGAGTTTCTGGTGCAGCTATCTTGTTTTGGTTATTGAGTCTTTTTTTTCCTACTGAAAAAATTGATCACAAAGATTGGCTTCTAATTATCGCCTGTGCCTTTTTTGGAATGACATTAAATATGCTTACGTTCTTTAAAGGGTTAAGTTTATCTACTCCTATAAACAGCTCGGTTGTTATTACTATGGTACCCGTTTTAATATTGATCCTTTCTATCGTTTTTTTAAAAGAAAAGATTAGCTGGAGAAAATCTATTGGCATTGGATTGGGACTGGTCGGCACCTTGGTATTAATCCTTTTTGGACTGAAAAAACAAGTCAATGCTTCAAATATTCCACTAGGGAATATACTATTTATTATCAACGCAATATCCTATTCAGTTTACCTCATTATTGTGAAACCATTAGTATCTAAATACAGTTCTATAACCTTAATGAAATGGTTTTTCCTATTTGCTCTTATAATTAATATACCAATTGGTATAAATGAGTTTTTAGAAGTAGATTGGACTCATCTATCAAATAATACAATTGGAGGGCTTATATTTGTAGTAGTAGGAACAACATTTTTTACCTATCTTTTTAATGTATATGCCCTTAAACAATTGCATCCCTCAACAGTTGGAGTATTTATCTATTTACAACCTATTATAGCTGGCATCTTTGCAATTTTAGTAGGATCAGATCAATTAACCTCTTTAAGAGTTATGGCAGCCTTACTTATATTTTTAGGTGTTTTTCTGTCTACCAGAAAACCTAAGACGCGTTAATTATTTTAAATTTATCGGAAATTTTCTGTCTACCCGCGTGTCTTTTTTTGTTAAAATTTTAAAGTCTTCCGTTTTCTCTAATTGATTGTAGGCCAAAAGTAGTGCTTCTGGGAGGTCTCTTAATTTTCGTGTTTTTAAATCGATCCAAGCTCCCATCATAACACACCGTGCCATATTTTTCCCATGACTATTGTAAAAATTATGATGAAATTCAAAATACATACCGCCTTCCGAAAGTCCTTTTAACAATAAAGAAACTCGTATGATTTCTCCTGGAAAAATCTCATTAAAATAAAATATATGCTCTTTAAATACTACTGGACCTATATTGTGCTTTATCATATTGCTTTGATCAAATCCTTTTTCATTAAAAAAACTTAACCGGGTATGACTCATATAATTGAGATAAGTGCTATTTGCCAAATGACGATTGGCGTCTAGATCATTCCATCTAATTTCAAACTCTTTTAAATACATGCTTAATATTTCTTCAAAAGTAAATTACTTTTTGTAGTATTTTCATACTTTGCTGCCTTAAATTTTTTAATCGCTCTATGCCATTAGTAAAAAGCACTTACAATCCTCCATGGATTTTTAAAAACGGGCATTTCTCAACCATTTATTCGTCTAAGTTCCGCCCTAAGCAGAAATTAGATCAAGAAAGAGAACGGGTCATCCTCAAAGATGGAGATTTTATAGATATCGATTGGTCTTTTTCAAAAAAAACAGAGAATGATTCCACCTGCAATAGGGTAGCTTTATTGCTTCATGGATTAGAAGGGAATGCGCAGCGAAATTATATTAAAGGAACCGCTGCCTTACTTATTAAAAACAATTGGGATGTCGCTAGTATAAATTATAGAGGATGTAGCGGTGAAACGAATCTTGCTTATCAATCCTATCATTCAGGAAAAATGGATGATTTAGCTGAAATATTAAGTTATGTTCTTTAAAAGGACAGGTATAAGGAAATTGTGCTGGTTGGGTTTAGCTTAGGAGCAAATTTATTGTTAAAATATCTTGGTGAAAGGGATACTGTTCCTAAAGAAATAAAAAGAGGTGTCGCTATTTCAGTTCCTTCAAGTTTAAAAGGATCCTTAGAAAGTTTAGAGAATTCTGAAAACTGGTTGTATCGGACTTCCTTTTTAATAAACCTTCGAAAAAAATATAAGTTGAAAATACCTGATTTTCCTGATAAAATGTGTGAATTGGAATTGAAGAAAATAAAAACACTATTAGATTTCGATAACATATACACCTCTAAAGCACATGGTTTTAAAGATGCTTATGATTACTATCAAAAAAACAGTTGTAATCAGTTTTTACCTTTTATAAAAGTTCCAGTATACCTATTAAACGCTAAAAACGATAGTTTTCTAAATAGTGATTGTTATCCTGTTGCTATTACTGAAAATTCGAGTATTATTCATCTAGAAACTCCTTTATATGGAGGTCATGTTGGGTTTTTTCAAACGAATAATTTATATTACAGTGAGAAACGAACCTTAGCATTTTTAAATGACTAATCAAGAACAATTTTACATTTCACTAGACTATTTATTATTGATATTTTTTATTTTTTGATCTTTTATTTAGCTGAAAAACATCTGAACACTAAATTTGAAAATAAAGGAAATCCAAAATAATCTAGACCCATAATTATTAAAGTACTCCCACTCTAATTTATTATCTTTGTCATAAGTAAAAATTAATTTATGATCCAATCAATGACAGGATACGGTAAGTCAGT
The DNA here is from genome assembly GCA_965247215.1 of Flavobacteriaceae bacterium. Lineage (GTDB taxonomy): Bacteria > Bacteroidota > Bacteroidia > Flavobacteriales > Flavobacteriaceae > Marifrigoribacter. The sequence goes on from OZ252001.1 coordinate 1,661,235, forward strand.
ATTACAATTACCTTCCAAAAAAATTACGGTTGAAATAAAATCGCTGAATAGCAAAAATTTAGATCTCTATGCACGAGTCCCGTCATCGTATAGAGAACAGGAACTGGATATGCGGAAAATGATTTCAAGATCATTAGTAAGAGGAAAAGTTGATTTTAATTTATATGTTGAAATTACTGGCAAAGAAATTAGCTCAAAACTAAATGAAACAGTGGTTAAGGAATATATAAAACAGCTTTCAAATGTTGTTGAAGGCGATGAATTGGAATTGTTAAAAATGGCTATACGAATGCCTGATGCACTAAAAAATGATCGAAAAGAAATAGATGAAGCAGAATTTATTAAAATACAAAATGCAATTGATGAAGCATTAACAGCAATAAATAAATACCGAAGTGATGAGGGGAAAGTAATGGAAATTGATTTTAACCTGCGTTTGAATAAAATAGCAGATTTGTTAGAAAAAGTTATCGAAATAGATACTGATCGAATCGATATTGTAAAAGAACGTCTTCGAAAAGCGGTGGGTGAATTAAAAGAATCTGTTGATGAAAATCGTTTTGAACAAGAGCTTATTTATTATCTTGAAAAATACGACATCACAGAAGAGAAAGTGCGTCTAAAGAACCATTTAAATTATTTTAATGAAGCCTTAAAATTGGAGGGTACTAATGGAAAAAAACTAGGTTTTATTTCTCAGGAGATCGGTCGAGAAATAAATACCATCGGCTCAAAATCTAATCATGCACCAATGCAACAATTGGTCGTTCAAATGAAAGATGAGCTTGAAAAAATTAAAGAACAATCTTTAAACGTACTATAATGGCTGGAGGAAAACTCATTGTCTTTTCGGCACCTTCTGGTAGTGGAAAAACAACCATCGTTCATTACCTTTTGAAACAAGAGGAATTGAATTTAGACTTTTCAATTTCGGCCACCTCCCGATTACCTAGAGGGGAAGAAGTTCATGGCGAAAATTATTATTTTATAAATTTAAAAGAGTTTAAACAACATATAAAAAACGGCGATTTTTTAGAATGGGAAGAAGTGTATCGCGATAATTTTTATGGCACTCTAAAAAAAGAGATAGACAGAATATGGGCTAAAGGAAAAAATGTAATTTTTGATATTGATGTCGTTGGAGGCTTGCGTATTAAAAAGAAATTTCCGAAAGAGACCTTGGCTGTTTTTGTTAAGCCTCCAAATGTTGATGAATTAAAAATTCGTTTAAAGAAACGCAAAACCGAGAACGATGAAAAAATAAATATGCGAATAGCAAAAGCATCTGTAGAATTGGCTACTGCTCCTCAATTCGATTATGTAATTGAAAATAACAACTTGGATACTGCACTACAGAAATCTAAAGAAATGGTTTTAAAATTTATAACAAAAGATGAAGCCTAAAAAAATTGGTTTGTTTTTTGGAACTTATAATCCCATACATATTGGGCATTTGATTATTGCAAATCATTTTGCTGAGTTTACAGATCTTGATGAAGTTTGGTTAGTTATAACTCCTCATAATCCACATAAAAAAAAGAACAACCTTTTAAAAGACACTCATCGATTGGCGATGGTTCGAATTGCCGTGGAAGCGTATCCAAAACTAATAGCGAATACTATAGAATTTGATCTGCCACAACCAAATTATACTGTTAATACGCTCGCAGTTCTAGAGGAAAAATATCCAAGTCATACTTTTTCATTAATCATGGGTGAAGACAATCTAAATAGCTTACATAAATGGAAAAATTTTGAAGTGATTTTAGATAGACATACTATTTATGTGTATCCAAGAGTTAGAAAAGGTTCTGATAAAGTTTCAATCAATTTATCCCTTGAGAAGGGATCAGGGGTCCGTAAAATTGAAGCACCCATAATAGAAATATCCGCTTCATTCATTCGGAAAAGTATTGCCTCAGGAAAGAATATACATCCATTATTACCTCAAAACGTATGGGAATATTTAGATGAAATGAATTTTTATAAATAACTGTTTATTTCAGTTAGTTTGTAAGGAGTAGTATTATTCAGTATTTTTGAAAATCAGTTTTACTATTATGACAAATAAACCAAAATTTGCTGTTTTTGGAGGAGGAAGTTGGGCTACTGCTATTGTTAAAATGCTCAGTGAAAATCTAGATGAGATTGGTTGGTATTTAAGAAACACTGTTTCACTTGATCATATTAAAAAAGACAAACACAATCCTAATTATTTAAGCTCTGTAGAGTTTGACGTCTCAAAACTAAAGCTAAGTAATGATATAAATGAGCTGGCTGATTATGCGGATTATCTCATTTTTGCAATTCCATCTGCTTTTTTAAACGATGAATTGGAAAAACTGACGGTATCTCTCAAAGATAAAATAATTTTTTCAGCAATTAAAGGTATTGTCCCTCAAAGCAGTTTAATTGTAGGGGATCATTTTTTTACCCATTTAAACATTCCTTTTAAAAATATAGGAGTTATAACAGGGCCTTGTCATGCAGAAGAAGTTGCCTTAGAACGTCTTTCTTATTTAACCATTGCTTGTGCAGATGAGGAAAAAGCCCAATATGTTGCTGATCAATTAAGTTCCGATTATATAAAAACCAAGATCAGCGAAGATATTATGGGGGCCGAATATGCCGCTATGTTAAAAAATATTTATGCTATTGCAGCAGGAATTTCTCATGGTCTGGGATATGGTGATAATTTTCAAAGCGTATTGATGAGCAATGCAATTCGCGAAATGAAAAAGTATGTGAAAAAGATCTATAAAATGAAACGCGATATTAATGGATCCGCCTATTTAGGGGATTTATTAGTTACGGGATATTCAACTTTTAGTAGAAATCGTATGTTTGGAACTATGATCGGGAAGGGATATACCGTTAAAAGTGCCCAAATGGAAATGAGTATGATCGCAGAAGGATATTACGCTACAAAAAGTGCTTATTTACTGAATCAGGAAAAAAATAAGAAAGCAAGAACACCTATTATTGATGCAGTATATAGTATTTTATATGAAAATAAAAATGCTAAAAAAGTATTTAAAAAGTTAACGGAAAAATTAGATTAATTACTTTGCGAGCACACAATCTTGCCCCATTAAATCAATAAACGTTGTATTTTTTTCTGAAATTTCATGAGGCTCAAAAATAAAGCTCCTATCAATTGTTTCTGAGAAGATATGCTATAGTTTCTTTTCTTAATAATATTTATTGAAGATATTATGATATCTTTTTCTTCTAATTTTTCAAGTTGAATGGTTGTATAATCATATTCTCTAGCGAAATTTTTTAATGAACTCATATAGCTCTCTATAGTATTTGAACTATATCTTTTGAGCTCTAAAGTAGTTTTAAAGTATAAAAGGTGTGACATAACTTCTTTTTCATAGGATATTCCAAATTTATCAAAAAGGTGCGAGATAACCTATATAAACAGTTGTTTATTAGGAAGGAAAACGTTAGATTTGGATATACTAACGTTGTGCCCCATTAAAAGGAAAAGCCAACGCACAAGCAAAGAGTGCTAACGCACACATTGCTTTTTTGCCAACGCGCGAAAGAAAATTGATAAATTGAAATAAAAATATATGAATGGCGCATACTAATTTAACAGCAGCAAAAACAGCGAAGAATGATGAATTCTACACTCAATATTCTGACATACAGAAGGAGATACAAGCATATTTAGATCACGACCCTGAGGTATTTAAGGGTAAGACTTTATTACTTCCTTGTGATGATCCTGAGTGGAGTAATTTCACCAAGTTCTTCGCACAGAACTTTGAACGTTTTGGACTTAAAAAACTAATTAGTACAAGTTATGCAGTAGATAGTAAACCATACAAAATTGGTTATCAAGCAACCCTTTTTGAAGAAAGTGCGCCACATTACGATAGTAATAAGACCAAAACCAATGGTAAAATTTTTACACTGACTCGGGATATTTCCGGAGATGGTAAGATTGATGTGAACGATTTAGAATGGAAATACTTAGAACACGATGGTGATTTTAATAGCGAAGAAGTCAAGGCTTTACGAGATGAAGCTGATATTATCATTACCAATCCCCCATTCTCATTGTTCCGTGAGTTTCTATTGTGGATTATTGAGTCTAATAAGCAATTTGCCATTATTGGAAACATTAATACAATTCCGACTAAAGACGTTTTTCCGCTAATTAAAGACAATATTATGTGGTTAGGTACAGGTATGGGCAGATGGATATCTGGTTTTATTGTACCAGAATCATATGAATTATATGGAACTGAAGCTAAAATTGATAATGAGGGTAATCGAGTTATTGCAACAAATAACTGTATGTGGCTCACAAATATAGAACACGGCAAACGACATTTACCACTAGAGTTAATGTCCATGGCTGATAACAGAAGATTTAATAAGAAGTTGCAAAAAAAAGCCACCTACGAGCAATACGAGAATTATGAAGGCATTGAAGTTCCATACACAGACGCGATACCAAAAGATTATGATGGAATTATGGGCGTGCCTATTAGTTTTTTGGATAAATATAACCCTGATCAATTTGAGATTTTAGATTGCCAAGAGCCTTGTATATCATTAGACAAGCTTAGAAAAAATCCAAATATTAAGGAGTATAAGTCCAGACAAATGAAATTCAATGGTACTTTATGCCAAAAAACATATCACAGAATATTTATAAAACATAAAAAGACTGCTAAATGAAAACAACACTAAGAACTGACATAACAGTTAAAGACATTTGTGAAGGTTTTGTATATAATGAATCTGAAGGAAAAGGTTTGTTCGGGCTTTCTGGCACACTAACCATTCAGCCAGAATACCAGCGTAACTATATTTATGCAGATGGTAAAAAAGACGTGGCTGTTATTGAGAGTATTCTAAAAGGCTATCCATTAGGTCTCATTTATTTCAACACGACTGAAAACGGACAATTTGAGGTGTTGGACGGACAACAACGTATAACAAGTATTGGTAGGTTTCTAACTTTCAAGTTTCCTATTAAGGATGAGCATGGCATGGAGCAATATTTTGACAGTCTACCTGCTGATAAACAAAAGATAATAAATGAATCTAAATTACTTATCTATGAATGTGAAGGTGAAGAAAGTGAGATAAAACAATGGTTCAAGACTATTAATATAGCTGGTGTTCCGCTAAGTTCACAAGAATTGCTAAATGCAATTTATTCAGGTCCGTTTGTTACCCTATGCAAAGAAAAGTTTAGCAATAGTCAAAATTCCAATATTCAGAAATGGAGTGCCTACGTAAAAGGAAGTGCGAACAGGCAAGAAATATTAGAACGTGCGTTGGATTGGGTAAGCAAAGGTAAGATTGAAGATTATATGAGCAGCCACCGTAAAAAAGATAGCATTGCTGAGCTAGAAACTTATTTCAACAGCGTTATCGAATGGGTGAGTGGAGTTTTTATAGATGTAGAAAATGAAATGTGTGGATTGGAATGGGGTCGCTTATATGAGGAGTATCACAAGAAAGCATTTGACCCTAAAAAAGTTTCAGCAGAGGTGCACAAACTATATGGTGACCCGTTTGTGAAAAACAGAAAAGGGGTGTTTGAATTTATTCTTGGTGGTTCAGTAGCTACAAAACTGCTTGATTTACGAGTGTTTGAGGAAGCGATAAAAAGGTCTGTTTATGCAAAACAGAAAAAAGAAGCTGAAGCAAAAGGGATCTCAAATTGTTCTCACTGCGCAATAGGACATGACTCCAACAAATCTAAAATTTGGGCAATTAAGGATATGGATGCTGATCATGTTTCTGCATGGAGCAAAGGAGGAAAAACTGATGCAAGTAACTGTGAAATGCTTTGTAAAACACATAACCGTGCGAAAGGAAATAGATAAGCCAACACTCAGTTTAAGCACATTGCAATCCTCCTACGTGCGGTTGCAAAGAGCTTTCACTCCAACGCGAATAGAAATGGAAAGAAAAATAAAAACGGGGCACAACAACACCTATACGCAATGCCCTTCTGGACACAGCGCATAGCCAAACCGTTATGGTATAATTGCCTTCGGCACGTAAAAACCATGCTACGCATTTGGTTTTTGCCGACACGCAAAGCCAACACTCAAAAACCAAAAAAGCTTGCCCTTCCCCACCGCCACCCAAATAAATTAATCTGAAATTTTAGCTGGAAATACAAAATCTATTGTTAGATTTGGACAATTAATGTCCTGAAAATATTTTCAAGAAAAAATATAGCGGAATGAATACAAAACAATCCTTTGGAGAGTACTTGCGGAAATTGAGAGAAGAACAAAACCTTCCCATAAGAAAAGTTGCATCAAAACTTGACATTGACCCATCAACATTGGGAAAAATTGAACGTGGAGAAAGAAGTGCAAACAAAGAAATGCTTCCAATACTTGCCGACTTATTCGGAATTGAAGAAAACCCTTGGACTTATTCTTTTTAGCGACAAAGTAGCTTATCAGATTATCGAGGAAGAAAACACCAACGAAATCTTAAACAAGGTTCATTGGACTTGAAATAAATATGAACATTACAAACCTTGTTAAAAAATATCATTCTAATAGAGACGCTTATTTAAAAGCGGATTACAACGAAACTCAGCTAAGAACAGACAAAATCTTCTGTTTGTGCTAATGAATTTAATGAAAGTAATAATAACATGATCGGAATAAAATTAAATTTCATGGTTAATAGGTTTTAAAGTTAATAAATGTTTTTTTTAAATTTATTTATAAAATAAAATAACAATCCCTTATTTTGTGCAGTTTAGCAGAACATTATTTTTCATAAATATTATTGAACGAATATTGTTAACATTTTCAGATTTACATTTTTGGTTCTGAACAAATCGGATAATCGTACTCTTCTCCATAGCTATTTTTTTACCAAGTTGTAAATAAGTTTTTCCAGTCCAAATTCTATAAGCTATAAGTTTTCCCTGTAGAGTGTTCTCATCAATATTCAAAGTTTTCGGAATATAGCCAAAAAACAAACATACTTTATGCATTTTGTATTTGTACGACGGTTTAACTCAATTTCACAAACAAAATTTCGGTTTACTCCTAACATTTCTGAAACCTGATACTGAGTTAATCCTCTATCCATTCTCTCTTTTCTTAATTCATCACCAAATAGTTAGATTCTCTGTAGGATTCCGAAAATGTTTAGGCTTAGGGTATATTAAGCTTAGTGGAGGTAATGGGGTACAAACGGTAGTCGTTTTGCCAACATCGTTTTACCGGAACCAGGCGAACCACTCAAAATAATACGCCCCCTTGCCGATGCAAATTCTATACATTGTTTGATAGATTCCTAACATCAATACTATATTTAGAAAGTACATTTCTTATATTGTTACATCAGTAATATTTTTTATTTAGTGGGGGACTATTCGCAATTAATAATAGTGTTTCGAAAATGTTTTGGGATAATTATACCGCGTACCATTATATTGGTACAAATATGACAATTATATTAGTTTTCAATGTTTATGTTAAATATATATTAATATATTGATATATAATTGACAAATTGAGATAAAATGAGTATATTTGATAAAATATTGTCAATATAATGGTACAGAGTTATGAAAATAGAAGAATTAGGAAAACTAATAAAACATAGAAGGAAGGTGTTGGGACTAACCATTAGGGACTTAGCCGACCTTGCTGACATATCCAAGACTACAATTTCCCAAATCGAGCGAGGTATTAGAAATCCAACATTTGAGGTGTTACAAGATATTTTTGAATATCTAAATTTGGAAATAAAAGTGGAAGTAAAAAAGCGTAAATAATAAAATATGAGGATAGGAAATAAATTGGAAGTCAACTATAAAGGAAACATTAAGGCTGGGGAACTTTGGGTTGATGATGATGGTTATCATTTTGAATATGATGATGCCTTTATTGAAGATGTTACCACGCGACCAATTTCGGTTAATATGTCTAAGAAGCAAAAAACTTATCACTCCAAAGAATTATTTCACTATTTCAAATCCATTCTTAGTGAGGGGGAGAATCGAGAACAAATTTGTAAAGCATTAAGTATTGATCCTAGTGATGATTGGAGTTTATTGGCATTAACCTGTCAATATGATACTATCGGAGCAATAACAATAAAAAACATAGAACATGGCACAGTGTAACGGATGTCTTAAGGATAATACAAAAGGATTTTGCTCGTCATGTGAGACAATTTTATTTGACCGCTCTAAGGTCAGTCCTCAACTCAAATTCAATTGGGAAGATATTTCAAAAAGAATTGATGGTTATCCGATGAGATTTAGTATCTCAGGAGTTCAACGAAAAGGATTTATTGGGAAACCCAGGGGAATCGAGTTAGTTCCAAAAATGAATGTTGATGAAAAATCTCAGTATATTATAAAACCATTGTTGTCAAGATTTAATTTGCCTGACCAATCGCCCGCAAATGAACATGTAACCATGCAAATAGCCAAACAACTTTTTGGCATCAAAATAGCCGAATGTGCATTTATGAACTTTGACAATGGAACTCCCGTATATATCACTAGACGCTTTGATTATGATGATAATAGCGAAAAATTAAATCAGGAAGATTTCGTGTCAGTTCTTAAAGTGGCTGATAAATATAAATCAAAAACCTATCAAGATGTTGGGGAATGGCTTAGCCCATTAAATAGAGTTGATTTTCTTCGTATTCTGACATTCAATTTCATTACTGGTAATGGTGATGTTCATTTAAAAAACATTTCGCTTTTGGAAACCGCGGATGGAGATATGATGTTATCGCCCTCGTATGATTTAATGAATACCAAGATTCATCTTACTGATAATTTATTGGCATTGAATCTATTTGAAGAACTTGAACAAATTAGTTTGCCATTAGGAGAAAAATATAGTTATAAGAGTGAGGATTTTATTGAATTTGGAAAGCGTTTGAAAATTAAAGAAACTATTATCACGAAAATTATTGACTCATTTAATAAAAAAGAAAGTGAGATATTGGCTATGGTTGACAAGTCATTTTTATCTAACGAAGCTAAGAAATTGTACAAAAATAATGTAGCTGAAAATTATAAATTATTTAGGCAATCTAGGTCCGTTGTGAGCTAAATTATCAAATAATAAATTTAAAAAAATATCCATTGGTTTTAACAGGATTGAATCCGACCTAATATATATAGAACTGATAAAAACCAATAATTAATTTAATTTTGTTTTTCTCCAAAATCTTGTAACTTTATCACTGTATTTAAAATGGTTAAATTTTACCTACTTTTTTACCCACTTTTGCATTTTTTTACAATTAATAAGTTTCAACTACGGGATATACAGACACTTAAAATTTTCAATATTAAGTCCGCAAAATTCAAAATCTTTATCCCATTCTTTTGTTGCTAAAATTTGAACATTTTCAACAATAGAAATTTTGATGTCTTTTTTCATTTATGAAAATTGATTTATTGTCTTTGCTAAGAACGAAGGTGCCTGGCAATCTCATGAAACTTATTAATCTCCCAATAAGTACGTGATGCTTAAAAAAGGGTTTCTAGTAAATACAGTACGTTTACAGACTCTTAAACTGTTCTAAAAACCGAACGTCATTTTCGCTAAACATTCTAATATCAGGAATCTGATGAAGTAATAAAGCGATACGATCGATTCCCATTCCAAAGGCAAAACCTGAATAGACTTTTGGATCAATATTGCAATTTTTTAGCACATTGGGATCTACCATTCCACAGCCTAAAATTTCTAGCCAGCCAGTTCCTTTGGTCATTTTATAATCGGTTTCCGTTTCCAATCCCCAATACACATCAACTTCTGCACTCGGTTCGGTGAAGGGAAAATAGGAGGGGCGAAGTCGAATCTTTGATTTTCCGAACATCTCGGTTGTGAAATACTGAAGGGTTTGTTTAAGATCGGCAAAACTAACGCCCTTATCTACATACAATCCTTCAACCTGATGGAAAAAGCAATGCGATCGAGCCGATATCGCTTCATTACGATATACTCTTCCAGGAGAGATAGTACGAATTGGCGGTTTATTATTTTCCATATAACGCACCTGAACCGATGAGGTATGAGTACGTAATAAAAGGTCTGAATCCTTTCCAATAAAAAAAGTATCCTGCATATCACGAGCGGGGTGATGCTCAGGCAAATTCAATGCGGTAAAATTATGCCAGTCATCTTCAATCTCAGGTCCTTCAGAAACATTGAAACCAATTCGAGAAAAAACGTCGATGATCCTATTCTTAACAATAGAAATAGGGTGTCTAGCCCCTAAATCAATTGATTCTCCAGGACGCGTTAAATCTCCGTAAACCCCTTTAGATTCTTCTTTTTCTGCTAGCGTCAATTTAAAGTCATTTACTTTCTTTTGAGCTGCATTCTTTAATTTATTAATGGTTTTCCCAAACTCTTTTTTTTGTTCAATGGGTACATTTTTAAACGCTGCAAAAAAATCGTTCAACATTCCTTTTTTTCCTAAATATTTAATACGAAATGTTTCAATTTCCTTAGAGGATTTTGCTTTAAAAGCTTCTACCTCTGCAATATGTTCTTTTATTTTATCAATCATTGCTAAACTCCTTTCAAAGGCGCAAATTTACGTTATTACAATTGGTGGTACAACAAAAAATGGGAGAAAAGAGTTGGAAGGTTAGAAGCTAAGAGCAGTTCGATCATTATTTACGCTTCGCTTCAATATTCAACCCTCTATCACCTCTTTCTCTATAAAATAGAGTACAATTGCTTCTTTCATCAATACACTTTGCTCTCCAGGTTTTAAAGGAGGTAATTTTTCTAAAACCTTATAATGAGGCCACCCTTCATTATCAAAAAAATCAAATTCATAATACCCAAAGGGTTCTAGTAACCTGCAAATTGCAATATGCATTAAATTTATTTTCTCATCTTTTTTAATATTAAACGATATTTTTCCTATTTCCTGAAGCCCAATGATGTAAATAATAGCATCCAGATCTAATTTCTCTCCATCTGCAAAGCGGTTGCTTATAATTGCGACCACTTCATCCCATAGTTGTTTTAATGTTTCGTCTCTTGACATAATTCCTTTAGCGAAAACAGTTTTGATCCCTTGGTACCATAAATTAGACTTTATTTAATTTACAAAGATACACTATCTTTAACCTAAATATATTTTATGAACTTACTAGATATCATCTTAGGAATAATTTTAATCATGGCTTTTGTTAGCGGTATGAAGAAAGGACTGTTTGTAACTCTAGCATCATTAATTGGATTGATTTTAGGAATTATTGGAGCACTTTATTTTTCCGATTTTGCAGCAGGATATCTTTATAAATGGTTTAACTGGTCAGAACAAACGGTTAATATTACAGCAAGAGCAATTACATTCGTTGCAATTGTGATCCTTATATCTTGGGCTGGAAAGTTTCTAACTAAAATGGCCGATTTTGCCTTTCTGGGTGTATTTAACAAAATACTTGGGGGTGTATTTAATGCCCTTATTGCTGCTTTTATAGTAAGTGTTTTATTTATGTTCTTTAACTTTTGGAATCCTACAGATTATGTGATCCCAAAGGAAAAGAAAGACAATTCCTATTTATATAAGCCTGTGGCATCCCTTGCTCCATTGGTACTCCCTCATATTTTTGAGGAAGTTGAAGATTATAATTCTTCGGATGAAATAAAATGAAAAAGTCAATCCGCAACAATTTAAAAGGTAGTGCTTATTCATAAATCAGGTTGGAAGACTAAAAGTCTGTTTTGTGTAAATCTGTGTCCCTTTTTTTTAACTATTTTTGAAACTAATAAACATATTAAAAATAATGGCTATGGAAAATAAAATGAAAGTAGAAATATTAGAAAATGGTCCCTTATTGGTTCACGGTGAATGTCAAGTTAAAAACATAGGCGGTCAAATTGAAGAGAAAAATAAAGTGACCGCTTTTTGTAGATGTGGATCTTCAGAAAACAAGCCTTATTGTGATGGTGCTCATAAAAAAAATAATTTTAAAGGGTAACCATTTTTAGGGATGATGAATTCAATTAATAAAAAAGCAACCTATCTTTTACCTGCTGATGAAGTGGATATGGGGGGTATTCCTGTAAAACAACCCTTGCCTACAAATAAAGTAGATCAGGTAGATCCATTTTTATTGCTAGATCACCTTCGTATTAAATACTATAATGACAGGACTGCAAAAATACAGGGTATTGGGCCACATCCACATAGAGGGTTTTTCCCTGTAACTTTTATTATTGAAGGCGAATTACACCATCGTGATAGTAGGGGAAATAATCAAATAGCAAAAGAAGGGGAAGTACAATGGATGCATGCAGGTGCTGGAATTATTCATAGTGAACGCCCATCGGAAGCTTTAGCAGCAAGAAATGGAACACAAGAAATCATTCAATTATGGATCAATAGTCCTGCTGATAAAAAAATGACAGATCCTTATTACAGGCATCTTTCAATTGAAGATATTCCTGTATTTCTTTCTGAAGATAAAAAAATTAAAAACAAACTCATTGCAGGTGAATTTGTAGATAAAAATAATGGGAACATGATTAATGGCGCTCCTACTCAAAGTGAATTATTGATTCTATGGGGAATTGCAGATAAAGATGGAACCCAAATCCTTCAAATCCCCGAAGGATTTAATTCCATGCTTTATCTAATAAAAGGGGGTAATGAAAATTAATGGATACGGAATAGTAGAAGCTGAAAATCTTCTGGTTTTTGAGAATGAAGGAGATTCTATTTCCATGTCTTTCTCTGAAAATTCACAATTTTTAATCCTAAGTGGTGCTGCAATTAATGAGTCCGTGTCTCAATATGGTCCTTATGTTATGAATACTCAAACAGAAATATTAGAAGCGATGCGAGATTATCAAATGGGAAAAATGGGGGTGTTAATTGAACATTAGAGGCACGATTATATTAAATAAATAACCATGAAAACAAGTAGATTAGAAGCTTTTAGTGACGGCGTATTAGCAATAATTATTACCATTATGGTTTTGGAACTTAAAGCTCCTCATGAAATGACCTTTGAAGCTTTAATCCCTATCGTTCCTGTTTTTTTTAGTTATTTAATTAGTTTTATTTATATAGGAATTTATTGGAACAATCACCATCATTTATTTCAAATTGCCCGAAAAGTAAATGGTAAAATACTTTGAGCTAACTTGCATTTATTATTTTGGTTATCGTTAATTCCTTTTGCTACTTCATGGATTGGGGAAAATCATGTTTTGTCGATTCCTGTGGCTTTTTATGCCTTTATTTTATTAATGAGTGGCTTTGCATACTTTATTTTACAAGTGTACATTATTAAACATCACGAAGATGATTTTGCTTTAAAACGTGTTGTTGGAAAAAACATAAAAGGGAAATTATCGATTGTAATTTATATTATAGGAATATTCCTAAGCTTTTTAAATCCCTGGCTAGGTATTGTATGCTATATCACTGTGGCGATAATGCGGGTAATCCCTGATAAAAGGATCGAGATAAATGTATATAAAAGTAAATAATCGTTTTTTTAAACTACAATTCTTTAAGATCAGTTATCGGAATCCATCCATCTTTACCGTTAGCAATTTCGATTCGAACCCAATCTAAATCTCTAGCAATAATTTGAACCTTGGTCCCTTCGTGTAATTCAAAAACAGCCTCACTACCTAAACTTGGAGCACTTTTTATAACGATACTTTCAGTAAAAATAATTGCTGGATGATTTTTAGCCGAATCATTAAAAGTAGAAAATGAGATAAACAATGTTACAAATAAAAACAGAAGCGCAAATAAGGAACTCACAAAAAACAATCTTTTTTTCCGTTCAGAATATGAAAAATAATACATTAAAAACAACAATACAAAACTCATAGAAAAAATAACAACACAAATTGCCCATCCATCAAAAGTAAGTATGCCCGAAAGTGATAGATACCATTTAAAAAATATCGTTTTTGGCACGGGTTCTATATTATCTACAGTAGCATTTTGTGCAAAAGCTAAATTGTTTTTAATATCGCTATCGCTAGGGTCTAATTGAAGTGCTTTTTCATAATAATAAATACTTGGCCCGATTTTATTTAACTTGTAATGAGCATTCCCAAGATTAAAATATAATGCTGTAGAATGTTGTTTATTCTCAACGATATTTGTCCAAGAATTAATTGCCTCAATATACTTTTCAGCTTTATAGAATTCTTTTCCTTGTTCAAATAAAGATCTGTTTTGAGCAACACAAAAAAATGAAATTAATAGTACTATTCCCATTAAAAAAAGTGGTTTAAATAATCTACTATCTCTTACTATTTCTTTCATAAATTTAACTCGAATATTGTTTATCTATCCTTGAAATAACCCGTACCGCTTTGCTATAATCATGTTTTATTGTCACATCAGATGTTGGCGTATACCTTGCAAATTCACAGCTTTTTAGTAAATCAACAAATTCTGAAATTGGTTCATTTTCTACTTTTTTATCTGAAAGTAATTGTGTTATTTTTTCTTTTGAAAAATCTGAAGTTACTATATCCAACTTTGCTTTTAAATAATTATGTAAAGCACGTTCTAATGCTTCATAAAAAGCTTCTTGTTTTCCAATATTCTTTTTTGCTTCAGATAAGTATTTTTTAGTTAATTTATTTGCCTTTCGAAGTCGTTTTCCATCTACATCACTTAAATGTTTTCTTCTCTTATTTCCTATAAAAATAACTACAGGAATCAACAAAAATGGACTTCCAGCCAGCCACCAGAATAATGTTGATTTAAAAAAAGTGGGGTGATTAGTGGAATTCAGGTTACTATTCAATTTAATATATTTAAACTGATCGGAAGTTAGTATAACATCATTATTGCTCGATACGTTTTTGTCGTTAGAATCTTTTTGATTGGGAATAGGGCCATTTTCCACATTGATAATTAATTCCTTAGAGGAAATGGTTTTATATGATTTTGATTTTAGATCGAAATAAGAAAATGAAATGGGGCGAATCGGGTAATTTCCTTTGAATTGTGGAATAATTGTATAAGATTCATTTACAGACCCATTCATTCCCTTTGTTGAAATTTTTACTTTATTTTCTCGTACTGGTTCATAAACTTCCAGAGAACTCGGTAAATTTATTGAAGGGAGATCGAATAGTTTTAGATTCCCATTCCCTGATACTTTTGTGATCAATTCAAAGGATTCGTTTGCGTCCAATATCGATTTATTCGTTTGAACACTAAAACTAAAATCTCCAACTGCTCCTGTAAAATTATCTGGTCTTCCATTAGTGGGAAGTGGTTTCACAGTAATGGTCCTTTTCCCTGCTGAAATGGTTTTATTAACACGAGTCATTCTTCGACGACCAAAAATATCTCTTGTATTTCCTTGTACATCTATAGGTACATCCAGAGTTAATGGTTCTATTATAAGTTTGCCTGTTTTTTGAGGATATAATACAGTTCTTCTCAAGATTACATATCTGTATTCTTTCCCATTATAGGTACCTTCATAAATTTGAGATTGCCCCCTATTATCTATATTCTGGCTCCAAAAATCTGCATATTTAGGGCTGTCAATTTCTCTCCAACTTTTAGTAATACTAACATTATTTGAAACATATAATTTATATACAATAGTAATTGCTTCATTTAAGTAAGGATTGGAATTGGAAACCTCAGCAACCAGATGAACATTTTCATTGGCAATAAAATCGGCATTATTACCATCCTTTGGTTTTGTTACAGCAGTCGTAACAACAACTTTTATTGGTAATGTTTTGTATATATCATTATCAATTTCAATGGTAGCCTGTTTTATGGTAAACTCCCCTCTTGTCTTTGGGGCGAGAAAATACGTGTATGTTTTTGAATAACTACGTTTCCCGTTAATATATGAATTGCTAATTGCTTGATTAGGACCTCCAACCACTCTGAACCCTTCAAAACTAGGAGGCACAAAATTATCCCCATCCTTATTCATTTCAAAGTCTACCCGCAACCGTTCGTTTACACCAAGTGTTTTTTTACTCACCTTTGCTACAAAAGTGATCTGAGCCTGTGTGAAACCATAACTAAATATAAAAAGCAATATGTAAAGGACTCTTATTTTCATTACCAGTCCTTTTCAGATTTTACCTTTATTCCCTTTTGTTTTTTTGCGTTAATTTTTTCCTGAACTTTTTTCTCTTCATTATTCATAGCCTCCAAAAGATTTTTTATTTGTTGAGGAGAAAGTTTTCCTGGAACTGGAGGAGGAGGTTGCTTATTTTCTTTCTCATCTTTGGGCTTATCTGGCTTTTCTTTATCTTTGTTTTTGTCTCCTTCTTTTTTATTGTCTTTTTCGTTTTCCTTTTTATCTTCGTTTTCCTTTTTGTTTTTTTTATCGTCTTTATCATCATCACCTCCCCCATTTTTCTTCTGATCTTCTAGATGTTTTTTTGCTAAGGCTAAATTATATCTGGTTTCGTCATCTTTAGGATTATTCCGAAGTGCATTTTTATAGGATATTACCGCTTTTTGATACTTTTTTTCATTCATAAAAGTGTTGCCTAAATTATGAAATGCTTTATGTTTTTCTTCTTTATTAATTGCAACGGCTGCAGCTTGCTTGAATCGTTGCATCGCTATAGCGTTCATTTCTCTATTATAATAAGCGGTTCCTAAATTGTATTTCCCTGTTTCATCTTTTGGATTTAATGAAATGGCTTTTCTGTACTCAGCCTCAGCTAAAGGGAAGTTATCGTTTTTCATTTCAAAACTTGCTTCACTTAACAATTCTTGAGAGTCCTTTAGTTCTTTTTGTTTTTCTTTATCATTTTGAGCATTTGTTGAAGTATAACTGCTAAGTGAAATTAATATAATTAAAAATAAATTATTGCACAGAGTCTTAATAACATGTCCGCCTGCGAGGAATGAAACATCATTGTTTTGCAGAGGAAAGTGTTTGAACGTTATTATATTATTATTAATCTTCATTAAATAAATTTAATTTTTTAACCCAGGCTGTTTTTCTTTCTAATAATAATACTTCAAGGACTAATAAAAAAAGGGCAATCCCTAAAAACCATTGAAACCGATCTTTAAAATCTGTAAATTGCTTGGCTTCAAATTCCTTTTGATTCATTCCATTTAGAATAGAAGTTACTTCCTCAATAACATTGTTGGTATTACTCCCATCAATATATTTTCCATTAGCATTAGTTGCAATTTCGATTAATGTTTCAGTATTTAATTGCGTTATTACTCGCTCATTATTTTTGTCTCTTTTATAATGTTGCAAGATGCCATTTCTTTTAATTGGAATTGGTCCTCCCTGTGTTGTTCCAACACCAATAGTAAAAATTTGGATCCCTAAATTGGCTGCTTCATTTGTTATAGCTGATATATTCCCTTTATGATCTTCTCCGTCGGATAAAATAAAAAGCACCTTATTAACCTGATCTTCATCATTGTAATAAGTTTCTGACATTTTTATAGCTTCAGAAATTGCTGTTCCCTGTGATGATACCATTTCGGTATCCATACTACTTAAAAATAATTTAGCTGCAGAAAAATCGGTGGTTATTGGAACCTGTGGGAAGGCGCTCCCAGCATATCCAATGATACCTATACGATCGCCTCCCAAACTATTTATAATCTGAGTAACAAGTTGTTTTGACTTTTCTATTCGGTTTGGAGCAATATCTTCAGCAAGCATACTTTTGGAAACATCCAATGCAAAAACCACATCGACTCCTGCTCTGGTAATTGTTTCTATTTTAGTTCCTATTTTTGGATTGACCAAAGCCAAACTAAGACTTGTAAAAGCAAGTGATAGCACCAATACCTTTAACCAAGATTTAAAAAAAGACTTGTCTGGACTTAACTTTTTAAGTGCATTAGAATTTGAAAATCGTTTCTGAGTATGTTTCTTCCAGAGCAATACCAATAGGTAAAATACTATCAGCCCAACTACCGTAAATAGTAAGTAAAAAAATATGGGTTTCTCTAATTGGTACATACTCATTTCCTGCTTAAGCAGGCATCTTTTTTAATTATTAATATGAAATAAGCTCAGTTTAGTCACCAATTTCATATGGTTACTGAACAGAGTTGAAGCTATACAAAACTTCTAAATATTGTAAATCGCAACAGCATTTCAAACAGTACTAGACCAAATGCAATTAATACAAATGATCTAAAAAGTTCGTCAAAGCTTTTAAATTTTGTTTCTTCTATTTCGGTTTTTTCTAATTTATTGATCTCTTCATAAATCTGTTCTAATTTTGTAGTACTGGTTGCTCTAAAATATTTTCCTCCTGTTGTCTCGGCAATCTCTTTAAGTAATTTTTTATCAATTTCTACCTGTACATTTCCATAAAGAAAACTTCCGTTTGGCTTTATTCCAATTGGAGATAAAGCCATGCCATTAGACCCCAATCCAATAGTGTATACTTTTATTCCAAATTCTACAGCTAATTCACTTGCGATTTTAGGGTCGATAAATCCCGAATTGTTTACTCCATCTGTTAATAAGATGATCACCTTTTCTTTGGCTCTACTCTCTTTTAATCTATTTACCGAAGTTGCTAAACCCATACCTATTGCTGTTCCACCTTCTATTATTGTGTTATATTTTATTGTTTTTAATGACGATAACACAATGCTTTTATCACTGGTAAGGGGTGTTCTTGTATAGCTTTCTCCAGCATATTCCACAAGGCCTAATCGGTCGTTGGGTCGGGCTTTAATAAACCGAGACGCCACTTCTTTTAGGGATTCCAGCCGGTTTGGCTTTAAATCTCTAGCCAACATACTTGAAGAAACATCTATTGCAATTATAATATCAATTCCTTTAGTTGTTTTAATTCGAGTGGATTCATCTATGGTTCTTGGACGCGCCATTGCAACTATTAATAATGCTAAGGCCACTAACCTTAATCCAAATAAAGCTGGGCGAATTTTTGCCAGCCAGTTTTTTTTTGATTTAAACCCCGCTAAACTTGAAATTTTTAAAGTAGCAGTATGTTGATTTCGTTTCAGAAAATACCATAGTATTAATGCCGGTAGTAACATTAACAACCAGAATAATTGAGGATTTACAAATTCGAAATTACTATTCATTCTTATTTTCTTTGCTTATTTCTATTTCGATGGAATTAATTATTCTGTTTTTTATTGCTTTTGAAAACCTTCCGTCATCCTGATATACAACTAAAACTTCTTGCAATCCATTTTGTTGAAGAAACAGCAAAAGCTCATATGAACTCTTTTTCTTCAGCATTTTATTTTCTGAACTTAACACATTAAATTCTCCATATGCCTTAATCCCAATAATGCCTTTTTCAGTTTCAAAATCATTTCTTTTTACAATAATATTCATCGCTCCAGAATTTTCTAGAAGGGTTAAGGCTTGATCCAATGAAGATTCCAATTCTAGTTTTTGCTCATGATTAAATTGAATGGTACTCACTTTTATGAAGAAAGGTTCATTAATTCCTCCATACGTGAAAAGGGATTGTTGTTTTATCAAAACACTTTTTTGTTTTGAAGAATCCACATCAGTCCGTAATAATACTTTAGGTGTTTCAATAATTATTAAGGGAGTTCCATATTCACTCTTTATCCATCGTCCTTCAGATAAACTTCGAATTTTATTGCCAAGTGTTTTATCTTTTAATTCATCAAACCCTTTAATGCTTCCAAAAATAACCCCTGAAACTATTATTAATCCAACAATTCCCAAAGCTAATTTTATTCGTTTTCGTCTTAATTGCTTTTTACGAAGTTTTTCCAAATAAATAGTATCGGCTAATAATTCCTCTTCTGTTGGCTCAGGTATAATCTCTTTGGTTTCATTAATAATATCTTCTACCGCAGATCGATCTACTTTTGCTTGCCCAGCTTGTTCTTTCATTTTGGCAAACTTTATAAGGTCTGCTCTTTTAAAAATACTTTCAAGTTTCTTTATGGTTTCTGAATCAAAATCAAAGTGTCCTGCATCTCTATGTAAAATAAGACGCTCTATCAATTCATTACTCGTGCTTTCCAAGGCCGAATCATCAACTTCTCGATGCAGATACCGTTTAATTATTTCGGTTAATGCAGAATAGTATCTTTTAGAATTATCGTTTTTTAGAAAATGTGAATCGTCTAATTCTTTTAGTGCTTCAAGGGCTTCTTCATAAGGGGGGAGTTCATTTGCTTCCGCTTCTTTTTTCTTTTTCCTTCGGCTATAAAAAAGCCGTACTATACCCGCTAAAATTAGTATGGGAATCAACCAAACTAAAATTTTTATAAAATTAAATTCTGGGTCTGCAATTTCTAATGCTGGTTTAATGGTAAACATTTTTTGCTTAGTAGTATCAACCACTACATCTGCCACTTCTATTTTTATAGAATCGGTACTAAACGATTTGTTATTAATAACCACCCGTTGCGAGGGGAGTGTGTATTTTCCAGAATCAAACTGAGTTAATCCGTATTTTTTAATCAGCTTATATTTTGCTTGTTCAAAAGTCGTGTCGATCTTATAGGATTCTATAACTTCTAATGGTTGAAAGGTTTGCCCTTCTGGAAATAAAACCAAATCAGTTGAATCAGCTTTCACCTCTATAGTATATAATAGTTCCTCTCCTATTATAATCTGGGTGGTATCTGTGGAAGATTTTACTTGTGAGAATGAAGACAAACTGACAATCATAGTGATTAATAGAGTAAGATTCCGTAACATGGTTTGGAATGACGAACTAATAATATATTGTCTTTTTTCTAACATCTTTTTTCTATGTTCTTTTTTCTCAACTCTGTTCCCATTATCTTGTGCTCAACATCATTTTTACCCTCTTTGCTTAAAATATCCTAACAATTTTTTTACATAACTCTCATCCACTCTACATATTAGTGCCCCTGCACCGCTTTTTCTGAAAGACTCTTCAAAATAATCTGCTCTTTCCAGATAATGAACTTTATAATGATTCCTGACTTTTTTTGAGGATGTATTCACTAAAATATATTCCCCAGATTCTTGGTCTTGCATTTGAACCATCCCAAGGTTTGAGATTTGTTCTTCATTTTTATCATATATCCGTATCCCTGTTACATCATGCTTCTTTGATACAATTTTTAATGTTTCCAAATATGCATCTGTAATGAAATCTGAAAGCACAAAAACAATCGCTTTTTTCTTGATCACATTCGAAAAATACTTCAATGCCATTGCTACATCTGTCTTTTTGCTATTGGGTTTAAACTCTATCAATTCCCGAATGATTCTCAATACATGGGATTTTCCTTTTTTAGGAGGAATAAACAATTCGATTTCGTCTGAAAATAATATCAATCCAATTTTGTCATTATTTTGAAGTGCTGAAAAAGCAAGGGTTGCTGAAATTTCTGTAACTATTTCATTTTTAAACTGACTGTCTGTCCCAAAAAATTCGGAGCCACTTATGTCGACAATCAGCATCAGAGTTAACTCACGTTCTTCCTCAAAAACTTTAATATAGGGTTCATTGTATCTTGCCGTCACATTCCAATCGATTGATCGTACATCATCTCCAAACTGGTATTGGCGGACTTCACTAAATGTCATTCCCCTTCCTTTAAAGGTACTGTGGTACTCACCACCAAACATATGATCGCTTAATCGGCGAGTTTTAATCTCGATTTTCCGTACTTTTTTAAGAAGTTCTTTAGTGTCCATTTTTTTAGGCTTGCCATTCCTGCAATGGCAGAAATCTTTTTATCATTTTCTAAATTTTAAAACGATTCCGCAATGAATACGGAATGACATTCTAAGGGACCTCGATTTCATTAACAATCTTATTGATAATGTCTTCTGAAGTTACATTCTCAGCTTCAGCTTCATAAGTAATACCAATTCGATGGCGTAAAACATCATGTACTACAGCCCTAACATCTTCAGGAATTACATAGCCTCGTCTTTTTATAAAAGCATAACATTTAGAAGCAATGGCTAAGTTGATACTTCCCCTTGGAGAAGCTCCAAAACTGATCAATGGATTTAAATCGGAAAGATTATAGTTTTCAGGAGTCCGTGTTGCGAAGATAATATCAAGTATGTATTTTTCAATTTTTTCATCCATATATACCTCCCGGACTGAATTTTGAGCATTTTTAATTTCTTCTAGTGTAACAACCTGATTTATTTGTTCAAACCCTTCTTTCAAATTTTGACGAATGATTAGCTGCTCTTCTGCTAACTGCGGGTATTTTATAACTGTTTTCAACATAAATCGATCCACTTGAGCTTCAGGTAATGGATAGGTTCCTTCTTGTTCTATTGGATTTTGAGTCGCCATCACTAAAAAGGGTTTATCCAATACAAATGTTTCGTCTCCAATTGTTATTTGTTTTTCCTGCATAGCCTCTAATAATGCAGATTGAACCTTAGCTGGAGCACGGTTAATTTCATCAGCTAATACAAAATTTGCGAAGATGGGACCCTTTTTAATACTGAAATCATTTTCCTTCATATTGAAGATCATAGTACCAACAACATCAGCTGGGAGTAGATCGGGAGTAAATTGAATCCTGCTAAAATCTCCGTGAACCGCTTTAGCAAGTGTGTTAATAGCAAGGGTCTTAGCCAAACCAGGAACTCCTTCTAATAAAATATGCCCTTCGCCCAACAAACCAATAAGCAAGCGTTCTACCATATGTTTTTGCCCTACAATTACCTTGTTCATCTCCATGGAAAGGATATCGATAAAAGCACTTTCTTTTTCTATTTTTTTGTTTAAAGCTCCTATATCCAGAGTTGTATTTGTTTGTTCCATCTTTTAAATTTTGAATAGCTTTGCAAATTGAAGAAATTTGATTAAAATTCTTGTTAATAAAGGGTTAAAAAAACTTAAAAAAATTGTTATTCTTTTTTGGCAGTAATTATTGTTATTTTTATTGGATAATTAGGTCTCGAAAAGGATCTATTCATCAAACATTTCAATTCTTTGATAAATAAACGTCTTCTCATAAAAAATCTCCTAGCTCACAACGATGAGAGCAGTTTCTATGACAAAAAAAGAAAAATCAATTTAGGTTCAAAAGAAGGGAAAGCAAAATTTTTAAAACACATCTGCGCCTTGAGTAATAGCAACCCTAAAAACAATTCGTATATCGTAGTGGGAGTTGAAGATGAAACCAATGAAATAAATGGGGTCGATTTTTTTGATGATAGCAAAATACAAAATCTCATTAACGCTTACCTCACAAATCCACCATTGGTAATCTATGAAAATGTCGCATTCCCTAATCTTCCTTCCGATAAAGTAGTTGGATTGGTTAGTATTCGAGCTACTGAAGAAATTACATCCCTCCGAAAGAATATCTGGAAATACTGGGGTGGTTCTATCTTTTTAAGAGACGGGAGTATTTCGATGCCTAAGGATTTCGATATTGAAATCAAGGATGTGAATTCAGAAATTGTAAAAGCTATTGAGAATAAAGCAAAAAACAATATAGAATATACCTTGGACGGGGTGATCGATTTCAACTTTAATCGCCACAAAGATTTAGATGCAAATTATAAAGTCTTTAAAGAACAATTTGTTGTTTGTTGGGCAGGAATTACCAAAAAAGTAAAAGAAAATATTTATTATTCCCGGGTGGATATAGAGCTTATAAACGAGCAAGTCCGGTTGTTTTATTCCGCCTTAGATGAAATAAGTATTAGCTTTACTGAAGATGAATTTAGAATAATCGAGTATGTGCATTTAGGGTTAAAGAATAAGAATAAATACTATCCATTAGAAGAAGTGGTCATCACTTTTCAGGAAAATGGATCCTATCAAATCGCCACCGATTTAATTTTTGAACCCCCAAAATTCGATAAAAAATCTTTGCATCATATTTATAATGCTAATAATGCAGTGCTTGAGAAGTTAAAAAAAGGTATTCAATTATTTTCTTCTGAAAAAAAAGATATACAAAACCTGCCAGCGACATATCTTATTTGCTATTTAAATGATTTTTCTGAAGCTAAAGAAAAATTATTTGAAGCAAAACCCTATTTAAAGAAATTAGGGGTCTCTGTATATGATTCTTATAAAGAGTCGGTGCGAATTCTTAGGAAAGTGAAGTATAGTTGATATTGTAACATTTTATAGTTTACAATGACAAATATTATATTAATATATTAGAAAGGAACAGGTCGTTTTTAACTATATATTCTTATACTCATTTAGTATTTCATTACCTTTAACCCTCAACTTAAAAGCCAAAAAAATTATGAGAATTTTCGATAAAATAAAAGAAAAACTACGTCATGAATTTATTGACATTATTGAATGGTTGGATTATTCGGACGAAACGATCTGTCATCGTTTTGAACGTTATCAAAATGAAATAAAGAACAACGCAAAATTAATTGTTCGGGAAGGTCAGGTTGCTGTTTTTATCAATGAAGGACAATTAGCAGATGTTTTTGAACCGGGTACCTATACCTTGAATACTCAAAATATGCCAATATTAACCACCCTTAAAGGATGGAAATATGGTTTTGATAGTCCCTTTAAAGCCGAAGTTTATTTTGTAAACACCCACCTTTTTACCGACGAAAAATGGGGGACAAAAAATCCGATAACCTTAAATGATGATCGTTTTGGATTAGTTGAAATTAGAGCGTTTGGAACCTATGCCTATAGAATTGATGACGCTGGTAAGTTTATAATAGATATTGTTGGAACGGATAATAATTTTACCAATTTTGAGATCAATGAACACCTAAAAAGTTTAATTGCTACTCGTTTTACAGATACAGTGGGGGAAGCCAATTTACCTATAGAATTATATGCTGCAAACACAACGGAGCTTTCAGATACCTGTAAAGAAGTCATGCAACCTGAATTTATCAGTGTTGGAATTTCATTGGAAAAATTTTTTATTGAGAATGTTTCCATGCCCGAAGATCTTAAGAAGGAAATCTTTGAGTATAGCCGAATTGATAAATTGGATCTTGATAAATTAACTAAGTTCAAGACTGCAAAAGCAATTGAAGCTGCTGCAGCAAGTGAAGGCGGAACTGCTGGTGCTGGAATGGGAATGGGAATGGGCTTTGTGCTTGCACAACAGATGGGTGGATTAATGGGCTCACAATTAACCGGACAACAAGCATCTTTACAACAAGGCGGATCTTTTCCTCCACCAATGCCTATAGCGGTTCAGTATTTTTATGCGGTAAGCGGACAACAAACAGGACCTGTAAATTTTGAACAACTCAAATCTTTATTTGCAAATCGTACTGTAAATAAAGATTCCTTGGTTTGGAAGCAAGGAATGCTAAATTGGACTGCTTTAAAAGAAATGGAAGAATTAAAAGCATTTTTAGGGAGTAATACGCCACCACCACTTCCAGGATAATTATAAAACTCAGACTTGCTAGTTTTCGGTTGTCCTTAAAAGTTTTAGAAAAGGAGGAAAAACCTAGTAGGTCTATTATATGCAAATCACACCACAGCAAAAATCAGAACTCAAAAAAGCCTGTGCAAACTGCGGGGCAGAATTGCTTTATGCCCCAGGGACTACCGAATTGAAATGTGGTTATTGTGGACATACCGAAACCATTCCTAAAACCAAAAAAAGTTTTGAAGAATTAGAGTTAAAAAAATATTTAAATGAAATGGGAGGGCAATCCCATAGTGAAGAAATTACCATGCTTCATTGTAAAAATTGTGGCGCCAATCAACATGTTGAAGAACATTATAAATCACTTCATTGTGTCTATTGCAGCATGCCTCTTATTGTTGAAGATACCTATAAAGATGAGTGGATTATTCCGGGAGCTGTATTGCCTTTTCAATTAACACAAAAAAAAGCCCACCAAATATTTAAAAAATGGGTAAAGGGCTTGTGGTTTGCACCAAATAAATTGAAAAGAGCAACACTAGACCCACAAAATACCAAAGGATTGTATGCTCCCTATTGGACTTTTGATGCCCAATTATTTGCAACATATACCGGGCAAAAAGGGGTTTATTATTATGTGACAAATACGGTTGGGACTGGTAAAAATAGAAGAACTGTAACCGAACGAAAAACAAGGTGGTATCCTGCAAGTGGTACTATTAAGGGTTTTGTAGATGATACCTTAACTAAGGCTTCCAAACAAAAAACAGGGCTTATTCCCTTTAAAATAGCCCGGTGGAATTTAAATTTATTAAAGCCATTTGATAGTGGTTATCTTTCAGGTTTTGTTACTGAAAAATATACAATTCCTTTGAAAAGCGGTCATTCAGAAGCTCAAAAAGAAGCACGTAATATTGCAGATCAATGGGTTCGGAGAGATATAGGAGGTGATACACAAAGAGTGTCTTCATTAAATATGAAACTTTCAGAGGAAACGTTTAAACATATTTTACTTCCTGTATATATTAGCGCTTATATGTTTAAAGAAAAGCGATACAACTTTTTTGTTAATGGTCAAACAGGAAAACTTTCTGGGCAGCGACCGTACTCTTTTTGGAAGATCTTCTTTTTTGTGCTCTTTATAATTTCAGTAATAGCTATACTCTTTTTATTAATAAACAAATGAGAACATTCGTTGTTGGTGACATACATGGTGGATTAAAAGCGTTTAAACAAGTTTTATTGCAATTTGAATTTTCAATAAATGATACGTTTGTTTTTTTAGGAGATTATGTAGACGGCTGGAGTGAATCTGCAGAAACGGTATCTTTTCTAATCAATTTTTCTAAAACGTATACCTGTGTGTTTTTAAGAGGAAATCATGATGAATTACTTTATGAATTTTTAAAGTTTGATGATGCGAAACCCTTGTGGTTACAACATGGTGGTGAATCCAGTAGAAAAAGTTATGAATCGTTGTCTGAAGAGTCTTTAATACAACACATTCAGTTTTTTGAAAATCTTGAAAATTACTATATCGATTCAGAGAATAGGATGTACTGTCATGCAGGTTTTATTCATGAAAATGGACCCCAATACGAATATTATGATAATACGCCATATTGGGATCGATCTTTATGGGAAATGGTTTGCGCTATGGACAAAAATCTTTCAATAGAGGATAAAAAATACCCCAAACGACTTCAGATTTTTAATGAAATTTATTTAGGCCATACCCCTACAACAAAAATTGGTGAAACTGTTCCTGTGAATTTTGCAACTGTTTGGAATATTGATACTGGCGCAGCATTTAAAGGACCATTATCTATTATAGATGTTGATAGTAAAGAGTTTTGGCAAAGTAAGCCTGTTTGGAAAATGTACCCGGATGAAAGAGGAAGGAATTAAAAAACTACTTTTTACAAATACTATTTTTGTTTAATGAATAATAATTTATAATTTGTAAACAGGTAACAAAACATTTTGAAATAAAACAGCCTTTTTATTTCTCCAAGCATAATTTAGGTTTTTATAACAACATTTAAAACCAATAATCATGAAAAGGTTAAAAATTGTATTTTTATTTTTAATTACATCTCTTTCCTGTTATTCTCAAGATCCTCAACTTTTTAATAATACTTGGTATTTACAAAAAGTTATTATTGATGATATAGATTACTGTACGTCTTCAACCTAAAGTGAACTTTTAGGGTTAAAAATTAAGAGACTGTTTCACAAAGTTAATTGATTTTTTTGGAACTGTTTTTTCTTTCATTTAATGTTCTGTTTTTAGTCAATTTTCTTTGTTTTAATTTCTTGTGACCATTTCCAAAATACACTTCTGCCGGGGTTAAATTTTGTAGTGATTCATGGTATCTTTGATAATTATAATACTTCACAAATTCTTCCATTTTTACTTCAAGTTAACCTGGACTGAAGTAATTATCCAACCTGACTACATTCTTCATTGAACGATGATAGCGTTCAATCTTACCTTGTGTCTGTGGGTGTAATGGCCTTCCTCTTACATGTTGGATATTTCTGTCTTGTAAGTATTCTGCAAGTTCATTCGATATATAACAGGAACCATTGTCAGACAATAATTTTGGAGGTCTATTTTCTGGTAAATTCACGGTATATAAAGCCTTATCTATAGTGTTTTTTACATCTGCTGCCTTCATTGAAGAACATAACTCCCAACTCACAATAAAACGGCTATAATCATCTAATATGGGTGATAGATAATACCAACCTCATCCATAGATTTTAAAATAGGTGAAATCGGTCTGCTACATCTGATTTACAGACGTGGTTTTATCATGAAAACTATCAGAGGCACTCATCACTCTAAATGAAGGCGGTGTAATAAGTCCGCTGGCTTTTAAAATACGATAGACACTCGATTCACTAACATAATAGTTATAAGTGTCAGTAATGTGCCAAGCAAGCTCTCTAGAGGATAGCTCTGGATTTTCTAAAGCGATTTCAACAACTTTATCTCTATCAGCTTCTTTATTCTATTCCAGCTATGTTCTCGCACTGACTGCTTTCTTTTATGCCCATCATACCCATCATTCAAATAAGCGTTATACCATTTATAAAATGTAGTCTTATTTACTTTTATTTGTTTTAAGGTTCTGATGACTCCCAAATCAGATTGCTCTACTAGACGAATAATCTCGTATTTTTCTCTTTGACTATAATGCATATACTTCTTTCGTTTTAATCTTCCCCATTTAAGTTTTTTTTCAAGTCTCGATTCTTCAGCGAAAGCGCTGCAACCAACTCCTTTAAGGAGCGGTTCTCATCTTTAAGTTCTTTTACCTCTGATGTATTAGCTTCACGCATGGTATCACCTGTTAATCTTCGTTTACCAGCATCCATAAAATCTTTAGTCCATTTATAATATATCCCTTGAGATATTCCTTCCCTGCGAGATAGCGCTGCAACGGACATCTCTCCTCGCATTCCATCAATAATTATTCTGATCTTTTCTTCTGAGCTGTAAGTTCTTCTGGTTTTTCGCTTTAGTTCACTAATTAGTGAACTAGCACTCTTTTTTCTTGACACTTGTCTTACTTTAAAAGGTTAATAAATATATTAAATCTATCTCTTAGATTTAACCCTTTTAAAGTTCACTTTTTGATGACCTCAAATAAAATTGAACTGTTTAAAGTAGAATAAAAGTCTTAGTTTTAAACAGTCATTATGAGAAAAAGTAAATTTACACCACCCAGATCCGCAAAGATCCTTAAATAAAGTATGTACATTGAATGAATCGCCTTATTTAACCCCTTACATAACACTTAGGTTGATGTGGTGTTCAACTCTTACCATAATCTCCCTCATCCCAGGGGAAGGTGCTCCCCCATATCACTTAAAATGCAATTATCATATTAAGAAACCCCTCTTAGTTATGTCTTTCTTTGAGTATATATAAAACGCCCTTAAATTGCCATGTAAAGTAACTATATATGCTTCAAGAAGCTTTTTAAAAAAATATTTTTTTAAAAATTTTGAATTTAGCTATAGATAACCATCAACTTTATTATAAAGATAACTCTTTCTGGATTCAGACATTCACCTCAGCGGTGTTTTTATCCCTATAAGCGGGCTTTTATTAATACGTGTTGATTGTGCTGATTTCGCTGACAGAATGGCTTAGAGAGCTTTATTTTAGTTTTGCAACAAGCCAACACATTCCTTTTTTTAATTGCCCAAGTCTATCATGATTATTAATTATCTTTATGACCTAAACCAAGATAAATGCCAATTATTGACAATCTCATTCAAAATTTCAGTCACCAATCATTAACACAATTTTTAAGAAATAAAATATCTTCATATAAATCAGGTGAAGATGATTTAGGTTATTTATTTGAAGATGATATATTTGAAAAGTATGAATCCATCGAAAAAATAGGTGAAGCAGTTATTGACAAAGATGACTTAATTGTAATCATTTCAAAAACAACAGACCCACTAACTGAAAGAACTGGCAAAAAGAAGCAATATGAAATTGCAAAAAAGATTTTAAAAGAAGAGGTTAAAGATGCTGCACTTTTTATATTCCATGATGATGTTGGTAACTTCAGATTCAGTTTTGTTAAAGCAAATTATTTAGGTACAAAAAGAGATTTTACAGACTTTAAACGGTACACCTATTTCGTAACACCAGAACAAAGCAATAAAACTTTCATAAAACAAGTTGGTGGTTGTAATTTCAACTCACTTGATGAAATTATTGAGGCATTTAGTGTAGAGCCATTAAACAAGCTATTTTACCAAGAAATTGCTAAAGCATTCTATAGTTTAATAGGTGGTAAAATTAAAATTGGCACTGTAAATAAAGAATTTGATACGATACTAAAACTTCCTTCTACTCCTATAGATGGAAATAGAAAAATATATCAAGAGTTTGATGTAAGACTTATTGGTAGAACCATTTTTTGTTGGTTTTTAAAGAGTAAAAAATCTAATAATGGTATTCCCCTTATTCCTAAAAGTTGGTTGTCTTCAGAAAGAGTCGTCGATGTTAATAACAACCAGCATAATTATTACCATACCATTATTGAGAAATTATTTTTTTTAGTGTTAAACAAAAAGCAAAATAATAGGACTCCCTACGATTTACCTTCTGAACAAGAACTAATCCCTTTTTTAAATGGTGGATTATTTGAACCTCATCTTGATGATTTTTATGAAAATGAAAAACCAAACTTTGCATTAGACATTCCAAACCTTTGGTTTAAAGAACTCTTTGGAGTATTAGAGCAATTTAACTTTACGATTGACGAAAATAGCATTAATGATGCTGAGGTTAGTATTGACCCAGAAATGTTAGGAACTATTTTTGAAAATCTTTTAGCAGAAATAGACCCAGATACAGAAAAAAGTGCAAGAAAAGCTACGGGGAGTTTTTATACTCCCAGAGAGATTGTTGATTACATGGTTGAGCAGTCTTTAATTCAATATCTAAAAACAAAAATAGAAATTGATGATGAAGAACTACTTCAACAACTGTTTAAAGAAGGTGGTGAAAATAAATTTGACCCATCTGAAACTAAAAATATTTTACAAGCCTTAAGTGATGTGAAAATATTAGACCCAGCTTGTGGCTCTGGAGCTTTCCCTATGGGTGCTTTACACAAGATTATTAATGCTTTGCACAAACTTGACCCAGATGCTTCTTGGTGGAAGAAAAGGCAGATTGAAAATGTACCAAATATTCTAGCTCAAAAAATGCTAAAAGAAAAGTTAGATAGTGCTAGTGCAGATTATATTAGAAAACTTGGTATTATACAAAATTCTATTTATGGTGTGGATATTCAACCTATTGCAGCTGAAATATCAAAATTAAGAAGTTTTTTGTCTTTAGTTATAGATGAGAATATAGATGATGATGCAGAAAATAGAGGAATCGAGCCTCTTCCTAACCTAGAGTTTAAGTTTGTAACAGCTAATACTCTTATTGGATTAGAAGAAAAGAACATCTCTGTTCTAGACTTTGGCCAAACAGAAGAATTACAAGACCAATTAAAAGAAATACGAAACAAATATTTACAGTCTTATGGTAAAGAAAAAGATAAGTTGAAAAAAGAGTTTGAAGAAGTTCAAACTCAAATATATAAAAATGAGATTAGTGGTGGTGGTCAAAATAGAAGGGCACTTCAGTTAGCATCTTGGAAACCTTTTTCTAATGAAAGCTCCGCATGGTTTGACCCTTATTGGATGTATGGTGTTGAAAAATTTGATATAGTAATTGGCAATCCACCATATGTTGTTGGAAAATTTAGCTTCAATGAAAAAGAATATTTCAGTGAAGAATATAAAAGTGCTATATATCAAACTAATCTATATATGCTTTTTACTGAAAAAGGCATGAAATTATTGAAAAATGATGCTAGTATTCTTACTTTAATAATACCAAACACTTGGCTTATTAATAAATTAGTCAAGGAATTTAGACTATTATTAATAGAAAATTTGTCAATTCATAAGATTATTGACTGCACTAAAGCAGAGGTTTTTGATGCAACTGTCTTACCTATAATTCTTATAGCGCAAAACAAAAAGAATTATGACTTTAATATTTTAATTGAAAATTATTACAATAAAATATTTATATATCGCTCAACAATAGGTTATTTGAATATTCGTGAGGATGAAAACAATATTATTAATTATCAGATAGCAGAACTTGAAATTCCTGTCGTAAAAAAAATAGTATCAGATTCTAAAAAATTAAGTGATTATGCAAATGTAACATTTGGAGTAAAGTTTTATCAAGTTGGTAAAGGAAACCCTAAACAAACTAAAGAAATTGTTGCAAATCATTCATTCACTCATGATGAAAAAATCAACAAAACTTGCAAAAAAATTCTTGAAGGTAAAAACATAGATAAATATGTACTTAATGAACCTAAAAAATATATTGAATATGGAGAGTGGCTAGCTGAACCCAGAGCTCCTGATATGTTTGAAGGAAAAAGAATATTAATAAGAAGAATAATTTCAGAAAATGGATTAATTTGTCATCTCATAAGGGGACATTATTGCAATAATTCTTTACTTCACACTGTTAAATTACGCCACAACAGTATTTCTTCTAAATACATATTAGCAATTTTAAACTCAAATGTTATAGGCTGGTTTTTTATTAAATATTTTGCCAGAGATGAAAAAACATTCCCTGAAATAAGGATACATGAGTTGAATTCAATACCTATTAGAGAAAGTAAATATGAAGAGCATATAGATTCAATGGTTGATTTATTACTAAAAAATAATATTGATAAAGAATCATTTAATAGAATATTAAAGGACATTGACATTCTGCTTTATAAAACATATAATCTAACATATAATGAAGTCCTGTTAAT
Organism: Flavobacteriaceae bacterium; assembly: GCA_965247215.1. Taxonomy (GTDB): domain Bacteria; phylum Bacteroidota; class Bacteroidia; order Flavobacteriales; family Flavobacteriaceae; genus Marifrigoribacter. Next base: position 1,693,925 of record OZ252001.1, read on the forward strand.
TGAACCAAAATTCAAACTAACAAAAGAAGAATACGAGAATTACAATATTGATTATATTTAAAAACCAGAACAAGTTAATAACTTTGTACAATAAAAACATATACATATGGCTGATAATCAGTCCTATAAATATAATTAGATAATATGCTCCCCTCATCCATGAGGGTAACATACAAAGTTATTAACAAAATTAGGCAGTATGAAAGATTTAACAGTATCAAATATAGATAGACAAAATATATTAAATAACAATGCAGCTTTACAATCTATCCAAGAATATATAGGGTTGTCTGGTATGTTATTTGAAAATGAATATAAATATACAAAAGAACAAATTGAGGATTTTTATCAAGTTACTTCTGTAACAATAGAGAGATATCTTGAAAGTAATGAAAAGGAATTAAAGCATAATGGCTATACTGTCATAAAAGGTAAAAAGTTAAAAGAATTTAAAGAACAATTTGGCGGAATAATAAATATTTCAAAAAAGACTTCACAATTAGGGCTATATAATTTTAGGTCATTTTTAAACTTAGGAATGTTATTAGTAGAGAGTGAAATGGCCAAAGCATTGAGAAGTAAAATGTTAGATATAGTTTTAGATAGTTTAAATCAAAAAACTGGTGGTAGCACAAAATATATAAATCAACGAGATGAGGATTTTTTAAATACTATTTTAAAAGAACCTCATTATCGTAAAGAGTTTACAAGTGCATTGAGTAAATATTTAGACCTTGGAAATTTTAAATATGCTGTTTATACCAGTAAAATTTACCAAGGCATTTTCAAGGAGAATGCATTGGAATATAAAAGGATTTTAAACCTAAGCGAGAGTGAAAATCTAAAAGATACAATGTATGCAGAAGTTTTAAAACTTATAGCTTCTTTTGAAACGGGATTGGCATATGAAATGGAAAAAAGGAGCAATGAGTTTGGAAGGAAATTAACACAGCCAGAAATGGACAATCTTTTAAAAGAGTTTTCTAACCATCCATTATATAAACCCCTTATTGAAGATGCCAGAACTAAAATGGCTACTAGAGATTATGGATTTAGAAGGATATTTCATGATAATCTGAAGCAATATATTAATAGTATTTCTAATACTGATTTTGACCGTTTTCTTGGAGATAAAAGTAAAGCATTGGAAGAACGAATTAATGAAAATATAGATGTATTTAAACGATTAAAAAATAGGTAAGATGCTATATTTTGATAAGGAACATGCAATAAGAGAACATGACTACATCATAAAATATTCTGGTGGATTAGAGGGTTATAGTAATATAGGATATCTTGAAGCCACTTTAGATTTTATTCAAAATGATTTGTATTATCCAACTCTCGAAGAAAAAGCAGCTTATTTATTTTATTCCGTAAACAAGAATCATGCATTTACAGATGGAAATAAAAGAACTTCAGTTGCATTAACTGCATACTTTTTTGAACTTAACAACCTTGGTTTTATTATAGGTCGATTTATGCGTAATATTGAAAATATTGCTGTTGATGTTGCCGATAATATTATAGATAAAGAATTATTATTTGAAATAATACAATCATTTATTTATGAAGAAGAATTTAGTGAAGAGTTGAAACTCAAAATTATTAATGCAAAGGTTAATTCTTTAGAAAATGGAGATAATCAAATAGAATAAGAACCTTATGAGTAAAAACTTTATAACTAATAACCAAGAAAACGCAACTTTAAAAAAACGATTAGAAAAACTAATTTCTGCAAGTCAAGAACTTAAATTTTTAATTGGATTTTTCTATTTCTCTGGTTGGCAAGAAATTTATAAGAATCTTCAATATAATAACCATGTTACTATTAAAATATTAGTTGGGTTACAAGTAGACAAATACTTAAGCACCATAGTAGAGGTTGGATTACAAGATGATAGTTTAAGTCAAGAAGAACATTTTACCCATTTTATGAAGTCCATGGGATTTGCTATTAATAATGCAGAGATGGATAATGAAGTTTTTTTTATCAAATAAGCTTTTTCATCCAATTATTAGAAGAAGGTAGGCTGGTCATTAGAAAAACATTAAACCCAAACCATGCTAAATTGTATTTATTTCAATTAGATAATCAATATCAAGATTTATTTAATGTAAAGGGAGAATTTATTACTGGAAGCAGTAATCTAACTAAAGCTGGTTTACAGAGTCAAGAAGAATTTAATGTAGAAATTAAAGATTATGGCCTTGAAAGTGCAGAAAAATATTTTGATGAACTTTGGGATACCGCAATCCCAATTACAGAGGCGGAAAATGGAACTAGAATTATCATAGATTTTTTAAAAAACAAGAGCCAGGCTTCCCTTATTACACCATATGAAGCCTATGCATTAATATTAAAAACCTATATAGAACTTCAAGAAGCAAAAAAAATTAACGCTGCTATTGACCGATTATTAGAGGAAAACGGTTTCGATAAGTATAAATATCAAATAGATGCAGTAAACCAAGCATTAAATGTTATAGACACCTATAATGGTGTTATTATAGCAGATGTGGTTGGACTTGGAAAATCGGTAATTGCAGCTCTAATAGCAAATCAATTAAACAAAAGAGGTCTAATACTTTGCCCCCCAGGTTTGGTTGGCAGCAAAAAAGATAGTACGGGTTGGTATGAATATGTTAATAGATTTAAGCTATATAGTTGGGATGTTTATAGCTCTGGTGATATGGAGAAATTGGCTGAAAGTCTATCAGATAATCTCCATGGTTATGATGCAGTAATAATAGATGAAGCTCATAAATTTAGAAACCAAGATACAGCACAATATGAAGGATTAATGGATATGTGCAGAGGCAAACAAGTTATATTGCTTAGTGCTACTCCTTTTAATAATTCCCCAGCAGATATTTTTTCATTACTGAAGTTGTTTATTGTACCTGGAGTATCGGGTATTACAATTGAAACAGATTTAGAAGGTCGATTTAATGCGTATAACTATAGGTTTAAAAGACTATCTAACATTATTAAAAATAATGCTTCTAATAATCCAGATAAAAGAAGAAAAGCAGAAAGGGATTATGAGAAAATGTTTGGATTACCGTTACCAATAGACCTCGTAATTGTAAGGGGAAACGTTAGCTTAATGGCTAACGACATAAAAAATGTAATTACTCCAGTTGTAATCCGCAGAAATAGATTAGACCTTAAAACCGATTTTGAATATAAAAAAGAAATTGAAAATCTATCCGAAGTTAAAGACCCAGAAGAGCAATTTTATGAATTAACTAAAGACCAATCAGATTTTTACAGCAGAATAATAGAAAACTATTTTAGCGAAGATGGACAATTTAAAGGAGCTATTTATAAACCTTTTGAATATGAAAATCTATCAAAAGATGAGGAAAAGATGGGTGCTGATGACAATAGGACTTTCCAACAACAACGTAACTTATTTGATTTTATGAGAAGGTTGTTGGTGAAACGTTTTGAAAGTTCATTTGGAGCGTTTGAAAAGAGTATAGAGCGTTTCCTAAGAACACATAAAATGGTATTGTACTTTATAGAATATTCTGGAAAATACGTAATGGATAGAAAAGTTATTGAGCATATTTATGATGATGACGATGATGCCGATGACTTTACTTATGAAGCAATTAAAGAAGCGTTAGAGGAATTTGCAAAAAACGCAGAAAATCACACTTCACCAAAGCATACTACAATTTATGAAGTTGATGATTTCACATTTAAAAAAGAATTTATTGCTGATATAAAAAGTGATATAAAGCTTTTTGAAAAGGTGAGTGATGAAGTAATTGAATTGAATATTGTAGAAAATGACCCCAAAAGAGAAACTATAGTATCAAAAATAAAGGAAGTACTAAATGAAAGAACATCTCCTAAAAGAAAAATCATTTTATTTACTGAATATATCGATACAGTAAGGCATTTAAAAGAATATTTTGAAAAGGAATTGCTGGGTAGAGTAATGTTTTGTGATGGTACATTAACAAAGAAATTCACAAGAGAATTGGAAGCAAATTTCAATGCAAAATGTAAGGAACAAGATGACAAATATGATGTTTTAGTAACTAGTGATAAATTATCTGAAGGATTTAATCTAAACAGAGCTGGTTTAATAATAAATTATGATATTCCTTGGAATCCAACAAGAGTTATTCAACGAGTAGGAAGAATAAATAGGATGAGTGTTAAAGTATTTGATGAACTTTGTATTTATAATTTTTTTCCAACTGACCAAGGCTCTGACATTGTAAAAAGCAGAGAGATTGCACAGCAAAAAATGTTTTTAATACATAATGCTTTGGGAGAAGACGCTAAAATGTTTGATACAGATGAGTTGCCTACTCCAAGTGGTCTTTTTGCTAAAATAAGTACTAATCCAGAAGAAAATGATGAGTTAAGTGTTAGTACAATTATTAGGAATGACTATAATGAAATTGTAGAGTCTTATCCAGAAGTTATTGAAAAGATAAATGAGTTACCTAATAGAACTAAAACTGCCAAACTATTTGAAGAAAACAATGTTGTATTATTAAGAAAAAAGGGAATGGCATTATTTTCTGTTGTTCATCAATATGAAAATGAAAAGCCAAATGACAAACCAGCAGAAAAAACGTTTGAAGAATTAATAAGCCATGTAAAGTGTGATTTTGATGAAGTTAGGCAACCTTTAAATAGTGCGTTCTGGAATTCTTATGAAGAGATAAAATCTTTTAAACCTAAATACAAATCGGGTGCTAGGACTGAATTGGCTCTTGAAAACAAGGCAACCATAGCACTAAAGTCACTTCTTAAAGAAAAGAGAGATGATTTGGAACAAGGATTAGTTGCATTTATCGATACATTATTAAATGACATTAGAAAATATAAAACATTACCAAAGTACACTATAAGAAGGCTTAAGCTTTCAGACAAAGAGAATCCATATGACGAATTAATAACTAATATTAAGGAGTTAAGAAGAAAGTTTGGTGATGATTATTTAAGAGTCATTCTTAATAGAACTGGAAATGTTGAAGATGATGTAATTATTGCGGTTGGGAATTTTAAGGAATGAGACGGATTTAAAATAAGTTATTAAAAAACTATAAAATGCCCAACAATGCCAAATGATATTTCAAAAATGATGGGGAAATAAAATCTATGCTAGATATTCGTACTTTTCTGCAAAAATTATCGTTTTTATTATAGTTCATAATATTATCATTAGTCTGCTTTAATATAATTCTGAACATATAGTGACACTTAAAACGACACATTAATATATGTAAAAAATGCAATTAGCTGTATATTAACCAATTGAATTTTTATTAAGTGACCCCGACAGGATTCAAACCTGTAACCCTCAGAGCCGAAATCTGATATTCTATTCAGTTGAACTACGGGGCCTTTATCAATAATTAAGATTCGCCGAAGTTAATGTATTGTACTAAATAATAAAAAATTATTCTAATATAATAACCAAATCATCCTGCATTACCATTTTTACAGGTATCAAGAGAAGACAATCCAATTATTATGGCATTGATGAGTTTATTATTTATTCTTAGAGGATTAGGATTTGGGATTCCATTTTTATCACCACCGCCGAGAACTCAAGGTGTAAATTCAGAATATGAATGTAGTTAAGCTGTTTATCTACAACTATATAATCATTTTTTTACAATTACCTTTTGCGTAATACTTTTTCCATTTGTTGTAATTGCTTTAATAATATACAAGCCTGAAGCATACTTTTCAGCATTCCAAAAAGCAGTTTCATTTAAATTAAGTTTCTCCAGAAGTTTACCAGAAGAATCATAAATCATTAAAGGACTAATAATTACTGATAATTTTGGGATTATTGAAAATTGTGTTCCAAATGTGGGTATGATAAAATTAAGATCTTTATCAAAATCAGGATTTGAAAGTGTTAAATCTCTTATAATAATAGCATTAGGAGTTATTAATGTTCCACTTTCAATAAAATCTTCAATATAATTAAAATCACTGTCATATCTTTTTACAGAACCGTAAAAACCTACACCAATTAAAATATCTCCATTGGGCATGAAATCAACTCCTTCACATCGGGGAACTCCAGTAATTAGATCTTCAATAAAAATTCCATTACTGTCGAATCTTTTTACAATACCACTATTCCAGTTAAAAACAATCAAGTCTCCATTACCACTTTTGTCGAAAAATATATTAATTGGACCAGAAAGTCCACTGTCTATAAAAGCTCCTAAATGATTTCCATTTGTATCAAACTTTTGAACAGAAGATCCTCCATATGAAGAAACATATAAATTCCCAGAAGCATCCCAATCTAGACTAATACTTTGTGAAACGCCAATATCTGTAAACTCATCTACAAAGGTTCCATCTAATTCGAATCTCAATACTTTATTACCAGAATTACTCCACTGAAGAACATATAGGAATCCATCGGGTCCAAGTTTCATTCGTGTTGGTCTACCAGCTACTTCAGCAAAAATTTCGATAAAATCTCCAGTATTTATGTCGTGTTTAGAAATATTTCCATTGGAGGATAAATTTGAAATATGAACAGCTTGTTCATCTTCTAAAAAGAAAATGTCTTCAGTCCATTCTATGTTATCTGATTGATTCATAACCTCAGTTAGATTATTTCCATTCCCATCGGCTTTGTATACAAGCCATGGTGGATTATTAAGTCCGCCTGCATCACTGATCCAAACTTCAATTTCTTGGGAGAATAAATTACTTGTTGCCATAATAAGGCTTAGGATTAATACTACGTTTAATTTTTTCATGATTGTTCGTTTTATTTGATTTCTGAATTCAAATGTGCGAAAAACAACTAAAATTGGAGTCACTATTTATAAGATGCCACTAGGAATTTATATATTAAGACTGCTTATATTGAAATCTAAATTGAGTAGGAGTACAGTTATTCTTTAGTTTGAAGGCTTTGTAGAAGGAATTTTTATTATTGAACCCAACATCAAAATATATGTGCTTGATTATTATATCTTTAGAGGATTTCAGGAGAAATTCGGCTTCAATTAGGCGATAATCGTTTACAAAATTATTGATGATTTTTGAAAGTAAATGTGTTGAAAATCCTAATTGATCTGCCAAATTCACTAAACGCAATTCATTATCTGTAAATGGTTTCTTAGCTTCCATATACTTGGTGAGATGTTCATAAAATTCATTGAGCATTGAAATTTCAAACGTTTCCTTTTTATTTTTAATTGGTAAAAATAATTTTGAAAACAATTCTCCATTAAAAACTTCAGGTTGTTTGAAAATAAAATAACCTATTGTGTAAATAGAAACACTCATCATAATTGAGATCATATAATCCCATTCAGCATTGAAAAATGAAAAATTAACTAAGACATAATATGAAATATAAGCTGCTATAAATAATGAAAATAAAATCACTAATACTTTTGCCCAATTATCCCTCACTTTGGTGTATTCAGATGCATTATCATTATTCTTGTTTATAAGCAATACAATTAGCAGGGTATAGAAAATCATATGAGCTGTAATATACCAGTTACTTCCTTGAATAAAAGAAAGAAAGGGAATGTTAATAGTTGTAATTTCAAGGTATTTGAGTCACAAAATAAAATTAGAAAGCAGCATTAAAAAAGCTTGAAGAAAATGAAGAGCATAATTAAACGGGATTTTTTTCTTATAAAGATTTAAAAAGTATAAATATAATAATGGGCCAGTTGAAAAATAACAAACTATTGGAAGAATCTTAAAATAGGGATATATCTGCTAATATCTTGTCCAGTATAATATATTGAAAAAGAATTAATGAAAAAGATAAAATTAAAAATGCAATGGGGTTGTTCTTTTTATCTGAGATTAAAATCACAAATAAAAATAAGCCCATAAATGCGGCTAATAAAAACCCAGAAGTCCATGTATCTAAAGAAGGTTACATAAACTATTTTACACAACTAATTTACAATAAATGAATTAATTGAAGTCCCTAATTATAAATTAGGACTACTTTAGAAGTTGTGCTAAGTCTTTTATTGTAGTGGTTGGGTTTTCGGAACGGAATATATAACTTCCTACAACTAATACATCTGCGCCAGCTTCAGCTAATTTTTTTGCATTATTGTTGGTAACACCACCATCAATTTCAATGATCGTTGAAGCGTTTTTTTGCAGAATTAAATCTTTTAATTTTTCAACTTTAGAATAGGTATTTTCTATAAAACGTTGCCCTCCAAAGCCAGGGTTCACACTCATAATTAATACAAGATCAATATCTTGAATGGTATCTTCAAGCACTGCGATATTGGTATGAGGATTTAAAGCTACTCCAGCCTTCATTCCTTCAACTTTAATTGCTTGTAAGGATCTGTGCAAGTGAGAACAGGCTTCGTAATGTACAGTTAAATAATTAACCCCTAAATTGGCAAATGTTTTAATATATCGATCTGGATCAACGATCATTAAATGGGCATCCAACGTTTTTGTTGCGTGACCAGCAATATTTTTAATAACAGGCATTCCAAATGAAATGTTTGGAACAAAAACGCCATCCATTATATCCAAATGAAACCAATCGGCTTCACTTTTATTGACCATTTCTACATCGCGTTGTAGGTTTCCAAAGTCTGCTGCTAGAATTGAAGGAGCTATTAGAGTATGACTCATTATAATTGTTTTTGCAAAAATAGGAATATTGAAGCTTTAGTTTAGGTGATTAAAGAAAAAACCTCCAGTAATCAGCTGGAGGTCATTCATCAATCAAAAAACGAACAGTATGAGTTTCTCCTTAGAGAATATACTGTAAGTAACCTTTAGGGTTGGTCCCTGTGAGGGTTAACCCAAATATGTTTTTAAGATCTTACTTCTTGTTGTGTGCTTTAATCTTCGAATTGCTTTTTCTTTAATTTGTCTAACACGTTCACGAGTTAGATCGAACGTTTCTCCAATTTCTTCAAGGGTCATAGGATGTTGATTTCCAAGTCCGAAATACAAACGAACTACATCTGCTTCTCGGGGTGTTAAAGTTTCTAAAGCACGTTCTATTTCTGTACGTAACGATTCGTGTAGTAGGGAACGGTCTGGATTCGGTGACTCCCCACTTCTTAATACATCATATAAATTAGAATCTTCACCTTCAACCAAAGGCGCATCCATTGATACGTGACGTCCAGAATTTTTCATGGACTCCTTAACATCGTTAATGGTCATATCCAATTCTTTTGCTATTTCTTCAGCAGAAGGTGGACGTTCATGAGCTTGCTCTAAATATGCAAACATTTTATTGATCTTATTGATACAGCCAATTTTATTAAGTGGTAACCGGACAATTCGTGATTGTTCAGCTAAGGCCTGTAATATAGATTGGCGAATCCACCAAACAGCGTAGGAAATAAATTTAAATCCCCGTGTTTCATCAAAACGTTGTGCAGCTTTAATAAGACCTAAATTACCTTCATTGATAAGATCTGGTAATGTTAATCCTTGATTTTGATATTGCTTAGCTACTGATACAACAAAACGTAAATTAGCCTTTGTTAATTTCTCTAAAGCAATTTTATCCCCTGCTTTAATTCGTTGTGCTAATTCTACTTCTTCGTCTGCGGTAATTAAGTCAACTTTTCCTATTTCTTGTAGATATTTATCTAGGGAAGCAGTTTCACGATTCGTAACCTGCTTAGTAATTTTAAGTTGTCTCATCTAGAGTATTTAATTTAGTAATTTTCTTGCCTATTGTGTTATACGTAAAACATTACCAAAATGTTACAAAAAGAATTAGATTTCTTAATTTTAACAGTAGAATTAGGGGCTTTGGCTTAAAAATAAAAAAAATTAAATTAATTAAAAACTATCTATAAACAAAAAACAGCGACGATATAAATTGGTAGGATTGAAACAAGTACTTCGGTATCATTATCTTCAAACCGGACATAAATAACTTGTGGGTTGGTATTATTTAAAAAATTGGTATCGTTTAATGGATCTATACTTTTTTCAGCAGCTTCTTTAGTTTCATGAAACGTTATGGAAATATTAGTAAGATCATCAATTTCTGTAAAAGATAAGAAGCAATTAATATAACTTGAAAGGTTAAATCTGGCAATACCCCCATAGGGTTCTAATTCACATTCTTCGAATACCAATTGTTTACATGGAGAAAAACATTCTTTTTCAATTAAAAAAGTTACTTCATTATTTATTAACTTTATTTGGAATTCATTTAAAATGGTAACTTTCCAATCAAAGTTCCAACGTTCACCAGCAATATCCTGATTATTTAAATTAATGTTCAAGTGTAATTCATCATTGATAATAAAGGTGATCCAGATGCCAAAAATAATTTCTTCATTATAATGAAACCACACGTTACCTAATGGACTAATCTCAAAATATGCTCCTTCAAAATCATTATTTTCACCATCTGAAAAAGCAACTTTCCAAACACAATCTTCCAAGAGGCCATTGCAATAGCCCAACACTTCTTCCTCGAGGCAAAATCCTAAATTCTCTTGCAATTCTTCATTATTATTTATTACAAGTTGTTCTCCATTGGCGAGAATACTGGTAATCGGATAGCTTAATCCAATAGAGTTTCCATCAGAAACACTCCCTAAAAATTCAACGAATTCTCGGTCATTATGAATTACTTCAAACCCTATTAATTCTAAATTAGTATCATATATATTGATGGTGAAACTGTAAATAAAATCGAGACATGCTGTAACATTTAATGGCTCATCCTCAGCAATAGATTCTAGCATTCTATAGAGTTCAGAATCTACTTCAATGAGGTCATTTCCTAAAATAGTAGCTTCACCAATTGGTTCGTCTGTACAGGAACTAAAACTTAAAATTAAAATTAAAGAGAATACTTGAATACTTTTTTTCATATTTTTTTATTTAATACGCTGTTTAATTTACATTAATATAAGGGTTCTTTTCAAAACTACAAAATATTTTAGAAACAGACTTTTTTATCTGCTTTTTTTGTTTTCTGCCTCCGTTTTCAGTTTTTTAGGGCTCCATAATGGTTTATTTTAGAGGGTTTCATCTCATTTTTTATTTATTGGACATACCTATCCCACTAAAGCAGGGGTCTGTTTAAGTAAATATGCTCCTCTTAGCACATTGTATAGGATACAGTTCATATCAAAAACAAGACTGTTTCTTTTCTTTGTCTTAGCTCTAGCCTCACTATATTTAAGAGTTTTCTTCATATAGGCAAATGGATGTTCCACAGCGGCTCTAATTTTAGAGATCTGCTTATTTCTCTTTTCTTGTTTTTTGGATAACTTCTTCCCTCTACTGGCTTTATCTAATATTCCATAATGTACATCTCCAAGAGCTCTAGAGGCTCGCTTATATTTCTGATTAGCATATGCCTTATCTGCACAAACAAAGCTTTCATCTCCACTGAGGCAATCTTCAAAGGATTTTGAATCATGAGAAGAGGCATCTGTAAAAACACGCTTTCTGATAATCTTACTATCCATATCTAGTCCAATATGACCTTTATATCCAAAATAGTCTTTCCCGTTTTTATGGGTACTGCGAGCATCAGTATCTATCTGTTTACCAGGAGCGTTCTCCAGTTTTTTACGTCTATCCTTGCTAAGGGGTCTGGTAGAAGAATTCACTATAGTAGCATCTACCAATATATCTTTTTTGACCACTAACCCTTGCAACTCCAACTGATGGACAATGCTACTAAAGATTCTGTCCATTAGTTTTTCCTTCAACAACGACTCCTTAAACCGCCAAAGAGTAATGAAGTTAGGTATCTCATCCTCCAAACCAAGACCCGAAAAGCACTGAAAACTCAAGCGATCAATCAATTGATCCTCTAATTCCTGATCGCTCAAATTATATAAATGCTGGAGAAACAGCATACGTAATTTCAACTCCAAACTCAAGGGCTTTCTACCGCCTTTCGAAGTTCTAGACGTATCTACTTTTTTTACAATCGCTAATAACGCTTGCCAGTTGACCATTGATGCAATTTCATCTAGAGTATTACTTACTTTTGCACGCTTTTGGCGCTTCGAAAAAATCATTAAATCCATAAGGCTTAATTGTGGGTGATACATACCATCAAGATACAAATTAACAAGCTTGTATACTAGAAAAATTCCGCGTAGTTAGTTTTGAAAAGAACCCTATAAATGTAAGTGGAAAATTTTATAATAACAACGTTTTTGAGTCTTGCTTTATAAAAACAGACTTATAACTAAAGTGTAATTAGATTTAAATATTGTTTATAAAAAAAGCCGTTTACTATAAAAATAAACGGCTTTAAATATAAAATTCTTCTTAATAAAAATTAAGATCTGTTTCTGTTATCTCTGCTGCGATTATCTCTCCCTCTGTTGTTATTACTGCGAGGAGGTCTTTCAACATAGCCTTCAGGTTTAGGTTGTAATGCCTTTAACGAAACTTTTTCTTTTCTTGTTCTTGGATCAGTACCAAAATATTTTACATCAATCAAATCACCTATATTAACTACATCGGTAACGTTTTCAGTACGTTTCCATGCCAATTCGGAAATATGTAATAAAACTTCATTACCCGGTGCCTCTACATATTCAACAACAGCTCCAAAATCAAGAATTTTAATCACTTTTACCTCATAGGCAGACCCTACTTCAGGCTTAAATAATAAAGAGTCTATTTTTGCTAATACAGCATCAATTCCATCTTGATTGGTTCCTAAAATTTCAACAATACCTTCTTCAGTTACTGGATCTTCATTTATAACAATAGTACATCTGGTTTCTTTTTGAAGCTCTTGAATCACTTTTCCACCAGGTCCAATTAAGGCACCAATAAATTCATTTGGAATACGTCTGGTTACCATTTTTGGAGCGTAAGATTTAACGTCTTCATTAGGTTTAGAGATCGTTTCAGACATTTTTCCTAAAATATGTAAACGACCGTCACGAGCTTGTTTTAGCGCACTTACTAAAATCTCATATGGCAATCCTTTAATTTTTATATCCATTTGGCAAGCGGTGATTCCTTCAGAAGTACCAGTTACTTTAAAGTCCATATCACCTAAATGATCTTCATCACCAAGAATATCACTTAATACAGCATGGCGTTTCCCATCGGAAATTAATCCCATTGCAATACCAGAAACAGGTCTTTTAAGTTGTACTCCTGCATCCATTAATGCCATAGTTCCACTACATACTGTTGCCATAGAAGATGAACCGTTTGATTCTAGCACTTCACTTACCACACGAACAGTATATGGACAATCTTCTGGGATCATTCCTTTTAAACCACGTTGGGCTAAATTACCATGACCAACCTCTCGACGTGAAGTACCTCTTAATGGTCGTGCTTCTCCTGTACAAAAAGGAGGGAAGTTATAATGTAAATAGAATGTTTCTTCACCTTCGTAAGATGGCATGTCTATTATATTAGCATCTCTTGATGTTCCCAAGGTAACTGTTGCTAATGCCTGTGTTTCCCCTCTTGTAAAGATAGAAGATCCATGAACCGATGGTAAATAATCTACTTCAGACCAAATCGGTCTGATCTCTGTAGTTTTACGACCATCTAATCGTACTCCTTCACTAAGGGTTAATTCCCGTATTGCATCCTTTTGAGCTTTATTATAATATTTGCTCACCAAGTCACCATATTCTTCTAATTCTTCTTCTGTGAAAGAAGCTTTAATTCCTTCTTTAACTTCAGAAAAAGCTAAGCTACGTTCTGCTTTTGATGTTCCTTGTTTTGCAATCGCATAACATTTGTCGTATGCAACTTCGTGTATTTTCTTTTCCAGTTCCTCGTTTTCTTCTGCGGTATCGTATTCACGAACTTCTTTTTTCCCTACAGCTTCTGCCAATCGAACCTGAGCCTCAATTTGTTTTTTAATTGCTTCATGTGCAAATTTAATAGCTTCTGCCATTTCTTCTTCAGAAATCTCATCCATTTCACCCTCTACCATCATTACTGAGTCGGCGGAAGCACCAATCATCATATCGATGTCAGATTCTGCTAATTGTGCCCTGCTAGGGTTAATGACAAATTCACAATTTATTCTAGCAACACGTGCCTCTGAAATTGGATATTCAAAAGGGAAATCACTTAATTGTATTGCCGCAGAAGCAGCTAAACCTGCTAAAGCATCGGGCATAACATCTTCGTCATGAGACATTAACTGAATCATAACCTGAACTTCATTGTAATAATCTTTTGGGAATAATGGACGTAAAACACGATCCACTAATCGCATTGTTAATACTTCACCATCACTGGGTCTCGCTTCTCTTTTAAAGAATCCTCCAGGGTATCGCCCTGCAGCTGCAAATTTCTCACGATAATCTACCGTAAGGGGTAAAAAATCTACTGGGCTTGCTTTGTAATTAGATACAACTGTACATAATAACATCGTTTTACCCATTGTAATTACGACAGAACCATGGGCCTGTTTTGCTAATTTTCCGGTTTCGATAGAGATCTCTCTACCATCACCAAGGTCTATAACCTCTTTAAATGTTTTTGGAATCATAATTTTTAATTGTGTCCTACAAATTTTTATTGTGGCAGGACTGTTAACAATGGTCAATATTCACTTTTATGAATAAGGTTGTGTTGTGTGTAGTTGACCAATGAAAAACCTAATTGTAGTTTTCCTATTTTAATTTCCTCGAAGGAGGGAATCTGAATCCCTTCAATACAAATTTTATTTTATTGAAGGTAAACCAGCTTACACTGGAATGATAAATAAAAAATAAGGGAGTTTAAAACTCCCTATATTTTACTTACGTAATTTCAATTCTTTAACAATTGCACGATATCTTAAAATATCTTTTTTCATTAGATAATTTAATAGAGATCGTCTCTTACCAACTAATTTCACCAAAGAACGTTCAGTGTTATTATCTTTATGGTTTTGTTTAAGATGTTTTGTTAAATGTTCGATACGGTACGTGAACAAAGCGATTTGACCTTCTGCAGATCCTGTGTCTTTAGCAGACTTCCCGTGTTTTTTGAAAATCTTTTCTTTTTCTTTTGGTTCTAAATACATGCCAATATTATTTTAAATGATTTTTATGTACAGACTGCCCTCGTGGCAATCAGGGCGCAAAGATATTGTTTTTTTGTAATATAGCTTATAAAATGGGTGTTTTTTACAATTTTATAGATAATTAATTTGAAAGATTCTGAAATAAATTCAAAATAAATTAAACCTTTTCAAATTATTAGGGTCATACTACTATTAAACCTAAAAAAATTATATAATGAATTCGAAATTAATTAAAACAGGATTGTTCACTTTACTAACCATGTCTCTTCTAGTTATATCATGTAGTGAGGACAATAATACGGTAGAAGAAGCGATAGAAACTAGTTCAGATTTTACGCTGGAGGAAAGCAAACAAGCAGCCGAAACAGACGAGGTATCTACTGGGGCATTGGACATTGTAGAGATGGCATTTATTGAAGTTGAAGAAGACGATAACCGAATGTCTAGTCTTTTTTCAGATTGCATAACCATTACAGTAACTACTGAGAATGGGATCACTTTCGTTACTCTTGATTTTGGCCATGGATGTGAACTTTACAATGGAAATGTTGTTTCAGGAATGATTCACCTAACCTATGGGGTTCCACAAAATGGAACTAGGACTATAAATTATACTTTTGAAAACTTTACCTTTAATAATAAAGGAATTGCTGGAGGAGGTACAATTTTTAGAGAACGCAGCAATGCTTCCAGTAATCCACAATCTACATTTCATAAAGATATTGAGATCACCTTCCCAAACGGAATTATCGCTAGAATAGATGGTAATAGAGTACGTGAATGGATTGAAGGCATAGGAAGTGGTATCTGGGAAGACAATGTA
Source organism: Flavobacteriaceae bacterium (assembly GCA_965247215.1). GTDB lineage: Bacteria > Bacteroidota > Bacteroidia > Flavobacteriales > Flavobacteriaceae > Marifrigoribacter. Next base: position 1,709,759 of record OZ252001.1, read on the forward strand.
TTTTTAGTTACTGGAAACTGGTCGATCCATTTTAGCACAGGTCATTCCCGTTCAGCACTGGTAACAGAATCTTTAAGACGAGAAGCTACCTGTCCGTTTTTTGTAAGTGGCTTGGTTGAGGTTACCAGAAATGAAACTACTGGAGTTCTTAATTTTGGAGATGGTACCTGTGATAACTTAGCTTTATTAACAGTAAACGGAGAAGAAATTATAATTATTCTCCGTCATTAATAATTGTTCTTGAAATGAAAAAAAGCTGCTCATTAGAGCAGCTTTTTTTTTATGCTGTTTTCCCTCTAAGTGACCTATTTAAAATAAGGTCGATATATTGATTTATTTTACTTTTAAGATTCTTGCGGTGAGTGATAAAATCTAGAAATCCGTGTTCTAATAAAAACTCTGAGGTTTGAAATCCTTCTGGTAATTCTTTTCCAGTTGTGTCGCGAACAACTCGCGGACCAGCAAATCCGATTAAAGCACCAGGTTCACCTATGTTAATATCCCCTAACATTGCAAATGAAGCTGTAGTTCCGCCTGTAGTTGGATCGGTACATAACGAGATAAAAGGAATTTTGGCATCAGCTAATTGAGCTAATTTTGCAGATGTTTTTGCTAATTGCATTAGGGATAATGCAGCTTCCATCATTCTGGCTCCTCCACTTTTAGAGATAATTAGAAAAGGAATTTTTTTGTTTAGAGCATACCCTGCTGCTCGTGCAATTTTTTCTCCAACCACAGACCCCATAGAGCCTCCAATAAAACTAAAATCCATACTAGCTATTACCAGATCTTCACCCATAGATTTTCCGACAGCAGTTCTTATGGCATCTTTAAGACCAGTTTTTTGTTTAGCATCTTTAAGACGATCCACATATTTTTTCTTATCTGCAAATTTTAAAGGGTCTTTAGAAGTAAGATTTTTATTGAGCTCTTTATATTCGTCATCAAACAAAATATCAAAGTACTCTTTACTTCCAATTCGAACATGGTATCCATCTTCTGGGCTTACATAAAACTTGTTTTCCAGCTCCTTAGTATCTATTATTTTTCCAGTTGGGGATTTGTACCATAGCCCTTTAGGAACATCTTTTTTTAGTTCGGTTGGGGTTTGTATACCTTTCTTTTTTCTTTTAAACCAGCTCATATTATTTTCGTATTTCTGCATTAACTAATTTATATAAGGGGTAATTATTATAATGTGTTAATATTGTTTAGATCTTCAAAGGCTCTTTCAAGTCGTTTCTTAAACGTTAATTCACCTTCCCTCAGCCATTTTCTAGGATCGTAATATTTTTTATTTGGAACTTCCGGGCCATCTGGATTTCCAATTTGTGATTTAAGGTAATCGATATTTGTAATCATATAATCTCGAATTCCTTCATTAAAAGCAAATTGAAGGTCGGTATCTATATTCATTTTAACCACTCCATAACTAATTGCTTCTCTTATTTCACTTAATGTTGAACCACTTCCGCCATGAAAAACAAAATCAATTGGATTTGCTTTTGTATTAAATTTTTTCTGAACAAATTCCTGAGAATTTTTGAGGATGATTGGTTGTAATTTCACATTGCCAGGTTTGTAGACCCCATGAACATTACCAAATGCAGCAGCGATTGTAAACTGGTCACTTATTTTCATTAATTCCTCATAGGCAAATGAAACTTCCTCAGGTTGTGTGTATAATTTTGAGGAATCTACATCGGAATTATCAACTCCATCTTCTTCGCCTCCAGTGATACCTAATTCTATTTCGAGTGTCATCCCCATAGCACTCATTCGTTTCATGTATTTATGGCATATTTCAACATTTTCATCGAGGGTTTCTTCAGAAAGGTCTAGCATATGGGAACTAAATAGCGGGAAGCCATTTTTTTTAAAAAATACTTCACCTGCATCTAACATACCGTCTAACCAAGGGAGTAATTTTTTAGCACAATGATCGGTATGAAGTATTATTGTAGCTCCATAATAATCTGCCAATTCATGAATATGCATTGCTCCGGCAACAGCACCAGCAACAGCAGCTCTTTGATTTTCATTTGAAAGCCCTTTTCCTGCATTAAAATGGGCTCCACCACTTGAAAATTGAATGATTACTGGTGCATTTAGAGAAGAAGCTGTTTCTAAAACCGTGTTGATGCTATTTGAACCAACAACATTAACAGCAGGTAGTGCAAATCCATTTTCTTTTGCATACCTATGTATTTTTTGAACATCGGTTCCTGTTGCAACACCTGGCTTAATAGAATGATTCATAATAACTAAAATTAAGATACAAAAATAATAAAATTTAATGGTTTAGAAGGTATAGTTAATCCCTATGTTATAGACTGCATTTCCAAAATTATAATCATTAAACCATCGTTGACCAAGAGGATAGGCAGGATCATAGGTTTTAAAGCCTATGTCGAGCCGAAAAACAAAAAAGCCGAAATCATAACGTAAGCCAAAACCTGAAGATACAGCAATGTCTCTAAGGTCTTGCAGGCTGGTAAAGGTTTTACGGGGGTCTGTGATATTATCTAGTGCATTCCAAATATTTCCAACATCAATAAAAAAGGTGCCATTAATAGGGCCAATTATTTTATATCGATGTTCTAAATTGAATGCGATTTTAAAATTTGCTTCATTAAAATCTAAAACACTTCCACTACTTCCAGGCCCTAGATCATAAGCTTTCCAACCCCGGTTATCATTTGACCCTCCTGCGAAATAACTTTTCGTAAAAGGAATACTATTACCATTTCCATAGGGGATGGCGATACCACTAAAGGTTCTGAAAGCTAGAATATTATTAAAACCAAAATCCCAATGTTTAATATACTCTCCTTCAAATTTTATATACTGTGAAAATGCAACGTCTCCAATAAGGTATTTTCCAAACTCATCTTTTTCAAGTTCAGCAATTTTAGCAATTCCATTTAGGAGAGCCCCTGCAGATTCAACTTTCCATCGAACTCGATAAAAATTAGTATCATTATTATTTTCCCGGGTGTCTCTAGTCCAAGTATAATTAATAGCAAAAATTAAATTATTTTCAGTTAATCTGATTTGTCTTTCTGTAATTTCAGGAACTTCTTCTTCTTGTTCTTCATCGATGTTTAGACTTTCATCATTATTTCCAACAGCTAGAATAAAAGCGGTGGTTTCCTCAGGGATAATTAGATTCAGAGGTTCTGTATCATCTGCAAAATCCCGGCCAGTATCTATTGCAATTTGATTTAAATGAGCGTAAGAACTCGTATAAACATCATAATAATTTTCGGGGTTTAAGTTTCTTACAAACTGAACATTTATTAGATCCAACTGATTTAATCTGGTTTTTCTTGGTCTCCATCTATAATTAAAAATAGTATTTATATTTTTTCGATCTAAACCAATATTATGCTGATTATTAAAACCAATATTATGCTGATTATTAAAACCAATACTTACTGAGGTTAGTGGAGACATAAATTTAGGAATGATTTTTTCTGTTTTTAAAGGGAAGAGAATACGAGGGAAAGAAAGTTTTATGGCAGATCCAATATCCGAATTATTAAAAAATGAACTATTACTATCACCAGCATCCTTTGAAGCGCCAACACTTCCATTAACAGATAATTCGAGGATTTCGGCATTCTTAAATACATTTCTAATTTGAAAGGAAGTTCTAAATCCAATTCCAAATTGTTGAATTGTCGATGTGAAAGTATCAAAAACAACACTCAAGGAATATTTTTTTCTAGGAGTAAGTAATATTGTCGCAATTAGGTCTTGTCCTGTAGTGTCCTTGGGGTCTTCAACATAACTAATCTTTGGGTACTTAAAAATCTTAAGATCACTAATTTGATTGTAGGTGAGGGTTCGTTCTAGTTCTTTATATAGACCATTGGGTTTTATTGCAATTGCGTCTGTAATGGCTTTGGGTTTAAACTTAAATTTTTCATAACTATATAATTTATAACCATTAAAATTTATAGAATCCTTAAAGGTATCATTAAGTCTGGAAAAGCTATAATCTGTAATTATTCGCACTTCGCTTACCCTGTGTATTTTAAAGGGTTCTGTATAAGTACTATCATTTATTTTATATTTTCTATCGGGAATTTGATAGATGATATTAGCTTTATAACCAGTATTTACACTATCTGCTTCAAATTCAATATAACTTTGATCAAAATAATATAGCCCTGAATTTCTAAATTGTAATGTTAGCCGATCCCTTTCACTATTAAAATCATTTGCATCATATTGTTTGTCTGGTTTAATAAAAGAAAATTGCTTTGTGATATGGTATAAAGAATCTACAATTGGAGAATTTATTTGTTCTGTTATCGTTCCGATTGAATAGGGTCTTGATTTCCTGATATTATAGGTAACTGCTGCACGTTTATTATCTGATTTTTCAACAGAATAGGAAGCATTGGCATTAAACCATCCTAAAGTTGAATAATAATGTTCCAATCTATTAATGGATTTTTTTATTTCACCTTCTCTAACTATAACTGGATTATTACCTGTTTTTTGAATCCATTTATTAAAACCGATATAATTATTTTTGATTCTATCTACTTGTTTTTGTGAATAAAAATCGACCATTCTCTTTTCTCTTTTTGGCTTTTTATGAAGCCACTTTTGAAAAGTTGAATCTGGTTTTACATCGGCAAGATTATAAATATGAAGCCCTAAAGGGATTCCTAATGCTTTTGTGTTAGGATGTTGAAATAATAAACTATTAACTTTTGGATCTTTAATTAGTAGGCTATCGACAATAATATCATTATTAGTTAGTAAGTATTCACCATCGTTTACATTTTTTACAGCATCACAGGAGGTAAATAGTAGTAATAATACTAAAATAAATGATATTTTTGTAAGGGTTTGAATCAAGTTAAAATATTTACCAAGTGCAAAATAAGTGATTTTGGTTAGCAAAAGTCAAAAAAAATTAATAGCAAGTTTACAGCAACAAAAATACCGAAATAATTTAGGTCTTTTTGTTGCTGAAGGCCCTAAAGTAATAAATGAATTTTTATCTGCAGGCATTAATCTTGATTCTTTATTTACAACTCAGGATATTTTTGATGAATCTATTGAAATACAAATAATATCTGATAAAGAACTTCAAAAAATAAGTTTTTTAAAAACAGCCAATACTTCTTTAGCAATTTTTAAAATCCCACTTCAGAATCCTTTAACAAAAGGGAATGCAACAGTAGTATTAGATGCTATTAGGGATCCTGGTAATTTAGGTACTATTATTCGGTTATGTGATTGGTTTGGTGTTCGACAATTGGTTTGCTCTGAAGATACAGTAGATTGTTATAATCCAAAAGTTATTCAGGCTACTATGGGGTCGATTTCTAGGGTCCAAGTTTCGTATGAATCGATTATAAATTTTATAAAAGAAAGCGATCTGCCGGTTTATGGGGGTTGTATGGTTGGTGATTCAATTTATACACACCAATTGCCAGACCCTTTCATTATTGTTTTGGGAAATGAAGCGAATGGAATTTCTAAAAATGTTGATAAACTTCTCACACACAGAATTACTATCCCACAATTTGGCGAACAGCAAAAAACAGAAAGTTTAAATGTTGCAACAGCGACTGCTATTTTATTGAGTGAATTTAAACGGGGTTAGTTTGTTAGTAGTTTAATTTATGGTTTATTTGAAGTAAAATTTTGTTTGAAGATAGTATGATAATTTTAGGATTTGATCCATTCATGGGGTTCTATTCATTATCTTTCCTCATCCACTACTGAAATGTGAAATTAATAAACACCCCTCTAGAGGACATTTTTTCTATATTTCCTGTCCATGGACTATTAGGATCATCGTCTTTAATTAATTCATCATTTAATGAAAACACACCACGTATAGAAGGAGTGAATTTAAAGAAAAACAAATAGAGGTCTATTCCTATACCGAGTTCATAAAAAAGGGTGCTTTCTGTTGTTCGAAATTGACCTTCAGCATTGTCTTCAGGGTGATTTTCATTACTGGAGAGATTACTGGATGTTGAAACTCCGCCAATGATAAAAGGTTTAAAATTATTAAATCTTTTTGTAGATATTTTCAACAATAAAGGAAGGTAGATATAAGTGGATTTAACCTCTCTTAGATAATCTTTTTCCTGAGTAAAACCAGGAAAAACTAGGTTTCTTTTGGTAAATGATAAACCAGGTTCGAACCTTATATTGATATATTTATTAATACGGATATCCCCTATTAGACCAACATTTAATCCTCCTTCTTTACTTACTTGTACATCTGTATTGTGGTCATCAAACTGATTTTTATAAATAAATTTGTAATCGTACGAATTATAACCTAAAAAGAAACCCCAAATAAAAAGACTTTTATCAAAATTCTCTAAATTAGATAACCGTTCTTTGTTAAATAGCTGCGCATTTGCACTTTCGGCAACAATTAAAACAGCGAAAACAAAAAATAACTTTTTCATATTTATTTTGTAGCGGTGTAAATGGTTGCTACTCCAAAAGTTTGGGGCTTATTTTCAACATTAATAAACCCAATTTTTCGCAAAATATTGTTAAGGTTATTTCCATAAGGAAATACAGAGACGCTTTCACTTAAATACTTATAAGCAACTTTGTCTTTAGAAAATAATTTGCCAATTAATGGAAGTATCTTGTTAGTGTAGAAATGATAGCCTTGTTTAAAGGGTGTTTTTGTTGGAATAGAAGTCTCTAATATAACAAATAACCCTTCTGGTTTAAGTACCCGAAATATTTCTGAAAGCCCTAATTCTAAATGTTCAAAATTCCTAATTCCAAAAGACACAGTAATGGCATCAAAAGTATTATCAGAAAATGGAAGGGCTTCAGAATCTCCTTTAACAAACTCAATTTTTTCTGAAAGCATAGAGTCTGTTATTTTTTTTCTAGCAATGGATAACATTCCTTCAGAAATATCAAGACCAATAATCTTTGAAGCTTTGCTGTTTTCAGCAAATTTAATTGCTAGATCTCCTGTTCCAGTGGCTATATCCAATATACTTTCTGGGTTTTTTATTATGATGTTTTTCAAAACTTTTTTACGCCACCTTATATCCGTTCCAAATGAAATAACCCTATTCAAACTATCATAATTACCAGAAATAGTATCGAACATTTTTTCCATCTGCTCTTTTTTATTAAGGGGGGAATCTTTATATGGAGTTATTTTATTATTGGTTGCCATTGCGACTGCAAAATTACATATTTTTTGGTATTCCTTTAGCAGGAATGATTTAAAATAAGGGTCATGACAACTTAAGAGGATTTTTTCTTAAATTTTCTATGACTGACTTTATGCAAAGCTAAACAATGCTTAAGTTGTCATGACCCTTAAAATAATTATGGGTAGATTCAACTAGCAAATGCAACTTTTTGGTTTACAAATTTATAAAATAGATTTTTGGGCTTATCATAATTTAGATTTTTTCTTGGTCTTCGGTTTATTTTGTGTTGTATTAATTTGATTTCTTGGTTATTATATGCACTGAATATTGATTTTTTTGGTATATATTGCCTAACGAGTTTATTGGCGTATTCACTTAATCCTCTTTCCCATGAGCAATAAGGGTGAGCAAAAAAGAACTGGGTTAATAATTTTTTAGATATTTTTTTATGCTCGGCAAATTCTTTAGCATTATCTGAGGTAATGGAATGGACAAATTTCTTGTAAGGCATCATCATCTCAATAACAATTTCTGCTAATTCTTTAGCATTTTTACCAAAAGGCAACTTTCTCATTAAGAAAAAAGCAGTAGTCCTTTCAACTATAGTAACAATTGCACCTTTTCCATCTTTACCTATAATTAAATCTATTTCCCAATCACCAAAGCGTTCTTTATTGTTAATTATATCGCCTCTAAAGTCTATAGATACCCTATCCTTAATTGTATTCTGTTTCCCAGAAACTGGACGTTTTCTGTGTTTTAATTGATGTCTTAAATGTTTAAATAGATTTCCTCCTTGCTTTTTATCTTCTCTTATATAAGCATATATTCTTTCATGACTAAGCATAGGAATATTTTGAGATTTACAGTAACCCACTATCTGTTCTGGAGACCATTGTTCTTGTTCTATTTGCTTTTTTATGTATTTTTCTATGGAAGGAGTAAATTTTCTATTACTAGCAAAACGTTCCTTTCTTTCGGAAGATAATTCTTGAGCAAAATCAGGGTTATATGAACCTTGTTTTTTTGAATTACGTTTTAATTCCCGATAAATAGTCGTTTTATCAACATTCAAAGCTTCTGCTATAAAAAGTTTTGATTTGCCACAATTTAAGTATGCTTTTATTTGATACCTTTGTTCTTTAGTTAAGTGCTTCATATTTATTAACTTTTAGTAGAGTACAAATATAAGCCTTAATTAGGAGTACTTAAGAGCGAAGGCTTTAACGATATTAGAATTATATAAATACTCCTAAAAGTTGCATTTACTAATTGAACTTAAGATGATTTATTTTTGCTTTTTTATATAAACAATGTATGGGTCATTTTTTTTCATCTGATTTTACTTTAGGTATCCTTGGTGGAGGGCAATTAGGTAAGATGTTACTTTACGAAACACTAAAATACGACATTAAAACCCATGTCCTTGATCCCAGTAACGAAGCCCCTTGTAAAATAGCTTGCACTACTTTTGAACAAGGTGACCTTATGGATTATAACACGGTTTATAACTTCGGTAAAAAGGTAGATATACTCACTTTTGAGATCGAACATGTGAATGTGAATGCACTTGAGAAACTAGAATCTGAGGGCATTACTGTTTATCCTTCCCCAGCAACATTACATTATATTCAGGATAAATCAAGGCAAAAACTATTTTACAATAAACATGGTATTCCTACAGCTGCGTTTCAAATTTTTAATTCTAAAAAAGAGCTTTCTGAAGCTTATTCCTCTAATCAGTTACAACTGCCTTTTGTTTGGAAAAGCACAACTGGTGGTTATGATGGAATGGGGGTTGTACTTGTTAGAACAAGTGAAGATATAGCCTTACTAAAAGACATACCTTGTATCACTGAAGATTTAATTCCATTTAAAAAAGAATTAGCTGTACTTGTAGCAAGAAACCCTAAAGGAGAAATTAAAACGTATCCTGTAATTGAAATGGAGTTCCATAAGGAAGCCAATCAGGTAGAATATGTAATTTGCCCAGCATTGATCGATGTTAACATTTCAAAAAAGGCAACCAATATTGCAAGCAAGGTATCAGAAGCATTCCAACATGTTGGCTTAATGGCTGTTGAATTATTTCTAACCGAAAATGATACAATTTTGGTAAATGAAGTAGCTCCCAGACCTCATAATAGTGGTCATTACAGTATTGAAGCCAGTTATACCAATCAGTTTGAACAACACCTTAGAGCCATTTTAAATCTGCCATTGGGTAAAACAGACAGTAAATTAAACGGAGTTATGATAAATCTGGTCGGTGCTAATGGATATACTGGAAATGTTGTTTATCAAAATATAGAAAAAATTTTAGCTATAGAAGGAGTAACACCCCATATTTATGGCAAAAAAGAAACGAGACCTTTTCGGAAAATGGGACATGTAACTATTATAAATAAAGATATGGACACGGCGTATTCCATTGCTAAAAAAGTAAAAAAGACTTTAAAAGTCATTAGTGACAAAAACAACAAAAACAAATTCCAAATTTAACTTGGAAAAATAAATTTTGAATTTATGAAAAAAGTAGGAATCATTATGGGAAGTACTAGTGACCTGACAGTTATGCAGGATGCTATCGATATATTAAAAGGATTTGATATAGAAATTGAAGTCGACATTGTTTCGGCACATCGGACTCCAGATAAATTATTTGATTATGGGAAGAATGCTCATAAACGTGGCTTTTCAGTAATTATAGCTGGGGCTGGAGGTGCTGCTCATCTCCCAGGCATGATTGCTTCTCTTTCTCCCTTGCCTGTTATTGGGGTTCCTGTGAAATCTAGTAACTCAATAGACGGCTGGGATTCTGTCCTTTCTATTCTCCAAATGCCTGGTGGTGTTCCGGTTGCAACTGTTGCCCTAGATGGTGCCAAAAATGCAGGTATTTTAGCAGCTCAGATTATTGGCTCATCAGACTCAAATGTTCTTGACAAAATTATAGCCTATAAAGAGGGGTTGAAGTTAAAGGTTGAAGATGGAGCTAAGGGGTTGAAGAAGTGATTTCTCGTTTTTACTGAAGTCCAGTTGAGGCCTTTAAATAAATAGTTAAAGTTTACTGATGCTAAACAAGCAATTTATTTTGAAAAGAAAATTAAAAAATGGAGTGCAAAGAAAAAATTAGCATTAGCGTATATTGACTTCCATATGCTTCAAATATTTTCTGAGTGCAGAAACTTTACAGATTCAAAACACAAACCTACAAACAATGAGGTCTTGACTGTGCTCGACCAGACATACAATTAAATATCAAACATATAAATTTAATTAACAATCCCATTATGTTTATGAACTCATTACTAAGCCCCTTTAATACAACACCCTTTTCAGAACTGAAAAATGAGTATTTTCTTCCTGCAATAAAGGAACTTATTCAACAAACAAAAGTTGAAATTGAATCTATCGCCACTAATACTGAAGCACCAACATTTAAAAATACTGTAGAGGCATTAGATTATTCAGGTCTTCAACTGGACCGAGTTACTAGTATTTTTTTTAATTTGAATAGTGCCGAAACCAATGATGAAATTCAAAGAATAGCCCAAAAAGTTTCGCCTTTACTATCAGATTTCAAAAACGACCTGTTGCTCAACGAAACTTTAATGAACTACCTCGACCCAAGGGTACGAGGTATCAAGCGGAAGATAACTTTATTTTAGTTTGATGAAAACCTTAGGTTTTCAAACTTTCCTCTTGACCACCGAGGCAAGCCTCGGGGAATTCTTTAGATTTAAAAGAGTAAAGCAAGTATACAATTTCAAAGACTCATTACAACTAACCCTAGAGCAAAAAACGTTTATTGAAAAACAATACAAAGGATTTTCAAGAAATGGTGCAAATTTATCCAAAATCGATAAAAAAATTTACGACAAATAGATTCGGAATTTTCTACACTAAAATTGAAATTTGGTGAGCACGTATTAGAAGAAACCATCGCATACGAACTTCACCTTACCAAGGAGAAAGAATTGGATGGTTTACCAGATGGAATAAAAGAAATGGCTGCACAGACGACCAATGAAAAAGGAAAGAATGGGTGGATATTTACTTTAGATTATCCTAGCTACGTTCCCTTTATGACCTATGCTTTAAATAGGGCACTTCGAAAAAAACTTGCGCTGGCATTTGGTATAAGAGCATTTCAGGGAAATAAGAATGATAATCAGCAGATTATTTTAGCAATCACTAAACTTCGTCTCCAACGATCCTTACTGTTGGGTTATAAATCTCATGCACACTTTATTCTGGAAGAAAGAATGGCAAAAACACCTGGAAAAGTAAATTCATTTTTAAACGAGTTATTAGTTAAAGCAAAACCAGTAGCTTATAAAGAATTTAAAGAATTGGAATCGTTTGCAAAAGAACTTGATGGAATAGATCATCTGGAAAAATGGGATGGTGGGTATTATTCTGAAAAACTAAAACAAAAACTATTCAACCTTGATGATGAGCAATTAAAACCATATTTTAAACTTGAGAATGTTATCGAAGGCGTTTTTATAGTTGCAAATAAATTATATGATTTGGATTTTAAAGAAATAAATACAATCGACAAGTACCATGAAGATGTAAAAACCTATCAAGTAACAGACTCCAAAAATACTCTGATAGCTATATTTTATGCCGATTTCCATCCTCGGAAAGGGAAGCGAGGTGGTGCTTGATGACATCTTTTAAGCCACAGCAAATTAAAAATGGCACGAATGATCGACCTCATATATCCATCGTTTGTAATTTTACAAAGCCTACAAAAAGCAAGCCTTCACAATTAACATTCAATGAGGTAACTACTTTATTTCACGAATTTGGTCATGCCTTACACGGCATGTTGGCAAACACAACATACAAAGGTCTTTCAGGAACAAATGTTTTATGGGATTTTGTTGAATTGCCTAGTCAAGTATTAGAAAATTGGTGCTATGAAAAAGAAGCCTTATCTCTTTCTGCTTTAATCTCGTACATCGGAATGGTAACATCTTTGCTTTCCCATTTACTTTCTAAATCACTTAAAACAGCAAGTGTTTTGTTTTTTATTATAAAAAAATAACTTAATTTTCTCACGATAGACTGATTCAGTCTTTCTTTTAAAATTTTTTGATAATAAAAGGCAAAAAACAAGACTGCTCCCATTTTCCAATATAATGTTGTCCACCAATTGTTCTTTTCTAAAAGTGTGCCTTTTAAAAAACTTAAGGCACCATTATCATCGATGTAATAAGTATAAGTACCTATGAAGTCACAAACTGAAAGATATACTAAAAAATAAATAAAATATTTGGCAGCTATTAACTTATACTTTTTATAAAGTAATAACCCAGTAATAGCTGCCATAATTTCAACACTTCGTGTTATTAAAGAATAGTTTTGTAATAAAAATTCTTCCACTAAAAAACATTTTGTTGTTAATAACCACCGCCCAGAGGATTACCATTAGAGCCATCATTCAATGGATCGCCTCCTGGAATATTTCCGCCATCAAACATAGAAATATTTAGGAAATTACCTTCAGATTTAGATTTTTTTCCTGTTGGCACCCAAAACACAGTGGAATAATCTGCTTTTCCATTTGGTGCATTGCCAGCATAAACGCCAAGGTAAATACGAATACCATCCAAGGTATAGCCTAGACTATCCGCCTGATTTTCTGCATAGGTAAGATAATTTTTAATGTCTTCTAAAGACCACCAGGATGAACGATTGTCTGGCCGTCCAGCCACAGAATCTACAGCTTTTTTTCTTTTGTCAGTCCAATTATTAGGGTTCTTTTCAAAACTAACTACGCGGAATTTTTCTAGTATACAAGCTTGTTAATTTGTATCTTGATGGTATGTATCACCCACAATTAAGCCTTATGGATTTAATGATTTTTTCGAAGCGCCAAAAGCGTGCAAAAGTAAGTAATACTCTAGATGAAATTGCATCAATGGTCAACTGGCAAGCGTTATTAGCGATTGTAAAAAAAGTAGATACGTCTAGAACTTCGAAAGGCGGTAGAAAGCCCTTGAGTTTGGAGTTGAAATTACGTATGCTGTTTCTCCAGCATTTATATAATTTGAGCGATCAGGAATTAGAGGATCAATTGATTGATCGCTTGAGTTTTCAGCGCTTTTCGGGTCTTGGTTTGGAGGATGAGATACCTAACTTCATTACTCTTTGGCGGTTTAAGGAGTCGTTGTTGAAGGAAAAACTAATGGACAGAATCTTTAGTAGCATTGTCCATCAGTTGGAGTTGCAAGGGTTAGTGGTCAAAAAAGGTACATTGGTAGATGCTACTATAGTGAATTCTTCTACCAGACCCCCTAGCAAGGATAGACGTAAAAAACTGGAGAACGCTCCTGGTAAACAGATAGATACTGATGCTCGCAGTACCCATAAAAACGGGAAAGACTATTTTGGATATAAAGGTCATATTGGACTAGATATGGATAGTAAGATTATCAGAAAGCGTGTTTTTACAGATGCCTCTTCTCATGATTCAAAATCCTTTGAAGATTGCCTCAGTGGAGATGAAAGCTTTGTTTGTGCAGATAAGGCATATGCTAATCAGAAATATAAGCGAGCCTCTAGAGCTCTTGGAGATGTACATTATGGAATATTAGATAAAGCCAGTAGAGGGAAGAAGTTATCCAAAAAACAAGAAAAGAGAAATAAGCAGATCTCTAAAATTAGAGCCGCTGTGGAACATCCATTTGCCTATATGAAGAAAACTCTTAAATATAGTGAGGCTAGAGCTAAGACAAAGAAAAGAAACAGTCTTGTTTTTGATATGAACTGTATCCTATACAATGTGCTAAGAGGAGCATATTTACTTAAGGGCATCTCTAAAAACTAGTATTCCCTCCTAGTGCTAATTTTTGTTTTATTTTTTTGAATTAAACTTTATTTACTGTCATAAGGTTTTAGATCTTTAATTTTTGCATACTACTACATATCAACATGTTATGGTTTTACGCGTTCGCAATTGAAGGCACGTTCTCATTGTTTGCTGCTGTTAATTGAATTTTACGAAACATATTATAAGTCAGGTTCATCAAGCCTATGACTGTTTCTGCTCTTTTAATTCCTACTTTTCTGAAATACATACTCCCCATGGAGTTTTCCATAAAGCCAAAGACATGTTCTACTCTTACTCGAACTCTTGATTTTTCGGTATTTGTTGCTTTTTGTTGCTGGGTTAGTGGCTTGTTTTTGTATCCTTTTTCATGAATTTGGTCTATAACCTCATATTTATCTATGAACTCTTGTTGACCTACATAGGCACTATCGGCATATAGTTCTTGCCCTTGATCTGTCTTGCTTAGTAAGTCGTCTATAGTTTGTGAATCATGGACAGAAGCATCTGTAACGGTATAAGTATCTATTAGTTTGCTTTTGGAATCTACTTTTGCATGATTCTTATAACCGTAATAGCTCTGATTGTTCTTCTTTGTCCAACGTGCATCTATATCTTTTTGAGACTTTTTTGTGGGTAAGTCATTCCACAATTCATCGCCTTTACCTTGTTTTATTTGATCGTTTTTATCTTTGCTATTACCTTGTCGGGGAGCTTCTACAAAACTAGCATCTATAATTTTACCTTTATTTACCACCAACCCCAGCCTTTCTAATTCTTTTCCAAATAAATCGAATAATTCTTCTACTAAAGTTAAATCGGTTAATCTTTCACTAAAGTGCCATATCGTTTTACTATCTGGAATATCATCAGAAATCGTTAAATTTAAAAAACGCATAAAACTCATTCTATCGTTAATCTGATATTCAGCTTGGTCATCTGAGAGATTGTAATAGCGTTGCAAAATTAATATCTTAAACATTAAAACATAGTCATAAGGCGGACGACCGCCTTTACCTTTTGGCTCTTTGGAGAGCCTTATTTCTAATAATTCTCTAAAAAACTCAAAATCAATCCCAGTATTTAATCGTTCTAATGGGTCGCCTAATTCACTTAATTTGCTTAATCGAATATCTTGGTCAAAAAAACCGTAATCTCTGTGTCGCTTATATCGTTTTCCCATAGGTAAATATCGACATTTTTTGCCTTCTATAAAAATATATGAGTTTTTAGAGGTGCCCTTAAACAGACCCCTGCTTTAGTGGGATAGGTATGTCCAATAAATAAAAAATGAGATGAAACCCTCTAAAATAAACCATTATGGAGCCCTAAAAAACTGAAAACGGAGGCAGAAAACAAAAAAAGCAGATAAAAAAGTCTGTTTCTAAAATATTTTGTAGTTTTGAAAAGAACCCTATTATTTAAGGTCCTGGCCTGTGCTGGTGTGATTACACCTTTAGGTTTAACAATAGCTCTGGCCATGGTTGCTTCTTCACTGGTTGTGGTTGCTTCCTGTCTATTAAAGTAGAAATACGAAACTCCTACACCAATTGCAATACCCAACAATAACAATACTGGTTTTTTCATGATAATTAAAATTAAGTTAAATTATTTAGTTAGTTGCTATAATTAGTTGCTCTAAAGTAGATAAAAGTTAGCACAAATAAAATTGTTTTAATCGTTTAATCTTTTCATACATTTAACTAATTTATTTAGTGAGAATTATACCAATGCCTTGACAAAAAGTATGTTCTTATGTTGTATCGTTTTTCATAATAAAACGAATATTATTCCTTGTAAGCTTTTGAGATAACACGTTTGTAGAAGACTCTTTTAGCTGCAAAACTCTTGGATATCCTCCTGTAGTCTGGCAATCTCTCATTAAAACTATAAGATTTCCTGAAGGTGTTAGTTGAACAGTTCCTGGTAAAACTAAAGACGTTATTATAGGTTTTAAATTATTTTTTAGAGGTTCTACAAGTTGATATGCCATTCTATTATTATTTTTTGAAATAGTAAATTCTTCTGATAATAAACGCTGTTGTTGCTTTTTAGTAAGTAATTCAAATTCTGGTCCTTTAAATACTTTTATTTCTTTTGAAGTAAAATGATTGTCATTAATCTTAATTGATGCATTAGATTGCTTTAAAATGTTAGTGTATTCCAAAATAGTTAATTCATCATGTTTTGCTAATACAAATTGTGATGTTACATCCTTGTACATACTTTTACTATTCATTACCATTTCAGTTTGAAAACCTCGAAAAACCGCTAAGTAACATCTAAAACCATAATTAATTTTACCAAAAGAAACACTATCATTTTTTTTAATATTAACTATACTATTTAGCCTAATTGGCCTGTTATTCAACATTGGAGATATATCTGCTCCTGAAATACAAACAATAGTATCACAACTAAACTGAAGTGTTGGACCTGTCATGGTAATCTCTAAAACAGCTTTATTTTTCTCGTTGCCAAGTAGTGCATTGGCTAGTTTAGCTGAATAATAATCCATAGCTCCAGAAACAGGAACACCATATTTTTGAAACCCTATACGGCCCAAATCTTGTATTGAAGAATAAAAACCAGCTTTTATGACTTTAACCATGTAGCACCTCACTTTCCAATTGATAAACACCGGCATTTGCTAAAGCTGTTATATCACTATGGGTCTTTAATGTAACTGGAAAAAATTGAATTTTGTCACCAGGCTGAGCAAAACATGGTATATTTTTAGAAATATCGAAGAATTTTATAGGTGAATTCCCAATTATATTCCAACCTCCAGGGCTTTGAGAGGGATAAACTCCAGTTTGATTACCCCCAATTGAAACAGCTCCTTTTTCAATTTGCAATCGAGGAGTGGGCTTTCTTGGGAAATTAAGGGCACTATTTAATCCTCCTAAGTATAAAAATCCAGGTAAAAATCCAGTAAAAAAAACAGTATAAATCGCATCAGAATGTATTGCAATAATATCATGTTTTGATATCTTTTTTTTTAATGAAATCTCTTCCAAATCCAAAGCAAATTCAGCGTCATAACACACTGGAATTTTCCATAATCTAAAGATAGATTTCTTTACTTCATTCTTTGAAGAATATATGTTTTTTAACACCAATATTTCATTATAGATATTATCTATTGTATATCTGTAACTAATTAATATCGAGTTATATGCCGATTTTACATCAATTAATACTTCAAATAATGACTTTTCAAGTTTCTCTTTAAAAAATATGACATCCCTAAGAATTTTTTCATCTATTTTCGATGGCCATTCTACCAAAATAGAGCGCTCGCCATAGGCCTTATATGTAAGCTTAAAATTACTCAAAACATCTATTCAATATTAATGTGAATTTGTTTTAATTTTTCTTTTAAATCTTTTATCAAATTTAGAGCCTTTGGATTATCACCATGAACACAAAACGTTTTCGCAAAAATCTTCACTTCTACTCCATTTATGGTTTTCACTTTTTGTCGTTTAATCATTCTGGAAACATGGTTAAACATTTCATTTGAATCAGAAATTATAGTGTTCTTCTCATTTCTCGAAACTAAAGTAAGGTCATCGTTATAATTTCTATCGGCAAACGCTTCATACACAATAGGAATGTTTTCGTTTAATGCCAATTGAGCAATAACAGAGTTATAAGGCACATAAAGTTTAACGGGAAGCGATATGCTTTTTAGGGCTTCTATAATAACGGTTGCCGTAGGTGCATTGGTTGTAGCCAGGTTATATAGAGCGCCATGCGGTTTTATATGATGTAACCTGGCTTTTTCATCTCTTAAAACTCTCATTAAACTGTTAATCTGTTCTCGAATGGATTTAAATAATCTTGCATTAGAGATTTTCATTGCTTGTCTTCCAAAATTCTCTTTATCAGGAAACGAAGGATGCGCTCCTATTTTCACACGATGTTTTTTAGCAAGTTTTACAACAGTTCTCATAGTTTCTAAATCTCCAGCATGTCCGCCACAAGCGATATTACATGAAGATATATATGGCATTAACTGAGACTCGTTGTTAACGCCTTCACCAACATCTACATTAATATCTATTGTTTGTAACATCATAAAAGATTAAATACTTTTAAAATACTTTTCAGCCCTAAGAAAATGGTAATCGCAAGAATTAACATTCCAAAAATATTTTGTCTTAAATTATTGCGGTGTATTCCCATGATAGACTTCTTGTTCATAATCCAAAGCAAAAATCCTGCAATTACCGGTAATAAAATTCCATTAGCCACCTGAGCAAACTTGATAATTTCTATGGATTTGATCCCAAATGATGAAAACAACACACCTAATATAAGAATGAACATCCAAACGCTTCTAAATTTTTTTGAGCGCATATTGGTATTCCAACCTAAACAACCTGTAGCTACATAAGCAGCTGCTAAAGGTGCAGTGATAGCACTGGTAATGCCTGCTGCAAACAAGCCAATTGCCAAAAAGTATTTTGCAAAGCTTCCAAAAAGAGGCTCTAATCCTTTAGCCAGATCAGCTGCATTACTAATATCTTGTGTTTGAATTGCTGCTGCCGAAATAATAATACACATAGATACAATTCCACCTAATATTACAGCAATTATAGTATCTTTTCTTGCGTATTTTAAATCGCTTTCTTTTTGCCATTTCTCTTTAACAAGTGCAGCATGTAAGAACAGATTATAAGGCACAACAGTTGTCCCGATTAAACCAATAATAGTAAGGATACTGTCATCAGGAAATTTTGGCACAAACACGCCTTTAAATATTTCAACAAAATTTGGCTTGGTTATTATTGCTGTGATTAAAAAGGCAATACTCATGAGAATAACTAATGATACCAACGTTTTCTCCAGCACCTTATAGTTACCAATATAAAGTAATATAAAAGCAATAACACCAATTATTACACTTAAAGAATTGATAGATAATCCACCAATATCCAATATAGGATTTCCTGCGATGGTTTCTAAACCTAATACACCACCGCTTATATTTCCAGCCTCGTAAGCAGCATTTCCAATTACAATTGCAGATAGTATTAATAGAATTGCAAAGCCTTTAAAAATAGGGTTTTTAATTTCGGTTCTTATAACTTCTGACAAGCCTTTTTGAGAGATGATACCCAATCTTGCAGACATTTCTTGCAATACAATAGTAGCCACTATAGATAACAACATTGCCCACAACAAGGCGTAACCAAAACTCACTCCCGCAATAGTACAAAGTGTTACTGTTCCCGGACCAATAAAAGCGGCTGCTACTAAAGGACCTGGCCCAATATTTTTAAACCAGTTTTTTATCATTTATAGCTATTCTATAAAGTATTCCTAAATATCATGAATTATTGACATTTCTACAACACTTATGACAATAGTTTAGAAAATCTGGTATAAAACCTGAACTGACAAATAATTTTTTATATCTTATATATTCGTTATGTAAATTACATTTTGTAAGCGATTAGCTATATTTTCTCCCTTTAAGGTCGCCTTACTCAATTACTAATATGTATTAATTTTAAGGTTCTCTCATTTAACTTAGATTAAAAATTAAAACAATGATACTAACTATACCTTCCTATCTAGACAAAGAATTTATTGTTGATGATAACCAGACCCTTCTACGAAATCATAATAATCTGGCACAATTTTCCAGATATAAAAGTGGAGACAACATTCCACCCAATGCTTCAGTAAATGATCTAAAATTAATCCCTCTAAATACGAGAGTGAAAATTACAGATGCAAAAATGGATGCTTCCCGTAATGTATTTGTATTTGCTGTTCCAATTGGAGCTCCCGATTTTATTCCTTCAGGTTGGACACGAGCTGGTAATTTGAGAGACAAATTTTTAAATGAGATTATTACTTACCTTCCTCCCAAAACTCGCAACAGAAATCCGAGGTCTTTAATATGTAAATGTATTTAATTTTTTCAGGGTTTTCATTCCGTTTTCAACAAAATTTCATAGGCTATGTGTATAGCCCCCCTTACCCCAAATGAGTTTTTTTGCAATTCCAGTAAATCCTTGTTTTAAATTTTTAAAATTTTGTATTCTTGGTTTGAGAAAACCTGAAGTATTTTCTCTCTGGCGTGATTTACAAAAGTTGTAGCCACAGTAATGTAACGAAAACAAACCGCTTTGACTCTCATTTTAAGACTAATATTTGGAGTTTTATTTTTCACCAAAATTACTTTTGTCCACTCAAAAAGAATTAAGCACATCGCGATTAAATACATAAACGCAGTATTGGTATCCAAATCCATAAAAGGCAAGTGTTTCAAGTTGAAATCACTGATTAGGAATTTGTTAGAATTCTCCGCATCGCCTCGTTGGTTGTAAAATTCGATAATTTCTTGATTTGAAAAAACTAAATTGTTGGTCATTATTCCATAATAATTGTAAGGGGTCCCTGATATAAAATCGATTTGCTGGTCTTTTTTTAGAGATCTTGTAACCACAATTCTATAAGAAAATCCCCCATTAAAAGGGGTGTAAATTAGTGATGCAACTTCTTTTATTTCGTTGTTGATTTCCTGTTTTTTCCAATCTTTAATTTTTCCACATAAAGAGATGAACTTTTGGGAACTGATGTTTCTAATATAAAAGTTAGTCGCCTTTTGGCTAACCAGTTCAATGACTTCTTTTTGATAAGATGCAGAGTCTGCTCTAAAATGTTCTATTTTTATTTGATTGTCGCTCAGGTTTTTAAAACATCTTTCTAGGGTTTCAAATTGTTTATACTTTGCAGGGGTGTTGCCGTTATGGTTTTCAATATGCACAGGTAATCTGCCTATGAAGGCGAAATTGGGATGCTAGGCTTTAGTGTTTTTATAGCTTTTTTTGGCATCTTGTTTTTTGTTTTCAAGAACTACATTGTCAAAATCAAGTGTGTATTTTTCTTCTTTTTTAAGTTGACCTGTTTTTGCACAAAGAGCGATTAAAGATGCGTTGGTTTGATTGTTGTAATTAAATTGATGAACAATTCCTTGGCCAGTTATCTCCCTAATTGTTGGTTCTTTTAATTCCTGACAAGCATATTCAACCGTATCTGGGGAAGGGATTTTGGTAAAACTTTGGCAAGTGAATTTATTTTTAAGATGTTCTAAATCAGAAATATACTCTCCATTGCATAAAGAATTTCCCAACAAAGAAAGCACAATGTCGGCATACGAATATTGGGCCCTAAAATTTCGATAACCCAAATTTTTATCGAGAAAAACATCTATTTTTGAGCGTTTAATGGCATTAAAAATAAAATTTAAGCCACCAAAAGGGGTGATATTCTTTGAAGATTGTTTAGTTTTAAGCATTGTAGTGTTTTGCAGGGTTCAACCGCAATTTCCACCTTTTAGGTGGAACTACAATACCCCTTAGCCTTTTGTTTTCAAAAGGCTAAGGTATTTATAAATGTTGTTGCGAGTTTAGGGTTCCTAGTGAATGGGATTTGAAACCTACCAGAGATAATTTTACTGTGGATGATAAGAACGCCATCATACGAAACTCAATTGACTTTAAAAGTACGGGAAAAACAATTCCACTTGGAACTTATGTAAACATTACAGCCCGTTCAAACCAGACAGATCCTAAAGGGAAATATGTACGGGTTCGCCACCTGAGTATTGAGAATGGTAAAGCGATAAACGGAGAATCAATAGGTTGGACAGCTTCAAGTAATCTTGTTGCGGGTAATTCAAAGGTCTTTAAAACCAACTCATGGTTAAATATAAAAGGAGATAATGCTGCATGGAAAAGAGGTAAATTTATTGGTACGAAAATACTTGTTGGTATTGTTGCACTGGGAATACAATCTTCAAAAAGCAGAGGAACTTCGCAAAAAAGGAACATTTAAATTGGCAAGGGTAAGAATATAATTCATTTGGTATTAAATAACTCACCTTACGCAAAAAAACACTTCAAAATTAACTCTATGCAACTTTAGGTGTTGATAACTTTTGAAGCTCTGTGTAAGCAGCTTGCTGAGCTGCTAAATAAATTTGAGCTTTCATTGCAAAATGATTTTTACTAGTTCTTTGTTTTAAAAATTCCAATTTTATGTAAGCCACAATTGACAAGACATAATGATTGGTTTGGGTTTTGACAGTTTTTGTTGGCGATTTAGCAAAACCTGTGTTACTTTTTATGGATTTGTGAAATTCCTCTACGCCCCACCGTTTTTTGTAGATTGTAGTTATTTGCTCATACGATACCTTTAAATCACTACAAGCCAAGTACAACTCGCCGACTGTACCATTTTCGTTTTTGAAAACTTGCTTTGTAAGCAACAGCGGAAAATCTAGTTTCTCTAACCAAACTTCCACGGTCTGCTGTCCTGGCTGTAATGTTTCAATACTTATGTATTTCTTATTTTCTTTATCTTCTAACGATAAAGCTACTTTGCGATTGCTCTTTAAAGCCATAATAAAATCTGTCTTTAACTCTTTTTTGCAACAATCCATATTCTTTGCTGAACTGAACCAACTATCTGCTAAAACATAATCAAACAAAAATTTCCCGTAACATTCTCGTAGCATCTTTCTGAACAATTCATTTTTTGTGGTACTGCTTTTACGCTTTTCTTTGCCTGTTTTTGAATCGACTACCCATCTATCTTTTTTTATAAACTCAACAGCACAGGGTAAACGCATACCTCCAACTTCTACTAATGCTGTTAAAAAATTAACGCCTTTTACTGACCTGCCAAAAACATGGTCATAATGCCAACAATTAAGTTCACTCTGATCGGTGTACTGTTTCTCTTGTATTGAATCATCAAAACTTAAAACAATCGTATCTTTAGATTGGGTCATTTCTTGAACATAAACTTTAGCTTGTTTCCATAAAAACTTGCTGTCATAATTCCCCTTAGACAATTCCCTTGTGATTTTATCATGCTTGATAGATAATAACGAAGCCATACCTGTAGCTGTGGTATAGGAACTTGAACTTATCAAGTAATCACTGTATAAATCTGAAAAATTATCCATCAATAATGTCTTTTTATAGTATCAACATTTCAAATGTTAAAACTACCTTTTTTTATCATATTTTTGCGTAACATGAGTAAATAAAAAAGGTGTGATTTACACCACACCTTTTCTAATATTTATATGATAATATTTACATTTTAATATCTAAAAGCTTTACTTCTTTAGCATCTTTATCTAAAAGGATAACCTCATCAAATCCAGCATTTTTAAACTTATCGAATTGTGTCGCTGCGTCTCCAATAACCAAGTATCCCATTTTAGAAGCATCGAGATATTTATTCGCTAACACTTTATGCTGTTCTAAAGTCATTCCTCTAATTATGTCCTCTTCACCAGCAATATAATCTTTAGATAAATTATAATTACTAATATTTTGAAGCATACCTAAAAGTGACCGTTGCGTTTTAAAACGTCGTGCGTTCGATTTAATTAATGCATTTTTAGTAAAATCTAAATCTTCCTGAGAAATACCTTCTTTATATTTTTCGATTTCTTCTTTAAAGATGTTAACCGATTCGAAAGTAGTATTTGTTCTTACACTTGACGACGCCGTAAACGTTCCTTTAATTTTAGAACCACTAAAACGTGTTCTTGCTCCATAAGTATATCCTTTTTCTTCTCTTAAAATAAGGTTTACATTCCCAGAGAATGAACCTCCAAGTTTATAGTTCATTACTGTTGTCGCATAATAGTCAGGATTTGTTCGAGCCATTCCTAAATAACCAATATTAATTACAGATTGCTTTGCATTTGGAATATCTACAAAATACAAAGAAGCCTTATCTCTTTTTGCAAATCATTTTGAAAGCAATGAAAATATTCCGATGGAGTTGATTTCAAAACTAAAAGCACCCGCTACTTTTCATGAAGGTATGCAAACACTACGTCAATTGAGTTTTGGATTACTAGATATGGTCTGGCATAGTAAAGACCCTTCAAAAATAGAGTCGGTAAAAGGATTTGAACAAGCAGTTTTTAAATCAACGCAATTATACCCTGATGTAAAAGAAAATTGTATGAGTACCACATTTTCGCATATTTTTCAAGGTGGGTATTCGGCTGGATATTATAGTTATAAATGGGCCGAAGTATTAGATGCAGATACTTTTTCCTATTTTAAAGAGAATGGCGTTTTCAATAAAGAAATTGCAGATTCATTCAAAGAAAATATTTTATCTAAAGGAGGCAGTCAAGATCCTATGGAACTTTATGTGAAATTTAGAGGTAAGAAGCCTGATACAAAAGCGTTGTTAAAGAGAGCAGGACTTTTAAAAACATAATGATCAGGATTTATTTTCGCTTTTTATTTAATTTATCAGGACTCCTTTAAACATCTTTAATTTTAAGATACTTTAGGTATTATTTTACAAAAACTTTATTATTTTTGAATTAATTACCAAAAAACACAATATGTCAAATCATCAACTAGATCCTAATGTATGGGTAGATCGTTACTCAGACTATCTCTATAATTTTACCATTGTTAGAGTAAACAATAGTGAAATTGCAAAGGATCTAATTTCTGAAACTTTTTTGGCCGGATTAAAATCCAAAGATAATTTTAAAGGGGAAGCGAGTGAACGAACTTGGCTTATTTCAATTTTAAAAAGAAAGATTATCGATCATTATCGTAAGATAAATTCAAAGAAAGGTAAGGCTGAGGTTCGTATGAAATATTCTGATGAAGAATCTGAAGGGGATTGGTTAGAAGAAAGGGTGAGTGATCCTTACGATCGTACTGCAGAAGATAACATGGAAAATGAGGAGTTAGGAATGGCTATTTATGATTGCTTAGCTACCTTAAATGAAAAACAAGCGACCATCTTTAAAATGAAAACCATCGATGGTTTCGATACCGAAGCTATTTGTAATGAATTTAATATTACTGCGTCTAATTTGTGGGTAATTATACATAGAGCAAGAAAAGCGATGGCTGAATGTTTAGAAAAAAATTGGTTATAAAATTATTAAAATGAAATGTAAAAAAGCAAATCATGTGTGTGACAAAAATCAGTACAATGAAGCTGGTTTATTCGAAAAAATTAAACTTACTATTCATTTAATATATTGCCGTGCATGTAAAAAGTATTCCTCTCGAAACAACCTACTTACTAAAATAATTGCGAATTACGATTTAAAATCAATTTCTCAGAACGATAAAAATGAAATTAAAGATAAAATACATCAAGAATTGTTCAAATAATCATCTTAGAAGTAAATAAAATAAAACAAGCCACATTATTGGTATATTTTCTACCCAAAAAGATGCAAAATACTTTGTCTGCTTCTTATTTGAAAAAATAATAAATACTATTAAAATTATACTAATAACCCCTAGGCTTATGGTGTGATTCCTATTAGTTACTATCTTAAATAAATCAGTTAAAAAAGAAAGTATAATTAAAACAACACCAACTATTTTAGTGCTTAGCACTCCAACAAGTTGAGGCAGAGTTCCTAATGCCATTTCATCATATTTTAAATCTCTTATTTCGAAGGGAATTGCTAATGCAACTACAAATAATACGCGTTGTATAAAACTGATCCAAAAGGTATTTGTCATTAACTCATTTTCATTGACCATAGGAATAATAACAGTTACTCCAGCCCAAACTACTGCTACAATTAATATTTTTATTCCCACAAGAACTCTTAGACTTTTATTATTTAGAAAGGGAATGGCATAGAAAAAAGTTAAAGCCGCAAAACCTCCTGTAATTAATAATGTTATTAATGGAAGTTTTAAAGTAAAATAAATCAATGCCAAAAAACAAAAGAAAGAAAAAACCTGTATTGTTCTTAATGAAAGATTTAAACTTCGATGTCGAAATCTTGTTATTTCAGCATATTTTACAAAATTATAGCCTGTTATAGTTCCAAAAAAAATAAAGCCTAATAAGTCATTTGTTATTGAAATATCAAATTCAAATATGGTTACTCCAACAAAAGCACAAACAGCTATTGCAACATGAATACTGCTGTTTATATAAAAACTAAAAATATTTTTCAACAATCTCACTTAACAAAAATAAGCAAAGTATTAGCAACTTAAGTTCAATTAGTAAATGCAACTTTTAGGAGTATTTATATAATTCTAATATCGTTAAAGCCTTCTCTCTTAAGTACTCCTAATTAAGGCTTATATTTGTACTCTACTAAAAGTCAATAAATATGAAGCACTTAACTAAAGAACAAAGGTATCAAATAAAAGCATACTTAAATTGTGGCAAATCAAAACTTTTTATAGCAGAAGCTTTGAATGTTGATAAAACGACTATTTATCGGGAATTAAAACGTAATTCAAAAAAACAAGGTTCATATAACCCTGATTTTGCTCAAGAATTATCTTCCGAAAGAAAGGAACGTTTTGCTAGTAATAGAAAATTTACTCCTTCCATAGAAAAATACATAAAAAAGCAAATAGAACAAGAACAATGGTCTCCAGAACAGATAGTGGGTTACTGTAAATCTCAAAATATTCCTATGGTTAGTCATGAAAGAATATATGCTTATATAAGAGAAGATAAAAAGCAAGGAGGAAATCTATTTAAACATTTAAGACATCAATTAAAACACAGAAAACGTCCAGTTTCTGGGAAACAGAATACAATTAAGGATAGGGTATCTATAGACTTTAGAGGCGATATAATTAACAATAAAGAACGCTTTGGTGATTGGGAAATAGATTTAATTATAGGTAAAGATGGAAAAGGTGCAATTGTTACTATAGTTGAAAGGACTACTGCTTTTTTCTTAATGAGAAAGTTACCTTTTGGTAAAAATGCTAAAGAATTAGCAGAAATTGTTATTGAGATGATGATGCCTTACAAGAAATTTGTCCATTCCATTACCTCAGATAATGGTAAAGAATTTGCCGAGCATAAAAAAATATCTAAAAAATTATTAACCCAGTTCTTTTTTGCTCACCCTTATTGCTCATGGGAAAGAGGATTAAGTGAATACGCCAATAAACTCGTTAGGCAATATATACCAAAAAAATCAATATTCAGTGCATATAATAACCAAGAAATCAAATTAATACAACACAAAATAAACCGAAGACCAAGAAAAAATCTAAATTATGATAAGCCCAAAAATCTATTTTATAAATTTGTAAACCAAAAAGTTGCATTTGCTAGTTGAATCTACCCAATTTATAATTTTCTTTAAAAGTCGCCCAATATTGTTTAAAATTGTAATTTCGCATTTCTAATTTTAATTTCTGAAAATGAATACTGATTCTTTTGCTCAAAGACATATTGGTCCTAGAAAAAGTGACCTTAATAAAATGCTTAAAACCATTGGGGTTAAATCATTAGATGATTTAATACAACAAACGATACCTGATGATATCTTGTTGCAAAAAAAACTATCACTTCAAGATGCAATGACTGAAAAGGAATATTTAGAGCATAGTAATGAACTTGCATCAAAAAACAAGTTATTCAAAACTTATATTGGTTTAGGATATTATAATACCATCTTGCCCCCAGTTATTCAGCGAAATATTCTTGAAAATCCAGGTTGGTATACTGCATATACTCCCTATCAAGCGGAAATTGCTCAAGGTAGATTGGAAGCACTTCTTAATTTTCAGACCATGGTTACCGATCTTACAGGTATGGAAATGGCAAATGCATCGCTTTTAGATGAAGCAACAGCCGCAGCTGAAGCAATGGCTTTGCTTTTTGCCTTACGGGATCGTGTCCAAAAGAAAAGTAATGTAATTAAACTTTTTGTTTCTGAAGAAGTACTTCCTCAAACAATCGCTTTATTGGAAACCCGTGCCACACCTTTAGGTGTAAAATTAGTTATTGGTTCTCATGATAATTTTGAATTTTCAACAGATTATTTTGGAGCCTTATTACAATATCCAGGAAAATCTGGGAAAGTTTATAATTATAAAAACTTTGTTGAAAAGGCAAAAGAAGCGCAAATTAAAGTAGCTGTTGCTGCAGATATTTTGAGTTTAGTATTATTAGAATCGCCAGGTAGTTTAGGAGTAGATGTGGTTGTTGGAAGTACACAACGCTTTGGAATACCATTAGGGTATGGAGGACCCCACGCTGGATACTTTGCTACAAAAGAAGCTTATAAACGTAATATTCCAGGAAGGATTATTGGCGTTACAAAAGACTTGAGTAACAATATGTCTTTTAGAATGGCACTACAAACTAGAGAGCAACATATTAAAAGAGATCGCGCAACTTCCAATATTTGTACCGCACAGGTATTGTTAGCTGTAATGGCTGGCATGTATGGTGTTTATCATGGACCAGAGGGATTAAAATACATAGCCAATAAAATCCATAATACAGCTGTAACCTTGATTTATTCCTTGGAAAAATTAGGATATTCTCAATTTAACAATACATTTTTTGACACTATATTAGTCCAGACAGATGCTGTAGATATAAAACCCATAGCTGAAAAACACAACATTAATTTTTATTATATAGATGAAAATAACATAAATATATCCATTGATGAATCTACTTCATTTAAAGATCTAAACGCAATCTTAGCTGTCTTTGCTGAGGCCGTCAATATAGATGATTATGAGGTAACATCATTTGTTGAAGCCTCGGCAATTCCTTCAGAGTTAAAAAGAAAGACATCATTTTTAACAGATCCTGTTTTTAATTCCTATCAATCTGAGACTGATATGATGCGATATATTAAAAAACTAGAACGTAAAGATCTATCATTAAATCATTCTATGATCTCATTGGGATCTTGTACTATGAAACTAAATGCGGCAGCAGAAATGCTTCAAATAAGCAATCTGGCCTGGGGGAATTTGCATCCATATGTTCCTAAAGAACAGGCTACAGGCTATCAAGAAATGCTTTCAAATCTGGAAGATCAATTAACTGAAATAACTGGGTGTGCTGCAACATCATTACAACCCAATTCAGGTGCTCAAGGAGAATTTGCTGGATTAATGGTTATTAGAGCTTATCACGAATCCAGAGGAAATTCTCATAGAAATTTATGTCTAATTCCATCATCTGCACATGGTACAAATCCAGCCAGTGCAGTTATGGCTGGCATGAAAGTTATCGTTACCAAGTCTACAGCAGAAGGAAACATAGATGTTGATGATCTTCGTGAAAAGGCGCAATTACACAAGGAGAATTTGGCTGCATTAATGGTAACATACCCTTCAACTCATGGAGTATATGAAGCTTCAATAAAAGAAATTACAAGTATCATTCATGAAAATGGAGGGCAGGTATATATGGATGGTGCCAATATGAATGCGCAAGTTGCACTTACTAATCCTGGTGCAATTGGTGCAGATGTTTGTCATTTAAACTTACATAAAACCTTTGCAATTCCACATGGTGGAGGTGGTCCTGGAGTTGGACCCATTTGTGTAGCAGAACAATTAGTACCGTTCTTACCAACCAATCCTATTATAAAAACGGGAGGTGAAAAAGGAATTTCAGCTATTTCGGCTGCTCCTTGGGGTTCTGCCCTGATCTGTCTGATCTCCTATGCTTATATATGTATGCTTGGAGAAGAAGGATTAAAGGATGTAACGAAGTATGCCATTTTAAATGCTAATTATATAAAGGAAAGGCTTCACGGATACTTTGAGGTTTTATATGCTGGTGAGAAAGGAAGAGCAGCCCATGAAATGATCGTAGATTGTCGTCCCTTTAAAGAAAATGGAATTGAAGTAAGCGATATCGCAAAGAGATTAATGGATTATGGATTTCATGCCCCTACGGTTTCATTCCCTGTTGCAGGAACCTTAATGATCGAACCAACTGAAAGTGAAAGCTTAGATGAATTGGATCGTTTCTGTGATGCTATGATATCAATTCGAAAAGAAATTGAAAATTCAAGTATCGATGAACCCAATAATGTGCTAAAAAACTCTCCCCATACCCAAGCTATGGTCACAAGTGATACTTGGAGTTTTCCTTATACCAGAAAACAAGCCGCTTTTCCATTGGCCTATGTATCGGAAAATAAGTTTTGGCCAGCTGTAAGACGAGTAGATGATGCTTATGGGGATCGAAATCTAATTTGTACCTGTTTGCCAATTGAAGAATTTATGACAGACTAAAGAACAAAAAAACTTAGATAAAAAGCTTTTCTTCGGAAAAGCTTTTCTATTTTTACCAATTCGTAAGAAAATGAGGACCTTATGGCAATAAAAATCACCGGTGTAGGTAGCTATATCCCTAACATAGTTGCAGCCAATAGAGATTTTGAGAAGAACGAATTTTTTAATCAGGATGGTTCTCAATTCGATTATGAGAATACTGTAATTATTGAAAAATTTAAATCGATAACTGGCATCGCAGAAAGACGTTATGTCGAAGAAAATTTAATAAACTCCGACATTGCAACCTATGCTTCTCATAGGGCAATTGAAGATGCAAATATAGACCCAGAAGAGCTCGATTATATTATTGTAGCTCATAATTACGGAGATATAAAACCAGATTCTGATCAAAGCGATACTGTACCAAGTATTGCATCCAGAGTAAAACATCTTTTGGGGATTAAAAACCCAAGTAGTGTTGCTTATGATATTCTTTTTGGGTGTCCTGGATGGGTCGAAGCAATGATCCAATCCAATGCTTTTATTAAAGCTGGAATTGCAAAAAAATGTCTTATTATAGGTACTGAAACACTCTCAAGAGTTGTGGATCCACACGATCGAGATTCCATGATATATAGTGATGGTGCCGGGGCAGTTATCTTAGAAGAAACAGAGGGTGAAGGTGGAATATTAGCCCATGAATCTGCAACCCATTCTTTTGATGAGGCTCATTATATTTATTTTGGAGAAACATTTAATAAAGATATTTCAGATAAACGACGCTATATTAAAATGTATGGGCGTAAGATTTATGAGTTTGCATTAAGCCAAGTTCCAGGTGCCATGAAATCCTGTTTGGAAAAAGCAGCGATTGATATTAGTGAAGTGAAGAAAATTTTAATTCATCAGGCAAACGAAAAAATGGATGAGGCAATCGTAAAACGTTTTTACAAATTATATGACCGAACTCCTCCCGAAAACATTATGCCAATGACCATTGATAAACTTGGAAATTCAAGTGTCGCAACAGTTCCAACTTTATACGATTTAATTATTCATAATAAAATGGAAAATCACACTATTGAAGAAGGCGATATTATAATTTTAGCAAGTGTAGGTGCTGGTATGAATATTAATGCAATAATTTATAGGGTTTAAGGTCATACTAACAATAATTAATAAGTTAAAGTTCATATATAAGGTCACTCCTCCCAAAGATTGGGGACGCTGAAAAGCAATGTACGAAGATAATTTTCCAAATAAAAGATTTAAACTCACCCTAGCATTTATTAAGGAAGTTATTACTACCGAAGCGCATATTTTAGATCTTTGCATCTTAAACCCCTTTTCAGAAATACTACTAAATAATGGTTTTACAGTAACCAATACCCAGGGTCAAGATCTTGATTTGGATACATCTGTAGTTAAAACAGATGCGTTTGATGTAATAACAGCTTTTCAAATTTTTGAACATATGGTAGCTCCATTTAATGTTCTCCGAGATATTAAAGCTACAAAATTGGTGGCTTCTATCCCTTTAAAATTATGGTTTACACCTACTTATAAGAGTAAAATAGATATGTGGGATAGGCATTACCACGAATTTGAGGATTGGCAGTTCGATTGGCTTTTAGAAAAATCTGGCTGGGAAATCAAAAAAAGCATCCAATTTACAAGTCCAGTTAATAAAATTGGAATTCGGCCTATCCTTAGAAATTTTGTGCCTCGCTTCTATTTGATCTATGCCGAAAGAATTTCAAAATAACAATATTCAAAAACCAATTTTCAACTCTTCATAATTAATATATGATTCTCGAATTTTTTATATTTGAATATTAAACATGGATTTTTACATCGTCATACCAACTTATAATGAAGAAGCTTTTTTAGACAAAACGCTTCAGTCTTTGGTAAAACAAACATTTACTCCAAAAAAAATAGTGGTTGTTAACGACAGTTCTACAGATGGCACCCAACAAATAATAAATTCCTTTACTGAAAAATATTCCTTTATTAGCAGTATCATTAATCAATCTGATGCAATACATGCTCCCGGAAATAAAGTAATAAATGCATTTAACAAGGGTTTAGAGAGTTTAGATGATTCTTATGATGTGATTTGCAAATTTGATGCAGACCTAATCTTTCCATCAAACTATCTGGAAAAAATAAACAATTTATTTGAAAATAATTCCACTTGCGGAATGGCAGGGGGATTTTGTTTTATTGAAAAGAAAAATTTGTGGATGTTGGAAAACTTAACCAATAAAGATCATATCAGAGGCGCATTAAAAGCGTATCGAAAAGAATGTTTGCTTAAAATTGGTGGGTTAAAAAATACGATGGGCTGGGATACAGTAGATGAACTTTTGGCACTATATCATGGTTGGAAAATTTGCACCGATGAAAGTCTCATAGTAAAGCACCTTAAACCAACTGGTAACAAATACACCAAAGAATCTATTTATAAACAAGGGGAAGCATTTTACAAAATGAGATATGGCTTCATGTTAACAACGATTGCTTCACTTAAATTGGCTGTTAAAAAAAGAAGTTTTTCTTATTTTTTGAATTGTATTAAGGGTTTTAATCGATCTAAAAAAAATCGTTTGCCATTAATCGTTTCAGAAAAAGAGGGTGTTTTTATTAGGGCATTGCGTTGGAAAGGGATTAAGAAAAAATTTTATTAAACCTACTTTATCTTTGAAACATTAACGCATCTTTATGGGCTTTCAAGATGATTCCATTTACTTTTAAATTCAATGAACTACCTCGACCCAAGGGTACGAGGTATCAAAACAACTTAAGTTGAGATGAATGAAATTTTTTATATTCTTCTTTCCTGCCTTGACCTTGAACATATTTTTTAATAACTTCTTTGTTAGCATATTGTCCAACTGTATTAATATAATAACCTGTCGTCCAAAATTTCCCACCCCACAAAAACCGTTTCACTTCTGGATGTAACCTAAATATTTCCCTTGCCGTTAAACTCTTTAACGTATTGACTATCTTCTTGGGTGACATCATCGGTACACTTTGTATCAAAAAATGAACATGATCGTCATCACAGCCCACTTCTAAAAAATGAATCTCATAACGGCAAGAAATCTCTAAACAAATTTCAACCAATGAAGAGGAAACTTCCTCCGTCAATACATTTCGCCGATACTTTATTGGGCAAACCAAATGGTACATCAACAAACTCTTGTTATGACTTTTGAAGATATGTTCACTCATATCACAAAAATAAATATCTTTACGCTACACCCGACGCAAGCGTCGGGGAATTCTATTGATTAAAAAATAACATTAAGTTGGGATTTCTTCTACTTTTAAAATTATGCTTCCGTTTTGGAAAATTCCATTTAGACTTATCGAAAGAATTAATTGGAATAAAATAAAATGTTTAGTACTGTTGACTTTATTTATTAGAGTTTATATGTATTTTTGAAAAAAATGTTAGAAATTTATTATCATAACAATATGCGTACATTACTTTTTTGTTTATTAATATCCCTAAGTGTTTTAGGGCAAAAGTCAGCTGTAATAAAGAAAACCTATAAACCCAAGAATATCATTCTTTTAATTGGAGACGGAATGGGTTTGAGTCAGGTTTCAGCTAGTCTATTCTTTAGTGAAACCCCATCAAATTTTGAACGTTTTTCAGTTATTGGATTAATTAAAACATCTTCCTCAAGTGACCTTATTACAGACTCTGCGTCAGGAGCAACTGCTTTTGCATCAGGAGTTAAAACATACAATGGTGCTATTGGTGTAACTGCAGATTCATTAGCTATAGAAACTATAGTTGAACAAATTTCAGTAAGAGGAATTAGCACTGGATTAATTTCTACATCATCAATTACACACGCTACCCCAGCCTGTTTTTATGCCCATGTTAAAAGCAGAAGAATGGAAGAAGATATTGCAACTTATCTTGTAAATTCTGAAGTAGATTTCTTCGCAGGGGGCGGATTGGATTTTTTTAATAAAAGAAAGGATGGTCAAGATTTATCAATTCATTTAAAAGAAAAAGGATTTAAGGTAGTTACAAAGAAACTACCTAATAAAGTTTCAGGTAAAAAACAAGCGATCTTACTTGCAAAAAACGACATGTCAACTATAGTAAAAGGACGTGGTAATTTCCTGCCAGATGCAACTAAACTCGCTTTAAAATATCTGTCAAAAAACGAAAATGGATTCTTCTTAATGATAGAGGGATCTCAGATAGATTGGGGTGGGCATGCCAAAGACTCCGAATATCTTATTTCGGAATTATTGGATTTTGACAAAACGATTGGTGTTGCCTTAGATTTTGCGAAGCAAAATGGGGAAACTCTTATTATAGTTACTGCAGACCATGAAACTGGTGGATTTACACTTGCTAATGAACGTGGTGATTACAATAAAATTAACCCTACATTTTCTACTGATGGTCATTCTGCAACTATGGTGCCTGTATTTGCAGAGGGTCCTGGTTCTATAGAATTTGGGGGTGTTTATGAAAATACTGAAATTTATACAAAAATGATTTCTCTTTTTAAGGATTAAATAAGATGGAAAAACAAACAACAAATTTTGTTACTTTAGCTTTAGTTTAAAAAAACAATGAAATACTTTAGAGATATTGGATCTTATTTTATTATGCTTAAAAGGGTTTTTAGCAGCCCAACTAAAAGAGCTGTAATGAAGGAACTTATTTTTAAAGAAATTGATGATTTGATAATTGACTCCTTAGGTATTGTTTCCTTTATTTCATTTTTTGTTGGCGGAGTAATCGCTATTCAAACAGCTTTAAATCTTTCCAATCCACTAATATCAAAATCATTAATTGGATTCGCAACAAGGCAATCTATTATATTGGAATTTGCACCAACATTTATTTCAATTATTATGGCGGGTAAGGTAGGTTCTTTTATCACTTCCAGTATAGGTTCAATGCGTGTTACTGAACAAATAGACACTTTGGAAGTAATGGGGGTGAATTCCCTCAATTATCTTGTGTTCCCTAAAATTATTGCCTTATTATTTTATCCATTCCTAATTGCAATTGCAATGTTTTTAGGAATCATAGGTGGATTAATAGCTGGAGTATATGGAGGATTTACATCTGTTAGTGAATTTATTATCGGATTACAAGATACTTTTGAACCCTTCCATTTAGTTTATGCATTTTTTAAAACTTTTGTGTTTGCATTTATCATTGCCACAGTACCCTCTTGGCAGGGTTATTATATGAAAGGTGGCGCTTTAGAAGTTGGTAAGGCAAGTACGAATTCCTTTGTTTGGACGAGTGTACTTATTATATTGTCCAATTATATTATAACTCAATTACTTCTAAGCTAATGATAAAAGTTGAAAACATAACAAAAAGCTTTGGTGATGAAGAAATATTGAAAAATATTTCAACAACATTTGATAGAGGGAAAACCAATTTAGTTATCGGTAGAAGTGGTAGTGGAAAAACAGTAATGTTAAAGTGTTTAGTTGGCCTTTTTACCCCAGATAATGGGCATATATATTTTGAAGATACTCCAATTCATAAAATGGATCAAACACAACAACGTATTTTAAGAGAAGAAACAGGGATGTTATTTCAGGGAGGGGCCTTATTTGATTCTATGAATATTGAAGAAAACGTAATGTTTCCCTTACGAATGTTTACCAATAGCAAAAGAGAAGATATGTTGGTACGTGTAAATGAGGTATTAAAAAGGGTTGATTTAGAAAATATCAATAAAAAATTACCTGCCGAGATATCTGGAGGAATGAAAAAAAGAGTTTCTATTGCTAGAGCCATTGTAAACAAACCAAAATACTTGTTTTGTGACGAACCAAATTCTGGTTTAGATCCAAAAACAGCTATGTTGATTGATAATTTAATTCAGGATATTACAAAAGAAAATAATATTACAACCATTGTTGTTACACACGATATGAACTCTGTGATGGAGATTGGTGAAAACATTGTTTTTCTTAAAAATGGAAATTTAGTTTGGGAGGGAACCAATAAAGATATCTTTAAAACAAACAATAAAGATATAATTGATTTTGTTTACACATCGGATCTTTTTAAAAAAATAAGAAACATTCAACTTAAAGAAATCTAATTTTTTAACCCTAAATCAATGTAAATTAAAATATTTAAATTAACTTTATGCTTTTAAAAAATAAAGCGGTATGAAAAAATTATTACTTCTTAGCATTGCATTCGTTTGTAGTGCTACTTTAACTGCTCAAGTATCCTTTACAAATCAAAATAATTTGATAGAAAATTACCCTGGAACTTCTTCTATTAGTGTAGATATGAATGGTGATTATTTAGTTGATTTTGTAAGAGTCTCTAGTACTGGAATTGGAATTGATTACCAACAAGAAAATGGCACTTTTGACTCTGTTTTTTATGCTATGACAATTACAAATCCACCAAACTGGAGCGTTGCTGCAGGAGATATCGACTCAAATGGATATACAGATCTAGTATTTGGAAATGGATCACGTGTATCCTTTTTATTTGCAAATGATGATGGAACAGGATATTCGGAACAAACACATCCTGAATATATTTTCTCTCAACGTTCTAATATTGTAGATATTGACAATGATGGAGATTTAGATGCATTTGTTTGTCATGATGTAGATGAAAGTCATCCGTACAGAAATGAAGGAGGGCAAAATATGGTATTGGATCAAAGTTTTATTCAAACCTTAGACCTTGCAGGAAATTATGCATCGTTGTGGGTTGATTATGACAATGATGGAGATACTGATATGTATTTAACAAAATGTAGACAAGGATCTTCTCAAGGAGATCCAGAACGCACTAACGCAATGTATCGCAATAATGGGGATGGTACTTTTACTGAAGTAGCAAATTCTATAAATATGGATGATAATGCACAATCATGGGCTACCATTTTCCATGATTTTGATAACGATGGAGATTTTGATGCTTTTACTGTGAATCATGATTTTAAAAACAGGTTTTATGAAAATGATGGCACTGGAGTTTTTACAGATATTATAAGTAGTACGGGAATTAACCAAGATGACTTAGGTGCCTGGGAAAATCAAGGTGCTGATTTTAACAATGATGGTTTTGTGGATATTTTATCAGAAATGTCTAGAGAATTATACATTAATAATGGCGATATGACCTTTACAGGCATAAACTTACCTTTCGACGAAGGTGCTATTGGAGATTTTAATAACGATGGATTTTTAGATGTAGCAAGAGGAGGGGATTTATGGATAAATGATGGAAATTCAAATAACTGGGTGAAAGTTTGTTTACAAGGTGAAGACAGTAATATAAATGGAATTGGTGCAAGAATTATCATCCATGGTGAGTGGGGCACTCAAATGCGTGAAATTAGATCTGGACAAGGATTTAGTCATATGAGTTCAATCATTGGACATTTTGGAATAGGAACCAATACTGAAATCGAAAAAATTGTTATTCAATGGCCCTCTGGTACAGTAGATGTAATTGAAAATCCTGATATCAATTCACTACATGTATATGTGGAAGGTGAAAACATTTTTTCAACTACAGATTTCAGTAATAATAGGATTAATTTATATCCAAACCCTACAAGTGATATTCTTAATTTCTCTTTAAATGGGCTTGAAGGTACACAAGTTAATATAATTGATTTTAATGGAAGGTTAGTTCTTAATACTACTATATCTTCAAACAATACAATTAATATAAGTAAACTTGTAAAAGGTGTTTATTTTGTACAATTAGAAATTGAAAATAAAGTGGTTAATTACAAAATAATAAAGAACTAATTGAAGCGTATCCATTTTTAATCTAAACTTTAACCATTCTTCTAATTTTAGCATCTCAGCATTGCGTTTATTCTTTGAAATTTTATCATTCCATAACACATGTATTACGGGTAAGGTGTCGATGGTTTCGAAATTGGTAGAAATTTTATTTGAATAACTGATCGAATTGATATCGCTATAATTAATTTTAACTTCCGTACTGATTTCTTTAAAACGAATTTCTCTTAATTTTAATTTAGCAACCTCTTTTTCTAAAAAAGCAATTCGGGTATCTTTATCATGAATTAATTGTTCGTTCTTAACATATAATTCTTCTAGAATACCAAATTTTACTTCACCTGATATACATTTTGTTTGTTCACTTCCTTGATCTGAGCTTTGAAATATCAATAGTTTCGTATGCACCATTTTTTTAGTAACCTTTAATTTTTCATGCCAATTATCTACTATTTCTTGAGGAACAAGACTTCCAATTAAATAAATATTTATTTGATCTTTATCAAAGTCCTGAGTAAACTTTATAACTTCCATTCCATCATACACTATTTCTTTTTCAACAAAAGATGTTGATCTATTTATAAAAAGTTCTTCATTTAAAAGATTTATAAATAAGATCACACTAGGTACCATAACAATTATAGCAAGCAATGTAGCAAATTGAGCAATGCGTTTTCTTTTTTTAGAATTTGCATATCGTACTAAAGGAATACGTAATATTTTTACAACTATAAAAGTTGTTAATGCTATAAAAACCGCATTAATAGAAAAAAGATACATGGCACCTCCTGCATAATTTAGATTACCAACTGCCAATCCATACCCAACTGTACATAAAGGTGGCATCAATGCTGTTGCAATTGCAACCCCAAAAAATCACACTCGCAATAGTCCCTTTTTTGGTTTTTGCAACAATCAGCACCAAGCCACCAAAAATAGCTATAAATACATCCAAAATTGTGGGATAGGTCCTTGCTATTAACTCTGGACTTTCTTTTGTTAATGGTGATAGCTTAAAATATATAAAGGCAGTTATAACACTTAAAAGAATCATAACCTTTATATTGATCAAAGATTTTCTTAAGGTATCAACATCATTTATTGTGATCGATAAGCCAAACCCAACAATAGGTCCCATAAGTGGTGAGATTAACATAGCACCAATTACAACTACAGTATTACTGGTATTTAGGCCGATAGAGGCTACTAATATTGAAAAAATTAATATCCAGGCATTATGTCCCTTAAATGAAATATCATCTTTTATAGCCTGTATAGTAACGTCACGTTCAGAATCTTTGTTAATATCTAGTAATTCTTTGAAGAATTTTTTAACACTTTGCCAAGCCGTTTGTTTAATTTCATTAAATTCCTTTTCATCTTGGATTTTATTTTCATCCTTAAGATTTTCAGAAGTTTCCAGCTAATTATATTTATCGTTAAACGATTGTTTTAAATCTAATAATAAACTTTTAATTTCTTGTTCTTTTTCTCTTGGGTAAATCATCAAAACATTTTCCTTGTCGACAATAATATAATCCTTAATCCCATCAATTACAACAAGTTTCTCCAAAGTAGTATAGATAATATTTCCAGAAGTATTTTTTAAATGAGGAATTGCTCTAACTATGGTATTCTTATTCTTGTCCTTTTCTAGTTTATTGTGTAATGCTCCCCAAGTTCCCAAATCATTCCAATCGAAAGATGCTTTTTTTACAAAGACATTTTTAGATTTTTCAAGAATTCCATAATCGATCGAAATGTTTTCAGACTTTTCATAAGTATCTTCAATAAACTCCTGCTCTTTTGGAGTATTTAAAACAGATTTACCTCCCCAAAATAATTGATATATTTCTGGCAAATGGTTTTTAAAAGCAGTGATTATACTTTTAACACTCCAAATGAATATTCCTGCATTCCAAAGAAAATTCCCTTTTGCTAAAAACTGTTTTGCCGTTTCATAATCAGGTTTTTCGCAAAACTGATTAACTTTGTTAATGGTATTCAGGTACCCATTATCAAATTCAATATATCCATATCCCGTATTTGGGAAAGTAGGTTCAATTCCTAAGGTAAGTAATTTTTCCTCTGATTTACAAGCGTCAAAACACGTTTCAACATCATTTAAAAAAGAAGTCTCATCTTCGATCCAGTGATCACTTGGTGCAACCAACATAATAGCATTTGGATCTTTCTTTTCTATTTTAAGGGCAGACAAAAGAATACAGGCTGCTGTATTTCGCATTACGGGTTCTAGTACAACCTGATTTGAAGTGAAACCTGGCAATTGTTTTAAAACAAGGTCTAAATACCTAGAATTAGTAAGAATAAAAGTATTCTCCTGAGGAATCAAAGTATTGAGCCTTGAATAAGTTTTCTGCAATAATGACTGTCCTGTCCCAAGCATATCATGAAATTGCTTGGGGAAATCACTAGTACTCACAGGCCAAAATCGAGATCCAATCCCACCTGCCATGATTACTGCGTAATAGTTTTTATTCATTCTAATTTTCCTTAATTAATATGACCTTAAAAAAGATTGCACCAAAAACGAGCAAGTAAAATTTTGACAACGTTATATAATTTTAGCTTTTCAATTTATTTAGAGATTTTTGCTTAAACGTGTATATGTTCTACCTCGGCATTAGGGTTAAACAAATACAATCGTCCTGTTGAAACCTCCAAACATTCATATCGTTTTACACGTTTATTTCCGCGTTCAAATATTT
Organism: Flavobacteriaceae bacterium; assembly: GCA_965247215.1. Taxonomy (GTDB): domain Bacteria; phylum Bacteroidota; class Bacteroidia; order Flavobacteriales; family Flavobacteriaceae; genus Marifrigoribacter. The sequence continues at coordinate 1,750,350 of OZ252001.1, forward strand.
TCCCATTATGCAATCTGAATTTTTCTCCAAAAGGAATTTCAAATATAAAGTTTTTATTATTGGGAGTGTTAAATTGTTTTAAAGCAAGTGATAATTTGGTGTCGGTATCACTACTTGCTTTGGGGTTTTTAAAATGTAAAGCCAATAAAGGCAATAGTTCTGAAGGAAATATTTTTGGATGTAAATAAGGAAGCATGAGTTGCTGAAAAATTTGTTTCCATTCTTTTCCATGTGGTTTTATACTTCTTCCATATTTATTAAAAGCTACTAAATGAGCAATCTCATGAATTAATGTAATTAAAAAACGATAGGTATTCAGAGTAGCATTTACTGTAATTTGGTGTTGTCCATTTGGCATTTTTCGATAATCCCCATGACGTGTCACACGCTCATTGACAATTTTTAGGTAAATATTATGTGAATTGATCAATTGAAAAACAGAAGCTACTGAAGCACTCGGAATATATTTTTCAAGCGTTTTACTCATTGTAAAATTTAAGGAGTTGAATTTGAAACTTGCAATATTTTCCCATTATACATTTTATTCCCGTTAAGTGAAAAATCCATAATATATTTTGCCTTTTCTCCTGGCGTAGAAGCAGCTATAAATCCTGGAAAGGCTTCTTCAAGCATTTCTGTTTGTACCGATCCTAATGCCAAGACATTAAAAGAGGGTCCTGTTTCTTTAAATTCCTCAGCCAATAATTCTGTTAAGGTAATTATAGCTCCTTTACTACTACTATACGCACATAATCCTGGAAATTTAATACTCCCCTGTATACCTCCCATACTACTAATATTTACTACATGTCCATCCTTTTTCATATAAGGTAGAATCGCTTTTGTTAAAGCTGCAACACCAAAAACATTTACATCAAATACATTTTTAAATTCTGAAGAACTAGTTTCAAGAAAAGGTTTATTTATTAATGTTCCTGAATTATTTATTAAAATATCGACCTCTTTCCAATTCTTTTTTACAAAATCTGAAACGCGATCTATATCCTTTGAATCTGTAATATCAAAGGGTAAAATAGTACACCCTTCTAATTGTATACTCGAAATAGGAATTGAATTCCTAGATAAGGCTAAAACTTTATAACCAGCCTCTGTAAAAAGGGGTACTAATTCGTAACCAATACCTCTACTTGTTCCTGTTATTATTACTTTCTTCATCGTATTCCTTGCAAATGCAAGGTTCTTTTAATCTAGTATTATTAAATGTGTTGAATTGCGTCTCTATACGAACATTGTTAAAGGACTTTCAATATACTTCCGTAATGTTTGTAAAAATGCGGCTCCAGTTGCTCCATCTACAGTACGATGGTCACAAGCTAATGTAAGTGTCATTGTATTGCCTACTGTTATTTGTCCATTTTTAAAAACTGGTTGTTGTATAATTGCCCCAACTGATAAAATTGCCGAGTTAGGCTGATTGATAATTGAAGTAAACTCCTTTATACCAAACATTCCCAAATTGGAAACCGTAAAGGTACTCCCTTCCATTTCCTCAGGAGTTAATTTTTTATTTCTAGCTTTTCCTGCCATTTCTTTAACATTAGCACCAATCTGCTGAAAGGTCATTTGATCTGCAAATTTAAGCACTGGGACAAGCAATCCATCTTCAACAGCAACCGCTACTCCTATATGAATATGCTTTGCTAATATGGTAGCTGTTTCTGTCCAATGTGAATTTACTTTTGGATGCTTACGCAATGCCATTGCACAGGCTTTTACAATCATATCATTAAATGATATTTTAACATCTGGAACTTCATTAATAGCAGTACGTTCAGCAATCGCATGGTCCATATCCAATTCAATGGTGAGATAATAGTGAGGTGCCATAAATTTGGATTCTCCTAAACGTTTTGCGATAATCTTACGCATTTGAGAGTTTCTTAGCTCTTCAAAACTTTCTATCCCTACGGGCAAATAGGTATTTGCTCCTTCTGCTACAGCTTGATAGTTCTCAATATCACGCTTTACAATACGGCCATTTTCTCCGCTCCCTTTTACTTGATTAAGGTTGATTCCTTTTTCAGTGGCGAGTTTTCTCGCTAATGGTGATACAAAAATTCTTCCGCCATCTGAATCTGAATTCTGGCTAGTAAATCCTTTATTGGAAAGATCTTTTTCTGTTTCAACAGGTTTCGGTTTAATCTCCTTCTTCGGTTCTTCTGAAACTTCTGATGAATCGTTATTTTTATAATTCGTTAGTAATCCTGAGACATCTGTTCCTTTTGGTCCAATAATAGCAAGAATATCATCAACGATTGCTGTTTCACCCTCCTTTACACCAATTTCTAAAAGAACTCCAGAATAGAATGATTCAAATTCCATTGTCGCTTTATCGGTCTCTATCTCGGCCAAAATATCACCTTCTTCAATAGTATCGCCAATCTTTTTATTCCATTGAGCTACTGTGCCTTCTGTCATGGTATCACTTAACCGTGGCATTGTTATAACCTCAACCCCTTCAGGAATTTTTGTTGAAGTACTTTTAGGTTTCTTTTCACTTTCTTCAGTAATACTTAGCGATTCATTTCCTTTTTCAGATTCAGGTTCGATATTAGTTCCCTTTATCATTTCTGAAATATCTTCATCTTTATCACCAATTATTGCTAACAACTTATCGACGGGAACAGTCTCACCTTCTTGTACTCCAATATAAAGTAATGTTCCCTCATAAAAGGATTCGAACTCCATTGTGGCTTTATCGGTTTCTATTTCCGCCAGAATATCTCCTTCAGAAACCTTTTCCCCAACATTTATAAGCCACTTAGCAACAGTGCCTTCTTCCATGGTGTCGCTTAAACGCGGCATATTGATCAGTTCAGCCATAGGAATTATAATTTATGGGGGATAAAAGGATAATTTTCCTGTTCGTATACAACGTCATACATAATATTCTTATCTGGATATGGAGATTCGTCAGCAAATTTTTCACATTCAATTACCCGCTCCCTTACTTGCACATCAATGTCATTCAATTGTTTTTCTGTAGCATACTTTTTCTTTAAAATAAGCTCCCGCACATATAAAATTGGATCTTCTTTTTGTTTCTCTTGGATCTCCTTCTTTGTTCGATAATGTTGCGCATCACTCATAGAATGTCCTCTAAAACGATAGGTTCTAATTTCCAGAAAACTTGGTCCATCCCCTTTACGTGCTCTCTGAATTGCGATGTCTAATTCTTTAGCTACGCTTTCTGGTTTCATGCCGTCAACAGGCCTTGATGGCATATCATAGGCTAAGCCTAATTTCCATATTTCAGAATGATTCGCAGTTCGTTCTACTGAAGTACCCATTGCATAGCCATTATTCTCAACACAAAATACTACAGGAAGTTTCCAAAGCGTTGCTAGATTAATGGATTCATGTAATGATCCTTGACGCACAGCCCCGTCTCCCATAAAGGTAAGGGTAACAGCATCCCGGTTAAAATATTTATCGGAAAAAGCTAAGCCAGCTCCTAAAGGAATTTGTCCTCCTACAATTCCATGTCCCCCATAGAAACGATGTTCCATAGAAAAAATATGCATTGAACCTCCTAAACCATGTGAGGTCCCTGTACTTTTCCCATATAATTCCGCCATAACCTTTTTTGGGTCAACTCCCATTCCTATAGGCTGCACATGATTTCTATAAGCTGTAATCATTTTATCCTTATTGAGATCCATTACGTGTAATGCCCCTGCCAAGATAGCTTCCTGACCATTATACAGATGGAGAAAACCTCTTACTTTTTGTTTTATATATACCTCTGCAAGCTTGTCTTCAAATTTTCGCCAAAAGAACATGTCTTTGTACCAATCTAAATATGTTTTCTTTGTTATTCTTTTCATATGGAAAAACCGCTATTCGTGTGTTTGTTTAATATTAAGGGTTAGCAAAAATACTACATTCTTAAATACTAAAAAATTTGATTTACAAAAATATACGAAATCGCTACAGATAGGTGCTATCAAAAATAAGAGGCAATAAATCTTTTACCGAATTAGACTTTACCACTTTCCCAGAATCACCCATAAAATAAATAGCTATAGGATTTTTTTGTTTTACTTCGTATTCGGCTAATACCTGTCTACAAGCTCCACAGGGAGGTGCTGGAGTTGTTGTTTTATTTTGTAATGATCGTGCTGAAAGCGCCATTGAAACAATCGAAGCATCAGGATGATTTGCCCCCGAATAAAATACCGCAACGCGTTCTGCACACATCCCAGATGGATAGGCTGCATTTTCTTGATTGTTACTCGTTATAATTTCTCCTGAATCTAATTGTAAAGCTGCGCCAACTCTAAAACGTGAATAAGGCGCATAAGCATCTTCACGAGCTTTAAGCGCCTTATTCATTATTTTTTGAATCGAATTTGGAAGTTCTGAAATTGATTCAAAAACTTCTAAATTTATTTCGATTTTAATATTCTTCACTTTTTCCCAGCATTAATTTAAAAATGATCTACCTCGACCCAAGGGTACGAGGTATCAAGCGGAAGATAACTTTATTTTAGTTTGATGAAAACCTTAGGTTTTCAAACTTTCCTCTTGACCACCGAGGCAAGCCTCGGGGAATTCTTTAGATTAAAACTACAATTCTTTAAAAGTAGTTTTATAAAATTTGAAAGAACTAAAACTTGGGGAGGTTACTTATTAAAATTCTCAGAATTAATATTCACTATATTCATCTCCAAAATTAAATGTAATTCCAAAACGAAGTGTTCCTTCTAGTGGACTTCGAATATTAGATGTAGAAATTAAATAAGATAGATCTATATTAATGGTGGTGTATTTAAACCCAGCTCCTAAAGACATAAATTGTCTAGCACCTTTAGTTTCATGCTCATTAAAATAACCAACACGTAAAGCAAATACATCTCTATACCAATATTCTGTACCTAATGCCCAGATAAACTCATTTAATTCTTCACTAAATCCGTTTGGTGTATCACTCCAAGATTGAATCATCCCTTTAAAAAAATTTATATTGGGATCTTTTCCTTTATAGATTGCTCGGATATCCAAAATTTCTTCTCCTTCATCAACTTCTCCATTTCCATTTTCATCTATAAATTCTGTCCCATAGATTGGAGGAGTTGGCACTAATAATTTATTGAATTCCACACTCACACCTATAGTATTATATGGATCCAGAATAAAGTCAAAACCAGCACCAATAGCAAAATTGGTTGGAAAATTACTTTCTGATCCAACTTCATCATATTTTAATTTATTGCCAATATTTGAAATATTAAAACCACCTCTCCAGCGACCGTCAAAATTATTAAGTGCTATTTCTTCACTTTGATAATAGCCAGAAATATCCACAGCGAAAGAACTTGCAGCAGTTGCATCTTCATTTGCAGTTTGTAATTTTAGATCAGATTGTATAAACCTACCTGTAATACCCATAGAGAATCTTTCACTCAAACGTAGGGAATACGATAGGTCAAATAATAATTCGTTTGGTTTAACTATCAACGGTTCTTGATCTATAGTTTCTCTTAACTCAATTTCACCATTACTAAAATATCTGAAACTGACACCAACTGCACTACGTTCATTTATTCTATTATAATAGGTGAGGTTTCCAAGAAAAATATCATTCACTAAACTACTTAAATAAGGTGTATAAGTAATTCCTATTCCTTCTTTTGAAATTGCAAAAGCAAACTTTGAAGCATTCCATTGTTGAGAAAAAGCATCGGCAGAAGTTGTAACACCTATATCTCCAATACCAGCAGCACGTGCATCTCCAGCGATTAATATAAATGGAACCCCTGTTGTTATAACTCTTGAATCATCCGGGTTAGGTATTATTATGATTTCTTGTGCAGATAAATTAAAAGTTATAATACCTAATACTAGGTAGATAAATATTTTTTTCATGAAGTAAAAATTTTTGCAAATATAAATTTAATTTTTTATAGAATAACCAGTTTTTCAAATTTTTCAACTCGATGATTAGTTAACGTAGATTTTACTGTAATCTTATATGCATAAACACCTTTTCCGACTAGATCACCAAAATCATCTTTTCCATCCCAAATTATATCTCTTGAAAGAAATCCATCTGTCGTAATTATTTGATTTTTTGTCCAAACAATTTTTCCAGTTACAGTAAAAACCTGAACTTGAACTTCTAGAGGTTCAAAGGGGCGATTATGATTAAACCAAAACTCTGTATAATTTACAAAAGGGTTGGGGTAATTAAGAACATGGGTAATTTCTAACTTATCGCTTCCAGCTACTACAAATTGCAGATCTGCTGTTGCAGAATTATTATAAACATCCCAGGCTTTTAAGGTGAGTGTATGCAAACCTTCTTCCAGATCCCTTAGTTTATAATTAGCAGTCCCTCGTGTATAATCGTCAACATTTGCCTGATAATATTCATTTATAACGAATGGATTTGCTTCGTCTCCATCGATTATAGCTATAATATCATGACCAATACCACTAGCGGTATTAATACCATTTTCATCTTGTAATTTAGCTATTAGTATTGGTGAATCATTAGTAATACCACCTGATACAAAACTTTCATCATTCATAAAAAGTTTGATCAAAGGGCCGATATTATCTTCAGGAGCATCTTCATTTAATCCACCTATTTTTAGATCGAGGTTAAAACCAGATTGATTGATCAAAGCATTATTTTCTTGGGCATAAAAACTAATTCTCCCAGTGTTTACAGGAATTTGCGTATCTCTGGGCATGACAAATTCAAAATCAAATTTACCATCGATTACTCTTGCTTTTCCGTTAAATAAAACTTCACCTAATGTGATAAAGTCCATTATTAATAATTCACCATTTTCGTGGACACCATCATTCCCCAAAGTTTGTCGTTCTACATTTTTATCGAATAATTTGGCTTCCAGTACACCATCATAATCAGTCAATAATGCACCGTTTTCATCCAAGACTTCTCCTCCAATCCGAACTCTGCTTAATGCTTTTAGAGTATCAGTAGCTTTTTCTATAGGCACACCATTTAATGTAGTTAATTTTATTTGCTCCCTCGGAAAGGCTAAATGCATTGCTGGATCTCCAATATAAAAGAGAACTCTTCTGTTTCCAGTACCGTCGACTACTTGGTTCTTTGAAATCCTTAGTGCTTCTGCTGGAGTATTTGGAATATTTAGACCATAACCAAACAGTTGTGGCGCCAATTCTTGATTAAATTTTACTCCTAAATCAGCAAGTATAGAGCGAGTAGTTGTAAGTAAAGAAATTGCCCCTCCTTCTTTATTCCAATATGAAAGTTCACCTGCAGTTATCCTAAATGGGTTGTCAAATTTTGTGAATTCACAGGTAACAGTAACGATACAGGGATATCTATTTTTATTTCGAAGTTCCTGAGCAGTACTTTTTGTATAAATAAATTCTGTAGCTAAGCCATCTTCTCCTCCATGGCCAAAATATTTAATTATTAAAGCCCCTACTTCTATGGCGTCTTCGATTGCAGCATTAACATCTGGATATCGATTTCCTCCTGCAGAAGCGATTTGTTGATACGAATCAGAATGAATTTTTTTTACATTAATTGAAGGCCTTTCAGTAGACACTTCATCTCCTAAAGCATTTAAATTCATCTGTAAAACTTCATGTTCATCTGATTGATCTACATCCTCTGATACGATCACAAAACTATTCCTCCAATTTCCATATGACACTTTAGAATTATAAGAAACAATTTTATCTACCATAGCATTTGCGAGGCTTACATTATCCACCAAAATTCTTCCTAGCGCGATATCTAATTTTTCATTACTCTTCATTAACCCTTCGTCTGGGTCCATATTTCCATAAAAATCATCCGACATAAAGGATCTAAAAGTACTATTGCTAAATAGGGTATGGAAAGTTGGTATGATATTATTATTATTTTCAAACCTGTCTTTATAATCCACAGAACTGTCTCCAAATAAACACAAATAACGTATTCGTGCGTTTTCTGAAGAAGCATTCTCATAAATATACCGAACAAAATTTCTGATAGCGCCTATATCTTGTTTGCCAGAACTAAACTCATTATAAATAAGATCGGTTGTGATTACTTTAATATTCAAACCATCAATTTTTCTTCTGTAATCTGCTAAACGCAATGCAGGCTGTATTAAAAAAGGAGGGCAAACTATTAAATAATCGATGTCTTTAAAATTCCCAGTTTCACTGTTAAAAATTGTTCCTTTTAAGTTTTGATTAGGTACTGAACTCTGCGTTGCAAGAACTGGTAAAAAATAATTATTCGGATGTACAGCTACATATTCTCTTAATTCACCTAAATCTGCTTTAAAGGTAAAAGTAGGATTATTGCCTGTATTTTCTTTTGATGAAATAAATCCAATATTAGTAACATCCCAAACTTCAGAAAACTGAGAAGCATTACTTATTTGATATTCAGCAATTCCAGGTAGCATATCTGCCTCATTGAATCTAAATGCTAATTGACCTCCAGCACCAGATAATTGCCTAAATGCATCTACACTAATATAATCTAAATACCCTTTACTATTAGGGTTTCCAGCATTGCTGTAAGTCAGATTAAAAGTAACTGTTTCACTGCCGGCAGGAATTTCGCCTTCAAAATCTCTAGTACTTAATAAAGTAGGGTCATTAATAGGGGAAAATATTAAAGGATCCAAGCTAGTATTATTAACAGAAATTGCCATAGAAGTCTCAGTTTCTGATGCAGAAGCAACCTTCACTTTTATCTGCATAGCTTGACCTGAAATTATATTTGGAAAATCAAATACAAAGGATTGTTCATTTTCAATATCAAAGCTATTTCCAAACCATCGTCTTCCTACTCTAGCAGGGCTAAAATCATCTTCTTCAAAATACTGATAGTCATTAAATTGACTTATAATCTTTGTAGGTGATTCAATAGGTTCAACCATTTCCTGAACTCTTTTACCTGACTCTCCATCTACAGTTATATAATAATAGGATTCATCACTATAAGGGTTAATATTGGTGTCAAAATTTTCACCACTATATCCTAAAGTATTAGTCCCATAAAATAAAATAAAATCACTTCCACCAAAGGTCCCGTCTTCTTCTCCTACAACCTTTATAGAATTTTCGATAAGATCAAAAACTGTGTTTTCTTCATTTAAAAGGGGAAGTGGTTTTCCTCCATTACCATATATTTTTATGTTTCTTGGATTAATTCCATTGATATTCATCCCCAAATCTTCTAAAAAATTTCTACTAATTCGATGAATTCCTGTTTTTTCAACTTTAAATTTATACCAATCTCCCGTTGCCAATACCGAATTTGAAATTGCTATTTTTGAGGCAACTCGGGATGTCTTTTTTATTGAATAAATCATGGAAAAAGAGAGAACTTTTTTATAACCCAACTCCGTTTTTATAATTGGAGAAATGGAGAATGAAGTAAATATAATGGATCGAGCCTTACTACTTTTTATAGTGTAGAATAACTCGTCTGGTATGAGCTCTTTATTTATTTTATTAAATTCACTAACAGATAAATTACCATAGACAACATTTGTTATTTTTAAAGAATTTTCATCTGCATACCCTTGATCATGCCATTGTTCTTGATATATTACTAATGTTTCGGTAAGTTGAAGGCTTGATCTTGTAGCGGTTTCATATTTTGAAATTGATACCTGATTGCTTTTTTTATCTGATATTGATTTGTTAGTAGAACTTAGGTTCCAGTCAATTACGATATTCCGACTCTGTGCCATTAAAAACAGGGGCATCAAAAAAATACACAGGTAAAATATTGTTTTTTTCATCATAATTAGTAACGCTTCAAATGTACGCTTAGTATAGATATTTTTTTTAAAGTTTTTTATAAAAAAAGGATTTTAGATACTATTTTTGAAACGAAAACGTTGCCTATGGGATCAGTAGTATAAAACCTATGATTCTTACAGTTCATTAAATTTTAAAATATTATTGAATTATTATCGTTAATTACTATATTGCGAACCCTATTTTTTCACAACTGAAATCTATGACCTTTAAAAGAAACCAAGCATTAAAGCTACTTATAGCACTAATTGTAACTACTTTATTGGTAAGTTGTAATACGTCTAGAGATTACAAAAATAGCTCAAGAGCAACAGGATGGGCGATGAATGCCAAAGAAGGTGGTTTTCAATACAACCCAGATGCTAAGGAGCAGGAAACTGGTCCTGGACTAGTATTTATAGAAGGAGGTACCTTTACTAAGGGTAAAGTACAAGATGATCCCATGCATGATTGGAATAATAGTCCAAATCAACAACACGTTCAATCTTTTTATATGGATGAAACCGAGGTCACCAACGTTATGTATCATGAATATTTAGAATGGTTAAAACAAGTGTTCCCTCCAGGTAACAGTGAATATAGACAAATTTATGAAGGAGCATTACCCGATACTTTAGTCTGGAGAGACAGATTAGGGTATAGTGAAGTAATGACCAATAATTATCTTAGACATCCCGCATACGCAACTTACCCAGTCGTTGGAGTTAGTTGGATTCAAGCAGTAGAGTTTAGTAATTGGAGAACCGATCGTGTTAATGAATTAATTCTAGAAGAAGAAGGTTTTACGGCCAGAGATGCTCGTTATGATGTATCAATAGGAACTACTTTTAGTACCGAAACATATCTCAATTCACCAACACAAACGTATGGTGGAAACGACTCAATTATAAGAGGAGGTATACGCTCTGAATCCTTATTGAAAAAAAGTAAAGACAGCACAAATTTATATGTGCAACGTAAAGATGGTTTGTTATTACCTTCTTATCGATTACCTACTGAAACTGAGTGGGAGTATGCCGCTTTGGGACTGGTTGGTTTAAGAAATTACAATTCATATAGAGGAAGAAAAAAATACCCATGGGAAGGAATGTATACTCGTTCAGGTAAAAGAAAAACCAAAGGAGATCAACTTGCTAATTTCAAACAAGGAAAAGGTGATTACGGTGGTATTGCTGGTTGGAGTGATGATGGAGCAGATATTACGGCTCAAGTGAAATCGTATGAGCCAAATGATTACGGACTCTATGATATGGCAGGAAATGTAGCTGAATGGGTAGCTGATATTTACAGACCAATAGTTGATGATGAATTTAATGATTTCAATTATTATCGTGGAAATGTTTATACCAAAAATTATATAGATAGTGATGGAAAAGTGAAAATTATTTCAATAGATTCTATCGTTTATGATACGCTAAGTAATGGAAAACTAATTGCCAGAAATTTACCAGGAGAAATATTACAAGTCCCTGTTGATGATTCTGAAACCTATTTAAGAACCAATTTCTCTAAAAGCGATAATCGAGATTATAGAGATGGTGATAAAAAATCATCTCGTTATTACCAATCTTTCAATGATGATGAAGATAATGAATCTGAAAGGATGTATAATTCTCCTATTCAAACAGTAAAAATTGAAGATGATGGAAAAATAGATCGTAAGTATGATGAATCATCAGACAGAACATCATTAATAAACAATGAAGTACGTGTTTATAAAGGAGGATCATGGAGAGATAGAGATTACTGGTTAGATCCAGCACAAAGAAGATATTTCCCTCAAGATATGTCTACAGATTTTATTGGATTTAGATGTGCTATGTCCAGGGTTGGTGATAAATCTAAAAAAGGAAAACGACCAAGAAATTAAAATTTAGTTTATACTATTTAATTAAACCTCTACCTTAACTTGGAGAGGTTTTTTTGTATTTTTAAATGAATGAAAATAAAAGACCTTCATAACCATTTCTTAAAATCTACGGGCATCTGTACAGATACTCGTAACATTACTGAAGGATGTTTATTCTTTGCCCTTAAGGGAGAAAATTTCAATGGTAATAAATTTGCAGATGAAGCATTAAAAAATGGGGCTTATAAAGTGGTAATTGATGAAATTACCTACCACAAGAATACTGGAAAAACCATTCTATGTGCCAATACCTTGAGAATGCTGCAAAAAGTTGCATCGTATCACAGAGAATATTTAAACCTCCCGATTATAGCTATAACTGGAAGTAATGGGAAAACAACAACAAAAGAATTAATAAATGCGGTCTTAACTCAAAAATTTAAGTCTATAGCAACAAAAGGAAATTTAAACAATCATATTGGAGTTCCATTAACATTGCTTTCTATGGATTCTGAAACCGAAATTGGAATCGTAGAACTGGGTGCAAATCATTTTAAAGAAATCGAAAAATTATGTGAGATAGTCCAACCAAATTACGGGTATATTAGCAATTTTGGATTAGCTCACTTGGAAGGTTTCGGAAGTATTCAGGGGGTAATAAAAGCGAAAACAGAGCTTTATAAATACCTGAAAGAAAACAACAAAACTGTATTTTTAAATGCAAATGATCCAGATCAAGTTTTATATTCAAAAAGTCTTTCAAAAGTTAGTTTTGGTAATGAGGATCAAGATTGTCATATTCAATTAGTAGAAGCTTCCAATACGCTTATTATTCGTTTTGATAATATTGAATTTAATACGAATCTAATAGGTGTCTATAATTTCCACAATATAGCTGCTGCAATTTGTATGGGTGTTTATTTTGGTGTTCCTTCAAAGAAAATCAAAGCAGCAATTGAAGGATATGTCCCAACGAATAATCGGTCACAACTAATTAAAAAGAATAATTCTAAAATTATTCTTGATGCCTATAATGCCAACCCTACAAGTATGATGGCTGCATTAGAAAGCTTTGAACAACTTACAGGAAACGATAAGGTTTTATTTCTGGGAGATATGTTCGAATTGGGTCATGATGCTAAAAAGGAACATCAGAAAATAGTAAATTACCTTGAGGAGAAACAACTTGGTGCTGTTTATTTAATAGGCATTAATTTCTTTAACACCAACAAAAAGGCGAAGCATATCCAAGTATTTGATAGCTTTGAAAAATTAAAAGAAAATATAGCTGAGACTTCATTTAATGGTAAAACAATACTAATAAAAGCTTCCAGAGGGATGGCATTAGAAAGAATTTTAGAGCTAATCTAAATTTCTTTGACACTTTTACTTGTAAAAACTTATGAAAATTCTTTTCAACGTTTTAAAAATAAAAAATCCCAATGCAAATAGTTGCATCGGGATTGTGCTTGATGTGAGCAATGAGGGATTCGAACCCCCGACCCCCTCGGTGTAAACGAGGTGCTCTGAACCAACTGAGCTAATTGCCCTTCTTGTTAGCGAGTGCAAATATAACTTAGTTTTTATTTCCGACAAACAATTATATTAAAAAATCACAAAACTTCTGCTACTACAAAAGTACTCCCTCCAATAAATATCAGATCTTCATCTGAGACTGTATCCAAAGCAGCCTTATAAGCATTATTTACAGAAGTAAATGATAAACCCTCTAGTCCATATTGTTGTGCCTTAACTCTTAATTTTTCAGCTTTTAAACCCCTTAAAACATTAGGTTTTGAATAATAATAAATCGCTTCTTTTGGAAAAAGTGGCAATAGCTCACTCAAATTTTTATCATCAACAAATCCTAATACTATATGTAATTTATTAAACGATACTTTTTTTAATTGTTCCAATACCAATTCAAGTCCTTCTTTATTGTGAGCTGTATCACAAATAACTTTAGGATTTTGCTTCAGAATCTGCCACCGCCCATACAATCCTGTATTCGTAACTACATTCTTGAATCCTTTTTTTATTGCTTCTTCAGAAATATTCCATCCTTTTTCTTGTAACAAAGTGATGGTTTTTAAAGCAGTATTATAATTTTTCTTCTGATAATCCCCTAACAAATCAACCTGATAATCTGCAGGCATTTCATCCTCTGCAAATAGTATGAGGCTTTTTTTTTCAAGAGCAATGGATGTAAATATATTTTTTGTCTCTGGGGTTGATTCTCCAATTACAACGGGGGTTTCTGGTTTTATTACACCTGCTTTTTCTTTAGCAATTTCTTTTATAGTATTTCCTAAAAAAAGGGTGTGATCTCTTCCAATATTAGTAATCACAGACACTTCTGGATGTATAACATTGGTGCTATCTAACCTTCCTCCCAGACCAACTTCTATAATTGCAATCGCAACGTTTTCATTTCTAAAATAATCAAAAGCCATTCCAACAGTCATTTCAAAAAATGATAACTGATGGGCTTCAAAAAAAGATTTATTTGCCTGTACAAAAGCTATTACTTTTTCTTCAGAAATAATTTTTCCATCTATCTTTATCCGTTCCCGAAAATCCAATAAATGTGGAGAGGTATACAATCCTGTTTTATAGCCCGCTTCTTGGAATATAGAGGCTAGCATATGACTTGTGGACCCTTTCCCGTTAGTTCCAGCAACATGTACCGATTTAAAATCATGCTGAGGCTGCTGCAAATGTGCCATCAATGTATGCGTATTGGACAAGTCAATTTTATAGGCAGCAACTCCTATTCGCTGATACATAGGTAATTGCTTGAAAAGCCACGCTATTGTCTCAGAATAGTCTATAATACAATTATTTTACAAGTAATTTTTTTGTGATTTCAGATCCATTCATTGCGATTTTTATAAAATAAACTCCCTCTTGCATACCTGCTAAAGAGAGCTTAATCTGATTGCCGGCAATTTTAAAATTCTTATTCAGAACTTCCCTTCCCAATTGGTCGTATAGTTTAACTACACTATTTTCAGAAATAGAATTCAATATAATCATTACCTGTTCAGAGGCGGGATTGGGAACGAGTTTTATTTCCAAAGCATCTAATTCATTTTTAACAGCTAAAATATTATTCGCAATATCAATTTTATAACTTGAACGCCCATAAGTACCCGCATACATATACTCTGAAACCTCATGAATATACAGATCATTTACAACCACAGAAGGCATATTTATACCCAATGGAGTCCAGCTACCCCCTTCATCTAATGAAGCAAGCACACCTATATCAGTGCCTAAAAACAAGTTCCCATAGCGATCTCTTTCAATGTCATTTACAGGAATATCAGGTAAGGTGGTAGATATATCAGTCCATGTGGTACCCGCATCTGTACTCTTAAAAACATGCCCATTATCTACTCCATACCGATAACCTGAAAAGGATACAAATACCGTATTCTCATCATGCCTAGATGCCAGGACTTTAGTTACCCAAAAATTGGGGAGATCTGTTGAAATAAGAGACCAATTTGTTCCTCCATTTAATGTAACCCAAACATTTCCATCGTCTGTTCCTGCATAAATTACATCACTATTTAAAGGAGACACATTTATAGAGGTGACCGTTCCAAATGCTAAATTCCCAGAATGAGGACCATTGCTTAGATCAGGACTTATGGCGAACCAATTTCCTGCTGCATTTGTTGTTTTATATACCTTTTGGGTTCCATAAAATAAGATTTGAGAATCTGCTGGATCAAAGGTAATTACCGTATCCCAATTATTGGTATCGCCGCCCGGAATTCCATTTAATGCTGAACTAAAAGAAGCAGCATCATTTGTTGATTTGCCTAAATTTCCACGCTGAGAAAGGGCATAAATTACATTGGTGTTTGTAGGGTCTACTAAGGGTTGAAATCCGTCTCCCCCATAGATAACCGACCAATCGCTTAAACCTCCAGTTGTGGTTCTAATGGTACTATTGTCCTGAGATCCTCCATATACCTTATTTGAATTTTGTGGATCTACAAAAAAGCGATAAAACTGTGTAATGGGTAAGGTATTATCTTTTATAGAGGTGTCCCCGTTATCGGAACTTTTATATAAACCCCCATCATTTCCAATTACAACTTCACCAGCAACAGAGGCATTGAATGCTACAGCATGTTGATCTATATGTACCCCAGAAAATGTCGAATTCCATGTTATTCCCCCATCGACTGATTTATCCATAACAAACCCAGAATTGTATATTATATTTTCATTTGTTGGGTCTATAAAAATACCACCAAACCACCAGTGATATGAAGTTCCATTACTAATTGAATTTACTTCTGTCCAACTATCTCCACCATTTGTTGTTTTAAATGTCCCTTCAACATTTCCTATTTGGTCTGTATAAAAAGCATATAATACATTGGGATTTGATTGCGAAATATCGATACTAATTCTTCCTTTATTAGCAGCATTACTCGGTAAGCCATTTGTTAATTCTATCCAAGAATCCCCTCCATCTTGTGATCGATATATTCTGGAAGTTTCCCCCCCATATTGCCTATTATTAGGTCTTCGTATTCGCTCCCAACTTGCAGCATATAAAATATTTCCATTTGTTGGATGAATAGACATATCGATAATACCCGTGGAATCGCTTACAAATAAAACTTGTTCCCAAGTATCTCCATCGTCGATAGACCGATACACTCCTCTATGGGCATCTTTTCTGAATAGCGGTCCCATGGCTCCTACAAAAATTGTTTCATCATCGTTAGGATCAATCAATACTTTTCCAACACTTCCAACAGCCGGAAGTCCTTTTGAAGCCCATGTACTTCCCCCATCACTACTTTTATAAATTCCATCGCCGTCATAGGCTAAGGAACCTCCCCCAGCATTTACTTCTCCAGTACCTACCCAAATTAGATCGGTATTGTTTTTTGAAATCTCCATATCGCCAATAGAAAGCATTTCTTGATCATCGAAAATAGGAGTCCAATTAGCGCCTGCATCAATGGTTTTAAAAATTCCGCCTGAAGCTGCACCCACAAAATAGGTTTGCCCCTGGTCTATTGGAATCTCAATATCCGTGATACGACCTCCCACATTTAAAGGGCCTGCAAATTCCCAAATAACATCGGCATTTGAATTTCGATGGACCTGTTGTTTTTTCCACTGAATAGCCTTTGAATAAGCATCCGTTTTTATCGCTCCTGTTGGATATGCACGCTGCATAAACATAAAGTCATGGGGTGTCTTTTCTTTTGAATATATTTTGGCAATAGATTTTTCTGAAGAATTAGTACAGCTTAAAACTAAAAAAAAGCTTACCAATAATGGTAGAATATAACGATTCATAGCATTAATTTTTATGCTATAAAGGTATTAAAAAAAAAAGTAATTGATTATCCGTTTAAGCTCCACTTACTGTAATGCTTGCTATAATTAATCTGTCGAAGATTTTCTCTCCAAAGTATCTTCTATTTAGTTTGTAAACAAACTCATTTAGGTATAATTGTAAATAGTTACCTTTTATTTTATGATAATTCCCTAAGAAGTTTCTTTTAGCATTGGTAATAAATATATGAACCCATTTCAGAGTATCTTTTGTTGTCTCTTTTGATGATTTTTCTGTTATATGTAATTCTACAAAATTAGCAATATCGACATAAGATGTACTCTTGTCTGTAAAAACAATACTTTTTTCATTCAAATGTTCCTGTACCGTTTTGTTAATTCCATCAAGTTTATGGTCTGTTAATACCTTTGCCTTAAAATATCCACATTGACTAGACTTAGTATTGTTTTCAATATCTTCTAAAGGTGTACTCTCAGACATGATTATAACATTTGTTTTGGTTTTGCTGCCTCGTCCTGCTTTTTGTGATTGATGTTTTTCTGGTGATGCCTCGATAGTAAAATAGCCTTCATCCATTTCAACCATTCCTTCAAGAGTATATCTATCTTCTCTTTCCCCCATTGCTTTACGTAGTTTGTGAACCATTGCCCAAACTGGCTCATATCGTTTTAAACCTAACTGTCTTTGAATTTCTTTAGAAGAAAATCCTTTCTTAGTTATGGTCATTAAAAACATTGTTTTATACCAAATTAAAAAGGATAGCTTAGAACTCTCCATTATGGTGCCACTGCGTAATGAAGTCCTGAACTTACACGATTTGCATTGATAAGACCATTTGTTTTGTAACCAATAATGGTCTATTTCCTGACATCGCTTACAAACTACCCCTTGTTTATCTCTTTCTATTTTAAAATGTAAACGACAACTCTCTTCATTTTTAAAATTTGCTGTAAAACTAAATATATTCATTTATCTCTATTATCTTTGAATTCAAGTAAATATATAAAATTTAGGCGAATTTACGGATAATCAAAAAAGTAATTAGGCTATTTAGAATTCCTATTCTGAAAGACTAAATCTGTAGATTATTTTACCAATTTGTTTAGAGGGAGCTTTGTCATCTTTATTGAAAGTTGTAGCTAATGCAGCTCGTTTAGCTGGGTCCAATAAACAAGGGGAGTTATTGGTAGTCCCACGAACACCTGGCATTGCTTTTATAACTTTCCCATTTCTATCTACTTCAATACTTACGACAACAGTTCCTGCCTCATTACAATTTTGGACTATCTTTTTCTTGATAAGTGCTTTTCGCCCACCCAATAAATAATTCCCATCGCCATCTAGACCTAATCCAGTACCATAATAACTTTTGGAATTAGGGTCACTATCGGGATCTCCTTTATCACCTCCAGTTTTATCATCGCCTTCTCCTGATTCTTCCAGACCATCGTTTTTAGGTCCGTTTATTAAACTAGAAAGTGCATCTGTAGTGGATTTATCTGGTGTTGGGTCGGGTTCTTTTTCTGGAATTTTTTCAGGTTCTTTTTCCTCAGGGATTTCTTCAACCACCTCTTTTATTTCTGCTTCCTCTTCCTGAATAATAGGTTTGGTCTCCGTTGGTTTTGGAGTAGTTTTTATCTTTTCAGATGGTTGTTTATTTCCACTACCTATATCCATCGTTCCGAAATTAATAGCAATGCCATTTTCAGGAGGTGGATCTAGATAGGAAAGACCAACATAAAACAATAATAAAAGAATGGCCACATGTAAAATTACTGTGATCGCCATACTCTTTTTTTTATGTTTGGTATCTAATATACTCATTCTTTTATTTTGGTTCTTTCGACTCCACTCAAGTCCCCTTTGTTATGTTCTGTAATAAAAAATATTTAAAGCATACAAATTGAATACTAGGGTCAGGAAACCGATGACGGATCCTAATTTGGTCGTACCGCCAGCACTACCTTATAATTATTTTTATTAGCAATATCCATCACAAAAACAACATCTTCGATAGGAACTCCTACCTCTGCTCGTAGGATTAAGGTAGGATTCTCTTGCCCCTCCAATATTCGTTTCAATTCCTTTTCAATACTATATTCACTTACTCTTTCCTTATTTACATAATAGGCACCATCGTTTGTAATACTCACTGAAGCATTTTGCTGATGGGTAGTCTTTCCTTTTGCTTTTGGTAAAATTAAATCCAAAGCATCTGGTGTGATCGCTGGAGAGGTTAGTAAGAAAAACACCAGTAACAAGAATACAATGTCTGTCATTGAGCTCATACTAAAATCTGCACTAACTTTATTTCTTCCTCTTAAATTCATTAAGCAGGTTCGTTTAAAAGATCCAAAAAGTCGACCGCAGTTGCCTCCATTTGATGCACCACTTTATCAGTTTTCACCACAAGATGATTATACCCCATATAAGCAATAATCCCTACAATCAATCCAGCAACTGTTGTAGTCATTGCTGTATAAATTCCTTCAGCAAGGCTACCCATTTCTGCTTGTCCACTGCTGGTTGCTAGGGTATGAAAAGCTAAAACCATTCCTATAACAGTTCCTAGAAACCCTATCATAGGTGCAGCCCCAGCTATGGTTGCTATCACACTCACATTTTTTTCGAGTTTATATACTTCTAACTTTCCTGCATTTTCAATGGCAGTATTAATATCTTCCAATGGACTTCCTATTCTGGAAATCCCTTTTTCTGTTAGTCTTGACACAGGTGTGTTTTTTTGTTCACACAAAACTTTAGCAGCCTGAATATTTCCACTTGCTACATGGTTTTTAATTTGAAGTATGAAATTAGTATCATAATCTGTTGCAGCTTTAATTGCAAATAGTCGTTCAAAATAAAGATAGACAGTAACAAAAAGAAGTACAAATAGCACAGCTATTATTATTTGTCCGGCAAGACCCCCACTAAAAAGCAGGTCCATAATGGATAATGTTTTTTCTTCAATTATTGGTTCTAGGTACTGAAGTGCTGCTTCAGATTCGTCCTGGATTATTAAGTTAATCATGAGCAATTGGATATAAATTGAATAACGAGAATAGAATTGATAAATTGTTAATCTTAAGAATAGTTTTAAAAGACTCTTTTATTCTAAGTCATTTGTTTAATTAATTTTTGAAAACAATCTTCGATTACTATAATATATTAATTTATGAAAATAAGACCCTTTCAAATAATAAAAAGATTCCAGCCCCTGCAATAAAGCCTGCAAATGCTAACCATGCAACCTTTCTAAGGTACCAGATGAAATCTATTTTTTCCATACCCATTGCAGCTATACCAGCTGCAGAACCTATAATAAGCATACTACCACCAGTCCCCGCTGAATAAGCGATAAAGTGCCAAAGAAGAGAGTCTGTAGGGGAATCATACATCCCAATGGAAGCAGCAACCAGAGGAACATTGTCTATTATAGCTGATAATACTCCTAGAAGTATTACCACAATATCCTGATTGGGTATAGCCCCATGTAACATTTCGGCTAAGTAACGTAAGGTTCCTACTTCTATTCCGTTAACAGAACCATATACTAGAGATTCAAGACCTGCAACAGCCATAAGAATTCCAAGGAAAAATAAGATACTGGCAATTTCAATTCGTGAAAGTGCTTTATGAGCAGAATATAAATGCCGATCTGAACTGGAGAAATCTTCTTCAGGGTGTATGTACTCTGAAACCAACCAGACAATTCCTAAAGCTAACATCATTCCCATATAAGGAGGTAGGTGTGTTAAAGTCTTAAAAACAGGAACTGATACAATCATCCCCAAGCCTAAAAAAAGCATTGTTTTACTACTTAGAAGTCGTTCTGCTGTAAAGTCTTCATTCGTATCAATGGATATATTTCCTTTAAAAACCTTTAATTTACTTGCAAAAAAGAATGGAACTATAAAACAAATAACGGATGGTATTACCACTGTTTTTACCAATCCTATTGCAGTTACTTTATCTGCGATCCAAAGTATGGTGGTAGTAACATCTCCAATCGGTGACCAGGCACCGCCGGCATTTGCAGCAATTACTACCATTGCAGCATACCAAAGACGTTCGTTTTTATCATTTACCAGTTTTCTCAATAAAGTAACCAATACAATGGTAGCAGTTAAATTATCTATGATTGCAGAAAGTATAAACGCTAATATTCCTATGATCCATAGTAATCTTTTTTTGCTTTTGGTATGAACTGCTCCTTTTAATACTACAAATCCACTATGTAAATCAATAATTTCTACAATAGTCATCGCCCCAATCAGGAATACTAATATTTCAGATGTTTTCCCTAAATGATGGAGTAAGGCATTGTTAAACCCATGATCGGCTTCTTCACCACCGCTTAGAAAATTAAACACATTTTCGTGTGTATCTATTATAGAAAACCAACCACTATGAAACCCAATAGCAAGAAGGGCCCATATTAAAGATGCCATGATTAAGGCAGGTACTGTTTTATCTAATTTTAAAGGATGTTCTAAGGTTATTGAAAGATAACCAATAACAAAAATTAATATGATGATAGATGTCATAAAAAGATTTTTTTATTTTTTAAAAGCAGAACTTTAAAAAAAAGTCTAAAAATATTAAGGGTTGAATATATAAGAAATATGTCAATTTCCAATAGATTTAAGGAATAAAAACAAGTCCAGAAGAATGGTCACGTTTTGCTCCTGTGATACTTGACAAACAATTTATTGAGTTTCTAAGTCGTAATACTCCTAGCAATCCAAAAATCAATGCTTCTTTATATTCGATTATATCTGAAGAGGGAATGGTAATTGATGTATTTACATGTGCTTGTAATCTATTTATTAAATAGGTATTATAAGCACCTCCACCTGTGATTAATACTGATACCCCATCAGGAATTTGAGCTGCCAGTTGTATTGCAATATGTTCCACAAAAGTGTTCAATATCACAATTGGATCTAAACCTGTTTTGTCCAATAGGGGTGTTATATTTTTTTGAATCCATTCCACTCCAAGGGATTTAGGAGCAGGTTTAGTATAATAATCCAATTCATTTAAGTTGGCAAGAAGGGCTTCGTTAAGTTTCCCAGAAGCGGCAAATGCTCCTTCTTCATCATAAGGCTTATCCAATAACAAAGCAAAGGCATTCAATACAATATTTACTGGACAAACATCATAAGCAATTCTTTTTTTTCGCTCATCCTCAAAGGAGATATTTGCAAAGCCACCTATGTTAATACAATATGCATATTCAGGAAAAAGAAGTCGATCACCAATTGGAACTAAAGGTGCACCTTGCCCTCCATAATTTACATCCTGCACTCTAAAATCACAAACCACTATTTGATTTAATTTTTTTGCTAGACTTTCTAAATTTCCTATTTGAAGTGTGATTCCTTTTTTGGGTTGATGCCAAATTGTATGCCCATGACTACAAACAGCATCCAAATCATTGATGTTATTTTTTTGTATAAAATCTGAAATAACATCGGCTAAAAATTGGGTGTATTGTTTATTAAGGGAATTTATTTCTTTATTTGAATAATAAAACCCTTTTTGTAAGGATTCCTTCCAAATAGAGGAATATTCAATGGTAGTAGCGTTTAACATGTTGAATTTCCAAGTATCAGTTTCATCTACTTCGAAAAACAATTCAGTTAGATCTATTCCATCTAAAGAAGTCCCACTCATTACACCTATAACATGGTATTTATTTTTTTTCAATTTTTTCAATTAAAAACTAAAGATACTATTACACTTTTAGAAATTCCAAATTGATATTCATTAATTTGATCTTTTGTTCCCAATATTTCTTTATAAAGTTGAAAATTGGAATTTGACATTTGGAATTTATAAAGTATCTTTGTAACACTATTTTCAAAATTAATTAATATAGTTTTCAATGGATTTCAGCTTAACTGAAGAGCATAAAATGATTCGCGACGTAGCTCGTGATTTTGCTAAAAGTGAATTACTTTCAGGCGTTATAGAGCGAGACAACAAACAAGAATTTCCCACCCAACAAGTTAAAATGATGGGGAAACTTGGTTTTTTAGGCATGATGGTTGATCCAAAATACGGAGGTGGCGGAATGGACACTATTTCTTATGTTTTAGCGATGGAAGAAATCTCTAAAATTGATGCCTCTTCAAGCGTTATTATGTCGGTCAATAATTCCTTGGTATGTTTTGGATTAGAAGCCTATGGCAATGAAGATCAAAAGCAAAAATACCTCACTAAATTAGCAACAGGAGAAAAGTTAGGAGCCTTTTGTTTAAGTGAACCCGAAGCAGGATCTGATGCTACTTCACAAAAAACTACAGCGATTGAAAAAGGTGATCATTATATTTTAAACGGTACCAAAAACTGGATCACTAATGGAGGTAGCGCAGATTATTATTTGGTTATTGCACAAACCGACAAAGAAAAGAAACACCGTGGCATCAACGTATTTATTGTTGAAAAAGGCTGGGAAGGATTTGAAATTGGCCCTAAAGAAGATAAATTGGGAATTCGAGGAAGTGACACCCATTCATTGATATTTAATGATGTGAAAATTCCTAAAGAAAATAGAATTGGTGAAGATGGATTCGGATTTACATTTGCGATGAAAACACTAAGCGGAGGACGCATAGGTATCGCAGCACAGGCCCTGGGAATCGCATCTGGTGCCTACGAATTATCTCGGGATTATTCCAAAGTTAGAAAATCCTTTGGTACCGAAATTTGCAACCATCAAGCCATCGCTTTTAAATTGGCAGATATGCATACCAACATCACTGTAGCTCGACATTTAATAATGAAAGCTGCCTGGGATAAGGATCAGGGTAATAATTACGATATGAGTAGTGCAATGGCAAAAGTATTTGCTTCTCAAGTTGCAATGGATGTTACTGTTGAAGCAGTTCAGGTTCATGGCGGAAATGGTTATGTAAAAGAATACCATGTAGAAAGATTTATGCGGGATGCAAAGATTACTCAGATCTATGAGGGTACTTCAGAAATTCAAAAAATTATAATCTCAAGAGGATTATTAAAAGAATAATGTAAACAATTAAAGTTCCTTCGGGAGATAAATAAAAAATATTATGAAAAGAAATCACTATGTATTCCTATCTAGTTTTCTATTAATTTTTATCAGTTGTTCAACTTCTGTAAAGGTGTTAAGTGCATGGAAAAGTGCAGATGCTGATGCCATCAATGATCGAAACATACTGGTAATCGCCAGAACAGCAAATAAAGAAGCACAAATAGAATTTGAAACCAGTATCGCAAACAAGCTTAGAGCTACTGGTTTAAGGGCTACTGAAAGTTTTATGCTATTTCCCAAAATGACTCCAGATAAACCCATGACCGAAGAGAGAGAAAAGCTAATTCGCGATATTTTTGGGTATGAAGGCTATGATGCTGTTAGTATTAGTGTTCTTAAAGACTATGAAGAGTCTACTGCTACCCACTATTATAACGATTATTATATGGGAAGTGCTGGAATGGCGGAACCTTATTCTGCTTATTATCCTCCATATTATGGTGGATTTTACAGTTATTACCGAAACCCATATTCATATTCAACCTATGGAGTATTCTACAGTACAGGTAGTAGTAGTTATACGACTACCACAAAATAATATGTACTAGAAACATTATTTTATAATTTAAATAAAGATGAGGGAGATCAATTATTAGCGGTCACTACTACTAAAATAACAAACCCTAAAGATCTTATGAAAACAGCAGATAAATATACCGAAAAAATTGCGGAGAGTTTAAGGAAGCAATAATACTACAAAAAGAAGTTCCAAACAATTCCAAAGCGTATCACAGCATCTCGATAGGGATAATCTGGGGCAGCGAAATATTCATTTGTACTTGAAAAAAGAGAGGTGAAATTTTCGTATTTAAAATAAAATCGGGTTTGCTTAACCTTGGCATTAAAAAATAAATCGACCAAAGGAAAGCTTCCAAGTTTCTGATCATGTTGCACATAGAATTCTGCCAATACAGGATCGTAAGCATTGGCAGTGTAAGATGCATAATATTTAAATCGGACTCCTGTTTGAATAAACAAGGCTTTTTTAAATAATTCATCCTGAAAATATAAGGTGTTCCGTGTAATAAATTGAGGGATATTTAAAACCTCATCACCACTCAAGGCTTCTTGATATAATATGGTGTTTTCAAGACCAAACTTTTTATATCGAAACTCTTTTTGCAATTTCACTTTTATATAATCTACTCGCTTAATGTATTGATGAGGCGTTGGTGTAGAATCATTTATCTTGATTGCAAAATAGGTATAATCATCAATCCCAGTATAACTTACTGTTGTGTTTACAATTTTATTAGATTCTAATTTAACGAGTAATTGTTGTGTTTTCTCATTATTAAAATTGGTTTGCCAATTGTAATTTATATAGTCACTTTGGTACAGTAAAAAATTAAAATTAGGTGCCACCGAATGTGTTTTAAGTTCCGCAGAAACCCTATGTTCATTTTGTATGGAATAGGATGCTCCTACTTTTAAATAATTGGCATCCAAATTACCAGAAATATTTATCGCTCCTTCTCCATAAAGTTGGAATCCCTTGTATTCTTTTTTATAGGAAGCACTAGTTTGGATCACATTTCCTTTAATTCTATTCGTAATCGTTCCATCGTCCAAATACAACACCGAATTATACCCATAATTATAATCGGTATAACCAATAAAAGCCTTTAGTTTTCCAAAGACTTTATTTTCAAAACGGGAATATCCCTGAATATTAAAATTTTCAAATGTAACTTTCTTATTTAGGTCGCTGGTCAC
This sequence comes from Flavobacteriaceae bacterium, assembly GCA_965247215.1. Lineage (GTDB taxonomy): Bacteria > Bacteroidota > Bacteroidia > Flavobacteriales > Flavobacteriaceae > Marifrigoribacter. Next base: position 1,776,126 of record OZ252001.1, read on the forward strand.
ATAAGATTCCCCAAATCCAGCAAAGGGTATATCCTGAATATACCGATAAAACTTATCTTCATAGTTAATAATAGAACCAATGGTTAAGAGATTTTGATCTGTATTGTCTTTTTTAGTTATCAGCTTATATTCTTGATCTGAATATATACGGATTCCTTCTAATTTATTTTCGGCATTTTCAAAATTCACATCCAACAGTCCTCGATCTCTAAAATCGGGATTATCATATGTAAAAAGTAAAATGGAATTGTCGGTCAAGCCTCCATTTTCTTCATTCAACATATCCTGAGCAGTAAAATGCGTTATCATCGTATACCAATTGTTCTTACTTTGATAATTAGAGGTAATCCTTAAATTTCCATTACTAACAAGACTGTGTTGATAGCTTCCTAAAGATCTTAAGCCTTTATAAGCAATTGAAAAATTAAACTGTTCTGAAGTATTAATCGTAAAAAAAGCATCTAATTGTTGTCCTTGTTTAAAGGCAGTTTTAAAATACAATTCAGTTAGGGGAGTAGGCATATGATAGTAGTTTATGTCTTCAATATCCAAATAATTAAAATGATGGGATTGAGCAGCAAATAATGGAATTAAGTTTGTTCTATCGAAATCATATACCAAGGTGTTATAGGTTTGTCCTACATTTGCAAATGCCTGCAAATTAAAATTATCCTTTCTTAAATAGTTAAACTTATATTCTTTCTGAATGCTAAGGCTTGTATCTATAAAAGTAGTATCGCATGTTACTGAAGTGATTTTATAAAGTGTTATTGGAGGCTTTTCAGGCTTTTCCTTAGAAACATTTGCATCTTCATTTTGTGAATAACTCAATATTGAAGTGCACAGAAAAAGAAAGAATAAAAATGATTTAGACATCTATTTTTTAATAAAAACACAAAGGTATACTTTTGAATGGAATATTTGAATTCTGAATTCTGAATTCTGCCTAGAATACTCGGGGCCTAATTAAAAATTTGGAATTTGATGTTTGGAATTTAAATTATGTTACAATTAAAGATCAACAAATACCTTATAGAATGTGGAACCGATGAAGCTGGCCGAGGTTGTTTGGCGGGCCCTGTGACTGCTGCTGCTGTAATATTACCAAATCATTTTAAAAATGAAATATTAACCGACTCCAAGCAACTTTCTGAAAAAAAAAGAACGCTATTAAAACCAATTATTGAAAATGAAGCCATCAGTTTTGGTATTGCGCATATTATGATGGAACAGATTGATACTATCAATATACTGAATGCTTCAATATTAGGAATGCATCAAGCCATTTCGAAACTTTCAACGCAACCTCAATTTATTGCAATTGATGGAAATAAATTTAAACCCTATGAAAACATCCCCTATGAATGTATCATTAAAGGAGATGGTAAATATTTACACATTGCAGCAGCCTCAATTTTGGCAAAAACCTATAGAGATGCCTTTATGGAAAAAATTCATGAGGAGTTTCCAAAATACAATTGGAAACAAAACAAAGGATATCCCACAAAGGAACATAGATCGGCTATTCAAAAATATGGTATTACTCCCTATCATCGAAAAAGTTTTAAATTAGTAGAGGAACAATTAAAATTGAATTTTTAAAATGAATTAATTATTTGTTATATCTGAAATTATAGTATTATTTTTACATTCATTAACAAAATATTAAACCCAACAAATTGAGTAAAACACATTTATTAACTTGTCTTTTATTTTTATTCCTTTTGACCATACCCAATGGTATCTATTCACAAGAAGTAAAAAAAGATTCCTCTGAAACTTCATTTAGAAAAGGAAGGTGATTTACCAGATTATCAGGATCGATTAGTTCGGGAACAGATGAAAATGTAAATACTGGCAGGAAAAGCACAAGTAATAAGTATAGTATAGACATAAGTACAGGTAAATTTATTAAAGATCGTATATTAATTGGTTTTCTTTTTGGCGCAAGCAATGATAATAATGAAGGTGATTTTGTTAAAATAACAGAAGCTTTATTTTTTGGACCAAAAGTTTCCTATTATTTTTCAAAAAGTAAAACGGGTTCTCTGTTCTATAGTTTGTCTCCTGTTTTTGTACTTTATAGAGATGAATCCTCTCTGCTTTTAAATGATATATTTAATGAAATAATAAGTGAAGGAAATGAGTTTGGATTGTTTACAACATTTGGATACTCATATGTTTTACATGATCGGATCACTTTTGACCTAGGTCTAAATTTAAATATTAGTTGAATAAGTATTGATCAAATATCGGAGACCATAGAGGTTGAAAATGATGTTAATATTGTATTAAGTGAACTGTCTTTTTCTTTTGGCTTTAATGTTTTACTAGATGAATTTTTCTTTTAATGAAAGATAAAATCCTCCTTAATATTGTTTTTGTTTTTTTCACCCTCATTTACTTGGGGACAGAACGGTAAGGATGGGTTTAAAACAGATACCTTTTCTAAAAATAAGAAGTATCAATTAATAGGAATCCCTATTATATTTTACACCCCGGAAACCAACTTTGGATTTGGTGGGGGTGGACAATTATTCCTGCTGAAACACGAGAATAAATATAATGACCAGGTTTCGAATATTTTTTTCGATGCCATTTATACCACAAACAAACAAATAATTATTGATTTTTTACCACAGATATATTTTGGTGAAGGAAATTATTATTTAGACATGAATTATAAGTGGAAAGTATTTCCAAATTCTTTTTGGGGTATTGGAATAAGCACCCCAGAAATTAATAAGGAAGCTTATAGTATGACCTCCCATATTTTAAGAATAAGCTTTTTAAAAAGATTACCACCCTCTTTAAACTTCGGGGTCGAATATATTTTTGAAAATCATGAAATAACAGAGGTAGAAGAAAGTGGGTTATTAGATGAAGGTGATATTGAAGGTAGTGATCGTGCAATAATTAGTGGATTAGGAGTTGTATTTAATTTAGATTCAAGAGACAATATTGGTTCCCCAATTTCGGGTCATTTTTTAAAAATGAGCACTCAATTTTCTAGTGAACTTTTTGGAGCAACTAGTGCTTTTAATAAATTTATTGGCGATTTACGTACCTATCAACGTCTTACTAAAAAAAGTATTCTTGCTTTACAGATTTATTTTGAAGGATCTTATGGTAATCCTCCTTTTCAAGGAATAGCTTCTTATGGTGGGAGTACCCGAGCGAGAGAGTATTTTCAGGGAAGGTTTATCGACAAGCATATGTATGTAATACAAGCTGAATATCGATATAGATTTCGAGACCGTTGGGCTTTAAATGGATTTGGATTGTTTGGAGAAGTAGCTGATCAAACTAGCCATTTTTTTAATTTTAGTAATTTGAAACCCAGTGTAGGAGGAGGTATTCGATTTAAACTACTAAAAGATCAAGATACCTGGGATACGTGCTGATCTTGGTTATGGCCTTGATGGCAGTAGCGAATTTTATTTTGGGGTAAACGAAGCCTTTTAAAAATGATCATTATTTAATTTGTCAACGTTTCTTTGTTAAAAACTCGTAGATAAACATTTTCATTTTATTCTGAAAACAGTTAGTATCCTACTATTTTTGTAATATGAAGATATTTCACAAATCTATTATTGTAATATGTTGCTTAGCCATTCTATTAAGTTGTAATAATTCGGCTACTAATTCAAGCAATCTATCTCAATTTATTCATGAAGATGCAACTGTAGTCTTTAAAATTCAAGATCTGGAAGTCTTAGTATCGGATATACAGAATAATGGATTTTTATCACAATTAAAAAACACTGAGCCTTATTCTTATTTTTCACAGAACAACCTCTTTAAATACATTCACCCTAGTTCAAAAAGTTTATTTTGTCTCTCCCAAAAAGAAAACAACTATACATTTATCACCAAACAAACCCATGAGCTTTTTGTAATTGATTCTATTCCAAATAAAACGACCCGATCACTTACTTATAAAAAACATTCTTTTCAATTGGTAACAATAGGAGAACAACAAATTTATACCACCATAAAAGATAGTGTGTTTATTGCCTCCAATTCAAAGCAAATAATCCAAGACATCTTACTTGGTAAAGCTAAAAAAGATCAGTTATTTAATAAAATAGTTGCTCTTAATAATTCAGCCGATTTTACCGCAGTTTTCCCAGTAGACAGTATTTCAATTAATAAAAGACTCACAATAAATTTTGCTTCCTGGGCTGCATTGGATATAGAAATTTTACCAAATGCATTAATTGCTTCGGGAGTGGTTTTAACTCATGATAGCGTCCCGCAACTACTATCAGTATTTAAGGGACTTATTCCACAAAAAAATGATATAGCAAGGGTTACTCCATTAGACGCATTATCTGTTGTTTCAATTACATTTGATGATCTGGAGGTCTTTCAAAAAAACATCCAAAGATTTCGAACGATAAAAGAAGTCAATACTGAAAATTCCTTAATCTTTGAATCTGTTAATGAAGTGAGTAAAATTGAACTTCCTCAAGGAAATGTAGTAGTTTTAAAGAGCATCGATCCTATCCTGACCCATGATGCTTTAGCGCTTTATATAAATCAGGTTGAAAATTATAAAGACATCAATATTTATGATTTCAACAAAAATGATCTTTTTTCAACTCTTTTTACGACCCTACTTAAAAATAATAACCCTAAATATCTTTTTACGCTAGATGATTTCTTTATTTTTTCAGAAACTATTGAACTTGCCCAGCATATTATCACCTCTTATTTAAATAATAATTGCCTAGAAACGACCTCTTATTTTCAAGAAGCTTTATCTCAATTAAGCGATGAATCCTCTCTTCTTATTATGAAATTGAACGGGAATTATTCCAATGCGATTTCAAGTCTTCTTCAAACAGAAATTGGAGCAACATCCTTTAAAAATTACCCTTTAGCAGTTCTTCAATTTAGTTACGACAGAGATTTTGCTCATGTAAATCTTATTTGTAAAGAAGCTTCTTTCAATAAAAAATCCATTGGGAAAGTTTCACAACTCATTAGTATTCCCTTAGAGAATGAACTGATGGGCCCTGTAAAATTTTTCAGCAATCATCGGACAGGAGGAAAAGATATTATTGCTCAGGATATTACTAACAAGCTTTATTTTATTTCAGCAAATGGGAAAGTTCTATGGACAAAAAAGCTGGATGGCCCTATTTTAGGAAATATCGAAGAGGTGGATATTTTGAGGAATAGGAAAAAGCAATTAGCTTTCACAACCAGAAACACCTTTTATATTTTAGATAGGACCGGAAGAACTGTTGCTCCATTTCCAAAAAAATTTAGAGATGACATTACCCAACCTCTGTCGATTTTTGACTATGATAACAACCGTAACTATAGATTTGTTATCACACAGGGAAATGAACTAATTATGATCAATAGTAAAGGCAAAACAGTTAGAGGGTTTAAATTTAATAAAACAAAAAGTGATATTGTACTGCCCCCACAACATATTAGAATGGCAAATAAAGATTATATTTTAATTGCTGAAGAAAATGGAAAACTAAACATCGTAAGCAGAGTTGGGAAATCGAGAATAACTGTTACTAAAAACTTTGATTTTTCAGCAATACCAATTGCAAAGGAGGGAGAGAAATTTGTAGTGATCAGTAAGGATCCCAAACCCACTGTTCAAATTAAAAATAGTATTTCACAAGATGGAACTGTAGTATCTTTACCCCTAAATGTAACCTCATATTGGTTTACTATCCACAGAAAAACCAAGGTTACTTTAGATGATAATCTTTTGAGAATAAATGGGAAATTAGTCGAATTACCCTATGGAATTTATACCCCTCCGAAACTATTCTCTGAAAACAAAAAAACATTCGTAACAATTACTGAAACTCAGGAGAACAAAGTCTATGTATTCAATAAACTAGGGGAGCTATTACCTGGTTTCCCTTTATTTGGAACTACATCCATAGATATTGGAGACGCTAATAAAAATGGTAAGATCAACTTTTTAGTCAAGGGAGGAAATAAAGAGCTATTACTTTATGAGCTTCAATAAGTTTTAAACTACAGATTTTTCTTTTAGCTCTGTTTCAAAAATTTCTGAAAAATGCCTGAGAAGTTTTTCTTTAACTTCAGCTATTGGAATTTCGTCATTTCCCAATTCCACATGTAAAGAAGTAACTGCTTTACCTTTAATTCCACAGGGAATCATATGATTGAAATATCCAAGATTCGCATTTACATTAAGTGCAAATCCATGCATGGTCACCCACCTGCTTGCTCGTACTCCAAAGGCACAGATCTTTCTAGCAAAGGGCGTTCCAACATCAAACCAAACTCCAGTTTCTCCCTTTGAACGCTCACCCTTAAGTCCGTAATCTGCAAGAGTTCGTATAATCACTTCTTCCAGAAAACGCATATACTTATGGATGTCTGTAAAGAAATTTTCAAGATCTAAAATTGGATACCCTACAATTTGTCCGGGACCATGATAAGTAATATCACCACCTCTGTTTATTTTATAATAGGTCGCTTCAATTTCGATTAGTTTCTCTTCAGATATTAACAGGTTAGAAATATCGCCACTTTTTCCCATTGTATAGACATGTGGATGTTCTACAAACAAAAAATAATTGGGAGTTTTTAAATGGGTGTCCTCTCTTTTGTTTTTAATTTTTAGATCTACAATTTCTTTAAAAAGTTGTTCCTGATAATCCCAGGTTTCTTTATAATCCTTTACTCCTAACTCTTGTATTTCAATTAATTTATTCACTACTTCTCAGGATTATTAATTATAATTAGTGCAGCAATAACTCCTGGAATCCATCCCAAAATGGTTAATATTAATACGATTAATACAGATCCGCATCCTTTATCAAGTACTGCTAAAGGCGGAAATAAAATTGAAAGAAGAACTCTCCAAATACTCATGGGTACAAATTTACGATTTATATTCAAGCAATAAGTCCATTATTAATTCCTTTTGTTACAGCTATTGGTTTACAGATAGATTGTCGTTATCTTTGCTGCTTATTTTTTAGTTGAATTTTATGCAATTATCTGAACAGGAACAGGTACGAAGAGAAAAACTTTCACAATTACGAGCATTAGGCATTAACCCTTACCCTGCCGATCTTTATCTGGTAGATAGCAATAGCAAGGGTATTAAAGAAAATTTCGAAAATGGAAAGAAGGTAATTATTGCCGGAAGATTAATGTCTCGAAGAATACAAGGAAAAGCATCTTTTGCTGAATTACAAGATGCTGAGGGAAGGATACAAGTCTATTTTAATCGAGATGAAATTTGTTTAGGAGAAGATAAATCTCTGTATAATGAAGTGTATAAAAAATTATTGGACATTGGTGATTTTATAGGAATTGAAGGGGATTTATTCACGACTCAAGTAGGAGAAAAAACAGTGATGGTAAAAGCCTTTACACTTTTATCTAAATCGCTAAAACCCCTACCCTTACCAAAAACTGACAGCGAAGGAAATACCTTCGATGAGTTTAACGATCCAGAAATGAGGTGCCGACAACGGTATGCCGATCTGGTTGTTAATCCTCATGTAAAAGAGGTCTTTATAAAACGATCCAAACTCTTTAATGCCATGCGAACTTTTTTAAGTGATCAAGGCTATTTTGAAGTGGAAACACCAATTCTACAACCCATCCCAGGCGGTGCTACAGCAAAACCATTTATTACCCATCACAATGCTTTAGACATTCCATTATATATGCGTATAGCCAATGAATTGTACCTAAAAAGACTGATTGTTGGAGGGTTTGATGGAGTATATGAATTTGCCAAAGACTTTAGAAATGAAGGAATGGATCGCACTCACAATCCTGAATTCACCATGATGGAAATGTATGTCGCCTACAAGGATTATAACTGGATGATGGATTTTACTGAAAAAATGTTAGAGCATTGTGCTAATGAAGTCAACGGTACTACAAAAGCTACTTTTGGAGAATATAACATCGATTTTAAGGCACCCTACCTAAGGATCTCCATGACGGATGCTATTATAAAATATACTGGGTTTGATATTTCAGGAAAATCTGAATCAGAGCTTAGAAAAGCTGCCGAAGAAATGAATATTGAACTCGACGAAACCATGGGTAAAGGAAAGATTATCGATGAGATTTTTGGTGAGAAATGCGAAGGGAATTTTATACAACCTACTTTTATTACAGATTATCCTAAGGAAATGAGCCCGCTTTGTAAAGAACATCGTAGCAATCCAGAATTAACAGAGCGTTTTGAGCTAATGGTCTGCGGAAAAGAATTAGCTAATGCTTATAGCGAATTAAACGACCCGATCGACCAACGAGAGCGGTTTGAAGAACAGGTAAGATTAGCAGATCGTAGAGACGATGAAGCCACGCAATTTATAGATACTGATTTTTTACGGGCTCTTGAATATGGGATGCCCCCTACTTCTGGGATTGGAATTGGAATGGACCGACTTATTATGTTCTTAACCAATAACCAATCGATACAGGAAGTGTTATTCTTTCCGCAAATGAAACCCGAAGTAAAGCAAGTAGCCATGACCGATGATGAAAAAGCGGTTTTTGCTATTCTGAAAAGTAACTCTCCAATGGATTTGGTTGCTCTTAAAACTCAATCTGGCTTAAGCAACAAAAAATGGGATAAGACCATTAAGGGTTTGACTAAGAATGGTCTAGCTAAAGTTTCTAAGACTGATGCTGGTTTAATTATTGAGATGGTTTAAACAATAAATTGTCATTCTGAATGTAATGAGGAAACTAATATTGTATGAATGGGGTTACTCAACAATAAATCCTTTTTTTAATTCAATTTAGTAGCAATGATAGCAGATAGCCCCCTATTTTAAGTCACGGATTGGTCACCTAAGTCATTTTAATAAAATTTTACTAGATTTATAGGTATCTAAAAATGAAATTATAATTGTATGATTCCTTTCTTTAGAAAAATACAAAAAAAATGGCAGACGATAACAAACCCTTAAAGTATCTGAAATATGCCATTGGAGAAATTATCCTTGTAGTTATTGGTATTTTGATTGCACTACAGATAAATAATTGGAATGAGCTTAGAAAAGCTGTTAATATTGAAAAAGACCTTTATAAAAAAACCCTGATAAATTTAGACCATGAGCAAGTTTCTTTGGAAGAAATATTATCTGAATTTAGATATAATTATAGAAACGAAAATTTGTATAAATTAGTCATAGAAAATTTAAGAAAAAATCCTCTTAAGTTGTCATGACCCATAATTTAATAACAATAGATGCTGGTTCCATACAATTATTAAAAATTAGGAGAAAAAGAAAGGTAGGAAAGGAGTTTGGGTTGGTGCAGTTACTGGGTTAGGTGTTGGTACATTAGTAGGTCTTGTTATTGGAGATGATCCAGAAAATACCATTATTCTAAATATAACAAAAGAAGAGAAAGCAATTGGTTTAGGTGTTGCCTTTGCTGTAATAGGAAGTGGTATAGGGGCTTTAGTAGCAACTAAGAAAGAACATGTAGCAATTAATGGTGATTTAAATCTTTACAAAAGTAAATTAGATATCATTAGAAATTATTCCCTAACAACTAATTCTCTGGAATAATTATTTTGATTAATAAAAAGAAAAGTTCTGCTTATAAAAAATAACTTGGCTTTTTTTTATGAATTTCATTTAGTTCAATTTTGTATTTTAGCCAAAAATTTAAGAATGAAAAAGTTATTTTTATTTTGTTTTACTGTAATGTCCTTATTGTTAAGCGCATGTAGTGGTGATGATGATTATGTGCCAACAGACGATGGTGACATTCCTGTAGATCCTTTATCTTTTGAAACCAATCTATCGGATATGGGTGTTTTCACTGGAACATTATCAAATTTAGATCCAGCAGAAGATGTGCATTTATTTGAATTAAACTCTAAGCTTTTTACAGACTATGCTTATAAACAACGTCTAATCAGATTACCTGAAGCTGAAGCAATGCAATATAATGGATCAAGTTTATTACCAGATTTTCCAGATAATACGCTAATCTCTAAAACCTTTTACTATTTTTTGAATGAAAGCAATCCTTCCTTAGGAAAAAAAATAATTGAAACCCGTATTTTAATTAAAACAGAAGGAACCTGGAAAATTGGAAATTACAAATGGAATGATACACAGACTGAAGCGGTTTATACAAATGATGGAAGTTTATTAGATATAAGCTATATCAAACAGGATGGAACCACTCAAGAGGTTTCTTATCAAATTCCCACAAACGAAGATTGTATTACCTGCCATAATACTTATGATGTGATAACACCTATAGGGCCTAAATTGAAAAATATGAATTTCAATCCTCAAAATGGTCAAATGAATCAAAATCAATTAGATTATTTTATCTCACATGGAATGTTAGAAGGGCTTTCAGATGTTTCAGATATTACTGTTTTCCCTGACTGGACCGATGAAGTTAATTTCGATATCTTTGAACGCGGAAGATCATATATAGACATTAATTGTGCCCATTGCCATAAACCCGGAGGGTATGTTCCAACTGGCTTTTTGTTGGATTATAGGTTAGAAACAGAATTTACTGAAACCGGAATTTACGAACATAGAGGGCAAATTGAAGACCGTATTCAAAGTACTGTTCCTGTTTATTTAATGCCTCAAATTGGAAGATCTTTAGTTCATAATGAAGGTGTTGTTATGTTATTAGAGTATTTGGAAGCAATTGAAGGAGAATAATAATATTAAAATCTGGCACACTTTTTGAGTACCTAATTACAGGAATCTTTAAAATTAAACAAATGAAAAACATACTATCAATATTAACACTAATTCTTTTTTTTAGTACATCGAGTGTTACAGCGCAAACTTTAACACATGACCAAGATAGACCCGAAGTGATTGCTAAATCTCAAGTAGATATCCTTACCAGTAAGTTAAATTTAACTGGAGAACAAAGCAGAACCCTTTACAGAGCATTTGTATTAAAAGAGGTTAACTACAAAAAACATATTACTGGTAAAGATATTAAGGACGCTTCTATTGCTAATGAAAAGAAAAAAATTGATGCCTCTTTAAATAAAACAATGAAAAGCACCCTCACTGAAGATCAATACAAAACCTGGTTGGTTTCTCAAAAAATTAATTAATCCCTTATTTTTATATTAAGTTTTTGGCCTATTAATATAACATCAGAATTCAGGTCATTATCTTTTATCAATGAATCTAGAGAGACATTAAAACGACGCGCTATTTTAAAAAGTGTATCTCCTCTTTTAACAGTATAGGTCTTTGTTTTTTGAGATTTTTTATTTCGCTTATTTCTTTTCTTCCCTAATACTTCTCGATCAAAAGAATCCAATTCATATTTTTCAATAATGGAAATTAATTTATTAGGGTATTTAGGATCTGTAGCGTAGCCTGCTTTTTTTAATCCCTTTGCCCATGATTTATAATCGTCTATTTTATACGAGAAAAGATCATCATAACGGCTTCGTCCTGTTAAAAATAAAGAATGGTCTCTGAACGAGTATTTTGGATCTTTATATTTTCTGAAACACTCTTGCAATTCATCATCATCATGATATACCCGTTCCCCTGTCCATCCTTTATGACATTTTATTCCAAAATGATTATTTGATTTTTTACTTAGTTCTGCACGGCCAGCTTCACTTTCTAGGATTCCCTGAGCCAATGTTATACTAGCAGGGATACCATATTGAATCATTTCTTCTTTTGCGATGGTGCTATAATTCAGGATGTAAATAGCAACCACTTCCTCATAGGAAGCATTCTTTGGGATGGATTTGATTTTTGTTCTGGAATCTGAATTTTTTTTAATTTCTTTTTTTTCTTTTTTTGAAATTTTCTGTTCAGTCTTAGGCACTTCTTTATTAGTTGTTGTTGCAATTTTCTTTTTGGATTTACAACTACTAAGAATTAAAATAAAGATTAAAGATAATTTTATAATTTTCAGAAGCATATTATATTTTAATTTGAGGCAAGTTCATTTTTATTAATTTTTGATTCATCCCATAAATCCCTTGTAATCCTCCAGTATGTATTGCTAAAATACGGCTATTCTCTTTGAAGAACCCTTTTTTTATAAGATCAATAATTCCATACAACATTTTTCCAGTATAAACGGGATCTAATGGTATTCCTGTTATTTCAGATACGGTATTTATAAAACGAATAAGCTCTCGATCTATTTTAGCGTACCCTCCAAAACAATAATCATCAAGAATAGTATAATTGGATTTAGAAGTGAATTCTTCAATATTTGAAGTTTTAAAATTTCCTTTTAAAGCAGAGAAGCCTAGTATTGATTGATGTGAATAAGAAGACCTAATAAGCCCAGATAATGTTCCCCCTGTTCCAACAGCAGCACAAACATAGTCAAATATTGAATCGGATTTATCGAGTATTTCCTCACATCCTTTTACTGCTAATTCGTTGATTCCCCCTTCTGGCAAAACATAGAAATCTCCATATTGATTTTTTAAATTTTCGATAAAATAGGGTAGGGATTTATGTTTGTATTCCTCTCGGGTAATAAAGTGAAATTTCATACCATTTTTTTTTGCATAGGATAGGCTAGGATTTCCTTCTATTTTATTGATTAATTCTTCGCCGCAAATCACTCCTATAGTTTTAAAACCATAAATTTTACCTACTGCGGCAGTAGCAACTATATGGTTTGAATAAGCACCTCCAAAAGTAAGAAGTGTTTTTTTTAGTAAAGAATTAGCCTCAAGTATATTATACTTTAACTTTCTATATTTATTTCCTGAAATATCAGAATGCAATTGATCTTCTCTTTTTATTTCGAGTGTATAATTAGAAATAGAAAATAAATCTAATGGAAACGGTTGATTAACTATTTGTGGTAGCTTAAAATTCACATTTAAAAAATATTATTCAAAATAAAGAAATTAAAATGGCACTAGTTCTATAGCTGACAGTTTAATTAAAAAATAGCGTTCTTTTTTATATAAACAACTTCGCATTCAAAAATAGAAATCACTATTTTTGTGCTATGACATTTTTCAAAAAAAACATAGCCCTCGTAGACGGTGATTATTACCTCACAGCTGATGGATATAAATGTTTTACGAAACAGTATCATTTAAAAAGAGGCTATTGTTGTGAAAGCAACTGTAGGCATTGTCCTTATGGGTTTGATAAGAAACAAGGAATTTGAAAGTATGTATGTAACATTATAAAATTTGTACTAATTCATGGAATTAGTATTTTAAAAAAACTTGGCGTCCTTCCGTATCACTGTAGGTTTTCGTCTTGGATAGAAATAAAGAATATGACATTTGAAGAACAAATACAACAAGGAATCCCTCAAATATTACCTGTTCCAAAACCTTTTGAACCATCAATTAATCACGCACCAAAACGTAAAGATATTCTTAGTTCGGAAGAAAAAAAACTAGCATTACATAACGCGCTACGGTACTTTGACCCCCTACACCATTCAACACTCCTACCCGAGTTTAAAAATGAACTTGAAACATTTGGCAGAATATATATGTATCGCTTCCGTCCAGATTATAAAATGTATGCAAGACCTATTTCAGAATATCCAGGAAATTGTGAACATGCAAAAGCCATCATGTTGATGATACAAAACAATTTGGATTATGAGGTTGCTCAACATCCACATGAATTGATTACTTATGGAGGAAACGGTGCTGTTTTCCAAAACTGGGCACAGTATCTTTTAACCATGCAGTACCTCTCTCAAATGACCAATGAGCAAACACTTGTCATGTATTCAGGTCACCCCCATGGGCTATTCCCATCACATAAAGATGCTCCCAGGGTAGTGATTACAAATGGAATGATGATTCCCAACTATTCGAAACAAGAGGATTGGGAAAAATACAATGCTCTAGGTGTTACTCAGTATGGACAAATGACGGCAGGTAGCTATATGTATATTGGTCCTCAAGGAATTGTTCATGGTACCACAATTACATTACTAAATGGTTTTCGAAAAATAAATAGAGCCCCTCAAGGAGGTTTATTTGTCACTTCAGGTTTAGGAGGTATGAGTGGTGCGCAACCCAAGGCTGGAAATATCGCTGGATGTGTAACAGTTTGTTCAGAAGTAAATATAAAAGCAACGAATACAAGACATTCACAAGGTTGGGTAGATGAAGTTTTTTCTGATCTAAATGAATTGTCTGTTCGTGTAAATGAAGCCATTTCAAACAAAGAAACTGTCTCCATCGCTTATGATGGAAATATAGTAGACGTTTGGGAAAAATTCGATGAAGAAAACATTTTTATAGATCTTGGAAGTGATCAAACATCACTGCACAACCCCTGGGCAGGCGGTTATTATCCAGTTGGGCTATCTTATGAAGAATCCAATGATATGATGGCAAATCAACCCGATATGTTTAAAGAGAACGTACAGGAAAGTTTAAGACGCCAAGCTGAAGCTATTAATAAGCACACTGAGAAAGGAACCTACTTTTTCGATTATGGAAATGCATTTTTATTAGAAGCATCTCGTGCAGGTGCGGATGTTTTGGATACTGAAAACCCATTAAAAGAATTTAAGTACCCTAGTTATGTTCAAGATATTATGGGACCTATGTGTTTTGATTTTGGATTTGGTCCATTTAGATGGGTATGTACCTCTGGAAAAGAATCTGATCTTAAAACTACAGACAGTATTGCCTGTGATGTTTTAGAAGAATTGATTAAAAATTCTCCAATGGAAATTCAACAACAAATGTCAGATAATATTCAGTGGATAAAAGGGGCACAAGAAAATAAATTGGTTGTGGGTTCTCAAGCTAGAATATTATATGCCGACGCGGAAGGAAGAATGAAGATAGCTAACGCTTTTAATAAAGCCATATCTCAGGGAAAAATTGGCCAAGTTGTTCTGGGTAGGGATCATCATGATGTTTCAGGAACCGATTCACCTTATAGAGAAACCTCAAATATTTACGATGGAAGTCAGTTTACCGCAGATATGGCCATCCATAATGTAATTGGAGATAGCTTTAGAGGAGCAACCTGGGTAAGCATTCATAATGGTGGGGGTGTAGGCTGGGGAGAAGTGATTAACGGGGGATTTGGTATGGTTCTTGATGGTAGTAAAGACGCACAAAGACGCTTAGAATCGATGCTTTACTGGGATGTAAATAATGGTATTGCCAGGCGTAGTTGGGCCAGAAATAAGGAGGCTGTATTTGCCATTAAAAGAGCTATGAAAAATAATCCTAGTCTTAGAGTTACCCTACCTAATTTCGTTGATAATGACTTACTAAAATAAATTGCTATGAAAAATTTAAAATTCCTGCCATTATTATTGATTTTCGTATTTACATCTTGTTCTACTGTAAGGGTCGCTTCAGATTACGATACTATGACCAATTTTTCTAAGTATCAATCTTTTGCTTTTTATAAACCTGGAATTGATAAAGCTCAAATCTCCGATCTGGATAAAAAAAGAATCTTACGGGCTATCGATGCTAATCTTTTATCAAAAGGAATGATCAAGTCTGAGAATCCTGATATCCTGGTAACCATTTTTACAAAGGAAAGAGAACGAATTGATGTATACCAAAATCACTATGGTTACGGCTGGGGATATCATCCCTGGTATTATGGAGGAACCTATGCCTCATCTTCAACAGAAGGAACACTATTTATTGATTTTGTTGATGCAAAAACAAACGAATTAATATGGCAAGGAATTGGTGTTGGTGATCTAGTTATGAGTACTGTTGAAAAAAAAGAAGCTAGAATTAAGGAAATCGTATCAAAAATTCTTGCAACCTATCCACCTGGTGTCAATAAATAAATCATTTCTTTTAATATTAAAATTCACTATATAAATTTTATGAGAACAATTTTACTACTAACCATTACTTTATCAAGTTTTTTATCAACTCAAGCCCAGTTTTATAATTCCAGTACTATAAGTTTAACAAATAATACAGAGGTTCAGGGCAAATTTATTATTCAAACGAATTCACAAACAGTTGAAGCAAGAAAAAATAAAACGAAATATCGGTTTAGTCAGTTGAAAAGTATTACAATAAATGATAGACAGTTTACAAAAAAAAGTAGATAATTCCATTTATTTAGCATATGAGATCGTTTCTGGTAAAGCAACATTATATCAAATTGAATCTAACAAATATCTTATCCAAATGGAGAATGGTGTTTACAAAGTGTTAGATATAAAGAATGACCAACTCTAATAAGGGGATTTCTTTCTGTGCTTTTTGAAGATTGCAATGCTATTCGAGATAGCATTTCTAATACTAATTTATTTTCAGAAAAATCATTGATTAGCTTTACAAGCAGTTATAATTCGTGCGATTACAATGTTTTTAAGCCAACTGATGATGAATTGAAAAATGCAAATTCCTTTAATTCAGATCAATTTAAATTTAATGTTGGTTTGGGATTGGATGTAAAAAATATTCATTTTTTTGATAAATTTTACGATGAAAACATCAATCAGTATGGATTAAAATTAGGATTATTAGTCACTCCAAGTTTTACTGGAAATTTATATTTTTTTTTGATGGTTCCTTACTTTTTGGAAGTGAAAACAATTTTATATTTCTAGATGATTCTGTTCAATATTCTGTTAATACTTATCGAATACTAATTGGAAGTGAATATGTTTTCAATAAAACTGGTAAACCAAACCCATTTATTGGGATTGGTGGTGGGACTTCCTGGGATTATTTCAGTGGAGATGTTAATGCAGATTCTTTTAAAATTAGAGGCTATAATCTTATATGGACCCCAAAAGCTGGTGTTTTATTTGCCTTACAAAATGGAAATGATATTGGGGTTTCTTTAGAATACATCCCTGAATATGATAATGATTTAGTTGTCCCTATTACAGGAGAGCTAATAAATTTAAATGTGAATAGTAGTTCCCTAAGCTTTGGGTTGAAGTATTATTTTTAATACATTATTAATTGTTTAATCTTCTTTTTCACCTTTTTTGTAGAAGGAATCATCATCTCCTCCAATGCTGAATTTAAAGGAATTGCAGGCATATTTTCGCTACCAATAACCATGACAGGTGCATCCAATTCTCTAAAACATTCTTCCTGAATTCTTCCTTGTAGAGCTCGTGAAAAACTATTTTCTGTAGGCTCTTCAGTCACCACTAAACATTTGCCACATTTCTTCACAGAATGCATTACAGTTTTATAATCCAAAGGATACAACGTTCTTAGATCTACAACTTCAATTTTATCTTGCATGCCCAATTCCTCCGAAGCATTCATCGCCCAATGAACTCCCATTCCATAGGTAATTATTGTAATAGTTTCTTCATCATCCTGTGCCCAGATTTCCTGTAATACCCATGCCTTCCCAAAAGGCAAAATATAATCTTCCGAAGGCTCTATTGATGTTGCCCCTTGAGTTCCTGGCACTTTACTCCAATACAAGCCTTTATGTTCTAACATCACCACTGGATTTGGATCGTAATAGGCCGCTTTCATTAATCCTTTTAGATCGGCTCCATTACTTGGATAAGCTATTTTTATTCCTTTAATATTTGAAAGTACGCTTTCCACTGATGATGAATGATACGGTCCTCCACTTCCATAAGCACCAATAGGAACTCGTAAAATCATAGAAACAGGCCATTTTCCGTTAGACAGGTAACAACTTCTTGAGACTTCTGTGAACAATTGATTTAAGCCAGGCCAAATATAATCCGAAAACTGAACTTCAACAATTGGTTTTAGACCTACTGCACTCATCCCAACTGTACTCCCAATAATAAAAGCCTCTTGAATAGGAGTATTAAACACTCTATGACTTCCAAATTTTTCAGCAAGTGTTGCTGTTTCTCTAAATACACCCCCCAGACGTTCTCCTACATCCTGGCCATACAATAAACATTCTTTGTGTTTTGCCATTAGTTCTTCAATAGCAAATAAGGCACAATCTACCATGACTGCTTTATCAGCTCCTTCAGGAGATCGTTCTCCTTTTTCTTCGGTAATTGTCGTTGGAACAAAATCATGAGTAAAAAGATCTTCAGGTTTTACATCTTCCGCTTTTAATGCTTTTATATAATCTTCTACGACTTGTTCTTTAGCAGCGTTTTCGATTTGCTTTAGTTCATCATTAGAAATACTAGCATCCAATAATAATTGTTTCATTTTTGGATAAGGATCTCTGCTATTTGCTTCTTCCAGATCATCCCGATACCATTCCATTCGCACCCCAGAAGTATGATGGTTTAATAAAGGAACTTTTGCATGTACCAAAAACGGTCTTCTTTCCGTTCGAATCTTATGAACAACTTCCTGTAGGGTACTATAACAAGTATCAAAGTTAGTTCCATCAATTGAAACGGCCTCTAATCCTTTAAAACCAGCTGCATATTCAAAAGCATTTTGAGCTCTTGTTTCTTCAGCAGTTGCTGAAATGTCCCAACCATTATCCTGTATTAAATAAAGTATAGGAAGCTGCTTTAATGCTGCCATTTGAAAAGCTTCAGAAATTTCTCCTTCAGTAACAGATGCATCTCCTAAGGAGCATACTACAATGGGCGCTTTGACTCCGTTCAGTGACCTTTTACTTACTTTTTCAACTTCTTTATACATAAATCCCATTGCCACTCCTGTTGCAGGTATCGTTTGCATTCCTGTAGCAGAACTTTGATGTGGAATCTTAGGCTTATCATAATCGTTTAAACTAGGATGTGAATAATATGTTCTTCCTCCTGAGAATGGATCTTCCCGTTTAGCCAATAATTGTAGCATTAGATCATAGGGTTTCATACCCATTGCCAATAACATGGCATCATCGCGATAATAAGGAAATACATAATCCTGAGGTAAGAGCTGCATCCCCATCGCAATTTGAATCGCTTCATGACCCCGTGACGTTGCATGTACATATTTAGAAACCTCCTTAAAGTTTTCCTCGTACAAGTCGGTCATTGCTTTGGCAGTGCAAAGTTTTTTATATGCTTTTTTTAGTACTTCTTTATTCATTTGTTTTAATCAACAGCAACCATCCACCCAAATATATCTTCAATTTCCCCAATCTTAATTCCGTTCAAAGTATTATTAACATCTTCAGCAACAGGGCTTTCATCAGAAACATAAATAGTACCTTCATCTGTACCAATTTCTTGAATGTAGGCAATTCCTACTGCAGTTCCTGTTCCGAAAGCTTCTTCAAGAGATCCATCTTCAGAAGCTTCTTTTATTTCATTGATTGAAATGTGACGCTCTGTGACATCAAACCCTTTATTACGTAATAAATCGATTACACTCATTCGTGTGATGCCATCAAGAATAGACCCATCTCTTTTTGGGGTGATAAAACTTCCATTGATTTTGAAAAAAATATTCATGGTACCAACTTCTTCAATATATTTATGTTCTGCTGCATCTAACCACAATACTTGATTGTATCCTTTCGCTTTTGCTTTTTCAGTTGGAAGTATAGCTGGGGCATAATTCCCTGCAGCCTTTGCTTCTCCAGTGCCTCCATGAGCTGCTCGAATAAATTTTTTCTCAGCGTACAATTTAATTCGTTCACTAAAATATGGCCCAGCAGGTGAACAAATAATTATAAACTTATAACTCGTTGCGGCACGCATTCCAATAAAAGGTTCTGTTGCATACATAAACGGACGTAAATACATAGCAGAGCCTTTTTTCTTTGGAATCCATTCTCGGTCTAAACTTACCAATTGTTTTAAGCCTTCTGCAAAAATTTCTTCAGGTAATTCTGGCATTCCCATCCGAACTGCACTGGTATTTAATCGTGCTGCATTTTTATAAAGCCGAAATAATAGAGGGTCTCCATTTGAGTTTGATGTTGCCTTCATTCCTTCAAAAATTGCTTGTCCATAATGTAAAGCCATCGTCGCAGGATGAGTAGCTATAGTTTGCATTGGAACTATTCTAGGGTTTTGCCATGCTCCATTTTCATAATCACATATAAACATATGATCGGTAAATATTTTCCCCAGGGGAATATTATCAAAATCCAATTCATTTAATTTTGTATGTGTAGTTTTCGTTATCTTTATAGTATCCATTATTAAATTTATATTTTTCTTTTTAAATCAAAATTTTCCAAATTATCTGCAATTCTCCTTAAAAAAGAGCCTGCTAAAAAACCGTCAACTATTCTATGATCAAAGGAAAGGGATAAATACATCATGCTCCTGATCTCAATAGTATCTCCTGCTTCGCTCTCCATCACTTCAGCTCTTTTTTTAATTATTCCTGTCGCAAGAATAGCAGCCTCAGGTTGATTAATTATTGGTGTTCCCATAACAGATCCAAAGGTCCCAACATTGGATATTGTAAAAGTGCCTCCTTTAGTATCGTCTGCCTTTAATTTATTTTCCCTTGCTTTAACTGAAAGTGAATTTATTTCTGAAGTTAGTTGTTTCAGTGTTTTATTATTTGCATTTTTAACTACAGGGACTATTAAATTCCCAGAAGGCAACGCTGTAGCCATCCCAATATTTATTTCTTCTTTAACTATTATATTTTTTTTATCCAAGGTGGAATTCATCATTTCGAAATCAGTTATGGCATTAGCAACAGCTTCAATAAACAGTGGAGTAAATGTTAGCTTTTCTGAATACTTCTTTTGAAAATCCTCTTTTACTTTATTTCTCCATTGAACCATTTCAGTAAGATCAGCTTCTACATATGCCGTAACATGAGGGGAAGTGTGCTTGCTGAAAACCATTCGGTCTGCTATTATCTGACGCATTCGATCCATTTTAACAATTTTTCCAGTTCCCTTATCAAATTTTAAATCAGGAATTTGAAAACCACTTTTCTCAACCTTTGGTTGTGCAAATTTATAAGGACGCCCTTCTTCTATATAATTCATCAAATCACTTTTCCGAAGTCGGCCATCATTCCCTGAAACTGGAATTCGAGCTAGCTCTTCAAAACTTATGTGTTGCTGCTTGGCAATACTCACAACAAGTGGTGAGAAATACAAATTAGAATCTGGAACAGAAAATGCAGTGCCTTGAATTGAAGTAGTAGTTTTTTTTTGGGGCTTATTTATTGCCTTAAAAGGTTTCTGCTTTTTCTTTTTAGAAGGAACATTCCCATCTGTTTTAATAATTGCAATGGTTTCTCCTATTTTTATTATGTCATTTTGTTTGAATAAAATTTCAGCAATAACACCAGAAACCAATGAAGGAACCTCTGAATCTACTTTATCGGTAGCTACTTCTAACAATATTTCGTCTTCTTCAATGGTATCACCAACATTTTTGAACCATTTGATGATGGCTGCTTCAGTGATACTTTCTCCCAATTTGGGCATTTTAAAATCGTAAACGGACATTTAATATTCTTTTCTTATAAGATCTACCAGATTTGCAAAATCTAGTAGGCCTGTACTATTATTTTCTTTTCAATTCAGCAAGGGTCTTATAAAAATCTTCCTGAATAGGTCTATTTTTCGGAATCTCCCGCAATGGTTCTACTGCTTTTAAACTATCAAAACAATCTGCAGGTAATTGTTGATATAATTTAGTCCCTGCAGTTTTCCAATCCATCATTTCATCGGTAATATCCCGAATTACTTTTGCAGGATTTCCTATCACTAATTTTCTATTTGGAATTATTGTTTCTGCTCTCACAAAACTAAGGGCTCCAATAATGCATTCATCTCCAATTTGAACATCGTCCATTAAAACAGCATTCATCCCAATTAAACAATTACTTCCTAAATTAGCGCCATGAATAATAGTGCCATGTCCCACATGAGCACCTTCCTTAAGTAATATGGTTTTCCCTGGAAACATATGAATGGTACAATTTTCCTGTACATTCACTCCATCTTCCAAAATGATTTCACCCCAATCCCCTCGAATTGCAGCTCCCGGGCCTATATAACAATTTTTGCCAATAATTACATTTCCAGTAACTGCTGCTAATGGATGCACAAAACTGCTTTCGTGTATTATTGGTATGTGTCCTTTGAATGAATAAATCATTTAACTTATGATTGTTGATTATTTAAACTTTTTTAGGATCTCTTTTGTAAATTCTGAAAGCACCAAACTCCCACTTATAGCAGCTCGGTCAGCTAATAATAAATCCCAATCTTCTGTTCCCTTCCAAAATATTTTTTTCATTTCTCGCATCGATTCTGGATTGTATTTGCATACGTTTTCAGCAAATACTTGAACAGCTTCGTCTAAGGCTTCAGTTGAATCATATACTTTTGCAAAAAGCCCTTTTTGTCTAGCCCATTCTGCATCATAAAACGAATTTGCATCAATGGCAATTTGTGACATTCCACTGAGTCCTATTTTTCGCTCTATTGCAGGTCCAACCACAAAGGGTCCTATACCGACATTTAATTCGCTTAATTTAATAGAAGCAAACTTTGTCGCCATACAATAATCTGTAGCTGAAGCAATTCCTACCCCTCCTCCAACGGTTTTTCCTTGAATTTGTCCAATGACAAACTTTGGGCATTTGCGCAATGCATTAATTACATTCGCAAAGCCTGAAAAGAAAACCTTTCCAGTATCAGCATCGTTAATTTTGATTAACTCTTCAAAACTGGCTCCAGCACAAAAAGTACGTTCACCTCCACTTTTCAGGATGATAACTTTCACTTCGTTATTTTTACTAGCCTCGTTTATATTGGCAACTAAATTTGACAAAATATTTCCTGATAAGCTATTTTGAGCTGGATGGAAGAATTCGATTGTTGAAATCCCGTTTTTTATTTTCTGTTTTACGTATGGTTTCATAATAATCCAAACTGATTAAAGTGATGGTTAAGGTGTTTTCGTTCCAACAAATACCAATCAAATTTCTCTAAGTTTCCAAACACGACATTTTTCAATATAGCATTGGGATATTCTTTAAAAAAATTTAAGTATTTATTTCTTGCTTCCAATAATTTTTGTTTCGCAACTTTTAAATTTTCATGTTTTAGGTCTTCCAATTTTCCTTTTTTATGAAGTGGAGAATCATATCCTGGAGACATTGGTTTGTAATTATAAAGTACTTCTTGAACTTTATCGATATATTTTTCTGGTGTTACGATTTCAAAATCCTGATGCTCGCCTGAGGCAATTTTATAAGAAAACTCCAAATGTTCTACAAGATGTTGAGGTGTTAGTATTCCCCATTTTGGCTTTGAATCTTCAGTTAGCTTATTCAAAGATTCTTGAATTTTTTCTGAAGTCATTTCAACAAAAACTGTTTGCTTTTTCTGTACCATTGTCAAAATAGTAGCAATTGCTACCAATTCATCTTCCACATCAAAAACTTCTACATACCATTTTACAATGCCGCTTGGTAATTCCTTTCCTCGTTGATCCCGATCGATCTTTTGCTTGCAGGTCAAGCGTACATAAACTGTATCGTTATGGTAAATTGGACGTAAAAACCTGCATTCTTCTAATCCGTAATTTGCTGCAATAGGACCTTTATTTGGATACACAAATAAGCCAGCTGCAGCTGCAAGGATAAAGTAACCATGAGCCGTTCGTTTTTTGAAAATACTTCCATCCAAAGACGTAATATCCGTATGTGCATAAAAATGATCCCAGGTAAGGTTTGCAAAATTAACAATGTCACCATCAGTGATCGTTCGCTTATGGGTTTTTAATGACATACCAGATTCAATATCTTCCCAATGATATGCAAAGGGGTGCTCATCAATTTCTTTATAAGCACTTTTTGGTTGATAAATCCCTGTGATCTCAGTCAATGTTGTAGGCGATCCCTGAATAGCACACCGTTGTAAATAATGTTTTACACCACGCATTCCTCCCATTTCTTCTCCTCCACCAGCACGACCAGGGCCCCCATGAACTAAAGTTGGTAATGGAGAACCATGACCTGTACTTTCTTTAGCATTTTCTCTGTTGAGGACTAAAATACGCCCGTGATGAGTAGCAGCTTCAACTACATATTCCTTGGCAATTTTGTCATCATTGGTAACTATAGAAGATACCAAGGATCCTTTCCCCAATTGTGCAAGATGAATTGCTTCTTCTAAAGTTTTGTAGGGCATCACTGTACTTACTGGTCCAAAAGCTTCAATTTCGTGAATGGCAGTATTGGTAAATGGTTGGTCTTCTCTTAAAAGTATTGGTGCTAAGAATGCACCTTTTTTTGATGATGCTCCAATAGTGGAAACTTCTTCCAAATTTCCGTACACAATCTTAGCTGTTTTTGAAATTTCTCCAACTCGCTCTTTCACTTCATTAACTTGATCTTTACTAACTAAAGCACCCATTCTTACTTCTTTTAATCTTGGGTCTCCTATTGTAACTTTATCTAATTGATGCCCAATAGCAATCTGCACATCTTCAATAAGTTTTTCAGGAACAATAATTCTTCTAATTGCAGTACATTTTTGACCACATTTAATGGTCATTTCTTTTCGGACTTCCTTTACAAATATGTCGAATTCAGGGGTGCCAGGAACAGCATCATCTCCAAGTATACAAGCATTTAAGGAATCTGCTTCCATATTAAATGGTACTGCTTCTTTGATAATTCTTGGATGTGCTTTTAGCATTCTTCCTGTTGTTGCTGAACCTGTAAAAGTGACTATATCTTGCGATTCCACCGAATCTAAAATACTTCTGGCAGAACCTGAAATTAATTGTAAAGATCCTTCAGGTAGTATTTGAGACGCAATTATTTCTCTAACAACTGCTTCGGTTAAAAAGGAAGTATTGGTTGCTGGTTTAACAATGGCTGGCACTCCCGCCATCCAGTTTACCGCACATTTTTCCAACATTCCCCAAACAGGGAAATTAAATGCATTTATATGAATGGCAACACCTCTTTTTGGAACCAATATATGATGTGCCATAAAACGTCCGCCATGAGACAGATCGATAGGGTCACCTTCCACATGGTAGGACTGATTAGGAAATAATTTCCTCAAGGAGGCATTGGCGAAAAGGTTTCCAAATCCACCTTCAATATCTATCCAGCTATCAACTTTTGTTGCACCAGTTCTATAGCTTACATCGTAAAAAATTTGTTTCTTTTTTATAAGATGAAAAGCTAATTTTTTAAGCATATTCCCTCGTTCTTGAAATGTCATTTTGCGTAGGGCTTCTCCTTTTACTCTTCCGTACTGAAGTACCTCAGATAAATCAAATCCAGAAGTATCCGATAATGCTATTTTTTTTCCTGTAACGGCATCAAACATAGGTACCCCTTCTCCATTTCCTGAGATCCATTGACCGTTTATATAACTTTCGAGTTTTTTCATGTCTATTACCTTCGTAGGCAGATATCTTATTAATTAAACTTTATTTTAACATCACCCTCAAAACCATCATTTCAACTCTGTTCAATGACTCGATTCAAAGGGGAAAATACTATGAATTCGCATTTTCTAATATCGCTGCATATCCTTGTCCAACACCAATACACATTGTTACAAGTGCATATCTTTTATTTGTTTCCTTTAATTCTAATGCAGCAGAATAAGCTATTCTTGCTCCAGTTACACCTAAAGGATGACCAATTGCAATGGCTCCTCCATTAGGGTTGATACGTGAATCATCATCATTTAAACCCCATTCTCGAATACATGCTAAAGCTTGTGATGCAAAGGCTTCGTTTATTTCAATTACATCCATATCATTCATCTTTAATCCTGCTTTTTCAAACGCTTTATTAGATGCTTTTACGGGACCAATCCCCATTATTTTAGGCTCTACACCTACCACTGCCGAACTAACAATTCTTGCAATTGGTTTTAAGTTGTATTTTTTTACGGCTGTTTCAGAAGCGATTAAAGTAGCCACTGCCCCATCATTTAATCCAGAAGAATTCCCAGCGGTTACACTCCCACCTTCTTTTTTAAAAGCAGGACATAATTTTGTTAAATCCTTCACAGAGCTATTGGGTTTTATGAATTCATCGTCTTTAAAAATGATCGGATCTTTTTTTCGTTGCGGAATTTCAACAGAAACAATTTCTTTTGCTAACCTTCCATTTTGTTGAGCTATGCTAGCTTTCATCTGACTCCAATAGGCAAAGGCATCCTGATCTTCGCGAGAGATATTATATTTCTCTACTAGGTTTTCAGCAGTGTTTCCCATACTATCAGTTCCATAAAGCGCTTCCATTTTCTTATTTACAAAACGCCATCCAAAACTGGAATCATACATATTAGAATCGTTCCCAAAAGCACTCGAAGATTTTGAAATCACATAAGGTCCTCTTGTCATATTCTCAACGCCTCCAGAAATAAACAAATCACCATCACCAGCTTTAATCGCACGATTGGCATGAATAATTGCTGAAAGTCCACTACTACATAACCTATTGACTGTTTCCCCAGGAACCGTAAAAGGTAACCCAGCTAATAGCAAGGACATACGAGCTACATTACGATTGTCTTCACCAGCCTGATTAGCACAACCCATAATCACATCATCAAAGGCATCTTTGGGGATGTTTGGATTTCGTTTTACGATTTCTGAAATTACTAAAGCACCTAGATCGTCAGTACGAATCGTACTTAGTGTTCCTTTGTAATTCCCAATGGGTGTTCTTATTCCGTCTATTATGTATGTGTTCATTTTTTATGCCCTCAAATACGGGTAACTGTTTATTTATTGTTTAACTCTAAAATTCCTACAAGTTTTATAATACCTTTTAGGAAAGTATTTACTATTCTATTTATTATTCCCATTCCTTACGCATTCTATAAACCACTCCCTTAAACAGCGCAACTAATTCGTCTTCTCGTTTCACTTCCACAATATGAAAACCTAATTTATTATTTGTTTTTTCAATAATAGATTCTGCTACCAATACATCTCCTTCTTCAATGGCTTCAATATGATTGATTGATGTTTCAATTGAAACTGCATACTTTCCAAACGTATTTGCTGCGAATCCAAAAGCAGTATCAGCAAGGGAATAAGTAATTCCTCCATGTGCATAATTCATACTGTTTAGCATTTCGTTTCTTACAGTCATTCTCACTTTACATGTTCCCAACGATACCTCTAAAATTTCGATACCAAGCCAATTACTGTAAGGATCGAGTGATAACATTTTAAAAAGTATGTCTTTATTAAGCATAATTTTAATAATTGAGGATGTTAATTAAAAAAATAATTATTCTCTCTTTTCATCTTCCGTAACAATGGTGAACATCGATACCGATCTTCATGATACTCATCATACAATTCATCCATCTTCTCAACACACCAATTTATACCTTTTTCATCTGCCCAAGTTAATAATCCCTTCGGATAATTTACACCTTTGGTCATGGCATTATCAATATCTTTTGCGGTTGCAATATTCCAAAATAAGGCATCTGCTGCTTCGTTTATTAGCATAACTAATACACGATTGAATATTTCTTCAGCTATATCTTTATTAAGAAATCCTTCTACTACGCTTGTGGAAACAATTTTGTTATCTATATAATTATAATATCCTTTTCCAGATTTTCTCCCTAAATAACCAGCTTCCGAAAAGCGCTGCTGAGTAAAAGAAGGCCTGTAACGAGGATCTTGGTAGAAGGCATTATAAACTGTTTCAGTTACCGTGTAGTTTACATCGTTTCCTATAAAATCCATCAATTCAAAGGGTCCCATTTTAAATCCGCCAATAGTTTTCATGGCAGAATCGATGGTTATGAAATCAGCTATACCTTCTTCATAAATACGAAGGGCTTCTCCGTAAAAAGGTCGTGCTACTCTATTAACAATAAAACCTGGAGTATCCTTTGCTATTGCTACTATCTTACCCCAATCTTTTAAAGTTGAAACAGATTCTTCTAGTATTTTTTTAGAAGTTTGAATGGCTGGAATAACTTCTACTAATCGCATTAAAGGAGCTGGATTGAAAAAATGAATGCCGATACAGCGTTCAGGATATTGTAAAGAGGAAGCGATAGAGGCTATCGATAAACTGGAAGTGTTGGTTGCGATAATACACTCTTCAGAAACATATTTTTCTAACTCTGAAAATACGTTTTTCTTGATGGATAGATTTTCAATTATAGCCTCAATGATAAGGTCTGAATCACTTAATTCTTTTAAAGAATTTACATAACTGATATTTTTTTGAATGCGATTTTTTTCCTCTGAATCTATACGTCCTTTTTCAATTAAACGATTCAGTATTTTTTCTAGACCTGTTTTCGCTTTATCTAATGCATCATCATTGGAGTCGTACAATTTCACTATACAATCAGAAGTTGCTGCCACTTGTGCAATACCACTTCCCATGGTTCCGCTTCCTATTATTCCTACTATCATAAATATCTATTTAAAAAGGTAGTTTATTTATATCTACATTTCCACCAGATAAAATAATTCCGACATTTTTGTTTTTAAAATTCTTTTTATTCTTTAATAACGCAGCAAATGGAACTGCACTTGAAGGTTCTATGATTATTTTCAAACGTTCCCAAATCAATTTCATGGCATGTATAATTTCATCTTCTTCAACTCTTATTATTTTTTTAACGTTCTCTTTAATTATTGGAAAATTACGATCTCCTAAAAAGGTTCTCAATCCATCTGCTATCGTACTTGTATTTTCATTGAATTCAATTTTCCCACTTTGTAATGAGCGATAAGCATCATCAACATTTTTAGGTTCTGCACCAATAACCTCACAGGTATCAGAAAAATATTTAGCAACTAAAGAGGTACCCGCAATTAGACCACCTCCGCCAACAGGTGTTAAAATACAATCTAATTGTGGTTGATCTTCTAACAATTCCTTCTCTGCTGTTCCCTGTCCATAAATTACATTATCATCATTTGAAAGATGAATAAAAGTAGCTTTTTTTTCTATTCTAATTTTTTCTGCGGTCTCCTCCCGAGCTAATGGATTAGAGTCACATTCAATGATTTCGCCCTCATAATATTTTACAGCATTCTTTTTTACTTGAGGTGCATTTTTAGGCATGACTATGTACGCCTTTACTCCATTTTTTTTAGCAGCTAAAGATAAAGCTTGAGCAAAATTTCCTGAAGAGTGGGTTACCACACCTTTATTACGTTGTTCTTTAGTTAAACTTAAAATTGCATTTGTAGTGCCTCGCATTTTAAAAGCACCCATTTTTTGAAAATTCTCACATTTAAAATACACTTTGCATCCACATAATTCATTTAATAACTCAGAAGTAAGCACAGGGGTTTTGTGAATAAAAGGTTTCACATTTTCATGAACTTGTATCAAAGTTTCCTTGTTCATCTACTTCCCCTTAAACATGGGCTTTCTTTTTTCTACAAAAGCATTTACGCCCTCTGAATAATCTTCAGAATGAGCTGATTTTATCTGTAATTTCCCTTCTAATTCTAATTGATCTTCTAGTGAATTTGTCATTGATTTATTTAGCATTTGCTTTATAAATCCTAAGGCCTTTGTTGGCATATTTGTCATGTGAACTGCTAGTTTCTCAACTTCTTCTTCAAAAATTTCTGAAGGAAACACTTTATAAATCATTGCTAGATTTTCTGCTTCTTCAGCTGAAACTTTATCTCCTAACATCATTAGTGCAGAAGCCTTCTGAAAACCAATTATCCTTGGTAAAAAGAAAGTCCCGCCACTATCTGGCACCAATCCTATTTTACTAAAGGTTTGTATAAAACTTGCTTTGTTTGAAGCAACTACCACATCACAAGCCAAAGCAATGTTTGCTCCCGCACCAGCTGCCACACCATTTACAGCAGCAATTATTGGTTTGTTGATAGTTCTTATTCTTGTAATTATTGGGTTGTAATGTTCTTCTAAAATCTTTTTAAATCCAGGGTTCAACTCGGGTGATGTTACTTCTTTTAAATCCTGACCCGCACAAAATGCTTTCCCATTTCCAGTAATAACAATAGCTCTTACCTCATCATTTAATTCGCAAGTGTCTAATTCATTTTGGAATAACAATGCCATTTCTCTATTGAAGCTGTTAAACACTTCAGGACGGTTGAGCGAAATGAAAGCTACTTTGTTTTTTATCTTTAATTCTATTGAATTCATGTTTTTTCTTTTATTAATCCTTGAAGGGCTATAGGCATTTAAAATAATCAAATGGTTCTTTACAATCTTCACATTGAAACAAGGCTTTACAGGCTGTTGATCCAAACTGACTTACAACTTTAGTATTTAACGACCCACATTGAGGACACTTCACTAATCTTTTCTCTCCAAGCAATGCTTCCTTATCTGCAGTTGCGCTTAATGGTGGAGCAATTCCGTATTTCTCTAAAGCAATTCTTCCTTCATTAGAAATCCAATCGGTAGTCCAAGCTGGCGATAGAACTAATTCGACTTTGGCAGATTTACCAATATCTGAAAAAGCCTTAATAATATCATCTCCAATCACATCCATTGCTGGGCAACCTGAATAAGTTGGTGTAATTTTAACAGTTACAATCCCCATTTCCTCAAATGCTTCTCGAACAACCCCCATATCCAAAATAGTCAATACCGGAATTTCAGGATCTGAAACCGTTTCCAAAATTGGAATTAATTTTTTTTCTATATGTTGTTGGACTTCTGTCAACTTTCTTTTATTTTTATGAGATTTCTGTTTTGCACTTGCAATATGGTTTTAGTAGCAAGCAGACACTGTAATTTTACCACTTCAAATTTGGATGTGCTCGTTGCATATATTGCAATTCAGCTAAAATAAAACCCATATGTTCTGTATGGATTCCTTGTTTTCCTCCCTTTTGGAAATACTCATCTTCAGGTATGACTAAGGTTGCTTCATTTAAAACTTCAGAAACTTTTTTATAATAGGCTTCCTTGAAAATCGAAACATCAACTCCAATTCCTGCTTCAACCATTTCTTTATCTTCATTCGTTAGTTGAAATAATTCATCTGTATACCTCCATAAATCATCAATTACTTTTTGCATTTTATTATGACTTACAGTTGTTCCATCCCCTAAACGCTTTACCCAATCTGATGAAAATCGAACATGATAACTCACTTCTTTAATTCCTTTTTTTGCTATGGCAGCTAAAGTATCATCTTTACTATTTTGTAGTGACTCCATTAATAACAAATGAAAAACATCAAAATAAAACTGACGAACTATCACATATCCAAAATGATTATTGGGTTGCTCTACCAATAATACATTTACATATTCTCTTTCAGAACGCATAAAAGCAACGTCATCTTCTGTTTTATTTTCTCCTATTAATTTGGCAATGTATTGGTAATAATTTCTGGTTTGCCCCAATAGATCTAACGAAATATTCGTTAATGCGATATCTGTTTCTAGGTTGGGTCCATGACCACATAACTCTCCCAATCGTTGCCCGAGAATTAAGGAATTATCGGCGATACCAAGTATATATTTTATCAAATTATTTTTCA
Organism: Flavobacteriaceae bacterium; assembly: GCA_965247215.1. Lineage (GTDB taxonomy): Bacteria > Bacteroidota > Bacteroidia > Flavobacteriales > Flavobacteriaceae > Marifrigoribacter. Next base: position 1,807,436 of record OZ252001.1, read on the forward strand.
TCTTACATATGCTTTAATTCATCTGGCAATTTATAAAAAGTGGGATGGCGGTACACTTTATCTTGCGCTGGTTCAAATAATTCTCCATTATTCTGAGGATTTGAAGCAGTAATATTTTTACTTTCTACGACCCATATACTTACACCTTCATTTCTTCGAGTATAGACATCACGAGCGTTTTCAAGTGCCATTGTTGAGTCTGCTGCATGAAGACTTCCAAAATGGCGATGTTCTAATCCGTTTTTACTTCGAACAAATACTTCCCATAGAGACCAATTTTTTTTCATAATATCTTTTTAAACCGCTTTATTTAATTTTTTATTTGCTTGTTTTTCTGCGTAAGTTATTGCTGCATCACGTACCCATTCCCCTTCATTCCATGCTCCTACTCTTGCTTCCATTCTTTCTTTATTACACGGACCATGACCCTTTACTACTTGCCAAAATTCTACCCAATCTATTTCTCCAAAATCGTATGATTGCCGTTCTTCATTCCATTTTAATTCGGGATCTGGAATTGTTATTCCCAAAACTTTTGCTTGTGGAACGGTTTGATCAATGAATTGCTGTCGAAGATCGTCGTTTGATTTTTTTTTCAGTTTCCATTTCATAGATTGTTCTGTATTTGGAGACTCTGAATCTTGAGGGCCAAACATCATTAACGAAGGCCACCACCAACGGTTCAATGAGTCTTGGGCCATTGCTTTTTGTGATTCAGTACCGTTACAAAGAGTAAATAATATTTCGAATCCCTGTCGTTGATGAAAACTTTCTTCTTTACAAATACGAACCATTGCGCGAGCATAAGGTCCATAAGATGTAGTTGTAAGTGCTACCTGATTGATAATTGCTGCACCATCTACCAACCAACCAATGGCTCCCATATCAGCCCAAGTTATAGCAGGGTAATTAAAAATAGAAGAATATTTTGCTTTTCCACTGTGAAGTTGCTCGTATAATTCTTCTCTTGAAATCCCCAAAGTTTCAGTTGCTGAATATAAATACAGTCCATGACCAGCTTCATCCTGAACCTTTGCAAGTAAGGCCACTTTTCTCCTTAGAGAGGGTGCTCTGGTGATCCAATTTCCTTCAGGAAGCATCCCTACAACCTCTGAATGTGCATGTTGTGATATCTGTCGAATATGGGTTTGTCTGTATTTCTCAGGCATCCAATCCTTTGGTTCAATTTTCTCATCGTTTGCTATGCGTTTATTGAAAATTTCTTCCTGTCTTTTTATTTCTTGTTCACTCATGATATATCTATTTAGTGAATTTTTATTTTGAATAATGAATGTTGAATAATGAATGTTGAATATCGAATTTTAATACTGAATATTGAAGTGTTATAATCCTTGTTAATTTCAAATTAAAAACTTCATTATTTTTCAGAGCTGCATTCAATAATTTTTAAACATCATAATCCACTTTTATTTTATAAGTAAGAGGTACCGATTGGCAACTCAATACAAAGTTTTGATCTAATTCTTCTTTTTCTAAAGCATAATTGACTTTCATTTCTACTTCACCTTTAATTACTTTACATTTACAAGACGCACAAACTCCACCTTTACAAGCAAATGGCAATTCGGCACCAGCAGCTAAAGCAGCATCTAAAATAGTATCATGCTCATTGGTCATAGTAAAATGGAATTCTTTACCTGCATCAACAATTGTCACTTCAGTTCCTTCTACTTTAATTTCGGATATTTTTTTAGCCTTTTTTTTATCTTCTTTGGATAAGGCTGTTACAAATAATTCGAAATGGATATTTTCTTTCGGCATTCCTGCTTTGATCAATTCCTCCTTTACTAAAAAAATCATTTCTTCTGGACCACATAAAAAGCTATCATCTATTTCGGAAACATCTACTAATTTATCAAATATCGTTTGTAATTTTTCTCTGCTAAATCTTCCGTTGAATAGTTCAATATCCCGATATTCTTTGGTTAGGAAATAAAACACTTCTAGTCTCCCAAAAAACTGATTCCGAAGTTGTTCAATTTCCTCCTTAAAGATAATAGATTTAACCGTTTGGTTCAAATAAAATAATTTGAAGGTACTTTGTGGCTCCATAGCTAGGTGTGCTTTAAGCATGGAAAGAATAGGCGTTATTCCACTACCTGCAACAAAAACAAGGTAATTTTTTGAAGTTTCAGAAATAGCAACACCAAATCTACCCATTGGTTTCATTACTTGTAAAGTATCACCTTTTTTAAGTTCTTGGTTTACAAAGGTTGAAAATTTACCGTCAGAGACCATTTTCACTGCAACTTTCCATTCATTGTCAATTGGGCTTGAACACAAACTGTAAGACCTTCGAATATTTTCATTATCGATAGTGTTTCTTAATGTTAAATATTGACCTTGTCTGAACTTAAATAATTCAGTAAGATCATTTGGAATATCAAAATCTATCACCGAACATTCTTTGGTATCTTTGTAAATATCTTTTATTGTAATTGTATGAAATTTTGCCACTATTGTATTGATTATTATAACTAACACTTGTTAGTTAACGTTACAAAGATAGCAATTATTTGCTATTTATTTGTTAATTCCCTTTAGTAGGACTTCATTTAAACTTGAAGCTAAAATGAAAGGATCAAGATCTTCTTTTTGGGGGATCCAGGTGTATAGTGAACGTAAGGTAGACAAAATTGAAAATAGCATAATATCGGGATTGATATTTTTAATTTCATTTTTAGAAATTCCTTCCCTAATTATTTCTCTACAGCTATTTTCATAATCAACTCTTAGTTTAAGATAATACTCAAGTTGGTTATTTAAATGCATCCAATCGTTGTTTAAAGAAGCCATCCCATTGGTGTTTCTACTTGAAATACCGACATGTAAGTCAATAATCTGTTTGAGTTTATCTACACAATTGGCATTGGAATTATTTATTTTTTCTAATCCTTCAACAAATTCTTCTGCCAATGAAATGATAATAAAAGTGAGGATATCTTCCTTATTATTAATATGATTGTAGAGACTTGCAGCTTTTATTCCCATGGCTTTTGCGATGTCCCGCATGGTAACAGCACTGTACCCTTTTTCTTTAAAAAGAGTTGAAGCAACGGTAATGATCTGTAATTTTCGGGGTGAAGGGTTCATTTAAATGGCAAGATACTGATTTAACATGTTTCTTATTTCTAATTAATTTTAAAAATCTAATATCTTAAAGGTTGGATGCTGCTATTAGAAATTTATAATCTGAATGTAGATGAGGTTATTTTAGAATATCGTAGAAAGTTAAAAGTCATGAGACCTAAAATAGCTCATTTGATTGATGGGGGAGTTGGTTTGGTCTAAAAATTATTAGGTAACCCTTTAGTTAAACTGTTTTTAAATTCAATTTATATTTTACTGGACAAGTTTTTTAATTAAAGTATGGAATTTTATATTATTTTTCTGGCAAATATTCTTTTGGAATTGGATTCTCTTCTGATTCCTGTGTCCAATAAATATTTATGATCCACCATCTTTCTCCATCATTGAATAATTGAATACTATTAATACCTCTCATAAAAGGTATTTTATCTGCTTCACTTTTAAATGATTCATAGGTACTAAATACTTGAGTTATATTTCCAAAATTATTAACTGATCTATGAATTTCCTTTTCAAAGAATCCGTTTTCTACAAGTCATTTTCCCGATTTATTAATATAATCCTCTGGTGTTAAATATCTTACTCTGTAAATGCCTTCCGTGTTTTTCCCTGAAGGAATTAGTTTAGCATCAGAATGAAATAAATATTTAAAAAGATCCCAATCTCTTTCTTGGCCTTTTTCACCAGAAATAACAGAATAAAGAGTTGAAATTGTACTATCTAATGATTGCACTTTAGTTATATTTTCTTCACTAGAAGGTTGAGCTATTATTGTCATTGAAAATAGACAGAATATTAAAGGTAGGAATATTGTTTTTGGGTCATGACTAGATTACGAAGTTAATATCTTTGTAACTAGTTGTGACACAATGAAAAACAAGTATATAAGACATACGCACTTTTCTGAACGTAAATTTAGGGAAATTTTGCGTTTGTTTAGTGAAGATTTAACAGCTGTTCAAATATCAAATTTAACAGGAATTAATCGTAACTCTATTAATAGACTTTTAAAGTTATTTAGAGAGCGTATCTTTAATTTAAGTTTACTTGCGAGTTCATTTAAAGGTGAAATAGAAGTCGATGAATCTTTCTTTGGAGCAAAACGTAAAAAAGGGAAAAGAGGACAAGGAGCTTATGGAAAGACTATTGTTTTTGGCATATATAAACGCAATGGAAAAGTTTATACAGAAATAGTAGAAAACTGCTCTAGAGCCACACTACAGGCTATTATAAGAGGAAAGGTTGATGTAGATAGTATTATTCATTCAGACAAATGGAGAGGGTATAATGGATTGGTAGATTTGGGGTATAAAAAACATTATAGATTGGATCACGGCAACAATGAATTTGTTAGAGGTCAATCACATATCAATGGAATAGAAGGTTTTTGGGGCTATGCTAAAACTAGATTAACTAAATTTAAAGGAATGAACAAAAGAACATTTTTATTACATTTGAAAGAAACTGAATTTAGATATAATAATCGCAATAACAATTTGTACAAATTGTTATTGAAAAATTTTAAAAACAAACCCTTAATCTAGTCATGACCCAAAAATAATTCTTTACTTTTATTTTTTTTAAAACTTTCCGTTTCTCTAATTATCATTATTAATGCTCGAAGTATGGATGTTTTTATCACTAAGCTAAGAAAGAAACTTAAAGAAGATCAAAACATTCAAATTGTTAATGTTCGAGGGTATGGGTATAAACTAATTTGTTAATTCCAAAATAAGAGAGGCATTTTTAAAATAATATTCGTTTTACAATGACTGAGAATAAGAAAAATTGAATTTTTAAATTTGAAAATTCATAAATCTTATTTCATTACCTTGTAATCGTTTTGAAAAAAGTTTTCCTTCTATTTATTTTCCCTTTTCTTTCTTGGTCTCAAGAGGCTTCTCTAGTTGAACAAATAGAATTAGATGCCGATATTTTTATCGGTATAGATTCTTATAACGACACCTTTTATGTTAAAGATCAAGTACTTTATAAAAAAACGGAAACGGATTTGTTTAATTTTAAAGATTTTCAATTAGGGGAGATTAACTCTGTAGACATCATTAACCCCATGAATATCGTAGTATATTATTCAGATTTCAATACGGTGGTATTGCTCGACAATAAACTCACAGAAATTGAAAGGATCAACTTCAATAACCTTTCAGAATTTATCAATACTAGTTCCGCAACGTTAGCTGCTAATACAAGCTTATGGGTTTTTAATATCGATTCACAGCAATTAGAGTCTTATAATTATCGATCTAAAAACAAAGTACTAGTTTCTCAACCTATCCAAGGTGAAGTGCTTTCGCAAGTGAGTAATTACAACTTTTGTTTTGTTCTTACTGCTGAAAAAATTCGTGCCTATAATATCTATGGAAGCTTAATTGCTGAAATAGATAATGAGGGATTTGTAAAAATAGTTCAGCATAATGAAAATATTATCGCAGAAAAGGATAACGAGTTGTATTATATCGACAAAAAGACAAAAGAAATTTATAAAATAAAATCCCCCGAAATAAATATAAAAGACTTGCAGCTTACGCAAGATTTCCTTTATATTTATAACGGTAAAAAATTACACACTTTTAAACTAAAACTCCCTTAGTTATACTTTATGCACGTTGCAATTGCAGGAAACATAGGTTCAGGAAAAACGACATTAACACGTTTATTATCAAAGCATTATAAATGGAAGCCACAATATGAAGATGCTGAAGACAATCCTTATTTAGATGATTTCTATAACAAAATGGAACGATGGTCTTTTAACCTTCAGGTTTATTTTTTAAATAGCCGATTTCGACAGATTCTTGATATAAGAAAAAATAAAAAGACAATTATTCAGGATCGAACGATATATGAAGATGCTTTTATTTTTGCACCAAACCTTCATGCGATGGGACTAATGACAAACCGTGATTACGAAAATTACAGGTCCTTATTCGATCTAATGGAAAGTGTAACAGAATCACCAGATCTACTTATTTATCTACGCAGTTCTATTCCTAATTTAGTAAACCAAATACACAAGCGAGGCAGAGAATACGAAAACTCAATAAGCATTGATTACCTAAGCAGATTAAACGAACGTTATGAAGCTTGGGTAGACAAATATGATAAAGGAAATCTTATCATCTTCGATGTAGATAATTTAGATTTTGTTGATAATCCAGAAGATTTAGGTAAAGTTATAAATAAAATCGACGCTGAGATTCACGGGTTATTTTAGTTTTAGTTTTTGATGTTTTGACACTATCCCTTAAAATGTGTAAGCTTAAAATAGAGGGTTGCATTTTTTTACAATATAACCCTATTTTCAAAAATAAAAGTTCTACACAACAACGTGGTGAAACTAATCATATACAGAAGCTTTTAGGGCATCGTTCAAGCAAAACAACAGAAATTTACACATATGTATGTACTACAAATTTAAAAGATATTACGAGTCCCTAGGATTTGTTAAATAAAAAAGGTGTTTTGAAATGGAAATAAACGCAATAAAATGAGTTTATTAAGTTGTGCAAATAACCCCAAAATAGTGATTAGAATTAGCTGAATAGACTTTAAAAAGGAGTAAGCGGTAAATTAAAATCTTTCAATTATGAAAACAAAAAAGTATCTAATATTTTTATTTTTTACTTTTTCTATAGCTTTATATTCTCAAAAAAGTGATAATTCTATACCAAAAAGTATTTTATTTAATCTAAATGATGATTCTTTATTAGAACCATCAAAAAAAATATTGCCAAGTCTAAATTTAAATATATTACTCGCAGAAGATGAAATTGAAGCACAAAACGGACTACCTCCACGATTTGGAGTACCTATTAATGCGAGCTATAACTTGAATAATTCAGGACTATGGACAGAATTACCAAATGGGGATAAACTCTGGCGATTAAAAATTAAATGTGAAAATGCGCTATCAATAAATTTACTTTATGATGAATTTTGGTTACCTGATGGAGCAAAATTTCACATTTACTCCGTTGATAAATCACAAAAATTAGGCGGTTTTAGTTCAGAAAACAATCGTGGCAATTATGAAAATCCAGGTAAATTTACAACTGGACTTATATTTGGAGAAGAAATTATTCTTGAATTATTTGAACCAATAAATGTAGCTGGTTTTTCATAATTATCTATCGATAAAATTGTTCACGGTTATGTAGAGTTAGCTCAATTACTTGGTGGAGGTTATGGAGATTCTGGTCCTTGTCAAGTAAATGTTAATTGTACTGAAGGTCAAAATTGGCAAGATGAAAAAAAGGTGTTGCATTAATTTTAGTAAATGGTAATAGAAAATGTAGTGGTTCTCTTGTAAATAATGCATCTGAAGATTTAACCCCTTATTTTTTAACTGCTAACCATTGCATAGGAAGTTTAGATGCTAATGGAGATACAGATGCCTCTTATTATTCATTTTATTGGAATTATGAAAGTAATAACTGCTCAAATTCATCTGATTATATTCCGTCCTCAACTTCTGGAGCAATTCTTAAAACCAATAATTCAAATTCAGATTTTGCACTTTTTGAACTAGCAGAATCCCCAGTAGATAGTAATATTGATATTCATTTTAATGGTTGGGATAGAACTATTAGCCCAAATCAAGGTGGCGTTGGCATTCATCACCCTAGTGGTGATTTCAAAAAAATAGCTACACATAATATGACTCCTATTGCAGGTCAAATGTGGAATGCTAATACGCATTGGAGAGTGAATTGGATTGCTACTCAAAATGGTCACTCAGTAACTGAGGGAGTTTCCTCTGGTTCTCCTTTATTTACAAGCAATAAAAAAATAATCGGACAATTACACGGGGGAAGTCCTGATAATTGCTCTGACCCCGCTAATGATCCAGGGGAATATGGTCGGTTTGATGTTTCTTGGAATGGACCAAGTCCTCAAAGAAGATTAAAAGACTGGTTAGACCCATCAAACACCAATCAAAATACAATAGAAGGTTTAAATCCCTCAAGTATCAATGAAATACTGGGAGGTGAAACCGTCTGTGACTTTTCAACTTATACATTTACAATTGAAAATGCAAACCCTCCTTATAATTGGAATGTTTCATCAAATTTAACAATTATTCAAAATACTGGAAATACTGTAGAAGTTAGTGCATTAAGTAACTATTCAAATGGTTTTGGATTTATTGAAGTAACATATTCTGGTACTACATTAACAAAAGAAGTTTGGGTTGGATTTCCTGATTCGCCAAGTGGCCCTCTATATGGTCCAACCGAGGTAATAACAGGAGCATTAGTATCTTATCACGGTGGTATAGCTCCTGGTGCCACTTCTTATCAATGGTGGCTTCCCTACCCTTTTGATGTTGCTAATCCAATAGATTATTTCAGTGATAATTGGCAAACTTATCCAAACGTAGGTAGACATAATAGTCATATAATGACAGGCTATGGACAAAATAATGGTCTTGTTCAATTAATGGGTGTAAACGAATGTGGTGCTGGTGGAGCAAAAATACTTGACGTTGTGCACAGTGGTTCTGGGAGTGGAGAAATACCATTTGCTCCTCCTTATCCAAATTCGTCTGACACATCTTTTAAGATAGATTTCAGCAACCAACCCGAAAATTCTTCTTTTTATATCTATATTTATGATATGTATTCAAACTTAAAGTATTATGGGGAAAGTAGTAATGAAGAAAAAACAATTAGCACAATAAATCTTTTAGAAGGAATATATATTCTACATATATATGATAGTAGTGGAAATATAACTTCAAAACAATTAATTGTAGATCATTAAACTTATTATTATGAAACAGATGCACATTTTATTTTTTATACTAGCAACTTTGTTGAGTTGTAACAAAAGTGATGAAAAATCACAAATACAAGATTTGTTAATTGGCGAATGGAGTTTAACATCGTTTGTAAACGAACTCTCCGGAACTTCAATAGATGCTGATGATCCAAACTATTTTGATCCTACAGACAATACTCCTGTTAGTATCTTAATTAACTTCAAAGAAAACTCTGAATTTGAGGGTGTTACAAGTAGGAATGAATTTTTTGGGACTTACACATTTAACAATTCTCAAACGGTAATAATTTTTAATGGTCCTGGAGGAACTAAAGTTGGAGAAACAGAATTTGGTAATTTATTTTTCGATAACCTGCTTTTAAATTACAACATACAAACTCAAAGAATAGAAAGTAGTTTTTATTTAAGTGAAGATACTTTTAAATTATATTATTCAGAAAATGAGTATATGGAGTTTGAAAGAATGTAAATGTAATATCTGCCCACAATCGAGTAGGTGGCTCCGCCCCATAGTAGTGGAGTGCGCCTCTTTTTGGAACCCACCTAAAACTAAATATTATGAAAAAAATACTCGTCTTTTTTTTAATTACCTTTTCAACTTGTCTTTTTTCAGCTCAAGGGCAAAGTCTTAGAAAAGAGTTAACTAATATTTCTGGAAATAAACTATAAGTAATATATTGAATATCGACACGAGAAGTAAACTTAACAAATCATATTCAGGCTATTACGAGTACTACTTAAATGAAGAAGGTAAGGAAATACTAAACGAGGATTTCTTGCTAACCTATTTCAATAGCGGAACTTGGGAGGATACCAAATATGTAATCTGTATAGAGTATTCTGGTACGTTTCAAGATGGATTAAAAAATGGTAATTTTATCGAAAAGTTACTTCATAATGATGGCGTAGATTTGTATTCGAAGTGGGTCATAGAACTATACTTTTCTAAAGATAAATGTACTACTGGAAAATTTGAAGAAATCATGGGGCATATAATGCCATCTAAAAAGTATGAATTTAACAAACTAACTCAATGTTCTTTCAAAGAAATAGTGAAGTTGGCAGGGGACGAGTGGCAAAAAGAATGGGAAAGAAATAATAAAAACTAAACGCTTGCCAATCGAGTAGGCGGCTGACGGTAGATAGATCGCCAGTGCGCCTCTCAGACCACTAAGTACTTTGTCAGGCTCAGTATAAACCAAGCGGTTCTCGTACTTAGCGGTTCATTTAAACAAAAGATAATTGTAATTGTAAGTCATTAGAAAGATGATAACTTTTGATTTATCTTTAATTACTTTTTTAACAACTTTTACGTTTTTACCATTAACCTTATCATCTACACCTTCTAAGGCTTCAATTTTAGCTTTAACTTCTTCCATAGTTCCTTCAAAAACCTGTTCTTTTGTTTTTGTCTCACCATCTTCAGTAGTAATTGTAGTTACATTAGCCTTTACCGTTCCATCATCATTCTTTTCAAGAGTTACTTTAACTTCCTTGCCAACTTCATCCATATCATGATCATGGTGAAGTTTTTCATTGTGCAATTCATCTAACCTAGCCTTTACTACTTTTTCTGTTCCTTTGATGGTTTCAACATTTTTATTTTTTATACCATCAGTTGTTGTTATAGTTGTAATGGTTGCTATTGTTTCGTCTCCTTCAGTAGTCATTTCTACCGATATTTGTTTTTTCATACGATCACCATGAGCCTCATCATCTGAAAAAAACATATCTGAATCTCCTTTTAATTTATGTTCTTTCCCATCTTCATCAATCCAAACTTTCATCATATGGGTGTCATCTCCAGTTGAAGTAGTATGCCCTCCTAATATTGGTGCGAGTACCAATCCAATTAAACAAGTAAGTTTTATAAGGATATTCATCGATGGTCCTGAAGTATCTTTAAAAGGATCACCAACAGTATCTCCCGTAATTGCAGCCTTATGAGCTTCAGATCCTTTATAAGTCATTTCACCATTTATCTCCACACCTGCTTCAAAAGATTTTTTTGCATTATCCCATGCACCACCAGCATTATTTTGAAAAATTGCCCAAAGCACACCACTTACAGTAACCCCTGCCATATATCCTCCAAGCATTTCAGCAATTACCATATTATCCATTCCAAATGCCATTGGCAAGAATGTAATTATCAATGGAAAACCAATGGTCAATAAACCTGGAAGCATCATTTCTTTTAGAGAAGCCTCTGTAGAAATCGCTACACATTTATCATATTCTGGTTTTCCAGTTCCTTCCATGATCCCAGGAATCGATTTAAATTGTCTTCTTACTTCTTCTACCATTTGCATGGCCGCTTTTCCAACAGCATTCATTGCCAAAGCAGAAAATACAACAGGCACCATTCCACCCACAAATAACATCGCCAAAACAGGTGCTTTAAAAATATTAATACCATCAATTCCTGTGAAAGTAACATAGGCTGCAAACAAAGCTAATGCAGTTAATGCAGCTGAAGCAATAGCAAAACCTTTTCCTGTCGCTGCCGTTGTATTTCCAACTGAATCCAAAATATCAGTACGTTCTCTTACAATTGGATCTTGTTTACTCATTTCTGCAATGCCTCCTGCATTATCACTAATAGGTCCAAAGGCATCGATGGCTAATTGCATTGCTGTTGTAGCCATCATCGCTGAAGCTGAAAGTGCAACGCCATAGAATCCTGCCAAAGCATAAGATGCCCAGATAGCTCCTGAGAATAATATAATTGAAGGAAATGTAGAAATCATTCCAGTTGCTAGACCTGCAATAATATTGGTTCCAGCACCTGTATTAGATTGTCGTACAATATTTAAAATAGGCTTTTTACCCAATCTGGTGTAGTATTCAGTTACTGAAGAAATTCCTCCACCAACTATTAATCCAACAAGAGTAGCATAAAATACTCTTAAAGAAGAAATTTCTTTTATTATAAAGCCCCCTGTTTCATAAAATTTCATTTTCATTGTTTCTGGGAGCATCCATGTAACTAAGAAATAACATGAAATTGCAACTAATGCAATTGATATCCAATTCCCAATATTCAAAGCTCTCATAACTTGAGATTCTTTGGCTTCATTACTCTTAATCTTAACAAACATGGTTCCAATCAAAGAAATAATAATTCCAACACCAGCAATTGCCATAGGTAATAGTATTGGTCCAAAACCACCAAACGCATCATTTATTGAACCTCCCATTGATTTAATAATATAGTTACCTAAAACCATTGCTGCTAAAACCGTGGCTACGTATGATCCAAATAAATCGGCTCCCATACCTGCTACATCCCCTACATTATCTCCAACATTATCTGCAATTGTTGCAGGGTTCCGAGGATCATCTTCAGGAATACCAGCTTCAACTTTACCAACTAGATCAGCTCCAACATCGGCTGCTTTTGTGTAAATACCTCCTCCAACACGTGCAAATAATGCAATTGATTCAGCTCCTAATGAAAAACCAACCAACGTTTCTAAAACAATGGTCATATCTTCTACTGAAGTCCAAGAACCTCCCATAAAGTAATTAAAGAAGAAGATGAAAAATGCTGTTAGCCCTAATACTGCTAAGCCAGCAACACCGAGTCCCATAACAGTACCACCACCAAAAGATACTTTAAGTGCTTTTGGCAAACTTGTTCGCGCAGCCTGTGTTGTTCTTACATTTGTTTTTGTTGCGATTTTCATTCCCATATTTCCTGCCAGTGCAGAAAAAAAAGCTCCAAAAATAAAAGCAATTATAATTAACCAATGTGTAGTTGGTACAAAATATGAAACTGCTGCAAGAGCAATACTCACTATGATTACAAAAATGGTTAGTATTCTATATTCTGCACTCAGAAATGCCAACGCTCCTTCGTAGATATGGTCTGAAATTTCTTTCATTTTACCATCTCCAGCATCTTGTTTCAATATCCAAGACTTTTTAACAAGCATATACATTAGCCCTATTAAAGCCAAGGCAACTGGCATATAAATCATCAGTGATTCCATATTATTTTTAATTTAATATTAAGGTGTGCAAAAGTAATAAATTTGATTGGGATACGAAATAGTAAAATGAAAGTAATTTAAAAATCAAATCCAAAGGTTCCTTTTATACCAAATTTTCGAGCATTAGGGGTATCCAAATAATTTCCCCGGAAGTTAAAATCCACTCGGAAAAATTTAAAAATGTTTCCAATACCTAGACTCCATTCCCAATAAATATCTTCAGGAGCCTGATACACTAAATTTGAAGCATTCAAGGCTTTGTTTTTTTTTTTAGAAATTTCACCATAAACCGCTCTAAATCCAATGATCTCACTTAAATTTAATTTACGCAATAATGGAATTCGACCAAATAACCTTCCCCCAAAATTATGCTGCATGTGAAAGGAAGCATAGGTGTCACTTACAAATTCGTAATAATCTAATTGATTAAAGGTATTGTAGATACTAAATAAGGTTTGATTCCCAGGAATAGGACTTAGGAGTCCCAATGAAACAGCTCCATAAATTTTACCAACCTCTATAGTGGTATAAAGTTTACCTAAGCCTCCTACATTCCAGGGTTGAGTGTACAAAGCTTGAATTCTGTGATATTCAAAATCACTCTCTAAAAAATCCTTTATACCGAAAGTATATCCTGCAAAAAAGGTAGGGAAATCTCCTTCATTAATTACATTTCGTCCTACTCCAAAACCTGATGTTTTTCGATGTGGTGTATAATTGACACCTAATTCTAACTCGGTTTGTTTTGTTTCAGATTGGATGTTTCCGTCTTCATCAAAATAATCGATATTAAAAGTTTCTGTGGCAGAGCGTAATGTCCTATAAGAACCCGTAACTCTAAAAATAAAATTCTTAGCAGTTTCCATTTCAAAGCCAAGAGTTGATAGATTGATTCTGGTTAACTTATCGTTTGAACCAATAGTAAACAGCGCTGAAGATGCACGATTTCTACCCAATACATCTTTGCTATTGGTAAGGCTGGCTCCTAATTGTTCCACATCTTTTCGAAAGCCACCAAAGATGATTAATCTAGAATTCCTGTTTAATAACCATTTACCTGATAAGCCATATTTTAAACGTTCATCTTTAAAGCCATAAGCAGTAAACCCTTCCAAACGCCACATATCGTTTTGTGAAAAATAGGTTCGCCCACCTGCTCTAATTCGCAATCCTTCAGCTTCGTTATATCCAAAAGTAGAATAGATAGGACCGTAATCAAAGCCTTTAAATTCATAATACCCGCTGCTTAACATGGCTCCTATATTATAAAGTTTTTTGAATCTAGGTAGTGTTTTTAGAGTATCAAGCATTTTATAAACCCCTTTCTCGTCTTTGCTTAAAGCCTCCATCCGCTGGTCTTCCCAAAAACTATCGGGTCTGTTGTATATTTCAAATTGATAGGGGTCTACATTTTCTTTGTAAAATTTTTCATCTTTTATTAAATCAAATTCGTAGTTGTCGAATAAAGTGGTTCTCTTTCCATACATCCCATGAGCACTTTCCTTTTTTTGAAAACTGAAATCGCTCATAATATAATCTCTGGTCATCAGAAGAATGGAATCATTAAGCACTTCAAATTCCTGTTCAATATATACGTCCCGTACCCAATTAATATTTGCACTTTTAGATGCACGAAGGTTTATTTCTTTTATTGCCCATGTTGTATCATTGACCCAGAAATCACCTTTAAATGTAAGTTCATTTTTTCTCCTTGGGTAGTAAATAATATTATAGCACCATTTATCTCCTATAAATGCACTATCCAATAACACGTAATTATATACTTCTATTCCTGTTTTAGAAAGTGGACTGGTAAATGCTTTATCAAAAAACTTTAAATAATTATCGTATACATCAAAATCTTTATAAAGATCTTTAACAACCTCTATTAAAACTTGGTTGTTTTCAAAACCTGAGTTTTTATTTCCTTCTAGTATTGTTTTTTCTTTTTTGAGTTTATTATCCCCATATACTTTTGAATAAGCTTCATTTATAAAAATTGGTAGGTAAGTATTTCCTGTAATTCGAGATGTATCGGTTTGTTCAAAAACAAATTCCATCCCTCTAAAAAATTTACTTTTAATAAGGGAACTATCAATTGTGTTTAGATCGAATTCAAGCTTTTCATATTTATCGTATTGATATTGTTTGAATTTTTTAACTCCGTTTTCATGGCGATTTTTCCATATTTTTCTAAGAATATCAATTGCAGGATTGTTTTTTTTAGATTGTTTTCCAGATATAATTACAATCTCATCAAGACCGGCTGATTCTTCCTCTAAAAGGATAGTCAAATTAAAATTACTGCTTTTGGTCAGCTCTAATTCCTGAGTGTTATATCCAATAAATGAAAAAATAACTGTCGAATAGTTTTTATCACTTTCCAGATAAAACCTCCCTTTCTCATTGGATATAGTTCCCTCATATGAATCCTTAAAAACAATATTCGCAAATGCTATAGGTTTACCATCAATATCATTAATAACTCCACTAACTTTTGTTTGTGATTGAAGAAAGTTAGTCATTAAAATGAAAAGAAGAAAACAATAATTTTTCATGGAAAAGATGGAGTGCTTTGTAAAAATGATACTAAAAATTAAACACTAATAATTGGGAACTTTTAATTTTTAAACTTCTTTATATAACACTTTTTTTACTGCTTTTATTACATCCTTACTATTAGGCAACCACTCTTCTAATAATGCTGGTGAAAAAGGCGCGGGTGTGTCTGCAGTATTGATCTTTATTATTGGTGCATCAAGGTAATCAAAGGCATGTTCCTGAACTTGATAAGTGATTTCAGTTGCTACATTTCCAAAAGGCCAGGCTTCTTCTAAAACAATTAAGCGATTGGTCTTTTTTACAGAATCCATGATGGTTTTATAATCCATTGGACGTACTGTTCGAAGATCTATAATCTCACATTCTATACCTTCTTTTGATAATATCTCTGCAGCAGTATAGGCTTCTTTAATAATCTTACCAAAGGAAACAATGGTCACATCTTTGCCAGTTCTTTTAATTTCTGCAACTCCTAATGGAATAAGATATTCTCCTTCTGGTACTTCACCATTATCGCCATACATTTGCTCGCTTTCCATAAAAATAACTGGATCATTATCTCTGATTGCACTTTTTAAAAGTCCTTTAGCATCTTTTGGATTACTTGGCACAACTACTTTTAATCCCGGGCAGTTTGCATACCAATTTTCAAAAGCTTGTGAATGTGTTGCTCCTAATTGTCCCGCTGAAGCTGTAGGCCCTCTAAATACAATTGGAATATTAAACTGACCACCTGTCATTTGCCTCATTTTAGCTGCATTATTTATAATCTGATCGATTGCTACCAAGGAAAAGTTAAAGGTCATATACTCAATTATTGGACGATTCCCATTCATGGCTGAGCCTATGCCTATTCCAGTAAATCCAAGTTCAGATATAGGGGTATCAATCACTCTCATAGGACCAAATTCATCTAACATTCCCTTACTGGCTTTATATGCACCATCATATTCAGCAACTTCTTCACCCATTAAATAAATGGTATTATCATGTCGCATTTCCTCACTCATCGCTTCTCTAATTGCTTCTCTAAACTGAATTGTCTTCATTTTTACACTCTTTGTTTGTTTATCATATTATTTAAAAACCGGAAAAATATTATATTGAAACTCACCTATTTCTAAAGGAATTGCAAAAATACTATTAATTATAACTGACCTGCTATTTTTTATTTAAAATTAACTACAAATATTATGCGTGCATAGTAAAAAATCATAAAATATATGTATATTCGTTGCGTAAAAATCGATGCAATTTTAAGCTTCTTTTTTTAAAAAATTCATTTCAAAAAGAAAATTTCATTATGAAAATATTAGTGTGTATAAGTCATGTACCTGACACTACATCCAAGATTAATTTTACAGATGGTGATTCAAAATTCGACACCACTGGGGTTCAATTTGTAATAAATCCTAATGATGAGTTTGGGCTTACTCGTGCCATGTGGTTCAAAGAAAAACAAGGGGCTTCAGTTCATGTTGTAAATGTTGGTGGTCCAGAAACGGAACCAACATTACGCAAAGCATTGGCTATAGGAGCAGATGAAGCAATTAGAATAAACACCCCTGCTACCGATGGTTATTATGTTGCTAAACAAATTGCACATATAGTAAAAGACGGAGGCTATGATTTAATCATTGGAGGACGTGAATCCCTTGATTATAACGGAGGGATGGTCCCAGGGATGATTTCAAAACTTACGGATTCCAATTTTGTAAATATGTGTATGGGATTAGAAGTTGAAGGTGAAAACGTTACAGCAACTAGAGAAATCGATGGAGGTAAAGAAATAATAAATACTCATCTTCCATTAATAATAGGTGGACAAAAAGGAATCGTTCAGGAAACCGATCTTCGTATTCCAAATATGCGAGGAATAATGCAAGCACGCTCAAAACCATTGCATGTTAAAGAACCTATCAATACAAATTTCAAAACTAACATCACTAGCTTTACAAAACCAGAAGCCAAAAGTGCGGTGAATTTAGTTGATAATGTAACCGATTTAATAAACCTACTTCATACAGAAGCCAAGGTGATTTAATAAACAAAAACCAAATTACAAATACAAAATCCAATTGTTGTTGTTTGGGATTTGAAATTTTAATTTAATAGAATTATGTCAGTATTAGTTTATACAGAATCAGAAGAAGGAATTTTTAAAAAAATAGCATTTGAAGCAGTATCTTATGCTAAAGGAGTTGCTGATATGCTAGGCACTTCTTTAACAGCCTTATCAATTAACGCTGGAGACACTAGTGAATTGGGTAATTATGGAGCATCAAAAGTATTGCAAATCTCTAATAACACGCTTCAAAGCTTTAATGCAAATGCTTATGCCGATGTTATTTCTCAAGCAGCTAAAAATGAAACTGCACAAGTTGTGATCATAACTTCAAGTGCCAATAGTAAATATTTAGCACCACTTTTAGCAGTTGGATTAGAAGCAGGATATGTACCTAACGTTACAGAATTGCCTATAAATACTGCTCCTTTTAAGGTGCGATCTAATGTGTTTTCTAATAAGGCCTTTGCTGAAACCGAAATCATTACTAATACCAAATTAATAGGCTTGGCCAAAAATTCATGTGGATTAAAAGAAAATGCATCTTCTATAGCTACTGAGGATTTTTCTCCCGATTTGACTACTATCAATTTTAACAGTCAAGTTGAATCTGTAGAAAAGGCAAGCAATAAAGTAACCATTGCTGATGCAGAGATTGTGGTATCTGGAGGACGTGGTTTAAAAGGTCCTGAAAATTGGGGCATGGTAGAAGAACTAGCAGAAGTATTAGGTGCAGCAACTGCTTGTTCAAAACCTGTAAGCGATTTAGGTTGGAGGCCACATAGTGAACATGTAGGACAAACTGGTAAACCCGTTTCTTCTAACCTCTATTTAGCCATTGGAATTTCGGGTGCTATACAACACCTGGCTGGGGTAAATGCCTCAAAAGTAAAAGTAGTTATCAATAATGATCCAGAAGCTCCTTTCTTTAAAGCTGCAGATTATGGTATTGTTGGCGATGCTTTTGAAATTGTTCCTCAGCTTATTGAAAAATTAAAAGAGTTTAAATCCAATAACGCATAATTTTTTATTAATTTGTGCCTAAGAAAAAGGGCTGTTTAATTTCAGGAAAGTTTCTTAAAATTAAACAGCCCTTTTTTATAGTTTAATCTTTCGTATTTTGTTTCGTAATTAATGAGTTTAGTAAGACTTAATATCAAAGGAATTTCATATAGCCAAACTCAAAATGGAGCCTATGCTCTTATTTTAAATGAAGTTGATGGAAATCGAAAACTTCCTATTGTTATTGGAGCTTTTGAAGCCCAATCTATCGCTATAGCACTGGAAAAGGAAATCATGCCGCCAAGACCGCTAACCCATGATCTATTTAAAACCTTTGCCGACCGCTTTGAAATTGTTATAAAACAGGTGATCATTCATAAACTAATCGACGGAGTGTTCTACTCCAGTATTATATGTGAACGCGATAAAATAGAAGAGATAATTGATGCCAGAACTAGTGATGCAATCGCACTAGCCTTACGATTTAATGCCCCTATTTTTACATATAAAAATATACTCGATAATGCAGGTATTCCAACAGAACCTGATCAAAAGACTTTAGGTACCTCAAAAAGTGCTGATATTGTTATTGAAGAATTAATTTCTGAAGGTGACAAAGAATCTGTGAAACCTATAAGTGCTGATTATAGTAAATACACACTCAAAAGCCTAAAAAAAATGCTCGAAGAAGCCGTTGCGAATGAAGACTACGAAAAAGCTGTAGGTATTCGAGATGAAATTTCAAAAAGACAAAAATAATCTATGCGAAAATATCTTTTATTTGGACTTCTTGTTTTAACTACACTATTATCAATTGGGCAAAACATAGAAAATAACTGGCAATTTATCGCCATAGAAAATGAACAAGGAGAATCGGTTACAGTAATAAATTCAGAAAAAGATTATTTGTCACTATCCGAAAATACTTTTTTATATGAATTGGAATCAAAAGAAAACTTAAAGGCATTCGGAAAATATACCCTTCAAAAAGATACCTTGGTTTTTTATTACACGCAACCAAATGACACTATTAGAAATTATAAAATAACTGAACATACCGATTCTACATTGGTTTTTACAGAAAATAATGTTCATTATAAATTCAGTACCACTCCTATTAATAGTGACATCATTACTCCTTCAAAAGAAGAAAATTCGAGCATTGTTCCGAGTCAGAGATTTTCATTAAAAAGTATGTGGCGTGGTGTATTAGGAATGATAACCTTGTTGTTTATCGCCTTTCTTTTTAGTAATAACAGGAAAGCAATTAATTGGAAAACTGTAGTCATAGGCTTAACTTTTCAACTAATTATTGCCATTGGAGTATTAAAAGTATCTTTTGTACAGAAGGGATTTGAAGCTGTTGGAAAGATTTTTGTTAGAATACTCGATTTTACTCGAGCAGGCAGTAAATTTTTATTTGAAGGCTTAGTAGTGGATATGGATACGTTCGGATTTATTTTTGCTTTTCAGGTACTCCCAACTATTATATTTTTCTCTGCATTAACATCTGTCTTATTCTATTTAGGAATCATCCAAAAGGTGGTAAAAGCATTTGGATGGTTGCTCTCTAAACTGCTTAAAATTTCTGGAGCTGAAAGTCTAAGTGTTGCGGGAAATATATTTTTAGGGCAGACCGAAGCCCCATTATTAATAAAAGCATATTTAGAAAAAATGAATAAATCTGAAATGCTTTTAGTAATGATTGGTGGTATGGCAACTGTTGCAGGTGCTGTACTCGCAGCTTATATTGGCTTTTTGGGAGGAGACGATCCAGTGCTTAGACTATTATTCGCAAAACATCTTTTAGCAGCATCCGTCATGGCAGCCCCAGGTGCCATAGTAATTTCAAAAATACTATATCCTCAAACTGAAAAAGTAAATACCGATGTAAAAGTATCGTCCGAAAAAATTGGTTCAAATATTTTAGACTCTATAGCAAACGGCACTACTGAAGGCTTAAAATTAGCTGTAAATGTAGGCGCGATGCTTTTGGTATTTGTAGCTTTTATAGCTATGTTCAATGGAATATTAGGCTGGATAGGTGACTTAACTAATTTGAGTGATTGGATCACTAAGCACACCCCATACCCAAGCCTTTCACTGGAAGCAATCTTAGGAACAGTGTTCGCTCCATTAATGTGGTTGATTGGAGTTGCAAAAGAAGATATGATGATGATGGGCCAGCTTTTAGGAATAAAGTTAGCCGCAAGCGAATTTGTAGGCTATATACAACTTGCCGATCTAAAGAACATAACAAATGCCACGCACCTTACTTATGAAAAATCAATCATCATGGCAACCTATATGCTTTGTGGTTTTGCAAATTTTGCTTCAATTGGAATTCAGATTGGTGGAATTGGTTCCCTGGCACCAGGACAACGAAAAACCTTATCAAAATTTGGAATGAAAGCATTATTGGGTGGTAGCATTGCTTCATTGATCTCGGCAACGATTGCTGGGATGATCATTGGGTAAATTGCAAAAATTTATTAAAGAATAAAAAACCTTTTTCGGTTGATAACTTTTTTATATAAAATACCCCTGAACTTAATTCAATATTACTCTTTTTTTTATTTTTATTGACGATTGATTTAATACTCATTAATTTTAAGAGATTCCTGCCTATGCAGGGAATATTATGAAACAATATCACGACTTAATAAAACATGTTCTTAAGAACGGGACAATAAAAGAAGACCGTACAGGTACTGGTACTAAAAGTGTTTTTGGCTACCAAATGCGATTCGATTTAAGTGAAGGATTTCCGATGGTAACCACCAAAAAACTGCATTTAAAATCGATTGTTTACGAATTGCTATGGTTTTTAAAAGGGGATACAAACATCAACTATCTTCAAGAAAATGGAGTTCGTATCTGGAACGAATGGGCCGATGAGAATGGAAACCTAGGACCTGTTTATGGATATCAATGGCGCAACTGGAATGGAGATGAAATCGATCAAATTTCAGAGATTATTGAAGCAATAAAACAAAATCCAGACAGCCGAAGATTGTTAGTTTCAGCATGGAACCCATCTGTTTTACCCAATACTAGCATCTCATTTTCTGAAAATGTTGCCAATGGAAAAGCAGCACTTCCCCCCTGTCATGCTTTTTTTCAATTTTATGTTGCTGAAGGAAAATTATCATGCCAGTTATATCAACGCAGTGCCGACATCTTTTTAGGTGTTCCTTTTAATATCGCTTCATATGCTTTATTTACCATGATGATGGCGCAAGCTTGCGGATTAAAAGCAGGCGATTTTATTCATACTTTTGGCGATGCTCATATTTATAGTAATCATGAGGAACAAATTGCCCTTCAATTATCTAGAACTCCTAAAACATTACCAAAAATGATTTTAAATCCAGATGTTAAAAATATATTTGATTTTACTTTCGATGATTTCAAATTGATTGATTACGATTATCATCCACATATTAAAGGTGTTGTTGCAGTTTAATTTTAAAACCCCTATAAATAGCTTTCTTTTTCATTCTTATACATCGCTATTAATTAGTAACTTTACAGGAGACTTAATATCTAAACATTATGTTTTCTAAATTAAAAAAAAAAGGAGCGCAGCAATGCTGAACAACGGGAACAATATGATTATTCTCGCAATCGTATTAATAAAAAGAAAGGGCTGCTACAACATTTATCTTTTTTCTTAGCAGGTTCTATAATCATTTTAATTATAAACCCAGTGTTGGGGTATGGAAAAGATTTCTTTATCAATAATTGGCATATTTGGGCTTTATTATTTTGGGGATTTCTTTTTTTATTACATTTTTTTAATGTCTTTATAAAAGATAATTTTATGGATAAAAAATGGGAAGATACACAATTGGAGAAATTAAAAGCCAAACAAGAAGAACGTATAAATGAACTAGAAGTTCAGGTTGATAAGGAAACAAAAAGTCCAACAGAGGTGAATGATGATTTTACCTCAGAACCTTCAAATGACCTATGATTACCATAATTGCAGCTGCAGGTAAGAATAACGAACTTGGAAAAAATAATGATCTGGTTTGGCATTTACCAGATGATTTTAGTCGTTTTAAACAATTAACCACGGGGCACCATATAATCATGGGGCGAAAAACATTTGAGTCCTTTCCAAAACCCCTCCCAAATAGGATACATATTGTGATTAGTAGAAACAAATCTTATACTCCTGAAGGTGCAATTGTTGTTAATTCCCTGGAAGAAGCATTGCATATTGCTGAAAATGATGAGCAGCCTTTTATTATTGGCGGTGGTGAAATTTATAAATTAGGGATGGATGTTACCGAAAAAATTGAGCTTACTAAGGTTCATGGAGCGTTTGATGCAGACACCTATTTCCCTGAAATTCCTTTAAAAAACTGGCAACTAATAAAAGAAGAATTTCATCAAAAGGATGAACGGCATCAATACGCATTTACTTATCAAACCTATATTAAAAAGTAGGTGTTAACATGTAGGATTTAGTATGTATAGTATTCTTCAACGCATTGTTTCAAATAATAATTTACAGTTAAATGATGTAAGACAACTTCAAGACGGAGCTATTAATAAGGTCTATTTATTAAATTGTAAAGACAATACCTTTGTAATAAAACTAAATGAAGCTTCTACATTTCCTGATATGAGTGAAGCGGAGTTCAAAGGTCTTGAGCTTTTAAGAAAATCCTCGTCATTTAAAATTCCTAAAGTTTTATCCCATGGTAATGAAGAAAACACCTCATATCTTATCATGGAATATATTTCGAATGAAGATACTTTAGCTGGTTTTTGGGATCGTTTTGCTGAACAACTGGTCAGTCTTCATAAAACTACGAATAAACAATTTGGATTGAACCATAACAATTATATTGGGAGCCTTCCTCAATCTAATGCTACTGAAACTACTGCTTCCCAATTTTATATCAATCAGCGCATAGTACCACAAATAAAGTTAGCTTCAGACAATGGGTACTCATTTTCTACAATTGATAACTTTTATAAAAATATTTTGAATGAAATACCAAATGAAAAACCAGCATTAATTCACGGAGATCTTTGGAATGGCAATTATTTAGTTTCAAAAATAAATGATCCTGTACTCATAGACCCAGCTATATCCTTTGCTTCAAGAGAAATGGATTTAAGTATGATGAGTCTCTTTGGAGGTTTCCCTGAAAAGGTTTACGCTAGTTATAATGAACAATTCCCATTAATTGAAAATTGGCAGGACCGAATTGCTATTTGGCAATTGTACTATTTATTAGTCCATCTGAATTTATTTGGAAGTGGATATTTTTCTCAAGTAAAATCTATTATTAAGCACTATTCATAGAAAAAGTATATTTTTGTTTTTCTAAATTCATTAAAAAATGAACGCATATTTATTTTCAGGTCAAGGAGCTCAATTCACAGGAATGGGTAAAGAGCTATACGATTCTTCAAAAGAAGCAGTAGCCTTATTTCAACAAGCAAACGATATTTTAGGATTTGATATCACAAAAATAATGTTTGAAGGATCTGCCGACGAATTAAAAGAAACTAAAGTCACTCAACCCGCAATCTTTTTGCATTCTACAATACTTGCAACAGTTTTGGGAGATTCGTTTAAACCCGATATGGTCGCTGGTCATTCTTTAGGGGAATTCTCTGCCTTAGTTGCTAATAAGTCATTGGCATTTGGAGATGGATTGGTACTGGTTTCAAAACGTGCTCAAGCAATGCAAAAGGCATGTGAAGCACAACCTTCTACCATGGCTGCCGTTTTGGGTTTGGAAGATGATCTAGTTGTTAAGATATGTAATGATACAGCAGGGGTTGTTGTCACGGCAAATTATAATTGTCCTGGTCAATTAGTAATCTCTGGAGACGTAAATGCTATTAATTTAGCCTGTGAAGCTACGAAGGAAGCAGGGGCTCGACGTGCTTTGGTCTTGCCTGTTGGAGGTGCTTTCCACAGCCCACTTATGGAACCTGCACGTGAAGAGTTAGAAAAGGCTATTGAAGAAACACATTTTGCAAATCCTGTAGCACCAATTTATCAGAATGTAAGTACTGTTGCTGAAAATGATCCTTCAGAAATTAAGAAAAATTTAATCTCGCAATTAACGGCTCCAGTAAAATGGGCGCAAACAATTCAGCAAATGATTGAAGATGGTGCCATAAACTTTATTGAAGTAGGCCCAGGAAATGTATTGCAAGGTTTGATGCGAAAAATAGATCGATCTGTTTCAACAGAGAAAGCCGAAATGTAATTTTTATTGTTTTATAATTTTTCCGTCTTTCATAACAAATACTACCTCTTCCATGGTATTAATGTTTTGGGTTGGATCATCATTTACAGCAATAATATCTGCTAAAAATCCAGCGGCTAATTGCCCTAATTTAGATTCCATCTCTAAAATTTTTGCGTTGGTCAGTGTAGCGGATTGTATGGTTTCTATCTCGGGCATTCCAGCTTCCACCATATATCCAAATTCTTTTCCATTCTCTCCATGTGGAAAAACTCCTGCATCTGTTCCAAAAGCAATTGGCACTCCTTTTTTATAGGCTTTCATAAATGTATTTTGAATTTTAGGACCAATTTCCAGAGCTTTAGGTACAATGATCGCAGGGTAATAATTAGGGATTTTTGCTTTATCTGAAACAGACTTCCCCGCCATAATGGTCGGTACTAAATATGCGTTATTAGCAATCATTAAATCCATGGTCTCATTACTCATCAAGGTACCATGTTCTATTGTACGAACTCCTGCTCTAATAGCTCGTTGCATCCCTTCATCTCCGTGTGCATGTGCAGCAACAGACATACCATAATCTTTGGCAGTAGTGACAATAGTACTAATTTCTTCTTCAGTGAATTGAGGATTTTTACCGCTTTTCGCAACACTTAAAACACCTCCAGTTGCAGTAATTTTAATCCAATCGGCTCCATTTTTATAGCGTTGGCGAACTGCTTTACGAGCATCATCCACCCCATTTACTACCCCTTCTTTTGGTCCAGGATCACCCATTAACTCTTTTCTTCTTCCATTAGTTGGATCTGCATGCCCTCCTGTAGTTCCCAATGCTTTTTCGGCTGTAAAAATTCTTGGGCCAATAACTTTCCCTTCTTTGATGGCATTCCGAAGAGAAACATTTACTCCACTTCCTCCCAGATCCCTCACCGTTGTAAAGCCAGCAAGAAGTGTACGTTGTGCAATTTCAGAAGCAATATATGCAACATCTGCCTCATTCTTTGTAAAAGTTTCAAGATATTTGTTTGGATTGGTTTCTCCTTCAATATGAACATGCATATCAATTAATCCTGGCATCACTGTTTTATCGGTTAGGTCGATAAAAATAGCTCCTGTAGAATTTTCAGCAATAATTCCATCTTCAATACTTTTGATCTTATTTCCTGAAACTATTATCGTTTTATTTGTAAGTACAGTGCCATTTTTAGTGTCGATAATGTTACCGCATTGCAAGTAAATATCTTGGGCGTTGCTTCCAAAGAATCCAAACAATAGTGTTATTAAAATTAATTTCTTCATATCTGATGGTTTTATTTTCTAAGTTTTTGTTCCCATTCCCAGGAGGATGAGAGTGCTTCTTCCATTGTTTTTTCAGCTTTCCAACCCAGTATTTCATTTGCTTTTTTAGTATCTGCATAAACTGAAATCACATCGCCTTGTCGTCTGTTTACAATTTTATAATTTAGTTTTTGTCCTGTTACTTTTTCAAATTCTTGAACAACTTCAAGTACTGAACTTCCTTTGCCTGTTCCAATATTAAATATTTCAAAATTGGAAGATCCTTTATTTTTAAGCAATCGTTGCATCGCTATAACATGCGCTTTTGCAAGGTCTACCACATGAATATAATCTCGAATACAACTTCCATCTGGGGTTGGATAATCATCCCCAAAAACAGATAACTGATCTCGCAAACCTGATGCAGTTTGAGTAATAAATGGTATTAAATTCTGTGGAATACCTATTGGCAATTCCCCTATTTCGGCTGATTCATGAGCACCAATAGGATTAAAATAACGCAATGCAATTGTTCTAAGATCAGAAACTGAACAAGCATCAAAAATAATTTCTTCACTAATTTGTTTCGTGTTCCCATAAGGAGATGTAGCTACTTTTACTGGTGCCGATTCATTTATTGGTAACGATTCGGGTTCTCCATAAACAGTACAAGACGAACTGAATATAAAATTCTGAATAAGTTGTTTTTTACATTCTTGTAATAAATAAATAAGGGTATTCAAATTATTTTCATAGTATAATAAAGGTTCTTTTACACTTTCTCCAACAGCTTTACTGGCAGCAAAATGAATGATTCCTTCAATATTCTCATGGAAATTAAAAAAAGCTTCAACCGCTTTGCGATCTCTTAAATCCACCTTTTCAAATAATGGTTTTTTCTTTGTGATATTGGTAATTCCTTTCAATACTTCTATGGAAGAATTTGAAAGGTTGTCGATAATAATAACTTCATAACCCATATTTTGAAGTTCAACTACGGTATGTGATCCAATATATCCTAAGCCTCCTGTTACAAGTATTTTATTCATATAATATCGTTTTCTTCGGATTTCAATTCCAAAAAACTTAGTCTTTTTTATTTTTTATAAAGTCAATAAGCGTTCTTGTAATATAATCTATTTGTTCATCATCCAGTTCAGTATGCATTGGAAGTGAAATAACTTCTTTTACCAATTGGTTGGTAACATTAAAGTTCTCCTCTAAATAACGCTTGTCTACATATGCTTTTTGCAAATGAAGTGGAATTGGATAATAGACCCCACAAGGAATATTGTTTTCATTTAAATGAGCAGCAAGCGCATCTCTATCTAAATTTAATACCTTTAGTGTATATTGATGATACGCATGACAATCACAATTCATTTTATCTGTATTATTAATATCGCAAAAACAAGTAGGTGTGATTATGTTTTCTACCCCTTCAAAAGCTTTTGAATATTTTATTGCTGCTTTTCGCCTAATACTATTATAGGTGTCAAGATTTGGAAGTTTTGCTCTTAATATTGTTGCCTGAATCGAGTCCAATCTGGAATTTACCCCAACAACATCATGGTGGTATCGTTTATACATCCCGTGATTAACGATTCCTCTGATGGTATGAGCCAAATCATCATCGTTTGTGAATATAGCGCCCCCATCTCCATAACACCCTAAATTTTTAGATGGGAAAAAAGAGGTTGATGCTACATGGCCAATAGTTCCTGTTTTCTTTTTACTTCCATCTTTTGAAGTATAGGATCCTCCTATTCCTTGTGCATTATCTTCAATTACAAATAGATTGTGCTCCTTAGCAAGTTCCATTATTTCATCCATATTAGCAGCCAAGCCAAATAAATGTACCGGAACAATTGCCTTTGTTTTTGGTGTTATTGCATTTTTAATAGCGGCTGTATCAATATTAAAAGTAATAGGATCTACATCTACCAATACGGGTGTTAAACCTAATAAAGCAATTACTTCTACAGTTGCTGCAAAGGTGAAATCAGCAGTAATCACTTCATCCCCAGTTTTCAATCCAAGTCCCATCATTGCAATTTGCAAAGCATCTGTCCCATTAGCACAAGGAATTACATGTTTCACCTTGAGATAATCTTCCAGTTCTTTTTGAAATTGATGAACCTCTGGACCGTTAATAAAAGCTGTAGATTCGATTACTTCTATTATTGAATGGTCTATACGTTTCTTGATATCTTGATACTGACCTTTAAGGTCCACCATTTGAATTTTTTTCATAGTCATGCCAGACGAAGTGCTTGGAATATTTTTATTTCAGAATAAATTTTTAAAACCATATTTGTAGTAGATATAATTTTATTAGCTTCCAAAACTACAAAATTTGAAAACGTCTAACAATGTAATTCCATAAAGAAGCGTATTTTTGCGAAACAGTTTATAACTATGCGGTTTTTATACAACATCTCTATTTATGTTAGTTCGGCACTAATTTGGATTAGTCAGTTTTTTACTAAAAAACTGAACCTTTTTGTAAAAGGTCGGAAAGAGGTATTTACCACACTTAGAAATTCTATTAGCAAAGATGATGAGACCATTTGGTTTCATTGCGCCTCCTTGGGGGAGTTTGAACAAGGCTTGCCAATTATAAACTATATAAAAGAAAATTTCAAGAATTATAAACTGATAATCACCTTTTTTTCACCTTCGGGTTATGAAATTAAAAAAAGAGACCCTATTGCAGATTGCATGGTGTATTTACCTTTGGACACACAAAATAATAACAAGTTATTTTTAAAATTAGTACATCCCTCTTTGGCTATTTTTATCAAATATGAATTTTGGCCAAACTATCTTTTTCAACTTAAAAAGCGTGAAGTTCCTACGATATTAGTATCAGGGTTATTTAGAAAGGATCAAATTTTCTTTAAACCATACGGAGGGTTTATGAGAAGGGCACTAAAGAGTTTCAACCATATTTTTGTTCAAGATGAATTTTCTGAAAGTCTGCTAAATTCAATTAATATTAAAAAGGTAACTGTAAGTGGTGATACGCGTTTTGATAGAGTTTCGAATCAATTATTATTGAATAATTCTTTAGATTTTATAAAACAATTTAAAGGAGCATCTATTTGTATTGTCTATGGAAGTACTTGGATTGAAGATGAAGCTGTTCTTATAGATTATATCAATAAGGCGCCGGAAACAGTGAAGTTTATCATCGCCCCTCATATAATTGAAGCAAATAAAATTGAAGTACTTCGACGAAATATTACTAAAAAATCGATCTTATTTTCAGAAAAAAATGGAAGAAATTTATCAGATTATCAGGTCTTAATAATAAATACCATTGGGCTATTGACAAAGATCTACAGTGATGCTGATATTGCTTATGTAGGTGGAGCAATGGGAAAAACTGGACTTCATAATATTTTAGAACCTGCAACTTTTGGCATTCCGATTGTAATTGGAAAGCACTTTATGAAATTTCCAGAAGCCAAAAAATTGAAACAAATGGAGGGCTTATTTTCGGTGGCAAATGCAGAGGAGTGTTTTCAAATTTTAAATAGTCTGGTTGGCGATGAGCAGTTCAGAATAAAAACTGGAAAAATTGCTAAAGAATATGTTAGTATGAATACAGGAGCTACAAAAAAAGTGAGTGATTATATTGACATGCTATTAAAAAAAGATCTCATTTAAGATCTTTTATTTGACCTTTTAATTCTTCCATTGATTGTTGCAATTGTCTAAGTAAGCCACTATCTGATGGTTCTTCTACTCCAAAACTAAGTTTACTATTCACTTGCCATAATTCTTGTATTTTACTTACCTCCACATCAATAGGTAAGTATTCATTATTCGAAGATATAAGTCGTAATTTTGAAGGGTCAGGAAGCTTTTGAAGTTTTTTAACTAATACCGAATCGTTTAAAACAATGATGTATATCTTACTGTCTGATGCTTCTGAAACATTAGGTACTGAACGGCCTAATACCCAATCATTCGGACGAATATTTGGCAACATACTATCCCCTTCAACCTGGAAACCACGATAGGATGCATTTCTATATTGTGGTAGCGGTAAATTAAAGACGGGTAATGTTTGATACCAATCAACATCTTGTATATTGTGTGGGTAACCTGCTGCTGCTTTCTGATTGACAAGAACAATGGAATCTTCATTTTTCATATTAGTAGTAATCACCTTTGGGCTAACATCGTTACCGTTCGTAGTTACATATTGAATAAAACTTTCTCCAAACAACCATAATGGATTAATATTAAATTGTTTCAGGAGTTGCATGACTGCTTTTCCAGGAATTTTTGTTTTTCCTCGCTCAATATCTACAGTACTAGTTCCTAAATCTAATACTTCTGCAAAAGATTGTTGTGTGAAATGTTGCTCCTCTCTTACTTTTTTAAACCGAGTTGCTTCAATAGAAAGATTTTTGCCCATATTCAAATATACAATATAATGGAATATTTCCAAATATTTTGGATTTATTCCATATGAAATTTCCTTAAACAAGTGAACTATAAATTTTGTATGGGAAAATGTTATTAAATTATATTTGTATATCCGTAATTAATCATAACCTGTAATATTTGCGATGACCAATCTATCAAATATTTTCTCTCCAAAATATCTGCGGTTAAGTTTGTACACGAATTCATTTAAATATAATTGAAGATATTTCTTTTTGATTTTATGGTATGTACCTACAAAATTCCGTTTTGCATTGCTGATTGTAATATGAACCCATTTTAATGTTTCCTTTGTTGTAGTTTCACTTGATTTTTCACTTATATGCAACTCTACATAGTCAGCAATATTTACATATGAAGTGCTTTTATCAGTAAAAACAATCGTTTTCTCGCTATCTAAAGCTTGTTCAAGAGCTTCATCTGTTCCATCTGCTTGATGGTTCTCTAAAACCTTCGCTTTAAAATAGCGACATTGTCGTTCTACTTTACCTGTCTCTATATCTTCAAGAACTGTGCTTTCAGCCAT
The DNA here is from genome assembly GCA_965247215.1 of Flavobacteriaceae bacterium. GTDB lineage: Bacteria > Bacteroidota > Bacteroidia > Flavobacteriales > Flavobacteriaceae > Marifrigoribacter. The sequence continues at coordinate 1,838,459 of OZ252001.1, forward strand.
AACCATAACGTTGGATTTGGTTTTACTGCCACGACCAGCATTTTGTGTATTGTGCTCTTGATAAGAAGCTTCTATAGGGCACCTCTAAAAACTCATATATTTTTATAGAAGGCAAAAAATGTCGATATTTACCTATGGGAAAACGATATAAGCGACACAGAGATTACGGTTTTTTTGACCAAGATATTCGATTAAGCAAATTAAGTGAATTAGGCGACCCATTAGAACGATTAAATACTGGGATTGATTTTGAGTTTTTTAGAGAATTATTAGAAATAAGGCTCTCCAAAGAGCCAAAAGGTAAAGGCGGTCGTCCGCCTTATGACTATGTTTTAATGTTTAAGATATTAATTTTGCAACGCTATTACAATCTCTCAGATGACCAAGCTGAATATCAGATTAACGATAGAATGAGTTTTATGCGTTTTTTAAATTTAACGATTTCTGATGATATTCCAGATAGTAAAACGATATGGCACTTTAGTGAAAGATTAACCGATTTAACTTTAGTAGAAGAATTATTCGATTTATTTGGAAAAGAATTAGAAAGGCTGGGGTTGGTGGTAAATAAAGGTAAAATTATAGATGCTAGTTTTGTAGAAGCTCCCCGACAAGGTAATAGCAAAGATAAAAACGATCAAATAAAACAAGGTAAAGGCGATGAATTGTGGAATGACTTACCCACAAAAAAGTCTCAAAAAGATATAGATGCACGTTGGACAAAGAAGAACAATCAGAGCTATTACGGTTATAAGAATCATGCAAAAGTAGATTCCAAAAGCAAACTAATAGATACTTATACCGTTACAGATGCTTCTGTCCATGATTCACAAACTATAGACGACTTACTAAGCAAGACAGATCAAGGACAAGAACTATATGCCGATAGTGCCTATGTAGGTCAACAAGAGTTCATAGATAAATATGAGGTTATAGACCAAATTCATGAAAAAGGATACAAAAACAAGCCACTAACCCAGCAACAAAAAGCAACAAATACCGAAAAATCAAGAGTTCGAGTAAGAGTAGAACATGTCTTTGGCTTTATGGAAAACTCCATGGGGAGTATGTATTTCAGAAAAGTAGGAATGAAAAGAGCAGAAACAGTCATAGGCTTGATGAACCTGACTTATAATATGTTTCGTAAAATTCAATTAACAGCAGCAAACAATGAGAACGTGCCTTTAATTGCGAATGCGTAAAACCATAACATGTTGATATGTAGTAGTATGCAAAAATTAAAGATCTAAAACCTTATGACAGTAAATAAAGTTTAATTCAAAAAAATAAAACAAAAATTAGCACTAGGAGGAAATACTAGTTTTTAGAGATGCCCTATAGTAAAATATCCTTCATCCATTTCTATCATACCTTCTAAAGTGTATCGATCATCTCTATTTCCCATCGCTTTTCGTAATTTATGAACCATAGCCCAAACGGGTTCGTAACGTTTTAAACCTAGTTGGCGTTGAATTTCTTTTGAGGAAAAGCCTTTCTTGGTTGCTGTTAACAAAAACATTGTTTTGTACCAAATCATAAAGGATAGATTTGAACTCTGCATTATCGTTCCACTCCTCAACGAAGTACGACTTCTACATTTCTTACATTCATAACTCCATTGGCTTTTTATCCAATAATGTTCTTTGTGCGAACACTTTTTACAACTAACACCTATTTTGTCTCGTTCTGTTTTAAAGTGGTTGCGACAGGCTTGTTCACTATCAAATTCTGCCGTGAAACTGAAAATATTCATATCTTAGATTTTATTAAAGATAAGCATAAATATTCAATTATTAGTGTTTGCGGATATACAAAAAATTATATAATACTTAGTGATGATTGAGTTATTTTTTCACTATTTTTTTAAATCCAATATTTTCGTTTTCATCTTTTAATTTAGGGTCATGACTAGATTAAGGGTTTGTTTTTAAAATTTTTCAATAACAATTTGTACAAATTGTTATTGCGATTATCATATCTAAATTCAGTTTCTTTCAAATGTAATAAAAATGTTCTTTTGTTCATTCCTTTAAATTTAGTTAATCTAGTTTTAGCATAGCCCCAAAAACCTTCTATTCCATTGATATGTGATTGACCTCTAACAAATTCATTGTTGCCGTGATCCAATCTATAATGTTTTTTATACCCCAAATCTACCAACCCATTATACCCTCTCCATTTGTCTGAATGAATAATACTATCTACATCAACCTTTCCTCTTATAATAGCCTGTAGTGTGGCTCTAGAGCAGTTTTCTACTATTTCTGTATAAACTTTTCCATTGCGTTTATATATGCCAAAAACAATAGCCTTTCCATAAGCTCCTCGTCCTCTTTTCCCTTTTACTCGTTTTGCTCCAAAGAAAGATTCATCGACTTCTATTTCACCTTTAAATGAACTCTCAAGTAAACTTAAATTAAAGATATGCTCTCTAAATAACTTTAAAAGTCTATTAATAGAGTTACGATTAATTCCTGTTAAATTTGATATTTGAACAGCTGTTAAATCTTCACTAAACAAACGCAAAATTTCCCTAAATTTACGTTCAGAAAAGTGCGTATGTCTTATATACTTGTTTTTCATTGTGTCACAACTAGTTACAAAGATATTAACTTCGTAATCTAGTCATGACCCTAAAAGGATATTAATTTGGGTGAAAAAGGCCTGCTTTATCTTGCGTGAACGTATATCGCAAATGCTATCGGCTAATGTAGGTTGCTGTACTAATTCCATGATAAAAAGATACGAAATATTGCAAAATTATGCAAGCCCTTGCAACGGTCTTAATTCGGGTTTCCCAGGTTTCTCCCATATGCTTGCTTATAGGATCTGGATCTAAATCAATGTGGGTTGATATTAAAAGGTATTACTCCTAAAGTATTAAAAGAAGGTGGGTATACAATGGGCATATCGTTGGTAGTATTCATTGTTATTCCGCAGATATTACTTCCTGCGCTGGTCCCTAGATATGGCAAACCTTTCAAAATAGCTTCTCGTAATTTCTGAATTATATTATTTTGATATAATTGTGAAACTAAAACAAAGGTATTTCCCCCTCCAACAAAAACTCCTTTTGCCAGTTTGATCGCTTCAATTGGATCGTCGAAGGTATGAATACCAATAATGCGTTTGTTTATTTTTGCAAAAGCATCAGAGGCAATTTGCGTATATTTATCATATGAGATCCCACTTGGACGAGCATAAGGGATAAATAATATTTCTTCTACGGAATTAAATAAGATATCAACTTCATCCAAAATATAGGATAAATAACTGCCTTCGTGGATGGTAGAGGTGCTTGCGATAATTAAATTTTTCATAATTGATAATAAAAGGATAAATTTAACAAACCCAACAATAACTTTAAGATATAAATAAGAAATCATTTCATAAATTTGAAAGATGTACAAAAAGCTTTTATTCCTATTAATACTACTATGTTCTATTCCTTCTATCTCACAGGAAATAACTCGTATTACTATTCAAGGTAAAATAACTGCTGCGAAAGGAGAGGATGTTGAGGGGATTAATATCTATAATAAATCTTCAGAAAAAGGAACGGTGACTTCAAAAGAAGGTGTGTTTCAAATTAGGGTGGCCGAAAACGATCGTGTTCTTATTTCCGCAATGCAATTTCAAAGTTTTATTGTTATCGTAGATAAAGGAATTTTAAAAGCTGGGGGAATGAACATTTATCTAAATACTGTGATCAATCAATTGGATGAAGTAATTATTCGGTCTTACGATATTTCTGGAAATATTGTTGCAGATGTAAAACGAATTAGTATCATTCATATTGATGCGGATTGGGACCTTTCTTATGAGACCCTTCAATTTGGATATGATTTTGCTCCCGATTCACAATCAGCTATTTCTGGAAATAAAGCAGAAGAAGCCTATTTTAATAGTTCTGTTCCTGTAGGAGGAAATATTTTAGGTTTGGCAGGTTTGTTTTTTAAGAAAAAGAAAACCGAAAAACAACTAATTACAGAAACCGATATGGTAACCAAAGCAGTTCAAAGTAGATTTGGCATCAATTATATTTCAAATACATTCAATATCCCCGAAGATAAAGTAAATGAGTTTGTTTATTTTGTTGAAGAAAATGGAATTGATAAAAATTTATTACGATCTGAAAACGAATTGCAACTTTTTGAATTTATACAAAAACAGAGTGAGGTATATTTACTTCAGAGTAAAGAAAATTAATTTGATGAGCATATTAAAACAAAGTATTTTACTTTTAGTAATACCAATTTTCCTGAGTCAAACAAGTCATAAATTCTATGTAAGTACCACAAGCATTGAATATGTAAAAGAAAAACAGGTATTACAAATCATTACTAAAATATTTACTGAAGATATTGAGCAAGCCCTTCAACAACGCTATAGTTCTTCTATTTCCTTGGACTCCAATAAGGAAACCGAATCTGATGAAGAGTATTTAAAGAAATACCTGCTCAAAAAAATTAAGATCAATGTAAATGGAACTCCAGTTTCACTAAATTATATTGGGAAAGAATATGATATAGATATCGCAAAGATCTATTTTGAAATTGAGAATATAAGTGAATTGAATACTTTTGAAATTGAAAATATAGTATTGATCGATATGTTTTCAGAACAACAAAACATTATACATTTACAAACTTCAGAAAATAGAAGAAGTCTTTTTCTAGATAAAAATAAACCCATTGGAATGTTAAATTTTAATTAAACAATTTTGGGTATCCCATAGAAAGTCTATTTTTAATCCCTTAAAAATAATATCTGATATTTATTTTTGTAGCAGCCATGCCTGTAATAGCATTGAATCAAATTAACCAATTAAAACATACATTAAGCTTATGAAACTATTTAAATACCTAACACTTATTGTTGTATTTATTTCAACAGGACTAAGTTATTCACAGGAAGAAGAAACTGAAAAACGAGAGTCTGGTCATTACAATAACAATCCTTTTAAACAATTATATGAGGAATTTTCAACTCCAAATCTGTACAGATCTGCTAGTGGAGCACCTGGGCCAAACTATTATCAGCAAAAAGCTGATTATGTGATGGATGTTGTTTTAGATGATAAAAACAAAAAACTTTCAGGGTATGAAACGATCACTTATACTAACAATTCACCAGATGACTTAGAATATCTTTGGGTTCAATTAGATCAAAATATGCGCGCTAAAGATTCTAAAACACCGTTGATTAAACCAAATGTTATGGTACCTGCTGATATGGCTGGTAGTTTTGTAAATCAATATATGGAAGCTGGTTTTGATGGTGGATTCAATATTCAGGAACTAAAGGGAGCTAACGGAAACAATTTAGACTATACGATCAACCGTACTATGATGCGTGTTGAAATGCCAAATAATTTAAAACCTGGAGAAAAATTTGTTTTTTCAATTCGTTGGTGGTATAATATTAATAATCATGTAAACGGCCGTGGAAGAAGTGGTTATGAAGAATTTGAAGATGGGAATCGTGCTTATGTAATTGCACAATTCTTTCCAAGAATGGCAGTTTATAGCGACGTTGAAGGATGGCAAAATAGTCAGTTTTGGGGCAGAGATGAATTTGCCTTGGTTTTTGGAGATTATGAGGTTAACATTACAGTACCTGCAGACCATGTATTAGATGGAACCGGAGAACTACAAAACCGTAAAGACCTATTTAGTAGGGATATGATGAAGCGATATAATCAGGCTAAAAAATCTTATGATACTCCTGTAATAATTGTATCTCAAGAGGAAGCCGATACTGCATCAGAAAGTTATGATACCAATACAAAGACCTGGAAATTTAAAGCTAAAAATGTGCGTGATTACGCATTTGCAACTTCACGCCGCTTTATTTGGGACATGATGGCTGTAAAAGTTGGCGATAGAGATGTGATGGCAGTTTCATTATATCCAAAGGAAGGAAATCCACTTTGGGAAGATTGGTCAACTAAAGTAGTAGCAAGTACACTAATTTCATACTCTCGTATGACCTTTGATTATCCTTATCCTAAAGCAATTTCTGTTCATGCTAAAAATCAAGGAATGGAGTATCCAATGATTTGTTGGAATTATGGAAGACCCGATGAAGATGGTAATTATAGTGAACGTACCAAATATGGAATGTTTGGAGTTATCATTCATGAAGTGGGACATAACTATTTTCCGATGATTATTAATAGTGACGAACGCCAATGGACTTGGATGGACGAAGGAATTAACACTTTTGTACAATATGTTGCTGAACAAGATTTTGGCGAAATGTATCCAAATGCAATAGCTCCAAATAAAAAATACCCTTCAAGAAGAGGCCCCGCAAAAAATATTGTTGGGTATATGTCTGGCGATCAAAGTAGTTTAGCACCAATTATGACTAAAGGATTAAATACCTTTAATTTTGGAGCAAACGGCTATTCAAAACCTGCAACGGGATTAAATATTTTGAGAGAGACAATTATGGGGCGTGATTTATTTGATTATTCTTTTAAGACCTATGCCAATCGGTGGATGTTTAAACATCCTTCTCCCGAAGATTTCTTTAGAACCATGGAAGATGCATCAGCAACTGATTTGGATTGGTTCTGGAGAGGTTGGTTTTATACTACAAATGTGGTAGATATAGGAGTAAAGGAAGTAAAGAAATATTATGTTACTTCAAAAATGAATGCACAAATTAAAAAAATGATGGAAGCACGTGGAATGAAAGAAAGCGATTTACCTCCATTGGTTTATTTAGTGGAAGAGGGTAGTGAAGATTTTGAAGAAAGTATGCGTACTTCAACTTTGGATGATGTAAGTACTTTACAAGAATATATTTTGGATAATTTGAGTGCTGAGGAACGGGCTAACCTTAAAAAACCATCTTTCTTTTATGAAATAACCTTCGAAAAACCAGGTGGAATTCCAATGCCAATTATCGCTGAATATACTTATAGTGATGGTTCAGTAGAACGTGTTACCTATCCAGCTCAAATATGGAAAACCAAAAATGATTCTGTTGGTAAAGTAATCGCATCAGATAAAGAGATCGTTAAGATTGTGGTAGATCCAGATGAAGAAACGGCAGATATTGATACTACTAATAACAGTTGGCCTAAACGTAAAAAATTAGGTGAGTTTGATTCTTTTAAAGAAAAAGTGAAAGGGTAAAAAATACTAAATTAATTTTATGACTAGTCCTAAATAACTATTTCAAGTTTTATATAAAAATAATTTTGAAACCTCCGAGTGTTATAACTCTCAGAGGTTTTTGTTTTTATAGGCGTTTATTTTATTGAAGTGATTTAAACTTTTTTTTTGATTTATCTAGCAGTGATTTGAATGGTAGCCATACAACAGTCTTAAAAGGTGGAGAGCAAGTAGGTTATCAAGGAAGAAAAAAACGTAAAACCACTAATGCTCTAAATTTAGACTCTGAAATTCGTGAACGATATAAATACTTGTTAGGCATTACTATGACTGACTTTATGCAAAGCTAAACAATGCTTAAGTTGTCATGACCCTAATATAATATTGGACTTTCTCATTCTTTAACTATTTTTTTAGCAATGAAACCGCTATCTGTCTCTAATTTTATAAAAAACAAACCACTATTTAGGTTTGAAATATCTAATTGGTTAAAATTAGATTGTATATCCGTAATTAATCATAACCTGTAATATTTGCGATGACCAATCTATCAAATATTTTCTCTCCAAAATATCTGCGGTTAAGTTTGTACACGAATTCATTTAAATATAATTGAAGATATTTCTTTTTGATTTTATGGTATGTACCTACAAAATTCCGTTTTGCATTGCTGATTGTAATATGAACCCATTTTAATGTTTCCTTTGTTGTAGTTTCACTTGATTTTTCACTTATATGCAACTCTACATAGTCAGCAATATTTACATATGAAGTGCTTTTATCAGTAAAAACAATCGTTTTCTCGCTATCTAAAGCTTGTTCAAGAGCTTCATCTGTTCCATCTGCTTGATGGTTCTCTAAAACCTTCGCTTTAAAATAGCGACATTGTCGTTCTACTTTACCTGTCTCTATATCTTCAAGAACTGTGCTTTCAGCCATAACCATAACGTTGGATTTGGTTTTACTACCACGACCAGCATTTTGTGTATTGTGTTCTTGATAAGAAGCTTCTATAGTAAAATATCCTTCATCCATTTCTATCATACCTTCTAAAGTGTATCGATCATCTCTATTTCCCATCGCTTTTCGTAATTTATGAACCATAGCCCAAACGGGTTCGTAACGTTTTAAACCTAGTTGGCGTTGAATTTCTTTTGAGGAAAAGCCTTTCTTGGTTGCTGTTAACAAAAACATTGTTTTGTACCAAATCATAAAGGATAGATTTGAACTCTGCATTATCGTTTCACTCCTCAACGAAGTACGACTTCTACATTTCTTACATTCATAACTCCATTGGCTTTTTATCCAATAATGTTCTTTGTGCGAACACTTTTTACAACTAACACCTATTTTGTCTCGTTCTGTTTTAAAGTGGTTGCGACAGGCTTGTTCACTATCAAATTCTGCCGTGAAACTGAAAATATTCATATCTTAGATTTTATTAAAGATAAGCATAAATATTCAATTATTAGTGTTTGCGGATATACAATAATTAGAAATATCTTGTACGACTAATCGCCCCAAATGGTCATATATTTTTATTGAATTTATAATAATCCCATTTTTATTTTCTATATAAAAAATATCTTTTGTAGGATTTGGATAAATCCTCAATGTTTCCTTCCTGGTATCAGCAACAGAAAGTGTCATGTTCTCATAAACCGCCATATTGTTACTGTTATTTGTTACGGTAAGCAGCAGAAGACCCTGCCCTTGAGAATCAATGCTGTACAGAAACGGGAAATTACTTTCGTTCATATAAAAAGCCAAGAGATACAAGTCTTCAAAATCATCATTTTCAGATAAATCACATGGGAGTAGTGTAATAAACGGGGTTTCCGTAAACTGAAATGTTCCATATGTATTATAGGTAACCAGACCAGTCAGATCATTACAAACTGTAGTTGCAAACCCAGGTATATTAAAATAAACTAAAACGTCCTGTATGTCTTCATTATTTGGAGTCGGGTAATCTATGCCATCTACTACCACTTTCTACAGGTGCCATTCATTCTCAAAAAGTTGCGGGTCTTGTGCAAAACTTGAAAGTGATGCAAATAAAACCAAGAAGATAATGGTTAAGTATCTTTTTTTCATAGCATCATTCTTTTATTATTTTTTTAGTAATGAAACCTCTATCTGTTTCAATTTTTAAAAACAATAAACCACTTTTTAGATTTGATACATCAATTTGATTCACCTTCTTTTTTTCCTCTAATACAATCTTTCCTAAAACGTTATAAATTTTGATTGAGTAAATGATAGACACATCTTGAATAATAATATTTAATTTATCTCTTACAGGGTTTGGAGAAATATAAAATTTATAATCATTCAAATCAAATTCATTTGTAGTTAAAATTTCACTTAATTTTAGTGTGATATTATCAAAATTACAAATAACATCAAATACGTAATTAAGGTTATTATACGAAGCAGAAGTAGTTGAGATTGGATTACAAATTGTTAGTGGAGTGTCTGATTGATAAACAATAAACTCATCTCCAATAATTGGTGAAAATCCTAACATAACTTCAAACTCTCCTTCAAAATAGGTAGTTCCAATATTTATAATAGTGTCATAATTTGAAATATTTTCAATTTCAATTTGTGTTATTCCTGAAACTTTTTGAGAAAAATTTTCAGTATTCATTGTATTAACTCCAGGTCCTGGAGAAAATATACCATTATTATTAATTGTTTCAGAATTATATGTAGGGAATTTAAAATAACCAGCCCCAATAATTTCACCATAATCTACAAATTCAGGGTACTCTGGATCAAAGTAATAATAATTTTCAAATCCTGAATTATCATCCATAATAAAACTACCTTGACCCAAATTCAAAATATTTGTATTTCTAAAATTAATCCCATTTAAATTGAATTCTGAATTATTAATAATCTTTATTAAGCCTCCATTTGAAAATAATTCATAATTAATACCAATAATACTCCCTCCATTTAAAATCATTTCTGCGTAATTACTATTGAGTAAACGACCTCCATTTTTTAAAATTATTGTAGATAATGGACTAGTTTCTAAAATTCTTTGGTTTGAAAACCGAGGTCCATCAAAGGTGACAGTTGAATTTTCAGGCAAAAAAGTGTTTATTCTACCATGAAAAAACCCATCACCTTGAAAAGTAACATTATCAAGTATTATTTCGCCTTCTGCATCAAAAAAGAAAGTTCCTGTTATTGAAGGGTTTTCTGTTAGACTATCTGTAATTACTAGTTGTCCTTGAATATTACCCGAAACAGAACCTCCTCCAGCAAAAACCGTATTCCCTTTTAGAATAAGACTTGAACCTAAAGGTATATCAAAAAAAGGACCTAATATGGTATTAACTGTAGAAGATTCGATGGTTAATTGACCTTCTGAAACTAAAAAATCATAACAACAAATTTTCATTTCAACATCTATTAAAACATTTTCGGCTCCTGTTTTTGTGAAATCACTTTGTATTTCTAAAAATCCAGGTTGTGATGAATTATACGAAATTCCAATACTATTTAAATTGAAGGAACCTAATGAGCTTGCGTATCCTGAAATAATATGAGCGCCCTCATTTAATAAAATGGGATCTGTATTTGAAATTCCTTGAGCTCTATAGATATTAATATCATACGGACTCAGTATTGTAATATTTGAAAAAACTTTTGAAGTTAAAACTTCATCACTGTTAATTAAATTAAGATCTCCTTCATTGTATAATGTCCCTCCTCCACTAAATTCACCATAATTAAAATTGGGTCATGACAACTTAAGAGGATTTTTTTTTAAATTTTCTATGACTAATTTATACAAATTTTCGTTTCTATAATTATACCCTAAACTCGCAACAACATTTATAAATACCTTAGCCTTTTGAAAACAAAAGGCTAAGGGGTATTGTAGTTCCACCTAAAAGGTGGAAATTGCGGTTGAACCCTGCAAAACACTACAATGCTTAAAACTAAACAATCTTCAAAGAATATCACCCCTTTTGGTGGCTTAAATTTTATTTTTAATGCCATTAAACGCTCAAAAATAGATGTTTTTCTCGATAAAAATTTGGGTTATCGAAATTTTAGGGCCCAATATTCGTATGCCGACATTGTGCTTTCTTTGTTGGGAAATTCTTTATGCAATGGAGAGTATATTTCTGATTTAGAACATCTTAAAAATAAATTCACTTGCCAAAGTTTTAGCAAAATCCCTTCCCCAGATACGGTTGAATATGCTTGTCAGGAATTAAAAGAACCAACAATTAGGGAGATAACTGGCCAAGGAATTGTTCATCAATTTAATTACAACAATCAAACCAACGCATCTTTAATCGCTCTTTGTGCAAAAACAGGTCAACTTAAAAAAGAAGAAAAATACACACTTGATTTTGACAATGTAGTTCTTGAAAACAAAAAACAAGATGCCAAAAAAAGCTATAAAAACACTAAAGCCTACCATCCCAATTTCGCCTTCATAGGCAGATTACCTGTGCATATTGAAAACCATAACGGCAACACCCCTGCAAAGTATAAACAATTTGAAACACTAGAAAGATGTTTTAAAAACCTGAGCGACAATCAAATAAAAATAGAACATTTTAGAGCAGACTCTGCATCTTATCAAAAAGAAGTCATTGAACTGGTTAGCCAAAAGGCGACTAACTTTTATATTAGAAACATCAGTTCCCAAAAGTTCATCTCTTTATGTGGAAAAATTAAAGATTGGAAAAAACAGGAAATCAACAACGAAATAAAAGAAGTTGCATCACTAATTTACACCCCTTTTAATGGGGGATTTTCTTATAGAATTGTGGTTACAAGATCTCTAAAAAAAGACCAGCAAATCGATTTTATATCAGGGACCCCTTACAATTATTATGGAATAATGACCAACAATTTAGTTTTTTCAAATCAAGAAATTATCGAATTTTACAACCAACGAGGCGATGCGGAGAATTCTAACAAATTCTTAATCAGTGATTTCAACTTGAAACACTTGCCTTTTATGGATTTGGATACCAATACTGCGTTTATGTATTTAATGGCGATGTGCTTAATTCTTTTTGAGTGGACAAAAGTAATTTTGGTGAAAAATAAAACTCCAAATATTAGTCTTAAAATGAGAGTCAAAGCGGTTTGTTTTCGTTACATTACTGTGGCTACAACTTTTGTAAATCACGCCAGAGAGAAAATACTTCAGGTTTTCTCAAACCAAGAATACAAAATTTTAAAAATTTAAAACAAGGATTTACTGGAATTGCAAAAAAACTCATTTGGGGTAAGGGAGGCTATACACATAGCCTATGAAATTTTGTTGAAAACGGAATGAAAACCCTGAAAAAATTAAATACATTTACATATTAAAGACCTCGGATTTCTGTTGCGAGTTTTGGGTTATATCTAAATTCAGTTTCTTTTAGGTGCAAATAAAAGGTGTTTTTATGCATTCCTTTAAATTTGGACAATCTTGTTTTTGCGTATCCCCAAAATCCTTCAATTCCATTAATATGAGATTTGCCTACTACAAATTCATTCTTTCCATGATCTAATCTATAATGTTTTTTATACCCCAAATCTACAAGTCCATTATACCCTCTCCATTTATCAGAATGAATAATACTATCTACATCTACTTTTCCTTTAATCTAAAGAATTCCCCGAGGCTTGCCTCGGTGGTCAAGAGGAAAGTTTGAAAACCTAAGGTTTTCATCAAACTAAAATAAAGTTATCTTCCGTTTGATACCTCGTACCCTTGGGTCGAGGTAGTTCATTGATAGCTTGTAGCGTAACTCTGGAGCAATTAGGAACAATTTCTGTATAGACTTTTCCATTGCGCTTATATACTCCAAAAACAATCGTTTTACCATAAGCTCCTCGACCTCTTTTTCCTTTTTTACGTTTAGCTCCAAAGAAAGATTCATCAACTTCTATTTCTCCCTTAAATGGCTTTTCATGTTCACATAATCCTGCAATTCTAACTCTTAAAGCTAACAAAATTTTATTAATACTGTTTCTACTCAACCCAGATAATTGACTCATTTGAGTAGCATTCAAATCCACAGAAAACAACTTAATTAATGCTCTAAATTTAGACTCTGAAATTCGTGAACGATATAAATACTTGTTAGGCATTACTATGACTGACTTTATGTAAAGCTAAACAATGCTTAAGTTGTCATGACCCTTAAAATAAATGACTGATCCAGTTTCATTAGCTACAACAATAGGTAGCTCAACTAAGGTGGCAAAATACACCTTTTTTCACTACAATAATCGATAAAGTAACTGGTTTCAGACTTAGTACATGGGCTGCTGAAGGTGAAGTAAGAAAGAAGTTAATCCATGATGAATATGAAAAAGCGAAGGAAGGTGGAATAATGGGAATGCAGTATATCGAGTATATGCGAAATACAGAAAACTTAATCGACACCACAGTTAAAAGCTCAAAGTACATTGATCCTAATAAGTCGAACGATATCAAAATGGACAATGACTTTTTCTGGAATACTATTGAACACGCTAAAACCGTATCAAATGATGAGATGCAGGAATTGGTTGCCAAAATAATTGCAGGAGAATACAATGAACCAGGAACCTATTCTATGTGTACTCTTCAAACATTAAAAATGCTTGGAAAAAATGAACTTGAATTATTTGAGAAAATATGCTCATTGTGTGTGAATGACAATCAAATTTTACAGACTGTATTTTCATTACCCGAATACTTAAGACCAATAATGAATTCTTTAGAACTAAACCCCTTGTCAAAGCTCAGGGGATGTTAATCGATTAGCAAACTGTTTTTTTACCTCTTTGGCAGTTTTAACAGTAAATTCTGCATCGGGAGGATCTCCTGTTAGTCTGTGGTAAACTATAAAATGATTTTGATCTGTAATAATTAAATGTTTTTGTCCCGGTTCTGCAATCACTCCAGCTTTCCCTTTGTTAATCCATTTGGTATGAGGTTCAAATAAAGAAAACACTTTCTCGCTATGAGGAATCTTTTCTCCCTTTAATAACCTTCTCTCTGCCAAATCTATATGTTTGGCTGGCATCTTGCTGCAGTACTCTAATTCAAGTAATAATGAGTATTGATGTATTGTATTGACCTTAAAAACGCTTTTGAATGTGTTTATCTTTTTATAAAGGGTTTGGGCTAGATTTAAGTAATTCTCTGCAGCAGTTTTTAAACGAAATTCCTTATGTTTGCCTCCAGATCTCCTGGTCTTTTGTAGCTTTCTAAATTCAATTTTAACACGCTTTTTCCAATCAGACCCGTTGCGCCAACCCCATATGTTTTGTTGAGATGCTAAAGTGCAACTGATAACAATACATTTTCGGGCTGCATCCCACAACAAATTATAATCTGTGGGGAAATGTACATTGGTTTTTACAACATAACTATCGGCTTTAAGCGCAACAGCTTCTCGGTCTTTTTTTTAGATAACCCTGTCCTACTTCCAAAACTAAGGCATTGATCTTTTCTATGGTTTCAACTTTTAGCAATCCAATGTTTTCCTTTAATGCCGTTAAACTGTATTGCTTATCCTCTACTGTGAACCCATGAGAATCGCCTTCTATACCCATGAGTTGACGCACATATTTATCTGAATTGGCAATCCACAATAACCGATCGTAATTGCTGTTAAGGGTTAATCGTATAACAGATAAAACAATCACTTCCCATATGGTCATCCCCTGGCGTCCTGTTTGTCGTTTCCCATTTTGAACAATGGGTTCTACAAGTTTAAACATTTTTTGATGGGATGCCTTGTTAGTGAAAATTGTTTGGAGGGCTAATAAAACTGGTGGAAGTTCATCTCTGCTTTTTAAGAGAATCTTTACTTCTGATATTGGAATGCTTCCTAAAACTGGAGATAACTCAAAGCGTTTGCACAGAATCATTTTTTTAAAACGAATCTATGGCTTATAAAACCAGTAAATCCGTTAGTTATAACAATATAACAAATTTTTTAGAGCTGGATTCAGTTAGAAAACAGATGTTATTAACTTAATAATCAACAATACTCAATTAAATTTAATGAAAAAGAATTCTCTTTCTTAGATTCTGTATTTTTATTTAAAAAAGCTATTCTCTTACACTCATTTCGCAGAAGCTTTAACGAGGATCAAGGTAGGAATTAAACAAAAAAAAGTACATTTGTCCAAAATAGAGAATATGTCTAATGCCTTGGTAGTAATACCAACCTTCAATGAAATTGAAAACATTGAACGCATATTGCGCAATATATTTTCGTTACAACGAAATTTTGATGTGTTGGTAGTAGATGACAATTCTCCAGATGGAACATCAGCGACAGTTCAGAAATTGATTAACAACTATCCCAATCAACTTTTTTTAGAAACACGAAAAAAAAAATTAGGACTGGGAACCGCTTATATTCATGGATTTAAATGGGCTTTGGAAAAAGATTATGAATACATTTTTGAAATGGATTCCGATTTTTCACACAATCCGAATGACCTTATCAGATTGTATAATGCATGTTATAAAGAAGGATTTGATATTGCAATAGGTTCCCGTTATAAAACTGGGGTAAATGTCGTTAACTGGCCATTGAGTAGAGTGCTTTTATCTTGGATGGCATCTAAGTATGTTCGCTTCATTACTGGAATGAATATCTGTGATACCACAGCAGGATTTATTTGCTATAAAAGGAAGGTTTTAGAAAAAATAGACCTAGATAAAATTCAATTTGTAGGCTATGCATTTCAGATTGAAATGAAGTTTAAAGCTCACCTTAGCATGTTTAAAATAGTTGAAGTTCCTGTAATTTTTACTGATAGAACCCTTGGAAAATCTAAGATGGGTGGCGGTATTATTTCTGAAGCTGTTTTTGGCGTAATCTCTATGAAATTTAAAAGTATATTTACAAAATACGAGATTTAATGAGTACGGTATTAATAAAAAATGCGCACATAGTAAATGAAGGCTCCATAATAAAAGGAGACGTCCTAATTATAAATGACCGCATTGAAGAGATTGGTGACAATATAAGTGTAAAATCTTCAAATACCCAATTAATTAATGCGACTGGTTGTTACTTATTGCCAGGTTTAATTGATGATCAAGTACACTTTAGAGAGCCTGGTCTTATCCATAAAGCGACTATTGAAACAGAATCGAAAGCTGCTATTGCAGGAGGGATTACCTCATTTATAGAAATGCCCAATACCATTCCACATGCTATAACAATTGAAAAGTTAGAAGAAAAATTTTCAATAGCTGAAAATACTTCCTGGGCAAATTATTCCTTTATGTTTGGCGGGACCAATGATAATTTAGAAGAAATATTAAAAATAGATGCCAACAAAGTTGCTGGGTTAAAATTATTTTTGGGGTCTTCAACTGGGAATATGTTAGTAGATGATCAAGAAGTTTTAGAAGAAATTTTCAAAAAAACGGACCTTTTAATTTCGGTACATTGTGAAGATGAAACTACGATACAAAATAATTTGGAAGCCTATAAGGCTGAATTTGGAGAAGCTATTCCTATTGAAATGCATCCAAAAATAAGAAGCGAAGAGGCCTGTTATAGTTCTTCTTCAAAAGCGATTGCACTTGCTAAAAAAACAGGAGCACGGTTGCACGTATTTCATCTATCAACTGAAAAGGAAACCCATCTCTTTTCAAATAAGAAACCACTTTCAGCAAAAAAAATTACTGCTGAAGTATGTATTCACCACTTATGGTTTACCGATGAAGATTATAAATTAAAGGGGACCAAAATAAAATGGAATCCCGCTGTTAAAAGTGAGAAAGATAAAATAGGATTGTGGAAGGCTTTGCTTAATGATCGAATAGACGTGATTGCCACCGATCATGCACCGCATACCTTGGAGGAAAAAAACAAGGGGTATACACAAGCCCCTTCAGGGGGTCCTTTAGTACAACACGCCTTAGTTGCATTATTAGAAATGTATCATCAAGGAAAGATTTCATTGGAAAAAATCGTGGAAAAAACTGCACATAACCCAGCAATCTTATTTCAGATAAAAGAAAGAGGATTTATTAAAAAAGGATTTAAGGCAGATATAGTAATAGTAGATTTGATGTCGCCTTGGACAGTAAATACAGAAAACATATTTTATAAATGTGCTTGGTCTCCTTTTGAAGGAATAACATTTAAATCTAGGGTTACCCATACATTTGTAAATGGTATTCTTAGCTATAAGAATTTTAATTTCCTTGAACGAAGTACTCCTGAACGATTAACTTTTAACAGATGAAAAAGATGAAGGATAGGAAATATAAGGCCATTAATAACTTATTAAAAGTAGTTTTATTTTTAGTTGTAATAACTTTTTTTTATTGTCAAAATCTGGAAAAACCTCAAGTGCCAAAAAACCTTATTTCCAAAGATAAAATAACTTCTATATTAACTGATGTTTACATAAGTAATGCAGCGCGTAGTGTTAATAATAACCTTATTATGACTGTTGGGTTAAAGTTAGACTCCATAATTTATGATAATTACGATATTGATAGTATTCAGTTTGTTGAAAGCAACGCTTATTACAGTTCAGATTTAAAAGTGTATAGTAAAATAATTAATGATATTGAAAATCGTTTAACAATTCTTTTTCATAAAAAAGATAGTAGTTATCAATTACTAAAAAAAGAGCGAGCTGATACAATATCAATTAATATTGATAGTCTGAAAACACTAGTCGATCCAGTATTTGATAATGCAACAGATTCAATTCAGTTAAAATCTCTTAAATAGTTTCGGGAAATTCTAGCTATGGTCTTTTCATATGGAGTATACTTAAAATTGAGAACCTTTTCAATCATAGAAGCATCATAAAACGATTTAGTATATAAAGAAGTAACCGTTTCTCTTAAAAGCTTCCTTTTTGTTTTAAAAAATTTGTTCATCATACAGTCGATATTGCTAAAGAATATCATTTTCCATTTAACAATTGACTTATACGGAGGTTTTTTATTAAGGTTGGTTGCTAGTTTTGTTAGAAGATCCTGATAGGAAATATTTTCTCCTACTAAAATGTATTTTTTGTTTTTTATTGGACTATTAAGCAATCCAATCATTACCTGTATTACATCCCGAACATCAACAACACCAACACCTCCTGGCGTATAATATTTGAGTCCTTTGTAAACTGTACGCAAGATTCCTCCACTAGCAGAACTCCAAATTCCAGACCCCAAAATAACCCCTGGATTAACAATAACAACCTCTAATCCTTCTTGAGTTCCTCTCCAAACTTCCATTTCTGCATTGAATTTTGTAATAGCATAGACACTGTTGGTAACCTCTGGATTATATTCGGTTTCTTCATTGATCAAAGTGCCAGATGCAGATTTTCCAATAGCGGCAATAGAACTTACATAGCACATTTTTTGTACTCCTTCTGTCAAACAAAAGTTTACAATATTCGCAGAGCCTTCAACATTTACTTTTTTGAGAACAGCATAATGTCTGGGGTTAAAACTAATAAACGCAGCAGCATGGTACACATAATTGATTCCTTTAAATGCTTCGGTAAGTGAGGAAATATCTGTAATATCTGCTTCCACCCATTCTATCTTATCAAAAATAATATTGGGTTCGTTTGTGTAAAATGAAAAAACATTTTTAACAGCTTCAAGATTACTCGATGATCTATGGATAGCTCGAACGGTTTCTCCACTATTGACAAGCGAATACAATAAATGTGCTCCTACCAATCCAGTTCCTCCTGTTACTAATATCATAAATCAAATGTAGTTGATTAATAAATTATAGAAACTATAAAACTCTTTTGCATATTAGTTTTATCTTAATTTATAGAAATATATCTTTGTTAAAAATTATCCCATACCTAAACGAAGGGTTAAAAAATATAATCATGCATAAAAAATTTGTTGAAGAATTACAATGGCGAGGAATGATCCACGATTTAATGCCAGAAACCGAAGCACATTTATTGGAAAAAATCAGAACCGCTTATGTTGGTTTCGACCCTACGGCAGATTCACTTCATATTGGAAGCCTCGTGCCAATCATGCTTTTGGCTCATTTTCAACGATGCGGACATAAACCGATAGCCCTAGTGGGTGGTGCAACTGGAATGATTGGGGATCCTTCAGGAAAATCGAATGAACGCAATTTATTGGATGAAAAAACACTTCGTCAAAATCAGGAAGGAGTACGCAAGCAATTATCACAATTTTTAGATTTTTCATCTGGAGCAGTAAATGAAGCTGTTATGTTGAACAACTATGATTGGATGAAAGAAATTAATTTTTTGGAATTTATTCGAGATGTTGGAAAACATATTACCGTAAACTATATGATGGCAAAAGATTCGGTTAAAAGCAGGTTAACTGGAGAAGGTGCTGCAGGAATGTCCTTTACAGAGTTTACTTATCAACTCGTACAAGGTTACGATTTCCTTCACTTATATACAGAAATGGGATGTACACTCCAAATGGGAGGAAGTGACCAATGGGGAAATATTACAACAGGCACCGAATTGGTTCGGCGCATAGGTGGAGGAAAAGGATATGCACTAACTTGTCCACTAATTACCAAAAGTGATGGAAGTAAATTTGGGAAAAGTGAAGGAGGGAATATATGGTTAGATGCAAACAGAACGTCCCCATATAAGTTTTATCAATATTGGATGAATACCAGTGATGAAGATGCTGTAAAGTATATAAAGATTTTTACTTTTTTAGATAAAGAGACAATAGATTCCTTGGTTGATGCACATATTGAAACTCCTCATTTGCGATTAGTACAAAAACGATTGGCCGAAGAAATCACGATAATAGTACATGGTAATGAATCTTATGAACAAGCTATAAAAGCATCAGCAATTTTATTTGGCAAATCTACTTCTGATGACCTTAAAAATCTTGATATAAATACTTTTTTAGATGTTTTTGAAGGGGTACCTCAAGCAGAAATTACGAAAAATGAAATAGAATCAGAACTCGATATAATTGGAGCATTAGCTGAAAAATCTGGTTTTTTGAAATCAAATGGAGAAGCCAGACGTGCCCTAAAAGAGAATTCGATTTCGGTAAATAAAGAAAAAGTTTCTGAAGATTATAAATTAAGTAAAACTGATACCTTAAACGGTCAATTTGTATTGTTACAACGGGGCAAGAAAAATTACTTTATAATTAAAGTAATTTAAACCTAGTAGGTTTGTATGGGACCTATAAAAAATTGGTAACTTCAGGATAGGGGATCAAAGAACTTATTAATAGCGAAATACTATCTTTTGCAATGATTGTAATGCTTATTAATATTGAAACTACCAATATTGCAATAGAGATATTATTGTTTTTGATTTCTTTAAATTCATGGATTCCAGTGGTAAGAAGTGAAAAAAGGAAAAAAACCGAAGCATTAATCAAAACGGCCATGATAAAACCAATTAACAAGTATAATCCCGAATAGATTACAATTGTAGAAACATCAATAGTTTCTGTTTGCGTTGTTGAAAGACAGATAATATTTGTAATGGACGGTAAAATTTCACTTAATATAATTCCTACTGAAAGAATAATTCCTGAAGTAAAAATTGTAAAAGCAAGGTTCTCTCCTCTGAGGTCGTGATCTCTGAAAAAGAGCCATTTTAACATTTTATAATTAGTGTCTGGTCGGTAAGAGTATAAATTTCTTTAATATCAAAAACTAGCGGAGGGTTTATTCTGTTTTTAGAATTAAAAAGAGATTATCAAGGCGTTTTTAATCTAAAGAATTCCCCGAGGCTTGCCTCGGTGGTCAAGAGGAAAGTTTGAAAACCTAAGGTTTTCATCAAACTAAAATAAAGTTATCTTCCGTTTGATACCTCGTACCCTTGGGTCGAGGTAGTTCATTTTTTGCTGTAAGATTTTTTGATAAACACCATCATTTTGGTTTAAAAGCTGGTTTTCAGGCATAGCTATCCTATGGTTACTTATGTTTAAACTCATAAAGGAACTCGCATTTTTAAGCTGCTTTGTGCCTCTGTTTCGTTTTTTCTTTGATGCTTTTCTTTTTTATTAAATTTCCTAAACGGTGAAGATTATAGGATAAAACAGCAAGAGCAACATATTTTTCGAAGTTTTCCTCCCCTTTGTCAGGACATTTGTTCAATCCATGATGTTCCGGTTGGTTTATGTCAGATTCAATGCTTTGATGACTGTTGTTGAGTTGCTTGAAATCTTTATCCCTTTCTGTTTCTAGTCTGACGTTATTGCGTCTTCCTTTTTGTTTGAGCATGAGAATTAGGAATACTTTTTTCGAGTTGTGCAATGATTTCTTTAGAACTAAACCCCTTGTCAAAGCTCAGGGATGCTAATCGATTACCAAACTGTTTTTTTACCTCTTTGGCAGTTTTAACAGTAAATTCTGCATCGGGAGTATCTCCTGTTAGTCTGTGGTAAACTATAAAATGATTTTGATCTGTAATAATCAAATGTTTTTGTCCCGGTTCTGCAATCACTCCGGCTTTCCCTTTGTTAATCCATTTGGTATGAGGTTCAAATAAAGAAAACACTTTCTCGCTATAAGGAATCTTTTCTCCCTTTAATAACCTTCTCTCTGCCAAATCTATATGTTTGGCTGGCATCTTGCTGCAGTACTCTAATTCAGGTAATAATGAGTATTGATGTATTGTATTGACCTTAAAAACGCTTTTGAATGTGTTTATCTTTTTATAAAGGGTTTGGGCTAGATTTAAGTAATTCTCTGCAGCAGTTTTTAAACGAAATTCCTTATGTTTGCCTCCAGATCTCCTGGTCTTTTGTAGCTTTCTAAATTCAATTTTAACACGCTTTTTCCAATCAGACCCTTTGCGCCAACCCCATATGTTTTGTTGAGATACTAAAGTGCAACTGATAACAATACATTTTCGGGCTGCATCCCACAACAAATTATAATCTGTGGGGAAATGTACATGGGTTTTTACAACATAACTATCGGCTTTAAGCGCAACAGCTTCTCGGTCTTTTTTTTAGATAACCCTGTCCTACTTCCAAAACTAAGGCATTGATCTTTTCTATGGTTTCAACTTTTAGCAATCCAATGTTTTCCTTTAATGCCGTTAAACGGTATTGCTTATCTTCTACTGTGAACCCATGAGAATCGCCTTCTATACCCATGAGTTGACGCATATATTTATCTGAATTGGCAATCCACAATAAACGATCGTAATTGCTGTTAAGGGTTAATCGTATAACAGATAAAACAATCACTTCCCATATGGCCATCCCCTGGCGTCCTGTTTGTCGTTTCCCATTTTGAACATTGGGTTCTACAAGTTTAAACATTTTTTGATGGGATGCCTTGTTAGTGAAAATTGTTTGGAGGGCTAATAAAACTGGTGGAAGTTCATCTCTGCTTTTTAAGAGAATCTTTACCTCTGATATTGGAATGCTTCCTAAAACGGGAGATAACTCAAAGCGTTTGCGCAGAATCATTTTTTTAAAACGAATCTATGGCTTATAAAACCAGTAAATCCCTTAGTTATAATAATATAACAAATTTTTTAGAGCTGGATTCAGTTAGAAAACAGATGTTATTAACTTAATAATCAACAATATGAAAGTTTACGACCAGAGACTATATTAGTTCTTTATAAAGAAAATCTTTCAAATAGATTTATTAATAAAAAATATTTTATGGCATATCTTCGTATATTTGCCATCGATTATGGATACAAAAGTTATAGCATCTAAACAATTTACACCAAAGCCAAAATGGTTGCGTGTAAAACTACCTACTGGTAAAAAATATACAGATCTTCGGGCTGTTGTTGACAAATATAAGCTCAATACAATTTGTACCTCTGGTAGTTGTCCAAATATGGGTGAATGCTGGACCGAAGGGACGGCTACATTTATGATTCTTGGGAATATTTGTACCCGATCTTGCGGGTTTTGTGGCGTGAAAACAGGAAGACCTAATACAGTAGATTGGGATGAACCTGAGAAAGTTGCTCAATCCATAAAATTAATGAATATTAAACATGCCGTAATCACTTCGGTAGATCGAGACGATCTAAAAGATATGGGATCCATCCTTTGGGCTGAAACTGTTAAAGCCATAAGGAGAATGAATCCAAATACAACCTTAGAAACCCTTATTCCAGATTTTCAAGGAGTCACAAGAAATATTGATCGAATTATAGCGGTACAACCTGAAATAATCTCACACAATGTGGAAACTGTGAAACGTCTTTCCAGGGAAGTCAGGATTCAAGCAAAATATGAACGAAGTTTAGAGGTTTTAAAATATATTAAAGAACAAGGTATAAAACGAACCAAAAGTGGAATCATGTTAGGATTAGGCGAAACAAAGGATGAAATATTGCAAACAATGGAGGACCTACGTGCTGTTGGTCTTGATGTTATTACCCTAGGTCAATATTTACAACCCTCAAAAAAACATTTATCTGTTAAGGAGTTTATTAGACCAGAAGAATTTGATGAATATAAAAAAATTGGCTTGGATATGGGATTTAGACATGTAGAAAGTGGTGCCCTAGTTCGATCTTCCTATAAAGCTCAAAAACATCTAACCTAATAGTCATAAATTATGAAAAAGACTATTAATGTTGGTATTAATGGATTTGGTCGCATTGGAAGGACATTATTTCGTTTGCTTCTAAATCATCCCTCAATTAATGTTGTTGCAATCAACGATCTTTCCGATTCAAAAACATTAGGTCATTTGTTAAAATATGACAGTATTCATGGGGGTTTAAATGAAGAAATTAGCCATTCAGAAAATGAAATTATTGTTTCTGGTAATCCTGTTTGTTTTTCTTCAAAAAATAATATTGATGATATAAAATGGAATAATATCGACCTAGTTATTGAGTGTACTGGAAAATATAAAACACGAATTCTTCTAAATAGACACATCCAAAATGGAGCAACTAAGGTGATATTATCTGTACCCCCTCAAGACGAAACTATTAAAATGGTAGTTATGGGTGTAAATTCAGCAATAATAAGCACAGATGATTTAATTGTTTCTAATGCTTCCTGTACAACGAATAATGCTGCACCAATGCTACAAATTATCAATGATTTTTGTGGTATTGAGCAAGCCTATATTACTACGGTACATTCGTATACAACAGATCAAAGTTTACACGACATGCCTCATAGAGATCTACGTAGATCGCGAGCTGCAAGTCAATCTATTGTGCCAACAACAACAGGTGCTGCCAAAGCTTTAACCAAGATATTTCCAGAATTGGGTTCAGTTATAGGTGGCTGTGGTATTCGGGTTCCGGTACCTAATGGATCTCTTTCAGATATTACTATTAACGTAAATAATGAAGTTAGTATAGCAGCTATAAATAAATTATTTAAAAAAGCAGCTGAAACAACTTATAATGGTATTATTCAATTTACCAAAGACCCAATTGTTTCTGTAGATATTATTGGAAATACCCATTCCTGTGTTTTTGATTCTGAAATGACTTCAGTAATAGGAAAAATGGTTAAAATTATTGGCTGGTATGATAATGAGGTTGGGTATTCATCGAGAATAATAGATTTAATCCTACAAATGTCTAAGAAATAAGTATATTTAGCCTTGAAGTATACATATTACATGAGAACTTTTTTTAAAAAATATAAGGTTTTATTTACACTTTTAATTTGCCTCTTTTCATCATATAATATCAATGCGCAAGAGAGTAAACAAGACACTCTTTCTCAAGTAAAATCATATCAAAAAACAGCAGCAGAAGCAATCCTTATCCAAGATTTTGAATCTGCAATTATCAATCTCAACAAAGCTCGTAAATTAATAGAACCTTTTAAGGACAATAGTTTAAAAGCAAGTATACACCTAAGTATTGCAGAATTACAATATAACTTACACAACTATAATAAAGCGGTTTCTGAAACTATACAATCCTTTACCTATTTAAAAAAGACAGAAGATAAATTACTAACTGGAAAAGCCTATTATTTATATGGATCAATTCTTACAAAGACCCACCATTTTAATGAAGCTGAACTTAATTTAAAAGATGCAGATCAACTATTTACAGAATTAAATAATGAAAAATACTTAGGATTAAATGTTTTAGCTTTTGGGATTCTCGAACTTGAAAGAGAACATCCTGTGGTGGCTATAAATTATTTAAACGTCGCAATAGCGCCATTGATCAAATATCAATTAACCTTCTATGAAGCATTAGCATATATTAAAAAAACTGAAGCCCTTCTTGAAATTAATAAGACACAAAATCAAGACCAATTAAATCAAACAAAAGATATTTTAAAAAATGCAATTGCACTTATTGATGACAATTCATTTTATCAATTAAAAATTGAAAGTTTTAGGATTTCTTCTCAAATAGCACTTAGAGAAAACAATGCTGTTGAAGCTGAAAACTTATTTAAATTATATAATCATAAAAAAGATTCACTTTTTTCGGTTTATTTGAAAGCAATTTCAAACAGTGCAGATTCAGATACAAATATTGGAGATCTTAATGAGATTATTGCATCACAACAAAATGAAATTCAGAAAAAGCAAAAGTCAATAAATTTTGGAAAAATGACTACGGGTTTAAGTGTTGCTCTAATTATTATACTCTCTCTATTAGCACTTTCCCTTTTTAAAAATAATAACCTTCGTGCAAAGGCAAACGATTTATTAAAGAATAAAAATGTTGAATTGACCATTTCAAAAGAAAAAACTGAGAAAGCGTCACTTGCAAAAGCTCAATTTTTATCAACAGTTGCCCACGAATTAAGAACACCCCTTTATGCTGTTACAGGCTTAGCACATTTGCTTTTAGAAGAAAATCCAAAACCAGATCAAAAAGAACACTTGAATTCCTTGAAGTTTTCTGGAGAGTATTTGTTGTCGCTTATTAATAATATTTTAGATCTGAATAAATTAGAAGCCAATAAAGTTGAAATTGAGAAAACCACTTTCAGTCTTAAAAAACGAATTAATGATGTTTTGGTTTCATTGAAAAAAACCGCAGAAGATCGTAAGAATAGTTTACAACTAGAATATGATGAAAGTATCCCCGAAAAATTAATTGGTGATCCATTAAAACTTGCACAAGTGCTTATTAACTTAATAGGTAATTCTGCTAAATTTACTCAAAATGGAAAAGTGATAATTCGAGTTAATAAAATTAAAAGCACCAATGATAATATTGATCTTCATATTGAAATAGAAGATAATGGTGTTGGGATTTCTAAGAAAAAACAAAAAAGTGTTTTTGAGACTTTTAATCAAGGGTCTCTTCAAATCAATAGAAAATTTGGAGGATCTGGTTTAGGACTTTCCATTGTTAGAAATTTACTTGAATTGATGAATAGTAAAGTGTTTTTAGAAAGTAAATTAGGACAGGGATCTAAATTTTGGTTCGATATATCTTTTGGAATTTCTGAGGAAAATAAAGAAGATGTTAAAAACGCACAAACAGAATACAAGATTGATTATGCTGCTTTTGAAAATGTTTCCATTTTGATAGTTGAAGACAACAAAATAAATCAAATGATCACTAAAAAAATTCTTGAAAAGAATAAAATAATCTGTAAAGTTGCAGACAATGGAATGGATGCAATTAAAATGGTACATAACAATAATTTTGACTTGATTTTAATGGATATTCATATGTCTGGAATTAGTGGTATTGAAACAACTGAAAGGATTAGGGAGTTTAATGAGCAATTGCCTATAATTGCTTTAACTGCAGTAACAATTGACGAAAATTTAGATGAATTTTATAAAGCAGGATTTGATGAAATAATACCTAAACCCTTTAAACCCGATAACTTTTTCGAAAAGATTTACAGGACCCTCGAAGCAAGTAATGCACCAATAGATTAATTATCTCTAGCAACATTTTCAATCTCGTTTATTATATATTCCTTAAAATATTTCTCTTGATTATTTAAAATAATCGTTTTTATAGGGAGATAATAAATAGCAAATTTATTCAATTTAGGTTGCAGCCGAACGAAATCTTTTTCGGTGGTAAGAATGATTTCCTTTTCTTTAAGACGTTTTATATCATTATTAGTAAAATCATGATGATCTGGAAATTTCTCATGAGTAAATGTTAAATCATTTCTTTCTAGATAAGTTAGTAATGGTTTTTGATTAGCAATCCCAGTAACCAAAGTAACTGGTTTACTTTTTAAATAATCCAAGGATATCGTTTCCGATACACCAACAATGTTTTTGTCATACCCTATTTTAGAAAAGTATATTTTTTGGTGGGGAAGTAAACTTAATTTAAACTGAATCTCTTGAAGTTTAGCATAGGAAACTCCTTCAGGGCATTTAGTTATTAAAATTAAATCAGCGCGTTGTGCACCCTTTTTTAATTCTCTCAAGTTTCCAGTTGGCAGCATGGTATCATTAATATAAAGATCATCAAAGGTGGTCAATACAATATTGGTTGAAGCTTTTATTTTCCTATGCTGAAATCCATCATCCAATAAAATTACATCTGCTTTTGTTTTTAGTTTATCAATTCCTTCTTTTCTATCAGCACAAACAGCTATAGTAACAGAAGGGAAATTTTGTTTGAACTGATAGGGTTCATCCCCAACTTCCCTAACTGTACTCTCCTTTAAAACTTCAATAAATCCAAAAGTTTTCCTTTTATATCCTCGACTAAGTACTGCAACCTGGTAATCTTCTTTTAAAAAAGAGATTAGGAATTCGATCATTGGTGATTTTCCTGTTCCGCCAATAGAAAGATTCCCAACACATATAATTGGTGTATCATAAGACTTACTTACTAACCATCCTTTATCATAAAATAAATTACGTAATGCAGTAATACCTCCATATAATAAAGAAAAAGGATATATGATCTTTCTAAAAAACTTCATAGTGCGAAAATACAACTTTCAGATAAAAAAATTATCAATTTCAAAACGCTATCTTATTTAAAAAAAGGAAACACTTATATTTACCTTAAATTAAATACTATGAAGATTAAAGAAGTAATTACGATACTTGAGGAATTAGCTCCACTATCTTATTCCGAGGACTTTGACAATACTGGTTTATTAGTAGGTGACAAGAATAGTACTGTTTCAGGAATAATTGTCACTTTAGATACCTTGGAGTCTGTTGTTGATGAAGCAATTTCAAAAAATTGCAATCTTATCGTAAGTTTTCACCCTATTGTTTTTTCTGGATTAAAAAAACTCACCGGAAGAAATTATGTAGAACGTATTGTGATTAAAGCAATTAAAAATAACATTGCAATTTTTGCAATTCATACGGCTTTAGATAATTCATGGAATGGAGTAAATTCTATTATCTGTGATAAACTTGGTCTTATAAAAAGAGAAAAATTAATATCAAAAAAAGGTACCATTCAAAAACTTATTACCTATGTACCAGTAGGCCAAGAAATTCGTGTACGAGAAGCACTTTTTAAAGCAGGTGCTGGAAACATTGGAAATTATAGCAATTGTAGTTTTAATATAGAAGGAACGGGAAGTTATAAAGGAAATGAAGATTCCAATCCAGTCGTAGGTAAAAAAGGAGAGATTCATTTTGAAAAAGAAGTGCAAATTGGAGTTACTTTTCAAAAACACGTTCAAACTTTGGTTTTAAGTGCTTTATTTAAATCGCACCCTTATGATGAAGTAGTTTATGAAGTAACAACATTGGAAAATACAAATCAACAAATTGGTATGGGAATGGTCGGAGAATTAAGGTCACCAATGACAGAAAAAGAGTTTTTAGAATTTTTGAAAGATTCTATGCTTACAAAGGTCATTCGTCATTCGAGTTTTACGGGCAAGCCAATTAAAAAAATTGCAGTATTAGGAGGTAGTGGAAGTTTTGCTATTGATGCAGCGAAACAAGCTGATTCTGATGTATTTGTAACTTCAGATCTTAAATATCATGACTTTTTTAAAGCTGAAAACACACTATTATTAACAGATATTGGGCATTACGAAAGTGAACAATTCACAAAAGAGCTTTTAGTTTCTTTCCTTAATAAAAAAATTAGTACCTTTGCAATCATTTTATCACAAATAAACACCAATCCAATTACTTATTTTTAAAAATGGCAAAGAAAACTGATATCACTATAGAAGAGAAGTTAAGAGCGTTATTTGATCTACAACTTATTGATTCTCGAATTGATAAAATAAGAGATATTCGTGGTGAACTTCCACTAGAAGTAGAAGATCTTGAAAACGAATTAGCGGGAATGAACACAAGACTAGATAAACTAGTTGAAGGAATTGAGGTTATTGAAAATGATATTTCAAGCAAAAAAAATCAGATAGAAGAAGCCAAAACCCTAATTAAAAAATACACAAAGCAACAAGATAATGTTCGTAATAATCGCGAATACAATTCATTGAGTAAAGAAATAGAGTTTCAGGAGTTAGAGATTGAATTAGATGAAAAACATATTAGGGAATTTAAAGTTCTGATAGAACAAAAGAAAGAAGTTGTTGATGAAACTAGAACCCGACTAAATGAACGAGAAGAACACCTAAAACATAAACAGGGTGAGTTGGATGAAATCTTAGCAGAAACTGAAAAAGAAGAAGAAGTTTTACTTAAAAAATCGACTACTTACGAGAAAAAAATCGAAGAGCGTTTAATAAAAGCGTATAAGCGAATCCGCACAAATGTAAAAAATGGTATAGCAGTTGTTGCTATAGATCGTGGTGCTTCTGGAGGATCATTCTTTATGATTCCACCACAAATACAGATGGAAATTGCAAGTCGTAAAAAAATTATTAGCGATGAGCATAGTGGAAGAATCCTAGTAGATATTGATCTAGCAAAAGAGGAAGAAGAGAAAATGGAAAAACTTTTTAGTAAGATATAATTCATCAATAATAAAAGAATTTTTAAGCCTTCATTTTATGAGGGCTTTTTTTATATGCTAAAGAAAGGTATATTTGATACATACTACCTACAAAAAAAATTAAGATGAAAAAAATCATCCTTTTTTTAATAATAACACCGTTATTTATACTTCAAGGATCATGTCAGACTTCAAAGAAAAAAAACAACGATCGTTCCACTAATTTAACTCCCGTCCAGGTTGAAAGTAAAGATGGATTTAAAAGAGCCTATTTTGCAAGTGGTTGTTTTTGGTGTGTAGAAGCAGTCTATGAAAGCGTAAAAGGAGTTCAGGAATCTATATCGGGGTATAGTGGAGGGTATACTAAAAATCCAAGTTATGAAGCAAGTAATACAGGACAAACAGGACATGCAGAAGCTGTTGAGGTTATTTATAACCCCAATATTATTAGCTTCAAACAATTAGTTGACGTATATTTTGGTTCACAAAATGTTACACAGAAAAATGGACAGGGTCCTGACAGGGGTTCTCAATACCGTTCTATTATTTTTTATCAAAATGATGAAGAAAAAAAAATCATCGAGAATAAAATTAACTATTTAAACGAAAAATTAGACGATAAAAAAGCAGCTGCAGAAGTGTATCCTTTTCAGAAATTTTGGGTTGCTGAGGATTATCACCAAAACTATGAGAAACTACATCCTGAAAATCCATATATCCAAAATGTGTCTATACCAAGGTTAAAAAGATTTCAACAGAATTTTCCTTATTTATTAAAGGAACAATCTAATCATTAAAGAACATGAGAAAACTGTATTATATTTTATTGTTATTTTTTGTATTTATTTCCTGTAATGAAAATTCTAACAAATCATAGATAATAAAAGTAAGGCTTCTGTTAATAAAAAATTACCATTAACTACAGCAGAAAAGATCGCTAATAAAAACGGAATAAAAAATTGGAGTTCTATATCTGAGATTAGATACACATTTAATGTTAATCGTGGTGAAAATACATTCACTCGCTCCTGGATATGGAATCCTAAAACGAAGTCTGTAAAAATGGAATCAGCTAAAGATACCATGCAATACATTAGAAATTCAATAGATAGCATAAACCAAAAGTTCGACAAAGCATTTATCAATGATGTATTTTGGTTACTAGCTCCATTTAATTTGGTTTGGGATTCTGGAATTACTTTTATCGAAAAAAAACAGGTTATCGCTCCAATTTCAAAAGACACACTTAATCAATTAACAGTGGTTTACAGCAATGAAGGAGGCTATACTTCCAGTGATGGATATGATTTTTTTTACGATAATGAATATACTATTAAAGAATGGAATTTTAGAAAAGGAAATGCCAAGAAAATATCATTATCTACTATGGGAAGATTATAAGACTATAAACGAAATTAGACTTGCAACCATGCATCAAGACAGTTCTGGGTTTTTTAAAGTTTATTTTACTGATATAACACTAAAGTGACAGAGAGAAGTTGCTAAAGTTTAAAGCTTTGTACTTTTAAATACTATACATTATTTTTTCTCTGCGCTTACTTCAAATATCAAAGGATACATTTTACCAGGTAACTCAAACATTCCACTCTCATTTTTAATTAAATTAGGAAATATATTATAGGGAGAAGAATCATGCTCAGCAAAATGATCTATAGTTAACCCAGCTTTTATAAGTGAATTTAATACTTCACTTAAACTATGATTCCATCCATATTCCTTACTTATTATTTTTGATTTTGGCTCTGCGTAAGTACCATCATATTCCTGATAAATTGCTTCTTTCTGCATATAACCATATTCCATTTGTGGCGGATGACTATTGTAATCAAACATCCATACGATAGGGTGAAATTCCACCAAATAAAAAATACCCCCTTTATTTAATCGTTCAGAAATCATTTGCGTCCAAGGATTTAAGTCTGGCAACCAACCAATAGTGCCATAACTTGAAAAAATAATGTCAAACTTTTCAGAAATATGCTTCGAAACATCAAGTACATTACAACATAAAAAACTTGCATTTAATTTGAGTTCTTCATTAAGCTCTCTTGCTAATTTTATTCCTTCATCAGAAATATCAATACCGGTACAATTGGCTCCCATCCTACTCCAACTCAGTGTATCCTTCCCAAAATGACATTGTAAATACAATAAGGATTTTTCCGAAACATCTCCTAACGCTTTTATTTCATAGCTGGTTAAAGAAGACTCCCCTTTTTTAAACCCTTTTAAATTGTAAAATTCACTGGCTGCGTGAATGACCACTTTTTTATTCTAGGTGTTACGGTTGGTTTCAAATTTTTTAAAATAATTCATAATTCAATTTATTACCCAAAACTCGCAACAGAAATCCGAGGTCTTTAATATGTAAATGTATTTAATTTTTTCAGGGTTTTCATTCCGTTTTCAACAAAATTTCATAGGCTATGTGTATAGCCCCCCTTACCCCAAATGAGTTTTTTTGCAATTCCAGTAAATCCTTGTTTTAAATTTTTAAAATTTTGTATTCTTGGTTTGAGAAAACCTGAAGTATTTTCTCTCTGGCGTGATTTACAAAAGTTGTAGCTACAGTAATGTAACGAAAACAAACCGCTTTGACTCTCATTTTAAGACTAATATTTGGAGTTTTATTTTTCACCAAAATTACTTTTGTCCACTCAAAAAGAATTAAGCACATCGCCATTAAATACATAAACGCAGTATTGGTATCCAAATCCATAAAAGGCAAGTGTTTCAAGTTGAAATCACTGATTAGGAATTTGTTAGAATTCTCCGCATCGCCTCGTTGGTTGTAAAATTCGATAATTTCTTGATTTGAAAAAACTAAATTGTTGGTCATTATTCCATAATAATTGTAAGGGGTCCCTGATATAAAATCGATTTGCTGGTCTTTTTTTAGAGATCTTGTAACCACAATTCTATAAGAAAATCCCCCATTAAAAGGGGTGTAAATTAGTGATGCAACTTCTTTTATTTCGTTGTTGATTTCCTGTTTTTTCCAATCTTTAATTTTTCCACATAAAGAGATGAACTTTTGGGAACTGATGTTTCTAATATAAAAGTTAGTCGCCTTTTGGCTAACCAGTTCAATGACTTCTTTTTGATAAGATGCAGAGTCTGCTCTAAAATGTTCTATTTTTATTTGATTGTCGCTCAGGTTTTTAAAACATCTTTCTAGGGTTTCAAATTGTTTATACTTTGCAGGGGTGTTGCCGTTATGGTTTTCAATATGCACAGGTAATCTGCCTATGAAGGCGAAATTGGGATGCTAGGCTTTAGTGTTTTTATAGCTTTTTTTGGCATCTTGTTTTTTGTTTTCAAGAACTACATTGTCAAAATCAAGTGTGTATTTTTCTTCTTTTTTAAGTTGACCTGTTTTTGCACAAAGAGCGATTAAAGATACGTTGGTTTGATTGTTGTAATTAAATTGATGAACAATTCCTTGGCCAGTTATCTCCCTAATTGTTGGTTCTTTTAATTCCTGACAAGCATATTCAACCGTATCTGGGGAAGGGATTTTGCTAAAACTTTGGCAAGTGAATTTATTTTTAAGATGTTCTAAATCAGAAATATACTCTCCATTGCATAAAGAATTTCCCAACAAAGAAAGCACAATGTCGGCATACGAATATTGGACCCTAAAATTTCGATAACCCAAATTTTTATCGAGAAAAACATCTATTTTTGAGCGTTTAATGGCATTAAAAATAAAATTTAAGCCACCAAAAGGGGTGATATTCTTTGAAGATTGTTTAGTTTTAAGCATTGTAGTGTTTTGCAGGGCTCAACCGCAATTTCCACCTTTTAGGTGAAACTACAAAACCCCTTAGCCTTTTGTTTTCAAAAGGCTAAGGGGTATTTATAAATGTTGTTGCGAGTTTAGGGTTATTATCAAAAATAGGAAAAGTATTTTGCCATACTAAACAAATATAAATTCCTATTTTTGTTTGAGGTTAATACCTTCTATTTATGTATGAAAACAATCTAAATTATGCTCAACACCAAGATCAACAAGATCCCATAAAAAACTATAGAGAAAAATTTCTGATCCCAACTGATGATCATGGAAAAAAACTCATTTACCTATGTGGGAATTCATTGGGATTACAGCCTAAAAAAACTTCAGAGTATTTACAACAAGAACTTAATGATTGGGCAAAATTAGGAGTAAAAGGGCATACAGAAGCCAAACATCCTTGGCTTCCATATCACGAGTTTTTAACCGAGTCCATGGCTAAATTAGTAGGCGCAAAACCTGGTGAGGTGGTTATTATGAATAGCCTAACAGCAAATCTTCATTTTTTGATGGTTTCTTTTTATTTACCAACCAAAACCAAATTTAAAATCATAATTGAAAGTGATGCCTTTCCATCCGATAGATATGCTGTTGAAAGTCAATTGAAATTTCAAGGTTTCGACCCAAAAGAAGGGCTTATTTTATGGAAACCAACTAAGGGGAAGGAATTATGTGAGATTGAGGATCTGGAGAGAATATTAGAGGAACAAGGAGATGAAGTTGCATTAATCATGATCGGAAACACAAATTATTATACAGGGCAATCCTTTCCGTTAAAAAAAATAACAGAATTAGGCCACAAATACAATTGTATGGTTGGCTTTGATCTTGCCCACGGTGTTGGAAATATGCACCCTAATCTACATGATTCAGGTGCAGACTTTGCTGTTTGGTGTACCTACAAATATCTCAATAGTGGCCCAGGAAGTCTTGGGGGAAGTTTTATCCATGAACGCCACGCAAATAACCCAAATTTAAAACGATTTACTGGATGGTGGGGACATAACAAAAACACTCGTTTTAATATGCGTCATGACTTTGACCTGTTGTCTGGTGCTGAAGGGTGGCAATTAAGTAATCCATCTATTCTTTCAATGGCAGCGATTCGTGCTTCTTTAGATGTTTTTGAAGAAGCAGGATTTGAAAGAATAAGAGAGAAATCGGTCAAACTAACAGGATATTTAGAATTTTTAATTGAAAAACTCAATGACTCAAGAATTAATATAATTACACCTAAAAATCCAACTGAAAGAGGCTGTCAATTATCCATTCAAGTAAGAAGTGCAGATAAGGAATTACATACACAATTAACCCAAGCTGGTGTTATAAGTGATTGGCGAGAACCCGATGTGATCCGTGTTGCTCCGGCTCCGCTTTACAATAGTTTTGAAGATGTTTTTGAATTTGTAAAACGATTTAAGGGAATTCTGAATAATGAATAAAAAAGAAAATATATTAATAATTGGCGCCGGACTTTGTGGAAGCCTTCTAGCATTGAGACTTGGACAACGAGGATATTCAGTAACACTTGTTGAAAAACGCCCAGATCTTAGAAAAGTAACGCAAGATGCTGGTCGATCTATCAATTTAGCATTTTCTGATCGCGGAATGAAAGCAATGCGGATGGTAGGTTTAGATGAAAAAGTAAAACAACTTTGTCTACCCATGCTTGGACGTATGATTCACGACACTCAAGGAAATAAATTTATGAGTACATACAGTGGCAGAAAGGAAAAATTTATCAATTCTATTTCTCGCCCTGGGCTTAATATTCTTTTGTTAGATGCAGCAGACAAATTACCTGATGTAACTATGATTTTTAATCAGAGTTGCACATACGTTGACTTTGAAAATACTATAGCTACATTTATTGAATATAATTCAAAAAAAGAGATAAAACATACTGCCGATATAATTTTTGGAACAGATGGTGCCAGGTCCATAGTTAGAAATTGTATGTACAATAAGAAATCACTTCGAATGAGTTTCTCTATAGAATGGCTATCGCATAGTTATAAAGAATTGACAATACCTACTAATGAAAATGGGGATTTTGAAACCGATAATAATGCATTACACATTTGGCCTAGGGGTGAAAATATGCTTATTGCTTTACCTAATCTAGATGGTAGTTTTACAGTTACGCTTTTCCTTGCTCATGATGCCGGAGTAGATAACTTTCAAAAATTAAACAGCCCAGAAAATGTTAGAGCATATTTTGAAAAAGAATATCCAGATGCCACTGCCTTAATGCCAAACCTAGTTGATGAGTTTTTTGAAAATCCAACCGGATCCTTGGGAACTGTAAAGTGTTATCCATGGAATGCTCTTGGAAAAACACTTATTATGGGAGATGCTGCTCACGCTATTGTTCCTTTTTACGGACAAGGAATGATCGCTTCTTTTGAGGATGTTGTGGTTTTAGATAGTTTTATTGAAAAAAATGAAGGAAATAAGACAAATGAACGGACAAACTGGGATATCATTTTCTCTGAATATCAAAAAGTAAGGAAAAAGGATACCGATGCTATTGCTGATCTAGCTATCGATAACTTTTCAGAAATGAAAGAACATACCGCAAATCCGTTATTTCAGAAGAAAAGAAAATTAGAAATTGATTTTGAAAAAAATTTCCCTGAAAAATACAATTCAAAATATTCCTTAGTTACCTTTAATGAAGATATTCCTTATTCGGTTGCAATGAGAAGAGGCCGTGCACAGGACAAGGCCATTTTAAATTTATTAGATGATGGAAGGTTAACCAATTCGATGAAATTAGAAGAAAAGCTTATCTTGGTCCTACATGAAACAAATGAGATTTTACACGATGATGATATTTCAAAAAACCTATAATTATGAAAAGTAGATTAGTAAAAGGAAAAGCAACTCCAAGAGGAGCTTATCCTCATGTTAAAAGGGTAGGAGATTTTATTTTTATTTCGGGTACCAGTTCTCGATTACCAGATAATTCATTTGCTGGGGTTCATCAAGTTGATAAAATGGGTAGCATGCATCTGGATATACGTGAGCAAACCAAGGCGGTTTTAGAAAATATAAAAGATTATCTCGCAACGGAGGGTGCAATTATGAAAGATATAGTAGATGTAACCACTTTTTTAGTGAATATGAACGATTTTGCAGGCTATAATGAAGTATACGCCGAATATTTTAATGCAGAAACAGGGCCAACCAGAACAACGGTTGCTGTACATCAACTTCCCCATCCAAATTTGGTAGTGGAGATAAAAGTGATGGCTTATAAAAAGTAGGTAGTAAGCATTAGGAAAAATGGAACTACATGAAAAAAATTGAAAATTATATAAACGGTGAATATTGTGATGCTTTATCTGATGATTGGTTGGATAATTACAATCCATCAAAAGGAGAAGTCTATGCTAAGATAGTCAATTCATCTTCAGAAGAAGTAGAGATGGCATATCAGGCTGCAAAAAATGCCTTTCCTTCCTGGTCAAATACTACTATTGAAGAACGTAGTTCAATTTTATTAAAAATTGCTTCACTAATTGAAGAGAATCTAGAAAGTCTAGCTAAAGCTGAATCTTTAGATAATGGAAAGCCATTAAGTCTTGCAACATCTGTAGACATTCCCAGAGCATCGAGCAACTTTCGATTTTTTGCACATGCTATAACTCAATTTGCAAGTGAAGCCCATGAAAGTGTTGGATTAAATTCAATGAATTTTACTCTGAGGCAACCCATTGGTGTGGTTGGGTGTATTTCTCCTTGGAACCTCCCCCTTTATTTATTTACATGGAAAATAGCTCCTGCCCTTGCAGCAGGAAATACCGTAGTTGCAAAACCTAGTGAAATAACTCCAATGACTGCCTTTTTATTGGGTGATATTTGTTCAAAAGCGGGATTACCAAAAGGGGTATTAAATATAGTCCATGGTCTGGGATCATCAGCAGGACAAGCCATTGTTTCCCATCCCGATATTAAAGCGATTTCATTTACTGGAGGCACTCAAACAGGGGAGCATATCGCCAGAACAGCAGCTCCAATGTTTAAAAAATTATCTCTTGAATTAGGAGGAAAAAATCCCAATCTTATTTTTGCAGATTGTAACTTTGATAAAATGCTTTCTGTTACCGTCCAGTCTTCATTTGCCAATCAGGGGCAAATTTGTTTGTGTGGTAGTAGGATATTTGTGGAGCATACTATATATTCTAAATTTAAAGAGGAATTCATTTCAAAAGTAAAGGAATTAAAAGTTGGAAACCCTTTTGATTCAGTTACAAATATTGGCGCATTGGTGTCGAAACCACATTTAGAAAAAGTAAAATCGTACATTGATCTTGCTATAGAAGAAGGAGGAACTGTATTATGTGGCGGTAATTTTGTTAACGTTAAAGGATCTGAAAATGGATACTACCTAGAACCAACTATTATTGAAATAAATGATGATCAATGTCGGGTAAATCAGGAAGAGATCTTTGGTCCCGTCGTAACCATTATGCAATTTGAAACAGAAGAAGAAGTATTAAATATGGCAAATAGTGTAAAATATGGGCTTTCTGCTACCGTTTGGACAAGTGATCTGGATCGAACAATGCGAGTTTCCAAAAAACTGGAGGCTGGAATTGTTTGGGTAAATACCTGGTTAAACAGAGATCTTCGTACTCCTTTTGGGGGTATAAAAAGTAGTGGTGTTGGTCGTGAAGGAGGTTTTGAAGCCTTAAAATTCTTTACTGAACCTAAAAATGTATGTATTAAGTATGAATGAAGTCTACATCAGCGCACTCGAAGTTTTGGGAGAGACGTTATTTTAGATCTCATTTGCGCTAGACCAGACAAAAAAATGTGAAATTTATAACTATGAATTTAAACCTAAAAAATAAAAGCGCCCTAATCAGTGGAAGTTCAGCTGGAATTGGAAAAGCTTCAGCTTTGGAACTCGCTTCCCTGGGTGCTTCGATTACATTAATCGCAAGAAATGAAGAAAAACTAAAACAAGTTCTTTCAGAACTTCCAAATGAAGATGGGCAAGATCATAATTATCTTATAGCTGATTATAGTAATCCTAATTCCTTAAAAGAAACCCTTTCTAAAGGTATTCATAAAAACTATCACATCTTGTTGAATAATACTGGAGGTCCCAAGGGTGGACCAATTTTTAATGCTGAGCTTGCAGAGTTTGAAAATACGTTTCAACAGCACCTAATCAGTAATCACCTATTAGTACAGGCTGTGGTTCCAGGGATGAAAGAAGAAAACTATGGGAGAATTATTAATATCATTTCAACCTCAGTAAAGCAACCGATAGAAGGTTTGGGTGTGAGTAATACTATTCGAGGAGCAGTGGCTAATTGGAGTAAAACATTGGCTTCAGAATTAGGACCCTATGGCATTACTGTTAATAACGTATTACCAGGAGCAACTTCAACAGAACGGCTTGATCAAATTATGATTAATATTGGTAAGAAAATTGGTAAATCCCCTGAAGAAGCTTCTGAATTCATGAAAAGCATTATTCCTGCAAAACGTTTTGCAGAACCTAGAGAAATCGCTTATGCAGTTGCTTTTTTAGCGAGTGAAGCGGCTGGATATATTAATGGAATTAATTTACCAGTTGATGGTGGAAGAACAAAATCTTTGTAATTTTATAGTATGAAACGTAAGCTACGTATAAACGGACATTCTCATTTACTACCCTATCCAGAAGAGATTCCAGATTTTATGAAGGATAAAGGAATATTTTGGGTAGATAAGGATCGGAATTTTATGCTTCAAAAAAACTGGAAACGCCCAGTTACCGATGCTAGTTTTTTCTTAAATGAAAAGCTGCAATGGATGGAAAAATACGAAATTGACCATGCTGTAGTTTTAAACCTTTCTCAACTTTATGGAAATGGGTTACGCCTCGAAGAGATGAAACAAGCGCTGCGATTTCAAAATGATTTCAATGCAAAAGTACAAGAAGATCATCCTTCAAAATTTACCTGTGGATTTGTTGTTCATCCTGGTTATGGAAGAGGAGCCCTTTGGGAAATTGAACGGTGTGTTGAAGAGTTAGGGATGCGTCTACTATGCCTCCCTACACATTATATGGACACCATTGGAAACTGGAGATGTGTTTTTGATGAAGAGAACGAACCCATATTTGAATTAGCCAACCAATACAATTTAGCCGTCGAGATACACCCTTATGATGGAGATAAATTTATTCAACTTGAAAATAAAGCCTGGCGTTTTCATCTTATCTGGATGCTAGCACAATGCGCAGACGCCTACCATTTCTTTACTTTAAATGGATATGCCGACAAATTTTCTGACATGCGTACTTGTTTTGCACATGGTGGACAATTGGCTCAAATAAATTTAGGAAGACGGATTCAGGGTTTTGATGGACGCCCTGATCTATTTGAAGGAAAAACACACCCTAGAAAATCGGTTGCACATAAAAATATATTTTTCGATACCTTGGTTCATGATACAGGTTCTTTAGAACTTCTAATTAAAAACCAGACTCCAAAGCAAATTTTAATTGGTCTTGATGATCCCTATCCCTTAGGTGAAATGGAGAGTGAATCGCAATCCTCTTATCCTGGGAAAATACTTGATCTGGCGCGTGAACAAGAAATTGTTTCTGTTGAAGATTATGATGAAATGTGGAGTGACAATGTACTACAATGGTTATTTGGTGATAATGAAAAGGCTAAAGAAGAATTGATTCAGAAAATAATTTCCTAATGCATTTCCTTCCTGAAAACCTTGAAGATTATGTTGTAAAACATACACAAACCGAACCTGAATTACTTCAAGAACTTTACAAGGAAACCTGGCAAAAAGTATTAGCCCCCAGAATGCTAAGCGGTCATTTTCAAGGAAGGGTGCTAAGTATGATATCTAAACTTATTAGACCCAAAACCATTCTAGAAATTGGTACCTATACAGGGTATTCAGCTTTGTGTTTAGCAGAAGGATTACAAAAAGATGGAGTACTTCATACCATAGATAATAATGAAGAATTATATGATATTCAGCGAAAGTATTTTGATAAGTCTGGATATGGAGAACAAATCATACAGCATATAGGAAATGCCTTAACCATTATTCCAAAGTTGAAGTATCCTTTCGACTTAATATTTATAGATGCAGATAAAGAGAATTACATCAACTATTTGAATTTAATTCTTCCAAAACTTAATAGAGGAGCCGTGATCCTAAGTGATAATGTGTTATGGAATGGGAAGGTATTGGCACCGATTGCTAAAAACGATAAAGCTACTAAGACCTTGGTTTCCTATAATAAAATAATAAATGAACATCCAAAATTGGAGACTGTTTTACTTCCTATACGAGATGGATTAACTATCTCGAGAGTGAAATAAGAAGCTTATAACTTACCTCTCTTAATTGGACCAGTTATTTTATTTACGTCCTTTTTTATCTGATCAGTTTCTTTAGTGACATTACTTGTAATATCATCGGTAAAATCTTTGATCACATTTTTATGTGCCTTTAAATCGATCCCTTTTTTTTCGGCACTTTTAGTAATCTCGCTTTTAATATCGTTGGTAGCATCTTTTATTTGCCGCATTCCTTTTCCAAGCCCTCTAGCGATTTCGGGTACTTTATCTGCGCCAAAAACCAATAACACGATAAAGAGTATAAAGAATATCTCTGCACCACTTATAAACATTGGAATTAATTGTAAAATCATACTGCAAATATAGGCATTTTGTACATTGTAGAGTCCTCAATTAAAAATACCCAAAGATTTATTACAAAACAATCATGTTCCAAAAAACGTAGCAACTTTATTAAA
The DNA here is from genome assembly GCA_965247215.1 of Flavobacteriaceae bacterium. Classification (GTDB taxonomy): domain Bacteria; phylum Bacteroidota; class Bacteroidia; order Flavobacteriales; family Flavobacteriaceae; genus Marifrigoribacter. The sequence goes on from OZ252001.1 coordinate 1,879,986, forward strand.
ATCGGTTTGTTACGATTGTCATTCCAATGAAACTAAATTCCCTTGGTATGCTACTGTCGCCCCTGTAAAGTGGTTAGTTTACAACGATATTGAAAATGGAAGAGAAGAGTTGAATTTTTCAGAATGGGCACCATAAACAAAGAAGATAAAGCTGAAATTTTAGACGATATTTCTGCTGTAATATTAGAAGAAGAAATGCCGTTAAAATCATACTGATCATCCCCCCATTTATGGGACAGATTTTTGTTTAAATTAAGTTCTGGTTAATATTCAATTGTGCTATTTTTACCCTCTCTTTTTTAGAAAATTAGGAATGATATTAAAATTTATATGACTATCGGATTGCTTGCACAAGACCCTCAGCTATTTGAAAATGATTGGTATTTGCAGAAGGTAGTTATTGATAATATTGATTATTTTCCACCTAATAATGCAGAAGTTGATATTGTTTCTTTAACAATATTAGAAAATTATATTTACACATTAGTTTGTTCATCTATTAGTAGTTCTTTTATAACAATAACAAATGATTTTATTAATGTAGAATTATTTTATATGCTCTTAAATAGTGATTGTGAATTAGTTGAAACCTTAACTTTTTCGAATATTTATTTTAATATGTTCTTTAACTGGCAAGAGCCTAACAATATATATAGTTACATTATAGAAACTGGTACAGATGACATTAAAACATTAACCTTAACAAATAATTCAGATTACAAAGCAATATATACTAATGTATTGTTACCTATTCAAGATTTTGAAAATTTATCTTTTGAGATTTATCCAAATCCTGTAAAAGATATTTTTTATATAGAAAATAATAACGGGATCATTATAAATTCAATAAAAATATATGACCATTTAGGGAGATTAGTCGTACAAGAAGTTTCTAATTTTAATCAATTGGATATATCACATTTAAGTAGTGGTTTGTTTTTTATAAAATTAGAGACTGATAGGGGTTTCATTGCTAAAAAAATAATTAAAGAATGATTTATCATGTTATTCAAAAAGATGCTGTTACCAATAAAATAATTAGGTGGTGAAACCTTTGAAATAAGAAAAAAATCAGAAAATACATTTGCTGCGAATGCAGGCGATGATGAAGAAATAGACAAAAATGAAAGCATTACCATAAGCGCAGAACAAATAAATGAAGATGCTGTTTATAATTGGTATGACCCTGATGGAAATCTTATTTATACAGGAGCAAATTTAACAGTGTCTCCAGATGTTACCAAAAAGTACAAATTAGAAATTATATCTACTATTGATGGCTTTAAAGATTATGATGAAGTTGAAATAACTGTAAATCCTTACAAGTTAGAAAGTTTAATACCTAATCCAGCTTCCAGTCAAGTTACTGTTAATTATATAGCAGGTGGTGCAAGTTCAGCTTATGTAATGGTTGTAAATATGAACACAGGAAGTAGTGATAATTACATCCTTGACATACAACAATCTAGCACTAGCATAGATGTTTCTACTTACACTAATGGTCTATACAACATCATTTTGGTTTGCGATGGGGAAGTACAAAATTCAAAAACTCTTATAAAACAATAAATTATTATGAAGGCTTTAATATTTTCATACTTATCATTATTTATGTATTTTTCAAATTATGCACAAGACCCACAACTTTTTGAAAATACTTGGTATTTACAAAATGTAATCATTAATGGCTATAATAATTATCCACCATCAAATGATGAGGTAGAATTTGTTTCTGTCACATTTGCTGAGCCAGACAATTTAAATACATATGTTTGTAATACGTTTGACTCAGAACTACTTTTCTCTAATCCAAATGAGTTTTTTATAATAAGTTATTCAATATCTCTAATTTTTTGTAATCTTCAGGTAAACACAGATTTTGAAGGAATTTATTTTGATATTTTTTTTAATGAAAAAACCCAAGATCCTTATACAGAACCATTTATCTATGATATTGTTATAAATGGGCCTCAAAAAACACTAACTATTATAAATGTTAATGGAGATAGTGCTATTTATAGTAATGAATTATTGTCTATTCAGGAATTAGATAATTTATCTTTTGAAATTTATCCTAACCCAGTAACAAACAAATTGTTCATTTCTTCAATATTTGATTTAACTGATATTAAAATATGGGTCATGACAACTTAAGCATTGTTTAGCTTTGCATAAAGTCAGTCATAGTAATGCCTAACAAGTATTTATATCGTTCACGAATTTCAGAAGACTTCAACGTCCGTAGGACTTGAATGTCGCCCGCAAAAGCGCACAGACCGAATTTAGCAAAAGCGTTGGTTAGCATTGGTTTTATTTAATGTTAGAATACGTTTTATTTCCAGAAATTTTATTGAAAAGAGGAAGTTCTGAGTTGTTCTCACTTTTAAAACGGTCAAGCCAATAATCTTCCCAAATAAATTGATCTTCTTCATTTTCAATTATTGAATACTCTATTTTTTCAATATTCCAATTGGCCCTGTGAGCAACATCTAATCTATCTTTAATACCTCCTTTTCCTATATAAATAACATCTCCTCTTTTATTTAGATATCTATAAATTCCTTCAAAACTAGGGTGGATTTGTTTTGAATTTTTAATTAGTACTTCATTTTCAAAAGAAGGCATTAAGACCGTTGCAAAACACCTACCAATTAATTCAGTTTTTGAGTTTTAATTTTTTTCAGTCTAAAATTCAGACGATTTTACAATTTTAGAGTATATACGCCTGTTTTTAATGCTCATTTTCCTTTAATTTTTACAATTAGACGCAATTATCCCTGGACTTCTATACAAATTGTAGCACATCGCTTCCATAAGGTTTTGAGTATGCATTTTTTTGATACCTCTGTATCGTGCTGTTCCACCAGAGAACCATCGTTTTATACCACCAAAAGTGCGCTCTACTTTAAATCTTGTTTTTCCTATAAGTTTATTAAATTTCTTCCCCCAATGGGTTAATGGTTTGTTTTTATAAGCCTTTTTTAGAATATGATTCTTGAGTTTTCGTTTTTTAAGCAGTGTTGCGTTTTTCTTTGATTGATAGCCTTTGTCTGCTTTTAATGGAATGTCTTCTGGTAAATCTGCGGTGTCTAAAACATCTTCCAAATTAGCTATTTCGTTGGTGCTAGCCTTTGTAGTTAACACTCCTAAAACCAAACCTTCATTATCTGTAACGTGATGTTTTTTGTAGCCAAATCGATACTTACCGCCTTTCTTTAACCAAGTTGCATCTTTATCTACACTAGCGGCATAGTCTTTAACAACTTCAACTTCCTGGGTATCTTTTCTATCTTCGGTGACTTTATGATTGGTTTTGCCTTTGGGTTTTAATGGCGTGTCTATAACACTGGCATCAACGATGACACCTGTTTTTATGATTATTTTATGGGCTTCTAACTGCCTGTTAATTTCTTTAAATAGTGATTCATAGGCTCTTGCTTTTGTCAGCATAGTTCTAAAACGAGATAAAGTACTATGGTCTGGGGCGATTTGATCGATATGTAAACCACAAAAGTAGCTGAAGGATATACTATCATTCACACGGTCTTCTACCTCATAATCGCTTAGTCCATACCAGGTTTGTAGTAAACTCATCTTAAAAAGAAGTAATCCGCTATAACTTGGTTTACCTGTGGCACTCTTTCCTTTGGTGTAGTGCTTTTTTAAAACCTTGACAATAGGTTGCCAATCTAAAAGTGTATTGATTTGTGTGAAAAAGGTTTGCTTTATCTTACGTGAACGTATATCGCAAATGCTATCGGCTAATGTAGGTTGCTGTACTAATTCCATGGTAAAAAGATACGAAATATTGCAAAATTATGCAAGCCCTTGCAACGGTCTTATATCTATAAATTCCTTCAAAACTAGGGTGGATTTGTTTTGAATTTTTAATTAGTACTTCATTTTCAAAAGAAGGCATTAATTGAATAACCCAAAGCTTTTTCCTTTTTAAAGGAACAAAATTGCGACCTTCTGGGTTTTGACTTTCTTGGACCTTTTTAACCCATTTATATCTATTTATAATCTCTCCAGCACCACTTCTAAAGTTATATTTTTTAGATTCACTATTGAAAATGCTAAATGAGTCAAACTCTTTCTCTTTAGAAAATTCAAATCCTATTTCTCGCTCTATTTCGTCAGTAAAATAACGTACAAAGTTATAAGAATTTAATTCTGCTAGTTTAGAAAAAGATGGGTTAAAATGAAATTTACTGTCGTACACAGAGACAATAGGAGAGTCTTTGCTAACTGCTGTTCTTTTAAATAGTTTCATGGTTATGGATGTTTTCTAACGTTAGTATATCCAAATCTAACGTTTTCCTTCTTAAGTTCAATTAGTAAATGCAACTTTTAGGAGTATTTATATAATTCTAATATCGTTAAAGCCTTCTCTCTTAAGTACTCCTAATTAAGGCTTATATTTGTACTCTACTAAAAGTCAATAAATATGAAGCACTTAACTAAAGAACATAAGGTATCAAATAAAAGCATACTTAAATTGTGGCAAATCAAAACTTTTTATAGCAGAAGCTTTGAATGTTGATAAAACGACTATTTATCGGGAATTAAAACGTAATTCAAAAAAACAAGGTTCATATAACCCTGATTTTGCTCAAGAATTATCTTCCGAAAGAAAGGAACGTTTTGCTAGTACCCTAAACTCGCAACAACATTTATAAATACCCCTTAGCCTTTTGAAAACAAAAGGCTAAGGGGTTTTGTAGTTTCACCTAAAAGGTGGAAATTGCGGTTGAATCCTGCAAAACACTACAATGCTTAAAACTAAACAATCTTCAAAGAATATCACCCCTTTTGGTGGCTTAAATTTTATTTTTAATGCCATTAAACGCTCAAAAATAGATGTTTTTCTCGATAAAAATTTGGGTTATCGAAATTTTAGGGCCCAATATTCGTATGCCGACATTGTGCTTTCTTTGTTGGGAAATTCTTTATGCAATGGAGAGTATATTTCTGATTTAGAACATCTTAAAAATAAATTCACTTGCCAAAGTTTTACCAAAATCCCTTCCCCAGATACGGTTGAATATGCTTGTCAGGAATTAAAAGAACCAACAATTAGGGAGATAACTGGCCAAGGAATTGTTCATCAATTTAATTACAACAATCAAACCAACGCATCTTTAATCGCTCTTTGTGCAAAAACAGGTCAACTTAAAAAAGAAGAAAAATACACACTTGATTTTGACAATGTAGTTCTTGAAAACAAAAAACAAGATGCCAAAAAAAGCTATAAAAACACTAAAGCCTAGCATCCTAATTTCGCCTTCATAGGCAGATTACCTGTGCATATTGAAAACCATAACGGCAACACCCCTGCAAAGTATAAACAATTTGAAACACTAGAAAGATGTTTTAAAAACCTGAGCGACAATCAAATAAAAATAGAACATTTTAGAGCAGACTCTGCATCTTATCAAAAAGAAGTCATTGAACTGGTTAGCCAAAAGGCGACTAACTTTTATATTAGAAACATCAGTTCCCAAAAGTTCATCTCTTTATGTGGAAAAATTAAAGATTGGAAAAAAGAGGAAATCAACAACGAAATAAAAGAAGTTGCATCACTAATTTACACCCCTTTTAATGGGGGATTTTCTTATAGAATTGTGGTTACAAGATCTCTAAAAAAAGACCAGCAAATCGATTTTATATCAGGGACCCCTTACAATTATTATGGAATAATGACCAACAATTTAGTTTTTCAAATCAAGAAATTATCGAATTTTACAACCAACGAGGCGATGCGGAGAATTCTAACAAATTCTTAATCAGTGATTTCAACTTGAAACACTTGCCTTTTATGGATTTGGATACCAATACTGCGTTTATGTATTTAATGGCGATGTGCTTAATTCTTTTTGAGTGGACAAAAGTAATTTTGGTGAAAAATAAAACTCCAAATATTAGTCTTAAAATGAGAGTCAAAGCGGTTTGTTTTCGTTACATTACTGTGGCTACAACTTTTGTAAATCACGCCAGAGAGAAAATACTTCCGGTTTTCTCAAACCAAGAATACAAAATTTTAAAAATTTAAAACAAGGATTTACTGGAATTGCAAAAAAACTCATTTGGGGTAAGGGGGGCTATACACATAGCCTATGAAATTTTGTTGAAAACGGAATGAAAACCCTGAAAAAATTAAATACATTTACATATTAAAGACCTCGGATTTCTGTTGCGAGTTTTGGGTTATAAATACAAAAATTATAGAAGTTTGTTTTTTAGCAACTTCTTTTATTTTATTTTGTATCTTTGCACTCTCGAAATTTCACCCTATGTTATACTTTATAAAGCATTAGTATAAATAGGATAATTAGTAAAATGTTGTTTTGTATGAAAGTGAAAACTATTTTGGTTTCTCAACCCGAACCTACTGTGGAAAATTCCCCCTATTTTGACTTGATTGATAAGCAGAAAGTCAAAATAGATTTTAGGTGTTTTATTCATGTTGAAGGATTGTCTGGCAAAGATGTACGTTCTCAAAAAGTAGATCTTACCCAGTTTACTGCAATTATCTTAACGAGTAGAAATGCAGTTGATCACTATTTTAGAATTGCGGAAGAATTGCGTTTTAAAGTTCCCGATTCTATGAAATATTTTTGCCAAAGTGAAGCGGTTGCTTATTATTTGCAAAAATATGTTGTGTACCGTAAACGAAAAATTTATGTAGGTAAAAGAACCTTTTCGGAACTTACCCCTACAATTAAAAAATATAAGAATGAAACCTTTTTGCTTCCTTCTTCAGATAAATTAAAGCCTGAGATTCCTAAACTAATGAATGAATTAGGAGTTTCATGGAAAGAGGCTACATTTTACAAAACTGTTGTTAGTGACCTTTCTGATTTACGAGATGTATACTACGATATTTTAGTATTCTTTAGCCCTAGTGGAATTAAATCTTTATTTGAAAATTTCCCAGAGTTTGAACAAAACGAAACCAGAATAGCAGTTTTTGGATATACAACAGTGAAAGCGGCTACCGATAAAGGATTGCGTATTGATATACAAGCGCCAACTCCTGAAACTCCATCCATGACTATGGCCCTTGAAAAATATATAATTGAAGCAAATAAAAGAAGGTAATATATTTACTATCCTGTTACTGGTGCTCCAGCAAGAATTTCTTCGTTGGCGTACTCTTTAAACTTTTTAAAATTCATGTTAAAAGAATTTGCTAATTCCATAGCTTTTTGGTCATAAGCTCCTTTATTTTCCCAGGTTGTTTTTGGATTCAATACATTGGAGGGTACATTCGGACAGGATTCAGGCATCTTTAACCCAAAAACAGGATGTTTATTAAAGTTTACATCATCTAATTTCCCATTGAGAGCTGCAGTTATCATAGCTCTGGTATATTTTAATTTCATTCGGTTCCCAACGCCATAAGGACCACCTGTCCAACCAGTATTAATCAACCATACATTTACATAAGCATCCTTCATTTTCTTACTTAACATTTCGGCATATTTTGTTGGATGTAATGGCATAAAAGGCGCTCCAAAACATGCAGAAAAACTAGGTACAGGTTCATTGATCCCCTCTTCGGTACCAGCTACTTTTGCAGTATAACCATTAATAAAATGATAGGCGGCTTGACCAGGACTTAGTTTCGAAATTGGAGGCAAAACCCCAAAAGCATCTGCAGTTAAAAAGAAAATATTTTTTGGATTCTTTCCTGTAGATGGGATTTGAATATTATCAATATTATAAATTGGATAACTAACTCGAGTATTTTGAGTGACGGAAGTATCATCATAATCAACTTCACCAAATTCGTCTATAATTATATTTTCTAAAATTGCTCCTGGTTTAATTGCATTATAGATATCGGGTTCGTTTTCTTTAGATAAATTTATCACTTTAGCATAACAGCCTCCTTCAAAATTGAATATGGTGTTTTCTGCTGTCCAACCATGTTCATCATCCCCTATTAATTTTCGATTTGGATCTGCAGATAATGTTGTTTTACCTGTCCCGGATAATCCAAAAAAGATAGCGGTATCACCATTTTCACCTACATTGGCGGAACAATGCATTGGAAAGGTGTTTTTAAATACAGGAAGAATAAAATTTAAGGCCGAAAAAATTCCCTTTTTAATTTCTCCAGTATATCCTGTTCCACCAATAAGAGCAATTTTCTTAGTGAAATTTAAAATAGCAAAGTTATGTTGTCTGGTACCATCAATTTTAGGTTGAGCCATAAAGCCAGGTGCATTTATAACAATCCATTCTGGATCAAAATCTAATAATTCTGTTTCAGGGGGTCGTAAAAACATATTATAAGCAAACATATTAGACCAAGGATATTCGTTAATATGCCTAATGTTTAGTTTATAATTTTCATCTGCACAAGCAAAACTATCTCTTACATAAACTTCTTTATTTGAGAGGTAATCCATCACCTTATCATAAAGTAATTCAAATTTTTCGGATGTAAATGGAATATTAATGACTCCCCACCAAACTTTATTTTTAGTCACCTCATCTTTAACTATAAAACGATCCAAAGGAGATCTCCCAGTAAATTCGCCTGTATCAATAGCAAGAGCTCCTGTATTTGCTTCTTTACCTAACCTTTTTGTTACTGTTTCTTTTTGAAGTTCCTGAGAACTTAGTTGATAGTAAACTGTTGCATTTCTAATTCCATAACTATCTAACGAAATTGATTTTTTTGTTTGGTTTTTAGAGACCATAACTTTTTTTAAATGTTGTGGGTAGCAAAATTAATGAAACTATTAAAAACAGCCATTTTATAAATGAATTATTGTCATTATTTTTTTACATACAAACCATAAGCCAATAGTAACCAGCCAAATATAAATAATAAACCACCTAGTGGAGTAATAAATCCAATGACCTGAACCTTAAATGGCAAAAAACTTTGCATTGATAAAAAATATAAGGATCCCGAAAAAAAGATGATGCCTATTATAAATAAACTAAAAACTAAATACCCATTTTTTAGTACTTGAAGTGATTTGTGTTGCAAAACCAAGTATTAAAAGTGCAAAAACATGATACATTTGATAACGAACTCCAGTTTCAAATGAAATTCATGCTTTAGTGTCGACAAGATCTTTTAATCCATGCGCCCCAAAAGCACCAATTATAATTGTTAATGCTCCAATAATTGAAGCAGAAACCACAATAAATTTATCAATTTTATTCATAAAAAACGGGTATTATTTATTATTTTCGTTTTGTTTTAATCCAATCTTCAAATTTACGAATTTACAAGAAATGAGAAACATTTTAATTATTGGAGCAGGCCGTTCAGCAACATGTTTAATACAATATTTGCTCAAAAAATCTCAATCTGAGAACCTCTTTATTACCATTGGTGATATTTCTTTAGCAGCTGCCCAAAAATATATAAAAGGGTATCCAAATACCAAAGGAATTTCATTAGATGTTACCAATAAAAATCAACGAGAAGAAGTGGTTAAAAATAGTGATTTGGTTATATCTATGCTACCTGCAAGATTCCATATTGAAGTTGCAAAAGATTGCATTTCATTCGGTAAAAACCTTGTTACTGCTTCCTATATAAATGAAGAAATGCAACAATTAGATGCTGATGCGAAAGAAAAAGGCTTGGTATTTATGAATGAAATTGGTGTGGATCCAGGTGTGGATCATATGAGTGCTATGCAAGTAATAAACCGTATAAAAGATAATGGTGGCACCTTATTATTATTCGAATCCTTTACAGGAGGATTAGTTGCTCCAGAAAGTGATGACAATCTTTGGAATTATAAATTTACCTGGAATCCTAGAAATGTAGTACTTGCTGGACAAGGGGGAGCTGCAGAATTCATACAAGAAGGAAAATATAAATACATCCCCTACAATAGACTTTTTAGAAGAACAGAATTCATTGAAATTGATGGCTATGGGAAATTTGAGATTTACACCAATAGAAATTCATTAAAATACAGAGCTGTTTATGGTCTAGAAGACATTTTAACTTTATACCGTGGCACCATCAGAAGAGTTGGATTTAGCAAAGCATGGAATATTTTTGTACAAATGGGAATGACAGACGATAGTTACATCATTCCAGATTCTGAAAATTTATCCCATCGTGATTTTGTAAATTTATTTTTACCCTATTCCCCATCAGATTCTGTTGAATTAAAATTACGTCATTATCTTAAAATAGATCAGGATGATTTAATGTGGGAAAAATTAGTGGAATTGGATATTTTCAATGCTGAAAAAACCATTGGAATTAAAGATGCAACACCTGCAAAAGCACTTCAGAAAATATTGATGGACAAGTGGACCCTCCATGAAAACGATAAAGATATGATCGTTATGTATCATAAATTTGGTTATGAGCTCGAAGGTAAAAAATACAGAATTGACAGCAATATGGTAATCACCGGAGAAGACCAAACCTATACTGCCATGTCGAAAACAGTAGGGCTTCCCGTTGCAATTGCTTCCTTAAAAATATTGAATAAAGAAATTACCACTCCAGGAGTTCAACGGCCAATTACCAAAGAGGTCTATGAACCCATTTTAAAAGAATTGGAAGACTATGATGTTTCTTTTACTGAAAAAAAACTGGATTATATGGGCTATAACCCTAATAATGTTGGGGGGTGATTTCTTGCGTTCACTTGCATTAAAAAACATCCGCGACACAAAGAGGCATGATTTTTATCGTCGCCCTAAAAACATACTAATAAAATAAAGCAATGTTGCTAAAGATCCCAAAGCTGCAACCACATACGTTCTTGCTGCCCATTTTAACGCATCTTTTGCGCCTCCGTGTTCCTCTCTAGTTACCATATGACTATTTTCTAGCCAAGACAATGCTCTATTGCTAGCATCAAACTCAACTGGAAGTGTGATAAATGTAAAAAGGGTTGTTATAGCAAATAAACCAATCCCAACTAAGAACAACATAGATCCCAATGTACTTCCTGAATACATTAATATCAATCCAGCTATTATAACAAAATTGGATAACTTACTGGAAACTCCCACTGCTGGGACAACTTTAGAACGTAATTCTAACCAACTATAAGCAGTGGCATGTTGAACTGCATGGCCACATTCATGTGCAGCAACAGCGGCAGCAGTAGCGTTGCGTTGTGTAAAAACCGCTTCACTAAGGTTTACAGTTTTTGTTAAAGGGTTATAATGATCTGTTAATTGTCTGGCAACCGAGACAACTTGGACATCTCTAATCCCATTATCGCCTAACATTTTTTCGGCAATCTCTTTCCCGCTCATTCCATTTTTAAGTTGAATTTTTGAGTATTTTTTAAACTTACTTTTAAGCCTATTACTCACATACATACTTAGTGTCTGGTCGGTAAGAGTATAAATTTCTTTAATATCAAAAACTAGCGGAGGGTTTATTCTGTTTTTAGAATTAAAAAGAGATTATCAAGGCGTTTTTAATTTTTGCTGTAAGATTTTTTGATAAACACTATCATTTTGGTCTGAAAGCTGGTTTTCAGACATAGCTATCCTATGGTTACTTATGTTTAAACTCATAAAGGAACTCGCATTTAAATGTCCACTTTTTTGTTGTAAGTTCATTATGCAGAGTTTTTATTGGGTGTTATTTTTGGTTTGAGTATTTTGTATAAAATTCAAGATAAAACTAGTTTACACCAATTTATAGATGGTCAATTATCATTTATAGATTGATTCTTTTTATAACTGAACGCTATTTTTTTTAAACAATTCTTTCACACTTACATTTGTCCTGTATTAAATATTAAAAAATAAAATCATGACAGAAGTAGTAGTAAGCAAACAAATAAATGTAACGGCAATAATTGCCTGGGAGAAATTATCTTCATTTAAAGGGATCGAGGAATTTTCTCCAATTGAAAAATCGAAAACATCAGGAACTGGTGAAGGTGCAACCCGTATCTGTTATTTACCTGATGGTGCAGCCATTCATGAAGTGTTAAGTATGGTAGATGAATCAAGCAAAGAATTTCAATATAAAATAACAGAAGGGCCATTCCCAATTACAGGATATATAAGTACTGTAAAAGTTACTTCTACTGGTAATGATTCATGTAAAGTTACCTGGGGATGTGAATTTGAAACTTTCCCCGAAACAGAAAAAGAAATGATAGCATTATTTAACGCTTATTACTATATAATATTGAGAATATAGAGTTGTAAAAGATTTTTCATAAAAAAAGTGTAAACTGGAAAGTATTAAGTTTTCTCTCTATTTTTAAGTTTAAAAAAATAACATAAAATTGCTATGCGTGCATAGTAATTTTTGTGTATCTTTGAAACAGTTTAAAATTAGGATTCAAAAAAACATTTCGATTTTATAAAATTTACCCGCAATCGCGAACATGGTATGAAAGAAAAAACAATAGACTACCTTTTACGTTCCACCTGGATGGGTATAACCAAAATGTACAATGAAGAGGCTGGGAAAAAAGGAAGTACCATGGCTATGGGATTTGCATTAATAAGCATCGATCCAGAAGAAGGAACACCATCTACCTCACTGGGCCCGAAAATGGGAATTGAAGCAACCAGTTTATCAAGAACACTCAATTCAATGGAAGAAAAGGGACTAATTATTCGCAAACCAAATCCTCTAGATGGTCGTGGAGTGCTTATTCATTTAACACCTTTTGGTATTGAAATGCGAGAATATTCAAAACAAGTGGTCATTGGCTTTGATGAAGCTGTTAATAAAGCGGTAAAGCCAGAAGATCTAAAAGCTTTCAAAAAGGTAACTAATACCATTTTAGAGTTGATAAATTCAAAAAAAATATACATTTCAGATAAAATTACTTAGCATATGTCTAATAGAAGAATAAATAAAGTAGCTGTTGTAGGATCAGGGATCATGGGAAGTGGAATCGCTTGTCATTTCGCCAATATAGGCGTCGAAGTGCTATTACTCGATATAGTTCCCTTCGAACTTAACGATAAAGAAAAAGCAAATGAGTTAACGCTAGAAGATACGATAGTTAGAAATCGTTTAGTGAATGACTCCTTAACAAGTGCAATTAAATCAAGACCAGCTCCCTTATACCATAACGATTTTGCAAAACGGATTTCAACAGGAAACCTAAGCGATGATATCGATAAAGTAAAGGATGTAGATTGGATCATAGAAGTAGTTGTTGAACGGCTCGATATTAAAAAACAGGTATTTGAGAATTTAGAAAAATACCGTTCACCAGGAACCTTAATCACCAGTAATACTTCTGGAATTCCAATACAATTTATGAATGAAGGTCGTAGTAAAGACTTTCAAAAATATTTTTGTGGCACTCACTTTTTTAATCCACCGCGATATCTAAAATTATTTGAGATCATCCCTGATCCAAAAACCTCACAAGAAGTATTGGATTTCCTTACAATTTATGGAGAACAATTCCTCGGTAAAACATCCGTCCTTGCAAAAGACACACCAGCATTTATAGGAAACAGAATTGGTATTTACGGAATCCAGGCACTATTTCATCTAGTAAAGGAGATGGAATTAACCGTAGAGGAAGTTGACAAATTAACAGGACCCGTGATCGGTCGTCCAAAATCAGCAACATTTCGCACTGTAGACGTTGTGGGACTTGACACTCTTGTACACGTGACCAATGGACTTTATGAAGGTCTTCCCAACGATGAAGAACACGATATTTTTAAATTGCCTGATTTTATAAATACCATGATGGAAAACAACTGGTTGGGTAGCAAGACAGGACAAGGGTTTTATAAAAAGATAAAAAATGATAAAGGTAAGAGTGAGATCTTAGTTATGGATATGAATACTTTAGAATATAATTCTAAAAAAAGAGCTTCATTTGCCACTTTAGATCAAACAAAATCCATCGATAATGTCATCGATCGTTTTAAAATATTGGTCAGTGGAAATGACCGAGCAGCAGAATTCTATAAAAAGAACTTCGCTGGATTATTTGCATATTCTTCCAAACGAATCCCAGAAATATCGGATGAATTATATCGTATTGATGATGCTATGAAAGCTGGATTTGGTTGGGAACACGGACCCTTTCAAATTTGGGATGCTATCGGTGTAAAGAATGGAATTCAAATAATTAAAGACCTTGGTAAAGAGCCTGATCCCTGGGTTCAGGAAATGCTAGATGAAGGGTTCGATTCCTTTTACACAATTAAAGATGGGGTAACTTATTATTATGATATTCCTCAAAAGAAACATGTAAAAGTTCCGGGGCAGGATGCGTTTATCATTCTAAATAATATTCGTAAATCCAATGAAGTTTATAAAAACAACGACCTGGTGGTTGAAGATTTAGGCGATGGGATTTTAAATGTAGAATTCCGAAGTAAAATGAACACCATAAGTGGCGATATATTGGCTGGGCTAAATAAAGCCATTGATTTAGCCGAAAAAGATTTTAATGGTCTGGTGGTTGCAAATCAAGGACCCAACTTTTGTGTAGGTGCAAACATAGGCATGATATTTATGATGGCGGTTGAACAAGAATATGAAGAGCTAAATATGGCAATTAAATATTTCCAAGATACTGTGATGAGACTTCGCTATTCAGATATCCCTACTGTTGTTGCACCACATGGAATGACTTTAGGTGGTGGTTGTGAGATGACCCTCCATGCAGACCGTGTAGTAGCAGCTGCTGAATCTTATATTGGTTTGGTAGAATTTGGAGTGGGTGTAATCCCTGGAGGTGGCGGATCTAAGGAAATGGCACTTCGAGCTGGTGATCTCTTTCATAAAAATGATGTTGAGTTGAATGTACTTCAAGAACATTTCTTAACGATAGGAATGGCAAAGGTTTCCACTTCTGCATACGAAGCATATGATTTGGATATACTTCAAAAAGGTAAAGATATCGTTGTGCTCAATAAAGACCGTCAGATTGCAACCGCAAAAGCAGTAGCAAGGTTGATGGCAGATCAGGGTTATACACAACCTATGAAAAGAAAAGATGTCCGAGTTTTGGGAAAACAAGCTTTAGGAATGTTCCTAGTTGGAACTGATTCGATGCAAGCTGGAAAATACATCAGTGGACACGATAGAAAAATCGCAGACAAGTTAGCCTATGTTATGGCAGGAGGAGATTTGTCTGAACCATCATACGTTTCGGAAAATTATTTATTGGAAATAGAACGTGAAGCATTCTTAAGTCTTTGTACCGAACGAAAAACACTAGAACGTATTGAACATATGTTGAAGGCAGGTAAACCGCTTCGCAATTAAAATTTATAGTTAGTAATATGAAAACAGCATATATAGTAAAAGCATACAGAACTGCAGTAGGAAAAGCTCCTAGAGGATTATTTCGCTTTAAAAGACCTGATGAACTCGCAGCAGAAACCATCGAATATTTAATGAAGGAGCTACCCGATCTAGACAAAACACGCATCGACGATGTAATGGTTGGAAATGCTATGCCAGAAGCTGAACAGGGGCTAAATATGGCTCGGCTTATTTCTTTAATGGGACTTAAAATTGATGATGTTCCTGGAGTTACGGTAAATCGGTATTGTGCATCAGGAATTGAAACCATCGCCATGGCAACAGCTAAGATTCAAAGTGGGATGGCAGATTGTATTATCGCAGGTGGAGCAGAAAGCATGAGTTATATTCCTATGGGAGGATACAAACCTACACCAGATTATAAATTAGCCAAAGAAGGCAAAGAAGAATATTATTGGGGAATGGGACTTACAGCTGAGGCTGTTGCAAACCAATTTAATGTATCTAGAGAAGATCAGGATGCATTTGCTTTCCAATCTCATATGAAAGCATTAAGGGCACAAGCCGAAGATCGTTTTCAGGATCAGATCGTTCCCATTGATGTTGAGCATACCTTTGTTAATGAAGCTGGTAAAAAAGAAACAAAGATTTATAGAGTAACCAAAGATGAAGGCCCTCGTAAAGGGACTTCATTAGAAGCCTTGGCAAAACTACGCCCAGTTTTTGCAGCTGGAGGAAGTGTAACTGCCGGAAACTCCTCACAGATGAGTGATGGAGCTGCTTTTGTAATGGTTATGAGTGAAGATATGGTGAAAGAATTAAACCTGGAACCCATAGCGCGAATGGTCAATTTTGCTGCTGCTGGAGTAGAACCCCGGATTATGGGGATTGGTCCAGTAAAAGCAATTCCAAAAGCATTAAAACAAGCAGGATTGAAGCAAAGCGATATCGACTTAATAGAGTTAAATGAAGCATTTGCGTCTCAGTTTTTGGCTGTTATTAGGGAATTAGATTTAAATCCAGAACTAGTAAATGTAAATGGAGGAGCTATCGCACTGGGGCATCCACTAGGATGTACCGGGGCTAAACTAAGCACACAACTTTTTGATGAAATGAGAAAACGAGATATGAAGGGTAAGTATGGTGTAGTAACAATGTGTGTGGGTACGGGACAAGGTGCTGCTGGGATCTATGAATTTTTAGGTTAAAAATAAATTAAACTGCTCTCTCATTGATTAAGGGTTGAGAAGCAACATTAAAAAATAAAATTAAGTACGACTATGGAAGAAAAAACAAAAACAGATTTAATAAGAGGGGGGCAATTTATTGTACGAGAAACTCCTTGTGAAAATATTTTCACACCTGAAGATTTTTCAGAAGAACAAAAAATGATGCGAGATTCTGTAAAAGAATTCGTTGATCGTGAAATCTGGCCATATAAAGAACGTTTTGAGAAAAAAGACTATGCCCTTACAGAAGATGTAATGAAAAAAGCTGGAGAGCTTGGATTATTAGGTGTGGCTGTACCTGAGGCTTATGGTGGCCTCGGAATGGGCTTTGTAACTACCATGTTGGTCTGTGATTATATCTCTGGAGCCACTGGCTCTATTGCAACAGCTTTTGGTGCACATACTGGAATTGGGATCATGCCCATAGTATTGTATGGTACCGAAAAACAAAAACTAAAGTGGGTACCTGAATTAGCTTCAGGTGAAAAATTTGGAGCTTATTGCTTAACTGAACCCGGTGCTGGTAGTGATGCCAATAGTGGAAAAACAAAAGCAGTGCTTTCTGAGGACGGAACTCATTACAAGATCAGCGGTCAAAAAATGTGGATTTCCAATGCGGGGTTTGCAAAAACATTTATTGTATTTGCTCGTATTGAAGACGATAAAAATATTACTGGATTTATTGTTGAAAATGATCCGGAAAACGGAATTTCATTAGGAGAAGAAGAAAACAAACTCGGAATACACTCTTCCTCTACCCGTCAGGTATTTTTTAATGAAACTGTAGTACCTGTTGAAAATATGCTTTCGGAGCGTGGTAACGGATTTAAAATTGCTATGAACTCTCTAAATATTGGTAGAATTAAATTAGCTGCTGCTGCTTTGGAAGCTCAACGTAGGATAATTGATGTAGCCATTAAATATGCTAATGAACGAATTCAATTTAAAACACCTATTGCAAAATTTGGTGCTATCAAGTCTAAATTTGCCGAAATCGCAACCAATACTTATGTAAATGAAAGTGCTTGTTATCGTGCTGCTAAAAATATTGAAGATCGAATTACCCTTCGTGAAAAAGGAGGTAACTCCCATCAAGAGGCCGAATTAAAAAGTGTTGAAGAATATGCTATTGAATGTTCCATTTTGAAAGTTGCTGTTTCAGAAGATGCTCAAATTTGTTTTGATGAAGGTATTCAAATTTTTGGAGGTATGGGCTTTAGTGCAGATACACCGATGGAATCCGCTTGGCGAGATGGTCGTATTTCAAGGATCTATGAAGGAACCAACGAAATCAATAGAATGCTTTCCGTAGGAATGCTAATGAAAAAAGCAATGAAAGATCATGTAGATCTATTAGGCCCTGCCAAAGCTGTTGTGGATGAACTTACTGGAATTCCATCTTTTGAAACACCTGATTTTTCAGAAGTACTTTCAGAAGAAAAAGCTATGATAGCTAAACTCAAAAAAATATTTTTAATGGTTGGAGGTGCTGCTGCTCAAAAATTTGGAGCTGAACTTAAAGAAAATCAACAAATTCTAATGGCAGTTTCAGATATTCTAATTGAAGTTTATTTGGCTGAAAGTGGTATTTTACGTACCGAAAAAAATGCAAAACTATTTGGCGAAGAGAGTCAGAAAGAACAAATAGCCATGTCACAATTATATTTGTATAATGCAGTTGATATTATTCATCAAAAAGCTAAAGAAGCCATTGTTTCCTTTGCTGAAGCTGACGAGCAAAAAATGATGCTAATGGGATTAAAACGATTTACTAAATACTATAGCTATCCTAATGTAGTGGCTTTGCGAAATATTATTGCAGATAAAGTTACTTCGGAAAATACCTATCCGTTTTAGTACATTTTCTTTGCTAGTTTCAAACTAGTACAGCTCCCCCTCTTAACCCATTATCGAACCGCATACCTCTGATATTAAAAGAGTTAGTTGTTTTTTAGACCCTTCTTAGATATCGAACCAGCGTGTTTTTGGTGTTTTTATTCGAAATTTCGAATCGTATATTTTTAATATTGTATTTTTGATATTAATACCTGTAAGTAATATGATACTTGAAGCTAGCAAACCCTGTGAAGTAATTTCTTTATTTCCAGCAGATCTGAGCCCTAAAGATGATGGAAGTCTTATGATATATATTGCCTTAGATTCTTTTTCCGAATTCTTATTTGATCTTGGCTCTACTAAAGGTAATACCGATTCAAATCTCCTTAACTCTATAAAAAAGTTAATGGAAAATGAAGATTTTAATCGTTACAATCACTCATTTACCTTAGTATTACATAAATATGAGCAGTTAAGACCTAAGATTGAAGCCATTATTAAACCCTATGGTGGAACTTTTGTTGTAAACGACTCCTATGTTGATAAAAAAATGACACCGATTTTAAATGATATGTTCAAACACTTAGCTAAAAAATTGTAAATATATCTTGATGTATTCCATATTTTTGTCTCTTTTAAAATGAATCATTGATATGCAAAAATATAAAAAGTATCATACCAATATTAAAACATCGTATGCCTTAGGGATTCAAAAACAAGTCCTTCCCGAATCTTTCACTAAAGAAATCTCTCATAGACCTCTTATTATTGGAAAAGGGAAGACCTTGCAACGGTCTTAATCTATACTTGAGCAGAATAGACTTTTTGATGATTTAGATGAAGAAGATAGAAAAACAGTTTTTAAAATAGTAGACAAAATGCTTACTACTAAAAAATTCAATACCTTTTTTCAAGAAAATTTACAGAAATAAAAAACCCGACCAAGGGGCTTTAATTATTCTAGTATGATTTCTTCTTCTTGTGCCTTATATCGCGATTCAGGCATTTTTCGACCATCCTTAATCCAATAAATCAAGTTCTGTCGTCTGTCTAAATAATAGACATCTGTAACACTACTACTTATTTTGACTGTTTTTTTGGGATTTATAGGCTCTTCGTAGCTAACGTTAGTGTCTTCAACTAAAATCGTCTTTCCTTGCTTTTTGTAAATGTGAACAACTCTTTTTCCCATCTCACCATAATAGATTATCTCCTTTTTTATAGTGTCAGATTGATTGTAAAAAGATTCTACCGTACCACCTTCAGCAGATTCATAAACATCTCGTTGAACACTATGTAAATTACCTTTAGTTGAATCTATCAATAACTTATATTTATTTGCTTGTTTAACAAGCACTAATGTGTTCTTCTTCTCAGATTGAATCTTATTATTTACAGTTGACCGTTGGTTAGATTCTCCACACCCAACCAAAGAAAACAGCAAGAAACTTAGTAACAAAATTGTTCTCATAATCATCTAAGGTTTATATATCCATGGGTTAGACTTCCTGAATTGTATTTTTCTCTTAAAGATTTGACTGAGTTGCCAAACATATTTTGGAAGTGAGGTTTGTCTGTAAATTTCTAATTGCCACCCCATTCAAAACCTTGAGATTTATCTAAAGTTGATAACCCACTCCAATCTAAATTATAATCAACTTTACCATTGGTAATCCCTTTGTTTTGATCGGTTTTCATATTGCCATTGGAATCATAAGTGGTATTGCCACTGTCCAAAACAAACTAAATTGCAAAGTATTATGTAATGAACTAATCACAGGGTATTAGATATTCTTTTATCTGCATTAATTTGTTTTCTTTTGAAAGATATATCCAATTTGGGTAATCTCCAGAGGGTGTCTCTGATATAATTTGATTTTTAGGTTTGTCTTTTGTTTTAAACTTTAACCGTTTACTTTCTAATACTGTAAACAAACTATCGCCCATAATTCCAGACACAACAAACTGCACTTTATCTAAGTAAAAAAAGCCAACATACTCATAATCTACATTTATATTGTCTTGCATTGTAATAATTAAAACACAACCATTTTCTGCTTGAGTAATATCAATATCCCAAATTAAAGAAGGATTATAATCGTCACAATGATTTGCCTTATATATTAATTTTTGTAATTCTATAATAAGTTTTTTGTTTGGCTTAAGTTCTAACATATTTTTATCAACCATAGTTTGAGAGTATACAACATTTATATTTACTACAATTAAGAGAAGTAACGAAAATGCGTTTAAAAATCTTTTATACTTCATAGCAACTAATTTTTTATAATAATCTCAGGAAGTTCAATTATAATAAAATCGGTCATAGTCGAATTCTTGTTATAATTGATGTACTTATCATTACCAGATGTGTAAATTTTATAAAATGGCGTTGCTCTTCCTGGGTATTTTTTGTTATACCAATCAGTTACAGCCTTAGAAAAGCCAATATCTCCTCCACCTTTTTTTAACCCTGATGGATATGGTGTGTTTCTTGGATGATTGTGTATATGATCTCTTATTGTATAACCATTGTGGAATTGGGTATTAATCATCTGTGCTATTCCCTTTTCCGTAGCCTTATTGTGAGAAGTAGTTAAGTAGTTCAGACCTTTTTCACCTGCCTCGCCAAGTTGAGTTTGACTCCATTCTACATCAGTATTATTAGCAACAAACTCGAACAAATTAGTGGCTTTTTGATCACCTCTCACTTTTAATATATCGTAAGAAAATTTATTCCCTTTGGAATCTGTACCTGTTTGAGAATATTTACTCCCTAACACTCCTTTATCAACTTGAGTAGCCCCACTTTCATTATGGTTGTACAACACATCAAAATTGTCATCGGTTTTACGAAGAAGTGAAATATTTCCTTGTTTATCAACCTTATAATCATCAGGTGGCATAACATCTACCCCCATTCCCACACATAGAACCCAATCATCAAGAGCTCCAGTAGGGTCAACTCTATTTATTGGATTGTTTTGTACAAAATTGTAGGGTGATAGCCATTCTCTTTCGTGTGCCAAGGGGTCAATATTCATCCATCTTCCTAAATCTGGGTTATAATTTCTTGCTCCAAAATCGTAAGTTTCTAATCCAAGACTTTGGTCTAATTGTTTCCCGCCAAATTTCCATTGTTGTGCTAGAGAATTTCCATTTGAAGAAACCACGTTATTATATCCCCAATGCTTAAGACCAAAGGGAAAAAAATTATTTTCTTCAATAATTTCATCGACTGGATTAATAGACCCATTTAGATCATTATCTGAATATGATAACCTTATATTACCCAAATGGTCTTTGTATTGAAAGACATAGCTATAACTTGAGTAAGTAATATTTCCAGGTCCCCCACCAGGATCTGTAGTAAAACTTTTTACAGATTTTTCGTTTTTTGTTCCATCAGGATTGTCTGGTAATGGTATAACATAACCTTCTGGATGATTAAAAAATTCTAGCATCATTGTTCCTTCAATTTCGTTATCCGAATATACATAATTTCCTGCGTATTGCGTAGTAATAGAATGAGGAATAATACCTGTTGTGTTTATAATTTTTTTTTCAAGTTTAACACCTGTTGCATCATAAACATAACTAATGGTACCCCTTTCTAAAGTATTAGTTATAGCTATTTCAACAGGAAGGTTTAAATGATTATATGTAATTGGAGTGGTAATACCTTTATTCTCATCGGTAAGTAAATTGCCATTTAAATCATAAGTATAATCTAGGTTACTATTATTTGTATCATTAAACCCTTTCTCATTACAATTACAAGTAGAAATATCTATCACACCTAATAATTTATTGCTATTATCTTCATAATTATAAATTAAGTTATCATAATATTGGCTAGCAAATTTACCACTTCTTCTTAATGTTTCTATATTCCCATTTTTATCATAATTAACATTCCATAGAGTAAAGGTAAAGTCATCGTCAATATTATCTAAATTAACTCCACTACGATTTCCAGCTTTATTTATACGGTTTAAAGGGTCATACATATAACCATAACTTCTTTTTTCTTTATTTACATTATCTGTTTTCCAAATAGTCTCTGCTATATTTCCATTATACAATGGTACTATTCCTGTAGAATTATAATCTCCTTCTAGCTTATTATAATTAATCCTAAAATTAAATAAATCAGTTTCTACACCATGCCCAGAGGCAGTACCTCCAACATCATTAATATCGGTAAGCCAGCCTCTAATATTATATTTGTAATCTATTTTTTGCAGTTTTTTGTTTATGGCAACTCCAAATAAAGTAAGATTTTCTATACTTCTTTCTTTATTCTCTAAATCAATTCTTTAATTATTTATAAAATATAATGACTTAGTGCTAGGTCAATACAAGGAGCCCTCGAAAACACCAATGAAGAAAATGCCAAGATTTGAGCTGAGCATTACAATAAAATCATTGAGCCTGGACACGGCTTATTTCTCGATTTTAAAGCTACTCCCGAACTGGAAAAATCTGCTCTTGATTGTCTTGTAAATGATTACGGTTGGACTTTAGAAAAATCTTATTTTATCAGGAAGCCTAAAAAGTAAAAAAGCCCTGCATCTCTGCAAGGCTTCTATGTCATTGATTTTCTACAAAAATTCAGAGAGAATAAATTTATCTATCCTAACAGGAGGAGTAATTTTTTCTTCTTTCGATATCTCTTTTTCTGATTCAAGGATGTAATCTCTCTTCCCCACTTTGCTGAGATAAAACATGCCTTCCTTATATTCAAAATAAAAAATACTTTGATATAAATAATTTCCGCCTCCCCAACTAACATAGAAATTAAATCCTTTATTCGTTTCTTCAAATTCATACAAAGAGAAATTTTTTACTTCAACATCTGATATTGGCAATGACAAAGTAGTTATAGCACTATCATTTTTTAATAATTGCACTTTATCTCCTGAACTTTCTCCATATGTTTTTAAATATAATAATTTATATTCATTATCCTTATAAATAGAGTTTTTCAATGCTAAAGAAGAAGAATCGCCTGATATAACAACATATTCTTTTCTTATATCATCCTTAAATTTCCCTTTTGTTACTTGACTTTGGCAAGAAATAGAAAACAATAAAAAGATTATAACAATAGATCTCATATTCTGTCTATTTTATTTTTTCCAAAAAATTGAACGACCAAATGCTCCTGTTGCTTTAATTCCGTAAGGTTCATCAACACCTGTATTGTAATAGAAGCCACCATTAGACCAATTAGACTGATCTTTGAAAACAGATGCAGGAATGTTGTAATACTTTCCACGGTACCTTGTCCTTCCTTTAGGGTATTTACTTAAAGTTGCTTTTAAATACCGATTATAGATATCTCCTGAGATAGATATATTTTTGTATTGTCTAAATTTAGCATGAGGTTTCCCTCTATATGGCGAGTTCAAACCCCAAGCAAGAAAGTCTGTGCCATCCCATAATGTAGAACCACCTGTAGGGTCACTACCACCAGAGAACACGTTTAGAACTCCTGCTCTCGCTGAGTTGGCTCGTGTACTATTGGTAGATGTACTTAACGGAGTTTTATTTGAAACGCTGGAAAACCCAGACATCAATTTATTATAAAGACTTGTTCCCGAAGCATTCGCAGCATTGTTTGCAGTGTGAGCAATCCAAAGATTTTCATTTGTATTAGATGTACCTGCTTCGTGTTTAACAATGCCCGATATAGTTTGAAATTCTGTATGAGTTATTGACAATTCCTGTGCATTAGAAAAAGAGCCATCTTCATTTTTTCCATCAGCTGTGTAAACTTTATTGTCGTCTATGCCATCACTCCCTAAATGATTTCCATCAGTATCATAATAATCTCCATCTACCCCCATTCCCACACATAGAACCCAATCATCAAGAGCTCCAGTAGGGTCAACTCTATTTATTGGATTGTTTTGTACAAAATTGTAGGGTGATAGCCATTCTCTTTCGTGTGCCAAGGGGTCAATATTCATCCATCTTCCTAAATCTGGATTATAATTTCTTGCTCCAAAATCGTAAGTTTCTAATCCAAGACTTTGGTCTAATTGCTTACCGCCAAATTTCCATTGTTGTGCTAGAGAATTTCCATTTGAAGAAACCATGTTATTATATCCCCAATGCTTAAGACCAAAGGGAAAAAAATTATTTTCTTCAATAATCTCCTCGTTTGGGTTAATACTCCCGTCCCCATCGAGGTCTGCGTATGACAGTCGTATGTTCCCTAAATGGTCTTTGTATTGAAAGACATAGCTATAACTTGAGTAAGTAATATTTCCAGGTCCCCCACCAGGATCTGTAGTAAAACTTTTTACAGATTTTTCGTTTTTTGTTCCATCAGGATTGTCTGGTAATGGTATAACATAACCTTCCGGATGATTAAAAAATTCTAGCATCATTGTTCCTTCAATTTCGTTATCCGAATATACATAATTTCCTGCGTATTGAGTAGTAATAGAAATATTATTAGCACCTGTTGTGTTTATAAATTTTTTTTCAAGTTTAACACCTGTTGCATCATAAACATAACTAATGGTACCGCTTTCTAAAGTATTAGTTATAGCTATTTCAACAGGAAGGTTTAAATGATTATATGTAATTGGAGTGGTAATACCTTTATTCTCATCGGTAAGTAAATTACCATTTAAGTCATAAGTATAATCTAGGTTGCTGCTATTAATATCATCCTTAAAGCCTTTATTTGCGGTAAAGTTCCAATATTGGAACCTTTTTATCGTGGTATTACCGGTTGTGTACCTACAGGTATAGAAGTACTTCCTTCGTAGCCTATTTTAGAGTTATTCTCTTTGTGTGATAGTTTACAAAAGCAAAAACTACCGTTAATAGGTGTTAGATAAATATTTATACTTTCTTTTTTACCTGTTTTCCATTTCTTTTTAACGGTTTGAACTTTCTTTCTGTTATTAAAGATGAGTTCCTCTAGTTTTTTTAGTGAATCTATTATCTACATCAGTATATTCCTCTAATGTCATTTTCTCAATATTTGGAATAGTCCAAATATCTAAGAATTCATTTAAGAGTTTTTCATCTTTATATAAGGGGACTTCGTATTTTTCCATGGGATTAAATTAAATAAAAAACTCCTATTTTATTAAAACAGGAGTTTTATTTTCTTCTATCAATAAAGCAAGTAATGATAGTGGTTTTTTAAAGTATTACCGACTTTGCGTATCTGGTTTTAAACATTTAGAAAATCCATCTCCATAGTTTTCATCAAGAAATTCTTCATTTAAATTAAGTACTTTCCACTCCCTATCTTTATCAAATATTAATATTTTGTTCTTTACTCCTGTGATATGTAAAGATTTTATATTTGAATTAAAAAATACATTTTCTTTACCATATTTTTTTTGATTCCGCTTTAAAGCAGTGGAATCTAAATAAGGAGTCAATTGAACCTCTGTAACCTTGTAAGTAACTTTGTAATAATAGAAAGAGTTACATTTATCTCTGTCTTGAATAACTAATTCACCGATATTACTATACCCTACTGGGTATGGTCTATTATCATATATTTTAGTAAGCTTTTCTCTATAAGCGGTTTTACCATATTCTCGTAAATATTTTTTTGGAGTATTTTTCATTAAATATTCAACATCTCCTTCAAATAATAAAGTATTGTCATTATTTATTCTTAGTTCTATTTCAGAGATATTCAATTTAGGTATACAACTATAAAAAGCACAAAATAGTAAACAGTAAATTAATAATTTGGTAAAATTCATAATAGTATCATTTTTAATATTTATGCAACATAATATTCATTATCGTTCCCATATCTAATAAAGGCATGACTTTACTTTGGAATGCATTATTTGCATTTGCCTTTTGGTTTGATTCTCTATCACTACCCTGTCCCATTTGTGTTGAAGTCATAAGAGCAGTACTTACACTTGCAGCCTTACTTGAAATTGAAAATACCTTTTGTAATCCTGTTTCAATTATTTCGTTTTTAACTTCACCCTTAACAAAACTTACTAGTGGTGAATCATTCGCAGAAGTACTTCCATTATTACCCCCCATAAAGGCTGATTTCAGCTTAGTTTTTGTAACATTATCTCCAAGAAATCCACCAAGTTCATCTGACTTGTAATCAACACCAGCTTTCTTATTCAAATCCGAAGAAACATTCGTTAAGTATTCATCCTGCTGTGCCGCTATTTGTGCGTTATCCCTTGCATTTTCACCTTTAGTGCCAAAAAAAGATGTTCCTAAATTTTTATATTTCTCCTTTACAGGTTCTTTTAAATTTTCGGCTGGTGACATTTTTGAATCATCAATTGCAACCAATTTAATAGCAGCATCTCCAGTAGCATCTTTCCACGTAACCACACCCGTATCTATGTTTTTTATCCAATCCACAGGAGCCATTCCATCATAATCAACAAAGTATATAGGGTTATCAAACGCATAGTTATACGGACTATGTCTTCTCATTTGGTCTGCTAGGGGGTCAACATTCATCCAACGACCAATTGCTGGGTCATAATTTCTTGCTCCAAAATCGTAAGTTTCTAATCCAAGACTTTGGTCTAATTGTTTCCCGCCAAATTTCCATTGTTGAGCTAGAGAATTTCCATTTGAAGAAACCACGTTATTATATCCCCAATGCTTAAGACCAAAGGGAAAAAAATTATTTTCTTCAATAATTTCATCGTTTGGGTTAATACTCTCGTCCCCATCGAGGTCTGCGTATGACAGTCGTATGTTCCCTAAGTGGTCTTTGTATTGAAAGACATAATTATAACTTGAGTAAGTAATATTTCCAGGTCCTCCACCAGGATCTGTAGTAAAACTTTTTACAGATTTTTCGTTTTTTGTTCCATCAGGATTGTCTGGTAATGGTATAACATAACCTTCCGGATGATTAAAAAATTCTAGCATCATTGTTCCTTCAATTTCGTTATCCGAATATACATAATTTCCTGCGTATTGCGTAGTAATAGAAATATTATTGGCACCTGTTGAGTATGTAAAAGTTTTTTCGAGTTTAACACCTGTTGCATCATAAACATAACTAATGGTACCGCTTTCTAAAGTATTAGTTATAGCTATTTCAACAGGAAGGTTTAAATGATTATATGTAATTGGAGTGGTAATACCTTTATTCTCATCGGTAAGTAAATTACCATTTAAGTCATAAGTATAATCTTGATTACTATTATTTGTATCATTAAACCCTTTCTCATCACAATTACAAGTAGAAATATCTATCACACCTAATAATTTATTGCTATTATCTTCATAATTATAAATTAAGTTATCATAATATTGGCTAGTAAATTTACCGCTTCTTCTTAATGTTTCTATATTCCCATTTTTATCATAATTAACATTCCATAGAGTAAAGGTAAAGTCATCGTCAATATTATCTAAATTAACTCCACTACGATTTCCAGCTTTATTTATACGGTTTAAAGGGTCATACATATAACCATAACTTCTTTTTTCTTTATTTACATTATCTGTTTTCCAAATAGTCTCAGCTATATTTCCATTATACAATGGTACTATTCCTGTAGAATTATAATCTCCTTCTAGCTTATTATAATTAATCCTAAAATTAAATAAATAATCATTATCCAAACTAAATCTTGAAGAATTTCCTACATTATTTATATCGGTAAGCCAGCCTCTAATATTATATTTGTAATCTATTTTTTGCAGTTTCTTATCTATGTTGTCACCAAATAAACTAAGATTTTTTATACTTCTTTCTTTATTCTCTAAATCAATTCTTTAATTATTTATAAAATATAATGACTTAGTGCTAGGTCAATACAAGGAGCCGTATAGAAAGTAATGCATTAAAAGTTGGGTTTTATTATTTAATTGAAAAACTCAAAACAAAAAATTATACGTTTATTGATTGTCAAATGTATACTCTACATTTAGAAAGCTTGGGGGCAGCCGAAATACCTCGTAAGGAATTTTTAAAACAGGTAACTTATTGATTATATTATTAAAATTAATTATCTTTACATGCTTTGAATAAAGCCATTGTTTATGAAACATAAATCATTAAAATTAGTAGCAGCAATTCTTTTAGTTTTTAATTCTCTACTATTATTTTCACAAGAAAAGGGAATATTTCCAAAAGGGCTAACAGAAGCTGAAAAAGGGATACTTTCTCAATTTCAGTTTAAGAGCAACAGAATGTCAGATCCGCCTTCAGGGTCTGTACGCGCAGCTGCAGAATGGGAAGAAGTAGAGTATTTATTAATTCGTTGGACAACAAATTTTCAAAACATTTTACGTCAAATTGTTGAAGTTGGTATAAATGAATGTAAAGTTATAATTACTACCCAAAACGAAACAGCTGTATCCAATTATTTGACCAATGCAGGAGTAGATTTAACCAATGTTATTTTTTTAAATGCAAATAGCAATAGTATTTGGATACGTGATTATGGTGGAAATACTATTTATTCAGACGATGTTGGCGAAAGGGCTTATGCAGATTGGATCTATAACAGACCGCGCCCTTTTGATAATGTTATGCCTACGGAACATGCAAACCTCTTGGGCTTTCCAATTTATGAAACCAATACTGGCACAAACGATCTGGTGAATACAGGTGGTAATTATATGTCTGATGGTTTAGGAAATGCCTTTGCTTCTAAATTGGTTTTAAATGAAAATGCAGCAGGAAATCCTTATGGTGTTACTGTTAAAACTGAAAGTGAAATAAACGATATTATGAATTTGTATATGGGGATTGAAAATTATATAAAAATGGAAACACTCCCCTACGATGCCATTCACCATATAGATATGCATATGAAACTGTTGGATGAAGAGACTCTTTTAGTGAGCAAATATCCTGAAGGTATAGCCGACGGACCTCAAATAGAAGAAAATATCGACTATGTATTGAGTAATTTTCAATCTCCTTTTGGCACACCTTACAATGTTGTTTGGATCGATGCTCCACCAAGTGCCTCAGGAAATTACCCTGATACAGGAGGATCTTATCGAACCTTTAGTAACTCTATTTTTATCAATAAATCTGTAATTGTTCCTATTTATAGGCCAGAGGTAGATGTTGCTGCTCTTGTACAATATCAGGAATTATTACCTGGTTATAATATCGTTGGGATAGATGTAGACAATCCAGATGAAGATCTTATTTCTCTCTTTGGTGCCATCCATTGTATTACACATACTATTGGAGTGAATGATCCATTATGGATTGTTCATCAACCTATTGACGAGGCGAATGCTAGCTCTACAGTTTCTGTGAATGTGATGATCAAACACAATTCAGGAATTAATACTGCTACAGTTTTTTGGCGCGAAGAAGGGTTTTCAGATTTTATACAAACACCGATGTCTTTAGTAAGTGATAATGTTTGGTCTACAGATTTTACAATCCCTACTGGCAATATTGAATATTATATTGAAGCGGAAGCGAATTCGGGGAAAATATTAGCAAGACCTATAGTTGCTCCTGAAGGATTTTGGACAATTCAAGTTCAAACCCTTTCTACTGAAGATTGGGCAATCAACAATATTTCTGCTCCTTTTCCAAATCCAACCTATAATAATGTTTCTTTTGATCTGAATAATATTGAAGGAACTATACAGATTTCTATTTATAATATTTTAGGTCAAAAGCTATATGAAAGATCAATTGAAAACGGAAATGGAATCATTACCTTAAACTTGAATCAAAGCAGGAAAGAGACATTATTTGTTACTTTTGAAGGAGACTTTGGAAGGGTAAATAAAAAAGTGGTGAAGCTTTAATTTTTAAACTTTATCATATCTAAAACAGCTTTCCAGATGATCATTGACCATACCTGTAGCTTGCATATGAGCATATACAACTGTTGAGCCTACAAATTTGAATCCGCGTTTTTTTAAATCGGAACTAATCTTATCACTTAAGGGTGTATTTGCAGGAAGATCTGTCATTTTTTTAAAGTTATTCTTTATAGGTTTTCCATTGACAAAGCTCCAAAAATACTTGCTGAAACTTCCAAATTCCTTTTGAATCCTAATAAAAGCTTGTGCATTGGTTACAGCCGATTTTACTTTTAGTTTATTTCTAATGATTCCTGCATCTTGGAGTAGAGATACAACTTTTTTATCGGAATAATTCGCTATTTTTTTATAATCGAACCCATCGAAAGCAGCTCTAAAATTCTCTCTTTTTTTTAATATGGTGATCCAACTTAAGCCTGCTTGAAAGGTTTCCAGCATTAAAAATTCGAATAGTGTTTTATCATCATAAACAGGGGTTCCCCATTCCTCATCATGATACGCTAGATATAATGGTTTTTCACCACTCCAATCACATCGTTGTTTTCCCATAATGCTAAATTTTTAAATTCTTTAATACCCTCTCAAACTCAGTAATTGAAACAGCATCCTTTACCGAAAAATTCCCAATCTTGGTTCTTCGCAAAGCAGATAAATGTGCTCCATTATTAAGCGCCTTACCAAAATCATAAGCCAATGAACGGATATAGGTCCCTTTACTGCAAACCACTCTAATATCAACTTTTGGCAGTTCAATTTTAGTAATTTCAAATTCTGAAATGATCACTGTCCTACTTGGAATCTCCACTTTCTCACCAGTTCGAGCATATTCATATAACCGCTTGCCCTCTTTTTTCAAAGCCGAAAAAATAGGGGGTTGTTGTTGAATTTCTCCAGTAAACTGTTGGGTGGCGTTATTTATTTTTTCAAATGAAATCTTTGATATATCAAATGTCTGATCGATCTCGGTTTCTAAATCATAGCTTGGAGTAGTAGCTCCCAGTGTAATTGTTCCTGTATATTCTTTTTCTTGTGCCTGAAAGGTTTCAATCTTTTTAGTGAATTTTCCAGTACAAAGAATAAGTAATCCAGTAGCTAATGGGTCTAAGGTTCCAACATGCCCTACTTTTATTTTTTTTAAATTGAATTGTTGTTTGATTAGCCAACGAACCTTATTCACCAATTGAAATGAAGTCCAATTTAATGGCTTATCGATAAGCAATACTTTTCCTACTTTATAGGCTTCAACTGTATTCATAATAATTATAAATCTCTATACCTTCTGAGTTCTCAGTACAAGCCTGAATGATAACTAAAATAATAATTTTCTTTCAAAAAGTATAGTAAGAAAAATCAAATTATTAAAAATAAAAACTAACCCCTATTGCTGTTAATCCAATTACCAAGCAATAAAAAGCAAAATAAATTAGCTTACTATTTCTCACTATTTTAATCATCCAGGTACAAGCTATTAAACCACTTATAAATGCAGCAATAAAACCAAAGCCTAGATTTGTGATATTTACTGTTTCGGTACTAAACTCTCCTCCCAAAAAATCTTTAACAATCTTACCAAAGATCAATGGCACTACCATTAAAAATGAAAATCGAGCCGCTTTATTTTTATCATTTCCTAAAAGTACCGAAGTAGATATAGTCGCACCACTTCTTGAAATTCCTGGAAGCATTGCAACTGCTTGTGAAATTCCAATAATAAATGCATTGTTTTTAGAAATAGTTTTATCGGTTTTTTTCGAACGACTTGCTAACCATAATAATAAAGCAGTAACCAATAACATCGCTCCTACAAAGGCAATATTTCCTCCAAAAAAGGATTCTAATTGTTCTTCGAAAAAGAGACCAATGAATACCGCTGGGATCATGGATATAAAAATTTTCAAAATAAATTGAGTTTCTTCATTCCAGGAAAATGCTAACAGTCCCTTTAAAATATCCCAGATGTCTTTTCTAAAAACAACTATGGTACTTAAAGCAGTAGCAAAATGTAGTACTACGGTAAATAATAAACTATCCTCAGGAATGGAATCGTCACCTAAAATAGCTTTTCCAAGTTCGAGATGACCACTAGAAGAAACAGGTAAAAATTCAGTAAAACCTTGAACAATTCCAAGAATAATGGCATCTAAAGGTTCCATTATTTATTTTTTATTATTTGGATTCAATAAAATGGCATAGATTTCAATTGCAAATCCAATAAGGATTAGAGCTGGTGCTAAACGGATGCGTCGCCAACTGTAAATTTCGGGATTAAATACATTGGGATCATCACTGCCACCTCCAGCCATTAAAATAAAGCCTAACATAATAAAGCCAATTCCAATAAGCATAAACTTATAGTTTTCTCGGCGGAATATAAATTGTTCACTTGCTTTTTTGATCTCTTTTCTCTTTTGTTCACCCATAATCTAACCTTAATTCTGACCCTGCTCAATATAAATTTCGGAAGGGATCTAAATATAGTATGCGTTTTTTTAATTTTCCGCCAAAACTAATTATTTCCTAGCTTCGTAGAAAATTCAGTATAAACAATTTCGTTAACGATACTTAATTGTGCAATATGTTCTGAAGTTCCAATCCAAAATTTTGGCAGGTGCAAGGTAACTTTTTTATTTAAAAGTGTATTGTTTAAATATTTAAGGGTTAGTCCTTTTTCTAAGCCTCGATTAATATAAAAATAATCGAATCCACCATCTTTAATAACGATATCGTTTGATGTTCCTTCAGATATTTCAGTAATTATAATTTCCTGAATAATACAATCTTCAGGGTGTGGATTGCTTATAATACAGCTATTCAGAATTAAAGAAATAGAAAATAAAAAAAGTATATTTTTCAAACTATTGAATTTAAGGAATTAATTTTTATAAGTTCATTAATAATACAACTCGTCTGTTTGAAGATTCAAAAAACGCTGGGTGGCAAAATAGGTGCTGATCCAAGTTATAAAAATACCGATTATAAAAATAAATCCAAACAATGCTACAAGCATCAGGTCGCTTTCTAGAAAATGTAATTCTACAAATGTTTTATTGAGATAATATATCACTATTCCCATTCCAATCATTGCTATCAGCGATCCTATAATGCCCAAACGTACACTTCTCCAAATAAAAGGACGCCGAATAAAGCCTTTGGTTGCGCCTACCATTTGCATAGTTTTAATAGTAAACCGTTTTGCATAAACCGAAAGGCGAATCGAACTATTGATCAATAAAACAGCGATAAAAAGAAAAATACCGCTAACAACCAAAATCCAAAAACTGATCTTTTTAACATTCTCATTAAGCTTTGCAATTAATGGTTTATCATAGACCACATCATCAATAAAATCTTTGTTATTAATTTCTGATGTAATTTTTTCAATTAACTCAGGTGTCACAAAATCAGCTATTAGATGAACATCAATACTATTTTGCAAGGGGTTATAGCCTAAATAATCTATAAAATCTTCTCCAATAGTAGCACTATGTTCTTCAGCTGCCTGTTCTTTTGAAATATATTCGGTAGATTTTGTGTATTCTGCTAAGGATAAACTTTGTTTTAGTTGGGTAATTTCAACTTCTTTTGCATCATTTTTTAAAAAGATTGTAATGGAAATTTGTTCCTTAAAATAATCAGCAACTCGTTTCGAATTCAATACTAACAGCCCTAATAAACCTAATAGAAAAAGTACTAGTGAAATACTTATCACTACTGAAAAATAGGAGGAGATCAATCTACGTTTTTGATATTTTTCAAATGAAGAAGTCATGAATGTTTGTTAGTTTTTAAAAAGTAAAAATACAATTTTTTTGAACTTATTTTATTGAATAAAAAATGAGTTATAAAGAAATTCCGAAACACAAAACTCAAATTTAAACTCTTGTTCAATTGTTGTTATATGTTAAATTAAATGATATTTAAATTTGGTATTTGCTTTTTTTTTGGAACTTAATTAAATGTTATTAATAGAAACGTTAAAACTTTTGTCTTTCGTACAATACCCTTAAATTTGCAATCCATACAATTTAATAATCAAAATACACTTAGAGATACGCTGAGAAGGACAAGTATATAATTCTAGACTGCACTCGAACAAACAAAGAATGAGCAAGTACCATTTTAATGATATTGAAGCCAAATGGCAAAAATATTGGGCAAAAAACCAAACATTTAAAGCATCTAATCAAAGCGAGAAACCAAAGTATTATGTGTTGGACATGTTTCCTTATCCTTCAGGAGCAGGCTTGCATGTTGGGCATCCATTAGGATATATTGCTAGCGATATTTACTCACGGTATAAAAGACATAAAGGATATAATGTATTACACCCTCAGGGCTATGATTCGTTTGGGCTTCCTGCTGAGCAATATGCAATTCAAACAGGACAGCATCCTGCAGAAACTACAAAGGAGAACATTAAAAGGTATCGAGAACAATTAGATAAAATTGGATTTTCTTTTGATTGGAGCCGGGAGGTTCGTACATCAGATCCGGATTATTACAAATGGACCCAATGGATCTTTATTCAATTATTTGAATCCTGGTATTGTAACGCACATGAACAATCATTCCCTATTTCAGATTTGATCGATATTTTTGAAGAAGAAGGAAATGCAGGTCTAAATGCTAAGTGTGGAAAAAACATTCCTGAATTCTCTGTAGTTATGTGGAATAGCTTTTCAGAAGAAAAAAAGCAAAAAATTCTCTTAAATTATCGCCTTACTTATTTAGCAGAGACAGAAGTAAATTGGTGCCCTCAATTAGGAACCGTATTAGCTAGCGATGAAATTCTAAATGGTGTTTCAGAGCGAGGCGGTTTCCCAGTTATTAAAAAGAAAATGACCCAATGGAATATGCGTATCTCTGTATTTGCCGAACGGTTATTAAATGGCTTAGACAATTTAGATTGGAGTGAATCACTAAAAGAAACACAGCGAAATTGGATTGGAAAATCTATAGGTGCTTCTGTAGAGTTTAGGGTACTAAATGAAAAGGAGGAATTTCAGGGAATTGCAATAAATACATATACTACTCGACCCGACACCATTTTTGGAGTCACTTTTTTAACATTAGCTCCTGAGCATAAGTTGGTAGATAAGATAACCACTATTAAGCAGCGAATAGAAGTTGGGAAATATATTACAGCTACTACTAAGAAAAGTGAACGTGAACGGATTGCCGATGTAAAAAATATAACCGGGGTTTTTACTGGAGCGTATGCAAAACACCCATTAACAAAAGAATTAATTCCAATTTGGATAGGTGATTATGTATTAGCTGACTATGGAACAGGTGCTGTTATGTCTGTCCCTTGTGGTGATCAGAGAGATCATGATTTTGCAAAACATTTTAATATTCCTATTAAAAATATTTTTGAAGGAGTGGATGTTTCAAAAGAAGCCCACACCGAAAAAGTAGGAACAATTATTGCCAATAGTGGCTTTATTTCTGGTTTATCTTATGCAGAAGCAACAGATAAAGTCATTGAAAAATTAGAGAAGAAACACCGAGGGGCGAAAGAAATAAATTACCGATTGCGTGACGCGGTATTTTCTAGGCAACGTTATTGGGGAGAACCTTTTCCTGTTTATTATAAGGATGGTTTACCACAAATGATAGCCGAAGAACATCTGCCTATTCGTTTGCCCGAAGTTGAAAAATACTTACCTACCGAAACAGGAGAACCACCTTTAGGCAGAGCCGATGTATGGGCATGGGACACCAATACCAATAAAATAGTAAGTAATGATCTTGTTTCATTAAGCGATGGTGATGAATTTGAAGACAATGGAATATATCCTTTAGAATTGAACACCATGCCAGGATGGGCAGGAAGTAGTTGGTATATGTTTCGATATATGGATGCGTTGAATTCAGAATCATTTGCCTCAAAAGAAGCCATGGATTATTGGGAAAATGTAGATCTTTATATAGGAGGAAGCGAACATGCCACTGGGCATTTATTGTACAGTCGGTTTTGGGTGAAGTTTTTATACGACCGAGGATTTTTAAAAGTGGATGAACCTTTTAAAAAACTTATTAACCAAGGAATGATTTTGGGAGAGAGTGCTTTTGTCTATATTTACAATAAACAGTTTTTTATTGAAATTTGGGTAAAAGATGAAAACTTTATAAATAAAAATGCAATATTAAAAAATAATCCACATTCTAGTATTTACGAGATGATTTCATTTTTTGTTTCGGATAAAAATAAAATTAATGAAAAGGAAGTAAATGAAAGAATAGAAAAAAAATTAAAAGAGACTATTCAGAAACATCTAATTAACCACATGCCAAGTTTTGATAGAGATAAACTTGATATTAAGATTGAATTAAAAAACTCAAATAATGGTTTTTCACATGCTGATGTTGCTTTTGTGAATACAAGTGATGAACTGGATATAGAAGCATTCATTAATTGGCGCCCCGAATTTAAGAATGCAGAATTTATAACTGAAGATGATGGAACTTTTAAAGTAAGTAGAGAGGTCGAAAAAATGTCTAAATCCAAATATAACGTTATAAATCCCGATGATATTTGTGAGCAATATGGCGCTGATACCTTACGAATGTATGAGATGTTCTTAGGGCCTTTAGAACAAGCAAAACCATGGAATATGGCTGGAATAACTGGGGTGCATTCCTTTTTAAAGAAAATGTGGCGATTATACCATTCGGGTCTGGAAGAAAGCGTTATGATTTCAGAAACTCCAGCAACAAAGGAGAATTTAAAAACACTTCATAAAACTATTAAGAAAGTAGAAGGAGATATAGTTAACTTTAGTTTTAACACTTCGGTCTCTACGTTTATGATAGCAATAAATGAATTAACCAGTCAAAAATGTACAAGTAAAGAAATACTAGCACCATTGGTAATATTACTTTCTCCATATGCACCTCATATTTCAGAAGAACTATGGAATAAATTAGGGAATAGTGATAGTATCTCTACCGCCTCGTTTCCGGTATTTGAAGAAAAACACTTAGTTGAGAATACGAAGGTTTACCCTGTCTCTTTTAATGGAAAAATGAGGTTTACGTTAGAATTGTCGTTGGATCTAAATAAAGATGAAATAGAAACTGCCGTAATGGCACACGAAAAAACGACACATTATTTAGAAGGAAGAACCCCTAAGAAAGTAATTGTAGTGTCTGGTAAGATTGTTAATATTGTTGGTTAAAACTCCTGTGGAGTTAGGAGTCTCGAAGAACGAGTGAATAAATTATACAATACTTTTTTGTAATATTATTAACCCTTAAAGGATTTTAAACCCTACAGGGGTTACTTTTTGCACAGTAATTGTTATCTTTATATTTCAAAATAGTTATTAGTTAGTCTCTGGTCGTAAACTTTCATATTGTTGATTATTAAGTTAATAACATCTGTTTTCTAACTGAATCCAGCTCTAAAAAATGCGTTATATTGTTATAACTAACGGATTTACTGGTTTTATAAGCCATAGATTCGTTTTAAAAAAATGATTCTGCGCAAACGCTTTGAGTTATCTCCAGTTTTAGGAAGCATTCCAATATCAGAGGTAAAGATTCTCTTAAAAAGCAGAGATGAACTTCCACCAGTTTTATTAGCCCTCCAAACAATTTTCACTAACAAGGCATCCCATCAAAAAATGTTTAAACTTGTAGAACCCATTGTTCAAAATGGGAAACGACAAACAGGACGCCAGGGGATGACCATATGGGAAGTGATTGTTTTATCTGTTATACGATTAACCCTTAACAGCAATTACGATCGTTTATTGTGGATTGCCAATTCAGATAAATATGTGCGTCAACTCATGGGTTCACAGTAGAAGATAAGCAATACAGTTTAACGGCATTAAAGGAAAACATTGGATTACTAAAAGTTGAAACCATAGAAAAGATCAATGCCTTAGTTTTGGAAGTAGGACAGGGTTCTCTAAAAAAAAAGACCGAGAAGCTGTTGCGCTTAAAGCCGATAGTTATGTTGTAAAAACCAATGTACATTTCCCCACAGATTATAATTTGTTGTGGGATGCAGCCCGAAAATGTATTGTTATCAGTTGCACTTTAGCATCTCAACAAAACATATGGGGTTGGCGCAACGGGTCTGATTGGAAAAAGCGTGTTAAAATTGAATTTAGAAAGCTACAAAAGACCAAGAGATCTGGAGGCAAACATAAGGAATTTCGTTTAAAAACTGCTGCAGAGAATTACTTAAATCTAGCCCAAACCCTTTATAAAAAGATAAACACATTCAAAAGCGTTTTTAAGGCCAATACAATACATCAATACTCATTATTACTTGAATTAGAGTACTGCAGCAAGATGCCAGCCAAACATATAGATTTGGCAGAGAGAAGGTTATTAAAGGGAGAAAAGATTCCTCATAGCGAGAAAGTGTTTTCTTTGAACTTACAACAAAAAAGTGGACATTTAAATGCGAGATTTAAGCAGCTACATTTTGGTTATACATTTCTGTTTCAAATTCATTAATAGTTTTGTATGCTAAAGTTGAATGGATTCTCCTTTTATTATACCAAGTTTCTATCCAACTAAAGATTGATAATTCGGCTTCAGACCTTAAGATGTAGTCATGTTTATATACCCATTCTACTTTTAGGCTTTTAAAGAACGATTCTGCTACTGCATTATCCCAACAGTTTCCTTTTCTACTCATACTTTGTTTTACTAGACCTTTATAGCTTTTAATGATGTTTGTAAAGCTGTAACTAGCATACTGAGAACCTCTATCTGAATGAAATATAAGTTCTCCAGTTATTTTTGTTCCATTTACTGCCATATTCCAGGTTAGTATTATGGTGTCTTCTGTGGTTAAATTATCGCTCATAGACCAACCAACTACTTTTCTATTAAACAAATCGATAATCACAGTTAAATACATCCAGCCTTGCCCGGTTTGTATATAAGTAATATCTGAAACCCATACTTGATTTGCTCTTAAAACTGTAAAGTTTCTATTTAAAATATTAGGCGCTATTGGATAATTATGATTGGAATCTGTTGTAGTTATAAATTTACGTTTTCTCCTTGCATACAAACCATTAGCACTCATAATTCTAGCTACTCTAGGTATAGAAACATAATGTCCTAGCTTTTCTAGATCTACTTTAATTCTTGGTGATCCATAACTCCTAAAACTATCTTCAAAACTATTACAGATAAGCCCTGATAGGGTTTGATTATATAACCAAAGCTTAGATGGTCCTGATTTTAACCAATTGTAATAAGCACTTTTACTTATTTTAAACATGCTACACATCTTCTCAACTGGAAATTTAAATTTATGCTGTTTTATAACCCTAAATTTCTCTTGTCGCTCGTGGAGAAGATGCTCACCGCCTTTTTTAAAATCTCATTCTCTAAAGCTACGTCTTTTAATTGTCGTTTTAATACTGCTATTTCTTTTTGGTCATCTGTTAATTTTGGCTTTCCACGACCTGGAAAACTGTTCTTACCATAATCTTTTGATTCTCTTCGCCAACGATGTAATACCGAATAAGGAATATCTAATTCCTCACATACTTGTTTTACATGACCGCAGGAATAACTTAATTCTACTGCTTTTTGCTTAAATGATAGGCTGTAATTTCTGTTTTGTTTTTTCATAATTCAAAGTTAAATTATGCAACTCTAAATCTCGCACCTTTATGTCCAGTCTAATATAGTAAGTCCAAACTTAAATAAAAGTTCTTTAGAATAGTTGAAAGAGGATCATTATTTTTTAAAATTTCAGAGTTCTTTTCAGATTGTTTTTTTTTGATAATATTCTAAAGAATGATATAAAATCCCTTCTTTATTTGAAAATTCATGATACAAAGAAAATCTATTAACATTAGTTTCATCTACTAAATCATTTATTGAACAACCTCTAAACCCTCGTTTCCAAAAAAGTCTTATAGTTTTTTTTAAAACACTGTTTACATTATATTCTTTGTATCGCATAATTCCTTTCTATTAAAATAATTAGTTCTCTAAAAATTATGGTCATAGATCTTGTTATAAAGGTCGATGTATTTTTGTTTAATGATCTTGCGCTTTAGTTTCATAGTAGGCGTGAGGTGACCTGAGTCTATTCCCCATACATCAGGTGTAAGTTCAAAACGTTTAATTTGTTCCCACCTTCCAAATTGCTCATTGTAAAGATCTACTTCCTTTTGAATTCTTTTGATTAGTCGTTCATTTTTAACAGTTTCTACTGGGTTTGATCCCAGGGAGATATTTTTCCTTTTTGCCCATTTGCTTACAAATTCAAAATTCAATTGAATTAAAGCTGTAGGCATTTTTTCGCCTTCACCAACTACCATAATCTGCTCAATAAAAAAGGACTCTTTCATTGCATTTTCCAGTAACTGAGGTGCCACATATTTACCCCCACTTGTTTTGAACATTTCTTTTTTTCGATCTGTTATTTTTAAGAATCCATCTTCATCAATTTCACCAATATCACCAGTATGAAAATACCCATCTTTAATTATATCATTAGTCATATCGGGTTCTTTATAATACCCCATCATAACCTGTGGACCTTTTACTAAAATTTCACCATCTTCAGCAATTTTAATCTCGGTATCTCGCAATGCTTTTCCAACAGTTCCAATTCTAAAATGATAATTTCGCATATCGTTTACTGTTACAACTGGAGACGTTTCAGTAAGTCCATATCCTTCCATAACTGGAATCCCCGCGGCATTAAAGACCCTTGCTAGTCTTGGTTGTAGTGCAGCACTTCCACTTGCAATTGCTTTTATATTCCCACCTAAGGCTTCTTGCCATTTTGAAAAAATAAGTTTCCGTGCAACTTTCAGTTTGAACTCATACCAGCTTCCATTTTTTCCATAAGGTTTATAATTTAAGCCTAATTCTATAGCCCAAAAGAATAATATTTTTTTAATTCCAGTCAGATCAGCACCTTTTGCATAAATCTTATCGTAAATTTTTTCAAGCAGACGAGGAACAACGGTCATCACATCAGGCTTCACTTCTTTTAAATTCGCACTAATTGTTTCATGGGATTCAGCGAAATGAATACTCACACCACCATACTGATACATATACAATAGCATTCTTTCGAAAATATGGCATACGGGTAAAAAACTTAATGCTATCGATTTGCCTAATTCCATTGGTAATCGGTAAGTACTATTTATGGTATTTGTTACAATATTTTTATGGGAAAGCATAACGCCTTTCGGCCTTCCTGTTGTTCCTGAAGTATAAATTATTGTGGCCATATCTGATTCGATTATAGCAGCTTTTCGATTTTTAACTTCTTCCTGATTGCTTTTGTCATCTCCTAAGTTGAGAACATGAGACCAATTTTCGCTCCCTTCAATTTCATCAAAACTATAGACTCCTTTTAAAGTGGGGACCTGATCTTTTATTTTGTTTATTTTTTCTAAAACAAATTCACAAGACACAAAACAATAAACACTTTCACTATGATTAAGGATGTATAAATAATCCTCTTCCGAAATAGTGGGATATATTGGCACATCCTGAGCTCCCGTTTGTAGAATTCCAATATCGCAAATATTCCATTCGGTACGATTGGTTAATGAAATAATAGCAACCTTATCGTTGGGTTGAACCCCTAATCTTATAAGACCTCTACTAATCGCATTTGCTTTATCAATATATTCTTGTGTTGAAGTTGCTTCCCATTTACCGTTATACTTAGTAACTAACGATTTTTGCAGGTTATATTTTTCTAGTTGATAATAGGGAAAGTCGAAAAGTCTTTTTACATCGGTCATTTAAAAGCAATTTTGTCTAAGTTGCAAAATAGGAAAATAATTCAGTAATCAGAAATAAAAAAGGAGCAACAAATAAGTTCCTCCTTTATATTAATTATTTGAGTTAGTCATTTAAATTCTGTACATTGTTATCAATAAAAATAAGGCTTATGTTAGAATTTAAAGGGCAAAGTATACTAAACTTTGTAAAAGAATTACCAAATGACGATGCTTGTAAAGCCTATTTGGCAAAAATCAAATGGCAAGATGGTTTTACCTGTATGAAATGTGGACACACAAAAGGCTGTGAGAAATCGGGATATAAATATCAATGCTATAATTGTCAGCATGTTGAAAGTTCAACAGCCAATACTTTGTTCCACAAGGTCAAGTTTGGTTTACAAAAAGCCTTCTGTATTGTTTTTGAAATGAGTACGAGCAGTAAAAGTGTGTCAAGTATTCAAATGGGTAAACGTTTTGATGTTCGCCAAGGTACCGCCTGGTATTTTATGCAAAAAGTAAGAAAGGCTATGAAGAGTAGCCAAAACTACCCTTTATCAGAATTAGTTCATGTTGATGAGTTTACTGTAGGAGGAAAAGAACAAGGCAAACAAGGTAGGAGTTATGACTCTAAAAAGAAAAAGGCTGTCATAGCAGTAGAATTAAGCAAAAAACATCAAGTGAAACGTGTTTATGTAAAATCTATTGATGATTATTCAGCAAAATCATTAACACCAATATTTGAAGAACATATCAACACAACTGCCCAAATTATTACTGACAAATGGAGAGGTTACGAACCTTTAAAAAAGACCTATAATATTGAACAAAAGTATAGTGCTAATGGCAAAAACTTTAAAGAACTCCATATAATGATAATGCAACTAAAGTCTTGGTTAAGAGCAATACCAACCCATATTAGTAAATGGCACGCTCAAGCTTATTTTGATGAATTTTGTTTTAGAATAAATCGCTCACAATTCAAACAAAGTATTTTTCATAAAACAATTGAAAGAATGGTTATTGCTAAACCTATTTATCACAAAAATATAAAACAGATACTAAGTGTATAACTCAATTAATTATATTATGAATTAATAGCCTATTCCTTAACAATTTTGAGGGTTTTTGTAAAACTTTCCGAAGTAAAGGTCATTAAATAAATACCTTTAGAAAATTGGCTGTAATCTATAGTTTGTGAACCTGAATACTTTGAAGGGGAACTTATTAATTGCCCTTGTATATTATAAATACTTACAGTATAATTAGTAACAGTAGTAGTGATATATAATAAATTGCTTACAGGATTAGGATACACACTAAATTGAGATGCTGTAATATCATCAGTACTTAACCCTTCTTCTACAATATTAACGGTAAGATCATCAAAGTAAAAACCATCTTGAATTCCAAAATTATTAGTAGCTAATTGAAAGCGCATTAAAATTGATTCACCTAAATAATCATTTAAATTAATTTCTTCTAATACCCAATTATTATTTGCGCCGTGGTAAAGTGGTTCACCTTCAGGTTGAAATCCTAAATCGCTTCCAGGTTGGGTATATTTACCACATTGTGGAATCCATGTATTACCGTCATCTATTGAAACTAAAAATTGTACATAATCCCAATTTATATGAATGGACCACCTTGCATAAAAGGATACGTCAGCATTTATAGCATTGGTTAAGTCTATTTCATCTAAAAGTGTAATTGTTTTATTTTCATTGTTTTGATAGTTTCCGTCTGGAGAATCAGTAATAGAACTAGATGGAGATACATAGGTTGTATTGGTAATATCCCACCCATTATTTTCAAAATTATCGGTAACACTATCACCTGAGTCTTCAAAAATAGTCTGATGTGCTCCAAATATTTTATGAATTGGGATTGAATATTCAAAAACGCCATTGTTAATTATCAATTCATATAAAATATCATCCCCCGGTTCTGTTCCTGAATTTATAATATATTG
This sequence comes from Flavobacteriaceae bacterium, assembly GCA_965247215.1. GTDB lineage: Bacteria > Bacteroidota > Bacteroidia > Flavobacteriales > Flavobacteriaceae > Marifrigoribacter. Next base: position 1,923,771 of record OZ252001.1, read on the forward strand.
AAAAGCCAATTGTGCCTCTTCTAAAGTCTCTAAATCATTAAATTGTATTGGATCTCCTGAAAAGGTAATGTTAGTAGAAATAGGGTTAAAACTAATTAAAAAATAATCATTGCTAGTTATGCCTAAGTACTTAATTGAAAAGTCATAATTAATTATGGATTGCTGTCCTATAAATTGTGGGCTTAAATCATTAAAATTAACACTTAGATTAGTCATTTTTGCAGCGGTAATATTAAGATACATCATATCCTTACAAGTGGGAATAATCTGGTTTGATGACAACCAAAAGGTATTGCCTATTTCAGGAATAAATGCAAATATTTTATCATGGGTACCTATAGTACCATACATAAAGTCATCGCTAGTTCCTGCAGCAGGATATAGATCTGAAGCTATTTGATTAGTATAACCATTTTGAGAAACTAGTTCTCCTGAAATACTAGTATATAAATCGTGATCAGGAGTAGGCATATTTTCAGTATAACCAAAAGGGAATAACAATAAATTTCCAGAGGAATGATTATTAAAGGCCATGACAAAATTATGCTGTTCAACAAACCATTTTATCGCTTGGTTTTCGACTTCTGAAAACGGAGCAGTACCATGATAAACATTACTATTGGGGTCTGATGAAGTACCTTCACCTCCCCAAATTCCATTATTAGGGTCACCATTAATATAGTAATCGTAATTTCTATTATTATCAACTCCGTGACCATTCTTTCTGTTTTTCCTCCAAAACCCTCCCCCATTAGGGTCTGTTTTTTCATTATATAAATATCCGTCAGGATTTACCACAGGAACAAAATATAGTTCAGTATGGTCTACAATACTTTTAATTTCTGGGTCAGAATCATAATTCTCTAGCAGATACCACATATAAAAAATTAATTGTGATAAAGAGGTAGGTTCTCTGGCATGGTGAACAGCGGTATATAAAATTTGAGCTTCTCCTTCAGAAGAAATATCTGGATTATCACTAATCTTTACCCATTTTATTCCATTACCTCCAATAGGAGGTGTGGTAGAATTATCGGGTTCCCCTTCGGTTAAAAAAGTGCTTATATTTTCTTTTGCAGTAATAAGATTTGGATAAAGAGACTTCATTAAGTCTAATTGATCTAACATTTCCTGATAGGTAAAATAACCTCCCATAGTGCCCAACTCAAAATTATTTGGGGTTTCATAATTATCCAGATTGCTACAAAAAAGATTTTCTTGAGGAGCACTGCTCATTCTGTTTTGCTGAAGGAAATATTCTTTAGAATCTTCAATTAATATATCAACTGAAAATCCTTCGTTCCTAGCAGCTTCAATTTCTGAAACTGAAAAATCTGAAATCACAAAATATCCTCTTTTGTGAATCCCATGGTCTACCGGGATCCCTAAAGCGTCTAATCTACATAAATCTTCAATTTGTGTATAATTAATTTTGGCACGTTGGTGTTTCTCTTGAATCTCTTGTGAGAAACTTTTCGATATGATACTTAAAAAAAGTATAATTAGTAGTCTTTTCATTGCAATTTATTTTTTTTTTAACCACTTATGGGCATTTACAAACGCTTCTAACCATGGTGATACTTCATCGGTTCTTCCTTTTGGGTAATATGCCCAGTTCCATGGATAGGTAGAACGCTCCAGATGTGGCATCATCACTAAATGTCTCCCAGTTGTATCTGTTAGCATGGCTGTGTTAAAGTCACTGCCATTTGGATTTGCAGGGAATTCATCATAGCCATATTTTGCTACGATATTATAATGATCTTCACTTTTTGGGAAGCTAAATTTACCTTCTCCATGAGCTGACCAAATACCTAGTGTGCTATCAGCAAATGAAGATAACATCACTGAATTGTTTTTTTGAATTTCAACGGAAGTAAACGAACATTCAAATTTTCCAGTGTCATTGTGAAGCATTTTCGGTTTCTCTATATCTTCCGGATTGATCAAGCCTAATTCGATGAATAACTGACATCCATTACATACTCCTAGTGATAATGTATCGTCTTTAGCAAAGAAATCTTTCAGGGCTTTGTTGGCTTTTTCATTATATAAAAATGCTCCTGCCCAACCTTTAGCAGAACCCAATACATCTGAATTTGAAAAACCACCAACAGCGGCAATAAATTTGATATCTTCGAGAGTTTCTCTACCTTCAATGAGATCAGTCATATGCACATCCTTTACATCAAAACCAGCATGGTACATCGCATTTGCCATCTCACGTTCTGAGTTGGATCCCTTTTCTCTAATGATGGCTGCTTTGGGTCTGCCACTGCTAGGAATTTGCGACGTGCCAATCAATTCATCAGATTGCTTCACTTCTTTTGCAAAGACAGGTAAATTACCCGTAAATTGAGAAGGAAAATTAAAATGTAGCGGCTGTTTCTTATAATTGTCAAAACGCTCTTTTGCATATTCTTTCCCGCTTTGTTTTTGGTCTAATAAGTAAGATGTATTATACCACACATCGCACATTTCAGAAATGTTAAAACTTAATTCTTGTTCATTATTTTTTATCTGAAGTTTTTCAGAATTAGTTACAGTTCCAATTTTTATAAAACTTATATTCTTTTCTGATAACATTTTTTCTACAGAAGAATTTTTAGAAGCTTGAAATACAATCCCGCAGTTTTCAGCAAATAAAACGTTAATCAAATTATTTTCCTTCAATGCACTAAGATCTATTTCTGCACCCAGATCTGTATCTGCAAAACACATTTCTAGTAGAGTAGTGACCAAACCTCCTGAAGATATATCGTGGCCAGCAACGATTTTATCAACTAGGATTAGTTCTTGTAAAGTATTAAATACCTTAACAACATAACTAGGATCGGTAACAGTAGGGGCATCATTACCAATGGCTGATAACATTTGTAAAAATGAGGACCCTCCAAGTTTATAATTATCTTTTGAAACATTTATATAATAGATAGGGCCGCTATTATTTTGAAATACTGGCTCAACCACTTTTTTAATATCACAGCAATGTCCAGCTGCTGAAATAATAAGGGTTCCAGGAGAAATAACTTCTTCATTTTTATATTTCTGTTTCATGGAAAGGGAGTCTTTCCCTGTAGGCACGTTAATCCCCAGTGAAATAGCAAATTCTGAAACTCCTTCAACTGCCTTATAAAGTCTGGCATCTTCTCCTTCATTTTTACATGGCCACATCCAGTTGGCAGATAAAGAAACACTTTTTAAGCCATCTTCCAGTGGTGCCCAAACAATATTGGTTAAAGCTTCTGTAATAGAATTTCTAGATCCTGCTGCGGGATCTATCAGGGCACTTATCGGAGAATGCCCAATGGAAGTAGCAACCCCTTCTTTCCCCTGAAAATCCAATGCTATTACCCCACAATTATTTAAAGGAATCTGTAAAGGTCCAACACATTGTTGTTTTGCAACTTTTCCAGTAACACAACGATCTACCTTATTTGTTAGCCAATCCTTACATGCAACAGCTTCTAATTGCAAAACCTGAATTAAATAGTCGTTTATTTTATCAACATCATAGGTTGGGTTTATATAGTTATATGGTATAGTTTTATCTATAAGGATCGTTTTTGGAGAACTACCAAACATATCATCAAGGTTAAAATCCATTGGTTTTTCACCAGTACTACTGCTTTCAAAAATAAACTTATGATCTCCGGAAACCTCACCAACTTCATACATTGGGGAGCGTTCTCGTTTAGCTACACGTTCTAATTTATCAATATCCTGTTCTCCTATAACCAGTCCCATTCTTTCTTGGGATTCATTTCCTATAATTTCTTTTGTTGAAAGTGTTGGGTCTCCTATGGGTAGTTTATCAAGATCAATTTTTCCTCCAGTTTCTTCTACCAATTCACTTAAACAGTTAAGGTGACCACCAGCACCATGATCATGTATTGAAACAATTGGATTTATATCACTTTCAATCATTCCTCGAATAGCGTTTGCAGCACGTTTTTGCATTTCAGGATTAGAACGCTGGATAGCATTTAATTCTATACCACTTGAAAAAGCTCCAGTATCAGCCGAAGATACTGAAGCACCTCCCATTCCTATACGGTAATTTTCACCGCCTAGGATAACAACCTTATCTCCTTTGCTAGGTGTTCTTTTAATGGCTTGGTTTGCTTTTCCATATCCAATTCCACCAGCTAACATTATCACTTTATCGTAGCCTAATTTTCGTTGATTTGTTTCATTTTCAAAGGTAAACACTGATCCAGCGATTAAAGGCTGTCCAAATTTATTTCCAAAATCTGAAGCTCCATTACTAGCTTTAATCAGAATATCTAATGGAGTTTGATAAAGCCAATCTCTTTCATCCATGGCTTGTTCCCATAATTTTTCCTTATTCAATCTAGAATATGAGGTCATATATACTGCAGTACCGGCTAATGGAAGAGAACCCATTCCTCCAGCTAAGCGATCTCTTATTTCACCACCACTACCAGTCGCTGCACCGTTAAATGGCTCTACAGTTGTGGGGAAGTTATGAGTTTCAGCTTTTAATGAAATTACACTTTCTATTTTTTTCTGTTCGTAATAATCTGGTTTGTCAGGATTTCTAGGAGCAAATTGTTCAATTTTTGGACCCTCCACAAAGGCAACATTGTCTTTGTAGGCAGAAACAATGGTATTTGGATTTATTTTAGCTGTTTCTTTTATTAATTTGAAAAGAGATGATGGCATTTCTTGGTCATCAATTATAAAAGTACCATTAAAGATCTTATGCCGACAATGTTCACTATTTACCTGGCTAAAACCAAAGACTTCACTATCGGTTAATTTTCTGGACAATTTAGTTGAAAGTGCCTCTAGATAATTAACCTCCTCTTCATTTAAGGCTAAGCCTTCTGTTTTATTGTATACAGCAATATCATCGATTTCTAAAATAGCCTCAGGTTGGATGTTTACCATGAATACCTCTTGAGTGATATGATCATACTTTTGAGAAATCATGGGGTCAAAGTTGGTGAAATGCTCAGAAACTTGGGTAAATTCTTCAATCCTAAGTATCCCAGAAACTCCCATATTCTGAGTAATTTCAACAGCGTTGGTGCTCCAGGGTGTGATCATGGCAGCACGAGGGCCAACAAAAAAATCTGCGATAACGGATTCTTCAATTTTGGGTTGGTTGCCAAATAACCACTGTAATTTTTTTATGTCGTTTTTTAAAATTTCATCGTTGGTTTGGACTGTAAAAACTGTTTTTTTTACGTCTCCAAAAAAGTGAATCATCCTAACTGATTTTCGTGGTTTTTAAAAAAGCAAAGATACTTATTTTCTAGATAGTCTCTGGTCGTAAACTTTCATATTGTTGATTATTAAGTTAATAACATCTATTTTCTAACTGAATCCAGCTCTAAAAAATGCCTTATATTGTTATAACTAACGGATTTACTGGTTTTATAAGCCATAGATTCGTTTTAAAAAAATGATCCTGCGCAAACGCTTTGAGTTATCTCCAGTTTTATTAGCCCTCCAAACAATTTTCACTAACAAGGCATACCATCAAAAAACAGTTGAGAACGAAGACAAACGAATTTTAATATTATCAGGTGCAAGCCACATAGCTATGTTTAAAGATTTTATAGACCAAAACCCTAAATGGAAAACAATTGAATTAAAAGAGATAATGGAAAAATAACTATGGCTAACACCGTATAAAATTAATTGCTAGTGCAAGCCTACTTACGAAAATCCTTGCGGATTTTCTATTCGGTTTGTATTTGCTAAATTAGGTGATTAAACTACGCAACTAATCTTATACATAAACGTTACCTGCAAGCTGAAAAGCCAACGCACAGTCAAGCACATTTCATTTTGCTCGTGCCTCACAAAATAAAAAGAGCTTGCCTTTTCCCACCACTCACTCATACGGAATGATAATTTTAATACTCATTTAGTGAGTATATTTGAAATTGTTCTTACATTAGTACACTGAATTAAAAAATTCAAAATGAACCGAATTAAAGAGGTTTTAGAACAGAAAGGAATAAAACAAATCTGGTTGGCTGAACAATTAGGAAAGAGTTACAATATGGTACACTCTTATGCCCAAAATAAAAGACAACCGAGTTTGGAAGACTTATACAGAATTGCAGAAATTCTCAATGTAAAAGTCAAAGAATTATTAATTGAAAGAACAGATTTAAAATAATGGCAGAAAAAAAAGAACCAAAAGACGGATATATTTTCGACTACATATCAGGTCTAGAAGTAAGAGCTACACCAGAAGAAATTGATGCGGTTCAAGTTTATTCCAAAATTCTTGTAGAAGATTATGGTTATCCAAAAGAACATATTCAAACTCATCCTCAACATAGAGTAAAAGTTAGACCTTCCGACACAAAAAAAGAATAGAAAAGATGGAAAAACCCAATTACAAGATTATTTAAGATTTTCTCGTTCACCAATTGGAGTATGGTTTAACGGAGAAGAAAGACTTTTCATCAAGAAAATAGAAAAGATTTAAAGCCTGCAACTAACCTAAAAAACGTGTTCAAGGCAATGCTTAATTACCTTGCAGGAAATGTTGTTGGAGCAACACGAGACGAAGTATTTGCACAACAATTAATCAATCTAATATTTTGTAAGATTTATGATGAAAAGTTTACCAAACCAGATGAAATGGTGACTTTTCGTGCAGGTATTGATGAAAAACCAAAAGATGTAGAAAAACGAATATCTGAATTATTCATAAAAGTTAAAAAGAACTATAATGATGTTATAGATACATCAGATAAAATAATTTTAGATGAATACTCATTAACTTATATCGTTGGTGAGCTTCAACAATATTCAATTTTAGAATCTAATCGAGATGCAATTAGTGATGCATTTGAGGTTTTTATTGGTCACGCTTTAAAAGGTGGGCAAGGTCAATTTTTCACACCTCGTAATGTTGTGAAAATGATTGTTGATATTATGAATCCATCATATGAAGACAAAATTATGGACCCAGCCTGTGGTAGTGGTGGTTTTCTTGTAGAGAGTTTACGTTATGTTTGGCAGAAAGCAGAAAATGAGTTTACAGATTTAGGATGGCCAAAACACGAAATTGAAATTGAAAAGCAAAAAATTGCAATAAAAAATATTAGAGGTATTGATAAAGATTACTTCTTAAGTAAAGTAGCAAAAGCATATATGGCTTTACTTGGAGATGGACGTGGTGGTGTTTATTGCGAAAATTCTCTTGAAAATCCTTCACATTGGAATAAAAAGACCAGAGATGAAATAAAAATGGAATATTTCGATATGGTTTTAACAAATCCACCATTTGGTTCGAAAATCCCAATAAAAGGAGAAGAAATGCTAAAGCAATATGATTATAGGACATAAATGGAAAATTGACAAAAAAACAAACAAGTACGAAAAGGACAAAATAAACCCTAAAGAAGAGGAATTAGAATCTATTTCAGCACGTATTATGTCTAATGAAGAAGAAGTGAAACGCATTACAGAACAGTTAAACAGCCAGAAATTATTAAAATTCATTAAAGAAAACGCAAAGTTGAAGACAAAGGAAATTACCTACGATAAATTCATAAAAGAGGCTTATAATTAAATTAGTAGTAAATTAACTATATTTAGGGCGTTAAATAGTGATTGTTTAACGCCTTTTTAAATAAAAAAATTAAAGTATTTATGAACTACGGAAAAGAGTTTAAAAAATTTGCAATTAAGGATCAGGGAATCAACAGTATGTATTACGATGCTATTGTTAGCAGTATGAATCCTATAGGTTTTACCCCTAATATAATAGAAGAACGTCAGATGAATGTGGTAGCAATGGATGTGTTTTCTAGATTAATGATGGATCGCATTATTTTCTTAGGAACGGATATTTCTGACCAAATTGCCAATATTGTTCAAGCACAATTATTGTTTTTAGAAAGCACAGATGCTTCAAAAGACATTCAAATCTATATAAATTCTCCAGGAGGAGGTGTATATGCAGGATTGGGCATATATGATACCATGCAATTTATTAAACCTGATGTAGCTACTATTTGTACTGGAATGGCTGCTTCAATGGCTGCGGTATTATTATGTGCTGGAACTAAGGGAAAAAGAAGTGGATTAACACATTCTCGGGTAATGATCCATCAACCATTAGGAGGTACACAAGGTCAGGCAAGTGACATTGAAATTACTGCAAGAGAAATACTTATTTTAAAAGAAGAATTGTATAGAATAATTTCTAAACATTCTGGTCAATCCTATGAAAAAGTATATGATGACGGGGATCGTGATTATTGGATGAAATCCGATAAAGCACTGAAATACGGAATGATAGATGAAATTTTAATGCGTTAATTACGTTAGGTTATTTTGGGATTATTAAAAAGATACCTTCCTTTGCAAGGATGAAATGAAAAGATTATGTCAAAAGAAGAATTAGAATGTTCGTTTTGTGGTCGTAAAAAACCAGAGACCAATTTGCTGATAGCAGGCTTAGATGCTCATATCTGTGATCGATGTATTGAACAAGCTCATGGTATAGTCGCTGAAGAAGCCTTACATGCCAACAATAATGAGTTGACCAATGAACTCATGCTTAAAAAACCCAGAGATATTAAAAATTTTCTGGACGACTATATTATTGGTCAGGAATATTCCAAAAAAATCATGTCTGTAGCGGTTTACAATCACTATAAAAGATTACTCCAGATAAAAAGTGACAATGATGTCGAAATTGAAAAGAGTAATATCATAATAGTAGGAGCAACCGGAACAGGAAAGACGCTTATAGCAAAAACAATATCTAGAATGCTCAATGTGCCACTGGCTATTGTAGATGCAACCGTTTTAACGGAAGCTGGATATGTGGGAGAAGATGTAGAAAGTATTCTTACTCGTTTGCTTCAAGCAGCTGATTATAATGTAGAAAAAGCACAACACGGTATCGTATTTATCGACGAAATTGATAAAATAGCACGTAAAGGAGATAATCCATCTATTACACGCGATGTGAGTGGAGAAGGAGTACAGCAAGCATTATTAAAACTTTTAGAAGGCACTTTAGTTAATGTACCACCAAAAGGAGGAAGAAAACATCCAGATCAAAAATTTATTGAAGTAAATACAGAAAATATACTTTTTATTGCAGGTGGTGCTTTTAACGGAATTGAACGAAAAATCTCCAAACGATTAAATTTACAAGCTGTGGGATTTAGTGCTTCCAAAAAGGAACAAAGTTTGGATCGAGATAATTTATTAAAATATATTATACCGAAGGATTTAAAGGATTTTGGATTGATACCAGAGATAATAGGACGACTTCCAGTACTGACTTATATGAATCCACTAGATAAAAAAACATTGAGAGCTATACTAACACAACCAAAGAACGCTATTATCAAACAATATGAAAAATTGTTTGAAATGGATGAGATCGAGTTTAAAATTACAGAAGGTGCTTTGGATTATATAGTGAATAAAGCTGTAGATTATAAATTAGGAGCACGTGGATTACGGTCACTTTGTGAAGCAGTATTAACAGATGCTATGTTTGAAATGCCCGATAGTAATGAGAAAAACTTACAAGTAACCAAGGATTATGTTGAAAAAAAATTAAACAAATCGACAATTAAAAAATTGAAAGCAGTTTCTTAATAAAGAAATATATAAAATTGAAAAAACCTCTCAATACATATTGAGAGGCTTTTTTATAACTAAAAATTGAAATTTAAGGAGCTGTAATTATCGTTTTACTTTTTTTATGGAGTATTTTTTGCTCCATTATTTCTGTCTTATTCTTTAGAGTATATCCTGCAACTTGGTATTTTGATTCATTTTTTGCAGATATAGCAGATCCGCAAGATGTAAGTGAAATAATAAAGATTACAACGATTGCGATGTAAACAATTTTTTTCATGTGAGGGTTTTTATTTCAACAGTACAAACATAGAGCGTAAGAAAAATACTCGTTAAAGTGCTTGAGTTGGTGATGAGGGTTTAATAAATCATATTATTTAGGACCTTCTTAGGTATTGGAAACCTAGTAGGACTGATCAAACACACAGTTTTGCTAAACAATATGATCTTACTTCCTTAGTCATGTAACTCCAAAAGCTCATTTAAATACTCCCGTGTGTTTGATAACCTGGGAATTTTATGTTGCCCTCCAAGTTTATCGTGAAGTTTTAACCAATCTTTAAAAAGGTTTTTCCTGGCGAAATGGATGGTTGGAAACTTTAAAGTAGTATCATTATATCTTTTTGCTTCATAATCACTATTGCTTTCTTGTAATAAAGCATCTAAAAGTTGTTTAAAAGTATTGAAGTCATCAGGTGGTTTTTTGAATTCTATGATCCATTCGTGTGCGCCTTTTTCTTTTCCTTCCATAAAAATTGGCCCTGCTGTGTAATCTACAATTTCTGAATGAGTTAGTTTTGCGGCTTTTCTCAATGCAGATTCAGCATTTTCAATAATCAATTCTTCTCCAAATACGTTAATATGATGTTTGGTGCGTCCAGTTACTCTTATTCGATAGGGATCAATGGAAGTAAATCGTACCGTATCTCCAATCTTATAACGCCATAATCCTGCATTTGTAGTAATAACAATTGTATAATTTTTACCGAGTTCAACTTCATTTAAGGGAATTATTATTTCTTCTGAACTGTCATAAGTTTCCATTGGTATAAATTCATAAAAGATCCCATAATCCAGCATTAATAGTAATTCTTTACTATTATTTCGATCCTGAATGGCAAAAAACCCTTCTGAAGCATTATAGGTTTCATAGTATTTAAAATTGGACCTGGGTAAAAGCTTTTTATATTGTTCTATATAGGGTTCAAAACTTACACCCCCATGAAAATATACTTCCAAATTAGGCCAGACTTCAAACAGATTATCTTTTTTAGAAGTTTCAATAACATTATTTAATAATACTAACACCCATGAAGGAACTCCTGCCAAACTGGTTACCTTTTCATTGATGGTTTCATCAACTATGGCCTGCATTTTTATTTCCCAATCAGACATTAATGATACCTCATTACTAGGAGTACTACTAAACTCTGCCCAAAAAGGCATATTGTCAATCAGAATGGCTGAAAGATCCCCAAATATAGTTCCATTATCCTTATATAATTCTTTACTGCCACCCAGCCTAAGGCTTTTACCTAAAAATAATTCTGAATCTGGATTATTATTTAGATATAAACACAACAAATCCTTACTGGCTGCAAAATGACAATCCTCTAAAGATTCATTGCTAACTGGTAAAAATTTACTTTTTGAACTGGTTGTTCCACTAGATTTAGCAAACCATTTGATAGGGCTAGACCAAAAAATATTGGATTCACCTTTTCGAGCTCGTTGGTATAAAGATTCATTTTCTTCATAGGTAGTAACAGGGATTCGCTCTATAAAATCTTGATATGATTTAATGCTTTCAAATCCAAATTTCTTTCCAATTTCAGTATTTTTAGCTTTTAGAATTAAGTTCTTTAATAATTCTTCCTGAACATCAATAGGGTATTTTAGAAAGAGTTCAATTTGATGAATTCTCTTTTTTAGAAACCAGGAGGCAATGGAATTTACAATTGGTATCGGCATTATTAAAAACGTATCTTTATGCAATAAAAATAGTCATTTTCTTTCTATGTATTACCAAGGAGTTCTTACAAAAATGCAAACCGAATTAGGATCTCCCATACAATATTACCTTGTTTTTGAAAATGACTTCTTGAATGTCAATCAATTGCTCAATAAAAAACTAACTATAAATTTTGTTAAATATCAATGTTTAAATTGTGGATTGGAAAAGAATATATTTAGACAGGGTTTTTGTTACGATTGTTTTTACAAGATTCCTCAAGCTGCAGATTGGATTATAAATCCTGAACTTAGTAAAGCACATTTAGATATTGAAGATCGTGATCTGGCTTATGAAAAGACCGTACAACTAAAACCGCATATTGTTTATTTAGCAAATAGTAGCAGTGTAAAAGTTGGGGTTACCAGGAAAACGCAAATCCCTACACGTTGGATTGATCAAGGTGCTCATGAAGCAATTGAAATAGTTGAAGTTCCTAATCGATATTTGGCTGGCATCACCGAAGTAGCTTTAAAAAACCATGTGAGTGATAAAACCAATTGGCGTAGCATGCTTAAAAATGATATTGATGATGAAGACTTAGTAGCTTGGAGAAATAAACTGAAAAAATATATTCCTGAAGAGGTAAAAGTATATTTTATTGAAAATAATACTGAAACCCATATGGATTTTCCTGTACTTCAATATCCAACTAAGTTAAAGAGTTTAAACCTTGGGAAGACTCCTAGTTTTGAAGGTGTGCTAAAAGGAATAAAAGGGCAATACCTAATTTTTGAAGATGATACTGTGTTCAACATACGAAGCAATGAAGGGTTTGTTGTGAATATTTCTGTAAGTTAAATGAAAAGGAATCTGGATTTTTCTAGATTAATTTATTGAGTTAGTCATTTAAATTCTGTACATTGTTATCAATAAAAATAAGGCTTATGTTAGAATTTAAAGGGCAAAGTATACTAAACTTTGTAAAAGAATTACCAAATGACGATGCTTGTAAAGCCTATTTGGCAAAAATCAAATGGCAAGATGGTTTTACCTGTATGAAATGTGGACACACAAAAGGCTGTGAGAAATCGGGATATAAATATCAATGCTATAATTGTCAGCATGTTGAAAGTTCAACAGCCAATACTTTGTTCCACAAGGTCAAGTTTGGTTTACAAAAAGCCTTCTGTATTGTTTTTGAAATGAGTACGAGCAGTAAAAGTGTGTCAAGTATTCAAATGGGTAAACGTTTTGATGTTCGCCAAGGTACCGCCTGGTATTTTATGCAAAAAGTAAGAAAGGCTATGAAGAGTAGCCAAAACTACCCTTTATCAGAATTAGTTCATGTTGATGAGTTTACTGTAGGAGGAAAAGAACAAGGCAAACAAGGTAGGAGTTATGACTCTAAAAAGAAAAAGGCTGTCATAGCAGTAGAATTAAGCAAAAAACATCAAGTGAAACGTGTTTATGTAAAATCTATTGATGATTATTCAGCAAAATCATTAACACCAATATTTGAAGAACATATCAACACAACTGCCCAAATTATTACTGACAAATGGAGAGGTTACGAACCTTTAAAAAAGACCTATAATATTGAACAAAAGTATAGTGCTAATGGCAAAAACTTTAAAGAACTCCATATAATGATAATGCAACTAAAGTCTTGGTTAAGAGCAATACCAACCCATATTAGTAAATGGCACGCTCAAGCTTATTTTGATGAATTTTGTTTTAGAATAAATCGCTCACAATTCAAACAAAGTATTTTTCATAAAACAATTGAAAGAATGGTTATTGCTAAACCTATTTATCACAAAAATATAAAACAGATACTAAGTGTATAACTCAATTAATTTAATTGACTTTTAAATCCGCGATGAATCCTTTTTATCTGTTTTTCCGTTTTCTATTAAAACATCATTAAGAAAGCAAATCAATCTCCTCTCCCATTTTCAATCCGAACCTTCTCCGAAGTGCAAAAACAGAAGCATATAAAAAAGGAGTATCCAAAGCAGCAATCATGATTTTAAATAAAAATCCGCTTGCTAGTAAAAGACCAAAAAGATTCCACTCTATTTTTCCAAAGCTACATAACAAAAAAAGTACAGTAAAAGTATCGACAAACTGAGAGAAGAAAGTAGAAAAATTATTCCGTAACCAAAGGTGTTTTCCTTTAGTAATCCTTTTCCAAAAATGAAAGATATGTATGTCGATATATTGAGCTAATAAATAGGCCATCATAGAAGCCAATACCGCGATGGCCGTAGCACCAAAGACTTTGTTAAAAAGGGAATCATTAATAGGACTCCATTCCGTAGCGGGTACTACTCCTGCAACAAATACTATAAGCATGGAGAAAAAAGAGGCGAAAATACCTGCAGTTACTATCTGATTTGCTTTTTTTTTGCCATACACTTCACTAATGATGTCTGTGATAAGAAATGTAATGGGATAAGGAAGAATCCCTACTGAGATTTCGAAGGTATAGATACCGAAGAAATCCCAATAAAAGAATTTTTGAAAAATTAAATTAGAAACAACCAGAGATGCAATAAACAAAGCCCCAAAAATTAGATAGATTCGTTGAGCAACTAATTTATCTTTTATTGTAAGGTTTGACATAATTTTAATTCTTTGAGACCTTTGCGATTTCTATATGACCTTTGTGGTAAAACTTTCTTAATTTCGTTCTTCAAGTTTAAAACTATTTCAATCAAACAAAATCATAAAATACACCTTTCTTTAGGAAGCAATTTAGGCAATAAATTTGAACATCTTCAAATGGCTATAAATGCTATATTTGAAAAGATTGGATCTGTCGATTCAATTTCCCCTGTTTACCAAACCCCTGCCATGGGTTTTGATGGGGATGATTTTTTAAATTGTGTACTTCAAATTAATAGTAAGCTTTCATCTGTTGAAATTTTAAAAAATGTATTGTCAATTGAAAATGAAATGGGGCGTCAACGCAATAAAACAGTGAAATATGTTTCCAGACCTATCGATATCGATATCCTGTTTTATGATATGGAGATCTTTACCACAAAACAGTTAGTTGTCCCACATCCCGAAATTCAAAATAGAAAGTTTGTATTGAAGCCATTAGTAACTATTTCTCCAGATTTAATCCACCCAGTATTAAATAAGAGTACTGCAATTCTTTTAGAAGAAACAACAGATAACAATAAAATAGTTAAACATCCAGCATCACTTCGGAATCCAATTTTGGATTATGATATTTCTTCATATCATTATATTGCAATTGAAGGAAATATTGGTGCTGGGAAAACGACACTAGCCTCAAAGATTGCAGCAGATTTTAATGCCAAATTAATTTTGGAACGGTTTAAAGAGAATCCATTTCTTCCTAAATTTTATAAAGATCCAGAACGGTTTGCTTTTCCATTGGAGATGTCTTTTTTAGCAGATCGCTATCAGCAGTTATTAGATGATCTTACCCAATACGATCTGTTTTCTGAAAATATAATTGGAGATTATGATGGTTATAAGTCACTTATTTTCGCCAAGATCACTCTTCAAGAAGAGGAATTTATATTGTATAGAAAACTATTTCACTTAATGCATAAAGAGTTGCCCAATCCAGATATTTATGTTTATTTATATCAAAACACAGAACGATTGTTAGAAAATATAAAGAAAAGAGGGCGAGATTTTGAACAAGATATTGAAGCTAATTATCTTCAAAAAATCAATGAGGGGTATATGGAATATATAAGAAGTCAGCATAGTAATACTATTAAAATAATCGATATTTCTGAAATGGATTTTGTAAATAACAGAGACGATTATTTGAGTATTTTAAAAGAGATAATGAACTACCTCGACCCAAGGGTACGAGGTATCAAGCGGAAGATAACTTTATTTTAGTTTGATGAAAACCTTAGGTTTTCAAACTTTCCTCTTGACCACCGAGGCAAGCCTCGGGGAATTCTTTAGATTAAATTAAAAGTATTTAGACAACCTGTAAAAAACACATTTTAATGACCATGAGTGAAGGAACTTAAGATTTGTTTTCGTGTATCGTTGCAAAAAAATCAATTAATATGAAAGCAAATTTCAGAAAAAACGGAGCAAAAGGTGCCTTGCTCGACGAGTATGAAAAAGCGATCCTCGAATTGCAGAACTTGATTCTACCTATCACCAAAGAAGAATTGACAGCTATTACAGATAAAGAAACTGAGGATTCAGCTTGCAAATCCATCCAAACTGTATTAACTCATGTAATAAGTTCAGGCTATGGATATGCAATAATCATAAGAAAATCGTTAGGAGAAAACACAGCGTATAAAGAAGAAGTTTTATTGAATTCTGTTAAGGAATATATTGATGAATTACGAAACATGTTTCAATTTAACGTTCAATTATTTGAAGATTATCCAAACTTACAATTAGAAGAATATAATAATGACAATAAAATTTTAGTCCGTTGGGGGCAGCGTTACGATGTGGAGCAATTAATAGAACATGCTATTGTTCACATACTTCGGCACCGCAGGCAGATTGAAAAGTTCCTTCTAATGTTAAAAAACTAACTTCAATAATTTTGCAAGACATTAAAAATAAACTCATAAAAATTTGTATATTAACTTTTTGTGATTGAATATTTGCAGTTCAAAGTTCAAACACTTATTGAAATTGTTATCAAGAAAGGCGGAGGGATTAGACCCTATGAAACCTTAGCAACCCTTTATACATAAAGAAGGTGCTAAATTCTACTTTTTACTATTTGTTTAGTAAATAGATAGATAACCAAAAATGAATTTGCTTTTTGTAAATTCTAAATTTTCTTAATAACATTTTTTTTAAAAGGTACGCTATCATTAGCGCATTTTGGCTTTTGATTTAATCAATTTATTAATTCAAAATTAAAAAAATGAATGCAACAAAAATTATTCACTCTATTCCGAGTGATCCGTTAACAGGAGCAATTTCAGTTCCTGTTTATCAAACTTCAACCTTTATTCAAGAAGCCCCAGGGGTTAATAGAGGATTTGATTATGCCAGAAGCAACAACCCAACCAGGAAGGTTTTAGAAGATGTTGTTGCTAATTTAGAAAATGGAGATGCTGGTTTTGCTTTCTCCACTGGATTGGCTGCTATCGATGCCGTTTTGAAGTTATTATCTGCAGTCGATGAAATTATTGCAGTAGATGATATTTACGGTGGTGCCTATAGGTTATTCACACTTGTTTATGAAAAGCTAGGTATAATAGTTCATTATACAGATACCACTGAAATAAGAAATATCACAAAAAAATTAAACAGCAAAACAAAACTTATTTGAATAGAATCACCAACCAATCCAACCCTAAAAGTTTCAGATATTCAGATAATTTCTAAGATAGCAAAAAGTATTGATGCCTTGTTAATTGTTGACAATACTTTTGCGAGCCCAATTGCTCAAAACCCAATAGATTTAGGAGCCGATATCGTGATTCATAGCGGGACAAAATATATTGGGGGCATTCAGATTTAGTTGCTGGTTTAGTGATTACCAAAACCAAATCCCTTTCAGAAAAAATAAAATTTGTCCAAAATGCATCAGGTGCTGTATTGGGACCCTGGGATTGTTTTTTAACCATCCGTGGAATTGAAACCTTGGAACTGCGTTTTAAAAAACAATGTGAGAATGCTTTTAAAGTGGCAAGGTATTTAATAAATCATGAGGCTGTAAAAGAGGTATTTTACCCAGGCTTACTAAGCCATAAAAATCATGAAATTGCAAAACATCAGCCAAAAGGACTTTATGGTGGGATTGTATCTTTTACACTTAAAGAGGATCTCCAAGAGACAGCTGTTAAATTTGTAACCAACACACAATATTTTAAACTAGCTGAAAGTCTTGGCGGTGTTAAAAGCTTGTTATGCCATCCTGCACAAATGACTCATGCATCAATCCCAAGAGCGATTCGATTGCAATCTGGAATTAAAGATTCTCTAATTAGATTGTCATGTGGTATTGAGGATGCAGCAGATTTAATCCAAGATTTAAAAAATACCTTTTTAAAAGTCGGACCTTTAAAACAAGTATGTCATGCCAAATAATAAAACAATTAACCTTGTGATTTTTGGACTTGGGAATGTTGGCAACACATTGATTAATCAACTTTTTGAAGTCAATAATAAATGGACCCAATACTTGAATTTAACTATCCCAATTATATCCAATTCAAATAAAGCACTATTCAATTTAAATGGAGTTTCATCAAATTGGAAGAATGAGTTTGATATTAATTCGATTCATTATTCCATGGAAGATATTTTAAATTATGTTAATGAAAACAAATTGAAGAATTTAATCGCTTTAGATCTAACTGCAAGTTACTCTTTAACTAAAAATTATATTCCATTAGTTGAAGCGGGTTTCCATATAATTTCTGCCAATAAAATAGCAAATACTCTTTCTCAAAACTTTTATAAAGAATTGCGGGAGACCTTGTTGAAAAATGACAAAACATTTTTATATGAAACCAATGTAGGCGCAGGGCTTCCTATAATTGAAACTATTAAGAACTTATATGATTCAGGAGAAGAAATAGAGCGAATAAGAGGGGTTTTTTCTGGATCTTTAAGTTGTATTTTTAATACATTTTCTGAAGTAATAACAAATGCTACAATCTTAGGTTTAACTGAGTCCGATGCCCGTGAAGATTTATCAGGAAATGATGTTGCAAGAAAATTATTGATTCTCGCTAGAGAGCTTCAGATTAATAAAGAATTTGAAGATGTTTCTGTGGAAAGTTTAGTGCCAGCTCAGTTAAATGGTAAAATAACAAAAGCTCAATTTCAAAAGAGAATTTCAGAATTAGATCTAACTTTTCATAAAAGAAAACAAAATTTAAAGCATAATCAGGTGTTGCGCTATGTTGGGGAGTTGGATGTTGGTTCAGAAACATTGTCTGTCAAACTTATTAATAAGGACGCCTATTCTACATTAGGACAATTAAAAGGATCAGATTCCCTTTTCGAAATATTCACGAAGTCCTATGGTGATTTACCTCTTGTGATACAAGGAGCAGGAGCAGGAAAAGATGTAACTGCCAGAGGAGTGCTTTCAGATATAATAAAACTTTCAAAAAAGTTAAACTGATAAATATGAATTCAATTTGGAAAGAAATACAGAATCGGATTCTTGTGCTTGATGGTGCTATGGGGACCATGCTGCAGCAATACAATTTTACGGAAGAGGAATTTCGAGGCGAACGGTTTAAAAATCATCCTATTTTATTAAAGGGTAATAACGATTTATTGTCTCTAACCCAGCCAAAAGCCATTGCAACAATACATCGGAAGTATTTTATGGTAGGAGCCGATATTATTGAAACCAATACGTTTTCAGGTACCAGTATTGCTATGGCTGATTATAAAATGGAAGCGTTGGTGTATGAATTGAATTTTGAATCTGCTAAAATTGCAAAAAAAGTTGCTGGAGAATTCACCAAAAAAGAACCTAACAAACCTCGATTTGTGGCAGGAAGTATTAGGCCAACCAACAAAACTGCAAGTATGTCGCCAGACGTTAACGATCCCAGTTTTAGAGCGATCACTTTTAATGAGTTACGCGAATCTTATAAAACCCAAGTAGAAGGGTTGTTAGATGGAGGGGTAGATCTTTTATTGGTTGAAACCATTTTCGATACACTGAATGCTAAAGCAGCTTTATTTGCAATTGATGAGGTGAAAGAAGAACGGAATATGGATATACCCATTATGGTGTCAGGAACGATTACAGATGCTTCGGGAAGAACACTCTCTGGACAAACAGTTGAAGCATTTTTAGCTTCTATTTCACATATTCCATTGTTAAGTGTTGGATTTAACTGTGCTTTAGGAGCGGATCAACTTAAACCATACTTTCAGCGTTTGTCTAATAAAACAGAATATTTCACCTCTGCCCATCCCAATGCAGGATTACCGAACGCATTTGGAGAATATGAACAAACTCCAAGAGAAATGAAAACATTAATTGAACTGTATTTAAAAGATAAAATAGTTAATATTATTGGAGGATGTTGTGGTACTAATCCAGATCATATAAGGGAAATTGCATCAATCGTTGATAATTATCAACCAAGAAAAACTGATCTATATGTTTAAATCTAGCAATAAACAATTAATACTTTCTGGATTAGAATCATTGGTTGTAAATCCAGAATCAAATTTTATTAATGTAGGTGAAAGGACCAATGTAACAGGGTCCCGTAAGTTTTTACGACTGATAAAAGAGAGAAATTTTACTGAAGCTATTGAAGTTGCCAGAGACCAAGTAGAGGGTGGAGTCCAGATTATCGATGTTAATATGGATGAAGGATTGCTTGATGGGGTTGATGCAATGGTGATTTTTTTAAATTTAATCGCTGCAGAGTCTGATATTGCTAGAGTTCCTATTATGATAGACAGTTCTAAATGGGAAATAATTGAAGCAGGCTTACAAGTGGTTCAAGGGAAGAGCATTGTTAACTCTATAAGCCTTAAGGAAGGAAAAAAAGAATTTATTCGCCAAGCAAGACTGATCAAGCGGTATGGTGCGGCTGTAATTGTAATAGCATTTGATGAAGAAGGACAAGCAGATAATTATCAAAGACGTATTGATATTTGCAAACATTCCGACGATATTTTAGTAGAAAAAGTTTGCTTTCCTCCACAGGATATCATTTTCAATCCAAATATTTTTCCAGTAGCAACTGGATTGGAGGAACATCGAATGAATGCTATCGATTTTTTTAATGCAAGCAAATGGATTAAAGAAAACTTACCTTATGTAAATGTATCGGGTGGGGTGAGTAATGTTTCGTTTTCATTCCGTGGGAATACTTTGGTGAGAGAAGCGATGAATTCGGCTTTTTTGTTTCATGGAATTAAAAATGGAATGACCATGGGAATTGTAAATCCAGCTATGTTAGAGATATACGACACCATTCCTAAAGAATTATTAAATCGTGTTGAAGATGTTTTATTCGATAAAAGAGATGATGCAACCGAGCGATTATTGAGTTTTGCAGAATCATTAAAGGGACAAATAAAGGATGAAAAAAATACAACAAAAGAATGGCGTAATTATTCCTTGCAGGAGCGGATAACACATTCCTTAGTAAAGGGAATTGATAAATTTATTATTGAAGATATTGAAGAAGTAAGACTGCTTTCTATAAGTCCGATTGAAGTAATTGAAGGCAACTTAATGATTGGGATGAATGTTGTGGGCGATCTTTTTGGCAGCGGCAAGATGTTTTTACCACAGGTTGTAAAATCAGCCCGAGTCATGAAAAAGGCAGTAGCATACTTGCAACCTTATATTGAAGCAGAAAAAGAGGGAAAAGTTTCTTTTGCTGGAAAAATATTAATGGCAACCGTTAAAGGAGATGTACATGATATTGGTAAAAATATTGTGAGTATTGTTTTAGGATGCAATAATTATGAGATTATAGATTTGGGAGTGATGGTTCCCCCAGAAAAAATAATCGAAACGGCTGTTAAGGAAAAGGTTGATATCATTGGCTTAAGTGGTTTAATCACACCCTCTTTAGATGAAATGGTTTTTTTGACTAAAGAATTAGAAAAACAAAAAAGTGATATCCGGATATTAATTGGCGGAGCAACAACATCAAAAGCCCATACTTCAGTAAAGATTGCTCCCAATTATAATCATTCGGTAATTCATGTTAATGATGCATCTAGAGCAGTTACTGTTGTTGGAAATCTGTTAAAAAAGGATCATATAATTTATAAAAATCAAGTACGAGAGGAATATGATAATTTCAAGAAAAAGTTTCTGAATAGAAAAAAAAGGAAAGAATATGTATCACTAGAAAAAGCAAGAGAAAATAAATTTAAAATCAATTGGACAATTACTGAAATTGTTAAACCTAACCGAATAGGGATTCAAATTATTGAAGAGTTTGATATTTCAAAATTAGAACATTTTATTGATTGGACACCATTTTTCAGAGCTTGGGATTTACATGGCAGGTACCCAAAAATTTTAAAAGATGCATTAGTAGGAGATCAAGCTTCCAAATTATTTTATGACGCCCAACAACTTTTAACTAAAATAACTAATGAAAAGTTACTGCAAGCAAAAGCTGTTTTTGGCTTATTCCCTGCCAATTCAGTAGGAGATGATATTGAATTTCTTTATGGAGAAGAAACGGAATTGAAGGGTACTTTTATAACTCTTCGGCAACAGTTGAAGAAAAGAGAAGGAGCCTCAAATTTTGCACTTTCAGATTTTATTGCTCCAAAAGAAACGGGCATTAAAGATTATATTGGGTGTTTTTGTGTAAGTACAGGATTTGGAACTCAAAAGTTAGCAACAGCCTTTGAAGCGGTTCATGATGATTATAATGCCATTATGATAAAGGCCTTAGCAGATCGATTAGCAGAAGCTTTTGCGGAATATCTTCACGAGCAAGTTCGAAAAAATCATTGGGGATATTCACCTTTAGAAGCATTGTCTAATTCAGAATTAATAAAAGAAAATTACAAAGGAATTCGCCCTGCTCCAGACTATTCAGCTTGTCCAGATCATCTAGAAAAAAAGACCATTTGGGAAGTGCTGCAAGTGCAAAAGAACATAGGAGTACGGTTAACAGAAAGCATGGCTATGTGGCTAGCTGCTAGTGTAAGTGGTTACTTTTTTGCGAATAAAGAAGCTAAATATTTTGGTTTAAGTAAAATAAAAGAGGACCAAATAACAGACTATAGTAATAGAAGAAAAATCAAAAAACAAGTTGCTAGAAAATGGCTTAATCCAAATTTAGCTTAACAATGAAAGTAACAGAACATATAAATAAGGCCAAGGGAAAACCTTTGTTTTCTTTCGAGATAATTCCCCCTTTAAAAGGACAACACATTCAATCTATATTTGATAGTATAGATTCTTTGATGGAATTTAAGCCTCCTTTTATCGATGTAACCTACCATAGAGAAGAATATATTTATAAGGAATTGGGAAATGGTTTGTTGTAAAAAAAAGTGGTTAGAAAACGACCTGGTACGGTAGGGATTTGTGCTGCCATTCAGAATAAATATAAAGTAGATGCAATTCCTCATATTTTATGTGGTGGGTTTAACCATGAAGACACTGAGAATTTTTTAGGAATTCAAAATGTGATGGCCTTACGAGGAGATGCTGTTAAAAACGAAACCTATTTTAGAACTGATGAGGGAGGGCATTCTTTTGCAAGTGATCTGGTAAATCAGATTAATAATTTAGGGTCATGACAACTTAAGAGGATTTTTTCTTAAATTTTCTATGACTAATTTATACAAATTTTCGTTTCTATAATTATATCTAAATTCAGTTTCTTTTAGGTGCAAATAAAAGGTGTTTTTATGCATTCCTTTAAATTTGGACAATCTTGTTTTTGCGTATCCCCAAAATCCTTCAATTCCATTAATATGAGATTTGCCTACTACAAATTCATTCTTTCCATGATCTAATCTATAATGTTTTTTATACCCCAAATCTACAAGTCCATTATACCCTCTCCATTTATCAGAATGAATAATACTATCTACATCTACTTTTCCTTTAATGATAGCTTGTAGCGTAACTCTGGAGCAATTAGGAACAATTTCTGTATAGACTTTTCCATTGCACTTATATACTCCAAAAACAATCGTTTTACCATAAGCTCCTCGACCTCTTTTTCCTTTTTTACGTTTAGCTCCAAAGAAAGATTCATCAACTTCTATTTCTCCCTTAAATGACTTTTCATGTTCACATAATCCTGCAATTCTAACTCTTAAAGCTAACAAAATTTTATTAATACTGTTTCTACTCAACCCAGATAATTGACTCATTTGAGTAGCATTCAAATCCACAGAAAACAACTTAATTAATGCTCTAAATTTAGACTCTGAAATTCGTGAACGATATAAATACTTGTTAGGCATTACTATGACTGACTTTATGCAAAGCTAAACAATGCTTAAGTTGTCATGACCCATAATTTAAATAATGGAAATTATTTAGATGCAGAACTTCAGAATACTTCAAAACAGATTTTTGCATTGGAATTGCAGGATATCCAGAAAAGCATATGGAAGCGCCAAGCATAGAAAGTGATCTGTTTTTTTTGAAAAAGAAAATTGATAAAGGAGCTTCTTATATCGTAACTCAAATGTTTTATGATAATAAAAAATATTTCAATTTTGTAGAACAATGTAGGCATGCAGGAATAACAGTTCCAATAATTCCAGGCCTAAAACCAATAGCAACAAAAAAACAACTCAATATTATTCCCCAACGATTCCATGTTGATTTACCAGACGATTTAGTTCATGAAGTGTTAAAGTGTAAGGATAACTCGTAGGTTAGAACTGTTGGTATTGAATGGTGTGTGAATCAGTCGAAAGAATTATTAAGCCAAGATGTAAAAGTGCTACATTATTATTCTATGGGGAAAAGTGATACTATAAAAGCAATTGCTTCTACAATTTTTTAGCTAAATAAGAATTTGATTAATAAGAACAGAGCAAATCCTATTGTAGTTTCACAAACAAATCCCAAATCACAAGCCCACAACTCACAGAAATATTGAGGGAATGCTTGGTGCCATATTGGGGGATTTCAATAATGACATCACTGGCTGAAACGACATCCTGAGAAACTCCTTTTACTTCATTACCAAAAATTAATGCATAGGTTTGATCTTTTTCAACATTAAATTTTTCAAGGGAAACCGAATGTTCTGTTTGTTCGATACTTAGAATTTTAATTTTTTCTTCTTTTAGTTTTTGAATTAAGTCAAGTGTGCTTTCAGCGTATTCCCAGGCTACAGTTTCCGATGCGCCCAATGCAGTTTTATTAATGTCTTTATGTGGGGGGGTTGCTGTAATTCCACAGAGGTATATTTTTTGAATTAAAAAAGCATCAGCAGTGCGAAAAACAGAACCGATATTATTCAGACTTCTAATATTATCCAGGACGATAATAATAGGTGTTTTATCTGAAGCTTTAAAATCTTCTGGAGATTTGCGATCGAGCTCGCTATTTTTTAATTTTCTGTAAACCATTAAAGCAAAAATACAATCTTCAAATTCCAAAATCCAAAAAACAATCCTGAATCTTCGGAACTAAATCTAAAAATTGTTGATAAAAGACAATAATTCAGATGAAAAGCATTTCAAAAAAAACAAGTAATTTTCTACTTTAGCCTATTCAGTTATTTTTTTATAGATGTCAAATAAAGTCACCCCGTTAATGAAACAATACAATACCATCAAGGCGAAATATCCTGATGCCTTATTGTTATTTCGGGTGGGTGATTTTTACGAAACCTTTAGCGAAGATGCTATTCGAGCAGCTGGCATTTTAAATATTACACTAACCGCCAGAAATAATGGAGGTGGTGGAGAAAAAATAGAATTGGCGGGTTTTCCACATCACTCGTTAAATACCTATTTGCCTAAACTTGTAATGGCTGGTTGTCGTGTGGCAATCTGTGATCAATTAGAAAATCCCAAGTTAACCAAGAAAATTGTAAAACGTGGAGTCACTGAATTGGTAACCCCTGGGGTTGCCTTAAATGATGATATCCTTCAGGCAAAATCCAATAATTTTTTAGCAGCTGTTCATTTTGAATCTGCCAATCGAAAAGGAGTTGAAAATGAAATTGGGGTGTCTTTTTTAGATGTTTCGACTGGGGAGTTTTTAACCTCTCAGGGATCTTCAGAATATATCGATAAATTACTTCAAAATTTTAGTCCTTCTGAAGTATTATTCTCAAAACAAAAAAGGAAATTATTTGCTAAAACTTTTGGGGATAATTATCATGTATTTCATTTAGAAGACTGGGTTTTTCAATTCGATTATGCCAACGAAACACTAAACAATCATTTTAAAACCACTACCCTTAAAGGATTTGGAATTGAACATTTATCTGCAGGAATTATATCCGCCGGGGCGGCACTTCATTATTTAAATGAAACAAGGCATAATAAATTGCAGCACATTACGAAGATCTCCAGAATTGCTGAAGATGAATATGTATGGATGGATCGGTTCACCATGGGGAATTTGGAGTTGTATCACAGTACTTCACAAAATGCAGTCACCTTACTTGATGTAATCGACAAGACCATTTCACCAATGGGGGGTAGGTTGTTAAAACGATGGATAGCCCTTCCATTAATAAAGAAAGACAAGATCACAGCCAGGCATGAAGTAGTTAGTTATTTGTTGGATCATACCATGGTATTGACAAAAGTTCAGCAATACATTAAACATATTGGCGATCTGGAACGATTGATCTCTAAAGTGGCAACAGGAAAAGTAAGCCCCAGAGAAGTCATTCAGATTAAAAATTCTTTGGAGGCGATCATTCCAATTAAAGCACAAGCTTTAGATGCTGAAAATGAATCATTAAAAATAATTGGAGAACAACTTCAGGATTGTGAGTTACTTCGTAGCAAAATAAAGGAAACACTTTTTGAAGAAGCTCCAGTACATATTTTAAAAGGGAATGCTATTGCTGAAGGATTTTCAAAAGAACTGGATGATCTTCGAAATATTTCAAAAGGAGGAAAAGACTACCTAGATGAAATGTTGGAACGGGAAACAAAACGCACGGGAATCTCATCCTTAAAAATTGCTTCCAATAATGTTTTCGGCTATTATATTGAAGTAAGAAACACCCATAAAGACAAGGTTCCTGAAGACTGGATTCGCAAACAAACTCTGGTTAGTGCCGAACGTTATATCACCGAAGAACTTAAAGAATACGAGACCAAAATATTAGGTGCCGAAGAAAAAATAAGCATATTAGAACAAGAGCTTTTTGAGAAATTGGTATTATGGATGATACAATTTATTGGAGCTGTACAACAAAATGCAAAATTAGTCGCCGAATTGGATTGCCTTTGTTCTTTCACTACTCATGCGATCGCATCTAATTATACACGTCCATTTTTAGACGATACCTTCGAAATTGACATTAAAGAGGGAAGGCATCCTGTAATTGAAAAACAACTTCCGCCAGACAATCCTTTTATTGCAAACGATTTGTATTTAGACAGGGAATTGCAACAAATTATTATGATCACAGGGCCTAATATGAGTGGTAAATCTGCCATACTTCGTCAAACTGCGTTAATAGTTTTATTGGCTCAAATAGGAAGTTTTGTGCCCGCTAAAGAAGTTAGAATGGGGCTTGTCGATAAAATATTCACACGAGTAGGAGCCAGTGATAATATATCAATGGGCGAATCTACATTTATGGTAGAGATGAATGAGGCGGCGAGTATTTTGAATAATATTTCCGATAGAAGTTTGGTCTTATTAGATGAAATTGGAAGAGGAACCAGTACTTACGACGGAATATCTATTGCCTGGGCTATCAGTGAATATTTACATGAACATCCTAGTAAAGCAAAGACTTTATTCGCTACACATTACCATGAGCTCAATGAAATGACTGAAACTTTTGAGAGGATTAAAAATTATAATGTTTCGGTAAAGGAATTAAAAGACACTGTACTTTTTCTTCGGAAATTAGTGCCTGGAGGTTCCCATCATAGTTTTGGAATTCATGTTGCAAAGATGGCTGGAATGCCAAAAACGGTACTAACAAGTGCCAATAAGATATTAAAAAGATTAGAGAAATCACATTCCTCAGAAGAACTCACCGAAGAGATGAAAGCCTTGTCTAAAGAAGAATTGCAATTAAGCTTTTTTAAATTAGACGACCCTTTATTAGAAGAGATTCGTGATGAAATTCTTGATCTGGATATAGATACTTTAACGCCCGTAGAAGCCTTAATGAAGCTTAATGAAATTAAACGAATGCTATTACCCAAGGCGAATATTAAATTTAAAAAATAAAGGGAT
This sequence comes from Flavobacteriaceae bacterium, assembly GCA_965247215.1. GTDB lineage: Bacteria > Bacteroidota > Bacteroidia > Flavobacteriales > Flavobacteriaceae > Marifrigoribacter. The sequence goes on from OZ252001.1 coordinate 1,951,178, forward strand.
TCTTCTATTTATTCGTAATTTTAAAGACTGCTATCTAATATGCAGATAGAGAATTAACAACTAATGATACCAGAAGATTTTCAAGGAGTTTTAAAAAGTCTTATCAAAGCTAAAATCTTACCAAAGACCATGTCAACTAAAAAAGTAGTACAGTATTTAAATAATAAGGAATATTACAGGGCTAAATTATATGAACCCAAGTTTAAAGAGATTTTAGGAAGAAGAAGAAAAGGAATAAGGCGTTATGAATTTGATACCTTAAAAGTTATTGAATTTGAGTTGAAGTTACAGGGGACTTTTGATTTTCCTTGAATTATTTATTAGTAAAATTGAATTAAACAAAAAAACCAGGACTTACGACCTGGCTTTTTCTCATTTGTACTGAAGACGGGACTTGAACCCGTATGGACATTACTGTCCACTGGATTTTAAGTCCAGTGGAATTTGTATCAATATGTGCCCAAGTGGTGTGATAATCAAACTATTACACTGTTTTTCAGTAAATTACAAACACATATAATATCAAGAAAAACCGCTAAATGTTTAACCTATGTTTAACCTAAATTGTTTATATTAGCTGTAAAACAGAGCGTATGGCATCAAGCATAAAGATACTACTTTGGAGCAAAGCAAACAAGGATGGGCTGTATCCCATCGTTATGGTATAATTGCCTTCGGCACGTAAAAACCATGCTACGCATTTTGTTTCCACTAATTACACCATAACGGACACTGTACATTACACCTCATACAAAAGTTATTGTATATTTACTTGAGTTTTAGTGAACTCCAAACACATCACTATACATAACATCGTGTATAGCTTATGAGGCGTAATGATGGCTCTCGTTTGGCTACGCCTCACACGCCATACACAGTGTCCGTTATCCGTATCATTAAAAATCGAAAACCGGTCTATCTCTATATCGGTCACTACATCGAGCGTAAGCATTGGAACAAGGAAGAACGAAAGGTCAGGAAATCCCACCCAAACTCAACGAGATTGAACAATCTCATAGCAAGCAAGCTCGCAGAAGCGAACCGAACGCTCATTGAATTACAATCCAGCGACACAGTGATAAGTTCTAGGCAGATAAAGAAAGAAATTGTTGAACCACTCAGTGACAAGAGCTTTTACGATCTCGGGCAAGAGTACCTTAATGAACTCGCTTCTCATAATAAGCTCACCCAGTACTCATCGGATCGAGTACATATCAGCTACGTTACTGAATTTGCTAAATCGAAGAACCTCAGCTTTCGTGAAATTGATGAGGCATTCCTGAAAAAATATATGTCTTTCCTCAAGGTAGAAAAAGGCAACGGGCAGCGCTCGGTGATAAATAGCCTAGTTGTCATTAGGACGTTGTATAATCGTGCTATTCGTCAGGGACTCGTTGATCGAAAACACTACCCTTTTGGAAAAGGTAAAATTCAAATCAAGTTTCCTGAGACAGAGAAAATTGGACTATCTGCTGAAGAAGTCCAAGCAATAGAAAGTGCAGACGATCTAACTCCACAAGAACAACATACGAGAAATGTGTGGCTCTTTAGTTCTACCTCGCAGGGATGAGAGCTGCTGATGTGCTCAAAATTCGATGGAGTGATATCTGCGACGGACGACTCCACTATCGCATGAACAAAAACGAAAAACTCTTGTCGCTGAAGCTACCAGATAAGGCGTTTGGGGTTCTTAAATGTTATGAAGATGACAAGCAGAATCCCGAGAGACGTTGTGGCAAAAACAAAAACGGCAACTAAAAAGTTTAATGGCTACCTAAGCTTCTATTGCTGGCAAAGCGAAGATCAACAAAAAAGTTACCATGCACATTGCTCGGCATACCTTTGGCAATATTTCTGGTGATAAAATCCCCATTCAGACTTTACAAAAGCTATACCGCCACTCGTCAATAACTACTACGATAAATTACCAATCTAATTTCACCCATAGAGAAGAAGATGAAGCATTAGACAAGGTCATTAACTTTTAACAAATTATTCTATCTTTAACGAATGGAAGTAATTTGCCTACAAGATGAAGCCTTAGACTCCAATCAATATGATACCTTACTCAATACAGAGTTGATTGTTGGGGAAATTCAGGAGACGTTGAACAATTTCATTTTTGAATTACAGAGAGATAAAATAAAAAATCAATTAAATGAAAGCAACGTAAGAGAAGTGGATTTGTATAAATCATTGAGTGAAGAACGAAGGCTTGTTAGTAACCAGCTAAAGAAACTTAGATTATTAAATAAGGAACTTACGATTGAAGAGACTAGAATTCAACGATATAGGGAATTATACAGTAAGGGTGTTATTGCCAAGCATGAATTGGAAGATTATGAAAAGGATTTTCTAAATAAGAAACAAATCATTGAGGATAACCGAGTTTTTATTTCTTCCACTCGAATTGACATTATCAATATTCAAAAATCAATCAACGAAAATAGAATTAAGGATTCTGAGCTTGACTTGATTCAACAAGAAAATATTGAGAATTCACGCCTGCTTCTTACAAAAAAGATTGCCGATTGGGAAGAAAAATATTTATTGATTTCTCCTATAGATGGGGTTTTGTTTTTTCATAATTTTTTGGTTACACAAAATAAAAATGTTATGGCGGATCAGGAAGTGTTTTCTGTTACTCCAATCGACTATGGAGGGTTATTTTGCACAGCTGAAATTCCAATTGCAAGATCAGGAAAGATTAAAAAAGGTCAGTTAGTAAATATATACCTAGACAATTATCCATATGAGGAATTTGGCATTCTTAAAGGAAAGGTCATAGACATTTCTTCGATTCCAAGTGCCAATGGCTACTTGTCAAAGGTAGAATTGATTAATAATCTAGAAACATCTTATGATATAGGGATCGATTTTAAACCGAACTTGACGGGAAGAGCCGAAATAATTATTGAAGACATGAATCTGCTAAGGAGAATCTTTAATAAGTTCATAAAACTTTTTGAAAATGCTTAGGCTCCTATGCTCACTATCGCTACTGTTGTTACTTGCCTGTACAGGGGCAAGTGAGGAACAAAACGAAGAAATTAAGCTTCCATTTTACCGTTCCAATTTACTTAATCTAGAATTGCTTCGAGACTGTAACAAAGAGATTTTTAGATATTATGAAATTGGTTCGAAGTACCCTGAAAGCTCGGCAAGCCTTATTAAAAAATTGTATAGCAAAGGTAAAGTACAAATCTCAGATAACGTAAGTGGGTACATTACTTTTCACTTTATCGTTAATTGTAAAGGCTGGATGGGGGAATTCATTATCTATCAATTAGATCAAAATTTTAATAGGAAAAAATTTGATTCAAGTTTGATAGGATCACTGCAAAACTTTATTGAAGGTTTAAACAATTTCAAAATCAACAAAGACAAAAACTACTACTATTATTTCACCTTTAAAATTGTCAATGGACATGTTATTGAAATTCTTCCTTAATATCACGATTGTATTTCTTTTTTTGTCTTGTAACAAGTTTAAAAAAAATGAACCTGCTTACTTGAGCATTGAAAATATTGAATTTACCTATTTACGAAATTGTGCATGGATTAATGATCTTCATTCAAGAGAATGGCAAACTTGTTTGGATTCTGCGATTGTTAAAAAACCGAAATATTCTTATCTATATCAACAAAAAGCAATGCCTTTTATTAAAAGTGGAGATTACTACAATGCAATAAAAAATCTAGATAAAGCTGTAAGAATAGATCAGAAATATCTGGATTACCGTGCTTTTATAAAACTATTTTTTTTGAGGGATTATGATGGAGCCATTGAAGATTTTAAACAGGCTAATCGTCTTTTCCCTGATTCATACATAATGGATCACGATTATAATTTCTATCTGGCTTTGGCTTTCTTAATGAAGAAAGAACTTGATATTTCTGATTACTATTTTTCAAAATCCTTTGAATTAGAGTTCAGTCATGGATTTGATTGGGTTCACTATTTAAATTACTACTATTATTCTATCTTGAAATTTGAAATGAACGAAAATGATTTAGCCTTTGGTGCAATAAATAGTTGTTTAAAATTATACCGTGACTTTCCTGACGCACTCTACTGGAAAGCTAAAATTTTAATGAAGTTAGATAAAAACGAAAAAGCTCTTGAAGTTTCTGAGAAAGCTTTCTTATACCTTAAACAAGGAAACACGAACAATGAAGATAATGAGCGTTACGTTAATTACCCATACCAAATTTCAGAAGTGGAAATAGTAGATATAATTAAAAAAATTGAACAATATGATAACTAACAACTTTTCAAGAGCATTAGGACTATGCCTAATTGCATCTCTTCAACACGGATGTAATCAAAATACTACTCTTGATCAATCAGAAACGACAACTAAAGAAGTAAGCCTTACTGAAACTGCAACATACCCAGAGATTAGCATTAATCCATATATAAAGCCTGATACCGTTCAGACGAAAATAATAGAGCAATTGCACAAGTTTTTGGCTCTCAAAGACAAAGATCCAAGGTCTCTTAGCTACTGGAAAGAAGCCGATTATGATAACTTCATGTTTCCGTATATGGATATTTTTTCCATAGAACAAAACCATGAGCGTGTACAATATTTTTTTAAACCTACTATCTTGGAGATAATTGCTATTGATGGAAGTTCAGAATACCTAATCAAAATTGCTTTTATTGGAAGAAAGGATAATGAAAATTATTTGAAGTGTATCTACAACCTCATTGTCGATACTAAAGATTACAAGTTCAAAAGAGTATTGGATTATAATATACGGAATTGGGAACGATTCACTGTTGGGAATATAGAGTATTACAACTCACCCTTGAAAGATTTTAATAATGAAGAAGCGGAAACATTTGACATTTTCAACACCAAGATCGCAAAGCTCTTTGAAACAGAACCCTATAAAGTGACTTACTACTCTTGTGTAAATACGAAAGAACTTTTTGAGATCAAGGGATTTGATTTTAGACACAACATGTATTTATCTGAAACAGGAGGAGAAAGCGATGTTTATTCAGATATTGTTTATTCTGGTAAGAATTCCGAAAGATACGACCATGAGTTGGCACACTGTTACTTACACAAAAAATTCTTTAAAACATTGGGTAAATTGAGACTTTTGAATGAAGGCTTAGCAACTTTCTTTGGTGGAAGCGGTGATAAAACCTATCCAATACTTCGTAGTGATCTTTCTGCTTTGCTCAGTGAGAAAAATAGCATTGACGTTTTAGAGTACCTAAATCCTTATTATGATGCTGAAGAAGATAACCAAATATCGTATACCATTGGTGCTATTTTATGTGAACGAGCGATTCGGTTAAAAGGAAGTACGAATTTTCTAGATATCTTTTACAGTAAAAATTTGGATGAAGTTCTTGATTACCTTGATTTAAATCGAGAAAATTTAAAAAATGACCTGATACTTGAATTAAAAAACATGCCTATTGAAAGCTCATCACTTTTACAGTGAATTATTTTGAGTTGAATACATTTTCCCTTTGTAATAGCTGTTCATAATATTATAGATATATACTTCATGGTGTCGCGGAAGTACAACAAACAATTTGTTTAACATCATATGACCATAGCTGTCTAAAATTTCAGATCTATCTTGTTTTGATAAGTTATCTGAAAGGCTTGCAATCAATTTTTGGGAATTTTTAGCGTACTGTTGCACTGGACTTTTTATCTCTTTGAGAAAAACACCCTCAATGACTCTGTTAAGAGTTTCTTTATTTTCTTTGTACTTACGATTAAAGTCTTTAAATCCCTTTCTTTTTATACCAAATTCTCTATTATATCCGTTTTTCATAATTTCTGTTATATCAACCTTCTCTTGAAGATAAAAATTGAATTGATTTAGTAACACGTCTATTAATTTAGCACCAATAATCCAACGTAAATTTTCATCATTATTTGCGCTAAGAAACTGTAGTAACTGAATTACTAAATTACTTTGATGAAAAAATAACTTTTCAGAATGAGCAATGTTTTTGCCTTTATACCTATTAACCTCTCTTTTATAAGGAACCAATTTATAATCCATTATCCCAATCGAATTCAGATAATTTGACATATTTGCCAACACAACATTACCATTTCCCCTTGAATTAATGAGATTAAATCGCAGCTGTAAGTGAAAGCCATCTTCATCGATATACCTCACAAAAAACCACTTTTGGATACATTTCTGTTGAATAAAATTCTCAATAACACTATGGAAACCCTCACTACCCAAAATGGTTTCAATGTGATTTTCGGATGAATAAATCTGATAGTTAATCCATTGACCTATCGGTGTAAAATACTTTTTTTCACCATATTTTCGTGTCAGGTAATGTTTAGAATTTTCATTTGCGATTTTTTTGGTAAAGAGCGCAATTACCTCATTTTCCTTTTTAAAATCTGGACTGTACAAATATTCTTCGATTTGTATCCCCCCCCTTTGTATTAAATTCTTTTTTTAAGATAGAGAAAACAATTGGCTAATTCCCTAGGTTAAGAAAAAGCCTATTTTCCCCATCAACCAGTGATACGAATTGTGAGATATAAATGTATAGGACTGTAGCAAAAACTTTCGAGTATCTAAAGATGAAACCTAGTATGAAAAATATATATGAAATCAAGGCTAAAAAAAGAAGAAGAGGCATCTCCGAATTTGTCTGAATAAAGCCAAAAACTGAATCTTTAAATAAGCTAGAATTTAGGAAGGTACTTCCTTGAAATCCGTTATTTATACTATAAAGTTCTTCGTAATAAAGAATTTTATTGAAAAATAAATCAAAAAGTAGCGTTAACCCTAATAAAATACGAAAAAACCCTAATGATCTTAAATCTAAACCAAATATTTTATTCATTAATTATTTCATTAATAAACTCTAATTCTTTTACATCCATATTTTCTTTTAATAAATCTTTATCAGAAAGTTTGGTGCTCTCAATTTGATTAAAGATATCTTTTTTAAGATCAAAGGAATTGGAAGATACTCTAGTTTTATAATCAAAATCATTTATATCAATTTTTACATAATTAAAATTTTCTAGGTCTTTCTTTTCTCCGTTGGATATTATACTGCAGTCTACATAAAGATTAGCATAAATTTCTTTTAAGACCCATTTGTTGTTAAAGGGTCTAAAATTAATTTTAGCTGAACTGTAAGTGGGTATTCTTGATACTTTTTTAAATTTTTCATCGGTAAGAGTATGCCAATTTTCAATACCTTCTCCTCTATCCCCCTCAACAATAAAAGACAGTATTGCTTTAGTTTCTTGCTCTAAGATAATAGTGATGCGAGCTTTTTTAGTTTCTGTAATATTTTTTTCGAGCAATACCTCATTTACATTAAAAGAACCATAAGCATTATTTTTTACCGATACCTTGTCGAAAGATTCTAATTTTGAAGAAAAATAAAATAATTTTTCTTTGATATTTAGATAGCCAAATAATTGGTTTAATTTAATTAAATCATAATTCTCTAAAAGACTATTTTCTTCTATTTTCAATTGATAATTGGAAGGAATAATCTCTACTTTTCTAGATGTTTTTATTTTACTCTTGGGTATTTTTAAAAAAATGTTTGAATAGGCAATTCGAGTAATTTTATTATTTTCTTCTGATACTTGCTTTATGGTTCCTGAAAGAATTACTTTTTCAATTAAATGATTGGTATCAAAATTAGCAATTGCTTCTGTTAAAATTTCTTTTACCTTTAGTGGTTTAAGTACTACCTCTTCCAACTCAATAGAAGTAGGATGAAGGGTAATAGATTTTTCAGCAAGGTTGATAAAGTCGATAACTTTTATGGTATGCTCTTGATACCCAAGATGTGAGAATACTAAGGTGTCTAATTCTGAAATAGCATCTCTATCAATTATAAAATATCCTTTTGAATTTGAAATGGTGCCGTAAGAGTTTGTCTTAAAATATACATCTACATTACTTATAGGCTCTCCTGTATCTGCATCGTGTACATTCCCTTGGAGTATAAAGGATTGTGAAAATGATAAAATTGGAAGTAAACAAAAAATGAATTTTAACATAATTTTTATTTTTAATAATTGCATAAATCAAGCCAAAGGAAAGAAATCTTTCCTTTGGCTTGATTAGTCACTATTTCCAAGGGGTTAAAATGCTATAATAAATACAGCTCCAACCTCACTCGGATCGTGGAGTTTTAGCCACCCCATTTCATAACGGTTTTCAAGTTCTTCAACTTGAAAAAGATCTAGCATTTTATCTTGATTTTTCATGACAAAATTATTAAATTAGGGTCATGACTAGAATGAACTACCTCGACCCAAGGGTACGAGGTATCAAGCGGAAGATAACTTTATTTTAGTTTGATGAAAACCTTAGGTTTTCAAACTTTCCTCTTGACCACCGAGGCAAGCCTCGGGGAATTCTTTAGATTAAATTAATAAGGGTCATGACTAGAATGAACTACCTCGACCCAAGGGTACGAGGTATCAAGCGGAAGATAACTTTATTTTAGTTTGATGAAAACCTTAGGTTTTCAAACTTTCCTCTTGACCACCGAGGCAAGCCTCGGGGAATTCTTTAGATTAAAAGGAAGGCAACAGGTATTAATAAGTTGTCCTCTTTGTAGACTGAAAAATCAAGGCTTATGGTATTTTCTATGTTTGAAAACCATAAAAAAGAATCGGCTACAATCAATGAATATGTCGTTGCTAAAACAAAAACAGCACCCATTCCTACAAAAGGGATTAACAAGGTTTTTAAGTTCTTAGAATTATTCTGTAAAATTGCTGTAAATAGCACCAAAAAGAATACGAAACTCCAGAAATAAAAAAGGGAGGCGAGAGAAATCCAAATAGCAGCATCAAGCACCTTTTTTTCCATGTTTTCCCCAGAAGGGAAATTCAATATTCTTCTTAAAGCTAAGAGTAGAAATACATTTGATAAAAGAAGGTTCGTTTCTGAAAAGAAAACTGGGATGAGTGTCATAAAACAGCCAAATAATAAAACTGAATAAGTGTTTACTTTTGTAAGGTGATTTTTTCTAACAATAAAGTTTAGTAAAAACAATAAAAAAAGACTAGCAAAAATAATTAGAATATGTTTTACGATCTGTTGGAGGCTTATTTGAATTTCTGACACCATTATTAAATGAAATAAATAACCAGTAATAACATAACAACTCACAAGGATAAAATTGATAGGCTTAGATTTACCAAAAAAATTTGTGAGCATGGTTCTTAATTTATATTTTTGCTGTCATAAATATTAAAGATATGACTTGGAAAGGATTTTTTGAAGGAATACAAGCTTTTTTTGAAAATGTAGCTTTTGCTCCATATAATTCATTAAGAAGTATTGAGCCTGAATCATGGTGGGGAGCAAATATTGTTACTTGGGTTTTTATCCTAATCACTTTTTTAGCTTTTTTCTATTGGATGAAAGAGCTTATGAAATATGATGCTGCTGGAGATGAAGATAAAAGTATTGTGTCACATGAATATTTAAGCTAGAGCTAAGTCAAAACCTATATCAGAACGAAAATTCATCGTATCAAAATGTATTTTTTCTATATTTTGATACGATTTTTTTAGTGCCTTTTTATAGTCTAAATCCAATGAGGTTATTGCCAACACTCTTCCTCCGTTGGTTATTATTTTATCTCCTTTTTTTATAGTTCCTGCGTGAAATACTAGAGAATTTTCAACAGCTTCCATTCCTTTTATTAACATCCCTTTGTTATAAGCTTCAGGGTAACCGCCGCATACGAGCATTACCGTTGTAGCAGCACGTTTATCAAAATTAATTGTCTGCTCATTCAATTTCTGATGAAAAGTTGCTTCAAATAAATCAACCAGATCATTCTTTATTCGAGGCACTACTACTTCTGTTTCTGGATCCCCCATTCGAACGTTGTATTCTATCACATAAGGCTCTCCATTTACTTTAATAAGGCCTATAAAAATAAATCCTTTATAATCGATTGCTTCTTTAATTAATCCTTGAATCGTAGGTTTTACAATTCTTTCTTCAATTTTGTTCATAAGTGATTCATCTACAAAAGGTACAGGTGAAATGGCTCCCATGCCACCAGTATTTAGTCCCGTGTCGCCTTCACCAATCCTTTTATAATCTTTTGCAGTAGGTAGAATCTTATAATTTAGTCCATCTGTTAACACAAAAACACTAAGTTCAATTCCGTCAAGAAATTCTTCGATCACAACAGTAGCACTTGCAGTCCCAAACTTATTGTGAGAGAGCATATTTTCTAGTTCTTCTTTTGCTTCTTCAAGACCTTCTAATATTAACACTCCTTTTCCTGCAGCAAGGCCATCAGCTTTTAAAACGTATGGAGGAGCTAAAGTTTCTAAAAAGGTTTTTCCTTCGGAAAGCGTTTCGTTTGTAAAACTCTGATATCCTGCTGTGGGGATATCATGTTCCATCATAAACTCCTTAGCTCGTTCTTTACTCCCTTCTAATAATGCTCCTTGTTTTGAAGGTCCAATAAGCATTACGTTTCTTACAGATTCAGTTTCCTGGAAAAAATCAGCTATCCCCTTTACCAAAGGGTCTTCTGGACCTACAACAACCATATTAATATTATTTTTTAAAACACAGTTTTTAATAGCATTAAAATCAGTTACAGAAATTGGTACATTTGTAGCGATTGCTTCAGTACCAGCATTACCGGGTGCAACGAAAAGTTGTGAACAGCGATTGCTTTGTTTAATTTTATAAGCAAAGGTGTGTTCTCTTCCACCAGATCCAAGTATTAAAATGTTCATTGTTTTATGTTTTAAAGATCTTACAAAAATAGGTTAATTTTACCCTGCTACAAGAAATGAGTTTCAATTAATTTGTAAATTGAAACCTTAATAATTATATGTTGAATGTATTCAATTTTATACTGAAGTTAAATGGCTATCCTATTTCAAAAGCAAAGAAGCTTTTGAAAGAAATTCAACAAATCCCTGAAGCACAATACGAAGCATATATAAAAGAACAGCAGCTAAGGATTGTTAATTTTCATTTACAAAACAATTCTATATATAGATCTCTTGTTGGAAAAGATAAAATTGACCTTTGGGAAGAAGTCCCAATAATGCGAAAAAGTGACCTTCAAAAGCCTCTTAAGGAAAGGCTTTCTAAAGGGTATTCAGAAAAAAGTGTTTATATAAATAAAACATCGGGGTCTAGTGGACATCCATTTATTTTTGCAAAAGACAAGTTTTGCCATGCCTTAACCTGGGCAGAAATTATAGATCGATTTGGGTGGTTTGAGATCGATTTTAATATAAAATTACAAGCTCGGTTTTATGGTATTCCCTTAAATTTTATAGGGAATTTTAAGGAACGATTTAAAGATTGGTTTAGTCGGAGGTATCGATTCATTATATTTGACCTTTCAGATTCAAAACTTGAATTGTTTTTAGAGAAATTCCAAAGAAAAAAATTCTATTATATTAATGGATATACAAGTTCAATCGTATTATTTGCGAAATACTTGAAACGAAGAAATATTGTTTTATCAACAGTGTGTCCAAGTTTAAGATATTGTGTAGTTACTAGTGAAATGTTATTTGAAAGCGATAAAAAATTGCTGGAAACCACCCTTGGTGTACCAATAATAAATGAATATGGAGCCGCCGAACTTGACCTCATTGCTTTTACAAATAAAAAAGATGAATTTGTTTTAAATAGTGAGACCTTATTTATTGAAATTTTAGATGAGAATTACAAACTAGTACCCCATGGTCAATCTGGGAAAATCATTATTACTTCACTTTATAACAAAGCACATCCACTTATAAGATATGAAGTTGGAGATATAGGGATTTTGGCAAAAAACAGCACTTTTAAAACCCCAATTTTAAAAGAATTGATTGGAAGAACGAACGACATTGCAACACTACCCAGCGGAAAAACAGTGCCTGGACTTACTTTTTATTATATTACAAAAAGTGTGATTGAAGACAATGGAAATATCAAGGAATTTGTTGTAGAACAAACGTTGTTAGATTCCTTTTTAATAGTATATGTGGCAAAAAGAGATTTATCTAAAAAAGAAATTCTATCCATACAAAAAGCATTATCTATTTATATAGAAGATGATCTTATTCTTAACTTTGAAAGGCGGAAAGTTTTAGATCGAAAAAACCGAGGGAAATTAAAACAATTCAATTCCTATTTATAATTCTTTATTTGTTTTGTGCGAATAAAAAAATATTCGAAAAGAAATTGCACAAAGAAAAATAATGATTTAAGAAATGAATGATCTAAATGTTTATAATAAAAAAAGAAATTATATTTTAAAAGGCTTAATTTTTTAGCACTAATTGATCCTTTTCTCACTCTATAATACGCAAGGTCTTTTTTAATTCCCAAGGCAGGCTTATTACTTCTTTTTATCGCCTCTAACCAGACTGCCCAATCTTGTCTTTTCCGCATATTTGGAGCAAAAATCTTTCCTAAAACTTTAGAATTATAGATGCCTGTAAGATTCCCTATATAATTATTTCTATACTGTTTTTTATAGGACAAAGAATCTAAAGCTAAAATTCTTATCTTAAGGCTTTGCCCACTCTCATCAATATGCAAATAGTTAGAATAAGAAACCAGACAATCATTCTGATCCATGAATTTAATTTGTTCTTTTAATTTTTGAGAATCCCAAAGGTCATCCGAATCTAGAAATGCAATATAAGTTCCTTTAGCAATTTTTGTAGCCTCATTAATACAATAAGCAGCCCCTTTATTTTTTTGCAGCTTAATTACCTGTATTCTATTATCATTACTAACAAAACCATCAGTTATTTCAACAGACCGATCCTTAGATGAATCATCAATAATTATATGTTCCCAATTTTTGTAGGATTGATTTTGAACGCTTAATATAGTTTCTTCAATATATTTTTCGGCATTATAAAGAGTTGTTATAATTGAAACAAGGGGTTGGTCATTAATGTTAATACGCCTTATCATCGCCTCGTAATGCATCATAAATAGTAAGAAATATAATTTTTAAATCCAATAATAAGGACCAGTTTTCCAAGTAGAAGATATCGTATTTCACTCTATTTGTAATAAAATTATCATCTTCAACTTCTCCACGATAACCGCTTACTTGCGCCAATCCTGTTATTCCTGGTTTTACAAAATGTCTGACCATAAATTTATCGATTTTTTCTGCATACATATGGGTATGGCTAACCATATGGGGACGTGGCCCTACTACAGACATTTCTCCTTTTAAAACATTTATAAATTGTGGGAGTTCATCGATACTCGTTTTTCTAATAAACTTTCCAATTTTTGTTACACGTGGATCTCCTTTTCTAATCTGGTAAAGGTTTGCTTCAGGATTCGGCATCATCGATCTAAATTTATAGCAATAAAATTCTTTATAGTCTAAACCATTTCTTTTTTGTTTGAAAAATACAGGGCCTTTAGACTCAAATTTAATTATAAACCCTAGTATAGGAGTTAACCATGAAAGGACACCTACTATTATAATTAGTGATAAAATGATATCAAAACTTCGTTTAATGAATTTATTTAGAGATTCGTCTATAGGAATACTTCGCATAGATAATATAGGCAGGTATCCATAATAAGTAAAATCTAATTTTTTTGAATATATATCTTTATTGTCTGAAAGAAATTTTAATATTTTAAGGTTGTTGTCTGCAAAGCCTATTAGTTTAGTAAGTTCTTTATTACCCACCTCTGCAATAGAAGAGTATATTTCATCAATCTCATTTTCAGAAATAAAATCGATACACTCATCTATACTTGTTTTATTTTCCCCTTTTAAGTCAAATGTTTTTATCAAGTTATAACCATAATCTGGATTATCAATGAAAAATTTACGAAGCTGATCTGTCTTTTTGTTTAATCCAATAATAACTACTTTTCGGATGTTTCCTCCTAATAAAACTCGATATTTTTTAAGCAAATAATAAATAGCAAATTTAATTATGGTAATGCCAGACATTGCTATAAATACATATTTAAAAACAACTAAAGGATCTATATTTAACTCATTAAAGAATCCAAAAAAAGCAAATATGAGGAGAAGGAATATTGTTGTTTGTTTTGCAATTAAAGTAACTATTTTAGTGATACTTGTAAATCTATATATTTCATAAAACTTAGATAACATTGAAATGATTACCCAAAAAAAGGAAATAAAAAGGATATAATTTAGAAAATCAGAACTTTGATTGAAAAAAGGGTTAGCAAGAACACTGATGATAACCAAATCAATTATATATGTTATTGGTCTTAAATACCCCGAATATCTACCTCTTTTAAATATCATTCTTTATTTCCTAATATGCTTGGAAAAGTCTTTATGTTCACTTTTTAATAATTCTTTTGGGGATAGGTTTTTGAAATATTCAAATGTCCTTTTCATCCCTATTTCTCTATTAATTTTTGGTTCCCATTGTAAAATTTCTTTTGCTTTAGAAATGTCTGGTTGTCTTTGTAATGGATCATCAACAGGTAAAGGTTGAAATATTATTTTTTGATCAGTACCCGTAAGTTTGATGATTTCTTCAGCAAAATCTAAAATGGTTATTTCATGGGGATTGCCAATATTAACTGGTAAAGAATAATCGCTATGTAAAAGTTTAAAAAAGCCTTCTATTTCATCATCTACATAGCAAAATGATCTTGTTTGAGACCCATCCCCAAATACTGTTAAATCTTCTCCTCTTAATGCTTGTCCAATAAAAGCTGGTATTACTCTTCCATCATTTAGTCTCATCCTAGGGCCATAAGTGTTAAATATTCTAGCAATTCGTGTTTCTATTCCATGAAACCGATGGTATGCCATGGTAATTGATTCCTGAAAACGTTTTGCTTCATCATAAACTCCTCGGGGGCCAATAGTATTAACATTGCCATAATATTCTTCAGTTTGAGGGTGAACCAATGGGTCTCCGTAAACCTCGGATGTTGATGCTATTAGTATTCTTGCTTTTTTATCCTTAGCAAGTCCTAATAAATTGTGTGTGCCTAAAGAGCTTACTTTTAACGTTTGTATCGGTATTTTTAAATAATCTATTGGACTAGCTGGAGAAGCAAAATGTAGTATATAATCAATTTCCCCTGGAACATGAACAAACTTGGTAATATCGTGGTGATAAAACTGGAATTTTCCAATTTTAAAAAGGTGTTCAATATTTTTAATATCGCCTGTAATTAAGTTATCCATTCCAATAACTTCACATCCTTCAGTAATAAACCTGTCGCATAAATGAGACCCCAAAAATCCTGCTGCACCTGTAATTAGTACTCTTTTGTTCATGTATTCGTTTCTTTTCTACCTATTGAAATATATGTAAATCCTTCGGACTGCATTTCTTTAACACTGTAAAGGTTTCGTCCATCAAAAATGACAGGGTTATTTAACTTCTCTTTTAGTTTTTTATAATCTGGTGTTCTAAAAATACTCCATTCTGTACAAATTACCAAGGCATCAGCTTTATCAATGGCATCATACATCGTGTTTTTATAGTTGATCGTATCTCCAAACCTATTTTTAATATTAGGCATAGCTTCTGGATCAAAAACAGTTATATTAGCTCCTTTACTAAGAAGAGCCTCTATTAAATAAACAGAGGGAGCTTCTCTTATATCGTCAGTTTCTGGTTTAAAAGAAAGCCCCCAAATAGTTAATTCTTTCTTTGAAATATTATTATTAAAATAATTCAATATTTTTGGTAATAAGATGGTTTTTTGTTTATTGTTCACTTTGATAACAGAATCTAATATTCTAAACTCATAATTTTTATCTCTACCTTCTTTTTGAAGTGCTTTTACATCTTTTGGAAAACAGGATCCTCCATAACCAATTCCGGGAAATAAAAAACGTTTTCCTATTCTAGAGTCAGTACCCATACCTGCCCGTACATTATCTACATCTGCACCCACTCTTTCGCAATAATTAGCGATCTCATTCATAAATGTGATTTTAGTTGCTAAAAAAGAATTGGTAGCATATTTGGTTAATTCGGCAGATTTTTCATCCATAATTAGTATTGGATTCCCCGATCTCACAAAAGGAGCGTAAAGATTTTTCATTAACTTTACAGCCCTTTTGCTACTCGATCCCACAATAATCCTTTCGGGTTTTAAAAAATCGTCCACCGCTAATCCTTCTCTTAAAAATTCTGGGTTAGAAACCACATCAAAATCACAGGTAGCATTTTTGGCAATAATCGCTTGAACCTTCTCGGCGGTTCCTACAGGGACTGTGCTTTTATCTACGATAACTTTATAAGCTGTTATTTTTTTTCCAATTGCTTCAGATACATTTAGTACATAAGATAGATCTGCCGAACCATCATCATCTTCAGGGGTAGGAAGCGCTAAAAAAATGATTTCTCCATGGGCAAGCCCTTTATCTAAAGAGGTCGTAAAACTCAGCCTGCCCGCATTTATATTTCTTTCAAATAATATATCTAAATGCGGTTCATAGATAGGAACTATACTATTGCGCATTTTCTCTACTTTTTCTTTATCTATATCTACACAAATTACCTCATTCCCGGTTTCTGCCAAACATGTTCCTGTTACTAATCCTACATAACCTGTTCCTATTACTGCTATTTTCATTTAATCCTTAATTAAGCGTTTGTTTTTTCATTAATAAAATTTAAAATTTTCGATTCAAAATTAAATGTATTAAATCGTTTTGCATTTTGACTTATTTCTTTGTAATTAAAGCTTATGTTTTCAAATAACTCAATAGCTTCTATAAGACTGTCTGCGCTTTTGTTTCGAAAAAAAATGCCTGTTTTGTTTTCTATGATTGTCTCTAAAACACCTCCGTAGCCATATGCAATAACTGGTGTCCCACATGATTGCGCTTCAATTGGTGCTATTCCAAAATCTTCAACTCCTGCATGGATAAATCCTTTCGCTTTACTGATATAATTATACACTTGATTAGATTCTAAAAATCCTACAAATTTAATGATTTTCCTAATTTATTTTTAATTCTAAAAATACCTTCATTAACATTTTCCCCTGTAGGAATGTTATTAAATGTTATATCATAAATATCATTTTGAACTGCAAACTTATTATAATCTGATAAACTGTTTAATAACTGTCCATTAATTTTAAAGTTTATAAAATGGACACCATTAACATATCTCCAACAATCATATCCTCCAAGATAAGAGTTGCCTTCTCCTGAACCATTATAACTAATATTTTCAAACACTACATTTTCAACCTTGTAACCATTTGTAGTTGCTGCTCCAAAACCTCCAGATTCTACACTTACGTTTAATAATTGTCCTTTTGTAAAATCTTCTATTCTTACATCCTTAA
This sequence comes from Flavobacteriaceae bacterium, assembly GCA_965247215.1. Classification (GTDB taxonomy): domain Bacteria; phylum Bacteroidota; class Bacteroidia; order Flavobacteriales; family Flavobacteriaceae; genus Marifrigoribacter. Next base: position 1,968,497 of record OZ252001.1, read on the forward strand.
AAGTAATATCTCTACATCTATTTTCATCAGAACAATTAATTGACATTGTACCTTTATATTCATCGATATCTTCATCGTGTTCAAGAATATCAATATTATTGAAGTTTATACTTCTTATCATATTTTTATTATCTGTATCTTGTGAGCCATGCCACCCAATTGTAATAGGATGGGCTTCATCGGCATATAATGAGGAATTCTCTACAGTAATGTTACGGGCATCTCCCACTAATTCCCAATTTGAATAAATCCTGCTTGCATATATGGCTATACAATCATCAGAAGTTCTGATAAAACTATCCTTTATACCTATATTGCTACTTGCTGTCATAGTAATACCATCACCATTAAGTTGATTAGAAAAAATCTTTACATTATCAATTTTTATATTTGTATCAGTACGGGTTTCACCATCCCCACTTTCTGATATGTTTATTGCATAAAGTTGAGAGTCGTTAATAATAACGCCATCTACAGTAATATCACGTGATCTTCTTATTGAAATTCCATTATAAGCTTCAAAATCAGGAGGTCTATCTTCAGAAGAATAATAATGATTAAAGCCTGACAGATCAATAATACCTCTACCTGTTATATCAACATTCTCTTTATCTCTAATGTAAATGTTTGCAGTTACTATTATTCCTCCTTCTAAATGTATTTTTTCATTATTCTCAACTACATAAAACCTATCTCCATTTCTATTAGGAATTCCAGAAGTATGTGCGTTAATATATTCTGCGGTAGTGTAATAATTATCATTAGGTTGTCCTGTTGGTGCAGAGCCATCCAGAGGTCTTGGGGTTTTACCTTCTGGAGGGCTTATCTCTAAGCTGGAAGAAGCTATTATATGCATATTACGATACCTATCTCCATTAACCTCTATAGATAAATTTACAGGTTCGTTTAAGCTAAAATAAATTGTATTTCCAGTTTGTGTGTAATTTATTTCCTCTGATAAAGGTCTAATAACAACACTATTTACACCTTGTGTACAATAAGAACATAAAACTTTAACATCTACACTCCCAGAAAAATCAAATTGTACAAAAGATGTAGGTATTACGTTAGATTTATCTGAGCCTTTCTGCACTAAAGTTTTATATTCATACAGATTTTTCCAAGTTCCATTTCCTTGTTTTACACTTACTTGAAAACGATTATTGTGTGCAGTTCCTGTGGGTGGATTATATGTAATTAATTCTTGAGGTACAAATGGCTCCTCACCACCTATTTTTTGTGCAGTTGATAAAATCGTACTTAGTAAAAATAAAACAATTACTAATTTTCTTAAACATTTCATAATTAATTATTTTTTAGTTATTTATAGCTGAGTTTTATAATCACAACTCATTATACAGTTCCAATGTTCTTTTTACCATAGTGTCTAATTGAAATTCTTCTTCATATCTTTTTCTAGCATTATTTGAAAACTCCAAAGATAACTCATCATTCCCAACTATTTGCTTTATTGCTTTTGCTAATTTAGTAGGATTTTTAGGTTCTACAACAAGGCCTGTTTTGTTCTGTTGATTTACCCATGAAACCCCAGAGCCCATTGACGTGGAAATAAGTGGGCAACCAAACGACATTGCTTCTAACAAAACAATACCAAAAGCTTCAGATCGTTCTACCGATGGCAAACAAAAAACATCTGCTCTCCTATAATATTCTCCAATATTTTCTTGAGGAATTTTACCTAATAAAATTACTCGGTCTTCTAATTTTTGTTTCCTTATTTGAGTTTCTATTTCTTTTTGCAAATCACCTATTCCCCCTAAGAGTATTATCGTGTTTTTATCTAATTCTTTTGCAGCATCAATTAAATACTTAAACCCTTTGTAATAGGTTAATCTTCCTAAACTGAAAACTACTTTTTTATTAGCATACTTTTTTGTTAGTTTTTCTCTAAAACTTATATTTTCCTTTAAATAAGAACTATTTATTCCGATAGGGATAACTTTACATTTATTCCTATATTCCTGTAAATCTTTTGAGGCATCTAAGTAATCTGGTGAGGTAACTATAATAGCATCTGCTTTTTTTAAAAGATGAGTTTGAAAAGGAAAATAGAAAAATTTAATAAATTTTTGTTTTACTATATCTAAGTGCCAGTGAAGAACTATTTTTCCTTTATAGTTTAAAAATTGAAAAAAAACTGCTGCAGTCGGATTTGGCAAATGAATATGAATAATATCATACTCTTTGTATATTTTTCTTATTTTTTTACCAATAGATAATGAAATTGGAGTGGAATATTTCTTGATTAATACAGAGCTTCTATAGATTTTATACTTTTTATTTTCTTTCTGGATACCCTTTTCATGATTAAAACAAATAACATCTGTTTCTATACCTAACTTGTTTAAATTTTCAACTAAATCATAATTAACTTTCTCGATTCCTCCTAAAAAAGGGGGATAATATTTTCCGATATGTAAAACTTTCATTTCAATAATTAAGTTAATGTTTTATGCTTTTGTTTTGTTTTATCACCAAACAATAACAGGATCATTATTATACCAAAATAATAAGCTCCCAACTGTCTATGAAGCAAGCTTTCTACTAGCGCAAATAACACAATAGAAAGCAATAACGCCATAGAAGAAAAGCTTCTCCAATTTCTATAAAATAAAAAATAAAAAACTGCAATAAATAGAAGGAAAGCTAGCAGTCCAGAACTTAACAAAAAATCTAAAAACTGATTGTGTGTATTAAACCGTTCTCTTTGAAAATACACTTTTTTTGATGGGTCTTTTATAATCTCTCCATAACAATCTGTTAGTTTATCTTGGGTATTATAAAATCCAATACCATTAATCAAAGCATTTTCGTTCTTAAGAACCCTAAAATTACACTCCCAAATTACAACTCGCGGTTCCCATTGTTTAAATTTTTCTAAATAGCTTTTTTGAGTATGAGTGGTGTTTGTGTAGAAAAACCGTTCTTTTAAATTATCATTAAATGAAAACGCAATTATGGTTATTAAACTAATTCCTAGAAAAAAGAAAACATAGCGTTTCTTATTAGTGGTATAGCGTATTTTTAGAAAAAACACCATTAACAATAATAAAATTGCGCTTCTGGAAGAAATTAGCAATACAAACGCAATGCATAATACAATATTTGCGAAAAACCATTTGTTATTAGCATTATACTTGATTCCAATCAAATCAATACTAAGTATAATGCTAATAACACATAAAAATCCTATATATAATCTATCTACAATAAGCACATCGTCAATAATGGCTCCTGTAGCAAAATTAAATTCTCCTTGATCCATATAAAAGAAATATAGATTGTATAGAGATATGATTATTCCTATAAATACAGAAGCAATTATTGTTTTCTTTAGCTTTTCTGTTTTTTCAATTGGAATATAGAGGACAATCAATGCTAATGACGACATTATTTTACTAATAATTGAAATATCTCTTTTTATATCTAGAAAAAGACTAGAAATAATTAAAATATAAATAATTAAAAGTCCAAAAAGTATAATTTCTTTAGAGAGTAATTTTTTAAAATCTACTTTTTTTACCACAAATGGAAAGGTCACAGCCAATGATATAAGCAGGATATTTGGGATGGCTGTTGCATATTTATCAAGTGGCAGCACAAAACAAAAAACTAGAAAAAGATAAGGGTATATGCTTTTTAGTATTTCCTTCATAGTTAATGTTTTAATATTTTTTTAAAGAAAGTAGTAATACTTCTTGGAAATAAATAAAGAATTAATCCTCTAAACAATCCATATATAGGATAAAAACCAAAATAAAAATGCTCTATTATAATTTTAATTCTATTCTTTACTTGCAATCTTCTTTTCGTGGTCGAAATTGATTTTGGGTCTACGATATAATCTAATAAAATCTCTGGGTAATTTTCAGCTTTATAATATTGTATGGCATTAAAAAAGAAGGCGTAATCTTGTGCTGCATGCCGGTATTTATAGGGATATTTACCTGTTTTTTCTATTATTTCTGTATAAAAAATTATGGTAGGGTTGCAAAACATACTATTAAAAAACATTTTGTTTTTAATCTCTTTATATTCCGTGGGGTGTATAAGGTTGTGTAAAAAATTACCTTTTTCATCTACAAAACGAGCCCAAGTACCTAATATTTTAACTTCTGGGTTCTTTTTTAAATAATCTAATTGTTTTTGGTATTTGTTTTTATAACATAAATCTCCACAATCTAGGCGCCCAATAAGCTTATAGTTTAAATTTTGTATTTCTTCTAAACCTAAATTTGCAGCTACTCCAACACCAGAGTTTTGTTCTAAATATCTAAAATAGATTATTCCAGACGTATAAATAGATCTAATATGGTCTTCATTAAATTTCTTTTTACTACCATCATCAACAATCATTATATCAATAGTAAAAGATTCTCTAATAGATTTTAGAGAGTCTTCTAGCCCTTGTGGATTATTATAATGAGCTACTAATATAATTAAGTCACTTTTCATAATGAACTAAGAAATAAATGTTTTTATATTATCTTTTTTATAAGCATAAAATACTGCAATACTATTCCAAAACAAAATGCTTATAACGGTTGCATAGGCAGCTCCTTGCATTCCAAATTTTGGAATAAATATCCAATTCAAAAATATGTTAAGTCCTAATCCTAAAAATAAAAATTGGTGCAATCTATTTTGTTTGCCAGTCATATTCATATAAATTGCAATAGGGCCGCTTAGGGATCTTATTAATTGGCCTAACAATAATATCCACAAAACATGTTTAGCAAGTATAAACTGTTCTCCAAACAAGCTTAAAATAAATTCGGAAAAGAAAAGTAAAAACAAAATTGTTGGAATACTAAATAACAATATTAATTTAGAGCTTTTTTTAACAATTGCTTTTAATAATTTTTTATCTTTTGATGTGTAATATTCGGCAATTTTAGGGCCTGCAATGATGTTTACAGATAACAAAACTAAAGAAGTTACTGTCGCAATTTTTACTGCTGTTGAATAATACGCAACAGTTTCGAAGGAGGTAAATTTACTCAACAAGACAATATCAACACTTTGCATTAAAAAATAAGAAATAGAACTTAAAGCCATAGGATAAGATCTTTTAAAAATCTCTTTGTGTGAATATACCCCTTTTGGTAAATATTTTTTATATTTTCTAAATGCTTGGTAAACTCTGATGCTGCTGGTAAAAGCAAGAATGAAAAAGCTTGCTAAAAAGGCTTGTGATAACCATGAGGTGTGATTGCTAAAAAAAATAATTATTGCCAGAATTAAAAAAGAAAGATACCTGAAAATATTTCTATATACTTCTGAAAAAAATGATTTTTGGAGTGCTCTTAGGGTATCAATATTTAACAAAGTAATTGCAAAAACACTAATACTTAATATGCTGTTTTTTAGTAATTCAAATGCGTCTGCTTTATTAAAAAATGAAATAATAAAATTACTTGGAATAAGGATAAATACTAAAAAGGTTAAAGCAGACATTCCTAAAATCATACTCAACATTTTTTTGTAAATTCTTTTTAATTCTCCTAGCTGATTTTTAGATTTTAAGGCCCCTGAAAAATAGATGATAGATTGGTCCATTCCCAATAAACATAGCCCACCAATAATTAACAGAATTGAGCGGGTAAAGTCGTACTTTCCAACTTCTTGGGTTGGAAAAAAATTGGTTAAAAAAAGCGTCAATGAAAAAAACAAAACAACACCCCCTACTCGCAATAAAAGTACTTTTAAACTTTTATTGACAAATCCATCTTTTAAAAACGATAATAATTTATTTTTTAGCAATTTTAAATCTGGTTTCCCTTGTTAGTGTTAGTAAAAGTGCGAAATTTATCCAAAACCCAAAAACCCTAATGGTGTCCATTTTCATCCAATTCATAATAAATCCTACCATAGAAATAAATAAAACTAGCGCAAATATTGAGTTTTGATTGTTCTTGTTAAAAAGACTAAAGCAAGTATAAAGTATAAAAAGCAACCATCCCGCAAATAGTAGAAAACCTATTATACCACTTTCGGCTAATATTCTAACAAAAATATTGTAACCAGGAGGGAAACTAGGGTGTTCTGGATTTAAATATTTGTACTTAAACTCCCAATTGTTGAATGTGGACCAGGGAGGTAGGTTTTTAATCATTTCATATGCTTGTTGTCCATAACCAACCCCTGAAATTGGATGGTCTAAAAAGACTTGATATAGTGCATATTGGATGCCAAATCTAGATTTGTTAGAGATTGTATGCTCATCGTCATAAACACTAAAAGAGGAAAATTTTTCAGATAAATACTCGACTATTTCGGGCCCTTTAATTAGTCCAATTAGCAATACAATAACAGTTACTCCTGCCATAAGTTTTATTAATAATTGGTGGTATTTTCTTTTTTTAATTAATGCAATAGAAAATACCACTACTTGCACTAGTATAATTACTAATCCTGCTCTAGACCCTGAAAATAATGCTAACATTAAAACAAGTGCAGAAGGAATAAACTTTTTAAGTCCTTTACTCGTAAGTATATAACTAAACATCCAGCCAGAAATAGTAAGTAAATATGTAGCTAAGGCAGGAGGTTCAAAAGTTACAGATGATATTCTTTCGCCCCAAGGGTCTAAAAATACTTCTGTAAAAGGAAAAAAATCAAATAGCTCTAAAACAGGTTTTAAAGCAGCTATTTTAAATTTTATTATTAATATCTCCATAAAACCATAGGTTGACACCACAAGTAAAGAGAGAAAAAAAACTTTCCTTATTTTTTGAAAAATTATTTGATTGCTATAACGACTTGTTACATTATAATAGGTAATTAATAATACAATAGACGACATTAATAATACTGCATATTGTCTAATAAATCGTATTAATCCCGAAGTGTGTTTAAAATAATACCCTTTTATGTTTGGTGCATTTAACAGTGTGGCTATAAAGAACCATGTTACAATTATCACCAATAAAACAAACAATGGGTTTTTATAGGGTATTTTAATTTTATGAGTAAAGACAAAAGAAAGTCCAAGCAATAAAAAAGCAGTTATAAAGAAAAAAAAACTAGCTTCTTTTTTATATTCTCCTAAAAAAGAAAGACCTTCAAATGAACTAAAAGGGATGAAAAAAACACCAAGAAAAAAAATCGTAGCTATTACCTGTTCTAATGTTATTTTATTTTTATTAAAAGAGGTTTTCATTACTACTTTATATTTTATAGTTTACAAAGTAGAATTTTTAATATTTGCCATTGCTTTGATTTTCATGTATTTGTGTTTAAAAAAGAAAAAAAACAAATATAAAAAAACAAAAAGCAGTGATGTGCTTACAATGTTAAGTGAAAAAATAGATGGTTTATTTTGTAAAACTGGGTTATTTAATACCGTTACGATTTTGTCATATTTAACTAATTCTGTTTTTAATTTTTCTTTTAATTTTAATGCACTAGATTTCTTTTCAACTAATATTCCTAAATCGGTTACAATACTGCCCATTGAAATATAAATTTCATCCGTTTTTGTATTCTCTTTAGGTTTTTCTGAAAATGCTTTTATAATGTTGTTAACACCTTTAATTGTGTTTTCGAGTTCTATAATATGATCTTTTGTGTCCTCTACAACAATTCCTTTAATTTCATTAAATTTTGAATTATTGTTTAAATGATCTATTAAACTTTGAATCGTTTTATCTTCTGCTTTATTTGATGTATTTAAAATAATTTTATGAAACTTATAGTCTGTATAAAACACTTCAGAAGTTAATAAATCATCCTCAAAATCAGCCTTTTCAAGTAAAGGCTCAATTGCTCGATAATTATACATTGTTTTTTCAAGTAATTCTAAAATATTGACAATTGGTTTAATTTCAATTTCATTAATTACTCCCTCAGGATTAAATCCATTCTCTTTTAAATATAAAGTATCTCCTAATTTATTATTGAGTTGTTCAATGGCACTGTAAACATAACTAGTACTATTAAAACTATTCTGAACAATAATAGTAGTTGTTTTTGATGGTTTCCTGTTTTTATTTATTATATATCCAGAAGCAGCACCAATAATTGCAACAATAAATATTATCCACCAATTTTTTATTAAAAATTGAATTCCATAATAAATACTAATTAATAAATTATTAAAGCTTTCTTTTATTTTACTGAAAACTACTCCTAAATCTATTTCGTCTGCACTTGATTGTGTCATAATTTTAATTTATATTTTTGGTAAAAGTAAAGCTTTTACCTTAAAATTAAGATAGAACTTAAGCTATTTGGTTGCGTATCTATAATTAGTGTTATGCCTTTTTATTTACTTTCCGGTTTAAGGGCAATTAAAATTTCATTATTTATTTTGGATTTTGACTCCCAATCAAGCACTTCAGCATCATGGTTCGCTGTACCAATTATTACTTTAAATAAGCCTACATTTGGTTTTGTATTTAAAGAACATAAATACCATCCCTGTGCTAATTCTTTAATCGTGGCTTTTCCATTTTCAAAACCTTCAGTGTTTTTAACACCCTTTACTTTTCCTTTAGTTAAATCGAAGACTGCATCAACTCTGCTTGGGTATTCTCTTTGAATACGAATAGCAAACATTCCTTCTTTTGTAGCTTTTTTAACTAAAAAACTCGCCGTGTAATCTTCTTTAAAATCTGATGTTATATATTTGATAATTGTATAAGATGGATTTAGTGTGTCTTGCCTTAAAAGTTTAAAAACATTGTAATTCTTATAGTTTTTGTTTGTGGAGACTAAAGAGGTGTTAGTCATTTTCCATTTAGAGTAATTGTTGCTTAATGTTAAATCTTCATTTTCAAATTGCTCCTCTGTGCTTATGGTTTGATATGTGTTTTTTAATCTTTTAAGTTCTTCTTTTATTATTTCTTGGTTGCTTTTAAAATTTTTAATTTTTAACTCAGAATATAAAAACTCTTCACTTAGCGTTTTTCCAAAATAATTTAAATCCATTGCATTCAGCTTTAATAAATTATCTAAATATTCTTTTGTAGATACTTTTTTTAATGCCTTAATTAATTCTTTAAAATAAATGGAATCATTTTTAGTAACAAACCTAAACTGGTGAAACTTATCTAATTTCTGTCCAGAATCTCCATCAAAAGAAATTGGTTCTAATTTTGAGCTTATCGGGTTATAATAAAACCTATGATTAATGATATAATCTCCATGGAATGCGCCAAATAAATTTGATAAGGCATTGTGCATTGCCAATTGTTTTGTGTTAAATACCTCACTTATATTAAGTTTGTTATTCCTTAAATTATCAATAAGGTTTTTACTTAATTTAAAATATTTAGCCTGTAGTGAGTCTTCTAATACTTTCGATTCTGAAAAAACAGTGGTGGGGTATTTCCAAGACCCTGTGTTATCAGTCCTGAATTTATCCCATTTTATGCCAGACACTTCACCAACTTCTATCCTTTTTTTAACTCCATTCCACCAATTTTCCTCATAGAATTTTATAATAATACTTTCCTTTCTTTTATTATTTTCTAGCATCCTTTTATCGAAGGTTTCTTCCATCGCATAAATACCTAAGTTTATATTTATATAACTCTCACTGTCTTCTTTCTTAATATGCATTGCTCCCTCAACAAAACCGTAGCGAAGCCCAATTAAAGCTTCTGCTTTATTCGCTTTATGAAATAACCATTCGTTAATATAACCTCTTGTTTTAGGATGATGAATAGAAAATTTTCGCATTCCAAAAATGGTTTTGTCCCCTTTTAGTTTTATTCTAAACGACCATTTATCTCCCACTAAATGATCTGTCCAGTCACCTTTTAATCGAATGTCTGCCTTATAATCTTTACCATTAAATGTGATAGTTGCTGGGACATATTTTTTGTCTTTTGCACTTATAACACCAACACTTAATGCTCTGTTTCTATATTTTTTTAGTTTGTTATAGTTTTTTTCAGAAAGGGTAAGCTCAATAAAGTTTAGTGTCGTATTTTGTTTAGTGATTGGGGTTTGTTTAGTTTCTTTTTTAATTGAATTTTTCGAAATATCGAATTTATCACCACTTATAACCACTAGCCCTACTATTAGCAATGATAAACCAAGTAATAATAAAAAAGAAGCTTTATTTGAAGACTTAACCTTCATTTAACGTGAATAATGGATAAGAAAAAGAGTGTTTTTATTTGTATTATTTACTGATTATCAGTATCTTAATAGTCTAAAAACACCCTCATGCTTAGAGATAAAGTTACTGAATTCTTTGTGAAAATAGATGATTTTCAACAAGAATTTATTAAAAACATAGAAAATCATCCAAAATTAGAAGATACAAAGACTAAAAGGCGTAATAGAAAAGGAAAATTATCCGATTCTGAGATGATGAGTATTTATTTGCTTTATCATTTTGGTCATTTTATAAATTTTAAGCATTTTTATATGCAATATGTTTGTAAACATTTAGATGACTTATTTCCTGATCTAATTAGCTACGAAAGATTTAATGCACGCCAAGAGAGAATATTACTGCCCCTTATGTTGTATTTAAAATATAGAGGCTTGGGTAAATCTAGAGGCATCAATTATATTGACTCTACTCTATTACGTGTATGCCATATCAAGAGAGAGAAACAGCATAAAGTTTTTATAGGAATTGCTGAAAAAGGAAAATCAACAATGGGATGGTTTTTTGGGTTTAAACTTCATTTAATTATCAATGATAAAGGTGAATTATTATCCTTTTACCTTACAAAAGGTAATGTAGATGACAGAAATATTAAACTAATGACAGCAATGACTAAGGAGGTTTTTGGAAAACTATTTGGAGATAAAGGCTATATTTCAAAAGCATTATCAGATTTACTGTTTCAAGATGGAATACAGCTTATTACTAAAGTGAGAAAAAATATGAAAAAACAAAATCTCTCTGATGTAGAGGCTATTCTTTTAAGAAAAAGAGCTTTAGTAGAATCTGTAAATGATGAACTCAAAAATATTTGTAAAATAAAACACACTAGACATCGATCTGTTAAAGGGTTTTTGGTTAATATTGTTGCCGCTTTAACTGCTTATTGCTTTTTTCCTAAAAAACCATCACTTAACATAACTCCCATAAAAACGAATCAACTAACTTTATGGGCTGCTTAAACATTATTCACGTTCATTTAATAAGTTTCAATAAAACTAAACTGTATCTCGCCTATTTTTTTTAAAGACTCTTTTGCTTTAAATATCTCATCTAAACTTTTAAACTCTACATTAAGAGATAGCTCGGTTGTATTATTTACCTCGTCTAAACGACGTAAATCTATATTTGAACAGTGTTCTTTTAAAACAGCAAGTATTTCATTTTCGTTTAACGAAGAACTTGAAGTATTAGAAATAGTAATAATTAAGTTTTGGAGCACTTCTTGCTTTGCCGCATTTATATTCTGAATAACAATGTAAATAACAATAACAGCAGCTCCTATCAAAGTTAAATAACGTTGATTTGCTCCCATACCCAAACCTATAGCGATTGCTATAAAAAAATAGACTAATTCCTCGGGTTCTTTTATTGCTGTTCTAAACCTAACAATAGATAAGGCTCCAACTAAACCTAAAGATAGGGCTAAGGATGATTTTACAATTGTAATAACTATCATTACTGTAATAGCCATTAATACAAAGGTTTGTTTTAGTTTTTTCCTGTTTGATAAAGAGTTTCCGTATTTAGAATATACCAGACCAAGAATGTAAGCTAATATGATGGTCACAAAAATATTGATTAAAAATTCGGTAACTGGAGTATCTCCAATTGAAAATTGATTGGTTATTTCGTTTAAAAAAGATTTGTTTTGTAACGCTATCATAAGTTTGTTTTTATTATTGAGGGAATTGTTTTATGGTATTAACACCATTTACATATTTTGAGTTTTTATTAATTCTAAAAGGTAATTGTGTTGCAATTTGTTGTGAGCAAATTTCGTCTTCGATATTATATTTTAATTCAACAATTTTGTTTTCATCTCTAGTTGGCGCAAAATTAAAATTATTAAACTGTTTGTCAATTTTATAGTACTTTAAATCAAAATCAACAGTAATTCTAAATTTATTATTAGCCGACAAATAATATTTTCTTGAATAAGAGTTTAACAAAGTTGGTGTTACTAGCCTTGTAGATTCTAATATTGGTAAAGGTAAATCAGACTCTTTAAATATTTTCTGAATAAAATGCGTTGTAATTGTATTATCTAACACAAATGGTTTTAGTTTATAAGACCATTTATCTCCAACCAATCCCTTCTTAATTTTTATCTCTAAAACTGGTTTTTTAATTTCTCCTAACATATCTCCATACCAACGTATTCTTATCTTTTTCCTATCTGAAACTCCTAAAACATTGTCAAAATAATAATTATATCCAGCGGTATCAAAATAAATATTGTTCACTTGTCGTAAATAATAAACCTCTCTAAATAAATAACTATTTTTCTTTATAGTTGCCTCAATAGCACTGGTTTTATATCCATCTGGCACCGTAAATTTACGCTCGTACCTATAATTGTGTTCCGCGTTAATAAATTGCACCGTATTGCTATCGTATAACTTATTATGTTGAGATACTACATTTTTCATTGACTAATTTTTGTCTCTTTACTACTCTTCCCAAATTCAACTCCGTACATTTTACCTTTTACATTTTTAATTGTTTCCGCCTTTTCTCCATTGATGATTAAAGATGATAGATTTTCAATTAAATAGATTGTTTCTACTCTTTCTAGTTTAACTTCAGAAAGAGTTATGTGTGAAGGTCCAAATTCTGGTTTCTTTTTAAAAGCTGTAAATGCTAATTTATTATTAACAATTGTTATTTTGTTTCCATTCACTATAGATAAATCTTTTCCAGCAACTCCTATTTCACAGTTTCTAATAGTGACATTATTAATCTTCATTTTACTGTTTTCGCCAGCACTTAACCCTTTATCACCTGCTTCGTTTATTGTCACGTTCTTAATAATAATATCCGAACCAGAAATATCAATAGCATCATTACCCAAATTTGTAAAATAGCTATCTTTTACAATTCCTTCTACAAAATCGCCATCAAATGCATCAGATTGAGTATTGGAAATAGTGCAATGACTAATTAAAAAATTAGTGCGAACAATATTTAGCGCATCTTCACTGCGGTTGTTATTAATTGTAACATATTCTAACTTAACAGGGGACTCGTAAAAAGTAAGAGCTCCAGTAATAATCCAATTACCATGAGAGGGGTTTGTTAAATCACTAATAAAAACATGTTTAAAATAAGAATTCCTGTCTTCTGCCAAAACAAGAATTCCTTGCCCCTTTTTATCTGAGGAATAAATATTAATAGGATTCTCTTTAGTTCCAATAAATTTTAATGGAGAATTAGATACAATTTTACCCCCTTCAATAATATTGATTTTTGTACCTTCTTTTGCCTTTAACACATATCCAGGAGGAATTACTAAAGGGGTGTTTATTGTAACCGAATCTAAAAAGGTTATTTCTTTTTTTTCTGAATTAATAACGATTTCTTTTCGTGAATAAATGTTTTGTTTTTGTCTAAACAAATCATTTTCAACATATTCAATAGATTCATATGGGCGTATCGATGCCATATGAATTGTGTCTAATCCTATAACCGAAAAAAGAATCCGCAAATCGTAAATGTCTTTTGATAATTTGAATCCAGTAGTCTTTGATTTCTTGTGTACGAATAAATTTTCAAAACTTCTAGGTAATGGAATGTCTACAACTATTTTCTGTCCATTATTTATTTTTTGAGTTGGGTTTAACGTTGTTATTCTCTTTTTTAATTTATAATTTAAAGCTCTAATCTGAATTGGAAAATTTGATACGTTTCGAATAGATAGCTTTAAGTTATTGTTCTTAATTGAAATTAATTCAGTACTAATAAAGGTAGATGCAAATAAACTGTTTTTTAATAGATTATTGTTAACAAGTAATGTGTGGTAATTATAAATTTGATCAGGGTAATAAGAATTAATTAATGCTAATTCTTGTTTGTAATAATCTATATTAATTTTTAATAAAGGAAAGGTTGTTATACTGTCGACAGATTTTATATAAATATCCAAAAATGAAGAAGCTGTTAATTTTGGTGCTCTTACAATTTTCGCTAGTTCCCCAAGACAATTAGAGCCTACATAAAATGGTTCTAATAATTTAGTTATACTATTATATATTAGATGTAATGATTCGTCACAACCTCCCGTAAAAACACTATTTAATGTAAAATAATTAGATAATTTCGTTAAATCGATAATTTCGTTAATCCTGGTTTTTTTATTTATCAAGGATTTAATGTGAGTATTTATTAGCTTAGATCCCTCACCAATAAATGTGACCTTAGAAAACAAAGAGTCTGTATTATTATTAATTGCTTGCCAAAACAAATCGGGATTCTTTATTGTGGCAATACTGGCATTATTTTCCTTTAAATAGGAACTTAAACTTTGAGTGATTTGAAAAAGACTATCCCTTTTAATGTCATAGGAATAGGGTAAATATTTAATCTCTATTGAATCTAATAATTGCAAATAATAATAAGTATAGGTATTGGGCAAAGAGTAGTTAATATAATCTTCGTTTCTATATGAAAGTGTTTTCGGATTTCCCCTATTTAGGCTTTTTATAGTTGTTTCCCATTCGCCTTTAGCAGTTCGATACTTATGTATTATAACTTCAATTTCTTTTATAAGTACTATGGGGAGTTCTTTTATAAAAACACCATAAGCTTTATTATTGTAATTATATAAAACCCCTTTATTTGTGTTAATTAGAGTTACCTTTTGTTCCTTTTCTTTTTGTCTATTCGTTGTATAAACTATATTTAAAGTAAAGTCTGTTTCTCGCTCATCTATAGTCGGGAATTCTTTAAAAATTATAAGTTCATTAGTAATCCCATTCTCATATATTATCCCTGAGTAACTTTCATTAATTTCTTTGGACTTTTCAATCAGACTACTATATTTTAAGGGCATTTCCTTAATAAAAGGGTTTATATCGATATTATTAGTAGAGTAAGTATTAAAACTGTTAATTAAAAATACACTAGTAAAAATTAAAAGGAATACCCCTAAAGTTACAATTAGTCGTTTATTTTGTTTTAAAATTATCATTGTTATGATTATACCTAAATTAATTGTTCACATTATAATCTTCCAATTTCCCTAAAAAATCAAAACCTTCGCCATTAAGATGTATTAGATTAAATTTAACTGAGTTATCATCATAGACATCAACAATCACCATATTGTCTCTTACTCCTCCTCCCATTCCAGTAGAAATGTAGGTAATATTATTTTCATGAAAATAAGAGTATTCTATTATATGGTCTTTTTTTTTATACTCTTTTGAAAAAGCACCAACATCTCCTGCAAAAAGATATACGGGGGTTTTCATATTTTGCAACATAGGTTCTATAACTTTCCAGTAATTAGGGTTTTTTGCTCTATTTTGTTGCCAATTTGGTTTAGGTTTTGAAAACTTATTATTTGTCCACCATATTACTTGGTGCATGAAAATAAATATGTTTTTTACTTTTATTCCCTCTTCATTAAGTGTGTTTTTTAAAAATTGTAATTGGTCTCCAGAAATATTCCATTGATCAATGTTAGGGTCTAATATTATAAAGAGGTTGTTGTTTTGTGCAAATTTTTTATACGATTTGCCAAACATTTTCTCAAATGGCTTTAACGGTCCATCATGATTTCCCCTAGCAACATAATAAGGCATTCTTAATTCTTCCAACTCCTTTAATACATTAGGCCAACTAGTAGGATACCTTACAACATCGCCTAACAAAAAACCAAACTCAATGCTTTCTTTGTCATTCAAGAATTGAAATTTTTCTTTAAATGGAGGGTAAAGTTCCTTTTTACCTTTTGGCGCTGGTTTGCCATAAGCATGTCCTGCCACAAAAAATGATTGTTTTATTTTCATTTCTTGTTCAGAGCAACTAAATAGGGTAATTACAATAAATATTGCTAAAAAACATTTCATTCTAATACTATAGATTTTAGACTCTCTTCCCAATCTAGTATTAAATCATTGAAGGAGTTAGTATATTTTTCTGTATTCAATACACTAAAATTTGGTCTTGCCGCAAAAGTACGGTATTGGTCGGTTTTTGCAAGTTTTGTTGGGTCAAATTGTTTGATTTGCTGTAAAATAACTTTTGCAAAGTCAAACCAGGTAGCTTCACCCGTGTTGCTAAAATTATAAATTCCGTATTTATTACTGTTTATTGCTATGGTATTTAATATCGCTTTAGCTAAATCATTCGCGTTTGTAGGTGTGCCAATTTGTTCTGTTGTTATTGATAATTCCTTTCCTTGCTTTGTGAATTTTAGGATGGAATTATAAAAATTATGGCCATATTGAGAATATAACCAAGAAGTCCTAAAAATAAAATAATCATTAAGGATTTCTTGAATATATTGTTCTCCTTTTAATTTTGAAGCGCCATATACATTTATAGGGTTGGTTTTATCTTCTTCGGTATATGGTGTTTGTTTCGCTCCATCAAAGACATAATCTGTAGAAATATGAATTAAAACTACATTGTGGGTTATACATGTTAAGGCTATGTTTTTAACTGCTTCTGCATTAACTAAAAAAGATTTATCTGGTTCACTTTCCGCTTTTTCAACATTTGTGTAGGCTGCTGTATTGATACAATAATCGTAGTTATTTTTATTGAAATTTAAAGCTACTGAATCAGAATCCGTAATATCGAGACCTTGCCTCGTAACAAATACCATTTCGAGATCGGGAAAATATTTAGCAGCATCCTTGATGCATCTCCCCAGTTGACCATTTGCGCCTGTAACCAATACTTTTTTCATCCCATTGCTTCCAAAAAAGCAGGAAGTTGCAAGTCTTTTTCTGAAATTATAAAATCTTCCTTTGGAAGATGCCAATCTAATAATAAGGTTGCGTCATTATAGATGATACCTCCTTCCGAGGGTTTGTCATAATAATTGTCACACTTATATGAAAAAACCGCGCTTTCAGAAAGGGTTATAAATCCATGAGCAAAGCCTCTGGGAACAAACATCTGATAATTATTTCTGTCGTCTAGAATGACCGAATATTGGTTACCAAACGTTTCTGAATTTTTCCTTATATCCACAACAATATCAAGCACTTTTCCTTTTACTACTCGTACTAATTTGGCTTGGGCCATTGAGCCTCTTTGATAGTGAAGCCCACGGATAACACCAAATGAAGATTCCGACTGATTGTCTTGAACAAAATCCACATTTAAGCCTGTGATCTTATTAAATAGTTTTTTATTATAGGTTTCAAAAAAAATACCTCGTTCATCCTTAAAAACCGAGGGCTTTAAAATAAAACAGTCTTTTAATGGTGTATTTTGTAGTTCCAAAACTAGTCTTTTCGATATAAATGTTTCCCATAGCCACTTTTTAATAAAGGGGCTGTAAGTGTAATTAATTGCTCTTTTGATATATAGCCCATTCTGTATGCTGTCTCTTCAATAGCCCCAATTTTTAATCCCTGTCGTTCTTCAATAACTTCTACGAACTGAGATGCTTGCATTAATGACGAAAAAGTCCCCGTGTCCAACCAAGCAGTACCTTTGTCTAATATACTAACATTGAGCTTCCCTTGCTTTAAATACACATTATTTACATCTGTTATCTCCAATTCTCCCCGTTCACTTGGCTGCATCGATGATGCTATTTCAACAACAGAATTGTCATAAAAATAAATCCCTGGTACGGCAAAATTGGATTTTGGTTTCTTGGGCTTCTCTTCAATTGATAATACTTTACCTTCATCGTCAAATTCTACAACCCCATATCGTCCAGGGTCGTGTACATGATATGCATAGATTATCCCTCCATCTGGATTATTATTAGATTGGAGCAATTCTTTTAACCCAGAGCCGTAAAAAATATTATCTCCTAAGATTAGTGCTATTTTATCGTTTCCAATAAATTCTTTACCAATTATAAAAGCCTCTGCTAATCCATTGGGTTGGGTCTGTTCGGCGTAAGAAAATTCACAACCCAATCTTTTCCCATTTCCTAATAATTTTTTAAATAATGGGAGGTCCTGAGGAGTCGAAATAATTAGAATCTCTTGTATCCCAGCAAACATCAAAGTAGATAGTGGGTAGTAGATCATTGGCTTATCATAAACAGGCATTAGCTGCTTACTAACTGCGAGTGTAATAGGGTGTAGCCTTGTACCTGATCCTCCTGCTAGTATAATTCCTTTCATTTAAAAATTATTAGTTATTTGTTTCAATGTTGATTATTAAACTCTTTCAAATACCATTCTATTGTTTTTTGAATCCCGCTTTCAAAATCCTCTTTTGCCTTCCAACCCAATTCGTTTTCAATTTTTGAAGCGTCAATTGCATACCTAAAGTCATGTCCTGCACGATCTTTTACAAATGCCATTTGTTTTCTATATGGTATTTTATTGGGAACTAATTTGTCTAACAAATCACATATTGTATATGCAATATAAAGATTTTCACGTTCGTTCTTACCCCCAATATTATACGTTTCCCCTAACCTTCCTTTATCAAGTACTAGTTTTATACCCTTACAATGATCTGTAACATAGATCCAGTCTCGAATGTTTTTACCATTACCATAAATTGGAATGATGTCTCCTGAAAGCGCTTTTCTAATGATCGTTGGTATGAGTTTTTCTTTATGCTGATGTGCCCCGTAGTTATTAGAGCAATTAGTTGTTACGACTGGCAATCCATATGTGTGAAAATAACTTCTCACTAAAAAATCTGAAGATGCCTTAGATGCGCTATACGGACTATTAGGTGCATAAGGGGTGGATTCTAAAAATAATCCTGCTTCCCCTAGTGTTCCATAAACTTCATCAGTAGAAACATGTAAAAACCGAGCATCAATAAACTGGGGCTTTAACTCATTTGGGCCTTTCATCCAAGTTTTAAATGCGCTTTGGAGTAGATTAAATGTGCCTACAATATTAGTTTGAATAAATGCACTTGGACCTGTAATTGAATTGTCAACATGAGACTCGGCTGCAAAATGAACTACTTTATTTATTTGATGTTCTTTAAATAGTGTATCAACCAAAGCATCATCACATATATCTCCATTGATAAAAGTAAAATTTGGATATTGAGACACGGCTTCAAGATTTTTAAGGTCTCCTGCATACGTTAAACTGTCTAGGACAATAATCTGATCTTTGGTATTTTCAATTACAAGTTCTACATAATTAGAACCTATAAAGCCAGCACCTCCAGTTATAAGTATATTGTTATTTCTCAAAATTTAGTGTTTATTTTAAAATTTGTTTTAACATTTTTTCCGTAATTAAATATGTGGGTTTTACACCTGAGGTCCCTAGACCTCCTGAAGCTAATGTAGCCCCAGTTTCTAATGGGTTGTCAGAAGCATAATACGCATATTGTACCTTCACCTTGGTGCTAATACTCCTTCTTATTTTAGAGGCTGATTGAATTGCCTTTTGATAATGGGCTCCTTCCATTTCAAGACCAATTACATTCCAAGTGGATTCATGGAAAAAAGTTAATAGGTCCCTATTTTGTAATGAAGTTCCTAATACCGTGATCATAGCTCCTTTGCAGACTTTTACATCATCATTTTCAAAATGACTCCGCTTTAAGATGTTCTTAAATGGATAATTGTCTGCTGTACCTTCAAAAACATGAGATGAGGGAATCATAATATCTCCTTTTCCTCCATCTAATATTCCAGCTTTTCCCATAATTGAAACAGAAACAATGTTTAAAAATTGTTTCTTTTTTGTATTTTTTACATAAGGCTTAAGCAATTCATCCATCGTTTCATAAGCTTGTTCTCCAAAAGCATAATCCATTACAATTATCACGGGTTTATGTTCAGAAGAGATATCTTTTAGATTTTCGGTCAACGGAATTTCATTTAACTTATCCGTGTCGATTAATTGAACATTTATATTGGCTCCGCTTGTGTCTTTTAAATAGGTTAGGCCATTTTGCGCAGCGGTCTTCATAACCTTCTTCCGTAACAAAGTACTCGATGAGGCACTTAACTTTTCATAGACCTCCATGGGGGAGTGCTTTTTATATTCTTGAGGCAAGCCTAAAGGACCATAAAGGGTATTCATAACGCTGTGCATATTCGCACTTATAATATGTAGGGGGCGGGATAATAACTCTTTCTCTTCTAAGGTTTGCTTTATTCTAATCGCCCATTTTTCTCCATGAATATGATGCCCAAGTCGTTCCCGTAACACTGGACTGAAGGTTATTATCCGTTTATTATTATGTCCCGCTTCATCAACAGCTAGTTTTCCTAAATAATAAATAATCTTAAGAAATCGGTTGGGGTCCGATTTGCTAGCAAAACTTGGGTATACTTCAATTACTTCCTCAAAAGTTCTTCCTAAAAAATTAGCGGTATGTGTTAGTGCAATTTCTTTTTCATTTTGTGAAAACTTCTCTTTAGTTAAAACTGCCTGTTCCAATTTTTTCCAATCCCGAATAACATCTTTTCCGTCATTGATAACCACCTTGGTCATAATCTTATGAGACTCTATAAATAAAAAGGTAAGGTGGGTTAAAATATCGTAAATTTCTGAGCGTCCACGAGTAATCTCAATATTCATTTGCTCAATATCTATACGGAAACAATTTCTTCTTCGTTTGGGTGGAATGATGGGCTCAAAATGAGAATTCTTATACCCTTCATCACTAGTTAAATTAATAAACCGACACTCTTCAATACCAAAAGGAAGACGGTCTATTACATATAACAATCCTTCCAATTCAATTTTTTCTTCAGAAATAGAACCATAAATCTCAGGGCGTAGTGTAAGAAGTGATTCTCTTAGTGTTTCGCCAGACACCCCCATTGGTTTGTAAAACCCACGATTAAAAAGATGGCGCATAGTTATGTACAGCTTTTCTATAGCTCCGGTACTTTCTTGTGCACGTGTTCTTTTGTGTGTTTTAATCATTTTCTATATTTCTGCAAATATACTATTAGAATATTGAATAATAAATACCGATTGTTAAATATCGAATAACGCAGTGACTTAATAAAATTAATTGAATATCTGAACCTATTTAATAATCAAAAGAGCATCGGCAATTTCTCTATTATCCGATAATCTAGGTGTTTTGTTTTGCCCACCTAATTTTCCTTTCGATTTCATATAATTATTAAAACTTCCTGAGTTTAATGGGCTAATCTTAAGCGGTTGAAGCACATTCCCTGTGATTAAATCTTTATAATACGCGTTTTGTTCCTGCATATTTAAATCGATAAACGCTGCAATCTCTTCTATATTTTCGGGGATCTTTTCAAACTCGATTAGCCATTCATGATAAGGTAATTCTCCTTCTGAAGTATTTGTTTGTGGAGCTACAGTAAATTCTGAAATTGAAAACTGAAACGCCTTCATCGCTTTATTAATGGCTTCTTCTACTTCTTTTCCAATTACATGTTCCCCAAAAGTCGAAATAAAATGTTTAATTCTACCTGAAACGATTACTCTATAGGGGTTTGATGAAGTAAAAATCACTGTATCACCTAAGTTATAGCTCCAAAGACCCGCATTAGTAGA
Source organism: Flavobacteriaceae bacterium (assembly GCA_965247215.1). Classification (GTDB taxonomy): domain Bacteria; phylum Bacteroidota; class Bacteroidia; order Flavobacteriales; family Flavobacteriaceae; genus Marifrigoribacter. The sequence goes on from OZ252001.1 coordinate 1,990,088, forward strand.
AATTATCATTACATAGTTTACGCCCATTTTTACTTCCTCAATAGTAATTCGTTTTGGGCTATCTTCATAAAATTGAGAGGCTTCAATAAATTCATAAAAGATTCCTGAATCTAATAATAATAACATTCCTTTTTCCTGCTGTTTATCCTGATAGGCAAAAAAACCTTCTGAAGCTGGATATAGTTCAATACTGTCTACTCTTCTTCCAATAAGTTCTTCAAATTTCGCTCTGTAGGGTTCGTAATTTACCCCTCCATAAATAAACAGGCTAAAGTTTTTAAAAAGTTCTCCTATTTTTTTTCCTGTTCCCTTTTGAAGTTTTTCAAAATACATCTGAACCCATGGTGGTATACCACTAATCATAGTCATGTTTTCCTCAATAGTTTCCTTTACAATGGTATCTACTTTTTTTTCCCAATCTTCTATGCAATTTGTTTCCCAGCTTGGCAACCTGTTTTTTTGAAGGTATTTGGGTACAAAATGGGCAACAATTCCAGATAAACGACCAATTTTAATTCCGTTTTTTAAGTTTAATTCAGGACTGCCTTGAAGAAAAATCATTTTACCTTTCATAAAGTTAGTGTTACCTGTTTCTTTGATATAGCAGAGCATCGCGTTTCTAGCGGCTTCTATATGAGAAGGCATCGACTCCTTGGTTATTGGAATGTATTTTGCGCCTGATGTAGTGCCTGACGTTTTAGCAATATATGTTGGTTTTCCAAGCCATAACACGTTTTCTTCACCAGAAGCAACTCGCTCAAAATAAGTCCTTAAAGCCTCATAATCTCGTACGGGTACCTGTTTAATAAAATCATCGTATGATCTAATGTTTTCAAAATTATGATCCACACCAAAAGAAGTATTTTTGGCCATTGAAAGTAAATTAAGAAAAACTTTATTTTGGGTATCTGCTGGATTTGATGCCCATTTATAAATTCTTTTAACTACGCGTTTTGCTAAAACTTTAGCTCCTATGGTTTTTATAAACATCTTGTCTAGTCGAAATCAATAAGATTAGTTGGATTGATTGGGTAGCCTTCGCTCCATAATTCAAAATGAAGGTGTGGACCCGATGAAAATTCTCCCGTATTTCCAACTTTTGCAATTACCTCACCAGCTTTAACCAATTCTCCTTGTTTCTTTGTTAGTAATGCATTATGCTTATATACGGAGAGGAAATTATTAGAATGATCTATAATTATTACATAGCCTGTTTCGGCGGTCCATTCCGAAAAAATAATGGTGCCATCAGCAGTTGCTTTTACAGGAGCATCCTTTGGAGTAACAATATCTAAAGCATAGTGATTTTCTTTAATATTGAATGCTTCAGAAATGGTTCCCTTAACAGGTGGAAATAAAACAAAACTCACTTCAGAATTAGTAATTAAAGGATTGTATTTGTCTTCTAAAGAAACTCGTTCTCTTAACAAGGAATCTTCTTTTGAAGGATTAAAATTTATTTCTGAAGGGTCAATTTCAGCAACTTTTATAATAGAGTCCTTATTGAAATTTACCGTTTTTACATCACCCGTTAACACCTTTTTAATAGACATTAGATACTGTTCATTTATAGCAATTACTCTTTGTAATGAGTCAGTTTTAAATGTAAGCATGGTGGCTTTTTTCTTTAGGGAAACAGAAGAGTAGCCCGGAATGTACTCGCGTAATGGTGTAAAAGCAATAATAACAGTCGTTGTTGCAATTAAAAGTAAGGCAAAAATAATACTGAATATAAAGACATTAAGCCTGTTAAGTTTAAAAGTAAACCGTTCCTCAAAGGTATCTTCATTAAGAACCACTAAGCGGTATTTATGAAGTAACTTCTTTTTAATTTTTTTTGATCGTTTTTCTTTTTTCATCAGATAACTATTCAATAACAAATATAGAACAAAGTAAGTGCTAATACCATTTACAACTAAAGTTAAATTGAAAACGATAATTCTAATGAATTCTTGTTACATTTGTCTTTTAAATCTTTTAGAAATGAATTTATCAATAGTCCCATTAGTTATAGGCTGGCCACAAATAGTATTAATAGTTGTTGTTGTATTATTATTATTTGGAGGAAGAAAAATCCCTGAATTGATGCGCGGATTAGGAAGTGGCTTGAAAGAATTTAAAAATGCCTCTAAGGATGGAGATGATGAGAACAAAGAAGATGACGATAAAAAACTGGATGATAATAATTAATTTTCGTTAGTTTATTTTTGCTGATCTTATAATCGATTCCAATTCAAATTGAAGGTTTCGTTTTCGAACTGTTGGTGCATAAGTAAACCCTTCCAAGATTAAATACCTATTGTTTTCTGTGTCTTTTATAGCGAAGTTTATAAATGGTCCTGCCATAAATGCTCCTTCAACTTCCCAAATTCCCTTTGTTTCATAAGCAAAAATTCCGTCAATTTCTGTTGTAAATAAAAAGGGTAAATAGGCTTCCTCTGTAATAAACCGTCCTTCATCTTCAACAGGCAAATATCCACTTGCTAAAGAATCTCTAATTTTTATTATTTCTCCTAAAGCTAAACTATCATTAGTAATAGCATCTAAGGTAGTTTCATAAATTAAAATGTTTGTAGACCCCGAGTTTTTTAAATCTTTCCGGATCCAATAAAAGTTGTCCGACTTACTCGCAATTCTATATGCAGTTGGAATCTTGATACTAAGTCCAAATCGTTCTTTTAATGAATCAATCTTTAAAGTAGAGAGCCTTGTTCTGCGTTGTCGCTCTTTGAGCTCTGTTCTGTAAAAAACATTTATAATCTGTTCCTGGTTTTTTAAAATTAATTCGATTAGGCCTTCCTTTGTTTTGGCTGTTAAGATTGCTCCTGTTTGTGGTTTAGCAAAGGGGTTTTTTGCAATTTTTAATGAATCTTCATTGCCAAGAGTGAGGTGTAAAAAAATGCGATTGCTTTTCATAAATCCCTTAAAAGAAGATGGGGCCATTTGGTTAATTGAAAACAATGGCTCTTCCTGTGGCAACCCATCTGTAGACCTTGTAAAATATTTCCTTATTTCCTCACCAACCTCTGAGCTCCACAGTTCATCAGAAACAACTACTTGCAATGAATTTATTGCCCCTACAGACTGTTGCTTGAAATTGTTCTTTTTGGTACCATTAGAATCACATGAACAAAATGTAATTATATAAAGGAATGCGATAATAATTGATTTCATGTTTTTGATTTTAATGACGTTTAGCCTTTCGAAATTTTTAATTTCATACCTGATTTTAACTTGTTACTACTAATATCGTTCCACTTTTTAATATTCTGAATGGTAACGCCAGGAAATTTTTGTGAAATGCTCCATAATGAGTCACCACTTTTAACCGTATAAATTTTTAATCCATTATGGGTTGTGGTATTTGTTGAACTAGAAGTGGTAACAGTAGTAATTGGCTTTCTCGGGTAAATCGTAAGTCTTTGTCCAACCCTAATATTATTACTTTTTAAACCGTTCCATCGCTTAATCTGACTTACGCCCACACCATATCGTTCTGCGATTTTTCCTAAATAATCGCTACTTCTTACCCGATATCGAATCCGATCTGGTTGTTCTATATATTTAGGTAGGGGGGTTTTTAGTTTCTGTATCTCTTCTTCAACATAAGTGTAAATAGCCTCTTCATTCGATCAAATAGACCAATTTTATCAATTGGAAGCCTTAGGGTATACTCTTTATCTTTAATAAAGGGAATGATTCCTAACTTATATAAAGGAAGACCGTTGCAAGGGCTTGCATAATTTTGCAATATTTCGTATCTTTTTATCATGGAATTAGTACAGCAACCTACATTAGCCGATAGCATTTGCGATATACGTTCACGCAAGATAAAGCAGGCCTTTTTCACCCAAATTAATATCCTTTTAAATTGGGAACCTATCATAAAAGGTTTAAAAAAGCACTACACTATAAGGACAAAGTGCCACAGGAAAACCAAGCTATAGTGGTTTATTACTTTTTAAAATGAGTTTATTGCAAACTTGGTATGGTTTAAGCGATTATGAAGTTGAAGACCGCATTAATGATAGTATTTCATTTAGTTATTTTTGTGGGTTACATATTGATCAAGTAGCACCGGACCACAGTACTTTATCCCGTTTTCGGAGTATGATGACAAAAGCAAAAGCCTATGAGCCCCTATTTAAAGAAATCAACAGACAGTTAGCAGCCCATAAAATAATAGTAAAAACAGGAGTTATTGTTGATGCCAGTGTTATAGATACACCATTAAAAGCCAAAGGTAAAACCAATCATAAAGTCACCCAGGATAGAAAAGATGAGCAGGAAGTGGAAGTAATCAAGGACTATGCAGAAAGTGTAGATGCCGGCGCAGCTTGGTTAAAGAAAGGCGGAAAGTATCGATTTGGCTATAAAAAACATCACGTTACAGACAACGAAGGTTTGGTTTTAGGAGTATTGACAACAAAAGCAAGCACCAATGAAGTTGGCAATTTAGAAGACGTATTGAACACCGCAGATTTGCCGGAAGATATTCCCTTAAAAGCAGACAAAGATTATCAATCAAAGAAAAATGCGATACTGCTTAAAAAACGAAAGTTAAAAAATCATATTCTAAAAAAAGCCTTTAACTCATTGGGAGAAAGTGTTCAATAAACTCATAGGCAAAACAAGATTTAAAGTAGAGCGTACTTTTGGAGGAATTAAAAGATGGTTCTCCGGAGCAACAGCAAGATACAGGGGTATTAAAAAAATGCACACTCAAAATCTTTTGGAAGCCATGTGCTATAATTTGTACCGGAGTCCAGGAGTAATTGCGTCCAATTTTAAAAATTAAGGGAAAATGAACGCTAAAAACGGGAATCTTCAACTTAAAATCAGCTAAAAACCTGAAAATAAAGAAAATTTAGATCAAAAATTTCAAATTAGAAAAGAAAATTGAATTTCATCTAAGTTTTGCAATGGTCTTAAAGGGTTTAAAAATTCACCTTCTGCAAGGGGTAAATTCAGCACTTCTGCAACTTGATCTAGAGTGATTAAGCGTTTAACTCGTATCGTATCAGTAGCAATTTGATGGTATCTTGGGACCAATACTTTTAAAACCGTACTCTTCAGCATATTCAAAAATATATATGGTGGCAAGAAATGCAGGTACATAACCAGCTGTCTCTCTAGGTAGCTTTCTTCTAATTTTCCAATAATTAGTTTGTCCACCTGATTGCCTTATAGCTTTTGTAAAGACTTTGTAAATATTTGCTCGCAGCCTCGGTTGCCATTTCTGGGTCCGATCTTTCATCGACATACGAACTTACTTCTAATCCAAAAAGCTTTCCTGTCGAAAACATAAATTGCCAAAGTCCTTTTGCACCTACTCGAGATTGTGCTTTTGGATCTAAAGCAGATTTAACAACTGCTAGGTATTTAATTTCTAAAGGAAGATTATGTCTGTCCAATTCCTTTTCAAACATAGGAAAATTATATTCGCTTAAAGCGATTAATTTTCCTATGGTCTCCCGTCGATTCTTTAAATAGTTTTTGATTACATTTTCAAGTGATGGGTTGTATTCCACATTAAATGGAGCTCGTGCATCGATCTCTTTGAGTCTTTGTTTTAAAACTTCTGTAGGTAAAACTTCATAGTCTACAAGGGAATCGTTTTCGTTTATAATACTGCCATATATTTCTACAAAAAGGCTTGTATTATAAAGTTCTTGCATCCATAAACTATCTGCTTCACGGGCTTTAGAATAATTCTGGAGGTCGAAAATCAAGGCATCTTTCGTTATTGTTTTAATTTGTGTTGTACTAAGATCTCCGTTGGATTCTAATACTACAATGGAGTCTGTTACTTGGATAGTTTTTTTTACTTCAGCAATTGAATCTGTTTTAGTCGTTTTTTCCTGAGCATATGACACTCCATTAATTAGTAGGGAGATGAAGCATATATATAAAAGGTAGGGTCGTTTTAAATTCATAATAATCCAAACATAGTATTAATCATAAATTTTTTATAAAAGTAGTTAATTGAGAAGCCTTGTCAAATTATTTAACTTTCTTCATTACATTAAATTATCAATATGATGATTATATTGTGAGTCATTTTGTTATTGCTTCAATTCCAGGCAACCGCTTCCCTTCTAGCATTTCAAGCATAGCGCCACCACCTGTTGAGACATAGCTCATTTTGTTTGCTAAATCAAATTTTTTCACAGCTGCTACTGAATCTCCTCCGCCAACCAAAGAAAATGCCCCTTTTTTGGTGGCTTCAGCAATGGAATTTCCTAAATTAATGGTGCCAGAAGCAAACTTAGGCATCTCAAAAACACCCACTGGTCCATTCCATAAAATGGTCTTTGATTGTGATACAATATCTGAAAAAATCGTGTTAGTATTTGGACCAATGTCTAAGCCCATCCAGCCTTCAGAAATAGAATCAATATCTTCAATCTGTATATTAGCATCATTAGAGAAATTATCAGCAACAATTGCATCAACTGGCAAATGTACTGTAACATTCTTTTCTTTTGCCCTTTTCAAAATTGACAGCGCTACTTCTTGTTTATCTTCTTCTATCAATGAATTACCAATGATGCCACCCTGTGCCTTTATAAAGGTGAAAGCCATTCCCCCTCCTATAATAAGATGATTGATCTTATCTAAAATTGTTTCGAGAACCATGATTTTTGAAGACACCTTTGCGCCTCCGATTATCGCAGTTACGGGTTTTTCACCATTTGATAAAACCTTGTTTAAATTTTCAATTTCAGAAGCAAATAACAAACCAAAACATTTGTTGTCAGGAAAAAAATCTGCAATAATGGATGTAGATGCATGGGCTCTGTGGGCTGTCCCGAAGGCATCATTTATATAAACATCTCCAAATTTAGAAAGTTGTTCCGCAAAACCTCTGTCTCCAAATTTTTCCTCTTTATAAAAACGTAAGTTTTCTAATAAAATTAACTCCCCAGATTGTAACTCTGAAACTGCTTCGATTACTTCTTCCCCAATACAGTCGGAAACAAATTTCACTTCCACACCTATAACATCTTCAATTGAATCTATAATATTTCTTAATGAAAATTTCTCCTCATTTCCTGAAGGTCTTCCTAAATGAGACATTATTACGCAGCTTCCTCCATCCTCTAAAACTTTAATGATTGTAGCCTTGACAGCTCGAATTCGGCTGTCGTCAGTCACTTCCAACTCTTCGTTTAGAGGTACATTAAAATCGACTCGGATTAAGGTTTTTTTATCTTTAAAATTAAAGTCATTTACTGTTTTCATAAACGTATTATCAGATACAAATATACGTTTTTCAAAGGTTCTTGTTTGAAGAAAATGACGTATTATTGTGTATGGATTTTTCCAAAATAATTGGACAACAGCACTTAAAATCTCACCTGTTAAAAACGATAGAAAATGGGCGTATTCCTCACACTCAACTCTTTGTTGGAAAAACAGGAAGTGGTATTTTACCAATCGCTTTAAGTTATGCAAAACAGGTTTTGTGCCATAAGTATACTATTGGTTCTGATGAGTATCAATCATGTGAAAGTAAAGTTATAAAAATGGTGCATCCAGATCTTCATTTTGTATTTCCTGTAAATACTAATGATCAGATAAAAAAAAATCCTGTTTCTTCTCATTTTTTGTCTGAATGGCGAAACTTTATTTTGAAAAATCCCTATGCTTCATTATTTGATTGGTACCAGTTTATTGGAATTGAAAACAAGCAGGGAAATATCAGTAAGTTTGAAGCTATAGAAATTTCCAAAAACCTATCACTCAAACCTTATGAAGGGGGATATCAGGTAATGATTATTTGGATGGCCGATAAAATGAACACAGAATGTTCCAATAAAATTTTAAAGCTTGTAGAGGAGCCTCCTAAAAAAACAGTCTTGCTATTGTTAACCGAGAACGAAGAAAGAGTGTTAGGAACAATAGAATCTCGTTGTCAAAAATTACATTTTCCTCTTTTATCTGAAACAGATATTTTTTCTTATCTAGTTGATATTCATTCTATTGCCGAAAATAAAGCTAAAAAAATTAGTCATCAAGCAAATGGTGATCTTAATAAAGCACTCCACCTAATCTCTAACAATGAGGAAGATATAATTTTTGAAAAATGGTTTCTTTCATGGGTACGGACAGCCTTTCGGGCAAAGAAGAATAAAAGTTCCATTAACGATTTAATTATATGGAGTGAAATGTTGGCCAAAGAAGGAAGGGAAACAAAAAAGAAGTTTTTAGGATACTGTCTTGAAATATTCAGACAGGCGATGCTTAAAAATTATAGAATAGATGCTCTTTTGTTTATTGAAACAAAAGATAAACAGTTTTCATTAGAAAAATTTGCTCCTTATGTTCATCAAAATAATATCTATAAAATAATGGCTGCCCTTGAAGATGCCGAATATCATATTGAGCGAAATGGAAATGCAAAAATTATTTTTACAGACCTATCTATAAAATTAACTCGACTTATCCACACTAGGGAATAAGTATAAAACATTTCTATACTATTTCATTAAGCTATAATTACACTCTATTTTTATGAGCCTAAACAAGCACTTTTAAGCCATTTGTAAAATTCTAGCATTCTACTAGTGGGTTTCTTGAATAAAGTGTCATATATGTGGCTTTAAATCTCTTTTCTAAAGCAGTATATTAAGGATGAATACTCATTGGACTTCCAAGCATTGTAATTTGAAGCTAATCCTATAAAAAATGCTTTTATTAGATTTTGTTTTCCAGTTTTATTTTTTTCTGAAAGTAGGCTAACATAAAATGAATCAAAAATCATGGGCTTTATTTTAATAAGATTCCATTTTTCTGAAAACAAATTTTTCATGGATTCTCTTGAAAAGTGCCATAAGTGTCTCGGTGTATCATAAGCAGCCCAAAAAGATTTATAATGTTTTGCATCAAATGATTTATAGTTGGGTACTGCAATAATTAATATTCCTCCAGGCTTTAAGAGCTGTTCTATGTTTAGAATGGTTTCCTCTAAATTAGGAAGATGCTCTAGCACATGCCAAAGCGTAATTACCTCAAATTTTTTATTATGAAGTTGATTTATTTGCTCTGTTAATTCTATTCCTTTTTCCAAGACCAACTTTCTAGCCTCTTGATTTGACTCAACTCCATAAACTTTCCAACCTTGTTGTTTTGCTGCTTTTAAAAAATCACCTGTACCCGCTCCAATATCAAGTAAGCTTCCGTGACCATTATTTAATGATCGAATCAATCGAATTTTTTTCTGAATAGTGTATTTCTTTATCAACTGATATAAAAAAGAAATAAGCCCTTTCTTGCTATCTGTATGTGAAATGTATTTTCTGCTTTTATAATATTTTGGAAGGTCTTCTGTTGATGGCTGAGGATCTGTAAAAAGCAATTCTCTTTTTTTATCATAGCATAAACTAAACATATCTCCTGTAACTAGATAGTCCTTTGTTTTTAAGTATACATCCTTTTGATGTTCTGTCATTTTTAATTTATCTCCTGATTATTTCTTTGAATATAGCTTTATTTAAGGCTATAATAAAAACATGTTCCACGTGAAACAATTCACTTAACGCCCCATATAAACTAATAATACCGAGATATCATTTGGAGACACACCACTAATCCTAGAGGCTTGAGAAACAGTGACGGGTTTAACTTCCCTTAATTTTTCCAGGGCTTCAAAAGAAAGTGATTTTAGTTTTGAATAATCGAAATTTTCAGGAATCTTAATCCCTTCTAATCGGTTCAATTTATCAGCATTGTTTCGCTCTTTGTCTATATAACCAGCATACTTTATCTGTATCTGCGTTTGTTCTATAGATTCATTACCCAAATTATTAGAAATAATAAAATCGTTGACTTCATCAATTTTTCTCATATCATCCATGGTAATATTCGGCCGTGAAAAGGGTTTGAAAAGTTTGTCCTTTTGCTTAACCAGGGACGATTGTTTTGATACTAAAATTGGATTCAAGACCGATGGGCTTATGCTGGTTTCTTTAAAAAACTTTATAAATGCATCTGATTCCTTTTGTTTTTTCTCCATAGTACGCATCCGTTCATCATTAGCTAATCCTAATTTATGTGATCTGGGAGTAAGCCTAAAGTCGGCATTATCCTGACGTAATAAGGTTCTATATTCAGCTCTTGAAGTAAACATGCGGTAGGGTTCTTTGGTTCCTTTTGTTATAAGATCATCTATCAAAACACCTATATAAGCTTCATCTCGTTGTAATGTAAAGGGGTCTCTTCCTCTAGTATTTAGATAGGCGTTTATACCCGCCATTAATCCTTGCGCAGCAGCTTCTTCATATCCAGTTGTACCGTTAATCTGACCTGCGAAAAAAAGTCCGGAAACCAGTTTGGTTTCTAACCTATGTTTTAATTGTGTTGGCGGAAAATAATCGTATTCTATCGCATAGCCAGGTCTAAAAAATTTTACCTGCTCAAAACCAGGTACTTCTTTTAATGCTTTATATTGAATATCTTCAGACAAGGAAGTAGAAAATCCGTTGATATAATATTCAATAGTGTTCCACCCTTCTGGTTCTACAAATAATTGATGCCTGTCTTTATCTGCAAAACGATTAATTTTTTCTTCAATAGAAGGGCAATATCTAGGACCTGTACTTTTAATTGCACCATTAAACATTGGAGATTTGTCAAAGCCTTCCCTTAAAATATCATGAACTGTTTTGCTGGTATACGACATAAAACAAAGACGTTGTTCTTTTAGTGGTTTCGATTTTTTTAAAAAAGAGAATTTCTCTGGATTTTCATCTCCGGGCTGTTCGATCATTTTAGAAAAATCTAAAGACCGGCCATCCACTCTTGGAGGAGTTCCTGTTTTCATTCTTCCCGAATCAAACCCCAATGCAACTAATTCTTCTGTTAAGCCAATAGAAGCCCTTTCTCCAGCCCTGCCACCACCAAATTGTTTGTCTCCAATATGTAATTTTCCGTTTAAAAATGTCCCGTTAGTCAACACAACTGTTTTAGCTTTAACTTCAAGGCCTAATGATGTTTTAACACCTACTACTCTGCCCTTTTCAACCAACAATCCTGAAACCATTTCCTGATAAAAGTCAAGATCAGGGGTTTTTTCTAACATATCTCGCCAAGTCTCAGAAAAACGCATGCGGTCACTTTGAACTCTAGGGCTCCACATTGCAGGACCTTTGGACTTGTTTAGCATTTTAAACTGTATGGCAGTTTTATCTGAAACCAGACCGCTGTATCCTCCTAAAGCATCTATTTCTCTAATAATTTGCCCTTTAGCAATTCCTCCCATTGCTGGATTACATGACATTTGGGCAATATTTTGAAGATTCATTGTAATTAAGAGTGTTTTCGCGCCGAGATTTGCAGCAGCAGCAGCAGCTTCTGATCCTGCGTGACCACCTCCAACAACAATAACATCGTATTTATTTGGAAACATTGATATAAATATTGTTCCACGTGAAACATCTCAAATATAAGATGAACATATGGGATTTAAAAATTGGATGCAAATATAGTAAATAACTTAAAATCAACAAGTTAAATTTGTAATAATTTGATATTCAGGCAACTAAATAAAATTTCGCATTTGAAGTGCTTCTTCTTCTTTAGAACGCATTACGCGAATGTCTTTAGGTGTTTTGTCTTTATAGCCACAACAATGTAGAATTCCATGTATCATTACGCGATGCATTTCATTGTTAAATTTAACATTATAAGTGTTCGCGTTCTCTTTAACTCGCTCCAGCGAAATGTAAATATCCCCGTTAATTTGTTTTCCCAGACTGTTGTCAAAACTAATGATGTCTGTAAGCATATCGTGATTTAAAAATTCAACATTAAGTTTATGAAGATGATCGTCATCACAAAAGATAAAGCTAATTTCCCCTTCTTCAAACGCTTCTAATTTAATGATCTTTAAGATCCATTGCTCCACCTTTTTTGAGTCTTGTAATTCAAACTTGGTTTCAGAATAAAAACTAATCATTGTTATTCTTAAAATATTCTTTTACTTTCTGTTTGTATTCTTGATGCAGGGGTAGTGCTGACCTGTTTAATATTTCAACTGTATTGAAATATTTTTTTATGTCTTCTGGACTAAGATTTGAGGAATTTTTAAAATCTGTATAATTGGTTTTAGATTCCCTTTTCATTTCTTGCCCTTGTTCAAAAGTTGCTTTATCTAGCTTCAAAAGCTCGTGTTTTAGGTTTAACATTTGTTCTAAGGTTCTTTGATTAAATCCTTTATCTAACAATTGTTGCTCAATTATTTCCATATCGCGAAGTAAATTTCCTGCTGCGCCTTTTTTTCCTAGCTGATCTAACTTGTCTTGTAGCTGCATTCGCAATTGTTGTTGCTGTTTATATATTTCATAAAGCTCTCCATTCATCCCTTCGTTGTTACCTATTCCTTCTCCACTTTTTTGTTGTCCTTCTTTTCCATCTTTTCCGGACCCCTCTCCATCCCCTTCTTTTCCGTCCTTTCCTTTCTTTCCTTTATCAAGACCTTGCGCCATTTTTTTATTTAAACTTTCTTGTTTCTTTATAATGTCTGGTAATTGAAATCCTTGACCGTCCCCTTTTCCTTTACCCATTCCTTTGCCTCCTTTACCAGATCCAGCGCCCATACTCATTTGTTCTTGCATGTTTCCAAGTAAGTCACTTAATAATATTGCGAGTTCGTTTGCCCCTGTAATAGTATACTGTTGACTGGATATTCCTAATGGCAATTGATTTTCGGCAAGGAGATCTAAACTTTTATCCAAATTAAATTCTACCGAAGTGATTGATTTATTGATCTTACCACCTAGCATAGGTTGTCTAAGTGACAGAGAAAATAAACTATCGTCAATGTGATGAAAATTTTGTTTTAAATCGTTTTGTTTGATCAGTTTTTTTCCAAAAATTGGATTTCCGTATTTAATCGTTTTAAAATTATCCATTAATTCTTCTTGTTCAAACGAAAATACCACTAGATTATCAAGAATTTGGCGAAGCATTTCAATATCCTCATCTAATGTTTGCATTTGTCCTCCTTGCATCTGCATTTGCATTTGCTTGCTCATTTCCTTCATTTTTTTTGCAGCCTTTTTTTGATTCTTAGATGCTTCACTTTTATTTTGCTCGGCCAAATTGTCGGTTGCTTTTTTCTGTTCTTCCTGAACCTCTTCTTCACCTTTTTTATCTTCAGGAATGTCCATGGGGTCTTTTAAATCCTTATTATCTTTTTGAAGCTCCTCCATTTCTTTCTTATAGGTATCAAACTTTTCATTTAATTTTTCCTGTTCTTCTTTAGTGTTTTCGTCTTCGGAAGCATTTGCAAGTTTTTCTTGTTCTTCTGCTAATTTATTGAGCTCTTCTGAGAGCTTCTCAGCCTTTTTAGCAACATAATATCGTTTCGTTAACTCAACTAATTGTTCAAGGTTTTTCTCCTGATTTTTATTTTGCTTTGCAAGATTCTCTAGTTTTTCGTTAAATTCTTCTTTTGCTATTTTATCTTGTAGTTTTTCTAATTCCTCTAGTAATTTTTCATTTTCTTTGAGCTGTAACTCATTCTCCTGAAACCGTTCTTTAAGCTGTTCTTTAAAGGGATCCTTTTCATTGTTCTCCAGTTGAAAATCTTCTAGGTTTTTTTGGAGATCCTTAGAAAATTTTTTCATCATCTCCTCCTGTTGTTTTTGTCTTTTAATAAAGTTCTCTAATTTCTTTTTGTCGTTCCAGTTCAGTTCATTTTTCTCTTTTTGTGTTTTCGAAAGTTCTTTTAACATTTTGTCTAAGTCCTTTAATTCTTCAAGTGATTTGTCTAGTCCCTTAATGGTGTTTTCTTGATTCTGAAGTTGTTCGTTTTCAATCTCATCCCTGGTCAGTTTTCTAAAAGAATAAATTGCCGACTTACTTGACTTGAAATTATGATACACATCGTTATCAAATATTTCAAAATAATAATCATAGGAAATGCCTTCTATTAACTTAATGTCGCCTGGAAAAACAAATACAAATTGATCGAAATTAGATTTATTTAAGGTTAATGTTTTTGTTTCTTTTTGTTGTGACTCACCTACAGGATTATATGCTAATTGTAATTTTGTGAGGCCATAATCATCAGAAACTTGTCCGAGAAAATAAATGAGCTGACTGTCTAAACTATCTTTTTTGGATTGAACATTAATTTCGGGATATTCGTCTTTGATAACTCCTAATTTAAAGGAAAGGTTTTCGTAATCTTTTAACTTTTCGTTTGAGGTAGCAATTGTGTAACTAAGCTTTCTATATATATCTTTTTCAAAAACAAATTGATCTTTCTTAGCATTAAATTGATACGAGCTATCTGCTGTTTTTAAGTTTATTTCATCCGTGTTTTTGGCATTAATAATCCAGGTAACTTTGGTTCCTTCAGGAATGATTGAATTGCCTGTGCTTTTTAATATTTCGTCCTTTTTGCCAGTATAGGAAGGGTAATCTAGAGCCATTTCAAAGGCAACCAAAGAGGGGGTCTTAATAACGTTTAAGGTATATAACTTTGACCTCACTTGGTTGGCATAAAAATAAAAATCAATTGGTTTTTCAGGTTGTAAAAAAGTAAATTCAAACAAACCAATTGCTGTCTGCTTTAAAATATAAGTTTCGCCGTTATAAGTAATGGTTGCTTGATCTGGAACTACTTCACCCTGTGTTTGAATTTTTAAAGTGAAATTTTTATTTTCAATAGCATTTAAGGAGTTATTCATTACGAGAAAAGAAAACAATGCTGGCTGCTCGTAAGCAATGTCGTAATTAACCACGCGCTTATAGCTATTGGAAAAAATGTCCTTATCTCCCAAAATAATAGCCGTTATAAAAATCAATATTGGAATGGTAGTATACTTTAAATATCTCCTGTTTTTGTTGAAATTAATCGCTCTTTTAAATGGTATGGGTTGTAATTCCGAAGATTTTTGTTCAATGGAAGCGAGTAATAATTCTGATTCTCTTTGATTCTGATTTAATTGAATTACATTTAGCAATTTATCACTTACTTCAGGAAAATGGTTTCCAATTAATTTGGAAGCTTCCTCATAACTTATTCCTTTTTGAAGGTTAAAAAGTTTTAAAAGCGGGTAGGCAATGAATCGAATAAATAATGTTGCTTCGACAACCACAAAGGACCAAAACAAAATAGTTCGTCCTATTGGATCTAACCATAAGAAATGTTCAACCAAAAGGGTGATCAAAAGGTATAACAAGCCCATTGCGAAAAAAAGGATTGCTCCCTTTATCAACTCACTTATATAATACTTTTTAATAAACTGCTCCAGTTTTTGCTGGATAATACTAAAACTACTCATGCTTAATATAGAAATCTGATTAATGCATTAGCAGATTTCCTTGTTTTTATTTTTTTAATTGTAATTAATGAACTACCTCGACCCAAGGGTACGAGGTATCAAGCGGAAGATAACTTTATTTTAGTTTGATGAAAACCTTAGGTTTTCAAACTTTCCTCTTGACCACCGAGGCAAGCCTCGGGGAATTCTTTAGATTAATTTTAGCGCATAATACAATCCCGAAAATACAACTTTATTAATAGAATATTCTCCTTTATATTTAAACATCAAAAATTACTCCAAATTTTCATGGTGATATCAGATTTAAAATATTTAGCAGCATATTCAATCCCTATTACTACATTAATAGGATTATACAACTATCGCTTTTAAAAAGAAATGGAAACTCATTTTTTAGTCCTAAAAATGATATGCTCTGGTATCTTGTGTTTCAGGGGATTTATTTATTTGCAGTGTTTTATTTCTTCGGAATAATTGGTTTGTGAATTGTTTTACTTATAGAAGTGATTTAAACTTTTTTTTTAAAACAAAAGGGTTGTCGATATTTACGTTATCAGACGTAATATACTTAAAAACAACCCAATATGTACACAGTACTAGATAAAGATACGATAGAAATGGAAATTTTACCACATATTCCGAGAACAAAACGCGGTTTTCCACCTACAGTTCCATTGGTAGAGATTGTCAATGCCATACTTTATAAGCTAAAGACAGGTGTTCAATGGCATCAGCTACTGGTGAAAGCACTTTTTGAGCAAAGCCCCTTAACTTGGAACGCCGTTTATTATCATTATAGGAAATGGTGCTTATCAGAGGCATTAAAGGGTTGTTGGATACAATTTCTTAAATCTCATAAACAGGATTTAGACCTTTCTAGTGTAGATTTGGACGACAGTCATACACCCGCAATAAAAGGAGGTGCTGATGTTGAGTATCAAGGAAGGAAAAAACGAAAAACTACAAATGCTTTACACCTTACTGATAGACAAGGTTTACCACTTGCTATGAGTGAACCTGTGGCAGGAAACCATAATGATCTTCATGATATTGAAGTACAATTTGAAGTAGTAACAGCAACTCTTGAACAAGCAGATATTCCTATTGAAGGTCTTTTCTTGAATGCAGATGCAGGCTTTGACTCAAAAAACTTTAGAGAATCCTGTAGTAAAAAAGAGATTCATCCAAATATATGTTTCAATAAACGTAACGGAAATACAGATAGAGATGAGTATTTTGACCAAGATTTGTACGATGAACGTTACGCTGTAGAGCGCACTAATGCTTGGATGGATAGTTATCGCTCTTTACTCAATCGTTTCGACACAACAATTGAAAGTTGGAAAGGATTTAACTATCTCGCTTTCTTTGTAATTGCTCTCAAAAAATTCAAAAAAAAGAAATTTATAAAAGTTTAAATCACTTCAATATGTAGCCTTTTCAAAAAACAGGAATAAGTCTAAAAATCAGATCAGGAAATTTATTGGCAAACAATTACGATATCTTAAGCCTAACATATCTCATATAGAAAAACTTACCAGATCAAATAGCATTGCTTAAAGAGAATCAAGAACTACCGGGGATGATTCCCAGGATTAAGGACAGGTATCCCTATAAGTTTCCAACCTCTAAGAGAGATCAGAAAATTTACCGGGTCATTCGACATATTTATGAACAACAAAGTACATAGTGTATCTAATAGAATCGTAAACATTTACCAACCTTATGTTCGTCCTATTCCAAGAGGAAAAGACAGACAAGCTACCGAGTTCGGAGCTAAGATTATTGCTGGTGAGGTAGATCGAATGAGTAGAGTAGAACATATCAGCCGGGATCACTTTAATGAATCCAAAGACCTGAGCTTGCAGGTAGAGATGTTTAGACAAACCTATGGATATTACCCTGAGTTGTTATTAGCTGATCGTATCTGTCTTAATAGAGAAAATAGAAAACGGCTCAAAGAAAAAAACATACGAATTGTAGGCAAACCCTTGGGAAGACCTCCAAAGCAACAACTTAATGCGTATCAAAAACGAAAACAAAAGAAAGAGAGAAATCAAAGAAACCTTATCGAAGGTAAATTTGGACAAGGGAAAAATGCCTGCGGACCGGGCAACATACAAGCCAAAAGAAGTGATACCTCAGAGAGTTGGATTGCTTGTATCTTTTTTGTGATGAATTTGATAACTTTAGAAAAAATAGCAAAACAATATGCTATTTTTTGGGCTTTTTTTAAAAAATCATATTAAACAAAGAAATCACATCCTAAAGATAGAATTATCCTAGGCATGGGAAGGATGAAAATCAGCAAGCCCTAACTACATAGTCGCTTTTTTTTATATCATAATAAACCAATTAATGGTGCTATTCAATTTAAATCCTGTAAAGCATTTTCTAAATCAGGGTAGGTAAATGAAAAACCTGTTTTTTCAATCTTTAATGAAGAAACTCTACTACCATTAAGTAAAATAGTTGCCATTTCCCCAAAAATTAATTTCAAGATGAAATCCGGAACCCCTATTGAAAGGAAAGGCCTTTTTATTGATTTTGAGGCTATTTTCGAAAATGATTTATTGGTTTGATGATCGGGTGCTACTCCATTATAAACACCTTCTAGTGAATTATCTTCTAAAGCTTTTATATACATGTTACAAAGATCATCAATATGAATCCAGGGCATGTATTGTTTTCCATTTCCAAGAGGGGAAATTATAGGTGTTCTCATTTTTTCTAAAGCACCGCCTTCTTTGCTTAAAACGATTCCTGTTCGCAGTGCTACAGTTCTTATATCAAGTTGTTTAAAACTAAAAATAGCATTTTCCCAATGACTGCATATTGTTCCTAAAAAATCATCAGAAGAAGAATCAGTTTCTTCAAATATTTTATCAGTCGTTATAGAACCATAATATCCAATGGCAGAAGAAGAAATGAAGGCTTTGATAGGAACGTGAAGTTCTTTTATTGTTTTCAAAAGTAGAAGCGTAGATTGTACTCTACTTTGAAGGATGATTTCTTTTCTTTTTTTTGACCATCGTTTTTCAGCAATTCCAGCCCCAGCTAAGTGAATGACATAGTCTAAATTCGAAAAAGCCTCAGGATCGATTTCATCCTTGTCAATATTCCATACATAGGTTTTATATGGTAATGTATGGTTTTCTTTTCTGCTTAATAATCTTACTTGATGACCCTTAGATTCAAGTAAAAATGATAATCGCTTGCCAATTAGTCCAGTTCCAGCAGAAATCAATATGTTCTTCATCTTATAAAATTACAAAAACCGCAACCATAAAAGTTGCGGTTTTTGTAATATTATAATTTGAAATGAGATTATTTAATCTCTTTCATTGCATTATTGATTAATGTTTTTAAATGATTTTTATGTGCTTTCGTAGACACATTTCCTGTTCCATTACTAACCCAAATTCTAATGTTTTTTAAGTTGTATATAGCCATTATTTTTTAACATAGAAGTGATTTAAACTTTTTTTTAAAAAACAAAAGGGTTGTCGATATTTGCGTTATCAGACGTAATATACTTAAAAACAACCCAATATGTACACAGTACTAGATAAAGATACGATAGAAATGGAAATTTTACCACATATTCCGAGAACAAAACGCGGTTTTCCACCTACAGTTCCATTGGTAGAGATTGTCAATGCCATACTTTATAAGCTAAAGACAGGTGTTCAATGGCATCAGCTACCAGTGAAAGCACTTTTTGAGCAAAGCCCTTTAACTTGGAACGCCGTTTATTATCATTATAGGAAATGGTGCTTATCAGAGGCATTAAAGAGTTGTTGGATACAATTTCTTAAATCTCATAAACAGGATTTAGACCTTTCTAGTGTAGATTTGGACGGCAGTCATACACCCACAATAAGAGGAGGTGCTGATGTTGAGTATCAAGGAAGGAAAAAACGAAAAACTACAAATGCTTTATACCTTACTGATAGACAAGGTTTACCACTTGCTATGAGTGAACCTGTGGCAGGAAACCATAATGATCTTCATGATATTGAAGTACAATTTGAAGTAGTAACAGCAACTCTTGAACAAGCAGATATTCCTATTGAAGGTCTTTTCTTGAATGCAGATGCAGGCTTTGACTCAAAAAACTTTAGAGAATCCTGTAGTAAAAAAGAGATTCATCCAAATATATGTTTCAATAAACGTAACGGAAATACAGATAGAGATGAGTATTTTGACCAAGATTTGTACGATGAACGTTACGCTGTAGAGCGCACTAATGCTTGGATGGACAGTTATCGCTCTTTACTCAATCGTTTCGACACAACAATTGAAAGTTGGAAAGGATTTAACTATCTCGCTTTCATTGTAATTGCTCTCAAAAAAATCAAAAAAAAGAAATTTATAAAAGTTTAAATCACTTCATAGCGCTAATAGGAATTATTCTATTAGAAACCATAAATTATGTTGAGCATTATGGGTTGTTGCGTGGGGAAATTAAAAGTGGTAGGTATGAGCGAATGGGAAAAATACACTCTTGGAATTCAAATCATGTAATGGGCCAGGTTATGCTTTATGAACTAACTCGCCATAGCGACCATCATTATCGCGCCCATAAGAAATATCAATTATTAAGTTGCCATGAAAGCAGTCCGCAAATGCCCTTTTGGTATCCTACATCAATTGTTCTTTCTTTAATACCCACATTATGGTTTGCAATTATGAATAAAAGAATTCCCGCTGAAATGAAGCCATAGATTTGTATCTTTGCCCCATCATTTTTAAGAATGAATTACATGTCAAAAAAAGTCAGAGTTCGTTTTGCGCCCAGTCCCACTGGACCCCTTCATATTGGAGGGGTAAGAACCGCTTTATTCAATTATTTATTTGCTAAAAAACACAGAGGTGAATTTGTATTACGTATCGAAGATACTGATCAAACTAGATATGTTGTAGGTGCCGAAGACTATATTGTTGAAGCTTTAAACTGGCTTAACATTCCTTTTGATGAAGGGATTAGAAAAGATGGAGGCTTCGGCCCTTATCGCCAAAGTGAAAGGAGGCATTTATATAAAGAATATGCCGAACAGCTTATCTCATCTGGAAACGCCTATTATGCTTTTGATACCTCAGAAGAATTAGCCGCTCTTAGAAAACAACACGAAGCAGAGGGAAAGACATTTATTTATAACTGGCATAACAGAGAAAAGCTGATTAATTCTTTATCGGTATCTGCTGAAGAACTAGCTAAAAAACTAAATGCTGGTGAAAACTATGTAATTCGGTTTAAATCTCCTGTTAACGAAACACTTTATTTAAACGATATTGTTCGTGGAGAAATAACTATAGCTACTAATATATTAGACGATAAAGTGTTGTTTAAGGGTGATGGAATGCCAACCTATCATTTAGCAAATATAGTAGATGATCACTTGATGGAAATTTCACACGTTATTCGTGGGGAAGAATGGTTGCCTTCGCTTGCTTTACATGTGTTATTGTATCGAGCTTTTGGATGGGACGTTCCTTTTTTCGCACACTTACCTTTAATTATGAAACCTATTGGAAAAGGGAAATTAAGCAAACGTGATGGCGATAAAATGGGCTTTCCAGTATTTCCTTTAGAGTGGGAAACTACAGAAGGAAACGTATCTTCAGGATATCGTGAAGATGGATACTTATCCGAGGCTGTTGTAAATATGTTAGCTTTGTTAGGATGGAACCCAGGAACCGAACAAGAGATCTTTAGTTTGAAAGAATTGATTCGTGAATTTGACCTAAACAGGGTGCATAAATCGGGGGCTAAATTCGACCCTGAAAAAACCAAATGGTTCCAACATCATTATTTTCAAGAAGTTGACAATAAAATCTTGGCGATTGAATTTAAAAAGTTTATTACTAATAAAAGAGATTCTGGTATTCACAAAAATGAAAATCTTGAGCAGGTTATAAAAATTGTTGGATTACTTAAGGAGCGCGCTTCTTTTGTAGAGGAGCTATGGGAGCAAGGAAGTTTCTTTTTTGTCACACCAAATAGCTATGATGAAAAGGCTTCAAAGAAAGCATTTAAAGAAGATACGCTTCAAATACTGAAAAAGGTAACAGAACTTATAAATGAGCTAGATGATTTTTCAGCTTCATCAATTTCAAAGCATATAAAAGAATGGATTACTTCAAATGAAATAGGGTTTGGAAAAGTAATGATGCCTTTGCGACTTGTTCTTGTTGGTGAAATGAAAGGTCCAGATGTGTTTGAAATTGCATCGGTTTTGGGAAAAGAAGAGGTCATAACTAGGATCAATAAAGCGATGCAATATATGACTTTGGATAAGGCTTAGTTTCTTGTTGAAAAACAATTCTGTTTAAATATAAACAACAATTGAAATGGTAATTGTTGTACTATTTCCTTTAAAATCTGTATTCTCAAGGTTTTTATCGTTTAATTTATTAAGCATATTTGTCAGCCCATATTGGTATTGAACAATGACCCTAAAATTTTCTATGCCGACTGTTAATCCTCCTGCTAGATGAAAATTAACTGGACTTATATCCTGAATTTCTTTTGCTTTTAAAAAATCATATCCCTCTAAAATATACTCTTCAAACTGTTCGTTATTTACTTTCATTTTACTATTTACGTTTAAAACAGGTCCGAATTCTAAACTTAAATGATGTTTAACAATATTAAAACTGGTTAAAAAATTGATTTGAACTGAATTAATAGAAAAATTTATATACTGTGTATCAAGAATGTCTTCAAGGTTTCTTCCAAAAATTTCTACCTGTGTGCCATAAAAATTGATCCCATAAATAAGGTCGAAATTGTTTCTGAACGATCCTCTGGTTGTAAATCCTGCCATAAACCCATTAGCTTGTTTGGTATTTAGATCGGATGTAGCTATGTCAAAAAAAGTAATTCCTCCTGAAATTCCAATTTTATTATATCCATCATAATTCCGCTGAGAAATGGCTTGTTGAATTATTAACAATGAAAAAGTAACAAAAAAGGTAAATCTATGACTCATTATTTAGGGTATTTATTTGCTGTTAAAAATAGCTTTATTTTCGTATCTTCAACAAAACATTAATTTAAAAAAAATTGTATGAATTATTTAGTTGGCTTACCCATTGTTGTCATTATTGGGTTGTTTCTCTTTTTTTCGATGTTCTTTATTGTAAAGCAACAATCCGCTGGCATTATTGAAACTTTTGGTCGTTTTTCCAGTATCCGCCATTCTGGGCTTCATGTAAAAATCCCACTTGTTCAAAGAGTTGTTACTAGGATTAATTTAAGAATTCAGCAGTTAGATGTTATGGTAGAAACAAAAACTAAAGACGATGTTTTTGTTAAGTTAAAGATCTCTGTACAGTTTCAGGTAAAAAAGGACAAGGTCTATGATGCATTTTATAAACTTCAAAATCCAAATGATCAAATAACTTCCTATGTTTTTGATGTAGTTCGTGCTGAAGTTCCAAAAATGAAACTGGATGATGTTTTTGAAAGAAAAGATGATATTGCAATTGCAGTAAAAAGAGAATTAAACGATGCTATGGTTGAATATGGATACGATATTATAAAGACATTGGTTACAGACATTGATCCTGATATTCAGGTAAAAGAAGCTATGAATCGTATTAATGCTGCAGAGCGAGAAAAAGTAGCAGCAGAATATGAAGCAGAAGCGGAGCGTATTAAAATTGTAGCAAAAGCACGAGCTGAAGCGGAGAGTAAACGATTACAAGGACAAGGAATTGCAGACCAACGACGTGAAATTGCACGAGGATTAGAAGAAAGTGTAAATGTGCTGAATAATGTTGGTATTAATTCTCAGGAAGCTTCCGCCTTAATTGTTGTTACACAACATTATGACACATTGCAATCACTTGGCGAAGAGACAAATTCTAATTTAATCTTATTACCCAATGCGCCTCAGGCAGGTAGTGATATGTTAAATGATATGATTGCTTCTTTTGTGGCAAGCAACAGAATTGGGGAGCAGATGAAGAAGGATAATGAGGCAAAGGGAATTGTAAATAAAAAGAAAAACCCTAGACCTCCCACAGATGATTTTGAATATTAGTCTATCTTAATACCCAAAAGGTCTAAAAGGGTAAAATAAATAAATTACCGTGTCATAAAACCCTTCTAGTGGTGTATGATAATAGGATGCACCAGTAACAAATAAAACGACAATTACATTTAATAATAAATGAAATAAAATGATTGGTTTAAGGCCTAATAGCTTTTTCATCTGAACCATGGGTGAATTTGTTTGTAAACCAATTAACAGGGATTAGTATTAAAACCCGAACTAGTGCAAATATAAAATATTCTGCTTCATAAAGTTTAAATACTGCTTTTGCGATTTTTAAAGTATTTATAGTTTTATAATTGCTGGTTTCTACAAGGGTAGCTTGAAAAAAGTGCTGGTATTGTCGAAATAAGAAAAATCTAACGGGAAAGGTTTTTTGCTTCAGTTACCAATAACTCATTTCTATCCTCTAAAGCTTTAGAAATAAAATCGTTGATCTCTTTATTTTTATCGAGTCTATTATTAAGCAAAACCCCCAAACTAATCATGGTTACAATGCGGGTACCTGATTTTTTAACAGCGGTTCCA
This sequence comes from Flavobacteriaceae bacterium, assembly GCA_965247215.1. Lineage (GTDB taxonomy): Bacteria > Bacteroidota > Bacteroidia > Flavobacteriales > Flavobacteriaceae > Marifrigoribacter. Next base: position 2,013,975 of record OZ252001.1, read on the forward strand.
AACAAAGGTTGTAGTTCTTCATAGCTAATTTTTTTTGCTAATTCTTGTATTCTAGCTTTTGTTGTCGCTTGTTTTTCTTCTGGGAAACGAGTGTATTTTTTTCCAAATCGCATGATCTCAACAATTGGAGAAATCTGTTGTTTTTGTTGAGGATTAGTTTGATTTTTAATTGGTTTTTTCTTTATCCAAGAATCTTTTAAGCCTACAGTTTTATTAAAAACTAATTTTTCTGGAGTACTTTTAATGTCTACATTAAAATAACCCAATCGCTGAAATTGAAAACTATTCCCCGCTTTTGCATTTGCTAAGCTTGGTTCTATAAAAGCTTTAGTAATGCTTAATGAATGAGGATTGATAAGGTCCATAAACCCCTTGTCCTTATGATTATCCGGAGCGGCATCTACAAAGAGCCTATCATATACTCTAACCTCGGCTTTTATGGCATGTTTTATTGAAACCCAATGCAAAGTTCCTTTTACTTTTCTTAAACTCGCCTCTGAACCACTTCCGCTTAAGCTGTTAACGTCGCAGGTACATTGTATTTCTGTAATGTTTCCTATCTCATCTTTTTTTACAGATTCACCTTTAATAATAAAGGCGTTTTTTAGACGGACTTCTTTTCCTAAGGATAAGCGGAAATAGGCATCACCAGCATCTTCTTTAAAATCGTCTCGTTCTATATAAAGTTCTTTTGAAAAAGGTATTTCTCTAAAGCCTGCCTTTTCATCTTCAGGGTTATTTTCAGCCTGCAACCATTTTGCTTTATCTTTTGGATAATTGGTGATAACAAGCTTTACGGGATTCAAAACAGCCATTACTCTTGGGACTTTCTTATTGAGGTCCTCCCGAATAGTATATTCAAGTAAGGACACATCAATTATGTTGTCTCTTTTTGCAACTCCAACGGCTTCAATAAATTTTTTAATTGCAGTAGGTGTATAGCCTCTTCTTCGCAATCCTGAAATGGTTGGCATTCTTGGGTCGTCCCATCCCTTTACTATATTTTGTTCCACAAGCTGAAGTAATTTTCGTTTACTCATAATGGTATAGCTTAAATTCAGTCTTGCAAATTCACGTTGTTTTGGGGGTCTGGGAAATTCATTTGAACTATACGTATAAACTTCATCTCTAAACCAATTATAAAGCTTTCTGTGCGGCTTAAATTCTAAAGAGCATAATGAGTGTGAAATTTGTTCGATATAGTCGCTTTCTCCATGTGTCCAGTCGTACATAGGGTAAATACACCAGTCTTCTCCTGTTCGGTGATGTGATTTTTTTAAAATACGGTACATCAAAGGATCGCGCATTAACATATTGGGGTCTTCCATGTTTATTTTTGCACGCAATACATGAGTTCCCTCATCAAAATTACCGTTTTTCATTTTGGTAAAAAGGTCTAGATTTTCTTCAACACTTCTATTTCGATATGGACTGTTACTGCCAACTTGTGTTGGTGTTCCTTTTTGAATAGCCATATCTTCACTGGTTTGTGAATCTACATAGGCCTTTCCATTTTTAATAAGTTTGATTGCCCAATCAAATAATTGTTGAAAATAATCGGATGAATAGACTTCTTTGTCCCATTTATAACCAAGCCAAGCGATATCTTCTTTGATTGCATCTACATATTTTTGTTCTTCTTTTGCTGGGTTGGTATCGTCAAATCTTAGGTTAACAGGTGCTCCATATTTTTCACCTAAACCAAAACTAATACCAATAGCTTTAGTGTGTCCTATGTGTAAATAGCCGTTTGGTTCTGGGGGAAACCGAAAACGAAGTTGTTCTTTTGGCATTCCATTAGCAAGGTCTTCTTCTATAATGTGCTCAATAAAATTGAGGGGTTCTATGGTGTTTTGCATACTGGAACTTATTGTCACCTCGATCGCAGTTGAGATGATTTAAACGTCCTAAACTATATCAAGTAGTTCTCGACTGCGCTCGATTAGACATTATATTTAATTATATCCCAAAACTATTAGGGGATTTGTACCTTTGCAAAAATAGTTGAAATGAGCACGATACGGTTAAAAAATATTAAAATTTATGCTTTTCACGGTTGTATGCTTGAAGAGGGGAAAATTGGATCGGATTATTTGGTGAATCTTTCGGTTAAAGCAGATCTGAAAAAAGCTGAGAATTCTGATGATTTAAAGGATACGGTTGATTATGTATTGCTCCAAAAAATAGTCGCAGAAGAAATGGCTATACGGTCTAAACTTTTAGAGCATGTTGGCAGGCGTATTGTTAGTGCTATTTTTGATACAATTTCTATAGTGAGTTTTATTAAGGTAACTGTCGCTAAAGTAAATCCTCCTATTGGTGGTGATATTGATGAAGTGAGGGTAACTATTTCTGCTAAAAGATAAATTTTTGTAAGGATCCTAAAATATTGGCCTAATTAATTTTTTTAATCAATTAATATTTTTCACTTAGTTGTTAGAATAAGTTTGTTGATAATATTTATATTTGCCTTCTCTTAATGAAACACTTTTTTCATAGGAATGTTCTGGCATCGTGGCCGAGTGGCTAGGCTGGGCTCTGCAAAAGCTCCTACAGCGGTTCGAATCCGCTCGATGCCTCTAAACCTTCAGTAAAATCTGAAGATTTTTTTGTTTATAGCTTTTTCAGGTTTTATAATCTACATATCCCTGCCAATATATTTTCAATAGTGGGATTATAAGCATTACTTGAAATCCAAAAGATGATTATATCGTTCAGCATTACATAATTGTAGCACACTCATCCAAATCCTTTATTCCCTTATAGCAGTAGAAGACAATAAAAAGTTGGAATATTCCATAGAACGGAATTACAAGGAATATTGCTATGATAGCAAAAACAAGTGCGTAACCTTTTAGACGTTTCAGGTGCTCTTTTACACCTTCACTAGCTTTGAATGCGTGTTTAACTTTTTTACCTTGAGATAGGTGAACTTACACCCTAAACTCGCAACAACATTTATAAATACCCCTTAGCCTTTTGTTTTCAAAAGGCTAAGGGGTTTTGTAGTTTCACCTAAAAGGTGGAAATTGCGGTTGAATCCTGCAAAACACTACAATGCTTAAAACTAAACAATCTTCAAAGAATATCACCCCTTTTGGTGGCTTAAATTTTATTTTTAATGCCATTAAACGCTCAAAAATAGATGTTTTTCTCGATAAAAATTTGGGTTATCGAAATTTTAGAGCCCAATATTCGTATGCCGACATTGTGCTTTCTTTGTTGGGAAATTCTTTATGCAATGGAGAGTATATTTCTGATTTAGAACATCTTAAAAATAAATTCACTTGCCAAAGTTTTACCAAAATCCCTTCCCCAGATACGGTTGAATATGCTTGTCAGGAATTAAAAGAACCAACAATTAGGGAGATAACTGGCCAAGGAATTGTTCATCAATTTAATTACAACAATCAAACCAACGCATCTTTAATCGCTCTTTGTGCAAAAACAGGTCAACTTAAAAAAGAAGAAAAATACACACTTGATTTTGACAATGTAGTTCTTGAAAACAAAAAACAAGATGCCAAAAAAAGCTATAAAAACACTAAAGCCTAGCATCCCAATTTCGCCTTCATAGGCAGATTACCTGTGCATATTGAAAACCATAACGGCAACACCCCTGCAAAGTATAAACAATTTGAAACACCAGAAAGATGTTTTAAAAACCTGAGCGACAATCAAATAAAAATAGAACATTTTAGAGCAGACTCTGCATCTTATCAAAAAGAAGTCATTGAACTGGTTAGCCAAAAGGCGACTAACTTTTATATTAGAAACATCAGTTCCCAAAAGTTCATCTCTTTATGTGGAAAAATTAAAGATTGGAAAAAACAGGAAATCAACAACGAAATAAAAGAAGTTGCATCACTAATTTACACCCCTTTTAATGGGGGATTTTCTTATAGAATTGTGGTTACAAGATCTCTAAAAAAAGACCAGCAAATCGATTTTATATCAGGGACCCCTTACAATTATTATGGAATAATGACCAACAATTTAGTTTTTTCAAATCAAGAAATTATCGAATTTTACAACCAACGAGGCGATGCGGAGAATTCTAACAAATTCCTAATCAGTGATTTCAACTTGAAACACTTGCCTTTTATGGATTTGGATACCAATACTGCGTTTATGTATTTAATGGCGATGTGCTTAATTCTTTTTGAGTGGACAAAAGTAATTTTGGTGAAAAATAAAACTCCAAATATTAGTCTTAAAATGAGAGTCAAAGCGGTTTGTTTTCGTTACATTACTGTGGCTACAACTTTTGTAAATCACGCCAGAGAGAAAATACTTCAGGTTTTCTCAAACCAAGAATACAAAATTTTAAAAATTTAAAACAAGAATTTACTGGAATTGCAAAAAACTCATTTGGGGTAAGGGGGGCTATACACATAGCCTATGAAATTTTGTTGAAAACGGAATGAAAACCCTGAAAAAATTAAATACATTTACATATTAAAGACCTCGGATTTCTGTTGCGAGTTTTGGGATACAACAAAAAAGTGGACATTTAATTGCGAGATTTAAGCAGCTACATTTTGGTTATACATTTCTGTTTCAAATTCATTAATAGTTTTGTATGCTAAAGTTGAATGGATTCTCCTTTTATTATACCAAGTTTCTATCCAACTAAAGATTGATAATTCGGCTTCAGACCTTAAGGTGTAGTCATGACCCTTAATTTTTTATAAGGCTAATGCTAATTTTCATGGGAAAAGGAATTGTTACTTCAATTTAGATTGCTAATTACCATTTTTCAAATACTATAGGAAAATATAATACCTTTGCTCCTGAAGTAAAAACAAACATTCGAAATTAATTTTAAAGATCAACATTATAAAATAGCTATGGGTTAAAAGCGTTTAGAGAGTAATTTAAAACACCCAAGTTAAAATATACAAAAAGCGATAAAAAAAGCACTATGTTTTCAGAAAAAGCAAACACGATATTTAAAGAAGTGATCAAAACATACCACGAAATTAACGAAGTAGACCAACCCTTTACAAATCCTTATGAAGAGGAGGCTCAAATAATTGAACATTTATTATATCAAAAATGTTGGATTGATACGGTACAATGGCATTATGAAGATATTATTCGCGACCCTGATATTGATCCGGTTAGTGCCCTTTCCCTTAAAAGACAGATTGATGCTTCCAATCAAGATCGAACCGATATGGTTGAATATATAGACAGTTATTTTTTAGAGAAATATAAAGAGGCTTCCATTAAGTCCAATGCTACTATTAATACAGAAAGTCCAGCCTGGGGAGTTGACAGACTTTCCATTCTTGCTTTAAAAGTATATCATATGGAAGAGGAAGCAATCAGAGAAAATGCGCCTCAAGATCACAGAGATTCTTGTAAGAATAAACTAAATATATTATTGGAACAGCAAGTTGATTTAAGTACGGCAATCGATCAATTGTTAAGGGCTATTTCAGAAGGAAGTAAATTCATGAAAGTCTATAAACAAATGAAAATGTACAATGATGATGAACTGAACCCCGTGCTGAGAGGAGAAAAATAAAAATCAACTCTGGCAGGGTCATGACCCAGAAGCATTTATCCCTTGAAGAAACCAAAACACATACTCGTAATTCGTCTATCCGCACTTGGAGATGTGGCTATGATTGTTCCAGTGTTACAGGTATTTTCAAAAACATATCCAGAGATAAAGCTCACAGTTCTTTCAAGGGTTTTTTTTAAACCCCTAATTAACGATCTTCCAAATATAACTTTTTTAGAAGCAGATGTATATGGAAAACATAAAGGCATCGGGCTATTAAAACTAACCAGAGAAATAAAAACCCTTGGAATTGATGCAATTGCAGATCTGCATAATGTGATCCGTTCCACAATAATTACCAAATACCTTGGCGTTCGTGGCATTAAAACAGCTATAATAGACAAAGGGCGTGCTGAGAAAAAAGCATTGACTAAAAGGGATAATAAAAATTTCAGGCAATTAAAATCAACACACCAGCGCTATGCAGATGTTTTTTCACTATTAGGACTTCCAATAGATCTTGGTGAGTTTATTTCTTTTCCGTCTAAAGATTTTACACCAAAGGTTATGGAATTATTTGGGGGAACTAGTAAAAAATTAATCGGAATCGCTCCCTTTGCTGCGCATAAGAGTAAAATGTACCCCTTGGAATTAATGCAAAAAGTAATTACAAAATTACACAGCTCTCAAGAATATCGAATCTTACTTTTCGGAAGAGGAAATGAAGAAATAAAACAACTAAAAGAATTAGAAAACAAATACTCCTCTGTAAATAGTATTGCAGGAATACTAAGTTTTGAAGAAGATTTAGCATTGATTTCTAATTTAGATATTATGGTATCTATGGATAGTGGGAATGGCCATCTTGCTGCAAATTTTGGAATTCCAACACTAATACTATGGGGTGTTACCCATCCCTTTGCGGGATTTGCTCCCATTGGACAATCCACAGAAAACAATTTACTGGCTGACCGAACACGCTTCCCTTTAATTCCTACATCTATTTATGGAGATGAGTACCCAGAGAATTATGAAGAAGCAATACAAACAATTTCCCCTAAAAAAGTATTAGATAAAATTATTGAAATCATTGAGCAGAAACACTAAAGCACAAGGTAAGAAGGCTATACATCGTCGTAATCTATACTCAAAGTAAGAGTTGTTGGATGTGCTTGGCAGGTAAGTACAAGTCCCTCTGCAATTTCAAAATCTGTTAGAATATGATTCTGTTCCATTTCAGCTTTTCCTTCAATAATGCGTGCTATACAAGTAGAACAAACGCCTCCCTGACAAGAATATGGTGCATCAATATCTTGTTTTAAGGCAGCTTCTAAAACGGTTTCTTTATTTGTCATGTTTAATTGATGTGTTTCTTCATCAACCACAATTGTTAAAAGCGTTTCTTTTTTTGGGAGTTTCATGAGGGCTATTTTTTTCGCGAAAATACAAAGGATTTAAATTTTATGAAACCCCTGTGTTTTAATTTATCAAAAAAATGAACTACCTCGACCCAAGGGTACGAGGTATCAAACGGAAGATAACTTTATTTTAGTTTGATGAAAACCTTAGGTTTTCAAACTTTCCTCTTGACCACCGAGGCAAGCCTCGGGGAATTCTTTAGATTAAGAATACACTTTTAAATGGATTTATTCTCTTAATTCAACTTTTAGACTAATAAGAGGCTAAATGTTAAAAAGAAACGTATTTTTACTGTCAATTTTTTAAGTATATACACTAAAAACGAATCTTTTAAGTTTCAGTATTAGATAAACAAAATATATTTTGAGAGGAATAATAAGAATTACACTTTTTTTAATGGCGGTTTTATTATTAGCTGACTGTTCACGTAAAAAAAGCACCTTCCTTAGCAGAAATACCTACGCAGTTTATGCTGAGTATAATGCTCTTTATAATGGGAATCTAGCTTTTGAAACTGGAAAAGAAGAATTGGCCAGAGAATATAGAGACGATTTTTGGGAAATCCTTCCTGTAGAACGCCTTGAAATAATGGAGCGCATGGTTCTTCCAGGAGCTAATAAAAATCCAAATTTTAACCGAGCTGAAGAAAAAGCAACAAAAGCAATCCAAAAGCATTCTGTTTATGTAGATGGCTATGAACACAATCCTCAGATTGATGATGCATATTTACTTTTAGGAAAAGCACGATATTACGATCAGCGATTTGTTCAAGCACTAGACGCATTCAATTATATTTTGAATAAATATCCCACATGTAACAATATTAATCAAGCAAAAATTTGGAAGGCTAAATCAAACATTCGACTTAATAGCGAAGAATTGGCTATTGAAAACCTTCAAAGAATGTTTAAACAAAAAGAGATCAATAAAAACGATTATGCAGATGCTTCAGCAATAATAGCTCAGGCATTTATAAACTTAGATTCATTGGAAGGTGCTCTTCCCTATATAAAGACTGCTTCTGAATTAGAAAAAAATAACGAGTTACAAGGAAGATACACTTATATTAAAGGTCAGATATATGACGAACTTGGCCATATTGATAGCGCAAATCTTGCCTTCGATGAAGTAATCGAACTAAACCGAAGTTCTCCAAGAATATATATGATCAATGCTTATATTGAAAAAGCTAAAAATTTTGATTTCACAAAAGAAGATCGTGTTGCCTTTTTAGAATTATTATTCGACCTAGAAGAAGATCGCGAAAACCGCCCATTTTTAGACAAAATATACAATCAGATTGGAGATTATTATCTAAAAAATGACAGCGTCTTTTTTGCTATAGATTATTATAACAAATCTTTAAGAGCATATCGGAATGACAGAAAAATGCAGGCTGTAAACTACGAATCACTTGCAGAGATCAATTTCAACCATACAGAATATATAATTGCTGGAGCCTATTTCGACAGTACACTTACTAATTTAGAAGAAGGGACAAAACATTTTCGGCTAATTAAAAAGAAAAGCGAAAATCTGGCAGACGTTATTAAATATGAAAATATAGCTACAGAAAATGATAGTATTCTTTTTCTTGTAAATATGAACGAAAAAGAACGATTACAATATTTTACAGAATTCACTTACAAACTCAAAGTGAGAGCAATAGAAGATTCTATTGCCAATGCTGTTGAACTTCAAGAAATCGCTAATAATGAGTTTTACAGAGGAAACAATAACAAAGAAAAAGGACCATCTTCAGGAGGACCTTTTTATTTTTATAACCAATCAGCTGTTGCTTTTGGCCGACAAGGGTTTATAAAAAGATGGGGCAATAGAAGGCTTGAAGATAACTGGAGGCTTTCATCTAAATTATCAAAACTAGAAAATATAGAGGAAACGATCGAATTTATTCCAATTACGGAAGATGAGCGTTACAATCCAGAAACATATCTTTCCAAAATTCCTAACGATCAAGAAATAATTGACCAGCTTATTAAAGATAGAGATTTTGCTTACTATCAGTTGGGACTGATCTATAAGGAAAAATTTAAAGAATATGAGCTTGCGATTAACAGACTTGAAACCTTATTAAGTTTTGAACCAGAAGAACGGTTGATCCTACCATCATTATATAATTTATATAAGATTTATGTAAGATTAGAGGATAACACATTGGCAGACCAGTATAAAAATCAGATTATATCTGTTTATCCAGATTCGCAATATGCGGAAATTTTATTAAATCCAAATACGATTTTAGCAACTGATGAATCTAGTCCAGAATTTAAATATAATTTATTATATTCCGAGTTTGTGAAATCAAATTATCAGCATGTAATTGAGCAAAGCGATCAATATATTGCGATTTATTTTGGAAATGAGATCGTTCCAAAATTAGAGCTACTTAAGGCAGATGCAATTGGGCGTCAACAAGGATTTGAACCCTATAAAAAGGCACTTAATTATGTTGCGCTAAACTATCCAAATGATGATGCCGGTAAGGAAGCTCAAAATCTGTATGCGACTTTATTGCCTAGAATTGAAAACAAAAAGTTTTTCTCGGATGAAGAGGCCAAAAGATGGAAAATAGTGTATAGTTTTAATAAAAAAGATAAAATAGAAGCCGACACCTTAAAAGTAAAATTAGACAAAGCTATAGAGTGGTATAATAATGATTATTTGTTAACGTCAATAGATTATTACGATCCCGACACGTTACTTGTAATCATTCATGGTTTAAATACCAGACTAGGAGGGTTTCGATTTGCTGAAAGTCTAGAAGAATCCAAAAAGTTTAAAATTGAAAACACAGCCTTTGAAATATCATCTTCAAATTATAGTATTATTCAGATTCATAAAAACATGGATGAGTATTTAAATACTGATTTCACTCAATTCGGCACAGTAGAAAACTCGAATAAAGAGAACACAAAAAAAGAAACGTCTAAAAAAGAATCATCAAAAAAGGAAAATTCAAAAAAAGATATCAAAGAACAACAAAGATTAAAACACCAAAACAAAGGAAATAGCAAAAAGGGAGATTCATAAAAAACAATAAATTATGTTTTCAGAAAAAAAAGAAAAGAATTCCAAGAATCCAGGGACTAGTCAAAATCGAATAAATGACGGAACTAAAATTAAAGGCGATATAAATTCTAATGGTTTTTTTAGGATAGATGGAACCATTGAAGGAACCTTAACGACACCTTCAAAAGTTGTAATCGGGAAGACTGGGGTTATTATTGGCAAACTAAGTTGTAAAAATGCTGATATTGAAGGAAAAATAGAAGGTATTATTGATATAACTGGAACCTTATGCCTGAGGGCTACGGCTCATATTGAGGGAGATGTAGAAGTAGGGAAACTGGCTGTTGAACCAGGCGCAACTTTTAATGCAACTTGCACTATGAAAGGATTCTCCAAAGAAATTAATATAAATAAGTCAGCAGAACAAGAAGTAAAAGACAAGAAACTTCAAAACCATCTTTTTGATCGATCTCAAAGAGCACAAACCAGAGAAGTTGGAACAAAACCTGAAAAAGAACAATCGAATTAATTCTTATACACGATTTTCAGGCGTAGCCTTTCAAATGATTGCCATAATTGGAATTGGGACTTATGGCGGGATAAAGCTTGATGAGGCATATCCAAATGAACATTCTTTGTTTACAATTGGCTGTAGTTTAATAGCTGTGCTAATTACTATGTATTTAGTAATAAAACAAGTCACAGATTTTTCAAACAGAAATAATAAAAAATGAAAAAAGACCTACAGAATTTCTATTTAGGCTTGATTGGTTTTACAGGAATATTGTATGCTATTCATTATTATATTATACATATATTCTTTTCAGAAATAACACTTTATTTTCCAATATGGTCTATCTACTTATTTAACCTCATATTGGTTGCGATTGTTTACGGTATTATTAGGTTTAAAAACAATAAGGGTAAATTGAATGCTTTAAGTCTTTTTTTGCTTTTAACACTAATTAAAATGGCATTAGCAATACTCTTTTTATTACCTATATTTACAGGTAAAATTGAAGATACAATTCTTGAAGTTTCTAACTTCTTTATCCCTTATTTTCTATTTCTTTCTTTTGAGATTTTTAGTTTAAATAATTTTCTAAAAACCCAATAAACTAAGCGGTTTTTTGGCTTGCCAATTCATTTAATGTTAGTACATTTGCCCAAAATTTCAGAACCGCAAATACGCTATATTGAAAACGATAAAATTCCCAGTAATTAAGAAGCTCATTTTAGGAGTGTTTTTTGTTTTAGCAACCGCTTCAACTTTTGCTAATTCAAAAGAAAAAGATGAAGAAAAAGAATTTGATGTAACTGGAATGATTTTACATCACGTTGGAGATACTCATAATTTCCATATTTTAGATTGGAAGGGACATCCCATTTCCATGCCACTTCCAATAATATTATGGACTAATAATGGCTTGGTTACTTTTATGTCTAGTGAGTTTCATCACGATGAAAAAGGAAAAGTGGTCGTAGAGAAAAACGGAGAAAAATTCACACTTTTTCACGGGAAGATCTATTATGCAAATGAGGAAGCAAATAGTCATGGAGAATACATAACGTTAGATCCAGAACATCACCCTACAAATGCAAGAGTGTTGGATTTTTCAATTACTAAGAATGTCTTCTCTATGTTTTTGTCGATGTTTGTTTTAATTCTGTTATTTTTAGCAGCTGCACGATCATATAAAAAATCTAAAAACAATGTGCCTTCAGGTATTGGTAAATTCACCGAACCAATTATAATGTTTATTCGCGATGAGGTAGCCATACCGAATATTGGGGAACATAAATACAAAAAATACATGCCTTATTTATTGACTATATTTTTCTTTATATGGTTGAATAATATTTTTGGCTTAATTCCTTTTTTCCCATTTAGTTCTAACCTAAGCGGAAATATTAGTTTCACATTTACATTAGCATTTTTCACCTTTGTTATCACAACCTTAGTTGCTAAAAAGAATTATTGGAAGCACATTTTTTGGATGCCGGGACTTCCAGTACCCATGAAAATATTTTTAGCACCTATAGAGCTTATTGGAATGTTTGTAAAACCAATAGCATTGATGATACGTTTGTTCGCAAATATAACAGCTGGACACGTTATTGTTTTAAGTCTTATTTCATTGATTTTTATAATGAAATCGGTTTGGGTTTCACCAGCTTCTGTCTTATTTACTATATTTATTAGTGTGATTGAGATATTAATTGTTGCAATTCAAGCGTATATATTTACCATGTTGTCCGCTCTTTATTTTGGGCAGGCATTAGAAGATGAACATTAATTATTAATTTTTAAATATTTAAACTTATGAGTTTAGCATTATTACAAGAAGTAGCGGCCGTAAATTACGGTGCATTTGCTGCGATTGGTGCTGGTTTAGCTGCGATTGGTGGTGGAATAGGTATTGGTAAAATTGGTGGAGCTGCTATGGAAGCAATGGCACGTCAACCAGAGATGCAAGGAAAACTACAAGGTTCTGCAATTGTATTAATTGCCTTTATTGAGGCGGTTGCATTATTTGCAGTAGTAGTATCATTTCTTGCAACATAAGAAATAATTTCAAGGTGCAACGGTTGGTTGCACCTTGTCTTTTAAAAATTAATTTATAAAAAATTAAATAATGGATTTAGTAACACCCGAAATTGGTCTTATTTTTTGGACAACAATATCCTTTTTACTTTTATTATTTATCTTAGGAAAGTTTGCTTGGAAACCAATTCTTAATTCTGTTAATGAAAGAGAAACGTCTATTTTAAACGCTTTGGAAAAGGCCGAAAATGCACGTAAAGAAATGGAGAACCTTACAGCGGATAATGAACGGATTTTAAAGGAAGCGCGAACTGAAAGAGAGACCATAATAAAAGAGGCACGTGATATCAAAACAAAAATGATAGCGGATGCTAAAGATGAGGCAAAAACAACAGCGGATGCTATGATTGTTCAAGCACAAGAAGCTATTGAGAATGAAAAGAAATCTGCAATGACCGATTTAAAAAATCAGATGGCTTCGCTTTCTATAGACATTGCTGAAAAAGTAGTTAAAGAAGAACTTTCTAACAAAGACAAGCAATTAAAATTGGTTGAAGATATGTTAGGAGACGCTACCCTAAATTAAGAATTAAATGAGATCCCTGAATGAGTTAATATTTAGTGGGGTCAAAACGTAAGGAATTATTATGAGCGGAAGCAGAGCAGCTATACGATACGCAAAAGCAGTATTACAACAAGCCAACGATGTAAATAAAGCAGGTCTTGTATTTGAAGATATGCAAAACGTACATGCAACTATTAAAGCAAGCAACGAATTACAAAGGGTGCTTAGCAGTCCTGTAATTAATGCAGACGATAAGAAAAATGCCTTGTTAACAATTTTTGAAAAGCAATCTGACACTACCAAATCATTGATTAATGTATTGACAGAAAACCAGCGAACAAGTTTGTTGGGCAATGTTTCAAAAAACTATATCGAATTATATAATGAAGCCCAAGAAGTAAAAGTAGCACAAGTAACAACCGCTGTTGCACTTACAGATGAACTTACAGAAAAAATTCTTGCAAAGGTTAAAGAACTAAGCGGAAGTGATAAAGTGACTATTGAAAGTACTATAGACGAATCTATAATTGGAGGATTTATTCTTAGAATAGGTGACCTTCAATACAATGCCAGTATTTCAAACAATCTGGCGAGAATAAAAAGAGAATTTAGTAAAAGTATATAAATGAATTTCAGATATACATCTGAATAATATAATTAAAATGGCAGAAGTTAAACCAGCTGAAGTATCAGCAATCTTAAAACAACAATTATCAGGTTTCGAATCAACCGCTACACTTGATGAAGTAGGAAGTGTATTAACTGTAGGTGATGGTATTGCACGTATTTACGGGCTTTCAAATGTACAATATGGAGAGTTAGTTGAGTTCGATAATGGATTAGAAGGTATTGTACTTAACCTTGAAGAAGATAATGTAGGTGTTGTATTATTAGGGCATTCATTAGATATTGTTGAAGGGTCTACAGTAAAAAGAACACAACGTATTGCATCTATCGATGTAGGGGAAGGTATTGTTGGTCGTGTAGTAAATACATTAGGGGACCCAATTGATGGTAAAGGAGCTATTGTAGGTGAAACTTTTGAAATGCCACTAGAACGTATTGCGCCAGGTGTTATTTTTAGAGAACCAGTATCCGAACCACTTCAAACAGGAATCAAAGCGATTGATGCTATGATCCCAGTAGGAAGAGGCCAACGAGAACTAGTAATTGGTGACCGTCAGACAGGAAAGACTACTGTTTGTATTGATACCATTTTAAATCAAAAAGAATTTTACGATACTGGAGAACCTGTTTATTGCATTTATGTTGCCATAGGTCAAAAAGCTTCTATAGTTGCAAATATTGCGAAAGTATTAAAAGAAAGAGGTGCGCTAGCCTATACAACGATAGTAGCTGCAAATGCTTCAGATCCTGCACCAATGCAAGTGTATGCACCATTTGCTGGTGCTGCAATTGGTGAATATTTTAGAGATACTGGACGTTCTGCTTTAATTGTTTACGATGACTTATCTAAGCAAGCGGTAGCCTATCGTGAAGTATCGTTATTATTGCGTCGTCCACCAGGACGAGAAGCTTATCCTGGAGATGTTTTCTACCTTCACTCAAGATTGTTAGAGCGTTCTGCAAAAGTGATTAATAACGATGAAATCGCTAAAGGAATGAATGACCTTCCAGAATCATTAAAAGATAAAGTAAAAGGAGGAGGATCCTTAACTGCCCTACCCATAATTGAAACACAAGCTGGAGATGTTACGGCATATATCCCTACCAATGTAATTTCAATTACAGATGGTCAAATATTCTTAGATGGAGATTTATTTAACTCTGGTGTACGTCCAGCAATTAATGTAGGTATTTCGGTATCGCGTGTAGGGGGTAATGCTCAAGTTAAATCGATGAAGAAAGTATCGGGTACATTAAAACTGGATCAAGCACAATTCCGCGAACTAGAAGCTTTTGCTAAATTTGGTTCAGACCTTGATGCAGCAACACTTAATGTGATTGAAAAAGGAAAACGTAATGTTGAAATTCTTAAGCAAGCTCAAAACGATCCGATTACAGTGGAAGATCAAATAGCAATAATTTATGCTGGATCTAAAAACTTGTTACGCAACGTTCCAGTAAATAAAGTTAAAGAATTTGAAGCAGAATATATCGAATTTTTAAATGCGAAAAATAGAGACACCTTAGATACATTAAAAGCAGGGAAATTAACGGATGAAGTAATTGATGTATTGACTAAGGTAGCTAAAGATCTAACAGCGAAGTATAACTAAAAAATAGAAATCAGTTAACAGTAATCAGTTACATTCTGACTGAATTCTGAGTACTGCATTCTGTACACTGAATGAAATGGCAAACTTAAAAGAAATACGCAATAGAATAGCTTCAGTATCTTCAACTATGCAAATTACCAGTGCCATGAAAATGGTTTCTGCCGCAAAGTTGAAGAAAGCACAGGATGCAATTACAACCATGCGCCCTTATGCAGATAAACAGACGGAGTTATTACAAAATCTTAGTTCAAGTTTAGATGGCGATGTTGGGAGCATTTATACGAATCAACGTGAAGTTAATAATGTATTATTGGTTGCTATTTCTTCTAATCGTGGACTAGTGGGGGCTTTTAACTCTAATATAGTGAAGGGGTCTAACACCTTAATCCATGCATCTTTCAAAGACAGCAAAGTTGATTTTATGACTTTAGGTAAAAAGGCAAACTACATTCTTGTAAAAGAACATACTGTTATTGAAAATAATACTGAAATATTCGATGATTTAACTTTTGAAAATTGCACCCCAATTGCTGAAAAATTAATGAATTTATTTACAGATAGCAGCTATGATAAAATAGTGTTGGTTTATAATAAATTTAAAAATGCAGCAACTCAGATTATAACAACTGAACAGTTTTTACCAATAACATCAAGCATTAATTCTGAAGAAAAAACAGTAGTATCAGATTATATTTTTGAACCTTCAAAAGCAAAGATCGTTGAAGAGCTAATCCCTAAGAGTCTTAAAATGCAATTGTTTAAAGCACTTAGAGATTCGTCTGCAAGTGAACATGGAGCACGTATGACAGCAATGCACAAAGCTACAGACAATGCAACTGAACTTAGAGATGACCTTAAACTAGAATACAACAAAGCAAGACAAGCTTCTATTACTAATGAAATCCTTGAGATTGTTGGTGGTGCTGAAGCATTAGCAGGGTGATAGTACATAAATGAACTACCTCGACCCAAGGGTACGAGGTATCAAGCGGAAGATAACTTTATTTTAGTTTGATGAAAACCTTAGGTTTTCAAACTTTCCTCTTGACCACCGAGGCAAGCCTCGGGGAATTCTTTAGATTAAGCTATTTTAAAATTTAAGAACCCCTTCTGGAAATGTATCAGAAAGGGTTTTATTTTATAAGATAAAAGAGTAACTCGCTATGTTACCAACAAAATAATCTCGTATAATTTGCTCTCTAAAATCTGCTGTTCGCATTTCTATAAATGGATTGTCATCAACATAATCAAACAATTGTTTTGATTTCATTAAAAATGTTGCTAATGCACTTCCTTGATTTATTCCATTAAAATTACCATTAATAACGTCATTTTTTAATAAATAATAACACTTCATTTTGTACATTTATTATTGGATTAAATTCATACTATGAAAAGAATACAAATTATTTTAGGCATTATTGGAATACTTATTTTAAGTATTTTATTTTCAAATTGTAGGGGTTCAAAAACAGAGGATTCAAATGATTCTTTTATAAAAAAACCTCCTTTTACTGTACTAGAAGTTTCCAGTCAAAAATGGATAGCAGGGATAAAGGATGGGGGTTCTGGAGAAATACTTTTAGTTATTTTTTCGAACCTTAAAAAAGAAGTTACTATAAAAAACGCCTATTATAAAAATATGGAAACTAATATCTTAAAAGACCCGAACAATCCTTTTATATATGTCATTTATTTCAACAGTAAAGAAAACAAAGACCTTATAATGGATAGCAATATAGAAAAAGAATCAGCAAATATTCCTCCACGGAACTTTCCTTTTCAACTAGAAAATAATGAAGTAGTGATTAGTTACCTTTTAAAAGAAAAAATGTATTATTATAAGTATTCAAATATAATAGAAAAAGAGGTTATTGCTTATCCTCAAACCAAACCAAAGAGTGATAATTAATATTGTTACACCCACATAAATTCAATACTTTTAAAACTTAAACTACTATTGTATTGGCCGTTTTAAAAAAACTTTTTAAGCAAACATTTATATAGTCTCTGGTCGTAAACTTTCATATTGTTGATTATTAAGTTAATAACATCTGTTTTCTAACTGAATCCAGCTCTAAAAAATGCGTTATATTGTTATAACTAACGGATTTACTGGTTTTATAACCCATAGATTCGTCCTAAAAAAATGATTATGCGCAATGAACTTACAACAAAAAAGTGGACATTTAAATGCGAGATTTAAGCAGCTACATTTTGGTTATACATTTCTGTTTCAAATTCATTAATAGTTTTGTATGCTAAAGTTGAATGGATTCTCCTTTTATTATACCAAGTTTCTATCCAACTAAAGATTGATAATTCGGCTTCAGACCTTAAGGTGTAGTCATGTTTATATACCCATTCTACTTTTAGGCTTTTAAAGAACGATTCTGCTATCTTTTGTACTTGTTTAATTTGTTCTTCCTGTGGCATAATCAATAATTATAATTTAGCTAAAACAAAGAAGCTAGTTTGGGTATTTTCTTTGCGATTTTTATCACAATATCTCCCAGTTCTTTAATGTCATCAACTAACTCTGCTTGTGTTAAATTTTTTCTTGACGCTTCCTCAACTACTTTGAGTAAAACAGAATAAGTTCTTGCATCTTCCGTGTCTGGTGTTACAGAATTTATTTCTTCTTTAGAAAGTCCTATAAGTTGACCTAATTCTTCTTTGTACTTCCCATTGAATGACTCGTCTGCTTTTTTAGCTAATCTTCTAAGTCTTTTACGTCTTTGTTCTCTTGTTTCTGCCATTTTTATTAATTTTTAGTGGTTATTTGCTTTATTTTTTTAGTTACTTTTTCTATTTCTTCCAATGCCTTGTCGCTTTCAATATCTATTTTTTTTCCTAATTTAACAGCATTATTTACTTTCTCAGATACATTCATCAAAGTATTTATAAAGGTTGTATCTGCACCTGATAATCCAACCATGGAAAGCACCTCTTGTTGGGTTTCTTTCAATTTTCGGATTGATTTTAAATAGTTGGTAATGGATGTGTTAGCTAACAAAACATTTTCATAAGATTGATTGATTTTGTTTAAAAGTTCTCTCTCTTGTTTTTCTATGGGAGAAAGTAAACCCTCCCTTTTTTCAGTAGTTTGAGACTTGACTATCTCTAAAAAGTCTTGCATATAATCCATGGCTTCTTGAGTTGTTTGTGGTGTAGCTAATTTTCCTCCGTCCTCTATGGCTTTATACAATGAAGGTTCACCTCTCTTGTATCCTTGAAGTTCTGCGTTTAGCATATTGTTGATAATGTATGGAGAATAAACCTCATCAATAAACTCATTTATGTTGTCTTTGATTTTTCTATAATAGAGTTGCACCATATTTCTATGAGAATTGTGTAATTCCTTTAAATCTTTTCCGAGTGCCTGAGAAAGAACTACTGTTTCTTTGGGTATTGAAGCACAAGAACACAGTACTAAAATCACGGTAGCTATTGCTAATATTTTTAATTTCATTTATTTTTATTTAATCGTTTCAATTAATTGGAGGTAACGGTGAGTATAAGAAACGTTGGGCAGTTAATATGCACTTCATTTCGGTTTATTACTTACTTTATTTATATGCACTAACTTTGGATTAATCACTTATTGCCCAATGATTTATACACTTTGTTGTGTTTTCGTACTTTATTTTCCGTCCTGCTAATAGCGATGGCAAAGACATACTCTTTTGCAATTTTGGCTTTAGCGTTGGCTGGTGTTAATTGCAAAAGAGTATGACTTTATGCGTTGGCTTTTCTTTTAATGACTGATATAAATAATTCTCTTTCGGTATCATTAATCAGTTCCAAATCGGGATAGTTTTCGTATGCTCTTGGTATTCCGCTTCCAACACCAACAAATGGAAGAATGTATCTCACATTAGAAAATATAATAGGGTTCCTTGGAATAGAAGTTCCTGCTTTTATGTTTTCTATTGTCAAAGTATTGGGTAGCCTACCAGGGCTAACTATTTCAATTCTGTTATCGAAAATAAAAATTTTGATGCTTGTATTAATAAAATAGTCTCTGTGAACAAATGCATTTACAAGAAGTTCTTCAATGGTTTCAATTGGTAATTCAAGAACGGATGGAGAATTAAAACTATCTTCCTGTTGTATCTTTTTTAAGTTTCGTGTAATAAAAGAAAGTGTTTTTTCATAGAGATCTTGAAGGTTGCCTGTAAAAGGGTCTTCTTTATCTCTGTAATCTTTAGAACTAATATCATTTCCAACTATCGAAACACATTGAACTGTAAATGTTGGTCTGTATTGTTGTGGGTTTTTGCCAAATAAAAGTAATCCTCCGAGAGACAAATTACCATTTTTTAACATTCCCATATTTGATAATAGTTCTGAAACGGATTGACCTAATTCTTTAAATGATTTTTTAGTTTTTGATTCTATAAATTGCTTGAAAAAATCATTATCAACATCATTAATAGTTGACCCATTTACCAAAGTTTCATCAGCAAATAAATTACCACTACTTTGTAATAATCTTGCCATTTCTTCTCTCGCTACAACCTTTCTTTTGTCAGAACCATTTTTAACCCATATAATACCTTTATTATCTGTATGAGGTTTACTTATTCCTTCAGAAATATGTGCAACAACAATGTTATTCCCATCTATTTCGACAGTCTCTGTGAATATATAAATAGTTGGTTTTACATTATCAGATGCAGCATTTGCAAGAAGTTGGTTTGTTGATTGTAATTCGTCAAACGATAAGCCATCTATATCTCCTGTTTTGTCATTAATACCAATAACTAATAGCCCGCCTTTTGTGTTTGAAAACGCAACCATTTCAGTGCCTATTTTATAAGCCTCATTTATTCGCACTTTAAATTGTACTGTGCTAGATTCACCTTTTTGGATTAAGTCTAATAATTCTAGTGCGTCCATAATTCGTAAATTCTTTTTCTATTGTTAAATGCTTCTTTTCCGCCCTCCATAATATTTACAATATCCTTTCTTATTGTTTCTTCATCAATACTTCCAAAATTGGTTTCAATAATGTTAGAATCGTAACTACAAGAAACGATTTGTTCACAGTCCCCTAAAACTGGAATGTTTGGATTGTGGGTTGCGAATATAAATTGAGAGGAATTTTTTAGTTCTTTCAATACTTTTATTACATCATTATAGATAGTTTGATTATCTAAATCATCTTCAGGTTGGTCGATAATTATTAAATCACTGTCCTTCAACGTGAGCAGAAAAATTATTAATGCTGATGCCCTTTGACCTAAAGAATGCTGGTTTAACGAACGTCCTTTATAAATGATTTCAAATTTATCAGGTATTCGATATGTTAAAAAAGCCCCAATATTTGACTCAAAGTACTCTTTAAATGTATGCAGTTGATTATCTGATAAACTGGTTTTAATATTGCTTTTCTCTATCGACAAATCATTGTACACACTAATTAAATCATTATAATTATCTAAAACGGCTTGTATGTTATTCTCTCTAAGATTACTACCTCTAAGATTTTCTTTTAAATACCCTTTGAAATTACCCTTATTCCCTTTAAAACTTACATTAATTATAATGGCATCTTGGTCGTCATTTACTTTTTTAATTTCCTCTTGAACAATTTCAAATTCATTGTGCCATAACCCTTGAAGTTCAACTAAAGATTGTTTTAGTCTAATTTGCAATTCATTTTTCTTTTTAGATAGTTTTTCTAATTCAGAAAGTTGAGCTTTTGTTAAGTCAAGCTCTTTAGTATATTTTACATAATCATCAGCTTGAATATTAGGTAGGTTTATTTCTCTCTTTATTTTTGAGAATTCTTCTTTTAATTCATTGTATTTAACAGTAAACTCTTTTTGCTTTCCTGTCAACTCTTTATTTTTATCAATTAGTTGAATGAGAATACCTCTTAACTCATCAAATACTTTTTCAAATGCAATTAAAGACTGTGTAACTTGTTCTAAATCTGTAATATTTTCTTTAGATACATACGTTTTAAAAGTTTCAAATCCATCATTGAATTCTTGAATAAATTCATTTAATGAATCAACTATTTTGATTTCAAATTTATTAACCCTTTTTATGAAGTTAGCATCTTTATTGAAGACGATTTGCTTTTCAAGTTTCTTATCAATTTTATGCTTTTTGAATACTTGAATCTTATTAGTTAATTCTGCTTGTTTTTCTTCAAATTCAGTCTTTCTTGCTAATTTTGAGTCTATTTTTTTTATATCACCTAATATTCTTACTATTTCTTGATTTTTGTCTTCAACTTCTCTTTTCTTATCTGACAAACGGTCTCCAATAAGTTTTTGTATCAAATACTCTGTAGATAGGGAATCTCCAATTTGAGAAAGGTCTTTTTGTCCAAAATAGATTGGTTTTTTTACAATAGCATTTGGTTTTAATCCTAATTGAAGTTCTTCATCAATGTATATATTTGTTCTGTCTCCTAATATTTTTTCTGTTCTATATTCTACACCTTGGTCATCAATTAAAAGACAAGATATTTTTCCTCCACTTCCTAAGAGAGCATTTACCAAATTGTTTTTGTATTCAAAATCTACATTTTGTTTTTTAGATAAATCAATATCCAAAGCATAACGAACAGCTTCTAAAATAGATGATTTCCCACTACCTCTTATACCAATCAAATTATTCATTGAGTGATTCAATTGAACTGTTGTTCCATCCAGCTTCCCACCATTGAAGCTTATAGATTTAATATATCCGTTTGCAGGATTAGTTAGTGATTTTGATTGGCGAAATTTTTTATCTAATAAAGCATATTTTATTGCTTCAAAATTGAATGCTCCAAGTTTTAAATAGGTATTTTGGGTATTGCCATTAATTTCGTTTCCGATTCCTATAGTATCTATTGATTTTGCATCTGAACCTTCAATAAAAGCAGGTAATTCGTTATTAAGCCACAACTCAAGATTCTTGATTTTGTCACGAGTGCGTACTTTTTGAAAGCCTAAGACAGATTTTCTAAATATTGGTTGTTCGCCTAGTTCTTTTATTCTACCTCCATCAAGTTCGTTGTAAAACCCACTTCTTTGCTCAATATGAGCCATAATTATAAAATAGTCTTTCTCAAAAGCATCTAATTTTTTAATTGTTTCAATCAAATTGTCATTTGACCTTCCGTTCTCATTTTCATAATTTGCTTTCCCTGCAAATGTTTGAGTTAAAAACTGATTGATAAAATCGGTGCTATTTTCCAACCATTCAGTTGGATTAAAAACTACTAAACAATGAATACCGTTTGCTCCATCATTTACAGAAAGTTCAACACCTGGTAAAATATAAATTTTTCTCTTTCGAGCCTTTTTAGATAAAGCTTTGTATTCGTTTATGTCAAATTTATTATGGTTAGTTATAGTAGCTACTCTAATTTTTTGTTCTTCAAGTTTTTCCACATAGGATGAAACAAATGAATTTTCTTCTCCGCTGTAAACAAACTCTTTATCTGCTTTCGTGTGTAAGTGAAAATCAGCTCTTAACCAAGAACTACCATTTTCAAATATTTCTAAATGTTTATCCATAGCATTAATTATCTTTAGTTGAAACGAGTAATTCTCGTATATCTACATCTAATATTTCAGATATGTTAGTTAAAACCTGAATGCTTGGTTGAGAATTGTTATTACAGTAATTAGTTACAACTACATAGCTTTTTCCAATTTTTTCAGCCAACCAAGTCTGAGTTCTTCCTTGTTCTTTTAATATTTCTTTAATTCTATTCATTGAGTCTTTGTGTTAGACTTTGATATGATTATATAATATGCGAAGATATAATAAAATATTTAAAAACAATATTTATGTGTATTGTAATTCGATATATTACTCTTTTTGTGAGGTTGGAGGATTTTACTCTTTTGTTTTTTTTAGTGATGGAATTGAGCGTAGGTAAAAAACAAATGTGTAAAAATGTGCGGTTGGCAGTATGAAACACAACGGTTCGTATAAGAATAGTAGCGGATTGCGGGCTTCATTCCTATCAAATTACAAGAAAGTTGAAGCGGGCTACACCTTTGAATTTATTGCTATTTCGGCTATTATTTTTATACATTGTTGGGTGGTCGTGCTTCTATTCTAAAACATTTTCATTTGTAAATCAGGAGTCTTTTTTATTAGTCCACCGAAGCTATCCCATTCGTTTTCAGTTAGCTCTTTTAATTCGGTTTTAATTGAGTTGAAACCTATTTTACTATATAGCATTTCAAAGTCAATTCTCATCAATATGTCCTTATTAATCGACCTTTTAGAATCTGAAAAGATAATGGATTTAAGAAATTTTTGAGAAATTTTTGAATTAACTAAATAATGTGCTATTTGAGCCATCTTGTAATCTTGAAAGCCAATAAAATAGCAAGTATCATCAAGCATAATTGGTTTTCCATTGTCAGTTTTTACTAAGGTAAAATGAGTTGTTTTATACATACCAGAAATTCCAACCTTAAAGGGGCTAAAAGAATAATCACCTATTCCAAAAATTGAAAAACTGGGTTTATCTCTGTAAATAGAAGATTTTCTTTTGTCAAAATATTCTTTATTGCTATTTAAGTAACTAAATGTTAAAGGATAATCAGATTTTATATAATTTGTTTTTTGTCCTATTTTTTTTTGAGTGATAATTGTCAGTTTACGAAATTGATTAGTTGTATAATCTTTTAGGTCAGAACTTTTTAGTAGTCCGTAAACAAGGTCTTTTTCAAGTTTCAATTCTTGTTTAAATCCATTTACAAAATGACCATTAACTCTTTCAAGTTCCATGATTTTTGAACAATCGTGTTTAATACCTGAACGCCAAACAAAACTGGATTTGCCATCTATATCACTTGTTTCATCATAATCTACGATTGAGTTAACAAATTTATCTTTGTACCAACCAAAAGTTGTAATGTTTTTTCGTGTGTAAAAATCAAGTTCTTTACATATAAAATCAGGTTCGTGATTAAGTTTAGTCAAGAAAAGAGAAGCATTTACAGATACATTGAATTCTTTTTTAGAGTCAATATTTAGTTTTTCAGCCTCTACAATTCGGTACTGTTTATTTATTTGGTCGTGTGTGATATTTCTAACAACAGAATTTTTTATTAAAAAAGCAAATATTCCATTATGCCGGTCAAAATGTTTGAGCATTATCAATGAAATATATTCGCCAATATCAAAATTACCTTTACCAGTTAACGCGTCAAATCCTTTGTGTTTCTTGAAATTTGATTTTTGAGGTAAATTATTTGAATCAATAGTTCCAAGTTCTGAATTAGTAACCCAAGGTGGATTGCCAATTATTAAAGTCCGTAAATGCTTTGTTTCGTTCGCAATTGATTCATACGGAAATTCAAAAGCATTAGCGTGAATAATATCAATATTAGGTTTTTTATTCCTTGAATTTTCTAAGAAAAATGATAATATTTTAAACTTAGTTTCCCAAACATAAGGTTGATAGATTTCAACACCTACAATCCTTTTTATTGTTTTGAATTGCCTAATTGAAGCAAGAATAAAATCACCTTTTCCACAGGTTGGTTCTAATACAAATTCAATATTTTCTGATTTAGAAGAAATGTAATTTGTTACTTGATTGGTTAAATCTTTGTTTGTTTGAAAATCTCCATATTCCCTTCTGTTTGGTTCTTCAACTATTGAACTATACTCTTCTAATCTATTTTGTAATTCTTCAGTTTCTTCTCTTGAATTAAAAAAATCGTTAATACCCGAAACATTTTTCAATAATAGATTAATTCCATCTATGTTTGAGAGCAATTTTTTATTCTCTCTGAAAAATGTTACAGCGTTACTATCAATATGTGATTCAAAACAAATCATTGAGTTACTTTATCTACCATTTTAGTAATCCCGTCTATTTTCTCATCTAAATTTACAACTCTACCATATTGCAATCTCCATTGTAGAGCATTGGAAATGGTTAAATATCCTTGTTTTGGAGTTTGCGTTAAGATTTTATCTGCAATAAGTCCAAGTGTTATTTCGTCTGCTGGAATATTTTTGTCGTTTAGGTAAGCAATTATGTCTTCTTTGTTTGCTCCATCCTTAATCATTTCTCTTAATCGAAATGTAGCTGTGTAATCTGCTGTTCTTTCTTTTTCAAGAAAAGAGCAACTTACAAAATTGAGATTAGCACTTTTGGTTTTAGTATCATCTTGTTTGTCATAAACAAAAACAAGTAGATTGTATCCTAAACCGAATATTTTTTGTTTGGCATTTTTAAATGGACAAGAAGATTGAGGTTGTTTTATTGAAGTTACTTTAATATCAGTGTTAATTTCAGGTGCAGGCAAATCAACACCTTTTGCACTATTTCCATTATCTACAATATAGTTTTCATTCAGAAAGGCTTTGAATTTATGCTCAATATAAGTCCCAACTGCTTTGCCGTCAGTAACGCCAAATAGTTCTTCATTTTTAAATTTAGATTCTGCGTTGCAAAATTCTTTTGCGGCATTTATTAATGTTTTTATTGTCAATTTTTGTTTCATCTATTTTTTGTTTTTTACAAAGGTCGGTTTTTTCTGTATGCTACCCAACGTTAGTATATACAAATCTAACGTTTTCCTTCCTAATAAACAACTGTTTATATAGGTTATCTCGCACCTTTTTGATAAATTTGGAATATCCTATGAAAAAGAAGTTATGTCACACCTTTTATACTTTAAAACTACTTTAGAGCTCAAAAGATATAGGAAATACGTAAACATAATGCCTTCTAATCCATCTCTATTCAAAAGGAAAAATAAAATTAAGCCAATCCAAATTATTGAAATTACACAGCAGCTTTCTACTTATCTCAACTGCTTATAAATTAACCCGATGTTTATTGCAACAAAGCGATAAAATTAGTGGGGGCTCATTGACCCAATTAATTTTGATCGCTAAGTGTGTTTTTTTTTTTTTTTTTTAGCATTAGTTTATTTACTCTCAGGTAAGTTTATTGACATTTCTATAAACTTCAGAAAATTCAATTCCGCATTCCAATGTTTTTTTTGGTATTCACCGTATGTGACAATAATTGGATTCTTGTATGGTTTATCTATTGACTCATATCCGTTTTTTCCATTATCAAGAGGGTGAGTTTCTGAATAATTGAATCTGATTTCATATTTATTTGCATGAATAATTTTATTACATGCTTCTCTAAAGGATAAAGGTTCTTTTGTGCCATTTTTATAAAGCTCTCCAACACTTTGATCAAATAGGTATTTTTTATTCTTTACAGGAACTGATATTGATTCCACATCCAAAAGAGCTCGAAGTGTTCCAGCGAAACCAACTAATTCTCTCATGAAGTTTGTTTCAAATTTCTCCTGAAAATTAGTTGTGAAAATACACCAATACTCCTCAGCAGGATGCTTTAGATAAATGACATCATATTGAGCTAAAATCATTGAGTTTAGGGAATATGACTGATCAATTATTGAATCTTCAATTTGAAAATGGCTTAGTTTATTTAGATTCTGATTTGTCATTATTTAGAATTAATGCTAACGGTTAGTATAAGAATAGTAAGGGATTAGAATGAACTTACTTTTCGGTTTGGCTCTTAGCCAAATTTAACAATTTTACCGTTATTTTTCTTTTAACCGTCAAATTTTAAATTTGGCGGACTTTGTTAATATGTACCATCTTTTGGTCTGGCTCGTAACCCTTATTATTTTTATACATTGTTACCACCAGTTTTTTATTCTAAAATGAGATGTTCAACATTATCGCTCAATTCATTTTCATTTTCCCAAGCAGATTCAATTCTTTCTTTTTCTATCTCTGTAGGATTCATATGCCAATAAACACTTAACATTCCTTTGTGGTCATATAGCTCAGATAAGTTCATATCAGAAATAACGTTATTATAAAATTTTGCTACATCTTCTAGTCTTTTTAGTCGCCAAGGCTCATCATCTTCTCTGTTAGCTGATAATTCTATATGTTTATAATTTTTCGGACCAGTTATTTTTGATATCTCTTTAATGTTTTCAATTGAATTTTCGGTGATTTTTGAATGAATTAATGTCTTAGATTTTGCAAAAAACTCATCAGTTTTATACATCCAAAATCTATTGTTCGATATTTCTAGTATTTCATCAATCAACTCTGTTCTGGGCGAAATAGGTTGTCTTTTTTTATTAAGAATCCACCAATCTTCTTTCAAGTCGTCCATTATGAAAATAATGGGTTTTGTACTCTTTTTAGCCTCATTAATTATTTGTTTCCAAATAATTAAGTCACCATATTTTTGAAAACCTAATTTGTCATTTTCGTCTTTATACCCTGGAGGTATGGAATTTCGATATCTAAATTCTCCTACTTTTATAATATCTGTAATTTCACTATAACTAAATTCAGTTCCTATCGAAAAAAAAGTTTTTATTTGACTGAGAATTTCGTCATTTACTTTTATTTCATCAAGTTCTTTTTCTTTAGTTTTAATTTCACCTTCTAATTTTGTTTTAAATGTAGTTAAATGGGTTTCTAATTCAGAAAATATGTCTGTTGAAACGTATGGATGTTTTTCTTTAGATTTAGTTCTGTTTTTGATTTGCTTAAAAATGTCATAAATTGATTTTGCATTCCTTTTTAAATCATCATATGTGCCTTTGGCTTTATTGATTGGTTTGTTTCTATTGTTTATGTATTCTGAACTTACATTATATGGCAACCATAATCTATCCTTTAAATCCGTTAAAGTAGTTGAAAAAAGGTCATTAATAGTTGGTTTTGAATATTCATAAAAATTCAAAATAGAGGAAGTGTCAAAAATAAAAATTGCGTTTTCCCACAATTCTTTTTCATTTTTCGTGTTCAAATTATATTTATCAATATCCATTTTTTTTCTAATTGGTGGTAACGGACACTGTGTATGGCGTGTGGGGCGTAGCCAAACGAGAGCCATCATTACGCCTCATAAGCTATACACGATGTTATGTATAGTGATGTGTTTGGAGTTCACTAAAACTCAAGTAAATATACAATAACTTTTGTATGAGGTGTAATGTACAGTGTCCGTTATGGTGTAATTAGTGGAAACAAAATGCGTAGCATGGTTTTTACGTGCCGAAGGCAATTATACCATAACGTTAGTATATCCAAATCTAACGTTTTCCCTCCTAATAAACAACTGTTTATATAGGTTATCTCGCACCTTTTTGATAAATTTGGATATCCTATGAAAAAGAAGTTATGTCATACCTTTTATACTTTAAAACTATTTTAGAGCTCAAAAGATATAGGAAATACGTAAACATAATGCCTTCTAATCCATCTCTATTTAAAAGGAAAAATAAAATTAAGCCAATCCAAATTATTGAAATTACACAGCAGCTTTCTACTTATCTCAACTGCTTATAAATTAACCCGATGTTTATTGCAACAAAGCGATAAAATTAGTGAGGGCTCATTGACCCACTTAATTTTGATCACTAAGTGCTCTAAGTGCTATGGTTAGTTTTTTTGAAAAGAAGGAGCTGATTCGAATTCTTAATAAATAGTACATTAATGAGTTAAGAAATTATGTGTTGAGCTTTTAAGATTTTATACCTTTATCACTTGATTTATTAAAAAAATATAATGAGTCGTAAAAGAAAAAAAGGGAAAAAAACATCTAAAAAACAAAGTAAGGAAGTTTTTATGGAACATGTTGAAGAAACTCAACCAAATAAAAAGAGCAGGTTTCTTTATCTCATTCTTTTTATATTCCCTTTTCTATTATATGGTTACAGTATTACCTTTGAATATGTTTTGGATGATAAAATAGTTTTATCTGAAAACAGTTTTGTTCAAAAGGGATTCTCTGGGCTTAAAGAAATTTTTACCACAGAAAGTTTTACGGGTTATTTTGGAGAACAAAAGGACATTTTAGTCGGCGCTCGTTATCGCCCATTATCCATCGCAACTTTTGCTGTAGAATATGGAATCTGGGGCTTCAACACCAAAGCGAGTCATTTTATTAACATCCTTATTTATTCCTTTACAGGGATACTATTATACCTGATTCTAACCAATTTATTTAAAAACAATAATACGAGATGGTATCTTTCAATTCCTTTTGTAGCAACGCTCTTATTTATACTCCATCCACTTCATACCGAAGTAATTGCAAATATTAAAAGCAGGGATGAACTGTTGGCTTTATTGTTTTCTCTTTTGGCTTTATTATGTTCTTATCGATATGTTTTGACTAAAAAGAAGTATTTACTCTTAGTTTGTTTATTGTTATTTACAGGAGCTCTTTTTGCCAAAGAAAATGCAATTACATTTATTGCAGTAATACCACTA
Organism: Flavobacteriaceae bacterium; assembly: GCA_965247215.1. Classification (GTDB taxonomy): domain Bacteria; phylum Bacteroidota; class Bacteroidia; order Flavobacteriales; family Flavobacteriaceae; genus Marifrigoribacter. The sequence goes on from OZ252001.1 coordinate 2,043,560, forward strand.
ACGTTATTTTTTTTCACTAAGAGTTCGGTTAAGACGATCCTAAAAGCAACCCTACCATTATTAGCTGGAACGATTATATTTATGATTTTGAGATATCAGGCTATCGGCTTTTTTCTAAATACTGAAAAAGAAGTTACAGCACTTATGAATAATCCATATCTAGGTGTTTGGACTGCCGACAAGTATGCTACTATTTTTTATACCCTGGGAATTTACTTAAAACTACTTTTGTTCCCCCACCCACTAACACATGATTATTATCCCTACCATATCCCTATAATGAATTGGGCAAGCCTAAGTGTTATTATATCCATGCTTGCTTACATTGCGATGCTGTTATATTCCATTTTCAATATAAGGAAAAAATCGATTGTATCCTGGGCTATACTATTTTATTTAATAACCTTTTCGATAGTTTCAAATTTGGTGATCCCAATAGGAACAACTATGAACGAACGATTTATGTATATACCTTCAGTAGGTTTTACAGTGTTTCTAAGCTATTTAATTTTAAAAGGAATTCCTAAACTTTTTAGCAATTCTCAAAAACTTTCAAAAACCATAGTATTGGGTTTATTACTTGTTTTCACAATTGGTTATGCCTATAAAACGGTAAGTAGGATTCCAGCCTGGAAGAATGAAATGACATTAAATCGTGCTGCCATTAAGGTATCGGTTAATAGTGCTCGCGCAAACCAGTTTATGGGCTATAGTATTTATCGAGAATTGTTGGAGGTTTCAGATAGAGAGGAAAAAAGAAAATTATTAGATGAAGCAAGTAGGTATATAAATAAGGCTTTAAAAATCCACCCTGTTTATTTAGACGCTAACAATACTAAAGCTGGCTTACTTGCAGGATATTATCAATTAGACAACGATTTACAAACATTGCTCGATGGATTTTATTTAATTCAAACAAAAAAAATTGTTCCCTTTGTGGATACGTATTTGAATTATCTTGACAGTAGGGCAAATCAGGAGCAGCTTAACGCATTTTATAGCCGCATAGGCTCCTTCTTCGTTAAAAATGGATACAATACTAAAGGAAATTATTATTTAGGAAAGCTTAGTCAATAGGTATATAAAGGTTCTTATAATTAGTTATCAAAGATTATAAATTTCATTTTTAATTTTTTAGCTAAAAAGTATTTAACTGAAGTTTGCATAACCCCTATTCCATATTTAATACTTCTCTTTAAATTTATTGAAGAAGCTTCTTCAAAATATTTTGTTGGGCATGTAATTTCAGCGATAGCATAGCCATTATAACTAATCTGAGCGAGCATTTGATTGTCAAATACAAAATCATCTGAATTAACATCAACATTTATTTTTTCAAAAACTGTTTTGGAAAAAGCACGATATCCGGTGTGGTATTCAGAAAGCTTTTCCCCTAGAAGGATATTTTGAAACAAGGTTAAAAAACGATTTGCAATATACTTATAGATAGGCATTCCACCTTTTAATGCTCCTTTCCCCAAAATTCTAGAGCCAAGTACTACTGGACACACATTATTTGCAATTAAATAACACATAGAATGAATTAGCTTTGGAGTATATTGATAATCTGGATGCAACATTACTATAATATCTGCCCCAATATTCAAGGCTTTACGGTAGCATGATTTTTGATTCCCACCATAGCCTAAGTTTTCCTCATGCTTAATGACATGCTGAATCCCTAATTCCTTAGCCAACTTAAATGTGTCATCAGCGCTGTGATCATCAACTAAAACAACTTCATCAACGATATCAAAAGGGATTCCATTAAATGTTTTTTCTAATGTTTTTTCTGCATTATAAGCAGGTAGAACGACCACTATTTTTTTATTTTTGATCATACAGGTTTATTATTAAAAAGTGCAAGCTATCTATAATTTTAAACAAAAATAAGCTTATCTGGTTTTTAAAAAAAGTTATTTGGGCAACCCTTATAATAATAGGTATTTTTACAAATGATTTATAGGAAACAAAAATGAAAATAAAAATCATTAACAAATCAAATCACCCTTTACCTACGTACGAAACGCTTGCTTCTGCTGGGATGGATTTAAGAGCTAACTTAGAAAATTCAGTAACCCTGAAATCATTAGAACGCACCGTTATTAAAACGGGACTTTTTATTGAGTTACCCTTAGGAACAGAAGCGCAAGTACGCCCTAGAAGTGGATTAGCTGCAAAAAAAGGAATTACGGTATTAAATGCACCTGGCACGATTGATGCTGATTATAGAGGTGAAATAGGGGTTATTTTAGCCAATCTTTCAACAGATGATTTTAAAATTGAAAATGGCGCGCGTATAGCACAATTAATTATTACCAACTACGAGCGTGCAGATTGGACTGAAGTCGAAACACTAAGTGAAACAGCTCGTGGTGAATGTGGTTTTGGCAGTACAGGATTAAAATAAAAGGCGATTACGAATAAGTTGCCGAATCGAAACAAAACTAAAAAGAAGTTTAATTAATAAGATCTCTGACTTGACAGGGAATAGACATGAAAATAATAGTACCAATGGCGGGGCGGGGATCCCGATTACGCCCACATACTTTAACGGTTCCAAAACCGCTAATTCCAGTTGCTGGGAAACCTATTGTTCATCACTTAGTAAAAGATATTGAAGGCTTGTTAGATGAACCTATTGAAGAAATAGCATTTATTTTGGGGGATCCAACATTTTTTGGAGATGCTATTGAGGAAAGTTTAAAAGAACTTGCAAAAGAACTCCAAGCCAGAGTTTCTATTTATAGACAACTCGATCCTTTAGGAACTGGACATGCCATTATGTGTGCTGAAGCATCATTATCAGGACCAGCTGTTATTGCATATGCCGACACCTTAATAAGCGCAACATTCAATCTTGATAAAAATGCTGATAGTGTAATTTGGACTAAAAAAGTGGATCACCCCGAAGCTTATGGTGTTATTAAATTGAATGATGAAAATGAAATTATAGAACTTGTAGAAAAACCTCAGAAATTTGTAAGTAATCTGGCGGTGATAGGAATCTATTATTTTAAAAACGTAGAAAATCTTAAAAAGGAATTACAATATGTTTTGGAAAATGATATTTTAAACGGGGGAGAATATCAGATTAATGATGGGATTAAAAGAATGATACAGCACGGAAAAATATTTAAGACAGCAACTGTTGATAAATGGATGGATTGTGGCAACAAAAATGTTACTGTTGAAACAAATAAAAGCATGCTAACACTATTAGCAGAGAGTAATGAAACCCTTATTTCAGAAAATATAATAAGCGAAAATTCAAAAATTATAGCCCCTAGCTTTATTGGAAATGGAGTTATTCTTAAAAATAGCACGATTGGCCCCTATACATCTATTGGAGCGAATACAATAATTGAAGATAGTGACGTTAGAAATAGTATAATACAAACACATTCAGTTATAAAAAACGCTACATTGGAAAAAGCAATGATAGGGAACCATGTTAAATTTAATGGTAATTTTACCAATGTGAGTATTGGTGATTATAGCGAATTATCGTAATCCTTATAAAACCCCTTTCTTATTTGGAAGGCTAAAACAAATAAATTAACATTCATTCATGAATAACAGGTTAACAATAGCCCTTCTTTTTTTCTTAGGAATACTTTTATTCCCACATAATTCTTTGTCTCAAAAAATAGGATATTTACCCTCTGACGATCTGGGGAATGTAACTGACAGTTTTCAGGAATATTTTTTTGAAGCCCTCAAACAAAAAGGAATTGAAAATTACGAATTAGCGCTAAATGCCCTAGAAAAAGCAGAAAAAGAAGCCTTAGGAAATATTGAATACGAAGCCGTGGTATTTTTTGAAATGGGAAAGAATCACTCAAAACTAAAACAATATTCAGCTGCCGAAATAAACTTTAAAAAAGTGTTGGCTTGGGATGAGAAAAGACTTGATGTGATGATCGCCCTTTATGACTTGTATTACAAACAAAAAAAATATGATGCAGCTATTCCATTGTTGATAAAATTAATTGATATAGACTCCGATTATAAAGAAGACCTTGCTAATCTTTATAATAGAACTCATCAATATAATAAAGCCCTTACTATACTTGACGAACTTGATATAGAATGGGGGGAAAGCAATTATCGTAATGCCTTGCGAAGTAAAATTTATAGGACAACTGGAAATACATCAACCGAAATAAAAAACCTTAAAACCAAGATTGATAATAATCTGGAAAATGAAAGAGAATACTTGAAATTAATTTTTTTATATAGTGAAGAAGGTGAAAGTAAAAAGGCATTTGATACAGCAAAAGAATTATTGAAGCAACACCCCAATTCTCAATTGGTGCATTTAGCATTGTATAAATTTTATTTAGAGGATGAAAAGTTTGAAGAGGCAATAATTTCAATGAAAATAGTATTTAACGAAAACGATATAGATAAAGAAAGCAAGAATAGGGTTTTAAAAGACTTTTTAGCTTTTGCAACTAACAATCCACAAAAAGAGCTAGATATAGAAGCTATTTTAACAGCGTTAATTATCAATGCAGATAGTCGAGTTTATAAACAAGTTGGAGATTATTATTTTTCAAAAGGTAACAAAAATAAGGCCTTATCATTATATCAAATAGGCTCAGAAAAAGACCTACAGAATTTTGGGTTACTAAAAAGCACCATCAGACTTCAATTAGAAAGCAATGAATTCAATCAAGCTTCAAAGTTAAGTTTAAAAGGTCTTGAAGTTTTTCCTGCTCAGCCTATTTTGTATTTACTAAATGGAATAGCTAATAATAAAATGAAGAATGAAGGACAAGCAATTGAAAGCTTAGAAACAGGACTTGATTATATTTTTGATGATATAAAAATGGAGTATGATTTTTATCAACAATTATCTATTTCATATACTTTAAATGGAGACAATCAAAAAGCCGAAAAGTATTTAAAAAAGGCTGAAAGCCTAAATATATCAAATTAAAATATTAAGTTAATTATTAAAAATTTCTATTGAACATTAAATGCGTATATATTTTTGCATTCACCTTATTTGTTCTATCATGTAAAGGAAGTAAGGGTATCGCAGAATCAAACACAAATATTTCTAAAATGTCTTCGGAAGACATTATTAAAACTCATGATCGGGCCAACCCAAAATTTTTAACATTGGCTGCTCGGATGCAAGTTGTTTATGAAAACAATAAAAAGCACCAAAGTATAACAGTAAGCCTGAGGATGGAGAAAGATAAAAAGATATGGATAAAGGCATCTTTATTAGGGATTACAATAGCAAAGGCTTTAATTACTCCTGAAGCGGTAAGTTATTACGAAACACTAACAAACACTTATTTCGAAGGGGATTTTTCTTTGTTAAGCGATTGGCTGGGCATCGATATTGATTTTCAAAAAGCACAATCACTTTTATTGGGTCAATCGATCTTCAATTTAGATGCAAAATATAAGGTTGTTATTGCAACTAATAAATATAAATTACAACCCAAACAACAGCCAAATAATTTTAAACACGCCTTATTGCTCAATGCAGATAATTTTAAAATTTCATCCGAATCACTTTCACAACCTAAAGATAATAGAATGTTTACCGTTAATTATGGGAATTATCAAAAAATAAAAGAGGGGTATTATCCAACTGAAATAAGAATAATTACAACTGATAATGGGGATTTGACAAAGATTGGGGTTAATTTTAAAAAAATAGATCACAATGCTTCCATACGTTTTCCCTTTTCAATACCTAGAGGTTATGAAGAAATTAGATTAAATTAAATGAGATCAAATCGAATTTTATTTTTTATTGTTTTTTCGTTTTGTCTGGTTATAACGACAAATGCTCAAACTAATAAGCAGAAACAGTTAGAGGAAAAACGACAAGTACTTCTAGATGAGATCAAGCAAATAAATGCCCTTTTGTTTGATGCCATACAAGAAGAAAAATCTGTATTAACCCAAGTTGAAGACCTGAGTAGCCGAATTTCAACTAGGAAAAACCTGATTCGGGTGACCAACCAACAAGCCAATTTACTTTCTCGTGAAATAAACGATAATCTTTCTAAAATTGAAGGCCTACGAACTGAATTGAAAGAACTTAAAGAAGATTATGCGGCTATGATTTTAAAATCCTATAAAAGCAATACACTTCAAAGTAGGATCATGTTTATCATTTCCTCTGAGGACTTTCTTCAAGTTTATAAACGCTTTCAGTATATGAAACAATATGCAAAGCAACGACAAAAACAAGGAGAAAATATTAAGAAAACTACCCAAACTATTCTGGAATTAAATAAAGGATTAATCGAACAAAAGAAAAAAAAACAAATTCTAATTGAAGAAAATAAAGTGGCTAAAAGTAAACTTAGTCAGGAGAAAAAAGATCAGGAAGACCTCATCGCTTCTTTAAAAAAAAATGAAGGAATGTTTTCAAAACAGATCCAAAATAAACAACATGAAGCCGATAAGATAGATCGTCAAATAGAGGTCATGATCAAGGCAGCAATTCTTGCTTCTAATAATGCTTCTGCAAAAAAAAGTGGGACTTCGGTAAAATCTTCCAGCACTTTTGCACTAACAGCAGAAGCAAAGGCGCTAGCTATTAATTTCACTAATAACAAAGGGAAACTCCCTTGGCCTGTAAAGAATGGAGTTGTTGTAAAAAAGTTTGGAAATACAAGACACCCCCAATTACCCAATGTGACAACTTATTCCAGTGGGGTAGAAATCGCTACGGATAGAAATGCGAAGGCTAGGGCTGTATTTAGAGGTACCATAATGGAGATTCAGAAAATAAAAGGGGCCAATAATGCGGTGTATATTCAACATGGAAATTATATTACAATCTATCAGAACATGATCAAAATACTTGTTAAAAAGGGAGAACAGGTTACAACCAAACAAGAAATTGGGACGGTCTTTACCAATGTGAGTTCTGGAAAAACCATTCTTAAATTTTTGATTTTTCAAAACAACAAAAAAATGAATCCTGCTAGTTGGGTTTACCAAATGTAAATAAGTAAAAAAGTGTATTGAAACTAAGCAACAATAAATCCCTTTTTTATAAAGATGAGCTCAAGAGAAAAAAGATTGTTTAACATCACTCTTATATAAATTATTTTAATTTTCATCCATTTGGACAATATTCCAATGGCCAGATCCGTCAGAAATGGCTGTAGAGTATATTAATTCGCAAGAGCCATAAGTTGTCATTTCGGCTAGATTGGTATATATGTAGATTTTATTTCCAGCAGTTGCATTATTATTATCTTCCTCAAATTTTATTTTCTTATTAGCATCATTAATAATACGTATTCGGCGACCATCAGTACCACCAATTATCCCTCGTATTTTAAGTTCATTACCACCTGATCCTTTACGAATAATAAAAACAGTTACTTCACTATTATCTCCATCTAAACTAATGTCCCAATTGTTCTTAGTTCCGAAATTCTCATTCATTGTGATTTCGTGAGTAGTATCATCTTTTGATATTAGGCTTGATGGAAGTGTCGCTTCAATTAGAGTGCCGTCTGCTTCGGTAGGTATCATCTTTACATCGGTCAAACTCTGTGCAGTTCTAGATAAATCTTGAATCACAACCCTCCCATTTACATCAAGAGAGGAATTTGAATTTGGATTGTCAGTTCCAATCCCAACTTGGGCTTGTAAAAAAAAGGGGCTTAAAAAAATTATTAAAACAATGAATAATCTTGAAATTTTCATAGTTACTATTTGATGGATATAGCGTTTCTTCATCGAAAGTGCAATAATAATATTTTTTCTTTTAATTAACTAACAATTGTTATATGTTATAATTTTTAAACATAATAAAAGATTGTGAAGCCTTTGTTGAAAGAGGCTCTCCGCTATTAGCGAAATCAATTTTTTAAAAAAGAGTATGCTTTAATAGTTGTTTGTTTTTTTCAAAATTAGTTAGTTTATAATTATATTTTTATTTTCATTTCTTCAAAAATAGTTATTGTATTTTGCAAATCTTTTGACACTTATTACAAGGCTAAGATAATGAAGACGAATTCATTAAAAGATATTTTAAATAATACAGACATCTATATAATAGATCAAATAATCAAGGATCGGTATTATTCTTTAGAGAATATTTTAGATGTAGTTTTTGGAAGTGGAAGAAATTTACATTGGTTTTATACTAATAATTTCACCATTTTTGGAATTGATATTAGTGAAGAACACCTTCAAAAAAAACAAGTAAATGGATAAATATTTCACGGCCTTTAAAGACGCTTTTAATGGGACAATTTCTTGGATCTTGGATTCTATTTTGTTCGAGGTACCCTGGTATACCAATTATTTTTGGGGTTTGATTGCAATATCTCTTATCGTTTGGGTCTTGGAAATGCTCTTTCCATGGCGTAAGGACCAAGCTATTATTAGAAAAGATTTTTGGTTGGATACATTTTACATGTTTTTTAATTTCTTCATTTTTGCGATTATTATTAGTGGAGTCTATGAATGGATAGGTGTTCTTTTTAATGAAATAGGAGTTACTTCAAAAAGCTTTACAATTTTATCAATTTCGCCCTGGCCTAAGTGGATACAACTTCTTGTATTTTTTGTAATTTTAGATTTTGTACAGTGGTTTACTCATGTATTACTTCATAAATATGAATTTTTATGGAGGTTCCATAAAGTACACCACTCTGTAAAAGAAATGGGTTTTGCAGCTCATCTCAGGTTTCATTGGATGGAAAACATACTCTATAAACCACTAAAGACTTTTGCAGTAATGATCCTTGGAGGTTTTGAACCAGAACAAGCTTTTATTGTACATTTTATCGCTATTACCATTGGTCATCTAAACCATGCGAATATTAGAATTACCTGGGGTTGGCCATTTAAATATATTTTTAATAATTCTGTCATGCATCTATATCACCACGTAAAAGCATTACCAGAAGAAAGGCTTCAGGGAATTAATTATGGAATTAGCCTGAGTATTTGGGACTATCTATTTAAAACAAACTATATTCCTGAAGATAGTGGTACTATTGAACTTGGGTTTCCTGAAGAAGAAAGTTTCCCAAAAAGATTTTTTGGACAGATAATTACAGGGTTTAAAAAAGAAAAATAAGGTACTTAACCTATATTCTACAAATAGAAGGATATGTTCTACAAACCTGGGGCTACCAATTCTCCTTGCCAACTTATAATACCTCCCAAAAGATTATTAGTTGATCGTATTCCTAGAGATTCTAATATCTGACAAGCCGTTATACTCCTAACACCACTTCTGCAGTATATATAATAATTTTTTTCTTTATCTAACTTTTCGGCTTCATTCATAAATTCTTGCGGGTTCAAAAGGTCTAATAAAATTGAACCATTAATGATACCTTGATCCCATTCTTCTTTTGTTCTGCAATCGATTATTACTGCATTGGGATCGTTATCTAAGTGTTCTATCCATTCCAGTTGCTGGCAATTTTTCATTTTTTATATTTGAGTTTCTTGGGCAATACCATGTTATTATAGCAAGGTTGTTGGACAAACATATTCTGAAATAGGAGCATTGGTTTCTTTAATATCTTTAAATCCTCCACGGACATCAGTTACCTTTTCTACTCCATTTGCCATAAATATTGATGCAACAATTAATGAACGATACCCTGAGGAACAGTTTAAAAAATATTCTTTTGAAGGATCAATTTCTGAAAAATTAACATGAATAGTATCCAAAGGAAAATTTTGAACTCCTACTACATGTTCCGATAAATATTCAGACTCTTTACGTACATCTAATGCTTTCTCTATAGAGCCATCAGCTAACAAATCAGCAAATTTTGCAGCAGAGATTGACCCAATTTTAGCTACGTTATATCCTTGAGCAATCCAATCATGAATTCCACCATTTAAATAACCTAAGATATTGTCGAATCCTACTCTAGAAAAACGAGTTACAATTTCATTTATGCGCAATTCGTCGTCTGCGATAAAGATTATTTTTTGATTAATATCCTTTACAAGGGAACCAACCCAAGGTGCAAAATTACCATCAACTCCAATATACCAAGCTCCAGGAACCGTCCCTTCTTCAGCAAATGCTTCTTTAGAACGAGTATCGACAACTAAAATATCCTTTTGCTCACTCATTTCTTTAAACGTCGCTGGATCTAACGGAGTGGTCCCCTTATGTAAAATGTTATCTATACTTGTATTGATAGATTTATTCATTCTTACATTGTTTGGAAAATATTGTGGTGGGGGTTTTAATCCAGATGTTACTTCATCAATAAATTCCTCTTTAGTCATATCTGCTCTAAGTGCATAATTTGTTTTCTTTTGATTACCCAGGTTATCAAAGGTTTCAGAGCTCATGTTTTTACCACAAGCAGATCCCGCACCATGATTTGGATATACAATAATATCATCAGGTAAGGTCATTATTTTATTTCGAAGGGAATCGAATAAATATCCAGCTAATTCTCTTTCAGTTAAAGCACCCTGTTTAACTGCTAAATCTGACCGGCCAACATCTCCAATAAATAAAGCATCTCCTGTTAAAACATATGGGGTATCTCCTTTTTCATCAGTTATTAAATATGATGACGATTCCATAGTGTGTCCCGGAGTATGAAGTAATGTTATTTTACCATTTCCTATTGAAAATTCTTCTCCATCTTTTCCATTATAAATTTCATATTCAGTTTTTGCATTAGGGCCAAATATTATTTTTGCACCCGTTTTCTGGGCCAGATCGTATTGTCCTGATACAAAATCAGCATGAAAATGTGTTAATAAAATATATTTTATTTTAGCTTCATCCGCTTCAGCCATTCTAATATAGGGTTCAGTTTCTCTTAATGGGTCAACTATTGCCGCTTCTCCATTTGACTCAATATAATAAGCCATTTCAGCAAGGCATCCTGTAAATAATTGTTCTACTTTCATGGTAATATATTAAATTGATTAATAATTAATTAGACTGTAAAATTAAGTGAAAATTTACAGTGATACTGTAACATTTGTTACATTTTTTATTTTTACCGTTTTATTTTTACGTTTCTATTTTAAATATTCATGAAATTTAACTTCTTTAAAACCAGTATTATACCAATCGACGGCTTCCTGAATACTCATAAAGAAGTGATCTTCGTTTGTTCTTTTCATAAACCCAGACTTGATCATTTTGTTCCGAACAGGACCTTTAATTCCTGTAAATAATACTTCAACTTGCCTTGATTTGAAATCGATTATTATATCCTCCAGCGCTTGAATAGAAGTACTATCGATATTATTTATACTTTCTCCATCTATGATTAATAACTTCAAGTTATCTTTTTTAATACGTTCATAGTCGTATAATTTATCTTTGAAATAATTAACATTTGCAAAAAATAATTGGGCATCGAATCTGTAAATTAATATTTCATCTATTATTTCCAAGTTCTCAAAACGTTTTATATTTCTATAAAAATGAGTATTTGGTACTTTAGCTAATCTTGCGGTATGGGGTTTTGTTATTTTAAATAAAACCATTGCTAAGGAGACAACAATTCCAAGGCCAATTCCAATTTCGACACCAAATATCAATGTAGCTAGAAATGTGGTAATCAGCATCCAGAAGTCTGTTCTATTGCTTTTGGTAAATTGTAAAAAAATGGGGTTAGGAAAAGTAAGGTGATAATTATTAAAGCTGCACTTATTAATGCCGCTAAACCTGTTTTTGCTCTGGACTGATCATTAACCGCAGTTCTTGAAAACCCTCCAGTTGTAGGGAAAGATTGAAAAAATGATCCAACAATATTTGCCAAACCTAGAGATACCAATTCTTGATTTGGGATTACTTTATAATCCCTATGTTTTATTTGAATGGCTTTTGCAACCGCAATACTCTCCATAAAACTAACTAAGGCAATTGTTAGTGCCATTGGTGTTAATAATTGGATCGTATTAAGATCCAATAATGGGATCTGGAAACTTGGAAGGGAATTGGGAATATCCCTAATTACTTTTACACCCTGTGTCCCTTCTTCCAAGTTAAATATACTCACAATTGCTATTCCAAAGATGACTGAAAAAAGTTGGCTCGGTAGCGACTTGTTGATTTTTTTAACTCCGATGATTATTAAAATTCCAACGATTCCTATTGCAAAAGCGATCCAGTTTATTTCTCCTGCTTTTTCAATAGCACTCATCATGATTTTATTGATATGATGACTACCTTCGATATTAATTCCTAATAAATGTTTTAATTGACTCATTCCAATAATCAATGCCGCAGCAGAAGTAAATCCACTAACTACGGGATGGGATAAAAAATTAACTAAAAAACCTAATCTGAAAACTCCAAGTAAAAAAATTGAATAAGCCCAACCAAAAGAGCCAAAAGGAATGCATAAGCAATGTAATCTGTAGTGGATAATCCTTCAAAGGAACCTATTGCTGTTGCGGTAAGTAATGAAACCATAGCCACGGGACCAACAGCTAATTGTCTTGAAGTACCAAATAAAGCATAAATAATGATTGGGATAATGGAAGCATAAAGACCATATACAGCAGGAAGACCAGCTATAGAAGCATATGCCATTCCTTGTGGGATTAACATAACCCCAACGGTTAGCCCAGCTCCAACATCATCTTTAAGCCATTTTTTGTTATAATTTGGAAGCCAATCAAGTATTGGCAGAGTACTTTTTAAATTCATTAAATAAATAAAATTTAATTCTAATAAAGTGCAAAAGTAATAATGATGGGATTCAATTTTTGTAACAAGAGTTACATTTTATTCAGATTAAAGAAGAACCTTCTTTTTTGCACTCCTCAAAAGCTTCTGTCTTACAAGGCTTATTTAGTTTTTTATGAATTTCGTTGATGGCGTCTTTTTTATCCTTAAAAAAGATATTTTCTCCCATTTTATTTGCAAAACCACCTTTTCGGATGACATCTTGACTTATTATTTTTAAATTGGCAATGTATATTCCACCTCTTTTTTTCTGCCATTTTATTATTTCATGAGTCAGCCATTCTGCCGCAGCCAAATCAATAAAGTTAATTCCACCAGCAGCAATTAAAACATATTGAATTTCATTTTGCGTGTATAAATTTGTTAAGTAATCATCTATTTTTTCAATCGATCCAAAATACATAGAGCCATCAATTCTTAAAATCTTAATATTAGAACATTCCAATGCATTTCTATCTCTAATTTTATTTACCAACCTTCTTTTATTATCTATTGCTAATGTTGCAATATTGGGTTTTGATGTTCGCTCCAAATAAAAGAAAAAGGAAGCAAAAACTCCTGCTAATAATGCAAACTCTAAATCAAAGAATAAGGTTCCAAGCAAGGTAATTGACAGCACCACCAATTCTCTTCCGCTACTCTTTAAAACTTGTTTAATATGGTTAAAATCGATTAAATTATAGCCTACGAATACTATAATTCCTCCCATTGCAGCCTTAGGTAAAAAAGAAGAATATTGGGCAAAGAGTAATAAAACAACCATCAATAATATAGAGGCAAAAATTGCTGCCATAGGCGTTTTTGCTCCTGCTTGATGATTAACGCTGGAACGTGTAAAAGAACCTGACCCTGCATAACTTGAGAAAAAACTTGCGATAAAATTTGAAATCCCTTGACCTATAAATTCTTGATTTACATTAATTTTTTGATGGGTCTGTAACGCAATCGATCTGCCAATTGCAACAGCTTCAATTAGGCCTAATAAAGCTAAAACCATGGCCCCAGAACTCAATGATGAAACACTCTTATAATTTATATCTGGAATATTAAAGGAGGGTAAATTTGATGGGATATGTCCAACAGTTTGAATTCCATTTGCCTCTCCTCCCATCCAAATCGCTAAAACACTACCGATGATCATGGCAATTAAAAGATAATACCGTGACAAGGGTTTTATTAATTGTTTTATAACGATGGCAATTGCTAATGTCCCTACTGCTACAGTAAATATATACCAATTTGTTTCTGATATATTATTAAAAATATAGGTTACGGTCTGATAAATTGTACTCCCCTGTGGGACACTTATTCCAAACACATGTTTTAATTGTTTAAATGCTATTAATACCCCAGCTCCAGCTGTAAATCCAATAATAACTGAATGCGACACAAAATTCACTAATTTTCCCATTCTTAGTACTCCCATTGCAAATTGGAATAAGCCTGTTAATAATGTTAAAAGCAATGCGAGTGAAACGAAAGCTTCTAGGTCTGTTTCAGGGTCAACAAATTTTATTAAGGTTGAATAAACCACAATGGAAATTGCTGTTGTAGGTCCCGAAATTAAATGATAAGAGGAACCAAATAAAGCTGCAATAAATGGAGTAACAATAGCGGTATAAAACCCATAAATAGGAGGTAAGCCAGCGATTATAGAAAATGCAATAGCTTGTGGAATTACAATAATTGTCCCTGTAATACCAGCAATTAGATCATCTTTCCAAGAATCTTTTACTAATGGGAGCCAAGTTAGAAATGGGAAAATTTTGTGTAGCATTTCAAAATTATATGATATTAACCTTAATTAACTTCTTTTTTTATTCTTCTTTTTCGTTGATATAAAAAGTAGATTTATCAGGAGTAAAAGCTCTTTTAAACCACAAAGACCTTCGCTCTCCATTTGGTCCTGGCGCAGGTCGAGTCATTTTCATCGACTCTTTATATACTTCATGAGATTTGTTGGTATCGACAAAAATATCACCATAATTTTCTCCATCAGCAAGTTTTTCTATCCGAACTCTTTGATGCCAGCAATGCATCCCGCTTATTGGGTCTGGATGTACTGCATGTGTGATGTTTTGATGCACGCCACCATCTTTCCAAAAAATACGTTTTGAATCATTATCATCGGACTCAAAAGGTTTAATTCCTGAAATGGTATTCATTTTCCATCCTCCTTTTCCATCACCTTCTGAGACCGTTGCAAAACTTAGATGAAATTCAATTTTCTTTTCTAATTTGAAATTTTTGGTCTAAATTTTCTTTATTTTCAGGTTTTTAGCTGATTTTAAGTTGAAGATTCCCGTTTTTAGCGTTCATTTTCCCTTAATTTTTAAAATTGGACGCAATTACTCCTGGACTTCGGTACAAATTATAGCACATGGCTTCCAAAAGATTTTGAGTGTGCATTTTTTTAATACCCCTGTATCTTGCTGTTGCTCCGGAGAACCATCTTTTAATTCCTCCAAAAGTACGCTCTACTTTAAATCTTGTTTTGCCTATGAGTTTATTGAACACTTTCTCCCAATGAGTTAAAGGCTTGTTTTTACAGGCTTTTTTTAGAATATGATTTTTTAACTTTCGTTTTTTAAGCAGTATCGCATTTTTCTTTGATTGATAACCTTTGTCTGCTTTTAAGGGAATATCTTCTGGCAAATCTGCGGTGTTCAATACGTCTTCTAAATTGCCAACTTCATTGGTGCTTGCTTTTGTTGTCAATACTCCTAAAACCAAACCTTCGTTGTCTGTAACGTGATGTTTTTTATAGCCAAATCGATACTTTCCGCCTTTCTTTAACCAAGCTGCGCCGGCATCTACACTTTCTGCATAGTCCTTGATTACTTCCACTTCCTGCTCATCTTTTCTATCCTGGGTGACTTTATGATTGGTTTTACCTTTGGCTTTTAATGGTGTATCTATAACACTGGCATCAACAATAACTCCTGTTTTTACTATTATTTTATGGGCTGCTAACTGTCTGTTGATTTCTTTAAATAGGGGCTCATAGGCTTTTGCTTTTGTCATCATACTCCGAAAACGGGATAAAGTACTGTGGTCCGGTGCTACTTGATCAATATGTAACCCACAAAAATAACTAAATGAAATACTATCATTAATGCGGTCTTCAACTTCATAATCGCTTAAACCATACCAAGTTTGCAATAAACTCATTTTAAAAAGTAATAAACCACTATAGCTTGGTTTTCCTGTGGCACTTTGTCCTTTAGTGTAGTGCTTTTTTAAACCTTTTATGATAGGTTCCCAATTTAAAAGGATATTAATTTGGGTGAAAAAGACCTGCTTTATCATGCGTGAACGTATATCGCAAATGCTATCGGCTAATGTAGGTTGCTGTACTAATTCCATGATAAAAAGATACGAAATATTGCAAAATTATGCAAGCCCTTGCAACGGTCTTAAAATGTTTAAAATTGTTACCACGTTTTCTAAATTCAAAGATTCCATTTCCTTGCGAAGATCAGCCATTGGAACTTTGTGATGACCACCTACATTTATTCCTCGTAGAAATGCAATATATTTTTCTTTTACTTTTTTTGATTTCATATTGTTGATTAGGAATTAATTTACTGATATACCAGCTATTATTTTTTATAATGGCCAAAAATATAGTATCAATGGTGTCCCTACTAATACAATTAGAATTTCCAAAGGTAATCCCATTCTCCAATAATCGGAAAACCGATATCCGCCAGGTCCAAGGATTAGTGCATTACACTGATGTCCAATAGGAGTAAGAAAAGCACATGAAGCACCTACAGCTACGCTCATTAAAAATGGATCAATACTAAGACCCATAGATATTGCAATTTCAACTGCTATTGGCGCCATGATAAGAGCTGTGGCTGCATTGTTGATAACATCTGAAAGAGTCATGGTAATAATCATGATTAAAGCTATAATAAACCAGGATGGCATACTATAGGTCAGATTTATCATAAAATCTGCTATTAATTCTGTGCTAGCTGTTGTTTGAAGTGCATTACTTATAGGGATCATAGCACCTAGTAATACAATGATTGGCCAATCTATTTGTTGGTATAATTCCCGAATGGGTAAAATACCAGTAAAAATATACATCAAAATAGCTCCTACAAATGCCAAAGTGATGGGTAGAATGCCCAACATACTTAATGCGATGGCTGAACTAAAAATTAACAAAGCTAGACCTACTTTTGAAAAAACACCAACCTGTACATTTCTCTCTGCCAGCGGTATTAATTCCAGAGAACTTATATTATCATTAAGATCATCGTTATTACCCTGTAGGAGCAAGACATCTCCTACGCGAAAAACCACATCTCCAAGACGCTTACGAATTGGTTTTCCATGACGGGCAACAGCCATAAGGATTAATGTATTTGAAGTACGTTCATGAAAATATTTTCGCCTGCGATTCTCTAATCTTGAACCAGGTGTTATTAATACTTCCCTGAAAGTTGTATGACTATCCTTTAATCTGTCTATACGTTTGCGCATTATTTTTGTAAGTCGCAAACCATATTCATCCATCATTATCCTTAGGTCAACAGGATCAGCTTTAACCTGAAACCTATCTCCTTCTTTAATAATATGATCATTGTGTAATGAAATGATCGTTTCATCCTTGGATATATATCCAAATATTGTGAGTCTGTCGTTAGTGAAATTCTTTATTTCATTAATCTTTAATCCAATAAATTTGCTTTTTTTAGGGATACGAATCTCGGTTATATATCCACTGATAGAAAAGAGAGATTCAATTCCAGGTTTTTTATAAGATGTTTTTGGGATCAATCGCCAACCAATTAGTGAAACAAATAACACCCCTATTAATGCTATTATTCCTCCAACAGGACTAAAATCTAACATGCTAAATTCTTCTGGTTTAAATTGTTCAATATCTATTTCTCGATCTGCAAAATATTTAGCAGCAGGAGATAATACATTTTCATAAGCCCTCGCTTTTATATCTATTAATTGTGTTTTACGGAAAGTAGAGATTATAATATTTGGAGGAGTACCGATCATTGTTATCATTCCGCCCAGTATACTTGCAAATGCCAGTGGCATTAATAGAATACTGGGTGATCGTTTTTGCTTTATGGCACTTTTAAGTGCTACAGGTAACATTAAAGCAAGTGCACCAACATTATTCATGATAGCAGAAAGAATTGCTGCTACCCCGCTCAAGCTGCTGATATGAGTAAGTTTATTCTTAGAGAATGGGGCTATTAGGCGAGAAATCAAATCAACAACCCCTGAATTACGTAATGCTCTACTTATTATAAGAACCAGAGCTACTGTTATGACTGCTGGATGCGCAAATCCTATAAATAGGTTGGATCCCTCCATAATTAAATTAGATTTTTCACCTCCAAGTAACTCGTCGGCAATAAATAAAGTACCTAAAGCAATGATCGAAACAATATCATATCGAAAACGACCCAAAATAAAAAGGATAAAAGTCATTACAATGATTAATAATATAGCTATTTGATCAATTGTCATCTTTATTATTTCTAAAACATCTCTAAATTTACTTATTTGTTGCTAACGATTTTATTGTACTACGTTTTAATACTATTTATATTTATTAAGTACTTTTTTTAATTTATCTGAGACCTTTTGCCTGAGCCACAGGTATTCCAAATGAGTGTCGGATTAGTGTAATTTTCTCAGAAATGTTTCTATATTTTTCGAAAAGCCGCTGAGAGTAGTCATGAATTTTATCACCAGTTTTTGGCTCAATCCATTTTATATCTTCAACGTCATAATTTATTAGATCCAGATGATCAAAAATCTGAAAGTCATAACCTAATCCTGGGTTTAAAATTAGTTTCACAATGTCTTAATAAATAAGTCAACTGTTAAGCCAAATCAAAACGGTCAAGATCCATTACCTTAGACCATGCGGCAACAAAGTCGTGTACGAACTGCTCCTGAAAATCCTCACTTGCATAAACTTCAGCAAGCGCTCGTAACTCGGAGTTTGATCCGAAAATAAGATCTACTCGTGTTCCTTTCCACTTGAGATCACCAGTTGTACGATCACTCCCCTCAAAAACAGATTCGTCTTCTGAAGTCGCTTTCCAGATCGTCCTTAAATCCAGAAGATTTACAAAGAAGTCGTTGCTTAGTGCTTCCGAATTGTTTGTAAAGACTCCTAGATTGGACCCATCGAAGTTTGTATTAAGAACACGCATACCACCAATCAAAATAGTCATTTCAGGTACAGTTAGTGTTAAAAGTTGTGCTCTATCAACAAGTAATTCTTCTGTAGACGCAGTTTGATTTACTTTTAAATAGTTTCGGAATCCATCAGCAGATGGTTCTAATACTGCAAATGAATCTGTATCGGTTTGATCATGTGAAGCATCTGCACGACCTGGATTAAATGGCACTTTTACATTTTGACCCGCATTCATTGCTGCCTGTTCAACCCCGGCACAACCTCCTAAAACGATTAAGTCTGCTAGTGAAATCATCTTCCCATCTGATTGCTTGCTATTAAATTCTATTTGAATTTGTTTTAAAGAGTCTAAAACTTTCGAAAGTTCAGCGGGATTGTTTACTTCCCAGTTTTTTTGTGGTGCCAGGCTAATACGTGCACCATTTGCGCCCCCACGTTTATCAGATCCACGGAATGTGGATGCTGATGCCCAAGCGGTAGTTACCAATTGAGATACTGATAGTCCTGAAGTTAGGATGCCGTTTTTTAAACCAGAAATGTCTTGATCATCGATCAAAGAATGAGTAACGGCTGGAACGGGATCTTGCCATATTAGGGCTACTTTAGGAACCTCAGGCCCAAGATAGCGGGATATAGGTCCCATATCGCGATGTGTTAACTTGAACCAAGCACGAGCAAAAGCATCTGTGAACTCATCTGGATTTTCAAAAAAGTGTCTTGAAATTTTCTCATAAACCAGGTCTTCTCTTAATGAGAGATCGGTTGTTAACATAATTGGTGTAAGTCTTTTAGATGGATCATGAGCATCAGGAACAGTTCCTTCCCCAGCCCCATCTTTTGGTTTCCACTGGTGTGCACCAGCTGGACTTTTTGTTAGTTCCCATTCATAACCGAATAAATTTTCAAAGAAATTGTTATCCCATTTAGTTGGAGTATTAGACCATGTTCCTTCAAGCCCACTTGAAATGGTATCGCCTGCATTTCCAGTGCCATATTTATTTTTCCAACCAAAACTCTGTTCTTCAATGCTAGCTTCAGCGGGTTTATTACCAACATACTTATCAGGGTTTGCAGCACCATGTGTTTTTCCAAAGTTATGACCTCCAGCAATAAGAGCTACAGTTTCTTCATCGTTCATTGCCATTCGACCGAATGTTTCTCTAATATCATGTGCAGCGTCAATTGGATCTGGGTTCCCATCGGGGCCTTCAGGATTAACATAGATCAATCCCATTTGAACGGCCCCAAGAGGGTTATCGAGTTCGCGATCACCAGAGTGACGCTTGTCTGCTAACCATTCTGTTTCAGAGCCCCAATAGATATCTTGCTCTGTTTCCCATACATCTTCACGTCCGCCAGCAAACCCGAAGGTTTTTAAGCCCATGGACTCTAATGCACAGTTACCAGCAAGAATCATCAAATCGGCCCAGGAAATTTTCTTCCCATATTTCTTTTTAACAGACCATAATAATAATCGAGCCTTGTCTAAATTTACATTATCGGGCCAACTATTAAGTGGAGCAAATCGTTGCGTACCTGATCCTGCACCACCACGACCATCTGCTATTCGGTAGGTGCCAGCACTGTGCCAAGCCATACGAATAAAGAATGGACCATAGTGACCAAAATCAGCTGGCCACCAGTCTTGTGATGTAGTCATTAAATCAAATATATCTTTCTTTATTGAATCTAGGTTTAGGCTATTAAACTCCTCAGCGTATTTAAATGTCTTAGTCATAGGGTCGGATTTTGAAGAATTTTGCCTGAGGATATTTAATTTTAATTGGTTTGGCCACCAGTCTCTGTTTAAGGTACCACCACCAGCACTCTGTTTTTGAGCTCCACCCATAAACGGGCATTTACTTATATCATTATTATTATCCATAATTTAATTATTTTATTGAGCCAAGATAATAAGAAACTAGCACAAAAATTTATCTTTTTAGATAATTAATTCTCATAATTTGTTGCAATCTATTTGCGCGTAATTTTCTTAATATTTTATTGGAAAGTATGCGTATCCAATTTTCATACAAACAATAGCGTATAAATATTATAGAGAAATAATCTTAATATTATTCCTATTAAGTTCAATTTGACCTTTGTTTTCAAGTTTTTTTAAAAGGCGAGATATAACTACTCGGGAGGGATGCAATTTCTTGATGTGTACTGTAAATAACATCTTCATTAGTGATGATGGACTTATCCTTTAGATATTTCAACAGGCGTTCATCCATCTTAAGAAAAGCAATGTTATCAATTGTTTCCAGCATTTCCATTAATCGTTTATGGTAGCTTTCAAAAACAAAATTTCGCCAGGATTTATATTTTCCGGTCCAATCTTCCATTTTTTGAACAGGAATCATAATTAGTTTAGTATCTAATTCGGAAATTGCTCTAATTTCGCTTTTTGTATTTCCTAAGCAACATATTAATGTCATGGCACAGGTATCGCCACTTTCAATAAAGTATAAAAGAAGCTCGTCGCCATCATCATCATCGCGCATTATCTTTATCGCACCACTAATTATTATGGCATAAATTTTATATATTGACCAATTTCAATTAATTTAAAGCCGTCGGGAATATCTTTTAAAGTTCCAAATTGGCTTATCTCATCAAGTAATGCATCTTCAAATAAATGCCCATATTTATTTTTAAGACCTTCAATCATGTTATAAAGTTACAACCTTTTACTTAATAATATCTTTCTCGTATTTAACAAAGAAATTTATCCAAATAATTTTGGATAGTGCATAAAGCAATGGAGATAGTAATGCAAGAGATACAAATACAGAAATCAATAAAACCGTTGGACCTGCCTCGGGAAAAAACAATAATTTAAGTACCCAAACAGAAATAAATAAAGCAACACCCAAGACATATACAACATAATAGGATCCGTGATAAAAACTGGGCTCTATATTAAATTTAAGATCGCATTTCGAGCAATTTTCTTGAACCCTTCCCATCGTCGCAACTTTATAAGGTGATCCTTTATAAAAATTGCCTTCATGACATCGAGGACACTTCATTCTAACAATGCTATACAATTTGGACCCTTTACCTAACATGCTTTTTAATTTTCACAAAAATGAAGGCACCCAAGTGTAGTAATATTTTTTGTAAAAGGAACTTCCTGACGATTAATCAGGAAATAGTGCTTTTAATTCTGTGGCATCTAGGGGTTTCATTTTACCCGCAATTACTAGGCTTAATTGCTTTCTTCTTAATGCAGCAACAAACCGTTGTTTTTCAATTTTGGATTCGGGAACTATAGGTGGTATTGGAATGGGTTTTCCATTTTCATCAACCGCAACAAAGGTATAAATTCCTTCATTTGATTTGATGCACTCTCCGCTTTCACGATCCTCAATCCATACATCCATAAAAACTTCCATCGAACTAGAAAAAGCTCTGGTCACTTTTGCTTCGATAGTAACAACACTTCCCAAAGGAATCATTTTAGTAAAGGCCACATTATTTACTGAAACAGTAGCGACTATATTATTACTATGTCTTTGAGCAGCTATACTTGCAGCACGATCCATTCTGGCTAACAATTCTCCTCCAAACATATTGCCAATGGGATTGGTTTCACTTGGCAAGACCATATCGGTCATAATGGTAAGTGAATTACTTGCAGTTTTTGCTTTCATTTAAAAAAATTGATTAAAAGATGTAACTGATTTATTTTATTGGTTTTCGGTTTTCAAAACTAATAACCATGCATCAGGATTCTGAGTGCGTTTAATTGTCCGTAGATTTTGAATTGCATCTAAACGATTTTCATAACTACTATAAGCCACTTGATGAAGACCGTATTTGTTTATTCCAACCATTCTTGCTGCAAATCCTTTTTCTTGAAGTTGTTTAATTTTCTTATCTGCATTGTTTTCTATTCTAAAGGCTCCAGCAATAATATGATACTTTCCAGAGTGTTTCGAAAAGGTTAGGTTTATAGCTGGCAACGGATTTTCAATAGTAAAAGTAGCTTCTTGAATTTGATTTTCAACTAAGGTATTCGCTTTTTGTTTTTCAGCAAAATTATGTTTTTGAACAGAACCTTCATATAATTTTAGACCACTAAACCCAGCAATAGATATAGCAACAAGAGCGATAGCAGCATATTTTAGATAAGGTTTTGAAACATGTTTTTCTGGTGAGATAAATATTGGAACCTTTTCTTCTAATGCAGCTACTGTTTCCCTATAAACCTCTCGATTAACTTTAGCAGAAACAAAGGAGGTCATCCCAAAAACAGAAGTGTTAAAATTTTGTTTGGAGGAAGGGATAAACTGTATCGAATTTTCTTCATTAAGATGAAACTCCCCAATATTTTTTAAATCAACTGTATCCTTTTCAGCAAGTTGTAATGATAGTTTTCCAGTAAAGTTTCTAATATTCTGAAGCGATGTTTCATAACTGCAATTTTCTACAGAAGCGACATAGTTCGCTAATAAACCATCATTTGTTTGTAACTGTCTATTAAAGGAAAGGGATTTTCCAGGAGGGTAAAATGTTTGTGTGGCATCATCAATTCTGGCAGAATGGTACTGTGTTAACAGGGCGCCAAAGCCTGGGATGATTACACATTCATAACGGTATAATAGAGCGTTTATGTAGTTTGCTAATTGCATTAAAACAAAGATAGTTTTTTTTAATTTTTAATCAATTGTAATGTTAGATTTTTATTAACAGCATAATAATTTGTATTTTTAGAGTCTAATCTATAGTTTTTACAACGAGAAACCCTATTGCATTGTAACCGTTTTTCTATTGAATAGATTGCAATAAACTCCCCCTTTTTTAATTTTTTATATGCTATCAAATTCAGAATTACGGTACACACTGGCCTTACAGCGTGTACCAAATCTTGGGGGTACTATTGCTAAAAAACTATTAATGAATGTAGGCTCTGCGGAAGGGGTTTTTAAAGAAAAGAAATCGAATCTAATAAAAATCGACGGTGTTGGCGTGTATCGATTGAAAGAACTTTCAAAAAAATTACAACTAGATGAAGCTGATGCTGAAATTCGTTTTATAAAGCAACATGCAATTGAATATTCATTTTTTCAGGATAAGAGCTACCCCGAAACGTTAAAGTATTGCATCGATGGACCGATATTACTTTTTCATAGGGGGAATATTGATCTTCAAAATAAAAAACTCATAAGCATAGTCGGTACACGAAACATAACAAGTTATGGAAGAATATTTTGCGAAAAATTAATTGAATCGTTAAGCCCTTTAAACCCTGTTATTGTATCTGGGTTTGCTTATGGAGTAGATATTACAGCCCATCGAGCTGCTATGGCAAATGGATTGCAAACTATTGCCTGTCTGGCTCATGGGTTGAATCAGTTGTACCCTAAAACACATAAAAAGTATAAGGAAAGCATTGAAGAAAATGGGGGGTTTTTTACTGAATTTTGGAGTAGTGATGCCTTTGAGAGAAACAATTTTTTAAAACGCAACCGAATAATAGCGGGGATGACCCTAGCAACAATCGTAATTGAGTCTGCCGAAAAAGGAGGAAGTCTTGTAACTGCAGATATTGCGAATTCTTATAATAGAGATGTATTTGCTTTACCAGGAAGGGCAACAGATTCTCAAAGTCAAGGATGTAACAATTTAATAAAAACGCAACAAGCCCATTTAATTACTAGTGCTGCAGACATTATTTATCTGTTGGGATGGAATGTTGAAGAAGAGATATCCAAATCACTTCAAACAAAGTTATTCATTGAGCTTAATGAGGAAGAAAAATTAATTTTTAATTTTTTAAAAGATAAAGACAAGCAGCATTTAGATACAATATCGATAGCTTGTAAACTCCCAACATATAAAATATCGACGCTATTATTAGATATGGAACTAAAAGGGATTATTCGTCCTTTACCAGGGAAGTTGTATCAAGTTGTTTAAAAAAATTAAAAATATCCCATTTTCTTTCTAACTCGACCCAATACTTCATTCGCTATCTTAGTTGCCTTATCTGAACCCGTTTTCAAAGCAGCGTCTATTTCACTTAAATTTTCCATATAATAAATATATTTTGCTCGTTGATTAGAAAACTTGTCTATGATAAGTTCATAGAGTTCTTGTTTTGCGTGACCATAGCCATAATTACCATTTTCATAATTGTTTCGCATCGCTTTAATTTCATCTTCAGAAGCCAGTAATTCATATATTGCAAAGCAATTGCAAGTGTCAGGATCTTTAGGTTCTTCTAGAGGAGTACTGTCTGTTTTTATTCCCATGATTTGTTTCCGAAGTTTATTGTCTGGCAAAAATATATTGATAATATTATCCTTAGACTTACTCATTTTATCGCCATTGGTTCCGGGAATAAGATTGGTATTTTGCTGAGTTTGTGCTTCGGGCATTACAAAGGTCTCTCCAAATTTTGCATGAAAACGGGAAGCCACATCGCGTGTCATTTCAAGATGTTGCAATTGATCTTTTCCAACAGGAACAATATTCGCATCATATAATAGTATATCTGCTGCCATTAACATAGGGTAGAAGAAAAGACCTGAATTTACATCTTTTAAACGGTCTGATTTATCCTTAAATGAATGCGCTAATGTTAATCTTTGATATGGAAAGAAACAACTTAAATACCATGCTAATTCTGTTACTTTAGCAACATCACTTTGACGATAAAAAACAGTTTTATCAATATCCAATCCAAAAGAAAGCCAAGCAGCTGCAGTACTATAGGTGTTAAATTGAAGGGATTCCAGATCTTTTATTTGTGTTAATGAATGCAGGTCTGCGATAAACAAAAAGGATTCATTCTTAGGATTGTTAGCCATTTTTATTGCAGATAGTATTGCACCTAAGATGTTACCTAGATGAGGTGTTCCTGTACTCTGAATTCCTGTTAAAATTCTAGCCATTGTAATTAATTAAACGTTTAATATTTTAACTTTTGTCAGTTCTAAATAACGACTGTATTCAACTTAATTTTACACAAAGGTAATTTATTTACCGTATTGATAAAGTTCAATTTGTTATTTTTGACAGAAGATGAAAATTATTAAAAACATAGCAATTATTTTTTACCGGATATGGTTTTATCTGCTTATGTTCGGTTACATATTAATTTTTAGTCCCATATTAATTATAAGTATAGTTAAAGAAGAATGGTATCCCTTGTTTTTTAAAATAGCTAGAGGATGGTCAAGGTTTATATTATTTGGTATGGGTTTCATTCCAGTGATTAAACGTGAGACAAGCTATCAAAAAGGGCAAAGTTATATGTTTGTAGCTAACCACACCTCAATGACAGATATTATGTTGATGCTTTATGTTTCAAAAAACCCTTTTGTATTTGTCGGTAAAAAGGAGCTGGCTAAAATTCCATTATTTGGATTTTTTTATAAACGATCCTGTATTTTAGTCGATCGAAAAGATTTGAAAAGTAAAAGAGATGTATTTAATAGTGTCCAAAGAAAATTGGATTTAGGTTATAGTGTATGTATTTTTCCTGAAGGAGGCGTTCCAGATGATGAAAGTATTGTGCTGGACGATTTTAAAGATGGAGCATTTCGATTGGCGATTGAATACAAAATTCCCATTGCTCCAATGACATTTTTAGATAATAAAAAACGATTTTCCTATACTTTTTTCAGTGGCGGCCCAGGAAAATTACGAGTGAAAGTACATAAGTTGATCTCCACAAGCACATTTACTTTGAAAGACAAAAAAGAACTAAAATCTAAAACGCGAGATGTGATTTTAAATCAATTAAATAGCAATGTGTTTTGAAAACATGATTATAAAAAAACCATCCTATGGCGTAGAATGGTTTTCTTTCAAGGCTTGTTCAACAAACCCAACAAACTTAACCTAAACTTAACTAAAATTTAAAACTCAAACCACTATAAATACCTACATAGTAAGGTTTATAATCTACAGACGAATCTGTATATGGATTGAGCTGGTACTTAAACATAGGTTCAATAATAAACATTAACTTTTGAGAAAAACTATAATTTAAGCCTAATCCAATGTTGGTAGTAAAACTAAGCGATGATAAATTATTTGCATTACCAAGAATTTCTGTAAAATCTCCAGCTTCTACAGAAACTTCATTTTCATTTAAAAATAAAGTGCTAACTCCACCTATCAAGTTGATTCCAAATTTATTATTCAGCAAAGCATATCTTAGCTCTAAGGGTACTTCAAAATAACTAATTTTTTGATTTAAGGATGCCTCTCCATTAGTTGATTTAAGTGTAATTTCACCGAAACCACCATTATTATTTTCAGGGGTCAATGATCCTTTATCATGCGGAATGATAACATTCGTAACTTTATTATAATTAATACTTTGTGTGGCAGATGATATAGATCCTATTCCTAATTCAATGTCTGTAGTAGCATAACTTAAATTTACATTATTAATTCCTGAACGCACACTAAATCGATTATTCAAATTATAATTTACATATACCCCATAACTAAAATTAAGATCTTCACTTTTGTTGTTATCAGAAAATGTAGGGTCTATAGAAGATCCTCCGTTAAGGGAACTATAATAAATTGGCGCAACATTAGGAGTAATGTCCCATCGATTATCAGGATCGTTATTTAATGTAACAACAGCCTTCTCTTCTTTTTCATTAATGGCATCATAGATAGAGCGTTTATTTGCGCCTTCCGTAATTACAACTTCTGCTTCCTTAGTATCGCTCTCTTTTATTATTTCTGAAGGATTAGGTTTTTTATTATCCTTATTACTTTCAACCGAAATAGCTTCCTTTTCAACAATAACTGGAATAGAATTTTCTTTTTTAATAAGGGTTTCATTAGTAGCATCAGCGATATTATATTTGTTGTCTTTCACTTTTTTTAAATCTTCATTTGATGCAACAACAGTTTCTGAAGGGCTTAGATTTTTATTAGATTCAGAGATGGCATCCTTTTTAATTTCAATGGAATTAGAAGAATTATCGACAACAGCATTTGTTTTATTCTTTTTGTCAGATTCTATATCCGTTTTATCGTCCTTTTTCTCATTAAGAATATGAATATTATCGTCTGTTTGTTCCTCAGTAATTGCAGGAGGGTTTTCTTCTATTGAAGGATTAAAGACAGCATTACCCACTGTAAGAAGTAAGGCAAGTAAAGCAGCAATACTCCCCCATTTAATCCAAAGAGGAATCACTTTTTTATCACCTACATCTTTACTTAATTTTGCTTGGATCTTATTCCAAACCTTAGGAGAAGGTGACGCTTCAAAGTTTTTGAACCCTTCTTTAAAAAGCTCATCTATGTGCTTTTTTTCTTTCATATTCTACCTACCTTTCGGCTTATTCCTCTGCTCAAGTGACGTTCCTGCAGGGGCTTATATGAACTACCTCGACCCAAGGGTACGAGGTATCAAGCGGAAGATAACTTTATTTTAGTTTGATGAAAACCTTAGGTTTTCAAACTTTCCTCTTGACCACCGAGGCAAGCCTCGGGGAATTCTTTAGATTAAATTTGTTTCTTGTTATTAATTATCCTTCTTCCTGTTCTCGATAATAATCTTCAATCTTCGTTTTTAAAATCTTTCGAGCTCTTGCCAAATTCGATTTTGAGGTTCCTATAGTTATCCCCATTTCTTCTGAAATATCTTTATGAGGATAATCATCTAAAACATACATAGTAAACACCAATCGATACCTATCTGGTAAATCCTGAACGATTTTTAATAAAAAATCCAACGGGATAGCGCTCACTTCAACTTCAACTTTACCCTCTTCCTCAATCTGTTCTTCATTAGACAGATTAAACACGCGTTGCTTCCGGTATTTTTGAAGAACGGTGTTAACAGCTATACGTTTCATCCATCCTTCAAAAGATCCTTTTCCTTTAAATTGCTCAATTCTACTTAAAATCGTAATAAATGCATCCTGTAAATTATCCTCGGCCTCGTGATAATCCCTAGAATATTTTAAGCAAACAGAAAATAGGATACCAGAGAATTTCTTGTATAATTCTTCCTGAGCTTTTAAATCCTGTTTCTTGCAATTTAATATGAGCTCTTCTAATGTCAAATACAGTACCGTAAATTATTATAATATGTTGATGTGACTTACCGAAAAGTAAGTAGGCAACTATAATAATTGAGGTCTCTACTTTAAGTAGATACCAAAAATATAAATGAGTTGCGTAGGGAGTTAATATTATTGACTGGATTCCTTAATGGCTTCTTTTATTTTTTGTTCCAATTCTTCCATTAATTCTGGATTATCCAATAATAACGCTTTAACAGCTTCTCTTCCCTGACCTAATTTTGTATTATCATAGCTAAACCATGAGCCGCTTTTTTTAATTAATTCGTAGTTAACCCCCAAATCAATAACTTCTCCAACTTTCGAAATGCCTTTACCATATACAATGTCAAATTCAACTAATTTAAAAGGAGGGGCTACTTTGTTTTTTACAACTTTTACACGTGTTTTATTACCCAACACTTCTCCTTCGGCACTTTTAATTTGAGTAGATCGCCTAATATCTAATCGCACAGAACAATAAAATTTTAATGCATTTCCTCCTGTGGTAGTTTCAGGATTTCCAAACATAACACCAATTTTTTCTCTTAGTTGATTGATAAAGATCACCGTACATTTAGTCTTGCTAATCGAACCCGTAAGTTTTCGTAATGCTTGTGACATTAACCGAGCATGAAGTCCCATTTTAGAATCACCCATTTCGCCTTCAATCTCACTTCTTGGTGTTAGGGCTGCTACCGAATCTATTACAATAATATCGATAGCACCACTACGAATTAGGTTGTCTGTTATTTCAAGAGCTTGTTCCCCATTATCGGGTTGCGAAATGATTAAATTTTCGATATCTACACCTAAATTTTCGGCGTAATATCTATCAAACGCATGTTCAGCATCAATAAATGCAGCAATACCTCCATTTTTTTGAGCCTCAGCAATTGCGTGTAAAGTTAGGGTTGTTTTACCAGAGGATTCAGGGCCATAGATTTCAACAACCCTACCACGAGGGTAACCACCTACGCCTAAAGCAACATCTAATCCTAGCGATCCTGTTGGAATTACTTCTACTTCTTCGACTGCAGCATCGCCCATTTTCATTACGGTTCCCTTCCCATAAGTCTTGTCTAACTTGTCTAAAGTTAATTTTAACGCTTTTAATTTTGCTTCTTTTTCTTTACTCATTTCTTAATATATATTAGTTACCTTAACTGGGTGACTATCTTAACTGGCTAAGGTACTATTTCTTTATAAGCACCGCAAAGGGAAAATAATAAAAACTGAAATACAATTTTTGTTTGTTTTATAATTAATATCTTTACTCCTTATATAAAATCTTAATTGATTTTGTTAAGTTTAACCCTCGACTCTTTTTTTATAAAAGGGCTTTATATATAAGTTTATGGGCTGTACAAGTTGTACAACAAATTCCTTGGATCTACCTAATGGATGTAAAAATAATGGAACCTGTGGCTCTGATGGGTGTAACAAACTTACCGTATTCGATTGGCTTTCAAATATGTCTCTCTCAGGAGATCAAAAACCTTTTAATGGAGTTGAGGTTCGGTTTAAAAATGGAAGGAAACATTTTTATAAAAATACTGAAAACCTTTCGCTATGTATAGGAGATGTTGTTGCAACTCAAGCAACCTCAGGACATGATATTGGTATAATAACACTTACAGGAGAATTAGTTCGTGTGCAAATGAATAAGAAAAAGCAATCGCTTTCTTTTAAAGAGCTTCCAAAAATATACAGAAAAGCATCTCAAAGAGATATCGATCTCTGGCATGAAGTTCGTTCTAAAGAAGCAGATATTCAAAAACGATCCCGTGAAATTGCCATTCATTTAGGATTAAAAATGAAAATATCCGACATCGAATACCAAGGTGATGGATCTAAAACTACTTTTTATTATACCGCAGAAGAACGCGTTGATTTCAGACAACTTATAAAAGAATTTGCAAGTGCATTTAGCACACGTGTTGAAATGAAGCAAGTTGGTTTTAGACAAGAAGCTGCAAGATTAGGAGGAATAGGTTCCTGTGGCAGAGAATTATGTTGCTCTACCTGGCTAACAGATTTTAGATCGGTTAAAACTTCAGCAGCCCGCTACCAACAACTTTCCCTTAATCCTCAAAAATTAGCGGGGCAATGTGGAAAACTTAAATGTTGCCTAAATTATGAGCTGGATACTTATTTAGACGCTTTAAAGGAATTTCCAAAAAATGAAGTAAAATTAATTACAGAAAAAGGAATTGCAACTTGTCAAAAAATAGATATTTTCAAAGGAATACTATGGTATGGCTATGAAAAGCAGGGCATGAATTGGCAAAAACTTTCTATAGCAAATGTCAATGAGATCATCGCTAAAAATAAAAAAGGCATTAAAGTTGCAAGCCTAGAGGAATACGTTGAAGAGGAGCAAGTCTCTGAAAATAAAATTTATAGCAATGTAGTTGGACAAGATAGTCTAACTCGATTTGACAAACCCAAAGGGAAACAGAAAAGAATGCACGGTAGATTCAACTAGCAAATGCAATAAGAACAAAAACCAAAAAAGGGATGCATAAAATCACAACCACATTATTATTTTTTGTTCTTATTGTTTCTTGTGATTCCAATATTGTAATTAGTGGAAATAAATCCTTGAATGGAGTTTGGAATAAAAATGAAGTCTTTAATTTTTCGATAACTGAATTAGATTCCCTAAAATTATATGATGTTTTCATCCATGTTCGGAATTCAAACGATTATAGATATAACAATATTTTTTTAATTGTATCGATGAACTTTCCTCATGGGAAAACGATTACTGATACCCTCGAATATAAAATGGCAAACTCTGATGGGTTATGGCTAGGACATGGAATAGGTACTATAAAAGAAAATAAGTTGTGGTATAAGGAACATGTTTCTTTTACAGAAAAAGGAGTTTATAAGCTAAGAATCGAACACGCAATACGCAATAACGGTGCTATTGAAGGCGTTACAAATCTAGAAGGTATAACAGATGTTGGATACAGTATTGAAGAAGTTTCACTGGAATAAATATGTCTAAACAAAAAACTAATAAAGAAAGAAATTCCCTTAACAATCCCAAGCACCAGATAAAGCTGTTTTGGAAACTTTTTTTATTTGGAGTAATTTTATTTTTTTCAATGTTTTTATTAGCTTCTTGGGGAGTTTTTGGGGAGTTACCAGACGAAACAAGTCTAGAAAATCCTGAAAAAAATCTGGCTACTGGTATCATTTCTTCAGACGGAGTAACCCTTGGAAAATTTTATAAAGAGAATCGGACGCCTGTCCAGTTTGAAGATATGCCTGAACATCTAATTAATGCTTTGATCGCTACAGAAGATGTGCGTTTTTATGATCATTCCGGGATTGATGCTCGAGGAACCCTTAGAGCGATCGCTTTTTTAGGAACAAGAGGTGGAGCGAGTACCATTACTCAACAACTAGCTAAACTTTTTTTTACTGAAAATGTTTCAAGAAGCAAATTAGGTAGAGGAACTCAAAAAATCAAAGAATGGATTATTGCAACTCGATTGGAACGAAGATATACTAAAGAAGAAATTCTTACTATGTATTTTAATGAATATGATTTTTTAAATCAAGCTGTGGGAATCGAATCGGCATCCAATATTTATTTTGGTAAAAGCCCTTCAGAATTGACTGTTCTTGAATCAGCGACCCTAGTGGGGATGTTTAAAAATTCTGCACTTTATAATCCACTTCGAAACCCTATTGGTGTTCGAAATAGAAGGAATGTTGTTTTAGGTCAAATGTCGAAATACGATTTTATTTCAAAAACATTAAAAGACTCCTTGCAAAGTACAGAACTAGAAATTAATTATACCCCTCAAGGACATTTAGAAGGAATTGCAACCTATTTCAGGGAATATACTAGAAATTTTATGCACGCTTGGATTAAAGAAAATCCAAGGACAGATGGTTCGGAATATAATATTTATAGCGATGGACTTAAAATATTTACGACTATAGATTCTAAAATGCAATTGTATGCTGAAGACGCAATTGACAAACATATGATTCGTCTTCAAAAAGAGTTTGACAGGCAAAACAGAAAAAATAACATTGCTCCATTTCGGGACATAACCCAAAAAGAAATAGCTATTATTTTAAACTCAGCCATGCGAAGAAGTGACCGATGGCACGAAATGAAAAAACAAGGTAAAAGTGAAGAAGAGATCAAAAACAGTTTTCATGTTAAAACACAAATGCGAATCTTTTCCAGGACAGTGGATATCGATACATTAATGACGCCCATGGATTCTATCCGGTATCACAAATCGTTCTTGCAAGCCTCATTAATGTCTATGACCCCTCAAACTGGGGAGGTAAAAGCCTGGGTTGGCGGGATTAATTATAAACATTATAAATACGATATGGTAAGAAAAGGGAAACGCCAAATAGGCTCAACCTTTAAACCATTTGTATATGCAACGGTTATCGATCAAATGCACATGTCTCCCTGCGACACCCTTCCTAATACCCCTTATTGTATTCCAGCAGGAAAATATGGCCTTTTGGAGGAATGGTGTCCTAGAAATTCAGGCGACAAATACGGGGGGATGCTAACCTTAAAAGATGCTCTTGCTCAATCAATTAATACTGTAACTACCCGCTTAATTGATAGGGTTGGACCAAAATCTGTATTGGATCTAATAGCCAAAATGGGTGTAGATACATCCAATATTTTAGAAGCACCATCCATAGCTTTAGGAACTCCAGACATATCGTTATATGAAATGGTTGGAGCCTATAGTACTTTTGCTAATGAAGGTGTTTATATTAAACCCTCCTTAATAACAAGAATAGAGGATAAAAATGGAACCGTTTTATTTCAAAATGTTCCTGAAGCAAAAGACGTTTTAAGTAAAGAAGCAGCCTATGTAACCATCAGTTTAATGGAAGGTGTTACTCAATCAGGATCAGGGCAACGGTTAAGAGGGACTTGGCGTACCGATGTTCCAGTGTATAAAAAAGTGGTAACAGGCTATCCCTATGATTTTGAAAACCCAATTGCTGGGAAAACAGGTACTACTCAAAATCAGAGTGATGGGTGGTTTATGGGGGTAGTCCCCAATCTGGTCACTGGAGTTTGGGTTGGTGGAGAGGACCGATCTACACATTTCAATTCCATAACCTATGGTCAGGGAGCAACCATGGCATTACCGATTTGGGCTAATTATATGAGGGATTGTTATAATAATAAAGACCTGCATATTTCTAAAGAAGAATTTACAATACCCGAAAAAATTTCTATAGAAACAGATTGCGAACTATGGAAAGAAGGTAAAATAATAATTGATGAATTTTCAGATGAATTTTAATTCTTCGTCTCAGATTAGTGTTTTTAAATTATTGTATTTTATTTCTTCAACTAAAGAAATTGTAACCAATTTCAGTATTTTTATAAAAAATTATAAGGGATGATTAATAAAACAGTTTCTAATGTTCAGGAAGCCTGCAAGGGAGTAAAAGACAGCATGACTTTTATGTTAGGTGGGTTTGGGCTTAGCGGAATTCCAGAGAATTCAATAGCAGAATTAGTTCGATTAAATGTAAAGGATGTTACTTGTATTTCAAATAATGCTGGAGTTGATGATTTTGGACTGGGTTTATTGCTTCAGAAAAATCAAATTCTAAAAATGATATCTTCTTATGTAGGAGAGAATGCTGAATTTGAACGCCAAATGTTAAGTGGCGAATTGGAAGTAGAATTAATTCCACAAGGAACCTTAGCGCAACGGTGTCAGGCTGCTCAAAGTGGTATTCCTGCTTTTTATACTCCAGCAGGCTATGGTACTGAAGTAGCTGAAGGAAAGGAATCTAGAGAATATCATGGAAAAATGCACATTTTAGAAAAGGCTTTTGAAGCTGATTTTGCCTTTATAAAAGCATGGAAAGGCGATGTTACTGGTAATTTAATATTTAAAGGAAGTGCTCGTAATTTCAATCCTAATATGTGTGGTTCAGCAACGATTACTGTTGCTGAAGTAGAAGAATTACTACCAGTTGGTATTTTAGACCCCAATCATATTCATATTCCAGGAATCTTTGTACAGCGGATCTTTCAGGGAGAGTATTATGAAAAACGAATAGAACAATTAACGGTAAGGAAAAGAAACTAATGGCACTATCTAAGGAAGAAATTGCGCGAAGAATCGCCAAAGAAGTTAAAGACGGTTATTATGTAAACTTAGGTATTGGGATACCAACCTTGATAGCAAATTTTGTACGTGAAGATATCAATGTCGATTTTCAAAGCGAAAATGGGGTATTGGGCATGGGGCCTTTCCCTTTTGAAGGAGAAGAAGATCCGGATTTAATCAATGCAGGAAAACAAACCATAACGACTTTACCCGGAGCTTCATTTTTCGATTCTGCGATGAGTTTTGCTATGATCCGTGGGCAGCATGTAGACCTGACAATATTGGGTGCAATGGAAGTTTCACAAAATGGAGATATTGCAAATTGGAAAATTCCTGGTAAAATGGTGAAAGGTATGGGGGGTGCAATGGATTTAGTTGCATCAGCGGATAACATAATTGTGGCAATGATGCATACTAATAGAGCAGGAGCCTCTAAACTTTTAAAGGAATGTACCCTTCCATTAACAGGAGTGAATTGTGTTAAAAAAATTGTTTCGAATCTAGCCGTTTTTGAAATAGAAAACCATTCATTTAGGTTAGTAGAACGAGCACCTGGTGTTTCAGTTGATGAAATTAAAGCAGCCACAGATGGAAAGCTAATTGTTGAAGGTGAAATTCCTGAAATGAAATTATAAATAAAAAAACCATTCCATAAAAATCATCAATTTTAAAACAACAATTTTATAAAATAATGTATTATGTCGAATAAATTAGCAATATAGCGACATAATTAAAATATCTTTCACATCTTAGTAATCCCAAAACTAACGAATTAATATTCGGTGCAAAAAATAACACTAGTAATAAAGAATACATTTAAATTAATTAAAGACGTCATGTTTGTTGCTAAAAAAGTATTTTTTATTCTATAAGATTGTTTTAAGATTTTATTAAACCCCAAATCTGCAACGATACAGATAAAGGTAAACCCGTTCTTTGTGAGGTTAGAACGGTTTTTTTTTAATATTTCTAATTAACTTTTGGTTCTTCTAATTTTATTTTAGGGTCATGACTAGATTAAGGGTTTGTTTTTAAAATTTTTCAATAACAATTTGTACAAATTGTTATTGCGATTATTATATCTAAATTCAGTTTCTTTCAAATGTAATAAAAATGTTCTTTTGTTCATTCCTTTAAATTTAGTTAATCTAGTTTTAGCATAGCCCCAAAAACCTTCTATTCCATTGATATGTGATTGACCTCTAACAAATTCATTGTTGCCGTGATCCAATCTATAATGTTTTTTATACCCCAAATCTACCAATCCATTATACCCTCTCCATTTGTCTGAATGAATAATACTATCTACATCAACCTTTCCTCTTATAATAGCCTGTAGTGTGCCTCTAGAGCAGTTTTCTACTATTTCTGTATAAACTTTTCCATTGCGTTTATATATGCCAAAAACAATAGTCTTTCCATAAGCTCCTCGTCCTCTTTTCCCTTTTTTACGTTTTGCTCCAAAGAAAGATTCATCGACTTCTATTTCACCTTTAAATGAACTCGCAAGTAAACTTAAAATGAACTACCTCGACCCAAGGGTACGAGGTATCAAACGGAAGATAACTTTATTTTAGTTTGATGAAAACCTTAGGTTTTCAAACTTTCCTCTTGACCACCGAGGCAAGCCTCGGGGAATTCTTTAGATTAAAGATACGCTCTCTAAATAACTTTAAAAGTCTATTAATAGAGTTACGATTAATTCCTGTTAAATTTGATATTTGAACAGCTGTTAAATCTTCACTAAACAAACGCAAAATTTCCCTAAATTTACGTTCAGAAAAGTGCGTATGTCTTATATACTTGTTTTTCATTGTGTCACAACTAGTTACAAAGATATTAACTTCGTAATCTAGTCATGACCCTTAATTTAAATTATTTGGAATGCTTTTTCAATTTAGTCTCGGATCTTGTTTTGAATATTCTTTACCAAAATTTTAATTGTTTATTTATACAATTAATTAATAAAAAGAACAAAATAGTAGAGTTAGATTAGTTTATAACTTTCTCCAAGACATAATCATCCATTACATAGCCATTGCCAATATTCTGTACTATAGCTTCAATTTTAATAAATCCCATTTTATTGTAGGCCTTTATAGAATTGGTATTAAACTTATTGACAGTCAATTTAATTTTTTTTAAATCAAGTTCTTTAACTTGCGCTTCTATAAACGAAAGTGCTGCTTTACCTATTCCTTTTCCTCTCGCTGAGTTTAGAACATATAGTTTACTCAAAAATAAGAATTCCTCATTCTTGCTGAAAGAAAAATAACCTACAGGAGTATTTTGATGTAGTAATAGATAATACAAAGTTCCTTTTTTTACTTGATCTTCGATGGCTAATACTGACTGAAATTTTTCAAGCATATATGCAACTTGTTGATCTCCAATAATTGGGGTATAATGTTCGATCCAAATAATATTTGCTAAGTCTGCAATTATCTTATAATTTTCTCTTGTTAGTGCAGGTTCAATTGTTGTCATTGTTTAAAAGATGGACATATTTTACCACTCTGGTAAATAATTAAGCATTGCCATAATAATAAGTGGGAATGCAATGGAAAAACCTGCCAAAGTGTTCCAGGTTTTTCCAAAAATATATTTTATAAGTATATCAAAACTAGCATCTGATAAAAACTTTAAATCTACTTCTAAGAGGTACAACGCAGATAATTAACTTATGTACTATAAAAAAGAGACAGAGAATACTTAACATGAACCACATTCCAGATGACACCATAGGTTGCGAAAACATTCCAGTTCCAAAGGCTGTACCTGCAGTTAACATATCTCTGGTAAGAATCGATTTATTTTTTGATGAACTCATATAATTATTTAGCCCAAGGACCTTCTTTATCTTGAAAAATACTCAGTATACCGTTAGTGACCAAACCTTCCTCTTTATATAAATTGGTGAATGATTTTCCATCGTAACGATACACCCCATTATTTTCTGCAGCGAACCAAATGTTCTCATTTTTATCTTCATAAAAGCCAGATACTTCAACACCGCTTATCACTCCTTCTTTTGTAAAATTGGTAAATTTCTTGCCATCGTACTTGCTTACTCCTCCGAAAAAAGTACTTATCCAGATATTCCCTTTTGTATCTACCATAAGATCATGAATTATATTATCGGGAAGACCATTTTCCATTGTAATATTTGTAAAGTTTTTTCCATCGTATATACAAATACCAAATCCATCCATACCAAACCATAAGTTACCATTTCTATCTTCTACAATACTCGTAATCCTGTCGTATAAGTAAATGGTTGTTGAGTCCTTTACTTGAGTTTTTGGAATAGAAAAAGAAGTAAACTCTTTTCCATCAAAACGACTTACCCCTTTAGTTGTAGCAATCCAGAATATACCATTTTTGTCTATTATTATACTCCAAATTTCATTGTTTAACAAACCGTCTTTCTCTGAGAAATTGGTAAATGATTTACCATCGTATTTGGTTAACCCTCCTGCTGTACCAAACCATACATTACCCTCATTATCCTCCACAATTCCAGTTATCCGACCGTTAGTGAGTCCGTCGTGTTCATCGAAATACTTTAGTGTAACTCCATCGTATCACATAAGTCCATAAACATTAGTGCCAAACCAAAGATTTCCTTTTTTATCTTGAAATATCCTACGTACATGTTGGCAAAGCTGTCCATCGATGAAGAAAAGGGGATCATTGAAAGATAAATGACTAAAGGGTATATCCCAATTTTGATTTCTGCGTTGGATTTTCTTTTCTGATGTATCTTTAGAAATTATTTTGATTCAACAATGCTGTCTTGTGTTACATTTGTTTTGTCTTGCCAGTTACAAGAGGTGATTAAAACTGAAAATATTAGCGAGAGGTAAATCGGTGTTCCTATTTGATACCATCTTTTGTCTAGTATTTCACCAATTGCGTATTTAAAATACTTTCCAGTTTTACTTTTTACCATAAGCTCGTAACGTATTTTTATAAAGAATTTTATCATTGGTTAGAATTTGAAATGAAAGGTAACGGTTAGGTTTTGTTTGCAAACGTTTTATTGCTTAAGAAATTCAGAATTCTCTAGCACTTCTTCAAAGCTAAGGTTTTAAATATCTCTCCAGGAATCATTACCATGTAGTCTTACATAACTCTCAACAATTTTATATCCAATTAAATATCCTATTGCTTCTGGAAGATTCTCCTTTAATTTTATGTTTCGTGCTCCAAATTTGCCAATGATATCTTTATCAACAGACAAATAATTCTCTTCAAAAAAGGAAAGAACAAAATCCCATTCTTTTTCTACGGCTTCTAATTCTTGCTCCGAATACGACAAACTCATGGCTATCGAATAATCCTTGTTTCCTTCAATATTGTTCCAGTATAGCTTGTTAACATACACGGCAAACCCTTCATTTATACATCTTGCTAATACATTATGGATAGTATCCTTGTTTGTGTTACTATGTATCTGGTGATTTAATTCGTGCGGAAACCAATTAATTACAGAATTCAAATCTTTGTTTTCTGGGAAAGCGAAATCTATAAACATCACTCCTTTACTTCCAGTACCTAAATTTGCTAAAGAAGGTCCATATAACAGATACCACTTCCCTTTGGGAGCCAGATCGGTGAGCTTTTCCATACCATCCCTTACTTTAAAAAAGGCATCAAAAAGTGCTTGGTCTTTGTTACCAGAGTAAAACAACTTATTCTTTTTATTTAACTCGTTGATCACCTTAATCCCAAAATATTCAACGGTTAAATCAAATCCGTTAATACCATTTACGTATCCGTCCCAAAGATCTTTATATGGATAATAAAGAGAATCTTGAAATATCTTGATTCATTGAACAGAGTCTGTTTTTAGATATTTACTATATAGAGCAAGTTGCTTTTGAGAAATGTCAATTATTTGCAATTCATCACCTGATTTTATTTTGGTGGAGCCAGTTTTATCTAATATCTTATTTTCGTTTGACTTTGATTTATGTGTACAGCCAATTGCAGTTACTAACACAATTAATAATAAAACCACGAGGTGTTTTCCAATTCTAATTTTCATATCACTTTTATGTTTACTTACGGTTAAAATCATTTGTTCAAATATACTACACTAAATCCCATTAGGAATTGAATCTATCAAACTCTTGGTATACTCTTTAGTTGGATTGGCATAAATCTCATCTGCATCGCCCAACTCCTCAATCTCACCATCCTTCATCACCAATAACTGATCTGCCATAAATTTTACTACAGACAGATCATGAGAGATAAAAATATAGGTAAATCCAAAATCATCTTTTAATTCATTCAGCAAATTCAGAACCCGTGCCTGTACCGAAATATCCAAGGCAGAAACAGATTCATCACAGATTACCAATTTTGGTTCCAAAGCAATAGTTCTAGCGATTCCTACCCGTTGTCGTTGTCCTCCAGAAAGTTCATGAGGGTATCGATTAAAATAACTCCCATCCAACCCTACCCGAGTTAAAAGATCCAAAACTTTATTTTTCCGATCTCGCTTGCTTTTCCCAATAGTATGAACTTTCATAGGTTCTAAAATAGCTTCACCAATGGTCATTCTCGGATTTAATGAGGAATAAGGATCTTGAAAAATAAGTTGCACTTCTTTTCGAAGCGATCTCATTTCGGCAGTACTCAACTTCGTCAGTTCTTTCCCCCTATATTTTATACTCCCGGAAGTAGCTTTTTCCAACTGTAAAATAGCCTTTCCTAAAGTTGATTTTCCACATCCCGATTCGCCAACCAGGCCTAAAGTTTCTCCTTCAAAAACTTTAAAACTTACTTTATTAACAGCTTTAATGACCAGCTTTTTTCTGAACAAACCTGCATTAGAATAGTATTCTTTATCAATGTTATAAACTTCTAATAAGGGAGCTGCTGTATACATTTTTTTATGCTTTAAAGCACGTTGCTGAGGGCTCACTTCTTTTGAAATAAAACTATGATCTGACAAGGATGAGATAGTTGGAAGTTTTTCTAAGCGTATATTTAGATTGGGACGAGAAGCCAATAAAGCCTTGGTATAGTTATCTTTAGGGGCTTTAAAAAGTTCCTTAGTACGGCCTTCTTCCACGATATTGCCTTGATACATCACCGCTACTCGGTCTGCGATTTCAGAAACCAAATTTAAATCGTGGGAGATAAAAAGCAGGCTCATTTTGGTTTCCTTTTGAATTTCTTTTAAAAGCAACAGGATCTCTTTTTGTACCGTTACATCCAAAGCTGTGGTGGGTTCATCTGCAATTAATAATTTTGGTTTGCAAGCTATAGCCATGGCAATCATAACCCGTTGCATTTGTCCGCCACTAATTTGATGGGGATAGCTATTAAAAATGGCACGAGGGAGAGGTAATTTTACTTTTTCAAAAAGGAATAGGGTTTCTTTTTTTGCTTTTGAAGTTGAATATTTTAAATGCAATTGAAGAATTTCAGTTACTTGATAACCACATCTAAGAGATGGGTTTAATGCGCTCATGGGTTCTTGAAAGATCATGGCAATTTTTTTTCCTCGAAGGGCTCTAACTACTTCAGATTTCTCTTTTAAAATATCGGTTCCATTAAAAAATATCGCTCCTTTTATTTGGGAAGTTTTTTTAGGCAATAAACCCATAATCGACATTGCAGTTACAGATTTTCCTGATCCCGATTCCCCAACTACACCTAGGATTTCATTTTCAGAAATATTAAAAGATATCTTGTTAACAACCTCAACACTATTTTCTCCCCTTCCAAATGAAATGCTAAGGTCTTTAATATCGAGGATTATTTCGGGTGTCATATTTCAAAGATAATCGTATTCTTGAAATGAGGAACCAAGAATAAAAGTAAATCTCTTTTTTAGATCAAGAAAGTCAATTTTAAAACAGAATGGTCACATGTTATTTTTATCATGACCAAGTGCTTTCAGTAATTCTAAGTCTAATTGACGAAGAATATCTTCTTGTCCAGAATAATAACCTCTAGTAAATCTTTTGGATTTTGTACCAGTCTGCATTTGCTCACAGACTTTCCAATCTTGTTTGTTGGTTAAATCCCAAAAATCAACTGCTGATTTTATTCTAGCCTGAGCTTTTGGATCGTTTATAATTTCAGGACGAAATAGCCAATAACAATCGTTAATTATTTTATTTGGACCATTAGGAGAGATATGGTGGAACAACACATAATCTGGATGAGGAGTAAGTAGCATATTTGGAAAAACAGAATAATAATAAATTCTCTGTAAATCCTTCCCAGAAACATCACCTATCACTGGGGCAGCAGCTTCTCCATCCAGGGTCATACTCCCTCTATCTTTGGTAAGATCCATATAACCGCCTAAAACTACTCCATTATTACTGTCGTGCCGAGCAGATTGAACAGGGGTGAATTGACTAAGCAAAGGATGAACACCTGGACAATGGTAACACTCTTGATAATTCTGTAATATTAGTTTCCAATTACAATTCAATTCATATTTTATATGATGCGCAATTCTTAATTCAGACATTTTCCAATTAGAAAACTTTCCGATAAGAGCTTCCATTTGGGTTTCAAATGGAGCTGGATTTTTATCCAAATTAATAAAAACAAACCCCTCCCAGACATACACTTTTGCTTGATGAAGTGAACATTTATTCTTTTGAAATCCACGATCTTCTTTCATTAAAGGAGCACTTAGAAGTTTGCCATCTAAATCATAGGTCCATGCGTGGTATGGACATTGTATGGACTTGGATTTGAAATTTCCCTCGGGTTCGACACAAAGTTGTGTGCCTCTGTGGCTACAAACATTAAACAGTGCTTTGATTTCATCTGCTTTATCTCTTACCAATATGAGATTCTCGTTTGCTATTTGAATAAGTTTATAATCGCCAATAGTAGAAATCTCTTCTGCACGACAGGCATATATCCAAAATTTATAGAAAATTTTTTCTACTTCCTCTTCATAGATTTCTTGACTGTGATAATATTTTCCAGGTAAAGTTCTAAGACCATCAATTATAGGATAATCGACTCCTCTTTTTTTATATTTTCCTTTATCCATTTTTAAATATTTTTTAATTATAATAAAAACAACTTATTTTATTTCTTTAAAATCATTTTTGCTCCAAGATATCCAGGCATACAGGTAATTCCTCCTCCAGGATGAGAACCACTTCCACAAAGATACAAACCAGAAACAGGAGTGACATATCTAGAGCATGAGGGAATGGGTCTTGTGATCAATTGATCTACAAAATGCTCCCCATGGTAAATATGGCCTTCCGTTAAGCCATACCTTTCTTCTAAATCAACAGGAGATAATATTTCTTTAGCAACTACATTATTGGTAATTCCTGGCGAGTATAATTCGAGTGTTTTAAGTACATTAAAGAATAATTTATTTTTAGCGTCAGTAGACCACCCTTCCTTAAAATGATAAGGAATTTGATGAACTAAAATTGAGACAACACTATGGCCATCTGGTGCTAAATCTGGATTGGAATGGGTTGGAATATGAATTTCCAGAAATGGCGAATCGGTTACTTGTTTGTATTTCACAGGATCAAATGCTTTTTCCATTTCATCAAAGGAATTTCCTGTTCTAGCGAATTCAACCGTCTGATTATTTAATTTAACCTTTTTATTTATAGCCAGATTCACCTTTGCAGTGGTACCCCTGCTTCTTATTTTATCAACCCAGTAATCCAATTCGTATTCCAATTCAAAATCATCAAACAAATTAAGAAACGTTTCTTTAGGAGTACATGAAGCAACCACTTTTAAAGCATTTATTTCTTCACCGCCTTTTAATCTTACCCCACTAACTGCTCCTTCAGGATCCAAAATTATTTTTTCTACTTCTGTATTTGTTCTTATTTCAACCCCAGCGTTATCTGCTGCATTTACTAGAGCATCAATAAGCACTTGTGGGCCACCAATAATATAACTTTTGGAAGCACATTCCCAAAGCATTAGATTTATAGTAGAATATGCCGACCATGGGCCAGCATAAGATCCATAAAGAGCTGGCGCTGCTAATCCAGCTTTAAGGAAATCGGTTTCAAACTTTTCATTTAAAAAATCAGTAACACACATGGGTGCTACTTTAAGTAATTCCATCATGGTTTTATTTCCCAATCCTTTTAACATCAACCCTTTTTTTGCCAAGATGACCAGACTAGCCATAGTTAAATTTTCAATATCAATATTCGGCGGGGGATTGTCCATTAAATCATTGATAACCTTGCTAATTTTTTTAAGAAATATTTGATAGTCCCTATAAGCTTCTGCATCATTTTCAGAGAATTCACGAATCGATGCAACAGTTTCATCAACATCTGATTTGATGGTTATACTTTTTCCCTCTTTAGACAAAATGGTTACATCGGCACGATTATTATCAAACTGGAGGCCATATTTTTCGAGTTGCAATGTTTTATTTACTTGTGTGCGAAAACCACTTGTATCATGCAAGAGCCCAGTGGTTGAATAACCTGAGTGAAACTCTTCTCCTGTAGCAATTCCGCCTAAAACATTTCTTTTTTCTAAAACAAGAACTTTTTTACCCTCTTTT
Organism: Flavobacteriaceae bacterium; assembly: GCA_965247215.1. GTDB lineage: Bacteria > Bacteroidota > Bacteroidia > Flavobacteriales > Flavobacteriaceae > Marifrigoribacter. Next base: position 2,088,180 of record OZ252001.1, read on the forward strand.
GCAAGAAGGGTTGCAGCAGTGAGGCCATTATGCCCTCCCCCAATTACTATGATATCATACTTGTTCATATTACTTTTTCTTTTAAAATTGATTTTGCTGATAATTCACCTCCCGAACCCATGATTCCTCCTCCAGGATGAGTACCAGAACCAGACATCCATAAATTTCGAATGGGAGTTTTATATTTAGCATAGCCTGAAATGGGTCGTTGAAATAAAAGCTGTTCTAGGGTGAGTTCGCCTTGAAATATATTGCCCTCAGTAAGACCAAATGTTTCTTGTAAATCCCATGGAGTAACCACTTGTCGATGCTCAACTAAGCTATCAATATCCGGCACATATTCCTTGATGGTATTTTGTACAGCATCACCGAATTTATTTGATAATTTTGGCCAATATTCAGCCCCCTCTTTAATATCAAAAGGGGCATATTGCACAAAACAGGACATCACATGTTTACCAGGTGGAGCTAAGGTGGGGTCTGTAAGTGAGGGAACCACTATATTGATATAGGGTTTTTCTGAAAACTCTCCATACTTAGCTTGATCGTATGCTTTCTCTACATAATCTACATTAGGAACAATAGCAATATCTCCTTTCATAAAATCTAGGCCTTCCCTTTTTTTGCAGAAATTTGGCACTCCACTTAAAGCAAAATTTACCTTTCCAGAACTTCCTCTAAGTTTATATCTTTTAATTTCTGTAGTAATATTTGGAGATAGGTTATCTTCTCCTATCATCTTAAGGTAGGTTCTATTTGGATCTAGGTTGGAAACAACAATTTTAGAATCTATTTCATCACCATTTGCCAAAACAACACCTGTTGCCTTTCCATTTACAATCTTAACATGAGCGACATTAACATTCGTCCTTATTTCTGCACCAAAACTCTTTGCCGCATTTGCACAGGCAATGCTTACGCCTCCCGTACCTCCTTTTGAAAATCCCCAAGATCGAAAGACTCCGTCCAATTCACCCATATAATGATGTAGAAGAACATAAGCTGTTCCAGGTGAACGTACCCCTAAAAAAGTTCCTATAATTCCACTTACTGCCATGGGACCTTTTAAAATTTCAGATTCAAACCAAAGATCAAGAAAATCTGCACTACTCATTGTTAGCAATTTGGTATTCATCTGAAGTAATTCTGGACCAAGATTTTTGAATACCTTTCCCATTCTCAACAGAGATGATAATTCTTTTGGATTGATGGATGCAACATCTGGTGCTGGATTATCTATTACCTCTTTTGCAAGTTTTGCCATATGGGTCATAACCTTACTGAACTCTCCATATACTTCAGAATCTTTTTTACTAAATCTCTCAATTTCCCTTCTTGTACGAGAAGTATCACCCCATTTACAAAGGCCAATATCGCCATCAGGAAGTGGTTGATAAGACGCATCCATGGGAATGATATCATACCCATGTTGCACTAGATTTAACTCTCTTATGATATGAGGACGAAATAAGCTAACAACATAACTACATACCGAATAAGTAAATCCTGGATATACTTCTTCAGAAACAGCAGCTCCACCAAGAACATGTCTTTTTTCTAAAACCAAGACTTCCTTACCTGCCTTGGCTAAATAGGCAGCATTTATCAATCCATTATGCCCTCCACCTATTATTATTGTATCGTATTTTTTACTCATCATATTATTTTTTTAGGATTGAACGTTTTCTATCTGGATTATAAAATTGAGGCTTACCAACAATCGCGGTTACCAATTCTCTGTGATGTTCTACAATTACTTCAAAGTTTACTATAGTTCCTAGTTTGGAATATTCTATTTCTATTGTTGCTAGGGCTATATTCTTTTTAAGTGTTGGAGACCAGGTTCCACTGGTTGCATATCCAATTTGCTTGGTTTTATTTTGTCCATGGTATATTGGCACAGAATATCGCCAAGCACCAGCCTCTGTATTTGGTGGTAATCCATGTTTTTTATATAATGCTTCCAGATCTGGCCAATTGATATCAATTCCTACCAATGCCCATCTCGAGCCATTTTTATTTTCTGCTTTTAGCGCTCTTTGACCCATAAATGGTTCACGATCTAAATGAACAGTCCAACCTAATCCAAGTTCATAAGGAGTGCTCATTTGTTCAGGGATAAGCGCATGTAAAGAGCTGTGATAATCTACACCATTCATAATTAGACCTGCTTCTATTCTGGCGATATCCAAAGCAGCTATTCCAGCCATCCTAATATTGTACTTTTGACCTGCATTCCAAACAGCATCAAATAATTTTAAAGCATCCTCATTTTTAATCCATAACTCATAACCTAAATCTCCTGTAAAACCAGTTCTGGAAATTTTAAAATCAAATCCATCTCCCTTTGCACTTGTAGTCCAGAAAAATTTTAACACATCTAGCTCAGCATCACACATGTCTTTGAGAATGTCTCTAGATTTAGGACCTTGTAAGGCTAATCCACAATAATTATCAGTGATATCTTCAATTTGTACATCAAGTTTTTTAATAAATCTTGAAAACCAAGAATAGGATGGATCTGCTGCTGTTACAAAATATTCATTCTCTCCAAAGCGCATAACAGTTCCATCATCTATGACCATTCCATGATCATCGCACCAACAACAATAAGTTGCCTGATTAAGTGCCAATTTTCTGATGTCTTTTACAATAAGTCTAGATAAAAACATGGAGGCATCTTTCCCAGATATTTTATATTTGAAAAGTGGAGTAATATCGATTAAACCAGCAGAATGTCTGAAGGAAAAATATTCAAAATCATTAATGACATTGTATGAATTTGCAGCGAAATAGCCAGCCCACTCCTTCCAATCAAGGTTTTTGTTGAGCTCCGAGGTTCTCGGATGAAAAGGTGTTTTTAAAGGCATCTATAATATATTTTAACTAAAGTATACTCGATTATGAGATTACATTAACTATAATTTTTAAGAAGGTAATTGATAATTTGTCTGAGAGGACTTTTAAAACAACTTACAAGCCTGAGATAAGAACCCAAGGCATTTTAGAAAAGTTTTTAATTCTATTGGTAAGCATAACACAAACATACAAAAAATATTAAAGAAAATTTATTAGACAACAAGTATTTCCTTTTCATCAAGTAACAATTCATTTCTTAATCGAAGAATAATTTGCGCAACCGAAACAGTATCTTTTTCACAATACTTAATAATTCTATCAATATCATTTTCCTGATAATATACCCGACTCACTTCACTGCCATCAATATCATCTTTTGGTGAAAGGATTCCCAAAACATGTGTCAATAATTTAAGAGATGTGAACGTTTTATAATCTCCAAATTTCCATAATTCCAATGTGTCTAAATGAGGGACTTCCCACGGTTTCTTCCCGAAAAGATTTAATTTTGAAGGGATATCAATACTATTGATAATCATCCTTCGAGCGATATAGGGGAAATCAAATTCCTTTCCATTATGGGCGCAAAGGATGTGTTGTGGTTTATTAAAATGTGTTTCCAATAAAGTTTTAAATTCATTTAGAATGGAAATCTCTTCCCCATGAAAAGTGGTCAATCGAAAATTTCGAATGTTACCTTTTAACACAAAATAACCCACCGAAATACAAATAATTTTACCAAATTCTGCCCAAATTCCAGCTCGATCATAGAATTCCTCAGCAGAAAACTCCTCTTTGCGTTGGTACTTGGTCTTTTGTTCCCAAAGTACTTTTGAGGGTTCATTTAATTGATTGTAATCTGAAAATAATGGGACGGTTTCAATATCTAAAAATAATATTGAATCCAATTTTAATTTTTTAAGCATCATAAGAAAATTAAAAAGAGGGGAGCGGTATAAAGATACAATTTATTAAAATAAAGATTGCTGCTTTACTGGAGATTCATGATCCAACAACCATTTTTTACGATGTAAGCCTCCAGCATAACCCGTTAAGGATCCATCACTCCCTAGCACCCTGTGACAAGGGATAATAATAGCTATCGGGTTTTTCCCATTTGCAAATGCTGCAGCTCGAATTACTTTTGGATCGCCTAATCTATTTGCAATAATCTGATATGAGACCGTTTTAGCATGGGGTATTTTTTGTAATTGTTTCCAAACTCTTTTCTGAAAATCGGTTCCTTCTGGGATTAATTTTAAATTGAATTTAGAACGAGAGCCATCAAAATATTCCTTAAGTTGTTTTACAGTTTCATGAAAATATTCTGGAATTTCGGGTGTAGGACTTTCTTTTGAATCCAAAAAATGAACTGAAGCGATTCCCTTTTTATCACCCCAAATTTCTATTATTCCAAGAGGAGAATTTATTTTAATTGCATCCATATTTTACCATCCAATATAGCTTGGGGGCTTAATTTCTTTTAAATTTAAATAAACAATTAATTGACCACGATGGTGTGTTACATGGTCTTGTAAAAGATTTAAAATTTGCAACTTGCTCTTAGGTCCTGCAAAAAAATTAACAGTATCTTTTAGATCTTCATTGGTGGTATTTACAAGTATTTCAATAACCGAATCAAAGGAAAGTACTAACAATTCAATTGTTTCAGATTTTGAATCGGGTAATTTTGTTTTTCCACGTTTATAGTTGGTTTCTGTAAAATAAGTAGTACTTAACCAGTTCATATTTTCGGTAATATGTACAAGTTGTTCTTTAAAACTCATCTGTCTTTCAGTAGGTCTGAAATTATAATCCTTTTCAGGCATCGCTTCAGCAATCGCAATGAGATAATTTTTAGAACCCTCCCACTTTTCTAAAAAAGCAATTTTTATGGAAGATTGTTGTGCAAACATAACAAACATATTAAAAAGTAAAACTAATAGAATAACCGTTGATTTCTTCATCTTTTAATTTTATTAAAATAACAACTTATTTAGAAGAAATTAGGTCTTGATTAAGGTTATTTTATCAAGACAACTAGAAAACTGAATAATCTCAACGTTTAATTTCATTTTTTTTTAGACCTTTATAAATTACAATCATTTTTTATGTTAACACTAGAAGATTTTCAGTCATTTGAAAGCGGGAAAATAAACAAAAAAGAATTTTTAAAAATTCTCAAATCTAAATTATCTAAAAATAAATTAAAAAAGATATTGTACAATGTTCAATATGAAGATCAATTGTTTAAACTTCAAGAGGAACTAGTCAATCTTCAAAAGTGGGTTACCAAACATAAAAAGCGTGTTTGTATTGTTTTTGAAGGACGGGATGCCTCTGGAAAAGGAGGGTCTATAAGAAGAATGTCTGAACATCTCAATCCTCGTTCAAGAAGAATTGTTGCCCTGGCAAAACCAACAGAAATTGAGCGAGGACAATGGTATTTTAGACGTTATATTAAGGAAATGCCCAATCCTGGAGAAATCGTTTTTTTTGACAGAAGCTGGTACAATCGAGCTGTTGTAGAACCAGTGATGGGCTATTGCACAAATAAACAATACGATAAGTTTATGATTCAAGTTCCAGAGTTTGAACACATGCTGTATGAAGATGGAATTATCTTGATCAAGTTTTGGTTTTCTGTTACAAAAGACGAGCAAATGAGAAGATTTAAATCCAGATTAGCTAGTCCCTTAAAAAAATGGAAGTTTAGTCCTGTAGACCAAGAAGGGCAAATAAGATGGAAGAAATATACCTATTATAAAGACCAAATGTTCGGTAATACCCACACCACATTTAGCCCCTGGATAATAATAAAAACCAATAATAAAAAAGAAGCTCGCCTAGAAAGTATGCGATATGTGCTATCTAAATTTGATTACGATAGTAAGGGAGACTCTGGAACAATATTATTACCCGACCCAAATATAGCAGTACGTTACCACAGAACATTAATAAAAGATAACAATTATGGAGAATAATAGTACTGAAAAAGACTTAAATATATTAAACAGGAATAAGAGTTTAAAAATATTTTTATCTGATGACAGAGCAACTATTCCCAGGGTTATTAGATTTCTAAAATACGAGGCTCGCTTAATTAAGTTACAGGAAGAATTGATTAAACTTCAAAAATGGGTTGCTGCAAATGACGAAAAGATTGTTTTGCTATTTGAGGGAAGAGATGCTGCTGGAAAAGGTGGAGCGATTAGAAGAGCAACAGAACATTTAAATCCTAGAGAATTTAAAGTAGTAGCCTTACCTAAACCCTCAGATGAAGAAAAAGGACAATGGTATTTTCAACGGTATATCAATCAGTTGCCTATGAAAGGAAAAATGGTATTTTTTGACAGAAGTTGGTATAATAGAGCTATTGTAGAGCCAGTTAATGGATTTTCTACCCAAAAAGAGTATTCAATTTTTATGGATCAAGTAAATCACTTCGAGCGAATGATTATTGAATCTGGAGTTCGTTTGATAAAATTTTATATTTCCATCTCAAAAAGTGAACAAAAAGAACGGTTTGAAGAAATGAAAGCAAGCCCTATTAAAAGATGGAAATTTAGTAAAGTCGATGAAAAGGCATTAGAATTATGGGATGATTATACCACTTATAAAAATAAAATGTTTGATAAAACGAACACTAAGGTCGCGCCCTGGAAAGTAATTAAAGCAAACAGAAAAACAGAAGCAAGAGTTGAGGTTCTTGAGCATATTTTAAATAGTATTCCATACGAATTCAAAGATTTAAAAGTCATAAATCAAAAGGGCACAAGTAATTAAATAACAGTTAATAATGATTCTTCTTTATTATACATTGAAAATCCATATCTTTAATCCTACTTCTCTCTAAAGTAAAGTCTAAAAGAGGCTGATAATTAGAGGCAAAAAAAATTAATTAACCAACGCTATAGTTGAATTTTTATTAGTTATTTTCAATGTAGGATATTAATCATTTAAAGCTCATGAGATATTTTCACATAAACTTTATTGGGATCATTCTTGTATTATTTTTTGTAATTCAATCTGAAACGCTCCTTTCACAAAATTACAATACAGAATTATACAATTCAATGGAGTATAGATTATTAGGTCCTTTTCGCGGGGGAAGAAGTGCCGCTGTAACAGGTATTTCAAATAAGCCAAACATATTTTATTTTGGTGCCACAGGGGGAGGGGTCTGGAAAACCACAGATGGAGGTAGGACATGGGAGAATATTTCAGATGGTTTTTTTGGTGGCTCCATAGGAGCAATAACAGTAAGTTCCAGCGACCCAAATGTAATTTATGTTGGAGGCGGAGAAAGTACAGTTAGAGGAAATGTTTCTTCAGGGTATGGTGTATGGAAAACAGAGAATGCAGGAAAAACATGGGACCAAATAGGTTTAGAGAAGAGTCGACATATCACAAGATTAATAGTTCACCCTTCAGATCACAAAACAGTTTATGCTGCCGTTTTGGGAAATATTTACAAACCCACTTCTGAAAGGGGAATCTATAAGAGCACCGATGGAGGAGAATCTTGGCAACAAAAATTATTTGTAAATGAAAACGCTGGTGCTATAGATCTTATCATGGATCCAACAAACCCACGAATTTTATATACATCTACTTGGAATATTCGAAGAACACCATATAGTCTAAGTAGTGGAGGAGCAGGTTCCGCTCTCTGGAAGAGTATAGATGAAGGTGAAACCTGGATTGAAATTTCTAAGAATAAAGGCTTTGCTGAAGGGGTTCTTGGTAATATAGGTATAACTGTTTCACCTGTAAATAATGAACACATATGGGCTATTGTTGAAAATAAGGATAAAGGGGGCGTTTATAAAAGTGATGATGGTGGCGATACTTGGACACAAGTAAATAGCGAACGAAAATTAAGACAACGCGCTTGGTATTATTCAAGGATTTATACAGACCCTCAAGATGTAAATGTTATTTATGTACTCAATGTAAACTACCATAAGAGTTCAGATGGTGGAAAAACATTTAGTACATTTAATGCTCCTCATGGGGATCGCCATGACCTTTGGATTGCTCCTGAAAATCCAAAACGAATGATTATGGGCGACGATGGTGGTGCGCAAATAACCTATGATGGAGGAGAAACCTGGAGTACCTATCACAACCAACCAACAGCTCAATTTTATAGAGTTACTACTGATAATTCATTTCCATATAGAATCTATGCTGCCCAACAAGATAATTCTACAATACGTATTTCGCATAGAAATAAAGGATGGACGATAGATGAAGATGATTGGGAATCCACTGCTGGGGGTGAGAGTGCCCACATTGCTATAGATCCAGAAGATAATGATATTGTATATGGAGGGAGTTATGATGGTTTTTTAACACGATACAATCATAAAAAAGGGACTATTAGAAGTGTAAGTGTATGGCCCGATAATCCAATGGGCCATGGTGCTGAAGACATGAAATATCGTTTTCAATGGAATTTCCCCATTTTCTTTTCACATCACAATGCTAATAAATTGTATACCTTTTCCAATTATGTTCATATGAGTACCAATGAAGGCGAAAGCTGGAATATTATAAGTCCTGATCTTACTCGAAATGATTCTACAAAATTAAAATCATCGGGTGGGCCTATTACTCAGGATAACACCTCTGTAGAGTATTATTGTACCATTTTTGCAGCTGCAGAATCTCCAATTACCGAAGGAGTTCTTTGGACAGGTAGCGATGATGGCTTGGTATATCTTTCCCGCAATGGCGGCTCAACTTGGGAAAATGTAACCCCAAACGGAATGCCCGAATGGATGATGATCAATAGCATTGAACCCTCTGTATTTGACGAAGCAACCTGTTATATCGCTGGAACTAAATATAAGACTGGGGATTTTTCACCTTATTTATATAAAACAAGTGATTATGGAAAAACCTGGATAAAAATAACCAATGGAATTTCAAGTGAGCATTTTACTAGAGTTTTAAGAGAAGACCCAGTAAAAAAAGGAATCTTATATGCTGGGACAGAAACAGGACTGTACATTTCCTTTAATGATGGAAATTATTGGCAATCGCTTCAGCTTAACCTTCCCATTGTTCCTATTACAGATCTTAAAGTAAAAGAGAATAACCTTATCGTAGCAACTCAAGGAAGAAGCCTATGGATATTAGACGATTTGGGATTATTACACCAACTTTCAGAAATTAATAATGAAGAGAATATCCTATTTAAACCTAAAGACACCTATCGCATGAGAGGGAATTCATTAAAAGGATCTTTAACTAAAGGGACAAATCACCCTTCTGGAGTAATCACCTATTTTTATATTAAAAATCCAGAAGAAAAAGAGATAAGATTAAGTTATCTTAATGCTAAGAATGATACCATAAAATCGGTAAGCACAAAAAATAAAAAAGATAAGTTCAATGTAAACGAAGGCTCCAATATGTTTGTTTGGAATACACGTGGTAAAAGTGCTGAAAAATTTGATGGTATGATTTTATGGTGGGCTAGTACTCAGGCACCAAAAGCAGTCCCTGAAAAATACAAGATGGTTTTAAGTGTTGGGGATGAACATATAAGTCAAGAATTTAATATAGTCCCCGACAAAAATACTGAAGCCGATATTGAGGGGATGCAACGTCAATATGATTTTATAACAGAAATAAATGAATCTGTTGATAGAGCTCACAAATCGATCCTAAAGATTAGAGGTATCAACAAACAATTAGAAGCATTTCAAAAACAATACAAAGATGATGACCGCGTGGAAACACTTGTAGAAAAAGCAAAAAAATTGAGTGAAGATTTTTCAGAAATTGAAAAAGCATTATATCAGACAAAAAATAAAAGTGGTCAAGATCCTCTAAACTTTCCAATTAAATTAACCAATAAATTAGCTCATTTAAACAGTTTAGTGGGGATGGATGATTTTCCCCCTACAGAACAAGATATTGCCGTAAAGAATGATCTGATTAAAAAAATAAATTTAGAGTTGACTAAGTTTGAAACCTTGGTTTCCGATGAGATAAAATCGTTTAACAAGGAATTCAATACATTAAATCTAAATTATTTATTTCTTGAGGAAGAAAAAGAATAATTGAAACCAATATTACGGCGTGATAATTGATAAATATCCACCTCAAATTAGGGTTAAATGAGTTTTTATAAAGGTTCGTTGCGATCGCGTATATTCTTATCGATGATACTCCTTGTTCTGGGAGCATCAATTCTTATTGCTGTTGTTACTGTGTTTCAATATAGAGAAGAAACCAGAGAATATCATCGCGAACGGTTAATAAGAAAAGAAACCGCTATTCGAGAGAATATAGACTACGTAATTAAGAATACCACCTATCCGATTGAAACAGATAAAATTCCTTTAATATTTAAAAACAAGATCTTTGAGATTAAAGATGTTCATAAACTAGATATCTATTTTTACAATTTAGAAGGGAAGTTATTAATTTCTTCAAAGGCTTCTTTTATAAAAGATACGACGCATACCGAAATGTCTAAAAATGCTTTAGAAGGACTAAAATTGTCCAATAACAAACATTTTATTGAGAAATATAAAGAAAATGAAAAGGACTATCAATCATCCTTCACTTATATAACAGATTCACATTTTAAGCCTATTGCAATACTTAATGTACCTTATTTTGAAAATGATGAATTATTAAACAAAGAACTTAAAGAATACCTTGTAAGATTAGGCATTGCATACCTTTTTATGCTTTTAATTGCAATCGCTCTAGCTTATTTTTTATCTAAAAATATTATTCGCTCCTTAAACACTATTAGCGAGAAAATTACAGAAACCCGACTGGATAAACGCAATAAAAAAATACTAATCGATGTCTCTCCTCAAGAAATAGCTACCTTAGTTAATGCATATAATGGGATGATAGATGAGCTTGAAAATAGTGCTGCACAATTGGCTGTAAATGAGCGAGAAGCAGCCTGGAGAGAAATGGCTAAACAAGTAGCTCATGAAATTAAGAACCCATTAACACCTATGCGGTTAACGGTTCAGAGTTTTGAGCGAAGATTTGATCCCGAAGACCCAGAGATCAATATGAAAATGAAAAAATACTCCAACAGTCTTATTCAACAAATTGACACTATGAGCTCTATTGCATCTGCTTTTTCTACCTATGCTCAAATGCCAGCACAACAAGATGAAACACTCAATGTTGTAAAAATAACAAAACTAGCATTGGATATTTTCACTGAAGATTTTATTTATTTTTCTTCTGAAGAAAAAGAGATCATAGCAAAGTTTGACCGCACCCAATTAATAAGAGTAATAACAAACCTTATTAAAAATAGTATCCAAGCCATTAATGAATTGGCACCAGATATTCCTAAAATTGAAGTAACCGTCTTTTCTGAAGAAAATTTTACCGTTATTACTGTAATGGATAATGGTTTGGGAATAAATGAAGAAAATAGGGCCAAGGTCTTTGAACCAAAATTTACCACCAAAACCAGCGGAATGGGTCTTGGCTTAGCCATGATGAAAAAAATTATTGAAGCCAATGGTGGAGACATTACATTTGTTTCAACTGAAGGAAAAGGGACTACTTTTAAAGTAAGATTTCCTAAGTAATACTCTTGTTTTTTGTAGTTTTGTTTTCTTTCAGTTTCTTATTAAATAATACATGCTAGAATATGAATTTCGAAAATATATTAACAAAATCTATTAACGGATTATTAACAATAACAATCAACAGACCTTCAAAATTAAATGCTTTAAATACGGCTACAATTCGGGAATTACATGTAGCTTTTAAACTAGCTGATGAAGATAAAAATACTAAAGTAGTAATCGTTACAGGAAGTGGAGAAAAAGCATTTGTAGCTGGTGCTGATATTAGTGAGTTCGCAGACTTTTCTATTGCTGAAGGGAAAAAATTGGCAGCTCAAGGACAGGCCTTATTATTTGATTTTGTTTCCAATCTTTCAACACCAGTGATTGCCGCTGTTAACGGCTTCGCATTGGGAGGAGGGTTAGAATTAGCATTGGCAGCCCATTTTAGAATAGCAAGTGATAATGCAAAAATGGGACTTCCTGAAGTTTCATTAGGGGTGATTCCAGGATATGGAGGCACCCAAAGATTAACTCAATTAATTGGGAAAGGAAGGGCTATGGAAATGATCATGACTGCTGGAATGATCGATGCTCAAACAGCATTAAATTATGGCTTAGTGAATCATGTGACTCCTCAGGAGGAATTGATGGATTTAGCAAAAAAAATTGCATCAAAGATCCAAAGAAATTCATCTGTAGCAATTACTGCAGCCATTAAAGCCATCAATGCAAATGATAAAGATGGAATAAACGGATTTGAAACGGAGATAGATCAATTTGGGAAATGCTTTGGAACAGCAGATTTTAAAGAAGGGACCAGTGCTTTTTTGGAAAAAAGAAAGGCTGAATTCCCTGGGGAATAATTATTTTTCCCCGTTCCATTCCTCATAAAACTGATTTAAAAACCCGATCATATAATCATGGCGATTTTGTGCGATATGTTTTCCTGATTGAGTATTCATTAATTCTTTTAGGAGCAATAATTTTTCATAAAAATGATTGATGGTGGGCGCTGTAGATGATTTATATTCATCCACCGACATTTTTAATTTTGGAGAAATTTCTGGATCGTAAAGTTTTCGATTTTTAAAGCCGCCATAATTAAAACATCGAGCAATTCCAATAGCACCAAGAGCATCTAGCCGGTCTGCATCCTGAATTACACCTAATTCTGAAGAATAGAACCCTTGTTTTTTATTTCCGCTTCTGTATGATATATTTTCAATAATCTTGATTACATGATTAATATTCTCTTCAGAAACCTGTTGAGCCTCTAAAAATTCCTGTGCTTTTTTAGGTCCAATCTTTTCATCGCCATTGTGAAATTTAGAATCTGCTATATCGTGAAGTAAGGCACCTAAACAGACAATCAATACATTTACATCTTCCGTTTTTGAAATCATCAGGGCATTTTTATAAACCCGTTCTGAGTGAAACCAATCATGTCCACCTTCAGCATTAGCAAGTTCTTTCTTTACAAATGCAATAGTATTTGAGATAAGTTGATCGTTAGTTAGGTTTAGCATATGGTTGATTTTATTTGTGATTCAATAATCTCGATCATGCCTTCAACAGTATAATCTGAAACTTTTAAAAATGGATGTAATTCATATTTAATTCTCACACCCAAAGGCATCGGAAACATACCATACCGCTGTAATTTCCATGAATTATTAATAGTAATAGGCAGGACATAAGCTTCTGGAATATTTTTCAATAAAAGTTCTAGGCCCTTCCGATGAAATTTTTTAGGAATACCTGTTTTACTTCTTGTCCCTTCAGGAAAGATCACGCCGCTTCGATTATTTTTGCTTAGATAATCAGCAAATTTTGTCATTGCTGAAAGCACTTGCTTCGGGTTTTTCCTATTGATTAAAACAGAGCCTCCATTTCTTAAATTATAGGAAACAGAAGGGATGCCTGTAGCCAATTCAATTTTTGAAACAAACTTGGGATGTATTTTTCTCAAATGCCAAATCAAGGGTGGAATATCCCATAAACTTTGATGGTTAGAAACTACAATAATGGGATTTTCTTTTGGGAATTCTTTTAGTGTTTTTAATTTAAATGAAGTTCCTAAAAAACGAAGGCAAACCAAAATAAAAAAATTGAGGAAATCTACACTTTTTTTATGGACTTGATATCCAAATAAATTATAGCAACCCCATTGAATAAGATGAAAGGCCAATAAAACAAACCCAAATAACAAGTAAAATAAAACTGTTATTGGATATCTTATAAGGAGAATGAACTGTTTCATGTTCCTGCTCACAAAATTTAAAAGGAGACGTGATTAATCTCGTTTCTAACAAACCTCGTTATAGGCTTCTTTTAGATTTTCGGCGATCATTTCTGCGGGGCGGCCTTCGATATGATGGCGTTCTAACATATGAACTAATTCTCCATCTTTAAACAAGGCAATAGCTGGAGAACTTGGTGGAAATGGAATCATATGAGAGCGTGCAGCATCCACAGCTTCACTGTCAACACCAGCAAATACAGTAACAAGGTGATCTGGTTTTTTATCATTGTGTAACGATATGCCAGCAGCTGGGCGTGCATTGGCTGCTGCACAACCACAAACAGAGTTAACAACGACTAGGGTTGTGCCTTTTTGACTAATTGCACTATTTACATCTTCAGGAGTAAATAATTCTGTGAAACCTAAATTGGTTAGGTCTTCACGCATAGGTTTAACTAATTCTGGAGGATACATATTTTTAGTGATTAAATTGTAACTAATTTTTTGCAAAGGTAACTAATAATAAATATTAATTATCAAATTCCAAATACCAATAAGAATTAATTTTTGGAATATTGAAGAAGCAATATGCAATTAATGTGTTACCATTGTTCTTATATTTGCAAAAATTTTTTAAAATAAAAAATAACGTATTATGATTCGTTGGTTTGCTGCAATTATTGGTTATTCCTTATTTAGATTTCCCGGAGCTATTCTTGGATTTTTATTAGGTAGTGTTTTCGAAAATTTTAACAAAAGAAAAGGAGGAAGGCAATCTATTTTTACTCAGGCTAGAGGAACGGTTACTCCAGCAGAGTTTGAATTAAAATTATTATCACTAGCTTCGATTGTTATAAAAGCAGATGGGGAGGTAAACCAAAAGGAATTAAATTTTGTGCGATCCTATTTTGTGCAAGCCTATGGGAAAGAGCATGCCAATGCAACATTTAAAATTTTCAATGAGGAAATAAAAAAGAAACAAGTATCTACAGCTTCTATTTGCTCCATGTTGCGGGAACGAATACGTTATGAATCTAGGTTGCAGGTAATTCATTTTCTTTTTAGTATTGCTAAAGCTGATGGTCATGTAAGTGAGTTAGAAGTTCAGGAATTAAATAATATTTCAGGTTATTTGGGAATTGGGCATCGTGATTTTGAAAGCATAAAGGCAATGTTCTTTAGCGATCCAAATAGTGCCTATAAAATTTTAGAAATAGAACGCTCTGCAAACACCTCTGATATTAAAAAAGCCTATCGAACTATGGTTAAAAAATACCATCCAGATAAACTACAACATATGGATGAAGTATACCGAAGAGGTGCGGAAGAAAAATTTAGAAAAGTTCAGGAAGCCTACGAACAAATTCAGAATGAACGGGGGTTTTAGACTTGTGAATTATCGTGTCTCTAAATCGAATCTTGCTTTGTCATTTAAATTCTTACACTCATAAAGGCTATAATTATCAGATTTTTATAAATATTTAGACAAGACTAAAAATAAAATTAGATAATTATAAATAATTGTTTATTTTTGCTCTATGTTTTCATTAGCGGAAGAAAATTATTTAAAAGCAATTTTTCATTTAGAAAAAGATCACAGCACTGGAGTGAGCACAAATGCGATTGCTATCAAGATGGATACCAAGCCTTCTTCAGTAACTGATATGGTACAAAAACTTGCTGATAAGGAATTGCTTTCGTATCAAAAATATAAAGGGACTTTTTTAACAGAAGGAGGAAAAAAAATAGCCGCAAATATTATTAGAAAACATCGATTATGGGAAGTTTTTTTAGTCGATAAATTAAATTTTCATTGGGATGAGGTTCATGAAATTGCTGAACAATTAGAGCATATTAAATCAGAAGATCTAGTTACTAGATTGGATGAATATTTAGACCACCCAGATTTTGATCCCCATGGAGATCCAATTCCAGATAAGGACGGAATAATTAAAGTTGCAGAAAAGAAATTACTTTCAGAATTACATAAAGGAGATAAGGGAATTTGTGTTGGAGTAAAAGAATCGACTTCAGAATTTCTACAATATCTCGACAAGAAAAAGGTGAAGATAGGATCAAAAATAACAGTCCTTGGAAAGGAGTATTTTGATGGCTCAATGATGTTACAAATCGGAGAGAATCAATTTTTTATTTCCAAGGAAATTGCAAATAATCTTTATATAAAAACCTACTAATTTGAAAAAATCAATCCACATACTAGTTGGGCTTTTTACACTTGTATTTTTTATAAATGCTTGTGAAATTACAGCTCCAATTGGTCCAGCTGAAGATCAGATTTTAGACGGTCCAATGGAGGGTCTTACGCATGAGCAACAAATACTATTTTTAAAGGGAGATGAGGCTTTCAGTGAGGTTTTTACTATAGAAAAAGGCCTAGGGCCAATATTTGTTTCCAATCAATGTGCTAGCTGTCATCCTGGAGATGGAAAAGGTAGTCCATTTATTAGATTTACTCGCTTTGGGCAATCGGATACTTTAGGGAACCAATATTTATTAAATGGGGCACCTCAATTACAACATAAAGCAATTCCTGAATACGAACCTGAACAATTGCCTGCAGGGGCCACTTTTACAGACTTAATAGCTCCATCTGTTACAGGTCTTGGACTATTAGACGCAGTTAGTGATGCCGATTTAATTGAACTTTCCGACCCTGATGATACAAATGGAGATGGAATTAGTGGAAGAGTGCATTGGAATAATATTCCAGAATATGTAATACTTAGACCAAATGCAATTTCTAAAAACGGAAAATATATTAGTCGTTTCGGAAAAAAAGGAGCCGCCTATGATTTACTTCATCAATCTTCAGCAGCTTATAATCAAGATATGGGTATCACTTCAATCTTCGAACCCATTGATCCTTTTAGCGGACTTGAAGAAGACCCTGAGGTTAGCACACAAACCCTTAATGATGTTGAGTTTTATCTAAGAACATTAAAGGCACCCATTCAAAGAAATATTGATGATTTTGATATTGGCATGGGAAAAGAAATTTTTTCTGAAATACAATGCGCAGCTTGCCATACTATGACATTAAAAACTAGTTATTCGCCTATTATGGTGCTTTCATATAAAGAATTTCATCCCTATACAGATTTATTATTACATGATATGGGTCCTGGATTAGACGATGATTATACCGAAGGATTTGCACTTACGGAAGAATGGAGAACTCCACCATTATGGGGATTAGGGCTTGCAAAAGATTCACAGGGGGGAAGTTATTTTTTATTGCATGATGGTCGGGCAACTAGTATTGAAGCGGCTATTCTTTTACACGGCGGTGAAGCTGAGCAATCTGTTGAATATTATTCAAATCTTTCTGAATTAGAAAAACAGCAACTTATTAACTTCTTAGAATCGTTATAAAAATGGAACGAAGAAATTTTCTTAAATCTTGTTGCTATATGGCTATTGGAACACCCTTAGCTGTAAGTATTTTGCAATCATGTGGAACAATTTATTATGCAACTGCAACTCGAAACACCAATAAATTAGTAGTTGCAAAATCTGAATTCTTTTCTTTTAAAAATAATAAAAAAAGCAATCGTTCTTTTGTTTTGTTAAAAACGAAAGACATAAATTTTCCTATTTGTATCGCTAAGATTGATGAAGATGATTATCTAGCATTATTAATGGAATGCACCCATAAAAGCTGTGAACTTGATATAGGTGGAGGAATTTTTACTTGCCCTTGTCATGGCAGTGAGTTTTCAATAAAAGGGAAGGTACTAGAAGGACCTGCAGAAAGGGATTTAAAAACGTATAAAATAGAAACCAATAATGAAAATATATATCTCTATTTATCTTAATAAAACTCTTTTAATATTCTTGATTTTGGGTAATTTAGGATTGTTACATTCACAGGATAAGGATTCTATTATTAAAAGAATTTCTGTTGATACCACTCAAACAATTTTAAATATGGACGCTGTTTATAATCGCCCTTTTTTAGAATTAAAGAATACCCCTGTTGCTTTAGGAGGATATTTAGAAGCAAATTCAATTTATAGCACAGAAGAAGGGATTAGTGAAGGGCTTTCATTTCAGGCTAGGAGATTAACCATTTTTGTGTCCGCAACTATTTCAAAAGGGATTAAATTTTTAACCGAGATTGAATTTGAAGATGGAGCTAAAGAAATAGCAATAGAATTTGCCGCAATAGACGTTTCTATTCACCATTTAATTAATTTTAGAGGAGGAATTGTTCTAATCCCAATAGGAGGGTTCAACCAAAATCATGATGGCCCAAAATGGGAATTTGTTCAACGTCCTGATATGGCAACAAATATGTTACTGGCAACTTGGTCAAATGTAGGATTTGGGTTATTTGGAAAAACTAATAAAGATAATTGGGTTTTTGGGCATGAAGTATACCTTACTAATGGTTTTGATGATCGTATAATTGATAATGAAGAAAACAAAACCTTCTTACCATCAGCTAAAGAAAATGAAGATCGTTTTGAAGAAAGCTTCAATGGACAGCCATTATTATCGGGAAAAGCAACACTTAAGAACAGAAATATTGCTGAAATAGGGTTTTCATATATGGGAGGTGTGTATAATAAATTTGAAGAAGATGGATTAATTTTCGACAAAAAAAGAAGGGTAGATGTATTTGCTATTGATATTAATTCAACCATAAAAAAGACAGGAACGTATATTGTAGGAGAAGTCGCCTTTGTTTCTGTAGATGTGCCCGAAACTTATACCCAACAATATGGTTCTAAACAATGGGGGACATTTTTAGATGTGGTTCAGCCAGTTTATAAACGGAAGATTTTAAATTGGGACCATGCTACTTTTAATGTGGCTGCTCGTTTTGACTATGTAGACTGGAATGTTGGTACATTTAACGAAACAAATACAAATATTGGAGATGACCTAATTGGAGTTACAACAGCGATAAGTTTTAGACCCACTTCACAAACTGTATTTAGATTGAATTATCGCTATAAATGGCAACAAGATATTTTAAATAATCCCGCCTCAAAACAGGCCTCTTGGTTATTTGGATTTAGTACTTATTTTTAAAAATACATTAAAATGAATTCTTATGATCCTATAATAGCATTGCTTATTTTTTTAGCTGTTTCAGCAATTTTATATCTGCTTTTTCGACCTGCAATGGGATGGTATTGGATTGTTAAGAATAATTATTCAAATTCTGAAAAGACAATTATTGAAGATATTTTAAAGCAGATGTACCATTCTGAAAATTCAGGGAATGCAGCTACGATATCATATTTAACGAATACATTAAAATTCGACAATAATTTAATTGTCGAAATAGTAAATAAAATGACGGTCAATGGATTAATTTATTTTGAAGGAGAAGTTTTGAAACTTACAATTCTAGGCAGAGATTATTCTTTGAGGATTGTTAGAGTACACCGATTATGGGAAAAATATTTAGCTGAAAAGACAGGATTTGATAAAGCTGAATGGCATGATAGAGCAGAATTTATGGAACACCAATTAAGCAAAGAGGAAACCGACTTATTAGCAATGCAATTAGGGAATCCAGTTTATGACCCCCATGGGGATCCAATTCCAACAAATACTGGTGAAATTGCTAAGTTAAACGGGGTTGCACTTTCTTCACTTACGGTAAATTCTGTTGGAAAAATTATTCATATTGAAGACGAACCAGAAGTTATTTACAAACAAATACTTGCAGAAAATATTCATATTGGATCTCAAATAAGGATAGTTGAAAATAATCAGGAGCGGATTGTTTTTTATGCAGAAGGGGAAGAATATAAATTAGCACCAATAGTTGCAGCTAATCTTACAGTCGCCATATTAGAAAAAGATGCACCTATTGATGAAAATAGAGTAAGACTTTCTAGTTTATTAAAGAACGAAACTGCTACTATCGTGGGTATTTCCAAAGAAAGCCGTGGCGAAAATAGAAGAAGATTATTAGATCTAGGTTTTGTAAAAGGAACAGCTATTCGTATCGATTTAACCAGTCCTTTAAAAAACCCTACTGCTTACTTGGTTAAAGGATCATCAATTGCATTACGAACCGATCAAGCATCTAAAATACTTATTAGAAAAAATGGAAGTGATAGAGAATAAAAAGAAAAGTGCTTGTGAAGCATGTCCTCAATTTAATGCTAAAGGACTAAAAAAATTAGGGCTTAGTACAGACAATTTTAATTTTGTAATAGCACTAGCAGGAAACCCTAACACAGGCAAGAGTACTGTCTTTAACTCACTCACTGGATTACGTCAACATACTGGAAACTGGCCTGGGAAAACTGTAACTAGAGCTGAAGGGGCTTTTGAATATAACCAACAGAAATTTAAATTAATTGATTTACCAGGCACCTATTCCTTACTTTCAACTTCACAGGATGAAGAAGTTGCTCGAAATTTTATCCTCTTTGGAAAACCAGATGTAACAATTATAGTTGTTGATGCTAGTAGACTCGAGCGAAATCTAAATTTAGTACTCCAAATATTAGAAATTACCGATAAAGCTGTTTTATGTTTAAATCTAATGGATGAAGCAAAACGTAATAAAATTAATATTGATCTAAGAACGCTTTCTCGTGATCTTGGAATTCCTGTGGTGCCCACAAGTGCACGATTTAATGAAGGTATTCCAGATTTAATTCAGACTATAAATGATGTTGCAACTGGAACAATTATTTGTAAACCACACCGTATCCAGAATGTTAATAAGAATATCGATACTGCGGTAAATAAACTAAGTACCGAAATTGAAAAAGAATTTCCTTCTATTTCAAATAGCAGGTGGATCGCTTTTCGATTATTGGAGGGAGACAACCAGATAATTAAAGCATTACAAACTGGCGAGTTTGTTTAAATTAAAGACATGTATCCAAAATCTATAGAAAAAATAATAGCATTATCAAGTGATTTGCGATGGAAAATAGGAGATGATTTCCATGATAATTTAGCTGAAGGAATCTATGCAGACGCTTCCATTATTGCGAATGCTTCGGTTTCTTCAGAAAATAAAAAGAAGCGATTTAGATTAGATTCAAAAATTGATGCAATCGTAACGAGTAGAACATGGGGCTTTCCTATTATGTTCTTAATCTTAGGGGTAATTTTATGGCTAACTATTGAAGGAGCTAATTATCCTTCATCTATGTTAGCACAATTATTATTAGACACCCTCCACCCATTGCTAAAAAGTTTTGCAGCGGGAATTGGAATGCCTTGGTGGTTAGATGGCTTTTTAATAGATGGTGTATATTTAGCATTAGCCTGGGTAATTGCTGTAATGCTACCGCCAATGGCAATATTTTTCCCAATGTTTACTCTATTAGAGGACTTTGGTTATTTACCGAGAGTTGCCTTTAATATGGATTATTTATTTAAAAAATCGGGGGCACATGGAAAACAAGCATTAACTATGAGTATGGGTTTTGGTTGTAATGCGGCAGGAGTTGTTGCAACAAGAATTATTGATAGTCCCAGAGAAAGACTTATTGCTATTATCACCAATAATTTCTCTTTATGTAATGGACGTTGGCCAACGCAAATACTTATTGCTACTATTTTTATCGGTGCAGTTGTACCTGCTTCATTTTCTGGGTTGGCATCTCTTTCGGCAGTAATCGGAATAGCAATCTTAGGAATCTTTTTTATGTTTTTTGTGTCTTGGGCATTAACCAAAACGATGTTAAAAGGAGAAGTTTCTACCTTTAATTTGGAATTACCTCCCTATCGTCCTCCAAGATTTTGGAAAACTATTTACACCTCTTTAATTGATAGAACCCTAATTGTTTTATGGAGGGCTATGTTGTTTGCAGCTCCTGCTGGCGCTGTTATTTGGTTGATATCAAATATTTATATAGGTGATTTAAGTATTGCAGCATGGACCATTAATTCACTTGATGGGTTTGGGTTTATATTAGGCCTAAATGGTGTTATATTATTAGCCTATATTGTTGCCATTCCCGCCAATGAAATTGTAATTCCAACCATATTAATGCTAACTGTTTTGGCAACAGGGATCCCAGGTGGTGAGGGAGTGGGTGTAATGTTTGAATTGGATTCAATAAATGATACAGCAAGCATATTAAAAGCTGGTGGCTGGACCTTATTAACGGCAATCAACCTCATGTTATTCAGTCTATTGCACAACCCTTGCAGTACAACTATTTATACTATTTATAAAGAAACAAAAAGCACGAAATGGACAGTGGTTGCTTCAATATTACCAGTTATAATGGGATTTGTAATAACATTTTTAGTTGCTCAACTATGGAGAATATTCTTTTAATTAAAGTTTAAATATCATTTTGGCATCATTTTTTCAGTACTTTTAAACTAAATAAATAATTGTGAGGAATGTTATTTTTATATTGATTCTTTTTGTCACTGTAAATGTAATTTCTCAGGGCGACTCTAAAGTGTCCCCAAAAATTACTATTAAGATTTTACTAGGAGAAACGATTCAATTGGAAAACCATACCATTACTTTTAAAAAAGTGTTAGAGGATTCCAGATGCCCTAAAGAAGTAACATGTGTATGGGCAGGTAGAGCAAAAGTGCTTATTGAAATTTCTAAAAATGGGAAAGAAGCTTTTGAGAAGGAATTAATCTTTGGACAATTAATGGAAGGAGAATCTTCTGATATGACATTGTTTACTAATAATAACAATCAGGTTTTGGGAATGACTCTAAATCCGCACCCTAATTCAGGAGAAGCTATCGAAAGGGCTAATTATGTTTTATTGGTTTATATTGAAAAAATAAATGACTCTTTTAAATAGATAAAAATCAGTCCTTTCACACGAATCGTCATTTAATCGATCATTCATATCATCTATATTTTTTGGTGGGAGCACAATCACTTTATCCCTTTTTTGCCAGTTTAATGGCAGGCACAATTGTTTTTCCCACACTTGGTGTTCCCACCATCTAATGTACCAGATGATTTTTGATTAGATTCAAATATAGGATTCCACACAAATTTTTTTAGTAAAAAACCGATTGCTAAAGAGAAAGTGATAATGACTAGATATGTTTGCATTGTGTAAATGTATTCATTATTTTAATAATTGGTATGCAGTTAAGGCAACAATATAAGCAACAGCTGTCATAGAAAATAACTGCCAAAGGGGCCAGCGCCAGGAATTTGTTTCTCGTTTCACGATCGCTAGGGTACTCATACACTGCATTGCAAAAGCATAAAACAACAATAAAGATATTCCACTGGCTAAATTAAATAACGGCTTATCAGTACCTGGTATAACTTCAGCCCTCATTCTATTTTTAATGGTTTCCTCATCATTGTTGCCCACACTATAAATGGTAGCAAGAGTCCCAACAAAAACCTCTCTGGCAGCAAAGGAACTAATTAATGCGATACCAATTTTCCAATCATATCCCAATGGTTTTACAGCCGGCTCAATAGTTTTTCCAACTATTCCTATATAGGAATGTTCCAATTTAAAGGCGGCGATTTTAATATCGTTTTCTTCTTGATTTAGATTTTGTGAAACGGATTCTTTTTGAATAATTTCTTCTGCCTGATTAAAATCTCCAGGACCATAAGACGCCAAAACCCATAGGATAATTGATATTGCCAAAATTATTTTACCAGCTCCAAACACAAATGCTTTTGTTTTTTCAAGCACTGTGATCGCTACATTTTTTAATAACGGAAGTTTATAATTGGGCATTTCAATTACAAAAAACGACCTGCTTTGTAATTGTAAATATTTATCCAAAGTAAATGCGGCGAAAATAGCAGCACCAAAACCAAGTGCATATAAAATCAATAAGGTTAATCCTTGTAAGCTTATTATTCCGAGTACACGACCTTCTGGAATCACTAAGGAAATAATAATTAAATAAACAGGTAGTCTAGCAGAACAGGTAGTAAAAGGAGTTACTAAAATGGTGATCAATCGTTCTTTCCAATTTTCAATATTCCGAGTGGCCATTATAGCTGGTATTGCACAAGCAGTTCCTGAAATTAACGGGACTATACTTTTCCCACTCAATCCAAAACGGCGCATAATTCGATCCATTAAAAACACCACACGACTCATATAGCCACTTTCCTCCAAAATGGATATAAACAGAAATAGAAATGCGATCTGGGGAATGAAAATTACGATTCCTCCTAACCCCGGAATAATGCCTTCAGTGATCAAATTTGTAAAAACTCCTGCTGGAAGACGGTGTTTGAGACCTTCACTTAAGGAAGAAAACGCACTATCTATTATGTCCATTGGATAGGTGCTCCAATCGAAAATAGCTTGAAATATTAGGAATAAAATTGCAAAGAAAATCACATAACCCCAAACTTTATGGGTTAAAATCCGATCGAATTTGCTTCGCAAATCTTTTGCATTTTCCTTGTCAACAATAAGTGATTCTTTTAAAATTTCATTGATAAATTGATACCTTACAATGGTTTCTTTTTGCTGAAGTCGTTTTAGATTACTGACAGACTCTATTTGAAAAGAAGTAATCCCTTTTATTTTGGTTCTGTTTAGTTTTCCAAAGTTCACATCGTGGGTGATTACCAGCCACAATTTGTATAAATCTTGATTGGGAAATGTTTTTTTAAGTCTTTCAAAATATTCTGGAGCAATTTGTGATGAATTTACACAAGGTTTTAAAGAAAGGGATTTATAATTAGCGATACATTCATATAACTTGTCAAATCCTGCTGCTTTTCTAGAACTTAAAAGGACAATTTTTGTTTCTAATTTTTTTTCTAAAGCTTCTATATCTAAACTAATAGCTTTCCTGTTCATCCTATCTGCCATATTAATGACTAAAATGGTGGGAATGCCAAGGTCTTTTACTTGAGTAAAAAGTAACAGGTTTCGTTTTAAATTTTCAATATCCGCAACAACAACAGCTACATCTGGAAAATCTTTATCGTTTTTATTGAGTAATAATTCGATGACTACATTTTCATCTAATGAAGAAGCATTTAAGCTGTAAGTACCAGGTAAATCTAGGAGATGAGCTTTTAAATTTCGATGAATTTGACAAATGCCTTGTTTTTTTTCAACGGTAATTCCTGGATAATTACCCACTTTTTGTTTAAGTCCAGTTAGAATATTAAAAACAGAAGTTTTTCCTGTATTGGGATTACCAATTAGCGCAACATTTATTTGTTTAGCCATTGATTAGTTCAATTTCAATCCGTGAAGCCATTTCTTTCCGTATAGCAAGATGACTTCCGTTGATAATAAGATATAGGGGATCGCTAAAAGGAGCTGCTTGTACTAATGATACTTCATTATCAGGCAGACATCCCATTTCCAATAGTTTTAATGGGACAACATCTACAGAAAAATCTTTGATAATTGCCCGTTGTCCTTTTTTTAATGTTGCTATAGAAGCCAATATATTATTTAGATTGATTATAAACAACAAAAATAGGATATCAGATCGACATTAGGAAATCTACAGAAATTATTTAAATAAAAGATCCTTGAATTTAGATATAGAACATTGCTATTGTCCGGCTAATAATAAATAATTCTTTAGCATTCAATTTTCATTCTCCTTCTTTTTTTAGGATAGCAATATCTTTCAAAAGTTGTTGTATATCATCTTCGTTAGTACCGTCATAGAACCCTCTTATTCTTTTCTTTTTGTCTACCAAGATAAAATTTTCAGTATGGATCATATCATATTCATCTCCATTTCCATCTTCTTTTACGGCCAGGTACGATTTTCGAGCTAAGGAATATATTTGTTTTTTATCGCCAGTGACCAAATTCCATTTTTTGTCTATAATTCCTTTTTCAAGGGCATATTTTTTAAGTTGTGGTACACTATCAATAACAGGAGTAACTGAATGTGAAAGCAATATGATCTCTTGATCATTTTTTATTTTTTCTTGAATAATTACCATATTATCGGTCATGATGGGACAGATGGTCAGACAAGTTGTAAAAAAGAAATCGGCTACATAAATTTTATCTTTATAATTTTCTTGTGTAATGGTTTCTCCATTTTGATTGGTAAGAGAAAAATCTTTTATAGTATGATATTTTTTTACGTGCTGAATAGTACTGTCTACTAATTCGATATTTACATTGGCAGGTTGAAATATAGGTAGCATCTCCTTTGGTTTAAGGATTTGGTAGATTATAAAGATCATAATTGTTGAAAGCACAAAAAGAACGATAGCTAAAAACTTAAATCTGGAGAAAAATTGAAGCATATTAATTCACAAAGAGGTCAATAATGATTGCAAAGGTAACTGACATAAACTACAAAACAACACCGCTTCACGGAGTATTTTTAAATCTTGAAAATGAAAATATTTTTAAACACTTTTTTATCAATAATGAACTTTCACTTAAATTTTAATCTTTTCATTTTGAGGCTAATTCTGTAAAAACTCATAAAACTTTACTAAAATGGCAATTAAGTGATAGTAAGACCTATTTTTATCATTAAAGTTTCTATTTTTGTACGTTAATTTTATGAACTATGAGTCCATTTGCTGTTAAAGCTATTCAGCTTTTATTAAGCCTTTCTTTATTAATAATTCTTCACGAGTTGGGGCATTTTATTCCAGCCAAAATATTTAAAACTCGTGTGGAAAAATTCTTTCTATTTTTCGATGTAAAATTTGCCTTATTTAAAAAGAAAATAGGCGAAACTGTTTACGGAATAGGTTGGTTACCATTAGGAGGGTATGTAAAGATCTCTGGAATGATCGATGAAAGTATGGATAAGGAACAGATGGCACAACCTCCACAACCCTGGGAATTTAGGTCGAAACCGACTTGGCAACGATTGATCATTATGTTAGGTGGAGTTACCGTAAATATCATTGTTGGTTTTGTAATTTATATCAATATTTTTTATTTCGAAGGACAAAAAATCGTTACAAATAAGGAATTACCAAACGGATTTGCCGTTTCACAAACATTTAAAGAATTAGGGTTTAAAGATGGCGATCAGGTTTTAAAACTGAATGGTAAAGATTTTGAAAACCTAAACAACCTAAACAGATATTTATTTTTAAGAGATGTTAATACTATCACAGTCCGGCATACGGAAGGGACAACAGAAACCTTATCCGTTCCTGAAGAAATAGGGATGACTATGTTTAAGGCAGGAGAGCTTCAACCGTTTCAACCGGTAAGAACGACGGTATTAGACACGGTGTTCCCTAATATGCCAGCACAAAAAGCAGGCTTATTAAAAGGGGATAAAATCGTTTCCATTAATGGCAGTCTTACCCCTATTTGGAGCAGTCTTTCAGACCAAATAAAAGGAAATCCAAACAAAGAAATCACTCTAGTTTTTGAAAGGAATGGCAGTCAGGAAACTGTTTTAATAGTGCCGACAGAAGAGGGTACCATCGGAATTAACAATTACGGATTAGAATATGTAGGCGCCTATAAAGAAGTAAAATATAGTTTTTTTGAAAGTATTGGAGGAGGAACAGTTTATGGGTACAATATCTTAACCGATTATGTAAAGCAATTTAAATATGTATTTACTGCAGAAGGAGCCACTCAGGTGGGAGGCTTTGGTGCTATTGCTAATTTATTTCCCAGAGAATGGAGCTGGTTGGCTTTTTGGCATACCACAGCATTAATTTCGATAATATTAGCATTTATGAATGTGCTTCCAATTCCAGCTTTGGATGGAGGTCATGTGATGTTTTTATTATATGAAATGGCCACAGGAAGAAAGCCTAATGATAAGGTGATGGAATATGCACAAATAATCGGGTTCTTTTTGCTAATAGCTTTAGTGTTGTTCGCGAATGGGAATGATATTTATAGGTGGTTATTTAATTAAGAAAGTTTAATAAATCGTTTGTTTCAGATAAAAAATAAATTATATTTGCATCCGCTTAACAAAATTCCTCTTTAGCTCAGTTGGTTAGAGCACCTGACTGTTAATCAGGGTGTCCTTGGTTCGAGTCCAAGAAGAGGAGCTTTCTTAGACTCCCCTTTATTTTGGCGGGGATTTTTTATTTCCAATCTTTTGAAAGGCTAATGTAATTTATGTAAATAACAGATTGCTGGTGTGGGCATTTCCTCCAGAAATATTTAAAATGTTTAAATCCGTTACAGTATTAACCT
Source organism: Flavobacteriaceae bacterium (assembly GCA_965247215.1). GTDB lineage: Bacteria > Bacteroidota > Bacteroidia > Flavobacteriales > Flavobacteriaceae > Marifrigoribacter. The sequence goes on from OZ252001.1 coordinate 2,115,944, forward strand.
ATCTATTTGAAGGAAGCTTATTAGCTGCCTATTTTAGATATTACAAAATACCGTTTAAGCTTTACAAGGCTTCTTTAAAAGACGAACAAATTAAAAAGGTAGAAATTCAGGGGTTATTAAATATCTATGATGGGAGTGCAAATAATATAGGGAAAAACGCTACTTCATTTAATGTAAATTGGCTAAGAAATAAGACACCGGCACAGCTAAAGAAGATAATAAACTCAACTGCAAATTTATTATCTAGGAATTTTAAAACTACCTCAAATAATACAGGATTCACAACTTTTAAGGCTTTCAAAAACAAATTAAATGGGAGGGGATATACTAGAGGATTTATTCCTGTTAATGAAAGAGCTACGAATAAATATTCACACAAAGAATCAATGATATACCTGGCAAATAGATATTTAAATCCTAATATCATTGACTTCTTTAGAGGAGGAAATGTTATAGTGGATCAAGACCAATGGTCTTTAGCTGAGCTATTGCAATGGATTTGGAGAGGACAAATTCGTAATAATAAACCGATGAATCTTTACATCCCTAGTAAACGCATGAGAACATTGTTAAAAGAATGGTTGGATGAAGATAGAAGTGACGATAAAAGAAAGGCAGCTTAAATTATGTAAAATTATGACTGGATGATGAAAAGTGACTTCATCATTTTATTTTTAATCCCTTTGATAGCAGGAGATTTGGAGGGTGTCTGTTAAAGAAAAATAAAGAATTATTAAAATAAATAAAAGAGGTAGATAACAGCTGTTTTTTCATGCATAAAACCTCTTTTTATCCTAGTCAGGAAAGATTTGATCCCAACAATAAGAAATGAATAATAATTAAATTAGGGCTTATATAAGGTGCCTTTTTTTATTTGAATCTAATATTTACACTCCTAGAGAGGATCTAGTACTAGTGAGACTATTTTTTTATTAGTTTCTTTGTAATTATTCCTGCTTCCGTCTTAAGAACAATAAAAAACAACCCACTTTCTAATCTTGAAATATTCAGTTGAATTATATTTTCTTTTTTCTCCAAAACCAATCTACCTAACATATCGTAAATTTTCATAGAAGTGATTTCAATTGAGTTATTATTTTCAATAAATAAAATGTCTTCAATGGGGTTTGGGTAAATAGATATTGTTTCAAGTATATTATCTTCAACACTTAAGGGTACCTCTAAAAACTCATATATTTTTATAGAAGGCAAAAAATGTCGATATTTACCTATGGGAAAACGATATAAGCGACACAGAGATTACGGTTTTTTTGACCAAGATATTCGATTAAGCAAATTAAGTGAATTAGGCGACCCATTAGAACGAAATGAACTACCTCGACCCAAGGGTACGAGGTATCAAGCGGAAGATAACTTTATTTTAGTTTGATGAAAACCTTAGGTTTTCAAACTTTCCTCTTGACCACCGAGGCTTGCCTCGGGGAATTCTTTAGATTAAAAAGCGTTTTAATAGAGTTCAAAAAGAAAAACTATTACTAGCTAGTTCTAGTGAGTGGATGTGGGCAGATGATAAAGATGAAGCTACACTACGAAATGGCACTTTAAATTTTGATTATTTAGCTTATTCATATATACTAAATGAAATTGTTAAAACCTATAATAAAGAAGTAAATGATTTTGATAACTACGAAGTGATCATCCCCCCGAAATTAGGACAGTAAGTTAAGTTCCAAATGGGGGCAATATAAATTGTGTTCCTTTTCTTTTTAAACCCACTGTAGATTAGACTTGCTGCCTTTTGTGAAGAAATAGTCAAGGGTTTAGGTAAATCAAGATTTTGCGTCATTTTTGTTTTCATAAATCCATGTTTCACGGTTAAAACATGAATTTTATGAGAGAATAGGAAATTCCGTAAACCACTAAGATACGCTGTAAGTCCAGCTTTCGCGCTTCCATACATAAAATTACTTTTCCTTCCCCTTTCGCCTGCAACCGAACTCATTGCTATAATGATTCCATGACCTTTAATTATTAAGTCTCTTGCGATACTATTTAGGACCAAAACCAATTCGGAATAGTTCACTTTTATAATTCTATCATTGTAGATCTCATCTTCAATGATATTCTCTGCCTCTTTCCCAAGATACCCAGATGCACAAAACACCAATTTATAGTCCAAAGTAGAAAAGTCGATCTCTTGCCTATTCATCAAGTCCATAGACAATACCTCAATATTGGCGCTGTATTTTACAGTCAAGTGCTTTTTAAAAAATTCTGTTTGCTCTGTATTCGAAGAAAATAAATACACATTTTTGAGTTCTTCCTTCTGAAGAACCAATTCAACGAACTCTTTGGAAACGTCTGAATTCGCACCAAGTACTATCATAAGTTATTTTTTATTCTCCTGTTTTGAACAGAATCAAAACAAGAATCTTCCGTTTTTATATAGTTAGTCAATTCTGGTCTGAACAGGCTGTCTTTAGCCCTATAAATTCGGCCGCCGTCTTGTAGCACTATCTCGTCTAATTTTGGAACAAGAAGCAATAATTCCTTATTTACCTTAAAGTCCAAAGCTAAGGTATAACCTTCAATTGGAAATGAATTAAAGGCTTTTTCATTCTTCTTACCAAAAAGTTTGAGAACTGCTAGAAAAGATCCTTGCCCACTTTTTGCTATAACGGAAAGTACTTTCACCATGGTCTCCTTACTTGTTTCTTTGGGAGTAACAAATTGATATTGAATGAATCCTTTTTTACCGTAAATTTTATTCCAGTTTAGTATGGCATCCAGAGGATAGAAAAAAGTGCTTTGATTCGAGTGATTTCGTCTTTAGTTTCCACTTTTACTCTGGTGTTCATTAAGTCTTTACGTTCGTACTTTTTAATCCATTCATTGATGGTTGTAGGTGCAATACTGTAGAGTTTTCCGAGTTCACTCTTCGTGTACTTCCCTGTACTAAGTTCGGCTAAAATTTTTAATTTGAAAGGTTCACTGTAACGTCTAATTATTTTGTCGTTTTTATACATAACTGTTTAGAATTATGTAGCCTTATTTCAGGACGGGTCAAAATGCCATACAACGGTCTAGCTATGAGCAGTAGTGTCCCGCAGGGTGCTATTGCTTATAGGTTTTGTTAGCTACTGGTTTTATTTTTTAATGTTTTTTGAAAACTATTCCATGCGATGTCGGACGGATTTGGATAAATGAATTTTTTTGTTATTCCATCTTTTGCTATTCGCTCCCGAGCATGTTCAATTAAACTCTTATGAATGTTGTAACAGCTACAAAATGAGTATCCATCTGAACTTCCTTTTTCGTTAGTGATTTGCTCATTTCCAATTTGTTCAAGTGGTTTTGTTGGGTCTGAGTTCCATGTAAAAGCTCCAAACTGATTTGTAATGTTAAGATTGTTATTTAATGAAAATTGTAAATCATTCTCTTTGTCAAAATCACTGAAATATGAAATTGGCATTTTTATTAGGTTATCAATTTTAGTCATGTGAGTAATTAGATCTTTGCCATGAAGCATTTTTGCCATCAGTTGTAGCCGTTTTTCGGAGAAAATTTTTTCAATTTGGTCTTTTTCAACTCCTTCTTTCAGACTGTTTTGAATAACCTTTTCTTTCAGTTTACCGTGAGCATCCTGAAGTCCATTTTCTATAATTTCCTTTAAGCTTGAAGTTTTGAAATATTTTTCTTCAATATGATATAAGCTGAAATAACCATCAATTTCCTTTGGACTCTTTTCATGAGTTACGCCATCTAAAGCAAAGTATAGTGCATTTAAGAAACTATATGTCCAATCCAAGAGAGGAGTTGGACATCCGTAATGTTGCAAGAAGCTTAATACCGCAATATCATTATTTGGGTCAATTCTGTTTGGATATAGAAACTTACTCAAAGTTTTTCGTTGTTCATTTCGAGCATTATCAAGAAGCAATTCAAGAAATTCTTGATATGACGTATCTGTCTTAGGCATTTTTTTATCAATCCAATGCCTTTGCAATGAACTGTATAGTCTCCACTTTGCTTCCCTTACCCCCCGAAAAAGGGTGTCCTGTTTTTCTTTAAGCTCATCATAAATTTTATCAAATTGCTCTGGAGTATCAATGTTTTCTTGGTCAAAAAAGAGTGATTTCTGCAGTGTTGAGTCGTATGAACCAAACGGAGGTGTGTATTGAGTTCCTTCATAGGCAAGCATTGCTGCATTTACTAACGAACTAACAGTTTCAGGTATTACTTTGCCATCTTTGTCAGACTTTACCTTTATAAGGTCTTCTAAAAGTTGATTAGACCAAATAGTCTTAATACCGCCACTCTCCAACCACTCATTGAACAGTTTTACTCTTTCATCAAGACTTAGAATTGAACCGTAATTTTTCTCGTCCATATGTTTTTTCACTTGCAGCTAACGGCAACGGTATAAAGCGTAGTGTGGCGCAGCTACACGGAGAGCTTTTAATGCGCCATATTAGCTTTATATTTTGTTATGTTTATGTTTTCTTGCGGTTATGTATTGCCATAAAAGTACACTAAAATTAAAGATATGGGGTATTACACCGTTGCCGTTATGGTTAATTAAGTGGAAAGGGTAGTGCGTAGCATGGTTTTTACGTGCCAAAGGCAATTATACCATAACGGTTTGTGTATGGTTGGTGGCGGATTTCGAAGTACTCAACTTTCGGTTTTGCACAAAGTTTATTAAATTCCAAAATATTGAATTTCAGCACTAAACCGCCATTAACTATACACCGTGTTAGTGGCTTTTATTTATTTTATAGTCGGTTGTGCAGCCTGTTCGATATATGCAATTCCATTATGATTTTCAATTATTTTAACACAGAGAGTACTTGAAAATGTATGCATAAAAGCGTGATGAGTTGTTAGTACAGCATCTTGAAAATCTTGATCTGTTTCTAAATCAGTAATGTTCAGTCCTATTTCTATACACTCTCTTTTAGAAATATGTCTTGCGTGAGATTTTTGTTCAGTATGGTTTGAAAAAATACCAACTATTTTTTTGATCTTTTCTTTATCTCCTTCGCACATATTATTTTCAAGCCATTCAAATACCATTTTTTCAGACCATTCGATAGCCTGTTTACAAGCACCCAGAAAAGTTGGATGGTACTTACTAATAATGACTTGCCATAGTACAGCCGATTGAGGATTATGTTTTATATCTTCCTTCGCTTGTTCAAATTCATTCAGAACAGCTTGACAAGCTAAACCTCCCATTTGCGGGTCAATAGGTCCTAAATTAGAGTGTTTGCCCATTACAATCTCTTTTGAAGCAAATGCAATCATAGTCCCTGCTGACATTGAAATTTGTGGAACGATAACACGAATGTCTTTACTGTACATAGAATATAGATAGTCAACAAGAGATTCTGTTGCCGCTATATCTCCACCTGGAGTATGTAAAATCAAGTCTAATCCTTTAGTTCTGTCCAACTTATTTATTGCAAGCATAAACCCAGACTTATCTTTATCTCCAACTGCGGTTCCCGCTGCTTGAGGCTTTTGAAGCCAACCTGAATAGTACGCTATTGTATTTCGTCCAGAAATTTCAGAAACCTTTTTAAGGTATTTTCTTCGGACTGTATCAAGGGGATTTAATTTAGGGTTTTTCTTTTGTTCTTGTTGAATTTCAAGAATGACTTCATTCCAATTTGGCATATTATAAAGCTTTAATCAATGTAGTACTTCCTAACGTTTCAACTTGCACATAGGAATTATCATACATTGAAAGCTTTTGAAAATAGTCACCATCCTTTGCCCATTGAGTTTCAACTACAACAGATTGTTCGGTATATTTAACAACTTCATTATATTCAGTAGTAAAATCTTTAACTTCTACTTCTTGTTTATTTTTTGAGTCATTTTCCATATTGCAAAGGTAAGAATTTTTAATCAAACGTATAATTCCTCTATAAATTGTCGTGGTTCTAATTGCCACTAACGGACACTGTGTATGGCGTGTGAGGCGTAGCCAAACGAGAGCCATCATTACGCCTCATAAGCTATACACGATGTTATGTATAGTGATGTGTTTGGAGTTCACTAAAACTCAAGTAAATATACAATAACTTTTGTATGAGGTGTAATGTACAGTGTCCGTTATGGTGTAATTAGTGGAAACAAAATGCGTAGCATGGTTTTTACGTGCCGAAGGCAATTATACCATAACGTCTAGTATATGAAAAGTAGCGGATTTTTGAAACGCTTACTTTTCGGTTTAATACTGACCTTAAATTTATAAATTAGGGTCATGACAACTTAAGCATTGTTTAGCTTTGCATAAAGTCAGTCATAGTAATGCCTAACAAGTATTTATATCGTTCACGAATTTCAGAGTCTAAATTTAGAGCATTAATTAAGTTGTTTTCTGTGGATTTGAATGCTACTCAAATGAGTCAATTATCTGGGTTGAGTAGAAACAGTATTAATAAAATTTTGTTAGCTTTAAGAGTTAGAATTGCAGGATTATGTGAACATGAAAAGCCATTTAAGGGAGAAATAGAAGTTGATGAATCTTTCTTTGGAGCTAAACGTAAAAAAGGAAAAAGAGGTCGAGGAGCTTATGGTAAAACGATTGTTTTTGGAGTATATAAGCGCAATGGAAAAGTCTATACAGAAATTGTTCCTAATTGCTCCAGAGTTACGCTACAAGCTATCATTAAAGGAAAAGTAGATGTAGATAGTATTATTCATTCTGATAAATGGAGAGGGTATAATGGACTTGTAGATTTGGGGTATAAAAAACATTATAGATTAGATCATGGAAAGAATGAATTTGTAGTAGGCAAATCTCATATTAATGGAATTGAAGGATTTTGGGGATACGCAAAAACAAGATTGTCCAAATTTAAAGGAATGCATAAAAACACCTTTTATTTGCACCTAAAAGAAACTGAATTTAGATATAATTATAGAAACGAAAATTTGTATAAATTAGTCATAGAAAATTTAAGAAAAAATCCTCTTAAGTTGTCATGACCCATAAATTAAATTTTCGTTTAAGTACTAAAACCGCTATTTGCTATATACAGTGTTGTGTTTTCGTGCTTTATTTTCCTTTCTGTTTGTAGCATTGGCAAAGACATACTCTTTGCCAAGTTTTGGCTCGTGCGGTTGGCTTTTGAGCGACTTGGCAATGTGTATGGCTTAAGCGTTGGCTATTTTTCATTTTCAAAAGTTTGAGTGTAATCATCTGAACTTATTACAGTATCATAAAGTCCAACTTCTTCGCCTTCATGTTTATTGATTCCAATGTATTCAAGACTTGCATCTTCATAGCGTTTGAATTTATAAACAGCATCATTCATTAATCCACTATTGAAAACTCCAAGACTTACTAATAATTCAAAGTCTGAAACATCAAGACCTGTAACTTTCTTGAAAAGCCCAGGTTCAAGTTGTGTAATAACATCTTTCAAGCTTCTTTCCCTGTAATCTGTTAAGTACATGAAAACTGGTATTCTTGTAGCAAACTTGATTAGCTTTTCTTGAATTTGTTTTCTTAAACTTTTAAATTCTTTTTCTTCATCAGACAACTCTTTCTTTTCCTTTTTGGTCATCTCTTCATCATTCTTTTCCTTTTTCGCTTTTTTAACGGATTCGGATTTATTGATGATTGTTTCAATGTCTTGATTTAGATTTCTAAAACCCTCAATACTCATTAAAGCATCTAAGGCATCTTGATTATTCATCAACCGAGCAAGTGTCCCATTATCTACGTTAACTAATAATGCACTCTCCCAACGTCTTGCTAGCATAGTAGCAGAAGTTCCACTCATAGCAATATCCAAAACACCAGCTGCATCTACTTGTTTCATAGAACTTCCATCGTAAGCTAAAACAGGCAAGAAATGAATAAATTCAGCTACGTTCTTTTCAGGATTGGATTCATTTACATTTAAACGACACGCATATTCTGCAACTTGACTTAATGCTCTATTTGGAGCAAAATCAAAGACATAACATTCGTGTTTCATAATCTCCACTTTATTTGGAGATTTACTGTCAGGGTTTTTAATTGCCCAAGGTGTTTGAACCCTAAAAGCAGCTTGAAAATAAGTTTCTGGACTTGAAGAATTACGCAACATGAAAATACCTGTCCACGGCTTTACAGATACACCTGTTGTTAGTTTACCACAAGAAAGTGTAATTGTTTTGGTTTTTAATGGGTTATCCATTTACGTCCAAAATAGGAGGTAGTGCTTCAACTCCAATACCTGCACTTGTGCCTGCTGCAACAATTATTTCAAAATCATGATAGAATGTGTTTTGTCGCTGTTGCATTAAGTTCTTCATGGCATTACAAGCCGCAACGGTTGGTAAAAACCAAAAGGTATGTGTTAATACGTTTAGTAACCGTGCATCTGAAAATGGCATTGGTGGTTTTTTCGCTCCTAATTTTAAGTTGTCTAAAGTCGTTTCGCTAAATCCTCCTCTTATTAAGTCTATCCATTTTTGAACATCACTTTCTAAAGTGAATCTTGCATTTGCTTTTTCTCCTGTTGCCGTAAAGAATACATTCAAATCAAACTCGTTGAATTCACCACCTAAAGCAATTTCACGAATGGAATCTGGCAGCTGATAGGTTAACATTACCATGCGTGGTAATGTAGCATAAGGATTATTATCTTCTTTCCAGTTTTCTTTGGCTTTTTGCTCGTCCGAATATGTCCAGTTAAAAATTTCCTCTTCAATAAATTCACCTGAGCTTAATGCTTTAAAAGGTGTGCCTGATAAATATAAAAATGAGCCTGTTGTTATTGGAATTATTTCTTCATCAAACTTTTCAATTTTATCTACGAATTTTAAATCCTCATCTTTTCCTTCTTCATATAAATCATTAAATAATCCTTTCGCATTATCATTCCATGCTCCATAATGATATTCGTCAAAAATTACGCAATCCCAATTAGTGGCATGTACCCATTCGTTTCTAGTTTTTATACCACCTGTTGAAGTGTTTTTACCCAAATAATCTTGAAATGAACCAAAACACACAATAGGTCTTTTTTTATCCGCATCTTCATAGGTTAAACCACTTTTTGAAATAAATTGCCAACCTTCAAAATCTACATGAGACAATAAATCTTCTTGCCAAGCACTTTGCACAGCAGGTTTAAAGGTGAGTACAAGAACTTTTGACCAACCTTGTTTTTTGGCTAATTGATAAGAAGCGAATGTTTTTCCGAAACGCATTTTTGCATTCCATAAAAAGTGAGGTGTACTGTTTTGATTTTCTTTTTTGTAACTATCAAAATAGTGAATCACTTTATCAACAGCCTGTTCTTGTTCTGGGCGCATTTTAAAGTCAAGCGTTCTGTTTTCTTCATTTAGCTCGCCTTTTTTTATAGCAATAATAGCTGCTTTAACATCTTTAACAGAACATATAAACCACTCGCCATCCGTGTTTTTTATTCCTTTATTGCGTAGGTATTTATGTATTTCGTGATCACGAAAAGAGCTACCATCTTTACGCATGGCAGAGTCTTCCAAGACAATGTTGAATTTTGACCTTGCAGCTCCAATCTGTTCTTTTATACGTTCTTGGGCTGTTCTGTTGGTATCCCCAACTTTTAATTGTCCATTTCGAGAGCTATCATTTGGGAGTTCGAAGGCGTAAATAGTTGGATTTGCCTCTGGGCGTTGTGGAAAAAAGTCTTTGCTCATTATCAAACCTCTTTAATAGTTGTCTCAATTAGCTGGATTTCTTCACTTGAAAGGTTATACTTACTGAAGAGCCAATCATCCGTTATTTTATCAGAAAAATTTTCAAGTGGCACTAAGTCAAATGTTTTCTGAGAAACATCAGGCGATACAATTGTAACCTGACATAATAGTCTAAAAAATTTTGTTTTTAGGTATTTAAGACAGTCGATAGCTTCGTTTTCGTTTTTAAACACTCCAACAACAACATATGATTCGGTAACAACTGCATTAGGTTCTGCAATGAATGTTTGTGACATTCGAAGTACTTGTCCATTATCTTCTTCGGGTACTGATGTTGACCGAGAGGTAACTACTTTCCATTTATCAATGAATTCAGTATTTTTTGTTACGTGTTCCCTTTCTATATAGGCGAAGCCTGACTTACTCTTTTTTGTATATAATTTGATTGGTCCTTTACTTTTGAAATCCATGAAGTTGGTTCTCATTCCGAAAGGTTTTTGACTTAATACAATTGAAGACATCTTCTTGGGATTAATTGAAGATACCTTTTTTATTATCTCTGCAGCAATTGAATCTCTAATGAATATATCTAAGCCTGGCTCTAACTTAAGGCGGACAACTTCTTTGATAATTGTATCTCCTTTATGGGTATGAACCTGAATATTTTTACTACTGTATTGAGAATCCCACAAAAAATAACATATGCCACCTCCAACTCTAATTCCTGGAAAGCAATCTGCCGTATTTTTAAAATCATTTAACCCTCTTCCTCCAGCATACCATCTAGCAGGGATAATCATTGAGAGAAATCGTGGGTTTAATTTTTTTGCCTGTTCAACAAAAAGATTGTAAATAGGTGTGGCGCTGGCATTGTTGCCACCATCACCTAATTGATAAGGTGGATTGCCAATAATTACGTCAAATTTCATATTAAATATCTTTTCTGGTTTATCAGTATGAATAAACTGATAAGCATGAGTTTCTAATTGTTCATCTCTGCTGTACACTTCTTCACTAGCATTACAAAAGGTACACTTGCCGTTTTTCCAAGTGTGAATTGTGTAGTCAAATTTTATATTGCCATTATGATTGTCAAAAACATCACAAACCGAGTATTTTCCATTGGCTGTTTTGGAGCAATAGACACTTCTACGAGAGAGCAAAGCGGTTAATTCGGTAATAGCAATACCAAAAAGTTGGGTTTCAAAAATGTGGTTAATCCTTTCTTGTTGGTCGGGTATTTCATTTTCTAACCCTTTCATCAATCGTTTGGCTATTTCACGTAAAAACACGCCAGATTTACTAACAGGGTCAAGAAAGGTGGCCTCCTTATTTGTAAATAATTCTTGTGGTAACATATCTAAAATGTCACTCACCAATTTGGGAGGTGTAAATACTTCATCATTGCTCAAATTGGCAAGACAAGACAAAACATCCGGATTATAATTTATACTAAGCATGTTCAGCCAATTTTAAAAAGTGAGTTAAAGGAAATTCTTTTACAGGTTTTGGTAAAAAAGCAGGGGCTGTTTCGTAAAAGTCATCAAATAGTCCACCTGGCACTTTTGAGGCTTCTGCTTCTAATAAATTAGCAAGAGTGAAATCCCTACGCTTAATCATACTGCCGTTTACCGCAGACCATTCAGAAAAAACGATGGGTTGGTCACCATTTCCAACCGTTTTCAAAGTAAGTGCATCTCCTCTTAAAATATTTCGTTCAAGAATATATTTGATACTTGTCCTGCATGCTTCTTTACAATTTGTTTTATAAAAAGAAGTGTATTGTTTATCGAAAATTTTAAATAGTCGATTTCTGCATTCCACAACATTGTCTTCTAAAATGTCGACTCCATAAATACTTGAAATAGCAATTACTACATAGCGTTCAAATTCTAATTGGCTTTTTTTATATCTATTTTCTACAATCGTCAGCTTTCTTCTTAATATTTCCACCAAGAAATTTCCTGTTCCGCATGCAGGCTCTAAAAAGCGCGAATCAATTCTTTCTGTTTCTTGCTTTACTAAGTCAAGCATAGCATTCACTTCACGTTCAGAAGTAAACACTTCTCCGTGGTCGGAGACACGTTTTTTTGACTTCACTTGACTCATTTAGCTTTTTGTTTTTTTTCAATTGCTTTCATTGGCGAATCGCTACTATAGGGTACTTTGCCTGATGGTACTTTTTTAGAAGCACTTTCTAAATGAGTCTCCTGGTCATCAAAGAAAATATGTGCTCCAAAGGCTTCTAAGACTTTATCCTTAGCAAGACCTCCCATAAAATAAGCTTCATCAACATAAACGCCCCATTTGCGGAGGGTTTTAATTACACGCATATGACTAGGAGCGTTTCTTGCAGTCACTATAGCTATTCTAATTGGTGACAATTCAATTCTTGTAGGTAAATGGGCTTGTATTTTAGATAGCTTTTTAATCAAGTTTGCAAAAGGCCCTTCAGTTAGAGGGTCATCTTCATGGTCATCTTCATATTTGTGAAAGGCATCCATTCCCTCAGTTTTGTATCGAACTTCAGATTCCTCTGAAAACAAAACGGCATCAGCATCAAATGCAATTTTCACACGATTGTCTTTAGGGTCAAATTTCGTTGGTGGTGCATAAATACTCGCAGCAGCACAAGCTTTTGAGTCAATTACAGCTTGAACATCTTTGTCGTCTTTTGACAAAAATAAGTCCACATCAAATGCATCTATATAAGGTGCTAATGGTTCCCCACCAGATAGAGCAACTCGTGTAATTTCAAGTTTATGTTGTTTAATTGAGTTCAATACCCTAACACCAGTTTCGGGACTATTTCTGGACATTACAACAACTTCAACTATGGGTTTATTTGCTTGCTTATTTAGCTGTAGTAAACTTTGAACTAGATGAAATGCAGTGCCGGGTTCTAGTAATTCGTTTTCATTTTCAAGTTGATATTTTCTGAAACCTTCGATTCCCTCTTTGTCGAACACTTCATTTTCATTTTCCAAATTTAAAGGAATGCATAAAAACACCTTTTATTTGCACCTAAAAGAAACTGAATTTAGATATAATTATAGAAACGAAAATTTGTATAAATTAGTCATAGAAAATTTAAGAAAAAATCCTCTTAAGTTGTCATGACCCTTATTTTAATTTGATAATTTTTATTGTCGTAACCATTGAGTTTTTTAATCTCAACATTTTTAAAACCAAATTCTTTTAATAAAATTATTGAGTTATACACTTAGTATCTGTTTTATATTTTTGTGATAAATAGGTTTAGCAATAACCATTCTTTCAATTGTTTTATGAAAAATACTTTGTTTGAATTGTGAGCGATTTATTCTAAAACAAAATTCATCAAAATAAGCTTGAGCGTGCCATTTACTAATATGGGTTGGTATTGCTCTTAACCAAGACTTTAGTTGCATTATCATTATATGGAGTTCTTTAAAGTTTTTGCCATTAGCACTATACTTTTGTTCAATATTATAGGTCTTTTTTAAAGGTTCGTAACCTCTCCATTTGTCAGTAATAATTTGGGCAGTTGTGTTGATATGTTCTTCAAATATTGGTGTTAATGATTTTGCTGAATAATCATCAATAGATTTTACATAAACACGTTTCACTTGATGTTTTTTGCTTAATTCTACTGCTATGACAGCCTTTTTCTTTTTAGAGTCATAACTCCTACCTTGTTTGCCTTGTTCTTTTCCTCCTACAGTAAACTCATCAACATGAACTAATTCTGATAAAGGGTAGTTTTGGCTACTCTTCATAGCCTTTCTTACTTTTTGCATAAAATACCAGGCGGTACCTTGGCGAACATCAAAACGTTTACCCATTTGAATACTTGACACACTTTTACTGCTCGTACTCATTTCAAAAACAATACAGAAGGCTTTTTGTAAACCAAACTTGACCTTGTGGAACAAAGTATTGGCTGTTGAACTTTCAACATGCTGACAATTATAGCATTGATATTTATATCCCGATTTCTCACAGCCTTTTGTGTGTCCACATTTCATACAGGTAAAACCATCTTGCCATTTGATTTTTGCCAAATAGGCTTTACAAGCATCGTCATTTGGTAATTCTTTTACAAAGTTTAGTATACTTTGCCCTTTAAATTCTAACATAAGCCTTATTTTTATTGATAACAATGTACAGAATTTAAATGACTAACTCAATAAAATTAATTTCATTCTTAAATTGACTTGTAAAGAATTTTTATCATAAAAGTTCATCAAGCTTGGATGCCAAAATAAAGTCATTTTCATGGAGTCCACCAATCCTATGGGTCCATATTGTAATCTCAACCATACCCCAGGTAAAGCAAATATTTGGATGGTGATTTTCCTGTTCTGCTATTTTGCCTACCCTATTTACAAAGGAAAGGGCGGATATAAAATCAGAAAATGAATATTTTTTTACTAAGTGATGCTTGTTAATGGCCTGCCAGTCTTTAACTTCATTAAGATACTTTTTTATTTCATCCCCTGAAAAGGGAGCTGTTCCTGTCTTACAGGGTACACAATTTTTGTTTGTTAAATCATTCATTATATAATTATTTTAAATATTATATTGTTAACAAAGAGATTCCCATATCTCTTTTATTATCATACTATTGTTTATTCATAAAAAACAGAAATTTCGTCAAGTTTTTTTCTTTTTAAATCTGGCACATAAACAGGGTCTTTTGGATAACCTACTGGAAGTAATAAAAATGCCCTTTCATAACTTGGTCTGTTTAGTCCTTTTGCTAAAAAATCAATTGGGCTTGGAGTGTGTGTTAAGGTAACTAATCCTGCATTATGAATGGCAGAAATTAACACCCCGCAAGCAATTCCAACAGACTCATTCACATAATAATTATTTCGTTTTTCCCCTTTTTTATCATATTCATAAGCTTTTTTAAAAACTACAATCAGCCAAGGAGCATCTTCTAAAAAAGGCTTGTATCTATCGGTTCCTAAATACTCAAGATCTTTTTTCCAACGTTCACTAATTCTGTACTCATAGCTTTCTTTTTCTTCAATCTCGGCAGCAACTTTAATTTTAGTTTTTATTAATGGATTTGATACCGCACAAAATGTCCAGGGTTGATGGTGTGCTCCAGAAGAAGCTGTTGAAGCGCTTTTAATTATGTTCTCGATAACTTTTTTAGGCACTGTTTCAGAAGAAAACTCTCTAACAGATCTTCTTTTGTTTAACCATTTATAAAAAGTAACTCTATTTGAAATCATATCTTTTTTAGACATCTTATTAAAAAGGAAAATATTATGCTTATATCCGTTGATTATAATTTTATTTGACGGGTTCATTTTATATTAATTAAAGTTTTAAGTGATTTATAATAAATGGATAAATGACAAGGTACGGATAAACACACTGGTGTATTTATTTTTTTTATATGTATCCCAAAACTCGCAACAGAAATCCGAGGTCTTTAATATGTAAATGTATTTAATTTTTTCAGGGTTTTCATTCCGTTTTCAACAAAATTTCATAGGCTATGTGTATAGCCCCCCTTACCCCAAATGAGTTTTTTTGCAATTCCAGTAAATCCTTGTTTTAAATTTTTAAAATTTTGTATTCTTGGTTTGAGAAAACCTGAAGTATTTTCTCTCTGGCGTGATTTACAAAAGTTGTAGCCACAGTAATGTAACGAAAACAAACCGCTTTGACTCTCATTTTAAGACTAATATTTGGAGTTTTATTTTTCACCAAAATTACTTTTGTCCACTCAAAAAGAATTAAGCACATCGCCAATGAACTACCTCGACCCAAGGGTACGAGGTATCAAGCGGAAGATAACTTTATTTTAGTTTGATGAAAACCTTAGGTTTTCAAACTTTCCTCTTGACCACCGAGGCAAGCCTCGGGGAATTCTTTAGATTAAATGAAGTTTAAACCCAAAAAACCATCCCATTGTTGATTTTCCTTTTTCAGCAATTCCTATAAAAACTTTATGCTGTTTCTCTCTCTTGATATGGCATACACGTAATAGAGTAGAGTCAATATAATTGATGCCTCTAGATTTACCCAAGCCTCTATATTTTAAATACAACATAAGGGGCAGTAATATTCTCTCTTGGCGTGCATTAAATCTTTCGTAGCTAATTAGATCAGGAAATAAGTCATCTAAATGTTTACAAACATATTGCATATAAAAATGCTTAAAATTTATAAAATGACCAAAATGATAAAGCAAATAAATACTCATCATCTCAGAATCGGATAATTTTCCTTTTCTATTACGCCTTTTAGTCTTTGTATCTTCTAATTTTGGATGATTTTCTATGTTTTTAATAAATTCTTGTTGAAAATCATCTATTTTCACAAAGAATTCAGTAACTTTATCTCTAAGCATGAGGGTGTTTTTAGACTATTAAGATACTGATAATCAGTAAATAATACAAATAAAAACACTCTTTTTCTTATCCATTATTCACGTTAATGATATAAATTATAGTTTAGACATTACCTACTCGTCTTCATTATTTTCTTGGTGGTATTTATGGGTATATAGTTCTACCTATTATGTGGAAAATGAATTTCTAGCTATTGCAAGTCAAGAGGAAACCTATTCTAATAATACCTTTGGACTATATTTACAGATGTATAGTGGGTTAACAATATCTAAAGACAGGACTTTTACAAGCGATATTACCTTGCTTTATATATCAAACATGATAGCAGGTTCATTTAATTATAAAAATCAATTTAATTTTTCACTTTCATTTTAGAAAATCATTTTGGGACAATAGAGCAAGTATCACAGTAGGAGTCGATGATCTTTTTAATACACTTAAAGTACCTTTGAGTTCAAAATATTACAACCAAGACAACTCCTATTTTGCACATACTGAATCCAGATTATTTAGGCTTGGGTTTAAATATAATTTTGGCAACTTTAAACTTATAAATAATAATAGTGCTATTAAATCCGCTGAAGAAAATAGGTTGAATTAACTTATTTTATATTCTAAATTGCTCAACCGAAATTAATAAAATCTAAAATTTATTGTATTTATCTTCTTATTTTTGCAGATACAATGGTGAAAATTGATACTATAGAATTAGGGGAATTCCCATTATTATTAGCTCCTATGGAGGATGTAAGTGATCCTCCTTTTAGAGCACTGTGTAAAGATCAGGGTGCGGATGTTGTATATACAGAATTTATATCTTCAGAAGGGCTTATTCGAGATGCTGCAAAGAGTGTTATGAAGCTGGACATATATGAAAAAGAACGCCCAGTTGGAATTCAAATATTTGGGGCGAACCTAGATTCGATGCTGAAGAGTGTAGAAATAGTTGAAGCTTCCAGCCCTGATATCATCGATATTAATTTTGGATGTCCTGTAAAAAAAGTTGTGAGCAAAGGAGCTGGAGCGGGAATATTAAAAGATATCGACCTGATGGTTTCGTTAACAGAAGCCATGGTTAAACATACCTCTCTTCCAATTACTGTTAAAACAAGATTGGGTTGGGATGAAACATCTATAAAAATTGTAGAAGTTGCTGAGAGACTTCAAGATGTAGGGTGCAAAGCAATTTCCATTCATGGGCGAACCCGCAAACAAATGTATAAAGGAGAGGCAGACTGGGCTCCAATTTCTGAAGTGAAGTACAATCCACATATGAACATTCCTGTGTTTGGAAACGGGGATGTAAACACCCCAAAAAAAGCAAAAGAAATGAGGGATAAGTTTGGTTTGGATGGAGCTATGATAGGACGTGCCAGTATTGGAAACCCTTGGTTTTTTAATGAAGTGAAACACTTTCTAAAAACAGGAGAATATCTTGATTCTCCTACGATGATGCAACGTGTTGAAGCGGCAAAAAAGCATCTTGAAATGGCGATTGCCTGGAAAGGGAAACGGCTAGGGGTTGTTGAAACTAGGCGTCATTATACCAACTATTTTAGAGGGATTCCTCATTTTAAAGAATACCGAATGAAAATGGTTACTAGCGATGACCCAGCCAATGTTTTTGATGCCTTTGATGATGTTTTACAAAAATTTAAAGAGTATCAATTTTAATTAAGCTATAAAATTATTTGTCACTTTGGTGGCTGCAATTTTAGATGCAAGCCCTCCGAGAATTGAAATCGTTATAAAAACGATCAATAAATTTATAAGTTCAAACCTCACTGGATAAGGAAGCGTTGGAGTAATTGGCACAAAACCAAATTTTTGCTGCAATAAGACTGCAATAGTGCCTATTAATAATCCTATAAATAACCCCATAAAAGTCATCAACAAGCCCTTATAAAAAAAGATCTTTCGAATCTCTCTTATTGTTAAGCCTAACGAAGAGAGGGTTTTAATATTACCTCTTTTTTCAAGGATCATCATTATGATAGTCCCAGCAATATTAAATATTGCAATGGCAGCAATAAGACTAACAAAAATATAAACAAATAGGTTTTCAATATTCAACATTTTGTACAAGCCATCGTTTTGTTGAATGCGATTTTTAATGATTATTCCTTCTGAGAAGATCTTTTTTAAATCTATTCGTAACCTATCTTCCGAAATATTAGGTAGAAGTTTTAATTCAATGGAAGTAACTTTTGTTGAATCCAGATTAAGTAATGAACGTGCTAACTCAATATCTGAAAAAACATATTTACTATCCAGATCTTCATTAATCTGGTACATTCCAGAAGCCACCACTCTTTTTTTTACAAAGGCATTGGCTGGATCTACTAGTTGACCAGTACCCGGTTTAGGGACATAGATCTCTAATAAATTACTATAATCCAGGACTCCCATAGATAATTTTTGAGAAGTCCCAAGACCTATCACAACTTCATCTTGATTAGGAATGAGCCATTTGTTGATAAACATAATACTGTCTAATGAAATAATGGATTTGTAATTTTCATCCACACCCTTAATAAAAGCTATGTGATTTCTCCCTCTGTAATTAAGAAAAACACGTTCTTCAATTATTTTTGAATGGGCTGTTATTTCAGGGAGGTCTTTTAATTTAGTTTCTAAATGTTCCGAAAACGTAATTGTTTTTCCTTTTGCAGGAATTATTTTTAGATCGGCGTCGATTACATTTGTGAACTGAAGGCTAAAGTCTCGCAATCCAGAAAATCCAGAAAGCACCACAAACAAAGCTAGTGAACCAATAACCGCAGCTGAAACTGCTATCTTCGCAATAATATTTATTGCGTTTTTATTGTTTTTAGAAAACAAATAACGATTTGCAATATATAGGGAAAAATTCAACTATATTTTTTTTCGTTTTTCAAGTAAATTGGAATCCTTAATAGGGTTTACTTTCCCTTTTACAGCCTCTTCAATATTTTTTATATATTCTAATGAATCATCATTATAAAAAACCAAGCCAGGCATTTTTCGTAATTGATGTTTGGTTTTTTGAGCAATTTGATTCTTTATTTTGGGTTTTAATTCGTTTAGTTCATTTACAATCAAATTGGATTTATCAGAAGGGAATATGCTAACAAAGACCTTAGACAAGGATAGATCTGTGGTAACAGTTACCTTGGAAACTGAAATAATAATTCCAGTTTGCCCTGAATCTCTCAACATTTTTTGCAAAACTTCTGCAAGATCGTTTTGCAAAACTCCTGCAATTTTTTTCTGTCTATTACTTTCTTCCATACTACAAAAATAACACAATTAATTAGGATATAATATTATATACCTTTACCAAAAGACGATTAACATCCTGATATTTATTAAATTTGAATAAAAGAAGGAAACACTTACATATAAAGGATATGGATAAAATTGAACATATTGGGATTGCTGTAAAAAATTTAGAAAGCGCAAATGCTATCTATAAGAGTCTACTGGGGTCCAATCCCTATAAAACCGAAACAGTTAATAGTGAAGGAGTTTCCACCTCTTTTTTTAAATGTGGCGAGAGTAAAATAGAACTATTAGAAGCGATCAATGAACACAGCCAAATTGCAAAATTTATAGAAAAGAGAGGAGAAGGGATTCATCATATTGCATTTTCTGTGACTGATATTAAAGCTGAAATTAAACGACTTAAAAAAGAAGGATTTCATGTTTTAAATGAAGAGCCCATGCGAGGAGCTGATAATAAATGGGTAGTTTTCTTACACCCAAAGTCTGCAAATGGAGTTTTGATAGAATTATGCCAAGAGGTAAAGAATAATGAAAAATAGCTTTCGGAATATATAAAGTGTTTTATATTTGCAAATTATTAACGGTCCCATAGCTCAGCTGGTTAGAGCACCTGACTCATAATCAGGGGGTCCATGGTTCGAGTCCATGTGGGACCACTTTAAACGCCTATAAAGTCTTGATAATCAATAGATTATTTAAAGCTTTTTTTGTTGAGCTCATACATATGCTAAAACTATCTCTGCAAGTACTGCTGTCATTGACCTCGCGAGATTCAACTTCTTTGTAAAATGAACTACCTCGACCCAAGGGTACGAGGTATCAAAACAACTTAAGTTGAGATGAATGAAATTTTTTATATTCTTCTTTCCTGCCTTGACCTTGAACATATTTTTTAATAACTTCTTCGTTAGCATATTGTCCGACTGTATTAATATAATAACCTGTCGTCCAAAATTTCCCACCCCACAAAAACCGTTTCACTTCTGGATGTAACCTAAATATTTCCCTTGCCGTTAAACTCTTTAACGTATTGACTATCTTCTTGGGTGACATCATCGGTACACTTTGTATCAAAAAATGAACATGATCGTCATCACAGCCCACTTCTAAAAAATGAATCTCATAACGGCAAGAAATCTCTAAACAAATTTCAACCAATGAAGAGGAAACTTCCTCCGTCAATACATTTCGCCGATACTTTATTGGGCAAACCAAATGGTACATCAACAAACTCTTGTTATGACTTTTGAAGATATGTTCACTCATATCACAAAAATAAATATCTTTATGCTACACCCGACGCAAGCGTCGGGGAATTCTATTGATTAAATCATACCTGGAGTATGGATTTTGTAACGGATGTCTTAGATAACAACAGGCGTTTTAGAGGATTTAATGTCATTGATGATTATAACAGAGAAGTTATTTTCATAGAAATAGATTACTCTTTACCTGGTAATCGCATTATTTGGGTGCTCAATCATTTAATAAACAAACGGGGAAAGCCAAAACGCATACGCATGGATAATGGTCCGGAGTTTATAGCAAAAATAACAGCCAATTGGAGTTTAATGCACGAAATAGAATTTAAATATATAGAACATGGAAAACCAACTCAAAATGCTTTTGTGGAAAGATTTAATGGCAGCTATAGAAGAGGTGTGTTAAATAAATACAGTTTTGAAAGTTTAGAACAAGTAAGAGAGCAAACACAAATTTGGATGGATGATTATAATCATTTTAGACCCCATGATGCATTAGGGAAAATACCACCAATAAAATACGCCGAAATTAATCTAAAGAATTCCCCGAGGCTTGCCTCGGTGGTCAAGAGGAAAGTTTGAAAACCTAAGGTTTTCATCAAACTAAAATAAAGTTATCTTCCGCTTGATACCTCGTACCCTTGGGTCGAGGTAGTTCATTTCTAATGGAGCTAGCTCCATTAGAATTAAAAACAATAAATTTGATAATAATAGAAAATTAAGCAGTTCTAATTAAGGGAAGCCTACAAGATGAGCATGAGATAAAAAGAATTATACATAAAATAAATACTGTATTTTTCATATTTACAAATAACGAGACCTAATTAATAATTTCTGTATTTCCTGGAATACTATCAATTCCCTTTTGAATTTTTTCTGGAAAAATTCCTTGCAATAATAAAATAACTCCAAATCCAATAATCAGGATACTCACTAGTTTCTTGGTTTTTATAATAAACCGTGGAGTTAAGTTACTTTTAAGTTTTTTAGCAAGAGTAATTTTTAATAAATCGGTAATGAAGAGTGTCGCTAAAACAGTAGATAAAAAAATGATCACGCCGTTTTTATGAGTCGTAACTGCTTGTGCAATTATGATAGTTCCAATCCAACCTGCTAATACACCAAAGTTTACAAAGTTTAATAAAAAACCTTTTAAAAATAGTCCTTCAAGATTCTTCTTTGTGCTGATGGCGTAGTGTTCTCTTACTATTTTAATGAATGATTTTGAAGTTCTAATATAAGATATGATCCCGTAAGCAATTAATACCACCCCTCCAAAGATAAGTAGTGCTGGGTCGTCTTTTACTTTTTCCAGAATCATACTAGTACTAAAAAAAGCAATGAAAATGAACAAAATGTCTGAAGTAATCGCGCCTAGATCAAAAAAAACAGCTGCCCTAAATCCTTTGGTTATACTTGTTTCTATTAACGTGAAGAAAATAGGACCTATAGCAAAGGCGAGTAAAAACCCATAAAAAGCAGCATATAACAAACCATCAAACATAGAGTAAAAATACGAATAACTTTATTCTTGCTTGGTGCTTAATGAGACAATTTATACTTGTTCATTCATAATTTTAATATGTCCTCCTGCTAATTTCTTTTCTGTAACGTTTAATGGATTCCCATAAATCATAACATTTCCTCCTGCGGTAACTTTTACGCCTACCTTAATTACTTGCGTGTATATCTGCTTCTCCCGCTGCAGTAATGTCTATTTTTGTATCTTGTGTTTTTTAGATCCCTACCCTCAAATATTCCTCCTGAATTTAAGCTAATTTCTTGGCTGTTTGATAAACCAGAAGCTTCAACTATACCTCCCGAAACAGCTTTTATAGAGGTATGGTTAACCTTAAGGCCGATCTTTATCTTAGCGCCTTCCTGAGCCCGAAGCTCAATGATGTTTTGTTCAATTAATTGGTTGGCAACAATATAAGACCCTTCGTTTGCGTCAATGATATCAATACTTTTAAAGTATCCTTCTATTAATGTCTGGCTCCCGTCAAATCGTTCTTCAACTTGCATTCTTATTTTTAGCTTACCCTTTTGGTTGATCAATTTAACACTCGAGGTTTTTTTCCTTTTATTACAACTTTGTTTTCTGAAGATTGAAAATGAACTACCTCGACCCAAGGGTACGAGGTATCAAACGGAAGATAACTTTATTTTAGTTTGATGAAAACCTTAGGTTTTCAAACTTTCCTCTTGACCACCGAGGCAAGCCTCGGGGAATTCTTTAGATTAAATTAACTTCTATTAAATCGTAAACTTTAAGCTCATTAAAATCACCTACATCTTTGGTGATTGTGTTTTGAGAAATAAGTGAAAGTGAAGACAATACAAAGAATAGTATGGTTATTTTTTTCATGATTAAATGGTTTAATAATAAAGAGGGTGTTTCTCTTTAAATGTTACACTTTTATTTGTTAAAATTTTCTGTTGGAAACAAATGAACTACCTCGACCCAAGGGTACGAGGTATCAAACGGAAGATAACTTTATTTTAGTTTGATGAAAACCTTAGGTTTTCAAACTTTCCTCTTGACCACCGAGGCAAGCCTCGGAGAATTCTTTAGATTAAATCTCAACATCCTCTCTACTTCCAATCATTTCAAAATCCAGTTCCTTTCTAACTAGATCCGCTTTCTTTACTCTAACATATACTTCATCACCTAGCTGATAGGTTTTTTTTGTTTGGTTTCCAATAGCTGCAAATTCTTCTTTATTAAAAACATAATGATCATCCTTCATATTTTGTAATCGAACCATTCCTTCACATTTATTACTAATTATTTCAACATAGATGCCCCAATCGGTAACTCCTGAAATAACTCCTAAAAAATTACTCTCCTGATGGGCCGACATAAATTTAACCTGCATATATTTAATGCTGTCGCGTTCTGCTCTTGCTGCTAAGCCTTCCATTTCACTACTATGTGCACATTTTTCTTCATACAGTTTTTTATTTGTATTTTTTTCTCTTTCTAAATAATGTTGTAACAATCTGTGTACCATCACGTCTGGATAACGACGAATTGGAGATGTGAAATGTGTGTAATAATCAAATGCTAATCCATAGTGACCAATATTATTCGTTGTGTACACCGCCTTACTCATACTTCTAATTGCAAGTGTATCTACTAAATTTTGTTCCTTTTTTCCTGAAACATCTTTCAATAATTTATTCAAGGATGCCGCAGTAGATTTTCTATTTTCTGTATTTAATTTATACCCAAATCGCTTGATAATATTTTCTAATGCTGCAATTTTTTCATCATTAGGCTCATCATGTACTCGATAAACAAATGTCTTCTTATTGGATTGTTTACCTATAAATTCAGCTACACTCCTATTAGCGAGTAACATAAACTCTTCAATAAGTTTATTTGCATCTTTGCTTTCTTTAAAATATACACCTTTAGGATTATTATTTTGGTCAAGATTGAATTTAACTTCTACTTTATCAAAAGAAATTGCTCCTTGATTCATTCGGCTTTTACGGAGTATTTTTGCTAATTCATCTAATTTTAAAATTGCTGTTGAAAGCTCTTTTATTACAGTATACCTTTCTCCTGTGATGGATATATTTTTAGGCACTTCGATTCCAATCAGTGATCTTTTATTTGTATTATTATTTGAATGATTATCCGATTCTATAACATGTTGTGCTTCTTCATATGCAAACCGAGCATCACTATAGATAACTGTTCTTCCAAACCACGTGTCTAGTATTTCAGCTTTATTATTCATTTTAAAAACAGCTGAAAAAGTATACTTTTCCTCATGGGGTCGTAAAGAACAAGCGTTGTTTGATAGAACTTCGGGTAACATAGGAACTACACGATCCACTAGATAGACCGAGGTTGCTCTTTCATATGCTTCATCATCTAAGGAAGTACCAGACTTAAGATAATGTGATACATCAGCTATATGTATCCCTATTTCGTAAGTATCGTCTTTAAGTCTTTTAAAAGACAAAGCATCATCAAAATCTTTTGCATCTTTTGGATCGATGGTGAAAGTTAAATCCCCTCTCATGTCCTTTCTTTTTGCAAGCTCTTCCTTATTTATTTTAGTATCCAAATTATTAGCAAACTCTTCAATTTCTTTAGGAAATTCATAAGGCAAACCATATTGAGCAAGTATAGAATGAATTTCGGTTTGGTGTTCTCCAGGTTTTCCTAAAATTTTAATTATGTTCCCATATGGAGAATCCTTATGATCTGGCCATTCTTCAATAGCTACTAATACTTTATCTCCGTTTTTTGCTTTGTTTATTTTATCTTTTTGAATAAAAATATCGGTATACATTTTTGTGTCAGAACAATTCACAAAAGCAAATCGTTCCTGTATTTGTATGATACCTACAAATTCTGTTTGTTTCCGTTGAACAATCTTTGTTATTTCTCCTTCTAATTTTCCTCCTCTTCTTCTTTTAAATACATATACCTCTACTATATCACCATTTAAAGCATGATTTATATTTTTATTATGGATAAATATATAATCTTCCAATCCTTCAACAATTACATATGCTTGTCCTTTAGATGTGACATCTGCAACACCAGAATAGTAATTTTTTGATACTTTAATTTTATATATTCCACGATCAATTTCTTCTATCTTTTCTTCAATTAAAAGTTTTTTTAATCTTTTAATTATTAAATTTCTCGTGCTAGTATCTTTTACACCTAAACTAGTTGCAATTTTTTTATAATTTATTGGACTTGAATTTTGTTTCCTTAAAACCGTAAGGATATTTTGGGTGAGGTTTGTATTTTTATTCTTCTTTCTTCTCGTATTTCTTTTCGACATTGTTTATTTTTAATTGCTGTAAATGTAAGCTTTATAAATATATATAGATATTATTAAATTATTATATTAGTGTTATTAAATTTTAAACAACATGGAAGATTTTATTACGATTGCTCGATTTACGTATCCTAGCGAATATGCAGTACTTGAACATTTACTTCAAAGAGATGAAATTAGATTTGTGTTTTTAAATGAAACTGTTATTAATGTATTGCCTTTTCATTCCAATGCATTTGGAGGGATACGTCTTCAGGTTCATAAAGATGATAAAGAGAAAGCAATTAAAATAATAAATGATTTAGAAAAATCAGCCAACCTAAATATTGTTTAAATATACATTGTAATTAAAATTAATTATTTAAAAAGAACACTTGTCAACACTCTTTATATAATATACATTCTTTTAATAAATTTAAAAATAAAAAATAGTGTTTATTATAGCTTGTTAATATATAGTATAACTTTTTAAATATATCTTTTGAAAATAAGTTAATTATATTTTTTACTAAATTATAAACAGGATTTTAACTGGTTTGTATTCTGAAAAATAAAGAAATAGCTTAATTAATTAACAAATGTCAATAACTACTAATAACAACATAATTTTAATAAGTTTTATTTAATTATTAGTTAAAAAGAGTCAATATTTTTAGGATAACTATTCCATAACTGAAGGCTAACTTTTTTGTTTAATTTGATTAAAAAAGTATAGGGAAATCAAAGCTTTTTATAATAAATTATTTTTTAAAATACTATTAACAATTATCAACACTTTATCAACTGGTTTGTTATTACTATAAGCAACAAAATTTTAAGACATATTAATAATCTCGTAAAGACAATCAATAATCTATACTTTTAAAAAATTATACAATATCTTTGTTATAAATTTAAGTTTAATTCTAAAGAATTCCCCGAGGCTTGCCTCGGTGGTCAAGAGGAAAGTTTGAAAACCTAAGGTTTTCATCAAACTAAAATAAAGTTATCTTCCGTTTGATACCTCGTACCCTTGGGTCGAGGTAGTTCATTTTTTATAAAATACTTGCTTTAGCAGTGAATGTATATGATAATTGCAATAGGAAACGATCATGCTGGTCCAGAATATAAAAATGCTATTATTAAATTTTTGGAAAATAAAGGAATAGCATTTAAAAATTATGGAACAAACACAAGCGATAGTGTTGACTATCCAGACTTTATACACCCTGTTGCAGAAGCTGTTTCCAATCAAGAAGTTGATTTTGGTATTATAATATGTGGTTCAGGAAATGGAGTTTGTATGACTGCAAATAAACATAAAAAAATACGAGCAGCACTTTGCTGGACTAAAGAAATAACTGCCTTAGCTAGACAACATAATAACGCAAATATAATAGGAATACCAGCTCGATTCACCAGTATTTCACAAGCTGTTACGATGGTGGATACTTTTTTAAATACAGCCTTCGAAGGAGGTCGCCACCAAAAAAGAATAGATAAAATCCCTTGTTCCTAATAATGGGGCATCATCATTCACATACTCACAAGCATCTAGATTTAAAAGGTAGGAAACTTTTAATTACTATAGGATTAAATATTGCAATTACAATAGCCCAGTTAATTGGAGGACTGCTTTCAGGGAGTTTGTCGCTTTTATCTGATGCACTTCATAATTTTAGTGATGTTATTTCTCTTGTTATTAGTTATATAGCTAATTTATTTTCAAAAAAAAATGCTTCATTTATGAGAACTTTTGGTTATAAAAGAGCAGAAATTATAGCAGCTTTTATAAATTCTGCAACCCTTATTATTGTTGCTTTTTACCTTATTATCGAAGCATTTAAACGTTTTTATAATCCACAAGAAATAGAAAGTGGGTTGGTAATTTGGCTGGCTTTTTTAGCGATACTGGTTAATGGTTTTAGTGTGTTATTGCTAAAAAGTGAGGCTAAAGAAAATATGAATATGAAATCTGCATACCTTCATTTATTTACCGACATGGCATCTTCCGTTGCGGTATTAGCTGGTGGTTTATTAATGAAATATTACCAATGGTTCTGGGTAGATAGTGTATTAACTATATTAATTGCTATTTATTTACTTTTCATGGGGTATGATCTGTTAAAATCCTCATTTAAAGTTTTAATGTTATTTACACCTGAGGATATAAATCTTGAAAAAATAAACAAGGCGTTATTAATAAACACCGAAATTAAAAATGTACACCACATCCATATTTGGCAATTGAATGAAGAAGAAATACACATGGAAGCACACATAGATTTTTATAAGAATATTAGCTTAACACAATTTGAAGAAACATTATCAAAGATTGAAACAATATTATATGAAGATTTTGGCATTAATCATGTAAACATACAGCCAGAATTTCAAAAATGTGATTCTAAAGATATAGTGGTTCAAGATTAGTACCATAGTATGTATATCAGGACATTGACGACAAAGACCAAGAAGCAATTCATGTTTTAGGGGTAAAGAAGGGAGAACTAATTAGCTATACAAGATGTTTTAAACAAGGAGATTATTTTAAGGAAGCTTCTATAGGAAGGGTACTTGTTGCCAAATCACAGCGCAAATATAACGGACACTGTGTATGGCGTGTGAGGCGTAGCCAAACGAGAGCCATCATTACGCCTCATAAGCTATACACGATGTTATGTATAGTGATGTGTTTGGAGTTCACTAAAACTCAAGTAAATATACAATAACTTTTGTATGAGGTGTAATGTACAGTGTCCCTTATGGTGTAATTAGTGGAAACAAAATGCGTAGCATGGTTTTTACGTGCCGAAGGCAATTATACCATAACTATGGTTATACGATAATGATCGCTTCAATTGAAGCTATTAAAACACATTTTAATCAATAGAATTCCCCGACGCTTGCGTCGGGTGTAGCGTAAAGATATTTATTTTTGTGATATGAGTGAACATATCTTCAAAAGTCATAACAAGAGTTTGTTGATGTACCATTTGGTTTGCCCAATAAAGTATCGGCGAAATGTATTGACGGAGGAAGTTTCCTCTTCATTGGTTGAAATTTGTTTAGAGATTTCTTACCGTTATGAGATTCATTTTTTAGAAGTGGGCTGTGATGACGATCATGTTCATTTTTTGATACAAAGTGTACCGATGATGTCACCCAAGAAGATAGTCAATACGTTAAAGAGTTTAACGGCAAGGGAAATATTTAGGTTACATCCAGAAGTGAAACGGTTTTTGTGGGGTGGGAAATTTTGGACGACAGGTTATTATATTAATACAGTCGGACAATACGCTAACGAAGAAGTTATTAAAAAATATGTTCAAGGTCAAGGCAGGAAAGAAGAATATAAAAAATTTCATTCATCTCAACTTAAGTTGTTTTGATACCTCGTACCCTTGGGTCGAGGTAGTTCATTTTTGCCCTACTTTCACTATCACCAATTTTAAAAATACAACCCCTCACCCCTTCTTCATCATTATATTCCTCATGTATTGGAAGACTTAATAACTCATGATAAAACGCCCTAGATGCTTCGTAATTTTTTATTCTAATCGTAGTTTTTAAACCTAATAATTTCACAGTAATAATTTAAATTATTGATAACCACCTTCATTTTTTCCTTGATTGTTTTCTTTATATCGATTTCAGCTAACACACCAAAAGACCGTTGCAAGGGCTTGCATAATTTTGCAATATTTCGTATCTTTTTACCATGGAATTAGTACAGCAACCTACATTAGCCGATAGCATTTGCGATATACGTTCACGTAAGATAAAGCAAACCTTTTTCACACAAATCAACACACTTTTAGATTGGCAACCTATTGTCAAGGTTTTAAAAAAGCACTACACCAAAGGAAAGAGTGCCACAGGTAAACCAAGTTATAGCGGATTACTTCTTTTTAAGATGAGTTTACTACAAACCTGTTATGGACTAAGCGATTATGAGGTAGAAGACCGTGTGAATGATAGTATATCCTTCAGCTACTTTTGTGGTTTACATATCGATCAAATCGCCCCAGACCATAGTACTTTATCTCGTTTTAGAACTATGCTGACAAAAGCAAGAGCCTATGAATCACTATTTAAAGAAATTAACAGGCAGTTAGAAGCCCATAAAATAATCATAAAAACAGGTGTCATCGTTGATGCCAGTGTTATAGACACGCCATTAAAACCCAAAGGCAAAACCAATCATAAAGTCACCGAAGATAGAAAAGATACCCAGGAAGTTGAAGTTGTTAAAGACTATGCCGCTAGTGTAGATAAAGATGCAGCTTGGTTAAAGAAAGGCGGTAAGTATCGATTTGGCTACAAAAAACATCACGTTACAGATAATGAAGGTTTGGTTTTAGGAGTGTTAACTACAAAGGCTATCAATCAAAGAAAAACGCGATACTGCTTAAAAAACGAAAACTCAAGAATTATATTCTAAAAAAGGCTTATAAAAACAAACCATTAACCCATTGGGGGAAGAAATTTAATAAACTTATAGGAAAAACAAGATTTAAAGTAGAGCGCACTTTTGGTGGTATAAAACGATGGTTCTCTGGTGGAACAGCACGATACAGAGGTATCAAAAAAATGCATACTCAAAACCTTATGGAAGCGATGTGCTACAATTTGTATAGAAGTCCAGGGATAATTGCGTCTAATTGTAAAAATTAAGGGAAAATGAGCATTAAAAACAGGCGTATATACTCTAAAATTGTAAAATCGTCTGAATTTTAGACTGAAAAAAATTAAAACTCAAAAACTGAATTAATTGGTAGGTGTTTTGCAACGGTCTTACCAAATCCTTCTAACTATAATTTCTTATGGTAAATACATTATAAAATTACATATAAATGAGAGAAATTAATATAATTATAATCGAAATCATCTATCAAGTGATTTAACATTTTTATCAAAAGGAATTGCTAGCTGTACCTTTATATTTTCGTCTTCAGTATGGTCTGAGCAATCCAATCCAGATTGAATCTTCTCAGGATCACCATACACAAAAGTGCCAAAGATTCGATCCCAAATCGAAAACATATTAGGAGAAACAATTACTAAGCTAATTGCCTTATCTACTTTTAATGGAAGTTTCATATTCGCATGGTTAAAATAGGTGAAAAGTATTGTGATAAGTCGGTAGAACAAATAAAATGAAACTGGCATACCCATCACTAACACCACAAAAAGTGTAAAGGATTCACGTATAATAAAATCAATAGGATGATGGCGTGTACCTGAGGTAACATCAATATTTTTATCACTGTGATGCACGATATGCAATCGCCACATCCACCTTATTTTAGGTAATAAAAAATGAACACCATATTGTGCTATCAAATCCAAAGTTAAAATGGAAATAATCAATTTTACCCAAATAGGGGACTCAAAAAGATTCAATAACCCGAAAAGGGTTTTATCTAACCAGACAAAAACCAAAGCAACCAAAATTCCAAATACAGCGTTAATGATCAATACAAAAAATAAAAAAACAAAATTTGTTTTGGCGTGTTTCCATTTCTTATATTTTAAATTAAAAAAAATTATAACGCCCTTCTAAAACCCAGAACAAACTAATACAAAAAACAACCCACGCAGGTTTCATCCAAAAAGGCATGGTATCAAAGAACGAAAGGAATTGTTGCATATGATTACTTTAAAATGGCATTGTATTTTTTAACATTATTCAAAACATCAACCGCTTCTTTAATCTCTGGACTATTCTGTAAATGATGGTTATACATTCCATTTCGATAAAAATAACGCTTTAAAATTTCATCACTTATTATTGTTTTAATTTCAGCTTTCTTTTCAATTAAAGCTTTTTCTTTTGCCAGATCAATTGCAGTCATTAAATTATTATAACTTTTATTAATGTCTTTATATAGTTTATCTCCTTCTGCTTTTCGTAAGGCTTCTGCAAATTCCTTTTCTGTTTCTGTCTCATATTCAAAGTTGTTCTTTTTTAAGAATTGTAAAAATTCTTGATAATCGGCATCAGAAAATTGAAAATCACTCCAGTCTTTAATTTCATGAGAATAATAATAGTTCGTTGCAAAATCAAATATTCCGTTATCCTTTAAAAGTGCAGTAGTTATTGGACTAAATTTAGCAGCCTCCACTTCAATATCCGGCATAATACCGCCCCCGTCATATACTGTTCTTCCTCCTTTGGTTTTATAAGCATTGTATTCTTTTGAATCTAATCGAACAGGATCACCGTTTTCATCTCGATTCCAATAATCCAGCCCTTGAATACAGCGTCCACTCGGTGTATAATACCTAGAAATGGTGACCTTAAGTTGAGTGCCATAAGTGAGTTTTTTTGGCCGCTGAACCAAACCCTTTCCAAAACTTCGCGCACCAATAATAACTGCCCTATCTAAATCTTGCAGCCCCCCAGAAACAATTTCACTAGCGGAAGCACTACGTCCATTTACTAAAACAACCAAGGGAATTTCTATGTCAACTGGATCTTTTAATGTTTTATAAACCTTATTATATTTTTTAATAACCGATTTTGTAGTGGTGATAATTTCATCTTTTGGAACAAATAAGTTTATCACATTAATCGCTTCGTGAAGCAGTCCACCAGGATTTCCCCGAAGATCCAAAATAATTTTAGTTGCTCCCTGTGACTTTAAATCTTTTAAGGCACTTTTAGTTTCAATAGTTGTTTTTTTATTGAATTTTGAAAGCACGATATAACCCACATCATCGTTTATTAGTTTATAAAAAGGAACTGCCCGAACATCAATTGTTCCGCGCTTAAGTGATGTAGTTTTAGTGGTTCCTTGTCTGTAAAAGCCAAGAATAACTTCAGACCCAGCAGCACCTTTTAATAATTCTCCAGTATCCCCCTCAAAATCTGACAATTCAATATCGCCGATTTTAGTAATTTCATCACCTGCTTTTAAACCCGCTTTATCAGCTGGAAAGTCTTTAAAAGGTTCAACGATGATTATCTTACCCTTCTTTTTTCTTACCGTAGCACCAATTCCAGTGTACATCCCAGAATTGTTAATTCGAGCATCTTCCACTTCTTGTTCGTTCCAATACACCGTATAGGGATCCAGATCTTTTAACATCCCTTTTATAGCTTTATCCATAAGGCCTGAAGGGGTTGTTTCATCAACATAATTCATGTTCAACTCCTTAAAAAGTGTTGTAAAAATTTCAATTTGTTTGGCGATTTCAAAGAAGTCGCCTTTAAAACTCATGGTTGTAAACAATAGCCCAAGAGCTATAATCGGGATAATAATTTTCTTTTTCATAGTTATCGCCACGGATTATGGTGGACTTTTTAATAAAACATTCTTAAAAGAACAAAAATAATGATTGCAATCTACTTTTGAGGCTATAGATTATTTGTTTCTTTGATTTCTTACATATTTTCTAATAAGATAGATTACAAATCCAAGGAGTATAATAAAAGGCCACAAAAAAAGAATGCCTAAAAAGAAAGTAGAAATCGCATTCCAGCCACCTTTTAATGCATTTATTATTTTTTGACCATAAGATACCGTTACTCCCTTTATTTCGGAGGTTTTGTAAAATTCTATATAAAAGGTACTTAAAGAAACTTTATTTTCTAGGAAATTTAACCGACCTTCTTTAGCTTCAATTTCCTCCCTTATTTTTGAAAGTTCCCTTTCTATTTCCAGCATCTCTTTAACATTTTTAGCTTGTTGAAGTAATTCTAAATATCGACTTTCTAATTTTCGTTTTGCTTTTAATCTTGCGTTAACATCAACAAATTCCTCGGTAACATCTTTTTGTGTAATTTCTTTTTGATCAAAATAACCAACTCCCTCTGAGATTCCCTGAAGCACAGGATCAAATTTTTCGGAAGGAACTCTTACTGTCATTCTTATATAGGTTCTATTGTAATTTTTTCCAGAATTATCGTTCTGTATAAATCCTTGATACTGCAAAACCAGCTTAATTATATGTTGATGTGTCTCCTCTACATCTTTTGTTTCAAAACGAAGGTTAGCTGTTTTGATTATTTTTTGATCTTGTATCTCTTCAGAATTAACAAGTCTTTTAGTAGTAACATTTTCTAATTTTGAAGCTTCAATACCATTATCATCATAGTTATAAGAAGCTGTTTTTAACCCATTATTGTCACAAGCAATTAATAGAAATATGATTAACAAAATCCCGAAATATTTCATATCAAAGTTTTTTCAGTAACGACTTCATTGCCGTTTCAATAGAGGCATAAGGAAGCTTATCCTTACAAATATATAAAAACAATAGAGCAAACTTTAAGCCATTTTTATTTTTTAACAAATGTTTCTGAAGACGATAGGCTTCCCGGAGTTGTCTTTTTATTCGGTTTCTATCTACAGCCTGATTAATTTTTTTTTTGGGTACAGCAAATCCAGCCTGTGGTATTTCACTTTTTATAGTTAAAATATAAAAAAGCTTTATTGGAAATTTTGAAACCGTTTTCCCTTCTTCAAAAAGAAGCTCGATGGTTTTCTTGCTTTTTAGTTTTTCTGATTTTGGAAAGCTGAAACTCATAGGGTAAAAGTAATGATTCTAGAAGAAATCAATACCTTAGATTAATAAATGTCTTGATGTTATTTAAAGAGATGTTTTATTTCCATAAATATATTCCATATCGGGGTTTTCAGTAAAATAAAAGGGAATCCAAAAACATACATAGCATTTGGGGAATATTTAAAAATCCCTTTATCTACCATGGTCAGTAACCTTGCTTTTTCAGGCTCAAAATGATCGATACCAAATGCCCTTTCCACACTAAGGTATTTTTTTATTGAGTAAAACAAATAGATAACAGGAATCAACAAAATTAAAGAAATAAGATAAGCACTAATTGGAACCATGTCCAATGAATTTGCATTAGAAATGGCTAGTAAAATAATAACTACAAGTCTTGAAATTATTAAGACGGCAAAACCAATTTTATATAAAACAAAAGCAGCATCGTTAAATCTAGTTGAAAGTGATTTATTATATAATTCTAATCACCAACATATTAATACATATAATTGACGTATGATTGGTATAGCAATAGATATACAAAACCATGTTCTAGTTTGTATATCCCATAATCCCCCTTTAAGTAAAGATGGGAAATTATTAAAAAGACAGGGTGCAATATTTGATCTTTAAAAATCTTCATACGTTATAACTAGTTCATTTTCATCTTAAGACCACATTTAAAATTTAGGGGTCTAAACTAATTAATAGGTGTTATTAATATTGCTATCCACTCAAATAATTAAATCTGTTTTTTCTTTATTTTCTTTCTCAAGACTATTGATATTGTCCTGCGAAACTGTAGAAATAGTTCCTTATATTTAAATGTCCCTCTTTTTTTTTAAATTCCACAGAATCCAATTATAACAATCTGAATGAAAAGCATCATTATTGATAGTATTAAAAGTAAAAAATACCTTTGAGGAGGACTAGAAAAATTAAATAAAAAAAACGGACGTGAAAGCGTCCGTTTAAAAAAAGATTTAGGGAAGTAGGTTACTTGGGACAATCAATCAAACTAAAACAATCAACTAAAAACTAATCTTTTTTTGATACTGCAAAAATCTGGTGGGAATTAATGTATTTATATGACATGCTGTGTCATAAAAATTAAAAAGAACGCACTGCTCTAACTAAATATTTTTTATACTTCCCTTCGTCTTTAAAGTGTCCATCTTTAATCTAAAGAATTCCCCGAGGCTTGCCTCGGTGGTCAAGAGGAAAGTTTGAAAACCTAAGGTTTTCATCAAACTAAAATAAAGTTATTTTCCGCTTGATACCTCGTTCCCTTGGGTCGAGGTAGTTCATTCTAAAAAATTGGGTAAACGCCAGTCTTCATTTCCATTATTTCCAATATAATCTGACCCAAATGATAAGGCATCACTCCAATTAGTTTTGGCTCCTCCATTAAGATCTACTTGTCTTGCAATTAATCCATTTTTGCCATTATTGTAAACATAAAACACAATTCCACCACCATACAGCTCGCCGACATAATGATTTACACTAGCTTCATCTTCATTTTCAGATAGTGCTATCCAACTAGAAATTGCAGCCTTCCAAAAATAAAAGGAGTCGCCTGAAGTAAGAAACACCAACATTCCGTTTTGCTCTAATTCAGGGTCTGCCGAAGGAAACACATCAATTCTAGGGATTAATATTCCATCTGAATTTGTTGGGTTTACCTGATTAGACGCCCGGATATCAAGCATAGCATTTGGATTTATATTTCCAATTCCAACCTGTGCATTTATAGTACATCTTAAGTTCAATTAGTAAATGCAACTTTTAGGAGTATTAATTTAAAAGGTTTCATTTTCTAAATAATTAAAATTAATTGGGTTTACTACTTAATTTGTTATAATCGACTTCCAAAAAGGGGCTCCCGCTAATTATTTTAAAAGCTTTCCCTTGTTGATCTTTCATTATAGCGGTATTAAAATCGTTAATACGTTCCTTTCTATATACCTTAAGTTCACTCATCAAACCCTCTATTCACTCGTTAAAGTCACATAAATAACCACCAAAAAGATTCTTGTTTATAACCTCTGTAATTGAAAGTTTAATATCATTGGTCGTTTTACTGGCAAGCTCAAACACATGCCGAAAACTTTCGTATTTATCAATCACATCCAACCTGTTTTTAAGGGAATCAGTTGAATTAAACACATAATTTTCAGTTTCAAAATATGTTTTACCTAATTTTTCAAATACCTGGTATTCTACTTCTAACCTGTAATTTATTTTTACTTTATTCATTTGTTACGAGTTCTTCTATTAAATTTTCCTCTTCTTTTGATAATAATCCTCCCTTTAGAGAAGCCAATAAGTTTTTTAATTTGTTAGGGTTTTCTGTCGGCACTACTTCAGCAGTAAAATCTATTTCCATGAGCAGATTTTTTACGCCTCTTATTGCCTGTAGCTTCATATGGTCCTGCAAACCATTATTAATGGGGCATACTCTATGAGAAGCAATTTGGTTTGTATCATATTATATGATTGTGTTTTATGATTTTTTCTATAAATATTATCTGGATTCATCCTTTTAAATTCTGAACAAAAATATTACGGAATTTTAGACCATTGTATGACACATCATGTCATGTGCTGAATTATTATGTACCTTTACTAGGCATTTAAATCATATATGATTAAACTATACTCTTCTCTCGGGCAATTGTTAGTAGATTTTAGAAAAAACAAGGATATATCACAATTTGATGTAGACATTCGGACGATAATTCGATGAAAAAAAACGAGACCTTACTGAAAACTGAAAAGGAAAATGAAATGACAGAAATTACCTTTATCCCTCACCAAGTAATACGTAACCTTAACACTTCATATCCAATTCCAACCCGTTATGACTTTGACCTTAAAAAATATTCCCTTTCGTCCATTTCAAGGGAATTACCAGATGCTGATTGGATTAAATCAAGGATTGATAAAACTACAAACCGCTTACGGAGCATAGAAAATAAAGATGATTTAACCAATATTATTCGGTTTACTAAACTTCAAAAAAATCTGAATAAGTCAACTAATAAAACATTGTTTTTGGAGGCGGCCAAAATACTTCCAGAGCTAAACTTAATTATAACCGATGCAAAAGGTAATTATGCTGGGCATTGTGTATATTTTCCAATTAACATTGAGACATATCAAAAATTAAAAACAGAAAGATGGAGGAAAACGAGTTAAGAATTGAAGACCTGATAAATTATAAAACCCAGAGAACACCTGTTTTTTATTGTCACAGTATTACTACAGACTGTAATGAAAATTTCTTTTTTATTATAGGTGAAGTACTCATGTTCTATAGAGACACGCCTTTAAACGATTATATTTATGCCTTGCTTACTTCGCGATATGATTCCTATAACATGAGCAAATAACTTGGAGTACACTTAGTTTGGGAAAATGTTAAAACACAAAGAGAATTTGATTTATTAGCCACGCCTAGGCTCTATGAAGGGAATTTCAAAAAGTTTTTAAAAGGATAATCAACACATTAACAAGATTATTCTACGATATAACTATTATTATCCAAATTAATATCTGCCATAAGCCGTGAAGTGTCTAATGTAATGCTTTGTACTTTTTTCTTAGTATCGATTGTAAATATGTAAGAAGGATTCGCCCATGCCCAATCTGGTAAAACAGTCCAAGATTTCTCTGGAAATGGATTTGGTTTTTCAGCGCGCATCATTTGTAAAGGGACGTAAAAGAACTCCTCAGACCCATCTTCATATTTTACATTTACATCTATAGGCATTGGCATTAACCCAATGCGTTCAAGCGAAACAATTGTTTTGTTGTTTTCTGACAACACAGCATTGATACCATAATCAATTGTGTTGGTCGTTTGTGTCCAATCGGTTAAGTACCAATCCAGTTCGGCTCCAGAAACTTTTTCAGCGACCCGAATAAAATCGTTAGGTGTAGGGTGTTTAAAACCCCATTCCTTATAATATCGTTTCAGTGTTTTATCAAGATTTTCTTTTCCGATCACATAGCCTAATTGTGCGAGAAATACAGCTCCTTTACTGTAAGCGGCAATTCCATAGCCTTGGTTTGTTTGATATCGATCTGAGTGTGTTGTTTGCGGTTGTTCGTTCCCAGAAGTAGCAATGTAGTTATAACCGCCATAAGAACCACTTGTTGGATTTCTTTTGTTTTGTTCCATAACGTTATTCATTGCCCATCCAGAGATATACGTTGTAAACCCTTCGTCCATCCACTCGTGTTTAAGCTCATTCGTAGCTAATAAAAATTGAAACCAGGAATGCGCCATTTCGTGGGCAGTAACACCAATTAAACTTCCCAATTCTCTATTCCCTGTAATTAAAGTGCACATAGCATATTCCATTCCGCCGTCTCCACCTTGAATTACAGAATATTGTTTATATGGATAATTCCCAATATGAATATTAAAATATTCCATTAATTCAGCTGTTCTTGGCTGAAGTTGTCTCCAGTTTTCAATAATCACGGGATTGTTTTTATAATAAAAATTTAAGGTAACATTATTGGGACCCGGAAATGTGTCGTGAATGAATTCAGCATCAGCAACCCAGGTAAAATCATGAACATTTGGTGCAACAAAATGCCAGGTTCTTTTTTTGCGTTTAGAGCTACTACCTAGCCCATCTTTGTCACCATTCTGAAGATACCCAGTACCTCCAACAATATAATTTTCATCTAATTTAATACTCACATCAAAGTTCCCCCAAACCCCATGAAATTCG
Source organism: Flavobacteriaceae bacterium (assembly GCA_965247215.1). Classification (GTDB taxonomy): domain Bacteria; phylum Bacteroidota; class Bacteroidia; order Flavobacteriales; family Flavobacteriaceae; genus Marifrigoribacter. The sequence continues at coordinate 2,154,526 of OZ252001.1, forward strand.
CGAGCAATATAAGGATCTGCATGCCACCCTTCAAAATCATATTCGGCTAGTTTTGGATACCATTGTGTCATCGAATAAGCAATGTCCTCATTATTATTCCGGCCAGATCTTCTAATCAGAACAGGAACTTGAGCATCCCATTTCATATTAAATACAGTAGAGGTATTAGGTAATAAAGGAGTGTTAAGTGCTACTTCTAAAATTGTGCCAACAACTTCATATTTTAAATCCTTCCCGTCTTGAGTAAGCTTTGTAGGGTTTATATAGCCAATTTCTGATGTTGATAATTTAGAGATCCTGTCTCCAATCTTTCTGCTAGGATCTTTTATTGTTAAGGATCTAATATCCATTTCACTACCAGGCTGAAAGGCATTGAAATACAAATGATAAAACACTCGGCTGATAGTGTCTGGAGAGTTGTTTGAATAGGTTAATTCTTGCGTTCCTTTATATTGATGGGTTTCGACATTAAAATCGATTTCCATTTTATAATCTACTTTCTGTTGCCAATAACCCGTGTTATTTTGGGCAGAAGCAACCGCGATAAATAGGGCTAAAAACCCACTAAAAAAAAACTTCATAAGTATTAAATTTTACTTGCCATAATTAGGGCGTTATAAAGATTTACCATTTTACCAGAGGTTGTGATTGAATTAAATGGTTTTACATTAGATTCCTCACCGCCTAAAACAACAGAAGCTGTAGAGCTTAATCCGCTATACATAAGTACTTTTTTTACCTGACTGGCTGAAAGCTTCGGAAAATAAGAACGAATTAAAGCAGCAACACCAGCAACATTAGGAGACGCCATAGAAGTACCATTCAGGTAACTATACGTATCTAAAGGAGTTGTAGCCCAAATTTTAACACCAGGAGAAAATACATCTACACCTGCAGCCCCATAATTTGAGAAAGTAGCTACCATTTCTTTTCCATAGTTATAATTTAAAGCGCCGATACTTATAAAGTTATCGCTTATCTCTTTTCCTGTTCCCAATTGATCACTTGGATATCGTTGAGCAACATCTATATCTATTCCTTCATTTCCTGCCGCAGCAACAATTAGCACATCGTGTTCCCCAGCATATTTTATAGCATCCCAAACCCATTCCGGATTTTGTGAATATGATTTCCCAAAGCTGGTATTAATTACTTTTGCTCCGTTATCAACAGCATAACGAATTGCTAGTGCCACATCTTTGTCATATTCATCTCCCTTTGGTACAGCTCTTATGACCATAATTTCTACATTTTGAGCAACACCATCCATTCCGATTCCATTACCCCGCTGAGCAGCAATAATTCCAGCTACATGTGTTCCGTGCATAACATTTTCTTTGTCATCTGTTGGGCCATCTACATCGTTATTTCCGTAATTATTATCTGTAATGTCGTATGGATCATCGCCTAGCACTCCTCTAAAATCAGTAGTTATATTGTAATCATTTATTAATTGACCGTTAAAATGGTCCAACCCTCCTTTTAGTCGCTCTATAAATTCAGGGATCGTACTTCCATAAGAAAGCATTTTTGTTAAGACTCCAATTTGCTCTTGTTGTTTTTCTGTAGGATTACTTATTGTTGCTAAATCTTCAACTGTATAAACTTCTTTTTCAAGTTTTGTGGAAATAGCTTTATGTGCATCCGAAGTTTGAGCTAACATCTGAGAATATCTTTCTTTATTTACAGAAGCAGAGGCAAAATTTTTGTCTTGTTCCGCTTTTGCTTTTTGATATAAGGTATATTTTTCTTTATCAGTATCCTTAATATCTGAAGGGTCTTTACTATTGAAAACATCATCATATCTTCTAACAATTCTAGTTAACTCTAAGTTTTCACCAACGATATCTCCTAAAAAGTTCCACCCATGAATATCATCATTATACCCGTTCTTATCATCATCAATTCCATTATTAGGGATTTCTTTTTTATTCACCCAAATAACATTTTTCAGGTCTTCATGTTCTATATCAACGCCACTATCAATTACTGCTACAATAACATTGGTAGCCTTTCCTTCCAAAGTAGAAATAATTTCGTCATAAGCTTTATTAACACTCATTCCAGGGATTGTTTCAGAAGTTAAATCTGCCGCACTCCAATTTTTTAATTGATCATCACTTAAGGCTACAGTTTTTATTGGTTGATTATCAATATTGCTAATAGGTGCAGAGGTGATAGGAGCAATGCTACTACCACAACTGGAAAGTATTATAATAAAAGAAATTTTGAAAAGTAAATTTTTTAAAATTTTCATTTTTTATTAATTAAATAGTTCATCAATAGTAAAACGCTCTTTAAGACGAACGCCTTTTTCAGTGTGTTTTACAGTTATTATTGGGTTATGAGCATCATGCTCTAAAAATAAATAGTAATTATTATCGGCAGCTAGATTCAAGAATTTTTCCTTTTCAGACATCGTTAATAATGGCCTTGTATCGTATCCCATTACAAATGGTAAGGGTAAATGTCCAGCGGTTGGTAGTAAATCGGCCATAAAAACAATTTTTTTTCCATTATAATCAATATGTGGAATCATTTGTTTTTCGGTGTGACCATCGGCAAAGAAAATTCCAAAATCCAATTCGTTTTCTTCTGAAAAACTTTCTTTAGAATCCTCTACAAATTTAAGCTGACCACTTTCTTGCATCGGAAGAATGTTCTCAGAAAGAAAAGATGCCTTTTCTCTTCGATTGGGTTTTGTTGCCCAATTCCAATGACGTTCATTGCTCCAATATGTTGCATTTTTAAAAGTAGGTTCGTAACCAGCACGATTTTTATTCCACTGTATTGCACCACCACAATGGTCAAAATGTAGATGTGTTAAAAAAACATCGGTGATATCATCTTTATGAAATCCTTTTTCATTTAATGAATCTTCTAATGTAAAATCTCCCCAAGGAAAGTAGTAACCAAAAAACTTATCTGATTGTTTATTCCCCATTCCAGCATCAATAAGCGTAAGTCTGTTTCCTTTTTCTATTAGAAGACAGCGCGCAGCAATATCGATCATATTATTTGAATCTGCAGGATTTGTTCTGGACCAAAGTGATTTGGGAACCACACCAAACATAGCTCCACCATCTAGTTTAAAATTTCCCGCTTCAATAGGGTATAAATTCATAAGCCAGCAAATATAATTAAATGAAGGGATTAGCACAAAACCTTATGAATATATTAAGACTCTAATTTGAAACGAATATTTTCTACACTTTCAGAGGATCCCACTAAAGTTACAATATCACCCAGGCGTAATCTAGTATATCCATGAGAAATGATCACCTGACCTTTCCGTATTACAGATAGGACAATCACATCACTAGGGAAGCGCATGTCTCTAAGTGTCATTCCGTGAATATCCTTATTCCTAATTTCAACATCAATAGAATCTTGTGAAGTGTCCAATCCTAAAAGGATGGATGTTGCATTTGGAGATCGCACAAAATGATCCAATAAATTAATCATAGCAGAAGAAGGGTCCATAACTCGAACCCCAAGGGAGTTAAATTTTTCAAGGAAAAATCGAGAACCATTATAGCGAACAATAATGTCTTTTGTTCCGATGTGCTCAAAAACGAGATCTGAAATAGCTAAATTCTCTTTATCAGACATTAAGCATACTATCGCATCGGCATTTTCAAGATTAAGTATTTTAAAGGAAGCTAAAGAAATATCCTTGACGGATACAACTTCAAATTCGGTATTTTCACCCTCAACTTCTTCTGAGACCGAAATAATTTTAGGCACCCAACCGTGTTGTTTTAAGGTCATAGCAAGAGCAATCGATTGACTTTCCAGGCCAAAAATCACCGCTTCTCGTATTCCGTCATAATCATGAGGCTTATGTTTTAAATGACTTTCTCCAACATAATTGATTGCAAATTTAAATAATGGAGGGCCAACTAATTGATTAATAACAATAATGGCAATGATAATGGTTTGAAACTCATAGCCCCAGTCTGGAAACTCGGCAGCAATTAGGGTTGTTAATCCTAGCGCTACACCCGCTTGTGTAACATAAGGCATCCATGAAATAAATCTGAATCTTTTATCATCATTTGCAGTTACAACACCAAACACTCCACCAAGCACCATTGTAAAAATACGCAACACAAAAAGTGCAACGGCTATCCAAAATACCTGAGTTAAAGTTTGTAATGAAAGTGAGACTCCAGTTAAAGTAAAGAAAATGATAAATATGGTTGGGCTTATATTTCCTAAAAGTTCAATAAATTCGATTCTGTTTTTACTATAATTTGTAATAAAGAAGCTCGCTATAATACAGATAAGTAAAGGCTCTAAAATAATCTCGTGACTGAAAATACTTTCTGTATTTGCTTTTACAAAAGCTGCAAATAAATAGGTTCCATATCCCAATAAGATAATGGCTAAGCCTTTAATATGCTTATTCATTTTTAATGATAGCATGGCCTGTAACAATTTACCCAATAAAACACCTAAACCAAAGGACAGAATTAATTCAATGGTCAGAAACAATAAGAAGATTAGCCCTAATTCTTCGTCATTAATTACTGCTTTTGATATTGAAAAACAAATTGCAAAAATAATAATAACGAGCACATCTTTTAAAACAGTAACTCCTAATGAGGTTTTAGTAAAAGGACCATTAGCTCGAAGTTCATTAATAACTGCAATTGCAGATGAAGGAGAGCGGGCTACAAAAATAATCCCAAATAAAAAGGAAATAACCAATTGTATTTCGGGCGACAGGTCTCTCATAAAAGGAATGTAGGACGCTCCATAAAAAATAATAACAGAACTTAGTAAAAAAGTTACTGTTAGCTGCCCAATGGTCATCCATTTTATACTTTTAAACCTGCTTCTCAACTCCTTTAAATATAATTCAGATCCTGCAGAAAAAGCGATGATCGCCAAGGCTATATCATTTAAAAAAGTAAGTTTAGGAAGCGATCTTGATGGAATAAAATTTAAAACAGAAGACCCTGCAATAATACCCGTTATGATTAACCCAGTTATTAACGGAAACTTTATTTTCTGAAAGACTTTTGCGATCTGATTACCCGCAATGGCAACAATTGCAAAACCTATTAAAAGAATGATAAATTTAAAACCCATTAATGATTAGTTGTGGTTAATTTGCTTTAAATATATAAAAACCCTTTTTATTATAACATAAAAATTAGTTTTACGTTATTGCAAAAGAAAATCACATCAATTGAATAAATCAATCTTTCCATTGTTATTTATTTGTCTAATTATTTGTCTATCATGTAAGAAGGATGAAGCACCCACACAGTCTTGTGTTACGTGTAACTCGACACAAACAACCCCTTTTGAGGTATGTAAAAACAGCAAAGGTAATGCAACAGTAAATGGTGAGGATACAGGAACCAATTATAATATTTATATTACTGGTTTAGAAGAATCGGGTGTTTCCTGTGGGGGTTAGCTTTTCCAATATTGTGGGGCTGTTTCTTCAGAAATCTGATTCCAATAATCTTGGTTTACTCTATGACCATCAAAGGTTTTTAGCTTTCTTTGAAATACCCATATTGTAGGGTTAAAAACCATATCGGTTACCGCAACAGTATATAGTTGAGGATCTTCTTCAGAGCTTCTCTTTTCTTCCTGTATGATTACCTCAAACCCATTGTGTTCCAATAGTTTTTTCAAAAAATCTTTACGCCCTTCTTCAATCTTTTTTTCAACAAAAGTTACTCTGGTGTCCTCTATACTGCCAAACATATGCTTTCCTGTTAATGCCATGACTTTTTAATTAAAATTACCGCTTAATTCAAAAATATAATCGTACAATGGACTGTATATGCCAAGAATCAAAATGCCTAATACTGTTATAATAAGCCCTAATCTCATATAGAGTTTGTTTTTAAAAAACGGAATTGAATTTTCGCTTTGTCGCAAAAACATTGCCCTTACAACCAATAAATAATAGTACAGGGAAATAGTAACATTAACTACTGCTATAAAGACAAGTATATATAATCCTTCACTCGCAGCGGCAGTAAATAAGAAAAACTTACCAAAAAATCCAGCAACTGGAGGAATTCCAGCCAAAGAGAATAAGGCTAACATCAATACTAAGCTTAAGTTTGGATTCGTTCTATACAAGCCTTCATAATCGCTTATTTTTTCTTTACCTGTTTGAAGTGAAATTACTTGTACTACTCCAAAAGCAGCTAAATTTGAAAACACATAAACCAACACAAAATAAACTACGGTTGCTGCACCCAATTGATTTCCTATAATTAACCCCAATAAAATAAAACCTGCTTGAGCAATTGAGGAAAAAGCCAAAAAACGTTTCATATTTTGTTGGCGTAAAGCAAATAAATTACCAATAAACATAGTTGCAACTGCAATGACATAAATTATATTTTCCCAAATATGCATTAAGGGTTTTAGAACGGTAAACAGTAAAATCATTAAAATAAAAACCGCTGCTCCTTTTGAAATTACTGAAAGATATGATGCTATACTAATAGGCGCTCCCTCGTAGACATCAGCAGTCCAAAAATGGAATGGAACTAATGAGATTTTAAATCCTATCCCTGCAAAAAACAAAATAAGTCCTAAAATTGATAAGTTAGTAGTAGTTATTACTTCAGTTATAGTATTAAAATAAATGGAACCTGTTGTTGCATACAAGATAGAAATTCCAAATAACGAAACTCCTGAAGCTAGGGCTGATGATAGTATTAATTTTATTCCTGCTTCGCTCGATTTTTTCTGAGTAGTTTCATAAGCTGCTAATGCAGCCACAGGAAGCATGGATAATTCTAATCCTAAATAAAACATTAAAAAATCGCCTGCCGAAATCATAAAATACATGCCTAATAAAGAAGAGAATAGCAAAACGAAAAATTCTGTTCCTCTATTTTCCTGCACAATTTTTTCCTGCAACCAATCCGCCGATTGTAATAGTAAAATAAACACACCGACATTCAACACATTTTTAAAGAAGTGGATTAAACCATTTGTACGAAACATTCCACCAAATAGTTCGTTTTCTTCAATGACAAAAAAGCCTACGATAGTATGAATTCCAAATAGAAATATCGCTAAATGTATTATGCTACTTTTTTTATTTTGAGCTATAAAAATTTCACCAATAAGCAGCAATAAAATAATTGCCAGCAATAAAATTTCTTGTCTCATTAATAAAAAATTACTAAAATTCATTTTTAATTTCTAGTTAATATTATAATACGCCTCGAATGAATGGTTGTATACTTTCCAAAATCATATTACTTAACCAAAGAGGTGCAACACCTATACCTACAATGGGGATTAATAGTAATAGAATTCCTGTTTTTTCATACCAAGTTATTTTTTCTAAATTCATATACGCTTCGTTTTTCACTGGCCCCATTAGCATAATTCCGACCACACGCAAAATATAAACAGCTGTAACTACAATTGCAGAAACCGAAATAATAGTCGCAACTCTATAAAACATATCATCATGTTGAAAAGCGCCTACAAAAATGTTCATTTCTGCAACAAAACCACTAAATCCAGGCAATCCTAATGAGGCTAAACCGGCAATAACATATATAACAGAAATGAATGGAATTACCTTTAATAATCCTCCTAATTTAGTAACATCTCTTGTGTGTGTTCTTTCGTAAATCATCCCAATTAAAGCAAAGAATAATGCTGTCATAAACCCATGTGAAAGTGACTGTAAAATAGCACCATTCCAGGCAGTTTTATTCAGCATTAATAATGCGAATAAAACCAAGCCTAAATGACTCACCGATGAATATGCATTGATGTATTTTAAGTCGGTTTGTTTAATTGCTGCAAATGCGCCGTAAATAACTCCAAAAGTAGCTAAAATAATAAAGAACCACGACCAGTCTAAAGCTCCTTGAGGCAACAAATACATAGCAACTCTAAAAATGCCATAACCTCCTAATTTCATTAATACACCTGCATGTAGCATTGAAACAGCTGTTGGTGCAGACGCATGACCATCTGGAGACCAAGTGTGGAAAGGATATAATGCTCCAATAACCGCAAAACCTATAAAAGTTAATGGAAAAAATATTTTTTGAACTTCAACAGGAATATTTACTTGAGCAATTTCTAAAATACTGAATGTTAAAACACCTCCATCGGCATTTGAATTAAAGTAGATTCCTAAAATCGCAACCAATAAAACTGCCGAAGCTCCCATTAACATTAAAGTTAATTTCATAGCTGAATATTCTTTAGGACCTGATCCCCAAATACCAATTAATAAGTACATAGGAATTACAGCTATTTCAAAGAAAACAAACATCATAAACAAATCGAGAGAAATAAAAAACCCATAAACTCCAATGGAAAGGACGATGAGTGAAACAAAGAATTCTTTAGGCAAATCCTTCATCTTCCATGATATGAAAACTCCTGCCAGTACCACAATTGACGTTAATAATAACAATGCCACCGAGATTCCATCGACACCAATATTATAGCGAATATTGAATTGTTCGTACCAAACAACATCTTTGGTAAAAACCATAATAGCATCATTAACAGCTCTTTCTTTAAAATAGGCAAAGACAAGATTGATTGCCATTCCAAACTGGATAATACTCCCCACCATCGATATTATTCGTGCCTGTTTTAATCCTTTAGTAAATACTAATACTAAAATGGTTAAAAGCGGTACAATGATAAAAAGAGATATAATATCCATATTAATTTATTAATTTTTCTATAAATAAAGAAACACCAGGGCTAGTACTACCATCCCAGCAATAAAAGCAAAAGCATAATCCTGAACTTTTCCTGATTGCATTCCTTTAATTTTTTCGGAAGTTTGTACAATTTTATTTCCTATTCCGACCATGGTTCCATCAACATATTTTCTATCAAACTTTGCTATTGGGGTGGATACACGTTTGAACAATATTTTCTTTGCAACAAACAGGTAAATCTCATCGAAATAAAATTTATCACATGCCCATTTATAAAAAGGGCCGAAAGCATTTGCAAATTTATCAGACAAGCTATTTTCTTTTTTATATAACATCCAGGCAAAGAAGATTCCTGATAATCCAACTCCAATCGCAATTGCTGCCAATGGATAATTTATGTGTGCTTCAAACCCAGCTTTATCAGGGGTTACAAACTCACTAAAAGGGATAAATCCACCAACAACACTTAACAATGCTAAAAACATAAGAGGGAAAGTCATTGATAGTGGCGACTCTTTTGGTTTGTGTTCATATTTTCTGTCTTTTCCCCAAAATATCCCGAAGTAAATTCTAAACATATAAAATGCAGTAAGTCCAACAACAACCACACCGATATAATAAATAAGTTTATTATGCTCAAATGCGGCTACTAAAATTTCATCTTTACTCCAAAATCCTGCAAAAGGAGGGATCCCAGAAATTGCTAAAGCTGCAATTAAAAACGTAATATTTGTAATAGGCATATATTTTCGTAATCCCCCCATATCTTTTAAATAATTACTATGTACAGCATGAATAATAGATCCTGCGGCTAAAAATAATAATGCTTTAAACATGGCATGAGTAAACAAATGAAACATCGAAGCCATGTAACCAACACCGTCATGACCATCGTAGCCAGAAACACCCAAAGCAAACATCATATACCCTAATTGTGACATTGTAGAGAAGGCTAAAACGCGTTTAATATCTGTTTGAGTAATGGCAATAATTGCCGCAAACAATGATGAAATAGCACCAACATAGGCAACAATATTCAACGCAAATCCATGTTCAACAAAATAGTACATTGGGAAAAGACGCGCTACTAAAAAGATTCCTGCAACCACCATGGTTGCGGCATGTATTAATGCAGAAACTGGTGTAGGTCCTTCCATAGCATCAGGCAACCAAATATGAAAGGGAAGCATAGCAGATTTCCCAGCCCCACCAATAAAAATCAATATTAGCCCCCAGGTTAAAACTGACAGGCCCATAAATGAAGTTGAAGCCCAATTTAAGATTGCACTTCCTTCGGGGTTATTTAAAGTTTCAAAATCGAAGGTACCTGCATAATAACCAATTATTAATATTCCAATTAAAAAACCTAAATCGGCAAAACGTGTTACTATAAATGCTTTTTTAGCGGCAGCTACTGCGGATGGTTTTGTGTAATAATACCCAATTAATAGATAAGATGACACTCCAACCAATTCCCAGAAAATGTAAATTTGAAAAAGATTTGTTGCCAAAACCAGACCATACATCGAAAATGTAAATAAGCTCAAGAAAGCAAAGAATTTCGTGTAACCATCATCTCCTTTCATATATCCTCTACTGTAGATAAATACCATTAGAGATACCACAGAAACAATAACAAGCATCATTATAGAAATTGGATCTACTAAAATTCCCATATCTATATGAAGAGTTTCGGTAAAATTCATCCATACTGTTTTATCGACAAATGTTTGATAAACCCCATCGAGTTTTTCACTTACAAAAAAGTATTGGTAGGCTGCATATAATGATAGCACAGTTGATGCTAATAATCCAAACACTCCGATATATCCTGAAATAGAAGGTTTTATTTTTTTGTTGAAAACGCCTAGTAGTAGAAAAACCACAAAAGGAATAATCGGAATTAATATGATGTAACTAATGTTCATCTTCTAAATATTAATACTTCATAGTTTCAATATCTTTAACTTCAACAGAGCTAATCTGCCTGTATAGATTTATAATTATTGAAACAGCTAATGCTGTTTCAGCAGCGGCAACAGCGATAATAAAAATGGAAACAAAAACGCCTTGTAAAATGTCGGGATATAAATATTTGTTGATAACAACAAAGTTTACTACCGAAGCATTTAAAATCAATTCCACGGAGATCAACATAGAGATCAGATTTTTTCTTGTAATAAACCCGTATACACCAATAAAAAATAAGATGGCTGTAAGTGATAGTATTTCGTAAATGCTAATTCCTTCAATCATATAGTTTCGTTACTTTTAGGAATTAACATTTTTCCTTTAGCTATAATTATCGCTCCAATCATTGCAGCTAATAACAGTACACTTATTACTTCAAAAGGCAGTATGAACCCACCTTCTTCATAACTTAATAATCCCATACCAATCTCAGCAGTAGTTGTGGTTGTAGCATTTTCAGCTTCTAAAAAATCATAGGAATAAATTGTAATTACGAAAACACTAATCCCAATTAAGCATGCAATGGCTGTTAGTATTCGCTTAGAGATTTTTGCAACTTCTAGTTTCATTTCAATATGATGAACAAGCAAAACAGAAAAAATCATTAGTACAATAATACCACCCGCATACACTGTAAGTTGAATGGCGGCTAAAAAATTATAGTCGACTAAAAAGAAAATTCCTGCAATTCCGGTAAGTACAAATAATAAGTAGATAACAGATCGAAGCATTTTGCGACTAGTTACAGAAGCAATTGCAGATAAGATCATTCCAACTGCTACGATGTAAAATATATATCTTTCCATACTTTTAATCCTCTACTCCAGGTTGTAATTTAGATCCTGATGTATTTAAAACCCGTGTTAAGTGAGTTCTGTCAAATACAGAATTTTCAAAATTCTGCCCCCATTTAATTGCATCAGTTGGACAGACATCAATACAAAGGCCACACATGGTGCAAAGCCCTAAGTGATACACGAATTTATCTATTTCTTTTTTCTTTTTACCTGTTTCTTCAATGATTTTCCTATCCCAAATGATTTCAATAGTACCATTAGGGCAGGCAATTTCACATTTTTGACAGCCCGTACAACGATGTTCATTATTTTCATCATGTGGCATTATTACTTCACCACGAAAGCGATCAAACATTTTAAGGGTCTCCCTATTGTCAGGATATTGCTGAGTTATGGCTCCTTTTCTTGAACTAAGAAAATATTTTCCAGTAACACTCATTCCTATTAGGAGTGTTTTAACACCATTATATATCTCTGAAAAATAACTCATAATCTTTAAAATTGTATTATTAAATTAAGCCAAACTATGATTGCCATTATTACAATATTTACCAGATTCATGGGAAGCAAATATTTCCACTCCAATGTAAGAAGCTGGTCTACTCTTAAACGCGGGAAGGTCCATCGAAACCACATCATTAAAAAAACAAGGCAAAAAGTTTTTCCTAAAAACCAAAACACACCTAACCATGGAATCGATTCTGTTATCCCAAAGGGCGACAACCAGCCACCAAAAAATATAGTGGTCGCAATTGCTGCAATAATAAACATATTTATAAATTCGGCTAAAAAGAAATATGCAAATTTCATTCCTGAATATTCTGTGTGAAAACCAGCACCTAATTCAGATTCTGCTTCAGCCATATCGAATGGCGCTCTATTTGTTTCAGCCGTTCCTGATATCATAAAAATCATAAAAGCAATAATAGCAGGAATATGGCCTTGAACTATGAGCCACCCATTTTTTTGTACTTCAACAATTTCTGAAAGCTGCAAAGATCCAGTAATTAAAATCATAGTTAACAATGATAAACCAATGGACAGCTCATAACTTATTGTTTGTACCCCACTACGCATTGCTCCAATTAAGGCAAATTTGTTGTTACTACTCCAGCCTCCTAATAAAATACCGATAACTCCGATAGATGAAATAGCAATTAAAAAGAAAATACCGATATTAATATCAAACGCATGAAACTCTCTGCTAAAAGGAATCACCGCTAGGGCCATTAATGCTGAAATAATAACAAAGTAAGGTGCTAAATTGTACAAAAACTTATCGGCTTTTACTGTTCCTGTCAACTCCTTTGAAAGCAATTTTAAGGCATCGGCCAAAGTTTGTAATATTCCTTGATACCCAACTCTATTAGGCCCGATTCTTAATTGAAACCAAGCCGAAACACGCCGTTCAAGTAATACTAAAAATAATCCAACAACAGTGAAAACACCCAAATACACCAATGCTATTAAAAACATCTCTACAATACTTGCAGCGCCTTCTGGCATTATGCTGAAAAGCCAATCATGAATAGATTTTGTTATGCTTAAAGGTATACTCATTTATATTTTTTATCTGTCAATATCTGGAATTACAAGATCTATTGTAGCCATAATAGCCACTAAATCCCCTATTTTTCCTCCCTTAGCTATATGGCTAAGTAACGATAAGTTTGAAAAACCAGGCGATCGAAATTTAAATCGGTACGGACTTTTAGTTCCCTTGCTTATAACATAAACTCCAAGTTCACCTCTCGCTGTTTCTACTTTTTGGTAAAATTCTCCTTTTGGTAATTTTATTACGGCATTGGTTTTTACTCTATGTTCACCTTCTGGAATATTATCTATTAATTGTTCAACTATTGATAACGACTCCCATAATTCCTGAATTCTTATCTGGTATCTGGCAAAAGTGTCGCCTTCGGTAGCTAGAGCTTCATTAAAGGTAACTCTATCCAAAGCACTATAAGGATGATATTTTCTAACGTCACAGGAATATCCTGATGCTCGGGCCACAGGACCAGAAGCCCCAAAAGAAATAGCATCTTCTTTAGTTAAAACTCCAATACCTTTTGTTCTTTTTTGAAAGATTACATTTCCCGTTAAGAGTTGGTCATATTCGGGAATTTTCGTTTTAAAATGAGCTATAAAATCTTTAACCCGTTTCACGAAGTTGGGATGTATATCAATCATCAAACCACCAGGAACATTATAATTCATGGTAAGTCTTGCACCACAAGTTTCTTCAAAAATATCGTTAAGCATTTCGCGATCTCTGAAACCGTAAAAAAAAGTGGTTAAAGCACCAACGTCCATTCCCATAACACCCCACCACAAGCAATGTGATGAAATTCTTGTGAGTTCACCAATAATAGTTCTAATTACTTTTACACGTTCGGGAACTTCTAACTGTAAAGCGTTTTCAACGACTAAACAAACAGCTTCGTTATTAATATTTGAAGATAAATAATCCATTCTATCTGTTAGATGAACGATTTGCTGATAGCTGTCACGTTCGCACATTTTTTCAATGGATCGATGGATATACCCTAAATCTGGTTCAACCTTCTGTATAATCTCTCCATCAATAGTTAATAAAAGATTTAAAACACCATGCGTTGCTGGATGTTGAGGACCCATGTTAATTTGATACGGTTCCGATTTAAAGCTTTTATCTATTGTGGTTCTTTGCTCCATTACTTATTTGATGACCATATTAATTTCATCTACATAATCCTTTCTTAATGGGAAACCATCCCAGTCTTCAGTTAAAAAAAGGCGTTTTAAATTAGGATGATTATTAAATTTTATTCCGAAGAAATCAAACACTTCACGTTCATGAAATTCAGCAGTATACCAAATATCCCAAACCGAATCGAGATTTGGGTTTTCTCTATCTATTATTTTAACTTTTACAACAATTATATGTCTGTGAATTGTAGATTCTAAATGATACACAACACCAAGCTCTTCTCCCCAATCTACACCACTTAAACAGAATAAATAATTGAACTGCGTTTGATCATTACTCTTTAATTGACTCATCAAAGCGTGAAATTGTTTTGGTTTTACGATAACATTTAAAAATTGAGATCCTTCTTCAATAAATTCTAGAAGGCTAGGATTAATCGACTCTTGGATTTCTGGTTTTTCTTCTAAACCATTTTCTGCATCAGTGTTCTCTGAAATTTCAGAAACCTTATCTGCATTTGGATTAGGAAACCAATCACTTAGTAAATGTTGTAAATCTTCGTTTGTCATCTTTTATTTATATAAGCCCTCATCAAACCCTTCAATAGGATTTTTTTTGTGCTTCATATTTTCGGTTCGTATTTTATCTTGAAGCATCAGCATGCCTTCTAACAATGCCTCAGGTCTTGGTGGACATCCAGCTACATAAACATCTACGGGAATTACATGGTCAGCCCCTTTAACAACAGAATATGTATTGTAAAAAAATGGTCCTCCAGAAATTGCACAAGCACCCATTGCAATTACATATTTTGGTTCTGCCATTTGGTCGTATAAACGACGTAATACAGGACCCATTTTGTTTACAATAGTTCCTGCGATAATAATTAAATCGGCTTGTCTAGGAGAAGGTCTTGCTACTTCAAAACCAAATCTTGAATAATCATGGCGAGAAGCACCTGTTTGCATCATTTCGATTGCGCAACAACTTGTCCCAAAATAAAGTGACCAAAGTGAATTGGCACGTCCCCAATTAATTACTTTGTCTAATGAAGTAACCATTATATTTGCACCATTTCCTGCTGGTATTATTTTTCCAGGGAAATCTTCTTGAATTCTATTTGTATTTTCTATTCCCATTTTAAAGCTCCTTTTTTCCATGCGTATAATAAGCCTAATCCTAATATGATAAGAAAGATGAGTATTTCAAAAAAAGCGACAGCTCCTATACTTTTGAAAGCTACTGCCCAAGGAAATAAAAAAGCAATTTCCACATCAAAAATTAAAAATAAGATCGCGAATAAATAATAACCAACTTTAAACTGTACCCAAGTAGGGCCTTTGGTTACCATTCCACTTTCGTAAGGCTCTCTTTTTTGGGGATTGTCTGATTTATGTGAAATTAAATTAGACAAAAAATTTGCACCTGCAACCATTACTACACCTGCAATTATAAATACTATGATGGCTTCAGTTCCCATTTTATAAGGTCATTATTTTATTCAACTTCATACGTATCGCCAGAGAAAAATAAATCGTCGATTTTAACAAAATTCGATCTTGCCTTTACTTCAGCAGTTTGTTCTTTTTTTCGTTCTTCTAATGTGACATCGTCATAACTTCTAATAACGCCTGTAACGATTGGAGATCTAAGTCTAACCAACATTTGATGTAAGGTTGGATCTTGTTCTTTGGCGTTATGTACTAAAAGGTCTTCTTGAGTAATTCCGTTTTCTCCAATAGTTACAACCTCTAATTTCAAGCCCTTCAATATTATTCCTTTGTCTTGTTCTTTACCAAAAATCATATGTTTACCGTGCTCAACAAATAATTGCATATCCTCTCGTACAGCTTTGTCTGTATAATGACTAAAACAACCATCATTAAATATTGGACAATTCTGCAATACTTCGATTAAAGAAGTACCTCTAAATTTTTCGCATTCAATAAAAATTTGAGTCATTTCTTTTGGGGTGTTACCACCAATTCTTCCAAAAAATCGTGCTTGGGCACCTATTGCAAGTTCTCCAGGTAAAAATGGAGGTTGTGTATTTCCATAAGGAGATGATTTAGTTTTTAGTCCAACCGTCGAAGTAGGCGAGAATTGCCCTTTGGTTAAGCCATATATTTCGTTATTAAATAATATGATATTTAAATCGACATTTCTACGTAATAGATGAATAAAATGATTCCCTCCAATTGCCATAGCATCTCCATCTCCAGTAATAACCCAGACACTTAAATTGGGGTTTGCCAACTTAACACCAGTAGCAATTGCAGGTGCTCTGCCATGAATACTATGCATGCCATAGGTATCCATATAATATGGAAAACGTGAAGAGCATCCAATACCAGAGATAAATACCACATCTTCTTTTTTAACACCTATTTCAGGAAGTGCTTTTTGCATAGCTCGTAAAATAACGTAGTCATCACAACCAGGACACCACCTTACTTCTTGATCACTTGCAAAATCTTTATATGTATATTCTTTTACATCTGTTGTTTCCATAATTATTATTTTAAGAGAAGACTAAATAATAATTTATTCAATTAGTCGTTCTTTTATGCATTAACTTCCTTTTTGTATATCTTATCATTAAGTATTCAATAGTTGTTTAAATTTCTCCATCAATTCACTATTGCTAAATGGAAGTCCTTGTATTTTATTAAATTGTAAGAATTCAAATCCATTAAAGTTCATTTTTAAAACTTTAGCAAACTGACCAGTATTTAATTCACAAACCACAATTTTTTTAAATTTTTTTAAAACAGTTTCAGTATTTTTTGGCATTGGGTTTATATAATTAAAGTGTGCAAGCCCTATATTTTTATATTCTTCATCCTTTAATTGTTTTACTGAAGAATATAAAGAACCGTAAGTGCCTCCCCATCCTATAACGAGTAAATCTCCACTTTCTGCAAATTCAGTGGTTAAATCTGGTATATTATTTTGAACACGTTTAATTTTTTCTGCTCTAATTCTAGTCATATACTCATGATTGTCTGCAATATAGGATACATTGCCAGTTATACGATCTTTTTCCAGACCCCCAACTCTATGTTCTAAACCTTTAGTTCCTGGAATGGGCCATTTACGAGCAAGTGTTTTTTCATCTCTATCATAAGTATGCCAGTTTTCAGTAGTTTCAATTATAATATTATTCTTAATTTCTGGCATTTCGCTAGCCGATTTTATTTTCCATGGTGCCGCCCCACTTGCAATATATCCATCTGATAATAATATAACAGGAGTCATATGTTCAATAGTTAGTTTTGCGGCTTCATAGGCGAAATCAAAACAATTTGCGGGTGTACTTGAGGCTATAACAATAACTGGGCTTTCCCCATTTCTACCATATAATGCTTGTAGTAAATCGGATTGTTCAGTTTTTGTTGGTAATCCCGTAGAAGGTCCGCCTCGTTGTACATTAACAAGCACCAAAGGCAATTCAATAATCATTGCCAGACCCAAAGCTTCTGCTTTTAAGGCTAGACCAGGACCAGAAGTTGTTGTTATAGCTAAATTACCTGCAAATGATGCTCCAATTGCAGCAGTAATTCCTGCAATTTCATCTTCAGCTTGAAGTGTCTTTACTCCAAAATGCTTATGCTTTACTAGTTCATGAAGAATATCTGACGCAGGTGTAATTGGGTAAGAACCCAAAAATAATTCTAACCCGGATTTTTCAGCAGCTGCTAGAAATCCCCATGCCGTTGCTGTATTTCCCATTATTATTTTATATGTTCCAGGTTTCATTTTTGCTGGAGCAATAGTATAAGCATTTGGAATTAATTCTAATGTTTCAGCAAAATAAAATCCTGTGTTTAACACTTTAGTATTCGCTTCAACGATATGAGGTTTAGATTTAAACTTTTTATTAAAAAATTCAATAGTATGATCAGTAGAGCGATCGTACATCCAATATACCATTCCCAATGCAAACATATTTTTACTTCGGGTAATACTTTTATTGTCAAGCCCTTTAACATCTTT
Organism: Flavobacteriaceae bacterium; assembly: GCA_965247215.1. Lineage (GTDB taxonomy): Bacteria > Bacteroidota > Bacteroidia > Flavobacteriales > Flavobacteriaceae > Marifrigoribacter. The sequence continues at coordinate 2,172,669 of OZ252001.1, forward strand.
TAATGCTTCTTTGGTTAATGAGGTCATTGCAACTTCAATAACACGGTAGTTTTCAAGGCTTTCATCTTCTAAGGGATTGGATTCGTATTCTGCCTTTTCTAAATTCTTTCTTGAAAAAGAATCTGTATCAACTATAATGGTATGTCCTGGTTTTACAGCATTTAAGTTGGTTTTTAATCCTGCGGGGTTCATAGCAACTAATAAATCTACGCTATCACCAGGTGTACTTATTTCTACACTCCCTATATGTACTTGAAAACCAGAAACGCCATATAAACTCCCTTGAGGAGCTCTAATTTCAGCTGGATAATTTGGAAATGTAGCGATATCATTTCCAAACATTGCAGAGGTATCTGAGAATTGTGTTCCAGTTAACTGCATGCCATCTCCAGAATCTCCAACAAATCGAATGATAACCGCCTCTAAAACTTCTGGTTTTTGTTTCGTATTATTTGGAACCATATATAAAAATATTTCTTTAAATTTAAGAAATATTTTTATATTTTAGAGAAAATTATGACTACTGTCGATGCTTTCAAATAAGAAATACATTAATTTAGCTAATTATTAATTAAATTTAAGATCATGGCAATCATTATAACAGACGAATGTATAAATTGTGACGCATGTGTTGCAGAATGCCCAAACAATGCAATCTATGAGCCCGATCAGGAATGGGCTTATTCAGATGAGACGGCTTTAAGTGGCATGGTAACTTTGCCTAGAGGAGGTGAAGTAGATGCTGATGCGGAAAATGAGCCAGTATCTGATGAATTCTATTTTATAGTAACTGATAAGTGTACTGAATGCAAAGGCTTTCATGATGAACCTCAATGTGCTGCAGTATGTCCAGTAGATTGCTGTGTTCCCGATGAGGATCATGTAGAGACCGAAGAGGTATTATTAAAGAAAAAAGAATGGCTCCACGGGGAGTAAAAATTTAATCTAAAGAATTCCCCGAGGCTTGCCTCGGTGGTCAAGAGGAAAGTTTGAAAACCTAAGGTTTTCATCAAACTAAAATAAAGTTATCTTCCGCTTGATACCTCGTACCCTTGGGTCGAGGTAGTTCATTCATTCAGCTTTAAAACTGCCATAAATGCTTCTTGAGGAATCTCCACATTACCAACTTGGCGCATTCGTTTTTTTCCTTTTTTCTGCTTTTCAAGTAATTTTCGTTTACGAGAAATATCACCGCCATAACATTTTGCAGTAACATCCTTACGAAGTGCCTTTACAGTTTCTCTTGAAATTATTTTCGCCCCTATTGCTGCTTGAATAGGGATGTCAAATTGCTGCCTTGGTATTAGTTGTCTTAATTTTTCGCACATTTTCTTACCTATATCATAGGCATTATCCTTGTTTAATAGTGCGGATAAAGCATCTACAATGTTTCCGTTAAGCAATACATCAACTTTCACCAATTTGGATTCGCGCAAACCAATTGGATGATAATCAAAGGATGCATATCCTCTAGATACTGTTTTTAAGCGATCATAAAAATCAAAAACAATCTCAGCTAGGGGCATATCAAAAGTAAGTTCAACACGTTCGGTTGTTAGGTAAGTTTGATGTGTAATTTGTCCCCGTTTATCAATACAAAGAGACATTACCAGACCAACGAAATCGGATTTAGTAATGATAGTCGCTTTAATATATGGTTCCTCAACACGATTTAACATAGAAGGATCAGGGAGGTCTGATGGATTGTTTACCAACAATATTTTCTCAGGTTCCTTATTGGTAAAAGCGTGATATGAAACATTTGGAACTGTAGTGATCACAGTCATGTTAAATTCACGTTCCAGTCGTTCTTGAATAATTTCCAGATGCAGCATTCCCAAGAATCCACATTGAAAGCCAAATCCTAATGCTGCGGAACTTTCCGGTTGAAAGACTAAGGAAGCATCATTTAGCTGAAGTTTTTCCATGGAACTTCGAAGCTCTTCATAATCTTCTGTGTCTACTGGGTAAATCCCAGCAAATACCATTGGTTTTACATCTTCAAACCCTTCAATGATGTTTTGTGTAGGGTTTTTAAAGTCGGTAATCGTATCACCAACCTTTACTTCTTTAGCATCTTTAATCCCTGTGATTAAGTATCCAACATCTCCAGCTTTGATACTACTTTTAGGCTCTTGATTTAGCTTTAAGGTACCTACCTCATCAGCAAAATAGGCCTTTCCTGTTGCCATAAATTTAATATGTTGCCCTTTTTTTATTTCTCCATTAATCATTCTAAAATAAGTTTCCACTCCTCGAAAAGGATTATAAACTGAATCAAAAATTAAAGCTTGAAGAGGCTCGTTGATAGTTCCAGATGGTGCAGGAACACGATTAATTATTGCTTCTAAAATATCTTCAACACCCAAACCAGTTTTTGCACTTGCTGGGATAACTTCTTCAGCTTCACAACCCAAAAGGTCTACAATATCATCAGTCACTTCTTCAGGATTAGCAGAAGGGAGGTCAATCTTATTTAAAACTGGTATGATTTCGAGATCATTTTCAAGCGCTAAATATAAGTTGGAAATTGTTTGTGCCTGAATACTTTGTGCAGCATCTACAATAAGTAAAGCTCCTTCACAAGCTGCAATTGATCTGGAAACCTCATATGAAAAATCCACATGACCTGGAGTATCTATTAAGTTTAATATATACTTTTCTCCTTTAAAACCATACTCCATTTGGATGGCATGACTTTTTATAGTAATACCCCGCTCCCTTTCAAGATCCATACTATCCAATAATTGGTTTTGTTTCTCTCGATCGGTAACAGCACCAGTAAATTCCAAAAGCCGATCGGCCAAGGTACTTTTACCATGGTCAATATGAGCAATAATGCAAAAATTACGGATGTTCTTCATATAAAAATCCTACAATAGGTTCAGGCTGCAAATATAGAATAAAAGCAATCAATTTTAAGGCTTTAAGCACAAGGTGTTTATAGGGTGATAATCTAGAAGAATTATAATGAATATACATCATATACACTTGATAATCAGAACTATAACATGATTTAAAAATTTGCGTATTTACAAATGCTGTTTATCGAAAAAACGAAAATAGGTATAAAAAATAATAAAAATTGTTACATATTTGTTGTTACAGTGATTTTAAATCTAAAGAATTCCCCGAGGCTTGCCTCGGTGGTCAAGAGGAAAGTTTGAAAACCTAAGGTTTTCATCAAACTAAAATAAAGTTATCTTCCGCTTGATACCTCGTACCCTTGGGTCGAGGTAGTTCATTTGAACATTTTTCATCCCCCCAGCGAAAAAAATCAAAATCAATTTAAGCCCAAATCAGGATATTTTTTGATGTCTTAATTTATATATGAAAAAAATAAACGTTCTACTTATTTTGTTTTTTCCTTTTGTGATCTTATCTCAGAATAGTTCAATTGAAGGTCAGATTACTGACACAGAGAACAATCCAATTTCTTTTGTAAATATTTTGTTGTCTGAAGAAGAAGGGGCTCTTGTTATCGCTGGAGCAACTACAAATGAGGAAGGGTTTTTTATTGTAGAAGATCTAGAAGAAAAAGAATATTATTTAACGTGAATAATGTTTAAGCAGCCCATAAAGTTAGTTGATTCGTTTTTATGGGAGTTATGTTAAGTGATGGTTTTTTAGGAAAAAAGCAATAAGCAGTTAAAGCGGCAACAATATTAACCAAAAACCCTTTAACAGATCGATGTCTAGTGTGTTCTATTTTACAAATATTTTTGAGTTCATCATTTACAGATTCTACTAAAGCTCTTTTTCTTAAAAGAATAGCCTCTACATCAGAGAGATTTTGTTTTTTCATATTTTTTCTCACTTTAGTAATAAGCTGTATTCCATCTTGAAACAGTAAATCTGATAATGCTTTTGAAATATAGCCTTTATCTCCAAATAGTTTTCCAAAAACCTCCTTAGTCATTGCTGTCATTAGTTTAATATTTCTGTCATCTACATTACCTTTTGTAAGGTAAAAGGATAATAATTCACCTTTATCATTGATAATTAAATGAAGTTTAAACCCAAAAAACCATCCCATTGTTGATTTTCCTTTTTCAGCAATTCCTTTAAAAACTTTATGCTGTTTCTCTCTCTTGATATGGCATACACGTAATAGAGTAGAGTCAATATAATTGATGCCTCTAGATTTACCCAAGCCTCTATATTTTAAATACAACATAAGGGGCAGTAATATTCTCTCTTGGTGTGCATTAAATCTTTCGTAGCTAATTAGATCAGGAAATAAGTCATCTAAATGTTTACAAACATATTACATATAAAAATATGGCTATCGGATTAATTACATATTTACCTCCCATTTTACAGATACAGAGTTAGTTACAACTCTATCGAATACAGAATTGAAGTATTTTCTATTAAACTTATACCCTAAACTCGCAACAACATTTATAAATACCCCTTAGCCATTTGAAAACAAAAGGCTAAGGGGTTTTGTAGTTTCACCTAAAAGGTGGAAATTGCGGTTGAACCATGCAAAACACTACAATGCTTAAAACTAAACAATCTTCAAAGAATATCACCCCTTTTGGTGGCTTAAATTTTATTTTTAATGCCATTAAACGCTCAAAAATAGATGTTTTTCTCGATAAAAATTTGGGTTATCGAAATTTTAGAGCCCAATATTCGTATGCCGACATTGTGCTTTCTTTGTTGGGAAATTCTTTATGCAATGGAGAGTATATTTCTGATTTAGAACATCTTAAAAATAAATTCACTTGCCAAAGTTTTACCAAAATCCCTTCCCCAGATACGGTTGAATATGCTTGTCAGGAATTAAAAGAACCAACAATTAGGGAGATAACTGGCCAAGGAATTGTTCATCAATTTAATTACAACAATCAAACCAACGCATCTTTAATCGCTCTTTGTGCAAAAACAGGTCAACTTAAAAAAGAAGAAAAATACACACTTGATTTTGACAATGTAGTTCTTGAAAACAAAAAACAAGATGCCAAAAAAAGCTATAAAAACACTAAAGCCTAGCATCCCAATTTCGCCTTCATAGGCAGATTACCTGTGCATATTGAAAACCATAACGGCAACACCCCTGCAAAGTATAAACAATTTGAAACCCTAGAAAGATGTTTTAAAAACCTGAGCGACAATCAAATAAAAATAGAACATTTTAGAGCAGACTCTGCATCTTATCAAAAAGAAGTCATTGAACTGGTTAGCCAAAAGGCGACTAACTTTTATATTAGAAACATCAGTTCCCAAAAGTTCATCTCTTTATGTGGAAAAATTAAAGATTGGAAAAAACAGGAAATCAACAACGAAATAAAAGAAGTTGCATCACTAATTTACACCCCTTTTAATGGGGGATTTTCTTATAGAATTGTGGTTACAAGATCTCTAAAAAAAGACCAGCAAATCGATTTTATATCAGGGACCCCTTACAATTATTATGGAATAATGACCAACAATTTAGTTTTTTCAAATCAAGAAATTATCGAATTTTACAACCAACGAGGCGATGCGGAGAATTCTAACAAATTCTTAATCAGTGATTTCAACTTGAAACACTTGCCTTTTATGGATTTGGATACCAATACTGCGTTTATGTATTTAATGGCGATGTGCTTAATTCTTTTTGAGTGGACAAAAGTAATTTTGGTGAAAAATAAAACTCCAAATATTAGTCTTAAAATGAGAGTCAAAACGGTTTGTTTTCGTTACATTACTGTGGCTACAACTTTTGTAAATCACGCCAGAGAGAAAATACTTCAGGTTTTCTCAAACCAAGAATACAAAATTTTAAAAATTTAAAACAAGGATTTACTGGAATTGCAAAAAAACTCATTTGGGGTAAGGGAGGCTATACACATAGCCTATGAAATTTTGTTGAAAACGGAATGAAAACCCTGAAAAAATTAAATACATTTACATATTAAAGACCTCAGATTTCTGTTGCGAGTTTTGGGTTATAGCAGAACTCATCGAGATAACTTTGCAGATATTGCTCACCAATGGAATGATGCACATCTAACAGCAATCTTTTGGCATTGCTTATGGCTATATGAACCCAAGGCAGAATTTTACGAGTCTCTTTCTTGTCCTTTATTACCACAGCTTTATGGTCAGTGAGGCTGTTTGCTAAATCATTATAGTTATTAGCTCCGTCTGTTATTGCAGATGTTTTTGTATCAATAGCTTGTTCTACTTGTGCATTGGTGCTTTCTTTGCTAAGGTCATCTAGTAATTTCATTTTAATGTATCTCACTTTTTTATTGGTTTTGTGCCTGTATTTTTTAGTAGGTTCCACAGATATTGATTCAGCCATAACCAATACTATTGCTTGCTTTTGACTTCCTTTACCTCTCTTATATTTTCCATCATTGTTTTCTAATTCTATTACGATTTGATCTCGTCTTTCTTTGTTGGGAACTATTTCAAAGAAACCTTCATCAAGTTCAACTTGATTACCAAGAAGATAATTATCATCTCGCCTACCCATAGAGTGACGTATTTTATGAAGCATATACCAAATAGGCTCATAATAGGGATGACCTAACTGTCTTTGTATTTCTAATGCAGAAAAACTCTTTTTTGTGCTGGTAAGCATCATCATTCCAAAATACCAATAGTAGTAGGGTAGCTGAGATTTATGTAGTAATGTTCCACTACGTAAAGTCGTTCTAAACTTACAGGATTTACATTGGTATTGACTTCTTGTGGATAGCCAATAATGCTCTTGAGATTGGCAACGCTTACAAATAACTCCTTGTCTATCTCTTTCTGCTTTAAAGTGAGCTTTGCAGCTTGCTTCATCTGGATACTTTTTGAAAAAATCTTGTAACTTCATAACTAAGTGTTTAATAATTAGAAAGATACGAAATTATAGTGTCTTGTGCAAGCAATCCGATAGTCATATATAAAAATGCTTAAAATTTGTAAAATGACCAAAATGATAAAGCAAATAAATACTCATCATCTCAGAATCGGATAATTTTCCTTTTCTATTACGCCTTTTAGTCTTTGTATCTTCTAATTTTGGATGATTTTCTATGTTTTTAATAAATTCTTGTTGAAAATCATCTATTTTCACAAAGAATTCAGTAACTTTATCTCTAAGCATGAGGGTGTTTTTAGACTATTAAGATACTGATAATCAGTAAATAATACAAATAAAAACACTCTTTTTCTTATCCATTATTCACGTTAAATTAGTTGCTTAAACAACGCAACTAATCTTATACAAACACGTTGGCAGCCATAAAATGAAATACAATGAAGAACATTAACCTAATCTTATTAATTCTAATATTGTCTTGGAACACAGGCTTCAGCCAGAGTAATCCAAAGAATCTTGATGGGTACAAATATGCTTTTGTTCAAAAACTTGAATACCAAAATGGTCGAACTGACATCTATGGACTCTCTTACAGTACCAAAAGATTTTTAAAAAATTCAGGTTTTTACATATTAGGAAACAACAATAATTCATGGCCTAAAGAAGCTCAACTTAACCCTTGCCTTATTCTCAATATACTCATCAATAACAAAGGTGGTTCTAAGGTTTTCATGGAAATTCGTAATTGTAAAGGAGAGTTGGTTTATACTGACAAATCCACTTCTGCAAATTGGGCAAATGACTTTCAAGATAATTACAATAGGAGTTTAAAGAATATTTTCAAAAGATTTGGTAATTATCAACTTTCCTATAATTCTTCCAAAACGCCTAAGATTGAATATCCTGAGGTAGAAAAAACAGATGAAACAGAAGAAACCTTGAAGTCATATTTTGTAACAAATAGTATTGACGAAATAGAAGGGATTTATAAATCTTATCAATCAGACCAATTGGGATATTACATGATTGGTATAAAAAAGTTTGGTAATGAATATAAAGCAATCATTATTGAATCAGATTTTAAACATTGGAAACGTGGAGAGGTAAAAGCTGTTTTTGAACCAAGTTCAATGAAAGGCGTTTATTCCACAAAATGGTACATGGGTAACAAGACACCATTTGAGACTTTCGCATTATTGGAAAATTCTGTTTTATTAACGGTTGAATTCAAAGATGCTAAAACGGACGAAAAAAGCACAGACAAGCTTATCAAAATGTATCCATCGGCTGATGTAAGCTCATCTGCTACAACCGATGGAATAAAAACAACAGCAAGTGGATTTATTGTTTCAACAGATGGGGTTATAGCTACCAATGCTCATGTAATCAAAGATGCAGATAAAATTGAAATACAAATGCATAATGAATTTGGGACTAAAACATATTCAGCTTCAGTTTTTTTAAAAGATGAATCCAATGATGTGGCGCTATTGAAAATCGATGATGTTGAATTCAAAGGATTTAATTCATTACCCTATTCAATATTACAAACTACTGAAATCGGTGAAGATGTATTTACGATAGGCTACCCATTGAACAGTTTAATGGGCGACAATTACAGAGTGACTAATGGGATAGTAAGTTCAAATACAGGCCTAAAAGATGATGTACGATTTATTCAGGTAACGACTCCAATACAACCAGGAAATTCAGGAGGTCCACTATTTAACAAAGATGGGAATCTAGTCGGGTTGACAACATCAAAACTTAACGAAAGTGCTGTTGGTACCTCAATCGAAAACGTTAATTACGCAATTAAAGCTACCTACTTGATAAATATTTACAACATGCTACCTAATAAAAAAAGGGTCATGACAACTTAAGAGGATTTTTTCTTAAATTTTCTATGACTAATTTATACAAATTTTCGTTTCTATAATTATATCTAAATTCAGTTTCTTTTAGGTGCAAATAAAAGGTGTTTTTATGCATTCCTTTAAATTTGGACAATCTTGTTTTTGCGTATCCCCAAAATCCTTCAATTCCATTAATATGAGATTTGCCTACTACAAATTCATTCTTTCCATGATCTAATCTATAATGTTTTTTATACCCCAAATCTACAAGTCCATTATACCCTCTCCATTTATCAGAATGAATAATACTATCTACATCTACTTTTCCTTTAATGATAGCTTGTAGCGTAACTCTGGAGCAATTAGGAACAATTTCTGTATAGACTTTTCCATTGCGCTTATATACTCCAAAAACAATCGTTTTACCATAAGCTCCTCGACCTCTTTTTCCTTTTTTACGTTTAGCTCCAAAGAAAGATTCATCAACTTCTATTTCTCCCTTAAATGGCTTTTCATGTTCACATAATCCTGCAATTCTAACTCTTAAAGCTAACAAAATTTTATTAATACTGTTTCTACTCAACCCAGATAATTGACTCATTTGAGTAGCATTCAAATCCACAGAAAACAACTTAATTAATGCTCTAAATTTAGACTCTGAAATTCGTGAACGATATAAATACTTGTTAGGCATTACTATGACTGACTTTATGCAAAGCTAAACAATGCTTAAGTTGTCATGACCCAAAAATAATAATGTTAACTATGTTTTTAAAACATATAACTATAGCAATGAAATACTAAATTTGGTAAAAGCAGAAAATCAAACCCTTCTATATTTAAAAGATGCAAATGAAAATAAATTTCCTAAACCAATTCAATTTACAGATGGTTCTTTTGTAAAAATCCTTAAAATAAATAATAAAGAGACTATTTGTAGAATGCTCACATTTCTTGAAGGAGAGCTTATGGGGAATGAACCCCCAACCGAAAAATTATTTAAATCCTTAGGTGTTTTTCTTGCAGAGTTAAATCTAAAATTAAAAAATTTTGAAAACGATACTATAAAAGCAAGGGTCTGGGAGTGGAATATTCAATATTTAAATCTAAATAAAAAATTTATACAAGATATTTCCATTGTTAAGAACAGAAGTATAGCTGAATATTTTTTACAACAGTTTGAAGAACATGTAACTCCAGTTCTTCCCGATTTACGGAAATGTATTATTCACAACGATGCTAATGATTGGAACTTTTTAGTGAATAACGGTACTATATCTGGCATATTTGATTTTGGAGATTTGGCTTATTCTCCCCTTATTAACGAATTAGCAGTTGCAATCACTTACGGGTCTTATAATAAAGATAACCCTTTGAAATGGGCTTTAATTATTTTGAAATCATATCATAACATACTGCCAATTGAAGAAAAAGAAAATGAACTACCTCGACCCAAGGGTACGAGGTATCAAACGGAAGATAACTTTATTTTAGTTTGATGAAAACCTTAGGTTTTCAAACTTTCCTCTTGACCACCGAGGCAAGCCTCGGGGAATTCTTTAGATTAAAATATTATATTATCTAATAGCGGCAAGATTATTAGTAAGTGCCTGCAATTCAGATCATTCAAAAAAAATAGATCCAGAAAATACCTACGCTTATTCCAGCGAAACAATGGTTTGGAAGATGTTAAATATTTGGTTAATTATTAACCCAATTGCTGCTGAAAATCAATTCAGAATTGCGATTGGATTGCCAATTGAAGAACCACAATCTATAAAAGAAGTTTTAGATAAAAGACACCAGTATATTAGTCAAATAGTATCAGTGAGTTATAATACTCCTATTCATATGGTTCAGTCTGCATTTCAATATATGTATGACGCATATGGGAACACCTATTTGGATGCGTATAATAATATTCCACATGTTGGGCATTCTCATCCAAAAATTATTGCAGCTGGACAAAAACAAATGGCAATATTGAATACAAACACAAGATATCTTTATACACAATTGGCAGAATATGCAGAGAATTTATTAGCTAAATTCCCAGCTTCCCTCAGCAAAGTTTATTTTGTAAATTCTGGAAGTGAAGCAAGTGATTTGGCTATAAGAATTGCTCTAAATCATACTAAGGCAAAAAAGATAATGATCATGGAACATGGATATCACGGAAGTACTCAACTTTCGTCTGATAGTAGTGATCATAAATTTAACAATCCAAAACATCATTTCTAAAGCTGATTTTTCTAGCGAAACCAGTTTTAGTACATCATTAGCTGAAATCTCGCAAAGTGCGGAAATTTCAACGGAAACGAAACTAGAAATTTCAAAACGGTTCGGCTGCTCTCACATCCATTCGGTAGACGGGATGGACTATCAATTACAGCAAGTTAAATCACATACCGAGGCAATTGAAAAGGAGATTAGTGTAAAATCCCGCAAAAAAAGTGATTTAGATTCTGAGATTAGCGAGTTAGAAGATGAACTTAATACATTGCCTTTGGGTGATCCAAAACGGCAGGGACTTGAAGGTATAATTGAGCAGAAAAAGCAAACTTTAGAACAAACGGAAAATGATATTGACCGCTTGGAAAAAGGAAAACCTAAGGAAACATCGTTTGTTTTGCGTGAGGGATTTTCAGTAAAATTAAATCCCGATGGTAGTCGCAGTATCAGAATTGATAATGAAAACTTCGTGATAAAATTGCCGTCAAATAATCTGCCTTTATTCTCAGGCACTAAGAACCTACGAACAATAAACTTAGCGTTTCCGTATTTGGCTTTGAGAAATCAAAATATTGCAGATTCTCTATTTCGTCCAAACCTTGTCAATGATACTGTTCCCAGCCGTAAATATCGAAAAATGGAGCATTTAATTTTGTCGTCTTTAGGAATTGATGACACCAAAATACTAAATGAAGAAAATATCAAGCAGTTGAATAAAGACCTTTCTAAACTGACGTTAGGCATTGGAACTGGACAGGAGAATCTTATAGAATTAGGAATTTATGATGTTGCTTCTCAATCCATCGATAAGAAGAAACCAGTAGAAATGTTGACCTTTATTCGTGAGAATCGAGGTTTGAGGGATGAAATGATATATAACAAAATGATGGAAATTCATAACACTCCCTCATCAGCAAAACTAAAATAACTACTTTCAGTAATAATGATATGGTCAAGCAAGGTAATGTCCAAGAATTTTCCTGCGTCGGCAATTTTTTGCGTGATTCGCCTGTCTGCTTCGGAAGGGTTCAAATTCTGCGAGGGATGATTGTGGAAAAGAATTAAAGAACTTGCGTTAGACAACAAAGCTGATTGAAAAACGATTCTAGGGTCAATGATTGTTCCTGAGATTCCTCCCGAACTAATTATAAAATAGCCAAGAATTTGATTGGCTCTGTCTAGGAAAATACTGTAGGCATATTCTCGATGATTGATTTGTTCTACTGGGAAAATCTCGCGGATAAATGCAACAATATCTTCTGAGCATTTGATTCTGTTAGTGTTGATTTCTTGTGTTTTAGAATAGCTAAGTTGCACTTCTCCAACTACTGATTTTTCATTTCTACTAAGTTTAATCTAAAGAATTCCCCGAGGCTTGCCTCGGTGGTCAAGAGGAAAGTTTGAAAACCTAAGGTTTTCATCAAACTAAAATAAAGTTATCTTCCGCTTGATACCTCGTACCCTTGGGTCGAGGTAGTTCATCAATTACTTAGCAGTTCGCTAAATGAAATGAAAAGTCCTGCAAGGAGGACCTGAAATGAAATTTATGTTTGTTTTTGGAATTGGGGAGTTCTAGTTTGAAATTTATAATCTCAAAAGCCGTAAAGTAAAATTATTTACTCAATTAAAATTTCTACGATTATGAACTCAGTATCACTTGACTTGAATTTAAACTCGTAAACCCCAGGTATCTGAGTTCTAAAAAGATAATTAGTACTCCTTAATTCCACAGCATCAGTACAGATACAACCCTCATATTTAGCTTGAATTTTTATGGTTTTACTATTTCCATTTTCAACTTCAATAAATTTGCTGAAATTTCCACAGCCGTTAATTACAGCAAAGAAAACTTCAATATTAATATCCTCATTAACTGTTCCTGAAGTCGGTGCATTTACGATAGTTGCATTAGCCGTTTTATATTCAAGACAGTTGTCCTCTTTTAATGTTGAACATAAAGTTGTTTTGAAGTTAATTCTCCGTTTACATATACGTGTAAGTAATACGTATCCGAAGACAAATCAGCTGTATAAATAGTCTTTTCGATATTTGTTGATTCTCCGCTATACACTTCATTCTGATATTGGTCATAAATGTAAATATAGTACAAAGTGTTTGGCGGATAACTACTAAAGTCTAGGCTAAAAGAATCATCTGATGAATTCGGATAAGGAACTATCTCTTGTTGTTCGTAAATGATTATTTCTTTGTCTGTATGCATACACCCAATAGTCGCTGTAAGGATGCCATAAAATATTCCAGTCGCCTCAATTAATCTAAAGAATTCCCCGAGGCTTGCCTCGGTGGTCAAGAGGAAAGTTTGAAAACCTAAGGTTTTCATCAAACTAAAATAAAGTTATCTTCCGCTTGATACCTCGTACCCTTGGGTCGAGGTAGTTCATTTCCATTTGTTTTTATTTTGATTGGTCAATTTAGTTTCCTATAAATGTCTCGTCCTGAAATATGGCTACAGGTTAACTGGTACTTCCTTTTCAGGTTAAAACAAAGATAAGAAGAAAGAACAAGCCTTTTGGATTGCTCTTTTCTGCTATTTTTTATATACGCTGTTACCCAATGTACTTAGGCTTCATCCAAGAAAATAATAGGTTTTTCATTTCTCTTAATTTTTACAATATGAAAAGATTGGATAACAATTTGTGGACGCATATCTCCATTATAATTATAAGAAATGTAAACTTTAATCTCATTTTTTTCTTCTACAATTCTTGTAACAAATATTGTTCTATCACCAGAACTTCTTATTTCATCAAAAATAGCAATAACTTGAAATTGTGAAAAGTCTATTTCAATTTCTGTAAAATTATTTGAAGGATTATTGACGGAGTCCATTTGTTCAATAATTACATTCCAATCTTCAGTATTGGTAATGATGAGATTAGATTGGTCAATCCCTTCTTCGCCATTACCAAACAATTCAGCTTTTCCAATTAAAACAGGAGTAATTTCTGTTTCATTAGTTTCATCATTGTTACACCCATATGTAACTACTATAATTAAAAACGTTAAAATTAATTTTTTCATAATATGTATATTTAATGTTGAACAAGTAATTGTTTTGAAGTTAATTCTCCATTTACATATACGTGTAAGTAATACGTATCCGAAGACAAATCAGCTGTATAAATAGTCTTTTCGATATTTGTGGATTCTCCGCTATACACTTCATTCTGATATTGGTCATAAATGTAAATATAGTACAAAGTGTTTGGCGGATAACTACTAAAGTCTAGGCTAAAAGAATCATCTGATGAATTCGGATAAGGAACTATCTCTTGTTGTTCGTAAATGATTATTTCTTTGTCTGTATGCATACACCCAATAGTCGCTGTAAGGATGCCATAAAATATTCCAGTCGCCTCAATTGTTACTTCATCGTCGCCATTATAACTAACTATAGTAAGAGCTGCACTTGTTGACCAGTTAACCCCATTTGAAACGTTAGCATAATTTGTTGTATAAGTAGCTTGCTGACCAAAAGGAAGCTCATCTGGCCCAATTATTACAATATCAGATTCACATTCTGGCAATCCTTCAGCTAGTTCAGCTAGTAAAACAGCTTGATGAGCATCAACCAAGCCATACCCCATTTGCTCATTCCAAGTTCCATTAGGTCTGTTTCCATTATTTGAATAGTTATAGCCACCAACTTTTTGAGCAGAATTTTCAATTATATCATTTACTTCTTGTACTGTTAAATCAGGGTTTATAGAAAGAATAAGTGCTGCAACACCTGAAACGTGAGGGGTAGCCATAGATGTACCGTTTAAGTAACCTATTTGATTATCTAATAAAGTAGATAATATTCCACTTCCAGGAGCCACAACATCCAATTCATTACCGAAATTTGAAAAATTTGAGCGCTGACCATTAGAAGTAATAGATCCAACTGCTAATATATCATTATTTGAATTTGCAGGGTAATTGACATTACCTGCATAATTATTTCCAGTCGCAAAAATCACAATAGTTCCTTTCCCATCCCTACCATCATTTAAAGCATTTGAAATTGCATTAGAAATTAGATTTGATGGTGTACCTCCACCCCAAGAATTATTTATTATATCTGCTCCATTTTGCCAAGCCCAATTTATGCCCTCTGCTAGATTTGCAACTGATTGACTTGTACCAAATAAAACACTAATTGGCATTAATTTAGATTGAGGAGATACACCTGTTATCTGTAAGTTGTTATCTTTTATTGCAGATATTGTACCACCAACGTGTGTTCCGTGGTATTTCTTGTCTTGTTCGTGTATTTGGCTAGGGCTTGAGTTTGTTTGCGTATCATAACTAATATCTATATTTGACGTTAAATCTTGATGTGTTAGTTCAGTACCAGTATCAACAACAGCAATATTAATACCGTTACCTTCAGTTAAATTCCAAGCATCACAAATATTAATATCAACATTTGAATTGTTGCTATTTAATAAACCCCATAAATCACTAAAATTTGTATCATTACTACATTGTAAATAATCGTCAAAAATAAAATCAGGTTCAGCAGAAGAAAAAAGACCAGTATCATAAAAATAATTTGCTACATTAAGAGTATGATCTCCTGTCTGACTTGTTAACCTTAATCTAAAGAATTCCCCGAGGCAAGCCTCGGGGAATTCTTTAGATTAAATCAGGGGGAGACTGCTGTAAAGATATGAAAGTCTGATGAATTAGAGTTTGATTTTACAAAAAAAGGTGGAACGGTAGATTCAACTAGCAAATGCAACTTTTTGGTTTACAAATTTATAAAATAGATTTTTTCTTGGTCTTCGGTTTATTTTGTGTTGTATTAATTTGATTTCTTGGTTATTATATGCACTGAATATTGATTTTTTTGGTATATATTGCCTAACGAGTTTATTGGCGTATTCACTTAATCCTCTTTCCCATGAGCAATAAGGGTGAGCAAAAAAGAACTGGGTTAATAATTTTTTAGATATTTTTTTATGCTCGGCAAATTCTTTACCATTATCTGAGGTAATGAAATGGCCAAAAGTTTTGGAACGAATTCAACGTACCTTTCAAAGGTGATAAACTTGAAAAAAGACAAAAATTTTTCTCAATATATTAATGACTTAAGAATAGACTATACCATTCATTTATTGAAAGAAAATCCGAGAATTAGAAAATATACAATTAAAGCTATTGCAAGTGAATGTGGATTTAAAAGTGCAGAATCTTTTTCAAAAGGATTTTATAAAAAATATGGAATTTATCCATCCTATTATTTAAAACAGTTAGACGAGAATGTTGGTAAATAGAATACCGTTATAGATCAGATATATTATGTCCATCAATATATTTTAATAAACGAATAAGATCTGATTCTTTATTAATATCTAGATTATTTTCTTTGATGATTTTTTTTACGGTCTCTTTGTTTTTTTCGAAAACTTTTATCTTTTTACTTTTTGAACTTGGCAATTCATAATACCTGTTTTCTTTCGTAGCTATAAAGTAGGAGTTCCTATCTGAAAATGTAGCTGGAACGTCTTTTGTTAATGATGTTGCAGCTTTCTTAGGAGGATATAATTTTTTTTCTAATTTCTTGTATAAAATTAAATGAGTCCCCTTGTACAAAACTTGAAAATAACCATCTTTAACAAGAGATTCGTTTCTTACTAAATATACAAAAGTATCATTCAGAATAGTAACATATATATCTAAAGACCTTGTTAAACCCTTAATGGTATTATTGTCTTTTTGAAGGGATTCTTTAACTTCTATCTCATCTGCAAAAACATTATAACGCAAAGCAATTCCTCTGGAAATTAATTCATTATCCATATAAACATTACCAATTAAAAAAGAAGGATTTGCAAAGGGAGTACCATTATAGGTTCTAGGATCATTAATATCATAAATATCATTTTCGTTATGCCTGTCTATATACTCGGTAAACTGATTGGTCTTACGCTGTGTACCTAAATTTTGGGATGATAGACTGAAAGGTCCTGATACTAATGCGATTATCGAAATGAAAATTAATTTATTCAAAATTATGATAAGTGTATGGCTTTTGTTTAACAAATGTAAATCTGGTTTTAAATAATTTCAAAAATAGAATTTAATATTACTATATGCAAATCAAAGGTCTCGGTATTTATAAATGGAGACCTATTACTTAATATCAGTACCCGAAAGCTGGTTTAATCAATAAGATCTAGGACCTTATTAGTTTCACTAACAGGCATTTTACAAGTATTATTAACACAGACATAAATTAATGTTTCCCCATCAACATACCGAAATTTAAGCAATGGACTTTTTTTATCAGTAAAACTACCAGCTATAAGTTTATTTGGTAAGTATAATTTATTTATTTCTGAAACTTTTACCTCTGCTTGATCTCCAACAACTACAACTTCATAATATTTTTTTTGATAATTTGCCAATAAATCAAACCAATTTGAGAATCCATTTGGATATCTTTCTAATTCAGGTTTAACGTTACTTAACATTTGTTTCGCAGTAGTTCTAAATTTATTTTCATCGAAATGATGTGATAATAAAAAAAGGGTTTTTGCCATAATAGAATTTGAAGCTGGTATAACATTATCACGATATTCGAAATTTCTGGTAACTAGTTTCTTATCCATTTTTGAAGTGAAATAAAACATACTTTTCTCTTCATCGAAAAAATTAGTAAAGGTATAATCAGCCAGTTCTTTTGCATGAGTAATCCATTGTTCATCGAGTGTTACTTCATATAATGCTATAAATGCCTCTATTACTGAAGCATAATCTTCTAAATACCCGTTAATAGAACTCTTACCATCTTTATAATTGTGATGTAAGGCACCACTTTCCTGTAATTGTTTTTCAATAATAAAAAGAGCATTCTTGATTGCCGTTTGAAGATATTCCTCTTTTTGAAAAACCTTATATGCATCTACATATCCTTTAATCATTAGACCATTCCAAGAAGTTAATGTTTTATCATCTAATCTGGGCTTTGGGCGTTTATTTCTGAAGGCGAGTAAATGTTGTTTCCACAGTTTCTTTTTTTGCTGAAGGCTATCCTTGCTTATAGAAAAAGATTCTATAATTTCATCATCACTTTTATCACGTATAAGCACATAATTTTCTTTTTCCCACTTTCCGAAATTATTTATATTGTAATAGGACGAAAAAAGCTCATAATCTTCCTGAAGTTGATCTTTAAGTTCTGCTTTTGTATAATAATAATATGCACCTTCTTCTAATTCACCATTTTCAAGTTCACTATCTGCATCCAATGAGGAATAAAAAGCCCCTTCATTGCTTGTCATTTCTTTTGCTATATAATCCAAGGTTTCTGAAACCACTTCCTTATAAAGGGGATTTTCTGTGAGGGCATAGGCATGGCTGTATAGACTTACTAATTGCGCATTGTCGTAAAGCATTTTCTCAAAATGAGGGATGTGCCACCTAATATCTGTGCTGTATCGTGAAAATCCGCCACCAATATGATCATAAATTCCACCATAAGCCATTTTATCTAAGGTCAACAGGACATGATCTAAAACCTTTTTGTCTTTATATTGTACTCCATATCTAAGTAAAAATTCCAAACTATTTGGCATCATAAACTTGGGAGCTACATTATTTCCGCCGTTTTTGTTATCAAATCTTCGTGCCCATTTTTCAATAATATCATTCATTGGAAAATCTTCAAAATTAATTTCATTGGTATTTAACGAAATCAAATCCATATTTATTATTCCTTCCTCTAGTCTATCAGCATAATCAATAAGTTTTTGAGGCTTATCTTCATAAAGTTGTTGTATTTTTTCAAGAGCTCTGATCCATTGTTGCTTTCTAAAATAAGTACCTCCCCATATTGGTCTTCCATCAGGAAGCGTAATTACATTTAGTGGCCATCCGGCACTTCCAGTCATTAATTGTACAGCGTTAATATATATCTGATCCACATCTGGTCTTTCTTCCCTATCAACCTTGATAGAAATAAAGTTTTTATTCATAACTGCAGCAACTGTAGTGTCTTCAAAACTTTCTTTTTCCATTACATGGCACCAATGACATGCAGCATATCCAATACTCACTATAATTAATTTTTTTTCATCTTTTGCTTTTTGAAGTGAAGCATCATTCCAAGATTTCCAATTAACCGGATTATGGGCATGTTGACGTAAATACGGACTTGATTCGTTTATTAATTCGTTGGTAAATTGGTGTGTTTCCAAAACTTCTTTTTTTGATGAGTTACAAGAAAAAAACAGGGTAATACTTAGTATTAACAAATAATATTTCATTGGCATTAGTTAAAAAACAAAAATACTTTTTAGATAATTTTAAATAGTTAAATCGTATAAATTTGAATTAGATCAGCCATTTATGGCTTCAACATAAGTTACTTTCCCATACATCATTTCTCTTAACATGGTTTCTATACCATTTTTTAGGGTCACTGTTGAGGATGGACAACCACTACAAGCTCCCTGTAATATCACTTTTACAGTCTTCGTTTTTTTGTCATATGATTGATATGCTATATTGCCTCCATCTCCTTCAACAGCAGGCTTTACATATTTATCTAAAATAGAAATAATTTCCTTATCGATCTCTGTAAATTCCCTTCCTTCTTCCGAAGTGTTTGCATTGCTTATCTCTATGTCTTCCACTTCTTCTTTGATAATCATTTTTCCAGTTTCGATATAATTTTTAATGAATCCTCGAATTTCGTTTGTAAATTCTTGCCATTCAAAATCGGAATGTTTTGTAACAGAAACATAATTTGAATTAATAAAAACATCTTTTACAAAGGGAAAATTAAATAATGCCTGAGCTAAAGGAGCATGAATTGCCTCCTGACTGTTCTTAAATTCATAAATTTTTGAAGCTAATTTTTTGTTAGCAACAAACTTCATAACAGCTGGGTTGGGAGTGTTCTCAGCATAAATTGTGATTGGGATCTTTTTTTTGTCGGCTACATACTGAATCGCTTGCTTTCCTGAATTTAAGTATGATGAAATATTAGTTGCTACTGCTTCTTGAACATCATCCCAAGAAACAGAATAGGCATCGGAGTTAAATTTCTCAATGGCGATAAAATTTTGAGAAATATAAATGGTCTTAACAAAAGGAAATGAAAATAATTGTTGTGCCAATGGGCTTGGTGTTGCTTCATCTATATTCGAAAATTCGTAACTTTTTACGGGTGATATTATAGAGTTTATTACAAATTTTACAATATTTTTATTTTTAGTGGGTTCTACTGTTGTATTAATTTCTAACATTTTAAAACTTTTTTTACAAAAATATGAAAAGAAAAGCAATGTACTCAATATATTTGAAATCTTAACCTCTTATTATGATGAAAAAAGCACTCCCCAAAGTTCTACTTTTCAGAATTTATAGGTGTTTACAATCAAGTTTTATTAATGACTCTGAAGCCCCTAAGTCAAAAATGTATATATTTGATTGTTTTGCAGATTTAATAGATCCGATAATTACAAATGATTGTAGATGGGATGGTATCTTTGATGGTAATTCGTTATTTTTGAATGTTAGTTGTTTTAGAAATGAAAATTCATTATTTAGTATGCAAAAGAAAATAGGGGATACATTACCTTTAAAAGATAGATAAAGCATTATGATAATAAAAAGAATCTACATCATCCTACTATTATTGCTTTCACAGCTTGCAATATCCCAAGATGGTATCCCTATTTATTCGGATTATTTTTCAGACAATCTTTATTTATTGCATCCCTCTATGGCTGGTGCAGCATCTCATAATCAAGTTAGACTTACTGCAAGAAAGCAATGGTTTGATCAAGTAGATGCACCAAGTATTCAAACTTTGAATGTAAATGCAAGAGTAACAGATAAATCTGCAATTGGCGCAATATTCTTTAGTGATAAAAATGGATATCATTCTCAAGCGGGAGGATATATAACTTATGCTCACCATCTAATTTTTTCGAGAAGTGATGTTGCTCTTAATCAATTATCTTTCGGATTAAGCGTTGGATTAATACAAACCAAATTTGATGAGTCTCAGTTTGACCCACAAGATTTTGACCCGATAATTGCTGGAATTATTCAAAGTACTTCTTACTTTAATATCGATCTAGGGGTTTCCTATAATTATTTAGATTTTTCAGGACATTTTACAGTTAAAAATATAATATTCCAGAGCAGAAGCATCAACTCTGATGCCTATGAATCGGACAATCAAAGGAAGTTCTTATTTTCAGCAGCTTATGCCATTGGTAAATCAGGGGATTTATGGACTTATGAGCCGTCGTTCTTATTTCAATATTCTGAAAGAACAGGAGAACAGGCAATCGATATTAATTTTAAAGCATATCGATTTATGGAATTTGGAAGACTCTGGGGAGGGTTGTCTTTTCGTAGAAGTTTTGATGGCGCAGAATATCTTAATGGAATCGAAGTTTCTTCTCAAAAACTTCAATATGTTACTCCTGTAGTTGGGATAAATTATAACAAATTTATGTTCGCCTATACGTACTCCTATCAATCGGGAAGTATTCAGTTTCAAAGTGGTGGCTACCACCAAATAACACTTGGATATGATTTCTAGGTGGCCGTGAAGAACCATATGATTGTAAATGCCCTGCAATTAACAGGTAGAAAACACCTTCAGAATATAGCAATTAAATATACAGTTCAATGCAAACACCTTAAAACTTTTTCTTTTCTATTGTTATTATTTCAGTATACTCTTGTAACAAATTCGATAAAGCTTTAGTAGTTGCATTTGAATAAAAAGATAAATTCGGCATCTTTTGCTCTCTATTTAAAAGATTATTCTGTTGAAGAATACTTTTAGTTTGCCTTGCAACTGCCTTACCAGAATCGATAATCTTGATATGGTTAGGGAGTATTTTTTGTAATTGAGGAATGAGAAAAGGATAATGACTACATCCCAAAACAAGATAATCTATAGCTGCTTCCAACATTGGTCTGCTGTATTTTTTTAGGAGAATTGTTAGTTCGGGGCTATTTAATTTATCCTCTTCAATTAATGATACCAATCCTTCTCCAATCACTTCAATTATGGAGATTCCATTAGAATATTCATCAGCGGTGGCCGAAAACAATTCGCTGCTTAAGGTTCCTTTTGTAGCTAAAACCCCAATACTTTTTGATTGGGTCTGAAGTGCTGCAGGTTTTATAGCAGGTTCAATACCTATTATAGGAATAGAATATTTATCTCGTAACATTGAAATGGCATTTGTTGTAGCTGTATTACAAGCAACTACAATGATCTTACACCCTAATTCCAATAAATATTCCGTGTTTTTTATACTGAATGAAATAATTTCTTCTTTCGTTTTATCTCCATAAGGCGCATGGAAACTATCAGCTAAATAAACTGTATTCTCATAGGGGAGAAGCTGGTGAATCTCCTTCCATATGGAAGCGCCTCCTACTCCTGAATCAAAAATCCCTATGGGTTTATTAGTAATCATTATATAAAAATAAAAAACTGCTAACCAATAGGAGAGCAGTTTTACATATTCTTAAGAATATTTAGAATTTAAATTCCCAATTCTTTTTTAACATCTACTAAAAGATCCTTCCCTTCAGCAAGAAGTAAACCACTGCCATTAGAATTATCTAATACATATTGAAACCCCTGAGCTCTACCTACTTTTTGAATTGCAGTTCGTGCTTTATCTAAAATAGGAGCAATTAAATCCTCTTGTTTTTTCTGAAGATCTTCAAGGGCTTGTTGTCTGTAAGCATTTATATTTGCTTGCATTCCTTGAACTTCTTCTGCTCGTTTTCCATTCTCTTCTGCTGTTTTACTCTCTGCTTCAACTTCGTATTGTTTGATCTTTGTTTCAAACTCCTTCACTAAATTTTTAATCTCAGTATCATAGGTTTTTTGAAGACTTTCTAATTGATTTTGAGCAGCTTTCATTTCTGGCATCGCTTCAACAAGTGATTGTGTATCTATATGTGCTACATTAGATTGTGCATTTACAAAACCAGTAGCTCCAATAAAAAGAAGTATAGCTACGAATAATGATTTAATTTTTTTCATTGTATTATTATTATTTTAAGTGTTATTAATTATTTATGATTTTATGTTTAGTTGGTTCCATCATTACCGCCGTCATCTTCTTCTTCGCTGTCGTTATTAGCAGGAGGCCTATTATTATTTCTATTTTCTCGAGCCTGTAATATTGAATCTCTTTTTCTGTTTCGTTCTTCAAGTAATTTTTGTCTTCGAGCATCATATTCTATTTTTTTGGCTTCTCGAACCGAGTCACGAACACGTTTTCGTTCTTCAATCAATAATTCTCGTTCAGTCTTTTTATCTTCAATTGCTTGTTCTCTTTCATTTTTTTTGTCTTCAATTGCTTGTTCTCTTTCAGTTATTGCCTTATCTTCTTCTAAGGAGAGTTCATCTTTTTGAAGCACTTCTTTCTTTTCTTTTTTAGAATTTACTTCTTTCCTTTTAGCTGATCGATTGATGCTTCGTAAAACAATATCGCTGATATCATGCCTTTCAGCTGAAAACAACATGACAATATCGGCTGATTTATCGAAGATAAAATCATATTTTTTGTTGGTTGCAATTTCTTGAACAATATTAAATACTTGATCTTGGATGGGTTGAACCAATTGTCTTCTTTGCCGATAAAGATCTCCATTTGGGCCAAATCGATCCTGTTGATATTTCAACATTTTATCTTCCAATATTTTAATGTCCTCTTCTCTTTCTTCAATTAATTCATCGGTAAGTAATACACGTTCTGTACTTAAATTAATTTTCATTTGCTCGACTTCATTTATCTTTTTTTCAATATCATTTTTCCAACGTTGCACCTTACCATCTAACTGAAGAGAAGCTTCTGTATATTCAGGAATATTTTGTAAAATATATTCCATATCTATATATCCTATTCGAACTCCTCGTTGTGCATTGGCTGTAAAAGTAAAGCACAAAAAAATAAGAGATATAAATAATAACTTTATTGATTTCATAGTTAGTTGTGTATTAAGAAAATATCGTGCCATAATATTAAAATTGTTGTCCTATAATAAAATGAGTTTCCCATCCATTGGGTTGAACACCTCCAAGTATTGGGTCGAATCCATACGCAAAATCGATTCCCAATAATCCAAATGCAGGCATAAATATACGTAATCCTACTCCAGCAGACCTATTTAATTTAAACGGATTGTAATTCCTAAAATGATCATATACCCCACCACCTTCAATAAATGTTATAGCATAAATTGAAGCAAGCTGTTTTAAGGTAATGGGATACCTTAGTTCTAATGAAAATTTATTATAAATTGGATTTCCATCGATACTTGATAAAGACTGATTTGGATATCCTCTATGCGCAATAACTTCCCTTCCATCTAAACTAAATGATCCAAGGCCATCTCCTCCTAAATAAAATCGTTCAAAAGGTGGCACACCCCGGTGTTTATTGTAAGCTCCCAAGAATCCAAATTCCGCATTGGTCCTCAATACGAATTTTCCAATAAGTGTTGTATACCAGGTACCCTTAAACTTTAGTTTATAATATTCCAGCCATTTAAATCGTGTTTGATCAATATCACTAATTCGCTCCGTTGCATCTACAAAATCAGGATCATCTGGTCGTACTTCTTCCAATTCTTCTCTTTCATTAGCAAGGGCTTCATAATCTGTACTACTAAACGCTGAATAGGGTAATGTAACTTTTGCAGAAATACTGAATTCAGACCCTGATGTAGGGAAAATAGGATTGGTAGCGGTATTATTACGTGACAAACCAATAGTATAGGCTAAGTTATTAGACTCCCCATCCCCAAATGTAAATAAACCTGTATTGTAATTTTGAAGGTTATAATGCTGAAAACTTACCGCATGAGAAAGAGTAAAAAAATCATCTGGCCATTTTAGTCGCTTTGCTAAACCAACAGCTCCTCCTGTAATTAAAAAGCGTTGAGATTTATCAACATCATTAGTTCTGGCATCATATAAATATTGTACAGTATGAGAAATAGAGGTACTTAATTGCACCGGTTTTTTTCCACCTAACCAAGGTTCAATTAAGGATAAGCTATATGTTTGATAAAAACGACTTCCTTGTGCTCTGATTGATAATTTTTGTCCATCCCCCATAGGTAATGGAATATAGGCTTCTTTATTAAAAATATTTCGAAGGGAGAAATTATTAAAAGACAATCCTAAAGTACCAACAAATCCACCTCCACCATATCCACCTCGTAATTCTATTTGACTCGATCCTTTTTCAACAACAGAGTATTCCATATCTAAGGTTCCATTATTTGGATCGAAATTTTTAAAGTTTGGAGAAATTTGTTCTGGATCAAAATAACCCAATTGACCTAATTCTCGAATCGTTCTAACTACATTTCTTTTACTGTATTTTTGTCCGGGACGAGTTCTTATTTCTCTATAGATTACATGATCATTGGTTTTATCGTTTCCCACAACAGTTACATGATCAAAATAAGCCACTTTACCCTCATGAATCCTTATCTCAAAATCGATTGTATCTCCACGTACAGCAACTTCAACTGGATTAATACTAGAAAATAAGAAACCATTGTTTTGATATAAGTTTGTAAGGTCGTTTGCTTCGGGATTCTCAACATCTTCAATACGCTCTTGCAATAGAACACCATTATATACATTCCCTTCATAAATACCCAATGCTCCTCTTAATTGAGAATTTGTGTAGACACTATTTCCTATGAAGCGAATGTCTCCGAAATGGTATTTTTTACCCTCTTCAACCTTTAAATTTAAAATAATATTCTTATTATTTACAACAATGATCGTATCACTAATTATACGTGCATCCCTAAATCCATTAGAGGTGAATTTTTTAATAATTGAAACTTTGTCCTCTTCAAATGTACTTTCTGCAAATTTAGACCTTTTCCAAAACCGAAACATTGATTTCTGTTTGGTATTCTTCATTGCTTTCTTCAGCTTTTTATCCGATATTTCTTCATTCCCCTCAAATACAATATCTGAAACCTTTACCCGCTCTTTTTTATCAATAACGATTTTTAAATGTTTAGCAAATTCAACACTTAAGCTATCTTTATAGGGAATAGTTGTAATAGTGACTTGTGTATTTAAGTATCCTTCCTCGCGATATATTTTCTTGATATAATTGGAAGTTGTTGTGATAAGATTTTTAGTTATCTTCACTTCAGGTTTTAAGCTGTTGTCTTTAATAATATCTTTTTTCTTCCCTTTTTTAATCCCTTCGATAGTAACATCTTTTATTTTGGGAAGTTCTACAATATTTAATTCCAGGTCTACTGAATCACCAACTATATTTGTTACATAAAAATTTATATCACTAAAAAGCCCTTGCTCCCAAAGTTTTTTTGTGATGTCGCTAAGTTTTTCACCAGGAATAAATATTCTATCTCCAACCTTAAGGCCAGTGAATGCAGTAACAGTTTTTTCATTAAAACTTTGTGCACCTGTTATTGTAATCGAACTAATGGTATATTTTTTATTTCCATTTAATTCTAAATCTTGTGCAGATAGATTGAATATTGAAAAAATTGTAAAAATAAAAATACAACAACCCTTTTTGTATGTATATAATAGTGGACTATTAATTAATTTGTTCACTTGTCTTTCCAAATCTACGTTCTCTGTGTTGATAATTTAATATTGCTTCAAAAAGGTTCTCTTTTGTAAAATCAGGCCAAAGTGTGTCTGTAAAATACAATTCAGCATATGCTATTTGCCAAAGTAAAAAATTACTGATACGATGTTCGCCACTGGTACGTATTAATAAATCTACATCTGGTAAATTTTGCGTGTAAAGATGATTATTTATTACCGATTTGTCAATATTTTCGGGCGAAATTAGGTTATTTTTAACTTTAAGACTAATCTCTTTAATAGTTTTTATTAATTCTTCTCTCGAACCATAACTTAATGCCAGTGTTAAAGTTAATCTATTGTTGTTTTTTGTTTTGTCTATAACATCGATTAACTCATTGTATACCTTTGTTGGGAGTAAATCGATATTCCCAATTGTTGTTAATTTAATGTTGTTTTTCTGAAGGGTATTCAACTCTTTTTTTAAAGAAGATATAAGTAATTTCATCAGTAATTCAACCTCAACTTTAGGTCGATTCCAGTTTTCAGTTGAAAATGTGTATAATGTTAAATATTTTATATGTAACTCGGCACATGCTTCAACTACTTCCTTTACCGATTTAGCTCCTTTTTTATGTCCAAGATTCCTAAGCATCCCTCTTTTTTTTGCCCATCGTCCATTTCCATCCATAATTATGGCAATGTGTTTTGGGAGCTTAGTTTTATCTATTAATTTATATAGTGACATGAATATTAAAAATTATAATAACAAGGTTTTCTTCCAAAGGTATAAGTTAATGCAAAACCAGTAAAAACATACCAATCATTATTGTTTATATTTCCAAATAAAAGATCTCTATTCCCTTCAAGATCATTCACAGGATTGCTACCATCTAACCCATCTGTAAAAGTATAACGAGCACCAATTTCAAAGCTAAGCACCAATTTTGTTCCTACCACATGCTTATACCCTATTATTATTGGAAGTGCTACTGAAGATGCACCATCAAAAATCACAATATCTGAATTGCCAGGAGGTTTATACAAAGCATCATACCAAAAATAAGTAAGACCAGTGTATAAATAGGGCGCTGAGGAGACATTTTCACTAAACATATCAAATTCCCAGAAGGTATATTCCAATCCAATAGAAACTTCAATAATCTTATTTTCAAATTTATATCCTCTTTCAATACGTCTTGGGTCATTTGAATCTAAGTCATTTCCTTCAATCTTTGCAAAATTTAAAGATCCCCTAAATGAATGTCTTGGGCTCCGATTCCATTTAAAAAGTGCTCCGAAAACTCCATTTTTAGGAGCGATATAAGTAGTACTTCCTACATCCCCAATATAATTTGACCCACTTAAAAACCCACCTATCTCATAGGTTTGAGAATGTGCTAAAACAACGCTAAACAGCAATACTAAAATAGTGGTAGGAAACTTCATACAACTAAAAGTTTGCAAATATAATAATAAACTTCGCTTCTAATAATTATAGGCGAATTTGTCTAAGAGATTAACAAGTATTAGTAATTTTTATTGCCTAATATTATTCTAATTGCGCTTATCCTTTCCCCAAAGTAATTTCTTTCGGAGAGTCTTAATAAAACTATCTTCTTTTAGTTGGACAAGTTTTATACAAAATGGAGCTTTATTAATAGTAATTATGGTATTATTTTTTAGAGTTTCTATTCGTGAATCTAGCGAAACCAAATAAGACTTTTCCCTTCCTGAAACTTTAAGTGTAATGGTACTACTATCTGGAACAACTAAGGGCCGAGCATTTAAATTATGTGGTGCGATTGGTGTTAATACAATGCTATTGGTAGTTGGTGCAATAATTGGACCGCCACAACTTAATGAATATCCTGTAGATCCCGTAGGTGTTGAAACAATAAGTCCATCCGACCAATACGAAGTAAGATGTTCTTTGTTTACCATGGTTTCTACTTTTATCATAGAAGTCGTGTTCTTCCTGTTAACGGCTATTTCATTTAAAGCAAAATTTAAAGGAGCTATCTCCCTATGGTCAGGTTTAGTAGTTATAATAAGAAGACTTCTTTCAGAAATAAAAAAATTTCTCTGGAGTATCTGTTGTAAGCTTTCGGTAATTTTTTCCTTTTGAATAGTAGCTAAAAAACCCAGTCTTCCAGTGTTTATTCCAATAATTGGGATGCCAAGATCCCTTACGAAGGAGACCGATTTCAATAAAGTACCATCTCCGCCAATACTTAGAAAAAAATCATAACTATCATCTAGGGCAGTAAAAGAATAAACATCCAAGAATTTATTGGCATTACTCTGATGTTCATTTATGCTTTTAAGAAATATTTCTTCAACTACAATTTTTACATCCTCTTTTTGTAAAGTATGTAAAATATACTGAATATAAGACATGGAGTCCTTATGATAAAACTGTCCGTAAACACCTATTTTCATAGTTACATATTTAGATATTTATTTAAATAATTAGAACGATCTTTTAAATCCTCCAAAAAAGTGTCTTCCTCATGATTTGAAATCACTTGGTATCCATACCTTCTAAATGTTTGCACAATAGCATTCATTCCGGTATGCCCTATTTTAATGGTTGCTTGTACAATATTATTATCCATTTTTGATATAAAAACGCCTAAAATTTTGGCATCATTAGACTCAACTATTTGACTAATTTCACTAAAAGAATAGTCTCCTTGTCCCTTTTCAACAACAATGATTCCCCCTGCTTCATTTAAAAATGGGGTATTGTTAAAAAGAGCCATAATATCATTTAATTCGAAATAACCAAGGTAATTATTATCCTTATCCAAAACAGGAATGATATTGCTGTTATTTATTGGAAATGCTTCTAAAATATCTAACCAATTCGTAGTATTATTAACATAAAATGTTTCTAATGAATATAAATAATCACTTAATTGTTTTACACCATCAAAACTATGTGCATCATTCTCTGAAATACAGCCTAAATACACATTTTCATTTATCACAGGAATGTGCGAATAGGTAAGCATATTAAACACATTCTGAACCTCCAAAATGTTTGCAGATACATTAAATGGCTTAATATCATTAATAATATATTGTTGTGTATTCACTATGTTTATTTTTTTGCAAATTACTTAAAAGTTTTCATTTAGTTCGACGGAGGAATTTTAATTTAATGGATGGATGTTTGAGTATAGGAGTGGGTGACTGGTTTAGTATTGTTATTTAATAATTTATGGTTACTTAATTTGTATGGTCATATTCTGAAACAGATATAGAAAAGCATTCTATAATTGATTATTTTTAATACATAAAATTTAATTTTAATTACTATACATACTTCCTCATAACATAATTAACCAAATAACATCATACTCCTTTTTAACTTTGTATTTTTGAAAAAATCAAATTCTAAGGAATGATTAAATTAAGTGTCAACATAAATAAAATAGCAACATTGCGTAATGCAAGAGGAGGAAATACTCCAAGTGTTTTACAGGCTGCAATTGATGTTCAAAAATTTGGCGCGCATGGGGTAACGATTCATCCCCGTCCAGATGAAAGGCACATTTGGTATCAGGATGCTTACGATATAAAACCTATTATTAAAACTGAATATAATATTGAAGGAAATCCAATCGATTCTTTTTTAAAAATGGTTTTTGAAATAAAACCAACTCAGGTTACATTGGTTCCAGATACAGTAGCTGTGTTAACTTCTAATGCAGGTTGGGATACAATAAAGCACAAGGATTTTTTATCTGAAATAATATCTGAATGCAAGCGCAACAACATTCGAAGTTCTATTTTTGTAAACCCAGAATTAAATATGATCGAAGGAGCTGCCAACACTGGAACAGACAGAATTGAATTATACACCGAAGATTTTGCTTCCCAATATAAATTAGGAAATAAAAAGGGTATTTCACCTTATACAGCAAGTGCTGTTTTAGCGCATGATTTAGGAATGGGGATAAATGCTGGCCATGATCTTTCCCTGGAAAACATTCAATTTTTTAAAGATAATGTTCCTAATTTATTAGAAGTTTCAATTGGACATGCACTAATATGTGAATCCATTTACTTAGGAATGGGAAACGTGATAAATAGTTATCTTCAAAAATTGAAACAATAATGCATTTACATTCAAATATTATAGGGGAAGGTACCACATTTATCATACTTCATGGTCTTTTTGGAATGGGAGATAATTGGAAAACATTAGGAAAGCGTTTTTCTGAACAAGGATATCAAATACACCTGATAGATCAACGAAATCATGGTAGAAGTTTCCACAACAACACATTTGATTATGACGTTATGGTATCGGATCTAAAAAATTATTGTGATCATTATGGATTAAAAGATTTTCTTTTATTAGGTCATTCTATGGGAGGGAAAATAGCAATGAATTTTGCTACGATCTATTCAGAATTGGTTTCAAAATTAATAGTAGCAGATATTTCACCTAAATTCTATCCAATACACCATGAAGCAATTTTAAAAGCACTTTCATCTTTAGATTTCAGGATAGTGAAATCGAGAAAATCTACAGATGAAATCTTGACTAAACATATAAATAGTATTGGGATACGTCAGTTTTTAGCAAAAAATTTATATTGGAAAGCTAAGGAAGAACTTGCCTTGCGGATTAATTTGCCAATTTTAATCTAAAGAATTCCCCGAGGCTTGCCTCGGTGGTCAAGAGGAAAGTTTGAAAACCTAAGGTTTTCATCAAACTAAAATAAAGTTATCTTCCGTTTGATACCTCGTACCCTTGGGTCGAGGTAGTTCATTGAAGTTATGAGCTTTATTGTAAGATAATTTAAATGAATAAATTCTTTTTTTTAAAAAACAATCTGCTGATTATATTATTTTTTCTGTTTACATGGTTAATTATCGCTCAGAATAAAAGTAATCCAGTAATTGAGATATCTGGAAAAATCACCTATTTAAATACACCACTCCTCAAGGTAACCGTACTATTAAAAGACAAAGAGCAAGGAACCGAATCCGATATAAGAGGGAATTATTCCTTACAAGCCCATGTGGGTGACATCATTCAATTTAGTTATGTTGGGTTTGAAACAATTAGCATAATTATTGAAGATGTTACTAGGATTTTAAACATAACTATGATCATTAAAAGAAATGATTTAGATGAAACTATAATTATAGCCTCTAAAATTGAAATTGAAATTTTCAACATCAAATGGAATGATCAATCCCGAAGCAGCTGGGTATGCTGTTGCATATCTTGATGGTAAAAAAATAGATTTGATATACCCTTCATTAACAAAGGCATTGGAAGGTAAAATTCCCAGAGTTAGGATAGATTAAGACCGTTGCAAGGGCTTGCATAATTTTGCAATATTTCGTATCTTTTTATCATGGAATTAGTACAGCAACCTACATTAGCCGATAGCATTTGCGATATACGTTCACGCAAGATAAAGCAGGTCTTTTTCACCCAAATTAATATCCTTTTAAATTGGGAACCTATCATAAAAGTTTTAAAAAAGCACTACACTAAAGGACAAAGTGCCACAGGAAAACCAAGCTATAGTGGTTTATTACTTTTTAAAATGAGTTTATTGCAAACTTGGTATGGTTTAAGCGATTATGAAGTTGAAGACCGCATTAATGATAGTATTTCATTTAGTTATTTTTGTGGGTTACATATTGATCAGGCAGCACTGGACCACAGTACTTTATCCCGTTTTCGGAGTATGATGACAAAAGCAAAAGCCTATGAGCCCCTATTTAAAGAAATCAACAGACAGTTAGCAGCCCATAAAATAATAGTAAAAACAGGAGTTATTGTTGATGCCAGTGTTATAGATACACCATTAAAACCCAAAGGTAAAACCAATCATAAAGTCACCCAGGACAGAAAAGATGAGCAGGAAGTGGAAGTAATCAGGGACTATGCAGAAAGTGTAGATGCCGGCGCAGCTTGGTTAAAGAAAGGCGGAAAGTATCGATTTGGCTATAAAAAACATCACGTTACAGACAACGAAGGTTTGGTTTTAGGAGTATTGACAACAAAAGCAAGCACCAATGAAGTTGGCAATTTAGAAGACGTATTGAACACCGCAGATTTGCCAGAAGATATTCCCTTAAAAGCAGACAAAGGTTATCAATCAAAGAAAAATGCGATACTGCTTAAAAAACGAAAGTTAAAAAATCATATTCTAAAAAAAGCCTATAAAAACAAGCCTTTAACTCATTGGGAGAAAGTGTTCAATAAACTCATAGGCAAAACAAGATTTAAAGTAGAGCGTACTTTTGGAGGAATTAAAAGATGGTTCTCCGGAGCAACAGCAAGATACAGGGGTATTAAAAAAATGCACACTCAAAATCTTTTGGAAGCCATGTGCTATAATTTGTACCGAAGTCCAGGAGTAATTGCGTCCAATTTTAAAAATTAAGGGAAAATGAACGCTAAAAACGGGAATCTTCAACTTAAAATCAGCTAAAAACCTGAAAATAAAGAAAATTTAGATCAAAAATTTCAAATTAGAAAAGAAAATTGAATTTCATCTAAGTTTTGCAACGGTCTTATTACTTGAATGTTATTTAAGTGAAGTGCCTCAATATATTGTTTTGCTCCTTCTAAAGACTCCCCAAACCATTGGTTTTTTGTATTATAAATGATTTGTGGGTGATTTAGATTTTTGATAAACCCAAATGGCATGATGCTGTGTAGGCTTCCCTTAATTAGAACTGCTTAATTTTCTACTATTATCAAATTTATTGTTTTTAATTCTAATGGAGCTAGCTCCATTAGAATTAATTTCGGCGTATTTTATTGGTGGTATTTTCCCTAATGCATCATGGGGTCTAAAATGATTATAATCATCCATCCAAATTTGTGTTTGCTCTCTTACTTGTTCTAAACTTTCAAAACTGTATTTATTTAACACACCTCTTCTATAGCTGCCATTAAATCTTTCCACAAAAGCATTTTGAGTTGGTTTTCCATGTTCTATATATTTAAATTCTATTTCGTGCATTAAACTCCAATTGGCTGTTATTTTTGCTATAAACTCCGGACCATTATCCATGCGTATGCGTTTTGGCTTTCCCCGTTTGTTTATTAAATGATTGAGCACCCAAATAATGCGATTACCAGGTAAAGAGTAATCTATTTCTATGAAAATAACTTCTCTGTTATAATTATCAATGACATTAAATCCTCTAAAACGCCTGTTGTTATCTAAGACATCCGTTACAAAATCCATACTCCAGGTATGATTTAATTCTTCAGGAACCTCTAAAGGCTCTTTTACTCTTGCTGGTAGGCGTTTCTTTACTTTTGGTCGTAATGACAAGCCTACCGATTTATAGACACGATATACTCGTTTATGATTCCATGGTTTCCCTTCATTGCGTAAACGATCATAAGCCTTCCAAAAACCTTCTTCTGAGTGTTGCTTTGCTTTTTCTTTTAGAGCTAATTCAATGGCTGTATCATCTTTTGGCAATGGCTGGTAGTAATACACACTCTTACTCATATTTAAAACACGGCACGCCCTACAAATGCCATAATGAATAAGACCTTTTGCTATAACACGCTTACGGTAAGGCTTTATAGCTTTTTTTCGATGATCTCTTTTGCCATTTGATGATCTAAGGCTAAGGTAGCATACATTTGTTTGAGCCTACGATTCTCCTCTTCTAATAACTTAAGCTTCTTAAGCTCCTGGGAGTTCATCCCTGCGTATTTTGAACGCCACTTGTAAAAAGCAGCAGAACTAACTCCGTGGTCTCTGGTTATATCTATGACAGATTTACCATTGTCAAACTCCTTTAAAATCTTTGCAATTTGGTTCGGACTAAATTTACTTTTTCTCATAATTACTGTTTAAAGTTAAAACTATTTTTATACTTTTAAACAGTTCGGTTTTAGGGGAAGTTTACATTGAGTGGAACAAAAAAATAAAAAGATGAAAAAAGGTTTGTATTTCATAATATCCCAATAAAAAAATCAAAAAGAACTAAGGGTCTATAAGTTCATTAGTAGAAGACAAATAATTTCTAAGAGGTTGTTGAAATAAGACCTCTTGATTAGCTAAAATATTAATATAATACTTGTAAAATTCATGTTTGGATTTTAGAACTTCTATCGTTTTTTTATTTTGTAGAATTTTTAAGTTTATTAGTTGTAATGGAGGTGCCCCTTCCATTTTTTTATAGGATTCTAATAATATATTAATACTGCTCTCATCTTTTTGTTTTTGAAGAATTTGATAGTTAGTTTTTGCTATTTTAAATTCATCGTTTACTAGTTTATTCTTATCAATATTAATTCTTTTTAGATCTGATAATTTATTTTCTTCATTTATTATTTTTAAATAATATTCTCCTTTTCTTGATCTGGTATTTCCAAAAAATGGCAAATTAATTCCTAAACCTAATGAAAAATTTTCATCAAATAAATCATTCTTTTTACCTCCATATCTTGCTTGAATATAATCTAAAACTTGTTTAGATTTAGCAGCACTAAGATCCATTTCATTTTTTAATGTATACATTTTTAATCTAAAGAATTCCCCGAGGCTTGCCTCGGTGGTCAAGAGGAAAGTTTGAAAACCTAAGGTTTTCATCAAACTAAAATAAAGTTATCTTCCGCTTGATACCTCGTACCCTTGGGTCGAGGTAGTTCATTCTTCCCCATTTAAGTTTTTTTTCAAGTCTCGATTCTTCAACGAAAGCGCTGCAACCAACTCCTTTAAGGAGCGGTTCTCATCTTTAAGTTCTTTTACCTCTGATGTATTAGCTTCACGCATGGTATCACCTGTTAATCTTCGTTTACCAGCATCCATAAAATCTTTAGTCCATTTATAATATATCCCTTGAGATATTCCTTCCCTGCGAGATAGCGCTGCAACGGACATCTCTCCTCGCATTCCATCAATAATTATTCTGATTTTTTCTTCTGAGCTGTAAGTTCTTCTGGTTTTTCGCTTTAGTTCACTAATTAGTGAACTAGCACTCTTTTTTCTTGACATTTGTCTTACTTTAAAAGGTTAATAAATATATTAAATCTATCTCTTAGATTTAACCCTTTTAAAGTTCACTTTTTGCTGACGTCAAACAATTGCAGCAGGTGGCAGGCAGGGCAGGGAGAACTAAGAAGAGAGGCAAGGTGCTTATACAAACGTATAATCCGTATCACCAAATTCTTCAGCAAGTAAGTACCAATAGTTTTGAAGAAATGGCTACCCATCAATTGGAGGATCGTTTTCAATATAAATATCCGCCTTATTATCGACTTATAAAAATAACGTTTAAGGATCGAAATTTATATATCACTGCAATTTTAATAAAAACACCAAAAGGACATTCATTGATAAAAACAAAAAAGTATATAAATACAATTTATAGAAGTTTTATTGCTATTAAAGAATTTTCTAGTGTGCGAATATTAATTGACGTAGACAATTATAAAAAAATAAGAAGAAAGGATTGCTTTTTATTGTTGTTTCATGGAAGCGGTAAGGGCATCTACCAATTCAGATTTTCTATTACGGCTTAGTGGCAATTGTTGATTATCAAGCTCAATTACTTTACTATTATATCGTTCTACCTTATCAAGATTGACAATATAGGATTTATGAATCCGTAAAAAACGTTCTTTGGGTAATAACGATTCAAAAGCTTTCATAGTAGACAGAACAACAAGAGATTCGTGTTCTGTAACTAATTTTACATAATCACCAAGCGCCTCTATATATCGGAGTTCATTAAGAAATACTTTTCGTTTTTTTAAATTGCTTTTTACGAATATGAAATCTTCATCATCAAATCCATCATCATTTTTTAATTTATGATTGGTAGTCGCTTTATGAACTGCATTTAAAAATCGTTCTTTTGATATGGGCTTCCTTAGATAGTCTATCGCATCATAATCAAAAGCTTTAAATGCATACTTAGTTTTACCAGTAACAAAGATAATTTCTGGTTTTAGGGTAAGGTCATCTAAAAGGTCAAAGCCAGAAAGTACGGGCATTTCTATATCTAAGAAAACAAGATCAATATTTTCTGTTGCCAAACCCATTTTTGCTTCAATCGCATTATTATATTCAGCAATAAGATTTAGAGAAGGATGGTTCTCAATTAATCTAACGATAGAGAGTCTTTGAAGGGTAGAGTCATCTACAATAGCACAATTTAGAATTAATTTATCCACAATGTTAGTTTTTCCAATAGCAATTATAGTCAAAATATCGATGAATGACAAGTTTTTTAACTTTTATCGAGAAAATCATTCCTTTTATCAACTTTTGTAGGAAAACAATTATGTATAGCTAAGGGTTTGATATTAGTAAATAAAGTAGTATTTTTGCTCGCTCTTGGTAAAAAACCAAAGAGTATTTATTAATATAAATTAAATTATTTATGAATCATTATGAAACTGTTTTCATCTTAAATCCCGTTTTATCTAAAGAACAGATAAAGGAGACAGTTAAGAAATATGAAGATGTTCTTATTTCTAAAGGTGCTAAAATGATATCCAATGAAGATTGGGGGCTAAAAAAATTAGCCTACGCAATCCAACACAAAAAAAGTGGATTTTATCACTTATTCGAGTACACTGTTGAAGGTGATGCTATTAACGAATTAGAAATTAATTTTAGAAGAGATGAACGTGTTATGCGTTATCTAACTGTAGCTCTAGATAAGCATGCAATTGCTTGGGCTGAGAAAAGAAGAAAACGAAATAAAAAAAAGCGTAAGTTATGGCATCTATTGAACAACAAGCAAAAGGAAAAAAAAGTGGAGATATTAGATATCTTACCCCTTTAAATATTGAGACATCCAAGGCTAAGAAGTATTGTATGTTTAAAAAATCAGGGATCAAATATGTTGATTATAAAGACGCTGATTTTTTGATGAGATTTATCAATGAGCAAGGTAAGATTTTACCAAGAAGGTTGACAGGTACTTCATTAAAATACCAAAGAAAAGTTGCTGTAGCTGTAAAAAGAGCACGTCATATTGCTTTAATGCCATATGTAGCCGATTTATTAAAATAAAAAGCAGATAGGATTATGGAATTAATATTAAAAAAAGACGTAGAAAATCTAGGCTTTACAGATGATTTAGTATCTGTAAAAAACGGATACGGAAGAAACTTTTTAATCCCTCAAGGATTAGCTGTTTTAGCAACTCCATCTACTAAAAAGGTACTGGCAGAAACTTTAAAACAACGCGCTTTTAAAGAAAAGAAAATAGTTGCTGATGCACAATTGGAAGCTGATAAACTTAATGGATTAGAGATTAAAATTGCATCTAAATCAGGAGCAGGAGACAAATTATTTGGATCTGTTTCAAATGCTAATTTAGCAGAAGCTCTCGAAAAAGAAAATGTTACAGTCGATAAAAAATTCATCACTATTGCAGGTGGGTTAATAAAACGTACAGGTCAATATGAAGCAACTATTCGTTTTCATAGAGATGTAAATTCAAATTTTACTTTCGAAGTTATTGCTGAATCAAAGTAATCTTCCAAATAAATAAACCACTTATTGTTAATAAATAATAAGATGTGTTAATAATAATGACCATTCGCTTTATGTGGATGGTTTTTTTATGATATTTTTACGATAATTAACAAACAATCCAAATATTATGAAACGTTTCAAAAAACTATTATTTATTTCCTTATTTATGCTAGGTGTAGGAACTGCCTTTACACAAGTTACAACATCTGGTATAAAAGGAATTGTATTAGATGATAATGCCGTGCCTTTTTCCAGAGCTAACATTATTGCTGTGCATACACCTTCAGGCACTAAATTAGGTGGTATCACAAATTTTGACGGGAGATACAATCTCTTAAATATGAGAGTTGGTGGTCCGTATACTGTAACGATTAGCTATATTGGTTACAAAACACAAACTTTTGATGATGTTTATCTCGAATTAGGTAAAGCCTATAATTTAAGCATTACCTTATCAGAAGATAGCGAACAACTTGATGCTGTTGTTATAACTGGTACAGGAGGTAGAGGACCCTTTGGGAGTGATCGGACTGGAGCTGAAACCAACGTAGGGAGACGAGAATTAACACGTTTGCCTTCTATTTCAAGATCTGCGTCTGACTTCAGATGACTAGAACCATCTGCTAGTAGTGGCTCCTTTGACGGTAGAAATGATCAATTCAATAATTTCTCTTTGGATGGAGCTATTTTTAGTAATCCATTTGGATTGGATGCTGCGACTCCTAGAGGCCAAACAGATGCACAACCGTTTCATTAGATGCTTTAGATCAAATACAGATTTCTACTGCTCCTTACGATGTAAGACAATCTGGTTTTACAGGAGCTACTGTAAATGCTGTTACAAAAAGTGGTACCAATGATTTTCATGGGACTGTTTACGGATTTTTTAGAGACGATAATTTGATCGGTAGTAAGGTTAAAGGGGATGATATTTTTGTGCCAAAATTAGAACAAACCCAATTGGGTATAAGTATTGGCGGACCCATTATTAAAAATAAACTTTTCTTTTTTGCTAACTATGAAAAAGATGATCGTGATGATCTAGGTCAATCATGGTTACCTAATAGAGGTACTGGTTTAATAACCGAATCAAGAGTTTTAGAACAAGATCTTATTCAAGTCAGAAATGCTTTGTTAGGGGTTGGATATGATCCCGGTTCTTATGAAGGATTTATTCATGAAACTAAATCAACTAAAGGGATCTTTAAATTAGATTGGAATATTAACGATAATAATCGTTTAGCGGTAATTTATAACTTTTTAGATGCATCTAAAGACAAACCAGCATACCCCACCGCTTTAGGATTTAGAGGTCCTAGTGCTTCTACCTTACAGTTTGCAAATACTGGTTATCAAATAAACAATAAATTACAATCTGCACAGTTAGAATTAAATTCAACTTTATCTGGTAATGCATCTAATAAATTTCAAGTAGGTTATACTCATTTTGATGATTTTAGAAATCCATTTTCTTCACCAGCTCCAACTATAACTATTACTAAAGATGGTTCAAATTATATTATTGCTGGTCATGAATCCTTTTCAATCCACAATAAATTAGATCAAAAGGTATATCAGTTTTCAGATAATTTAACTTTTGTAAAAGGGAACCATACTGTCACATTTGGTGTCTCATTTGAAAAATTTGAATTTGATAACTCATTTAATTTAGGTGTTTATGGAGTACAAGGAGTATTTTTCCCTACATCAACCATGGAAGGGTTTCAGGATTATGTAAATTCTGGCGGACTTCAAGCTTCATTTAATCTAAAGAATTCCCCGAGGCTTGCCTCGGTGGTCAAGAGGAAAGTTTGAAAACCTAAGGTTTTCATCAAACTAAAATAAAGGGTAGATTCAACTAGCAAATGCAACTTTTTGGTTTACAAATTTATAAAATAGATTTTTGGGCTTATCATAATTTAGATTTTTTCTTGGTCTTCGGTTTATTTTGTGTTGTATTAATTTGATTTCTTGGTTATTATATGCACTGAATATTGATTTTTTTGGTATATATTGCCTAACGAGTTTATTGGCGTATTCACTTAATCCTCTTTCCCATGAGCAATAAGGGTGAGCAAAAAAGAACTGGGTTAATAATTTTTTAGATATTTTTTTATGCTCGGCAAATTCTTTACCATTATCTGAGGTAATGGAATGGACAAATTTCTTGTAAGGCATCATCATCTCAATAACAATTTCTGCTAATTCTTTAGCATTTTTACCAAAAGGTAACTTTCTCATTAAGAAAAAAGCAGTAGTCCTTTCAACTATAGTAACAATTGCACCTTTTCCATCTTTACCTATAATTAAATCTATTTCCCAATCACCAAAGCGTTCTTTATTGTTAATTATATCGCCTCTAAAGTCTATAGATACCCTATCCTTAATTGTATTCTGTTTCCCAGAAACTGGACGTTTTCTGTGTTTTAATTGATGTCTTAAATGTTTAAATAGATTTCCTCCTTGCTTTTTATCTTCTCTTATATAAGCATATATTCTTTCATGACTAACCATAGGAATATTTTGAGATTTACAGTAACCCACTATCTGTTCTGGAGACCATTGTTCTTGTTCTATTTGCTTTTTTATGTATTTTTCTATGGAAGGAGTAAATTTTCTATTACTAGCAAAACGTTCCTTTCTTTCGGAAGATAATTCTTGAGCAAAATCAGGGTTATATGAACCTTGTTTTTTTGAATTACGTTTTAATTCCCGATAAATAGTCGTTTTATCAACATTCAAAGCTTCTGCTATAAAAAGTTTTGATTTGCCACAATTTAAGTATGCTTTTATTTGATACCTTTGTTCTTTAGTTAAGTGCTTCATATTTATTGACTTTTAGTAGAGTACAAATATAAGCCTTAATTAGGAGTACTTAAGAGAGAAGGTTATAAAGCCTTCGCTCTTTTTGCTCCGTTTCGCTACGCTTCACTCCACAAAAAGAGCGAAGGCTTTAACGATATTAGAATTATATAAATACTCCTAAAAGTTGCATTTACTAATTGAACTTAAGAAGTTATCTTCCGCTTGATACCTCGTACCCTTGGGTCGAGGTAGTTCATTGCTGCACTTGCTGCAAATAATTCTTTAGAAGCTAATGGAAAAGGTGTAGCTGGTGGATGGGCACTTGCAGAGACCAACGTTGGTCAAATGGCATTTTATGTACAAGATGAATGGACGGTTACCAATGACTTTAATCTTACTTTAGGTATACGTTTCGACAAGCCATTGTATTTTGATACTTCAGAGAAAGCACAAAATGTAATTGATAATGCTTGTTGTAATGTTCCAGGTATTCCTTATGTTAATCCAAATAATGGAGAAACTGTTTTTATTGATAATACACAAATGCCAAATAGTGATGTATTAATATCCCCTAGATTAGGTTTTAATTACGATATTTATGGAGATAGCACTTTCCAACTGTGGGGTGGAACAGGAGTATTTACAGGGCGATTACCGTTTGTATGGATTGGAAACCAAGTTTCAAGCCCTCAAGTATGGAGAACTAATATAGGAGCTGATTATAAATTTGATGGTGGTTTGATACTAACAGCAGATGTGGCTTATACTAAAGATATCAATGCATCTCATGTTTAAAATTGGGGCCTATTACCTCCCTCGGGAACATTAGGTGGTGTTGATAATAGACCTATTTATAGATCATCAGATATCATTAATAATGCTTTTGTAATGACAAATTCAGATAAGGGAAGAACTTGGAATGCAACAATAAAAGGTCAAAAAACATTCGGAGACGGATTTTACACAATGTTAGCCTATAACTATTTAAATTCAGAAGATGTTAATTCAATTGAGGCAGAAATTACTGGTGATGCATTTGCTTTTAATGCTGCTAATGGAAATGTAAATGACGATGTATTAGCCAATTCTAAATATGGTGATCAACATAGAATAATTGGTGTTGCTAGTAAAAAGTGGAAATACGGAAATGACAAATGGGCAACAACCGTATCAACATTCTTTGAATATGCACAAGGAGGACGTTTTAATTATACTTTTGGAGGCGATATAAATGGAGATGGGTCCAACTTAAACGACCTTATTTATATCCCAACTTCTTCAGAAATAGGACAAATGAAATTCTCTGATGACGGTCAGGGTGCAGCTTTAAATGCATATATTCAACAAGACTTTTATTTAAGTGATAGAAGAGGACAATATGCTGAGCGTTATGGAGCAATTTCTCCTTGGAGAAACCGTTGGGATTTTAAAATTATGCGAGATTATATTTTTAATGTTGCCGAAGGAAAAACCAATACCATTCAATTTAGTATCGATATGCTAAATGTAGGTAATATGATTAGTTCCGAATGGGGCTTAATCCAACAACCTAATAATGTACAACCTATTGGAGTTGTAGTAGATTCAAAAACAAATATACCTACATATACATTTAATTCTTAATTAACTGAAACTTTTGGTTATGATGCGAGCTTACAATCAAGATGGCAACTTCAATTTGGATTGCGTTATATTTTCTAATATAGAAGAGTATAAATGCTTAATTTTACGCCCCTATATTAGGGGCGTTTTTTTTAGATTATTTTCTATAATGAAATATAGCAGACTTACCAAGGAACAATTTGAAGAACTCCATCAGGAGTTTATCAATTTTTTAGCAACACAATCCATCACCTCAGAAGAATGGAAACAAATTAAAACAAAGAATCCAGAAGTAGCAGAAGAAGAGTTGGATATATTTAGTGACCTAATTTGGGATGGAGTTTTAAGTTCTATTTATTACCTTGAAAATTGTTCTCCACAACAACTTTTTCTTTTCAATATTCAGAAGAATGATATGAAATTAATTGTTGTTAAAACTACTAATGAATCTATTGATTTTACAACTACTAATGGATATGCCTGATTACAAGAAAATTTCACAAAAGATGAAGTGGAGTTTTTTATAGCAACCAAACCATTTTCTACAGAAAGGAATAATGACATATTTT
Source organism: Flavobacteriaceae bacterium (assembly GCA_965247215.1). Classification (GTDB taxonomy): domain Bacteria; phylum Bacteroidota; class Bacteroidia; order Flavobacteriales; family Flavobacteriaceae; genus Marifrigoribacter. The sequence continues at coordinate 2,215,637 of OZ252001.1, forward strand.
CATTAATTCAACAAGGAGCAATCATTACAAAAGGTACTTTATTCAATTTTTTCAATAAGATTATTAAAGCTTAACTCTTAGTAAGTATGAATATTTTATTTTTTGGAAAGTTCCTGTCATTTCTATGGGTTTGTAGTATAAATTGAAAGTGTTTTAATATATTGATCGAAGCAATATTATCTTCATAGGTAAAAGCTTTAATTGTTGTTAGTTTTAAAGTATTAAATCCAAAATCAATTACACTCCTAATTGCTTCTGTCATGATTCCTTTTTTAAAAAAGTTGGGATGCAAGTCATAACCAATTTCTGCAATTGATTTATCTTTAGAAAAATTCCATAAGCATATCGTACCTATTAGCTTTTTACTCCCAATATGTGTAATAGCTCAATAAAATATTTTTTTACTTTTTATATCTTGAATTCGATCTTGTATAAAAGTATTTATATCTCCTATATTTTTTTGGTTTTTCTCTCTGAATATATCTATTAACAAAAGTATCAGTACGTAAGAAATAGACGTACTCTGCATCGGTTTTAATTAATTCTCTTAATAAAAGCCGCTTGGTTTTTAGGATAGGAAAAGAATTAATTTTAAAATTACTCATATCGTAGGCTCTCGATAGGATCAAGCTTAGCAGCTTTTGTAGCAGGATATAATCCGGCAAAAATAGCTACTATAAATGTAATGATTGTTGCCCAGATCATCGCTGCCCATGGGAGGGTGAATTCAAAATCAAAAATACTGGAAATAGTTAATCCTGTTGCAATTCCAAGAACAATTCCTAAAACGCTTCCAAACTGACCAATGACTATAGTTTCGATGAAAAATTGAGTTGCTATGGTCGAATTTTTTGCTCCCATAGCCTTTCGAACTCCTATTTCGCGAGTGCGTTCTGATACAGATACCAGCATGATATTCATTAGTGCAATTGAAGAGCCTAATATTGTAATGATACTAATAATCCAAGCTGCTTTTTCTAAATATCCAGTAATGCTTGCGACACGATTAATAAGATCGTCACTGCGCTCCATACCAAAATCGTTTTCTTCAACAGGACTTAATCCTCTAATATTTCTAAAAGTGATGATAGCTTCATCTTGGGCATTATCTAGCAATTCTTGATTCTTAACCATAATACTAATAGTATAATTAATTCTTGGTTGAGTATAAATACTTCTTGCTACTTGTATAGGGATTAGTACTTTAAGATCCTTATTGTTGCCGAATGTAGATCCTTTGGATTCTAATAGAGCAACAATTTTAAACTTAACACCGCGAATACTAATCGTTTTATTGATGGGGTCTTCATGTTTAAATAGACTTTTAAGAAAGTCGGAACCAATCAAACATACTTTATTATTATTTTCAATATCGAAAACATTAAAATTCCTCCCTCTATCTATTTCAGTACCAGAATTTTCCAGGTAATGTTCGTTAATTCCAAATACTTGAACTTCGGGGTCGGTCTTTTCGCTGTCATATTTTATTTCGGCAGCTCTGGTTCCTCTAAATGAAAGAGAAGTTTGAGTAAAAGGATAATCGTATTTATTTACAAATTCCCGAATGTTTTGGTAACTGATAATTGGATTTATTTTCTCTCTTTTTCCGCCATGTCGTTGAACTCCAAAATTATATCGTTGAATATTGAAAGTGTTTGCGCCCATTGAAGCAAAATTACTGGAGATACTGTTTTCCAATGCTTTAACAGCACTTAGAATCCCAACCAATGCCCATATTCCAATACCAATTATTACAACAGTTAATATTGTTCGTAGCAATTGAGTCTTTATAGAATTCAACGCAATTTGTACATTTACCAAAAAGAGTGAAAACATAAATTTTAAAAGTAGAGTTATTCGTTAGACTACTAACTTACAATAAAGTTACCATTATTTTTATTTTAGTTATTATTTCTAATAGATTTTATGATATTTGTATGATGAATATATTAGGAGAGATAGATAGAATCATTTAAAGAGATTATTTGAATAAGAATTAATTTTATAAAATATTAAAATATAAACTAAAAAACATTGGCACAAAAACCTACCATACCAAAAGGAACTAGAGACTTTTCTTCTGAAGTAGTAACAAAACGCAATTATATATTCGATATATTAAAAAGCTGTTTTATCGTATATGGCTATCAACCAATCGAAACTCCTTCATTCGAAAAGAGTGAAACCCTTATGGGAAAATATGGAGATGAGGGAGATCGATTGATCTTTAAGATTTTAAATAGTGGTGACTATTTGAATAAAGTAGATAAGGAAGTATTATTTGAAAAGAATAGTTTAAAATTGACTTCAAAAATTTCTGAAAAAGCACTGCGATATGACCTTACTGTACCCTTTGCAAGATACGTTGTACAAAATCAAAACGATATTACCTTTCCATTTAAGCGCTATCAAATACAACCTGTATGGAGGGCAGACAGACCACAAAAAGGACGGTTTAGAGAGTTTTATCAATGTGATGCAGATGTAATTGGATCTACTTCACTTTGGCAAGAAATTGAATTGATTCAGTTGTATGAGGATGTTTTTGATAAATTAAATCTGAAGGGAGTAACTATAAAACTAAATAATCGTAAAATATTAAGTGGTATTGCTGAAGTTATTGGTACTGAAGATAAACTTATTGATTTTACTGTTGCCTTAGATAAACTGGATAAAATAGGAGAGGAAGGTGTTAAAACAGAAATGTTCTCAAAAGGAATTTCAAAAACCACAATTGAAAAGTTATCGCCTTTATTTAGACTAAAAGGTGTTACATCTGAAAAACTTTCAGCTTTAAAAACGATGCTATTATCATCCAAAACTGGATTAAAAGGAATTGAAGAATTAGAATTTATCACAGATACTTTTAAAACCCTTACTTTAAAAACGGTAAAGCTAGAAATTGATGTTACATTAGCTCGAGGGCTTAATTATTACACAGGCGTAATTTTTGAAGTAACTCCTCCCAAAAGTATAAAAATGGGAAGCATAGGAGGGGGTGGTCGTTATGATGACCTTACAGGAATTTTTGGATTAAAAAATGTTAGTGGGGTTGGAATTTCCTTTGGATTGGATCGTATTTATTTGGTTTTAGAAGAATTGAATCTTTTTCCTGAGACAGTTATAACAAATACCAAAGTACTATTTATCAATTTTGGCGATAAAGAATCATTGTATTCGTTGAAGGCTATTACCAAACTTAGAGAAGTTGGTATTGTAAGTGAATTATATCCAGATGTCCCCAAAATGGCAAAACAGATGAATTATGCAAATAAGCGTGATATTCCATTTGTAGTTTTGGCAGGAGAACAAGAAATAGATTCTCAGATGTTCAAATTAAAGAACATGATTAGTGGAGACCAGAAATCACTGACTTTTGAAGAGTTAAAAGATAAATTAGATCAGTAAAATACTATAAGTATTCAGAAATAATATCTTCCTTAGAAATAAATTTTAACAACTTTATGTATATTCTAATTTTAGATTAGTTATCTACATTTTTTTAAGAATTAAGAATTTTAATTTATTTTTAAATATTATTTAAAAGCAACTGTACGTCTTCAACCTAAAGTGAACTTTTAGGGTTAAAAATTAAGAGACTGTTTCACAAAGTTAATTGATTTTTTTGGAACTGTTTTTTCTTTTATTTAATGTTCTGTTTTTAGTCAATTTTCTTTGTTTTAATCTAAAGAATTCCCCGAGGCTTGCCTCGGTGGTCAAGAGGAAAGTTTGAAAACCTAAGGTTTTCATCAAACTAAAATAAAGTTATCTTCCGCTTGATACCTCGTACCCTTGGGTCGAGGTAGTTCATTGTTCTGTTTTTAGTCAATTTTCTTTGTTTTAATTTCTTGTGACCATTTCCAAAATACACTTCTGCCAGGGTTAAATTTTGTAGTGATTCATGGTATCTTTGATAATTATAATACTTCACAAATTCTTCCATTTTTACTTCAAGTTGACCTGAACTGAAGTAATTATCCAACTTGACTACATTCTTCATTGAACGATGATAGCGTTCAATCTTACCTTGTGTCTGTGGGTGTAATGGTCTTCCTCTTACAAAATGGACCTATTCCTCTTATAGATGCTATGGCGATACCTATGCACCAGACACTAGTAATATTATGAGTTATTCTTTACCCTCTTGCTGGACATCTTTTTCTCCAGAACAAATAAGACGTATGAAAAATGCACTAGGCACTTTATCACAATTACAGGCTACTCACTTACAAAATTATGTATATATAAGAGCATTAACAGATTGCTATGTTTGTAATGAATTAGGAGGGGAAAGAATTTTTAGGGTATATAGTAATTATGATGTGGAATCATTATATCCTATTTCATCAGAGAATTTAGAAGTAGAAATTGATGGTAAATATTCTGATTTTCTAGTTGGATAAATTATTGAAAAATCTATACTTCTTTTAAAGATTTCTTTGTAAAACAATTTTAAAGCTCCTATCAATTGTTTCTGAGAAGATATGCTATAGTTTCTTTTCTTAATAATATTTATTGAAGATATTATGATATCTTTTTCTTCTAATTTTTCAAGTTGAATGGTTGTATAATCATATTCTCTAGCGAAATTTTTTAATGAACTCATATAGCTCTCTATAGTATCTGAACTATATCTTTTGAGCTCTAAAATAGTTTTAAAGTATAAAAGGTGTGACATAACTTCTTTTTCATAGGATATTCCAAATTTATCAAAAAGGTGCGAGATAACCTATATAAACAGTTGTTTATTAGGAAGGAAAACGTTAGATTTGTATATACTAACGTTGTACGTAAGCTGACAAAACCGAACGACTTGAATTAACCTTAATATAAAAAAAAATGAAAAAAATTACATTACTATTACTTATTGCTACTTTAATAGTTTCTTGTGGAAAGAACAAAGGCGAGCAAATGCTTTACGATTACCAGCAAAATAACGTCAAAGCACTAAATTTTGATTTAGCAGACCTTGATTTTGAAATTAAAAAAGTTGAAAAAGTTAACGACATAAAAGCATCCGACAGTTTGAAACTTTTAAAGAAAGAGTTTGCCGATTATTGGAAAAAAGGTGCTGAACAGTCTTTGGTGGACACCTTGAGTTTTAAATATGTGAAAAGTGTCTTAAATGAAGCGATTACTCAAAAAGATACATTGTATAAACTTTACCAAGAAGGTGTTTTAACTGCAATCCGAATTGATGATTTTTCATATAAATTAGAATCTAAAAGAAAAAGAGATAAAGCAATGGATGAAATGTTTTCATATAAGAAAACACTTTTGGAAGTTGAAACACTTGAAAAATATTATAACAAACTTTCTGAAAAACCAGATTCTATACTTTCTTCAAAATATAAAGCGAATTATTCCTTAAAAAATCCAATGTTGGGGAATACAAAACAAACATTTGAAAAGACATTTTACACTAATGCTTCTCAAACTGAATTTACAAAAGAGGAAGATAAAAACATTGAGAAAAAATAAAGCCTACGCACAACACCGTATAAAAATAATTGCGGTTTAGTGCTTAATCAAAGGTCGTTGCGTGTTTGTTACGCCTGAATTTCCTTCGGAAATTCCTCGCATACAAACACGCAACTATTCTTATACATAACCGTTATGGTATAATTGCCTTCGGCACGTAAAAACCATGCTACGCATTTTGTTTCCACTAATTACACCATAACGGACACTGTACATTACACCTCATACAAAAGTTATTGTATATTTACTTGAGTTTTAGTGAACTCCAAACACATCACTATACATAACATTGTGTATAGCTTATGAGGCGTAATGATGGCTCTCGTTTGGCTACGCCTCACACGCCATACACAGTGTCCGTTGTAGGTAATTTAACAAAATTCGTTGACTATCACTTTTTAAAGAATATTTACTTCAAGCTACTTTGATGTAAATTCATATTCATCAAAAACATTTGATTATCACTTTTTCAAAAATATGAACATCAAACAATTTTGATATTAATTTATGTACATCAAACAATTTTGTCTATCAAATAATGTCTAATTTTACACACAAATGTTTTTTATGTAGATAATTCGCTATATATTTACATCAAAATTAAATATATGGACTTTACAGACTCGGTACAATATCATTATGAAAAATTTCCACCTAAAGATTTAGATTATGGTAAAATAGTCAATTCCTTATTGAAGGCAACAGATTCTTTAGCACGATATGACCAAATGCTTAAAAACATGCATAACAGTGAGATTTTACTAGCCCCTTTGAGAAACCAAGAGGCAGTAATATCGTCAAGAATGGAAGGAACTATCAGCACAATGGATGAAATTCTAAAGTTCGAAGCAGATAGTGAAAATGATTCCGAAGAAGCAAAAAATGTACGTTCTGAAGTATTTGAAACAATTTTATATCAACGAGCCCTTTTGAATGCCCAAAGAGCGATGATAGATGGTTATCCATTATCCCAACATTTAATTAAAACCTTACATCAACAATTATTATCATTTGGAAGAGGGGCTCAAAAATCTCCCGGACAATATAAAATTGAACAAAACTATTTAGCCGATAAAATAAAACAGAAAGTTTTATTTACACCAATAAGTCCAGAAAAATTGAATGACGGATTAGAACAATTATTTACATATATAAAGGATAGTTCAGACCCTATTTTGATAAAAACTGCTTTAATGCATCTTGAATTCGAGGCACTCCACCCCTTTCAAGATGGAAATGGAAGAATTGGACGTATGTTAATCACACTTCTTCTTTGGTCATCTGGGACAATCTCAGAACCTCACTTTTATGTAAGTGGGTATTTAGAAGAACATAAAGATGAATATATTGACACTATGAGAAATGTCTCAGAAAATAACGATTGGGAAGCATGGTGTATTTTCTTTTTAAATGCAATCGAAAAACAAGCAGTTCGAAATTTAGAAATTGCTGAAAGTATAAAGAATTTATACGAAGAAATGAAACATGTATTTTCAGATACTTTATCGTCAAAATGGAGTGTTAATGCATTAGATTATATTTTTACAAACCCTATATTTAGAAATAATAGATTCACATCAAAAAGTGGAATACCAGGACCAACTGCTGCTAGATTTACAAGAATGTTATTAGATAAGGAACTACTAAGAACAATAGAAGAATCTTCAGGTAGAAGACCAGCACTTTATGCATTTGAACCATTATTAAAACTAGTTAGAGTATAAAAACTACCTACAACAACGTATATAAAAAATAGCGGTATAAGTGCTTAAACGAAAATGAATTTTATAAATTTAAAGTCAATTTATAATCCGAAAATTAGTGCATAAAAACCCGCTACTTTTCATATACAAGACCGTTATGGTATAATTGCCTTCGGCACGTAAAAACCATGCTACGCATTTTGTTTCCACTAATTACACCATAACGGACACTGTACATTACACCTCATACAAAAGTTATTGTATATTTACTTGAGTTTTAGTGAACTCCAAACACATCACTATACATAACATCGTGTATAGCTTATGAGGCGTAATGATGGCTCTCGTTTGGCTACGCCTCACACGCCATACACAGTGTCCGTTGTGTGCAATAAGACAAACCTATCAGCAAAAAATGAACAATAGAGAAAAAAGGAAATTCATTTTTAGAATTTATTCTGATAATTTCCAATCCATTGTTGATAACACAATTTTAAAAGAAACATATGACAAAGATTATGGATACTATTGTCCACTTTGCACAGAACATTTTAATGAACAAAAATTAGAAGACAAAACACTGACTCTTGAACATAACCCACCTAAATCTCTTGGTGGAAAGGGCTCTATTTTAACTTGCAAAAAATGTAATTCAAAATCTGGTCATAGTATTGACGTGGAATTACTAAACGCTTTAAAAAATTTAGATGGATATTCATTTAAACCAAATTCAGAATTAAGAACAAAATTCCAGAATGAATCTACAGGAAATGAAGGAGTAAATGCTCGAATCAAAATAGATAACGAGGGTAAATTTATTATAAACGTTGATAGTAAAAACAACAACCCAAAAACATCTGAAAATTTTTTTAATAGTGCAACACAAACATACAACAATCCTCTATTTGCAACAGACTTAAGAGATATTGGATGGCAAAAAAAAATATCTTTTAGCTTTCCTAAACCAAAACCCTTAAATGAACAAATACTAAAAATTTCATTACTTAAAATAGCATATTTACTTGCCTTTGAAAAACTTGGTTATATTTTTTTATTTAGTAAGAATATGCAAATAGTTCGTGAGCAATTAGATAATCCTGATAAAGAAATTATAAAACCACCATTTTGGATTAAATATAAATTCCCTGACGATAACCTCGGAGTAAATATCATTACGAAACCAAGAGAATTAAGAGCGTTTTTAGTCATATTTGATTTAAAAACTAAATCAGACAAATATAGATTTGCAATTGTTCTTCCTGGATTAGGAGACAATGATGATAAGATTTATGATATTCTAGCTGAAAAATTAACAACTGGAGAAGGTTTTTTAAACTGTGAATTAAACAACTATATTAATTCTAACTATGATATTAAAAAAGTTGAAGAAACATTTAAACTTGTCCGTTATTGGGATGAAATAATTGAAAAGATTGAATAAAATTACTGCACACAACAACGTGTATAATTAATTGCTTTGGTAAGTGCTTATTTGGAAAATTCCTTCGGAATTTTCTCTGGTTCGTATTTGTTTACTAAATTAGTTGCTTAACCACGCAACTAACCATACACAACAACGTTATGGTATAATTTGACCCGTCCTGAAATAAGGCTACATAATTCTAAACAGTTATGTATAAAAACGACAAAATAATTAGACGTTACAGTGAACCTTTCAAATTAAAAATTTTAGCCGAACTTAGTACAGGGAAGTACACGAAGAGTGAACTCGGAAAACGCTACAGTATTGCACCTACAACCATCAATGAATGGATTAAAAAGTACGAACGTAAAGACTTAATGAACACCAGAGTAAAAGTGGAAACTAAAGACGAAATCACTCGAATCAAAGCACTTCAAAAAGAAATTGAACAGCTAAAAAAACTACTACTTAAAAAGGATCTGAACCAAATAGTTGAGGAATCCTATCTAGAGGTAGCTGCTGAAAAATTAGGTTATAAAAATATTCGAGAACTTAAAAAAAAACTAAATATCAAGCCTTAATTAAAGCAAAAGATAAAACTAAGGGATTTGCTTCATTATCTAAAGTAACTGAATGCTTTAATCTTAATCGTGATGCTTATTATAAGTACAATCGCAGAGCTGGCAAACGTAAAGAAGTGGAACAACAAGTTATAAATATCGTAAAGAAAAGACGTAAATCCCTTCCTAGAGAAGGTGTAGGTAAGCTAATGAAATCCTTAAACCATGACTTTGAAAAACAACAGGTAAAAGTAGGTAGAGACACGTTATTTAATGTCCTTAGAAAGCATAAAATGCTCATTCTAAGAAAGAAATACAGTGCAAGAACTACAAACTCTCACCATCGTTTTTATAAGTATAACAAGATTATAAAAAATATAGAAGTTACTAGACCTAATCAAGTTTGGGTGTCGGACATTACATATATCAGAACTGTAAAAGGCTTTTGCTATCTCGCACTCATTACAGATATGTATTCCAGGAAAATTGTAGGTTATGACCTTAGTGATAGCCTGGAGCTTAAAGGATGCATGAGAGCGCTTAATAAAGCGATTTATCAAGCAAAAAATATTAAAAAACTCATACATCATTCAGATAGAGGAATACAATATTGCAGTAATGTATACACACAAATACTCAAAAGAAAAAAGATAGATATTAGTATGACTGAAGAAAATCACTGCTACGAAAATGCGATGGCTGAACGTGTAAACGGAATTTTAAAAGACGAATTCTATCTCGATCAGGTCTTTACTAACATGCAACACGCTAAGAGAGCCACAAAAAATGCAATAAAATTATATAATGAAATAAGATTACACGTATCTTTAGATTATAAAACACCTAATATGGTATATAAATTAACAGCGTAAAATCAATTTTTAACCTGTAGCCATATTTCAGGACTAGACATACCGAAAAAATCCAACACGCAAACAGCACATTTGGTTTTTTGCCGATACAAATGCAACCGCAAAAAAACCAAAAGAGCAGTTCCTTGCCAACGCTCACCAAGAATAATGAGAAATTGAATATGACATTAGAACAATATATTGATAACATAAATCAACGATATAAAGTAGGAAACGCAACCGAACATACTTTTAGAGGAGACTTACAACAACTAATTGAAAGTTTAGTCCCTGAAATTAGGGCAACAAACGAACCTAAAAGACAATCTTGCGGTGCACCTGACTATATCTTGACAAAAAAATATATTCCAGTTGGATTTATTGAGGCAAAGGACATTGGAGACAAAGATCTTGAAGGAAAAAAGAAATCAGTAAACAAAGAACAATTTGACAGATACAAAGCATCATTAGATAATCTGATTTTTACGGACTACATAGATTTTCATTTATACAATGATAGAGAATTTATCACCAAAATTGCGATTGCAGAAATAACAGAAAAAGGAATTATTGCTCTACCTCAAAATTTCGCAACGTTTGAAAATCTTATCAAAAACTTTTGTACATACATTGGGCAAAATATAAAGAGTTCTAAAAAATTGGCAGAAATGATGGCGGGCAAAGCCCGCCTTCTTTCTGATGTTATTGAAAAGGCTTTAACCAGTGATGAAACTCATAATGAAGACAGTACACTTAAAGAGCAAATGACTGCTTTTAAAAGTATTTTGATTCACGATATCACACCCAAAGGATTTGCAGATGTTTACGCTCAAACCATTGCTTACGGAATGTTTGCAGCTCGTTTGCACGACCCAACTTTAGATACTTTTAGCAGACAAGAAGCAGCTGAATTAATTCCTAAATCGAATCCGTTTTTAAGAAAACTATTTGGCTACATAGCTGGCCCTGATATTGACGACCGAATTAAATGGATTGTAGATAACCTGACCGAAATATTTTTAGCCTGTAATGTTGATGAAATTCTAAAGAATTATGGAAAGACTACAAAAATGGAAGACCCAATCATCCATTTTTACGAAACTTTCTTGGCTGAATATGACCCAAAACTAAGAAAAGCAAGAGGAGTTTGGTACACTCCTGCCCCAGTGGTCAATTTCATTGTTCGTGCGGTTGATGATATTCTAAAAACAGAATTTGATTTGCCACAAGGTTTAGCGGACACTTCAAAAACAAAAATCACGGTAAATACTCAAACTCCTGATAAGCGTTCCACAACTGGCTACAAGCAAATAGAGCAAATAGAGCAAGAAGTACACAAAGTACAAATTCTTGACCCAGCCACAGGAACAGGAACTTTTTTAGCGGAAGTAATAAAACATGTAAACAAAAAATTTAAAGGGCAAGAAGGAATTTGGAGCGGATATGTCGAAAATCATTTACTACCTCGCTTAAATGGTTTTGAGTTGCTAATGGCAAGTTATGCAATGGCTCATTTGCAATTGGATTTATTGCTAAAAGAAACAGGGTTTAAAGCCACAACAAATCAAAGAACAAGAGTTTACTTAACCAACAGTTTAGAAGAATACCACCCAGACACAGGAACTTTATTTGCCAATTGGTTTAGCACAGAAGCCAATGAAGCCAACCATATCAAAAGAAATACACCTGTAATGTGCATTATTGGAAATCCTCCTTATAGTGGTGAAAGTGCAAATAAAGGTGATTGGATTATGGATTTAATGCAAGATTACAAAAAAGAACCTGGTGGAAAAGAAAAATTAAAAGAACGAAATCCCAAGATGGTAAATGATGACTATGTAAAATTTCTTAGGTATGGTCAGCATTATATTGAAAAAAATGGGACGGGAGTTTTAGCTTTTATAAATCCTCATGGGTTTTTAGACAACCCCACTTTTAGAGGAATGCGTTGGAATTTACTTAAAACTTTTGATAAAATTTACACCCTTGATTTACACGGTAATGCAAAGAAGCAAGAAACAGCACCAGATGGGAGTGCTGATGTAAATGTATTCGATATTATGCAAGGTGTCTCAATAAATATATTTATAAAAACTGGCGAGAAAAAAAACAATGAATTAGGTAAGGTATTTCATTTTGACTTTTTTGGAAAACGTGATTTAAAATATGAATTCCTTTCTAAAGAATCTATTGAAACTATTGAATTTAAAGAACTTCCCAATATTGCACCTAATTATTTTATGGTCCCTAAGAATTTTGAAGGGAAAGTTAAATATGATAATGGGTTCCAAGTATCAACTTTATTTACACTTAACACAAGTGGAGTTAAAACCCATCGTGACGCTTTTGTAATTGATTACTCAAAAGATGATTTAAATAGGAGAATTTCAGATTTTTTCACTCAAGAAATTTCAAATGAAGAAATTTTAGCTAAATACACATTAAAAGCAAAATCAGATTGGCTAAAAGACAAAAGGCAAGGGTCATTTAATCAATCAAATATCACAAAAGTCAGCTATCGTCCTTTTGATGTAAGATGGATTTACTATTCTCCGAATTTAGTTGACAGAGGAAGAGAGAAATCAATGCAACATTATTTTAATGACAATAACATTGGTTTGGTAATAGCAAGACAATGTGTTGGAGATTGGCGATATATTTTCATTACAAAACTCATTGGTGAATTTAATTTGACAGGCACTGCAGGCAGATATGGTTCTGGAAGTTATTTTCCTCTATATCTTTATCCCGAAAAAAACGAACAAAAAACCATTGAAGAAACAGCAGAAAGGAAACCAAACCTAAATCCTGAACGCATAAAGGAAATAGCAGAAAATTTAGGTTTAACATTTACTAACGAAAAAGAGGTAACGGAAAATACTTTTGCTCCAATTGATATTTTAGATTATATCTATGCTGTACTGCATTCTCCAACCTATAGAGACAAATACAAAGAATTTCTAAAAATAGATTTTCCAAGAGTACCTTATCCAAAAGACCAAGCAACCTTTTGGCAACTGGTTAAATTAGGTGGAGAAATTCGCCAAATTCATTTATTGGAATCTTCAAAAGTGGAAGATTATATTACAAGCTACCCACAAGATGGAGATAATACCATTACGACTAAAATTGGAATTAAAGATTGGGAATTGTTTGATGAGAAGAATCAACTCGGAAGAATTTGGATAAATGAAGAACAATATTTTGATAATATTCCATTAGTCGCTTGGGAGTTTTTCATTGGTGGCTACCAGCCTGCTCAAAAATGGCTCAAAGACCGTAAAGAAAGAACCTTAGAATTTGATGATATTTTACATTATCAAAAAATTATAGTGGCTCTTTCTCAAACGGACAGACTAATGAAAGAAACTGACAAAATTGAGATTGAGTAATTATTTACCAAAATTCTTCAATGTTCTTTCAAGGTCTTTAAAAGATTTATTCACGTCTTTTATGGCTTTTTTGTTAGTACCATTGCTATCTTTCAATTGAATTTCTTGTCAGCAATTACACTTAATTAAAGCCTCATTTGCAACTTGCTTAAGTGTAACACTTATTGAGCGATTACACCCAGGACAATCAACTTTTACTGATTGTTTACTTATATCTATCATAATTAGTGCTTTTTATCTTTAGGTGGGTTTGGGTCATTCCCAAAACTATTTTTGTTTTGAATTTTTCCATCCTTTTTTAGTATGGTTAATTCTGATTGTTGATTTTTAGCAATGCCTGTTCCTATTTTTAATGCTTCTGCTTTTGTGTCTGTTTTAGCAGTTAGGTTACTACTTCCTTCACTTCTTACGCCCCAACCATCTTTGATCGGTACAACATATTGATTTTTACCTTTTGCCATTTTACTATTACTTTTAATTTAACTCTTTAATTTCTGAAAGAAGGATTTCAGCAATATGCCCTGATTTCATCAGCATTTTCTCATCTTGCTTTTTCAATTCTTCTGCTTTTTGTTTTTCTTCGTCAGACATATCGGGCTTATATATTTCTCTTAGACCTTTACCTGTATAATAAATTAGTTTACTCATATTCTGAGTAACTCTAATTGTTCCGTAATTCACTTTTGTTCCATCATTCAGAATCATAGTTCCTGCGTGATTTTCTTTTATCTTTAATCAATAGAATTCCCCGACGCTTGCGTCGGGTGTAGCGTAAAGATATTTATTTTTGTGATATGAGTGAACATATCTTCAAAAGTCATAACAAGAGTTTGTTGATGTACCATTTGGTTTGCCCAATAAAGTATCGGCGAAATGTATTGACGGAGGAAGTTTCCTCTTCATTGGTTGAAATTTGTTTAGAGATTTCTTGCCGTTATGAGATTCATTTTTTAGAAGTGGGCTGTGATGACGATCATGTTCATTTTTTGATACAAAGTGTACCGATGATGTCACCCAAGAAGATAGTCAATACGTTAAAGAGTTTAACGGCAAGGGAAATATTTAGGTTACATCCAGAAGTGAAACGGTTTTTGTGGGGTGGGAAATTTTGGACGACAGGTTATTATATTAATACAGTCGGACAATATGCTAACGAAGAAGTTATTAAAAAATATGTTCAAGGTCAAGGCAGGAAAGAAGAATATAAAAAATTTCATTCATCTCAACTTAAGTTGTTTTGATACCTCGTACCCTTGGGTCGAGGTAGTTCATTTTCTAAAGAATTCCCCGAGGCTTGCCTCGGTGGTCAAGAGGAAAGTTTGAAAACCTAAGGTTTTCATCAAACTAAAATAAAGTTATCTTCCGTTTGATACCTCGTACCCTTGGGTCGAGGTAGTTCATTTCCATAATCCCTAATTAAAATTGTCTATAATTCTTTGCCTATCTTCATTTTCTTTATCATTCTTATGATAAATCTCAATAAATATTATTTTATCTTCTTCTTGAAAATGAGCATATATTAAACGTAAACCTGAATTTACTCCTCTCCCTTTTAACGCTCTACAAGCAATTTTTTTCACTTTTATCACACAAGTTTCCAAACCTAAACTGTCAATATGAAAACTGAACGGAGGTCTTTCTGTAGGAGAAAATTCTAACACCTTTTTTACAACCTCTAAATCGTTCTTTAGCGTTCTATATTTTTTTAAGAGTTTTTTTAAATCTCTTTTAAATTCTGTTAATTCCTCAAAAATCATTCTTGTTCAATTTCATCTCCATAATTTCTTACAGAGTAAGGAGCATCTCTATAAAAAGCTAATTCATAATTTATTTCTTCTCCCTCTTTTGAAGCTAACCAAGGTAAATCTTTGTGAGAATAATTACTTATTGCAGCCGCAGACCAATCACTCATCTGTTCAATGACTCTATCAAGAATTTCCGCTTCACTTGCTTTCAACTCTTCTAAATCTGCTTTTTCTAAAGGTAAATAACGAGTTTGGGGATAACCGTGATATTCAGTTTTAACCCGTTTCAATGTTCCCCCCTCAATCATTTGATTGATGATTGTATTTAATGTTTGTGGAACAGGACCAAATGGTAATTTTCTATACTTTGCACCAGTTAAATGTTCTTCATATAACTCGTAATAGTTGAAATCAGAAAAATACAACAACTTATAAAGAACTGTTTCTCCTACATTTGGCTTTCCTGCACATTTTTCAAAAATGTATAATAATACATTTTTGAACTTATCAACTTTTAAATTAGGCACAGCAATACGTTCTTCAACTATGTTAGTGCTTTTTTCATTTTCATCATTAATTTCTTGATGAATCTCAAAATCCTTAGACATAAAATCATCTAATGAAAATCCTAATTCCATTGACAACTGTTGTAATTCAAGAATATTAACACTCCTGTTTCCTAATTCAATTTGAGTCAAAGATGGACGAGAAATATTAACACTCTTTGCCAAATCTTCTTGAGACAATCCCTTAATCTTACGGAGCTCAGTTATTCTCTGACCAATCTGTTTTTGTGATAATTTTGTTTTCATACCTGTTTTTTCCTTCGTTTACGCTACAAAGATACAGAATGTTTCAATATAAAACAAACTGATGTTTGAATATAGAACAGATACAAATACCTCCCTAAAGCCATACACATTTGCAATTCACTCAAGCCATTGCACTATCCAAAAATTGCAAAAGAGTATGTCTTTGCAAACGCTATCAACAGAACGGAAAAATAAAGTACGAAAACACAACAACGTATATAAAAAATAGCGGTTTTAGTACTTAAACGAAAATTTAATTTATAAATTTAAGGTCAGTATTAAACCGAAAAGTAAGCGTTTCAAAAATCCGCTACTATTCTTATACGAACCGTTGGTAGTAATTAAAAAAAAGATTATGAATAAAGAAGAATGGCAAAAATTACATGGAATTTTATACGGTTGTTATGAAGAATTTCTGCTTAATTACAATTTAAGTAAAAATGGGCGAAATCCGAAAGAACAGTCGATATTAGTATGCAAAGAGCACAAGCTAATATAGAAAATTCACTTGAGGCATATAATCTCCTAACTGGAGGTGAAAAAGCAAATGACACTGATCGTGCATACTCCTATGACGATTTTATTCAACCAAGGTATTTCGCATATAGTTTATAAAAATTTATGGAATAACACTATTGAGTTGCTGGACAGCAAAAATAAATCTGAATTAATAAAAATAAATGCGATAATCTAATAATATGAAAAAACATTCAAAACAACTTATTTTAATGATAATCATCATGATTTTTTATTCCTGTTCATCAAAAAAAATAATGATAGCATCTCAAAAAAAGTATTCAAATCTATTTCTGACAACATTGGAGAGTTCAGATGTAGGTAAAGTTTCTTTCTACATGAGTTATAAAGAAGACAAGAATCTTTTTGAAATGTATACTCAAAAAAACGCCGATATAAAACTATTTGGGTTTTTTAAAGCAATGGGAGGAAGAGTGTTTATGGCTTCTATGAAAAAGGGATCTTTATTACACATAAAAGGAATCATTAGAAATGATTCATTGATAGGTAAGTTGACATCTCCTGTAGGTTCTTTTGATTTTATTTCAATAAAAAAGAAAGATTCGATAATTGGTGAGTTGATATATAAGGATGAAAAAATTGGAACATTTAAGTCTGCTTTATCAAGAAGCAAAATTAAAATAAGGGATTATAAAAAAATTATTGATAAAGCAATTAATATTACAGAATCCAACATATATAATCCTAATTTAATAAAAACAGATGATTGGAATAGATTTAAGAAACAAATTACAAAAAAATCTACTTATTTTAATGATGATTTAGAGTTAGTAACTTATTTTTTTTACGCATCAAATAAGTTACCATTCACACATTACAATTTGCTAAATAAAAATTATTCCTCTATAAAAAACAAAGGAGAAATACTTTATGAAAAACTATCTGATAAAACGGTTCTCTTAAAAATTCAAAGTTTTCTTAATAATAAAGACACCCTTAAGTCTGCCATTATAGATATAATTAACAGTAATTATCAAAATCTTATAATTGATTTAAGAAACAACAATGGAGGCAATATAGAATCTGCATTAACATTCGTATCATATATCATCAATAAACCATTGCATGGTGGGTATTTTATTACTCAAAAATGGTATAAAGACAATACTAATGATACTCCTAATAAATCAAATACAAGTAATTTTCCTGTATTTTCAAAAGCAAGCTATAATCTTCTCATAGAAGGAATACATAAATACGAAGGACTAATACTGCATGTAAATCCTGCTGGTAAATATTTTAAAGGTAATGTTTTTATTCTTACGAATAAATCAACTGCAAGCACTTGTGAACCTATAGTTTATGGCTTAAAAATCAATAAAAAGGCAATCATAATTGGAGAAAAAACAAGAGGTGCAATGTTAAGTGCTGAGCCATTTGAAGTATTTGATGGTTTTAAGTTGTTTTTACCAACCGCAGATTATTATACATCAGATGGTAAAAGGCTTGATAAAATAGGTGTTATTCCGTCTTTTGAAACGGAATCTAATAATGCTTTAAATTATGTGTTGGACAACCTTATAGAATAATGTACTTGTGCTAACAAAGTATAAAAATAATAGCGGTTTTAGTGCTTAAACGAAATTTAATTTATAAATTTAAGGTCAGTATTAAACCGAAAAGTAAGCGTTTCAAAAATCCGCTACTATTCTTATACGAACCGTTATGCGCAATTCAGTAACCAAAAAATAGATTAGATGAAAAAATTATCTGAAAAAAATTAATATGGAAATGTGATCATGAAAAAGAAGACTAAAAATGAAAAGCCTTTAAAGGTCGATATGGAATTTGATGAAATGATGTACCCAATCCCGATGATTATTTAAGCGGACAAGGAAGTAACAATCCTCACCATTTTTGTTTATTATCTAGAATTGTAGCTGCAAACGACCCCATGGCTAATGAGGTAAACGGGAGTGTAAATCAAAATACAAAAAACAATAACAATATTGCTTGGAAAAATGTTAGTGTTGTTGATTTGACTGCAAATGCGACTAATCGAAATCCTTGTACCAATGTTTTTGTAGGTAATTTTAATAATACAACCCGTACTATTGATTTAGAATTTGTATTACCCAAAAACTTTAAAGGAAATCCCATTTTAGCAGAAGCAGAAGTTTTAGTTAGTTTAGACGATGCAACTTGGGATAAATGGGATAATAATGGAAGGCAAAAACAAAACCTTACGGTTAATAAAGAAGAACAGAAGCAACTTATTATCAATCAAGATAATGCTTCTTTAAAAAATCTGAACTTTCAAGCCAATGAATACAGATTGCTTAATGTGTGTTTTAGGTTTTTGACCAAACAAATGTCAGGGCAAAAAGATTTTGAATTCCACGTAATACAAAGAGATGCAAACACAGGAGAAATAATTGGCGGTGAAACCTACCAGATTGAAGTAGAGGGTAAAGAAGGATTTTATGCAGATGCTGGTGATGATCAAGAAATTTCTCAAGGCGAAATTGCAGACATTAGTGCCTACCAAATTAATGAAGATGCAGTTTATAATTGGTATGACCAAGAGGGTAATTTAATTTACACACGATTAGATATAAGTGTTGTGGTGCATTTTAGAAAAAAATTGTGAATTGAAAAAAGTTATCATTTTAGGAAGCTCAAGAAAAAATGGCGAAACCAAAAAAGTCGTTACCGAATTGATGGAAATGTCCAATTGGGACTTAATTGACTTGACTGATTTTGACATTTCTCATTTCGACTATCAGCATTTGAATAGAAACGATGATTTTATTGACTTAATGAAAAGAATAACTGATAGCTATGATGTTCTGATTTTTGCAACACCTGTTTATTGGTATTCAATGAGCGGAATTATGAAAGTGTTCTTTGATAGGCTGACAGATTTATTGCGTATTGAAAAAGATATCGGACGAAAATTACGGAATAAGTCTATGGCTGTCATTAGTTGTTCAAATGGAGACAATTTGGAAGACAACTTTTGGCTTCCATTTAAAAAATCAGCTGAATATTTAGGAATGGATTATATAACTGACTTGCATACTTATCAAGGTCAAAGTGAAACCGATAAGATTGCTGAATTCAAAAAAATAATAGAAGAAAAAACGACACCACAATAATGGCTATAAGTAATTGCTGGTTCTTGCCTACTCTGAAAATTCCGCAGGAATTTTCAGTTCGGTGTGTACTTGCTAAGTTTAATGCTAACCCAAGCAACTACTCATAGCCGAGACCGTTACCGTTGAAGTTGATGGTAATATAGTTGAAAATGCCGGTGTTCGGCAAAAAGGATTTTCTTCAAATTTCTTTACATTTACTACAAAAAAACCATTAAAAATTAATTTCGGAATTTTTGTAGAAGATCAAGAATATGATGGTGTAGAAAAAATTAATCTCGCAAATGGTCAAGGTAATCCTGCAATTATAAAAGACAAAGTTGCTTACGATATATAGACATCATGGAATCCACTCTCCTAGAGTCGTCTCCCATGTTAATATATATAAGACCGTTGCAAAACTTAGATGAAATTCAATTTTCTTTTCTAATTTAAAATTTTTGATCTAAATTTTCTTTATTTTCAGGTTTTTAGCTGATTTTAAGTTGAAGATTCCCGTTTTTAGCGTTCATTTTCCCTTAATTTTTAAAATTGGACGCAATTATCCCTGGACTTCGGTACAAATTATAGCACATGGCTTCCAAAAGATTTTGAGTGTGCATTTTTTTAATACCCCTGTATCTTGCTGTTGCTCCGGAGAACCATCTTTTAATTCCTCCAAAAGTACGCTCTACTTTAAATCTTGTTTTTCCTATAAGTTTATTAAATTTCTTCCCCCAATGGGTTAATGGTTTGTTTTTATAAGCCTTTTTTAGAATATGATTCTTGAGTTTTCGTTTTTTAAGCAGTGTCGCGTTTTTCTTTGATTGATAGCCTTTGTCTGCTTTTAATGGAATGTCTTCTGGTAAATCTGCGGTGTCTAAAACATCTTCCAAATTAGCTATTTCGTTGGTGCTAGCCTTTGTAGTTAACACTCCTAAAACCAAACCTTCATTATCTGTAACGTGATGTTTTTTGTGGCCAAATCGATACTTACCGCCTTTCTTTAACCAAGCTGCATCTTTATCTACACTAGCGGCATAGTCTTTAACAACTTCAACTTCCTGGGTATCTTTTCTATCTTCGGTGACTTTATGATTGGTTTTGCCTTTGGGTTTTAATGGCGTGTCTATAACACTGGCATCAACGATGACACCTGTTTTTATGATTATTTTATGGGCTTCTAACTGCCTGTTAATTTCTTTAAATAGTGATTCATAGGCTCTTGCTTTTGTCAGCATAGTTCTAAAACGAGATAAAGTACTATGGTCTGGGGCGATTTGATCGATATGTAAACCACAAAAGTAGCTGAAGGATATACTATCATTCACACGGTCTTCTACCTCATAATCGCTTAGTCCATACCAGGTTTGTAGTAAACTCATCTTAAAAAGAAGTAATCCGCTATAACTTGGTTTACCTGTGGCACTCTTTCCTTTGGTGTAGTGCTTTTTTAAAACTTTTATGATAGGTTCCCAATTTAAAAGGATATTAATTTGGGTGAAAAAGACCTGCTTTATCTTGCGTGAACGTATATCGCAAATGCTATCGGCTAATGTAGGTTGCTGTACTAATTCCATGATAAAAAGATACGAAATATTGCAAAATTATGCAAGCCCTTGCAACGGTCTTCTTTCTTTATTCTCTAAATCAATTCTTTAATTATTTATAAAATATAATGACTTAGTGCTAGGTCAATACAAGGAGTCCTACAAATGTGCATGGAAATAATGACGACTAATAATCAAACTGCCACGTCATTCCGAAATATATAGTTCTAAATTGAAAATAATCAAAGCGGTTAGATGTATAATCAGCATCGTATAAAATTTGCCTTTCGTTTTTTTGATTTAGTATATTATTCAATGAAGCAAATGGAATTAAAGCACTTTTCTTGAATTTCATATACTTACTTATACTTAAATCAAAGCGATTATAATTATTATATTGTAAACTGAACAAATCTTCACCAAAAACGGGTTCATAAAAACCCGTATCATTATCAAAAGTTGCATCTATAATCGGATTATAATAAGTGCCTGGTCTCGCAATATATGTTAATGCCAAAGAAAATATTTTTGGGTTATTGTATTGTAAAGTTGTTTTCAACAAATAATCAAAATCATTTTGCCCTTTATATCCTTCATTATCAATTGTAACTATTTGATTGATAAATGAGTTGGCTAAAGTAAACTTAAAGTGTTTGTGAAAATTTTGTTCAAAAAATAATTCCACACCAAAAGTATTTACTTTATCTATTATAAAAAAAGAATTTGTTTGTTCGCTTGTTTCATTTTTAAAATAAGTTGCTGCTGTTACAAGTGTGTGTTTTAATCTGTAAGTATAATCCAGTGCAATTTGATTACTTGATTGTAAAATATAATTTTTTGTGAAAAAATTAGGTGTTGAATAATTATGATATTTGCCTCCACTTAATAAAAAGGACTGTCTTTTATTTAGACTATATTTTAGGCTTAATTGTGAACTTAAATAAGGTTCTTGATTTTCTATAGGAATATTACTTCTGATTCCTGTTGAAAGTAGAAATTTATTATTTATATCCCATTTTGCATATAAATAGGTTTCTAGAATATTATTAGAGATGGATGTTTCTGAATTTGAACTTGGAGAACTTGGGGATAACGCATAAAAAAATGTTGGAGTACTGTCATCAAATTTATTTTGTTGATAATTATAAGAAACACCAAATTGTAAATCTAGATTTTCATTAAAAAACAATTTGTAACCTAATGAATTAAATACTTGGTCTATTTTGTTTTCAGAATTTATATTTCCAAAATTAAAATTTTGATTTGAAGTATTTATACTATTATTAAAACTGAATACTCCGCTATTTGTATAATATTTAAAATTATTTACAGTGAAAAACCGTTTGTTTTTAGTTGTAACTTCTCCTTTATAAGTAAACTGTTCACCAAAGCCATTAAAATTTTCATCAATAAAATAGTTGTACGAATTAAATTCTGCCTTTTTGCCAATTTTTGTATGATAATTAATACCAGCATCTTTTGTTTTAAAATTTGAAATATTTGGGAATTGCTTCCCTTGAATACCAATAAAAGCATCAGAAAATTGATAATTGCCATAAACTTGAACAAAAGAAACATCTTTTTTAATCTTTTGAGAAAGAAAAACTCCAACACTCGCTAAACTTGTAGATAGTTGCAATTGATTAGATTCCAAATTTTTAATTGTCTGAATTTCAATTAAACCAGCACTTGTGTTCCCATACGTTAATGGTGGATTACTCGCATAAACATACATATTATCAATAATTTCTGGATTAAATAAACTAAAGAAACCCTGATTGTTAACTAAATTACTTGCTCTTACAGGGTTGTATATTGGCACTCCATTAAGTATAACTCTTGACCTATCTGCAGAACTACCTCTTAATGATGGGTTTGCAGTTTCATCAGTGGTTGTAGATGCAGGAAGTGAGGTTATCGATAATAAGGGGTCTCCTTGCGAAACAGGGTTAAAATAAATATCTAACTTCTTTATTTTTACCACAGAGAATTGCTCTGATATTGGGTCACGTGCTGTTATAATTACGGCATCTAATGTTTGAGCATCTTCTTGAAGTATAATATTCAACTTTTTATTAAAATCAATAGAAGTCAATAAAATTTCTTTTGTTTTAAATCCAAGAAAAGAAACAATCAATGTGTCATTAAAATTCTCAATCTTCAATTTAAAATTACCTCCAAAATCTGTCGTTGCTCCCCTTTGTGGTGTTGATTTTAAGTAAATATTAACTGCAAAAACAGGTTCACCTTTTCTGTCTTTAACAATGCCTTGTAAAAGGTTTTGGCAAAAACATAAGGAAGAAACAAATAAACAAAAAAGAAATACAATATATTTCATTTATTTTCCAACCAATTTTGAGGCTAATTGATTAATCGTGTAGCTTTCAGGAAATTCTTTTATCCCTTCTTGATAATATTTTTTAGCTGACTCCCATTTTTCTTTTTTAATGTATAACTTGATAAGCATTTCGTAGGCTTGTTCCTTACCCCAAGACGGCAGGTATTCATTTTTTACTTTTTGGGCAGGAAGAGAGATGGCTTTGAGTAAATATTCTTCAGCTTCTTTTCCACCACCATATTTTGTAGGTGTATGATAGTCATTACTTGCATAAACGTAATACGCTCTAAGATTTGTAGAGTCAATAATAATGGCTTGTTTTGCATTTTTCTTTGCATCACCAGAAATAAGAGGGGTTTTCATCCCTTTTTCAAAGCTAAGGCTAAAACCTTGTAACATAGCAAGAAGTGCATAATCTTCAGAATTTTTGTTTTTCATATTTTCTAACCAATCAATGCCTTTGCTAACTTCTTTTTCAGCAATTTCTTTATCTCCTTTTTTTAAGTAATAAAATGAAGAGTAAAATTGTAAATATGATTTCCAATACAAAATGATATTGTGCTTTTCGTTTGTATATAAATTTTCTAATTTATCGTGAAGAAAGTTTAAATCATTATTGTTTTTAACGATAAAACTTTGTACAAAAGCATTATAAATTTTTTCTTGAATTCCTACAAGTGAAGAATCTTGTTGAATAGATTGTGCCTGCACTTGATAACTGACAATTTGCGATTTGTCAAATCCTGTTGTATTTCCTTTGCAGGAAACAAATAATAATGAAATAAATAATAATCGTATCATAATATATATTTGTTAAATTTAATAAAAGTGAATATAATTAATGTCCATAGAATGAAATGCACATACCAATTAAAACTAAATTGATGTTTTTTGAATTGAGCATTGTAATTATTAGCATATGATTTCATTTGTTTTTTTGAAGATTCTTTTTTGGAAACAATTGCAATGGTAAAATCAGAGTAAAATGGATTTAGTTCAATAATAAATTGAATCATAAAAGCCCAATATAAGTATTTATTGTAAAAAAAATTGAAATATAAAAAAATAAAAAAAAGACAAAACGTTAAAAATGTGCCTGAAAAAAGATAAATATATTTATGTAAAGAATTTTTAGGCCACTTAATTGCTACGTAAATGTGAGGATACGGTCTAAACAAAAAGCCTATATTAAATATTTGTAGTTTTAATATTTTAGCAGTAATAATATGTCCTAACTCATGTAGTATATATAAAATAATTGAGTTATACACTTAGTATCTGTTTTATATTTTTGTGATAAATAGGTTTAGCAATAACCATTCTTTCAATTGTTTTATGAAAAATACTTTGTTTGAATTGTGAGCGATTTATTCTAAAACAAAATTCATCAAAATAAGCTTGAGCGTGCCATTTACTAATATGGGTTGGTATTGCTCTTAACCAAGACTTTAGTTGCATTATCATTATATGGAGTTCTTTAAAGTTTTTGCCATTAGCACTATACTTTTGTTCAATATTATAGGTCTTTTTTAAAGGTTCGTAACCTCTCCATTTGTCAGTAATAATTTGGGCAGTTGTGTTGATATGTTCTTCAAATATTGGTGTTAATGATTTTGCTGAATAATCATCAATAGATTTTACATAAACACGTTTCACTTGATGTTTTTTGCTTAATTCTACTGCTATGACAGCCTTTTTCTTTTTAGAGTCATAACTCCTACCTTGTTTGCCTTGTTCTTTTCCTCCTACAGTAAACTCATCAACATGAACTAATTCTGATAAAGGGTAGTTTTGGCTACTCTTCATAGCCTTTCTTACTTTTTGCATAAAATACCAGGCGGTACCTTGGCGAACATCAAAACGTTTACCCATTTGAATACTTGACACACTTTTACTGCTCGTACTCATTTCAAAAACAATACAGAAGGCTTTTTGTAAACCAAACTTGACCTTGTGGAACAAAGTATTGGCTGTTGAACTTTCAACATGCTGACAATTATAGCATTGATATTTATATCCCGATTTCTCACAGCCTTTTGTGTGTCCACATTTCATACAGGTAAAACCATCTTGCCATTTGATTTTTGCCAAATAGGCTTTACAAGCATCGTCATTTGGTAATTCTTTTACAAAGTTTAGTATACTTTGCCCTTTAAATTCTAACATAAGCCTTATTTTTATTGATAACAATGTACAGAATTTAAATGACTAACTCAATAAAATAATTTGAAAGAACAATATTTGTAATACGCTAAAATAATTCATGGTGTAAACTTTATTCTATTAAAAAGAAAATAAAAACCTGCAACAGAAAAGATTAACCAAAAAACTATAGCAATATTAAACCCAGTACCTCTTAAAATTGATAGTATATGATTTAAAGGTAATATATTACCAAATAACCCAATTATAGCATTGAAGTCGCTAACAGGATAAAAAGCATCACTTGTAAAAAGAATTAAAAAATACACAATATTAATTTGTAGGCTTCCCTTAATTAGAACTGCTTAATTTTCTACTATTATCAAATTTATTGTTTTTAATTCTAATGGAGCTAGCTCCATTAGAATTAATTTCGGCGTATTTTATTGGTGGTATTTTCCCTAATGCATCATGGGGTCTAAAATGATTATAATCATTCATCCAAATTTGTGTTTGCTCTCTTACTTGTTCTAAACTTTCAAAACTGTATTTATTTAACACACCTCTTCTATAGCTGCCATTAAATCTTTCCACAAAAGCATTTTGAGTTGGTTTTCCATGTTCTATATATTTAAATTCTATTTCGTGCATTAAACTCCAATTGGCTGTTATTTTTGCTATAAACTCCGGACCATTATCCATGCGTATGCGTTTTGGCTTTCCCTGGTTGTTTATTAAATGATTGAGCACCCAAATAATGCGATTACCAGGTAAAGAGTAATCTATTTCTATGAAAATAACTTCTCTGTTATAATCATCAATGACATTAAATCCTCTAAAACGCCTGTTGTTATCTAAGACATCCGTTACAAAATCCATACTCCAGGTATGATTTAATTCTTCAGGAACCTCTAAAGGCTCTTTTACTCTTGCCGGTAGGCGTTTCTTTACTTTTGGTCGCAATGACAAGCCTACCGATTTATAGACACGATATACTCGTTTATGATTCCATGGTTTCCCTTCATTGCGTAAACGATCATAAGCCTTCCAAAAAACTTCTTCTGAGTGTTGCTTTGCTTTTTCTTTTAGAGCTAATTCAATGGCTGTATCATCTTTTGGCAATGGCTGGTAGTAATACACACTCTTACTCATATTTAAAACACGGCACGCCCTACAAATGCCATAATGAATAAGACCTTTTGCTATAACACGCTTACGGTAAGGCTTTATAGCTTTTTTTCAATAATCTCTTTTGCCATTTGATGATCTAAGGCTAAGGTAGCATACATTTGTTTGAGCCTACGATTCTCCTCTTCTAATAACTTAAGCTTCTTAAACTCCTGGGAGTTCATCCCTGTGTATTTTGAACGCCACTTGTAAAAAGCAGCAGAACTAACTCCGTGGTCTCTGGTTATATCTATGACAGATTTACCATTGTCAAACTCCTTTAAAATCTTTGCAATTTGGTTCGGACTAAATTTACTTTTTCTCATAATTACTGTTTAAAGTTAAAACTATTTTTATACTTTTAAACAGTTCGGTTTTAGGGGAAGCTTACATATACATTATTAAGATTTCTTTAATTATTATTTCCAGAATTCTCATTATCTTCTTTTGTATTAGGCTTCTAAATTAAAGGCGTTGTAAAACAAAAAAGCCACTTTTTACAGTAGCTTCTTCTAATTATAAAATATGCTTTAACGATTCTTACCACATTTCAGACCTCGCTCTTCTATATAGCTGTCTACGTAACGAGCAAAATCAAAAAAATCTTTATTGTTCTTATCGTCATAGTCTTTCCCAAAATAGAATATATCCTTGTCGTAGGTAGCTGTAGAAGTTCTTGTAGGTCCTAATGCTAAAAAGTACTCATCAGCTTTTTCATCTGTTGGCATAAAAAACTCTATTTTCTCTCCATTTTCATAATAATAAAAACGATAATCTATAATCCCTGAAGTTTTAGGATAGGATACTATTAATATATTATTTTCAGGGAAAATATGTTGTAATCGTCCATCTACATAATTTTCAGCAACACCATTCTCACAATCATACACAATAGCGTATCTGCCTTCTTTTTTGCTGTTTAATCTAAAGAATTCCCCGAGGCTTGCCTCGGTGGTCAAGAGGAAAGTTTGAAAACCTAAGGTTTTCATCAAACTAAAATAAAGTTATCTTCCGCTTGATACCTCGTACCCTTGGGTCGAGGTAGTTCATTATAAAATCCGTTTTTTCATTAACTAACCTGCCTCATAAACTTAATGATTAAAAAAAGGGGCTGACCAACCAGATCCTCGCTCAAAAAGATAATCGTCCCCTAAGGCATCTATATAAATAAAATAAAAATAATTATCTTTTACTTCTTGCAACCTATACCAAGAATTTCTTTCAAATTCTCCTAGAGTAGAAACAGAATAATCTTTTTCATAAGCCATTCTATTACAAGGATTCCAACGATAATCTTTGTTTGGTCTATTAAAATATAAAGTGTCTATTTTCCAATTCTCAGCATAAGTTTTAAAATAACAATATGTAGAATCAAACTCATAAAACGTCCCTAACTCTTTAATGTTAAAATCTTCTTCTTTAACTCTTGCGGTTATTGAATCAGGAACGATTAATTTATGAATATAACAATTTGCCTTATACTTTGAGTTAGACGATTTACCCCAATCAGAGTTCGTAACATAATCTTTAGTCACTGTTACAGAGGGTTCACAAGAATAAAAAAATAACAGACAAGATAGCAAAACAATAAAACCTTTCTTTTCCATTTCTAATTGGTTTTATTTTGTGCCTTTTTTTAATCTCAATATCATTTCTCCATTTTGGATATATTCAGATTCGGTTTGTGAGCTTACATCTATCCATTCAACCTTTATTTTTTTTAGATAATGGTTAATAGTTCCTTGTAAGTCGTATTTCACATAGCTATAATCAAATTTCTTGGATAAAAATTTGAAAAATTTACTTAAAATAGCAATCAGTTTTTCAAACTTTTCTGGGTTTAGCAAATAGTAAATAAACAATCCAATAAGTGTAACTGTAGAAAGTTTCCATACTAAAAAATCAAAATCAAAGAAGAAATTAAAGTCGGCTTTATTATAAATTTTTGTCATTTATATATTCAGATAAGAGTTTAATCTAAAGAATTCCCCGAGGCTTGCCTCGGTGGTCAAGAGGAAAGTTTGAAAACCTAAGGTTTTCATCAAAGGGCATCTCTAAAAACTAGTATTCCCTCCTACTGCTAATTTTTGTTTTATTTTTTTGAATTAAACTTTATTTACTGTCATAAGGTTTTAGATCTTTAATTTTTGCATACTACTACATATCAACATGTTATGGTTTTATGCGTTCGCAATTAAAGGCACGTTCTCATTGTTTGCTGCTGTTAATTGAATTTTACGAAACATATTATAAGTCAGGTTCATCAAGCCTATGACTGTTTCTGCTCTTTTAATCTAAAGAATTCCCCGAGGCTTGCCTCGGTGGTCAAGAGGAAAGTTTGAAAACCTAAGGTTTTCATCAAACTAAAATAAAGTTATCTTCCGTTTGATACCTCGTACCCTTGGGTCGAGGTAGTTCATTTCCTACTTTTCTGAAATACATACTCCCCATGGAGTTTTCCATAAAGCCAAAGACATGTTCTACTCTTACTCGAACTCTTGATTTTTCGGTATTTGTTGCTTTTTGTTGCTGGGTTAGTGGCTTGTTTTTGTATCCTTTTTCATGAATTTGGTCTATAACCTCATATTTATCTATAAACTTTTGTTGACCTACATAGGCACTATCGGCATATAGTTCTTGTCCTTGATCTGTCTTGCTTAGTAAGTCGTCTATAGTTTGTGAATCATGGACAGAAGCATCTGTAACGGTATAAGTATCTATTAGTTTGCTTTTGGAATCTACTTTTGCATGATTCTTATAACCGTAATAGCTCTGATTGTTCTTCTTTGTCCAACGTGCATCTATATCTTTTTGAGACTTTTTTGTGGGTAAGTCATTCCACAATTCATCGCCTTTACCTTGTTTTATTTGATCGTTTTTATCTTTGCTATTACCTTGCTGGGGAGCTTCTACAAAACTAGCATCTATAATTTTACCTTTATTTACCACCAACCCCAGCCTTTCTAATTCTTTTCCAAATAAATCGAATAATTCTTCTACTAAAGTTAAATCGGTTAATCTTTCACTAAAGTGCCATATCGTTTTACTATCTGGAATATCATCAGAAATCGTTAAATTTAAAAAACGCATAAAACTCATTCTATCGTTAATCTGATATTCAGCTTGGTCATCTGAGAGATTGTAATAGCGTTGCAAAATTAATATCTTAAACATTAAAACATAGTCATAAGGCGGACGACCGCCTTTACCTTTTGGCTCTTTGGAGAGCCTTATTTCTAATAATTCTCTAAAAAACTCAAAATCAATCCCAGTATTTAATCGTTCTAATGGGTCGCCTAATTCACTTAATTTGCTTAATCGAATATCTTGGTCAAAAAAACCGTAATCTCTGTGTCGCTTATATCGTTTTCCCATAGGTAAATATCGACATTTTTTGCCTTCTATAAAAATATATGAGTTTTTAGAGGTGCCCCAAACTAAAATAAAGTTATCTTCCGCTTGATACCTCGTACCCTTGGGTCGAGGTAGTTCATTAGCTTCTGGACTGTCACAAACTACTTTTATATTTTTTTCTTCTGGAAAAATTGAATGGAGATTGTCCACAGTAATAATTTCATCTGTGAATTTACATTTTAATTTTCCCTCATTGATTTTCTCAAGCAAATTTAGTTTAAACAAAAGTGCTTCTAAATCATTATCATGAACCGTTTTTAAGATTGCTTTCATTTTATATATTGCCTAACGTATTTATAATCAAAATTCTGTTTTATTTCTCTTTCAAATGTAAGAAAATAATTAAGGTTTCCT
This sequence comes from Flavobacteriaceae bacterium, assembly GCA_965247215.1. Taxonomy (GTDB): domain Bacteria; phylum Bacteroidota; class Bacteroidia; order Flavobacteriales; family Flavobacteriaceae; genus Marifrigoribacter. Next base: position 2,246,180 of record OZ252001.1, read on the forward strand.
AGTGCGTGGCGTTGGACGTAGTTCTGGAAGGTTTTCTTCTGTTGCGGTTTTATATTTTATAGAGCTACAAGAAAAAAGAAAGAATAATAAAAAAATGGAATATTTCAAGTCTTAAAAAAATTAAATGTTATTAACTCACCTTACGCAAAAAAACACTTCAAAATTAACTCTATGCAACTTTAGGTGTTGATAACTTTTGAAGCTCTGTGTAAGCAGCTTGCTGAGCTGCTAAATAAATTTGAGCTTTCATTGCAAAATGATTTTTACTAGTTCTTTGTTTTAAAAATTCCAATTTTATGTAAGCCACAATTGACAAGACATAATGATTGGTTTGGGTTTTGACAGTTTTTGTTGGCGATTTAGCAAAACCTGTGTTACTTTTTATGGATTTGTGAAATTCCTCTACGCCCCACCGTTTTTTGTAGATTGTAGTTATTTGCTCATACGATACCTTTAAATCACTACAAGCCAAGTACAACTCGCCGACTGTACCATTTTCGTTTTTGAAAACTTGCTTTGTAAGCAACAGCGGAAAATCTAGTTTCTCTAACCAAACTTCCACGGTCTGCTGTCCTGGCTGTAATGTTTCAATACTTATGTATTTCTTATTTTCTTTATCTTCTAACGATAAAGCTACTTTGCGATTGCTCTTTAAAGCCATAATAAAATCTGTCTTTAACTCTTTTTTGCAACAATCCATATTCTTTGTTGAACTGAACCAACTATCTGCTAAAACATAATCAAACAAAAATTTCCCGTAACATTCTCGTAGCATCTTTCTGAACAATTCATTTTTTGTGGTACTACTTTTACGCTTTTCTTTGCCTGTTTTTGAATCGACTACCCATCTATCTTTTTTTATAAACTCAACAGCACAGGGTAAACGCATACCTCCAACTTCTACTAATGCTGTTAAAAAATTAACGCCTTTTACTGACCTGCCAAAAACATGGTCATAATGCCAACAATTAAGTTCACTCTGATCGGTGTACTGTTTCTCTTGTATTGAATCATCAAAACTTAAAACAATCGTATCTTTAGATTGGGTCATTTCTTGAACATAAACTTTAGCTTGTTTCCATAAAAACTTGCTGTCATAATTCCCCTTAGACAATTCCCTTGTGATTTTATCATGCTTGATAGATAATAACGAAGCCATACCTGTAGCTGTGGTATAGGAACTTGAACTTATCAAGTAATCACTGTATAAATCTGAAAAATTATCCATCAATAATGTCTTTTTATAGTATCAACATTTCAAATGTTAAAACTACCTTTTTTTATCATATTTTTGCGTAACATGAGTTATTAAATTAAAAATGATATCCTAAACTTAATTGAATCACTGTATTTGTTGCATCTATGCTTTTGTTTGGAAATTCAACTTCAACTAAAGTTCTTAAACCTTGGTAAGCATTAAGTTCTACAAAAAAATCTTTAATATCGACTCCACCTCCTATATTAAGACCATAGTCTAGTGTTGGAAAATCTCCAAGGTCAAACTCCTGTTTTTTTGTGTTGATTAAAATCCCTACTTGTGGACCAAAAAGAAGATAAGGGCTTTTAAAAAACTTTATGTTAAGAGGAATATTTAAATAAGTAAGCTCATATCTTATATGATTATCTAGATCTTCTCTATCTCCCTGTTGAGAATAAATTAATTTTGGTCTAAAAGCTATTTTCTCTTTTAGTTCTAATTCGTAAACTCCTCCAATATGAAAGCTAAACGAGTTACTCCCAATGTAAACAGATTCTAATAAACCGTCTGATAATGTGGCGGCATTTACTCCAGCAAATACACCAAATTTATTTTGAGAAAATGTTAAAAAAGGCAATAAAATTAAAATTCCTGTTATTAATAATTTTTTCATTCTTTTAATAATTATTTTTAGTTATAAAATTCACTAAAGCTTTAACTTTACCTGCTACTAATTTTTGATAAACTTCTTTGCAATACTTTTTTTGTTTCCCTAAACTCGCAACAACATTTATAAATACCCCTTAGCCTTTTGAAAACAAAAGGCTAAGGGGTTTTGTAGTTTCACCTAAAAGGTGGAAATTGCGGTTGAACCATGCAAAACACTACAATGCTTAAAACTAAACAATCTTCAAAGAATATCACCCCTTTTGGTGGCTTAAATTTTATTTTTAATGCCAATGAACTACCTCGACCCAAGGGTACGAGGTATCAAACGGAAGATAACTTTATTTTAGTTTGATGAAAACCTTAGGTTTTCAAACTTTCCTCTTGACCACCGAGGCAAGCCTCGGGGAATTCTTTAGATTAAACGCTCAAAAATAGATGTTTTTCTCGATAAAAATTTGGGTTATCGAAATTTTAGGGCCCAATATTCGTATGCCGACATTGTGCTTTCTTTGTTGGGAAATTCTTTATGCAATGGAGAGTATATTTCTGATTTAGAACATCTTAAAAATAAATTCACTTGCCAAAGTTTTACCAAAATCCCTTCCCCAGATACGGTTGAATATGCTTGTCAGGAATTAAAAGAACCAACAATTAGGGAGATAACTGGCCAAGGAATTGTTCATCAATTTAATTACAACAATCAAACCAACGCATCTTTAATCGCTCTTTGTGCAAAAACAGGTCAACTTAAAAAAGAAGAAAAATACACACTTGATTTTGACAATGTAGTTCTTGAAAACAAAAAACAAGATGCCAAAAAAAGCTATAAAAACACTAAAGCCTACCATCCCAATTTCGCCTTCATAGGCAGATTACTTGTGCATATTGAAAACCATAACGGCAACACCCCTGCAAAGTATAAACAATTTGAAACACTAGAAAGATGTTTTAAAAACCTGAGCGACAATCAAATAAAAATAGAACATTTTAGAGCAGACTCTGCATCTTATCAAAAAGAAGTCATTGAACTGGTTAGCCAAAAGGCGACTAACTTTTATATTAGAAACATCAGTTCCCAAAAGTTCATCTCTTTATGTGGAAAAATTAAAGATTGGAAAAAACAGGAAATCAACAACGAAATAAAAGAAGTTGCATCACTAATTTACACCCCTTTTAATGGGGGATTTTCTTATAGAATTGTGGTTACAAGATCTCTAAAAAAAGACCAGCAAATCGATTTTATATCAGGGACCCCTTACAATTATTATGGAATAATGACCAACAATTTAGTTTTTTCAAATCAAGAAATTATCGAATTTTACAACCAACGAGGCGATGCGGAGAATTCTAACAAATTCTTAATCAGTGATTTCAACTTGAAACACTTGCCTTTTATGGATTTGGATACCAATACTGCGTTTATGTATTTAATGGCGATGTGCTTAATTCTTTTTGAGTGGACAAAAGTAATTTTGGTGAAAAATAAAACTCCAAATATTAGTCTTAAAATGAGAGTCAAAGCGGTTTGTTTTCGTTACATTACTGTAGCTACAACTTTTGTAAATCACGCCAGAGAGAAAATACTTCAGGTTTTCTCAAACCAAGAATACAAAATTTTAAAAATTTAAAACAAGAATTTACTGGAATTGCAAAAAAACTCATTTGGGGTAAGGGGGGCTATACACATAGCCTATGAAATTTTGTTGAAAACGGAATGAAAACCCTGAAAAAATTAAATACATTTACATATTAAAGACCTCAGATTTCTGTTGCGAGTTTTGGGTGTTTACTAAAACCTTAACAAAATAAAGTCCAGGACTTAATTGAGAAACATCTACACTCAAAGAAGAAGCTTCTTTAACAAGAGTACCTTGCAAGGAGTATATTTTTATAGATTCTATTAATTGCCCTTGTGCTTGATGAATGTTTAATATATCTGTAGCTGGGTTAGGAAACATAGTAAATGTTAAATCTTCATAATCTACAATACCTAATGTACAGTTCTCACTGTATTCTGCTGTTTCATCTTTCGACCATCCTAGAGGATTACTATTTGCATAAATAACATCATCAACTTGTATACATGTAAGTAAAGGATTTAAATCCGCATCCATTGGGGACAAATTAATATTATTGCCGTTTTTAATATTCAAGCTTGATAATAGTGGATTATTAGAACAGGTTAAATAGATTAAATTAGAATTTTGAGAGACATCTATACCTGTTAAGAATTCATTATTATCACATATTAATGTCTCAAGGCTTAAGTTTTGGCTTAAATCTATACTTGTTATTTGGTTGGTTACAAAATCTAAAAACTTAAGATTTAAATTATGTGTTACTTCTAAAACTGTTAATTGATTAAAGGTTACTGTTAATTCTTCAAGGCTTAAATTTTGAGATATATCTATGCTAGTTAGATTATTATTACCACAAAGAAGCCTTAATATATTTGTAAATTCATGTATGCCTTCTAAAGAACTAATATTTAAACCATTTAATTCTAAACCAAAAACAGCGGCTGCTTCACTTACCTGTATTTCTCCATCACCATTAGCGTCAACAACATCATTAAAATTGCCATCATTATCTAAGTCTGCAATAAAAAAATCTACTAATGCAGTTTTAAAATTAGCATCTGGAATAGTTATAATTTGTGCTTGTGAAAATACACTTATAAATAGGGAAATAATAAAATAAATTTGTTTCATATTGGTTAAGTTTTATTTTTAATCTAAAGAATTCCCCGACGCTTGCGTCGGGTGTAGCGTAAAGATATTTATTTTTGTGATATGAGTGAACATATCTTCAAAAGTCATAACAAGAGTTTGTTGATGTACCATTTGGTTTGCCCAATAAAGTATCGGCGAAATGTATTGACGGAGGAAGTTTCCTCTTCATTGGTTGAAATTTGTTTAGAGATTTCTTGCCGTTATGAGATTCATTTTTTAGAAGTGGGCTGTGATGACGATCATGTTCATTTTTTGATACAAAGTGTACCGATGATGTCACCCAAGAAGATAGTCAATACGTTAAAGAGTTTAACGGCAAGGGAAATATTTAGGTTACATCCAGAAGTGAAACGGTTTTTGTGGGGTGGGAAATTTTGGACGACAGGTTATTATATTAATACAGTCGGACAATACGCTAACGAAGAAGTTATTAAAAAATATGTTCAAGGTCAAGGCAGGAAAGAAGAATATAAAAAATTTCATTCATCTCAACTTAAGTTGTTTTGATACCTCGTACCCTTGGGTCGAGGTAGTTCATTTAATAAAGGATTTGTTACAATAAATTGATTTAATTACAATTTTTAATAAAAAGAAGAGATAATTCAATAAGTTTCAGGTAAATTTAATAGTTTAATCTTGTTTTTTGTTACTTTAGTCGATTATATGCAACCCCAAATCGTAAAAATATTAACATTAGCGCTTTTTTTGTTAAAAAGTGCCAATATGCTATCGCAGCGTAGTGGCGGTGGTAAGGGACCACCAGTGCCTACTAATAATCGTTCACAACCACCAGGATTTCCTATAGACGATAGTATTATAATTTTATTAGTAATAGGTCTGATTTATGGGGGGTATATAGTTTACAAAAGATATTATACTAAGAATACCCTAAACTAAGCCTTTTCAAGTACTTTCCTACAATATCAAATTCTAAATTTACATTAGAACCCATTATAATGTTTTTAAAATTGGTGTTTTTAATAGTATAGGGTATAATGGCCACACTAAATTCATTTTCTTTAGAATTAACGACTGTTAAACTAACACCATTCACTGTTATGGACCCTTTTTCTATGGTAATGTTTTCAGTTTCTTTATTATATTGAAAAGTAAAATAGGTGCTGCCATTAACCTCTTCAATAGCGGTACAAATCCCAGTTTGATCAACATGCCCCTGAACAATATGACCATCTAATCGCCCACCAAGCTTCATTGAACGTTCTAAATTAATAACACTATTCGTTACCCATGTTCTTAAATTGGACCTATCTAAGGTTTCTTTAATTACAGTAACTGTATAAGTATCTCCATCAATAGCTACAACTGTTAAACAAACGCCATTGTGAGCAATACTTTGATCAATTTTTAATTCTGAAGTTATTGAACTTTTTATCTTAAATTGAATATTACTTCCATCTTTTGTAATTGATTTTATTTCGCCTAATGTCTCAATAATTCCTGTAAACATGATTACAATTTGTTACTTTTATACTACAAAAGTAATAAACTCGTTATGAGTTAAAAATAAAAACAACCCTTCTTTTATAAAGTGAATAGTCAAGAAAAAATTATTGTTGGTATTTCAATTGGAGATCTAAACGGAATAGGAAGTGAGATAATATTAAAAACACTCCTAGACCCTAGAATATTAGATTTTTTTACCCCAGTGATATTTGCTTCTTTACAAGTGATGACCTTTTTTAAAAAATCTTATGAGTTAGATTGTTCATTAATAGGAATAGATGATTTTGAAGCTCTTGACCCCAATAAAATTAATGTCTATAATGTATGGAAAGACCAAGTAAACATCAATTTTGGCAAAGAAGACACCACTATTGGATCCTATGCTATTAAATCTCTAAAAGCAGCTGTTTCTGCTCTAAATAAAAATAAGATCGATGTCCTTGTTACAGCACCAATTAACAAAGCTACTATCCAATCTGAGGAATTTAATTTTCATGGACATACCGATTATCTCAACCAAGAATTAGAAGGCGATAGCTTGATGTTCATGATCGCCAACAAACTACGTGTAGGATTATTAACTGACCACATACCAGTAAAAGATATTGCTCTAAATATAACACAAGAACTAATAGAAAAAAAAATAAACATCATTCAAAAGACACTAATTCAGGATTTTGGCATTTCCAAACCCAAAATTGCTGTCCTTGGGATTAATCCCCATAGTGGGGATAGCGGAGTTATTGGAACAGAAGATGACACTGTTTTACGCCCTAGCCTGGATAATTTACGAAAGAAGGGGTCACTTGTATATGGACCTTATGCTGCAGATAGTTTTTTTGGTTCAGGGACTTATGAAAAGTTTGATGCAATACTAGCTTCCTATCATGATCAGGGCTTGATTCCCTTTAAAACACTTTCCTTTGGATTAGGAGTAAATTTCACAGCAGGATTAAATAAAATTAGGACTTCCCCAGACCATGGAACCGCCTTCGATATTGCTGGTAAAAATTGTGCAAATAACGAATCTTTTAAAGAAGCATTATTTACTGCGATAAATATCTATAAAAAAAGAGAGGAATATAAGGTGCTGTCTAGGAATCCTTTAAAAAATGAAAGTAAAAATTTATCAACTTCGAAATATCGAAGGAATTAAATTAAAGACCTGTTTATATTAACAATACCACTATTTTGCCTTTTAACTTGGACTACAACAGGATTATCCATTTATTCTACTGAAATTAAAAGAAAAAGAATTGTAAAAACTGATTTGCAATTTAAATATTTTTTTATCTTTGCACCCGCCTTAATTGCAAGGTAATTGTGTATAACAGGTGAGTGATTATGAAGGAATTGAAAGAATTTACCATCCCATTTTCGGGGTTGAAAATTGGAGAACACCAGTTTGACTTTAACATTGACAAAACGTTCTTTGAGTATTTTGAGTATGACGAATTTAATGAGGTTAGCATAAAACTCAATGTATTACTAAATAAAAAAAGCACTTTATTGGAATTTACACTTTCATTTGATGGACATGTAAACGTTCAATGTGATATTACAAATGAACCGTTTAATCTGGATATTATTGGAACCTATCATTTTGTGGTTAATTTTGGTGATACCTTTAACGATGAAAATGAAGATTTATTAATAATTCCCCACGGGAGCTATGAAGTAAATATTCAGCAATACATATATGAATCTATAGTGTTGGCAGTACCAACTAAAAAAATTCATCCTGGCATTAAAGACGGATCATTAAAATCGGAGATACTTAACAAACTAGAAGAATTACGCCCAAAACTAAATGAGAATAATTTAGAAAAGGGAGGGAAAACAGACCCAAGGTGGGACGAATTAAAAAAATTATTAACAGACAAATAATATAGAGTAATGGCACATCCAAAAAGAAAAATCTCAAAAACTAGAAGAGATAAAAGAAGAACACATTACAAGGCAACTACACCTCAAATAGCGACAGATCCGACAACAGGTGAATCTCACCTATATCATAGGGCTCATTGGCATGAAGGAAAATTATACTATCGTGGTCAAATAGTAATTGACGCACCTGTAGATGCAGAAGCATAATTGATTAAAACATATTTAAAAACAAAAACTCTCACAGAATGTTGAGAGTTTTTGTTTTATTTTCTATTAGATCCTAATCCTGGGTTCTAAGTGAGGAAGAGACAAAAAATCTACTTTGGGCTTGTTATTGACGAATTTTTAGTAATTTTCGTGCCGTTTAAAGGATTTATTCCTTTAATTGTGAAATTAATTCAATATTTATGAGTAAAATCACAGCAGCAATTACAGCTGTAGGGGGCTATGTCCCCGATTATGTGCTCACCAACCAGATCCTGGAAACTATGGTAGACACAAATGATGAATGGATAACTGCACGTACAGGAATTAAAGAACGAAGAATATTAAAAGATAAAGACAAGGGAACTTCTTTCCTTGCTATTGAGGCAGCAAAAGACCTTCTTAATAAAAGCAATATAGATCCAAAGGATATCGATATGGTTATTATGGCCACAGCAACACCCGATATGCCTGTTGCTGTTACTGGATCTTATGTTGCAACTCAAATTGGAGCAACAAATGCTTTTTCTTACGATTTGATGGCTGCTTGTTCCAGTTTTTTATTTGGAATGTCAATCGCAGCAAAATATATTGAATCTGGTAGCTATAAAAAAATACTATTAATTGGTGCAGATAAGATGTCGTCAATTATAGACTACAAGGATCGAACAACCTGTATTATTTTTGGAGACGGTGGAGGTGCAGTACTTTTTGAACCCAATACTGAGGGTTTTGGACTTTTAGATGAGTATTTAAGAACAAACGGGGATGGCAGGTCATTCCTAAAAATTGATGCGGGAGGCTCATTATTGCCTGCATCTTTTGAAACAGTAACCAATAATCAGCACAAGGTATTTCAAGATGGAAGAGCTGTTTTTAAATTTGCAGTCACTAATATGGCAGATGTTTCAGAAAAAATATTACAACAAAATGATCTTACTGGGGAGGACTTGGATTGGTTAGTTCCACATCAAGCAAATAATAGGATTATAGACGCTACAGCAAAGAGGATTAATCTTCCTGATAGGAAAGTGATGAAAAACATCCATAAATATGGGAATACAACTTCTGCTACACTACCTTTGTGCCTACATGATTATGAAAAGCATTTAAAAAAGGGGGATAATTTAGTGTTTGCTTCCTTTGGGGGCGGTTTTACATGGGGGGCTATTTACCTGAAATGGGCATATAATTCCAATTAATTATAGAATATTAAAAATCAATAATATGAATTTAAAAGATATTCAAAACTTAATTAAGTTTGTAGTAAAATCTGGAGCAACAGAAGTAAAGCTCGAAATGGATGATGTAAAGATAACGATTAAAACGGGAGATGATAATAAGGCAGAAACAACATACATTCAGCAATTACCGTCTATACCAGTAGCATCTCCACAAGCTATATCACAACCACAAGTAGAATCCGTACCCGTTGTATCAGAAACAGATTCTGTTAAGGATGATTCAAAATACATTACAATTAAATCACCAATTATCGGAACATTTTATAGAAAGACTTCACCAGATCAGCCCTTATTTGTTGAGGTTGGAAATACTGTTAAAGAAGGTGATGTTCTTTGTATTATTGAAGCCATGAAACTCTTTAATGAAATTGAAAGTGAAGTTAATGGGAAGATCATAAAAGTTCTTGTTGATGACGCTTCACCTGTAGAATTCGATCAACCATTATTTTTAGTAGACCCATCTTAATTAAATAAATCCCAAATCTCAAATCCTAAATCTCAAAAATAGAAGGAATTTGGCACTTGCGATTTGATATTTAAAGAAATTATGTTTAAAAAAATATTAATTGCAAATAGAGGAGAAATTGCATTGCGAATTATTCGTACATGTAGAGAAATGGGAATTCAATCAGTAGCTGTTTATTCAAAGGCAGACGAGGAAAGTCTTCACGTTCGTTTTGCGGATGAAGCTGTATGTATAGGACCAGCTCCTAGCAGTGAAAGTTATTTAAAAATCCCAAATATTATAGCCGCTGCTGAAATAACAAATGCAGATGCGATTCATCCTGGTTATGGATTCCTTGCAGAAAATGCTAAATTTTCAAAGCTATGTGATGAGCATGAAATTAAATTTATTGGTGCTTCCGCCGAGATGATCAATAATATGGGAGATAAAGCAAGTGCCAAATCAACAATGAAAGAAGCAGGGGTCCCAACCATTCCTGGGAGTGAAGGTATCATTGAGAGTTTTGAAGAGGCAGAAAAATTAGCTGAAGAAATGGGTTACCCAGTCATGTTAAAAGCTACAGCTGGTGGAGGGGGTAAAGGAATGCGAGGAATTTGGGAAAAGCAGAAACTTAAAAAAGGTTGGGACGACGCCAGACAAGAATCGTTAGCTGCATTCGCTAATAACGATATGTATATGGAAAAACTCATCGAAGAACCACGTCATATAGAAATTCAAATAATTGGTGATAATAAGGGGAACGCTTGTCATCTTAGTGAAAGAGATTGTTCAATACAGCGAAGACATCAAAAACTAGCTGAAGAAACTCCTAGCCCATTTATAACTAAAAAACTTAGAAATGAAATGGGAAAAGCAGCAGTAAAAGCTGCAGAATTTATAAAATATGAAGGTGCTGGCACCGTTGAATTTCTTGTAGACAAGCATCGTAAATTTTACTTTATGGAAATGAATACTCGTATTCAGGTTGAGCATCCAATAACAGAACAAGTAATTATAGATTTTGATTTGATAAGAGAGCAAATAAAAGTAGCCGCAGGAATACTAATTATTGGGATAAATTATACCCCTAAGCTTCATTCTATAGAATGTCGAATTAATGCTGAAAATCCTTACAACGATTTTAGACCTTGTCCTGGAAAAATAACAGAATTGAATTCTCCAGGTGGACACGGAATACGTTTAGATACTCATGTGTATGCAGGATATACCATTCCGCCAAACTATGATTCTATGATTGCGAAATTGATTACCACAGCACAAACTCGTGAAGAGGCTATCAGTAAAATGAAACGTGCTCTTGATGAATTTGTAATTGAAGGAGTTAAAACGACTATTCCCTTTCATATTCAATTAATGAATGATCCAGATTTTGTTGCAGGTAATTATACCACAGCTTTTATGGATAATTTTGTTATGGAAGAGCCCGAGGAGGAAGAATAACAATTTCAACCCCCCAAACTTATAAAAGTTTGAGTTTTTTGAATTCTATTTTAGCTTAATTAACTTTCCTAAATGACACTCACAGAAATAAAATCTGAATTGCTAAAAAAATGCGCAGATTTTGTGACATTTAGAAAGAAAAAAATTCTTAAAGCCATACATCATATTGAAAATTCGTTAAAAGAAGAGTCTAAAAACACCAGTGGAAATAAACATCATCCAAACAGAGCGATGCTTCAAATAAATCGGGAACAAGTTGGAAACCAATTAAAAGAAATTGAAAAAATTCAAAATCAACTAAACAGAATAAACTCTGGTAAGGCTTCTGATGTAATAAAGTTGGGAAGTCTTGTTTATACCGATAAAGCCATATTCTTTTTAAGTATATCGGTAGGTAGTTTACTTATAAATAATACTATTTATTTAGGGGTCGCTCCAAACTCGCCAATAGGGTCTTTACTTTTAGGAAAGAAGAAAGGAGAAATTATCAATTTTAATGGTACCGATTATAGTATTATTGGTATAGACTAAGAATCAATAAAGTATATATTATAAATATATAGATTCTATCTAATTTTAATTACTACCTTTCCTTTTGCGTGCCCTTTTTTTAGATACTGCAATGCTTCAATAACATTATTCAGAGGGAATACCCTATCAATAATAGGTTTTAATAATTCTCCTTCAATCAATGAAGAAATATCATTTAATTGATTAGCATTCGGTTCTATAATTACAAAACGATAAAGGGCAGACATTCTCTTTCTTGCCTTATCAATTTTCATTCTTTTTATTGATAATAAAAAACGGATAAATGAATTTAAACCTAATTCTTTTGCAGTCTCGTTATCTAGATCACCTATCAATGTTATTACTTTACCTCCTTTTTTTAAAACACTAAAAGCATCTCTAGAATAGTTTTTCCCTAGGGTGTCTAAAACAATATCAACCCCCGTTACGATGTTTAAATAGTTTTCTTTATTGTAATCAATTACTACATCAGCACCTAGCTCTTTTACCCAAGAAACATTTTTGGTACTTGTTGTTGTATAAACAAATGCGCCCCTTGTCTTTGCATATTGAATTGCAAATGTGCCAATTCCTCCAGAGCCAGCATGAATTAAAATCCGATCTCCATTTTTGATGTCCGCCAATGCAAACCCTTGTATTGTGGTAAGACCAACTAGCGGAATACTCGAAGCCTGTTCGAAGCTAATGTTTGTAGGTTTTTTTGCAACAACCCTACTATCTATTGCTATATATTCTGCAAATGTTCCAGGGTCTTTTGTAGGGACTCTTGAATAAATTTCGTCTCCTATCTCAAAGTTGGTAACACCTTCGCCTATTTCAACAATAGTTCCACTTACGTCAAAACCAATAGGCGCTGGGAATGTTAATTTCTTTATAGGTTTCAGCAACCCATTAATAATTTTGTAGTCTATTGGGTTTACTCCAGCAGCATGTATTTCAATTAAAACTTCATTAGTATTAACCTGTGGCCTGTTGGATTCTATGAATTGTAGGTTTTCTTTTATTTTACCATAGCCTGTTATGAATACTTGTTTCATTGTTAATTTTTAATTTCTTGTCGTACTTTTTCAGGAAGCACACGATAGCCCATATTATATAATGTAAACCCAAAAATATCAACATATTGTTCTATGGTTTTACTAACTGGAGTTCCTGCACCATGACCAGCATCCGTTTCAATACGGATCAATACAGGATTTCTTCCATTTTGTTTATCTTGTAATTCAGCAGCAAATTTAAAACTATGTGCAGGTACTACGCGATCGTCATGATCTCCAGTTGTAATTAATGTCGCAGGATACTGAACACCTTTTTTTACATTATGAACAGGTGAATACCCTTTTAAATAATCAAACATTTCTTTGCTATCCTCTGATGTTCCATAGTCATATGCCCATCCAGCACCTGACGTAAATGTATGATAGCGTAACATGTCGAGTACTCCAACTGCAGGAAGCGCAACTTTCATTAAATCAGGACGTTGTGTCATCGTTGCTCCTACTAATAACCCACCGTTAGATCCGCCACGAATGGCAAGATATTCTTTGCTAGTATAATTGTTTTCAATAAGATATTCAGCCGCTGCAATAAAATCATCAAACACATTTTGTTTTTTCATCTGCGTTCCTGCATCATGCCACTCTTTCCCATATTCTCCACCACCACGTAAATTAGGCACCGCATAAATTCCCCCTTGTTCCATCCATACTGCATTTGTAATACTAAAACGTGGAGTTAGACTTATATTAAATCCGCCATACCCATATAGAATTGTTGGATTTTTTCCATCAAGTTTAATCCCTTTTTTAAAGGTGATGATCATTGGTATTTTGGTGCCATCTTTTGAATTATAAAATATTTGCTTACTCTCGTAATTATTTGTATTAAAATCAATTTTTGGTTTTTTATATAATTCTGAAGTCCCTTCAGCAATATTGTATATGAAGATACTTCCGGGAGTTACATAATTTGTAAAGGAAAAATAAATTTCTTTTTCTTCCTTTTTAGAACGAAACCCATTTATAGTACCTATTCCGGGAAGGTCAATATTACGAATTAAATTTCCATCATAATCGTATTGCATAACCTTAGAAACAGCATCGATCATATATTCAATAAAGAAATTACCACCTCCCCTTGATGGACTTAGTACATGTTCCGTTTCAGCAATAAAGTCAACCCAATTTTCAGGTGTCGGATTATTAACATCTACCGTTACTATTTTTTTATTAGGGGCATTTAAATCTGTTACTAAATATAATGTTGTTCCTCTGTTATCTAATAAATAGGTATTGCTGTCGGTATGGTCTAATATTGGAATTAGCGAGCTGTTAGGTTTTCTCAGGTCCTTTATAAATAACTTATTTCCTGAAGTGGAAATACTTGCTGAAACGGTAAGGTATTTATTGTCTTCTGAAACGCGACCTCCAACATACCGATGTTTCTCGGATGTGACCCCTCCATAAATTAATGCATCTTCATCCTGTGTAGTACCTATTTTGTGATAAAACAATTTATGTTGATCTGTTTTAGCTGAAAGTTCACTGCCTTCGGGCTTGTCATAGCTGGAATAATAAAAGCCATCGTTTTCTTTCCAGGAAAGACCACTAAATTTTATATCAATTAAAGTATCTTCTATAATTTCTTTTGTTTCAGTATTCATTACTAAAACTTTTCGCCAATCACTACCTCCAATCGAAATACTGTAAGTTGCCATTTTTCCATTTTCTGAAAAACTCAATCCTGATAAGGAAATAGTGCCGTCTTTTTTAAAAGTATTGGGGTCGAGAAATATCTGTGAGGAACTTTGGTCCTCACCTGTTTTATAGCGATATATCACATATTGATTCTGAAGACCATCATTTTTATAATAATAAGTATAGCTCCCCTCTTTAAACGGCGACCCTACTTTTTCATAATTCCACAGGGCTGTTAACCGCTCTTTTAATTCGTCTCTAAATGGAATCTTATCGAGGAAATTAAAAGTTACTTCATTTTGATTTTCAACCCAAGCTTCTGTTTCTTTACTACGGTCATCTTCTAACCATCGAAACGAGTCTTTTACTTCAGTTCCGAAATAATTAGTAATAGTATCTACTTTTTTAGTTTTGATATAATTCACTGTAATAGTTTCGTTAATTTCTTGAGCTATTGATACAAATGGAATAGCAAACAAAAATAGAATTTCAATTTTTTTCATAATTCAGATATAAAAATTTTAGTAAAAGTAATAAAAAGTAATTGGTAGTTCATTTAAAATTAATTTATTACAAGATCATTATTTACAAGGTATTCGGCAATTTGAATAGCATTTGTAGCGGCACCTTTTCTGAGATTGTCACTAACGATCCACATATTTAATGTATTAGCCTGCGTTTCATCTCTTCTTATTCGACCCACAAATACATCGTCTTTCCCATTTGCATATAGGGGCATAGGGTAGGTGTTAGTGTCTGGGTTATCTTGTACTGTAATACCAGGTGTTCTATGTAATAATTTGCGAATATCGCTAAGCTGAAAATCTTGTTCAAATGATACATTTACAGCCTCACTATGTCCACCAGTTGTTGGAATTCGGACAGCTGTTGCCGTTATGGAAAAACTAGAGTCGTTCAGTATTTTTAGTGGTTCCCTTGCTAATTTCATTTCTTCTTTTGTATAACCATTTGCCTCGAAAGAATCACAATGTGGGAGTGCATTTTTATGGATTGGATAGGGATAGACCATTTCATCACTAATTCCTTTTATCTCGTTTTCCAATTGATTTACTGCTTTTACACCAGTTCCTGAAACAGATTGATAAGTAGAAACAACCACTCGTTTCATAGAATATTTTTGATGTAATGGTGCCAATGCCATCACTAATTGTATGGTAGAACAGTTTGGGTTTGCTATAATTTTATCTTTGGAAGTTAGAGATTCCGCATTGATCTCTGGAACAATTAATTTTTTTGATGGATCCATTCTCCAAGCTGAAGAATTATCGATCACCGTTGTTCCAACTTCAGAAAATTTTGGAGCCCATTCTATAGAAGTATCTCCACCAGCTGAAAAAATAGCAATGTCAGGTTTTTCTGTTAGAGCATCATGCATTCCAATTATGGAAACACGATTCTCTTTAAAAAAAATTTCTTTACCAATAGATTTTTCAGAAGCCACAGCAATTAATTGAGATACTGGAAAATCGCGTTCTTCCAGTAATTTTATCAAATTAGTACCCACCATTCCGGTGGCTCCAACCACAGCAACTTTCATAAATTAAAATTTACTTCAAAAGTACAGTTTAGCATTTAGATTTTTCAGAATTAAATGTAAAAAAACACCCTATTTCGCATAGAGCTTTGAAGAGTTTGGTTAGATTATATAGTGTAGTAGTCTTCTGAGAATTATTCTTTATAAAATAATAATGGATTTAAAAGTCAATTTGAAGCTATTTATGGAAAATGGATCTCCTTATATGAAACCATCAATTATCTCGATAAAAAACCCGCTTCACTCGTTGTGAAATAGCCGTAATCAATTCGTAAGAAATGGTATTGTTTTCTTCGGCAAGATGATCTGCTCTTGGGTGTTCTCCAAAGATGATCACTTCATCGCCTTCATGGCAATCAATAGATGAAATATCAACCATCATCATATCCATACATACATTTCCAATTATTGGCGCCTTTTTATCGTTAATAGTTACCCAGCCTTTTCCATTTCCATAAGTACGACTAATACCATCGGCATGACCAATTGGGATAGTGGCAGTTTTTGTAACTCCATTACTTTTATAAGCTCTATTATAACCAACAGACTCTCCTTTTTCTATTTTGTGAATTTGAGAGATAATAGATTTTAAAGAGGCTATAGGAGTAAAATTTTTATTTTCTGATTCCGAATTTCCATAACCATAAAGACCTATTCCACTTCGTACCATATCTAAATGTGCTTTAGGAAAATTTAGTATTCCAGAAGTATTGCTCATGTGCAAAAGAGGGAGGTAATCTAATTCCTTGATTATTTTATCTGAAATACTTTTGAAACATTTAATTTGATTTTGAGAAAATTCTTTTTCTGATAGATCTTCGCTAGCTGCTAGTTGAGAAAAAACAGATTTTACTTTAATAACTTTAGTTTTATTTAAAATAGAAACAATATAATTTACATCATCTTCCCAAAATCCCAATCTATTAAGCCCTGTATTAAACTTTATATGAACAGGGTAATTCAATTGATTTTTTAGGCTAGCTATTTCAATAAAACGATTAAAACTTCTTGAATTATAAAGACTGGGCTCTAAACAACGGTCGATAAGTATTTCAAAATTTATTAGTTGAGGGTGTAATACAATAATGGGGGTATTTATACCAGCATCTCGTAAAACAATTCCTTCATTAACATAGGCAACAGCAAGATAATCAACTCCTAGTTCCACTAATTCTTTTGCTATTTCCACAGCATCACTTCCATAAGCATAGGCTTTGACAACAGCCATAAATTTTGTGCCTTTTTTTATTTTAGATCTTAAATAATTGTAATTATCTCTTAAGGCAGAAAGGTTTATTTCTAATACAGTTTCGGTAATTTTTGGCATTATTAAGCTTGCTTTTTACGAGGAAGTTCTTCGGGGTCTTTCACATTCATATTGCTAACCTTTTCTCTCAACATTGCTTTAAAATAAGCTGCTCTGCTTAAAGGTTCATATTCGTCGGTTTCACCTAAAAGAACAAGTTCGTTGCTCTTTGCTTTCCGATAACTATAATTTGCAAGGTTTCCTGTTCGGATACATACCGCATGTACTTTTGTTACATATTCGGCAGTAGCCATTAATGCTGGCATGGGACCAAAAGGATTCCCTTTAAAGTCCATATCCAATCCTGCTACAATAACTCTAACTCCTCTATTGGCTAAATCGTTACATACTTTAACAATCTCGTCATCAAAAAATTGAGCCTCATCAATTCCAACGACATCACAATTATCTGCAAGAATAGGGATGTTTGCTGCAGCAGGAACTGATGTGGAGTTAATTTCATTACTGTCGTGGGAAATTACGGTCTCTTCATGATACCGAGTATCGATAGCTGGTTTAAATATTTCAACTTTTTGTCGGGCAAACTTTGCTCTTTTTAGGCGTCGAATTAATTCTTCTGTTTTCCCAGAAAACATAGAGCCACAGATAACTTCTATCCATCCAAATTGTTCTTTTTGATTAACAGTATTTTCGAGAAACATAAAATTAATTTAAACTAAAACCGTATTTTTTGACGTTTACATAAAGGTTGTGTAAATTTATAAAAACAAAATAGAAAAATTGCTTTATTTTAATAAGTTATGAAGAAGAAAGTACGATTACAAATAAACGCTCTGGCTAAAAAGATTATTGTTGATGGAAATGAATTAAATACAAGATCACTAAAGGGTTTGGTTCTAAAACTATATGAAAAAATTACTATATTAGAATACTTAGAGTCATCAAATGAATCTGATTTAGAATCATTAGATCGTGATGCGATAGATTCTAAAACCTATCGTGAAGAAAACTGGTTTCAAGACCCCAAGCCTGTTCCACAATCACAATATGAAGATGAACTGGCCGAACCCTTGATGGAGAAAATAAAAGATATTGTAGCTCAAATGCCTCATGAAGCACAGCGGGTAGATGAAATTTTAGAGAATATTCTTCCAAATAAAGAAACTGAAAAAAACGAATTGGAAGAATTTGCTAAGGACTATCAGGAAATGCCAATCTTTGAAAAAAAAGAATCGGAAGACAAAAAAGAAATAGAACATATTCTAGAAAGTAAAAATAGTAGCTCAGAAAAACCAAAATCTTTAAATGATAAACTAAATCAGGGTTTGTCAATAGGACTAAATGATCGCTTAGCCTTTATTAAACAGTTATTTGACAATAATGCTGATGATTATACACGTGTTCTATCACAAATCAACACTTTGTCAAACTTTAAAGAAGTGGCCAACTTTATTGAGGAGAATGTAAAGCCAGAATATAATAATTGGACCGATAAAGATGAGTTTTCAGAACGGTTTATGATTATTCTCGAAAAAAGGTTTAGCTAAGTTACTTAGGGATTAAAATGGGAAAATTATACCTTGTTCCAACACCGATTGGGAATCTAAAAGACATTACTTTTAGAGCTATTGAAGTTTTAAACGAAGTAAATCTAATCCTGGCTGAAGACACTCGTACCAGTGGGAAACTTCTAAAACATTATAATATAACAACTCAGATGCAATCCCATCATATGCACAATGAGCATAAAACGGTTGAAGGTATTGTAAGGCGAATTCAAAGGGGAGAAACGATTGCTTTGATTAGTGACGCAGGAACTCCTGCTATTAGCGACCCTGGGTTTTTACTAACTCGAGCCTGTGTAGAAGCAGGGATTCAAGTGGATTGCTTACCCGGGGCTACAGCTTTTATTCCCGCTTTGGTAAATAGTGGATTACCCAACGATAAATTTGTTTTTGAAGGGTTTCTACCTATAAAAAAAGGACGATTAACTCGCTTAAAATTATTGGCAGGAGAAACAAGAACCATCATTTTTTATGAATCTCCACATAAGCTAATTAAAACCCTAAATCAATTTGTTGAATATTTTGGTGAAGACAGGTCCATCTCTGTTTCCAGAGAAATTAGTAAACTCCATGAAGAAACAATTAGAGGAGTAGTTTCAGAATTAGTAAATCATTTTAAAGAGAAACCTCCAAAAGGAGAAATTGTGATTGTAGTTGGAGGTAAAAAACAAGCTAAATAGAAAGGTCAATTATTTTAAAAACGGTCATTTTTAATTAAAGAAACAATAAATTTATATGTGCTTTCCTTTATTCCATCCATGTTTTCTCAGGTATTGCTCACCGCTTTCTACAGCTCCATATTCTATTGAGGTTCCCATAGAATCATTCCAACGGTTAAGGTAACCGAATAAAGAAATTACACCTAAAATTTCTACAATTTCACCTTCGTTCCAATATTCGTATAAACGAGATTTAATTTCTTCGTTTACGGTGTTGGGAACCTGTGAAGCAGCTAATGAAAAATCCAAAGCTGCTCGTTCGGCTTCTGAAAAAGAAGGATGTGTACGATATTCCCAAATGTTATCTAATTGCTTTTGCTCGGCACCATATCGTTCTGCAGCACGAATCGCATGAGCCTGGCAATACCTACAACCAGTAGCATTACTACTTACCCAGGCGATCATTCGTTTTAATGACGAAGTTACACCACCCTCATTTGCCATTACTGCTTTATTGAGGTTTATAAATGCTTTACTAATTGCAGGCCTGTGTTGCATGGTGAGTACACTATTGGGGCAAAACCCTAGAGTTTCATTAAAAAATTTTGCTAGTTCTTGTGTTTCTGGACTGTGATCTGGAGACAATGGCTGTACTAATGGCATGATTGTAATGTAATGTTTTAAAGGCTCTAAAATACAAAACTAAAAAGTTTTAGAGCGCCTGTCTTTTTCGTATTTTTGTAACCCTTAAAAAAGAATAATTATGGCTCATACTGTTACCTCAACCTGGAAAGAAAATATGCTTATTGAATCGGATAATCCAAATGGATCATCTATCCTTATGGAAACAGACCCAATTTTTGGCGGCACGAATTTAGGATTAAATCCAAAGGCATTGATGCTGTCCTCAATCGGGGGATGTACAGGATTGGATGTATTGTCATTATTTAAAAAAATGCGTGTTGAAATAGATGCTTTTAAAATAATTGTGAAAGGAGAACTTACAGAAGAACATCCTAAATATTATAATAAAGTTTTTATTGATTATCATTTTACAGGAAGCAATCTAAACGAAACCAAAATAACAAAGGCAGTAAAATTATCTAAAGAAAGATATTGCGGTGTATTGGAAATGTTTAGTCACTTTGCAGAAGTAAATACCCAAATTCATTTTCATAATAATTAAAGGATTATATCGCATTATTTTAAATTTTACCAAGGAAATCGCTATTACATTTTTACTAATTTCAATAGAGTTCCTGAAGCATGTAGCAAATAAACTCCCTTTTGTGCCATCGAAAGATCAATCTCAGTTAGTTTAGCATTTAATACCCCTAGCTGGATTATTTTTCCAGAACTATCTACTATTTGATAGGGTGTTTTAAAAGAAATTAAATTATGGGAAATATTAAATATTCCATAGGAAGGATTGGGAAAAACTGTAAACACTTCGGAGTTGAATTCAAAAACATTTAGGGGATTATTATTATAACGTTCTAAAACTATATCCTCAGTCCCATTATACTGTACGTCTTCAACCTAAATTGAACTTTTAGGGTTTAATCTAAAGAATTCCCCGAGGCTTGCCTCGGTGGTCAAGAGGAAAGTTTGAAAACCTAAGGTTTTCATCAAACTAAAATAAAGTTATCTTCCGCTTGATACCTCGTACCCTTGGGTCGAGGTAGTTCATTATTAAGAGACTGTTTCACAAAGTTATTTGATTTTTTTTGGAGCTCTTTTTTTAGTAACAAATTTGTATCTTTACTAACTAACTCCCTTATACTATACTCATCACTATTTTAATTGTCAAAAAGGCTATTGGAATTTGGTGCTTGTAATTTGAACTTTTTTTAATTATGCGCTGGACCTTTAAACCCAAACCTATTCCCCAGAAAGTTACACATCTATCTAATGAATTAAAGGTAGACACTATGATTGCCTCATTACTAGTGCAACGAGGTATCGAATCATTTAATGAAGCTGAACGGTTCTTTAGGCCTAATTTAAATGAGTTACACGATCCTTTTTTAATGAAAGATATGGATAGGGCTGTAAATCGGATTGAAAAGGCAATTGCTGATCAAGAAAATATATTAATCTATGGAGACTATGATGTGGATGGTACTACCAGTGTCGCTTTATTATCTTCATATTTGAATTCCTATTACCAAAATATTGCTACCTATATTCCAGATCGTTATGAAGAGGGATATGGTATTTCTTATAAGGGAATTGATTTTGCTGAAGACAATGGATTTTCACTTATTATAGCACTAGATTGTGGAATTAAAGCAAATGATAAAGTATCTTATGCGTCCCAAAAGAGGATAGATTTTATTATTTGTGATCATCACCTTCCCGAAAAAGAACTTCCAGATGCATTTGCTGTTTTAGACCCAAAAAGAGAAGATTGTAGCTATCCCTTTAAAGAACTCTGCGGTTGCGGTGTTGGCTTTAAATTAATTCAAGCATTAGCCTCAAGAAAAGGGGAGACCATTGACGACTTACTTTTGTATCTGGATTTGGTGGCAACGGCAATTGGAGCAGATATCGTGTCTATTACTGGTGAAAACAGGATATTAGCCTATCATGGCTTACAGGTAA
The DNA here is from genome assembly GCA_965247215.1 of Flavobacteriaceae bacterium. GTDB lineage: Bacteria > Bacteroidota > Bacteroidia > Flavobacteriales > Flavobacteriaceae > Marifrigoribacter. The sequence continues at coordinate 2,268,361 of OZ252001.1, forward strand.
TTAACAATAACCCAAGACCTGGTTTTAAAGCGATAATTCAGCAATTTCAGAAAGATACATTTACCATGACTGATGTTGTATTTATCATTGCGCCTAGAATAAACGCTGCAGGAAGGATGAAACATGGAAATCATGCAGTTACCTTACTTTGTGAAACCGATACTGATTTGGCTGTGAAATATGCCAAAGAAATAGATCAATTTAACTCCGATAGACGTGAAACAGATAAAAAAATTACTAAAGAAGCACTGGCTCAAATTGAAACTCAAAAAGAACAGGAAGGTTTTACTACTGTTGTTTACGATAAAAATTGGCACAAAGGCGTTATTGGTATTGTGGCTTCTAGATTAATTGAGACCTATTATCGTCCAACACTTGTGTTTACTAAGAGCGGAGATCGTTTGGCAGCTTCTGCTCGATCGGTAAAGGGATTTGATGTGTATCAAGCCTTAGAAGCTTGCTCTAAACATATCGAACAATTTGGTGGGCATAAATACGCTGCAGGGCTTACTCTTTTTGAAAAGGATTATCCAGCATTTAAAACAGCATTTGAAAAAGTTGTTTCAGAAACGATCGATATTAAATTACTGATTCCTGAGATTAATATCGATGCGCAAATAAATATTAAAGACATTACACCAAAATTTTATAGAGTTTTAAGTCAGTTTGCACCTTTTGGCCCTGGAAACATGACTCCCGTCTTTATGTCGGATGAATTACAAGATACAGGATACGGGAAATGTGTAGGAGAAGAAAAAAAGCACTTAAGGCTAACAGCTATTCAGCGAGGATTTGGTAAGATAGTAAGTATTGGATTTGGCTTGGGGGATAAAATTGATATGATCAAGAAGAACAAAACATTTAAAGCCACCTATACTATTGATGAAAATCATTGGAATGGGAATGTAAGCTTACAGCTAAAATTAAAGGATATTAAATCCTGACCGAAGGTTTGCAAAAGTGTTTTTTAATTGAACCATATTTTATTCGAATATTTTCAATTCAAAATTTGACCCGTCAAAAACACCATAGGTATAGTTATTTATCCAGTCTCCAAGATTTATATAGGTTGAATTTTCTGCAACTTTTAATTTCATAGGAATGTGTCGATGACCAAAAATAAAATAATCACGGTGTTTTTCTTCGAGTTTTCTTTTGGTATATAAAACAAGCCATTCCTTATCATCCCCCAAATAATTTTTATCTTCTTCTCCAGAGATCAATTTATTTTTTAACGATAAATGCTTCGCCAATCGAACGCCAATATCTGGATGAAGCCACCTAAATAACCAATTAAAAAAAGGAAAGGTAAATACTTTTTTCATTCGTTTGTACCCCTTATCTCCCGGACCTTTTCCATCGCCATGACCGATTAGAAAAACAGAGTCATTATAAATAAATTCTTTATTGTTTCTGTAGGTTGGAATATTGAGTTCTTTTTCAAAATAATCTCGCATCCACAGATCATGATTTCCAACAAAAAAGTAAATGGGAATTCTAGCATCTGAGATCTCTGCTAATTTTCCAAGGACTCTTACAAATCCTTTAGGAACCACTTGTTTGTATTCAAACCAAAAATCGAAGAGATCGCCTAATAAGAATATGGCTGCTGCATCATCTTTAACAGTGTCTAGCCATCGGACAAACTTTTTTTCGCGAGGCAAGCTTTCCTCCTTTGATGGAGCTCCTAAATGATTATCACTTGAGAAGTATATTTTTTTTCCTTGTGGAATTTGCATGGGTTAAATATAACATATTCCTACATTTCGGCCCTGCTCAATATAAACTTCGGCAGAAATTAAGAATTATCTGAAGCAAACCACTGCGCATAACTACTATCAGTTTCTCGAAGTTTTAATGAATGAAGTTGAATATGTCGAGGAAGCTCTTTTTTAATTGTTTCGGCAAAATCAATGATCATCATCTCACTTGTAGGTTGGTAATCTACTAACAACACATTATGTCCTCGGGATTCTAATTCTTTTGCTAATTCAACATGAGGAGTGTTCTTATTAAAAACAGTTGCATGATCAAAAACAGTAACTATTTTGCTTCTCACTATTTTCTTTAGATCACTAAAATCAATAACCATCCCATATTTTACATGACTAGCATCTAATATCGGCTCCCCAATAACGGTTACATGTAATTTATAACTATGCCCATGCACATTGCGACATAAACCATCGTAACCATATAATGCATGACCTGTTTCAAATGAAAATTGTTTTGTAATTCGAATCGTATTCATTATCATGAATTAGTTCACAAAGATAGGATTTTTCTAATATTGATTGGCTTCAAAAGAGGTGTTTTCAGCTTTTGCCAATCTGTAATATTTGTTTTTAAATTTTAGGAATAGGGCGACAGCTCTAAACCCAACCCATACCACTAGGGCAATCCAAACTCCAATTAATTTTAAATCGAAATAGTTACAGATTAACAGCGTAGGAATAAAGCCTAAAAAAGTGGAAGCAAGTAATATATTTCGAAGGTATTTCATTTCACCCAATCCTTTAAAAATTGCATCAAAGGTAAACCCTATTGCATTTATGGGCTGAGAGATAAGGCCAATAAAGAACACTCCATAAAAAATAGATAAGACCAGGGCATCTTTACTGAATAAGAGTCCGAGCTGTTTATAAAAAATAAGGCCAACTATGATCAGTAAGAAGCTTACCACTAAATTATAGCTATTCACTCGTTTGGTCAAGACCCAAAGTTTCTTATATTTTTTAGCACCGAGTAACCTACCCCCTAAGATATTACCAGCAGCACCATATCCAGCTAAAAAGAATGCTGAAAACAACCAGAGATTTATTGCAATTGTGTGGGAAGCGATAAATTCTTTTCCAAGGGTAGTAGCCTCTCTTATTGCCAGAAGTAATGCTATATTAAGCGCAACAGATCTAATAAACAGGTTAAAGCTCATTTGAGTTAATCGTTTTATTTCTGGGTGAACTTTTCTTTTAAGTTTTAGAGATACATCTGTCTTAATTAGAAGAAATGCTAAAGCGAGAATTGCTATTATTATTTAAGCTATTAAACTTGCCCAAGCTGCTCCTTTAACTCCCATAGGGTCAAGAATTCCTTCTATTCCATACACTAAAATAATATCGAATACAATGTTTAACAAAGCTCCTATTGTTGCAATTATCATTGGCCAAAAAGTATTTTGAAGTCCTCTAAAAATACCAAAACAGCAAAAGTGAATAAGGTTAAAGGAAAGTCCCAAACACGAATATAATAATAGTCAATACTATATTCTAAAATTTTTCCTTTTGCACGCAAAAAAACAAAGATCTCTTCAATAAAAAAGTAAGTTGAAAATAAAATAATAAGACTAAGAAACACATTAAAGAGAATGGCTTGTGCCAGAAAACTTTTAAGGCTATTTAATTTTCCAGCACTCAAGTTTTGGGAAACAATTGCCGATATAGCACTACGGGTTTGAGCTAATATCCAAATAATAGTTGATAAGAAAGCGCCAACAATACCAACCGCCGCAAGTGATTCTGTCCCAAATTCAGAGATATTTCCAACGACTGCAGCATCGGTAGATGAGAGTATTGGTTCGGCTATTCCAGCAATTATGGCTGGCAGGGCAAGTTGTTGGATTCTTTTAAATGAAATATCTATTTTTTGCATTGTCACTTTTTAGGGATTCAATACTAATTCATAACTATAAAATGGATTTTCACTTTGATCTGGAAAATAAATATCGCCTAATTTATTGTAGCCGTGAAGTTCGTAAAATTTTTGATTTCTAATATTCTTGCTAAAGGTGTCTAATCGTATTGATAAGTAATTATTTTTCAACAGCATAATTTTCAGCAAAAGTCATTAATTTTTGGGCATAACCATTTTTTTGATAATCGGGATGTATAGCTAACGGTGTATATAAAGATTATTCTTATTTGGAGTTAACCATAATATCGGAATATGTTCTTTATCAATTTTAGGTGTGATAATAATACAGCCAACAATATTTTTATGATGTTCGAGCACAAATAATTCGTTTCGTTTTAAGTCTTTTTTAAACGATTTTTTTGAAGGATAATTTTCATTCCAATGGAAAATATTTTGTGAGATCATAAATTTTGCACAGGCTTTTGTAATCTTCAGAATTTGGGGTATTTCTTCTTTTTTTGTTTTTCGAATCATTTATTCGATGTATTTTTGCCAAAGTTACAAATTTCAATAAGATGAAAAATATACTTGTACCAGTAGGATCTACTGCCAATGGGATTAATAATTTAAAAAACGCTATTATTTTAGCCTCTTTAAGTGGAGGTAAAGTCTATTTAATTAATGTGTATAAAGAGTTTTCTAAGGTAGCGAGCCTTACAAAAGTGAACCAATTATTATTAGATGAAAATGAAGAGCAACTTAATCAGGTATTAAAAGCAGTAGATACCAATGGCGTTGAAATAGTTTCTAAAGCTGTAATAGGGAATCCTTTTGAAGCAATATCAAGAGTGTCTAAGCAACTTAATATAGACTTGATTATTCTTTCGCCACAGAGTATTGAAATTGATAATGACATTTATTTAGGGAAAATAACAGGTAAAATTGTAAAACAAGCAGAAACCCCGATTCTAATAATTCCTAAAGATTATAAAATTGAAGGATTTGATTCCATTTTATTTGCATTTAAAAATGGGGTTTTTGAAAATGAAGCTGTTTTAAACCCATTGAAACAATTTGTAAACATATTTAACTCTAAATTAAATTTATTACAAGTAATTACACCAGATTTGATTAAAGAATACATGGATATTGATAAGGGGCTTATGGAGATAAAATCTTCTTTTGCTGTCACTAATAATGCAACCACATTTCAAGGTGTTTTGGAGCATTTCCAGGTACATAATCCAGATATACTTTGTGTTATTCGAAGAAGGAGAGGGTTTTTTAAAAAATTATGGGGAAATAATATAGTATACAAACGTGATTTCCATACTACTCTCCCGCTATTGGTTTTAAGAGGAAGTATTTTAACTCCAGACAAAAAGCATGAACAAGAGAGTACTATTTAAAATCTGCTGCTTGAAGACGATAGAGAAAAAATAATTTGGGGCATTAGCTCAGCTGGCTAGAGCGCTACGCTGGCAGCGTAGAGGTCATCGGTTCGACTCCGATATGCTCCACAAATAATTATTAGAAACACCCTATTTGTAGTACTTAACAATAGGGTGTAAATTAATTGTGCCGACAATTACTTAAATAAAAATATTTAGTAGAAATTTATATTGCTAATATTTCTTCAAGTACTTCATCGCCAAGTTTCGTAACAGTGTAAATTGTAGTACTATTTTGACCAGTATACCCTGTAGGCTTCCCTTAATTAGTCATAGAAAATTTAAGAAAAAATCCTCTTAAGTTGTCATGACCCTTATTTTTAATTTAAAGATTTCCAGATATTAAATATTATTTTACCATCTACTAATTTACTATTGTAAAGGGTAATCTTCGTTGTTGTGTTTTTATAGATACTGAAAATCCTATCTTTATCTTTTTGTGTAGTCCTAACACCAAAATATATTCCAGATAACAAACCTAAAGGATAATGTCTTATTCGGTCTTCTGGGTTATTATATTTTTTGTCAAAATCAATTTTTACAGCACGCCATTCATTTTCATATTCCCAATACAAAGTTTTTCTTTTAAGTAACATTTCAATCCATTTAATATATTCATTTATATTAAATTTTATTAATTGGGATTTTTCTAAATCATTTTCATTTTTAAATAAATCTTTTAAATCAAAAAAATTCATAAATGGCAAAGATTTAAAATATTCTACTTGCCCTACTTTAAAAGAATATAAATTTTTAATAACTGACCATTGACTTGTTTTTACATTATTCTCTTTCACTATTTCCATCTTTCCTCTATTTATTTTCTTAAATGGCAAAACCCCTTCACCTTTTAAAGTAAACTCTAAACATACACCTGAATGTCTTGAAGAATAATGTGACCACATAAGAAAATTATCATAAGTCTCAGAAAATGATAATATATAAGCATTTTGAAGGAATTTTTTAGTAATTCTATTGTATTCATCTTCAAATGCTGACAAACTGAATTTAAACTCCAGTTTCAATTCTAGGGACACTTCATTTAACATTATCATTATTTGATTAACAAAAATATTATCAAATTTCTTGTCATTATTTCTTCTTATTCTCTCAAATAATATAGTTTTAAATTTTTCTTGTAGTCTGTTTTCTGTTTTATCTTCAATAAATTTTTTAAATTTTAAAAGATTATCATTGTTGAATTCTGATAATTCTTCAGTTACTTTTTGTGTTGTTTTATAAAGAAAAAAGATCAGGTAATCAATTTGATGAACTTTTCTAGCTGTAAAATCCAAGTTAATTATAAGATCAAAAGGATCATTTAACTCATTATAAGATGCAAAGTAAAATTCTTGATATTTTAATTCTTTATATAATAAGTCATTATTGGGCCTATACCTAAAAAGTTTCATAATTAATACTTTTTTTAAGTCTTAAAGATAAATTAAAAAATAGCTCAAACATTAATAATTTCTTATCAAAATGAGTGTATAGAATATTATTATAACTTTGTAATAAATCATTTAATTAATGCCCTTTCGGTTAAAATTAAATCTATATAGTCATTTAACTCTCTGTCATTTTGGACCTCTTACATAATTAAATATTTCAAAGACAGTATAGTTCCTGTTATAGTTATTTTTATAGCCGTTTAACGTACTTTAAGGGGTGTTTAAGAAGTAATAAAATACAATAGGTGCGGTTACGATATGCTCCACTTAATTAAAACCTAACTAATTGACATATTAATAGTTAGGTTTATTTTTATTATATATTTAGCAACATTTCTAAAACTTCCTTTATATTTTTTAACCCTTTGTGCTTTAATATAATTCACTTTTCTTTTAAAGGTGTCGCAATAAGTTTTAGTAAAAAAAATAAAAAGAATTATCTTTTTTACTAAATTGTGTCGAATTAATTCCTTGTATTCAAGGAAAGTTCATTAAACTAGATAGTTGTACATGTCCATAAAAATTTCTGCCAGCATTCACGAAAAAGGATTTGTTAAAACATTACGTAAAGACAATTGGTGGTTATATCCAGGGTTGGTAGTATTTGGACTAACGGCTTTCTTGATTTACGGATCCTGGTCTGCTTGGCAGGCAGATTTTTATTGGTACAGTGCTGGACATGAAGGGTTCGGTGGATATCTGGCTCCTTTTTATTCTCCACTCCTCTTTATTAATGAAGGCGTTGAAGGTGCAGCGCCAATGGCTCATGCCATATTTGGAAACTGGCCCACCTGGTGGCCTAGTTGGCTTCCACCTTCACCATCGTTACTTATTTTGGCGATTCCAGGGATATTCAGGTTTACATGTTATTACTACAGAAAAGCATATTATAGAGCATTTACTGGAACACCACCAGCTTGTGCTGTAGGTGCTTTACCTCGTAAACGAAAAGAAGGATATAAAGGAGAAACTGGACTCATGGTTGTTCAAAATGTACATCGCATTACCATGTACTTCGCGGTATTGTATATAATTGTCTTCTTTTATGATGCCTATTTATCGTTTTTTAGAGGAGGTGAATTTGGCATTGGCCTGGGGACAATACTTTTATTGGGGAATCCAATTTTATTAGCCAGCTATACCTTTGGTTGTCACTCCATTAGACATCTTGTTGGCGGAAGTAGAGATTGCTACTCATGTGGATTAAGTGGGAATATAGCGCACAAAAATGGAAAGATCGTGGGCTGGCTCAACCGTCGTCATGAGCTTTTTGCTTGGCTCAGTTTAATATGGATCATGATAGCTGATTTTTATATTCGAATGGTTTCAATGGGATATATAACCGATTTAAATACCTGGGGCTTTTAAATGAATAATTTATGTTAGACATATCCGAAATAAAAACTATTGAGCACGATGTGCTTATCATTGGAGCTGGTGGCGCTGGATTAAGTGCGGCTATTGAAGCTTCAGGTCATGGATTGAGTATCGGGATAGTGATGAAATCACTTTTAGGCAAGGCACATACTGTAATGGCTGAAGGCGGGATGGCTGCAGCCTTAGGAAATGTAGATAAACGTGATCATTGGAAAATTCATTTTCGCGACACCATGCGTGGCGGAAAATTCCTTAACGTCTGGCGCATGGCAGAACTTCATGCAAAACTTGCACCGGATCGTGTACGACTTATGGAAGAATGGGGAGCGGTTTTCGACCGCACAAAAAAAGGATTAATAAATCAGCGGAATTTTGGTGGTCATAGATATCCAAGATTGGCACATGTTGGTGATCGTACAGGATTGGAAATGATTCGAACGTTACAAGACTATGGTATTCATCAGGGAATTGAAACTTATATGGAATGTACAGCATTGGATTTACTTAAAAATGAAAAAGACGAAGTATGTGGTGTTGTATGTATGTGGAGAGAAACAGGAATTTTTACAATATTTAAAGCCAAGGCCATAATTTTTGCAACCGGAGGAGGTGGAAAAGCATGGGATGTCACTTCTAATTCATGGGAATATACAGGTGATGGTTATGCTTTGGCTTATGAAGCTGGAGCAGAACTTATGGATTTAGAATTCAATCAGTTTCATCCAACAGGAATGATGTGGCCATTATCGGTGAAAGGTATTTTGGTCACCGAAAGTGTAAGAGGTGAAGGAGGAATCTTATTAAATAGTGAAGGCACACGATTTATGTTCAATTATATTCCAGAACGGTTTCGTTCGGAAACTGCAGATACTCAAGAAGAAGCAGCAAGATGGTTAGCAGGTGATCCAAATGCTAGGCGTCCTCCAGAACTATTAACAAGAGATGTTGTGGCAAGAGCAATTAATGAAGAAGTTAAAGCAGGAAGAGGTTCAAAACATGGAGGAGCATATCTAAATATTGCCACCCAGAGATCAGCTGAAGACATAAAAAAGAAGTTACCTTCTATGTATCATCAATTTAAGGTTTTAGCAGAATTAGATATCACGAAAGAACCCATGGAAGTTGGTCCAACCTGCCATTATTTTATGGGCGGAATTCGAGTAGATGCAAATACAACTATGAGCTCTGTATCTGGATTATTCGCCTGTGGAGAATGTGCAGCAGGAACACATGGTGCCAATCGCTTGGGAGGAAATTCATTATCAGACCTTTTAGTCTTTGGGTATTTGGCTGGTAAAAATGCTGCTGAATTTGCGAAAAATAAAGCAAGTCATTCTGAAATTGACGAAGAACAAGCGAGCAAAATAATTCGAAATGCTACAGACATATTAAACCGTGAATCTGGTGCTAATCCCTATCTATTGCACGAACAATTGGAACAGAATATGCAAGTGAATGTTGGAATTATTCGAACTAAATATGAACTTGAAAAAGGAATAGATAGGATAGAATTAATTATAGAAGAGTACAAAAGTGTAAAAGCAAAAGGAACCAGTCAATTTAATCCTGGTTGGCACGAAGCGTTAGGATTACGCAACTTATTAATAACCGCAGAGGCTGTGGCACGAGCAGCAAAACTTCGAGAAGAAAGTAGAGGAGCACATACTCGAGCTGATTTTCCTGGAGAGCAAAAGGATTGGCTTAATTACAATATTATAACCAAAAAGGGAATAGATGGGTCGATGCAATTAAATAAAGTAGAACGTCCTACACCTCATCCAGAATTAGTGCGTATTGCGGAATCTTCAATTGAAGCTCTTGAAAAGGAAATTGTTGAAGAAAGAAAACATACCAAAAACTGATTTATAAAATAAACTTTGAATATATTCGGATAGACTATGACAACACGTAAATTTAAAATCTATAGAGGTGATAATGATAACGGAGAGCTTGTCGATTTCGAAGTCGAAGTAACGGAAGGAATGGTTGTGCTTGATGTCATCCATAAGATTCAAGCAGATCAAGCAAATGATTTAGCTGTCCGATGGAATTGCAAAGCTGGAAAATGTGGTTCGTGCAGTATGGAAATCAACGGTAAGCCTAAGCTGTCTTGTATGACAAGGATGAATGAATATCAACCTGATGAGACCATTACAGTTACTCCCATGAAAACATTTCCTGTAATTAAAGATTTGGTGACCGATGTTTCTTGGAACTATATTCAAAACAAAAGAATAAAACCTGTTAAACTTGCACCAGAATCCAAGACTGAAAATGGATATGTCATGTATCAACAAGATGTTGATCGGGTTCAGGAATTTAGGAAATGTATTGAATGTTACTTATGTCAAAACGTTTGTCATGTACTACGAGACCATGATAAAAAAGACAAATTTGTTGGTCCTCGATTTATGATACGTGTAGCGAGTCTCGAAATGCATCCTTTAGATATAGAGGATAGAATTCCAGAATTGAAAAATGAATTTGGTTCAGGTATTTGCAATATAACAAAATGTTGTACCGATGTTTGTCCAGAGCATATTAATATAACTGACAATGGAATTATTCCACTAAAGGAACGTGTGGTGGATAGATTTTATGATCCACTAACAATTTTAAGACGTAAAATATTTGGTAAAAGAAAGAAAAAGTTTCCGCCTCTAAACCCTTAAATTATACATCCAGAAATGGATGAACTTGATGGTCATCAGGAGAAGGTGTCAACTTAAATTCTTTAATGCGTCTTACACAGGCGTTCCATCTTAAAACAGCATCATGATTGCCTTTGGGTTGAATTACTTCTGCCTCTTCAAAAAATTTTAGAGCGGTTCGGTAGTGTTCATAGGCAATATACTTAACTCGAGGTGAATTACGTAGCAATGTAGTTTTTCCCAAACGCTCTGCAATTATTCCTCGATAATAATTTTGTTCGAATTTGCTAATAAAATGAGTACAAAGCTCTATGGCTTCGGCCGAAGAACTCTTATCATTTCCAAATTGATCGGTAATAGCCAAAATTAGGTAAAGAAGAGCACGTTGGTGGTTTGGCTCAACCTTCAGAATATCTCTACATATGCTTTCAGCTTGCCAAGGTTCATTTAATAAGCGATAATGTTTTGCTCTTACTAAAGCTTTGGGAATGGAATTTTTGGGAAGAGGTTTGAGTTGTAACATAACAAAAAAATTAATGAAAGCCCTAAATTATCTAAAATATGAATGTACGAATTTAATGGTAGATATAATAAAAAATGAGTTTCAATTTATTTTAAAATTGTGGTGTTGTTATCCGATATGCTACACAAAATTAAAAAAAGTAGTTATTGGAATATAACTACTTTTTTTAATTTTGATGCTTTACAGATTATCAATAAAATAGCAATAAAAAAACCAAAGTAAAATTTGAAAGCTGGAAAAACTAAATGACCAACAAAATTTACTTTGGTTTATTTTTACTTTTAAATTCTTAAGCTATCGAAAACAATGGCTTCTTTTTAAATAAAATAGTTTCACCTTTACCATAATGATGTACGTCAAAAACTTTTTTTACACCATCAGAATTATAAAACTGTAACTTTTTATTTATTAGTCCTTCACCATTTGAAATATTTTTCAGAAGTTGAATTGCGCTTTTACGTGCCATAATCATTGTTTTAATAGGTTAAATTGTTAGATTCGGATTGCTAATATGAATAACATTTCATCACATAAAGATAAAAAACCTATTTATTCGACAAAATACACAAAATATTAACATTATTGAAAATGTTATAGGTAATTTCCTGCGGTTATCAATGAATCCTTAAGTATAACACTAATAATTTTAGTTTATTGTTTAGGTAATTAAAAAAGTTATAGAATAATCTATAACTTTTTGAAGATCTTGGGGTAATCGTTTTTCCACCCAAGGATGACATGCTCCAAACACATGATTTGCATTATTAATTGTCATTAATTTGCTCGTTTGATTCCATCGCGAAATAGCTCTGGCTTCCTCAACAGAAACATTTTGATCGGCAGCCCCATGAATAATAAGCAATGGTATTTTCAATTTTTTTACTGCGGTACTAATTGTTAATCGCTCTTCATTTTCAATAAAATCTTCATAGAATTGAAATTTATGCGGCATCTGTTGTTTTGTTCTTCCATTTTCTACAAAAGTAATTCCAATTTTTTTCCAGAGTTTGAATCCTTCTGTACCTTCATTAAATCGAACTTTAAAATCACTTACCCCTGCCCAGGTAATTACTTTTTTAACCTTAGGGTTTTCATTTGCTTTAAGGAGTGCAACTCCACCCCCACGACTGTGTCCGATTAACGCAATAGTTTCTATATTAATTTCATTTTCAAAATCATTTTTTGAAGAAACAAAATCGATCATACGATCAAGATCAAACAATTCTTTGCTAAAATTATTTTGCGCAAAAGCTTCTAGATCTGGAAAATCAATTGGTTGTTCTATCGTTCCTCCATTATGTGAAAAGTTGAATTTTAAAAAGAAAAAACCAGCATCGGCAAAAGAGATTGCTACTAAATTCCAGGCTCCCCAATCCTTGAATCCCTTATAACCATGACAAAAAATAACAACAGGCTTTCTGGTATGAGTAGGAAGATAGCACACATCAAAGAGGATTGGCTTTAATCCAGAGGTATTAAGAATTATATTTTTTTTAAAAATCATACTTCTTTTTCATTAAAAGGAATACTTGGATCACCTATTTCTAAGATTAGTTTTTTTAACTCAACCAGAAATAAATCTAAGGTTTTTTCTGAAATATCCTGATTCTTATTTCTACTTCTAACCGATGTTTTTGTTCCAAATTTTAAAAACCCTGAACCAAGGCTTTTAAAGGAAATTATTCCTGCTTGAACTTTTTCAAATGCTATTTCCTGCCTCATCATTAAGGCATAAGAAAGAACTTGAATTATTTTATGGTATTTATAATCCTTTGTAATCTCCTCCCAATCTATAACTTCTAAGTCACTTTGATTTACAACACCCGTCTTATAATCAATAATTCTAAGTCCGTTATTGTATTCATCAACTCGATCTACTTTTCCTTTTATTTTTACCTGATATGGTAATTCAGGCATGGGGATGTTTATTGTTAATTCACTTTCAATTTTTATAATTTTAATTCTGTTCCCTTGATTAAGTTCATCGATTTCATAGTTAATAAAATTTGAAACAAATCGTTTTGCAACTTCAAAAATTATCAAATTCTCTCCCTTAGAATAATTTCCGCCAGCATAATTCTTTTTAAATTGCTTTTCAATTTCGGCATCGATCTGCAGTTTCATTTTTCCCAAAACAGCAACAGATAAAAAACATCCTTCATATGGCTGATAAAATATTTCTAAAGTATCATGAACTATGGTTCCCAGTGTTTTTGCTGCTTCAGTTTCTTCTAATTCTTTAAATTCATTTATTCCAAGAATTCTTTGATAATAAAAATTTAACGGATTTCGTAAATAGGAAGTTAATGCTGAAGGTGAATATCCCTCGTTTGCAATCGTTTCAATACGAGACATTATTTCTTCTGTCTTTTGTACACTTTTCAAAGCGGATGCATTAATAGATAACTTTGGACTTAGGATGCTTTTTTCAATATGGTGCAAAGGATTCACTTCAATTTCTAATTGTGAAATATACCTACTTTTTTCTCCAGTATTTAAACCGTCTGAAAAATTATTATACAACAAGGTGCAATTTTTTGATCGGTGTAATAAGCTATAAAAATGATGTGTATAAATAATATCTTTTTCAGAATAAGTTGGCAACCCATATTGTTGTTTTAAATCGAAAGTGATATACGAAGCATTTCTTTTACTGGGAGGTAGTACACCTTCATTTACTGAAGCAATAATTACATTTTTAAAATCAAGTGTACACGACTCCAAGATCCCCATAATTTGTAATCCCTTATAAGAATCCCCTTTATAATCTAATGTAAATAGTGATATCAATTCTGAAAAAAGGATTTGAACAGTTTTAATAGTTTTCAGGTATTCAAATCGTTTATTTAGAGCTTTTATTTTATCAAAAAGCGTAAAAAGTTTATAATATATAAGTTGATTTATTAGCATTTCAACCCCCTTCTTTTCTAACGCTTTCTTTTTTAATTTTGAAAGAATTTCAATGCACATGCTTATTGCTATCGAACTGTCTTCTTTCCAATCACCAAATAAAATTTGAAGGATTTCTTTATCTGGCCCTTGATAGAACTCATACAATTTAGAATAAGAAAGATGTGTTATATTCTTTTCTGAAATACACTGGACAAAATCTTTATTATTTGCAATTAAAATAGAGGTAAGGGGGTGATGTAAAAGTGCGAGAACATGTTTAAAATAATAATAATTGACAGGCCTTATATGAAGCGATAATAATAATTCAAAGAACACCACCGATGGGAATGATTTAATAGCGACCCCCATCGATAAATTCAGAGAAGTGATAGTATCTGGTAAAGAAAATAAAAGAGGTTGTAACAAATTTTTATCGGATAAAATTATCGCAGTTTCGTTAAGTTCATCTTGTGAAAGCGTTGATAGTAATTGCCCAATATATTTCGCTTGCCCGATGTTTTTTTGAACCTCTATGATATTTATTTTCTTTTCAGTATTAAAATTATCACTAATTATAAGAGGAGAATTGTTTTTATAATAATCCCATGTTGAAATATATTTCCTTAAATAATAAGAAGAACTGTGTTGATTATCCTGGTAGAATTGAATGTCACCATTCCAATATATTTCTGAAAACCCAGTTTCTAAAATTTCTTGAATGATAGTTTCCTCAGCTTTATTTAGCGCATTAAATCCTATAAAGATGTGTTTTTGATCCTTATGCCCAGAAATATAATGCTCTATATTTTCTGATGCTTCACGAGGAACCATTCCCGGATAACCAAGGCCTTCATTAAAAAGTGCTTCCTTTAAATTTGTATAGAATGAATATAGACTTCGCCAAAACTTTAAATAGTTTTTTATTATTTCTGTTTTTTCTTCCCTTACATACCAATGATTGATATCATGAATACTGCTTAAATAATTAAAAAAAGATTTTGCAGGAACTAAATTTCGATCTATTTCACTGAAATCATTTAATAAAGTACTTGCCCAAGAAGTAAACACATCAAAATCGTCTTTTTCTAATTCGGGAGATGATACTTTATAAACGGTATAACTTTTAAATAGCAATTCAGTTTGATCGATAACCTTAATATTGGAAAGATCTTCAAGGAAGCTATCAATGCTAATAATTTTTGGTGCAAAAGATGTTTGGGTGGTATTTCTTTTAATATAATATTCTAGAAAGCCACATGCTCTTTTAGTTGGAAGAATAAACACAATAGAAGAAACATCTTTATGTTTTAATTTAACATGGTTAAGAGTTTCTTCAAGAAATGTAAGCATTGTATAAAAATAAAAAAAGTCCCGATATTATCGGGACGTTTTATTAGATATTATTTATAGTTAAATATTACTATCCTTTATCTAAGCTAATTTCAACTCTACGGTTATTAGCTCTTCCTTCTCTAGTATTGTTAGTATCTATAGGTCTATCTTCTCCAAAGCCAGCATGTTTATGTCTGTTAGAAGGAATTCCGTTAGAAATTAAGTAGTCCTTAACAGAATTTGCTCTGTCATTAGATAACCCCATGTTTAGAGATTCACTACCAGTACTATCAGTATGACCTTCAATTAAGAAGTTAGTATTTGGATATTCTTTCATAATTCCAATGATATCATTTAAAACATTAGCAGATTGATCCTTGATCGTAGCTTTACCAGTATCAAATAATATTGTTTTAGCATATGAATTTAATGCTTTAATAACAGATTCAGTTATTTCTGGGCAACCATTGTTAGCTATTGTCCCAACAAGATCTGGACATAAATCATCTTTGTCTGGCACACCGTCACCATCTCTATCTGACCATGGGCATCCATTATTTGCTTTAGGACCTGGAACTTCAGGACATTCATCTTCAATGTCAGGTATTCCATCACCATCTGTATCAGGACATCCATTAAATTCTGCTAAACCAGGAGTATTTGGACAAGCGTCTAAATGATCAGGGATTCCATCACCGTCAGAATCAGGACACCCGTTAAACTCAGGTAAACCTGCTGTTTCTGGACAGTCATCATATCTATCTTCAATGCCATCACCATCTGTATCAGGACACCCATTAAATTCAGGTAATCCTGGAGTTTCTGGACATTCATCCTCATAATCATAGATACCATCATCATCGGTATCTTTTCCGCCGAATTTAAATTTAACACCTAAACTATGTTTAAAGTGTGTAGCTCCGTAATTTTCTTCAAATGCATGTTTATAAGTAGATTGAACTGTAAATGCTAAGTTTTCATCCACCCACATATCAATTCCAAGTAATCCGTTTGCAGTTCCATATCCAACTTTATCAAGCGAAGTATATCCACCACCAATACCAAGGTATGGAGTGAACCAACCTCCGTTTAATAATTCTCTGAAACTCCATTTGATTTCTCCATCAACAGCAATGTAAGCAAGGTCTGCCACTCTTGTATCGCCAACTTTTTTAATATTATTTAAAGAACCACTAATTGCAAAAGTGAAATTATCATCGATATATCTTCCAACTGTTAAATTAGATACAGAAGGAACTATATTATAATGATTACTTATATCAAAATATTTGTCAAAAAGGTTTCCTTTTGGAATACCTGCAAATCTACCTTCATCAGGACCTCCAATTGGGTAAAAATCTACAGCGTTTACACCAAGTTCAATTGCCCAAGGATTATTTTTGTCCTGAGCATTCGATATGCCAATACCTGCTAAAAAAAGTACAGCAACTAAAAAAATGTTAAGATGTTTCATATTTGATTGTTTAATTTTTAAGTGTTATTTGTGGTAAAAGTAAGTTGTAAATATTTGTTAACAAAAGCAAATCTATTAAATTTTTTGGAAATACCCTGCATTTATTACCTAAATTAAGCTTTTTAGGAAGGAATTATTTTTAATTTTTTACCTACTTTAACAAATGCTTCTATGGTCTTATCTAAATGGTCTATTTCATGAGCTGCTGAAAGCTGAACTCTTATCCTTGCTTTATCCTTTGGAACAACCGGATAAAAGAATCCAATTACATAAATTCCTTCCTCCAATAATAAATCTGCCATTCTTTGTGAAACCATTGCATCGTAGAGCATAACTGGAACAATTGCTGAATCTCCATCTACAATATCAAAGCCAGCTTCTTTCATCCCCTTTTTAAAATATTTGGTATTTAATTCCAGCTTATCTCTTAGTAATGTATTCTCAGATAGTATATCAAATACCTTAAGTGAAGCACCAACAATAGCAGGAGCTAACGAATTAGAAAATAAATATGGTCTTGAACGCTGGCGTAAAAGTTCAATGATTTCTTTTTTCCCAGTTGTGTATCCTCCCATTGCACCCCCTAAAGCTTTTCCAAGAGTTCCTGTTATTATGTCTATCCTATCCATTACTCCTTTTTCTTCAAGTGTACCTCGCCCTGTTTGTCCTATAAATCCAGTAGCGTGACATTCATCGATCATAACCAAGGCATCATATTTATCTGCCAAATCACAGATTTCATCTAAAGGAGCAACCACTCCATCCATTGAAAAAACACCATCTGTAACTATTATTTTATGTCGAGTGCCTTGTTCATTTGCAACAATTAATTGTTTTTCTAAATCAGCCATGTTGCTATTTTCATAACGATATCGAGCTGCTTTGCATAATCGAACACCATCAATAATAGAAGCGTGGTTTAGAGAATCTGAAATGATAGCATCTTCTTTACCAAACAAAGGCTCAAATACTCCGCCATTAGCATCAAAAGCTGCCGCGTATAATATGGTATCTTCAGTTTGATAAAAGGTTGCGATCTTTTGTTCTAATTCTTTATGTATATCTTGTGTTCCACAAATAAATCTAACAGATGACATCCCATAACCATGAGTGTCCATCGCATTTTTTGCCGCTTGAATTACCTCCTTATTGGAGGATAATCCTAAATAATTATTAGCACATAAGTTGATGACTTCTTGTCCTGTTGAAATTTTAATTATAGCGCCCTGTTCCGAGGTGATTATCCTTTCCTTTTTAAAAAGTCCGTTGTCCTTTATTTCCTGAAGTTCTTTCTTTAGGTATTCTTCTATTTTTCCGTACATAGTGTTCTTAAATTATGACTTCAAAATTAAACATAAATTAAATCAATTGTGTCAATTTTTGTGTAGATGAGTATTTTTTCTGAAATTAGGTAACCCATTTCAATCAAAGCGGAAGCATAATTGGAAATTTGATTTTCATGCTTTTTATGAAACTCACCCGTTTTGTAGTCTATTATTACAACCGACTTATTTTTAATGAAATTAATCCTGTCTGGAATTAGAACGGACCCATCTGTAGTAATTATTTTTCTTTCGGTAAAAACTTTTTCAATAGGGTTAAAATACTGATTTAATCTTGGGTGATAAACAATTAGATCAAGTTGCTTTTTTAATTCCTGTATTTGTTCTGAAGAAATATCAGAATCATTTTCAAATTCAGATAAAACAAATTCCAGATCACCTTCATATTTTATTTTCTCCATAGCAAAATGCACTAAATTTCCTGAAGCGATTGCATCTTCTTTTTTAGTATCCCATAAAAGGGCATCCCCAACATTTAGTTTTAAATTGTGATCTTGAGGCGTAGTTGATATAAATATTGGACATTTTGTTGTAAATTCTATTTTATTATATTCCGAAAGAAATGGCTGTGAAGAACCAAATTCATAACGACTCTTCGTATCCTCCCATAGATCAATTTCCTTCAAATATTTAGCAAATAACTGATTATAACTAGAGGGGGTATCAGGTACCTTTGAAGGCTTGTTTGATAAAATAAATAGCTGTGTTTCGGCACGTGTTAAAGTGACATACAATAGATTAAAGTTATCTAATTCAAGGGTGTTTCGTCGTGTGTTATAAATAGATTTTCCAGCCTCACCAAACGCTTCAACATTTTTGTTAAAGTTGATTAGCATTTCGTCAAATCCATATTCTATAGGATCAATTGGAAACCAAGTCTTAGCCATTTTTTCCTGATATATATTGAGGTCTGCATAAGGAAAAATAACAATTGGAAACTCTAGTCCCTTAGCTTTATGAATCGTCAGAAGTTTAACTCCCCGAACACTTTCACTAATTGGAATTCCTGCTTTTTCCTTTTGAATTTCCCAATCCTCTAAAAATAATATTTTACTAGCTTTAGTTTGTTGATCAAAATCATAGACCAAATCCATAAATGCAAATAAGTACGCATCTGCAATTGGATCAAGTCTTGTTTTTCGAATACAATATTCAAAACTTTCATAAAGTGATAACGATTGAATTTCAGCAAAATCAATTGTTATCCCATAGGGCTTTAATTTTTCTGAAAAAAAAGCTAATGAAGTTTTTAAAAGGGATATAAAAAAGGTGTGTTTTTCCTCAGAAACCGTAAGGTGTATATGTAGAAATTCCAATACTGAAATTTTCACTTCTTCATTTTCTGGAAATAAACTAATTTTTAAACAATCAATTAGAAACCGAACCATTGGAGAATGTTGTAATAAAAGTGTTTCAGAAGAAACTATTGTTATTCCTTTTTCAATTAAATATGTCCCCATTGAAATTCCCTGTACTTTGGTCCGTGTTAAAATGCTAATATCCTTTTCTTGATACCCGTTTTCTTTAATTGACAGGATTGTTTCATAAACTTTTCTAGCATAAATTTCATGAGACTCCTCCGCATTTTTGTATTCTAAAAACTCAAGGCTTACATATCCTCCTTCCTTATTAATTGACATTTGGTGATTTCCGGACTCATATATTTTTTTATGTATGGGGTCACCAAAATAATTCGAAATAAATGTAAAGAATGAATTATTGAAATCAACAAGTTCTTTTTTTGATCTAAAATTTGTTGGTAGTTGATTTACTAATTCTTTAATATGAAATGGATTTTCTCCATTACAAAGCTCTATAAACTGTTCAGGCACCCCACCCCTCCATCGATAAATAGACTGTTTGGCATCACCAACTAACAACAAGCTTCCTTGTACTCCATCTTGATATTGTTGTGTGATAGCGTTTTCAATCAAGGGAATTAAATTTTGCCATTGTAATAAGGAAGTATCCTGGAATTCATCAATAAAAAAATGACGATAACGCTCTCCCATTCTTTCATAAATAAATGGGGCAGGTTGATTTTTGATCTCCTTATTTATTATTTGATTGAATTCAGAAATTGGTAACATATTTTGTTCTTCTTTAAGAATTTCAACTTCTTGATTCACTAAATTAATTATGGAAAGGGGGGTCGAATTTTTTAGTAGAGATTCAACTAACAAAACTCTAGGAATTTCAGTTTTAATCGCTTCAAAAACATTTATTAATAAAGGTTCTAATTCATCTATTATTGCTGCTAATTCAGGAGTATCTTTTAAAACTCTTACTGGGTATAAAGGTTTTTGACCTAATTGTTCCTGCCATTTTGTATTTAGATTTACCATAAAATCTCCTAAGGCAATTTTAGCCATAAATGTTGGAAAATAAGACCCATTAAAACTTTCGAACTGTAGTCCAGATTCTTCCATACGCTGTAGCAAATCGGAAGCTTTTTTTCTTAGATTGCTGGAAATCTCTTTTTTTTCACTTAGCAATTGGTTTATAAAAATTGAAAAATCATCTAAAGTTTTATCCCGAAGTTTATTTATATGAAACAAATCATTTTCATTAAATAACATTTCAGATGTATTAAAGAAATCTCTTGAAATATCCCAAGACTTATCATCATCTGTTTTTTCTAATGCGAAATCGATTAGTACTTTTGTGGTTTTAGAATTTTCACCAGCTTTTGATATGAGCTTGTCAACAGCTTCAGCATTAAGTTTTGCGGTGTCTAGGCTTACTTCGAAGTTTCCAGTTAGCTTCAAATCTTTTGAAAAAGTACGAATGAGCCTATGATTAAAACTGTCTATAGTTTCAACACTAAAACTCGAATAATTATGAAGCAAATGTTTTAATACTTTACTAGATTGCTTTTGAATTTGAATAAGATTTAAGCCCGTTTCTTTAGCAATTTGTATTGCCATATCTGTTGGCTTATCTAATAAATCATCTTTTTTAAAATCACATAAATTTTTGATGATTCGTTGCTTCATTTCGGTAACAGCTTTATTTGTAAAGGTTATCGCAAGGATATATTTATAATATCCTTCATTTGAAGCTTGTATAATTATTTTAAGATATTCCTTTACGAGTGTAAAGGTTTTTCCACTTCCAGCAGCTGCATCATATATAGTAAATGGGATAATTTTACTCAAAAAGCTTTTTTGCTAAGATACCGATTTTGATAGGTTTGGGAGCGACATATTAGAAATATCTATACTAGTATAAGAATCTAATAATTCATTTGTTGAACATATAAATGTATTATTATGTACTTTTGGATTAAAATAAGATAGTAATCATAAATATATAAGATATGTCATTTGAACTACCACAATTAAGATATGCTCACAATGCGTTAGAGCCGAATATTGATGCACGAACCATGGAAATTCATCACGGGAAACATCACCAAGGATATACAAACAATTTAAACGCTGCAATTGATGGAACAGATTTAGAAGGAAAATCTATTGAATCTATTCTTCATAATCTTGATATGAACAACAAAGCTGTTCGAAATAATGGAGGTGGATTTTTTAATCACAGTTTGTTTTGGGAGATTATGTCACCTAATGGAGGAGGCATACCTAATGGAGAAATAGCTGATGCCATTAATAATGCATTTGGAAATTTTGAAGGGTTTAAAGAACAATTTTCAACTGCCGCTAAAACCCAGTTTGGATCTGGTTGGGCGTGGCTTTGTGTTTATAAAGGAGGAAAACTAGAAGTGTGTTCAACAGCGAATCAGGATAATTCACTCATGCCTGGTATAGGTTGTGGAGGATTTCCAATTTTAGGATTAGATGTTTGGGAACATGCTTATTATTTGAATTATCAAAACAGAAGACCTGATTACGTATCTGCATTTTTTAACGTAATAAATTGGGATGAAGTAGCGGCTAGATATGCTGCGAATAAATAAATTCTAAAAAAATAATTAGAAATAGTAATGTAACCCCGCTTAAAAACGGGGTTTATTTTTTAGATGAATATTTCAATGAAAATATTTTGAAATGTATCTTAAACATTAAAATATATAATTAATTAAACTAAAGTAAAAGTGGTAAGGAAAACGTTTCGCAATACTAGTAAAATTTTAAGGTACATATACTAGTACTCACCAAATAAGATATAGTATTTAAAAATACCAAGTAAGAGTTGAGTGGAAATAGAAACGGCTCGTTAAGATGTTTATATTTATGAGAAGGCATAATAGAACTCACCCCCCCCCCCCCCCCCCTGATTTGGTGCATAAAAAAAGGTAAACAAGAGTTAAGTGGAAAAAGAAACGGCTCGTTAAGATGTTTATATTTATAAGAAGGCATAATAGAACTCACCACCCCCTGATTTGGTGCATAAAAAAAGGTAAACAAGAGTTAAGTGGAAAAAGAAACGGCTCGTTAAGATGTTTATATTTATGAGAAGGCATAATAGAACTCACCCCCCCCCCCCCCTGATTTGGTGCATAAAAAAAGGTAAACAAGAGTTAAGTGGAAAAAGAAACGGCTCGTTAAGATGTTTATATTTATAAGAAGGCATAATAGAACTCACCACCCCCTGATTTGGTGCATAAAAAAAGGTAAACAAGAGTTAAGTGGAAAAAGAAACGGCTCGTTAAGATGTTTATATTTATAAGAAGGCATAATAGAACTCACCACCCCCTGATTTGGTGCATAAAAAAAGGTAAACAAGAGTTAAGTGGAAAAAGAAACGGCTCGTTAAGATGTTTATATTTATGAGAAGGCATAATAGAACTCACCACCCCCTGATTTGGTGCATAAAAAAAGGTAAACAAGAGTTAAGTGGAAAAAGAAACGGCTCGTTAAGATGTTTATATTTATGAGAAGGCATAATAGAACTCACCACCCCCTGATTTGGTGCATAAAAAAAGGTAAACAAGAGTTAAGTGGAAAAAGAAACGGCTCGTTAAGATGTTTATATTTATGAGAAGGCATAATAGAACTCACCACCCCCTGATTTGGTGCATAAAAAAAGGTAAACAAGAGTTTACCTTTTTTTGCCCCAAATCTACCATGAACTTAACCTACTTATGTTTATGGTATATCCAAATATAGTATAATAACCAAACCAAAGCAAGTCTTTTCCTACTTTTGGATTAACTGATAAATAAACTCGATTAAAAACCTCTTTTCATTTTAAAAAAAGTGCTTTTTGTGGATTAAACAAAATAGTAAATAGAAATAAAATGACAAAAACTACCCAACAAAACAAAGACATGAAAAAGGGCATGATTGAATTTAATTTTTTTATACAGTATAAAATAGCACCAATTGTATACGAAATACCACCACCAAGAAGCTAAAAGATTCCTTGTATGGGTAATATACTTAGTAAAGGTTTAATGGCAAAAATTATAATCCAACCCATCAAAACATAAGATACTGTAGAAACCTTGTCGTATCTCCCCGTAAAATAAAGTTTAAATACAACACCAATTATAGCAATTCCCCATGTAATCCCAAAAATAACCCACCCAATGGTTCCGCTTAATGTTATAATTGCAAATGGAGTGTAGATCCCTGCGATTAAAATATAAATAGATGCGTGATCAAAAACATTTAACCGCTTCCTTATTTCAAGTGTTTTTGCACTATGATAGCAAGTTGAAGCTGCATATAATTAAACTAAATCCAAATATACTGAAGCTTACAAGATGCGATACGGTACCATTATTTGCTGCTTTTATGATCAGTAATATAAGAGCAATAACACTTAAAAAAAGACCGAGAGCATGAGAATAAATATTAATTTTTTCTTCAGGTAGTGGGTAATAGCTAGGTTCTTTTACGTATTTCATGAATTCCTTTAACTATACACGTAATTAATTCTATTTTTATTATAATTTCTAATAAGCTCTTTCAGGATTTCCTTCAAAAAAATTAATATATGCTTTATTAACAACACGGTTTCCTCCAGGTGTTGGGTAATCTCCAGTAAAATACCAATCTCCTAGATGATTAGGACAAGCTTTATGTAGGTCTTCAACTGTTTGGAATATAATTTTCACTTTAGCGGTAATAGTATCATCACTAATTAACTCTGAAATTTTATCTGATATTTCTTCATATGTAAAAGAATCATATATTTTTTTTACATGATTAACCTGCTCACGGTCCTTTAACCCAACCTGAGCTTTGCATTTTTGATATATTTCTTCAATAACACTTTCAGTTCCTCGATCTTTATGCAATGCTTTTGCGGCTTGAAAGGCAATTAGGTTTTCTAAACGGGCCATATCAATTCCATAACAATCTGGATATCGAATTTGAGGAGCAGAAGAAACGATTACTATTTTTTTGGGGTTTAACCGATTAAGAATTTTTAGAATACTTTTTTTCAAAGTTGTACCTCGAACAATACTGTCATCTATAATAACCAGATTATCATTTGGTTTAACAACACCATAGGTTACATCATAAACGTGTGCGACCAAATCATCTCTACTACTATCATCAGTAATAAAGGTTCGAAGCTTTACATCTTTAATCGCAATTTTCTCTATTCTTATTTTATGATCTTGAATTTCTTGAAGACGTTTGGGACTTAGATTTTCTTCCTCAAGGATAGCCCTGTTCTTTTGTTTATTAAGCTCATCTTGCGCCGCTTCAAGCATCCCATAGAATGATGTTTCAGCAGTATTTGGAATAAAAGAAAAAACAGTGTTCTTAGTGTTATAATTAATAGCATCCAATACTTTTGGCATTAGTAGCCTCCCTAATGCCTTGCGTTCCTTATAAATTTCAGCATCACTCCCTCGTGAAAAATAAATGCGTTCGAAAGAACAAGACTTTTTTTCAAGGGACTCTAAAATTTTTGAGATCGACATATAACCTGATTTTCTTAAAAGCAAGGCATGACCTGGATCTAGTTCTTTTACCTCATCAAATGGGACATTAAATACTGTTTGAATAACAGGCCTTTCAGAAGCCACAACCACAACCTCATCATCTTTATAGTAAAATGCAGGACGAATTCCAGCAGGATCTCTAAAAACAAACGAATCTCCATGACCAAGTAAACCAGCCATTGTATATCCTCCATCCCAGTCTCCGGATGATTTTTTTAATATTTTTGATAGATTTAAATGCTCAACAATATAAGAAGAAGCTTCAATTTTAGTTAAGCCTTCAGCTTTCGATTTCTTATAAAGCTTTCTTACTTCATCGTCTAAAAAATGACCAATTTTTTCCATTACAGTAATAGTATCTGCTTTTTCCTTGGGGTGCATACCAAGCTTGATTAAATCATTGAATAATTGAGTGGTATTGGTCATATTAAAATTTCCAGCAATAATTAGATTCCTATGCATCCAATTATTTTGACGTAGAAAAGGGTGTACATGTTCAATACTATTTCCTCCATAAGTACCGTATCTAACATGTCCTAGAATTAATTCTCCTAAATATGGGATGCTCTTTTTTTGTACAGCGACATCATTTTTACATTCAGGGTTTGTTGTAAATTCATCGTTTATGCGATTATTGATCTTAGAAAATATATCTTGTATAGGCTGTGCTGCATTGGAGCGGATTCTACTAATATAACGTTCGCCTGGAGAAACATTAAGTTTAATACTTGCAAAACCAGCACCATCCTGTCCGCGATTATGCTGCTTTTCCATCATTAAATACATCTTGTTTATTCCGTAAAAGGCAGTCCCATATTTTTCTTTATAGAATTCTAAAGGCTTAAGAAGTCGAATCAGGGCAATTCCACATTCGTGTTTTAATGCATCACTCATTAATTATTAATTAAATCTCTATGAATTAGATGGCAAAGATATAACTATAAATTAATAAACTGAAACTCAAACTAGCTTGTTTTTAAATGATATACTAACGATTTTTAAAAACAAAATAAGGTGTAATATTCAGTATATCAGCAATATATATAAAAATAAAAAAATTATTTATGAAATGAAAACCAAAGACACTTCAATATCGTAAGTATAGCAATAAATCATTTTTATAAACTAAAACGAAATCAAAATGAAAAAAATTAAAATTTTTTGAGCGGGTTTTATCGATTGTAGTATTCCTAGCAATATTTAATATCCAGGTAAAGAAACGACCTTTCTCGGCTGAATAGGATTCAGAATTTCTCCATATTTTAACAAACACCTCTTGTAACACATCTTTTGCAAGGTCTTGATCTCTTACAATTGTATAGATTACACCTAATAAACTAGCATGATAATAATTGTATAAAACATCAAAGGCTTTAGTGTCTTTGTTTTTAAATTGAATTAAAAATTCTTCGTTTATCATGTTGGAATAATTGATTTAGGTTTAATCTAAATCAAACTCTGTTAAGTTTTTAAACTGAATAATTCGTTGGTATAATTCTTCTTTATCTAAATCTACCATCCGTTCGGTTCCAAATTTTTCAACGCAAAAGGAAGCTAGGGCAGCGCCATAAATAATTGCTTTTTTAAGATTCTCATAACTATAGTCTTCAGTCTTTGCTAAGTAACCAGCAAATCCTCCAGCAAAGGTGTCTCCTGCCCCAGTTGGATCAAAAACGACTTCTAAAGGTAATGCAGGAGCATAAAAGACCTCATCTTCAAAAAATAGTAAGGCCCCATGCTCTCCCTTTTTTATAACTACATATTTTGGTCCCATCGTCATTATCTTTTTTGCAGCAACTACTAAGGAGTATTCTCCAGTGAGTTGACGAGCCTCCTCGTCATTAATAGTAATAACATCAACCTTAGCAATAACTTTCATTAAATCATCTAAAGCATTGTCCATCCAATAATTCATCGTATCAAGTATGATGAGTTTTGGTTTAGAGGACATTTGTTCAATAACACTTAATTGTACTAGTGGATGAAGGTTACCTAACATCACTACTCCTGCATCTTTATATAAATTTGGAATTTTAGGTTGAAAGTCTGCCAACACATTTAACTCTGTTACTAAAGTGTCACGAGTATTCATATCATTATGGTATTTTCCACTCCAGAAAAAAGTTTTACCATCTTTAACAATTTCAATTCCCGAAACATCAAGGTTTTTGTTTTGAAACATTTTTATATAATCTTTCGGAAAATCTCCACCTACAATTGAAACAATAGCTCCATCTACATCAAATTGAGAAGCTGCTAAACCGATAAAAGTGGCTGCACCCCCTAAAATTTTATCTGTTTTGCCAAATGGAGTCTCAATAGCGTCAAAAGCAACTGTCCCAACAATAATAAGTTTACTCATATAATATTAAAATTGAAGCTGTAAATTTAATCATTTTAATCTAAAGAATTCCCCGAGGCTTGCCTCGGTGGTCAAGAGGAAAGTTTGAAAACCTAAGGTTTTCATCAAACTAAAATAAAGTTATCTTCCGCTTGATACCTCGTACCCTTGGGTCGAGGTAGTTCATTTGAGAAAATAAGTATTAAATAAAAATGACTCTTAGCCTAATGTTTCATTTATTTTAATACTAGAATATAATTGAAATTCAACTATATGTCTGAGCCTCAATTCTTATAAATCTCAATGTTGTACGAATTAAACTTCAATTATTGATGTATTTAAACGAATATATTGAACAAGATGTCGAAATATATTAATTCTTGTCTGTTTAAATAAAGAATATTCCTATACTTATGTTAATAGGGTTTTTATTATTTACTAATACTATTTATTCTCAAGTTGGAATTGGAAATTCAGCTCCAAAAGCTATTCTAGATATTCAAACTTCTAGTCAATCTAATCCATCTAATACAGACGGAATCTTAATTCCTAGAATTAATGCCTTTCTATCTACAGATCCTGGGGCTAATCAAGATGGCATGTTGGTATATTTAGCAACAGCTACAAAATTTTATTATTGGGACAATGATAATACCTCTTGGATTCCTATTACCAGTAATGAAGGAGATAATCATTATGTAGGAGAACTTTATCAAGGAGGGATCATATTTTATGTCTATGAAAATGGTTCCCATGGTTTAATAGCTAGTTTAGATGATCTAGGTAGTTCTAGTGGACAAGATTGGGGTCCAGAAACTGACGTAACTACAGCCGAAAGCTGGTGGGATGGTGCAACTAATACCACAAATGCTGTAGCAGCTGGTGCTGCTAGTACCGATGCTGTTAAATTATGTGATAATTATTCTAATGATGGGTATTCAGATTGGTACTTGCCCTCTATTACTGAATTGAAGGCTTTGGAAGATGCCGGATATGTATTAGCAAATAAACTTGACAGCGATGGAGATTCAAATACAAACTACCCTGATTATGAAGGACAGTATTGGTCATCTGCCCAAACAGGTAAGAATGATGCATATTCATTTAAGTTTCAAAATACACATACCGAGAATAAAGATAAAGACATAAATTATCTGGTTAGAGCGATACGATCATTTTAAGGTAAGAAAATATAAAAATATTCTAAAGCTTTATAGTGTTAAGTATACTACAAAGCTTTTTTATCATCTATTATTTTCTTCCAAAATCTGCGGGAATTTCTCCCCAAGCCTTGGTTTCCCATTTTATTATTGATGTAGTATAGGAATTATTCTTCAACCAACTTTCCGCTCGGTTTATCAATTCAAAGAGTACTTTGTTTTTAGGAGAACGTTTTAACTTGGTATTGCATTTTTTCTTTTTTACCCATCCTATTGCAATCTTGGAATCACTATAAATATTGCGGTCGCTTTGTTGTTGTTTTAAATAGGCCAATCCGTGTACCAAAGCCAAAAACTCCCCTACATTATTAGTGCCCTGCAAAAAAGGTCCCTGATGAAATAATTGTTTGTGGGTTTGTGTATCTACCCCGCGGTATACCATTTTACCTGGATTTCCACTAGAGGCAGCATCTACAGAAATGGTGTATAGATTTGAGTCTCCTATTTTTTTTAAGTCAGCTGGACTTAAAACGTGCTTCTTAGTATTTTTACCTTTATAATCGGAATACTCTTTATTATAAGCTTTTTTAGCTTCATCGAATGTTAGAAAAGATTTGTATTGTGCACCTTTTACGCCATTAATAGCAGCTTTACAATCGTCCCAAGTTGGGAATATCCCCGTCCGATGTCCATACCAAACCACATAATATTTTTTCTTTTTTGCCATATTTACTGCCCGAGAAAGCGAGCAACTTTTTTACCTCCCTCAATTTAAAGCACTGCTATGAACTGAGCTGAAATGAAAGGTATTGATTGAGAGATGTTATATACTATAATTTCAAAACACCTTCAATTACCTTCGGAAAATATTCATATTCCAGATCATGAACCTTATTCGCTACTGTTTCTGAAGTTTCATTTTCAGAAAGCGTCACTTTTTCTTGAAATATAATAATTCCTTCATCATACTGTTCATTTACATAATGTATTGTAATTCCAGTTTCACTATCATTATTAGCTAAGACAGCCTTATGCACCTTAGATCCATACATGCCTTTCCCTCCATATTTTGGTAATAGTGCGGGATGAATATTGATCACTTTATCTGGGAATTGTTTCAAAATATTTTCAGGAAATTTCAATAAAAACCCTGCCAATACAATAAGGGCGGGACTTTCCTTTTTTAATACATTTAGAATCTTATCCGAAACACAAAGATCTTCTTTTGTAAAGCTTGAAAAAGGAACCTTTAGGTTTTCAGCTCGTTCTAAGACCTTTGCTGTTTTATTATTTGAAAGAATAAGCGTGACCTTAGCAATGTTTGTATTTTGAAAATACCGAATAATATTTTCAGCATTAGTACCGCTACCAGAGGCAAAAATAACAATACGCTTCATATTTTTTAATATTAATTTGTAGGTTTTAGTATTCACAAAAGTAATGGAAAAGAAGAGTTTCTCATCTAAAATGTTTGATTTAGAATCACATTTTAACATTAATATAGTGTTTTAAAATAAAATATTTTATTTTTGCAGATTATAATTAAATTTAAAAAACAAGAATTATGTCAGACATTGCATCAAGAGTAAAAGCTATTATCGTAGACAAATTAGGTGTAGACGAAAATGAAGTTGTAACAGAAGCTAGCTTCACAAACGACTTAGGTGCTGACTCGTTAGATACGGTAGAACTTATTATGGAATTTGAAAAAGAATTTAATATTCAAATTCCAGACGATCAAGCTGAAAATATAGCAACAGTTGGTCAAGCAATCTCATATATAGAAGAAGCTAAATAAAACAACTTCTTTATGGAACTAAAGCGAGTTGTAGTTACTGGGTTAGGTGCACTTACTCCTATTGGCAACAATATTGAAGAATATTGGGAAGCATTAGTTAAGGGGAAAAGTGGAAGTGCTACTATAACATATTTTGATACTGAAAAGTTCAAAACAAAATTCGCTTGTGAGATTAAAAATTTTAATCCATTAGATCATTTTGACAGAAAAGAAGCTCGAAAATTAGATCGGTTTGCTCAATATGCCATGGTTTCTTCTAAAGAAGCAATTGAAGACGCTACTATCAATCTAGATATGATAGATAAATTTAGAGTAGGTGTTATCTGGGGAGCTGGTATTGGAGGCTTGGAGACTTTTCAAAATGAAGTATTAAATTTTTCAAAAGGGGATGGAACACCGCGTTTCAACCCCTTCTTTATTCCTAAAATGATAGCAGATATAGCTCCAGCGAATATTTCTATTAAGTATGGTTTTATGGGACCTAATTATACAACGGTTTCTGCTTGCGCTTCCGCAGCAAATGGCATTATTGATGCTTTTAATTATATCCGATTAGGACAATGTGATATTATTGTAAGCGGAGGAAGCGAAGCAGCTGTAACTCTGGCAGGAATGGGTGGATTTAATGCCATGCATGCTCTATCCACACGGAATGATAGCCCGGAAACAGCATCTAGACCTTTTGACGCAACTCGCGACGGCTTTGTTTTAGGTGAAGGAGCTGGTGCCCTTATTCTTGAAGAATACGAGCATGCTAAAAAAAGAGGCGCAAAAATATATGCCGAAGTTCTTGGCGGTGGAATGTCTAGTGATGCATATCATATGACTGCTCCACATCCGGAAGGGATAGGTGTAGAAAGAGTAATGCATAACTGCCTTAATGATGCAGGATTGAATCCAGAAGAAGTTGATACAATTAATACTCATGGGACTGCAACACCATTAGGAGATGTTGCTGAACTAAAAGCAATTTCTAAAGTTTTTTGGGATCATGCTAAAAATATTAATATCAACTCTACAAAATCTATGACAGGTCATTTATTGGGAGCAGCTGGTGCAATTGAGGCAATAGCGTCTATTTTGACTATGAAAAAAGGTATTGTTCCCCCTACTATAAATCATACCACTATTGATGAAAACATAGACCTGTCATTAAATCTTACATTAAACAAAGCTCAAAAACGAGATATTAAAGTGGCTATGAGTAATACATTTGGATTTGGCGGACACAATGCTTGTGTACTCTTTAAAAAAATGTAAGGATTAACAATACATGGCTTCAATTAAAAACATATTTTCTCCTCAGACTTTAACCGATGAGAATTTTTTCAGAGCGGTAAAAAAAATAATAATTTATAAGCCTAAAAACATTCAACTTTTTGTAGAAGCATTTACCCACAGTTCATTAAATGAAAAAAACAGTGATGGAACTGTTAAAAATTATGAGCGAATGGAGTTTTTAGGAGATGCTATTCTTGGCACTGTTATCGCCTCTCATTTATATAAAAAAGTTCCAGGTGGAAATGAGGGATATCTTACAAAAATGCGATCAAAAGTAGTTAGTAGGGAGCACCTTAATGAATTGGGAAGAGATCTAAGTTTAATTAATTTGGTGCGAACAGCCATTCCAAAAAAACAATTTGGTGAAAATATACACGGGAATATTTTTGAAGCTTTAATCGGAGCAATTTATCTAGACAAAGGGTATAACCACTGCGAAAAGTTTATCAATAGAAGAGTTATAAAACCCTATGTCGATATACAAAAATTAGAAGGTAAAATAATAAGTTATAAAAGTTTGTTTATCGAGTGGTGTCAAAAGAATAAAAAACATTTTAAGTTTAATGTGTATGAAGACACAGGGAATGACACATTAAAACATTTTGCTGTTCGGTTAAAACTGGAAGAAGAAACGGTTGCAAAGGCAAGAGCAACCTCCAAGAAAAAAGCAGAAGAACGCGCTGCAAAAAGAGCCTATTATAAACTTCAAAGAAGAATTGATAACGAGATGGTTTAAGCCAATCTTAATTATTCAAAATCTTCTACAAACAAGCATTGGGCTTCCAACAATTTTTTCTTACTTTGAAAAAGAAAAGGATCGAAGGTAAATGGCACAGCATAAATTGGTATTGACAGATGATATTAATGAAGAATTTTCATTAATTGCCATACATTGTAGCGAAGAGGCTTATAAAATGGCCTTTATGCTTAACCAACATTTAGATCTGAAATTAATACGAAAACAACCAGATGTTGATTATTCGAATAAAGGTCTTGATGTTTCTTTTCCTATTTTTGAATATAAGGATAGCCTTTCCTATATTCATTACCATTTAGTAGCTAACAAAAGCAAATCGTTATCGGCGAAAGTACATAGTTCAGGGGGCTTATTTGATGAACTGGCTACAGAAAAAACAATAACTACCTTTTTATTGACGGAATACAAAAAATCTGATTTCTTTTTGAAAATCCAGTCAGATTATGAAAAAGTTCCTATTAGAAAATTAATTTTATCAATAAATGAAATTGAACAGGTAATCTCGGCATATAATATTGAGCCTAGCAAAATAAAATCTAAGAACAATTTAATTTTCAATTAATGTCCAATCAAAAAAGAACTAAAATAGTAGCCACATTAGGACCCAGTACAACAAAAAGAGAAGTCCTTAGAAAAATGATCTCAGAGGGCGTCGATGTTTTTAGAATTAATTTTTCTCATGCTACCTATAAGAATGTAAAAGAAAACATAGCGACCATACGCGAACTAAGTAATGAACAAAATGTAAATACAGCCATTCTAGCAGACCTACAAGGACCTAAATTGCGCATTGGAAAGATGAAAGAAGATGTGAAATTAAATGCAGGCGATCGATTACTTTTTTGTACTGGGGAAGTATTTGAAGGAACAAAGGATCGCGTTTATATGAATTATAATAACTTTCCTAAAGATGTAAATGTAGGAGAATTGGTATTGATAGATGATGGGAAACTTATTTTTGAAGTTGTTGAATCCAATAGAGATTGTGAAGTTCAAACAAAGGTAATTCAGGGGGGAATTCTTCATTCTAATAAAGGAGTAAATCTGCCAAATACAACTATTTCTTTACCTGCTTTAACAGAAAAAGATAAAGAAGATACCATATTTGCAATTGAACAGCAAGTAGATTGGATTGCCCTTTCGTTTGTCCGAAATGCAAAAGATTTAATTGAATTAAAAGATTTAATTGAATCGAACTGCGACTATAAAATACCAATAATTGCAAAAATAGAGAAACCTGAAGCAGTTGAGAATATAAATAAAATTATAGCTCATAGTGATGGAATAATGATCGCTAGAGGTGATTTAGGTGTTGAAGTTCTAGCAGAAGAGGTACCGCTAATTCAGAAAAAATTAGTGCGAATAGCAAAGAAAGCAAGAATTCCAGCCATTATCGCAACTCAAATGATGGAAACCATGATTACTTCACTAACCCCAACCAGAGCTGAAGTTAATGATGTTGCGAATTCTGTTATGGATGGGGTAGATGCGGTAATGCTTTCAGGTGAAACATCTATTGGAAATTATCCAGTTGAGGTGGTACAAAAAATGGCAACGATACTTTTTAAAGTAGAAAATTCGTCCTTAATATCAGTTCCTCAAGACCCCCCATTTATTAGAACCAATAGATATATTACGAAGTCAGTTTGTTACCATGCTGCTCATATGGCTAATGAAATTGAGGCCACAGCGATTTCTACACTCACAAATAGTGGCTATACAGCCTTTCAGATTTCGGCTTGGCGCCCCGACGCACATATCTTGGTTTTCACATCCAACAAACGCATCCTTTCTCGTTTAAATTTACTTTGGGGTGTAAAATCTTTTTTCTATGACAAATTTGTAAGCACCAACGAAACAGTAGAAGATGTTAATAAAATTGCTTTTGAAAAAGGATATGTGAAAAAAGGAGATTTTATTATCAATCTTGCCGCAATGCCAATAGTCGATAAAGGCATGGTGAATACACTAAGAATTACACAAGTATAAAAGGCACTTAAAAACGGTTCTTTTCTAGCCATTCCTTTCGAAGATCTTCCGAAATTGTACCGCTACCATCATGAGTCCATCCAGGTGGTTTAACCAAATATTTAAGGCTGTTTAAAAAAAGGCATCTCTGATCATAGCTGCCCATTCTTTAAAAGCAATGATAAAAGGGTTGAAAGGTGCCAAAAAGCTTATCCCAAATAATCAATATTCCAGCATGATTTCGATCTAAATAAATTGGATTTCTACCATGATGTACGCGATGATGTGAAGGAGTGTTCATTACCGCTTCAAACCATTTAGGCAATCTATCAATAGCTTCTGTGTGTATCCAAAATTGGTATAATAAACTAATAGCCATTTGAAATACGATCATACCTGGATGAAACCCAACTAATGGTAACCATAACCAAAAAATAAACGAATAAAATCCGCCCGTCCATGTTTGTCGTAATGCGGTACTTAAATTATAATGCTGTGAGGAATGATGTATGACATGTGACGCCCAAAACAACCTATTTTTGTGAGAGATTCTATGAAACCAATAATAGGATAGGTCGTAGGCAAAAAATAGAAAAATAAAACTCCACCAAACAATCGGGATCGTGAAAAAACGAAAATTATCATACACATAATATAAAGCTACAAAAACAATGATCTTACTTAAAAATCCCAAAAGAACATTTCCAATTCCCATAGCAATTGATGAAAAGGCATCTTTGGCAGTATATGTTTTTATATTTCGTTTTGTGGTAATATAGAGCTCGAGCAACATAGCTAGTATAAAAAAAGGAATAGCAAATAGAATGATTGGTGGAAAATTAGGCACGGCTTCTTATTTAAGCTTCCAAAGTACAAAAACAAGTGTAAAATAGACCTACTAGATTTTCAAAACCGAGTGGGTCTTATTCGTCTATGCTTCATTACCCCCAGAGTGTTGGCACTCAAGACTTTTATTCTACAACTTCAGTTTTAGAGATCTTCATCCCAATGCCTTCTTTTGTAATAGTAACGAAACTAGAAAACCCTTTATTTTTATAGACATATTCAATTTTAACAAGTTTATTTTCTTGACGAGAAATGTGTAATTCGCTTATCCAACTTTTTTTATTGGGCATTTTATCTTTAATGATTTCATTCTCTTTTCCTTTTGGAGAAGGTAATTTAAACTGTTTTGGAAATTTATAAAGTTGTTGTGCTATAAAAAATGCATCTTGCCAATTATTTATTGGAAGAATAAATGTTTCGGTATTTGTAGGTTTGCTAACAGTTCCCCCCGATGTTTCTGAAAATAATACATCGGGATATAATACTTTCAATTCCTCTGCATATCCTTTAGGTGAAATTCCTTTTTCTGGAGGAAAAACTTTTGATAGATACCCATTAAATGCAAATCCTTTTTTATGATTGTATTCTATCTGATCCATTCCTCCTTCAATTTCATCTATAGTCATCGTGTTTTTAATTTCAGAAGAAATTACCTTTACTCTAGCTCCATAGGGCATTACAGCTAGCTTCTTGCTTTTTAAATTATTATATTCTCTCAAACTAAGACCAGAATATGCAGTAACATATAAATAGTGTTCAGATTCTATTTCATTGGAATCTACAGATTCGATAACCGCCAATTTATTTTTGGGTGATTCTTCAATTTTAGGGCTTACTTTTTCAGAATTATTACAAGAAAATAAAAGTGTTGAACTAACGAATAAGAGGCTTAAAATTTTTGTAGTTTTCATGATGTGAGTTTTTAAAGTTAATAATAAGGTTAAGTATTTTTCTCACATAAGTGTAACACCGTTTTTATGTTAATTTAACGTTTCTACTATCGTAGCCGAGAACTAAAAAGGTTTCGATTGCTTATCCTAACAACTAAGTTTATTTAATATATTGATTAAAAATCGAATTTTAATTGAACCGCAACTATTTTTTCTTTTGTAGGTTTCCCTTTTTCATTGTTGAGATTCGAAAGCGAAATTCCCAACAACCGTACCGAGTTTTTCATTTTCTCTTGATATAACAAATCTTTAACAGTTTCAATTATAACAGTCTTCTTTGAAATATAATATGGTAGTGTCTTACTTCTAGTTTGTAACGTAAAATCACTGTATTTAATTTTAAGGGTTATGGTTTTTCCAGCGACTTTACTTTTTTCTAATCGGAGTTCCACTTCTTTTGCAATGTCTTCCAATCGTTCTAACATGAAAACTTCTGAAGTTATATTTTCACTAAAAGTTCGTTCAGCTGCTAATGATTTTCGAGTACGGGTTGGCTTAACTTTACTGTTGTGATTTCCTCGTACAACTTGATAATAATAAGATCCACTTTTCCCAAAATGCGCATTTAAATAATCTTTTGTTTTTTGTTTCAGGTCTAATCCAGAGAAGATCCCAAGGCGATACATCTTTTTCACAGTAACTTTACCTACACCGTAGAATTTTTTAATATCTAATTGCTCCAAAAATTTAATAACCTCTTCTGGTGGTACGGTTTTTTGTCCGTTGGGTTTATTGATATCACTTGCAATTTTGGCAATAAATTTATTGATGGAAATTCCAGCCGAAGCATTTAACCCTGTTGTTTCTTTTATTTTTTTTCGAATTTCTTCAGCTATTAAAGTTGCACTTGGATTTCCTTTTTTATTTTCGGTTAGGTCTAGATATGCTTCATCGAGAGACAATGGTTCCACCATATCAGTATATTCAAAAAAGATTTTACGTATTTGATTAGAGACTTCTTTGTAGCGTTTAAAATCTGATTTTACAAAAATGAGCTCAGGGCAATTTCGTAATGCAATTACACTACTCATCGCAGAACGAACACCAAATTTGCGAGCTTCATAGCTTGCAGTACTTACTACTCCTCGTTTTGAACTTCCACCTACAGCAATCGGTTTTCCGCGTAATTCGGGATTGTCCAATTGTGCTACAGAGGCATAAAATGCATCCATATCTACATGAATAATTTTTCTGATTGGAAGTCCGTCCTTCATCCCATAAAATTATAATATCTTAGTCACAATTATACTATTTATGAATTTAAATCAAATAACAATCCCATCTCTTAATGTAGAGAAATCCGCAGATTTTTATCAATCCTTGGGCTTAAAAATTATTGTGGAAGCATTTCCAGGATATGCTCGCTTTGAAAGCCCAATTGGGACAACAACATTTTCAGTTCATTTAGTTGTGAATCTTCCTAAAGGAGATGGGATCGTTGTTTATTTTGAAGTGGATGATTTAGATAATAGAGTTTCAGAATTAATAAAAAAAGGTATTGTATTTGATACCCTTCCTGAAGATAAGCCTTGGTTATGGCGAGAAGCTAATTTGAAAGACCCAGACAAGAATAAAATTATATTATATTATGCTGGGAAAAATAGAAAAAACCCTCCCTGGAGGATTAAATAGTAATTTAAAAGATCACCCTTTTTGCGGGGAATTGTTATGCTCGAAATAGAACGTAAATTTTTAGTCCTTTCTGAAGATTATAAAAAAGATACTTATAAGAAAACAAATATTATTCAGGGGTTTTTAAATACTCATAGAGAGCGAACAGTTAGAATAAGAATTAAAAGCGAGAAAGCTTTTATAACCATTAAGGGAATTTCCAATAATAAGGGAACTACTCGATTAGAATGGGAAAAAGAAATTCCTATTCCTGAAGCCAAATCACTTTTAAATCTTTGTGAACTCAACTTGATTGAAAAAACACGTTATGAAATAAAGGTTGGCAATCATGTTTTTGAAGTGGATGAATTCTTTGGAGAAAATGAAGGATTGGTGATTGCAGAAATAGAACTGACTTCAGAAAATGAAACTTTCAAAAAACCTATATGGTTGGGGAAAGAAGTAACAGGAGATGTTCGATATTATAATTCTCAATTAAGTAAATTGCCCTATCTTAATTGGGGGATTTAACATATTTATGACACACCAATTCCTCAATTCCTTGTTTTAAATAATAACGTAAAAATGCAAAAAATCATCAAAAAACAACAAAAATAGCCATTTTTTCAATATTTTTAAATATGTGTTTTTCTTAAAATTAGTTTCGTGTGAGGAATTCAGATCGAATTGTTCTTTTTTAGAAATAATTAAATTTATATTAGGGTGTTTAGCCAAAACTATATTCCCGTTCTACTTTGCAAATTCTAACTTTATACCAGCGATACCGCTGTTCTTTATCTAATTTTTGATAGCATCGATGTTTTCCCAATAACTTATAGTTATTCCAAGTTCCGCTTTGGCAGATTCAATTCCAACATATCCAGGTTGTTCTTTGGCGAGATTTTCCATGATCTCCGACATTTGTGTATAGCCATCTTCATTTTCAGACAATAAAGAAGTGAAAATGACTGTGTAGTAGGGTGGCTTCATTTTTCTATTTATAAATTTCAATAATCAAATCTCCATCTGCATTCATATACGCACGGTACATCCCTTCGGTATTAAACTCCATTGCGATATTTCCATCTTTATCAATTGCTACAATTCCACCATCTCCTCCCATGGCAGGGACTTTGTTTTGTATTACTTCTCGAGCCGCTTCTTTTAGGGTTATTCCTTTATATTCCATCATGGCTGAAATATCATGAGCAACCATAGCTCGAATAAAATATTCGCCCCAGCCTGTTGAAGACACAGCACAAGTAGCATTATTTGCATAGGTTCCTGCACCAATAATAGGAGAGTCTCCAATACGATTCCATCTTTTGTTGGTCATGCCACCAGTGGAGGTTCCCGCTGCTAAGTTTCCGAATTTGTCTAATGCCACACAACCTACCGTTCCAAATTTTGAATTTTTTATTAATGGATCTTCAAATGACACACTCTTGTTTTGTTTTTTCTTTTCTCTTTCCTTTATTCCTTTAAGTGATTGAAATCTTTTTTTTGTATAAAAATAGGAGGGATCCATCATTTCAAATCCTTGTTCTCTTGCAAAAGCTTCGGCTCCAGATCCAGCTAACAGAACATGAGGAGAGTTATTCATGACTTCTAAAGCGAGGTTAATAGGATTTTTTATGTGTTTAACACCTGCCACAGCACCTGCATTTAGAGTAGCACCATCCATTATAGAAGCATCTAATTCGTTTGTTTCTTCATGAGTAAATACTGCACCTTTCCCCGAGTTAAATAAAGGAGAGTCTTCCATTATATTTATGGTTGCTGTAACCG
Source organism: Flavobacteriaceae bacterium (assembly GCA_965247215.1). GTDB lineage: Bacteria > Bacteroidota > Bacteroidia > Flavobacteriales > Flavobacteriaceae > Marifrigoribacter. The sequence goes on from OZ252001.1 coordinate 2,307,859, forward strand.
CTTCAAGTGAGGATCCTTCATTTTTAAGAATCGTATGGCCAGTAATAATCGCTTCTTTTAATTTTTCTTTGTAGGCATTTTCTAGTGAATCGGACATGTTTTTTTTAAGAATTGTTCCAGCTCCTCCGTGAATAACAATTCCAAAAGATTCATTTTTGATTTTTTTATGATCGTAATTAGTTGGAATATTATTTGATTTATTATTTAAATTACAGCCAAAAAGTACAAAAACACCGATTAAAAGCATAAAAATTCGTTTCATCTCTTTTTTTTTATTAAAAAGCTAATATAATATAAAAATTCTTGTTGTTAGTAGCTTTACAATTGATTATGTGCAGGAAAAAACTACAATAAATTATCATATAATCGATAAAAACCATAAAAAATCGATGAAATGTTGTTTTGTATTATTTTTTTCTTACATTTGATCCAACATCAAGCCCCAAATTTGATGTCCCCAGATTATGAAAATTATAAGAACTAGCCTACTTGCTATGGTTTTGCTTTTAATTGTTTCATCTTGTTCAAAAGATGATAGTATAGTAACAACCGATGAATCAAATTTTTCAATCGATCTTAATTTAGCCAAGGAAACAAATTGGATCCTTGCCGATGAAATACTCTTATTAGTAAATGAACATAGAGAATCTATTGGACTTTCAACTATTAAAAAAGATCAATAATATGCCTCTGCGTTTGCTGTTGATCACACTAAATATATGATCGATTTAAACAAGATTAGCCATGATAATTTTAATATCAGATCTGCTGCTTTAAAAGATAGTGGTGCTCATACTGTAGCTGAGAATGTTGCCTTTGGTTATGATTCTGCAGATGCAGTTGTAAATGCTTGGTTAAACAGTCCAGCACATAGAAAAATAATCGAAGGAGCTTATTCTTATTCAGGATTTGGCGTAATACAAAACAGCCAGGGAAGCTACTTTTTTACACAACTTTTCTATAGTAAGTAAAATTACTTTTTCATTTTAAGCTTTTTTCCGTATTTTTACATGTTCATGTAAAAATACGGCAATGACTATTCAAAAACCTTTTAATTTAAATAAGTGGATCGAAGATAATCGGGACTTGTTAAAACCCCCTGTTGCAAATAAAAATCTATATGTAAAATCTAAAGATTACATTGTAATGATTGTTGCTGGTCCTAACGCACGAAAAGACTATCACTATAATGAAACAGAAGAATTATTCTATCAATTAGAAGGAAATATTCAGGTAAACATACAAGAGGATGGTGAGAAAAAGGAAATGAAATTAGGCCCTGACAATATGTTTTTACTTCCTGCTAAAATACCTCACTCCCCTGTAAGAAGTGAAGGATCTATAGGCTTGGTAGTAGAACGAGTAAGAATGGGTTCAGGTTTAAATGATGGCCTATTATGGTTTTGTGATAATTGCAACCACAAATTGTATGAAGTATATTTCGAGCTCCAAGATGTAGAAAAAGATTTTCAACCTCACTTTGAAGCCTTCTTTGCTTCCGAAGAACTTCGAACCTGTGATACCTGTGGAACGGTGATGGAAACAGATTCTAGATTTGTTGGAAAATAATTTTTTTATAAAATAAAATTGCTTCACATTTTGACATATGAATTGTTTAGGTGAGTAAGAAGTTAATTTCTTTTTATTATTGAGCCCCATCTTGTGTAGAGATACTTACTTACTAATTTACATTATGCTGTTTACATGTCTTTATTATTTTCAATTTCTTGATTGGAATTCGTAACTTTGTACCCTAAATTTTAAGCAATAATTAATAAAAAACATATGACAATAGTGGCATCAGCATTTGCAATAGAAGAAGTATTAAAAAAATTAGGAGTTCTAGAACTAAATAAAGGGACTTCAACTGGAAATAATTGGTTTTCTGAAGGAGAAATGATTTCTTCTTTTTCACCAGTTGACGGAAAATTAATAGGAAAAGTAACCACAACCACAAAAAAAGATTTCGAAAAAGTGATTGACACAGCTCAAACTGCTTTTTTAGAATGGAGAAAGGTGCCAGCACCACAACGGGGAGAAATGGTACGTCAATTTGGAAATAAACTAAGAGAATTGAAAGAGCCTCTTGGTCAATTGGTTTCCTATGAAATGGGAAAATCACTGCAAGAAGGGTATGGGGAAGTACAAGAAATGATTGACATCTGTGACTTTGCAGTTGGCTTATCAAGACAATTAAACGGGCAAACAATCCCTTCAGAACGCCCTGGTCATGTAATGAGAGAACAATGGCATTCTATTGGAATTGTTGGAATTATATCAGCTTTTAACTTTCCTGTTGCTGTTTGGTCATGGAATACAGCATTGACATGGGTATGTGGTGATGTTTGTGTATGGAAAGCTTCCGAAAAAGCACCTCTTTGTTCTATAGCTTGTCAAAATATAATAGCAGCGGTTTTAAAAGAAAACAACTACCCTGAAGGAATTTCAAGCATTATCAATGGAGATTATAAAGTAGGTGAAATGATGACAACCGATCCTCGAATTCCATTAATTTCTGCAACAGGATCTACCAGAATGGGAAGAATTGTTGGAGCAACAGTCGCTGAGCGTTTTGGGAAATCATTATTAGAATTAGGGGGTAATAATGCCATCATAATTACACCAACAGCCGATTTAAAAGTAGTCGTTCCAGGAGCTGTGTTTGGTGCTGTAGGTACTGCTGGTCAACGATGTACATCAACCAGGCGATTGATTATTCACGAATCTGTTTACAATAAAGTAAGAGATGCAATAGTAGGAGCTTATGGTCAGATTATAATTGGAAACCCATTAGATGAAACTAAACATATGGGACCATTGATCGATAAAGATGCCGTGAATATGTATTTAGCAGCTATAGAAAAATCAAAATCTGAGGGTGGAAATGTACTTGTAGAAGGAGGTGTATTAGTAGGAGAAGAATTTGAAAGTGGTTGTTATGTAAAACCTGCAATTATTGAAGCTAAAAATCATTTTGAAATTGTACAACATGAGACTTTTGCCCCAATTTTATATTTGATGAAATATTCTGGAGGAGTAGAAAATGCAATCGATCTTCAAAATGGAGTTGTTCAGGGATTGTCTTCTGCTATTATGACCAATGAAATGAAAGAAGCTGAAAAATTCTTGTCGTATGCAGGATCAGATTGTGGGATTGCTAATGTAAATATTGGAACTTCAGGGGCAGAAATTGGTGGTGCTTTTGGAGGAGAAAAAGAAACAGGGGGTGGACGTGAATCTGGATCTGATGCTTGGAAAGTATATATGAGAAGACAAACCAATACCGTAAATTATTCAGATGAATTACCTTTAGCACAAGGGATCAAGTTTGATTTGTAGTAATTATTTTTTAATAACTTTTTTTGTAACGATACCTTTATCTGATTCAATTTTCACAAAATATAATCCACTATCCAAGGTTGACATAATTAGTTGAAACACCATTTTTTTATTTTCTAAAACTAACTTACCTAAAATATTATAAACTTCAATCTTTTTTATAATAATAAAATTTTGGTTTTGAATGTACAGAATATCATCAACTGGGTTTGGATACATAGTAAAATATAAATTATTAAAATCTTGATTTGATAATAATTCATTGCTGTAAATTGCTTTATCATTTGAATTATTAATTAAAGTTAATGTTATATCGCCAGTTGATTCAGTTTCTATATCGTGTTTGAGGTCATCAAAAAGTGAACTTTAAAAGGGTTAAATCTAAGAGATAGATTTAATATATTTATTAACCTTTTAAAGTAAGACAAGTGTCAAGAAAAAAGAGTGCTAGTTCACTAATTAGTGAACTAAAGCGAAAAACCAGAAGAACTTACAGCTCAGAAGAAAAGATCAGAATAATTATTGATGGAATGCGAGGAGAGATGTCCGTTGCAGCGCTATCTCGCAGGGAAGGAATATCTCAAGGGATATATTATAAATGGACTAAAGATTTTATGGATGCTGGTAAACGAAGATTAACAGGTGATACCATGCGTGAAGCTAATACATCAGAGGTAAAAGAACTTAAAGATGAGAACCGCTCCTTAAAGGAGTTGGTTGCAGAGTTTTCGCTGAAGAATCGAGACTTGAAAAAAAACTTAAATGGGGAAGATTAAAACGAAAGAAGTATATGCATTATAGTCAAGGAGAAAAGTACGAGATTATTCGTCTAGTAGAGCAATCTGATTTGGGAGTCATCAGAACCTTAAAACAAATAAAAGTAAATAAGACTACATTTTATAAATGGTATAACGCTTATTTGAATGATGGGTATGATGGGCTTAAAAGAAAGCAGTCAGTGCGAGAACGTAGCTGGAATAGAATAAATGAAGCTGATAGAGATAAAGTTGTTGAAATCGCTTTAGAAAATCCAGAGCTATCCTCTAGAGAGCTTGCTTGGCACATTACTGACACTTATAACTATTATGTTAGTGAATCGAGTGTCTATCGTATTTTAAAAGCCAGCGGACTTATTACAACGCCTTCATTTAGAGTGATGAGTGCCTCTGATAGTTTTCATGATAAAACCACGTCTGTAAATCAGATGTGGCAGACCGATTTCACCTATTTTAAAATCTATGGATGGGGTTGGTATTATCTATCACCCATATTAGATGATTATAGCCGTTTTATTGTGAGTTGGGAGTTATGTTCTTCAATGAAGGCAGCAGATGTAAAAAGCAGTATAGATAAGGCTTTATATACCGTGAATTTACCAGAAAATAGACCTCCAAAATTATTGTCTGACAATGGTTCCTGTTATATATCGAATGAACTTGCAGAATACTTACAAGATAGAAATATCCATCATGTAAGAGGAAGGCCATTACACCCACAGACACAAGGTAAGATTGAACGCTATCATCGTTCAATGAAGAATGTAGTCAAGTTGGATAATTACTTCAGTTCAGGTCAACTTGAAGTAAAAATGGAAGAATTTGTGAAGTATTATAATTATCAAAGATGCCATGAATCACTACAAAATTTAACCCCGGCAGAAGTGTATTTTGGAAATGGTCACAAGAAATTAAAACAAAGAAAATTGACTAAAAACAGAACATTAAATGAAAGAAAAAAACAGTCTCTTAATTTTTAACCCTAAAAGTTCACTTTAGGTTGAAGACGTACAGATTCAAAAATTGATGTATTAAAAAAGTCTAATCGCTGTAATTTTGTTTTAGAAAATTACACTATAATTGATCAGATGTCTGTGTATATTCTTCAGTTTTCGCCCAAAGGGAGCAAAGATTTTAAAGGGACTATGTATGTAAATACACAAGATTATGCGATTGTACGTTTGGATTTTCAAAATGTAAAACCTATCAGTAAATTTGGACTTTTGGGAATTACCTACCGCAATAATGTTTATAAAGGAAAAATGCTTTTTGGAAAAGATAAAGACGGAAGCTATAGCCCAAAATATCTGGAATTAGAAGATGGCAGTTTCTTTGGTTTGGATCGACCTCTAAAAGTGATTGAAAAAAACAAACATGTAAAGGGTAAGCGAAAACAAAACGAACTTTCCTTAGCATTGGATATTCAAATGAATCAGCTTAATAAATACGAACTCGTAGTTTTTGAAGCGGAATCTATTTCAGAAAATGAATATAAAAACACTAGCGAAAACACCAATGTAAAAGCCACTTATTTATCGCAATATGACTCTACTTTTTGGAAGGATTTTACCATTATGGAACCCAATGAAGCTATTGAATCCTTTAATGTGGTTGAATGAATTTATTTGTGTTTTAATTCCCTCGCTTCACAATTAAATAAAAATCATTATCCAGCGGTAGATAGCCCTGGTCATACAAATAAAAATAAACAGCACCAGCCTTAGTAGTATAAGTGCTGGTAAAATATTCGAAATTAAAGCCCAAACGCAGTAATTTTTCTTTGGTTGTTTTTGTTTTATCCTTAGGGTTTAAGGATTCTAAGATTCTATAGTTTTTCCGTAGCCTATTATTGATGTTTCTAATCAGGTTTTTGTTGTCCTTATTCAAAGCATTGTTATGAGCATTCCTGCAGGCATCGCTGCAAAATTTTTTATCGGCTCTCCCAATTATTTTTTCACCACATTCTGGACATTCTTTGTTCATATTTTGTAAAGCTAATACAATTATTATTAGTGTTTATTTATTTGTGATTCAATTAATAAGTTTAAATTATTCTGCCAATTCCTTTTCATTTTTGTTAAAATGAAGTCGATATATAACTTCAACCTTTACAAACACACCTCCTTTAATATCGGGATTCAGTTGGGTTCTATCATCTCCAAAACTAATACCAGAGAGTTTAAAATCTAATTTGTCCCCTTGTAGGCTTCCCTTAATTAGAACTGCTTAATTTTCTACTATTATCAAATTTATTGTTTTTAATTCTAATGGAGCTAGCTCCATTAGAATTAATTTCGGCGTATTTTATTGGTGGTATTTTCCCTAATGCATCATGGGGTCTAAAATGATTATAATCATCCATCCAAATTTGTGTTTGCTCTCTTACTTGTTCTAAACTTTCAAAACTGTATTTATTTAACACACCTCTTCTATAGCTGCCATTAAATCTTTCCACAAAAGCATTTTGAGTTGGTTTTCCATGTTCTATATATTTAAATTCTATTTCGTGCATTAAACTCCAATTGGCTGTTATTTTTGCTAAAAACTCTGGACCATTATCCATGCGTATGCGTTTTGGCTTTCCCTGGTTGTTTATTAAATGATTGAGCACCCAAATAATGCGATTACCAGGTAAAGAGTAATCTATTTCTATGAAAATAACTTCTCTGTTATAATCATCAATGACATTAAATCCTCTAAAACGCCTGTTGTTATCTAAGACATCCGTTACAAAATCCATACTCCAGGTATGATTTAATTCTTCAGGAACCTCTAAAGGCTCTTTTACTCTTGCCGGTAGGCGTTTCTTTACTTTTGGTCGTAATGACAAGCCTACCGATTTATAGACACGATATACTTGTTTATGATTCCATGGTTTCCCTTCATTGCGTAAACGATCATAAGCCTTCCAAAAACCTTCTTCTGAGTGTTGCTTTGCTTTTTCTTTTAGAGCTAATTCAATGGCTGTGTCATCTTTTGGCAATGGCTGGTAGTAATACACACTCTTACTCATATTTAAAACACGGCACGCCCTACAAATGCCATAATGAATAAGACCTTTTGCTATAACACGCTTACGGTAAGGCTTTATAGCTTTTTTTCAATAATCTCTTTTGCCATTTGATGATCTATGGCTAAGGTAGCATACATTTGTTTGAGCCTACGATTCTCCTCTTCTAATAACTTAAGCTTCTTAAGCTCTTGGGAGGTTCATCCCTGCGTATTTTGAACGCCACTTGTAAAAAGCAGCAGAACTAACACCATGACCTCTGGTAATATCTATGACAGATTTACCATTGTCAAACTCCTTTAAAATCTTTGCAATTTGGTTCGGACTAAATTTACTTTTTCTCATAATTACTGTTTAAAGTTAAAACTATTTTTATACTTTTAAATAGTTCGGTTTTAGGGGAAGCTTACACCTTGCTCATATGCTTCATGGGTATTACTGGTATAGCCAACTTTAGTGCGGATCAAAACACTTTTTTGGAGCGTATTTAATTGAATATAACCCACAAATTCCAAGGGGCTTTGTTCTATATAATATTCTGAAAACTCTTCCTGACTGATATTAAAACTACGCCCTATCCCAAAATAATCAAATCCAACAGTGGTCTTCCCAAAAGTGTAATTCACATCTGCTACAATAGGTAATGAAGCATCTATTTCAAATCGATTATTCGGACTTTTATAATACACGCCTAACATAGGAGTAGCAAAAAAACCAAAGGCTTCTGTAGATCCATAAAGGCCAAATCGATAGATTAGGTTTTCCCTCTTTTTTTTCTTAAAAACAGCATAGCCCCCATAATAAAAATCATCATCAGAAATATTCTTATAATCAGAAGCCATTTTGGGTAAAAACATAACCGTACTATTCCATTTATCAGAGTGAGTAGTTGCTAATCCCAGTTTTAATATAGTGCTATAAAGATCAGTATAGATGGCATTCGGGAATAACTGAAGCGTATGTGTACTAAAATTTACTCCAGAAATGAACACATGTTTTTCATTTAAAACAACAGGGAATGTTAAACTAGCTTCAATTCCTTTAACATCGGTACTTTCATCAGACTCTTCAAATTTAGCGTCAAAAGTATGGCTATACCCTATTTTTAAAGCATCAACATATTCCTGTACACCGACTAAAAAAGGAAAAAATAAAATAAATAAAACACTATTTTTAAAAAACAAGCTATATTAGCTGAATAAAATGAAACCCAATGAAAATTATAAAACACCTATTAATATTAATATTGATAGTTTCGGTAGTCTCTTGTAAAAGTGATGATGATTCAGATACTACATATTTATTGACCACTGAGAATTTTGCAGGTATATATAACCTCAATTTTCTTGTAGCCAATGTTGAAACAACAGTAGTAATTAATGGAATTTCATTTACAGTTCCAAGTACTTCTGAAGGAAGTGTTTTTGAAGTAGATACCTCTTTTAATGAAAATGGGACCTATACTTTAAGCGGACATTTTTTATTAACAACCACTATTGAAGGTTCTGAAACAACAGAAGATATTATTGTTTTAGATGAAAACGGAACCTTTCAATTAAATGATGCCGCGAAAACGATTACAATTACTAGTACTGAAGAACTACTAAATGGAACTTTTGATGTAGTCTTATTTACTGAAAATGAACTTCGAATGACAAATGAAGAGACTACAATTGACGGTAGCATCACCACAGATTCTGTAATCGAAATTAGATTTACAAGACAGTAAAATAATTTTATTCAATTATAAAGCACTGTCTACAACTGGCAGTGCTTTTTTATTAGCTTAATTTTAAGCTATTAAGCATTGCCGTATCTCAACAATTCCTTAATTTCGCAAATGATTTTTAAGAAAGCCATTACTTTCAGAAAGACTTAATTTATGAGCACAAAATTTAATGTTTATAAAGGCTTAGACCTACCAAAACTTGGAGATGAGATTCTCGAATTTTGGGATAAAGAAAACATTTTTGAGAAGAGTATTTCCATTCGAGAAGGGAACACTCCTTTTGTGTTTTTTGAAGGACCCCCTTCAGCAAACGGATTGCCAGGTGTTCACCATGTATTGGCTCGCGCAATAAAAGATATTTTTCCTAGGTTTAAAACAATGAAAGGCTTTCAGGTAAAAAGAAAAGCAGGATGGGATACTCACGGTTTACCTATCGAACTAGGAGTAGAAAAAGAATTGGGTATTACTAAGGAAGATATTGGCAAAACTATTTCAATAGAAGATTATAATGCTGCATGTCGAAAGGCGGTAATGCGTTATACAGATGTTTGGAATTCTATGACCAAACGAATAGGATATTGGGTAAATATGGATGATCCCTATGTAACATTCGATCCAAAATATATGGAAACGGTATGGTGGATCTTAAAGCAAATTTATAACAAAGGCTTGCTCTATAAAGGATATACCATACAGCCTTATTCTCCAAAAGCCGGAACTGGACTTAGTTCACATGAGCTTAATCAACCCGGAACGTACCAAGACATTACCGACACAACTGTTGTCGCACAATTTAAAGGGGTAAAAGATACCTTGCCCAGTTTCTTAAGAGATCTAGAAGGGGATATTCATTTTTTGGCATGGACAACAACTCCATGGACCTTGCCGTCTAACACTGCCTTAACTGTTGGAAAGAAAATAGATTACGTTTTAATAAAAACTTTTAATCAATATACCTTTGATTCGATACAGGTTATTTTAGCAAAGAATTTGGTTGAAAAACAATTTGCAGGGAAATTTATTGCGGTACAATCTGAATCTGATTTGCAAAATTTTAATCAAGGAGATAAGCAAATTCCTTTTGTTATACTGAAAGAATTTAAAGGAGCAGATATCCTTGAAAGCAAGTATGAGCAATTATTAGCTTATGCATTGCTACATAATGATCCAGAGAATGCCTTTAGAGTAATTGCAGGAGATTTTGTTACCACTGATGATGGAACAGGAATCGTTCATACAGCTCCTACTTTTGGAGCCGATGATGCCATGGTAGCCAAACAAGCTAATCCAGAAGTCCCCCCAATGTTAGTCATGGATTCCTCCGAAAAGTTGGTTCCATTAGTAAATCTGCAAGGAAAGTTCCGTTCAGAAATGGGAGAATTTGCTGGGAAGTATGTAAGAAATGAATACTATGAAACGGGTGAAGCTCCAGAAAAATCTGTTGATGTTGAGCTCGCAATAAAATTGAAAATTGAAAATAAAGCTTTCAAGGTAGAGAAATACACCCATAGTTATCCGAATTGCTGGCGTACGGACAAACCAATTTTATACTACCCTTTGGATTCTTGGTTTATTAAAGTAACAGACTTTAAAGACCGAATGTATGAGCTTAATTTAGGAATCAATTGGAAACCTAAGGCTACCGGAGAAGGACGTTTTGGAAACTGGTTAGCCAATGCCAATGATTGGAATTTATCTCGATCAAGATATTGGGGAATCCCTTTGCCTATATGGCGCACAGAAGATGGAAGTGAAGAAAAGGCGATGGGGTCTATTGAAGAATTAAAAATAGAAATGCAAAAAGCAGTAGATGCTGGTTTGATGCAACAAGATATTTTTGATGGTTTTATTTCTGGTGATTTTTCAGATAAGAACTATGCCAAGGTTGACCTTCATAAGAACATTGTTGATGAGATCGTATTGGTTTCAGAAAAAGGAAAACCAATGAAACGAGAAGCCGACTTAATAGATGTTTGGTTTGATAGTGGAAGCATGCCCTATGCACAATGGCATTATCCTTTCGAAAATAAAGAAGTCGTTGAAAATACTTGGCGAAAAGCCGATTTTATAGCTGAAGGTGTAGATCAAACTCGAGGGTGGTTTTATACCCTGCACGCCATTGCCACCATGCTTTTTGATGATGTTGCATATAAAAATGTAGTTTCAAACGGACTTGTACTCGATAAGAATGGGCAAAAAATGTCTAAACGATTGGGAAATGATGTCGATCCTTTTGAAACATTAGATAAATATGGACCCGATGCGACCCGGTGGTATTTAATAAGCAATGCCAACCCATGGGATAATTTAAAGTTTGATTCTAATGGAATTTCAGAAGTAAGAAATAAATTTTTTGGAACCCTTTACAATATATATAGCTTCTTTAGTTTGTATGCTAATCTGGATAATTTTAATTATGAGGAAGCGGATATTCCCCAAGCAGATCGACCAGAAATAGACAGATGGATCCTTTCCGAATTACATACATTGATCAAGAAAGTAGATGCTTTTTATGAAGAATATGAGCCTACAAAAGCAACTCGAACTATTTCTGAATTTGTACAAGAAAATTTAAGTAACTGGTTTGTACGGTTAAGCAGAAGGAGATTTTGGAAAGGAAGTTATGGTGAAGACAAAATATCTGCATATCAAACCCTATTTACCTGCTTGTTTACCATTTCTAAGCTTAGTGCACCTGTAGCTCCATTTTTTATGGACAGATTGTATAGAGATTTATTACAAGGGACTGTTAAAAAAGATGAAATTTCGGTACACTTAAGTAACTTTCCAGAATATGATTCGACTTATGTAAACAATGCATTGGAACATAAAATGCAGAAAGCACAAACAATATCTTCATTGGTATTGTCGTTACGACAAAGGGAGAAGATAAAAGTTCGACAACCGTTACAGAAAATTATGATTCCAGTTTTAAATGAAGCCCAGCGAGAAGAGATTTTAGCGGTTTCAGAATTAATTAAATCTGAAGTAAACGTAAAAGAGATCGAACTGATCGATGAGGGCTCGGGAATCTTAGTTAAACAAATAAAACCCAATTTTAAAAAATTAGGCCCTCATTTTGGAGCTGAAATGAAAACAGTTGCCCAGGCAATAAATAATTTTGGACAGGAAAAGATACTAGCCCTAGAAAAAGAAGGAGAGATAAATGTTTTAATTAATGAAAAAAGAACTACATTGTGCATAGATGATGTGGTAATAAGTTCTCAAAATATTGAAGGGTGGCTAGTAGCAAGTAACGATAGCGTAACGGTTGCATTAGATGTTACAATTAGTCCCGAGTTAAAGAATGAAGGAATTGCCAGAGAGTTGGTAAATCGTATTCAAAACATTCGAAAAGACTCGGGGTTTGAAGTTATGGATAGAATAGAGATTACCCTTCAGAAAGATTTAAAATTAGAAAAGGCAGTAAGTAAAAATTTAGAATATATAAAACGTGAAACCTTAACAGAAGTATTGCAATTTGAAGAGGAATTAACTGGCGGAATAGAAATAGCATTTGATGAAATTGCAAGCATGTTAACAATTAAAAAACATTAAAATGACCCAAGAAATTAAAGATCGATATAACGACAAAGAGTTAGGTGAATTTAAAGAACTAATTCAACAAAAAATAGAGAAAGCAAAAACACAATTGCAATTAATTGAAAGTACTTATAGAAACGACAGTAATAATGGTACAGACGACACCTCTCCTACATTTAAAGCGTTCGATGAAGGAAGTGAAGTAATGAGTAAAGAAGCAAACTCACAATTGGCCATTCGTCAGGAAAAATTTATACGCGATTTGAACAATGCTTTAATTCGCATTGAGAATAAAACCTATGGGATATGCAGGGTCACTAAAAAATTGATCAATAAAGAACGATTAAAATTAGTACCCCACGCAACGCTTAGTATTGAAGCTAAGAATATGCAGTAAATAAGATACTGTCCATAGTAATAAATAGTATCAAAGCGAATATATTTCAATTCAGATTGGATTTGCAAACTCCAAAAAACTATTTCCAAATACCAATCACAAACCAGTCACGTTTAAATTTGTTCCCAAATCTTCGAGATGTTATTTTAGTATTTTTAGTAACTAACATTAATCTGTTTGACTCCATTTAATTTTTACATATTATTTTTAATTGGAATGATAAGTGATTCCTATGCTCAGAAAATAGTTGAAAGAGAGATAGACGCAACTAATTTGTCAGCAATTGAAATTAATTCTGATGAATTTTTTTCAATCCAAATTACCTCTGGGAAAACAGATAAAATAAAGATCAAAACTCGAATTGAAGGAGAGTACTATGAAAATGTGGTTCTTAGCATTTTAAGGCAAAAAGAATTAATAAAAATTATGCCTGAATTTTCACCTTTTTTTGATGCCAAAAACGATAAACTTGCTGCACATAAAGTATTGGCTTTAGAAATGGAATTAGAAATTCCAGAAGATTATAAAATTCAAATTAAATCGGATTTAGCTTCCATATATATTGCTGGAAAATTTAATTCGATTAATGCTATACTTGGTAACGGGAATTGTGTTTTTAATGATTTCACCAGAAACGCTAGCCTTAAAACAGTCCATGGATCTATAGTCGTCTATGCCAATAAATCAGTTATAGGAACCGCTATTTCAAAAAGTGGAACAATTATAAATGAGTTGTTTAAAGAAGGGAATTATACTATCCATGCAGAAAGTATTACTGGAGATATTTCTTTATTTCAAATTCATTAATTAATATTATTTTTGCCGCAGTAATTAAATATAAATATGTCACTCAAAAATTCAATTATAATTATCGTTTTGGTATTATTATTAGACCAGATAACGAAAATATATATTAAAACCCATCTAAGTTTAGAAGAAAGCATAATTATATTTGATTGGTTTAGAATCGCATTTGTTGAAAATGAAGGTATGGCCTGGGGGGCTAAGATCCCTGGGCAGTATGGAAAATTATTCCTAACTATTTTTAGGTTAATAGCTATAGTAGGAATTGGATATTGGCTTTGGAATTCAGTAAGAAAAAACCAAAGTAAAATTTTAATAATTTCTATCGCTTTAATTTTTGCTGGAGCATTAGGAAATATTATTGATTCAGTTTTTTATGGTATACTATTTAATGATAGTCACCATCAAGTAGCAACCATATTCCCAGAAGGTGGAGGTTATGGAACGCTTTTCCATGGAAAGGTTGTAGACATGTTACATTTTCCTTTTTGGAAAGGATTTTTACCTGAATGGATCCCTTTTTGGGGTGGTGATTACTTCACGTTCTTTGATCCGGTTTTTAATATTGCCGATATGTCAATAAGTACAGGTTTTGGGATATTGATAGTTTTTCACAAAAAAGCATTTCCTAAAAACATTCAAGAAGATTCTAATTCGATTTCAGACTAAAACCTCCTGCCAACTGAAATACCAACTCTTGGGTAGTAGTCTTCGTCAATTATATCGGTATTAACAAAATTTCTGCCGATTCCAAATAATAATTCTCCGGTCCATTTTTTGCTTTCTGAAATAAGTTTTCCTCCTATTGAAAACCCTCCTCCAAAACCAAATTCATCGGTCCCTATCACTGACTCCTCTGAGAAAAGGGTGACATTTCCTTCAATAAAGAAACCACCTGCTCTTTTCTTTCCAAAATAAAACCGATAATAGGGTGTAACGAAAAAATTATAATAAATATCAGTATCAATCGAAAATGCTATTGATATTCCTAAAGCAGATTCATTATTTAAAATTCTACAATAGCTAAATTCAGGAAATCCTGCAAGTAAATATGCTGCGTTTATCTTAACCTCGTTTTTAGCAAGTTCAGGATCCTTGGTTTCTTGAGAAAAAGCAAAAGTAGATAAACAGAAAAGAACACTTAATATAATTAATTTCATATCAATAATTTTTAATGCAAAGTTACATCTTTTAATGCAAAGTTACATCCTATGTTTGTAATTCACTAGAACGGTAGATTCAACTAGCAAATGCAACTTTTTGGTTTACAAATTTATAAAATAGATTTTTTCTTGGTCTTCGGTTTATTTTGTGTTGTATTAATTTGATTTCTTGGTTATTATATGCACTGAATATTGATTTTTTTGGTATATATTGCCTAACGAGTTTATTGGCGTATTCACTTAATCCTCTTTCCCATGAGCAATAAGGGTGAGCAAAAAAGAACTGGGTTAATAATTTTTTAGATATTTTTTTATGCCCGGCAAATTCTTTAGCATTATCTGAGGTAATGGAATGGACAAATTTCTTGTAAGGCATCATCATCTCAATAACAATTTCTGCTAATTCTTTAGCATTTTTACCAAAAGGCAACTTTCTCATTAAGAAAAAAGCAGTAGTCCTTTCAACTATAGTAACAATTGCACCTTTTCCATCTTTACCTATAATTAAATCTATTTCCCAATCACCAAAGCGTTCTTTATTGTTAATTATATCGCCTCTAAAGTCTATAGATACCCTATCCTTAATTGTATTCTGTTTCCCAGAAACTGGACGTTTTCTGTGTTTTAATTGATGTCTTAAATGTTTAAATAGATTTCCTCCTTGCTTTTTATCTTCTCTTATATAAGCATATATTCTTTCATGACTAAGCATAGGAATATTTTGAGATTTACAGTAACCCACTATCTGTTCTGGAGACCATTGTTCTTGTTCTATTTGCTTTTTTATGTATTTTTCTATGGAAGGAGTAAATTTTCTATTACTAGCAAAACGTTCCTTTCTTTCGGAAGATAATTCTTGAGCAAAATCAGGGTTATATGAACCTTGTTTTTTTGAATTACGTTTTAATTCCCGATAAATAGTCGTTTTATCAACATTCAAAGCTTCTGCTATAAAAAGTTTTGATTTGCCACAATTTAAGTATGCTTTTATTTGATACCTTTGTTCTTTAGTTAAGTGCTTCATATTTATTGACTTTTAGTAGAGTACAAATATAAGCCTTAATTAGGAGTACTTAAGAGAGAAGGCTTTAACGATATTAGAATTATATAAATACTCCTAAAAGTTGCATTTACTAATTGAACTTAAGCTACTAAAGATTCTGTCCATTAGTTTTTCCTTCAACAACGACTCCTTAAACCGCCAAAGAGTAATGAAGTTAGGTATCTCATCCTCCAAACCAAGACCCGAAAAGCGCTGAAAACTCAAGCGATCAATCAATTGATCCTCTAATTCCTGATCGCTCAAATTATATAAATGCTGGAGAAACAGCATACGTAATTTCAACTCCAAACTCAAGGGCTTTCTACCGCCTTTCGAAGTTCTAGACGTATCTACTTTTTTTACAATCGCTAATAACGCTTGCCAGTTGACCATTGATGCAATTTCATCTAGAGTATTACTTACTTTTGCACGCTTTTGGCGCTTCGAAAAAATCATTAAATCCATAAGGCTTAATTGTGGGTGATACATACCATCAAGATACAAATTAACAAGCTTGTATACTAGAAAAATTCCGCGTAGTTAGTTTTGAAAAGAACCCTTAAAGGTAGAAGTGTTAGAGATTGGGATGTGTTACATTAGGAATTTATCTTATGCATTATGATAGTCGACTTCTACCTTTTTTAAGATATTTACAAAAAGACAATCAAGAAAGGAAAAGCAATAAGGTTACCATTACATTGAGTCTATAGAACTCGGGAGTTATGCCCAATCCGCTTTTCCTTACTTCTTTAACTTGAACCGTTCATTAGGCAAAAAGCCTGTATCAGGATGTTAAGATTCAAAAGAAGTAGCCTTGATTATCTATACTTAATACTGTAAAATTATGAAAAAAACCTATGTGGGCATTGATGTGTCTAAAGATGATTTTGTTGTGGCTTACAGAATCGAAAATCAAACAGTTAAGACAGAAGCCTATCAGAATACCAAAAAAGGAATCAAATCCTTTTTAAGGACTATAGATGAAAGTTGTTGGTGTATTATGGAAGCCACAGGTGTTTATCACTTGTCATTAGCTTTGGCAATATCAAAAAAAGGTGTCGATGTATCTGTTGTAAATCCTTTACAAATCAAACGTTTTGCACAAACTAAATTAAGCAGAACTAAAACTGATAAAGCTGACGCAATATTCATAGCTGAATACGGTGATCGTATGAAACCAAAGCTATACACAGTACCAGAGGAATTTGTTCAAGAGCTTAAACAATTACGCTCATTGGTTAGAATGCTCAAAAGAAATAACAGAGCATTATTAAACCAAAAGCACGTTTTACAACGAAGATATAATACCAGTAAGAGTGCTTTAAAAATCTGCAAATCCGTTATAAAGTCTAAGAACAAAGAAATAAAAAAACTTGAAGATCAGATGGAGCAAATAGTAAAAGAACATTGTAAAGATCTTTATGATCAATTATGTTCTATTCCAAGTATTAGCAGAATTACAGCTACTGAATTTATCATCGTATCAAATGCCTTTAAGAATTTTGATACAGCTAAAGAATTTGCTTGTTTTATAGGTATATCGCCTTGTATCAATGAATCAGGATCGACGATTAGAGGCTATCGAGGAATTAGCAGAATTGGTGATGCACACACACGTTCAACGCTCTATATGTATGCTATGATGGCAAAGGTTTGTAATAAAGCTTGTAAAGAGACTTTTGATAGATTGGTAGAACGTGGTAAGCCAAAAAAGTTAGCTCTCATAGCTGTAATGAACAAACTTATAAAACAAGCTTTTGCAATAGTCAAATCAGGTAGTATGTACTGTGAAAACCCCCAAACAAAATTAGTTCAAAATTTTAGCTGATTTTATTTGGTTTTAAGCAGAAACGTATAAATGCTACCGCCTTAAATAAAGCTATTTTACTTTTTTTTTGATTGTTAATCAAATGAAAATTTAGGCACTAAGCCTAAATTGACACTGTACTGAATTTAACACCTGCATTTTAATTCCAAAAATAATAAAAAAAGTTTAGATTATTCCGAAGGTGCCAATAAATTAAAAGGGAAGTAAGGTAAATTTCTTAAAAACCAATACAAAAGAGCAAATCCAAAGTAGCCATAAATAATTATAGGTAGGCTTAAGACTAGAAAAGGATTTAATCTTAAAGCCTTTAAAATATTCAAATGCAATAATTGGTGGATAGCCCGTTGCGAACCACATCCTGGACAATGATACCCTGTTATATAATTAAAAGGACAGGGAATAAAAAATGAATGTTGAGAAGGGTTGTAAATAGTATAAACAAAAAAATACCCCCAAAAAATATGATAATGAGGGCAGTTTTTAAAAATTTACTAGAAAGCACCTGAACCAAACCCTATTACTACCATTAAAATAAAGTAGATTATTATCAATGCAATAGAGATCAGAGTCCCCCAAATAGACTATTTTTTTGCATCGGCAGCTGCTTTTTCAGCTCCAGCATGATCCCCTAAAGCCCAAAGTTCTTTTACTTTAGTAGACTTAATAATAGCTATAATACCCAAAGG
The DNA here is from genome assembly GCA_965247215.1 of Flavobacteriaceae bacterium. Classification (GTDB taxonomy): domain Bacteria; phylum Bacteroidota; class Bacteroidia; order Flavobacteriales; family Flavobacteriaceae; genus Marifrigoribacter. The sequence goes on from OZ252001.1 coordinate 2,326,176, forward strand.
TAAACAGCATAAAACGGTACATAAGATTGCCCAAATTAAATTGTTGTCAGGAGGATTCCCTGTAGTATCGTAGTTAGATTCCATAGATTATATTGTTTAATTAAAATTCAACACTAAAGGTACTGAGTTTTTTTTAAAACTTGTGTATATTATTTGGAGTTACGCAAAAGTGTAAAGGAATATCAGTTATTTCTACAGGAATCTTATCCTCAGGTTCAAAATAAGAAAGACCGATAAAAATTGCTTCTGGCTTACATTGATTTAAAAATCTGTCATAAATCCCTCCACCATATCCAAGTCTATTCCCAATGGTATCATAAGCTAACAGAGGAACAAATACAACATCGATTTGATTTGGATTGATTTCCAGACCCGAAACCGGTTCAGGCACACCAAAATTTGAGGGTTTTAAAAAGGTGTTGTCCTGTAAAAGAATATGTGTCATATTAGGAGTTCCTATCAATATCTTTGGCACAACAATACTTTTATCTCTTCCTTGAAGGATGTGTAACAAATACGCTGTGTTTATTTCCTTTTTTTTAGAAATCGATAAAAAAAGATGATAATTATTAAAATTCCAAACAGGAAGCTGTAGCGCATTATTTGCAATTTTCAGGCTTAGTTCTTCTATAGTTTCTTCTGAAAATTTGAGCCGCAGGGTTTTATATTTTTGTCTAAACGCTTCTTTTGTCATGATTAATTAACAGAAATATGAAAAATTGCATCCCCTTGATGTACAATCACAGCTTGATTTACATTTATGATATAGCCCTTGTTGGGAGCTATGACATTAAAGTGCATTTTACCATAGGGGTCTGTTATTGTTGCTAATAAAGTTCCTTTTTCAACCTGATCGTTACAGGATACTTTTACATGAATTAGACCACTTTTTTGAGTGTGTATCCATTTAGATACCTCAATAATAACGGTATCTGTAAAAGGTTTTGATACTCTAAATTTAGAGTCGAGCATGTCTAAATGATTTAAAAACCGTTTAGTTCCCCTTAGACCATAGTTAACGATCTTTTTATTAATTTCGAGTGTTTTTCCACCTTCAAATAAAAGAATAGGAATCCCCATATTATTACAAGTTGTGCGGTACGTTTTTTTAAATTATTTGAAAACACTGTAAATGGAGCATTAAATTCTTTTGCTAATTCCATCAACTTTTTATCGTTTGATTTAATACGAATTTGAGCAGCATTGAATCTACTGGCTCCTCCAGTATGGAAATCTAAACAGTAATCTACATGGGGAAGTATTTCTTGCGTAAAATGATAGGCAACCCGACTTGCTAAAGATCCTCTTTTAGTCTCAGGGAAAGATCTATTTAGATCTCTGCCATCTGGAAATGCTCGTTTAGTACTTAAAAAACCAAAGACATTTAAAATAGGAATACTAATAATGGTTCCTCTTTTAGGTTTGTTTATTTTTTGAGAAATAAGGCGTCGAACAATTTCCACTCCATTGATCTCATCGCCATGTAAGGCTGCTGTTATTAATATAGTAGGTCCCGGAATTTTTGCTCTCTCAATAATAATTGGGATTTCAATTTTGGTAGAGGTATATAAATTGGCAATATTAAAATCGATGATCCGACTTTCTCCCAATTCAATTTTTTCATTTAAAATTTCAAGTACTTTTATATAATTACTCATGGATGTTTGTTTCGTTCTATATAATTAATTATACTCCTTGAAATATCCTTCCCAGTAGTTTTTTCTATACCTTCTAATCCAGGAGTAGAGTTTACTTCAAGTACTAATGGTCCTCTTTTAGACTGTAATAGATCTACCCCACAAACCCCCAAGTTAAGGGCTTTTGAAGCACGTAAAGCGATATTTTCTTCTTCATAAGTAAGCTTAATATTTTCTGAAGTACCACCTCGATGTAAATTAGATCTAAAATCACCTTCTTTACTTTGACGTTTCATTGCTCCAACAACAACTCCATCAACCACAATAATTCTAAGGTCGGTTCCTTTAGATTCTGCAATATATTCCTGTAATAAAAACCGAATACCTGCCGTTTTTAAGGTTTCAACAGTTGATAATGCATTTAAATAAGTTTCAGCTAAAATCACACCATTACCATGGGTGCCTTCAAGAATTTTAATTATAACGGGTTCATCCTTAAAATTAGTGAGTAATGTTTCTACATTTGAAGTAATTCCTAAAATAGTTTTTGGGATTGGAACTTTTACTTTGGACATTAATTGGGAACAAATCCATTTATCTCTAGATTGAAGAATAGCATTTTCAGAAACCACCGAAAAAACACCCATTGAAGTAAAATGTCGTACAAGGGATGAGCCGTAATAGGTATTGGAAGCACCAATTCTTGGAATAATTGCGTGCAGATCATCTACTACATCACCATGAAATCGAACCATGGATTTACCATCTTCAATGGATAATGAACAATGTGAAGGATCTAATACCTCCATCACATGATTTCTAGCTGTTCCAGCCTTTAAAATACTTTGAGTGGAATAAAGAGATACCCCTCTTGAAATAATAGCGATATTCATAAATATTATTTACCTGAGGCTAATTTAGTGATTTCTAAATATTATTTTAAAAACATAAAAAACAAACAGGATGAACAAAATAATATATTGTAAATCTAATTTCACTTTTTATAAAAACATCAATTATCTTTGAGGTATGGCAACTCCATCGGTAGTATTACAGACTTCAAATTTACCTGGCAAGTCAGGGGTGTATCAATATTATGATAAGGAAGATAAATTACTATATGTTGGGAAGGCCAAAAATTTAAAAAAGAGGGTTGCTTCTTATTTTACAAAAAAACATGATAATGGGAGAATCTGGATTTTAGTTAAAAAAATTGCAACGATAAAACATATTGTTGTTGAAACCGAAACAGATGCCCTTTTATTAGAGAATAATCTGATCAAAAAATACCAGCCCAGATATAATATCATGCTTAAAGATGATAAAACGTATCCATGGATCTGTATAAAAAATGAACGATTCCCCAGGGTTTTTTCAACTCGAAAGATAATCAAAGATGGCTCTGAATACTTTGGTCCTTATACCAGTATGAAGACAGTCCATACGCTTTTAGATCTTATTAATGGCTTATATCCCCTACGAAATTGCAACTATAACCTTTCCGAAAATAAAATAAAAGCCAGTAACTATAAGGTATGTTTAGAATATCATTTAGGAAATTGTTTAGGGGCTTGTGAGGACAAACAAAACGAAACAGATTATAATGAAAGCATTAAAGCCATTCGGAATATCTTAAAAGGAAATTTTAAAGAATCCCAAAAAGCTTTTAAAAAACAAATGAAAATATTTGCAAACAACTTAAAATATGAAGATGCTCATAAAATTAAGGAGAAAATAGATGTATTGGAAAACTATCAATCCAAATCAACTATTGTGAACCCTAAAATAAATAATGTAGATGTTTTTTCGGTTGTTTCTGATGAAAGCTATGGGTATGTAAATTATCTTCAAATATCTTATGGGTCTATTATCCGTTCACATACTCTGGAGATAAAGAAAAAATTAGAGGAATCGGATGGAGCAATATTACAGTTAGCGATTATTGAATTACGACAGCGGTTCCAATCTCAATGTAAAGAAATTTATGTCCCCTTTAAACTGAATGTAGGTGAAAATATAAAGGTTTATATTCCAAAAGCAGGTGACAAAAAACACATCCTAGATCTTTCCTTACGGAATGCAAAATATTTTAGAATGGAACGATTTAAACAGGTAAGGATTACTGATCCAAACCGACATGAGAATAGAATCATGGCACAAATGAAGAAAGATCTTCGGTTAACTGAAGAACCTCGTCACATAGAATGTTTCGATAATAGTAATATTCAAGGGACGAATCCTGTTGCTGCCTGTGTAGTTTTTAAAAATGGAAAACCCAGTAAAAAAGACTACAGGAAATTCAACATTAAAACTGTAACAGGTCCAGACGACTTTGCTTCTATGGAAGAAGTAGTCTATAGAAGGTATAAAAGAATGCTAAATGAAGAGCAACGTTTGCCACAATTAATCATCATAGATGGAGGGAAAGGACAATTGTCATCTTCATTAAAAAGTTTAGATAAGCTAAATTTAAGAGGAAAAATTGCCATCATTGGAATTGCAAAAAGATTGGAAGAATTATTTTACCCCGAGGATCCTATACCCTTATATTTGGATAAGAAATCGGAAACATTAAAAATAATCCAACAATTAAGAAATGAAGCCCATCGTTTTGGAATTGAATTTCATCGAAATAAAAGAAGTAAAGAAGCATTAAATACAGCTTTGGAGACTATTTCTGGAATTGGAGAAAAAACCATTATGGATTTGTTGCAGCATTTTAAAAGCACAAAACGGATTTCAAAAGCTAGTTTCGATGAACTTGCCAAAGTAGTTGGCCCAAGCAGAGCAAAGAAAATTATAACACATTTTCAACTGATATAATGAAGAAAATATTAATCATATTTATATTCCTAATTACTGGAATTTCTTTTTCTCAAGACAACTCTAATGAAGATGTTAAAGTTGGTTTAGTGTTAAGTGGTGGTGGCGCAAAAGGGTTTGCTCATATTGGGGCATTATTAGCTATTGAAAAAGCAGGGGTACGAATTGATTATATTGGAGGAACAAGTACAGGAGCAATTATTGGCGCATTATATGCTTCTGGTTATTCAGCGATACAAATAGATTCTATATTTAAAAGTATAGATTTTGTAAAATTAATTCAGGATGAAATTCCAAGAAGTGCTAAAACATTTTTTGAAAAAGAGGAATCTGAAAAATACGCACTCACGCTACCCTTTGATAATTTTAAAATTAAATTGCCCTCTTCCATATCTAAGGGTCAGAATATGTATAATTTATTTTCGATGTTAACTTTTCATGTAAAAGATATTGATGATTTTAATACCTTACCAATTCCATTTTTTTGTATTGCTACAAATATTGAAACAGGGAATGAAACCGTGTTAAATAAGGGGTATTTGCCAAGAGCAGTAACAGCAAGTAGTGCCTTGCCAACCTTATTTAATCCTGTAAAATTGGGCGATTCTCTTTATGTGGATGGGGGTGTTTCAAACAATTACCCAATAGAGAAGGTTCGCGCTATGGGAGCCGATATCATTATTGGTGTAGACGTTCAAGATTCTTTAAAAACTAGGAAAGACCTAAAAACTGCAATAGACATAATAAATCAAATAGGGAATTATAAAACCATTGATGATATGGTTGAAAAACGTAAAAATACAGACATCTATATTCACCCAAATATTTTAATTTTTTCAGTAGTCTCATTTGATGATAAAAATGAAATTATAGACTCTGGGATTAAAGAAGCAGCCCGATATATGGAACAATTAAAAGCATTGGCTTCACGGCAAAATAAAGTTCAAAAAAAGACAATTAAATTTTCAAAAAATGATTCTTTGTATATAACAAATGTTGAAATAAAAGGGAATAAAAAATATACCCGATCCTATATTTTAGGAAAACTTAAACTGAAAACTCCAACAATAACTACATTTGAAATTTTTAATGAAGGGATTAATAATCTTTCAGCTACTAACAATTTCCTAGAAATAAATTATCGATTTTATAAGGAAGGATCAAAAGGTGTAAAAGTTGTTTTAGACATAATGGAAAGCGAAAGCAAAATATTGCTTCGACTAGGGGTTCACTATGATGAATTGTACAAAACAGCAGTTCTTGTAAACGTTACCAGAAAAAGGCTTTTTACAAATAATGATATTACTTCCTTTGATATGATTGTTGGAGATAATTTGCGCTATAATTTTAATTATTTTATTGATAAGGGATATTATTGGAGCCTTGGGTTAAATTCAAATTATAACAAATTTAAAGAAAATGTTGCTATAGATTTCATTGTTCTGGAAAATATTAATACAAATAACACCGAATTAAACAGTCTTATTTTTAAATATGGTGAACTTACTAATCAATTTTACGTTCAGACATTTTTTAAAGAAATCTTTTTATTAGGCATTGGAGCAGAGCATAAATGGAAAAAGTATCTTTCAGAAACAATTGGTTTGGATGAAGACCTAATCCCTCAAACTGTTTTTGATGACACTCAATATTTCAGCACTTTTGGCTATTTAATTTTTGATACTTACGACAATAAGTTTTTTCCAACCAAGGGGGTTTTTTTTAAAGGAGATTTTAACCTGTACCTATTTGCCAATGGAACTAACAAAAATTTTAATGAGTTTTCCTTAGGAACCGCAAAAATAGGCTTTGCATATTCTTTTTTAAAAAACCTATCTGGTGTTTTTGAAACGGAAGGTGGTGTAAAGTTTGGAGGTGATGAAACCAAATCTTTCGACTTCTTTGTAGGGGGTTATGGATATAATGAAATAAGTAATTTAGTATCTTTTTATGGGTATGATAATTTAAATTTAAGAGGTGATACCTTTTTAAAAGCAACTCTTACATTAGATTATAGATTATTTAAAAACAGCCATATAAATATTTCAGCAAATATTGCAAATGTAGGAGATGATTTGTTTGATATAGATCAATGGATAGACGGAATAGATTATACAGGTTATGCAATCGGTTGTGGATGGGAAACTCTAATTGGGCCAATAGAAGCAAAATATTCCTATTCTCCTGAAAGAGGTGGTGGAACTTGGTATTTTAGTGTTGGGTATCCTTTTTAGCATTTCCTTATTCAATAACAATCATTTTTTTACGATATTTGTAGGATGGCAACTGCAAGATGGAAATACTTATTACTTCAAGTAAAGTTTCTAAATAAAAGAAACTCTGAGTAAGCATCATTATAGATGCGATCTTTCAGTTATTCAATAATTTAATTATAAAAATATGCCACGTTATCATACACTCGGTAAAATACCGCCTAAAAGACATACAACTTTTAAAACCCCACAAGGAAGCCTGTATCAAGAAGAACTTTTTGGGACAGCTGGTTTTTCAGGGATGTCTTCTCTAATTTATCATTTATATCCTCCTACGGTAGTTTCAGAAGTTAAAAACTTAGGATCTGTAGCCCCAAAAATTGCAATAAAGAAAAACATGAAAGCTTTAAGCTTTAATGGGTTCTCATTGCAACCCGAGGACGACTATTTGGATAGTCGCAAAACTCTTTTTGTAAACAATGATCTGCATATTGGACTAGCTGCACCTAAATCGTTTTCAAGAGATTATTTCTATAGAAATTCAGATGCAGATGAAATGTTGTTTATCCATATTGGAAGCGGAACCTTAAGAACCATGTATGGCAATATTGAATTTAACTATGGAGATTATCTTATTATTCCAAGAGGAACCACGTACCAAATAGATTTTGCTACTGAAGACAATCGAATTTTATATATTGAATCGTTTAGTGCTATAACAAGTCCAAAACGATATCGAAATAATTTTGGACAATTTTTAGAGCATTCCCCATTTTGTGAGCGTGACTTTAGGTTACCAAAGGATCTGAAAACCCATGATGAAAAAGGGACGTTTAAAATTAATTCGAAAAAACAAGGGGAACTTTGGGAATATACTCTTATTAACCACCCTTTTGACGTTATCGGGTGGGATGGATTTAATTATCCTTATGCATTTTCTATTCACGATTTTGAACCGATAACTGGTAGAATTCATATGCCTCCTCCAACCCATCAACAATGGGAAGCTGCTGGATTTGTAGTCTGTAGTTTTGTGCCGAGAATGTATGATTATCATCCAGATTCTATTCCTTCGCCATATCATCATAGCAATATCGATTCGGAAGAAATTCTATATTATGTAGATGGGGATTTTATGAGCAGAAATAATGTTGAGAAGGGTTATTTTACATTACATCCAGGTGGAATTCCCCATGGACCACATCCTGGAGCAATTGAGCGGAGTATTGGCAAAAAACAAACTGAAGAATTAGCTGTGATGATTGATCCGTTTAGACCGGTAATGATAACTGAAGATGCTTTAAAACTTGAAGTAGAAGATTATTATAAATCTTGGTTTAAATAAAAAAATCTAGATATTAAAAACAATATTATGAGTAAAGAAGTAAAATCAGTAAGCTACGGTTTAGAAAAAATATTTGATGGGGCAAAAGATTTCTTGCTACTTTTAGGAACGGATTATGTAGAGTTTTACGTGGGTAATGCAAAACAATCTGCACATTTTTATAAAACAGCACTTGGATTTCAATCCTATGCTTATAAAGGGCTTGAAACAGGATCTAAAGACAGTGTAAGTTATGCTTTAAAACAGGATAAAATAGTTTTAATATTAACCACACCGTTAAATAGTAAATCCCCTATTAATGACCACTTAACGAAGCATGGAGACGGGGTTAAGGTAATTGCACTTTGGGTAGATGATGCGAGAAAATCTTATGAAGAAACTATTAAAAGAGGAGCAAAATCCTATATGGAACCCCTTGTTGAAAAAGACGAGTTTGGTGAAATAGTAAGAGCAGGTATCTATACATATGGTGAAACTGTCCATATGTTTGTAGAACGCAAAAATTATAAAGGCATTTTTTTGCCAAGTTTTGTAGCATGGAATTCCGATTATAATCCTGAACCAGTTGGATTAAAATTTATTGACCATATGGTAGGAAATGTTGGCTGGGGACAAATGAATAAATGGGTAAAATGGTATGAGGATGTTATGGGATTTGTAAATTTTTTGTCTTTCGATGATAAACAAATTCATACAGAATATTCAGCTTTAATGAGTAAAGTAATGAGTAATGGAAATGGTCGAATTAAATTTCCAATTAATGAACCCGCTAAGGCTGCAAAGAAATCTCAAATTGAAGAATATTTAGACTTTTATGAAGATTCTGGAGTACAACATTTAGCAGTTGCAACAGATGATATTATTGAAACGGTAGCGAAATTAAAAACTAGAGGAATAGAATTTTTACCACCTCCACCACAAGCATATTATGATGATATTCCAAGAAGGTTAGGAGTGCATATGGAGATGATGAAAGAGGATATCAATGAGCTTCAAAAACTGTCGATTTTGGTCGATGCTGATGAAGAAGGATATTTACTTCAGATATTTACAAAACCAGTTGAAGATAGACCTACATTGTTTTTTGAAATCATTCAAAGAATGGGGGCTCAAGGGTTTGGAGCAGGAAACTTTAAAGCCTTGTTTGAATCTATTGAAGCAGAACAAGCTAAAAGGGGAACTTTATAAACTATGTTGAGTAACAAATAACAAACGCTATCGTTAATAAGGTAGCGTTTATTATTTTTGGAATGCATATTGTTTTTATTGATATAAATTCAATGACTATTATGAAGAAGATTTTTACGGTTGTGTTCCTTTTTGCAACTGTGTTCCTTTTTGCTCAAAAAAAAGCATATTCCGATGGAGAATGGCTAAAATTCAGAGTCCATTATGGAATGATAACAGCAGGGTATGCTAGTATGGAGGTAGAAGAAGTGTCCTTTAATGATAGGCAGGTTTATCATATTAAAGGATACGGGGAAACTACAGGAGTGGCAAGTTGGTTCTTTAATGTAGAAGATGATTACCAATCTTATGTCGATATAGAAAAAGATATTCCATACCGATTTATTAGAAAAATTAATGAGGGAGGGTATACTAAAGACATTCAAATAGATTTTAATCATACAACAAACACAGCATTAGTTTTTAATAAAAAGCATGACACAAAAGACGAGGTGTCTTTTTTGGAGAATACACAAGACATGGTTTCTGCGGTGTATTTTTTACGAAATAATGTAGCCGTGGATGAATTAAACGATGGAGATGAAATTTTATTAAATATGTTTTTTGGTAAAGAAAATTTCAACTTTAAATTAAAGTTTTTAGGAAGAGAAATTCTTAAAACAGAATTCGGAAAAGTTTCCTGCTTAATTTTTCGACCTTATGTACTTTCTGGGAGAGTATTTAAAGAAAAAGAAAGTTTGACAGTTTGGATCACAGACGACGATAATAAAATCCCGATACTGATAAAAGCAGATCTGGCAGTTGGGTCATTAAAAGCATCACTATCTGAATTTAAAGGATTAAAACATTCATTTAAAATTATTGTAGATTAATTATGGAAAACCAACAAAAAAGAGAAAAATTAATAGCACAATTAGATGAAAAATTCAATGGAATAGGACAAAATCTAGATACACATTTAGAAGGACTTCTTTATGGAGAACCAATGACCTATTGGGATTATATACAAACCGATGCCTTGTTAAATTTACAAATTCAGCGAACAACCTTTCCAGATGAAATGGTTTTTATTATGTATCATCAAGTAAATGAATTGCTATTTAAAATGATCCTTTGGGAAATTGATCAAGTAGCACATCATAAAGAGTTAACAGCAGCTTTTTTTAGGTCGAGGTTAATGCGTGTGAGTCGGTATTTTGATATGTTAACATCATCATTTGCTATTATGCAAGAGGGGATGGATGTAGACCAATATTTAAAATTCAGAAATACCTTAGCGCCTGCAAGTGGATTTCAAAGTGCACAATACCGAAAGATTGAATTTGCTTCCACCGAATTAATTAACTTAATCGATGCGCGTTTTAGAGAAACCATCGACAGGAATACCCCTTATGAACATGCTTTGGACCATCTATATTGGCAGGCAGCAGGGAAAGATTACCAAACCGGCGAGAAAACATATTTGTTAAAAGCATTTGAAGAAAAATATAGAATTGAGTTTGTCGCTTTCACACAAGAATATAATACCATAAATTTGTACTCGAAATTCAAAGAACTTCCAGAACATGTTAGAAATGATCAAAAGTTAATTGATGCCATGCGTCATTATGATTACACGGTGAATATTACCTGGGTAATGGCTCATTATAAAGCAGCAAATCATTATTTATCGGAAGGAAATCCAGGAGAAGAAATTGAAGCTACTGGAGGAAGTGATTGGAAAAAGTATATGCACCCAAAATACCAAAGAAGAATATTTTTCCCAGATCTTTGGTCGAAACAAGAATTAGCCGATTGGGGAAAAAATGTATAATTAAATTTAACCTACATTGAAAAAATTAATATTTAGCATCCCTATCTTATTTGCCTTTTTCTCCTGTTCTGAAGAAATAAAAGATAATGAAGTCACCATTAAAAAAGAGGTTTTAGCAGCCAATTTTGAATATGGTTATGACTTAAATGAATTTAATATTATCCGTGACACCATTCGTTCTGGAGATACATTTGGTGCCATTCTGGATGCGAATCATGTTACTCAAGGCGAAATTTATGATGTTGTTTCAAAGATCAAAGACAGTTTTGATGTTCGTAAAGTAAAGATAGGCGATCCTTATGTATTGTTGAATTCAAAAGACAGTCTTAATAAAACACAGGTATTTATTTATGAGAAAAACAGAATAGATTATGCAGTGGTAGACCTTCGTGATTGCGTCACCTCTTATTCCGACCGAAAACCAATTACTCTAATTGAAAGATCGGCTTCAGGAATTATTTCCAGCACTCTTTCTCAAACGATGGATGAACAGCATTTAAGTCCATATATGACAGATCAATTAGCGACCATTTATGCATGGACCATCGATTTTTTCAGGCTTCAGCCCGGAGATCGTTTTAAGGTTGTTTATACTGAGAAATTCATCTACGATACAATACCAGCGGGTTTAAATGAAATAAAAGCAGCGTATTTTGAACACAGAGGAAAACCCTTATTAGCCTTCAGTTTTATAGAAGATTCGATAATAGGCATTACCGATTATTATGATGAAGAAGCTAATAATTTACGCCGTGCATTTTTAAAAGCACCCGTAAAATTTAGCAGAATTTCTTCCCAGTATAATTTAAAACGAAGAATAAAATATTATGGCAATAGGGTGCGACCTCATAAAGGAACAGATTTTGCAGCTCCAATTGGAACACCAATTCTAGCTACAGCTGATGGTGTTGTTACTAAATCTGCTAGAAAGGGAGGGAATGGTAATTATGTTAAAATCCGCCATAATGGTACCTATGATACCCAATATTTACATATGAAAAAACGCAAAGTAAAGGTTGGAGAATATGTTGGACAAGGCGAAGTAATTGGTTGGGTTGGAATGACTGGGAATACTGGAGGACCACACGTTTGTTATCGTTTTTGGAAAAATGGGAAACAAGTAGATCCATTTAAACAAGATTTGCCAGCTTCAAAACCCTTGGCAGAAGAATATCATAAAGCTTTTTTCTCCTATATTGCCCCTTTAAAACAACAATTGGATCAAATAAATTTTTAATTTCTACACGTTTATAACCTTGTTAATAAAAAGTTAAATTTTCAATAGGCTAATTATCAGATTTTTGCGATAATTGCATAACTAAAACACACACGTATTTCATTTTAAAATATTTATCTTTAAAATAATGTTAAAAAACATTTTGAATATGTAAATTTGCTATAACCTTAAAACAATTATTGATGATGAAAAAAATTACTTTTTATTTAATGGTTTCCTTAATGTTTGTAAGTGTAATATCATTTGCACAGGGAACTGTAACAGGAACTATAACCGATAGCGATTTAGGAGCTCCACTTTCTGGAGCTAACGTTATTGAAGATGGCACAGCGAATGGTGCAATTACAGATTTTGACGGAAATTTTTCACTATCAGTTGATGGTAATAGTGGTACCGTTACTATATCTTATCTAGGATACTTGAACCAAAGTGTTTCCTATTTGCTAACAAACGGGACGGCGAACATTGGATCAGTTTCAATGACAGCAGATGAAAATTACCTTACTGAAGTTGTATTGATTGGTACTGGTATTATTGATATGGCTGGTGATAGAAAAACACCTGTTGCAGTATCAACGATAACTTCTAATGAAATTCAAGCGAAAGTTGTAGGTAATGTTGAAATTACTGAAGCGATTAAATCAACACCTTCTGCATTTATATCTGGTCAAACAGGATTTGGAGACTCACAACTTTATTTAAGAGGTTTTGATCAAACCAATATTGGAGTGCTTTTAAACGGGCAACCTGTAAATGGAATGGAAGATGGTAAAGTATATTGGTCTAACTGGGCTGGTATTGCTGACATCGCAAACGCTGTTCAGGTACAAAGGGGATTGGGTTCTTCTAAACTAGCCATTTCTTCTGTTGGTGGTACGATGAATATCGTTATGAAAACAACACAGAAAAAAGAAAGAGGATTTGTTCGATTAATGGGAGGTAACGATAGTTATTTCAAAGGAACTGTAGCTTGGGATTCTGGAATAAATGATAAAGGATGGGCCTTTTCATTTTTAGTTGATCACTGGCAAGCACATAGAAAATGGGCTAAAGGTACTTTTGGTGCAGGTCAAAATTATTACGCATCTGTTGGTTACAAACCAAATGACACCCATAGTTTTAACTTCTTAATTACTGGTGCTCCACAACAACACGGACAAAAATGGTCTCAATCTAGAGAGATTTTAGATGCGGATCCAAAATTTAACCAACATTGGGGGTATAGAAACGGATCTACAGATATTGAGTCTGAAAGAACTAATTTTTATCACAAACCAGTAACTAACCTTAACTGGGACTGGGTTATAGGTGACAATACTGAATTATCTACAGTAGCTTATGCTTCATGGGGACGTGGTGGTGGAACCGGGCCAAGAGGAAACAGAGATGCAGTATTTAGAACAGATGATCCTGATGGAGATGGCCGTCCTTTATATGGTCAATTAGATTATCCAGCAATTGAAGCTAATAATGCCATAGTTGGTGTAGGTGATAATGACATTGACGATGAAGGTTCTGGGTATATCAGAAGAGCTTCAATGAATAATCACCAATGGTATGGACTTATTACTAACTTAAGCCATGATATCAATGAAAACCTATCGTTTAATGTAGGGGGTGATTTTAGAACGTATACTGGAACTCATTTTAGACAAATAAATGAATTCTATGGATTAACAGGATGGTCTAATGATAGAGATGATGATGCTGTAGTAACAGATTCATTCAGTATTAATCCATGGGAAACATTATTTAATTTTGCTGATGAAGGTCAACGTATTAATTATGATTATTCAGAAGATATTAATTATCAAGGTGGATTTGGTCAAATAGAGTATGCTAACGATAAGTTTTCAATATTTGCTCAAGGATCTTATTCAAGTCAATTTTACCAGAGAAACGGAAGAATGGGTGAAGTAGGTGAATCTGAAAAATTAACAAAAACTGGATATAATATCAAAGGTGGTGTTTCTTATAATATTGACGAGCACAATACTATGTTTCTTAATGCTGGAAAATATTCAAGACAACCATTTTTAGATAATATTTTTGTAAATGTTAGGTCGTCAAACGAATTTGTTGAACCAGGAGTTGAAAATGAAGACATTACAAGTTTTGAAGCTGGGTATCACTTTTCTGTAAATAATTTTTCAGCTAATTTTAACGCCTATGTTACCGACTGGGATAATCGCGTATTATTAAGTTCAGGAACGATCGAAGTAGAAGATCCAAAAGGAGGTGTTGAAGAAATTGATGTAAATATCTTTGAAAGAGGCGTGAGACAATATCATTCTGGAGGGGAATTTGATTTAAATTATCGAGTATGTTCTTCAGTTAGATTAAAAGGATACATTTCTGCTGGTAGTTATGTATATAAAGGAGAAAGTTCTTTTGAAATATACAATGACGATACTAACGAATTAATCGATTCTGGTGAAGGAAATGACCGTTCAGGAATAAAAGTTTCTACGGCACCTCAATTTACTACTGGTTTTGGATTTGATTGGGATATAATAAGCGACTTAAGATTAGATGGTAGTATAAATTACCAAGCGAATCATTATGAGTTTACCGCAGAAGACACTACTGAAAATCCTGGTAGACTTAAACCATATTCTTTATCAGATCTTGGTTTAACGTATAACTTTAATCTAGGAAATAGTAATGAACTTACGTTTAGAGCGAATGTATATAACATTATGGATGAAATAAGAATCCAACAATCTGATAGATTTGGGTATTTCAATACAAATGGAAGAACATTCAATGCTAGCATGCGTTATGAATTCTAATCCAATCTAAAACAAATACATTATTAAAACGTCCGAATGTTAATTGGGACGTTTTTTTATTCTATATTCACTCTCTTGAACAAAACTAAAAAACGAGCATTATGTATAATTCATTAGGATATTTGCACTCAATATGGGCTTATTTAATGCTTCTTATAATTATTCTTGCAACGATAAATGCATTAAAAGGCTATTTTTCGAAAGGAGCATTTAAACAGTTAGATTTTAGATTAACACTATTTACTTTAATTGTAACTCATATTCAATTAATCCTGGGCTTGTTTTTATATATTTATTCTCCTAATGCAATGGGAGCTATTAAGAATAGTGGAATGGGAACTGTTATGAAAGATAGTGCCATAAGATTTTCTTCCGTAGAACACCCATTGATGATGATTCTTGCTGTAATCTTAATTACCATTGGCTACTCAAAACATAAAAAGAAAGAAGGCGCAACAACTAAGTTTAAAACAATCGCTATTTATTATAGTATTGCATTAATTTTAGTCTTAAGTAGAATTCCGTGGAGTACTTGGTTTAACTAACAGAATTCAATTTTTGAATAAACACTTACTTTTCTTTTATCAAGTAGATATAAACGGGAAAATGATCACTATACCCACCAGAAAACGCTCCATTTGAAAAACTTCTAAAGGGATACCCTTTATATTTTCCTTTTGAATTTACAAGATACCCCTTGTTATAGATGCCAGCTTTATAAAAACGATAGTTGGAATAATCTGTTTTCAATAATTCAGTGGAAATAATTATTTGATCAAATAAGTTCCAAGTATCTCGCCATGCTAATGTTCCTAAACCCTTACTGTGTAATTGTTCCATTGGATTATACATTTCTTTAATATTCATTTTTTTTCTATCTCCATGGGCTCCTAAATATTTTTTTACACTAATGCTTGTTGGATCATCATTAAAATCCCCCATAGTTATTATTTTGGCATAAGGATCTTCACTAAAAATAGAATCAATTAATTGCCTACTTAACTTTGCTGCTTTAATCCGTTTTGGTCGACTTCTAGCTTCCCCACCTCTTCTTGAAGGCCAATGATTTATTAAAAAATGTATTTTTTCACCATCTAACATGCCGCTAACCAAAAGCTGATCACGGGTATAAATTCTTTTTGTAACATCATTATTATCATAGATCAATAATTCATGAGCTTTATAATGAGTTGGAATGAAAAGATGTTTTCTATATAATAAAGCAACATCAATTCCTCTCCTGTCAGGAGAATCAAATTGAATAATCCCATAATCCTTTTTTAATAAGGATTCTTGATTTAAAAGGTCTTCTAGAACTAGGCTATTTTCAATTTCACAAACACCGATTATAGTTGGCAATTTGCCAGAAACTGAATGTCCTATTTCAGAAATCACTTTTGCCATGTTTTTTAACTTTTTTCGATAGATCTCTTCAGTCCAGTGATCTTTACCTTCGGGGGTACGATCATTATCAAAGGTGAGGGGATCATCTTCTGTATCGAATAAATTTTCAAGGTTATAAAAAACAATAGTATGGATCTTATACAATTTTTTCTCCTGTGAAAAGGCAGCGGAAAAGAAAAAAAATAATAGAGTAACAAAATAAATTTTTAGGCTCATTCTACTAGTAATAATAGGGGAGTAAAATCTTTTAAGCCTGGGAAGTATTCAAAAGTACAACTTTCAAATAAAAAAATGTACATTTGTACTAAGTTACTCCCCTCTTTTTTTCTAGTAAACATTGAATTTCAGATTAAAACAAATCCGCTTTGTTTTACCCGCTGTGATATTGAGCACTTTTTCAATTCTTGCTCAAAATACTGTAATAAAGGGAAGGGTACTAGATTCTCATTCAAGTGAAGTCATCCAGAATGTAATTGTGGAGATACCCTCTAGTAATTATACTACTAAAACAGATGCTCAAGGATTATTCAACATCAAAATAACCACTAACTTACTAGGAAACCAGGTACTAATAATTCAAAAAGAAGGCTACCTCGCACAAAAGTTTTTAATAACAATTCAAAAGGGAATTGATATTAATCTAGACTCATTACTAATGGACATTGATCTTTCTGAATTAGAATCTCAAATTGGAGTGATCAGTCTTTCAGACAAAGAATTAGATAATGATTTAGGGGGTTCTGTAACCAATGTTTCAGGGTTATTACAAGCAACTAGAGATGTATTTTTAAATGCGGCCGCTTACGATTTTAGCAGTACTTTTTTTAAACCAAGAGGCTTAGATAATGCCTATGGGAAATTATTGATAAACGGCATTGAAATGAATAAACAATTCAATGGACGCCCTCAATGGGGTAATTGGGGTGGACTGAATGATGTACAGCGAAATCGAGAATTTACGATGGGTAGTAAAGCTAACGATTATACTTTTGGAGGTTTGGCAGGAACAACCAATTTAATCATGCGAGCATCAAAAAACCGAAAAGGTGGAAGGCTATCGGTAGCTTCAGCAAACAGAAGTTATAACCATAGAGCAATGATTTCCTATCATAGTGGACTATCAAAAAAAGGATGGGCCTTTTCATTATTATTAGCAAAGAGATATGGGAAAGAGGGGTTTATTGAAGGAACTAGTTATGATGCAAATTCTTTCTACGCATCCCTAGAAAAAAAACTAAACAATAATCATAGTATTAACCTCACGGCTTTTTATACACCTAACAAAAGAGGACGAGCCACAGCAATAACAAAAGAAGTTAAAGATTTAAAAGGCATTCGTTACAATCCAAATTGGGGCTTTCAAAATAATGAGATTCGAAACACCAGGATTCGTCAAATAAAAGAACCCATATTTATTCTAAATCATTATTGGAAAATAAATAATATCACAAATTTAAATACGAATATTGGTTATCAAACAGGATCAATTGGTAATTCTCGAATCGATTATGGAGGAACTCGCTTGCTTATAATCAATGGGCAGGAAATCTATATTGGAGGAGCAAGAAACCTGGCACCAAATTATTATCAACGCCTACCGAGCTATTTTTTACAAGATGAAAACCCAAGTCCGGTTGATTATCAACATGCATTCCTGGCACAAGAGGAATTTGTAGAGAATGGACAATTTAACTGGGATGGGCTCTATCTTGGAAATGAAATTGTTGCTGAATCTGGAGGGAACTCGATCTATGTTATTCAAGAAGATCGAATTGACGCAACTCAACTTACGATCAATACGATTTTTGATACCCGTATTTCTGAAAGCATACTAGTTAATGGGAACCTTAATTTTAGAAAATTAAAAAGTGAAAACTTTGCTGAATTAAAAGATTTGTTGGGAGGTAGAGGATTTTTAGATGTAGATTTCTTTGCTGATGAAGAAGATGGAGATATTATTACAATCGTTGGTGATGTTGCTCAAAATGACCTTCGGAACCGTAACAGAATTGTAAGTAAAGGAGAACGATACAAGTATAATTATGAAATGGATGCGGCTATTGTATCTGGATTTGCGCAAGCCCAATTCAACTATTATAAAATCGATTTTTATCTTGGAACATCTTTTTCGAATACCCAATACCAACGAAATGGACTTTATGAAAATGGAAATTATCCTGGGGAGCGATCCTTTGGTAAAAGTGAAAAGCTAAGCTTTACTAATTATGGATTTAAAGGAGGTCTTACGTATAAACTTACCGGACGTCATATTATAGATATCAATATCGTTTATTTAAGTAAAGCACCAGTTATTAGAAATTCATTTAGCAATGCCCGCCAACATAATGATGTTGTTTTGGGGCTTGAAAGTGAAAAAATTCAAAGTGCAACCCTAGGTTATATTTTTAGAACTCCAATTCTTAAAGCTAGACTCACTGGATTTTACTCAAATTTTAAAGACGGGACAGAACTTGGCTTTTATTTTACCGAAAATATATCTGGGCTTGGCTTAGATCAAAATGCATTTATTCAAGAAGTCCTTACCAAGATTGAAAAACAAAACATGGGGATAGAATTTGGGATTGAAGTTCAGATAATACCAACTTTTAAACTAAAAGGAGCGGGATCAATTGGCCAATATTTCTATACGAACAATCCAAATCTATATATTACTAGTGATGATTTTGATAGGCCATTAACTTTTGGGGATGGCACCACAAAATTAAAGAATTATCATATCGCTGGAGGCCCCGAACAAGCTTATCAAATAGGCTTTGAATACCGAGACCCTCTTTTTTGGTGGTTTGGACTCACAGGAAATTATTTTTCCCATGCCTTTATAGACGTAAATAATTTAGCTAGATCTGATAATTTTAATGCAGATTTTGATGGGCAACCCTTCAATAATTTTGATGATAAAATAGCTAAAACACTATTAAAACAAGAACAATTTAATGACTATATCATGGTAAATATTGTTGGGGGGAAATCATGGAAATTAAATAAATATTATTTGGGATTTTTTGCAGCGGTTAATAATTTTTTAAATGAAAACTATATAACGGGAGGATTTGAACAAGGAAGAAAAACAAATTACCGAGACCTTTTAGAAGAAAAAACTAGAAAAAACGGACCTGTATTTGGGCCTCGCTATTTTTTTGGAAATGGAGCTACTTATTACTTTAATGTGTATGTACGATTTTAATTTTAAATTTAATCAAATGAAAACAACAACAACTTTCACATTAAAAACTATTTTATTAGGAATAGTTTTATTGACTTCTTGTATAAAAAACGACGATTTTAGCCTGCCAGAAACTGCACCTGTAGCTCCAGAAATAGAGGGTACTGAAATCACCATAAATTCTTTATTAAATTTATTGCTGCAAGAACAAGAAAATAATGAGAATAACTATTTAAGTTTCTTTGAAACCGATTTATATATTTCAGGCTATGTGATATCATCAGATGAAGCAGGAAACTTTTTTGAAGAATTAATACTTCAGGATACACAGGAAAATCCAATGCGAGGCATAAAAGTTTTAATAGATGTAAACCCTCTTTTTACAAGTTTTGAATTTGGCAGAAAAGTTTTTGTAAGACTAAACGGTTTAACAGTTGGTTATAATAGTGGTGTTTTGACCTTAGGAATACTTGATGGGAATGAGCTCAATAAAATTGCGGTATCTTTAATGGAAGAAATAATAATTAGGGATTTAGAAATTGTCGAGATTATCCCATTACCCATCAAAATTTCTGAATTCTCCACAGATAAAACAAACCTTTATATTCAACTGAAGGACATCCAGTTTAACAGAAAAGAAGTATTACTAGAAATACCAAAAACGTTTGCTGCAGAGCCTTCTGATGAGTTTAATGGAGAACGATTTCTGGAAAGTTGTATAGAAGGAACCACTACTATTGTTAGCACAAGTACTTTTGCCGATTTTAAAGCTCTTCTTTTACCAACAGGGATTGGTATTTTAAATGGAATTCTGACACTTAATTTTTTTGGAGAAGAATTCAATGTTGTTGTAAATACCCCGGAAACAATTTATTTAGATAATGAAAATTCCAGATGTGAATTAGATTGTGGGACTACAGATGAGGTTGGAACTAAAACGTTATTTAGTGATTTTTTTGAAACCCAAAAAGAAGGAGAAGCCATCTATGGTAATGGCTGGACTAATTTTATTGAATCAGGATCTAAACAATGGGAAGCTTATTTCGATGATGGTATTAATGCATCCATAGGCATTTCTGCTCATATTGGATCCTTTTATTCTAATGATAAAAGTACTATTGCCTGGCTTATTAGTCCTGAAATAAATTTTGATAAACAAGAGGGTGAAACATTACAATTTAAAACTTCAACCAGTTTTGCTGATGGGAGTAGTCTTGAGGTATTATTTTCCAATAATTGGAATGGAGATGTAAACAACATTCAATCAGCAATCTGGAAATCATTTCCTTCGGTAACAATAGCAAGCAATGACGATTTCTTTGGGGATTGGATCGATTCGGGAGGGGTAGATTTTTCTTGTTTTAGTGGGAAGGGTTATTTTGCATGGAGATATAGAGGGAGTGGAGATGAAGATTTTGATGGAACCTATGAATTGGATGAAATTCTAATTAAATCAAAATAGAAATAAAAAGAACAGTAAAAAATTAATATTTACCAGGTATGTCCTTTTAGTTTTAAAGCTGCTTTAAGAATGTCTTTTTGGCTTATTTGCCCAACGAGTTTTCCCTCTTCAACAATTGGAAAACGCCTTCTTTTTGTTTTTAAAAAGATATCCGCTGCATCAAACACATTCATATCTCCATCTATAGTTTGTACATCAGCTATCATGTGTTCTTTCACGCTAATTTTTTCCATCGGTTGGTTATAGTACCTGCTTTCACTTATTTGTTTGATACAATCACCTTCAGAAATTATTCCTATTAATTCGTATTTATCATTAACCACAGGACCACCTGATATTTTATTTTTAATTAATACATCCATAACCTCTAAAACGGATTGATCAGGATTAAAAACAATCAGGTTTCGAGTCATATAATCGGCAACTTTTATTTGTTCTGAAATGACTTTATCGGGTTTTGCCCGTTTGCCCATAAAACTTTTTATTCCCATTTTTTTAGATTTTTAAGTAAACTAAGCTTATCAAATGTAGGCAATCCTATTTTAATTTTATTACATGCACATACTTTTAATTATTAAAATGTATTTTTAGAATTCTAAAATATCTTTATGAAACGTTTTCAAACCCTACTCTCATTATTCTTAATATTAGGATTATCCTATTACAGTTTTTACAGTTTAATGCCTCAAAAGGGCACTCCTATATCTTTGCCAGATACTGAATTTTCAACAGACCGTGCCTTAATTCATTTAAAAGAGATCAGTAAAGCACCACATTATGTTGGAACCCAAGAACATGCAATCGTGCGAGAATACCTAATGGATCAATTGGAACAGTTAGGGCTGGAGGTAACAATTCAAGATGGCTTTGTTTTGAACACTAAGTGGAAAAGTCTCAATAGATCAAAAAATATACTTGCAAGAATAAAAGGGTCTGAAACTGGTAAAGCTCTTTTACTATTATCACATTATGATAGTGCATTAACACCTTCTTTTGGAGCTAGTGATGCTGGGAGTGGAGTGGTTACAATTCTAGAAAGCGTCCAGGCATTTTTGGCAAGTAACAATACTCCTAAGAATGATATTATTATCTTATTTACAGATGCTGAGGAATTGGGTTTGGATGGAGCTAGGTTATTTGTAAATGAGCATCCCTGAGCTAAAGAAGTTGGTCTTGTCCTTAATTTTGAAGCTAGAGGAAGTGGTGGACCAAGCAATATGATCGTTGAAACAAATGGTGGGAATAAAAATTTAATAAAAGCCTTTACTAACGCTAACTTAAAGTACCCTGTTGCATCTTCATTGATGTACAGTGTTTACAAAATGTTGCCAAATGATACTGATTCGACTGTATTTAGAGAAGATGGAGATATTGATAGTTTTTTCTTTGCATTTATTGATGATCATTACGATTACCATACAGCAAACGATACCTATGAAAATTTGGATAGAAATACCTTACAGCATCAGGGAGGATATTTATTGCCACTAATCCATTATTTTGCAAATGCCGATCTCTCTACTCTAAAAGCTAAGGAAGATTATGTTTATGTAAACATTCCTGTTTTTAAAATGATTAGCTATCCATTTTCATGGGTAATGCCAATGCTTATTACAGCCATACTGTTATTTATAGGATTTATATTATTCGGAATATATAAAAGAAAGCTAACAGGGAAATCGATAGCTAAAAGTTTCATACCATTTCTTCTATCTTTAATAATAAGTGGAATTATTGGATTTTATGGTTGGAAATTAATAATGAAATTATACCCGCAATATTCCGAAATACAACATGGATTTACCTATAACGGCCATACCTATATTGCATTTTTCGTCTTATTTTCACTAGGAATCGTTTTCGGAATCTATAACCGATACTCAAAAAAATTAAATACAGCAAGTTTATTGGTAGCTCCTTTAACGTTTTGGCTTCTCATAAATATATTTATTGCTCTTTATTTAAGAGGAGGAGCATTTTTTATAATTCCTGTATTTTTCGGATTATTTGCGTTTTGGTTATTAATAAAATATAAAAAACCAAACCTTTTAGTTTTAGCGTTAATTGGAGCTCCTGCAGTATTTTTATTTGCGCCTCTCATCGAGTTTTTTCCTATTGGATTGGGATTAAAAATGCTTGTGATAAGTTGTGTTTTTACAATACTACTTTTTGGAATACTACTACCTGTTTTCGGGTTTTATAAAGTAAAGGGAACTCTGTCCTATCTTTTTTATTTATTAGCATTAGGGTTTTTTATAAGCGCACATTTAACCAGCGGATTTTCTTCTGAAAAACAGAAACCCAATAGTTTGATTTATTATATGGATGCTGATATTGGGAAAGCTTATTGGGCTACCTTTGATAAAATCTTAGATGAATGGACCAAAGGGTATTTAGGAGCATCACCAAAGAAAGCTTCAACATATATTGACAATGCTTCAGGAAGTAAATACAACAGTGGCTATAGCTTTGCGTCTGAAGCACCTTATAAGCCAATTCCTTTATTTGAAGTTGTATTAAATAAGGATACCATCATTAATGAAACCAGATCGGTTATATTTACCATTGTTCCCGAAAGGTATGTAAATCAAATAAGTTTGTATACATCTGAAGAAACAAGATTTAATTCCTTATCCTTCAATGGAAAAAGCATGACTTTACAAAGCGATTCTCAAAGGATAAAAAGCAAGGAACTCGTTCGGTATTTTGTTTCTGATAACGATTCTTTAGAAGTGGTCTTTTCGATTTCTAAAAATTCAAAAATTAATTTCACCGTGATGGAATATTCGTATGATCTTTTAGACCACCCACAATTTTCTATTAACAAACGGTCTGAAAACATGATGCCAAAACCGTTTATAATAACAGATGCTATAGTGGTGAAGAAAAATATTAATATTGATTCTTTGTCTATAAAAGTGAAAGATTCAATTGTTGTTTTTAATTAAATCGATCTGATCTTTTTCAAATTTCTCGTTGATCTGAATAATCAGATTTTTAACAGAGATATTCATTTCATCTATATATAATTGAAGTTCGATGGAGTCGATCCGTGTTTTATTTAACGCTTGATCCAACAAACTTGTTCTTGTTTTTACAACCAACACTCTTGAAAATATGGCTTGAGTATTCAGCGGTTCTGGTATTTTTTTACAAAGAGAATCTAGATGTAAAACCAATTGACTTGTTTTTATTTTCATGGCTTCAATGGTATGTCCATTTAACAGTTTCACTTCGGTATCAAAATCTTCATAAGCCCCCCAATGCGAAACTTCTATTTTAGCAATTTTAGAAAACTCAGGAAAAATAAAATGTTGATCCCCATATAAATTGGTGTTTATTTTCTGGGAAAGCGGAGTTGATGGGTCTTCTTTTTGAGTTTTGTCACAAGAATTCAATACTAAATTTATTAATAATAAAACTAAAAAAACAGGTATATAAGATCTCATTGAATGTATAGGATATAGTACAAATATAGGGTTCTCAATTCAATTGAAAGTTATTTTTTTCTGAATGTATTGGCTTAGAATATCCTTATCTTTATGCCCTTAAATTTCTGAGGTGCTTTTAAAATACCTCTGGTTATCATGTAAAATTATGAAAAAAAGGATTCTTATTATTGGAGCATCTGGGCAAATTGGAACCGAACTCGCTTCTCGATTAAGAGCTCAATATGGAAAACATAAGGTTATAACAAGTGATATTAGAGAAGAAGAAGGGCTTCAAATAAACGAAGGCCCCTTTGAAATATTGGATGCCATGGATTATAAAGCTGTTGAAGATATAATAATCAGGCATGAAATTACCGATGTTTATTTATTGGCTGCGATGCTTTCTGCTACAGCTGAAAAATTTCCGATGAGAGCATGGAATCTGAATATGAACTCCCTTTTCAATGTATTAAACTTAGCAAAAGATTATAAGATAAAAAAAGTGTTTTGGCCTTCGAGCATTGCAGTTTTTGGCCCTACTACTCCCGCTATAAATACTCCACAAAAAACGATCATGGAACCTTCAACTGTTTATGGTATTAGTAAACAAGCAGGAGAACATTGGTGTGAATATTATTTTAATAAATATGGAGTGGATGTCAGAAGCATTAGATATCCAGGATTAATAAGCTATAAAATATTCTCTGGAGGAGGAACAACAGATTATGCTGTAGATATCTATCATAAAGCTTTAAAACACAAAGAATATATATGTTTTTTAAAATCAGAAACAACCCTTCCCATGATGTATATTGGTGATGCGATTAAAGCAACAATAAACATTATGGAAGCTCCAAAAGAAGCAATTAGTATAAGAAGTTCCTATAATCTTTCTGGATTGAGTTTTAATCCAAGAGAATTAGCAGAAAGCATTCAACAACATATCCCAGATTTTAAAATTATATACGAACCAGATTTTAGGCAAGATATAGCCGATTCTTGGCCACAAAGTATCAATGACGATCCAGCTCGTGAAGATTGGGGTTGGAATCATGAAATTTCTCTAAAAGAAATGACCCGGATTATGCTTGAAATTTTAAAATAGTAGAACCCAAAGTTTTATGAATAAAAAACTTTCTTTATTAATAATTTTCATTTTTGTATTAATTGCACAATCTATTATTGCACAAAATAAAAAACCCAAAGTTGCTTTGATCCTAAGTGGTGGTGGCGCAAAAGGGGTTGCGCATATTTCACTATTACAAAAACTAGATTCATTGAAAATTGTTCCCGATCTTATTATTGGGACCAGTATGGGTAGTGTTATAGGAGGGTTTTATGCGATGGGTTATACAGGAGATAGTATTGCTGCCATTACCAAAAATGCAAATTGGACATTGCTTTTAGGAGGTAAAACTTCTTTAGACAAAATAAGTATAGAAGAAAAAAGCGAATTCGGAACGTATTTAATAACACTCGATATTTTAAAGGGGAAGCCCAAAGCAAATGCTTCGTTATTAAACGATCAAAATTTAAGAGATTTTCTTATGCTTTATACATATCGCTATTATAATGTTCAGGATTTTGACAGCCTTCCTATCCCTTTTAGGGCGATGGCAACAGATATTGTAAATGGAAAAGAAGTGTTGTTGGGAGCGGGAAGTTTAAGTGAGGCAATGAGAGCTAGCATGTTTATCCTAAGTGTATTCAAACCCATACCCTATAATGATGTTTTATTAGTAGATGGAGGAATCCTCAATAATTTTCCAACTGATGTTGCAAAAAGAATGGGGCAGATATCATTATTGGCAGCGATGTATCTGGTGGAATGAAGCCCAAAGAAAAATTGGATGGTATTACTCAAATTTTATTTCAGAGTGCCATGTTAACTAGCAATATTAAAAACCCTGTTAATAGAGCACTTTGTGATATTTTAATAGATCATGTCCCGAATTTAAGCTATTCCACCAGAGATTTTATGAAAAGCAAAGAAATATATCAAGAGGGTAAGATTGGGGTCTTGCATGAAATGGACAAATTGGCTAGACTAGCAGAACATCTTAAACAGTTTAATCAAAAAAAGATAAAACCACTACCTGATCATAAAAAAATTAGATTAGATACTATAATTATTAAAGGGGCTAGTATAGAAAACCTCGAATTAGTTAAATCTAGGGTAGACATTCAACCACATTATGACTACGAAATTCTGGATATCATTGATGGATTTAACAAAGCAATGGGGACTACCCTTTTTAATCAAATTACGAATAAAGCTATTCAGGAAAAAGGCAAATTTGGATTGGAAATTACCAGTTATAAAAAGTCAAACCATCAAGTAAAAGCCTCACTTCATTTTGATTCTCTTAGAAGTGTAGGGGTCATTTTAAATTATACAGGGCGTAATGTTCTGGGAAATTCTTCTAGGATATTGATAACTGCCGATGTTGCAGTTCAGCCAAGATTTAGAGTGCAATATCAAAAATATTTGGGACACAAAAAATCATGGTGGTGGCGATCTGATTTACTTGGATAATTTTTAGAGAATAAAATATTTTTAGAAGATAAATTTGCAGACGAATTGAATTATCAAAATTTTCAATTTGATAATCAGTTAAATAAAAATATAAATTCTTTTATCAGCTATTTTGGATTTGCTTTTAATTATCAGAATACTCATGTAAATCCAAAAGTAGACCCAGAAATTAATGATAATGTTTTACTACTTAAACACTATTATTTTAAGAATTTTGATGTTGGGATACATTATATTTATAATACAATGAATACTACTTTTTATTTAAAGAAAGGTATTTTATTTAAAACAGTTTTAACAAGGTCATTATATAATGATATAGATTTAGAATATTCTGATGAACCTTTAACTAAAATTGTAGGATCAACCAATAGTTTTACAAAATTGAGTTTAGAATTTGAAAAAAGGATTCCTTTCAATAAAAAAATAACAGGAATATTTGCAGCCAATACCAGCTTAATTTTTTAAAGATGATTTATTGGGGAACGATGTTTCATTTTCTGAGTATGGATATGCCTCAAAATATTTTTTAGGAGGGAATCTAATTCCACCAAGAAAAGGAAGTTATGCTTTTCCAGGATTATATGAAGACGAATTAAATGTAAATCAATTGATGATGCTAAACCTTTGGATTCAATTTAGCCCAATTAATAAAATATATTTAATTCCTCATTTTAATTATGCTTCAATTGGATTCAATGATTTTGAGGACTATATAAAAGATGCGTTTTCACCAAAGAGAAATTGGTCTGATTTGTTAGAAACAAGTAGTTTATACTCCTTTGGGACAACAGCATCCTATTATTTAATTATCGGCCCTATATCGTTTGATGTTTCCCAGGTAAATGATATCAATAAAGTTAGAGTTTTTTTTATACCCTATCATTTAGTATTTTTGAATTATAATAACACATCATTATGCCCGAAGAACAAGTAATTCTTGTTAATGAAAAAGATGAAAAAATTGGTTTGATGCCCAAACTTGAAGCTCATGAAAAAGCCTTGTTGCATCGCGCCTTTTCAGTTTTTATTTTCAATGAAAATAATGAACTTTTATTGCAACAAAGGGCATTGCAAAAATACCATTCACCTGGTCTATGGACCAATACATGTTGTAGTCATCAACGAGATGGGGAAAGTTCACTGGAAGCTGGTAAACGAAGGTTAGATGAAGAAATGGGCTTTACGGTTCCTCTAAAAGAATCCACATCTTTTATTTATAAGGCTCCTTTTGATAATGGCTTGACTGAATATGAATTTGATCATATATTAATAGGAAATTATTCTGGAATCCCAAATCCTAATAAAGAAGAGGTTGCTTCCTGGAAATGGATGAAAATTGATACAATACAAGAAGATTTAAAAAATAATCCACAGGAATATACAACTTGGTTTAAGATTATTTTTGATAATTATAAAAAACACCTAGCCTTATGAGTTTAACAATTTACAGAAAATCACATTTTAACGCTGCTCATCGATTGTACAGAAAAGATTGGGATAATAAAAAAAATCAAGCTGTTTTTGGTAAATGCAACAACCCTAACTATCATGGGCATAATTACGAATTGATTGTTGGATTAACCGGTGAAGTAGATCTTGAAACCGGTTTTTTGATCGATATAGAGAAATTAAAAAAAATCATTAAGGAAGAAGCGGAAGATTACTTAGACCATAAAAATCTGAATATTGAAATACCAGAATTCTCAGATCTAAATCCTACCATGGAAAATATAGCGATCCTGATTTGGAACAAACTTAGGGGTCGACTCGAACCTACCTATGAGATTTCTGTAAAGCTATTTGAAACTCCTCGAAATTTTGTGTTCTATAATGGATAACAATATGGATAGATCCAACCAACTTTATCCCATAAAATTCACCCCAATTCTTAAAGAAAAAGTTTGGGGAGGAACTAAACTAATGGATCTATTTAATAAACAATCAGAAGGGTCTATTGGTGAGAGTTGGGAAATTTCAGGAGTAGATAATTCTATTTCCTTGATACAAAATGGCTTCTTGAAAGGCAAGAACTTAACCGAATTGATCGAAGAATTTAAGGAGAAATTGGTAGGGGATAAGGTGTATAACAAGTTTAAGAATATTTTTCCGTTGCTTTTTAAATTTATAGACGCTAGAGAAAACCTTTCTGTACAATTACATCCTAATGACAAATTAGCTAAGGAACGCCACAATTCATTTGGAAAAACAGAAATGTGGTATATAATAGATGCTGAAAAGGAGGGAAGCCTCATTTTAGGATTTGATAAAGAGATGAACGAATCTATATATAAAGAACATTTAAAGAAGCATTCACTTTCAGAAATATTGAATAAAATTTCAGTGAAAAAAGGAGATGCTTTTTTTATTGAAACAGGAACAGTGCATACCATTGGTGCTGGTGTTGTTCTAGCTGAAATACAACAAACATCTGATATAACATACAGGATATATGATTATAATCGACCAGATACAGACGGAAATTTAAGAGAACTGCATACAGATCTTGCTTTAGATGCTATAGATTTTAATGCTTCAAATGCAAGATTGAATTATTCCAATACTGAAAATTCAGCAAATCTTTTGTGTGAAAATCAGTTTTTTAAAGTCAATATATTAATTCTCAATACTGATATTGAAAGAGATCTTAGTACAATTGATTCGTTTATTGTGTATATGTGCATGGAAGGAAAGGGAATCATTGAGATCAATAATCATTCAGAAACAATAGGTGCAGGAGAAACCATATTGATACCAGCAATTTCTGAAGCAATAAAAATTAAATCAAAAAAGGCTACATTTTTAGAAGTTTATATTCCATAACAAATTAGAAATATAGTATTTTTGCAAAAAATAAAAATATAATGGCAAGCATAAGAAATTTAAAAAAAGAAATAAATTACGTTTTAAGTGATATTATTGAAGCGGTTTATATATGGGAACTAACAAACCCAGAAAAAGGAACTAAAAAATCGGAAGCATTAATAGATGAAACAATTGATGTTTTTGACGAATTAATCACTAAGATAAATTTAAAGGATATTGACAATCAAAAACAACATTTTAAATCGATCAATCAAGAATTAGACGTTCAAGGCAGAAAACTAATTGATAAGATAAACGCCATAAGTTAATTTTTTCTGAATTATTCCTGAGTATTTTTGGAACGTATTAAAGACTCTAATGCCTTACCGTATTTAGAGTCTTTTATATTTAAGCTTAAAGCATTGTATACGGTATCCAGGTATTTTACTTTTGAATTTTGAGCTTCACTTATCATTAAATAAGGAGCAATCTCATAGTCGCTATTATTTAATGCAAAATTAATAGTAGCTAAATATCTTTTTGAAAGTACCGATTTTTGAGAATCGCCATATGTTAATGCTAAAGAATCGTGACCCTCTTGTCTAGCCGTTAAACTTTTTTCGATCAACTCTAAGTTTTTAAAAGTATAGCGCTCCATGATCTTAGCATATTCTAAATATTTATCCTCATTTTCAGAACCGATTACTTTAGCTTTAGTCACAAAATTTTTAAGCCTAGTGTTAATTGTAATTTGTTTTGGTTCAGCAAAAAAAGCAATTCTATCATCTTGTAAAATTCCGTTTTCAATTTTTACATGTAGATAATAGATCTCTGGGCTTTCAATATTTTCTTTAAATAGAAATGAAGATTTCCCATTTATGAGTACAGAATCTACTGTAACTAACATTGAATCTTCAATCTTTTGAAGTAGAAGTGTCCCTTTTTTAAGTCCTTTTACAGTGCCTGAAAGATTCATCTGTTTATCATTGGAGGAACAACTAATTAGAATGAATAACAATAGTGCAGTTAATAGGAATCTAGTCATATCTATTTTAATTTCTTTTTATTATTTTAAATGTGAATTAATAAATTAAACTACAGCTGCTAATTGCATTAATACGGTACATAATATTGCACCTATGGTTCCGATCGCATATCCAAATACAGCAAGTAATACACCAACAGTTGCTAAGGATGGGTGAAAAGCTGCAGCAACAATAGGAGCAGAAGCAGCACCTCCAACATTTGCTTGTGAACCAACCGCTAAGAAAAAATAAGGGGCACGAATTATTTTTGCAATTAAAATTAGTAAGCCTGCGTGGATTATCATCCAAACCGCACCCACAGCAATAAGGCCAGTATTTTCAAAAATTAATTTCAGATCCATCTTCATACCAATACTAGCAACAAGGATATAAATAAAAACACTTCCAAATTTACTCGCACCTGCTCCTTCTAAACTTCTAGCTTTTGTGAATGATAATAGAATCCCAATTAAAGTTGTTATACTGATCATCCAAAAGAAAGAGGAACTTAAAAAAGTAAACATATTTCTCGTGAGGCCAGGGGAGAGGCCATCTACAAATTCATTAAAAAATCCACTTAGATATCCTGCTCCAAAATGAGCAAAACTTACAGTTCCAAAAGCGATTGCAGCTAAGATCATTAAATCTGTTAAATTGGGATTGCGCTCCACTTTTTTAGCATAGGAGGATACTTTTTCTTTTAAGTTTTCAATGGCAGAAGTATCAGCTTTTAACCATTTATCTATCTTGGCAGACTTACCGATACCAATTAATAAGAGTGCCATCCAAATATTTGCAATAACAATGTCGACAAATACCATTCCACCATATAATTTTTGATTGTAGCCATAAACTTCCAGCATAGCTGTTTGGTTTGCTCCTCCGCCAATCCAGCTACCTGCTAAGGTAGAAAGTCCACGCCATACAGCATCTGCACCTTCACCACCAACTGTTTCAGGGGAAATACTTCCAACGATTAAAACTGCGATAGGACCACCGATAATTATTCCAACAGTTCCTGCAAAGAACATAATTAATGCTTTTGGCCCAAGGTTAAAAACTGCTTTTAGGTCAATGCTTAAGGTCATAAGTACCAGAGCTGCTGGTAATAAATACCGACTGGACATATAATATAAATTAGAGCTGTGTTCAACAGCTTCCCCAGCCTCGTTAATTGAAACCCATTCCGGGGCAATAAGACCAGATGTAGTGAGAATTGCTGGTATAAAATAGGCAATAAATAATGCGGGGACTATTTTATAAAATTTATTCCAAAATCCTGTTTTCTTAGAGGAAGTAAAAAAGATTATTCCTAAACTTATCATTAAAACACCAAAGACTATAGTATCGTTTGTTAGTAAGGGAGTAGTATCCTGCATATTGTAAAATTTGATGCAAAATACAATTAATTGAGGAAATGGTATTGATGTTTTTTCATTTGATTTTGAGGGGTTAATTTTGCGAAAGAGTACATATGATAGTAATGTAGTAAAAGATGAGCGGTCTATAATAATACAATAACATAATAATCATTACCTAGAACTAATAAATTGCATACCTAAATGTAAAGCCAATTATTTTACAAGGAATAGTATCTTTGTGAAAATCATTTTTACTATGAAAAAATTACCGTACCTATTTGTATTTTTTATTTTGAATTCAATTTTTTTGCAAGCTTCAGAAGATTGGGGAAAAACAGGACATCGAGCCACAGGTGAGATTGCTGAAAAGCACCTTACTAAACGAGCTAAAAAAGAAATTGATAAATTATTAAGCGGGCATTCCATTGCTTTTGTATCTAATTTTGCAGATGAAATTAAAAGCGATCGTAGTTATAGTAAATACTACCCTTGGCATTATGTAAATTTCCCATTTTATAGCACTTATGACACACACCCTAAGAATGAAAGTGGGGATTTAATTGTAGGGATAGAAACATGTATTACAATTTTAAAAAATGAACATTCTACTAGAGCCGAAAAGGTTTTTCATTTAAAGATGTTAATTCATTTAATAGGTGATCTTCATCAACCATTGCATAATGGATTGGCTGAAGATAGGGGTGGAAATGATATTCAGGTAGAATGGTTTAATGAAGGTACCAATCTTCATACTGTTTGGGATACAAAAATGATTGAAACCTATAATATGTCATATACCGAACTTGCTTCTAATACAAAACCACTTTCAGCAAATCAAATTCAGGAATTACAAAAAGGAACTGTGATCGATTGGATGTATGAAAGCAAGGACTTATGTGAACAGGTGTATGACAGTGTTGAGGAAGGAGAAAAGCTAAGGTATCGGTATTCCTTTGATTATATGGATACTGTATTGTTTCAGATTCAAAAAGGAGGGATACGTTTAGCTGCTATTTTAAATGCTATTTATAGCTAATTAATATGTATTTTTTATTATGGTATATTAAAACAAATAAAAGTGTTTTAATACTATCGTTTGATTAAACCAATAAATTCTATTATTATTAGATTCAATACTATAGTTTAAGTATATAAGTACGCCCAGTATATCAATCCTCCTTGTATGGGAAGTCGAAGGATCAGAACCCACTTTGGGAGTTTTAATGAAGCTTTCTTGTTTTGGAGCATGTAGATATGAATAGGAATAAAAACTATAAGTAATAGTATAATACCCCATGCAGCAATTGAGGCATTATCTTTATTAAGCAATAACATTCCAAAGATCATTTCAAGTATTCCACTTACTAATACCATGGTACTGTGTGCAGGTATATATGGAGGTATTATGCGCTCATACAATTTTGGTGTACGAAAATGATTCATTCCTGCAAGGATTAATAGTACCCCCAAAAGGTATTGATGCCAAATTAACATAGGTTTTTTTAATTTTATAAATATACTAAAAGTAAAAACCCCTCGAGAATAAATCTCGAGGGGTTTTTGTTTAAACTAAAGTTTTATAAAAAAACTAGTCTTTGATCAGCTGTTTAGTAACCTGACCGTTTTCACCTTGAATAAGGACCATATACGTAGCGCTAGCTAAGTGTGAAACATCGATAGATATTTCAGTTCCCATATCTGTAAGATCAACATTTTGTACTAATCTTCCGGTTAGGTCGTATATCGCAGCTTTATCTAAGTTAAGCGATTGTGGGTTACTAAGCATTACAAAGTCACTTGCTGGGTTAGGATACATAATAACGCTTCCGATATTAAAATCTCCTATGGCAAGGAGAATCTCTACTTTAAGTTCAAATGAACATTCAGAGCTGTTTCCTGAATCATCAGTTGCAGTGAAGGTTACTGTGTACGTACTATCATCATCAGGTGGTAGTAATGTTCCTGGTGCTGGATCTTGCGTTGTAGCAGAAGGGTTTGTACAGTTATCAACTGCAGTAGCCTCGCCGGTAGCAATATAATCTGGTAGCACATATAACAGGTTACCTTCTTCTGGATTTTGTGTTTGATCTTCAGGACAAACAAGTACTGGTGCAATGGCATCAAATACCTCTACAACAGCTACACAACTTGCAAGGTTTCCACTAAAGTCAGAAACAAATACAGTTACAAATATTGGACCTGCTCCTACATCTTCACATGTGAAGTATACTCTATCAGCTGCAGCAACATCAATACCACAAGCCTCATTAGTATCAGCAATTAGATCGAATGGATCAACAAGTACCCAACCTTCTTCATTTAGGAAGATTTGATAGTTCTCCGTTGGAACACCATCATAAGTATAGGTAATACCCCATTCCATTAATGTACCTAGGTCAAAACCTGCATTATCAGATACAAATAATGTCCAGTCTCCCATAGTACTCTCTCCATTAAATGCACTTAGAGCTTCATTAGGAGTAAAGGAACCTTCTGCAGTTGGTACAACACCAAAATTACATTCATTTTCAATAGCACTATCAGCAGCATCATCTAGTGTTACATCCAGATCATTTCCAGAACATCCAACTGTTCCCGGAGGTGCTCCCATTCTATCAATAAGAGTTACTTCTGTTCCTTCAGGAGAAGTAAGAGTAACTATAAGATCACCTACCCAAGTATGCTGAATTGCTACATCAACATTTAAGTCAGTAATATCAACTTCCTCTGTTACACTTAGAGTGGTTGATACTCCTGTTGAACTATTATCAGGGATGGCCAAGTTTGGAGTATCCGATGCAGATCCTGTCTCTGTTGGAGTTTGCGAAGCAACACAAGTAATAATAGGATCAGTCTCGTCAACCACAACTACAGTCGCTTGACATATTGCCTGGTTTCCTGAGGAATCAGTTACCGTGATATCAAAGACATTAGAACCTAAGTTCGAACAGTCTAAGTTTATTGTTTCACTATCATAAGTATAAGTAAGACCCCAAGAATTCAATATACCATGATCAAATGATGCAAATGTATCTTCTACAGTAAGAGTCCAGTCTCCCATAGTACTCTCACCATTAAATGCACTTAGAGCTTCATTAGGAATAAAGGAACCTTCTGCAGTTGGTACAACACCAACATTACATTCATCTTCAATAGCACTATCAGCATCATCATCTAGCGTTATATCCAGATCATTTCCAGAACATCCATAAAATGTTACTGGTGCTCCCATTTGATCAATAAGAGTTACTTCTGTTCCTTCAGGAGAAGTAAGAGTAACTATAAGATCACCTACCCATGTGTGTGAAATATCTAGATTAACATCTAAATCTGTGATTTCAAAATCATCGGGTACCGTTATTGAAGTAGAAAAAGAGGAATTACCAGCATTAATAACAATACCAGGACTATCTGAAACTGTTCCTGTCTCTGTACCAACTGGTCCTGTTACTATATAGTTACAAGCCTCATCAACACTAATTAGTAAATCAGCTGTATTGATTTGAGCCATTCCATTTTCATCCAATACCACTACAAGTGGAGTTACAGGATTAGAAGCAGTTAAGGTGAAGTTATCAACTCCAGCTCCCCAATTCCAACCTGAGTCTTCATCGTCATATGTGAATCGTACTTGGAAATCTGCATTAGCAAATGCCATCATATCTAGTACTCCTGAATTAGTAGGAGGAATATCAGAACCATCAGCTAAGAATACTTCTTGCCAATCAGCTCCATCATAAACCTCTACTCGCAGAAGCCCATCTCCAGCAAAATCTCCTAAAGAGTAGTCAAATGATATCTCTGCTGAAGTCGATTCAGATAAATCATATACAGGAGAGAATAAACTAGCTACGTTATTACCGTCTCCAAATCCTGCTGCTGCATCACTAAAAATTGCTGCGTTGGTTGGGAAATTAGGATTACTTGCTCCTGGCATAACACCACTTCCAAATGTCCAATCCCAAGTACCACCTATAATTTGTGTACTCCATCCTGCAGGAACACTAGATCCTTCAAACTCCTCTAGTACAGTCGTTGCATAAGGTTGTCCTTCACATACAATCTCTGGTGCAATATCATCGATAACTGTTATAGTAGCTGTACAAGCAGAAGAATTTCCAATCTCATCAAATACCGTTAAGGTAACTTCTACATCTCCTACATCTGAACAATCAAAGTCACTTTGACTTAATGTCATAAAGTCTATTGGACAGTTATCCGTTGAACCAGCATCTAAATCTGCTGCTGTGATAGAAGCATTACCTGATGCGTCTAACTCAACAGTAAAGTCTTGACAAACTGCTACTGGAGCTTCATCGTCAACAATAGTGATAAAGAACTCACATGTAGTTTCGTTTCCTCCGTTATCAGTTGCTGTAAATTCAACACGAGAAACCCCTATTGGGAATACTGAACCACTTGGAAGACCAAATGTTTGAACGATAGATGCTATTCCACAAACATCGATGGCACTTGCATCAGCAAATACTACCTCAGCTCCACATACTCCCGGATCTGAATCATCAAAAACATCTGCAGGACAAGCAATTAACGGCGGAATATCATCTATAACATTTACTATTGTTACACAAGTAGAAGTATTTCCGTTTACATCCGTTACAGTAAGTGTAACATCGTTATCTCCTATATCAGCACAGGTAAAGTCTGTTACATCAATAGACATTGAAGCAATACCACAGGTATCCCATGATCCATTATCAATATCTCCTACTGTGATAGAAGCATTACCATTAACATCTAAAATTACATCTGTATTACCAGAGCCTACAGAAATATGGGAATAAGTTACTCCCCAAGAATTCAATATACCATCATCAAGTGATGCATATCTATCTTCTACAGTAAGAGTCCAATCTCCCAATGTACTCTCACCATCGAAAGCATCAAGAGGATTACTTGGAATATAATCAGCCTCAGGGAAAGCATCAGGTGTTTGACAATCTAAAGGATTAGCTGATTCATCATCTAATCGAGTCATTAAATCATTACCACTACATCCGTCAGCTATTCCACTAAAGATCAAGACCTGAGTTCCAGCTGGAGACTCTAATGTAATTTCCAGGTCCCATGTATAGGTGTGCTCAATGTCTAGATTAACATCTAAATCTGTGATTTCAAAATCATCGGGTACCGTTATTGAAGTAGAAAAAGGATTAGGATCACTACCATCAATAACAATACCAGGACTGTCTGAAACCGAATTAGTTACTACAGAATCGCCAGTAGCACATATTGCAGTTGGTGCTACATTATCCTCTACTGTTACAGTAGCGGTGCAAATAGAAGAATTTCCATTAACATCTGTTACTGTTAGTGTTACCGTGTTATCTCCAGCATTTGAACAATCAAATGAACTTGGTGATACTGATAAGGTATCAATACCACAAACATCATCAGAACCTCCATCAACATCAGCTCCAGTTATAGAAACATCGCCGTTAGCGTCTAATTGAACTGTAATATTTTGACAAACTGCTGCTGGAGCAATATTATCAACAATAATTATATCTGTAGTACACGTAGAAGAATTTCCATTAATATCTGTTACTGTTAGTGTTACAGTATTAACTCCAACATTGGAACAATCGAAAGTATCTGGAGAAACAGACATGGAAGCAATTCCACAGGCATCCCAAGATCCATTATCAATATCACCAGGAGTAATACTAACATTACCAGAAGCATCTAATGCAAATCCTGCGCCTGCTGAGATACTGGAATAAGTTACTCCCCAA
The DNA here is from genome assembly GCA_965247215.1 of Flavobacteriaceae bacterium. Taxonomy (GTDB): domain Bacteria; phylum Bacteroidota; class Bacteroidia; order Flavobacteriales; family Flavobacteriaceae; genus Marifrigoribacter. The sequence goes on from OZ252001.1 coordinate 2,364,188, forward strand.
GAATTCAATATACCATCATCAAGTGATGCATATGTATCTTCTACAGTAAGAGTCCAATCTCCCAATGTACTCTCACCATCGAAAGCATCAAGAGGATTACTTGGAATATAATCAGCCTCAGGGAAAGCATCAGATGTTTGACAATTTAAAGGATTAACTGATTCATCATCTAATCGAGTCATTAAATCATTACCACTACATCCGTCAGCTCCACTAAAGATCAAGACCTGAGTTCCAGCTGGAGACTCTAATGTAATTTCCAGGTCACCTGTATAGTCGTGCTCAATGTCTAGATTAACATCTAAATCTGTGATTTCAAAATCATCGGGTACCGTTATTGAAGTAGAAAAAGGATTAGGATCACTACCATCAATAACAATACCAGGACTGTCTGAAACCGAATTAGTTACTACAGAATCGCCAGTACTAGTAGCACATATTGCAGTTGGTGCAATGTTATCTTCTACCGTTACAGTAGCTGTACAAGTATCAGTGTTTCCACTATCATCAGTTATTGTTAAAGTAACCGTGTTGTCTCCAACATTCGAACAACCAAATGAACTTGGTAATACACTTAATGTATAATCACAGTTATCAAATGATCCACCGTCAACAGAAGCTCCTGTAACAGAAGCATCTCCGTTAGCATCTAACTGAACTGTGATATTATTACAAACAGCAACTGGATCTTCAACATCTAATACAGTAACATCAAATTCTACTGTATTAGTTGCACCAGAGCTACTAGTTCCTAACATAATTATATGAGTTGTTCCAATAGGGAACACATCACCGCTAACTGGTGAGAGAGGAGATAATTGTGTTTCAACCACTGGAGCACAATTTGCATCGGCTGAAGAAATGGTGTAATTAACAATCGCTCCACATACTCCTGGATCGTTTGGCTCAACGATATCTGCTACTGGATTAAATACTGGAATAGAAGTGTCTTCAACAGTAACTGTTATATCTGTTGAACTTATATTTCCGCTATTATCCAGTGCATAAAGAGTTACCGTAAGTGGGCTAGCAAGAGCACTAGCACAATCAACTGGCATAGATGCATCATAAGTTGCTCCTATACCTTCTGCAGCTATACCACAGTTATCTGTAGCCAAAGCAGTTGTTAGATCATTATAATTGATTATTCCATCTCCATTGTTAAGATCAAGCGCTATATAAAATGAAGACTCAGGATATATCACCGGGAACTCATTATCCTGAACCGTTACTGTTGCAGTACAGGTGTCGAATAAAGGTACTCCCGGACCAGGTAAAACTTCAGTTACCGTTAAAGTAACTGTATGGTTACCAACATCACCACAACCAAAGTCTATAAGATCTATTGACATGGTTATTGGCAGACAATTATCTGAAGAACCTGAACCAACATCCGCTGCTGTAATAGAAGCGTTTCCTTCTGCATCAAGTACTACAGTTACATCACTACATACAGCAACTGGTGCTACATTATCAAATACTGTTACCGTGAAGACTTCCTGAGAAGTAACTCCCGCAATATTGGTAGCTTCCATGGTTACCGTAGTAACACCTATAGGGAATACATCACCACTTACTGGAGAAACTGGATCAATCTGAACCACATCTACAGGACCACAATTGGCATCTGCTGCAGCGATATTATAATTAACTACCCCACCACAAGTACCAGCATCGATTGGCTCCAGGATATCTGGAACTAGGCCCCAAATAGGAGGAGTTGGATCGACTATATTTATTACAACAGCTGCTTCAGAATAATTTCCATAAACATCGGTTGCTCCTATATATACTGTTTCAGTTAATGCATCTGTACAAATTACAGTTACAAAAGGAACTATAGTTCCAGCTGGACCATCTAAGATTCCTTCAGTACCAAATCCACAAGCATCAGTTGCAGGAGCATTGGTTACATCAGCATAAGTGACATCATACATACCAGTGGCTATATTAAGCATTGCATTGAATGTATTATCTGCTACAGGGTCTAAAACTGGAGCTACATTATCTTCTACTGTTACATTTGCATCACACACTCCTATGTTACCATTACCATCATTTACGGTAAGAACTACCACATTTTCTCCAACATTAGCACAAGCAAAGTCACTTGGCACAACACTTTGAAGGTTAACTACTCCACAATTATCTGTTCCACCACCACCATCAACATCGGATGGTACAATACTTGCATTTCCTGCAGCGTCTAATTGAACAGTAATATCCATACAATCTGCAACAGGAGCTATATTATCTTCTACAGTTACATTTGCATTACAAGTATCTGAATTACCTGCAGCATCCATAACTGTTAAGGCAACCGTAACAGGACTGTCCACATCAGCACAACCAAAATTAGCTTGAGCTGCTGTATAAGTAACAACACCACAGTTATCTGTAGATCCATTATCGATATCAGCAACTGTAATAGTAGCATCACCACTAGCATTTAACTGAACCGTGATATCTTTACATACAGCAACTGGTGCTATATTATCTTCAACAGTAACATTTACACTAACAGGAAGACTAACATTATCAGCTTGGTCAATAACTGTATAGTCTACAGAAATTGGGCTGAGACCTACGCTCGCACAATCAAAAGCTGTTTGGCTTAAAGAATTTGAAACCCAAGAACAGTTATCTGAAGAACCATCTTCTACATCTGTAAATTCTAAAGTAGCCATTCCAAATACATCTAGTTGAAGTGTTACATCTTTTCCAACAGCTATTGGAAGTTCAACATCTTCAATTGTTATATCGAACGTTACTGTGTTGGTTGCACCTGATGTGCTTGTTGCCAACATCGTAACAGTTGTTGTTCCTACTGGGAATACATCTCCACTAACTGGTGAGAGAGGAGAAAGTTGAGTAACCTCCACTGGAAGACAATTTGCATCGGCTGAAGAAAAGTTGTAATAAACAATCGCTCCACATACTCCTAGAAAGTTTGGCTCAACGATATCTTGTACTGGATTAAATACTGGAATAGACGTATCTTCAACAGTAACTGTTATATCTGTTGAACTTATATTTCCGTTATTATCCAGTGCATAAAGAGTTACCGTAAGTGGGCTAGCAAGAGCACTAGCACAATCAACTGGCATAGATGCATCATAAGTTGCTCCTATACCTTCTGCAGCTATACCACAGTTATCGGTAGCCAAAGCAGTTGTTAGATCATTATAATTGATTATTTCATAACCACTGATAGGATCAAGCGCTATATAAAATGAAGGCTTAGGATATACCATAGGGAATTCATTATCTTCTATAGTTACTGTAGCTGTACTACAAGTAGAAAAATTTCCGTTTACATCTGTTACTGTTAGTGTTACCGTGTTATCTCCAACATTTGAACAATCAAATGAACTTGGTGATACTGATAAGGTATCAATACCACAAACATCATCAGAACCTCCATCAACATCAGCTCCAGTAATAGTAGCATTACCGCTAGCATCTAACTGAACCGTGATATCTTGACAAACTGCTGTTGGAGCTGTGTTATCCTCAACAGTTACCGTAGTAGTACAAGTAGAGGTGTTTCCGTTTACATCAGTTACCGTTAAGGTAACATCGTTATCTCCTATATCAGCACAAGTAAAGTCTTCTACATCAATAGACATGGAAGCAATACCACAAGGATCATAAGAACCGCCATTAACGTCTCCTGGTACGATGCTACCACCACCATTTGCATCCAGTACTAAAGTATAAGGAGAACAAACAGCAACTGGTGCTATATTATCTTCAACAGTAACAATTGCATCACAAGTATTAGTGTTACCACTATCATCTGTAATGGTTAACGTAACCGTGTTAGGTCCAACTGCACAAGCAAATCCCGTTTGTGAAGCAGAGAATGTGATAGCCGTACAGTTATCTGTAGATCCACCATCAATTTCGTTATCTGCCATAGTATAATTACCTGCAGCATCTAACTCAACTGTTATATCTTGACATACAGCAACTGGATCAACATTGTCTTGTACCACTACATTAGCCTCACACGTTCCTATGTTACCATTACCATCATTTACGGTAAGAACTACCACATTTTCTCCAACATCAGCACAAGCAAAGTTATTTGGCACAACACTTTGAAGGTTAACTACTCCACAATTATCTGTTCCACCGCCACCATCAACATCGGATGGTACAATACTTGCATTTCCTTCAGCGTCTAATTGAACAGTAATATCCATACAATCTGCAACAGGAGCTATATTATCTTCTACAGTTACTGTAGCCGAACACATAGAAGAATTTCCGTTTCCACTATCATCTGTAATGGTTAACGTAACCGGGTTGTTAGCTCCAACATTATCACAAGTAAAATCATAATTATCTAAAGTCAATGTTGTGTAATCACAGTTATCTGAAGATCCATTATCGATATCAGCAGCTGTAATAGTAGCGTTACCTTCTGCATCAAGTTGTACCGTTATATTTTGACATACAGCAACTGGATCTTCATTATCTACAACAGTAACATCTGCAACACAAGTATCATCGTTTCCGTATATATCGGTTACCGTTAGGGTAATATTAATAGTTCCAATATCTGCACAATCAAGAATCTCTCGATTTAAAGTCAAAGTATCAATTCCACAATTATCTGAAGATCCATTATCGATATCAGCAGCTGTAATAGTAACATCACCACTAGCACCTAACTCGACAGTGATATCATTACATACAGCAACTGGATCTTCATCATCCACTACATTCACATTAAATGGAACGTCTGTAGTTACTCCAGAAGCAGAGGTTCCCCTCATAGTTACTGTAGTAGTTCCTACAGGGAAAGGATCACCACTAACAGGTGAACTAGGAGAAACCTGAGTCACCTCTACTGGGAAACAGTTTGCATCGGCTCCAGCATATAAATAATTTGCTATTGCAGTACATTCTCCTGCGTCTACAGTTAAATTAATATCTTCTCCTGGATCCATCACTGGAGGAGTTGAATCTGTAACCGTTAATTGTACCGTTGTTGAAGCTAGGTTTCCACTAGGATCGGTAGCCTCGATAGTTACCGTTAAAGGAGAATTCAACGCATCATCACAATCTACTTGTATTGAAGCAACTGGCGCAGTGTTAGGATCATTATCATGATCTATGCCCTCTGAGTTAATAGTAATACAATTATCTGTGGCAGGATCCGAAATATCGGTATAGTTAACAACAGTATCTATATTTGGATCTAAATTTAAATCAGCTGTAAAATTTGTTGGGTTTAATGTAGGAGCTATATTATCTTCTACAGTAACAAATAATTCAAAATTAGGACTTTGATTACTATCCGGGTCAATAACTTTATAATTTACAGAAATTGGGCTGCCTAGGGTTGTACAACCAAAAAATGTTTGGCTTAAAGAATATGAATCCCAAGAACAGTTATCTGAAGAACCATCTTCTACATCTGCAAATTCTAAAGTAGCCACTCCAGATCCATCTAGTTGAAGTGTTACATCTTTTCCAACAGCAACTGGTAGTACAGTATCTTGAACAATAACATCTACACTAACAGCAGAACTAACATTACCAGCTTGGTCAATAACTTCATAGTCTACAGAAATTGGGCTGAGAGCTATGCTCGCACAATCAAAAGCTGTTTGGCTTAAAGAATATGAACTCCAAGGACAGTTATCTGAAGAACCATCTTCTACATCTGCAAATTCTAAAGTAGCCACTCCAGATCCATCTAGTTGAAGTGTTGCATTTTTTCCAACAGCAACTGGTGCTACATTATCTACAACAGTTACAGTAGCTGTACAAGTATCAGTGTTTCCACCACCACCATCTTCTGTAATGGTTAGCGTAACCGTGTTGTCTCCAACATTTGAACAATTAAATGTATTTGGCAATACACTTATTGAATCATCACAGTTATCTGTAGATCCACTGCCAAAAACAGCTCCTGTAATAGAAGCATTACCGTTAGCATCTAACTGAACTGTGATATCTTGACAAACAGCAACAGGAGGTATATTATCTTGAACAGTTACAGTAGCTGTACAAGTATCAGTGTTGTTTCCACTATTATCTGTAATGGTTAACGTAACCGTGTTATTTCCAAGATCTCTACAATCAAAATCAGTTTTAGATGCTGTATAAGTAAAACCACTACAGTTATCTGTAGATCCATTATCAATTTCGTTATCTGCCATAGTATAATTACCTGCAGTATCTAACTCAACTGTTATATCTTGACATACAGCAACTGGATTTTCTGTGTCGGTTACTGTTACTGTAAATGTATCAACAGTATCTGGATCAGTACCATTATCAACTGCTGTATATTCAATTGTTGTTGTACCAATTGGAAATGTTGAACCAGAACTCAAGTTAGTTGCATCAGTTTGTGAGACTGTACAACTTGTATTAGTATCTGGATCGGTAGCAGTTACAGCTGACCAAGTAACAACTGCGCCACAAACTCCTGCATCATTTGCCTGCGCAATATTTGCCGGCAAATTATCGAACGTAGGTGAAGTCTGTGCCATTGCTTGCCACATACTTACCGTGGCAAACAGAATTAACAGAGTAAAGAAAAGTTTTTTCATAATTTTAAATTTTATTTAGTTCAAGCGTCAAAAGTAAGTCAAATACTATATATAAACAAATAAAAAAATAAATAGTTAAAAAAAAACTGTTAACACATAACCTATAAGGGTTCTTTTCAAAACTACAAAATATTTTAGAAACAGACTTTTTTATCTGCTTTTTTTGTTTTCTGCCTCCGTTTTCAGTTTTTTAGGGCTCCATAATGGTTTATTTTAGAGGGTTTCATCTCATTTTTTATTTATTGGACATACCTATCCCACTAAAGCAGGGGTCTGTTTAAGTAAATATGCTCCTCTTAGCACATTGTATAGGATACAGTTCATATCAAAAACAAGACTGTTTCTTTTCTTTGTCTTAGCTCTAGCCTCGCTATATTTAAGAGTTTTCTTCATATAGGCAAATGGATGTTCCACAGCGGCTCTAATTTTAGACATCTGCTTATTTCTCTTTTCTTGTTTTTTGGATAACTTCTTCCCTCTACTGGCTTTATCTAATATTCCATAATGTACATCTCCAAGAGCTCTGGAGGCTCGCTTATATTTCTGATTAGCATATGCCTTATCTGCACAAACAAAGCTTTCATCTCCACTGAGGCAATCTTCAAAGGATTTTGAATCATGAGAAGAGGCATCTGTAAAAACACGCTTTCTGATAATCTTACTATCCATATCTAGTCCAATATGACCTTTATATCCAAAATAGTCTTTCCCGTTTTTATGGGTACTGCGAGCATCAGTATCTATCTGTTTACCAGGAGCGTTCTCCAGTTTTTTACGTCTATCCTTACTAAGGGGTCTGGTAGAAGAATTCACTATAGTAGCATCTACCAATATACCTTTTTTGACCACTAACCCTTGCAACTCCAACTGATGGACAATGCTACTAAAGATTCTGTCCATTAGTTTTTCCTTCAACAACGACTCCTTAAACCGCCAAAGAGTAATGAAGTTAGGTATCTCATCCTCCAAACCAAGACCCGAAAAGCGCTGAAAACTCAAGCGATCAATCAATTGATCCTCTAATTCCTGATCGCTCAAATTATATAAATGCTGGAGAAACAGCATACGTAATTTCAACTCCAAACTCAAGGGCTTTCTACCGCCTTTCGAAGTTCTAGACGTATCTACTTTTTTTACAATCGCTAATAACGCTTGCCAGTTGACCATTGATGCAATTTCATCTAGAGTATTACTTACTTTTGCACGCTTTTGGCGCTTCGAAAAAATCATTAAATCCATAAGGCTTAATTGTGGGTGATACATACCATCAAGATACAAATTAACAAGCTTGTATACTAGAAAAATTCTGCGTAGTTAGTTTTGAAAAGAACCCTATAAACAAAAAAAGCCCTTCTCATTTTTAGAAGGGCTTTATATTAAGGTATAAAATTAATTCGTTAATCGATTTAAAACGTCACTTTATCATATCGAAGCTCCTTTTTATGAAAACGGTGAGGGATTCTCCTTTTAACAGATTTTGAGATAATCTTGCCAAATCCAATGCCTGGTTCACCAATCGCTCTTTTTTCTTTTGGGTTTTAATTGTTAACAATTCCCCAATTAATTGGTGATTGGTATTCACCACCAAATTAAACATGTCGGGCATCGATCCCATCCCCATCATACCACCACCGCTTTGTTGCATCTCTTTCATACGACGCATAAATTCGGGTTGAGTTATAATAAAAGGATTGGCATTACTGTCCATAGCTTCCAACTGTACAGAAAATTTTTCTTGTGGAATGATCTCTGTTAACATCGCCTTTAAACTTTCTTTTTCTTCATCGTTCAATTTAGAGATAGGCTCGTCTTCTTTTTTAATTAGATTATCAATATGATCACTATCCACTCTTACAAAAGTTATTTTCTCTTCAGAAGATTCTAATTTCTGAATTAAATGCGACACTATAGGAGAATCCAGGAACAAGACCTTATAACCTTTTTCTTTGGCTGCTTCAATATAGGCATGTTGTTCTTCTTTATCTGAAGCATAAAGTACAACTAATTTGTCATCCTTATCGGTTTGAGCATCCTTGATCTTTTCTTTTAATTCTTCCATAGTAAAATAGGAATCATCTACAGTTGGATATAATGCAAATGCCTGTGCTTTATCAAAAAATTTTTCTTCTGAAAGCATTCCGTATTCGATCACAATTTTAATATCGTTCCACTTCTGTTCGAAATCTTCTCTGTTATTTTTGAAAAGATTGTTCAATTTATCTGCTACTTTACGCGTAATATAACTCGATATCTTTTTTACTGCACCGTCTGCCTGAAGGTAGGATCTGGAAACATTAAGTGGAATATCCGGCGAATCGATCACCCCGCGAAGCATGGTTAAAAATTCAGGTACTATCCCCTCTACGTTATCGGTTACAAATACCTGATTTTGATAGAGTTGAATTTTATCTTTTTGAATATTGATATCATTAGTAATTTTAGGGAAATATAAGACCCCTGTTAAATTAAAAGGATAATCAACATTAAGATGAATGTTAAAAAGTGGTTCTTCAAATTGCATCGGATACAACTCTCGGTAAAAACTTTTATAATCTTCCTCTTTTAATTCTGAAGGTTGTTTGGTCCAGGTCGGTTTTGGGTTGTTGATAATGGAATCGACCGTAATCTTTTTTTGTGGTTCGGTCGTTTCTTTTCCGTCCTTATCTTTAGTTGTTTTTGGGCTGTGGTCCGGGTCATCGATTTCCTTTGTTCCAAACTTGATAGGAATGGGCATGAATTTGTTGTACTTCAACAGTAATTCTGAGATGCGATTTTCCTTTAAAAACTCGGTGGAATCGTCTGCGATATGCAGGATGATCTCGGTTCCTTTTTCAGTGCGTTTTGAAGCCTTGATCGAATACTCAGGAGAACCGTCGCAAGTCCAGTGAACAGCTGGTTTGTCTAAGTAACTCTTAGAGATGATCTCCACTTTATTTGCTACCATAAATGCCGAGTAAAAACCAAGTCCAAAATGTCCGATTATTTCGGCATCATCGCTTTTCTCATTTTTAAATTTTTTAAGAAATTCTTCAGCTCCAGAAAAAGCAATTTCATTGATGTATTTTTCTATTTCTTCCTGGGTCATTCCTATCCCCTGATCGATGATATGAAGGCATTTTTTCTTCTTGTCGATCTTCACTTCAATTATTGGATTTCCATAATCAATTTTAGCCTCTCCAATATTGGCTAAATGTTTTAATTTTACAGTTGCATCTGTTGCATTGGAGATCAATTCTCTAAGAAAGATCTCATGATCACTATATAAAAACTTTTTAATTAGCGGGAATATATTTTCAACCGATACATTTATAGTTCCTTTACTCATTTTCTTATTTATTAATGTAGTTATTTTTTATTATTAACTTTTCTCTACTTTATACTTTGATACTCCTGCCTGCTATAGGTACTCTGAGTACAAGTATAATTTCGTGTACTATTGTCAAATAAAGTGCCAATACCAATTTATCTGACAACTTGTCGGTGTATAATTGTTGGCTTGTGCATATCAGTCAGTTATGGGTTGGGGTTCGATTTGGTTAGGTTACTGAATGTCTGATTTTTGGAGATGTACCGAATTGCCCGACCCTATACTCTTCAGATCCACTCAAGGTAAGTTGAACATAATTAATGGTTATAAAAAAATCCATAATTTTAGTGACCTCCGCGGTACATTTTTTATTAACGATAAATATTTTTCGTACTACTTTAAAATAGGTATCTTTCTCCTCCTTAAGATATAGAATTTAAATATGCATAGTTCAAAAATAACAGGATTAGGGTATTTTGTTCCTGAAAATATTGTAACAAACGATGAACTTTCTAAGTTAATGGATACCAGCGATGAATGGATTCAGGAGAGAACTGGGATAAAGGAAAGAAGATGGATTGAAAAGGGAAGTGGAGAAACATCCTCATCAATGGGAGTTAAAGCCGCTAAAATTGCAATTGAAAGATCAGGATTGACCAAAGATGATATAGACTTTATCGTATTTGCGACCTTGAGTCCGGATATGTATTTCCCAGGCTGTGGGGTACAAATTCAGGATATACTGGACCTGCCAACTATTGGGGCCTTAGATGTTCGAAATCAGTGTTCAGGATTTATCTATGCGTTATCTGTTGCCGACCAATTCATTAAAACAGGAATGTATAAAAATATTTTGGTTATAGGTTCCGAATTCCATTCGGGAGGATTAGACCTAACAACACGAGGACGTAACGTATCAGTAATTTTTGGTGATGGAGCTGGAGCAGCAATATTGTCTAGAAGTGAGGATGCTGAAAGCGGAATTTTATCCACTCATTTACATAGTGAAGGAAAACATGCAAAAGAATTAGTTATGGAAGGACCCAGTATTGCACATTGGGTTCCTGAAATTTTAGATAACCCAGATGATATTTCTTATTACCCCTATATGAATGGGACCTTTGTATTTAAAAATGCGGTAGTTCGATTTTCTCAAGTAATTCAGGAAGGCTTAGCAGCAAATAATCTAAAGGTCGAGGATATTGATATGTTTATTCCTCATCAGGCGAATTTAAGAATATCACAATTTGTTCAAAAAAAGTTTGGATTGAGAGATGATCAGGTTTATAATAATATTCAGAAGTATGGAAATACTACTGCTGCTTCTATTATTATCGCACTAACTGAAGTTTGGGAACAAGGAAAAGTTAAAGAAGGCGATCTGGTTGTTTTAGCTGCTTTTGGTAGTGGATTTACCTGGGGGTCTGTAATAATTAGGTGGTAACTATAAGACCTGCTAAGTTTTGAAAACCTAGTAGATCTGGATTGATTTTTACAATTCTAAAAAATACCCCCACTTCCTGATTTTTCATCATTATCTCTTCGTTTACGAGATTTGGTCTGGTATTTTCCTCCACCAAAACGGTAAGATAGATTCACATTAATTGTATTACTTTCAAAATTAAATTCACCAACTTGTTTATATGGACTAATTCCATCAAAAGAAAATTTCATAGTATTAAAAATATCATTATAATTAAAGACCGTTGCAAAACTTAGATGAAATTCAATTTTCTTTTCTAATTTGAAATTTTTGCAGCCTTCAAAAAGTTGTTGTAATTCCTCCCGGCTAACCACTTCTGGTAAACTAGGTTTTTCTTTTGGATAGGGTATCTGCCTAGCTAACTTTACCGCATCAACAATTTCTTGATAATAGTACCTAAGACCTGCCACATAAAGTTTAATGGTTCGCCAATGAAGCCCTTTTTCTTTCTGCATATAAAGCAGAAAATCCAGTACTTGATCTAATTCTAAGCCTTTAGGATGGATGCCATGAAACGCATACAACCGTACCACGGATCTAACATAACTCTTAATACCCGAAGTAGATCTATTGGCAATAGACATACGTTTTTGAACAGATGCAATTATCAATTCTACATCTTTTTCTACTACTTTAGTAGTTCCTACACTTAGGCAGACTTCTCTTTTTGTTCTCATAATATATCGTTTATTATAAGAACGCTGATTGATTGAAGGCTACACCGTAGGTGTTTAGTGCAACAAAAAATATAATGCTTTTGGCAGACACCACTAATATTGAAGGTGACAGTAACAAATAAACTTAGTGGTAAATTGAAAGATTAAAGCATTGAAATGCCAAACGCACCATATTCAAACCGTTGTAAGCAAGCGAAAATCAACAACACAAAAGCAAAGAGTGCTAGCGCACACATTGCTTTCTTCGCAACATAGAATGATATTTTTTTCATAACTTGCAACAATAATTTTAAACAAACTAAAGTGCTTCTAAAAGAAAAAATATCAATTGAAAATTTTGAAGATAAAAAATTCAAAATCAAACTTATTGAGTCTAAAAAAGATACAGAAGCTGCTTTTACTCATTCCATGCATAATTATAAAAATGGAGTTTCCCAATTTTATAAACCTGATGCCTTAGAACACGTAAAAAATCTATTTGAATATAAGTTTCCAGAGGAAGAAATTACTGATGTTGCGGCAGAGGAAGCTTTACAATATTTAATATTTGAACAAGAAAACGTTCCTTTCCCAGCACCTAAAAAGCCTGATTTTAAATTCATTGACTTATTTGCAGGAATTGGTGGTTTTAGATTGGCATTTCAAAATTTGAAAGGAAAATGTGTATTTACAAGTGAATGGGATAAATATTCAAAACAAACATATCAAGCAAATTTTGGAGAAGTACCGTTTGGCGATATTACTAAAAAATCAACCAAAGATTATATTCCAGATGGATTTGATGTTTTATGTGCTGGATTTCCTTGTCAGGCCTTTTCAATCGCTGGTAAACGTGGAGGATTTGAAGATACAAGGGGAACATTATTCTTTGATGTTGCAGAAATCATAAAAAAGAAAAAACCAAAAGCAATATTTTTAGAAAACGTAAAAGGTTTAAGAAGTCACGATAAAGGAAAGACTTTAGCGACAATCTTAAATGTTTTACGTGAAGATTTAGGGTATTTTATTCCAGAACCACAAATAATGAACGCTAAAGAATTTGGCGTTCCACAAAACAGAGAACGAATTTTCATTGTTGGATTTAGAAAGGATTTAGGAATAACAAACTTTGAATATCCCAAACCAATTAAGAAAAAACTAACTCTTGAAAATATTTTAGAAACCGAAACAGTTTCTGTGAAATACTATTTATCTGAAACTTATGTAAATACTTTGCGAAACCACAAAGCAAGACATGAAAGCAAAGGTAATGGGTTTGGTTATGAAATAATTCCAAATACAGGAATTGCAAACGCTGTTGTTTGTGGAGGAATGGGACGTGAACGAAACTTGGTTTTAGACTTTAGATTAAAAGACTTCACCCCTGTAACTCATATTACTGGAGAAGTTAATAGAGAAGGTATTCGAAAAATGACACCTAGAGAATGGGCAAGATTACAAGGTTTTCCTGATGCTTATAAAATAGTAGTTTCAGATGCACAAGCATATAAACAATTTGGAAATTCTGTTGCAGTTCCTGCAATTCAAGCTACTGCAAAAAAAATAATACAAAAACTTAATTCTTTATGATTACTGGAAATAAGGGAGAATGGAGCGAAATTTATGCTCTTTTCAAATTACTTGGCGACAAACAATTATTTCTTGGTAATAAAGACATTGAAAAACTGGAAGGAATAGTTTACCCTATTTTACGAGTTTTAAGAACTGAAAACAATGGAGATTTTGAATACTCAATTCAAGATGAAATTTTGAGTATGTCACCAAACCCTGCCAATGGTCAAGTAAACATCGCCTATAAAGCTACCAATGCAAGTTCGGCTTATATTATGATTACCCAACCTTATGGCAATACCTATAATTATATTATAGATGTTACCCAAAGTAATATCAATATTAACCTTACAGGATATCAAACAGGTGCTTATTATGCTGTTTTAGTCTGTAATGGGCTAGTCGTTGATAGTAAAGCATTAATTATTGAATAGTATAAATTAACCAAAACAAAACTCCAACTGGAGTTTTGTTTTTTAAAATTTAATAGTCATGAAAAAAATAATATTTTTAATGATACTTTTTATCAGTATAAAAAGTTTTTCGCAATGGACACAAATATCTGTCCCTACAGTTTCAGGCTTAAATGATGTTTTATTTATTGATGAAAACGTAGGTTATTGTGTAGGTGGTGGTGATTTATTTGGTTATCCAAATGAAACCAATGGAATAATTCTAAAAACGACTAATGCAGGTTTAACTTGGAATGTAGTTTATACTGAAAATAATATTGCTATTAATTACATAGGCTCTAATCAAAATATCATTTATGCATTTGGAAGGAATGCAGAATTTTCGCCTATACTTTTAACTTCATTAGACAATGGTCTTAATTGGAATACTGTAATGACAACATTTCAAGCGGAAAAAGTAATTACTTATAATAATATTATTTATTTTATTGATAATATAAATGATTTAAGTTTAACAAAATTTCATAATAATACTACTGAAACAATTATAAATGATGTTTCAATTTTTTCAGTAAATAATTATGGTATCATAAAAATCAATGACAATGGCAATAATATAAAATATTCATCGGATTTTGGTTTAAACTGGATAGACCTAAACGAGCATCCAACAGAATTTGGTCAAAATCAACTATTATTTGCTAAAATTAAACAAATAGAAGATGAAATAATAGTTTATGGTACATACCCATCAGGTATATTATATTCAAATGATTTTGGAAATAACTGGGAATATAATTATGTAAATATTTTACCTGCAACCATAATGTCTTCATCAATTATTTATGGTATTAGTAGTGAAAATGAGGATAACGAAATAGTAATTACTAACTATAATGGTAGTTCAACTAACATGCAAACTACTGTAAGTAATTCTGTAAAAAAAATATACTTTTACAATGATAATTTAGGCTTTGTTTTAGGTAATGAAGGCTTGTTATATAGAACAGGAAATGGAGGTGGATTAAGTATAAATGAAAATAATATTTTAGAAAAAAAAATTAAAGTTTATCCTGTTCCTGCAAAGGATATTATTGAATTAGAAATTTCACAAGAATTGTCCATTATTAATATACAGATATACAATATTCAAGGACAATTAATAAAAATATATAAAAATTCAAACAGAAAATTGAAAGTTTGTGATTTATCTGCGGGTAATTATATACTAAAGATAACCACAGCGCAAGGAGAATTATCAAAAAAAATAATAGTAGAATGAGAGTACGTTGGGTAACACTTAGCGATCAAAATTAAGTGGGTCAATGAGTCCCCACTAATTTTATCGCTTTGTTGCAATAAACATCGGGTTAATTTATAAGCAGTTGAGATAAGTAGAAAGCTGCTGTGTAATTTCAATAATTTGGATTGGCTTAATTTTATTTTTCCTTTTGAATAAATATGGATTAGAAGGCATTATGTTTGCGTATTTCCTATATCTTTTGATCATTAATCTGTTTTAAGAAGGTGGTTTTCTTGTTTTCTACTATTATTTTCAATTTTGGACATACGTTTTTGAACAGATGCAATTATCAATTCTACATCTTTTTCTACTACTTTAGTAGTTCCTACACTTAGGCAGACTTCTCTTTTTGTTCTCATAATATATCGTTTATTATAAGAACGCTGATTGATTGAAGGCTACACCGTAGGTGTTTAGTGCATCAAATTGTAGTGTTCTATTTTTTCCTCTATAAAAACCAAAAGCTGAAAGTGTTAATGCTTTTGTTACTTTAAAATTGTTAAACATTCTAAAATTCCAGGCCACAACATTTGCTTCTCCATATTCTGTGATAATATCTTCTTCAGTTGGATCCTTAATATTAGGATCTAAACTTTCTGCATACCCTGACATTATCTGAGAATACAAATCGAAACTTGCATTAAAACTCCACCATTTTGTTGGTTTATAACCACTGGATACTTCCACTCCATAAGCCGAAGTATCATCAAAGTTATCGTAGGTTAATATTTGTTTGCTAAAATCAGTTCTGTCTACAAATAAAGTTCTATTAATCTCATCGGTTATTGAACGGTAAAAAATACCACTTGTGATGCTTCCTTTTTCTAAACTTTTTGTATAATTTACTTCTATTGAATTGGTAAACTGAGGCTGTAATTCTGTATTTCCGCATGAAGAAATAAGAGGACTAGTCCATTCTCTAATAGGGTTTACTTGACCGATATCAGTCCTGTCTACTCTTCGACTATAACTTAACTGATATTGATTTTTATCTGTTGGTTTATAGGTTAAAAATGCAGATGGATACACTTCAACATAATCGTTAGTAAACGAACGAACTGCATTGGTATCTGCTTTTACAGTTACACTTTCAGCTCTTGCTCCTATTAAATAAGACCACTTTTCATAATTCTTACCATAGGTAGCATAAGCAGAATAAATATCTCTTTCATAATCAAATTTTGTACTTGATGTAGGTACATGTAGGTACTAATTCACCTTCAGTATTATAAGAAAATCCTGTAGAATGATAATCATTAACAGTTTCATATAAGCGTATCTCTGTACCTACCTCTAGTTTTGTGTCTTCAGTTAATGGATTTACATAATCAACATTTATATTAACCTGATCACTATCAACATCAATAAAGTCTTGATAATTAGGAATGTTTGATGCTCCAATAAACTTGAAATTAGTATCTTCTTCACTGGTATAAATATTATAATCTGCTTCCAATTCTATATTATGACCTTCTTTTTTGAATTCTAATTTGTAATCAAAATTATAAGTAGAAGCTAAGTTTTCAGTTAATTGAGAAAATAGTTGTGTTTGATTAAACTCTTGATTATCATTATAGGTTAAGTCTATTATCCCATCAAATGTTCCATCATAAAAATTTTGTGTTGTAAAAAATGATATGGTGTTTTTATCATTTAAATAATAGTCCAGTCCTGCCTTAATTAAATTAGATTTATTATCACTTAAGAAATCTAGCTCTTGTAATACATCATCATCAGGTCTATAAATATGCCCATAATTTTCATTTTTCCCCACACTATTGCTGAAATTTCCATAGATATTAAACTTTCCATTGCGGTAATTCATATCTAAAGATCCAGTAAATCTAGCTTGTTCCTCCCAAGTAAGACCCACACTAACATTACCGTTCATTCCTAATTTAACATTTTTGTGAAGTACAATATTGATGATACCACTCATTCCTTCAGGATCATATTTAGCTGAAGGATTGGTAATTAATTCAATTTGTTTTAGCAATTGCGCCGCAGGAACGTTTGTTATTTTACCATCCACCATCACTCGTACATTTTGGTTTCCACGCAGAGATATATTACCCGTTTGTGGATCTACATTTACCGACGGTAAGTTATTCATAATGTCTGAAGCTGTTGGTCTAGCCGAAACAAGATCTTTACCAATAGTGATCACTTTCCTATCTAATTTTTGCTGAATGGTAGATACTTCTGCTCGAACGACCACCTCATCTAAGGCAGCTATATCCTCTTCTAATTCAATTTTTCCAAGATCTAGTTTTTTATTTTTCTTGGTAATATCAATTTCAGCAGCATAGGTTTTATACCCAATATATTGGATAAATAATTTGCTTTTTCCCAGTGGTATTTCTTCTACTTTAAAGAGTCCCTTTTCGTCGGTAATACCTCCTGTAATTATTTCGTCATTTAGATTTTTAATAACGATGGAAACATAAGGAATGGGTTCTTGTAAATTTTTGTCGATTACGATACCTGATACACTACCGTTTTTATCAGAATCTGGATCTGGATCAATAATTGCATAGGTAGACATACTTAGCATTAATGCTAATAGCGTGGTGAACTGTTTCATTTTTTGATTGATTGATTTGTTAGTTTGTTTTGATGAATTAAAAATAAGACGAGTGTGTGAAAAATATGTTACAGTAAACAGACTTTTTAACATATTACTAACAAACAAGCCCATCGAAATCCCGAATTCTCGGGAAGGATGGGCTTTACTCTTTACTGCAAATATTAACACTAACCATCAACGTAAAAATTTCACAGCAAAGAGAGAAATACTTCTATAGTATAGACGTGGTTAAAATACTATTGTTACATTTAAATGTTTTTTTAACATAATGTTTATTTCTTTGAGTGTCTATGTGAAATTTTTGTGAACATTTTGGTTTAATTTTTAAAAATTTGATAGTACAAAAAGCCACACAGAAAATAAGGAGAATATTAATCATAGAAATTTCTGTAATTAGCATAACAATTTATCGACAATAAGATATCTATAAAAGAATAGAAGTTAGAACACAGTACTATTTTGAATATATTTAAATGAAAAAAACACTAGTTATTGGCACCAGCTTAAATACTTCGCGATATTCCAATTTGGTAATCCAGCGTTTAACACAAGCAGGGCATCCTGTTGAAGTTATTGGATTAAAAGAGGGTGTTGTTGCAGGGATATCTATTAAAAAAGAAAAAGAATCCTTTAAACAGATCGATACCATAACACTTTATCTTAAAGCAGAAATGCAAGCCGATTATTACGAATATATTCTTTCCTTAAATCCCAAACGAGTTATCTTCAATCCAGGAACTGAAAACCCTGAACTCTATAAACTTTTAAAGGAGAATAATATAAATTTTGAAGCGTCTTGTACCTTAGTTCTTCTTGCTACGAATCAATATTAAACCAAAAAAGATAAGGGCTCCGTTGAATATCAAAATGAAAAAACCAAATTCAAAGTTGAACCATTCCTGGAAAAAATGATTTGCAGCAAATCCAATAAATGGAGTGGCAATTGCTACAATAGGAACCCATTTATCTTTTAATTGAAAGTTTGTAAATAACCCGTAGGCATATAAGCCAAGTAAAGGACCATAGGTGTAGCCTGCAAAAGTGAATAATTTTGCAATAACAGTTGCATCAGCGATAAGGTATTTGAAAATAATAATGGTCACTATAATCACCAATGAAATGATAATATGGATTCTTTTTCGAATGCGCACCTGATCCTTTTCAGCATACTTTTTTTCTAAATCCAAAATGTCGATACTAAAAGATGTAGTCAAGGAAGTTAAAGCACTATCGGCACTTGAATATGCTGCAGCAATCAAACCTAAAATAAAGAATACAGCAATACCAATTCCCAATCCAGATTGAGTTGCAATGGTTGGAAATAATTGATCTTTATGTGCATCTATACCATGATTTTGTGCATAAACTGTTAAAAGAAGTCCTAGGATTAAAAATATAAAGATGACGATGGTTAGCACAATTGTAAACCAAAACATATTCTTTTGAGCGTCTTTCAGATTTCTGCAAGTCAGATTTTTTTGCATCATATCCTGATCCAACCCAGTCATGACAATTGCGATAAAAGCGCCGCTTAAAAATTGTTTTACAAAATGATTTCCTGACTTCCAATCTTCAAAAAAGAACGTTTTGGATAAATCACTTTCACCGATAAAAGTGAATAGATTTCCTGCAGATAATCCCAAGTCTTCAGAAAGATAAAATACAACAACACCAACTGCAATAAGCATAAAAAGTGTTTGTAATGTATCGGTCCAGACGATAGTTCTAATACCACTTTTAAAGGTATACAACCATATTAATAAGATAGTTATGGTAACCGTTAACCAAAAAGGAATACCTAAAGAATCAAACACTAAATTTTGAAGTACTATAACAACAAGATACAATCTAAAACTTGAGCCAATAACACGTGATAATAAAAAAAAAGAAGCCCCTGTTTTATAAGAATAATTTCCGAAGCGACCCCCTAAATAACTATAAATCGATGTGAGGTTCAATCTATAATAAAGAGGAAGTAAAACAATACCGATCACTGCATAACCAACAATATACCCCAAGACCATTTGAAAATAACTGAACTGTGAAGCTTCCACCCATCCCGGAACAGAAATAAAAGTAACACCACTTAGGGATGCCCCTATCATTCCAAATGCAACGAGGTACCAAGGGGATTGCTTCCCTGCTTTAAAAAAATCGACATTGCTTCCACCTTTATTGGTGAGGATAGAAACTAAAAGCAATAGTCCAAAATAAGAGGCAATTAATATTAAAATATGTATGGCTTGCATGGATTTTTATTTATTGTAAAAATACAAAATTGTATTAGCGGTTAATCATTTTTTTATATCTTTAGTATTTGCTGATAATCAGTAAAGTACATCTTGATAATCTAAGTTAAAAGCTATGAAAACAAAACTTCTTTTTTTAGTTGGGCTTTTATTAGGAATAGTAACTGTTCAGTCTCAGGAATACCTTAAGTTAATTCAAAACCCAACCGAAAACACAACTTTAGAGGATGTCAAAATATTAGCGGAATCCTATTTCGCTACTAGGGATAAAGGCAGGGGAAGTGGATTCAAACAATACAAGCGATGGGAATACAAAATGGAACGCAAGGTCAATGCCGATGGAAAACTTCAAAACTTTAGTGCCCTGAATTGGGAGGTGATTTCAAAACTCAATTCAGAAAATCCTCCACTTGAAAGATCCTTGATAGGCTCATGGAAACCATTAGGTCCAACCAGTTATACAACTGGAGCCAGTGGATATAACGGAGGACTTGGTAGAGTGAATGTCATCGCATTCCATCCTACAAATGCTAATATTATTTATATTGGAGTACCTTCAGGAGGGGTTTGGAAAACTACAGATGGGGGTGTCACTTGGGCTCCTATTTCCGATTACATAGCGAGTCTGGGAGTATCAGGAATTGTTGTCGATCATACCACTCCAAGTACAATCTATATTTTAACTGGAGATGGTGATGGTGCAAGCACATATTCCGTTGGGATTATGAAATCTACAGATAGTGGTACCACTTGGTCAACAACTGGGTTTAGTTTTGGAGTCACCAATTTTATTAGGGGTTATAAGTTGTTAATGCACCCTAGCAATAGTAATATAATGTTGGCAGCAACGAATGTGGGATTATATAGAACAACAGATGGCTGGGTAACATGGTCTTCAGTCTTAGCGGGCGATTTTAGAGATATTGAATTTAAACCAGGAGCTCCGTTAACAGTTTACGCAACTACCTTCGATACTTTTTACCGGTCAACAAATACAGGTTCCACTTGGTCTCTGATCAATACCAGATTACCCACTTCTGAAACTCGTGCTGCCATAGCGGTCAGTCCAGCCAATAGTAACTATATTTATTACCTGGCAGGCCCTGGCGGATCTGCTGGTATAGGAACATTTAGGGGTATATATCTCTCCACAGATTCAGGCTCTACATTTAGTACCATGGCTACTACACCAAATATATTAGGCAGTAACTTTTCTGGTAATGATACTTCCGATCAGTCCTGGTATGATCTAGCCATTGCGGTAAACCCCGCCAATCAATTCAATATAATAACAGGTGGTGTGAATGTATGGCGATCTGGAAATAGCGGAACTTCTAATACTATGATCGCTTTTTGGGATTCCAGAGTTGCGAGTCAATATGTTCATGCAGATATTCATGATCTTGTTTATAACCCCTTGGACAATCGATTGTATTGCGGAAGTGATGGAGGGATTTCTTTTAGTACAGATAATGGACTTACCTGGACGAATATTTGGAACGGACTTCAAATCATGCAATTTTATAAGATTGCAGGAGTAGAAGCAAACCAGAATTTATTACTTGGAGGCTCACAGGATAATGGCACTAATTTATATACAGGATCTATGAATATACAGCATATTCTTGGAGGAGATGGGATGGATTGTATGATCGATTATAATAACAATAATAATATGTTTTATAGTTTTCAATTTGGTGGTCTTCAACGATCCACCAATGGAGGTAATACTTCTACTTGGATCCAACCAGGAGGTTCTACTGGAGCTTGGGTAACACCCTATGCAATGGATGCATCTAATCCAGCAATTATTTATGGAGGCTATACCGATGTATATCGTAGTACCAATAGTGGTACATCCTGGACCAATTTGGGTGCCGATGGGAGTGGAGCAATAGCTGTTGGAATTGATAATCCTGCCAGGCTCTATGCCGCATTCAACAACCTCATTCAAACCTCCTCAAATACTGGAGGTAATTGGACTAATATCACAGGTACTTGGCCTACATTAACCATCACCGCTATTGTTGTGGATCCTACCAATGCCAATCGAGTTTGGATAACTTTAGGGGGCTATACAGCTGGACAAAAAGTTTATGAATCTGTAAACGCAGGTACAAGCTGGACTAATATTTCAGGTGCTTTACCCAATACTCCAGCTTTGAGTATCGCTTTCGAAAATACTGGAGGAAACCCAAACGATGCCCTTTATGTTGGGATGGATGTGGGGGTGTATTATATGTCCGATCAAACTGCCTGGACTTCTTACAATACAGGTTTGCCTAATGTGCCAATTTATGATCTGGAAATTAATCATACCAATGGGAAAATCCGTGCTGGTTCATTTGGACGCGGACTATGGGAGTCACCTCTTTTTGGAGCAGATGTTACTGCTCCGATTGCTATTTGTAAAGATATTACTGTGCAATTGGACGCTTCAGGAGCAGCAACAATAACTGCTGCTGAAATTGATAATGGTTCAACAGACGATGTGGGTATTACCTCTTACAGTATCGATATTAACACCTTTAGTTGTGGTGATGTTGGCAGTCCTGTTACGGTGACCTTAACGGTTATGGATGCTGCTGGAAATTCCGATACCTGTACTTCAATGATTACTGTTGAAGATCAGATAATCCCAACAGCAATTTGTCAAGATTTAACGATTCAATTAGATACAAATGGAAATGGTTCTATTACTGCTGCACAAGTTGATAATGGTTCTGCAGATGCTTGTGGAATTGGCTCCTTATCATTAGATATTACAATATTTAATTGTGATGATGTTGGAGTTAATACAGTACAATTAACGGTTACAGATAACAATAATAATTCAAACTCATGTACTGCAAACATCACAGTTGAAGACAACGTAGTACCTATTGCGATCTGTCAGGACATTACCATTTCGTTGGATGGAAATGGAAACGCATCGATCACCGGAAGCGATGTGAATAATGCTTCAAACGACGCCTGTGGAGTTGCTTCTTTAGTTGCGGTTCCAAACAGTTTTGATATAAATGATCTGGGTGATAATAATGTGATACTTTCTGTTACTGATACAAATAGCAATACCACAACTTGTAATGCTGTTGTTACTGTTATAGATTTTTTAGTGATTGAAGTGCCCTTGTCCAATAAGAATGTAAAGTTATTTCCTAATCCAGCTGGTACGTCTGTAACTATAAGTCTTCCTATGGATATTGCAGCAACTATATTTGTGTATGATATCATAGGAAAATTAGTAATTCAAAAACCTGATCTATATTATTAATAAAAGGTATTCCGTGGATATTTCAGCATTAAATGGAGGGCTTTATTTTATAAGAATTAATACTGAAATAGGAGATGTTATAAAGAAATTGATAAAAAAATAAATAGTAATAAATCATTTTTTTATCTTGCGAAAAAATTGCTAGGGTTAGTTTATTTATTAATAATAAGCTTTATCCCCCCTAATTCAATTAATTAAAAATTGCTATGAAACTAAAATTTACTCTTTTTATAGGTTTGATATTCGGAATATCAAACCTTTATTCCCAAGAATATTTAGAAATGATCGATGCTGGAACCTTCCGTGTTTCAGAAATCATTGAAAATGCAGAAGTATACTTTTCAGATAAAGATAAAGGAAGAGGATCGGGCTATGTGCAATTTAAACGATGGGAATATAATGCCATGCGTTTAATGAAGGAGGATGGAATTCTTACAACCAAAACACAAGATATAGCCGAATTAGAACGCTATAATTCTTATTTAAATGAAACGGCACAAAACCGCATATCATTAACAGATAACTGGACTGAATTAGGCCCTCAAACGTGGAATGCAACTACAAGCTGGAACCCTGGAGTTGGACGAATTACTGGTATTGCAATCGACAAGACCAATAGCGATCATATTATCATAGGAGCTAATTCAGGAGGCGTTTGGAGAACTATAGACGGTGGGCAAAATTGGACTGGTATGGGAGATTTCTTCTCAAATTTAATTGTGTATTCTGTAGCGATAGATCCTATGGATTCGGATGTTTATTATTTTGGATCTTCAAATGGTTTAATATATAAATCTTTTGATGCTGGTGCAACCTGGAATCTTTTAGGAACCATCGGAAACTCCAGTGTAAATAAAATAGTATTGCATCCAACCGACTCTGATATACTTTTTGCGACAGCTTCTAATGCAGGGATCTACAAATCAATTGATGGTGGCCTTATCTGGGCGCAAGCTGTTTCAGAATCCAGAGGATACGATGTAGAATTTAGTCCTGGCAATCCTTCTATTGTTTTTGCTTCAGGAAATGGAGTACACAGATCTATAGATGGAGGAGCTAACTTTTCAACAATAAGTGGTTTTAATTCAGGTCCAAAAATGATAGGAGTATCAGCAAGTAATACTGATAGAGTTTATGTATTGGAAGCTAATAATGGAATGTTTGGAGGCTTTTATAGTTCCATCGATGAAGGAGAAACGTTTACTGAATTAGATCACACAGGAAATAATTATTTTGGTTATAGTACAACCGCTTCAGATAATAGCGGGCAAGCACCTCGCGATATGGATATCGCTGTTAATCCAGAAAATGAAGATGAAGTGCATATTGCTGGGGTATTAACTTGGCGATCGTTAGATGCTGGACTTACATTTACATGTACATCAGACTGGGTTCCCAGTAGTGCTGCATCGGCAAATATTGGCTATTGTCATGCCGATGTGGATATTTTAGAATTTGATGGAACTACTTTATTTGTAGGTTCTGATGGTGGGATATTTAAGGCGACCAATACTACCGATCTTCATACTGATTATTATACAGATCTAACTGCTGGAATTGGAATCAGACAATTTTATAAAATAGGTATTACTCAATCTGAAGATGTAATTGTTACAGGAGGTTCTCAGGATAATGGTAGTTCTTTTTATTCCGCATCAACTGGATGGAAAGATTGGATTGGGGCAGATGGTATGGAAGGCTTTGTGGATAAGGATAATTCAAATACGATGTATGGGATGATTCAATTTGGAGGTATGTATCGAACAGATAATGGCGCAAATTCAATTATTAGTCTTTCTTCGCCAGGAAGCGGTGATTGGGTAACGCCATTTGAGCAGGATCCATCGCTAACCAATACTATTTATATGGCAAATAATGAAGTGTATAAATCTATCAATAAAGGGGGTAGTTGGACTTCGATTTCTCAAAGTTTGGGTTCTAATATTGACCATTTAAAAATTGCACCTTCAAACAATCTAGTGATGTATGCAGCAAATGGAATTCGTATCTATACAACAATAGACGGAGGAACCACAGATTGGAGTGAACTTACTATTCCTGGCGGAGGAATTAACTCGATAGCTATCCATCCTTCTAACCCAAATAAAATTGCAGTGGCAACTTCTAGCGGGAATAAAGTATCTTTATCAGAAGATGGAGGTATAACTTGGGAAAATTATTTATATAATCTACCTAATTTCAGTGCTCTGGCATTGGTTTGGGATGATAATGGACAAGATGGATTGTATTTGGGAATGAATTACGGATTGTTTTATATTGACAATACATTTAATGAATGGCAACCCTATAGTAATAATTTACCTAACGTAATTATAAATGAATTGGAAATTAATAGTATTGATGGAAATATTTATGCTGCTACCTACGGAAGAGGTCTTTGGGCGTCACCAATTGTTCCCCATATTTTAGCTGTAGATTCTTTCTTAAACCAAAGCGATGTAAGTATCTATCCCAATCCAACTAGCTCATTAATTACGATTGATCTTCAGAAAGAAATTGAAGTCGATATTCGTATATTTGATGTATTGGGGAAACTTGTCATCTACCAACCAAATATTTGGGTTCAGAATAAATATTCATTGTCGCTATCAGAATTAAAAACAGGAGTTTATTTTATTCGTATCAATACTGAAATGGGTAGCATCACAAGAAAGCTAATAAAAGAATAAGTTTAAAATAGTTTAGTTGTTAATGCTTCAGAGAAATTTATATTTTTCTGAAGCATTTTTTTTATCTTGCTGACAATAAATTAACAATGGATTTTTCATCAAAACTTTTAGAAGATGCTGTCAACGAAATGTCTCAATTCCCGGGCATTGGTAAAAGAACTGCTTTACGATTGGTACTTCATCTTTTAAAACAACCAAAAGAACATACCCAAAAGCTTTCAGAAAGCTTGCAATTAATGCGCGATGAAATTATTTATTGTAATAACTGCCATAATATATCCGATAATAAACTCTGTGAAATTTGTGCAAATCCAAATAGAGATAATCAACTTATTTGTGTAGTTGAAGATATTCGTGATGTTATGGCTATTGAGAATACGAGTCAGTTTAGAGGACAATACCATGTTTTAGGGGGTAAAATTTCACCCATGGATGGGATAGGACCAGGAGAATTAAATATCGATTCGTTAATTGAAAAAGTAAAATCGGGAAAGGTAAAAGAACTTATTTTTGCATTGAGCTCTACGATGGAAGGAGATACCACCAACTTCTATATTTTCAGAAAAATTGAAGAATTTAAAATTATAACAACAACAATTGCAAGAGGGATATCGGTAGGTTATGAGTTGGAATATGCAGATGAAGTTACCTTGGGTAGAAGTATCTTAAATAGAATTCCTTTTATAGCTTCATTAAAGAGTTCCTGATCTTGAAATATTTTATGATAATATGATGTCTTTAAAAATTTATATTGTGAACGTTTTATGTGTCCAAATTATAAAATAAAATAACACATGAAATTGTCTGTAATTATACTCAATTATAATGTTTGTTATTTTTTAGAACAATGTATTCTTAGCGTTCAACGCAGTATAAAAAGTATAGATGCCGAGATTATCGTAATTGATAACAACTCTTCAGATGGAAGTTGTGACATGGTTAAAAATCGTTTTCCTGAAGTCCATTTAATTGAGAATAAAGAAAATGTAGGCTTCAGTAAAGCCAATAATCAAGGGGTTAAAATTGCAATAGGGGAGTATGTTTGTATTTTAAATCCTGATACCGCTGTAGCTGAAGATACCTTTGTTAGGACATTAGCTTATGCTGAATCTATTGAAAACATTGGTGCTTTGGGAATACATTTAATGGATGGGACGGGGTCATTTCTTCCTGAGAGCAAGCGCAATCTACCCACACCAAAAGTTTCTTTTTTAAAAATATTGGGTTTTGTAAAAAGTTATTATGCCAATCATATTCCTGAAAACGGACAGGGAGAGGTGCCGGTTTTGGTTGGTGCATTTATGGTACTGAAAAGAAGTGTATACAATGAAGTGGGAGGGTTTGATGAAGATTATTTTATGTTTGGTGAAGACATAGATCTCTCTTATAAGATAACCATGGCTGGGTATAAAAACCACTATTTAGGTTCGGTGAGTATTTTACATTATAAAGGAGAAAGTACTAAGAAGGATATTGCTTATATCGAACGATTTTATGGAGCGATGGAGATCTTTTATAAAAAACATTTCAGAACCAATTATATATTCAATGCACTAGTGTATATAGGAGTTTTTATAGCAAAAAAGTCTTGTAAAAGAAAGGAGATAAAAAATAATTTGAGTGCTAATGAAAAAGGGATTACCTATGTATTGACAGAAAATTTAATGCTGTTAAAAAACCTTTCAGAAAACTTAAATAGTACTATTAAATCCAGCTCAAAGATTATTTTTTCAGACGAAATTATTAGCAACAGTCAAATTGTATTTGATGTAGAATATATGCCTTATTCTCAAATTTTTATTGTGATGAAAACATTAAGAAATAATGGGAATACCTTCCGAATATTTCCATTCAAATCTAATTTTATTGTAGGTAGCGACCAAAGTGATCAAAAGGGTGTTATTGTTGTTTTTTAAACAGATTGAATTTTTAATTCAATATTCTAAAGTAATATTCATTTATCAGCGATTCATAGACAATGAATTACATTCTTAACCTTAGCCTATCACTATACTTGAAGAAGAATTCTACCTCCATAAAACAATTAACATATAAATTTTAACTAATTTTGCAGGGTTAAAAAATAACCGATACTTGTAAGAAAACTGATCATGGGAAAATTTGAATTGAAACTTCCAAAGATGGGTGAGAGTGTTGCAGAAGCAACACTTACTAACTGGTTAAAAGAGGTTGGTGATGCAATTGAAGAAGATGAGGCCGTAGTAGAGATCGCTACCGACAAAGTTGATAGCGAAGTACCCTGTGAGGTGAATGGTGTATTGATCGAAAAACTTTTTGAAATTGATGATATCATTAAAGTAGGGCAAACGATTGCAATTATTGAGATAGATGGAACGGGTGAAGTTCAAGATTCCACTTCTTCTAAACCTCAAAATGAAGAAATACCCCCTTCAGAAATAATCGAAAAAGTAGCAGCTCCTTTGGAAGTTGCTAAAGCACCAAGCCCAACTGAAATAAAAAGTTCTGACAAGCGCTTTTATTCTCCATTGGTTAAAAATATAGCGGCTGCTGAAAATATTACACAGCAAGAATTAGATGTAATCACAGGCACTGGAAAGGATGGTAGGGTTACCAAGAACGATATTTTGAATTATGTTGAAAATCGTACAACTCTACCTGAAAAAGAAAATGGGGGTACTGAGCAACTTGCCGACAAGTCTATTATGACGGAGAGGCGAAGTGAACTTACTAAAAGTACTGTATCTTCAAGTGGCAGTGATGAAATTATTGAAATGACACGGATGGGTAAATTGATTGCCCATCATATGGTTGAAAGTGTACAGACTTCAGCTCATGTACAATCTTTTATTGAGGTAGATGTTACTAAAATATGGAATTGGCGGATAAAAGTGAAAGCTGAATTTGCAACCCGAGAAGGGGAGAATCTGACCTTTACTCCAATCTTTTTGGAAGCAGTTGCAAAAGCATTAAGAGAATTTCCAATGCTCAATATTTCAGTTGATGGAAATACTATTATCAAAAGAAAAAATATAAACCTGGGAATGGCCGCTGCTTTATCAGATGGAAATTTAATTGTTCCGGTAATTAAAAATGCCGATCAACTTAATTTAGTTGGAATGACCAAAGCTGTAAATGATCTTGCAAATAGAGCTCGTAATAATAAATTAAAACCCGATGAAATTCAAGGAGGTACCTATACCGTAACCAATGTAGGAACTTTTGGATCTATTATGGGAACTCCTATTATCAATCAACCACAAGTAGGCATTTTAGCCTTAGGAGCTATACGGAAAGTCCCTGCGGTAATTGAAACATCAGAAGGCGATTTTATTGGAATACGCTATAAAATGTTCTTGTCACATTCTTACGATCACCGAGTAGTAAATGGCACTTTGGGTGGACAATTTGTTAAAACTGTCGCCGATTATTTAGAGGATTGGGATAGTGAGCGAGAAATATGATCTAGGATTTTGGAATTACATAAAAAATTTTTATTTTTTAAATGAGATTTAATGCGTGATTAGATACTAGAAACGAACACCTACAGTCAAAGTAACAGTCTTTATCTAACTAGCTTCTCTTTTTTATTCTTTAAAATTCTGCCTACTGGTATGTAATTCTGTGGAAATCTTTGTGTTCTGTGTGAGATTCTTATTAATTATTGCAGCTCCTCAAGAATCATATTTAGGTCATCATAACCAAAAATAACATGATCTTTATTCCAAATTAACGGAAGCCGAATTCGTGTGGTTACGGTTAGTTTATCTTGAATATGATCAATAAATTGTCTGTAATAAACGGGTTTTTCATTGATATCGATATTTTCGTACTGTACATAGTTTGAGTCTAAAGCAGTAGTGAGTTCCTTGCATTTAGAGCAATTTACTCCTGTAAAAAGTACTATTTTACCTCGAATTATTCTTTTAATATCTTTTGGAAGGTCTTCATAATCGAAAGAAGTATCAGTCGTATTACCATTTATAATTAGGTCGTAGGTATAACTACTGGGCTCACTGGTAAGTTCAATTAATGTTGTTAATATAATTGAACTAAATGGAGCTATATTTTTTATTATTGGTTTTGAAGCGCTTTTTCTATAGCCTTTTGCATGAACTAAAAAGAAGATATTAAGAGTGTCTTCAGTTTTGTTTTGTGCATAAAGATCGGTTAGTTTTCCTCTTTTTTGTTCAATGATTTCAATTTTAGAATTTATATTTTGTGATGATAAAATCATCATAGAGGAAAAAATTAATACAAGCGAAAAAATAAATTTGTGTAGCATATATATAGTACGAAGGTAGTATTTAATATCTTTGTACTTTAAAATTTAACATGGAATTAAAATTAAATAGACCAATTTGTTTTTTCGACCTAGAAACAACAGGGATTAATATAGCAAACGACAGAATTGTAGAAATTTCAATTTTAAAGGTATTCCCAAATGGCAATAAAGAAAGCATTACCTGGAGGGTGAATCCTGAAATGGAAATACCAGCAGAAGTAATTGCAATTCACGGTATCACTAACGAGATGGTCGCAGATGAGCCTACTTTTAAAGAACTTGCACCTAAAGTATACGAACTTGTAAAAGATAGTGATCTTGGGGGGTATAATTCAAATAGGTTTGACATTCCAATACTTGCAGAAGAACTGATTCGTGCTGAAATTGATTTCGATTTAAAGAAAAATCGATCGGTAGATATACAGACAATTTTTCATAAAAAAGAAAAAAGAACCCTGGAAGCAGCTTATTCGTTTTATTGTGATAAAAACCTTACTAATGCTCATAGTGCAGAAGCAGACACGCTTGCTACCTATGAAGTATTAAAAGCACAATTGGACAGGTATGAGGATCTTGAGAATGATATTCCCTTTTTATCGTCGTTCAGTTCTCATAAAAAATTTGCTGATTTTGCGGGATTTATTGGACTTGATAAAAATGGAAAAGAACTATTTAGTTTCGGAAAACATAAAGGAGTGCTTGTTGAAGATGTCCTTGAAAAGGAACCAGGATATTTTGGTTGGATATTGAATGCCGATTTTCCTTTGTATACTAAAAAAGTGCTGACTAGGATCAAACTACAAAAATTAAATACTAAATAAATAGGCGATGAAGATAATTTGTGTTGGTAGAAACTATACAGAACATATTGAAGAACTAAATAATAATACCCCTGCTGAACCCGTATTATTTTTAAAGCCAGAGACGTCAATATTAATTAAAAAACAACCTTTCTTTATTCCTGAATTTTCAAAAAATGTTCATCATGAGATTGAAATTTTGGTAAAGATCAATAAAGTTGGGAAGCATATCGATAAGAAATTTGCACATAAATATTACGATGAGATTGGATTAGGTATCGATTTTACAGCAAGAGATCTTCAAAAGAAATTAAAGGAAAACCAGTTGCCCTGGGAAAAAGCAAAAGCATTTGATGGAGCAGCCGTTATTGGCGAATTTCTTCCTAAGAATTCATTTTTAGATGTAAATAACATAAATTTTAGCCTTGAAAAGAACAGGAAAGAGGTTCAAAAGGGCAATACTTCCAATATGTTGTGGAAAATTGATGCGTTAATCGAAAATATCTCAAAATATTTTACTTTAAAGATAGGAGATGTTATATTTACAGGCACACCTTCGGGAGTCGCTCAAATAAAGTCCAATGATTCCTTGAGTGGTTTCATTGAGGACATGAAATTATTTTCTATAAAAGTTAAGTGATGGATAAAAATTATTCTAAAGAAAATCTGAATGAGATTGCAGATGGTGATTCCGATTTTATTGTAGTGATAGCCAAAACATTTTTAGAGGAAATTCCTCCTGATTTAAAGGCAATGGAAGAAGCGATAATTAATAGTAATAGAGAGTTGGCCTATCAGTTTGCTCATAAAATGAAACCCAATCTCGAAATGTTTGGACTGCATTTGAATAAAGATATCACTGCTATAGAAAATTGGACAAAAACACTAAAGAGCCAGGCGTCAATTGAATCTAATATTAACAATGTTTCTAATAAATTAAATCTTGTTTTTGAAGAACTGAAAAGAGATTTTAATATATAAATGCTCGCTGAAATTATCACCATTGGCGATGAGATCCTGATAGGACAAATTGCCGATACAAATTCTGCCTTTCTTTCCAAAGAACTCAATAAAATTGGAGTTCAAATTTATCAGATTACTTCAATTCAGGACGATCACACCCATATATTACAAACATTAAACAATGCCTTATCCAGAGTTGATATAGTTATAGTAACTGGTGGATTAGGATCTACAAAAGACGATATTACCAAGCAAACTTTCTGTGAATTTTTAGACGATACACTAGTTGAGGATAAAGATGTTCTTTTGCATCTTAAAGCACTTTATAAAAAATTTGCTAAGCATCCATTATTGCCAGAGAGTTTACAACAGGCTTTAGTACCTTCAAAAGCGACAGTTTTAAAAAATAAATTTGGAACAACTCCTGGAATGTGGATGGAAAAAGAAAAAACTGTTTTTGTTTCATTACCCAGTATCCCATATGAAATAAAAAACCTGATGCATGACGAAGTTGTCCCAAGAGTGATCAAAAAATTTAATTGCCCTTTTATTTATCATAAAACATTATTGACCTATGGGATGGGTAAAAGTGAAATTATAAAAGTTATTTATGAATGGGAAACGCAATTACCAAAAACAATAAAGTTAGCCTATTTACCTTCCATCGGAAGAGTACGATTGCGTTTATCCTCAAAAGGACCAGTTAAAGAAAAAGTAATAGAACTTGTTGATCAAGAAATGAAAACTTTACACGGTCTTCTAAATGATATTGTAATTGGATATGAAGAAGATACTACTATAATTCAACGGATAGCTGAATTATTTAATCAAAAGGAAAGGACATTAAGTCTAGCTGAAAGTTGTACTGGGGGCAAAATAGCTTCACAATTTACTGCTCAGGCTGGCATATCATCATTTTTTAAAGGTGGCACAATTCCATATGCAACCCGTTCAAAAACAACTATTTTAAAAATTGACAAGCAACTTATTGAGGATCATTCTGTTGTTAGTATAGAAGTGGCTGAAGCCATGGCAATAAATTCAAAAAAACTATTTGAAACCGATTTTGCACTGGCGACTACAGGAATTGCGGGACCGACAAAGGGCGATGCTACAGAAAAAGTAGGAACCGTTTTTATTTCAATAGCAGGGCCTAATGGATTAATCTCAGAAAAGATTAACTACGGGAAACCACGGGAAAGAGTCATTGCAAGAGCCACCAATAAAGCTTTGGAAATGCTTCTAAAAGAAATTTCAAAAAACTAAAATTCTTTTGTTGTGCATCACAATTAATTTACTTAAATTTGCACCCTGTTTTAAAATAACTAAAAGATTTTAAGGAAATGTCAAGGGTATGTGAACTTACTGGAAAGAGAGCAATGTTTGGGAACAATGTTTCTCACTCGTTGAATAGAACCAAACGCAGGTTTAATGTAAACTTAGCGAAAAAGCGTTTTTACCTTCCTGAAGAGGATAAGTGGATTACTCTAAAAGTAGCTACTTCAGTATTAAAAACGATCAATAAAAAAGGAATTACTGCTGTTATAAAGGAAGCTCGAGAAAAAGGGTACCTTAAAGAATAATTGCAATAATAATATTAAAAGTCTATTACAATGGCTAAAAAAGGGAATAGAGTTCAAGTAATTTTAGAGTGTACAGAGCACAAAAACTCTGGTATGCCAGGTACTTCAAGGTATATTACTACTAAGAATAAAAAAAATACTCCAGATCGTATGGAGATTAAAAAATTTAACCCGATCCTTAAAAAGATGACGGTTCATAAGGAGATTAAATAAGTAAGACATGGTAAAGAAATCAATAACATCATTACAATCGGGATCAAAACATTTAACAAAAGCGATTAAGATGGTTAAATCTGAAAAATCAGGAGCCTATACATTTGTTGAGTCTATAATGGCTCCAGGTCAAGTAAACGATTGGTTAAACAAAAAATAAATTGTTTAAAATATAATTACAAAGCCACTTTTTTCTAAGAGTGGCTTTTTTTTGTGTTCCATAATTTCGAGTTTGTTTATTAATGCAGGAGGATGTATTTTTGAATGTTTCTAAAATCACACTCTCAATAATAATCAACATGTATAGAATTAATGAATCTTTTCATAAAAAAAGAATTTAATTCTGAAATCAAATTAATTATAACCACCACATGAGTTTTTTAAAAAAAATATTTTCAAAAAAAAAAAAAGAGATCTTAGATAAAGGCTTGGAAAAATCGAAGAACTCATTTTTCGATAAATTAAGCAAAGCCGTTGCTGGCAAAAGTAAGGTGGATGCAGATTTACTCGACGATCTTGAAGAAATATTAGTTACTAGTGATGTAGGGGTAGATACCACTTTAAAGATTATTGATCGTATTGAAGCAAGAGTTTCAAAAGATAAATACCTAGGAACCGAAGAACTCAATGAAATACTTCGGGAAGAAATTGCAGGCTTACTTAATGAAACGAATACTGGGAATGATACGGACTTCTATATTCCCGAACATGAGAGTCCATATGTAATTATGGTAGTTGGTGTTAATGGAGTGGGGAAGACCACTACCATCGGAAAATTAGCCTATCATTTTAAAAAAGCTGGAAAGAAAGTTGTATTAGGTGCAGCAGATACATTTCGTGCAGCTGCAATCGATCAACTTCAAGTTTGGGCAGACCGTACCAACGTACCTATTGTTAAGCAAAATATGGGAAGTGACCCTGCCAGTGTTGCTTTCGATACATTAGAAAGTGCAGTTACACAAAAAGCAGATGTGGTGATTATTGATACAGCAGGGCGCTTACATAATAAGGTAAATTTGATGAATGAATTAACCAAGGTAAAACGAGTTATGAAAAAAGTTATTCCAAATACACCCAATGAAGTATTATTAATTTTGGATGGTTCAACTGGTCAGAATGCTTTTGAACAAGCTAAACAATTTACCACAGCAACCGAAGTGACCTCATTGGCAGTAACCAAATTAGATGGAACAGCAAAGGGAGGCGTTGTAATTGGAATTAGTGATCAATTTCAAATTCCTGTAAAATATATTGGTGTTGGTGAAGGCTTAGAAGACCTGCAAGTTTTTAATAAAATTGAATTTGTGGATTCTTTTTTTAAGTAGCTTATTCATACTTAGTGTCTGGTCGGTAAGAGTATAAATTTCTTTAATCTAAAGAATTCCCCGAGGCTTGCCTCGGTGGTCAAGAGGAAAGTTTGAAAACCTAAGGTTTTCATCAAACTAAAATAAAGTTATATGGCTATCGGATTAATTACATATTTACCTCCCATTTTACAGATACAGAGTTAGTTACAACTCTATCGAATACAGAATTGAAGTATTTTCTATTAAACTTATAGCAGAACTCATCGAGATAACTTTGCAGATATTGCTCACCAATGGAATGATGCACATCTAACAGCAATCTTTTGGCATTGCTTATGGCTATATGAACCCAAGGCAGAATTTTACGAGTCTCTTTCTTGTCCTTTATTACCACAGCTTTATGGTCAGTGAGGCTGTTTGCTAAATCATTATAGTTATTAGCTCCGTCTGTTATTGCAGATGTTTTTGTATCAATAGCTTGTTCTACTTGTGCATTGGTGCTTTCTTTGCTAAGGTCATCTAGTAATTTCATTTTAATGTATCTCACTTTTTTATTGGTTTTGTGCCTGTATTTTTTAGTAGGTTCCACAGATATTGATTCAGCCATAACCAATACTATTGCTTGCTTTTGACTTCCTTTACCTCTCTTATATTTTCCATCATTGTTTTCTAATTCTATTACGATTTGATCTCGTCTTTCTTTGTTGGGAACTATTTCAAAGAAACCTTCATCAAGTTCAACTTGATTACCAAGAAGATAATTATCATCTCGCCTACCCATAGAGTGACGTATTTTATGAAGCATATACCAAATAGGCTCATAATAGGGATGACCTAACTGTCTTTGTATTTCTAATGCAGAAAAACTCTTTTTTGTGCTGGTAAGCATCATCATTCCAAAATACCAATAGTAGTAGGGTAGCTGAGATTTATGTAGTAATGTTCCACTACGTAAAGTCGTTCTAAACTTACAGGATTTACATTGGTATTGACTTCTTGTGGATAGCCAATAATGCTCTTGAGATTGGCAACGCTTACAAATAACTCCTTGTCTATCTCTTTCTGCTTTAAAGTGAGCTTTGCAGCTTGCTTCATCTGGATACTTTTTGAAAAAATCTTGTAACTTCATAACTAAGTGTTTAATAATTAGAAAGATACGAAATTATAGTGTCTTGTGCAAGTAATCCGATAGTCATATAAAGTTATCTTCCGTTTGATACCTCGTACCCTTGGGTCGAGGTAGTTCATTTATCAAAGACTAGCGGAGGGTTTATTCTGTTTTTAGAATTAAAAAGAGATTATCAAGGCGTTTTTAATTTTTGCTGTAAGATTTTTTGATAAACACCATCATTTTGGTTTGAAAGCTGGTTTTCAGACATAGCTATCCCATGGTTACTTATGTTTAAACTCATAAAGGAACTCGCATTTAAATGTCCACTTTTTTGTTGTAAGTTCACAATGGGTTCTACAAGTTTAAACATTTTTTGATGGGATGCCTTGTTAGTGAAAATTGTTTGGAGGGCTAATAAAACTGGTGGAAGTTCATCTCTGCTTTTTAAGAGAATCTTTACTTCTGATATTGGAATGCTTCCTAAAACTGGAGATAACTCAAAGCGTTTGCGCAGAATCATTTTTTTAAAACAAATCTATGGCTTATAAAACCAGTAAATCCGTTAGTTATAACAATATAACAAATTTTTTAGAGCTGGATTCAGTTAGAAAACAGATGTTATTAACTTAATAATCAACAATATGAAAGTTTACGACCAGAGACTAATTAGCACAGGCTTATCTCCACAAAGATTAATAACAGTTGAGGGTATATTTCCTCCATATCCTCCATCTATAACGACATCTACTAATTTTTCCCATTTTTCAAAGATAAGCTCTGGGTCTGTCATATATTCAATTATTTCATCTTCATCATATATAGATGTTGAAATAATAGGGTTCCCAAGTTGCTGAACGATAGCGATGATAATAGCATTATCTGGAATTCTAATCCCCACTTCTTTTTTCTTTTTAAATACTTTTGGTAACTTATTATTCCCCAGTAAAATAAAGGTATAGGAACCAGGTAAGGATCTTCTCAATATTTTAAAAACAGTTGTATTGATCTGTTTTACATAGTCTGATAAATTACTTAAGTTTTCGCAAACAAAAGAAAAATTTGCTTTATTAAGCTTTATACCCTTAAGCCTTGCAACTCGCTCTAATGCCTTGTTATTATTTATATCACAACCTAAAGCATAAACAGTATCACTAGGAAAAATAACCAAGCCACCTTTTTTAATAATTTCGACTACTTTGCCAATAGTCTTTGGGTTTGGGTTTGGATTGTATTCATATATTTTTATAAGTTCTGCCAAGAAAGTTTTCTATTTTTTTAACACTTTCAATTTTGCAAATTGAAGTAACAATTTTTTTAAGCCACCATTTGTGAAATTAATTTCTGCTTTTGTATCTGCTCCCACTCCTTCAATTTTTATAATTTCTCCTTTTCCAAATCGTACATGCTCAACAAAGCTACCTTTAGATAAATTTGAATCTTTTATATTAAAATTCTTTTCGGAAGTGCTTGTGACCAGTTTCATCCTTCTTAATTTTTTAAGCTGATTCCCATTAGGTCCTTTTGGAGAAGTTCCTGAGATTGGTTTTCGCAATCTGAGTTTGCTTTTGTCTACTTCCTCAAAAATATCTGAATCCAATAAGGGTTTATATCTGTTTTCGGTAATGGGTGTTAAATAATCTAAAAAGACCTCCTCTATTTCCTCGATAAATCGACTGGGTTCGGCATCAATTAATTTGCCCCAGCGATATCTGGATTGGGTATAGGTTAGATATACCTGTTTTTCAGCTCGTGTTACAGCTACATAAAATAACCTACGCTCTTCTTCTAGCTCACTACGAGTATTCATATTCATCCCACTAGGGAAAAGATCCTCTTCCAACCCAACAATAAATACATATGGAAACTCTAATCCTTTTGCTAGATGCACTGTCATTAAAGCAACCTTATCTTCATCTCCAGTATCTTTATCAAGATCTGTTACCAAAGCAACATCTTCAAGAAATTCTGCTAATGATCCAGTTGTATCGGCTAACTCTTTTTGTTCTTCAACAAAATCTCTCATTCCATTAAGTAGTTCTTCGATATTTTCTATTCTAGCAATACCCTCTGGAGTACCATCTTTTTTTAATTCTGTTAGTAATCCTGTTTTTTTAGCAACATGTTCTGATATTTGAAACACATCGTACCCTTCATTAAGAATCTGAAAACTCTGAATCATAGTAACAAAATTCTTAAGTTTTGTTTTGATCCCTTGATTGATCTGAATTTCAACCTTATCGATATGTTCCATGACTTCAAAAACATCCTTATTGAATTTATTGGCAGCAACAATCAAGCGTTCTATAGTCATTTGCCCAATTCCACGAGCTGGATAATTAATCACCCGTTTAAGGGCTTCTTCATCTTTAGGATTTATTATTAATCGTAAATAAGACAAAACATCTTTAATCTCTTTACGTTGGTAAAAACTCAATCCTCCATAAATTCGATAGGGAATATCTCTTTTACGAAGCGCATCTTCAATGGCTCTGGATTGCGCATTGGTTCGATATAAAACGGCGAAATTTCCGTTGGCTAACTGTTTGTTCATCTTAGTTTCAAAGATAGTACTGGCAACAAATCTACCTTCATCCCCATCGGTCATACTCCTATTTACTTTTATTTTTGAACCCTTATCATTTGCGGTCCAAACTATCTTTTCGAGACTCGTTTTATTTTTTTCAATAATGCTATTAGCTGCATTAACAATATTCTTAGTCGATCGATAATTTTGCTCTAAACGAAAAACTTTAACA
Source organism: Flavobacteriaceae bacterium (assembly GCA_965247215.1). Classification (GTDB taxonomy): domain Bacteria; phylum Bacteroidota; class Bacteroidia; order Flavobacteriales; family Flavobacteriaceae; genus Marifrigoribacter. The sequence continues at coordinate 2,403,291 of OZ252001.1, forward strand.
TCGTCATAATCCTTCTGAAAATTTAAAATATTATTAATATTCGCTCCACGAAAAGCATAAATACTTTGTGCATCATCACCAACCACACAAATATTCTGAAAACGATCACTTAAAGCCTTTACAATTAAATACTGACTGTGATTGGTATCTTGATATTCATCTACCAAAATATATTTAAACCTATTCTGATATTTTGCCAATACATCAGGAAAACGTGTTAGTAACTCATTCGTCTTAAGTAATAAGTCGTCAAAATCCATTGCTCCTGCTTTAAAACATTTGTCGACATAGGTCTTATAAATATCGCCCATTCTTGGTATCCTTGCAATAGCATCAGATTCCAACAGGTCTGGATTATTAAAATATGCTATTACAGTTATCAGTCTGTTCTTAAAAGAGGAAATCCTTGAGTATATCTGTTTGTATTTGTAAATCTCTTTATCGAGGTACATTTCTTTTATTATAGCCCTTATAACACTTTGAGAATCTTGAGTATCATAAATCGTAAAATAAGATGGATAGCCCAATCGATCCGCTTCAAAACGCAGAATTTTCGCAAACACACTATGGAAAGTACCCATCCACAAATTTTTAGCTTCAGTAGACCCAACAATAGTAGCAATTCGGTTTTTCATTTCCCGAGCTGCTTTGTTAGTAAAAGTTAAAGCCAAAATATTAAATGGGTCAATTCCCTGCGACATTAAATGAGCAATTCTATAGGTCAACACCCTAGTTTTTCCAGAACCAGCGCCTGCTATGACAATAAGCGCACCATCTTTTTGAAGAACAGGGGCCAATTGAGCATCGTTAAGTTGTTGAAGGTATTCTTGCAAATTTACAGCTGTTTATTACTGAAGTATTATCGTGTGAAAATAATAAAATTACGAGAATAAGATAGCTGCTTTTTCTACAAATTATAAACAGTTTAAATCATAGTCATTTAAGAAAAATAAATACCTTTAGCCAATTTTAAAAACTAACATATGAAACTTCAGAAATTAATTTTCATGATTACATTGAGTTCTACACCACTACTTGCACAAATGGACCAAGCTCTTTTAAATGATATAAATAACATTGAAGAACAAGTAATAGAATGGCGTCACTATTTTCATGAAAACCCAGAACTCTCCAACAGAGAATTTAATACAGGTAAAAAAATTGCTGATCATTTAAAAAATTTGGGACTTGAAGTTCAAGAAAATGTTGCTCACACTGGTGTTGTAGCCATTTTAAAAGGAGATCATCCTGGAAAAGTAATTGCATTACGTGCCGATATTGATGCGCTTCCGGTAACTGAACGAAATGATTTACCTTTTAAAAGTACCGTTGTCACTACTTTTTTAGGACAAGAAACCGGGGTAATGCATGCTTGTGGTCACGATACACATATTTCGATTATGATGGGTGTTGCCGAAGTCCTTTCAAAAAACAAAAATCTCATACATGGCACTGTAAAATTTATTTTTCAGCCCGCTGAGGAAGGTGTACCTCCAGGGGAAAAAGGTGGGGCAAAATTAATGATCGAAGAAGGGGTTTTATTGAATCCCAATGTCGATGCTATTTTTGGGCTTCATATTAGTTCTGATGTTCCAGTTGGTACAATTAATTACAAACCCGGAGGTACAATGGCTGCTGTTGAGCGATTTGTTGTCTCTGTAAAAGGAAAACAAACCCACGGTTCAAGACCCTGGGGAGGCGTGGATCCAATTTATATTTCAGCAAAAATTATCGATGGTTTTCAGAGTATCATTAGTAGGGAATCGCCTCTTGTTGATGAGGCAGCAGTAATTACTGTTGGCAAAATAACCAGTGGTGTTCGCTTTAATATTATCCCTGAAAGTGCTGAAATGATAGGAACTGTTAGAACACTCGACCCAAAGATGAGGGAGTTAATTATGAGACGAATGAATGAAATGGCAAGAGATATAGCAAAGGCATACGGAGGAACAGCTACCATAAAATGGCAAAGCAATACGCTTATCACTTTTAATGATCTGGAGTTAACAAAACAAATGCTTCCAAGCCTCGAAGCAGTTGCAGGAAAAGAAAATGTAACCTTAGTAAAGGCTACAACTGGAGGAGAAGATTTCTCTTACTTTCAACAGGAAATTCCTGGGCTTTATTTCTTTTTAGGTGGGATGACTCCTGGCAATAATGAAACTTTTCCTCATCATACTCCTGACTTTTTAATCGATGATACTAGCATGCTATTAGGGGTAAAAACATTTTGTCAAATAACTTTGGATTATCTAAATGATTAAGGCTATTATTAAAATTATTATTTTATTTCTTAATAAATTTGACTGTTATTTTGTTATCTGAAGAAATTAATTCTAATAAATATAAGTCGCTTTTTAATTCACCAACATAAATTGATTTTTCTTCATTTAGTTTACCCTTTCTGATAATTTTTCCAGTTGAATCGACTATTTTATAAATTAATTGTATTTCTCCCGTTAAGTAGAGTATATCATCTACTGGATTTGGATAAATTGTTGTTTGTTTTAAAATATTGTCTCCAAATGCAAGGCTTGGATCACAACTATCAATAGTATAATTGATACCTACATCGAAAGGCTCAAATGGCATTGCTGAATTTTGTGCTGGTTCATATAAAATGGGAACATTTTGTATTGAAATGAGGTTATTGGTTAAATTGATCTCAACGTGCTCACAGTTATTTCGTTTATCGTTTGTTAATTTAAATAACTCTGCTTCCGAAAAAGTAGCAGGAGGTTCGGTTCTATATCCTATAAGATAGTAATATGACCCATCTGAAGCACCCTGAATAAATCCAATATCTGGATAATAAATCAGAGGGAGTTGTAGGTTCCAAAAGTTAAATTCATCACCAACAGGTTCTATATGGGGTACTAAATATTGATAATTAATAATAACTGGAGTTCCTGTGTTTTTATTGAATTCATAAATAAATAGGTTATTCTGACCAATTTGACTAACACCATTATTATCTATGGTTGTTACTCCAAAATAATGTGATATAGAATAATTACATCCTATGTTTGTAATTCACTAGAAAAACTATTGCCAAGTGACGTTAAAAACCATTAAAACAGATTCTTAGCTCAGGTCTTAGCAATAATTTAAGAAAACTTCTAACTCCGTTTTGTTCAACATATACTACCTAAACGATTTGTCAAAATCAGGCATTATGGTTTTTTATCTACTCGAAGTAAAAAGATAAAAGAATTAAATTGACCATAAAATAGAATTCACTTTTTGTGAAACAGGAAACGTATGTCCAAAATTGAAAATAATAGTAGAAAACAAGAAAACCACCTTCTTAAAACAGATTAATGATCAAAAGATATAGGAAATACGCAAACATAATGCCTTCTAATCCATCTTTATTCAAAAGGAAAAATAAAATTAAGCCAATCCAAATTATTGAAATTACACAGCAGCTTTCTACTTATCTCAACTGCTTATAAATTAACCCGATGTTTATTGCAACAAAGCGATAAAATTAGTGGGGGCTCATTGACCCACTTAATTTTGATCGCTAAGTGTTTGTTTTTTCAATCACTTTATAATTTGGCACTTTGAAATTTCCTTTTAACCAAACAAAATAGTCGTTATTAAATTGGGGGTTCAAGTGTTTGATGATTTGTATCCCAGTTGCAGACAGGCAATAATAATTTGGTAGTTTAATTTCAAAATTTGTTTCGTGCGTAGGTTCAAATCTTATCGTTTGATCAAAATACTTTAAATCAAAATTTTTCTTATCAGGATTATTAAGACTATGACTCATATCATTAGGTAAAAACAATCCTAATGATTGCAACCCTTGAAGACTACCAAAATCAATTCCTAAAGAATTCATTATTGGTCTTAAGTATTCGGGTAATGAAAATACAGTCTGTAAAATTTGATTGTCATCCACACATAATGAGCATATTTTCTCAAATAATTCAAGTTCATTTTTTCCAAGCATTTTTAATGTTTGAAGAGTACACATAGAATAGGTTCCTGGTTCATTGTATTCTCCTGCAATTATTTTGGCAACCAATTCCTGCATCTCATCATTTGATACGGTTTTAGCGTGTTCAATAGTATTCCAGAAAAAGTCATTGTCCATTTTGATATCGTTCGACTTATTAGGATCAATGTACTTTGAGCTTTTAACTGCGGTGTCGATTAAGTTTTCTGTATTTCGCATATACTCGATATACTGCATTCCCATTATTCCACCTTCCTTCGCTTTTTCATATTCATCATGGATTAACTTCTTTCTTACTTCACCTTCAGCAGCCCATGTACTAAGTCTGAAACCAGTTACTTTATCGATTATTGTAGTGAAAAAAGGTGTGTTTGCCACCTTAGTTGCGCTACCTATTGTTGTAGCTAATGAAACTGGATCAGTCATTTATTTTTATTCTTAAGTTATTCTAATTAACACCAACGTTTGGTATATGGCAAGTAGGGCAGTAGAAAACGATAAACTTTCAGGTTTGCACTGAGCCAAATTGTTGTATTCTGTTTTTAATTTTTTCATTTCTTAAAAGTCAAACGTGAGTTCACGAACACCACTTTAAAATAATAAAAAACAGTGAGCTAAATCAACGATTTGGTGATATTGGTTAATTGCACTGAACTTTCGTAAACCACCAAACGACCTATTGCTATATACAGTGTTAGCCCTCGTTTTATTGTTTTTCTTCATTCTTTGGATATGCTCTCCAGGTATAGCTTTTATGGACTATTTTCCATGAACCTTCATATTTTAGAAGGAGGAAATAGTCTGTGAAAATTCTCCAATTTGGTATTACGATTTCAGTTTTGGCAATTGCTGCATCTTTTTCGTAATCTATTGAAATAATTCTTCCGATTCGATTATTCTTTTCTCCGGTTTTTATTTTACTCACATAATCTTTCCCACTCCAAACTCTTAAACTGTCCTCTTTAGTTACTGAATATAGATTGAAATCTGGATGAAAAGCTTTTCTTAGTCTATTAGGTTCTCCATTTGCCGTTCCTTCTATATAATTCATAAGCGTTTCTGAAATCTGGTTAATTTCTGATTGACTATTTTCGGTCTGAGCATTCACAATCAGACCTTTACAGAGAACTAATGCAATAATTACAGCTTTTACTGGTTTCATATTTATTATCTTATTATTTTTCTCAATGAGAGCTAACGGTTAGTATATGAAAAGTAGGGCAGTTGATAAGCACTTACTTTCGATTTTACACTTAGCCATATTTTTCATTTTATTTTTATCTTTTCGTTTTCTAAAATACAAATTAAAAATATGGCGGACTTTGCAAACACACACAAGCCTTTATTTAAGGACTTTTCGCCCTATTTTTTATATACATTGTTACCTGCTGGTTTTTCTTTCCACAAACTTACTAGCGTTGGCAGAGACATACTCTTTTACAGTTTTGGTGTCGCATTGGCTGAAGCGACTGGAAATGTGTATGGCTCTTAGCGTTGGCTTTCAGTCTGCTTATATTTTTCTTTAAAATAACTTAATTTGTGATACTTCCCATTCTCTAAAATCCTCCAGAATTTCCATCCATTGACACTTGTTTTAGTGATTGCTCTTGCTGCTCCGCTCGGAAAAGGAAATGTCCTAGCCTTGTTTTCAAGACTAATTGTTATAGCGCCTTCTTTATCAAGAGTACCAATTATTTTGTTGTCAGGATAAGCGTAAACTTTAGTACCATTGTCTATGATTCCAACGTCAATTATCATTTTTAAAGTAATGTCTGGTATTTCTTAGTAATCCATATTCCTTAGTCTTTTACTGCAAAACGAATCCGATACAATTGCTTTAAAGAATCCTTAATAGGTTCGTAATATTCCGCAATCCCATATATTCCCATAAGTGCGTTTTCAAAAGCAACTCTGTCTGTTGATTCTATTTCCTGTTCAAGTGGTAATCTGTTCCGCTCCATAATTGGTCTAAACAATTCGATAATCTGTAACTTTTGGTCATTTGTTAAAATGTTTGGATTAAAAACTTTAAAGTCTCTTTCAAATTTTGTAGCTCTTAAATCCAAAGCTCCTAAACCACGACCAAAACCAAAACTCTCAATTAAAAATAGACTTGCAGTACTATTTAGAAGTGCTAGGTATAATGTTTTGTTTTCTTGCTGAAACTCGTCTTTTACAGAAAAACCAATCATTCTTTGGTCGATAAACGAGTGGTTTTCGAATTTGGCAATAAACAGGCTTTTATCATAATTTACATTAGCCACAAAGTCAGCCATATTTTCGGTTGACATTTCATACCAGTACATATTCGGTTTTGCAAGAACTTCAGGTAAAGATCTGTTAGTTCCATTTCGTTGGTTTTCAAATGATTTAATCCAAGCTAACGCTCCATTATGACCTAAATTTTCTAATTCTTCTACACTTCTTGAACAACAAAATGCTTCTGCATTTGAAACGCATTCCAAATTTGACGTATCTCTCAAATGTTTAAGAACAGGCTCGATATATTCTTGCTCAATATTGTGGTCAGTTGCAGGATAAAACATAGGATTCCAACCACGTCTTTCTCCTCTGGTAAAATGAAAAATTTCACTTGTATTTATAAATCTGTCTCTAACATTATCGACCCAACTTAGATTGGAAAAATAGCCAGACCAGGGAATTCCAAAATCTTCAAAAGTATTTATTTGTGCAAGAGAATATCTATTGATAGTTAGATTTTCTGATTCCGTATTGAGAATTATATTATCGCTCAATGTTTTGATGTCATCAATTTGCTCTAGCTCTTCTTTAAGAGTACAAAATGAGATTTCGCTATCATCTGTCGTAGCGATTTTCGGGTCTTTTTTTGAAGCAACTAATATTGTTGTTACAACATCTGCATTATCAAACCATTTTCCTTTTCCTGAAATTAGTACGAATTCTATTTTGAAGAACTTTTGAAAAAGCTCTAAAAATATTTCGCCATAATCAGTTCCCAACCAAGCATTTGAGAGTATAAGACCGATTTTGCCATTTTCGGACAAAAATTGATGAAGATAAAAGGGAATGTATGCAAAAATATCACTTTTACCACTTAGAGTTTCTGTTGTCTCAGCTTCTTGTTTAATCCAATCGTTGATGTCAACGATATCAGGATTCAAAACCTTCATTTCCTTACTTTTGATAAATGGCAAATTGGATACTACATAATCTATTTGCGGGAAAGTCTTTTCAATTGTTTCTCCGCTATTGGGATTACGAAATTCTATTTTGTCTCCTTCGTTCAGTTCGATTACATCAGAACTAAAAACGTTTATTATTTTGCCAATATTTGAAGGTTTCGCCATTGACAATGTTGAAAGTTGAATGGGGAACGAATGTTTGTCAGATGCCCAAATACTGTTAAGAATATCATCCGAGTTCAATTCATATTCTTCTTTTAATTGATAGGCTTGTTTTATTATTGTACCAGTACCGCAACAAGGGTCAATTACTGTTTTCGTCTTGTCATCAATGGTTAGACGAGTTAATAAATCAGCTAATTTTTTAGGTGTAGAAAACTGACCTGCGACTTTTCGTTTAGCTGTAGCAACTGTACTTTGAAGTAATTGATGAAGTATTTCAATTTCAATAGCTTCAATATTTACGGTAGAAAGGAACTGATTTAATTCTGTCAATTCGTTCCAAGCTGTTTCTGAAATATATAGTTGACCTAGATTTGGACTAAAAATATTCCAGAAATTACATTTTTGAGAAATAGATGTCAGAATTTGCATAGCATCAACTATAGAAGTTGACCTTTCAATATTTTCAATTTCTTTTGCTTCGTTAAAATGCTTTTTTAAGATATGGGCAAATATTATTTTGAAAACCCAATCCGTTAAAATTACCATTGATAAAGTAGGTAGTTTATGTTCAGTTTGACTTGAAGCAAAACCATATTCATTTGAGGACGAATTCCACCAACGATTGATTTCGGCATCTAATTGTCGAGTAGTTCTCGCTTTTGCCTTTAGTATTTCTGCTGCATTAATGGTGTTTTCTAAAACAACATCAATTACTTCATCAATAGATAATATTTCTTTGGAAGTTACTTCTGAAATTGCACCTGATTCAAAAAAGTTATTTAAATCAGTAAGAATTTCAAACAATAATTTTTTCCAAAGCTGTTCGTTAGGTTTTACTTCAACTCGTGAATTGATATTGATGTCATTCCAACTTTTGAGAATTTCAAATGTATCGCCATTTCTGGTGTACAAAACAGCACTTTTTACATTCCATAAAAGGAAACTATCTCTTTTTAAAATTTGGGCTTTCTTTATTGCATTACTTATGAGTTCGGCATCATTTATTTGTGTGTCAGGCATTTTTAATTCCCAACCTTGAACAATTATATCTTTGGTGAGGTCTTTAAATAACAATACATCAGGAAAAAGACTTTTCTTGTTATTGCTTATAGTACTTTCTCCACCAGCTCCTTTAAAATGCCAACTTTTAGTTGCTAAGAAAACTTCGATTGTACTAATAACATCAATCGCCCAGCTTCTTTCATTATACGTAACTTTCGCCATTGAGAACTTTAGTGTTATAGTTTAGTGTGTGATATTTTGCAATAGGTTCATTAAAAAGACGTAAAGTAGATTTTTCTATTTCTTTTCGTTTTAATGTTTCTTGAATTCTGTCTGTGCAAATTTTGATATAATCAACCTCCTTAACTTTGTGTAAAAGCACATCTTCGTTTTTCTCAATCCCAATAAAATTTCTGTTTTCAAGAATGGCTGAAAGTAAGAAACTACCACTACCACAAGCGTTATCAAGGATAACGCCTCCTGGTTTCGTGAAAGTTCTAATCAAATATCTGCCTAATTCAATCGGTTTTTGAGTTGGATGATAAACCGTGCCTTCTGATTCTGCTGTTTTAACATATACGAAATCATTTATGGTTTGTTCTTCATAAGCAATTACGTCTGTTGGGTATCTCTTTCCATCGTTGCTTTTTACGTGATTTGATTTGAAGTCTCCGTAACTGCCCGTAAGTTGGTCTTTTCTATATCCTTTGTCGTACGCTTCGCCTTCTTTCATCTGAGGATTATAGTTTTTCGGTTGTTTTTTATAAAAAACGCAAATATCCTCGTGCTTTCTCAACGGCTGTTTTTTAGCATTTAAAAAATTTGTAGCTTTTGATTTTATCCAAATGATTTTGTATTTAAAATGCTTTTCGTTACTCAAGATTAGTTTTGCCGTAAATATGCCTTGAGAAGTGAGTACAATTGCTCCATTGTCTTTAATTATTCTATAATATTCAGTCCAAAGTTTATCTAGGTCAATAACTGAGTCCCATTTGTTTTGAGTAGTTCCATATGGTAAATCGCATAAAATCATATCTATACTCTTACTTGGAATTTCTTTCATTTCTTCGAGACAATCGCCTTGAATTACTTTGTTTAGGTATTTGTTTATGTTGTTTGGCATATTTTAAAGATTGAGACTTTCTTGTTTAGCATTAAGCTGACGTAGGTATTTAACTTTTTTCTCCGCAACAAAAAGTGCGTCTGTCGAAGAACTACTTGAATAAAGTTTTTTCGCAAATAAGTCGCTAAAAAATTCTGTTTTCAATTCTTCTAAATCAAGATTAAAAACTTCGGCAAGTTGAGTTAATCTTTTTTCGTCAAAATCTCTTTTTCCGTTTTCGATTTTACTCAAATTTGCAGAATCTAAATCCAGTTTTGCTCCGAGCTGAGTTAAAGTATGTCCTTTTTTTGTCCGTAAATGTCTGATGTATTCTCCGAAAGATTGTTTCATTTGACTTGAATATTTAGACTTGTCAGTATTTGACAAATATATAAAATATTTTGAGATTTCCAATTCGGGTGGCGGTGTGAAAGGGCAAGCTCTTTTTATTTTGTGAGGCACGAGCAAAATGAAATGTGCTTGACCGTGTGGTGGCTTTTTTCAGCTTGCAGGTAACGGACACTGTGTATGGCGTGTGAGGCGTAGCCAAACGAGAGCCATCATTACGCCTCATAAGCTATACACGATGTTATGTATAGTGATGTGTTTGGAGTTCACTAAAACTCAAGTAAATATACAATAACTTTTGTATGAGGTGTAATGTACAGTGTCCGTTATGGTGTAATTAGTGGAAACAAAATGCGTAGCATGGTTTTTACGTGCCGAAGGCAAATATACCATAACGGTCTTGTGTATGAAACGTAGCGTGTAAAAAGACGCTAACTTTTCGGATAAACACAGAGCCGAATTTTTATATTTTGTTTTTATCTTTTCTATTTTAAAAGCCAAATTTAAAAATTTGGCGGTATTCGAAAATAAACGCATACTTTTCGAAAAGCCTTTATTAGCTATGTTTTATACACAGTGTTAGGCAATGTTTTGTCCATCATTTGGATATTCAATATATTCAAATTTTTGTAACGATTTTGTCAGACGGAAAAAGATATTTCTGAGTTCAAAAGCGATGTGAAACATAGTATATTCGTCTGAATTCTCCTGCCCAAAAACCTGACCATTTATAAAATTAAACTTACATCCCATAAAATCAAATTCACTATCCTTACCATAATATATTCCATTAGTATGAATTAAGCAGTTTCTTAATTTTGAACAGAACTCAATGAATTTTACATCTTTTTTATATTCTGATTTTTTATAATTATCAGGTTCTAAATATCTTAAAAACTTAAATTTTCTACCTATTGGTATAAATTGAGATTTAAGAACTATTTCTTTTAATTCACTTTTTTCTGGGTCTTCAAGTTTAGATATATTCTTTAGAATCTTATCATTTATGTCTGATATAATATTTATTTTGTCAATATCAGTCGATAAGTTCTCGAATAAAAGAGCAATAGATGTTTCAAAACTCGTCCATGTCCCTAAATATACATCTCGGTTAAGTTTATTATTATATCCAATTGACAATATATTATTGTCTTGAATTTCAAACAAGCGTTGAGCGTGAGATTTAAAATCAATTATTTTACTTGTAAATTTGATGTCTCCACTTCCAATAAATTCGGACATACGATAAGCTACTTTTCCAATATAAAAGTCATATATGGTTGTATAGAATAATCCGAAAAAACTATGTCTTACATCATCCTCGTGCCAACTATCTTTGAGATCAAAACAGTCTTGTTTAATCTCATCTGTAATTTCTAAAAGAGTCTGTAGAGTCATTTTCAATATTGCCTAACGGACACTGTGTATGGCGTGTGAGGCGTAGCCAAACGAGAGCCATCATTACGCCTCATAAGCTATACACGATGTTATGTATAGTGATGTGTTTGGAGTTCACTAAAACTCAAGTAAATATACAATAACTTTTGTATGAGGTGTAATGTACAGTGTCCGTTATGGTGTAATTAGTGGAAACAAAATGCGTAGCATGGTTTTTACGTGCCGAAAGCAATTATACCATAACGGTCTTGTATAACCGTCAGTTACGGGTTTTTATGTGTTAATTTTCGGTTAAGCACTGTATTTAGCAATTCCGAGTGGATTCCGACGTAGTCTAATCCGTCGTAATTGCGGTTATACATTGTTGTATGCCGTTTTTTCAATTCGGTTAATTGTTTATGACCTCGATTTGATATCTATTCTGTTTAAATTCTCCTCCATCAACTTTGTATAATTTTCCATTAGAGTCAAAATAGAAAAACTTTGTATCAGTTCTTGCACCACTCCAAGCATCATAATCGTTCATCTGATAAACTGTGTATCCAGATTCCATAGCTTCAAGCTTTGCTTTTTTTCCAGTAATTCCTTGAAATTCTTTAACAGGCATTCCGATGTATACTTGTCTTGATGTATGCGCTGCTTGTTGGTAAGATCCAGCACAACTAATAAATAAAGGAATCAGAATAATAATTATTAATTTTTTCATACTAATTGAAATTTCTATTGTTATTTTTTAATTTTTTTGTTCAGTATTGCTTTTCTCAAATGGCATACAACTAATTGGGTTCTTTTCAAAACTACAAAATATTTTAGAAACAGACTTTTTTATCTGCTTTTTTTGTTTTCTGCCTCCGTTTTCAGTTTTTTAGGGCTCCATAATGGTTTATTTTAGAGGGTTTCATCTCATTTTTTATTTATTGGACATACCTATCCCACTAAAGCAGGGGTCTGTTTAAGTAAATATGGAAGATACTTAGCAACTATTGTAATTGATGGCATAAATGTAAATAGGTGGCTTCTTGATAATGGACACGCACAGCAGTACTAGCATTATATCCTTTCTAAAAAAGAACATTGCCCTTATTGTGGTAATAGTATTGTTACTTACAATGTTGTTAGGCGGAGGGTATGGATATAAATATCACAAACAGCAATTAAAGCCTTTAGATAGCCTTAAAACGGTTCTTAAAAATAGAGATATTGAGGAAACTTTTAAAATACAAATAGCTATTGATAGTGTGCAATCTCTCAATAATAAAGAAAAAACATTTTATGATGAATATATCAGAGAAAAAAAAATGCGAATGCAGCTTACTAAGAAACTGGCTAGTATTGCTAATCTTAGTTTTGATAAACAGTTTCTCGATTCACTCGCAGACAATATCCAGTACCGAGAGCCGTAAGATAACTTATAATAAGTTAGGTGAATTTGCCAAATATGTAAAATATAAGGAACAAACGGATACCTTATTACCGATTTATCTGAAAGAACTATCGCTCAAGGATTCACTATTGAGTATCAAGGACAAAAAATTATTTCAATACGAATTTTCTGTTATTCCATCTTATAAAAGCAGAATAGCCATCAAAGATTCAACAATCAATAATCATCAAAAAATATTCACTATCAAAGAGGATATGTACACCTCCGAAATAAAACGGCAAAAGGGTAAAAAATGGCAATGGCTTGGTGGTGGTACATTAATTAGCGTGTTGCTAACTTAGGGGGTAATTTGTGTTTACAAAACAGCTTTACTTTCCCCTATTCATTCCCCTTAAAAAAATAACCTCTTGATTTTCAAGAAGTTATAAGATATAAAGCGGAGAAAGAGGGATTCGAACCCCCGGTACCTTGCGGTACAACAGTTTTCAAGACTGCCGCATTCGACCACTCTGCCATTTCTCCTTTAGTCTTCCCAGCCTTTCAGCAAGGAGGCGCAAATATAAAACCCTTTTTTTATTTTTTAAAACTTTATTTACTAATAATTTTAAATTTGCATTCTAGTTTAATCAGTAGTAGAAGTCATCCTAATTTTAATAATCCAAGCCGAAATAAAAGTCAGAAACCCGATTACCAAAATAGAAGTATTTATATTGAAATAATCAGCTATAATTCCGGTTATGATCGCACCAATTGCATAACCCAGATCTCTCCAGAGTCTGAATACACCAATACCTTTAGCTCGTTGCTGTGGATGTGTATAGTCTGCAATACCAGCTAAAAAAGTAGGGTATACTGTTGCTGTTCCTACTCCCAAAAATACAGAGAGTGTTATAAATTGTGAAAAATTAGTTGCGAGTACCATTAGAAATATAGCAATACTTTGAATCAGCATTCCCCAAAAAAGCATGTTTTTCTTATTTAAATGATCGGCCATTTTACCCGTAAAGAGTTGACCTAAACCCCAAACAACTGGGTAGGTTCCCACTATAATTCCAATTTGTTCAAGTGTAAAATTCTTTGAGATCAATAATATTGGAAATAAGCCCCAGATCATTCCATCGTTTAAGTTATTAACTAAACCAGCTTGAGAAATGGATCCTAAATTTTTATTAGTCCAAGTTGTTTCTTTAAAAACATGATCTAATTTTTTAATGGTACTTGTAGCAGTTTCTATCGAAACATGATGTTTGGTATCTCTTATCAAAAAAACGGTCATTAAAATTCCGAGGATAGAAAATCCAATTCCCAAATAAAAAGGATAGGGGCGTAAACCATATTCAGCAGCAATCCAACTTGTTAAAAAAGCAACACCTCCAACTGCCAGATATCCTGCAGATTCATTTAATCCCATCGCTAATCCCCTGTTTTTTTCTCCTACAAGATCAATTTTCATTACTACAGTACTCGACCAGGTCAATCCCTGATTAATTCCCAACAATACATTAGCAAAAATCACCCAATTCCAATTGGGTGCATAAATAATTATAAATGGGATGGGCAAAGCAAATAACCATCCAATAAGCAATAAATTTTTTCTGCCAACTTTATTGGCTAAGGCGCCTGTATAATAATTAGTGATGGCTTTGGTGATTCCAAATACGATTATAAAAGAAAGAATTGCCGTTTTAACGATCATTCCAAATTCTTCATGAGCGATTTCAGGTAAAATGGAACGCTCCAATCCTACCATCCCACCAACAAATGCATTGACGATCAATAATAAAGTAAACTGTTTCCAATTTTCTTTTAACCCAAGTTTCGTTTTATTCATTCTGAAATTTAAGAATGAAAAATACGAATTTCTTTTAATAAAAAAAGGTCGCCTAAAAAACCAATTATTTAGACGACCTAAGCACTTTATCCTAAACTTTGATCAGCGCTTAATTATTCTTATTGTTTTAAAATCTTTTTGGTAATGGACTTTCCTTTACTATTAAGTTTCAGAAAATAAATTCCATCCGAAAGCCCTGCTAAAGAAACTTCCCTTTTATTTTTATCAATTTTCATTACTTGTTGACCTATAATATTAAAAAGATGAATGGATGAAATTACAGCTTCCTTATTAGCAATACTTATGAATATTTTCTCTGAAGTTGGATTAGGATATACCTTAATTTCTGCGTCTAAAAGAACCACATCTCCTGCTGATAGAATATCGTTCACAAAACTTCTCTGATAAATTCCGTGGCCATGTGTTGCAATTCTAATATGCCTGTTTGAAGGGGATTCATTCAAATCGTAGATCATAACTGCTTCAGGTAAATTATCACTAAAGACCTCCCATGAAATACCTCCGTTTTCAGAGTAATATACCCCAAGATCATTACCCACATAGATGTCATCTGGATTTAATGGATCGATTAAGATGGTATTCGTGGGCACATCTGGCAACCCATTATCAAAAGCATTCCAACTTGCTCCTCCATCGGTTGTTTTAAAAACATGATCGGTTCCAAAGCCAGAAAATACTGCATATAATACATTTTCGTCAGAAGGGTCAAACTCAATGTCTTTACAAATCCTATTTGATAAACCATTGGTTAATTGCTGAAAATTTAATCCCGAATTAACAGATACCAAAACTTTTGCTCCCGAGGGTCCAAACGTTGGATCTGGAGAAGTAGAAACATAAACAATATTTGAATTGAAAGGTGATATGGCAATGTTCATAATTGGATTAGTATCGACAGCAGTTCCTGAAGTAACATTCCAATTAGCACCTTCATCTAAAGATTTGTATAAATAGGTGCCTCCAGCATATAAGATATTTTGATTGGAAGGTGCCAATTCATAAGGTGCAGAAAATGCTGTAAAATCACCAGATACTAATGTTGGCCTAACAATAACAGCAAAAGAAAACCCATTGTTCAATGACTTCAAAATATTTAAACCTTGCCAGGATTCATAAACAATTTGATCATCATCCTGATTTACAGCAGCAGACATACCATTGCCACCTATAACTCGCCACCAAGATGGATTTCCTTTATAAATATAACTCGCGTTATCTTGAGCTCCAGCGATTAAAAAATTTGGTGAACTAGCAGAACTCCCCATATCTGCACACAATTGCAGGGTCTGCAATCCCCCATTTAAAGTAGTATATGGTAACTCACCATCATTAGAAACAAAGACACCTCCATCGGTTGCAAAAAATAATTTATTATTGATGGGATGATAATGAACAGCATGTATATCAGAATGAACATAGTTAGTGCCACCTTCTGGTACATTTACAGAAATTTCTCCCAATGTCCAATTATTTGAAGTTTTCTGAGAAAAATTAACACCCGAATTTATAGATTTCCATGTATTAATTCCAACATTAATTATTTCAGAAGGATTATTAGGGTTCACAGCAATATCATGAGAGTACCACCCTTGATAAAATGCAATATTTTGATTATTGATATTTGCCCAGGTATTACCAGCGTCAGTAGATTTATAGATACCTGCAGGTGTTGTAGCTCCATATATTAAACCATCCAACTTGAATGGAGGCATAAAGGGTATTCTTATCAGAAGGATCAATAACCAATTTAGCATTACCAGACCATGCCGTTATTAAACCTGGATCCAATAATTCATTAAATGAAAGCCCTTAGTCTATTGACTTAAATATTCCACTAAAAGATTTGGATCTAAACCTGAATTGAAATTTCCCTGAGTGACATAAATAATATCTCCATCGGTTGGATCAAGTTCTATATAGATACAGTTAAGTTCATTAAAAACTAATTGCCAGCTAGTCCCACCATTAAGACTTTGATAAACACCATCTGTTGTTGCAGCGTATATTTCTTGTGAATTTAAGTTACTGATTTTCAATATCCTGAACTCCTTTTAAATCATCCATATCAAATTGTAATACCTGAGACCAGCTAATACCACCATCTTCAGATTTTAAAATCCCAATTCCATAGGTTCCTCTAGTTAATCTGTTAACAGTTCCAGGCTCGGCAAACCCAACTCCATATGTTTCTCCAGTACCAATGAACATAATATCTGGATCATTTTGATCGATAGCAATAGATGCAACCCCTAATACAGGAAATCCAGTAGGCACATATTCCCATACATCTTCACCGACTCCTTGAGTACTTATTTTCCATAAACCACCACTTGCTGATCCAGCAAACATAATATCCTCATTAATGGGATGAAAAGCTAAACACAAGGTCCTCCCCCCAATATTCTTTGGCCCGAGACTTTCCCATTCGCCATCAATAGAAATAGTACGTTGTAATTCATCCTCAATTTTTTGTTGGTATGCTTCAATAAATTTTGATAAAGGGATCTTATCATTTGGATATGCTCTTTCAAAGGACCACATATCTAGGGCCTGACCAGCTCCTGAAGTCTTTTTTGTTGCTTCCTTATTCTCTTGACTGTTTACTGAAAATTTATACTCCCAATGAAAGTATGCAGAAATAGTATAATCTTAATCGTATTTTTTTTCATAATGCTTTTGATTATTCGTTTTTTAATTTTTCATTAATTTTTCTTCAAAATTTTTTAAACCCATCAAGTCTGTACAGTAGTATTTCGTTTTAAATATTGATAAAAAGGATATTTGTAGACAGCTAAGAATTCCGAACCAATAGAATAAAAAATAGGTCGCCTAAAAAACCAACTATTTAGGCGACCTTTTGCACTAAATTAACCAGTGCAGTATAATTGTTGTTCGGGTAAGAATTACTAAAACTTCTCTTTCATAGCAATTATTATTAAAAACTAACCAGTATTAACAACAACAATCCAAGAGTAAAATAATAAAATCTTTCTTACAAAAACATAAACCCCGATAAGAGTTTACTTTAATTAATTATTTTTTGAATATTGCTCTGCCCCAGTATTAAATTTTAGAATAAAAATGCTAGCAAAAAAATAGTAATCTCTTAAAGGTTGATAATTTCTTTTAGAAAAATAAATTTTAATTTCCTCTTGAGCTGCTCTATTTGCAACAGTAATAATACTTTGAAAATTATTAATTGATTCTAGTCTGTTAAAAGGTAACATTTCTTTACCATAAATATACTTTCCAATTTTTTTTGGATTGTCACAGATCCAATAGAAGTCGATGCTTTTTTTTATCGTATTCCAATTTCAGAAAATAATATCTTTTTATATCCATAAAAGTATTGTCTGCATAATGAATATGTGTTCGGGATGTTCTTTTGGAATAATCACGCCATAAGTGAATTTTTTTATTACATGGAATTGGTATTAATTTATTTAAATAAAAACGAAAAGCCAAGTCATAGTCTTCAGGATATCTATTGAGAAAGAAAGCATTACAATCTTCTAAATCCTCTCGAAACACCATCCAGCAAGGCGATGGAATTACACACTCCTTGTAAATTCCATTAAAATTATTTCCTTTCTTTGTTAATTCATTTAACCATGTTTCATATTTTTCAAATCCTTCACCTAAGGGTTTTTCTGAAAAATAGGAAACCAATCCAATTGCAATTGACCCTTTACCACTTGCAGTTAAATTATGCTTTAAAACACTAAGTTTGTCTGGGGTCATAATATCATCTGAATCCATTCTAGTAATTAGATCGCCACTACTTTTTGAATAGGCTAATCGCAAAGCATCGATAAAGCCATCTCCATTATTTTTATAAACTTTTATCCAGTTATCTGTTTTAGCATAATTATTTAATAATGTATTACTTCCATCCGTTGAATCATCATCTACAACTAGTAGTTCCCAATAATTTTCAGTTTGTTCAATAATAGACTCAAGGCACTCATTCAAAAATTGAACGGTGTTTTTAACAGGCATTAAGATGCTTATTAATGGATTTTTCACTTTACAAAAATGATGATAATAATTAAAAGTTTCATTTTAATATTCTAATGAATGAAAATATTGTTATGCTATTTATTGAAGAAAATTCTAGAAAACTTTTCACATAACTTTTACATATTACCGTTTTGGTTGATGTATATTTATCGTTTATTTAAAAAAAATCCTATGATTCGCCTATTTTTTATTTCAATATTTACATTAACTGTTTCTTGTAATACTGCTCAAAATGCATCTTCAACAATGGCAATGTCCAATGTAGACTATGCGAATACCATAACTGCGAAAGATTTAAAAACACACCTTTATTTTTTAGCAGATGATGCCATGGAAGGTAGAATGACTGGCACAAATGGAATTAATAAAGCTGCAGAATACCTTCGAAATTTTTATATAGACCATGGAATTAGTTCTCCTCTTGAAGAGAAAAACTATTATCAGGAAATACCAGCAGATTATTTTACTGGATTAAGTGAACCTCAACCATCACAAAATGTAGTCGCTTTTATTAAAGGTTCAGAAAAACCAGAAGAAATTATCGTGTTATCTGCACACTATGATCATGTAGGTGTTAAAAATGAAGAAGTGTACAATGGCGCTGATGATGATGGTAGCGGAACCGTAACCATAATGGAAATAGCAAATGCTTTTCAATTAGCCGTAAATAATGGCAATAGACCAAAAAGATCAATATTAATTCTTCATGTAACTGGTGAAGAAATAGGGCTGTATGGTTCTAGATATTATACAGAGAATCCGATTTTCCCTCTTGAGAACACCCTTTGTAATTTAAATGTTGACATGGTTGGTAGAATAGGTTCTGAAAAGAAAGGTAATGATAATTATATCTATTTAATTGGAAGCGATAAATTAAGTCAGGGGCTCCACGATCTATCCGAAGAAGTAAACCAAAAATATATGAATTTGGAATTTGATTATACCTATAATGATGATAATGATCCGAATCGTTTTTACTACCGAAGTGATCATTATAGCTTTGCAAAAAACAATGTCCCTGTAATTTTTTATTTTAACGGTACACACGAAGATTATCACAAACCTAGTGATACTCCAGACAAAATTGAATATGAACTCATGGCGAAACGAGCGAAGTTAATCTTTTTAACTGCTTGGGAGATTGCCAATCGTGAAGAACGTATTACTGCTGATAAACTTTAAGAAAAGCCTTTTTTATTTTTCATTCAAAGTTTATCCTACAAAAAAAGTCCCTCGATCAAGAGGAATTTTCATTCTGGGTGGAAGACGGGATTCGAACCCGCGACCCTCGGTACCACAAACCGATGCTCTAACCAACTGAGCTACAACCACCATAAATATTTTAGGATATTCTCCCTCCGAAACATATGCCATTGCGAAATGCCAAGGAGGGTGCAAATATATATCATTTACTAATGCTTCGCAATAGACTGATTAAAGATTATTAAATTAAATCGTACAATGATTTTACAGCTGCAAAACGTTCAACAGTAAATCCTTCACCCTGTTCAGTTCCAATTAACCTCCCCAAATCTTGTGCTCTATAAGCTATGCTATCTTTAAAATTTGTGGTTGAAATTGGAGTTACAGGCTCATTTGATTTATTTTTATGAAACTGACTTTGATAAGCAAAAACAGCTTCCAATTTTATGTCTAAAAATCCTGATACATCAACTACAAAATCGGGTTCTAGGTTTTTCCATTGTATATAATGATATACTTGTTTTGGACGCCAGGGCACTTGTACATCTCCATCCAATATAGTTTCGAACTTCATCAATCCGCTTAAAAAGCACGAATCACTTGCCAAATTACTCCCCTTTGGATGATCAATATGCCTATCATTTACTGCATTACAAAGCACAATATCTGGTCGATATTTTCGAATTTTTTTTATTAAGGCTATTTGATGTTCCATGTCATTTACAAAAAACCCATCAGCAAATTTCATATTATCCCGAACTGAAACTCCTAAGATCGTTGCTGCATCAGCTGCTTCCATATCTCTAGTTTCTGGGGTGCCTCGAGTACCTAATTCTCCCCGAGTAAGATCAATGATCCCTACCTTTTTTCCATTTGCAATTTCTTTGGCAATTGTAGCTCCCGCTCCCAATTCAACATCATCAGGGTGTGCACCTATGGCTAAAATGTCTAATTTCATCTTTCTTTTATTTTTTATCGAATTTTTAACTCCCGAGCTTCGGAAGTGGTAAACTTTTTTAAATAACTATTTCATAAAGAAACAAATATAAATTTAATTCAATATACTACTTTCAAAAGCCTGCTTTAAATCTGCTATAATATCTTTTCTATTTTCAATTCCAACAGATAATCTCAATAGACCTTCACTTATTCCCTGTTTTCTACGTTCTTCTTTTCCCAATAAAGCATGCGATGCTATTGCGGGTATTAAAATAGTTGATTCCACTCCTGCCAAACTCATCGAAGGTTTTATGAGAGCTAATGATTTTAAAAACTTACTAGAATCTACAGAATTTACCAGCTCAAAAGATAGCATACCTGTAAATCCTTTCATTTGTCTTTTTGCCAGTTTATGATCGGGATGAGATTTAAGTCCGGAATAATAAACTCTTGAAACCAATTTATTCTTAGTCAGCCATTTTGCAATTTTAAGTGCATTCTTATTTTGATATCTAACACGAATCGCCAAAGTCTTCATACTTCGTTCTAACAACCATACCGTATATTCACTTAAGCTTCCGCCGAAATTCTTAGCTACATTCCAAATCCTTTCAATATGTTCTGAAGAGCCTGCAACAGCCCCAGCACAAATATCACTGTGTCCTCCAAAATACTTTGTAGCACTATGGATTATAACATCAATTCCTAAATCCTTTGGAGTTTGATTAATGGGTGAAGCAAACGTATTATCAATTATAGAAACTAATTTATTATTTTTGGAAATACTGGATATCATTTCTAAATCAGTTATTTTCATTAACGGATTTGAAGGTGTTTCCACATAAATGACTTTTGTATTTTCTTTTATTTTTGAAGAAAAATCATTTTCAGAAAAACCATCGGTAAAATCAAATTCAATTCCATATTTAGGAAATTCCTCAACGATAAAATTATAAGCACCACCATAAATCGAATTTTGAATGATAATATGTTCGCCTTTATCTAAAAAAGCTAATAATGTTGTACTAATTGCTGCCATACCACTACCAAAGATTAGTCCTGCTTCACAATGTTCTAAAGCAGCAATTTTCTTACATAATCCTTCTTGATTTGGGGTATTAAAATACCTCGGATAGCGAAGCACATCTACATCTTCATAGGCATATGAATTAGACATATACAGCGGTGAGATCGCTCCTTTAAATTGTTTGTCATCTAACGCTCCTACATGGGTGCAAATGGTGTTAACACCAATTTTTTTTGATTTCATTTGTAAATATTTTAAAAGACTAAAATAATAAAATCATTATCAGGTTTACTATCTTTAGCCAATGAAAATTTTACTGCTAAATATTAAGGAACTTCTTCAAATTAGGGATACTTCGATAATCAAGGTTTGCGGAGCTGAAATGAAAGTGCTGCCATCTATTGAAAATGCTTGGTTACTTCTTGAAAAACACATGATTTCAGACTTTGGAAAAATGAAAGATTTACCTGTAATTCAAGCTGATGAAACAATTGATTGTACAGGTAAAATTGTATTACCCACCTGGTGTGATTCCCATACACATATCGTTTATGCAGGAAATAGGGAACAGGAATTTGTAGATCGAATTAATGGATTGTCCTATCAAGAAATTGCTGAAAATGGTGGGGGTATTCTTAATTCTGCAAAAAAGCTTCAAGAAACAAATGAAGATGATCTTTTTTTACAATCTGCAACTCGATTACAGGAAGTTATGAAGTTAGGTACAGGGGCAATTGAAATTAAATCAGGATATGGACTCACAACCGAATCTGAATTAAAAATATTACGAGTTGTAAAACAATTAGGAGAAACATTTCCTATTACGATAAAAACAACCTTTTTAGGAGCACATGCTGTTCCTCAAGAATACAAAGACAACAAACAGGGATACCTGGATTACATATATAATGAAATGCTCCCAAAAATTGCAGAAGAAGATCTTGCAGATTATGTGGATATTTTTTGTGAAGTAGGTTATTTTTCAGTCGATGATGCCAATCAATTATTATCTGAAGCAAAAAAATACAACCTTATTCCTAAAATCCATGTGAATCAATTTAACGCCATAGGAGGGGTACAGGCTGGTGTAGCTCATAATGCACTTAGTGTTGATCATCTTGAGGTACTAACTTCTGATGATATAGCTAGCCTAAAAGACTCCGACACCATGCCAGTGGCACTTCCCTCCTGCTCTTACTTTTTAGGTATTCCATATACTCCAGGAAGAAAAATTATAGATGCTGGACTTCCTTTAGCAATTGCTACTGATTATAATCCCGGGTCAACACCAAGTGGAAATATGAATTTTGTAGTATCTACTGCCAGTATAAAAATGAAACTTAGTCCTCAAGAAGCCATTAATGCAGCTACTATAAATGGCGCATATGCCATGGGAATTAATACAACACATGGAAGTATTACCAAAGGAAAATCCGCTAGTATAATTATTACCAAAGAAATTCCATCTTACGGATACCTACCCTATGCTTTTGGTAGTAATCTTATTGATATGGTTATTATTGATGGACAGGTTATTTAGCATAGGTACCCCCTTATTAATTATCTTTTTTTCGATACTCCATCCTACACTTAAATTCTTAAGATATGACTCACCGATAACTAAGTGTTTAAGTTTGCTTGAAATGTATCAAAGTGACCAGCCAAAAAGATTCAAAATAATAACAAAAATCATTACTTTTGAAAAGCAAAAAGAACACAAATCATGCAAAAACAACTTATAGAATGCGTACCAAATATTAGTGAAGGTCGTGATTCTAAAATTATAGAAACCATATCCCAAATAGTTGAAACTGTTGAGGGTGTAATACTACTGGATGTTGATCCAGGTAAAGCTACAAACCGAACGGTCATTACTTTTGTTGGAGAACCGGAGCCTGTTATTGAAGCTGGATTCAGACTTATTAAAAAAGCAAGTGAGTTAATAGATATGTCTAAGCATTCTGGTGAACATCCTCGTTTTGGAGCTACCGATGTATGTCCTTTAGTACCTATTTCTGGAATTACCTTAGAAGAAACTGCCACATACGCCCATAAATTAGGTGTACGTGTAGGTGAAGAACTTGGTATTCCAGGGTATTTTTATGAAGCTGCTGCTAAAGAAGAAAAACGAAAAAACTTAGCCAATTGTCGAAGTGGTGAGTATGAGGGGCTTTCTAATAAAATAGCTGACCACAATTGGAAACCTGACTTTGGTCCTGATACATATTCCAATAGCATTTCAAGATCTGGAGCTACAGCCATTTCAGCACGTGATTTTTTAATTGCATATAACGTCAATTTAAATACAACTTCTACCCGTAGAGCCAATGCTATTGCATTCGATATTAGAGAAGCAGGTAGAATAAAACGTGAGGGAAACCCCATAACAGGAAAAAAGGTCTTAGATAAAGATGGCGAACCTGTTCGTGTTTCCGGAAAATTAAAAACAGTAAAAGGTATTGGTTGGTATATCGATGAATACGGAATAGCTCAGATCTCCTATAATCTTACCAATATTACCATTACTTCCATGCATGAAGTATTTGATGAAAGTTCAAAAGCTGCATTAACACGTGGAATTAGAGTTACAGGCTCCGAAATTATAGGCTTAATTCCACTACAAGCGATGCTGGATGCAGCTGATTATTATTTAATCAAACAAGAGCGATCACTAGGAATATCCGAAAGTGAAAAAATAAAAATTGCTATAAAATCATTAGGATTAGACGACTTAAAACCATTTAATCCATCTGAAAAGATCATCGAATATATGCTCGACAATGATGATAAAAAATTGATCGATTTCAAATTAGATGATTTTGCAGATGAAACAGCTGGTGAATCTATGGCACCTGGGGGAGGCTCCATTTCAGCTTATGTTGGAGCATTAGGGGTGTCATTAGGTACAATGGTAGCTAACTTATCAGCGCATAAAGCTGGTTGGGATGATAAATGGGAATACTTTTCGGAATGGGCAGTAAAAGGTCAAGCCTATAAAGATGAACTCTTGTTTTTGGTTGATGAAGACACCAATGCTTTCAATAAAATTATAGATTGTTTTAGGATGCCAAAAGATTCAAATGAAGAAAAAGAAACCAGACTTAATGCCATTGAAGATGCCACAAAGTATGCAACCGAGATTCCATTCCAAGTAATGGAAACCGCTTTCAAATCTATGGAAGTAATGCAGGCTATGATCAAGGACGGATTACAAAATTCTTTATCCGATGCTGGTGTAGGGGTTTTATGTGCAAGAACCGCAGTATTGGGAGCCTATTTTAATGTAAAGATCAATGCTAAAGATATTAAAGATCGGAAATTTACGAAAGCTATTTTAAACAACGCTGAAAGTATCTACCAGAAGACCTTAAAAATTGAGGAGGAAACCATTGCTTATATTGACTCAAAAATGTAACGAATGCCAATAAAAATAACGCCTTTTCAAGAAAAATATTCCCAAGCATTTTATGATCTTAATATAGAATGGTTAGAAGCATTTTTCTATGTGGAAAACTATGACAGGGAAGTATTGAGCAAACCTGAAAAATACATAATAAATCCTGGAGGGCACATCTTCTTTGCCTTAGAAAATAATCAGGTATTAGGAACCGTTGCATTGATGAAAGATTCCGATAAGATCTTCGAGCCTACCAAAATGGCAGTATCACCAAATCATCAAGGAAAGAAAATCGGACAAAAACTAATGCAATTTTGTATAGATTTTTCCAATGAAAACAATTTTGATAAACTAATACTCTATTCAAACACTATACTAAAAAACGCTATTTACGTTTATCGTAAATATGGTTTTGTTGAAATTCCTGTAGAACACAATAGCCCTTATAAACGGAGTAATATTAAAATGGAACTGGATTTTAATTACATGTAAAAATAGATTCATCATTTTGTTTTATAAAAGATTCTTATTTTAGTAGGTGTCTTAAATTTATATCATTTTAATTAATAAAAACCCTAAACTCGCAACAACATTTATAAATACCCCTTAGCCTTTTGAAAACAAAAGGCTAAGGGGTTTTGTAGTTTCACCTAAAAGGTGGAAATTGCGGTTGAGCCCTGCAAAACACTACAATGCTTAAAACTAAACAATCTTCAAAGAATATCACCCCTTTTGGTGGCTTAAATTTTATTTTTAATGCCATTAAACGCTCAAAAATAGATGTTTTTCTCGATAAAAATTTGGGTTATCGAAATTTTAGAGCCCAATATTCGTATGCCGACATTGTGCTTTCTTTGTTGGGAAATTCTTTATGCAATGGAGAGTATATTTCTGATTTAGAACATCTTAAAAATAAATTCACTTGCCAAAGTTTTACCAAAATCCCTTCCCCAGATACGGTTGAATATGCTTGTCAGGAATTAAAAGAACCAACAATTAGGGAGATAACTGGCCAAGGAATTGTTCATCAATTTAATTACAACAATCAAACCAACGTATCTTTAATCGCTCTTTGTGCAAAAACAGGTCAACTTAAAAAAGAAGAAAAATACACACTTGATTTTGACAATGTAGTTCTTGAAAACAAAAAACAAGATGCCAAAAAAAGCTATAAAAACACTAAAGCCTAGCATCCCAATTTCGCCTTCATAGGCAGATTACCTGTGCATATTGAAAACCATAACGGCAACACCCCTGCAAAGTATAAACAATTTGAAACACTAGAAAGATGTTTTAAAAACCTGAGCGACAATCAAATAAAAATAGAACATTTTAGAGCAGACTCTGCATCTTATCAAAAAGAAGTCATTGAACTGGTTAGCCAAAAGGCGACTAACTTTTATATTAGAAACATCAGTTCCCAAAAGTTCATCTCTTTATGTGGAAAAATTAAAGATTGGAAAAAACAGGAAATCAACAACGAAATAAAAGAAGTTGCATCACTAATTTACACCCCTTTTAATGGGGGATTTTCTTATAGAATTGTGGTTACAAGATCTCTAAAAAAAGACCAGCAAATCGATTTTATATCAGGGACCCCTTACAATTATTATGGAATAATGACCAACAATTTAGTTTTTTCAAATCAAGAAATTATCGAATTTTACAACCAACGAGGCGATGCGGAGAATTCTAACAAATTCCTAATCAGTGATTTCAACTTGAAACACTTGCCTTTTATGGATTTGGATACCAATACTGCGTTTATGTATTTAATGGCGATGTGCTTAATTCTTTTTGAGTGGACAAAAGTAATTTTGGTGAAAAATAAAACTCCAAATATTAGTCTTAAAATGAGAGTCAAAGCGGTTTGTTTTCGTTACATTACTGTGGCTACAACTTTTGTAAATCACGCCAGAGAGAAAATACTTCAGGTTTTCTCAAACCAAGAATACAAAATTTTAAAAATTTAAAACAAGGATTTACTGGAATTGCAAAAAAACTCATTTGGGGTAAGGGAGGCTATACACATAGCCTATGAAATTTTGTTGAAAACGGAATGAAAACCCTGAAAAAATTAAATACATTTACATATTAAAGACCTCAGATTTCTGTTGCGAGTTTTGGGTATAAACTGAATTCTGATATTAATCTTTCAAGTAATCTTATAGAAAAATATTTAAAAGATGGTGTAGGTCATATTTTATGCGGTATGAAGAAAAAGAAATACGTTGATAATTTAAAAAGCCTATTTTAGAAAATTATTAATTATGAAAAGAACATTGATATTGATTTCATTTTTTATTTTATTCTCCTGTAAAAACAAGCAGTTAATGTATTTAAATTCAGCTATTGATATTATGGAAGAGAATTCTATTAGAAAAGATAGTATTGACTGGCATAGAGTTAGAGAATTATCTATGAAAAAGACAAAACAAATAAAATCTATTAAAGATTCATATCCTATTATTGAAGATATATTAAAAAAAATAGGGGATAATCACAGCTTTTTGTTAACTAAATCTTTAGAAGAAAAAATGGGAGGTAGGTTTAAAAATTTACCTGTTGTTGAATCTAAGATTATAGCCAGTAATATTGCTTACATAAAAATTCCTGCTTTTTTCGGTAAAGACAGTCTAAGTAATAAGTTTGCGTCATTAATTCAAAGCAAAATAAAAAAACTAGATAAATCAGAAATTAAAGGTTGGATAGTTGATCTTAGAGAAAATTCAGGAGGAAATATGTGGCCTATGTATCTAGGATTATCTCCTCTATTAGGGGAAGGTGTTTCGGGTTATTTTTTAGATTCAAATAATAAGTATCTAAAATGGAGTTGTTCTAATAATGCTGTTTATGAAGAAGATAATAAAATGTTAGAAATCTCTAATTCATATATCCTTAAAAGCTCAAAAAATAAAATAGCTGTATTAATTGGTAAATCTACTGCGAGTTCTGGAGAAGCCATCGCATTGGCTTTTAAAGGAAAAGATAATGTCTTGTTTTTTGGGAAACCAACATATGGGTTGACAACAGGCAATACTATTTTTGAACTTGAGGATGGAGCAAAATTAGTTTTAACAACATCTGTTTTTGTAGATAGATTAAAAAATATTTATGGAGGAGAAATAAAGCCAGATAAGTTCACTGATGAACCTCTATACGAAGCTATTTATTGGATTAAATATTAATTAGAAATAAGAATTAATGCATATATGAATATTAAATGGTTTCATCCTGTTTTACATGTTATTGCAAGATACATTTTGGCAATCATTATGTTAATCTATGGGATTGGTAAGATTCTGGGGACCCAGTTTTCCTCATCTCCTTTAATTTGGGATAAAACAATTGGAGAACTCACAGGTTTTGAACTAGCATGGTTTTTTTATGGGTATTCGTACTCGTATGGAATTTTTATTGCTATAATTCAGATATCAGCTTCATTTTTGTTGTTTTTTAGAAGAACAACACGACTAGGAATTGTTATATATCTGTCAATTATAATTAATATTCTAGTCGTTGATTTAGTTTATGGTATCGATGCAGCTATTGGAATTGCTTCAATTTTAACTATTATTGCTCTCTATGTATTCCTTTCAGATTTTCAAGCTTTTAAAGACTTCTTTTTTTATAGGCCTCCATTGTTTGAAAAAGAAGATAGACCAAATTGGTTAAATAGACTCAGTAGATTTAAATACATTTGTCTTGTAATAAGTATTCTTGGTTTATTTACCCTAATTTATATTCTAAAAAACGATATTAAGGATAATAATGAATTTTATGGTGTATGGAAACCCAATGATCATGAAATTTGGGATAGGGTTTATTTTAAAGAAGGATCAACATTTTCTATTAGAGGAAAAGATGATTTTGATGAATTATTTTCTGGAAAGTATATAATCAACAGGGATAGAAAAGAGATAGAACTAATCTTAATTGAAAAGGATTATTTAGAAGAAGGAACATTCATTTTTACTTCTGATTCCACGAGAATGAAGCCACTATTGAAAGGAAAATATGAGTTTACTTCGGAAGGAATACAAATACTAAATGATTCCATTTTTATTCGGCTAATCAAACTCAATTAAGAATAAGTAATGGTTTTTTGGAATTTCCATTGCTATCTATCTACATTAGTTATTACATCATTTACCATTAAAGTAAATAAATAATTTTGGTAATGAGTTACTTAGACTATCTTTTGTAAAGGTATTATTTGTTAAAGTTTTGCAACTGAAATCAGGTATGTGTTCTAAGCGTTTTGTGACATTACTATTATGCTTCGTAAATTTTGATACAAAAAACACAAACATGATAAAGACAAATAGCAAAATAAGTATCCTTACAATTTCTTTCATTGCTCGTATGTTAAGAATAATGAAGAGGACAATCTTCCAAATTTTTGCCATCTATTATGGCTTCCAAATTTATAATAATGAGTTGAACCAAATGATGGAACAATTATCGGCATATTTAAAATTTCCCCATCATCCGATTTTTCTATCCATTCAACTGTAATAATTATATCTTGCTGTACAATAATATCATTTGATTCCAAATTAATCGTTACCCATCCAGTATAACTATCTTGTACACTTGTGAAAATTTCTTCATGATGCAGTCTTTTAAAGGGTAATGCTTTTTTTAATGAGTAAATATTTATTCTGAATTTTGAAAATTTATAATCATTTTCTTTTATATAAAACTTAAAAGATTTTAAAACACTGGGATTTTTATTACCCAATTTAAACTTTCTACCTATTTCCGTTCCGAGGTTAGCGTATTTTGCATTTGGCTGCGAAAATATAACATGATGTTTTGTTTTTGTTTTGAGTTTTCCTTTTTCAAATATTTTTAACTTTTTTGAAGAAATCATTATTTCATCTAAAATTTCAATTTCTTCAAGAAGGGTTATTTCAAGATCACTTTTCACTTCTTTCAATATTACGGTTTCTGATTTATAACCAAGTCGTGATATTTTTAAAGTATCTAATAACCTGGTTTTATCAATGCTCAAATAAAAATGACCCTCATAATTAGATACTGTTCCAATTGGTTTGTTTAGGACTCCTATATTGACATACTGTAAAGGGCTTCCAAGACTATCCTTAACTATGCCTGTAATCGTAATATCTTGAGAAAAAGCATTAAAAAATGTAAAAAGTAATAATATTGTTTTAAGTGTTAAATTTTTCATTGTTTTTATAGGTGTTAAGTTATATAAGTATATTTTTGTAGACTAATTCTTCAAATATTTCATCATCGATATTTTTAAATTTTTCGCTTTTCAAAAGTTTCTTTACTTCTTCTGAAATAGGTAATGCTTTATATTCAAAAATATCAAAAATATAGTGAGTACCATTGACTGTGAAAAATACATATCGATCATAACGTTTGGTGTATGGTGTCGTAGCATCCCGCAGGGTGCTATGCACTATACATATTGTTGTGTCCAGTGTTTTATTTCTTTTTTTTCGTTTCGTTCAATAATGGTTCTGAATATTGATTATACAAATCAAATAAATATTCAATTCTTGCATTTTCATTTGTAAAAGCTTGCGGTCTATAACACAAATCAACTGCTTTATCTAACTCTTGATGAGCTTTCACCAATTTAGGAGGCATTGTTAATGGGTCATACAAATCTGCCAAACTACTATCTGCGAATTCCGCACGTACATCCAGTACTTTTTGTGCTTTATTTTCTACTTTCTTTTGGTTTTTATCACTAGGATTATCAGGCCAAGGGAAATTATTATATACAATTTGAATTGAATATATGTAATCACTTTTCATTCTACCACAAGTGTATTTTAACCAAGTCATATGCATTAAACTGGTTATAACACCAAAATAATATGTATTAGCATCAGTAAGAGCTGAAACAGTATTGTTAATTATTGTGTCAGGCTTTAAGTAGCCAATAGGAATATATTTTCTTCTTTCAGACGAAACTTTTGGGATAACTAAAAACTCCGAATTCGGTTGTCTATCTTCGGAGAATAATGTTGGAAAGTCAGCCCATTTTTGAGTTCTTAGTTTACTACTACTTAATCTAAAATCTCTAACAGCTTTTATCTTTTCCATTACTATAGGAATATTTCGGTATTCGGAAGCAGGAACATCTTTTAACCAAAGGCACCACCTAGTATTATTATTAATAACGTCACCACCGCCTTGAAATTTTCTAATAAATAATTTACTGCTAGGATAGTTATTAAGTAAGTAATCTTTTTCTTCAACAGATAGCATAAAGTTACCTTTGTCAGTACTTTCACTTCCTCTTACTATCTCTTTAACATTACACAAAGGTTTACTTCTTGAAATTGCAATAGAATTAGAGGCGTCAACTAAATATGGATTAATATTCTTAGCATGAATTTCGTGAGGTTCTCCGTTAATATCTTCGTATTCATATAATCTGTTTATTTTTTTACCTGTGTTGCAAAATCCTATAATGACAACGTGAACAGCTGCATTTCCTTTAGCTTCATTTTTCCAATTAAATATTCTATGAGCAAAATGAATAGAAACTTTAAACTTATTGATTAATTCATTCCATAAAATTGAAACTTGTTCTCCTTGAGTTATTGAATTGGTTGAAACAAAAGCTACGTCTATTAATGAATTTTCAATAAATTTTACTGCTTTCAAATACCAAGCCGATACGTAATCTAAAACACCAGAGCCTTTGAGATTACCGAAAACTAATTTCATATCTTCTTTTTGCTCTTTTGTTTGGTTTTTAGAGCCATAAAAGGGTGGATTACCTAATATATATGAAAGTTCATTTTTTGAAATAACATCTTCCCAATTTATTTGTAATGAATTTGCGTAAACAATTTTGGCGGCTTTTTTTAATGGTAAACGTGCGAAGTATTGACCAAACTCTTCTGAAACAAGCATATTCATTTGGTGGTCAATTAACCACATAGCCACTTCGGCAATTTTAGAAGCGAACTCGTCATATTCTATTCCATAAAATTGGTCAACATCTAACCACAGAATTGAGGAAACGTCTAATACTTGTTCTCCTTTCTTGAAAAGTTCTCTTAAAATATCAATTTCTAATAATCTTAATTCTCGGTATGTAATAATTAAGAAATTACCACTACCACAAGCAGGGTCAAGAAATTTTAAAGTTGACAGTTTATGGTGAAATTCTTTAAGTTTTTTTGAACTCGATTTAACTTTCTCAAATTCTTCTCTTAACTCATCAAGAAAAAGTGGTTTGATAAGTTTGAAAATGTTTTTCTCGGAAGTATAATGTGCACCTAAATTTCTTCTTTCTACTGGGTTCATTACGCTTTGAAAAAGCGAACCAAAAATAGCTGGCGATATTTTTCCCCAATCTAAAGCTGATGCTTCTAATAAAATGCTTCGCATTTTAGAATTGAATGAAGCAATAGGTAGCATTTCCTCAAATAACTTTCCATTTACATATGGAAATTGATTTAAGTGGTCATCAAGATTTTTAAGTCGTTTTTCTTTTGGTGTGTTTAGTACTTGAAAAAATTGAGCCATTAACGCTCCTAAATCACTGCCATCTTCATTTGTCTTTTGGTCTAAAAATTCTTTAAATATATCTTTCTCAAAAATACTTGTATCGTCTGCAAAAAGGATAAAAAGTAATCGAACCAAATACACTTCTAAATGATGTCCTTCATAGCCAAACTCTTCGAGTTGGTCGTGAAGTTTTCCCATTAGTTCAGCTGCTTTTATATTTACAGGGTCTTCTTCTTTGAATGTTCTTTTTTGATAACCTGCAATGAAGCCAAATAACTTCACATTTTTATAAAGTTCGGAAACGTGAAATTCGTGTTCCGTGCTTTCGTCAAGGTCAAAAAGTTTGATTTTGTCAAAATCAGAAACTAAAATGTATTTTGGTAATTCATGTTCTTTTAGTCCAGGAAAATAATCGGTTGCTTGTTCAAAGGCTTTGTCTAAATTTTTCCCTTTTGATTTGTGCTCAACAAGTAGAGTTCCTTTCCAGAAAAGATCAATAAATCCTTGATTTCCGCTTAACTTTTTTACAGGCTCTTCAAAAGTCGCAACACGTCTACGTGATATTCCAAAAACATTAAAAAAGTCATTCCAAAAACTATCTTTTTCAGCACGTTCTTTTGTCTCATCAGCCCATTCATTTGAGAATTTTAATGCTCTGTCTTTTATCTCGTTCCAGCTTAATGCCATTCAGTTTTTTTGTTTTTAAGTTCAGTTTTCCACATTGGGCACAACGTCTCGTATAAGAAACGTTGCCATCCCGTAGGGTGCTATGCACTATACACATTGTTGTATGCCGTTTTTATTTTATTCATTTCGTTTTTAGCGTTGGCGAGAAAGCTCTTTGCAACCGCAGGTACGAGGATTGCAATGTGCTTGAACTTGCGTTGGCTATTAGTTAAATATATCTCGAATCATTTTTTTAATAGTTATGTTTTCTAGTTTCAAAGCAACTGGTCTAATGATATCCATACCATTACGCCAATGCAATCTGTCGTTATAAATTATACCTAACAGATAGTAGATTTCAGGAACATCAATTCCTATTTGCTCACAGTATTCTAATTTTTTCTTTGTCCCATGTTCGTCAATAAACGTTTGCTGATGAGCTGGGTCTGTAATCTTGCTGTATAAAAGATCTTCTATTCTTACACGAATACCAAAACAAATAGCTAAAGGGTCATAATCTGTTTGTTCATTCAAGTATTTAGTTACTTCATCATTAATCATTTGATGAAATCTCGTTGAATCACCCCAAGTTGATGGCAGACCTAATGCTCCAAATTCAGCTGAAACATTTGCGGTGCTTGGATGAAAGTGAAAATGAAATTGATCAACGGTGCTACGAATTGTAGCATCCTCACGTTTTCTAATAAATTTTAGAATGTTGGGATTTGATGAATGAGGTACATCTTTCAAGTAACAAACTTTTATTTTATGCCTGTTAAAACAAAAGTGATTGAAATACATTGGGTCTAGATGAGTCATCAAAATCGGGAAGAAATTCTTA
This sequence comes from Flavobacteriaceae bacterium, assembly GCA_965247215.1. GTDB lineage: Bacteria > Bacteroidota > Bacteroidia > Flavobacteriales > Flavobacteriaceae > Marifrigoribacter. Next base: position 2,437,269 of record OZ252001.1, read on the forward strand.
CCCGCTTTTTTCATGTCTTCTATTATGTCAGTAATGAAATACTGAAAAGAAATTAGGTTCGCATCATCTAAGTAGTCGAAAATCTCATCAATGATAAGAATGCAGTTTTGCTTTCTGAAATTCCTTTTTGCCTTCATTAGTAATGTAATAAATGACAAAACATCTCTTTGACCGTTTGAGATTTCATGAGCTTTTGGCCACTCTACGATTAACCCCAGTTTCTTATCTTCTTTAGGTTTTATGGTATATCGTGTTGTATTGAAATCAGAAATTACTTGCTCATAGAATGATTTGTCGCTCAAGTAAAAAAGATAGCCAGCAGCCTTTTTAAAGTTAGCATCAAGGCTATTGCTAATTTCAATCAATTGGTAAGCAGCTAAGAAAGAGTCTGTCTGAGATTGAATAAATGGAAAATCATATGAGATTAAAAGCTGACTTAATTTATTTAGTTCTTCTATTGCTTCAAGTTCAGTTATTTTATTGGTTGCTATCCAAGTGTTAATATCATCAGCAGTACCAGATTGTTGGTTTATTTCTGTTTTCAGAGTACCCATTGATTTAGAAATACGAACTTGACCAAATTTATTAAGAGCTATTTCATCTATTATTTGCCATATAGCCGCATGGCTAGAGAATAATTCTGAAATGTCTAGTAATATTTTACCATTTGTGCCGAAAGCCCTTTTAGCATCAGGGAAATGATAACCAAATTCAACTTTCTTTGGTATAGTGTTTACTAGAACAGTAGGAGCAATTTCTAATGATGATTTGGCTATCACATTACTACCAATTCTCATTTTAGTTGCTTTTGCCATTAACTGACTATTAATCACAAAAACATCAAATTCACTTGAAATTGAGTTTGTTGTACTGTCCGCAGTTAAAGTTCTAACTCCAGTAGAGTTCTGAATTGATAGATTAATAGCGGGAAGGTTGACAGAATTATTATTGTGCAAATGCTTGTCTGAAAGGCTTATTTTATCTCTTCCTAAAGAATTGAAGCCAATCCCAAATGAACTTTTACCAAACCCATTTGGGGCAACCAAAATACTTGGTTTATTAGGATTAAGGTCTAATTGAAAATTTTCATTAGCTATTCCTTTAATGTTCGTTATTTCAATGCTTTTTATCTTCACTATCCAGATTCACCATTAATTGTTTCCATTATTTCTCTAAAGCTATTTAACCCAGATTCGATATTCTCAATAATCTCATTAGCCAAAATATCCGGGTCAGGAAGGTTCTCTAAGTCAGTTAAACTCTTGTCCTTAATCCAAAAGATGTCAAGACTGGTTTTGTCTCGTGCTATTATGTCTTCATAAGAGTACTTACGCCATCTGCCTTCTTCATTTTCTTCACTCCAAGTTTCCTTTCTCTTGCTAAGGTTATCAGGATTGTAAAGCTTAATGAACTCATCCAAGTGTTGCATGGTCATCACACGTTTTTTAGGTGTGTGGTGAATGTTGGTTCTGTAATCGTAGAACCAAATGTCTTTTGTCCAAGCTTCTTTGCTTGCGGGTTTATTGTTGAAGAAAAGCACATTCGCTTTTACACCAGGTGCGTAGAATATTCCTGTTGGTAAACGAAGTATGGTGTGAAGTTCTGTGGTCTTTAATAATTGCTTTCTGACTTCCTCACCAGCACCACCTTTAAACAATACATTATCTGGTAAAACTACAGCTGCTTCACCATTGATTTTAAGCATGGTTTTAATGTGCTGCACAAAGTTCAATTGCTTGTTGGAAGTTGTTTCCCAAAAGTCTTGACGGTTGTAGCTCATGTCTTGCTTTTCCGCTTCACCATCTTCATTGGTAATTGTGATACTACTTTTCTTACCGAAAGGTGGATTTGCTAAAACATAATCTACACGTGTTCCATCATCCGAGATTAATGCATCAGCAGACTTAATAGGTGTGTTACCATCTATTTCTCCAATATTGTGCAGATACATATTCATCAAGCACATTCTACGTGTTCCGGCTACAATCTCGTTTCCATAAAAGGTATCGTTTTTAAGAAATGTTTTTTCATCACGGTCTAGCTCGTTGTTCGAAACAATCCAATCGTAAGCTGCCAAAAAGAACCCACCTGAACCACAAGCAGGATCTGCGATGGTTTTTTTAGGTTTTGGTTGGACACAAGCAACGATTGTTTTGATTAAAGCTCTTGGCGTAAAATATTGACCTGCACCAGAACTGCCACTGCTGTCCATGGCATTCTTTTCCAAAAGACCTTCATAGATTTTTCCTTTGATGTCTGACCCCATCATGTTCCAATTCTCCTTATCGATAAGGTCGATAACTTTTAAGAGTTTGGAAGGGTCTTGAATTTTGTTTTGGCTTTTCGTATAAATCTGCCCCAACATGCCTTTTTCTGTAGAAAGCGTACGAAGTAACTGACTGTAAAAAGATTCTAGTTCAGCACCTCTTTTACCTGAAAGGGTTTCCCAATCACAGGTTTCACCATTGGTGATTTCTTTTCCATCTACATCTTTCAGTTTTGGAAAAACTAAGCCTTTGCTGTAAGGCGGTTTGTTGAGTTCATCAGCCATTTTAAGAAATAGCAAATAGGTGATTTGTTCTAGGTAATCACCATAACCAACCCCGTCATCACGTAATACACCTGCGAGGTTCCATATTTTTGATACTATACTTGAGTCTGTCATTTTATTTCTTTTTCTCCGCTTTAATTTTTGCTAATAAAACACTTGCAGGTTCATAATCTGGTGCTGCCTTGCAGCTTGCTATTTCTTCTTCCGAAAGTAAAGTTCCTTCAAAGGCTTTTTTGAGAATGCTTTGGCGTAATGCCTTGGCTTTTTCTAAACTTTCGGTAATGTTTTGCTCTACCTTATCGCAAGCGGATAAGCGAGATTCTATTTCTTGAACGATTTGGTTTTGTTCATCTTTGGAGCAAATAGGGTATGGAAGTTCTTTAATACTACCAAGGTTTAGCACATCCATAGTAGTACCATGATTTTTTAGTTTATATAAACTTTTCAGAAAGCTACTTTCAAAATAGTATTTGAAAAAAACAGGCTCATAAAAACTGTTTATAGTAACTTTTGCTAATCGAGGATTAATTATTCCTTTTTCGCAATCTTCAGGAAGTACCAGTACTTTACCAACAGTACCCACAAGAGAAATTAATATGTCAAAAGGGGCAATAGCGCAGTTAATAAGACTTTGAAATTTTTCTTCATTTACATAATAATTACCATAGGTAGAATCTCCGGATATAACTTGCTCTTGTCCATATATTTTATACCCAGTTTCTGTATAGAAAGACTTTTTAAGTGACGATCCAAACGGCCCAGCTTTAAGTGAACTAGCCTCATGTCCTGCTATGTTGTCTATTGTAGACCATTTCCAGAATTTATTTAGAGTTGGCAGGCTTTCTAGTTCATCTTTAGTTAAATCGGGTAAAGCTTTTATCATTTTTGGCTTCCCAGGCCTTTTCCCTTCCTTTCCTTTTTCTTCCCAAGCCTTTACAGCTTGCTTCCAAGCTTCAAGTTGTTGTTCGTAGTGCTTTTGGCGTTCTTCTTTGATTTGCTCCAATAATTTATCTGCGGTAGATAAGTCGGTTTGTTGTACTCGCCATTGCTTCGTCATCTCCCCCTCAAAAGCTTTCTTCAACACAGCTTGGCGAAAAATTACCAATTGATCTTGTGCTTTTTTGAGGTCGGCTATGCCTTTGTCTAGATCGGAAAAGAGTTCCTCTATTTTGGCTACTATAGCTCGTTGTTCGGGGAGGGGTGGTAATGGGATTTCTAGTTTTCGTAAATGGCCTAGAGGAATAAATTTTTGAGTTGTACCTTTAAGAAATTGTCTCTTTTCTAATTGTGAATAGAAATTAAGTGAATCCAAATAATAACCAAGCAGTTTTGAATTAATTACATTGTGTACATTCTTAAAAAGGCCAACATTTTTAATGGAGTAATTAGGTTCTTGTGTAATTACCACGGGATTCCCAATTGTTCCAATCATGGCAAACAATACATCACCTATATCAACCTTTGACCTTTTGTTTATTTCTTGAAAAGAATCATTTGAAATATACTTAACATTTGATAAGTCAATAACTCCATTTTTCAGGTTTTTAGATGTCACTAAAGGATGAACTGGTTCTTCAATGTATTTTGGTGTATCGTGTGTGCCGTCTCTTACATCAAGTATTTCACCTGAAATAGCTGTTTCCCAATCCTCTCTCATTATGCTGCTAATACTTCGTTGAGTTCATTAATAATGTCGTTCATTTCGTTTCTAAAAAGTTTAAACATTTTTCCTTTACCGCCTTGGCTGTCAAATGGAGTATAATCTAAATCGTCTAATTCTATATGGTAGCTGCTAACTACATGGTCTTTAATCATCCGTAGCCAGTCCATTTGTTCGTTTGTAAAACGGTTGTGTTGCCCTGCATTTTGCTTGAAAATCCAGTTTTTGAAATTCTCATCAATCGTTTTGTCAAAGGCTTTCAGTTCACCATCAATGCCACAAGCTCTGCGTATTAAAGAGACCAATGCGGTGAGTTCATCTTTAGGTTTTTTACTTTTCACCTCTTCCAGGGCAGCATAGGCATTCCAAACATAGTCAGGTGCTAATAAAGGTTGTTCCAATACCAACTTATCAAACACATCTTTAATCATTTTAAAAGTGATTTCTCTACGGTTATAAGGTTGGTTGTAGAAAATACTCAAGGCTTTTATTTCATCTTTGTGCAATTCCAAATACTCGTTAAAATCTTTTATAATGGCTGTTGCCTTATCCACAGAAGTGATGTCCCATTCCGATTTAGTAACCGTATCCAGATTAATACTGTCAATGATCTGTTCGTGTTCTCTACGAACATTATCTAAGTAGTTATTTAACTCACCATTGAAGGTAGAAGCTGCTTGTCTGACCAATTCCTCTTGGGCTGTTTTCTTGGCTTCTTCAATTGATGCAGGCGTTCTGTCCTGCAAAGGAATCTTATCAATTTCAACTTGAGCTTTGTTGTCAATTTCATCTTGGTCGTAAGCTGTTATCAGCTCCTTAGTAATCTGCTTTAAGTTTTTACCGCCTGAAAACTCCAGCAATTTGTCTTTTTCCTTTTCGGTAATTTGTTTTTCTAATCGTATCAGTCGATTCGCTAAAGACAAAAACAAATCTTCATCCGCTACACCCATAGATACTGCTCCCAATAAATCTTTCATGGGTACAGTGGGTTGTCTTTCTAGAGATCGGCTATCCGTCTTTTTAGATTTGGTAGCACCAATGGCATCTACAATTACAAAGTGGGTTTTGCTTTTGGCGGTACGAGAAACCATTTGCAAGGAATCATTATTAATGGTTCGTGTTCCTCTACCTTTCATTTGCTCAAAGTAGTTGACACTTTTTACATCACGCATAAAGAGCAATACCTCCAATGGTTTTACATCTGTACCTGTGGCAATCATATCTACCGTAACGGCAATACGTGGGTAGTAAGAATTTCGAAAACGATTCAAGACCGATTTTGGGTCTTCATCAATTTTATAAGTCACTTTTTTACAGAAGTCATTGCCTTCATCAAATTCCTCACGGATAATTTTTATAATGTCATCTGCGTGGCTATCTGTTTTGGCAAATACCAATGTTTTGGGCACTTCATATTCTCCGTCTTTATCTATACGATTCGGATAAATTTCAGTCTTTAATGCACGTTTGTATTCTCGTATGATATTTCTGATTTGGCTAGGATTGACCACCTTTTTATCCAAGTCGTTTCGCTTGTATTCGGTGTCTTCATCCTCTTGTTGCCATCTCTTTTTTCTAGTGAGTTTATCTCTTCTGTCGATATACCAACCTGCTTTAATGGTGTCACCTTTTTGCGAAATTTCAGTTTCAATGGTGTACACATCATAAGGTACGTTTACGCCATCTGTTACAGATTCTTCATACGTGTATTGGCTCACCACATTTTCGTTGAAGAAACCAAAGGTTCTTTTATCAGGTGTTGCGGTTAAGCCAATCAAGAAAGCATCAAAGTAATCCAATACCTGTTTCCACAAATTGTAAATGGAACGGTGGCATTCATCAATCACAATAAAATCAAATTGCTCTATTGGAACTTTAGGAGTGTAATCAACAGGAATAGCCTGCTTTTTGCTCATCTGTTTTTTGAGCCAAGAGTTCTCTTCTGGATTGTCTAGCTCTGCACTTTCGTCCAGTTCTTCACCTTTTAAAATGGAGTAAAGGCGCTGTATGGTTGAGATACACACCTGACTATCTGAAGCAATGTAACTAGAAGTTAATCGCTGAACATTATATAATTCAGTGAATTTTCTATTGTCATCATTTGGCTGAAAAGTCATGAACTCTTGTTCTGCCTGTTCTCCCAAGTTTTTGGTGTCAACTACAAATAAGATGCGTTTGGCGTCCACATGTTTTAGTAATCGATAAACAAACGTTGCAGCCGTAAATGTTTTTCCTGCACCCGTAGCCATTTGTATCAATGCTTTTGGGCGATTCTTTTTAAAGGAATGTTCCAAATTTTCTACTGCCACAATCTGAGCAGGGCGAAGCCCTGTTGCATCTAATGCTGGCATTGACAAAAGACGTTCTCGTAGAGAAGGTCCTTTTTTATTCCAGTCCGCTATGGTTTCGGGTTTATGAAAACTAAATACGTTTCTTCCCCTTGGTTTTGGATCTCGATAATCTGTAAAGCGGGTTACTGTTCCTGTGCTTTCATAAACAAAAGGCTTTTCGCTTTCCAACATAAATTTCCCAATCTTAATCGCATCTTTTGAATAGCGAGCAGATTGTTCTTCTACTTGTAATAATTTATAGCCTAAATCTTCTGCTTTGGCTTCTATTACGCCAACTGCTTTTGACTTCACAAAGAGTATGTAATTCGCTGAACCAGATTCGGTATTCGTTTCTCGTAGAGCAACACCAATGCCAGCAGACAAGTTTACTTTATCTTTCGACTGAACTAACCATCCAGCATCAACCAACATTTGGTCAATTTTATCTCTTGCTATTTGTTCTGGGTTTTGATTCATGGTTTACTACTAACAATTAGGTCTTTTACATCTACATCTAGGATTTTGGCAATATCATTCAATACTTCTAGCCTTGGTTGTTGTCTGTTCTGCACATAAGCATTCACCATGTTATAGCTTTTGCCTATCTGAGTAGCCAACCATTTCTGACTTCTGCCTTGTTCTTCCAGTACTTCCTTGATGCGATTCATAACAGTCCGATTAGAAAGTTCACAATATAAGAATTATGTGAAAATAATCACTAAAAAACGAGATGATTATTCACAGTTAATTGAGGGTGGTGGTGGGGAAGTGAAAGCTCTTTTGGTGCTGAGGCACGAAGCAGGAAATGTGCTTGAACGTGCGGTGGCTTTTCTTTTTTTTCAATGGCATATAACGGGTTTGTGTATGATTTCGTTGCGTGTTTCAGCAACTAAATTAGCAAATACAAACCGAATAGAAAATCTGCGAGGATTTTCATAAGTAAGCTAGAACAAGCAATTAATTTTATACGGTGTTGCCTACAGTATTTATTAAATTTTAATTGGTATTCTAACGATAAAATCTCTAACAGAATTTAGCATTAAATCAACCTGTTCTTTTTTATATTCAGAGTATTTTCCGTGTGCTGCTTTATTCCTTAAATCCAACCACGCTGTAATGTTTTTTTCATCAAGTTTATTGTAAACATTTAATTTCACTAATTCAGCATTTAATAAACTTGCTTTTTTAGGTCTTCCATTGCTATTTGTTAAGTCATTTTTTGCTGCTAATGATAATTGTCTTAAGTGTTCTTCTAAAACACTTCCAATCATAACAGCTGCTGCATCTTTATAATTTTCGTTTAGCAAATATTCTCCCATTTCAAGAAAGTCAGAAAATATTTCTGCTGATAATAAACTTTTCATTGATAGAAGCCAGTCATTTTCAATTTCAAACTTAACAGCTTTTAAAATCCCACTTATATTCTTATAATTTTCAAATTTGGAAGACGATTTTTGAAAATCAGTAAAATATGGATGATTCTCTCCATATATGCTTAATATCAATGAAGAACAAGATGATTTAATTTCTTGATATAATTCAACATCATAGTTAAGAGAGTTGACAATTGCACCTGAAATATTCATTGGACTTCTATTAATTCTACTTTCGTAAACTTTAATTTGGTCAAGTATTCCGTCAATTCTATTAATTACTCGTTTTTTCATATTGTAGGCAACGGACACTGTGTATGGCGTGTGAGGCGTAGCCAAACGAGAGCCATCATTACGCCTCATAAGCTATACACGATGTTATGTATAGTGATGTGTTTGGAGTTCACTAAAACTCAAGTAAATATACAATAACTTTTGTATGAGGTGTAATGTACAGTGTCCGTTATGGTGTAATTAGTGGAAACAAAATGCGTAGCATGGTTTTTACGTGCCGAAGGCAATTATACCATAACGGTTTTGTATAACGTACTCGTAACGGATTATTAGTTCATTATATTCAGATAATCACCAAAGTCACAAAGAATGTTTGAGTTTTCAAGCGAGTAATTTAGCCGTTATGAACGTTATACGGTGTTGGTAGCCGTTATTTTTTATTCAAAAGAGGAATTATTTTTTTTTCTATCATTTTACTATCATCCTTCCAATTACTATTATCAAGATTATCTTTATAATTTGTAACCATTATTACTTCTCCTTCTTTGTTAATTAATATATATTTTGACATATCATTAATATTCTCAAAATTAGTAGGGGTAATATCTTTTAGGAAATTTTTATATCTCCTATTTTTACTATTCCCATATTCATCTTTAATAAAAATAATTTGAATGTTTTCATATTGCTCATTTAAATAATCTATGGCAATTTTGGCATTTTCACTGCCTTTTTTTTCTATAAGTAAAATATATAAATTCAAATCATAATCATCTCTAAGCTTTAAAGCGTTTGGCAAATGTGCGATGCAAGGTTTACACCAAATACCGAATGAATATATAAGTGTTAACTCATTACTGTTTTTTGATAAACAAAAAACATCATTCTTGTTTACTTCATACAAATTATCAGAATTTTTAATTAGTTCACACTTATTTGATTGACTATACACTAAAGAACTAGATATAAATAATAATAAAACAATATTTTTAGTCATAATTTGATGATTTAATACTTGGTCGATAAATAATTTAACGACCAAGTATATTAATTTAGTTTACTAATTGAACAACAAAACCTCCAAATTCTCCTAATGAAGAATTTAAAGGATATGTGCCTTGTTCCAAGATTAATTCTCCCGTATCTTCATTATAAATATCTTCATCAACATAAATATTAGAATCAAACTCAGGGCTTAATGGAGCATCAAGATAAAATTCTATATAATCTCCAAGAGTACTATTAATTAATAGTTGTTGGAATCATATTTTGTTCACTAATTGGAGTACATCCAATACAAATATGACAAACCCCTAAACGGTGACAATTCATTGATTTACGTCCAATTGTAATAACAATAATTGCTCGATTTCCATCTCCATTAATAGAGCCTCCAGATAGTGTAATGTCTTTGCCATACTCTGGAGCTTTTAGTGCAGAAGTCTCAATTTCACTATGTACGGCTGTATCATCAGTACAAGAAATTATAGCTGCAAATAGAATCAGGATTAAAAATACTTTTTTCATTTTTGATAATTTATTTTGCCTACTTTCAGATTAGTTATTCTATTTGGTCGCTGTTTCGGCGTTAATTCCGACCGTTTAGGTGTCCAATTTTCACTTTTCAAAAAAGTCAATTCCTATTTTTGTATTAATTCCGTAAGTCGGATGGACTTGAATTCACTCTGTTTACTCGGTTCTAATGGCTACCAACGTTAGTATATCCAAATCTAACGTTTTCCTTCCTAATAAACAACTGTTTATATAGGTTATCTCGCACCTTTTTGATAAATTTGGAATATCCTATGAAAAAGAAGTTATGTCACACCTTTTATACTTTAAAACTACTTTAGAGTTCAAAAGATATAGGAAATACGCAAACATAATGCCTTCTAATCCACCTTTATTCAAAAGGAAAAATAAAATTAAGCCAATCCAAATTATTGAAATTACACAGCAGCTTTCTACTTATCTCAACTGCTTATAAATTAACCCGATGTTTATTGCAACAAAGCGATAAAATTAGTGGGGGCTCATTGACCCACTTAATTTTGATCGCTAAGTGTTGTTTTTTTTCTAAGTGTTCAAGCAGTATTTATTATCGCATTCTAATTAAATTTCCTGTTCCATTTCCTAAATTATGTGAAATTAAAACTAATAGAATACTACCACTTTTTATTGTTATCCAACCCCAAATTAAACCGTAAATCATTGTTCTTAAAAATGGCTGAATATTAAATGCTATACTGAATTCATTTGAAAGTGAAAACCCGTGTGCTAATCCAAACAATATTGCAGTGACCCAAACAGATGAATTTAGAATTAAGTTTTTATTTTTTAATACTTTAGTCAAGAGTCCGAGCATAATTCCACGATAAGCAATTTCTTCATTTATTCCTGGCATAGAAAATTGAAAAAATAATGTGTCTAAATTCAAAGGTTTGTTTGGCGCAAAAAAAGCAAGTAGAATTTGAATAATTAAAATTGATGTAATTATAATAACTCCATTTCTTAAGAATTTATTTTTTTGTTTAAAAGTTAGAAAGTAATCTTTCAATGGAAACTTTCTATATACTGATAAAAATAGTATTGCTCCAATTACAGCATATATTTTTCCAGTCCAATTCCATCTTGAATTCCAATTGCTAATTCTTACTTCAGGATAAATAATTGGCAAATAAAGTAAGATTTGATTTATTAGAAAAAATACAACAAACGCAATTAAAATTTTCAACGTTTCTAATTTCTTATTTTTTAAAGTAAGTAGAATAATCGGTAACACGATTATTTTTGTCATATTGCTTGTAACGTTTGGTATATGGCAAGTAGGGCAGTAGAAAACGATGAACTTTCAGGTTTGTACTGAGCCAAACGTTGTATTTTGATTTTATATTTTTCATTCTTAAAAGCCAAATCAATGATTTGGCGGTGTTTGTAAATAACACTGAACTTTCGTAAACCACCAAACGCCCTATTTTTTATATACAGCTTAAGTTTACAATCTTATACATTTACTAAATAATTAGAAAGAACAAAAGAGAGGATTAAGTTTATGATATACGTAGCGACTTAAGATCTCGTCAACATTGAAAATCCCCTTTCTTTTCTACTTCTACTTCGTACAGTTCTGTGAGACACCAGATCTCGATTTTAAGTAGTTGAAATAAAAGTAGATTGTCCTTTGATAAACTATTGAATAAAAAGAATCATTGTGTAATGGAAGCCACAGGATATTACCATTATAAGTTGGCTTATCACCTTTTAGAAAACAACATTAAGGTTTCTGTAGAAAATCCTTTGTCTGTAAAACGATTCATCCAGATGCGTTTGTCCAAAATGTAGATTTAAAACTTTGGAAAGGGCAAACTAAAAAACAGATTGAATGTTTGCAAATCTCCAGACTACTGAGTCTTTACTTTAAACAAACTACAGCATTAAAGAATAAGATACACGGGGAGGATGTATTGGGTAACCCAAGTTTACTTGTTGTAAGGTCTTTAAAAAGGAGTTTAAAATACAAACAAAAAGAAATAAAATCTTTGGAAGAAAAGCTAACAGAAATTGTAAAACAAGATCATCAGGAATTATTAACGAGATTGGAAAGTATACCAGGTTTAGGCAGAAAAACATCTATAATGTTAATCGTTTTAACCGATGGTTTTGAACGTTTTACCAGCGCATCAGAACTTTGTTCTTATTCAGGATTAACTCCCATAATTAGACAATCTGGAACTAGTGTAAAAGGGCGTTCTAGAATAAGTAAAATGGGAAACAAAAAGGTAAGGAATCTACTATTTATGTGCAGTTTTACTGCTTGTAAAAACAACAAAGCTTGCAAAGCACTTTATGATAGAATTGTAGCTAAGGGGAAAAGTAAAAAACCAGCATTAATTGCTGTTTGTAATAAACTCTTGAAACAAGCTTTTGCTATTGCAAAATCAGGACTAATTTATGATGAAACTTATAGAAGTACTTTAGTTAAAAATTAATGAAAATTCATTTGTTTTTTACCACAGTTCTTTGTTGCCCACTGGCTTTCTGTTTAGATTTTAGTTATATTCACTACATACAAATAATGGTCTGAAATCTCCCAAGTTTCAATTGGTGCCAAAAATCCAGATTGTATGCTAAAGCTGTTTTTATCCGTAAAAATATAATCAAGGACAGAGCCATTAATAAAAGTACCAGAAATTAATATATTTTCTCTTTCAACTTCACTAATTTCTTCAATGCTATTATTAAAATTTTGATTTAATTGAGATAAAAAATTAGCTCCACTGATATAAGGTATGTTTAAATCTCCTGTAAAAATATAAGGTTTGATTTCTTGATTTATTAAGCTTTTAATTTCGCTTATTTGATTATTCTTTTCTTGATTAGTACTTCCTGATGCAAAATGTGAATTTAGCAAAATGATTTCCGTTTCTTCATCTAGTTTTATAGTTGCTTTTAAAGAATGATTTTGATTATAATAATCAATGTATCTTATTGTTGGATTTTCTAAATCAGTTATTTCATATTTAGATAAAATTGCATTTCCCCAGAAGCCATTTACAAAAAGATTGTTTCCGTTTTGCAAAGCTCTATCCATTCCATAAGCAAAATTCATATTGGTTTTGTTGGCAATATATTCTGCTTGATTTTGGACGATTGTAACATCATAATCGAGACCAACTTCTTGTAAAGAAACTATATCTAAATCTAACGAGTTTATTAAATCAGCAATTCGGTCTAATTGTTCATAATCACCACCAATTTCTCCAGAAAAAGGGTCGCAACTTTGACAAAATCCAAATTTAATATTGAAAGTAGCAATTGATAGTTGACTAGAAAATTGACTTTCTGTTGTTCTATTGTTCTTAAAGAAAAACATATTCTCTTGGTCTTTTTGAAGTACAGAAAAGTCCTCGCAAGAAATAAATGCTAATAGACAAATAAGTATAATTTTTTTCATAACCTATAGTTAATTCCCAATGAAATTAGTCCAGCAAACCCCCATTTGTTTTTCGGTGAATTTGTGGCAAAATTAAATTCTCGTATTTCGACTAAAGAACCTAAACCTATGCTACTATTAAAAGATAAACTTTTGACAACCTTATAATTAAATCCATAGCCAAATGTTATTTGTAAAGTCTTTGTCTGGGTTTCTGCATTTCCTACAGATATTGAGTTTTTGAAGTAATTAGCACTACTTATAAAGTAAAAATTAAATTCATTATCTCTCTGTTCATTTGGAAAAAATAAAAAGTCACCTTGAAATCCAATAGTACTTTCATTATTTACAAAACTTGAACCAATAAGTAATCCAGTTTGTAATTTAGTTTTGGTAAAATTAATTCCAACTGAAGGATATGCAAACACACCTTTAGTGGTAAAGACACCTTCAATTCCGACATAATATTTGTCTTTCTCTTGAGCATTAGAAATTAAAGTAGTTAATACTATCAATATAAAAAATATATATTTCATTGGTTAACAGTGTGTTTTTTAGCTTGTGGGCAACGGTTAGTATATGAAAAGTAGGGCAGTAGAAAACGGTGAACTTTCAGGTTTGTACTGAGCCTAACGTTGTATTTTGTTTTTAATTTTTTCATTTTAAAAGCCAAATCAACGATTTGGCGGTGTTTATATATGGCACAGAACTTTCTTTAACCACTGAAGTCCTATTTGCTATATACCGCTTAAGTTTACAATCTTATACATTTACTAAATAATTAGAAAGAACAAAAGAGAGGATTAAGTTTATGATATACGTAGCGACTTAAGATCTCGTCAACATTGAAAATCCCCTCTCTTTTCTACTTCTACTTCGTACAGTTCTGTGAGACACCAGATCTCGATTTTAAGTAGTTGAAATAAAAGTAGATTGTCCTTTGATAAACTATTTTTCTTATGAATAAAGATATTACTTATTTTGGAATTGACATCTCAAAAGATGTATTTGATGTTATGGATTCTAATGGACAATATTTCCAGTTTACAAATGATTATAAAGGTTTTAAAAGGTTTAAAAAACTATTGAATAAAAAGAATCATTGTGTAATGGAAGCCACAGGATATTACCATTATAAGTTGGCTTATTACCTTTTAGAAAACAACATTAAGGTTTCTGTAGAAAATCCTTTGTCTGTAAAACGATTCATCCAGATGCGTTTGTCCAAAATGTAGATTTAAAACTTTGGAAAGGGCAAACTAAAAAACAGATTGAATGTTTGCAAATCTCCAGACTACTGAGTCTTTACTTTAAACAAACTACAGCATTAAAGAATAAGATACACGGGGAGGATGTATTGGGTAACCCAAGTTTACTTGTTGTAAGGTCTTTAAAAAGGAGTTTAAAATACAAACAAAAAGAAATAAAATCTTTGGAAGAAAAGCTAACAGAAATTGTAAAACAAGATCATCAGGAATTATTAACGAGATTGGAAAGTATACCAGGTTTAGGTAGAAAAACATCTATAATGTTAATCGTTTTAACCGATGGTTTTGAACGTTTTACCAGCGCATCAGAACTTTGTTCTTATTCAGGATTAACTCCCATAATTAGACAATCTGGAACTAGTGTAAAAGGGCGTTCCAGAATAAGTAAAATGGAAAACAAAAAGGTAAGGAATCTACTATTTATGTGCAGTTTTACTGCTTGTAAAAACAACAAAGCCTGCAAAGCACTTTATGATAGAATTGTAGCTAAGGGGAAAAGTAAAAAACCAGCATTAATTGCTGTTTGTAATAAACTCTTGAAACAAGCTTTTGCTAGTGCAAAATCAAGACTAATTTATGATGAAACTTATAGAAGTACTTTAGTTAAAAATTAATGAAAATTCATTTGTTTTTTACCACAGTTCTTTGTTAGCCCTAGTATTATAAATAAATAACTAATAGTCTTGTACTAGGACCTCTATTGGAATTCGCAATGTAGAATTTAATTTTTTTATCATCCTTAGAGTCAGTTTTCGTTTTCCATTTAGGATTTCACTAACTCTACTTTTAAAACCAACAACTTCAGCAAGGTCTTTTTGTTTCATTCCCATTTGCTCCATACGAAACTTAATTGCTTCTATTGGATCTGGCATTTCAATAGGGAAGTTTTCATTCTCATAATTATCGATTAGAATAGAAAGAATCTCTAATTCATCACCTTGCTGTGTTCCTTTTTTTGCATCAAAAATCTCCTCAAGTTTGTTGAGCGCGTTTTGATAATCTTTTTTGTTTCTAATAGGTTTTAAGTCCATTTTATATGTTGTTTGCGTCTATTTTATCATATTCTGCATGAGTTCCAACAAATCTTATCCATCCAATTTGGAAATCAAAATTAAATTTTACAATTAGTCGATAATTGTTTCCTTTAATGTTAAAACAAATCCTATTGTTTTTTAATATGCTAGCGTTAGGATAATCTTCTTTAAGCTCATTTACGTTTTTCCAAATAGCTTTTTCGGTTTCTTGATACCATGACTTTAATTGTTGTTCACAGTCATTGTGAATTATCCAAAATTCCAGTAAAGTTTGTTTTGCAATTACTCGCACTAATAACTATTTGACGCAAAGATAGCAAAAAAGTTACCAAAACGGTAACTTTTAACAATTTTTTATATTAGGGCTAACGGATTCGTATATGAAAAGTAGCGGTGTTTACAGGATTCATTGCGATGTCGATTCCAGCTGTAGAATCGGTAACAAATAAGACATGTTCCCAATCGGTTCCTCCATTTGAAGTTCTATAGATACCTCTTTCATTATTATACCCATACAGTATTCCAGCAGCAGCTACAAAAACTCGATCAGGATCTGTTGGATCTACAACGATTCTACCAATATGGTTACTTTCATTTAGCCCAATATTTGACCAGGTTTCTCCAGCGTCATCAGATCGATATACTCCATCGCCAAAAAATGCTCCAGAGGTGGCACTTCCGTTAGCTTCGCCTGTTCCTATATAGATTCGTTGAGGGTTTGATGAGGCTATAGCTATGTTTCCAATTGAAGCTTTTGCTACCTCATCAAAAATAAGAAGCCAGTTATCTCCTTGATCTACTGTCTTAAAAACACCTCCCACTGCCGTGCTCACATAAAGCACATTATCATTTTCGGGTGAGATTGCTACATCGGTAATTCTACCTCCTGTGTTTAATGGGCCAACTAAAGACCAATCTGTACCCTGATGAGAACGATTTTCAAGTATAGATTTTGATTGTAGAATAGCTCTTTCAATCGCTTCAGAATTAATATAATTATTAGGATATGCGCGTTGGTTATACATCCATTCGCTAGGGTATTCCTTTTGTAAGCTTGTTTGTTGAAGGTCTAAATTGCCATTGTTTTCCTTTGTATTGATGAATATAATTGCTAATAATAGGATTATAATAGCAGTACCTATCTTGAAAGTGCTTTTTTTCATTTTTTTTCAAATATAAGAGAACTTTGACAAAGTTTTAGACCTTGTTGAAGATGTTTTAATTTAAGATTCAATTAGTAATTCTTCGTTCTTAAATTTTATTAAGTAGGCTGTTTTTTTCTCGATTAGTTTTAGTTCAAAATCTGATGAGTATGCTTCATCATTAGTTGGAAACCATTTTTTCTTATTTTTATTAATACAAATAAAAAGTCCATGTTCATCTCCAATGGCACAGAATTTTTCAAACTCTCCATCATATAATTCAAGACCTATTATATTTTTTAAATGATCGAACTCTTTTTTAATATTTGAAGTGGGTAGTCCTATCTCTGATAGTTCGAGAAACAGGGTTGCATCAAATTTTTGGTTTATGGAATTATTTAAATTTTTCCTAGCTATAAGTTCTACGATATTGTTGTCCTTATCATAAAAGTAAATTGCTTTTGCATTCCAAGATTTAAAGTCTTGTATTTCATGAGTACTATGCTTTAATATTTCTACTTTTGATTTTACCCAATCCAAGGCCTCGTTAATTTTATTTGCCGGAATATTTATGGCAAAATGATAGGGAGTCATTTTGGATTTGTATTCGATGTGTAGTAAGGAGTTGCCAACTTTGAAAGAAACAAAATCATCATTATGTCTAACAATTTCTAATCCTAGAGTAGAAGAATAGAAATTAGTTTGTTTTTTAATTTTTGAACTGAATATTTTTAATTCTTTTATCTGCATGGTAATAGAAAGTACTAATTTGTATTAGCATCCCTAAATATACAGATTAACTTATGACAATTGAATCAAATAAACATGATTTTCATTATGCGTTATCGTTTTCAAAGTAAGTCAGTGTTCCCGAGGGGCATCTTGAAACTTGATCTTTCAATTCGGCTGAACTAGCATTTTCTATATTTATCCAAGGCTTTTCATTTGGTTTATATACATTGGGTAATGTGTTTACGCAAATAGCAGCATGTATACATTTAGATGTTTGCCAAACGATCGTGATATCTTTATTTGAATATTCTTTTTTCATTTTTCCCAAAACTCGCAACAGAAATCTGAGGTCTTTAATATGTAAATGTATTTAATTTTTTCAGGGTTTTCATTCCGTTTTCAACAAAATTTCATAGGCTATGTGTATAGCCTCCCTTACCCCAAATGAGTTTTTTTGCAATTCCAGTAAATCCTTGTTTTAAATTTTTAAAATTTTGTATTCTTGGTTTGAGAAAACCTGAAGTATTTTCTCTCTGGCGTGATTTACAAAAGTTGTAGCTACAGTAATGTAACGAAAACAAACCGCTTTGACTCTCATTTTAAGACTAATATTTGGAGTTTTATTTTTCACCAAAATTACTTTTGTCCACTCAAAAAGAATTAAGCACATCGCCATTAAATACATAAACGCAGTATTGGTATCCAAATCCATAAAAGGCAAGTGTTTCAAGTTGAAATCACTGATTAGGAATTTGTTAGAATTCTCCGCATCGCCTCGTTGGTTGTAAAATTCGATAATTTCTTGATTTGAAAAAACTAAATTGTTGGTCATTATTCCATAATAATTGTAAGGGGTCCCTGATATAAAATCGATTTGCTGGTCTTTTTTTAGAGATCTTGTAACCACAATTCTATAAGAAAATCCCCCATTAAAAGGGGTGTAAATTAGTGATGCAACTTCTTTTATTTCGTTGTTGATTTCCTGTTTTTTCCAATCTTTAATTTTTCCACATAAAGAGATGAACTTTTGGGAACTGATGTTTCTAATATAAAAGTTAGTCGCCTTTTGGCTAACCAGTTCAATGACTTCTTTTTGATAAGATGCAGAGTCTGCTCTAAAATGTTCTATTTTTATTTGATTGTCGCTCAGGTTTTTAAAACATCTTTCTGGTGTTTCAAATTGTTTATACTTTGCAGGGGTGTTGCCGTTATGGTTTTCAATATGCACAGGTAATCTGCCTATGAAGGCGAAATTGGGATGGTAGGCTTTAGTGTTTTTATAGCTTTTTTTGGCATCTTGTTTTTTGTTTTCAAGAACTACATTGTCAAAATCAAGTGTGTATTTTTCTTCTTTTTTAAGTTGACCTGTTTTTGCACAAAGAGCGATTAAAGATGCGTTGGTTTGATTGTTGTAATTAAATTGATGAACAATTCCTTGGCCAGTTATCTCCCTAATTGTTGGTTCTTTTAATTCCTGACAAGCATATTCAACCGTATCTGGGGAAGGGATTTTGGTAAAACTTTGGCAAGTGAATTTATTTTTAAGATGTTCTAAATCAGAAATATACTCTCCATTGCATAAAGAATTTCCCAACAAAGAAAGCACAATGTCGGCATACGAATATTGGGCTCTAAAATTTCGATAACCCAAATTTTTATCGAGAAAAACATCTATTTTTGAGCGTTTAATGGCATTAAAAATAAAATTTAAGCCACCAAAAGGGGTGATATTCTTTGAAGATTGTTTAGTTTTAAGCATTGTAGTGTTTTGCAGGGTTCAACCGCAATTTCCACCTTTTAGGTGAAACTACAAAACCCCTTAGCCTTTTGTTTTCAAAAGGCTAAGGGGTATTTATAAATGTTGTTGCGAGTTTAGGGTGTATACTCAAAAAAACGCCGATATAAAACTATTTGGGTTTTTTAAAGCAATGGGAGGAAGAGTGTTTATGGCTTCTATGAAAAAGGGATCTTTATTACACATAAAAGGAATCATTAGAAATGATTCATTGATAGGTAAGTTGACATCTCCTGTAGGTTCTTTTGATTTTATTTCAATAAAAAAGAAAGATTCGATAATTGGTGAGTTGATATATAAGGATGAAAAAATTGGAACATTTAAGTCTGCTTTATCAAGAAGCAAAATTAAAATAAGGGATTATAAAAAAATTATTGATAAAGCAATTAATATTACAGAATCCAACATATATAATCCTAATTTTGTATATCCGCAAACACTAATAATTGAATATTTATGCTTATCTTTAATAAAATCTAAGATATGAATATTTTCAGTTTCACGGTAGAATTTGATAGTGAACAAGCCTGTCGCAACCACTTTAAAACAGAACGAGACAAAATAGGTGTTAGTTGTAAAAAGTGTTCGCACAAAGAACATTATTGGATAAAAAGCCAATGGAGTTATGAATGTAAGAAATGTAGAAGTCGTACTTCGTTGAGGAGTGGAACGATAATGCAGAGTTCAAATCTATCCTTTATGATTTGGTACAAAACAATGTTTTTGTTAACAGCAACCAAGAAAGGCTTTTCCTCAAAAGAAATTCAACGCCAACTAGGTTTAAAACGTTACGAACCCGTTTGGGCTATGGTTCATAAATTACGAAAAGCGATGGGAAATAGAGATGATCGATACACTTTAGAAGGTATGATAGAAATGGATGAAGGATATTTTACTATAGAAGCTTCTTATCAAGAGCACAATACACAAAATGCTGGTCGTGGTAGTAAAACCAAATCCAACGTTATGGTTATGGCTGAAAGCACAGTTCTTGAAGATATAGAGACAGGTAAAGTAGAACGACAATGTCGCTATTTTAAAGCGAAGGTTTTAGAGAACCATCAAGCAGATGGAACAGATGAAGCTCTTGAACAAGCTTTAGATAGCGAGAAAACGATTGTTTTTACTGATAAAAGCACTTCATATGTAAATATTGCTGACTATGTAGAGTTGCATATAAGTGAAAAATCAAGTGAAACTACAACAAAGGAAACATTAAAATGGGTTCATATTACAATCAGCAATGCAAAACGGAATTTTGTAGGTACATACCATAAAATCAAAAAGAAATATCTTCAATTATATTTAAATGAATTCGTGTACAAACTTAACCGCAGATATTTTGGAGAGAAAATATTTGATAGATTGGTCATCGCAAATATTACAGGTTATGATTAATTACGGATATACAATCCTAATTTAATAAAAACAGATGATTGGAATAGATTTAAGAAACAAATTACAAAAAAATCTACTTATTTTAATGATGATTTAGAGTTAGTAACTTATTTTTTTTACGCATCAAATAAGTTACCATTCACACATTACAATTTGCTAAATAAAAATTATTCCTCTATAAAAAACAAAGGAGAAATACTTTATGAAAAACTATCTGATAAAACGGTTCTCTTAAAAATTCAAAGTTTTCTTAATAATAAAGACACCCTTAAGTCTGCCATTATAGATATAATTAACAGTAATTATCAAAATCTTATAATTGATTTAAGAAACAACAATGGAGGCAATATAGAATCTGCATTAACATTCGTATCATATATCATCAATAAACCATTGCATGGTGGGTATTTTATTACTCAAAAATGGTATAAAGACAATACTAATGATACTCCTAATAAATCAAATACAAGTAATTTTCCTGTATTTTCAAAAGCAAGCTATAATCTTCTCATAGAAGGAATACATAAATACGAAGGACTAATACTGCATGTAAATCCTGCTGGTAAATATTTTAAAGGTAATGTTTTTATTCTTACGAATAAATCAACTGCAAGCACTTGTGAACCTATAGTTTATGGCTTAAAAATCAATAAAAAGGCAATCATAATTGGAGAAAAAACAAGAGGTGCAATGTTAAGTGCTGAGCCATTTGAAGTATTTGATGGTTTTAAGTTGTTTTTACCAACCGCAGATTATTATACATCAGATGGTAAAAGGCTTGATAAAATAGGTGTTATTCCGTCTTTTGAAACGGAATCTAATAATGCTTTAAATTATGTGTTGGACAACCTTATAGAATAATGTACTTGTGCTAACAAAGTATAAAAATAATAGCGGTTTTAGTGCTTAAACGAAATTTAATTTATAAATTTAAGGTCAGTATTAAACCGAAAAGTAAGCGTTTCAAAAATCCGTTACTATTCTTATACTAACCGTTATGGTATAATTACCTTCGGCACGTAAAAACCATGCTACGCATTTTGTTTCCACTAATTACACCATAACGGACACTGTACATTACACCTCATACAAAAGTTATTGTATATTTACTTGAGTTTTAGTAAACTCCAAACACATCACTATACATAACATCGTGTATAGCTTATGAGGCGTAATGATGGCTCTCGTTTGGCTACGCCTCACACGCCATACACAGTGTCCGTTGCCAGTAATAACTAAACCTGACTAAATTAGAATATGAAAAAAGCTGTATTGTATATATTGGCTATTCCTGTTGGATTAATAGCTTCGATGGTTTTGCCTAAAATTTTTGAAACTATTCTAGACATATTTATTCCATTTGAAGGAATTAATAATTTCATAGATAATCATATTATGAAGATTATAAGCGGATGGATTGCTGTTGGTGTAACAGTATTGATGGTACCTTCAAAAAAAGTATTATTCGGAATAATTATGTTAGAACTAAATTTATTAGCGGCAGTCTATATGTATCAAAAAGGAGATGAATTTAATTATCTCTTTATCATAGGCGGAATTTTAGCCTTTATTTTTACCCTTCTTGAAAACACTAATAAAAATCAAGAAACTCAAGAACTTTAGATAATATGGCGCTTTAAAATCAAAATTGAATAAAGTATAATATTAAGTGAAACTGAATAATGAAAATTACTACTGGCAACACTGTGTATAGTTAATGGCGGTTTAGTACTGAAATTCAATATTATAGCATTTAACAAACTAAGTGCTTCGAAATCCGCCACTAACCATACACAGTGTCCGTTATGGGCAAGAAAAAAAACTAGATAGGTCATTACAAGTAACCTGTCTTTCTTTTGGTAGCAACTAATAGGGTTCTTTTCAAAACTAACTACGCGGAATTTTTCTAGTATACAAGCTTGTTAATTTGTATCTTGATGGTATGTATCACCCACAATTAAGCCTTATGGATTTAATGATTTTTTCGAAGCGCCAAAAGCGTGCAAAAGTAAGTAATACTCTAGATAAAATTGCATCAATGGTCAACTGGCAAGCGTTATTAGCGATTGTAAAAAAAGTAGATACGTCTAGAACTTCGAAAGGCGGTAGAAAGCCCTTGAGTTTGGAGTTGAAATTACGTATGCTGTTTCTCCAGCATTTATATAATTTGAGCGATCAGGAATTAGAGGATCAATTGATTGATCGCTTGAGTTTTCAGCGCTTTTCGGGTCTTGGTTTGGAGGATGAGATACCTAACTTCATTACTCTTTGGCGGTTTAAGGAGTCGTTGTTGAAGGAAAAACTAATGGACAGAATCTTTAGTAGCATTGTCCATCAGTTGGAGTTGCAAGGGTTAGTGGTCAAAAAAGGTACATTGGTAGATGCTACTATAGTGAATTCTTCTACCAGACCCCTTAGCAAGGATAGACGTAAAAAACTGGAGAACGCTCCTGGTAAACAGATAGATACTGATGCTCGCAGTACCCATAAAAACGGGAAAGACTATTTTGGATATAAAGGTCATATTGGACTAGATATGGATAGTAAGATTATCAGAAAGCGTGTTTTTACAGATGCCTTTTCTCATGATTCAAAATCCTTTGAAGATTGCCTCAGTGGAGATGAAAGCTTTGTTTGTGCAGATAAGGCATATGCTAATCAGAAATATAAGCGAGCCTCTAGAGCTCTTGGAGATGTACATTATGGAATATTAGATAAAGCCAGTAGAGGGAAGAAGTTATCCAAAAAACAAGAAAAGAGAAATAAGCAGATCTCTAAAATTAGAGCCGCTGTGGAACATCCATTTGCCTATATGAAGAAAACTCTTAAATATAGTGAGGCTAGAGCTAAGACAAAGAAAAGAAACAGTCTTGTTTTTGATATGAACTGTATCCTATACAATGTGCTAAGAGGAGCATATTTACTTAAACAGACCCCTGCTTTAGTGGGATAGGTATGTCCAATAAATAAAAAATAAGATGAAACCCTCTAAAATAAACCATTATGGAGCCCTAAAAAACTGAAAACGGAGGCAGAAAACAAAAAAAGCAGATAAAAAAGTCTGTTTCTAAAATATTTTGTAGTTTTGAAAAGAACCCTTTTAATCTTTTTGAGGTCTGCATAGCCACACATTAATGAAAAGATATCAAAGTCATAATCTATTTCATTTTCTGACATCATAAACCTTGATGAAACCAATAGAGGATCATTAAAAATAAAATCGCTATGAAAGTTTAGATAATTGAATACATTCTCATCTAAACTATGTGCATAGACTTTTACTGAATCTGTATAGTTATTAATTCCTAACTCTAACTTTTTTCAAGAAATCCTCTATAACCCAATATAGCTTAATTTTTAGACAAATAACTAAAGATAAGAAAATTTATTTTTAAGTACAATAATTGTTTCAAGGCAAATTCAACTCACTAATGCCACAAATTCATTTTTGATGCATATCGTATTATTGTTCCATAATCCACACAATTGCTTTTTCTATAGGATTATCTGTGAAAATATCAGGAGCTATTTGACCACCGTATATTTTTTTCGACCTATCCACAAATATGGATGTTGTTAGAAACAGTTCAGCATGGTCTTTCAGGGGGTAACTTGAATTTCCCGTTGTTAGTCCATATAAGACCGTTGCAAGGGCTTGCATAATTTTGCAATATTTCGTATCTTTTTACCATGGAATTAGTACAGCAACCTACATTAGCCGATAGCATTTGCGATATACGTTCACGTAAGATAAAGCAAACCTTTTTCACACAAATCAATACACTTTTAGATTGGCAACCTATTGTCAAGGTTTTAAAAAAGCACTACACCAAAGGAAAGAGTGCCACAGGTAAACCAAGTTATAGCGGATTACTTCTTTTTAAGATGAGTTTACTACAAACCTGGTATGGACTAAGCGATTATGAGGTAGAAGACCGTGTGAATGATAGTATATCCTTCAGCTACTTTTGTGGTTTACATATCGATCAAATCGCCCCAGACCATAGTACTTTATCTCGTTTTAGAACTATGCTGACAAAAGCAAGAGCCTATGAATCACTATTTAAAGAAATTAACAGGCAGTTAGAAGCCCATAAAATAATCATAAAAACAGGTGTCATCGTTGATGCCAGTGTTATAGACACGCCATTAAAACCCAAAGGCAAAACCAATCATAAAGTCACCGAAGATAGAAAAGATACCCAGGAAGTTGAAGTTGTTAAAGACTATGCCGCTAGTGTAGATAAAGATGCAACTTGGTTAAAGAAAGGCGGTAAGTATCGATTTGGCTACAAAAAACATCACGTTACAGATAATGAAGGTTTGGTTTTAGGAGTGTTAACTACAAAGGCTAGCACCAACGAAATAGCTAATTTGGAAGATGTTTTAGACACCGCAGATTTACCAGAAGACATTCCATTAAAAGCAGACAAAGGCTATCAATCAAAGAAAAACGCAACACTGCTTAAAAAACGAAAACTCAAGAATCATATTCTAAAAAAGGCTTATAAAAACAAACCATTAACCCATTGGGGGAAGAAATTTAATAAACTTATAGGAAAAACAAGATTTAAAGTAGAGCGCACTTTTGGTGGTATAAAACGATGGTTCTCTGGTGGAACAGCACGATACAGAGGTATCAAAAAAATGCATACTCAAAACCTTATGGAAGCGATGTGCTACAATTTGTATAGAAGTCCAGGGATAATTGCGTCTAATTGTAAAAATTAAAGGAAAATGAGCATTAAAAACAGGCGTATATACTCTAAAATTGTAAAATCGTCTGAATTTTAGACTGAAAAAAATTAAAACTCAAAAACTGAATTAATTGGTAGGTGTTTTGCAACGGTCTTCATATGTAGATTCTCCAATAAACTGAGTGCTAGGCATCCCTTTAAATGCTACGGCTATTGCCTCTCCCGAACTAGCAGTTGTTTTGCCGATTAATACTGCAATTTTATAGCTGGTGTTTTTTAGTAGATATGAATTAGCTATTTCAAGTATTTTATTTTTGCCTTCATAAACAGCATTTTCAGTATAACTCCATTCAAAATATTCCTTATCCGAATCCAAAAAGTAACCAGAAACACCTTCTCCTAAAATTGGAGATAAGCCCAAGTACATAGACCACATATTTCCTCCTGAATTTTCCGTTAAATCAATAATCCAGCCTTTTATTTCAGGTTTATCAAGTTTTTCAATTTTGCTTTGAATTAATAATGCAAATTTATGTGGTAAGCTATCGTTACCAAAAAATGCTGGTATTTTTAAATATGCAATTTTGTTGTCAATTATTTTGGATTCTACAACTGGTAGATTTTTATTTATCTCGTCAATTTTTGTTTTAAGCGATTGTGTTAATAAAAAACTATGATTGTCTCCTAACTCTTTTAGTGCGTCTTCAATTATCGGATATGTTTGTTTAATTGATTCCTTTCCTTTGATTTTTTCTATGGACGATTTTCTCAATTTATCCCAGTCAATACTTTCCTTTTTTATAGAATTCTTTTCCATAATATCAATGGCAGAATTTAGATACAATAGTGGTTCATTTCTACAGGATAAAAAAAGAAAAATTGAACCTAAGATCAGAATTTTTTTCATACGTAAAATAATTAAAATAAACCTTTCAAATCATCAACATAACTCTTTTTTTTCATGCCACATAAAACATGATCTATTCCGTCGGATAAATACCCTTTAATAGCCAAGTATGAAACTTTATCTGAATTTATTTCAATATTTAATGATTTTAATAGTTTTTTTGTTTCATAAGAAGATTGCTTTCGACTCCATTTTTCCATATCTTTTTTGAATGCTTCAATATTTTTTTTAGACTCTTTAGGAATATCATTTTTATACAAAACCTCAATAAAGGAGTTAAGTATTTCATTTAATTGACCCTGTATTTTATGGTCATTAATGTTAATGTAATTTTTTTGTAAAAAATCAAAAATTTCAAAATCCGCAACCTTTTCCTTGTAATCTTCTTTGTCTAACTTTTTTTTTATGGTCAAAAATAAATTACCCATTGAATCTTTAAATTCATCTTCCGAAAAACTTTCATCATAATAAGCTAATCTGCGTACTCCAAATTGTGTATTAGCATTTAAAGGTCTATTAGATAAAGTTATTACCCTAAACTCGCAACAACATTTATAAATACCCCTTAGCCTTTTGAAAACAAAAGGCTAAGGGGTTTTGTAGTTTCACCTAAAAGGTGGAAATTGCGGTTGAACCCTGCAAAACACTACAATGCTTAAAACTAAACAATCTTCAAAGAATATCACCCCTTTTGGTGGCTTAAATTTTATTTTTAATGCCATTAAACGCTCAAAAACAGATGTTTTTCTCGATAAAAATTTGGGTTATCGAAATTTTAGAGCCCAATATTCGTATGCCGACATTGTGCTTTCTTTGTTGGGAAATTCTTTATGCAATGGAGAGTATATTTCTGATTTAGAACATCTTAAAAATAAATTCACTTGCCAAAGTTTTACCAAAATCCCTTCCCCAGATACGGTTGAATATGCTTGTCAGGAATTAAAAGAACCAACAATTAGGGAGATAACTGGCCAAGGAATTGTTCATCAATTTAATTACAACAATCAAACCAACGCATCTTTAATCGCTCTTTGTGCAAAAACAGGTCAACTTAAAAAAGAAGAAAAATACACACTTGATTTTGACAATGTAGTTCTTGAAAACAAAAAACAAGATGCCAAAAAAAGCTATAAAAACACTAAAGCCTACCATCCCAATTTCGCCTTCATAGGCAGATTACCTGTGCATATTGAAAACCATAACGGCAACACCCCTGCAAAGTATAAACAATTT
The DNA here is from genome assembly GCA_965247215.1 of Flavobacteriaceae bacterium. Taxonomy (GTDB): domain Bacteria; phylum Bacteroidota; class Bacteroidia; order Flavobacteriales; family Flavobacteriaceae; genus Marifrigoribacter. Next base: position 2,464,556 of record OZ252001.1, read on the forward strand.
GAAACCCTAGAAAGATGTTTTAAAAACCTGAGCGACAATCAAATAAAAATAGAACATTTTAGAGCAGACTCTGCATCTTATCAAAAAGAAGTCATTGAACTGGTTAGCCAAAAGGCGACTAACTTTTATATTAGAAACATCAGTTCCCAAAAGTTCATCTCTTTATGTGGAAAAATTAAAGATTGGAAAAAACAGGAAATCAACAACGAAATAAAAGAAGTTGCATCACTAATTTACACCCCTTTTAATGGGGGATTTTCTTATAGAATTGTGGTTACAAGATCTCTAAAAAAAGACCAGCAAATCGATTTTATATCAGGGACCCCTTACAATTATTATGGAATAATGACCAACAATTTAGTTTTTTCAAATCAAGAAATTATCGAATTTTACAACCAACGAGGCGATGCGGAGAATTCTAACAAATTCCTAATCAGTGATTTCAACTTGAAACACTTGCCTTTTATGGATTTGGATACCAATACTGCGTTTATGTATTTAATGGCGATGTGCTTAATTCTTTTTGAGTGGACAAAAGTAATTTTGGTGAAAAATAAAACTCCAAATATTAGTCTTAAAATGAGAGTCAAAACGGTTTGTTTTCGTTACATTACTGTGGCTACAACTTTTGTAAATCACGCCAGAGAGAAAATACTTCAGGTTTTCTCAAACCAAGAATACAAAATTTTAAAAATTTAAAACAAGGATTTACTGGAATTGCAAAAAAAACTCATTTGGGGTAAGGGAGGCTATACACATAGCCTATGAAATTTTGTTGAAAACGGAATGAAAACCCTGAAAAAATTAAATACATTTACATATTAAAGACCTCAGATTTCTGTTGCGAGTTTTGGGTTATCTCTTTCTATTTTAAAATGTAAACGACAACTCTCTTCATTTTTAAAATTTGCTGTAAAACTAAATATATTCATTTATCCCTATTATCTTTGAATTCAAGTAAATATATAAAATTTAGGCGAATTTACGGATAATCAAAAAAATTATTAATAAATAGTTCTTTATGTGAATCTAATGAAAAATGAAAAAACCCAGTGGCTAATAACACATATAACAACATAACCTTCGGTTACGTATTATATAAAAGACCATTAGCCACATTTAAAGACAAATATTATGAAAAAAGTGTTGCTTCTTCTGACATTAATTTTAGGAACTACTTTTTCATTTGGTCAATATGATTGCTCACAAGGTGATGGAACATTTCGATATCAGGCCAAACTTTACATTGAAAATGTACCCATTGACTTTGATAAAGATGATTTTATAAATCATATTGTTGGAATTGACAACATCTCTATCGAAGATTTAACAACACTTAATCTGCACATAACTTTAGTTTACAAAACTTTTCCATCATCAACACAAAGAAAGTTTGTAACTATTATTGCTACAATAGAAATATCCCCAATCTTAACAGATTTAAATAACTCTATTGAATTTCACTATTGTGTTGTAACAGATTGCACTCAGAGTGATGGAACGTTTGGGTATTATGTACTGACTAGTGGTAATATACCTCATGACTTTGATAAAGATGATTTTATAAACTACATTTTAGGTCTTGACAACATCTCTAACGAAGATTTAGCAATACTAAATGAACACATATCTTTGGTTTACAAAGCTTTTCCAAGTGCGCAATCAGAATTTCTTCAAAGGGTTGTTGTTATTGACGCTACAACAGAAATATATTCAATTTTAGAGAATTTAATTAACTCAATTGAACACCACGAATGTATCGATGATGCTATTATTTTAGGAATAAATGATGATAAAAATGACAAAAATTCAATTGTATATCCAAATCCAATAACCGAAAACTCGGTAATTAAACTTAATATGAACTCAACTGACATTAGATTAGAATTGCTAAATAATCTAAGTCAAATAATATATCAGGAAAGAATCTCAGGAAAAAATATTATTGAGCTTAAAAATTTACCCATAGAAAATGGAATATATTTTCTGAAAATTTATGTCTTAACAAATGGAACTATTGAAATGTTGAAAATAGTAAAGGAAAAATAACTGTGGCTAAAAAAAAAAACACTTAGCGATCAAAATTAAGTGGGTCAATGAGCCCCCACTAATTTTATCGCTTTGTTGCAATAAACATCGGGTTAATTTATAAGCAGTTGAGATAAGTAGAAAGCTGCTGTGTAATTTCAATAATTTGGATTGGCTTAATTTTATTTTTCCTTTTGAATAGAGATGGATTAGAAGGCATTATGTTTGCGTATTTCCTATATCTTTTGATCATTAATCTGTTTTAAGAAGGTGGTTTTCTTGTTTTCTACTATTATTTTCAATTTTGGACATACATTTCCTGTTTCACAAAAAGTGAATTCTATTTTATGGTCAATTTAATTCTTTTATCTTTTGCAAAAACCATTCATGGCGAGCCTCTAATGCCAGCAATAATTTCCACCACTACCATGGTATCTTGCCCGCAATTTGGACATAAATAAGGGTCTTTACCTTGTGCTTTAATGAACACTTCTCTGGTAGTTAATGTTTGCTTTTCTGCTACATTTATTACATTCAGTGCTTAAGACCGTTGCAAAACTTAGATGAAATTCAATTTTCTTTATTTTCAGGTTTTTAGCTGATTTTAAGTTGAAGATTCCAGTTTTTAGCGTTCATTTTCCCTTAATTTTTAAAATTGGACGCAATTACTCCTGTACTTCGGTACAAATTATAGCACATGGCTTCCAAAAGATTTTGAGTGTGCATTTTTTTAATACCCCTGTATCTTGCTGTTGCTCCGGAGAACCATCTTTTAATTCCTCCAAAAGTACGCTCTACTTTAAATCTTGTTTTGCCTATGAGTTTATTGAACACTTTCTCCCAATGAGTTAAAGGTTTGTTTTTATAGGCTTTTTTTAGAATATGATTTTTTAACTTTCGTTTTTTAAGCAGTATCGCATTTTTCTTTGATTGATAATCTTTGTCTGCTTTTAACGGAATATCTTCCGGCAAATCTGCGGTGTTCAATACGTCTTCTAAATTGCCAACTTCATTGGTGCTTGCTTTTGTTGTCAATACTCCTAAAACCAAACCTTCGTTGTCTGTAACGTGATGTTTTTTATAGCCAAATCGATACTTTCCGCCTTTCTTTAACCAAGCTGCGCCGGCATCTACACTTTCTGCATAGTCCCTGATTACTTCCACTTCCTGCTCATTTTTTCTATCCTGGGTGACTTTATGATTGGTTTTACCTTTGGGTTTTAATGGTGTATCTATAACACTGGCATCAACAATAACTCCTGTTTTTACTATTATTTTATGGGCTGCTAACTGTCTGTTGATTTCTTTAAATAGGGGCTCATAGGCTTTTGCTTTTGTCATCATACTCCGAAAACGGGATAAAGTACTGTGGTCCGGTGCTACTTGATCAATATGTAACCCACAAAAATAACTAAATGAAATACTATCATTAATGCGGTCTTCAACTTCATAATCGCTTAAACCATACCAAGTTTGCAATAAACTCATTTTAAAAAGTAATAAACCACTATAGCTTGGTTTTCCTGTGGCACTTTGTCCTTATAGTGTAGTGCTTTTTTAAAACTTTTATGATAGGTTCCCAATTTAAAAGGAGATTAATTTGGGTGAAAAAGACCTGCTTTATCTTGCGTGAACGTATATCGCAAATGCTATCGGCTAATGTAGGTTGCTGTACTAATTCCATGATAAAAAGATACGAAATATTGTAAAATTATGCAAGCCCTTGCAACGGTCTTATCATATATATTTCCATAAAAAAACCTCTCGTACGAGAGGCTGGTATAAGATTTTCAAACAACAAACAAGTATCCTATTTTATCAATAGCTTTCTTACCATTTGATGGTTTTCATTTTTGAAATTTACAAAGTATAAGCCTTGTGGTAAATTTAGTTGAATTCTGTTTTTACCTTCAGTAAGGGTTTTAGTAAGTATTAAATTTCCTTGAATTCCGTAGATATTTAAAGAAGTAAAAGAATATACATTATTGAAGTTTATCTGATTTTCAGCTGGATTTGGGTAAAAGGTAAAATCTATTTCAGAATAATCATTAATAGATAAAACACTACAACCCACAGGATCGTAAATTACTTCTCCCAAACTTCCATCGTCTGCTTGATGAAAAATAACTGTTTCTGCATCTGCCAACTTATTTACTTGACCTTCAATCCAGCAATTGTTTTTTGCTAAAAGGGTGTTGGTTGTATTATTATACAAAGCATATAGCTCACCTTCGTTTCCGTTTTCAGAAAAAACATTTTCTCCTAAATTTTCAATACCATCACCCAAATTAATGGAAGCAGTACCAATAACTGTGATTCCCCATAAATTTCTTCGTATTTCGTTTTCGCTAGCAATTACTTCCATCACTCCAGAAGAGGTGTTTAATGAAATCCCACTTCCTCCCTGTAAAGGAATATCTTGAGTAGTGTTATCTTCAATTATATTGTTTCTGATATATGCAAAAGAATTTGGACCCACTACAGTTAATCCGTATCTATTATCACGTATACTATTATCATCAATAATAACCCTAACTGTTCCTCCTGCTAAATTGGCAACAGCAATACCGCCTACTAGATCAAGATCGGTATCTCCAATTATAGTATTCTGAATAATTTTTAATGTATCCATTACTCTAGTAGCTCCCATATTAATTTGGGGGCGATTAGAATTTGACTGATTATTTCCTTGTATAAAATTATTAAATATATAGGCTGATACACTTTGATTTGCTGCTGAAGCAATTGCAGGAAGTTCATTAAAAGTAATAGTATTATTTGTAATTTGAGGCATTCCTCTCGATAATGAAATAACCGATCCTGTAGTAGCTCCTCCTTCTACATTCTGAGAAATTGTACAATTGTTTATACTAAAGGTTTCTGTTAAGACCCTCAACCCTCCTCCGAATTCAATGGTTGTATTCTGAATATCTATTACTGAAGATTCCTCAAATCTAAACCCTTCATAAGGTGCAGATTGGTTTACTGCTGTAATTGTTACTGTTGTTGAATTTACTGAAAATGTTCCAAAAACAGAAATTAACAAATCTGAATCTATAAATAACACTAAGTCTGTGTCAATCATAACAGTATCATTTTCAGCGATCACTAGATTCTCTAATAAGGTGTAATCACTTCCAGAGATTGTGATTGTAGTGGGACTCGCTGCAGCTATATCGTCCAATGTCCAGTTAACTCCTGTATTTGGTGTTGTATAAGTTTGAGAAAATAGTGTTGAAAAAGTAACACAAAATAAAATGATAGATAGAAATGTTTTTTTCATTTGTAATAAAATTAATGTTAATTTATAATAGTTCAAAAATAAATATTTATAAAGAAATACAAACAAAAAAAGCTTATTGTTTCAAGAGAAGCTTTTTATGATGTGCGGACGGGGAGACTCGAACTCCCACGTCGTGAAGCACTAGATCCTAAGTCTAGCATGGTATCTTGCCCGCAATTTGGACATAAATAAGGGTCTTTACCTTGTGCGTTAATGAACACTTCTCTGGTAGTTAATGTTTGCTTTTCTGCTACATTTATTACATTCAGTGCTTGTCTTATTTTGGCTAAATCTATCTTTTTACTTTTAAGTAGATAAAAAACCATAATGCCTGATTTTGACAAATCGTTTAGGTAGTATATGTTGAACAAAACGGAGTATAAAGTCTTCGCCTTTCATTCTTTCAAACTGTGTCTTGTTCTGCTTTCTATCTAAGTATTTAAAGGTTACATGGCTGTCATCCATTTTTAATATGCGGTGGTTACTAAAGGCTATTTTATGTGTGTATCTGCCTAAATACTCAATAACTTGTGCTGGACCACCAAAAGCTTCTTTAGCATAAACCACCCAATCTTTATCATATAGTTTTGCTTTGGTTTGGTAAAAACTACTGCCATCTTTCCACTGTTGATTATTAGGTGGAAGCACTAGCTTTCCAGCTTTATAAAGCAGTACTAAATGGTGTAAAAACGTCTTCTTAAACTTAGCTGATAGAGCTTTTACATGAAACATAAAGTCTGCTTTTCCCTTTGATGTTTTCCAGTTGCCACTTTCATTAATTCCTCCAGCAGGAATAATACAGTGCATATGAGGATGATATTGCATTTTCTGATTCCAAGTATGGAGTATAGCAATTAAGCCTGGCTTGGCTTGCATCTTTTGCCGTTTATCTATTGCAAAAGCATGGATGGTTTCCCAAACACATTGAAACAAGAGGTTATAAAGTAATTTCTTGTTATATAGAAAGAGCACTCTTAATTCAGCAGGCACAGTAAATACTCCATGAAAATACTTTACAGGAAGTAAATCATACCTTTTTTCTATAAGCCAACGTTCTTTATTCACGGCTTGACAATTAGGACAATGCCTGTTGCCACATGAGTTGTAATGCACCTTTTTATGTCCGCATAAAGTGCATTGCTCTACATGGCTACCTAGTTGACCTGTTCTACATTTGGAGATCAATTGCAAGATCTTCAATTGCTGAACACTCAATTTATTTTGGTCAATGACGGCAGATCCAAATTTCTCTATTACATCAGTTAATCCAATTGCTTTAAGCAACTATTTCCAATTATCAAGCGGACTAAATGCTTTGGATAGGGGGACCTCACTCACATGAAGGTAAATCATGGTTGTTAATACAGATTGGTGTCCCAAAAGAGATTGTAAGGTTTTAATATTGAGTCCGTCTTCAAGTGCGTGAGAAGCAAAACAATGGCGAAGAATATGCATATTAATATGTCGTTTTAGTCCACTGTTTTTAAGTGCCGTCTGTAAAGCATGTCGCACACCTCCCAAACTCATAGGTTCTCCTTTTAATCTGCCATTAAACAAATAGATTTTTGGTTTGCACATTCTAAAATAAATGCGTAATTCTTCTAAAATAGTATGAGAAAGTATGGTATATCTATCCTTCCCACCTTTTCCATTATTGATTCTAATACGCATTTTACCATCCTTGGTATCAATATCAGTTAGTTTTAGATGAACCAATTCCGCTCTTCTTAATCCAGCTGAATACATCAATCGAAACATGACTTTGTGTTTGAAATTTTTGCAGCCTTCAAAAAGTTGTTGTAATTCCTCCCGACTAACCACTTCTGGTAAACTAGGTTTTTCTTTTGGATAGGGTATTTGCCTAGCTAACTTTACCTCATCAACAATTTCTTGATAATAGTACCTAAGGCCTGCCACATAAAGTTTAATGGCTCGCCAATGAAGCCCTTTTTCTTTCTGCATATAAAGCAGAAAATCCAGTACTTGATCTAATTCTAAGCCTTTAGGATGGATGCCATGAAACGCATACAACCGTACCACGGATCTAACATAACTCCTAATACCCGAAGTAGATCTATTGGCAATAGACATACGTTTTTGAACAGATGCAATTATCAATTCTACATCTTTTTCTACTACTTTAGTAGTTCCTACACTTAGGCAGACTTCTCTTTTTGTTCTCATAATATATCGTTTATTATAAGAACGCTGATTGATTGAAGGCTACACCGTAGGTGTTTAGTGCAACAAATATGTTATATGCAGGAACTTTCGGCAGGTCTATACATGGCTATAATTTAGATGATATTATTATTTTGAATACTAAAGAGACAATTTTTACTGCTAAGGATTTTACTGTCTATCCAAATCCTGTACGAACTGAGTTTTCAATTAATCACAATATCTCTTCTGAAGGAATCATTAAAATTTATGATATTACTGGAAAAAAAATAAAAACAGTATTTCAGGGAAATCTGGCAGAATCTTCAAACAGATCATTTTTCAGGGATGGAATTTATTTTTTGAAAATTCAATCTGGATTACATTCCGTTATAAAAAAATTAATAGTTCAGTAATAAGAAACTCTTAAATATTATTTTTTTTATTTATACTTCTCAAACCAAGCAATGGTATGAGCAACCTTTGTAATCAAGTTACTGGGTCTAGAAGCTATTCCGTGTGAGGCTTCAGGGATCTCTACCAATACCGTTTCAATCTTCCTAAGCTTTAGCGCATGGTATAATTGTTTCGCTTCACTTGGAGGTGTCCGTAAATCGTTCATACCCACCATCACCATGGTAGGAGTTTCTACATTTCCAACTAAAGATATAGGAGAGAATTTCCAATAATTTTCGAAATTCTCCCAGGGTTGCCCAGGATATCGTGAATTAGCATATCCATAATAATTATCTGCTGTTAAGGTCTTGCTGATCCAATTCATCACAGGCTTGGCAACTACCGCTGCTTTAAACCGATTTGTTTTTCCGATGATCCAGGCAGTCATAATTCCACCAGCACTTCCACCAGTTACATACAATCGTTCTTCATCTACATTCCCTTTCTTTATCACCGCATCCAAGCCATCCATTACATCGTGATAATCATCCCCAGGGTAATTATTGTAAAGTAAATTCCCAAACTCTTCGCCATAGCTGGTACTTCCTCTGGGGTTGGGATAAAAAACAAGATATCCAGCTGCTGCATATAATTGAATTTCAGTAGAAAAATTTGCACCATAATTTAAAATAGGGCCACCGTGGTTTTCAATAATAATTGGAAACTTTTTGTTCTTATTGAACTTTGAAGGATATACAATCCACCCTTGAATTTCCCTTCCATCTACTGAAGATGTATACCATAATTCTTCTACTTTTCCCAAAGAACGGTAAGCTAATAAATCCTCATTCAATGCAGTTAGAACAGTTGAATTTTTATTTTTTAATGAAATTATTGCAAGGTCTGAAGGACGTTTCGGATTCGAATGCGTAAAGGCAATTTTACCTGTATCAGAAACTGAAAAACTCCCACTAGCATAGGGCCTGCCTAATGTTGTTCCTCCTAATTCATTTGTAATTTCTGAAACAGTTCCGTTTAGATTCATATAAGAAACCCTCGTTTTTCCTTTATCTTCATATAAAATATATAATCCCTTACTATCACCAGACCAGATTGCTCTTTTAATACTTCTATCTAATTTTTCTGAAATGACTCGTTTATTCTTCCCGTTGCGATCCATCACATTTAACTGATACAATTGGTATGTTTGTACTTTATCATTATAGCCTAAATAGGAAATATACTTTCCATCTGGTGAAATCGATGGGAAAATATCTGGTCCATTTTGAGAAGTGTAGGGTTTAATTTTAAGGGTATTTAAATTTACTGAATAAACTTCAGAATTTCTAAAATCGTATTCCCAGTTATCGTTTAAATTCCCTGAAAAAAAGAGTTCTTCTCTGTTAGGTGACCAAGATATTGTGCCCCTATGATTAAAATTACCTTCGGTTAATTTTCTGGATGCTCCTCCATCGGAAGGGATTACAAATAAATGATAAAAACCAGGTTTCAAATAACCTGCACCATCTTGTTCGTGTTTTAACCGGTCTGTAATTCGTGGAGCTTTAGCCCATTTTGCGTCTTTTGGTTTTTTTGGCATTTTTGCAATTACTGGAGGCTTTTCATTGACTTTCATAGAGAAAGCTAATTGTTTTCCATCTGGTGACCAGGTTAAGGATGATGGACTGTTTTCTAATTGTGTCAACTTTGCTGTTACCTTATCATTTATCCAATGCACATAGATTTCACTACCGTTTTCTGAACTGCTTACAAAAGCAATACGATCGCCTGAGGGTGACCATTTCGCCTGACTTTCATTAGCTTCCCTATTTGTAAGTTTATGATGATCTTTACCTTCTGAAGAAATAATCCAAACACTACCCTTGGAACGATCCTTTATAATATCGAAGCCAATTCTTCTATAAATTATAGTATTCCCATCTGGTGAAATTTGTGGGTCTCCAGCATATTCTAATTGAAATACATCGAGGGCAACAAATTCAGTTTTAATTTGCGCTGAAGTAGAAAAAACAATTTGAAATAATACTATGAAAAAAAATAATCGTTGAATGGAAAACGGCATGGTTTTAAATTTTAAAAAAGTAAAGTTACGCTTTTTCAGATTACAATAAATCCATTAATTCTGAAGCCTTTGTAAGTTCCTTGAATTGTGGGTGAATTATATCTTCTGAAACTTCTTCGTGTACCCAGGTAGTATGATATGGTATGTGAATTGCTGGTGAATCAATCTCTAATACAGGAATAATATCCGATTTCAAGGAATTACCTACCATTAAAAATTCGTTGGGTTGAATGTCTAAATGCTTGATTAACTTTTGATAGTTTTTTGGTTTTTTATCACTCATTACCTCTATATGATGAAAATATTTTTCCAATCCAGATTTCACAAGTTTCCGTTCCTGATCTAACAAATCACCTTTGGTTGCCATAACCAGACGGTATTTTTTAGAAAGTTGTTGTAATATATCTTCTATCCCTTCAATCAATTCAATAGGCAAATTGAGCATTCCTTTAGCAGTTTCAATCAATTTTGAAACTGTTGAAATGGGAATTTTTTCTTTTGAAATTGTAATAGCAGCTTCAATTAACGAAAGGGCAAATGGTTTGATTCCGTAGCCATAGGTAGGCAGGTTTCTTTTAGTAAATAATCGCTTAATAGTTTACAAAAATCTTCTTCTACCTTTCTAAAATAAGGTTCGTTTACCCAGAGGGTATCGTCTGCATCAAATGCTATAACTTTTATTTTTTCTAGATTCATTTACTTACAATTCAGACCTACTAGGTTTTTGAAACCTAGTAGGTCTGAATTCGATTTTACCGAATCAACTTCTTATACTTAATTCGTTTTGGAATCAGATCACCACCCAATCGTTTTTTCTTATTCTCTTCATAATCACTAAAACCACCTTCAAAGAAATACACTTGACTATTGCCTTCAAAAGCAAGAATATGGGTGCAAATACGATCTAAGAACCAACGGTCGTGAGAGATTACTACAGCGCAACCTGCAAAATTTTCTAGTCCATCCTCCAAAGCTCGTAACGTATTAACGTCAAGATCGTTTGTAGGTTCATCAAGCAGTAATACATTGCCCTCTTCTTTCAAGGTCATCGCAAGGTGCAATCGATTTCGTTCACCTCCTGATAGCATGGTAACTTTTTTATTTTGTTCAGAGCCGCCAAAATTAAATCGACTTAAATACGCCCTCGAATTTACTTGCTTATCACCCATCATAACCAATTCTTGACCATCGCTAAAGTTTTGCCAAATCGATTTGTCTGTATCAATATTAGAATGTGCCTGATCTACATAGGCTATCTTTGCAGTTTCACCTACCTCGAAAGTTCCTTTATCGGGAAACTCTTCTCCCATGATCATTTTAAAGATTGTAGTCTTTCCGGTGCCATTCGGACCAATAATTCCAACAATACCCGCTTGTGGTAACTTGAAATTTAAATCCTCATATAATAACTTATCACCATAGGCTTTTGAGACCCCTTTAGCTTCAAGTACATTTGTTCCTAGCCGTGGCCCATTTGGTATATAAATCTCTAATTTCTCATCTAACTTTTTTTGATCCTGACTTAGTAGTTTATCGTAATTTTTTAACCGCGTTTTTTGTTTTGTCTGGCGACCTTTTGCGCCTTGTCTCACCCATTCCAACTCTCGTTCTAATGTTTTTTGCCGTTTAGATGCAGTCTTACTTTCTTGAGTGAGTCGCTTCGATTTTTGATCTAACCAGGACGAGTAATTACCTTTCCAAGGGATTCCTTCTCCCCGATCCAATTCTAAAATCCAGCCTGTAACATTATCAAGAAAATACCTGTCATGTGTTACAGCGATAACTGTTCCTTTGTATTGAGAAAGATGGTGTTCTAACCAATGTACACTCTCGGCATCCAAGTGATTTGTTGGCTCATCAAGTAATAGTACGTCAGGCTCCTGGAGTAATAATCTAGACAAAGCAACGCGTCTTCTTTCTCCTCCAGATAGTACATTTATAGGAGAATCATTTGGAGGAGTTCTCAATGCATCCATCGCTATTTCTAGTTTAGTATCTAATTCCCAGGCGTTTTTTGCATCAATCTCATCCTGAAGCTTTGCCTGCTTGTTCATCAGATCCTCCATTTTATCTGGATTCTCATAGTTTTCAGGCAAACCAAACATATCGTTTATTTTATTGTATTTGTCCAAAACATCAACAACATCTTGCACCCCTTCTTTTATAATTTCAATAACTGTTTTGGATTCATTTAATTGAGGTTCTTGTTCTAAATATCCTACAGAATATCCATCTGCAAAAACGACATCGCCACGATAATTAGGTTCAACACCTGCAATAATTTTAAGCAGGGTTGATTTCCCACTACCATTTAGGCCTAAGATCCCAATTTTGGCACCATAGAAAAAACTTAAGTATATATTTTTAAGAACAGGTACTTGAGCGTTTTGATAGGCTTTAGTGACTCCAGACATGGAGAAAATTACTTTTTTATCGTCGGCCATTGCAATTTGTGGTTTATTGGTTTGGGTTTGTGAGTTTGGGCTTTAGGTCTAAGTAAAATGATTAATTATACCCTTCCTTTTAACGCATTAAATACCCATGCATTAGCAAAAAATCCTATACCTACTGCCGCAAATCCCCATCCAGCAACTTCATCATATCTAAAGGCTCCTAGAGCGATTAATCCTAAGCCTACTAAAATCATTATAAAGGTTGCCCATGCTAATACTGTATTCTTATTCATTCCCATAATTTTGAATTTATTTCAATGATCTCTGCCCAATAAAGGTGGGGTGAAAAACCATTTTAGTTAAAAAGTCCACCTTCGACTTGCTCTGGTGGATTGTACAAATATCGACATTAATAATTGTTTTTCAAAAGCTATACTAAATAGTTTCAAAAAGTGAAATCTCATTAATTACAACTGTCGCAAATACATGAACCATTAAAAAATAAATTTGTTCTTATAAGAGAAATTCGAGTCTAAATTTTTCCAGAGGATTAAAACGCATTTTGTATTTTAGCCCAAACTTTATTAAGTAATGGATCTAACCTTCAATAAAAACGAAGATTTCAATAAAAGTTTGGCTTCCAAGTTAAAACAAAAATTAACAGTTGTTAAACTAGGTGGTGGAAAAAGCAAAATTGAAATGCATCATTCTAAGGGGAAACTTACTGCTCGAGAACGTATTGATTATCTTCTTGATACAAAATCAAAGTGTGTAGAAATTGCAGCATTTGCTGGGGAGGGAATGTATGAGGAACATGGAGGATGCCCTAGTGGTGGGGTGGTGATCGTCATTGGATATATTAGTGGGAAACAGTGTATTGTTGTTGCAAATGATGCGACTGTAAAAGCGGGAGCTTGGTTTCCTATAACAGCAAAAAAGAATTTAAGAGCTCAAGAAATAGCCATTGAAAACAGATTGCCAATAATCTATTTAGTCGATAGCGCTGGCGTATATCTCCCTATGCAAGATGAAATTTTTCCAGATAAAGAACATTTTGGTAGAATTTTTAGAAATAATGCTATAATGAGTAGCATGGGAATCACTCAAATTTCAGCAATCATGGGCTCATGTGTTGCAGGTGGAGCCTACCTTCCTATAATGAGTGACGAGGCGCTTATTGTTGATAAAACAGGGAGTATTTTCTTAGCTGGAAGTTATTTAGTTAAAGCGGCAATAGGTGAACATATTGACAATGAAACCTTAGGTGGAGCAACTACTCATTGTGAAATTAGTGGCGTTACAGATTATAAATCCAAAAACGATAAAGATGCATTGGATACCATAAAAAACATCTTTTCCAAAATTGGAGATTTTAATAAAGCAGGATTTAATCATGAAAAACCTAAAAAACCATCCGAAAACCCACAAGAAATTTTTGGGATTTTACCAATTTCAAGAGCCGACAAATATGATATGCGAGAGATTATTAAACGCTTGGTTGACAAATCGGAGTTTGAAGAATATAAAAAAGAATATGGAAAAACACTATTAACAGGTTATGCCAGAATAGATGGATGGGCAGTAGGAATTGTTGCCAACCAACGAACTTTGGTGAAAACCAAAAAAGGGGAAATGCAGTTTGGTGGAGTTATTTATAACGACAGCGCTGATAAAGCTACACGATTTATTGCTAATTGCAATCAGAAAAAAATTCCCTTAGTATTTCTACAAGATGTTACTGGATTTATGGTCGGAAGTAAAAGTGAACAAGGAGGTATCATAAAAGATGGTGCTAAAATGGTGAATGCTGTTAGCAATAGTGTGGTTCCGAAGTTCACCATAATTATTGGAAATTCTTATGGGGCTGGAAATTATGCGATGTGTGGAAAAGCTTATGATCCCCGTTTGATTGTAGCATGGCCCAGTGCAGCATTAGCTGTGATGAGTGGTAATAGTGCCGCAAAAGTCTTATTGCAAATAGAAACAGCTTCTCTAAAAAAACAAGGAAAAGATCTTTCTGAAAAAGATGAAAAAGTACTTTTCGAAAAAATCAAGGCCCGATACGATAAACAAATTTCTCCTTATTATGCAGCGTCCAGAATTTGGACCGATGCGGTAATAAATCCTTTGGATACACGTACTTGGATTTCTATGGGGATTGAAGCTGCCAACCATGCCCCCATTGAAAAACCGTTTAATTTAGGGGTAATTCAAGTGTAATTTCACTATCCAATTAATTTTTAGTAATTTAGTGTGAATATTATAACATTTTCAGCCATGGGAATTATAAAAAAATTAAACAAATGGGCTAATGCACATACTTATTACCCTTTAGATATTTTACGTATTGCATTAGGAATATTTCTTTTTTACAAGGGGATTAATTTTATCGCGAATAGTGAAATACTGATTGAACTAATAAAACCCCTTAAGAATTATGCCGGTGGAATGCTTACAATACATTATGTTGCACCTGCTCATTTAATTGGTGGCATTTTAATATTTTTTGGATTATTAACACGATGGGCTATTATAGCTCAATTACCCATACTAATTGGAGCCGTATTAATAAATTTTTTAGGCGAAATGGATACCTCAAATTTGTTATTATCAAGTGTAGTTTTATTGCTATGTTTATTTTTCCTCTTTTACGGATCTGGAAAACATTCTGTAGACTATAATATGAAAATGCAGAAATAATAAAAGATTATAAAATATATACTGCTAGATTATTAATGATATTTTTTTAATAAACGTATCACTTCAATCCGATTGATCTTTCCTGTCTCTGTAAAAGGAAATTTTGAAAATGTGTACACTTTTTTGGGTCTTTTATATGAAGTTAGTTTCGAAAATGCTTTTGAGAAATCTGGATTTTCAAATGACCCATCATTTTCAAAAATTAAAATAATTCGCTCTCCTAATTTTTCATCATATTCAGAAGCAATAATAAAAGGTAGTTCAATTACAGTGGATATTGTTTTTTCAATCTGTTCAGGAAAAATTTTTATTCCTCCACTATTAATTACATTATCTATTCTTCCAAGCCATTCAAATGAAGTAGATGAAATTAATTTTACCAGATCATTTGTAAAAACTTTTTTATTTGCAATTGATGGTGCATCAATTACTAAACACTCGCGTTTATCCAAACTAAATTTTACATTGGGTATTGCTGTAAAAATATTAGATCTTGCTAAACCGTTAATACGTCTAACAGCAACATGGGTAATTGTTTCTGTCATTCCATAGGTGGCGAAAGCTTCTGTTTTTACTTCTTGTAGTTTTTCATTTAATTCAGATGAAACCGTACCGCCTCCAATAATTAATTTGTGAACTTTTCCCAAGGCATGTAAGGAATGTTCAACTTGAAAAGGAACCATTGCAACAAAATTATAATCATTATCGTATTGTGTTAAGGCATCTTTTTGAGGGGCTACAATATGTAGGTCCCAACCCAATACCATTGCACGTACCAGCATCATTTTTCCAGCGATATAGTTAGATGGTAAACATAATAATGCCGTAGTATTCTCACCCAATTTGAAAAATATTCCAGTGGCTTTAGCACTATTAATCATCTGCTTTTTCTTAAGCAGAATTTCTTTTGGTTTTCCAGTAGAACCAGATGTTTTAACTAAAACAGTTTCTTTTTCATCCAACCAATGCTGAAGAAACTTTCCAATATTAATTTCATAATGCGTCCCTTTGTTTTCAAGATCCTTGGCAAATTCAATTAGCTCACTTGTATTATATTGCAATCCGTTTAGCTTAAAAGTCGGGTGTATGTTTTTAATATATTTCAAAATTCAAAAACCAACAATTCTTATTCATAATTATCTTTAATATTCTTATTTTCATTCAATGGGATTACTTTTCCAAAAAGTTTATTTCTCCAATCGGTCCATTTATATTTCCATGCCATAATCGCAATAAATATTGGGTATAAAATAAATACGGGGGCTAATATTTCATATCCTAATGAAGGTTCTGAAAGACTTTTTAATATAGAATTGGTTTGGAGGACAGTCCAATCAGTTGTAACCAAAATAGCGATAACAAAATTTGTTGCTGCGTGAAATCCCAAGGCTAGTTCCATACCTTCATCCATAAGGGTGATGATACCTAGGAAAAAGCCAGTTCCGATATAATATATCATCACGATAGTGCCTAATTTTTCAACTTCTGGATTAAAATAATGAAGTGAACCAAAAACTACAGAAGTTATAATCAACGGCATCCATTTATTTCCGAAATGTATACCGATACCTTGCATTAAATATCCCCTAAAAAAGTATTCTTCAAAACTGGTTTGCAAAGGAATGAACACAATTGCTATTGCAAGTAAGATTAAAAATGGAATCAATTCAAATTGAACCTCAAAATGTTCTGAATTGGTATAAAAATCTGCTAGCGTCAATCCAACTGTTAATACAGCAATCAATCCAAATCCAAAGAAAAAACGACCCCAATCCATTTTTTTTCTTGAGGTGGTTAATGAAATTATTGTTTGTTCATGGACAAACTTCACATACAAGAATAAACCCAATAAAAAAACAGCAAAGGGTATTAAGTTTTCAAATAACACTCTGTTGGATCCTTTCTTAGCAATTTCATCTTTCATGATGGTATTCACATCAATCTCCAGGATTTCGATAACCATATAATTTAATGCCATAAGACCGAAGAAAAGAATGGGTAAGATACTATATCGCCACCATTCGTGTTTAAATTTAAGAGCTTGTGCTATAAACATAGAAGTGTTAGGTGTTAGGTGTTGAATAAATTTTAGTTAAATCCCATTTGGAATTAGAATTAATTTTTAATTTTCCATTAGAAATTATAAGTGGCGAAGGAATGTTATTGGTAAATAAACTACCCGTTCCCAAACCTTGTGGTAAAGTACTCTTTTTTAAAAAAGTATATTGAGAAATGGCATTTAATCCAATATTGCTTTCCAAAGCTGAGGTGATCCACCAACCGATCTTTTTATTTTCTGCCAATGAGATCCAATAGTCACATCCCTTAAAACCACCAATTAGGCTTGGTTTTAATATGATGTATTGTGGATTAATGGTGTATAGTAATTCTTGTTTTCTTTCATCTGAAACTATTCCAATGAGTTCTTCATCTAAAGCAATTGGCAAAGGAGTATCTTCACAAAGTCTCGCCATTTCTTGCCATTGTCCTTTTTTAATGGGCTGCTCGATGGAATGTATCCTAAGGTCTGAAAGCACTTTTAGTTTTTCCAATGCTCCAGATGGTGTAAAGGCGCCATTTGCATCAACTCGTAATTCTATATCTGAAGCTGCGTATTCTTTTCTAACAGATTTTAATAAATCGATCTCGGCTTTAAAATCGATTGCTCCAATTTTCATTTTTATACAACGAAATCCATTTTTTAATTTTTCTGCAATTTGCTGCTTCATAAATGTCTGATCTCCCATCCAAACCAATCCGTTTATCTGAATTGATTGTTCTCCACGTGTAAATTCTGAGGGAAATAATTCAAATTTATTATTTGATTTAAATGATTTAAAAGCAGTTTCTATTCCAATTTGAATAGAAGGAAAATCAACCAATTCAGAATATAATTTTTTTTCGCCTAAATGGATATGATTACAAACCCATTGCAACTTTTCTTCGTAATCTGGGCGATCGTCTATACTCAATCCTTTAAAGAGTCCACATTCTCCAACACCCATTTTTTCTGAGTCACTTAAAATTAAATAGTATGTTTCTTTAGCCTTTAAAACACCCTGCGAAGTTCCACTAGGAATTTTAAATTGAAGCGCATATTTTTTAAAGGATGCCTTTAGCATAGTTTAGACACATTGCAATAAATTATAGAAAGCACCAAATTACAAAAAAACAAATTCTAATTTCGAATACTTGGGGCTAAAGCTTAATATATATGAATGGGATTATGAACTAGGAATTTGGATTTTGATAGATGTATCTGGTATATGAAAATTATAATTCAATGGATTCACCAATTTCAAGTAACATCAGATCCTTCCCAGCATCATAGAATTTTTTCTTGGCTTCATCATGGTCTATTTCAATAAAACCAAATGTATCGTAATGTACTCCTAACACTTTATCACATTCAACAAAATTACTTGCAAGTATTGCATCGTCAATTCCCATTGTAAAATTATCCCCGATTGGTAAAATAGCCAGGTCTAATTTTGTGCTAAGAGGAATTAGTTTCATATCCATTGTCAATGCAGTATCACCAGCTATGTAAATGTTTTTATGCTCTCCTTCAATTACAAATCCACCTGCTTGTCCACCATAACTTCCATCTGGAAATGAACTGGTATGGACAGCATTTACATATTTTACAGTTCCAAAATCAAATTTCCAATTTCCACCATGATTCATTGGGTGAATTTTAACCCCCTTTGCATGATAATGCATTGCAATTTCATAATTACTTACAATCTTTGCTCCATTATTTTTGGCAATAGTTTCAGCATCTAAAGTATGATCTTCATGGGCATGAGTTAGTAAAATATAATCTGCTTTTAACGAATTAATTGTTACTTTATCTTTTGATAATGGATTACCAGTAATAAATGGATCAACCAAAATATGGGTCCCATAAATATCTATTGCCAAAGTGTTTTGTCCGTAAAATGTAATTTTCATGATTAAAGTATTATTTTATCAATGCATAAAACCAAAAATAATTGCAAACAAAAAGGTACTTAAGGCGACCTTTTTTAATTCGTTATCCAATAATATTGATTCTTTGTTTAAATATACAGTTTTAATGTTAATTAGTAATGGAATAAAAGCAATGAAGTACAAAAATTGTAAAGGGGAGTTATAATTTAATAGGGTATAAATTAATGCAGATATCATAGCTGAACAAAGCAGTAAATAATGATATTTTTTTGCTTTAGACATACCCAACGAAACAACAATCGTTTTCTTGTTAAACAAAGCATCATTTTCTAGATCACGCATATTGTTTAAGTTAAGAACTGCCATACTCAAAAATCCAATGGTAGTTGCTGGTAAAAGAAGGTCCAATTCTATTTTTAAAGTAAAAAGAAAATAACTTCCCAATACACTTAATAGTCCAAAAAAAAGAAAGACAAATACATCGCCCAAGCCAGAATATCCATAGGCATTTTTTCCAACTGTATATTTTATTGCTACTATAATTGAGGCCAAACCTAGTCCAAAAAACAATAATGAAAGTAAAAAATTATCACTACCGAAAGCCTTATAAATTAATGAGATTACTACAATTAATATGAGACTTGTAGTAAAACCCATTGCTTGTTTCATTAATTTTGGACTTATAATGCCTGAAGCAACCAGACGTTGTTCTCCAGTTCGATGTTGATCGGTACCTTTTATACCATCTCCATAATCATTTGCAAAATTGGAGAGTATCTGAAACCCAATAGTCGTAAAAATTGCCAACCAAAAAATGGCAGAATTCCAGATGGGATTATCTAAAGCAAGAGAAGATCCTACTATAATTCCCGATACTGATAATGGTAAGGTACGCAGTCGTGCTGCAGAGATCCAGTCTTTAATTCTAGGCATGATTTGGTATTTTCCTTCAAAAATACATTTTAATTATTGTTTTGTATTTTTATTCGATTCAAATTATAAAATAAAATTATGAATGCTTTAACTACCCATAATCTAGGATTGTTAATCTTAAGAGTAGGATTTTCTGCAATGTTATTAAACCATGGAATTGAAAAGTTTGAAATCTTATTAGCTTCAGAAATCAAATTTGCAGACCCTATTGGACTTGGACAAACATTAACTCTGATTTTGGTCTTGATTGCTGAGATTATAAGTCCGATATTAATTTTAATCGGATTTAAAGCAAGATGGGCATCCATTCCACCTATTTTATTAATGCTAGTGGCAATTTTTGTTGTGCATCAAGGAGATTCATTATTTGAGAGCGAACTGGCAATTTTATATTTACTAGCTTTTTCAACAATTGCTTTGTTAGGAAGTGGCCGTTTTTCAGTAAAAAGGTAACATTAATTCATCACCTTAACCAATAGTTCTTTTAATAGATCCCCATGTGAAAGATTTCCTCCAACTCCTTTACTTTTAAGGTCTATTTCACGAATAGAGGAAATAATGCCACTTACTTTTTTCATAGGATAGTTTCGAGCGGCTGTCTCATAATCTTTTAAAAAATATGGATTAACACCTAGAACCTTTGATGCCTCAGATTTATTATTTAAACAATGATATTTTAATACTTTAGTAAAGAAGCTAAATAACAAAGAGACTGTTAAGACCAAGGGATGGGCTTTTGGATTATGTGCGAAATATTGAATTATTCCAAATGCTTTTTTTACATTTTTTGAACTGATGGCATTCTGCAATTCAAAGTTGTTGTAATCTTTACTAATACCTATATTCTCTTCAATAATTTCGGCAGTAATTTGCTCGTCTTTGTTGCAGATTAATTCAAGTTTTTCTAATTCGTTATTTACTATTGCCAAATCGTTTCCTAAAAATTCGACAAGCATTTGCGTAGCCTTAGGAGTAATAGTATAACCCCTCCCCTTTAAAACGCTGCGAATCCAATCTGGCACCTGATTATCATAGAGTTTTTTACTCTCAAATAAAACCCCATGTTTAGCAATTGCCTTGTAAATTTTTTTCCGCTTGTCTAATTTTTTGTATTTGTAACTCATTACTAAAACCGTTGTTGGTTGTGGGTTTTCTACATAGGAAACTAAATTTTCAATAGTTCGAGAAAGATCTTGTGCTTCTTTTACTATAACTACTTGTCGTTCTGCCATCATTGGAAATCGTTTAGCAGTACTTACAATATCTTCAATTGTTATATCCCTTCCATACAAAACTGTTTGATTAAATCCTTTTTCTTCTTCGGTAAGTAAATTTTCTTCGATATATTTTTCAATAGCATCTATATAATATGGCTCCTCGCCCATTAAAAAATAAATGGGTTTTATTGTTCCATTTTTAATACTTGTTACTATATGTCTTGCTTTTTCTAGAGGCACAAAAAATTATTAAATTGCAGGGTGCAACAACTCAGTTTCCAAAAATATAATTTCAGATTCAAAAGTAACGAAAATAAAACGTTGATTTTTGATATCATACGAAAAAAATTTGTGCTACTTACTCCTGAGGAATGGGTACGCCAACATGTGCTTCATTTTTTATTTTCTGAAAAAAAATACCCCAAATCACATATCAATGTTGAAAAACAATTAAAACTTAATGATACTGTAAAACGTTACGATATTGTGGTTTATAATCCAAACGGAAGCATACAAATTATTGTAGAATGCAAGGCACCAAAGATTGGGATCGGTCAACAAGTTTTTGACCAAATAGCACGGTATAATTTTGTGCTAAAAGCAAAATATCTATTTGTTACTAATGGTTTTGAACATTATACTTGCCAAATGGATTATATAAATGAGAATTATATTTTCTTGAAGGAATTGCCTGGATTTAGTAGTTATTAGGCAGTATTCCATCTTTTGTTATTGCTGCAAACGTACAGGCAATAGTAAGTATTTAGAATTTTAAAAATGAAAACTATTCTCTTTGCCTCTTCCAATTAATCCATTTACTTTGCAAATATGAATGTAGCGGTAGTTATATTAAATTGGAACGGCAGAAAATTATTAGCACAATTTTTACCTTCCGTCATTGCCCATTCCTCTAATGAAGCGACAATTTATTTGGCAGATAATGCATCTACTGATGATTCGGTTTCTTTTGTTAAGAAAACATTTCCAAATATAAAAATAATTCAAAATGAGTCAAATGGCGGCTATGCAAAAGGATTTAATGAGGCATTGAGAACTCTGCAGGAAGACATCTTTGTGCTCTTAAATAATGATGTAGAAGTTAGTCCCAATTGGCTTAGCACAATAATTTTGGCTTTTAATAATGATCAAAATCTTATGGCTGCACAACCTAAAATTTTGGACTATAAAAATCGAAGCAATTTTGAATATGCTGGTGCCGCTGGAGGTTTTATAGATAAGTTGGGATATCCTTATTGTCGAGGAAGAGTTTTTAATACTATTGAAAAAGATTCAGGCCAGTATGACGATGTCACTAATATCTTTTGGGCATCTGGTGCTTGTTTTTTTGTCAAAAATAAAGCCTTTTGGAATGTTGGGGGATTTGATGAAGATTTATTTACACATCAAGAAGAAATCGATCTTTGCTGGAGGTTACAAAAAGATGGAGGAATTATTAAATATTTTGGTAAAGCTTCAGTTTACCATTTAGGAGCTGCAACCCTAGCGGTTGAAAATACCAACAAAACCTTTTATAATTTTAGAAATACCTTATTGGTTTTATTAAAGAATGTAAAAGACCCACAAATTTGGCTTATCATTTTTATCCGTTTAATTTTAGATGGAATTGCAGGAATACTATTTTTGTTTCAAGGAAAATGGAAACATATTATAGCTATAATAAAAGCACATTTTAGCTTTTATTACTTAATTCCAATTTATTTAAAGAAAAGGAACAAACAAGCTACAGTTATAAAATATTATCAGATAAATTCAGTTGTATGGAAGTATTTTATAGAAAAAAAGCGTATTTTTAAAAATCTAAAATAGATATACTTAAAAATATATTAATCCTTTTTTTACTATAAACTAAATTAATTATGAAAAAAATTTTAATACTAGTTGCTTGTACTGGTTTATTATTCTCTTCATGTGTTTCTAATAAGAAATATGCTGAACTTGAAGGTAAACAAAAAAATACACAAGATTTACTTAATACGGCAACGGTTAAATTAAATGATTGCCTTTCAGAATCATCTGGTCTGAAAGCTGAAAACAATGCATTAAAAAGTCAAGTTGCAAGCTTAAATTCTACGAATGGCGATTTGATCAAGCAAATTGGAGACTTTACAACATTGACTCAAAAAGGTGCTGAAAATCTAGAAAGATCCCTTGAAAGCATGAAGGAAAAAGATGTAACTATTAATAGATTACGTGATGCGATTACACGTCGTGATTCAGTAAATCTTGCTCTAGTACAAAGTCTTAAAGGTGTTTTAGGAGATATGAGCGATACAGATATCGAGATAAATGTTGAAAAAGGAGTCGTGTTTATTAGTATTTCTGACAAATTGTTATTCAGAAGTGGAAGTATTGCTGTTACTGCAAGAGCTAAAGAGGTTTTAGGAAAAATTGCAATGGTAGTTAATGACAAACCTGACTTTGAATTTATGGTTGAAGGACATACAGACTCTCAATCGATTAGTACAAATTGCATGAAAGATAATTGGGATTTGAGTGTGCTTCGTGCTACAACAGTGGTTAGAATACTTGAAAAGGAATTTGGTGTAGATCCAGCAAGAATGACTGCAGGGGGTCGTGGAGAGTTTATACCAAAAACATCTAATGAATCAGCTGATGGTAGATCTAAAAATAGAAGAACTCGAATTGTAGTACTTCCAAAATTAGATCAATTCTATAAAATGATTGAAGAAGGTCTTAAAGATCCGAAAATAAACTAATTGATTACACTTTTAAAAAAGGTTGACTTTTAGTCAGCCTTTTTTAATACCTATTAAATTTCTAAGCTGCCTTTTCCTTCTCTAATTAGTCTCTGCTCGGTAAGAGTATAAATTTCTTTAATATCAAAAACTAGCAGAGGGTTTATTCTGTTTTTAGAATTAAAAAGAGATTATCAAGGCGTTTTTAATCTAAAGAATTCCCCGAGGCTTGCCTCGGTGGTCAAGAGGAAAGTTTGAAAACCTAAGGTTTTCATCAAACTAAAATAAAGTTATCTTCCGCTTGATACCTCGTACCCTTGGGTCGAGGTAGTTCATTTTTTGCTGTAAGATTTTTTGATAAACACCATCATTTTGGTCTGAAAGCTGGTTTTCAGACATAGCTATCCTATGGTTACTTATGTTTAAACTCATAAAGGAACTCGCATTTTCTTTGATGCTTTTCTTTTTTATTAAATTTCCTAAACGGTGAAGATTATAGGATAAAACAGCAAGAGCAACATATTTTTCGAAGTTTTCCTCCCCTTTGTCAGGACATTTGTTCAATCCATTTGGTATGAGGTTCAAATAAAGAAAACACTTTCTCGCTATAAGGAATCTTTTCTCCCTTTAATAACCTTCTCTCTGCCAAATCTATATGTTTGGCTGGCATCTTGCTGCAGTACTCTAATTCAAGTAATAATGAGTATTGATGTATTGTATTGACCTTAAAAACGCTTTTGAATGTGTTTATCTTTTTATAAAGGGTTTGGGCTAGATTTAAGTAATTCTCTGTAGCAGTTTTTAAACGAAATTCCTTATGTTTGCCTCCAGATCTCCTGGTCTTTTGTAGCTTTCTAAATTCAATTTTAACACGCTTTTTCCAATCAGACCCGTTGCGCCAGCCCCATATGTTTTGTTGAGATGCTAAAGTGCAACTAATAACAATACATTTTCGGGCTGCATCCCACAACAAATTATAATCTGTGGGGAAATGTACATGGGTTTTTACAACATAACTATCGGCTTTAAGCGCAACAGCTTCTCGGTCTTTTTTTTAGATAACCCTGTCCTACTTCCAAAACTAAGGCATTGATCTTTTCTATGGTTTCAACTTTTAGCAATCCAATGTTTTCCTTTAATGCCGTTAAACGGTATTGCTTATCCTCTACTGTGAACCCATGAGTTGACGCACATATTTATCTGAATTGGCAATCCACAATAAACGATCGTAATTGCTGTTAAGGGTTAATCGTATAACAGATAAAACAATCACTTCCCATATGGCCATCCCCTGGCGTCCTGTTTGTCGTTTCCCATTTTGAACAATGGGTTCTACAAGTTTAAACATTTTTTGATGGGATGCCTTGTTAGTGAAAATTGTTTGGAGGGCTAATAAAACTGGTGGAAATTCATCTCTGCTTTTTAAGAGAATCTTTACCTCTGATATTGGAATGCTTCCTAAAACTGGAGATAACTCAATTATCCAACGCTTGCCAACGCCAAAATAAAAGTTTTACTTTTTGCTCTGTTTAAAAATCGCATATTCGATAAAATGTACATAATAAAAAATTTTAAACGATTCTTGTCAACTTGCCACAAGAGTATAAAATTTCTATACACTTGTTATATTTTGTTTTTTAATTGAAGTTTTCTTTTAATGTTTCATTTTCTTTTGTCTTGAAACAAAAGAAACAAAAATTCAAGGCTGCATATAATTTTGGAAACAATTAACGGCTCATTCGCTATATTTTAGGAAACATTGGAACTCGTTAAGATTAGTTTGAAATCTCTTGTATAATTGAAACTCTTAATAACCTATATTACTAAACCCCTAAAATATGCACGCTCATTTCTCCTATTGTTTTAACCAAAATTTTATGAGGCCAAAATATATATTAAAAAATATTAATTTTTATTATATTTGATTAAAATTAATTAAATGACAATTCTTCAAGAAGTTCTAACTAAAGAAGGAATTACTAAAGCAAAGATTTCAAAAATAGATGGCTTGAATACTACGACCATTCACTATTTGTGTAAAGATCCTAGTTATCATAAAAAGAGAAAACCAGTTACAAAGCATAAGGTTCTTCTAGCAATAAATGATTTGGGTGGAAGCAAAAAAAAATATGATTTAACTGAAATATTTCCAGAGATATGACATTTACAGATACAGATAAAGAAAATTTAACGGCAGCAGCTAACTCCAAAGAAAGAGTTTCTGGGTACACTCATGATTTTTATAATTATCCTGCTCGCTTCTCTCCTATTATGGCGAGAGAATTTATTGAGTATTTTACAGAACCAGGAGACTTAATTCTTGACCCATTTATGGGAGGAGGAACAACTTTAATTGAAGCAAAATTACTTGGTCGAGACTCTATTGGTTTTGATATCAGTACATTAGCAGAGTTCTTATCATCTGTAAAGACTAATCCTTTATCCGCATACAGATTACAAGTTATCTCAAAATGGATACAGAAAACTACGAAGAAAGTAAATTGTAAATCAGAGGTGCCAAGACCAGAGGAATGGATAGAAAAAGGATACCAAAGAAATTTATCAAATAATCTAACTTGGCCAATAAGAAAAGTATTAGAACAATACCTTTACTTCTTAAGTTTAGAAAAATTTAGTCAAAAAGAGCAAAAATTTGTTAGGTGCATTCTCCTAAAAACTGGACAATGGGCATTAGATTCTAAAAAAGAAATTCCATCTATTGCTAAATTTAAAAGTAAAATTTTAGAAAATTTAATAAAAATGAAGAATGGAAGTTTGGATTTTAATGAATCAGCATCTACTACGTACTCGAAAACTATTAATGCTCCAGCAAAGGAAATTAAAAATCATAAACGTCTATTTAACCAAAGTCCAAAATTAGTTTTAACATCTCCTCCATATCCAGGAGTACATGTAGTATATCACAGATGGCAAATATTTGGAAGGAAAGAAACTCCGGCTCCATTTTGGATTGCAAACAGTTTGGATGGACACGGTTTAACATATTACGCTATGGGTAATAGAAACCAAAAGGGTTTAACCGATTATTATTCAAATATTAAAGAATCTTTCGATTCAATATCAAAAGTTTGTAATAAAAATACTGTTGTTGCACAAATAATAGCTTTCTCAAATATTGAATGGCAACTACCAAAATATTTGGAAACAATGAATGAAGCTGGATTTGAAGAAATAGTAATTGATGAAAAAAGAATTTGGAGAGATGTTCCAAATAGAAAATGGTATGCGAACTACAATAAACAATCTTCTAGTTCTAAAGAGGTCGTATTATTACACAAGTTGATTTAATCACGCATATGACTTACTTCGTTTATGACTGGTATTAAAACTGGCGAAACTGAACTGGAAAAAACCTTTAATTTCTTTTCGAATGTCATTTCTCCATTTGATTTGACCTTTTTACTTCTAAGGGATTCTTCATAAAGCATTGAAATACCAAAAATTATTAAGCTACACTTGTACTGTTCTTTGGTAATATCTGACTCTTGTGGATTTGTTTTGATCTCGTTTATCAAGAATTTATTATCAACATTAACAAACCAATCATAACTATTAGGATTAAAAATATCTTCCGTTTGTCCATTATTTATAGCTATAATTGAACTGAATTCATTGAATTCCTCATTCGGTACATCTGTCCAGCTGATTTGATTTTTAATTGGGGTTTGAGCTACTTCTCTTATATTTTCGGGTAATTGTATAGCCGAGTTATTACTACCCTTATTTCCATCTTGATTACTAGGGAATTTTGTTCTTGGTTTTGAAGGAGGCTTACCTGTATCAATTTGTTCCTTTAATACAAAAATCAAAAAATTATTTGTAAAAGGGTTGTAAATTCTAGTTTTATCAGAAACTTCAAATATGAATTTGATTTTGTCACCAACTTTTGATTCTACAGGTAAATGCAAATTTAAAGTTGCTATACCATTTGCCAAATTAATTTTATAGTTTTCATAAAGCTTTCTTTCTTCACCATTTATAATATACAACTTAACTTCTCCTGGAGAATTTTCTCGCTTTAAATAATCATTAGTAACATCTGTTTCGAATCTAATGCGAGCTCTTTTATTAATATGGACGTTTTTATTTAATTCCTTTCCTTCTGTTAAGCTTTTAAATTTAAAAAATGTAGGGAATCTTTTACCAATGAATTTATCCTCTTTATCAGCAACATTTTTTGGTTTAAATGAATTGAGATTGCTATTACCGATTCCAAAAAGTTTTAATAAGGTTCTATTATTTTGAATAACAGACTTTAGTACATTTTCCAGAGGTTTAGAATTGCTTAATTTTTCAGCTGTAACCTTTCTTCTCCTATCATCGCTTAATTGCCTTAATACAGAATGATTTTTTATAGAAAGCTTAAATTTAAAAAATGGAAACAACCCCATACTAACTGTTTTCTTAGGTTGCGAATTGGAGGGAGAACCTTGCGAATTACCTTTGGATTGTGTAACTGTAGATAACGCAAAAGCCGCAACAAATGACGAACCGCCTTATTTATATTGGCTTATAGACGCTAATTACACATATTCTGAAGATTGTTCTTTGGGTATCCCATCCCAAAAGGTCAAGGTTTTTTCTGTTTATCCAAACCCTGTAAAAGATAAATTAATTCTAAGTAGTTTAAATAACGATGTTGAAAATTTAAGAATCTATATTTATACTATAGAAGGCAAACTTTTACATACACAAAACCTCATCTTTAATAAACAAGCTACAATCAATGTTTCAAATTTTTCAAAAGGTGTTTATTTTATTTCTTTACAAAACGAAAATGGGCAACGTGAAGTGGTAAAGTTTGTGAAAGAGTAGATTACCCATAAAGAAAATTATTTTTAGTAGTGTTTGACGTCATCAAAAAGTGAACTTTAAAAGGGTTAAATCTAAGAGATAGATTTAATATATTTATTAACCTTTTAAAGTAAGACAAATGTCAAGAAAAAAGAGTGCTAGTTCACTAATTAGTGAACTAAAGCAAAAAACCAGAAGAACTTTTGGTATCATTTCACATCCAGATGCTGGTAAAACTACATTAACAGAAAAATTATTGCTTTTTGGTGGTGCCATTCAGGAAGCAGGTGCAGTAAAATCAAACAAAATAAAAAAAGGTGCTACCAGTGATTTTATGGAAATTTAAAAAAATTATGAAAAAGAATTTATTAGTTTTAGTCGTACTGTTATTTGCAAATTATTTTTATGCCCAAGATTTAAATTATGTACAGGGAGAAGTATTGGTTCAGTTAAAAAGTGGTACCACTCCTAATCAGTTGTCTAGTGAAATTTCAACCTTGAATATTATTAATGCTAAATTGATATCAAGACCAATGAATATTTGGAAAATCAAATTTGATGATACTAATATCAATGAATTAGAAACTATTTCTGCTCTAGATAAAAATTCTCAAGTTTTAGTTTCCCAAAAAAATCATACTGGTATAAAAGAAAGAGTTATTTTTCCAGATGACCCATTATTTGATAATCAATGGCAATATTATCAGGAAAATGATAAAGATATCGATGCCGATGAAGCATGGGAAGTGACAACTGGTGGACAGACAGCAAATGGTGATGTGATTGTGGCTGCAGTAATAGATGATGGCTTATCTATAAACCACCCCGATATGGTTGAAAACCATTGGGTAAATGAAGATGAAATTGAAAATAATGATATTGATGATGATAAAAATGGTTATGTAGATGATTATAATGGCTGGAATGTTTTTTCAAATAATGATAATATTGGCTCTGGTGGGCATGGTACACCAGTTTGCGGAATTGTGGGAGCAACGGGTAATAATGGTATAGGAATAACAGGTGTAAATTGGGATGTTAAAGTGATGATCATCGAAGGTAGCAGCGGTAATGAAGCTACAGTAATTGAAGCCTATTCCTATATTTTAGAAGCTAGAATGTTATACAATAGTTCAAATGGTACGGCTGGAAGTTTTGTTGTTTCTACGAATGCTTCCTTTGGAATTGATTTTGGAGACCCAGATGATTATCCCCTTTGGTGTGAAATGTACAATACATTAGGTGAAAACGGAATATTAAGTTGTGGGGCAACAATTAATGGAAACTATGATGTAGATATTATAGGTGATGTGCCAACGGCATGTCCTAGTGAATATTTAATTAGTGTTACTAATACCAATCAAAATGATGTTAAAGTTACTCAAGCGGGTTATGGCTTAGAGACCATAGATCTAGGTGCACCAGGAGCTGGAATTTATACGCTTAGTTCAGGAACAGGGTATGGAACATTTGGAGGAACTTCACTTGCAACACCACATGTTACAGGTACCATTGCATTGTTATATTCAGCACCCTGTTCAAATTTTGCAGATCTGGCTATTGAAGATCCTGCTCTGGCAG
This sequence comes from Flavobacteriaceae bacterium, assembly GCA_965247215.1. Taxonomy (GTDB): domain Bacteria; phylum Bacteroidota; class Bacteroidia; order Flavobacteriales; family Flavobacteriaceae; genus Marifrigoribacter. The sequence continues at coordinate 2,494,795 of OZ252001.1, forward strand.
CAAGGTTGATAAGAGATTTTATTTTAGAGGGAGTAGATCCAAATGAATCATTGGAAGGTATTACAACTACTGGCGGAAGGTTAAATGTAAACAATAGTATGCAAACATTAATGGCTAATTGTGAAACTTTAGCAGTTAATGATATTGAAGATATTGAAAATTCTATTGTTATTTCCCCTAATCCAACACATGGAATAGTTACTATTTCAAATCTGAATGACACATCTTTACGATCAGTTTTAGTTTATAGTATTGAGGGTAAATTAATTAAAGAAATTAATGAATTTCAATCCAATACTATTAATTTAAATGAATTAACTAAGGGTGTTTATTTACTTCGTTTTTCTTTTGAAGATAGTGATGCTGTTTACAGCAGAATGATTGTTAGGGAGTAAATATTAGTTTTATTTTAGAACAATACCCCCTATAATACTTTCAGGAAACAATAGTGGTATAAACTAAATTGGTGCTAGATTAAATTCAAAGCATCTAGCATCCTTTTCATAACTGTATAACCCTGTCTGCTAGCGTCCAGACCCGTGTAATATTAAATTTATTTTTTTCGTAATTTACACACATGTCAAATTGGGTCTATATACTTTTAGTAATTCTTGCAATATATATAGCACTAAGTTTGCTATTGTATTTTTTTCAGGAGCAATTATTGTTTAAGCCAGAAAAACTTCCAGCTGATTTTAAATTCTTTTATGAAAATCAAAAAACGGAAGAATACAATCTTACCACACGTGATGGTGCTGTAATTAATGGCTTGCATTTTAAAGCTGAAAACCCCAAAGGAGTAGTATTATACCTGAAAGGAAATAGTAAAAGTATCAAAGGATGGGGGAAATTTGCGGTCGATTTTACCCGAAATGGCTTTGACGTTTTTATGGTGGATTATAGAGGGTTTGGGAAAAGTACTGGAAGACGAAGTCATAAACATATTAAACGTGATCTACAACTCGTTTATGATGAGATGAAAAAGAAAGTTGATGAAAAGTATATCATACTTTACGGCAGGAGTTTGGGTTCGGGATTTGCTACAAAACTGGCCTCTATGAACAATCCACGTAAGTTAATTTTAGATGCCCCATATTACAGTTTGACTAAGGTGACTGCACGTTACGCACCATTTATGCCCTTATCAATTTTAATGAAATACCCTATGCCCACCTACAAATGGTTAAAATATGTTCAATGTCCGATATACATAATTCATGGAACAAACGACAAGTTAATTCCTTTTAAAACGAGTGTTAAGCTTTCTAAAATCTGTCCAAAATTAACCAGACTTTACACAGTTATAGGTGGTGGGCACAAGGATCTTAATAATTTTGAAAGCTATCATAAAATGCTTGCTGAAATATTAAATGATAAACCAGTCGAACAAGATCTAGCTGGTAGTAGTATTGATGTAATTCATAATTCAAAACCGAATCGTGCGTAAATATAAAAAAGCATTGATCATTAGTTTTGTACTCCTTAATATTTATGGTTTACTTTGCGGCGTGATTTATTTTTTTCAGGGAAACCTTATTTTTTTACCTTCAAAACTTTCTCAGGACTACACCTATGTGATGGATTGTCCTTATGAAGAAATTTTTTTAGACACTAAAGATGGTGCTCATTTAAACGGACTTCATTTTAAAGCTGAAAACTCAAAAGGCCTAATTCTTTATTTTCATGGAAACGCAGGAGACCTACAACGATGGGGAAATATCACTCAGTTCTTTGTGGATTTAAACTATTCTGTGATCGTGATGGATTATCGCGGTTATGGAAAAAGTACTGGTAAACGTTCGATGGAATCTTTGTATGCAGATTCTAATTTGTGGTATGAATATGCAAAAAAATTCTATCAGGAAAATGAAATTACCTTATATGGGCGAAGTCTTGGAACTGCTTTCTCAACTTATGTAGCCTCATCTCACCAGCCTAAGAATCTAGTGTTAGAGTCCCCTTTTTACAGTATTGAGGAAGTTGCCAAATCCAGATTTCCCTTTTTACCGATTGAATCTTTATTGCATTATAAATTTCCAACCTATCAATATATAAATAAAGTACACTGCCCCATTACAATTATTCATGGTACAGCAGATATCGTTGTAGAATTTGAACAAGGGGAGCAGTTATTTAATAGCATTGAAACAGATCAAAAAACTTTTATTTCGATCCCAGATGGCGGGCATAATGATCTGGTATCTTTTGAGGAATATATAGGTGCAATTGAAAATGTACTTGAAAGCAACTAGTTGAAAGCAACTAGGTTTTAAAAACCAAATAGGTCTGGTTTTGTTTACTCCAACTTTATAGAAAGCTCCAGCCAGCGGTCGGTTTTCGTTTCCAGTTGGTTGATAAGTTCCTGAAGATTTTTAGATTGGGTGTCAATTTCTGCACCTTCCCAATTTTCAGTAGCGAATTTTTCTTCAAGTATTTCTTTTTCTTGTTCTAATTTGCTAATCTCCTTTTCTAATTTTAAATATTCCTTTTGTTCTTGATAATTAAGTTTAACCTTGCTTTTTTTACTTATCCAATCATTCTTCGCCTGATTTGTTTTTTCTGAAATCACTTTCTTTTCAACTGGCTTGCTATCCTCATAAATCCTGAAATCGGAGTAATTACCAGGAAAGTCATCAATGATAGAATTCCCTCTAAATACAAATAAATGATCAACGACCTTATCCATAAAATAGCGATCGTGGGAAACAACAATCAGGCAACCCGGAAAATCCAGCAAAAAATTTTCCAGCACATTCAGGGTAACGATATCCAGATCGTTGGTGGGTTCATCCAGAATTAAAAAATTCGGATTTTTTATGAGAACTGTACATAGATAAAGTCGTTTCCGTTCCCCACCACTTAGTTTTTCAACAAAATCATATTGCTTTTTCCGATCGAAAAGAAAACGTTCCAGTAATTGCTGTGCAGATATTTGCCTTCCTTTTTTTAAAGGAATATAATCCCCAAACTCCCGAACCACTTCTATAACTTTTTGCCCTTCTTTTATATGAATTCCACTTTGGGTATAGTACCCAAATTTTACTGTTTCACCAATTACGACTTTTCCGGCATCAGGAAAAAGATGCCCTGTGATCAAGTTAAGCAATGTGGTTTTACCTGTACCATTCTTACCGATAATACCAGCTCGTTCTCCACGCTGAAAATTATAATTGAATTTATCCAGCAGAGCAATCCCTTCAAAAGATTTTGAAATTCCGTGTAACTCCACAACCTTTGTTCCCATGCGTTCCATATTTAGATCCAATTGCATCTCATGATCATTTCTCCGTTGGTGAGCACGACTTTTGATCTCGTGGAAATCGTCTATCCGAGATTTACTTTTGGTAGTCCGTGCTTTTGGTTGACGGCGCATCCAATCCAATTCCTTTTTAAAAAGTTGCTTTGCTTTGGCTGTTTCTGAAGCGAAGATCTCGATACGAGCCTGTCTCTTATCTAAAAAGTAGCTGTAATTTCCTTTGTAATTATAAAGTACTCCTTCATCTAACTCTAAAATCTCATTACAAACCCTTTCTAAGAAAAAGCGATCGTGGGTTACCATAATTAGGGTAATTTTTTCTTTGGTAAAAAAACGTTCCAGCCACTCGATCATCTCCAGATCAAGGTGATTGGTAGGTTCATCTAAGATCAGCAGATCGGGTTGGGTAAGTAATGCATTGGCAAGAGCCAGCCTTTTTTTTTGTCCACCGCTTAGGGTCGATACCTTTTGATCGAGTACTTCGAGTTTTAATTTAAAGAGAATTTGTTTATAGAGGGTTTCAAAATCCCATGCTTGATTTGCTTCCATGGCATCAAAAGCGGCTTGGTAGGATTCGGTATCTTCGGGATTAAGAAGTGCTTTTTCGTATTCCGAAATTAGTTGAAGAATATAATTATCCGTAGTATTTATAATTTCTTCAACAGTCTGGTTTGGATCTAGTTTTGGATCTTGAGAAAGGTAGGAGACTTTCAAATTTTTACGAGTGACTACTTTTCCAGAATCGGGAATATCTATTCCAAAAATAATATTGAGTATAGAGGTTTTTCCGGTGCCGTTTTTGGCAACAAATCCAATTTTCTGTCCTTCATTGATCCCGAAGGAAATATTCTTAAAAAGCACATGTTCTCCATAGGACTTAGAAATATTTTCGACGGATAGGTAGTTCACTTTTTTTTGCAAAATAAGGGCTTATTAGTCACTTCAACTAAACTATTTAATTAAATGTTTGATAGAACATAAAGGACATGAATAAAACAGATTATCGCAGATTTTATTTATAGAAAACATTAGGCATTTTTAGTGCATTAAAAAAGATAAATTAATCACTATAAATACTATTTTTCAAATAGGTATGTTATATTTGCTATAACAACCAAAAATCCATGAAATATACGTTTCGGTTATTTTTCCTTCTGATCGCTATTAGCTTTACTTCTTGTATTTCTACCAAAAAGCTTACCTATCTTCAGGAAAATGAAGAAAACCCTACCGACAGTATTATGGTCATTCGTAAAATTCAAGAACCGTATCGCTTGCAGATAAACGACCTATTGAGTATACGGGTAAAAGCTATGGATCAGGAATTGGTTGGTATTTTTAATCCGATTAATGAAGGAACTCCAAATGCCACAGGAGAGGAACGATTGTACTATGATGGCTTCGTTGTAGATCCCCATGGAAACATAAGAGTACCCAGTTTTGGAGAGATGCAGGTATTGGGTTTAACAGTAGAAGAAGTACGAAAAAAAATAGAAGAACGGTTATTAAGGGACTTTTTTAAAGAAGAGGCGAATATTTTTGTGACGGTGAAGATATCGGGAATACGATTTACTATTAATGGAGAAATTAATAGCCCTGGATCAGAAATTATATATCGAGATCAGGTCAGTATTATGGAAGCTATTGCCAGTAGAGGAGATATAACGGTTGTAGGAGATCGAAAAAATGTGATTATTATTAGGCAATATCCTTTGGGTCAAAAAGTGCATCATATCGACCTAACTGATATCAATGCGTTAAATTCCCCTTATTATTACATTCAGCCAAATGATCTTATATTGATCAATCCCCTACCTCAAAAATCTACTGGATTTGGAGTAACGGGCCTTACATCTTTTACTACAATTCTTGCATTGATTACAGCAGTTACTACGACCATATTATTATTTATTTCACTATAGATGAGCGAAGAATTTGAAATAGCGGAAATTCATTCCACTTTCGACCTAAAAGGATTCCTTTTTAAGTTATTGAGTTATTGGCCTTTATTTGCTATTTCACTAGCCATAGCATTTAGTGTTGCCTATTATATTAATGTTAGGAAGTTAGCCATTTATCAAATGAACACGTTGATCTCAATTAAAGACGATCAAAATCCATTTTTTACAACAAATACAAGTCTGACATTTAATTGGGGAGGAACCACCGATAAGGTGAATACTTCGATTATAACATTACGATCCCGGTCACATAATGAAAAGGTAGTTGAGCGATTACAATATTATATCAATTATAAAAAGAATGGAAAATATCAAAAGATAGATGCATATAAAAAAACCCCTTTCTTTGTAAGAATAGATACAACAAAAGGGCAAATTCTCGGAAAGCAACTAGAAGTGTTTTTTATAGACTCTTTAAATTTCAAATTAAGCACTCAATTTTCAGGAGGAAATGTTACTCTTCAAAATTTTACTACTAAAGAAAAAAGTATTCTTTTTATTGAATCGCAGGAATTTTCAAGAACATTTAAACTAGGTGAAAAAATAGAAGTGCCTTTTTTTAATGGAATGATAATTTCAAATCCTGAAATAAGAGTTCAACCAAATACTCTCTATTATATCAGTTTTTCAAATTTTGATGGTGTAGTAAAACAATATACTTCTATAGATGTAAAAGCTGAATCTAAAGGATCGTCGGTGTTGAAACTAAGGCTTAATGGTTTGAATAAAGCAAAACTAGTTGATTATCTCAATACTTCTGTACGGGTATTGAGTGATAATATGCTAGAACGAAAAAATTTATTTGCAACAAAGACCAGCCGTTTTATCGATAGTAGTCTAACGATCAAATCCAAAGAATTATCAGGAGTAGAAGATGAATTAAATACGTTTAAAAATGAAAATGAGATATTTGATCTTGTTGGTGAGGGACAATTGATAAATTCAAAATTAAACCAATTAGATGTTAGAAAAGAAGATGTAAAAAGAGAATTAAATTATTATAAGACCTTAAAGAATTATCTAAATAATAGATCAGATTATAGAGAGATTCCCGCACCATCTGTTTCAGGTATATCTGAAAGTAGTATTGTTGCAAGTGTTGGAAGGATTATTATTTTAGCTGAAGAACGTAATAATATACAATATACTTTTAAAGAAGATACTCCAGTTTTTAAGGATATTGACAGGCAGATCAATGCAGTAAAGGCAGTATTATTAGAAAACTTAAATTCTTCAAAAAGTTTATTAAATAAAGAACTGTATACTATTAATAATGATATTAATAGATATGAAGTTGAAATTCGATCACTTCCAATAGAACAACAAAAATTATTGAAAATTGAGAGACGGTATAATTTAAGTCAGAGTGCCTATAATTTATTTCTTTCAAAACGTTCTGAAGCTGGATTGGTTAAAGCTGCAAATGTGAGTGATGTTTTGGTAATAGATTCGGCTAAGGATACTGGAGGTGGACAAATAGGTCCTAATACCAAGCTTAACAATATGGTGGCAATTATGTTTGGTCTGTTAGTTCCATTTTTATTTGTTTTTCTTAAGGTATTTTTTAACACAAAAGTTTCATCGGTCAAAGAAATATTACGACTTTCAAAAATTCCTGTATTGGGTGCAATTGGAAAAAGTCAAACGAATGGAAATCTGGTGGTGTTAAAAAAACCAAAATCATCGATTTCAGAATCCTTTAGGGCTATTAGATCCAGTCTTCAATTCCTTTATAAAAAACAAGGAATAGAAGGAGCCAAAACAGTTTTGGTTACTTCTTCTGTGAGTGGTGAAGGAAAAACATTTTGCTCGATCAATATTGCTTCGGTTTTTGCATTGAGTCATAAAAGAGTAGTTATCGTTGGAATGGATTTACGGAAACCCAAAATATTTAGAGATTTTGAAATTGATAATTCAGTAGGAGTAGTCAACTATTTGATTAACGATGCTTCCCTTGACCAGATCGTTCAAAAAACTGAAATTGATCATCTTGATGTTATCACTTCGGGACCTATTCCTCCAAACCCATCTGAATTAATCATGGGAGAACGTATGAAAGAACTTATCGATAGGTTAAAACAGAAATACGATTATATTATTTTGGATTCTCCGCCTATTGGATCTGTTTCAGATGCCTTAGAACTGTGTAAATATGCTGATGCTACCCTCTATCTAGTACGACAGAATTACACAAAAAGAGGGATGTTCTCCTTTATAAATGAAAAGTATAAAACCGGAGAAGTAAGCAATATCAGTTTTATTTTTAATTTCTTTGAAAGCAAAGCAAAATATGGCTATGGTTATGGCTATGGTTATGTGAATTATACTGAAGGATACCAGGAAGATAGGAAGAAAAATTCCTTGAGAAGGAGAGTGAGGAGGATCTTTAGAAAGATGAAGAAAGAGATAAATGGATACTTCTAAAGTCCTCTCAAGTGGACAATTTCAAAACAATCCTATGTCGACAATCTCCTTAATGAAATTTTAGGGTGTTTAATTGAAGGAAATAATCAAATTCAAATTATAAATTTTTAAAAAAAAGATTATCCTTTAATGCTAACTAAAAAGCAACAATTCATAAAACGGACTGTAGACCTTACCATTTCAATGCTATTATTACCCATTCTAGTCTTTCATTTATTAATATTGGTTCCTTTAGCCACCCTAAGCACTGGCAAGTTTGGCCTTTTTCAACAGCAACGAATCGGATACCTAGGCAAACCTTTCACATTTTTAAAAATAAGAACTTTAAAAGGATCAGACCATAAATATTGTACAAAAACATACGAAAGTGAAACCCGATTTGGATTATGGCTACGAAAAACAAAACTTGATGAACTTCCACAAATCATTCATGTATTGCCTGGAACCATGAGTCTGGTAGGTTCCCGATCCGATATCCCTGGATATGCTGATAAATTAATAGGAGATGATAAAATTATTTTATCCATAAAACCTGGAATCACTGGCCCCGCAACCATAAAATACAAAAACGAAGACACTATATTATCACAACAACCAGACCCAGACACCTTTAACGATTCGGTTATCTGGCCCGATAAAGTAGCGATCAATAAAGAGTATATAAAAAATTGGAGTTTTTGTAAAGATGTTGGATATTTGTTTGAATCTTTGTTTAGTTCTGTGAATACCTAGTAATTTCAGTGGAACAGCTATTACACAAAGGAGCACAGAGTTTTACTAAGAGCTAAAAATACTAAATATAAAATTTGAAAAAAAAACCCACAATAGCAATCATAGGACTCGGCTACATAGGCCTCCCACTTGCAGTCGCTTTTGCAGAAAAATATAAAGTCATCGGTTTTGACATCAATTCAGAACGGGTACAGCTATTAAAAACAGGAGAAGATAAAACCCTGGAGATTTCCAAAGAAAAATTGCTCAAGGTATTACAACCAACTACTGAAATTGGATTTTCAATTACAGACGATTCTTCAATGATTTCTGAAGCCACCGTTTATATTATTACTGTACCACACCCACCGATAAAAACAACCGCCCAGAACTCACCCCTCTTAAAAAGGCAAGTGAAACAGTAGGTGCCGTATTAAAAAAAGAAGATGTAGTCATTATAGAATCTACAGTATATCCTGGAGTTACTGAAGAAATTTGCGTACCAATTATAGAAAAGAAATCTGATTTAAAATTTAATACCGACTTCTTTGCAGGTTATTCTCCAGAGCGGATCAATCCTGGAGATAAAAAGCATACGGTGACTAAAATATTAAAAGTAACATCAGGTTCTACCCCGGAAGCTGCTCAATATATCAATGACTTATACGCATCTGTGATCACTGCCGGTACTCATTTAGCTCCTTCTATTAAAGTAGCAGAAGCCGCCAAGGTAATCGAAAATTCCCAGCGGGATATCAATATTGCTTTTGTAAATGAGTTGTCCAAAATATTCAGTTTACTGGATATTGATACCCGGGAAGTATTGAAAGCTGCTGCCACCAAATGGAATTTTTTAAAGTTTGCACCTGGATTGGTAGGAGGGCATTGTATAGGAGTGGACCCGTATTATCTGGCACAAAAGGCAGAAGAGGAGGGGTATATTCCCGAAATTATATTAGCGGGTCGCCGAATGAACGATGGTATGGGATCTTTTGTTGCACAAGAGGTCATTAAATTGATGATTAGAAAAGAAACCCTTGTTAAAAATGGAAGGGTGTTGGTTTTGGGAATCACTTTTAAAGAAAATTGTCCAGACATTAGAAATAGTAAGGTAATCGATGTAATCTCAGAATTGCAGAAATACGATCTGCAAGTTGATGTATTTGATCCCTGGGCAAATGCAACTGAAGTAAAAAAAGAATTTGGGCTCTCCCTTTTTTCTGAAGAACAAGAACTTAAAGACCACTATAATGCTATTGTTTTAGCAGTAGCCCATCAAGAGTTTAGCAATTTTATATTGGAAGATTTTATTTCAGAGACTTCTGTGGTTTATGATGTTAAATCTTTTCTTCCAGAGGATAAAATAGATGGAAGGCTTTAAAAGTGAGAAGTGAGTTTTGAATAGTGAGTTTTGAATAGTGAGTAGTGAATAGTGAGTAGTGAGTAGTGAATAGTGAGTAGTGAGTAGTGAATAGTGAATAGTGAGTAGTGAATAGTGAATAGTGAGTAGTGAATAGTGAGTAGTGAATAGTGAGTAGTGAATGTGAGTAGTTATTATGGATCATAAGGATTTAGATGTTTGGAAGAAAAGTATGATTCTGGTAACGGATATTTATAAGATTTCTAACGATTTCCCAAGTTCTGAATTATATGGACTTACAAGTCAGATAAGACGAGCGGCAGTATCGATTCCTTCAAATATTGCTGAGGGCGCTGCCAGAAAAGGGGATAAGGAATTAATACAATTCATTAGTATTGCCTTAGGTTCATTAGCAGAAATTGAGACTCAATATTTTATTGCAGTAAGATTAAATTATATAAAAGAAGATAAAAATATTTTGACTTCGATGACTGAAGTTAAAAAGTTACTTTTAGGATTTCGGAATTATTTGAAGAGGAAGTGAAAAGAGAGTAGTGATTAGTGAGGAGTGAATAGTGAGGAGTGAATAGTGAGGAGTGATTAGTGAGGAGTGAGAAGTGAGTTGTGAGTAGAGAAAAGTCAAAAAAGAATAAATAATAATTAAGAATAAAAGTGTAGCTATGGAACTCAAAAGTCTAAAATTAGCACTTAAAACTATTCACCAAACACTATTCACTATTCACTACTCACTATTCACTATTCACTATTCACTATTCACTAATTACAAAAAAAACTAATAATTTGTACACAACACCATATCATACCAAAGATCTTTCAAAATACTCTTTTTTAGTAACCGGTGGAGCAGGTTTTATCGGATCTAACTTAGTTGAATACTTATTAAAATACAGCTCCAAAAAAGTCAGAGTACTAGATAATCTCTCAAACGGCTATTGGAAAAATATTTCAGAATTCGAGAATCATTCAGCTTTTGAATTTATTGAGGGTGATATTCGGGATTTGGACACCTGTAAAAAGGCAATGCAAGAAATCGATTATGTTTCCCACCAAGCTGCTTTGGGTTCGGTTCCAAGGTCGATTAATGATCCCATCACAACCAATGAAGTAAATATCAACGGATTTTTAAACATGCTGGTAGCACAAAATGAAAGCCCCTCTGTAAAAAGAATGGTCTATGCAGTTTCCAGTTCCACTTATGGAGATAGTCAATTATTACCTAAAGTAGAAGACACCATTGGGAAACCGATCTCCCCATATGCGGTCACCAAATTGGTCAACGAGATCTATGCTGATGTATTTTATAAAACCTACGGATTAAAAACCATCGGATTGAGATATTTCAATGTATTTGGCCTCAAACAGAGCCCGATTGGCACTTATGCCGCGGTAATCCCACTATTCATGCAAGCTCTAAAAGATAATAAACCCCCGACCATCCATGGCGATGGAGAGCAAACTCGCGACTTCACTTATATTGAAAATGCTGTACAGGCCAATATCAGGGCATTTTTTGCATCTGATAAAGCGATTAACGAAGTGTTTAATGTAGCTTATGGAGAGCGAATTAGTTTAAACACCTTATGGTCTGATTTACAAGAAATAGCAAAATCAACTATCCAAGCTAATTATGGACCAAGTAGAAAAGGTGATGTTCGAGATTCTTTAGCGGATATTTCTAAGGCTAAAGAATTAATGGGGTATGATCCAGAGTTTTCGGTGAGAAAAGGCTTAAAAGAAACTTGGGAGTGGTTCCTGCAACAATAAAACTTCAATAGTTCCGTCTTTACGAAGAGTCCCGAGACTTTGGGACAACGAAGTAATCTCATAAAGCATTTTGATATGTATAAACAGATTGCTTCGGTCGTGCCTCCCTCGCAATGACGATACCTTTACCCCGTTTATAAATTTTCAAAAAAAATCCAATTTCAATCTCTTCATCTCTTCCATTTACATTATTTTTAGCTTTTAAACCCCCCAAAAAATAAATGAACCCCAAAAAAGATTTCAGTTTTATAAATATCTAGATAAAAAAAATGAAAATACAGATTAATTAAAATAAGAATAAATTGCTTATACCAGAATTATATCGAAATGAAATAAATAGTATGAAGATTTCAAAGACCTTTATACTTGGATTGCCTCGAAGATTGTTTTATAAGAGAAAAGAGAAAGTATTTGTAATTGGTTTTCATAAAACAGGAACTTCTTCATTAGGAAAAGCATTGCAAATATTAGGTTATAGTGTTTGCGGTAGTTTAAAAGAAGCATACAATTATGAGAAATTTAACGGCAATTCACTAAAGTATATATTTAGAAAAGCAAAACCTTTATTAAATAAATATGAGGCATTTCAAGACACTCCATGGTTTCTGTTATATAATGATTTGTATAGGTTATATCCAAATGCTAAATTTATACTTACTACAAGAGAAAAAGTTCAATGGATGAAAAGTGTACAAAATCATTTTGGAAATCAAAATTTCTCTTTTCACCATTTAATTTATGGCACCTTAGATTCAATTAATGATGAGAAAATATATTTAAATAGATATATCAAGCATAATGAGGATGTTAGGTATTTTTTTAAAAAGAAAAAGAATTTTTTAGAATTAAAATTAGAAGAAGATTTTGAATGGGATAAATTATGTAAATTTTTAAACATTAGTAAACCAAAATTAAACTTCCCCCATGTGAATAAATCACAATCTAGAAATAGTTTTACGAATAAGATTAAAAGAAATATAAAATCATTTTATTATCATTAAAAATTAATTTAAAATCAATTTGAATAAAAATAGTAATGAAACTTGGCTCTACGAGATCTCTGCAAAACGAAAACTCTTCGATCTCAATTTTAAAGAGATCTGGCGATACCGGGATCTGCTGATACTGTTTGTAAAAAGAGACATTGTTACAGTATACAAACAAACGATTTTAGGACCACTTTGGTACCTGATTCAGCCCTTGTTTACTTCAGTTATTTTCACCTTGGTATTTAATAATCTGGGAAATATCCAGACTGGTGAAGTACCTCCTTTTTTATTCAACTTAGCAGGAATTACCGCATGGAATTATTTTAAGATATGTCTTACTGGCAGCTCCAATACATTTAGAGCAAATGCGGGCATCTTTGGAAAAGTGTATTTTCCACGGGTGATCATGCCTTTGTCAATTACTATATCAAATTTATTAAAGTTTGGAATACAAATTTTGATTTTCATAGGATTTTACACCTATTATTATTTTGCAAAAGGTCTAGATCTGGGATTTAATAGTACGCTTTTCTTATTTCCAGTATATATTATTATGATGGCTTTATTAGGTTTGGGCTTGGGTATGATCATTTCATCCTTTACCACAAAATATCGTGATCTTACAGTGTTAGTTTCATTCGGAGTTAATTTATTAATGTACTTATCTGCGGTACCCTACCCATTGGCTGAAGCAAAAGATAAATTCCCGGATTGGGTCTTTCAGTTTGTAAAATACAATCCGGTAACACAGATGATCGAGGGCTTTAGATATATGTTATTGAATACAGGAAGTTTTTCCTGGACAGGATTTGGGTATACCTTGGTGGTTTGTATCATTACTTTTTTAATTGGATTGATCATTTTTAATAAAACGGAGAAATCTTTTATTGATACTGTTTAATAGTGAATTGTGAATAGTAAAAAGGATTATTTAAAAGATATTATCAATTTAAAAGAATTGATTTTAATTAACATAACTGGAAAAACCTTTATAGACACTTTTTGATGTTGTTTAAGAAAAACATTTCTCTTTTTTACTGGTCCTCTAAATTATTTGAAAATAAAAATTATGAGAATTACGGGGATTTACTTTCCGTTTATTTAGTAGAAAAGATCTCCAGAAAAAAGGTGATATTTTATAATGCTCCAAAAAAGAAGCAAGCGATCTTTCAAAAAAAACATATTCTGGCAATTGGTAGCATTATGTCTTATGCTACAAAGAAAGCTATAGTCTGGGGCTCGGGAATAATATCTAAAGAAGATCAATTTAAAAATGCAACCTTCCTTGCTGTTAGAGGGCCAAAAACCAGAACAAGAATTTTAAAGCAAGGTTTTAGATGTCCCAAAGTATATGGAGATCCCGCACTTCTTTTGCCTACATACTATAATCCGAAAGTTAAAAAGAAATATACGATAGGTATCATTCCTCATTATCTTGATTATAAAGATTTGATAGAATTATTTAAAGATCAACCTGAAATAATAGTGATCGATCTTTTAGGAATCGATATAGAAGTAATCACCAATAAGATCTTAAGTTGTAAGAACACGATCAGCTCCTCTTTACATGGACTAATTGTTTCACATGCTTATCAGATTCCTTCTGTATGGGTCCGTTTTTCCGAAAAACTTTCAGGTGATAATATCAAGTTTGAAGATTATTTTTTGTCGGTTGACTTACAACCCTATACTGGTAAGTTGATTGAAGGAACTTTAAAAGAAAATGAAATCCTAACAATTATAAATGAATATCCAAATTTACCGAACGAAAGAATAATTCAGGAATTGCAGGTAGGTTTGTTGGAAGCCTTTCCAGACTAGGATGTAGGTGTTAATTATAGGGTGTTGAAATTTTTTGAAACCAGACATGAATACAGTAACTTTAATAAAAGAGGAAACTATAAACTAAAAAAAAATAACAGCCATGAAATTTATGATCACAAGATGTTTTTCCTTATTTTTCCGTAGATTTATAAACAATAATTAAAGCCCCACTTTAATAAAACTTGACCTATTATATGGCAGCCAAAAACATCATTCTTAAAATAGAAAATATCTCCAAACAATACCGTCTGGGATTGGTTGGTACAGGTACCATCAGCCATGACCTAAACCGTTTATGGGCTAAAGTTAGCGGTAAGGAAGATCCTTTTTTAACAGTAGGAGCTGTAAACGATAGATCTTCAAAAGCTACTGAAGAATATGTTTGGGCTTTAAAAGATATTAGTATTGAAGTACAAGAAGGTGAAGTATTGGGGATTATTGGAAAGAATGGAGCTGGGAAATCTACTTTATTAAAAATTTTATCCAGAGTGACCAGTCCCACCACAGGAACTATTAAAACCAGAGGTCGGATTGCATCTTTATTAGAAGTAGGTACTGGTTTTCATCCTGAGCTTACTGGCATAGAAAATATTTTTTTAAATGGTGCTATTTTGGGTATGACCAAAGCGGAGATCACTGATAAAATCAAAGAGATTGTGGATTTCTCAGGATGTGAGCTGTATATAGATACCCCTGTAAAAAGATATTCTAGTGGGATGCGGGTACGTTTGGCATTTGCTGTAGCTGCTCATTTAGAACCAGATATTTTAGTAATCGATGAAGTACTTGCTGTGGGTGATGCCGAGTTTCAAAAAAAAGCAATTGGCAAGATGCAAGATATCTCTAAAGGAGAAGGACGTACCGTATTATTTGTAAGCCATAATATGGCAGCTGTAAAAAGTTTATGTACTCGAGCTATAGTTTTAGAAAATGGAAAAAACGTGTTTGATGGGGGGACTAATAAAGCTGTTGATTTTTATTTAAAAAACTCAAATGATAAAACATATAATTTTAAAATGAATGATAAGAAATTGCCATGTGGAATTATAGAAGTAGAAAGTGTAGGAGTGAAACCTATTAATGAAAGATTTGATTCTGTAATATATCAGGATAGTGAATTGGTATTTGAGGTTAATTTTAATAAAAAAACGATGGATCAGATTGGATTGAATTTTAGAATTAAAGATTCAGATGAGAATATTTTATTTACACATGGAAGTTTAAATCAAATAAATAATAAAGGTAAAATTGGCAAATTTAAATACAAATTAAAAACTCCAAAAAACTTATTTAACGAAGGAAATATTCTCGTTGATTTTGGATGTGTCCACAATAATAAATTTAGTTTTTTAAGAGAGAATTATTTAGAATTCATGATTTATAATAAAGCAAAAATTGTTGGATCCTATTTTGGAAAGAGTAAAGGAGCTTTAAAATTAGATTTAATATGGGAGGATTAAATTTTGGAAGAATAAAGCCCACTTTTTTAATAATAGGAATCCAAAAAGGAGGCACAACATCACTACATAATTATTTAATTCAGCATCCAAAAGTAATTGCTCCAAATAAAAAAGAACTTCATTTTTTCGATACTTTTGAGTCTAAAAATTTGAATTTTTTCTTGAATTATTTTCCAAAAGAATATTTAACTAATACAATCTCTTTTGAATCTACACCAAGATATATTTATTACCCAGGAGTTGCTGAAAAAATATTTAAGTTTAATCCAAAAATGAAATTAATAATTTTACTTCGTGACCCTGTAAAAAGAGCTTTTTCTGCTTGGAATATGTATAAACAATTTGCAAATATACCACATTTGCAAAAGTACTTTATGGAATTAGAATGTAAAAGTCCTAAAGAAAAATTTCATTCATATTTTTATAAAAATAATTTTCCTGATTTTGACAAATGGATTGAATTTGAGTTATCTAATGAATTTAGAGAGGAGATTATTGAACCATCAATAATAAGAAGAGGATATTATAAACAACAAATTGAACATTATTTTCATTATTTTCCTAGAAAACAACTTTTTTTTATAGATTCGGAGTCTCTAAAAAATGAACCTTTAAAAATTTTGAATTCAACAGCTGATTTTCTAAAAATAAAATCATTTACTCCTTTAAATATAAATTTAAAGAATAGTCATGAACGTACATATAATGAAAAGATAAATGATGAGACATATAGATTCCTTTTAAATCATTATAAAATAAAAAATAATGGCTTGGAGAAATTAGTAGATTTGAAATTTAGTTGGCAGTAATTTAATAAATTATTAAAATGTTTTCTTTAAAAAAAAATAAAGAAAAAATATTCTGTATTGGTCTAAATAAAACTGGAACGACAAGTATTGAGAAAGTTTTTGAAGATTTTAATTACAAATTAGGAAATCAACTTAAAGGTGAGCAATTAATTATCGATTGGTTTGAAAAAAAATACAAATCAATAATAAAATTTTGTTATACAGCAGATGCTTTTCAAGATATTCCATTTTCTTTTCCAAATACTTATAAGGTTTTAGAACAAAATTTTAAAAATGCAAAATTTATATTAACTGAACGAAATGATGAAGACCAATGGTATGAGTCAATTACTAGATTTCATTCAAAATTATGGTCAGATGGAATAAACACACCTACTATAAATGGTTTAAAAAAAGCAAATTATTGCTATAAAGGTTTCGCATATGATTTTAATAGATATTTATTCAAAACACCTGAATGTGATCCATATAATGAAGAAATATTAAAAAAAATATATAAAAGCCATAATCATTCAGTAAAGGAATATTTTAAAAAATTTCCAAATAAATTAATAGTAATAAATGTTTCAAAAAATGAAGATTATTTTAGTTTATGTGAATTTTTAGGTAAAGAACCTATTGGTGATAATTTTCCATGGGAAAATAAAACAATTTTAAAATATGATTAACGTTACTAAAACCTTTTTACCGCCTCAATCTGAATACGGGTCTATTTTAAAAAAAGCTTGGGATGCTGGGTGGATTACCAATAGAGGTGCTTTGGTGCAAGAACTAGAAGTCAAGCTAAAAGACTATTTAGGTGTTTATAATATCATTGTAACAACAAACGGGACCTTACCTTTGCAAATAGCTATAAAAGCATTGAATCTAAAAGGGGAAATCATTACCACACCTTTTAGTTATGTCGCTACTACTTCAAGTATTGTTTGGGAAGGATGTGCTCCTGTTTTTGTTGATATTCATCCAGAATATTTAACCATAGACGAAACCAAAATAGAAGCAGCCATTACCTCTAAAACAACGGCAATATTAGCTACTCATGTGTTTGGGAATCCTTGTGCGATTGAAGAAATTGAAATGATTGCAAAAAAACATGACATTAAGGTTATTTACGATGCCGCTCATTGTTTTGGGGTGAAGTATAAAGGACAATCTATTTTTAATTTTGGAGATATAAGTACTTGTAGTTTTCATGCCACTAAGATATTTCATACAGGAGAAGGAGGTGCTATTTTTACAAACGACACAAAATTAAATAAAAAATTATTTTATCATCATAATTTTGGGCATAAAGGACAAGAAGAATTTCAAGGCTTGGGGATTAATGCTAAAATGAGTGAGTTACAAGCCGCTATGGGATTAGCTGTACTGCCATATATGGATGAGATTATTAAGGACAGAAAAAGAATTGTTAATATATATCGCAAAAAACTATCTCAATTTCAATTATTAAAAATTCGTGATTATTCAGATTGGAATAATGCTTATTTTCCTGTTATTTTTAATTCTGAGGAAGATTTATTAAGAATTCAAGGTAGTTTAAATAAAGAGGAAATTTTTCCCCGAAGGTATTTTTATCCTTTTTTAAATAAATTGCCTTATGTTGAAACTCAAGAAACACCAATTTCAGAATCTATTTCAAAGAGAATATTATGTTTACCTTTATACTTTGAGTTAGAATTAAGTCATTTAGAAAGAATTGTCAATATAATAAAAAGAGAGATATGTTAATAGTTGGTGCTAAAGGAATGGCAATAGAAATTCTTGAAATTTTATCTTGTGAAATGAAATTAAAAGACAAAGAAATTTTATTTTTCGATAATTTGAATAAAGATATTCCAGATTTTTTATTTGAAAGATTCAAAGTAATAAAAGATTATTCTCAAATAAAAGATTATTTTAAAAATCATTCTGCAAAATTTACTTTAGGGCTAGGAGAGCCTAAATTAAGAGCATTATTGGCAAGCAGGTTTGTTGAACTAGGAGGAGAATTTACTACAGTAATTTCTTCAAAATCTCAAATTGGCTCATTTAATACAAAAATTGGGAAGGGTTGTCAAATTATGCAAAATGTTTTAATTACAAATGATGTATCCATTGGAGATGGAGTATTAATAAATTTAAAGAGTTCTATAAGCCATAATACTATTATTGGTGATAATGTTGAAATTGCCTGTGGAGTTACAATTTCAGGGAGGTGTAATATTCAAGACAATGTATTTATTGGAAGCAATTCAGTTTTAAATTCAGATTTAAAAATTGGTGCGAATTCAATTTTAGGATCAGGATCTGTAGTTATTGATAATGTTCCTGAAAATGTTACAGTTGTTGGTAATCCTTCAAGAATTATTAGACATCATGAATGACCCTAAAGTATCTGTTTGTATGATTGTTTACAATCATGAGGATTATCTAGAAGATGCTATAAAAGGTGTATTGGCTCAAAAAACAAATTTTGATGTAGAATTTATTATTTCTAATGATGCTTCAACAGATAATAGCGAAAAAGTTATTTTAAAATTAATTGAAGAAAATAATGCAATAAAAGTCAATTATATTAATCATACTAAAAATAAAGGTATGATTAAAAACTTTATTTTTTCTCTAGAGAAATGTAAAGGTAAATACATAGCACTATGTGAAGGTGATGACTACTGGACAGATTCATTAAAACTTCAAAAGCAAGTAGATTTTATGGAAGCTAATTCAGATTATTCAGGTTGTTTTCATGACACATTAATCAAATTTGAAGAAAATCCCAATGCAGCATTACAACCATGGCGTGTTTATGATAAACAGACGTTTTCGGTCTTTGATACCATTTCTAGAACGTCCTTATTTCATACTACTTCTTTTTTTTTCAAAAGAAAATTATTAAATATTCCTAATTGGTTCGTGAGGGTTCAAAGTAGCGATATGGCCTTGTTTACATTGATTGCCAATGAAGGACTCATACACCGTATAGATGACTCTATGAGTGTTTACCGCAAGCATGAGGGTGGTATTACTAATATAATATCTCTACTCAGTTATCACAAAAATAGAATTTTACTCTTCAAACATTTAAGAGGAAATTGTAAACCTAAAACACATTCAAAAATAAAAGAAGTGATAGGCTACCATCAAACCGAACTCATGAAACTTCAAAAACAGACTTTCAAAAACAGATTAAAAAAGTTACTAAAACTATAATCATTGAACAATCAATTTATAAACATACAATTCAATAAAGCTAACCTAGATCGCTATAGTATTAGAACGGTTATTTTTAAGGCATTAAAAGAAATTCTTCCTGTATTATCTGGAAAATTACTTGATATTGGTTGTGGTAAAATGCCTTATAAATCATACATCCTAGAAAATTCTAAAGTGTCCAGCTATGTGGGTTTGGACATTGAAAGTGCGAAGGCATATGATGCATTAATAAAGCCAGATATCACTTGGGATGGAGTAAAGATGCCTTTTGACAATGATAGTTTTAATTGCGCTTTTGGTACAGAAGTCTTAGAGCATTGTCCAGATCCTGAAATGGTATTAAAAGAAGTGTATCGTGTATTAAAACCAGGAGGACTTTTCTTTTTTACCGTTCCTTTTTTATGGCCTTTGCATGAAGTTCCTCATGATGAATATAGATATACACCTTTTTCTATAAAACGTCATTTAAATAAAGCGGGGTTTAATGATGTTACTCTTAAAGCTACAGGTGGTTGGCATGCGTCTATGGCACAAATGCTAGGTTTATGGGTAAAACGAAGTGTGATTCCTAAATCTAAAAGGAAGTTTCTTTTATATTTTTTAAAACCTATTATTAAATATTTAATAAAGATTGATAAAACAGAGAAAGTTATTTTTAAAGAAGGACAAATGATAACAGGATTATATGGTATTGTGAAAAAATGAAAGTATCAAAACTAAATATTGCCATTTTCACTCCTGCGCAAAACTCATATTCTGAATCCTTTATTCAGGCACATAAAAAACATTTAAAAGGGAATGTTTTTTATTATTATGGTCGCGGAAGTAATATTCAAATAGAAGGGAAAAAGGATTTGTTGTCTAGTTTTAAAAGAAAGTTTTTAAAACTCTCTAATTTATTTTTAAGAAATGGGCAATTCTATATTTCTAAAAAAAGACTCGATTACTCTTTACAACAAAACAAGATAGATGTTGTTTTAATTGAGTATGGCACACACGCTCATCATTTACTTCCTTTATTGAAAGATACTGGACTACCTATGATAGTACATTTTCATGGCTATGATGCCAGTACTTTTAAAGTAATAGAGAAATGTAATAATTACAAGGAAGTATTTAACTATGCTAGTAAAGTGATAGTAGTTTCAAAGAAAATGGAGCAAATGATTTTGAAATTAGACTGTCTCAAAGAAAAGTTAGTGTATAATGTGTACGGTCCACGGTCAGAATTTGATAAAGTAAAGCCTACTTATTCTAAAAAGCAATTTATAGGTATTGGAAGATTTATCGATAAAAAAGCACCTTATCTTACTATTTTGGCTTTTAAAAAAGTACTAGAAAAACAGCCAGATGCCAAATTATTACTGGCTGGTGATGGTGCTTTGTTTAATACCTGTAAGAACTTAATAAATCATTACAAATTAGAAGCTAATGTGGAGTTATTAGGTGTTATTAGTTCTGAGCAATATAGAAAGTATTTAAGTGAATCTTTAGCATTTGTACAGCATTCAATTAGATCTATTATTGGAGATATGGAAGGAACTCCTTTGGCAATTTTAGAGGCTAGTAGTGCAGGGTTACCTGTTATTTCAACGCTTCATGCTGGTATTCCAGATGTGATTCAAGATGGTAAAACTGGATTGCTTTGTAGAGAACATGATGTGGAAGCCATGGCATGTAATATGTTGAAAATATTAGATGACACGAGTTTGGCGATTAAAATGGGTGAAGCTGGGAAAAAACATATTCACGAAAATTTTAGTTTAAAAAGGCATATTGATGTTTTACAAAAAATTTTAGAAAATGTGATTTATACTTATTAAGTAATGAATTTTTGTTAAAACTAGATGATCCAAAGTAGAAACATGTTATTTTCCATATTAGTAGCCAATTATAATAATGGACATTTTTTCCAGGATTGTTACCAAAGCATCCTTTCTCAAACCTATACTAACTGGGAGGTTATTATTGTCGATGATTGCTCGACAGATGAATCGGTATCGGTGATAAAGCAAATTATCGGGGTTGACGATCGTTTTAAATTAATTGAAAACACAAAAAATTATGGTTGTGGTTATACTAAAAATAAATGTGTCCAAAATGCAAAAGGTGATATTTTAGGATTTCTAGATCCAGATGATTCTTCTCAACCTATATTAATTAATCAATATAATCTTATAGATAGAGTAGTTTCCCCTTCCCCGCCAAAAGGTAAATTAAATCGATATATAAAATCAATTCAATTATTATTTAACCCATTGAGGTTATATTTTTTCATTAAGTACTGGATATTAAAAAAGAAAAAATCACTTGATTATATTTTTATTTTACAATTCTATTTTAAATTTAGAAAAATTGATATTTTTCATGTTCATTTTGCCACAGCTATAAATCCATTATTCGAATTAAAAAAAATAGGTTTGATAAAGTCTAAGATCGTAATAACTTTTCATGGCTACGATGAACATGGACTTCCAGAAGGTAGAAGACTAAATGAAATCATATCAAAATTTGACAATAATGTAGATCAGATAACGGTGAATTCAAAATATTTAAAAGATAAGTTATTATTAAGAGGCTTTAATAAGAAGATTATTAAACTAATTCCAATAGGATATGATGAGAATAAATATAAAATTGAGAAAAGAAGTCGTTTTAGAGGAAGTTTTTTTAAAATTATTACTGTGGGTAGGTTAGTCTCATTTAAAGGACAAGACCTAGGTATTGAGGCTGTGAAAATTTTAGTTGACAAGGGTTATGATATAAATTATACAATAGTAGGAGATGGAGTTGAACATGATAACTTAAAAAAACTAATTAAAGAAAATAAACTTAATAAAATAGTAAAGTTTGTTGGCTCAAAAAACCAATTAGAAATAAAAGGTTTGTTAGAAGAACATAATTTGTTTTTAATGACTTCTACAAAAGATAAAAGCGGAAGGTGTGAAACTTTTGGTGTAGTGTCTTTAGAAGCACAAGCAATGGGTTTGCCAATTATAGGTTTTAATGCTGGAGGATTTCCAGAGACTATGATTGAAGGAGAAACTGGGTTTTTGGTTGAGGATAAAAATGTTAATGCCATGGCAAATAAAATTGAAGAATTAATTAAAAACAATCATTTGTTAATGGAGATGAGTGAGAATGCTATTAATAATGCGGTAGTAAATTTTAATACTGAAAGTACAACTAAACAGTATTTCAAATTATACGAATCTTTGTAAAAACTTAGAGCAAAGTAATTGAGTCATTTTATTTAAAAGAGAATTGTTTTTATTTTAGCCTAAAATCTATTTTATTGAACCCACTAGTTTCAATCATAATTCCAACCTATAACCGCGCCAACCTTATTGGCGAGACTTTAAATAGTATAAAAGCACAAACCTATACTAATTGGGAATGTATTGTAGTAGACGATGGCTCTACAGACCAATCGGATAGGGTTTTGGAAATTTATTGTAAAAAGGATCATCGTTTTCAGTTTTATAATAGACCAGAAAAAAGACCCAAAGGAGCTAATGCTTGTAGAAATTATGGATTTAAAAAAAGCAAAGGAGTTTATATTCTGTTTTTTGATAGTGACGATTTTATGCTAAAAACTAAATTGGAGTTGCAATTAAATTATTTGTATAACACAGAGTTTGACGCTTCAATTACAAGAAGTTTTTATTATAATTTTAAAACTAAAAATGCTTACCTACCTTGGAGGAAAACGTTGAATTCGCCAAATCTTCTATTTGACTTCATGACACTTAAGTCTGGTTGGCAAACTGGAGATGTATTATGGAATAAAGGAGCTTTGAATGATATTAGTTTTAATGAAAAATTGCAAAGTTCTCAGGATTGGGAATTTCACATAAAAGCTATTGTATTAGAAAAGAATTTTATTTTTAAAGATCAATGTATGTCTTACATAAGACATACACCAAATTCAATTAAAAATAATGTATCCATAGAAAAAATATGGTCAGACTTTATGGCCAGAAAATCGATTTGTAAATTTTTAACGAAGAACAATAAATTGACAAATAAAATTGGTGCTGATTTAGAAGTCCAGTTCTACGAGTATTTTCGCCAGTTTTCGTATAGTCTTTATATTAAACATAGTTTTTCAGTTTTAATTGAGCTAATTAAATTATCTTTCGAATTAGACACAACGAAGAATTTATTATTTAATATGATTTTTACCTTCCCATCTAAACTTTTTAAAAGACTATTTTTCAAAAAATGATATCCGTTGTAATTAGAAATAAAAATGAAGCTAATTATTTGAAAGATACATTAAGCGTTCTCAGAACTAATTATGGTTCCGAGATATCTGAAATTATTCTGGTTGACAATTTGTCGAGCGATAATAGCATCGCTGTTGCAGAATCATTTAATTGTATTGTTATAACGATTAAAGAGTTTACATACGGGAAGGCATTAAATTTGGGGATTAAAAACGCAGCAAATGAATACATACTTTTATTGAGCGCTCATGTGTTGCCAGTTGGGTCTTTTTTTTTTAAAACTGCTTTAGATGAATTTTCGAAGAATAAAAACTTAGCAGGGATACGGTTTATAAATTCTTATGACAATTATATTAGAGCTTTACAAAATGATTGTGAAATAGAAGATGGTTTAAATTACGGTCTAATGAATGCTTGCTCAATGATAAAAAAGAGTGTTTGGGAAAAATTAAAATTTGATGAGAATTTGGTGTTTAGTGAAGATAAGTATTGGTCTGAAGAAGTTCTAAGAAATGGTTTTCAATTAAAAGATGTTTGTGAAACTTTTTTTTATCAAATCAAAAGAAATAAGAGAAGTGAGCTTAATAGATGGAAGAATGAAACTATGGCGAGTTATCAATTAAATAATAAAAAATACCCTGGAAGCTTACAAATTATTATTTCTTCAATCTATAGACTATTTGTATTAAATGTTTTGGATTTTTTTAAGAAAACACTTCGTGATATAAAAATTTTAAAAATGAAGTTTACAATAAAAAAACTTCTTAAATAGTCCAATGAAAAAATCAATTTGAGGTAATTATTTGATTTGCTTTTTTATTTTCAAAAAAACTTCGATTTACTAAAGTAAAAAACCCAGAAGCCTTAACCCGTTTTGCAAATAGCATAGGTTGGTCTTGGTTAGATGAAAAGTACAAAGATATAATCCTAACACTTTCCGGAAATAATAATACCAGAGCGGTAGTCGGAAGCCCACATTTTGTAGCAACTTATAAAAGAGAGGTATTTGCTGCATTACCCAAAGAAAATTCAAATTTTCAATTAGGAGGAGATAGTGAACTAAAATACACAGACGAGCCCGCTATTAAATGTGATGGTTATCGGTTGGCAACCGAAGATAATTATGGTTATCATTTGGGAAATACCATTGAAGATTGGATGCAAGAAGAATATGCAAAGCTAAAATATGAAGACAAAAGAGAATTAGAGCCTACACTAAAAACATTAAAACGTAGACAGATCAGTTATAATATAAAAAGTAAGTTATTCCGAAAATTGATAACATTCAAACCTTTTTTGAGTATTTTTTTAAAAAGAAAAGGAGTTCCAAAAAGAAAAGTAAATCAATATTTAAATGATAAAGCCTAATAAACTTGATTTCTCATAAACATAAATGTATTTTTATTCATATTCCTAAATGTGCAGGGACGAGTATCAAATATTTTATGTTTCCAGATGAGGATATTCATTGGTTTGATGCTAATTATAATGTAATTCATGGTTGGTGTCCAAAACGTAAGTTATTTATGCAACATGCCACAGCAAAACAATTAATTGAAACCAACCTTATTACACAAGAACAATGGGATACTTATTTTAAATTTACTTTTGTAAGAAACCCGTGGAGCCGTGCTGTTTCTGATTATTACTGGCTTATGAATGACCAAAAAATTAATGATTCTTTTAGTAATTACTTTAATAGATCAGGGCGTTTTTCAAATGTTTTAAATGATAAAAATGAGACCTATTACCGAGGCGATCATTTATGCCCTCAAAGTGATTATTTTGATTTAGAAGGAAAATATAAAATTGATTTCGTTGGCAGATTTGAGAATTTTAATGAAGAAATGGATGTTGTTCTTAAACAATTAAAAATGGAACGAGATTTTAATTTAAAGATCAATACAGCAAAAAAGAAAAGTCATTATTCAAAAAAATATTCAAATCATTTGATTAAAAAGGTTGAAAATATTTATGCGGGAGATATAAAGAGATTTAATTATAAATTTGATGATAAAAGAACTTTTTTTGATAAATTAAAATTTAATTTTTAATAAAACTTGGAAGAAAAAAATAATATTATTGTTAGTGTTTTTTTGTTAACCTATAATCAAGAAGATTATATTGCAAATACAATTGATTGTATTTTAAAGCAAAAAACAGACTTTAGATTTCAATTAATAATTGGAGAGGATTGTAGTACGGATAATACCTTAACTATTTGTAAAGATTTTTTTAAAAAGAATCCAGAAAAGATTAAATTGATAACATCGAATGAAAATGTGGGTCTTATAAAAAATTTTAAAAGAACATTAATGCACTGTAGAGGGAAGTATATTGCTATTTGTGATGGAGATGATTATTGGATAGATGACAATAAACTTCAAAAACAAGTTGATTTTTTAGACAAGAATCTGGATTACTCAATTGTATATACATTAAAAAAAGAACTGTTAAAAGACGGTACTTTTCAGGACCCTGTTCATATTGCAAAACCTCATACCACATACTTTTCAAATTTAGTAATTGATAATTATATCCCTTCTGTTACATGTTTATTTATAAATAAAACATTATTAAATAAGCCTCCAAATTGGATATTCAACTTTCCTTATGGTGATTGGCCATTATATCTCTGGACACTATTAGATGATAAAAAAATATATTTTTTAAAAGAAATCACTGCCGTATATCGAAAAGGAATAGGCCAATCATCTATTTTAAAAAAAAAATTAAGTGAAGCACAAAAAGTAAAATTAAAAATTTTAATTTACGCTATTAAAGATCCTGATTTTATAGCAAAAAAAAGTATAATTAAGAAAAGTATTCATAATTGTAAATACAATCTCATGATTAGTTATAATAGAGAAAAACAATATTTTAATGGTTTAATATCATTTATTCAACTATTGCCTTTTTATTCTTTCAATAAATTATTTAAGATGTATTTTTATACAATATACAAAAGCTTTCATTGATTACTTTAGTATTAACATATCGCAATAGAGATCTAACATTGGTTAAAAAATGTTTAGATTCATTAGCAATACAAACAAATAATCAATTTCAAGTTATAGTATTAGACTATGGAAGTACCAATTATTTTTCGGATAATTTAAAAACGCTTTGCTATGAATATTCTTTTATTAAATTGGTGCAATGCCCCACACAGGGTCAACTTTGGAATAAAGCCCGAGCAATAAATATTGGATTAAAGCAAAGTGAAAGTGATTTTTTTTTAGTGGCAGATATTGATATGATTTTTAGCCCTAATTTTTTAGATAAGGTTTA
Organism: Flavobacteriaceae bacterium; assembly: GCA_965247215.1. GTDB lineage: Bacteria > Bacteroidota > Bacteroidia > Flavobacteriales > Flavobacteriaceae > Marifrigoribacter. Next base: position 2,522,089 of record OZ252001.1, read on the forward strand.
TCAATTAAAAAAAGAAAATGAAATCACTTATTTTCAAGTTGGATTTCTAAGCGAAGAAGAATCTAAACAGTCCAAAGACTTTTCAAGCTATTCCATCAAACACAGATCTACAAACCAAGCGACCGGAATAACATTGTATCCTACCCAATTACTGATGCAAGTAAATGGTTATGATGAATTTTACCACGGTTGGGGTAGTGAAGATACCGATATACACAATCGCTTAAAGAATTTAGGGATTCCAATACATTTTTACGATTCTGAAATTTTATTACTTCATCAATGGCATTTAAAAGAATATCGTTCTTTAAAAAGTGGTTATCCCTTTCATTCTCATTTAGAACGAATCAATCAAAAATATATGGAGAAATCCAAAGATCTTAATAGAACAAAAGCCAATGAAGGCTTTGAATGGGGAAAACCCTTTTCTGAGAATGATTACAAACGGTTGTTTAGCCCTAAACAAAAAATCATCATTACCAATGAAAAAAATGAATTTAAGGCATTTGTTCTTGGAGGAATATTTCAAATGAATTCATGTATAGAAATCAAAATAAAGCAACATAAAAAGTTTAAACAGTTAAAGAATTCAATCAAAAGAATAGTTGGTAAAAAAGCATTGGAATTTTATAATCTTAAAGAAGCGAATGATCTGTTACTTGAAATGATCATTGTTCATTTTAGAAACGTACCCTATTCCTATAAATATGATTTAAAAAAGCAGGAGATTATATTAATAATAAACCTTAACACCTAATCAGATGAGGATCTTAATGGTTTCGATGCGATCCCTTCATTTTTATAGATGGGTAGATCAATTAAAATACGCTGGTCATGAAGTGTTTTGGTTTGATATAAAAGGTGGGAGGACTCCTATAAAAAAATTATCTTGGGTAAAGCAGATTATTAATTGGAAAAATCGTTATCAATATCCCGGTTATTATTTCATAAAAAATAAGATACCTATTCTGTTTCGGTTTCTTCAATATTTTAATGAACGTACTGTTGAAAATGAATTTGAGAAGGTAATAAAAGAGACACAGCCCGATATAGTCCACAGTTTCGCATTATATATTTCTTGTACCCCTATTTTTAGAGTGATGCAAAAAAACAAACACATTCCTTGGATATATTCTTCCTGGGGAAGTGATTTGTTTTATTTTAAAGATATTCCCAGATATAAGAAGGATATTGATAGAATTCTTCCCAGAATTGATTATTTATTCACAGATTGTAAAAGAGATCATCAGTTAGCTATTGATATGGGGTTTCAAGGAATACATCTTGATGTTATTCCGGGAGGAGGCGGATTTCCTTTGAATGAGTTAGAACATTTTATCAAACCCGTAGCTGAGAGGAAAACTATTTTAGTAAAAGGATATCAAGGCCGTTCTGGAAGAGCAATATCAGTAATAAAAGCACTATTGAAAATTCAAGATAATCTTGGTGAATATGAAATTTTAATTTTTGGTGCTGATGCTAAAGTTGTTTCTTTTATTAAAGGCGAAAAATGGAGTAGTTCCATTTCAATGGAAATTATAAGTAAGGATCAATTCATTCCTCATGAAAAACTGATGCAAAAAACAGGGGAATCTTTGATCTATATTGGGAATAGTAATTCAGATGGTATGCCAAATACCTTATTAGAAGCTATATGTATGGGCGCATTCCCTATTCAATCTAATATGGGAGGAGCAACAGAAGAAGTTATTAAAGACGGAGTAAATGGGTTTTTGATTAAAGACATTAATGATACTACTGAAATTGCTAGTCATATTATGAATGCAATAGAATCGAAAGAATTATTAGAAATAGCATTTGTTTATAATCAAGATCTAAAAAAGGAGTTTGACAGAAATATTATTGAAGAAAAAGTTTTAGCTTCTTATAACAGAATATAACAATCCAAATCGTTAGATTCTTTTATAAGTTTTATCTTAGCATTATCGAAAAATCAGAATATGAGTAAATCAATAGGATTTATACCATTACGAAAAGGATCAAAAGGAATACTTGGTAAGAACAAAAGAAAAATGTTGGGAAGGCCTCTATTTTGCTGGGTACTTACAGAGGCTATTTTTTCAAATCTTGATGAGGTATATGTTTATACTAACGATGATGAAATTAGGATATTTATTGAGCAACAATATGCATGGTCAACAAAAGTAAAAGTGTTGGAACGAAGTAATAAAAATGCTTCAGATACTGCTTCCACTGAATCTGCTATTTTAGAATTTTGCGATAAAATAAACTACAATTTTGATGTATTTTGCATGTTACAAGCTACTTCTCCACTTACTAAAAGTATTGATATAAATACTTGTTTACAAAAAGTTGAAGGCAAATTTGACTCCTCTTTAACAGTGGTAAAAATCCATCGATTTACCTGGTATAAAGACGGAACACCAGCAAATTATGATCATAATAAACGCCCAAGGAGACAAGATTTTGACGGACTTTTAGTGGAGAATGGTGCTATATATAGCACAACAAAAAGTGCATTGCAAGAAAGTAAGAATCGTATTAGTGGTGAGATAGCTTTAGTTGAAATGCCTGAAAATACGTATACTGAAATAGATTCAAGTACAGATTGGAATATTGTAGAAAAATTATTGGGCGATCGTTTGATTTCAGAAAAAAAGCAAAAGGCAATTACACATTTGATCCTTGATGTCGATGGAGTATTTACAGATGGATCTGTTTTGTATACAGATAAGGGTGAATATTCCAAACGATTCGATATGCGTGATGGGATGGGACTTGAGATCATTCGTCAACAGGGAATTAACATCATGGTAATAACCTCTGAAAACTCTAAGCTAGTAAAATCTCGAATGGATAAATTAAAAATTGAAAATGCCTATTATGGGATTAAAGATAAATATGCCCTCTTAAAACACATTGTTGAAAAAGATAATCTGAATTATTCACAAATTGCATATATAGGAGATGATATTAACGATTTAGCTAATCTGTGTGCTGTAAGTTGGTCCTTTGCTCCATTCAATGCAATGAAAGAAGTAAAAAATATAGTGGATATCAAATTAACAAAATCTTCTGGGAATGGAGCTATTAGAGAGATGTGTGATTTTCTATTAAAGTATAATAAACGTTATGAATAAATACATTGCCCCATTTATTATTGCAGAAATTGGATGTAACCATAAGGGTGATTTAGATCTTGCCAAAGAATTAATTAAAGTTGCTAAGATATTCTGCAATGTACATGCTGTAAAGTTTCAAAAAAGAAACAATAAGGAACTTATTACTGAATCTCAATATAATGAACCACATCCAAATCCAATAAATTCTTATGGAGAAACCTATGGACTTCATAGAGAATATTTAGAGTTTTCTGTAAAGGAGCACAAGGAACTTAAATCATATTGTGAAGATATAGGAATTGTATATTCTACTTCAGTTTGGGACCTAACTTCTGCAAAAGAAATTACTTCTATAAATCCTGAATTTATAAAAATACCTTCTGCTTGTAATAATAATTTTACTATGTTGGAATGGTTATGTGAAAATTTTTCTGGTGAAATCCATATTTCTACAGGAATGACTACTAAAAAGGAAATAAAAGAGTTAGTCAACTTGTTTATCACAAAAGAAAGGAATACTGATTTGGTCTTGTATAATTGTACATCTGGGTATCCAGTACCTTTTGAAGATGTAAGTCTTTTAGATATTATCTATTTAAGAGATAAATATGGGAATAAGGTAAAGCATATTGGATTTTCAGGTCATCATCTTGGAATTGCCGTAGATGTAGCAGCTTATACTTTAGGAGCTCCCATTCTAGAGCGTCATTATACGTTGGATAGAACATGGAAAGGAACGGATCATGCTGCTTCATTAGAGCCTATGGGTCTTAGGAAACTTTCTAGGGATCTAAAAGCAGTATATAAATCACTTCACTATAAAAAACAAGATATTTTAGAGATAGAACAAGTGCAACGTGATAAATTAAAAAATAAAAAGATCTAATCTCTGATCTAAATTCTCTGCCAAAGATGTCAAAAAAAGTTTTTATTTTCCTACCTGATGGTGTTGGTTTGAGAAATTTTGCTTTATCTAAATTTAAAAGAATAGGAGAGGCAAAAAATTTCGACATAATTTATTGGAACAATACTGAATTTTCATTGAAAGAAGAATTCAATTTTAGTGAAGTTATAATTAAAAACCAACAGATACATAAGTTAACTCCAATCTATAGCAGGGTTAGAAAAAGGGTAGAACTAAATGTATGGAAGAAGAAATTCAATGATCCTGTATATCTTACCTATAAATTTCCATTGAATTTCAATGGAATTAAAAATATTTTTAAAAGTTTATTGATTAAAATATTAATTTCTTATAATTCTTCTCCTTCAGGCATTTATAGGTTAAGAAAAAAAATTCAAACATTAGAACGAAAAAGTCTCAAATACAATTATTGTAAAAAGCAATTAGAGAAACATCAACCCGATCTTATTTTTTGTACCAATCAAAGAGCAACACAAGCAATTAGTGCATTATTGGCTGCCAAAGATTTAAATATTCCAACGGTATCGTTTATATATTCCTGGGATAATCTTCCCAAAGCAATGAAGGTTGTGGAAACTGACTTTTATTTTGTATGGAGTAATCATATGAAAAAAGAACTTTTGAATTATTATCCCTATATAAAAGAGGGTCAGGTGTTTGTTACTGGAACCCCACAGTTTGAACCTCACTATGATATGTCATTATTACAACCTAGAGAAGAATTTTTTAAAAAGTATAAGCTCGATCAAAATAAAAGATATATATGCTTTTCAGGAGATGATATTACGACATCTCCATTGGATCAATATTATTTAGAAGATCTTGCGAATGCTATACGAGAGTTAAACTTAGAAGGAAATAATTTAGGAATTATATATAGAAAGTGTCCGGTGGATTTTACAGATAGATATGATCCCGTTTTAGAGGAGAATAATGATATTATAGTTTCTTTAGCACCTAAATGGCATCAGACAGGAAAAATGTGGAATGATGTAATCCCAACGATAGACGACTTTGGATTGTTAGTAAATGTGAGTCATCATTGTGAACTAGTAGCCAATGTTTGTTCTTCAACAATATTTGATTTTGTAATTCACAATAGACCTTGTATTTATTTTAATTATGAACAGCCTCAACTTAAAAAAGGAATGCGGGATATTGGTCAGAACTATAATTACGTTCATTTTAGATCGATGCCTTCAAAAGATGCAGTAATCTGGGCTTATTCAAAGGCTGATGTAAAAAATGCGGTCGTAAGTCTATTAAGTGATAATGATGAAACAATTAAAAAAACAAAAAACTGGTACGCTATAATTGTTGGTGATAACCCAAAACAGGCTTCACATGAAATATGGACTGTAATAGAAAAAATAATAAAGTGATGCATATTGGATTCATTACGCCGGAATATCCTCATCAAAAAGTTAATATGGCTGGTGGATTAGGAACAAGTATAAAGAATTTGGTAACTGAATTAGCACATAAAAAAGTAATTATAAGTCTTTTTATTTATGGTCAAAATGAAAACTCTTTTTTTAAAGAAAACGGAGTTAATTTTCATCTAATTAAACATAGAAAATATAAGGTATTAGGCTGGTATTTACATAGAAAATACATTCAGGACTATGTCAATAAAGTAGTAGAGGATAAAGGAATAGTGTTGTTGGAAGCGCCAGACTGGACAGGTATAACAGCTTTTATGCGATTTAAAGTTCCATTAATTATCAGATTCCATGGAAGTGATGCTTATTTTTGCAAATTGGATAAAAGAAAACAAAAGCTTAAGAATTTTCTTTTTGAAAAAATGGCATTAAAGAGAGCTGATGCTTTTATCGCTCCAACTACTTTTGCTGGAGATAAAACTCAAAAGATATTTGATTTGGATCCTAAAAAGATCAAAACAATACATTATGGACTCCAGTTAAAAGACTTCGAAAATAAATCTCCTGATCAATATAATAGAAATACAATCTTGTATATTGGAACAATCATTAGGAAAAAAGGAATTTTTGAATTGGCTAAAATATTCAATAATGTGGTTGAAACAATATCGGATGCAAAGCTCATTTTAATAGGAGGGGATTCCCCAGACATCAAAACTGGGTCATCATCAACATTTTCGCTGATAAATGAATTGTTTTCAACAAAGGCAAAAAAACAAGTAAACTATTTGGGAAAAATCCCTTATTCTGAAGTTCAGGAGCAAATTAAAAAAGCACATGTTTGTGCCTTTCCTTCATTTGCAGAAACCCTAGGGATGGTTACAATTGAATCTATGGCGCTTAAAAAACCTGTTGTAAATACAAATATAGGATGGGCACAAGAATTAATTGATGATGAAATAAATGGCATTTTAGTACATCCAGGTGATATTGTAACATATGCTCAAAAAATTAAATCACTTTTACTAAATGATGAATTAAGCTTAAAAATAGGGATGGCTGCAAGAAAAAAAGTAGATGAGACCTTTGATATAACTAAAATTTCAAACCTAAATATTGAATATTATTATTCAATAATAAACAGATGATCCTTCTTTTACATCATAAAGAAATCGTAATTAAAATTGTTGACCTAGATACTGATCAAGATCTGGTATACGAAAATAATAATCCATTACAATCATTATTTGATATTGCTCTAAAGAATCCTGATAGAATATTGATATGGTGTCATAGAGATCAAAAAAACAATTTAAATTTGGAAGGATTAAAAAATTCACTTTTTTTAAAAAATATGATGCTATCCTATTCTGATAGTTCTTATATACCTTCACAAATTGGTTATATTGAGAATTCCCCTTTTATAAATATCAACAAAAAGGTTAAGTATCCCACTTGGATTATGAGTTCCCAGATTGGAGCTATTTACAGCTCCCAATTAAAAAAGTTTAAGGGGATTATTGACACAACTACCTCCTTTGATTATGCACTAAATTCTATTGCAAAATTAGGAATGCCAAAAGGATTATTATGCTATTCTAATCCCAGTTTACTGATTGATACACCTAAAAAAAGTGATTCTAAAAATGCTTCCTTATCGCAGCTTTTTAAATTTGTAAAACAACATTATAAAACCCGCTGGATACTATTATTATTACTAAATCTTATTGTGTATGAGAAGCGGCTACCAATCTTTGCAGCTTTAAGATCATTAGGGTATAAAAAGAAGAAATTTACTCAGGCTTTTGATATGGAAAGGGTTACTACGAAAGAAATAAGTATTGATACTACAATCGATGTTATCATTCCAACAATAGGAAGGAAAAAATATTTGTATGATGTTATTAAGGATCTGGCAAATCAAAGTTGTCTCCCTAAAAATGTGATAATTGTTGAGCAAAATTCAGATAAGAACTCAAAAAGTGAATTGGATTACTTAAGATCTGAAGCTTGGCCATTTAACGTAAAACATCATTTTATTCATCAAACAGGAGCCTGTCATGCCAGAAATTTAGCTTTAAAAGATGTTACATCAAATTTAGTTTTTTTAGGAGATGATGATAATAGATTTAATAATAAATTATTATCAGATATAATTTATAATATTGAATATTATAATTTGGATGTGATTACAATGTCATGCCTTCAAATTAATGAAATTGAAAATGTAATAACCCCATTGCAGTGGAGTACTTTTGGTGCGGGTAGTAGTGTTATGAAATCTAAATATTTAAGTGATGTTAAATTTAATATGGCACTAGAGTTTGGGTACGGTGAAGATGTTGATTTTGGAATGCAATTACGTAATAACGGTGTTGATATTATTTATTTTCCAGAGATTAAAATAGTTCATTTAAAAGCTCCAATAGGAGGATTTAGGGTTAATTCAAAACAAAATTGGAAAATGGATAAAATTAAATCCAAGCCATCACCAACAGTCATGCTTAACAGAATTTTAAATAATACAAAGCATCAGTTATTAGGATACAAAACCACCTTGTTTATTAAATATTACAGAAAACAACCATTAAAAAACCCATATAGTTACTTTAAATTATTTAATAAGGAATGGAGACAGAGTGTATATTGGGCTAACATCTTAAAAGAAAATAATAACTTATGACATTTTCCTTAATAATTTGCACTTATATGCGACCACAATCCCTGTTTGCGTTATTGCAATCGGTTAAGGTACAAACTCAGTATCCAAATCAAATTATTATAGTTGATGGCTCTACCAACCTTAAAACAAAAGATCTATTTACTAAAAATAGATTTAAAAATTTGGAATATTATTTGGTGGAAGAAAACGACAGAGGACTTAGCAAACAACGTAATTTTGGAATTAAAAAAGTTAGTGAATCAATTAATATTGTTTGTTTTTTGGATGATGATATTGTTTTAAAAGATTTTTATTTTGAAAATTTGATTAAAACCTATAATCAATACCCAGATGCATTAGGAGTAGGGGGATATATTAGTAACGATAGTGTTTGGAAGCCATTAGAATTCCGCCAAAATGTTAAGATAAATCAATTTTCATTTGATGGATGGGTGCGAAAAGATGGATCTCGGTTTGTTCTTCGTAAAAAATTAGGACTTGATGCAGATCGACCACCAGCCCATTTTCCCAATTTTGGACATGGAAGATCCGTAAGTTTTTTACCTCCTTCAGGTAAGATTTATGAAGTGGAACAATTCATGGGGGGGGTAGCTTCATATCCAATGAGTGTTTTAGATTCCTATAAATTTTCAACTTATTTTGAAGGCTATGGTCTATATGAAGATGCAGATTATACCCTAAGACTTTCCAATATTGGGAAGCTATATGTTAATACTGCAGCTCAATTAGAGCATTATCATGAATTTTCTGGCAGACCCAACCAATATCAGTATGGTAAAATGGTGATTAGAAACGGCTGGTATGTATGGAGGGTGAAATATCCAAATCCAGGACTAAAAGCCAGATTTAAATGGAATGCTACAGCTTTATTATTAACATTCATTAGATTTACAAATGTATTTATTACCAATAAAAGAAAAGCAGCTTTTACCGAATCCTTAGGTAGAATTGTTGGGTGGTTTAGCTTGTTTTTTAAAAGACCCCGATTAAAGTGAAATTTGTAATTATCACTCAAGTACCTCATATCTGTATAAATGATCATTTTTATGCATACGCTCCTTATGTACGAGAGATGAATATTTGGGGGAAATTGGTCGATGATATACAACTTATTGCACCTGTTTCTGATGAGGATATTTCATCGATTCATTTAGCTTATTCTCATTCCAATATTTCTATTTCAACCATACCATCAATATCCCTAACATCTTTTTTAAATGGAATTAAAACCTTTTTTGCACTTCCGATAATAGCATATAAAATTGCGAGAGCTATGTCTAAAGCAGATCATATTCATCTTCGTTGCCCAGGGAATATTGGTTTGATTGGATGTGTTGTTCAGGTGTTATTTCCAAAGAAATCGAAGACTGCTAAATATGCTGGGAACTGGGATCCCAAAGCAAAGCAACCTTTATTGTATCGCTTTCAGAAATGGCTGCTTTCCAATACTTTTTTAACGAGAAATATGCAGGTTTTGGTCTATGGAGAATGGCTAAATCAAAGCAAAAATATAAGGCCATTTTTTACCGCAAGTTATCCCAAAGAAAAAACACCTCCTATTCGTTCTAGAAAGTTTAAAGCACCTTATAGTTTTTTATTTGTAGGAAACCTAAATCCTGGGAAACGTCCAAACTATGCTTTACAAGTGGTAGAGAAATTGATAAATAAAGGTATAGCCTGTACATTAGATCTTTTTGGAGAGGGCATAGAAAAAACTCGATTAGAAAATTATATTAAAGAACAACAATTATCAGATTTTATAAAATTACATGGGAATCAAAAAGAAAGTATTTTGGAAAAAGCGTATAAAAAAAGTGATTTTTTATTATTAGCTTCCAAATCGGAAGGCTGGCCCAAAGCAGTAGCAGAGGCCATGTTTTGGGGCGTGATTCCAATAGTTACAAAAATATCCTGTGTGCCATGGATGCTTGGATATGGTAAGCGTGGGCTATTAATTCGAGCTGATTTAAAGAATGATATTCAAATTATTGAATCCCATTTATCCAATGATGATAATCTAAAGCAAGTATCAATTAATGCTCAAATTTGGTCACAAAAATATACCTTGGATGAATTTGAAAAAGAAATAATTAAAATGATCTAATGCGTGTATTACAACTTATTGATTCTTTAGATCCTGGTGGTGCTGAAAAAATGGCAATATACTATGCCAATAATTTATGCGGCTCAATAGATGAATCATATTTATGTACAACACGAAAGGAGGGAATATTAAAATATAGCATAGATCCAAAAGTTAGTTATCTTTATCTTAATAAAAAAAGCACCTTGGATATCAAGGCGATTGCTATATTGGTTTCGTTTATCAAAAAAAATAAAATTAGCCTTATTCATGCTCATGCCACTTCTTTTTTTCTTGCAACTATAGTCAAATTATACCATCCAAAAATAAAGATAATTTGGCATGATCATTATGGCAAAAGCGAGGAATTAAACAAGCGGGATTTTAAAATATTAAAGTGGTGTTCCTATAAATTTTGTGCAATTATAAGTGTGAATCATTTATTGGTAGACTGGGCAAGAAAAAATCTTAAAACTAAGATGGTTTATTATCTTGCAAATGCTGTTGCAATTCCTACTGAAGAAAAAAAATCTATAAAACTTAATGGGCAAAAGGGTAAACGAATCGTTTGCCTTGCTAACATGCGCCCTCAAAAAGATCATATCAACCTGTTAGATGCTTTTAAAATGGTGATCAATAAACATCCAGAATACAGCTTGCATCTTATTGGTATGAACTGGAATGATACCTATTTTAAAAAAATTAACGATTTGATAAATCAGGATCCTTTTAAGGGTCATGTTTTTTATTATGGGTCACAAACTAATGTTATTAGTTTGTTGAAACAATGTGATATAGGAGTACTTTCCTCTAATTCTGAAGGATTACCTTTGGCTTTATTAGAATATGGCATGACAGGTTTAGGAATAGTTTGTACTGATGTTGGGGAGTGTAGGGATCTTGTTAATGGTTTTGGGAAATGTATTTCATCAAAAAACTCAAAAGATTTGGCAAAAGCTATAAATTATTATATTGAGCATCCAGATGAAATGAATTTAGACCTTAGAAATTTCACAAAACACATCGAAAAAAACTATTCTATTAGAAGCATAATTCCTAAATTGGTTTCCTATTATGAAACCTGTACTTAAACCTTTAAAAAAAATAACATACATTCAATTGTTACTCCTTCACTTAGGGATGGCATTTCTTGTCTATACAATTAGATCAACGTCTTTGTTATTTTTTTTAGGAATTATTATTTATTTTCTTATTCGCATTATATCGAGTGGTAATAAAAAAGATGAAGTGCTGTTGGCAGCAGCATATATTACAGGTTATGAAGTTTTTTCGAGGATGACTGGCGGTACAATTACCTACGAATTTGCCAAATATACAGTCATTGGGTTTTTAGTAATAGGAATGCTCTATAAAGGATTCAATAGAAAATCATGGGCATATTTGTTTTTTATCCTGTTCTTAATTCCTGGGATTTTCTTTTCGGTGATCAATCTTAATTATGAAACTAATGTATTAAATGCTATTGGATTTAATTTAAGTGGACCAGTTTGTTTAGCGATTACAGCACTTTATTGTTATAACCGTAGGATTTCATCCTATCGGCTTCAAGGAATTTTATTGGCTTTATTGCTGCCAATTATTACCTTAACTTTTTACCTTTATTTATATACACCTAGTATTAGGGAAGTAATTACTGGGACTGCTCCCAATTTTGCAACTTCTGGAGGATATGGACCAAATCAAGTAGCTACAGTTCTGGGATTAGGGATGTTTATTCTTTTTTCACGCTTGTTTATAAATAAAAGCAGGTTGGTAAATATAATCGATTTAGCGCTACTGATATTTGTAAGTTATAGAGCTATTGTTACTTTTTCAAGAGGGGGAGTCATAGTTGCATTAATCGTTTCGATTGCGTTTTTAGCTATTTATTTTATGCATTCAGAAGTAAAGGAAAAAGCCTCTTTAGTTCCAAAAATTATTTTTATTACTGTGATACTGATCATGACATGGATATATTCCTCTATAACAACTATGGGAATGATCGATAAACGATATGCAAACCAGGATTCAACAGGAAAATTAAAAGGAGATATAAGTACTGGAAGGCTTGATCTAATAAATACCGAATTGGAAGCCTTTTATGAATATCCTTTTACAGGAGTTGGTGTTGGAAAGACAAAGGAATATCGATATGAATTAACAGGAGAGGTCACAGCAACCCATAATGAAATGAGTAGAATGTTATCGGAGCATGGTATATTTGGATTAATAGCCTTGTTAATATTAATTTTTTCACCATTGATCTTTAGATTAAAAGATAGATCTAATGTTTATCTATTCTCCTTTCTTCTTTTTTGGTTTTTAACAATCAATCACTCCTCCATGCGAATTGCAGCTCCAGCATTTATTTATGGCTTGGCATTAATTTCAATAATCCATGCAAAAAAAAATACTCTACATAGGTAATCAGTTAAAAAAGGGGAGTGGTTTAACCACTACCATAGATAGCCTGTCTTTATTATTAAAAGAAGAAGGCCATTATATTATTACTTGTTCCCAATATAAAAATAAAGTGTTTAGACTGTTAGATATGCTATATAAAACAGTTATAAACAGAAAGAAAGTAGATCTGGTACTTATTGATACCTATAGTACGCACAATTTTTACTATGCGGTTTGGGTCGCCAAACTATGTCGGCTTTTTAAACTTCACTATATACCCATCTTGCATGGAGGTAACTTACCGAAACGATTAAAAAACAATCCTAAATTATCAAAAAACCTTTTTGATGGGGCAAAAAAAAATGTAAGCCCTTCAAAATATATGTTAGAAACATTTAAAAGAGCAGGATATACTAATCTTACCTATATTCCCAATAGCATAGAATTAAAAAATTATCCCTTTTTATATAGAAATCATATATATCCTAAGTTGCTTTGGTTGCGTTCTTTTTCAGAAATTTATAATCCTTTAATGGCTTTAAAAATAGTAGAAGGTCTACTAAAGAAAAATATAAAAGTTTCTATGCGCATGGTTGGTCCAGAGAAAGACGGCACCTTAGCAGTAAGTCAAAAAATCGCCAAACAAAAAAACCTTCCCATTACCTTTACAGGAAAATTAGATAAAGATGAATGGATCACCCTGTCTAAAGAATACGACATCTTTATCAATACCACCAACTTCGATAATATGCCTGTAAGTGTTATTGAAGTAATGGCTTTGGGACTCCCAGTTATTTCTACCAATGTGGGGGGCATACCTTATTTAATTGATCATAAGGATACAGGTTTATTGGTACCCCCTAATGATATACAAGCTTTTATAGAGGCAATTCTAGAACTACTTGATGAGCCGAAGATGGGAGAGCGGCTTGCTGGTAATGCTCGTAATAAAGTGGAAGAGTTTGATTGGGAAAAGGTAAAGAGGAAGTGGAATGAGGTACTTGAGAGTTGTTAGGTGATTTAAAGAAATTGTTATTACACTGACTTGCTTGCATACAGATAGTGATTCTTTGTGTAATATTGCGAAATAACCCTTTAAAAAATTTACTTATAAATCAACCATACAGATACCTAAATAAATCCTTACTTTTGAAAAGACAATAAACACCATAATGTCTCAAAAGTCAAGTATCCATTTTGATATCTCTGAACACAAAGTCCTGTTAAGAATCTTTGATGTAGTAAGTGTATTATCACTATTGTATTTGGTAGGTCTTGTATTCAATTTTGATTATTTTAAGATCAATTCAGATTACTGGTTTTGGTCTATTATATTGGCGATATACCTTAACTTATTTGCAACTATATTCGAATTATATGATCTGCAAAAGGCCAGTAAGTTCGAGATCGTAGTACAGAATATTATTCTTACTTCTTCGGTTACTGTACTATTCTATTTCTTAACACCCTTTCTAACACCAGAACTACCACAGAATAGATTACAAATTGTATTCTTTTATATTTCGATTAATTTTTCTCTTTTTATCTGGCGCTATGCTTATATTGTATTGATATCCACTCCCAGATTTTATAAACGGGTATTGTTGATCTGTAACGCTGTTGATATTGATAATTTAATTATTTCCTTACAAAAATTTGATCCCAATTATAAAGTGATTGGTTATATCAATACCAATTCAAATCAATATATTTTATCTGAATTCTCATATCTAAAGAAATTCAGAAAATCACAAATTGAGGAACTAGTAAAATCGGAAAACATCTCTGAGATCGTAATTGCAACGGCCCCCTCTGTTGGGATAACAGCGTCTTTAAATAATCGACTCATCAGTTTGTTGGAAAAAGGAGTACCTATTAGAGAGTATACTCAGGTTTATGAAGAGATCACACATCGCGTTCCAGTTCAGCATGTAGAACGTGATTTTTATAAATACTTTCCTTTTAGCAGAAGTAATAATAAGTTATACATTTTTTTTCATAGGATTTTAGACATGTTGTTATCATTGATTGGTTTAGCTATTGGGTTATTGATTTCTCCATTTATACTTATTGGAAACTTAATAGCGAATAAAGGCCCCTTTTTTTACACACAAATGCGGGTAGGGCATAATGGAAAGCAATTTAAAATTTTCAAATTGAGAAGCATGATCATAAATGCAGAAAAAGATGGTGCTGCCTATGCTACTGAAAAAGATCCCAGAGTGACTAAGTTTGGTCGTTTTTTAAGAAAGTCCCGTCTTGATGAGATCCCGCAATTTATAAATGTGATAAAAGGGGATATGAGTGTGATAGGTCCTCGCCCCGAACGCCCTGTTTTTGTTCAAGAACTATCAGAAAAAATACCTTTTTATGAGATAAGACATATTGTAAAACCAGGAGTTACAGGCTGGGCACAGGTAAATTCAAAATATGGTTCTACAAAAGGGGACGCCCTTGAAAAACTACAATACGACCTCTATTATATTAAACATCGAAGCTTATTCCTGGACATAAGCATTGTGTTTAAAACTTTGAGTACTATTATTTTCTTCCGCGGGCAATGATATAGACCTACTAGATTTTAAAAACTGGTTGGTATGGAGTGACTTACTTTAAAAAACGAATCAAATAAACATATCGAATCCCCAAGCCAACTAGTAAAGGAATTAGCCCTAAAGCAAAAATCTGTACCCCAGTAACCCAATGCAAACTCAACAATAAGAGCATCAATACTTGAAAGAAAGCATACTTTCGCATCCATTTCTTAGGTATCTTTTTAGCAATTTCAAAAACAAATAGCAAAGATAATGGTAATGCCCATAGCAGATCATAATTATTAACCGTGGTGGAATGATCTGTTGCTATCCAAAGTAATAATAAAAAGATACCTACTAAGCCAGTAACTGAAAAAATGATTGCATCCAAATACCGACTTCTATGATTACTTTTAACATCTCTAGACGTGATAAAAATGATCAGAAATCCAATGAGTCCAAAAACCAATATAGGGCTAAATAAAAAGAAAGTATCAGAAGTTCTGTCTGAATTTTCAAATAAGGAATTGGTTTGTTGAATGAGCTGTTGTTTTTCTTTTGCTACAGTTAAAGTTGCCTGGGCAGCACTATCATAAATATATTCTGGTAAAAATTGGGATTGCCAAGAAGTAGCCTTTCTATCAACAACAGCTCCAATAGCTATATCCATTCCAAAGCTACCCCAGGTATTCCAATGTAGATTTTTCTGAATTAATTGCCTAAACGTATAGTCTTTTGATAAATGATCTGCTTCGTATTCAAGATCGTTACCTAAAACCTTTACAAGCACATCTCTAATTCGGGTGGCACAATTATCAAATAAGAAATCGTATAGATAATCCGAATTTTCAGGTTTGGCATTATGTTGAAGAAAATTGAACATGTCCTGTTTCTCTGAAGGGGATAGATTGATAATTTGTTCTTTGATCCATCGATTCTGACGAACATAATAATCGTAAAAGGATGAGTAATGACTCCTTGCAAGTTTATAAAAAAGCTTTCCACGAGCAAACTTTAAATAAAAGTTAGGGGTATTAAAATTATAAACCCCATAATTATAAACGATATCTATATTAGATGTTTTATCCCAAACCCTAAATGCACTATGCCCAAATTTATCATATAAATTAGCACCCGGCCCAATGGTGAGAATACTTATTTCAGCCTCTTCAGATAGAATAATTTCTTGCCCAAATGAAATAAACCCTGAAAAAAGAAATAAAAATAAAAAGTAATACTTTTTCACTTTGATTAATTTAAATAGAATATCATCTTTGATTTATCATCTGGTATCATATTATAGTTTCTTCAGCCATTAACTGATTAACTCATTTTTCCACCCCATTTTCACCTAAAAACACTCCAATCCAAAGTAAGAGAAAAAACATTAGAATACAATGCTGCACTTTGATCGCCAATATCAGTCAATGCATAATCTATTTGAATGCCTTTGTATTTAAAACCAATACCAATGTTAGGCTGAAAACCAGTACTACTACTACCATCAAGCTGTTTAATGTTTTGGAAATTTCCCACTCCTGCTCGGATGAAAACCATTTCAACAAAACCAAATTCCAATCCAATTGCCGGAGTAATACTTGCAAATGAAGATGATATTAGGTCATTTGTTTCAGCAAAACGAAAGTTAAAATCTACTTCAGCAAGTAAGGAATAATCATAATTGAATATGAATTTTCTTGCAAGCCCCAGATGTAATTTTGGAACAGTAATCTCAGTGGTTTCTGGTAAATCCTGATTCTGTCCTTGTACAGCTCCTTGAATTTCTTCAAATTTTTCTTCATCTATTGCCCATGAATTAAATGTTGTGGTAATATCTCTCACCATCAATCCAAATTGCCAATCATTATTATTGAATTGAATCCCAAGATCAAGTCCAAAGCCCCAGGAAGAAGCAAAATCTCCAATAATACGGCGAATCACTTTTGCATTAACTCCATAATTTAATCCGTCTAAAGGCAATCTACGGGCATAGGAAAAGGTAAATCCATAATCGGCAGTTGAAAATAAACTAATGCGATAGTAATCTATATTTCCCTGACTGTCAATTAACTGGGTAGTATTTAAAATATCATCTACTCCAAACCGAATAAGAGATAAGGCTACCGCACTTTTTCCATCCAACTGCATAGCAAAACCACCATAATCATAACTTGCGATATTTGCAAAATAGGAGGAATGCATGATTGAAAGTTGATTATCCTCGAGAGCTACTAGACCTGCTGGATTCCAATAACCCGAATTTACATTGGCAGTAGATGCAACAACTGCATTGGCCATACCAAAAGCAGCTGCATCAACTCCAATATTCATAAACTCATTAGAGTATTTTCTAGTGGTTTGGGATTGGGCTACAAATGCTATTAAAAATAAAACAAAAAAGACCTTCTTTTTCAAGTTAAAAATTTTGGGTAAATATCTCACTATTTTACAAAATAATAAACTATAAAATGAATCACATATTGTTATAGACGGAAATTGTTTTCTATTTTTACAGTAATTCATCAATTCAAACATTGACCATGAAAAAACAAATCCCAAACATAATAACCACCCTAAATTTACTATTCGGATGTGTAGCTATATTATTTATAGTGAGTGGAGATCTGATTGCCGCATCATTTCTTATTTTTATTGGGATATTCTTCGATTTTTTTGATGGCTTAGCAACTCGATTACTACATGCACAAAGTGAAGTTGGAATGCAATTGGATTCGATGGCAGATCTAATTACCAGCGGACTTGCCCCTAGTTTGATTATGGTGCAATTATTAAGCAAATCGTTTACTGGAGAATTTATCGATGTAAATAACCTTTTTTCAATTCCAGGTTGGAACACCTATTTTATAAATTATTTGCCATTGCTTGGCTTTTTTATTGTTATTGCATCTGCCTACCGTTTGGCTAAATTCAATGTAGATTACCGTCAGACAGATCGTTTTATAGGATTGCCAACTCCAGCAAATACATTATTGATATTAAGTTTGCCTTTGATCTATCATTTTCAGTATTCAGAAGTAGTCGAGCAAATAATTTTTAATAAATGGTTCCTTATTGGATTAACCCTGTTAAGTTCCATTTTATTGAATGCCGAATTTCCGCTTTTTGCAGTAAAATTTAAAACCTGGAATTTTAATGATAATAAGGTCAGATATTTATTTCTAGCTTTTAGCATGATTGCAATAGTAGCGTTAAAGTTTATTGCTATTCCAATTATTATTGGTGTTTATGTATTGATGTCGCTTTTATGGAAGGAATGATTGAATGGTTAATGAGATATTAAGTTGTCAATTATTTTGTGGTTTAAACATTATTTTTCTAAATCCTACTTCTCAACAATCTCAACCTTAAACAATTTATCCCAATTTTTTCCAGTAAGATATAAGATGTTTTTTTCTCCATTAAAAGCGATACCATTTAAGACATCAATGCTTTCATGTTGGGTAACATGAGTTTTCAAATCAGTTAGATCAATTACCCCCTCTACGGCACCAGAACTTGGGTTTACAATAGCAATGGCATCCTTCTGATAAATATTTACATAGATCTTACCATCCACCCATTCAAGTTCGTTTACACTTTTAATTTTACTGGTATTAGTGTAAATTTCTATATAATCTAGCTCTCCAAGAGTATTTGGATTTAAGGACCATATTTTTTGAGTACCATCACTTTTATAGATAGTTGTTCCATCGTTGCAAAGCCCCCATCCTTCTTTACTTTTTCCGTAAACGAAAGATCCAGTTTTTTCAAATGTATTTAAATTATAAATAAACCCTGTGTTTTCCTTCCAGGTTAATTGATAAATTTTATTGTTTAATACGGTCAATCCCTCACCAAAATAATGATCTGGAAGAGCTACATTTTTTAGAACTTCCCCAGTTCTGTAATTAGTCTTTCTTAACGATGATTGTTTGTATTGTCCAGTACTTTCATATAATGTGTCATTATTAAATTCTAGGCCTTGCGTATAAGCAGTATTATCATGTGGATATTCCTCAAGGATTCGATAGGTGTATATTATTGGTTTTATGTTAGATAATAATGTAACTTTAGTGGAAATATCGTATTCTTTCTTACCCGAGTAAATTTTAGCATGTACTATTCTCAAACCTAATTTTTGTCCATCCAATGAAATGGTAACATCCGAAAATGTTTCAAAAGCACTGATTCTTTCCTTATTGAGGAAATAGAGCACCGAATCGATTTCTTTATTTTTTTTATTAATTACAGATACTTTAAAGGAATCCTTAGGAGTGTATGTATTTTTTGGATCTTTTATTTTTATTTCAAATAAATCTGAATTTGATTTATTTTTTTCTTCACATCCAATAAAAATAATAGAGATTAATGTGAGTAGAATATACGTATAGATTTTCATTTTCAAAATTAATTTTTGGCAAGATATTTATTATTAATCAACTTGCAATAGTTTCTAAAAAATCTTTAACTATTTATATGAAAACATTGTGAAAATTGTAAAATGTCGTATCTTTGCAGCGGCAAGTCCTACACAACTAGCTCCTGTTGAATCCCCCAGGGCGGGAACGCAGCAAGGGTAGACGGTCGT
Source organism: Flavobacteriaceae bacterium (assembly GCA_965247215.1). GTDB lineage: Bacteria > Bacteroidota > Bacteroidia > Flavobacteriales > Flavobacteriaceae > Marifrigoribacter. The sequence continues at coordinate 2,541,791 of OZ252001.1, forward strand.
AGCGGTGTGATGTAGGTAGCTTGCCATTTTTTGTGGCATTTATTCAGATAACACCTTCTTCAAAATTATTAGATTTTTAGCTGAACAAAACTCGTTGAATATAAGTATCTCATTAAGTATTGTATTATTTATATAAAAATATAAAAGTTAAACCAAAACATAGAACCCCATTAGGTATTTTATAATGTTATCTCAATAAGTTTAAAGCTGCTATTATTTTTCACCTTAATTTGGAAAATCAATCACGGAACCTCATCTTTGCTTTCGAAATTAGATTTTATGTCAAAAGTTGTCTTAATTACAGGTGGTTCTTCAGGAATTGGTAAATCGATAGGTACTTTTTTATTCAATAAGGGGTATAAAGTTTATGGAACCAGCAGAAATCCAGAGCGCGTTACTGAAAACATACCATTTATCTTATTGAAGATGGATGTTAACTCTTCAAGCATTATTTCAGAAGTAGTTTCTACTATTTTAACAAACGAAAATAGTCTAGATATTGTTATTAATAATGCAGGTGTTGGAATTACTGGACCAATAGAAGAAACACCCGATACAGAAATTAGAAAAGCATTTGACACCAATTTTTACGGTCCTATAAATGTTATTAAAGCTGTTTTGCCACAAATGAGATTGCAGCGAAGTGGATTGATTATTAACATTACTTCTATCGCAGGGTCTATGGGTTTGCCCTATCGGGGGATCTATTCAGCTTCAAAGGCTGCTCTTGAAATAATTGCTGAATCCATTAGAATGGAAGTCAAACAATTCGGAATAAGGATGACCAATATTGCCCCAGGAGATTTTGAAACAAGTATTGCTTCAGGGAGATATCATACCCCAATCCTTGAAGATTCTCCTTATAAAGAAGTTTATGAAAATTCATTAAAAACAATGAATGACCATGTAAATAAAGGAGAAGATCCTGTAAAAATAGCTGAAGTTGTTTATCGTATTATTAAAAATCCAAATCCCAGAGTAGGCTATAAAGTTGGAGCATTATTGCAACAATTCTCAATTACCCTTAAACGGATTTTACCCAGTAAGCTTTATGAAAAAATATTGATGAAGCATTATGGGTTGAAATGAAACCTTCAGAAAATTCCGAATTCTAAATTCTAAATTTCATTTTTCAATAGTTGGTTATTTAGTTAATAAGCTATAAAGGATTTTAAACAATTTATTTTTATTTCCCACTATCTATTTATAATCTACCTTTTTACTGCTTTTATACATTCCTATTTTTTGAAAGGTAAACCTAACTACTCACTCTCATTTATAATAATTCTCGTTATTAACATTTTTTCCTAGTAACTTTTTCATATTATTGTTTCACCCCTTTTTATACTTATGTATTTTAGCCGAAAATTATTCCGTTAAATTCTGAAATAAATAAAATCCTATGAAATTCTTTGTTGATACTGCAAACCTAGATCAAATTCGTGAAGCTCAAAATTTAGGAGTTCTGGATGGTGTTACAACCAATCCATCTCTTATGGCAAAAGAAGGGATAACCGGTTCTGAAAATATTTTAAAACATTATGTTGCTATTTGCAACATAGTAGATGGAGATGTTTCTGCTGAAGTAATTGCAACCGACTATGAAGGTATGGTAAGAGAAGGGGAAGAACTTGCAAAACTACATGAGCAAATTGTAATTAAAGTACCGATGATCAAAGATGGGATCAAAGCTGCAAAGTATTTTAGTGATAAAGGGATTAAAACGAATGTTACTTTAGTCTTTTCTGTAGGACAAGCATTGCTCGCTGCAAAGGCTGGTGCTACGTATGTTTCACCTTTTATAGGACGATTGGATGATATATCTACCGATGGACTTGCCCTCATTGCTGAAATCCGTCTAATTTATGATAATTATGGTTTTGAAACTCAAATTTTAGCGGCTTCCATTAGACATACTATGCACGTTTTAGACTGTGCAAAAATTGGCGCTGATGTGATGACAGGTCCTTTGTCTTCTATTATAGGATTATTAAAACATCCTCTAACAGATATTGGTTTGGCACAATTTTTAGCTGATTATAAGAAGGGAAATTAATGCTAGAATATTAAAACCCTTCAAACTTTATTTTAAGGTGAGTAAATCTAGGGACTGTTTCTTAAGTTTATTTCTTGAAATCTTTCAGGTTTATAATTTTGGGGAGTTATTATCCTAGGATAATGTCTTAAGTTAGGGTATTGTTACCCTTTCAGATAAATGTAAAAGTTTTCTATCTTTCTTATTGATTTAAAAAGCCCAATAAGCTTTGTTCAATATTTAAACTAAACAGATTAACACTTCCGTCAATAATTACATAATTTTCATCAACTATAATCGCTTTATTGATCGCATACAGTACGAGATTCTTTTCTGCTTTTTTAAAATCGTCAAATTGATATTCTTTTCCTTTATTATAGTTGTATTTTGATACTAAACTTATCCATTTTTCATAATTTGAATCGGCATTAATACCAATAAAATCATATTCTGGAAATTTAGAACTTAATTCTACTACTCTATAATGAACACTTTTAAAAAGACTCTCAGACTCACCTGACCAAAAATAGAAAACAGTGGGATTATTTATAATACTATGGATATCTTTTAATGTGTTATCAGAAGTTACCAATAGTAAATTAGAAATCTCATAACCTGGAGTTAATTTTACCGAAGCATTAGATAATTCGATCAATTCATATTGATGGTTTTCATCAGTATTGGTCTCTAAAAACAAGGAAAGAATTTGTTGTTGTTCTTTTTTACTATTACAATTTAACAAATATCTACCAGCTGTATTTCTAATTAAACTATTCTTTAAAGGGTCATTAGTAATGGTGGCATCAATAATTTCTATCTTTCTGAAATTATGGTTAAATGAATTTTTATAACTATAGTCAGTTTCATTAGTTTCACTTAAAACAATATTATCGAAATAGCGATTTAAAAAACGATAATATGGAAAATAAGAACGTAAAGATTCACTTCCAAAATCTATCTCATTCCTAAATTCATAAAAACTTTCGGGAATTTCAACAAAATTGTCGCTTCCTTTTTTTCTAGGATGAGCAGTTATATATATTTCTTTTTTAGAATAATAATCATAATTAATACTAGCTTCAGCAATTTCTATAAATTCTGAATTAGGATTGTGGTTTAAAGCAAATTCATCATAAATATTCCTTCTTAATATTTCAAGAGAATCAATTGCAGTTTCAAAACTAGAAGGGGATAATTTATATAATTTAGGCATTAATTCTATTTCTGCTTCATTATGAAGAAACATTTCAATTAAAAAATTATTCCTTTCAGATCCAATACCTGTATAAGAGAGCGATTCATCAAAGTCAATTGTATTAACACGCAACATAAGGCTATCAGAGGGATCTAAATAGAATACCTGAAATTCAGGACCATGATAAAAGGAATATAGACCCGCTTTTAAATTTTCGCCCTTATATAGGAAGAAATTAGATTCATTCAATTTGATACTATCGATAATCTGATCATCTTTATGTAAAATAACGTAATCCCCTTTAGGGTTTACAATTTCACCACCAATCCAAGTATAATTAACTTCTGGACCTGTTTCATTTTTACATGAATAAATGATAATGACAAGACAAAATAATAAAAGTAGTTTTTTAATCATACACTTTTGTTATATAGTATTACAAAAATAGAGTCTGTTAGCTATCATTCTGTTAATTCCGAGTTAAAAGAAATTATTTTTTTTCTATTTCATAAATATGACTTAAATAGTTACTTTTGCGCAAAAATTTGTTAAAATAATAAGCGATGCTGTCAGTTTCTAATTTATCAGTTCAATTTGGTAAACGTGTTTTGTTTGATGAAGTAAATACTCAATTTGTTCAGGGTAATTGCTATGGAATTATTGGTGCAAATGGTTCTGGGAAATCTATTTTTTTGAAAATCATTTCAGGAAAGCAAGATCCTACATCGGGTCATGTTTATATCGAACCAGGAAAACGCATGTCTGTATTGGAACAAGACCATAATGCTTTTAATGCTTTTATGGTTCTTGAAACTGTTTTAAGAGGAAATAAAGAATTGTTTGCAATTAAAACGGAGATTGATAAATTATATGAAGATTATACAGATAAAAATGCTGAAAAAATAGGAGAACTCCAGATTACCTATGAAGAAATGGATGGTTGGAATGCTGATAGTGATGCAGCTGCATTATTATCAAATTTGGGAATAGGTGAAAATCTTCATTATTCATTAATGGGAGATTTAGATGGAAAACAAAAGGTTCGAGTATTATTAGCACAGACACTTTTTGGAAATCCTGATGTACTAATTATGGATGAACCAACCAATGACTTGGATTATGAAACAATAACTTGGTTAGAGAATTTTTTAGCAAATTATGATAATTGCGTAATCATTGTTTCTCATGACCGTCACTTTCTAGATGCAGTATGTACTCAAATTAGCGATATTGATTTTGGGAAAATATCTCATTTTAGTGGTAACTATACATTTTGGTATGAAAGTAGTCAGTTAGCTGCAAGACAGCGGGCACAGCAAAATAGGAAAGCCGAAGATAAAAAGAAAGAATTACAAGAATTCATCGCTCGATTTAGTGCAAATGTCGCAAAATCCAAACAAGCAACTTCAAGAAAGAAAATGATCGAAAAGCTAAACATAGAGCAAATAAAACCTTCCAGTAGAAGGTATCCAGCTATTATATTTGAAAGAGAACGTGAAGCTGGAAATCAGATCTTAAATGTAGAAGGGCTTTCTGCCTCTCTCAATGGAGATATCTTATTTAAAGGGATTGATATTAATTTAGCAAAAGGGGACAAAGTTGTATTGTTCTCTAAAGATTCTCGCGCAACATCAACATTTTATAATATTATTACCGACCAATTAAAGGCAGATGCTGGAAAATTTCAATGGGGCGTAACGACTGCTCAAAGTTATTTGCCTTTGGACAATCACGATTTTTTTGAAAATAAAATGAGTTTGGTCGATTGGCTTCGTCAATGGGCAAAAACTGAAGAAGAACGCGAAGAAGTATTTATTCGTGGATTTTTGGGTAAAATGTTGTTTAGTGGTGAAGAAGCTTTAAAATTATGCGATGTCCTTTCTGGGGGTGAGAAAGTAAGATGTATGTTAAGTAGGATGATGATGATGCGTGCTAACGTATTATTATTAGATGAACCTACGAATCATTTAGATTTAGAATCGATTACGGCATTTAATAATTCATTGAAAAAGTTTAAAGGGACTGTCCTATTAACTACGCATGATCATGAATTTGCACATACTGTTGCAAATAGAATTATTGAATTAACACCAAAAGGAGTTATAGACCGTTATATGACTTTTGAGGAATATATGAGTGATCCAAAGGTGAAATCCCTTCGTAATTCAATGTATTTAATTGAAGCCTAGATTTTTTCTTATTATCTATGTAGACAAATAATTGGCTGAGTATTAGTCAATTAATTTTCTCAATCGAATAGTCTTTTAATTATATTGGTACCAACTAGTTGATAGAAAATCCTAATGAACTACCTCGACCCAAGGGTACGAGGTATCAAGCGGAAGATAACTTTATTTTAGTTTGATGAAAACCTTAGGTTTTCAAACTTTCCTCTTGACCACCGAGGCAAGCCTCGGGGAATTCTTTAGATTAAAAAAATTATATTAACATAATAATTAATTAGGAATTATAATGAGAATAATTCCGAAGTTTCAGGAGAACCCACTCACTATATTTATAGTATTGAATGTTGTACCGAGAATGGGAATCGAACCCACACGCCCCAAAGGACACATGGCCCTCAACCATGCCTGTCTACCAGTTCCAGCACCTCGGTTTTTAAAATGTCAATAAACCAAAAAGTCGATGTATAATGCTCGACTTTTTGGGGTTTTTATGTTACTTCGTGACCTGGCTGGGGCTCGAACCCAGGACCCTCTCCTTAAAAGGGAGATGCTCTACCAACTGAGCTACCAGGTCTATAAAAAACATACATCAGAAAAAATTCTGTGTTTGCGGGTGCAAATATAATATCATTATATTTATTTTTCAAAGGTATTTTATTTAATTTTCAGAAATAATTTATTAATTTTTGCAATGGTAAAATCTATATTTAAATAAAATGAAAATTGTTTTAATTGGCTATATGGGTAGTGGCAAATCTGTTGTTGGAAAACACCTAGCTTCTTGTTTAGGATTTAATTTCAAAGATCTTGATATAGAAATTGAAACTTCGGAATTAAAAACAATTCCTCAATTAATTTTAAAAAAAGGGGAGATCTATTTCAGGAAAACAGAACGAAAAATTGTATTGGCAGCTTTAGAAACTAAAAATAATACGGTTTTAGCAACAGGAGGAGGCACTCCTTGTTATGGTGATAATATGGACATATTTGTCCGTGATCCAAATATCATCATTGTGTATCTTAAATCATCTATCAATGATCTAACAGATCGAATTTATTCTGAAAGATCAAACAGACCCTTAATTTCTCATATTGAATCCAAAGATGAGCTTAAAGATTTTATAAGTAAGCATCTTTTCGAACGATCCTATTATTATAACCGTGCTTCAATGATTATAAATACAGAAGGCAAATCAGTTCATGAGATTGTAGAGGAAATACGTGTAAAGCTATAAATGAAAATTATTGTAGCAATGCGTAGTAATTGTTTTTTTCAAAAACAACAGCTACATTTTCATTAATTGAAGTGGAAAGCGAAATTCCTTTAAAATCTGCTTTCACAGGATATTTTTTATGATTTCTATCTACTAACACTGCTGTTTTAAATTGTTTAAGGGGAACTTCAAGAAAATGTTTTATCCCATAAATAAGGGTAGTACCAGAATGTAATACATCGTCTACTAATACAATGGATTTATTTTTAAAATCATTAGGTACTAATGAAGTTTGTATTGGATTGGTTGGTTTCTTTTTATCTATGATTACTTTGCAAAGGATAACTTTAACGGGGGATATTTTTTCAACTGCTACTTTTATTCTTTTTGCAAACAAATACCCATTTTCAAAAATTCCTGCAATAATGACTTCCTTTTCATTTACATTGCTTTCATAAACTTGATAGGCAATGCGCCTAATTTTATGATTGATCTGTATTTTATTCAGAATAATATTTTCAGAATGGATCATCGATTTTTTTTTCAAAGATACTAAATGATACTAATTATCATCGGAAACAGTATTTGAAAAATCTTCTAGATCTCTTCGATCCTTTTTACTAGGTCTTCCCGTTCCTTTTTTTCGATAATAATCTTTGGAATATTTTAATAAATCCTTGTTTTCAAGTGCTTCTTTTGGGGTGGTGTCTTTTCTATATAAGTCTACAAGTTTTGCACCAACCCTACTTTTTGGGAGGTTTAATATTTGGAGTGTATAATTTATTTGATTAATCCTAACAAACAAGATATCCCCTGGAAAAACGTCCCTAGAAGGCTTAATTGAAGCTTTATTAATTTTAACAGCACCTTTTTTACAAGCAAGGGTTGAAATACTTCTTGTTTTAAAGTAGCGAACACACCACAAGTATTTGTCAACTCTCATATTGATTACTTAAATCTACGTTAATATTTTTAACGAAAACACAAGAATATTGTATCTTGCAGTCCCAAAAAAAAAATAATGAAAAAAGTTAAGTATCTAATACCTATTGTAGTTTTTGTTTTTATCACATTTCTTTCTTGTAAAAAAGATGATAATGGAATTATTGTAATACCACCTCGTGATCGCGGGGAAGAATCAATTGCCTCACAACTAGAGATAGAAGAATTCCTTCAAACTCATTTTTATAATTATGAGGAATTTGAAAATCCAGCTGCAGATTTTGATTATAAAATTGTTTTTGGTGAAATATCCGGAGAAAATGCGTCAAAAACCCCATTAATAGAACAAGTGTTATCTAAAGATGTAGTGGATATATTTGATGAAAATGTTACTTATAAATTATATTATTTAAAAGTAAGACAGGGAGAAGGAGATGAAATTGCTTATCCAGATATTGTATCTTTAAGTTATGAAGGTAGATTTTTAACAGATCTTTCTGTTTTTAATTCATCCAATACTCCAGTTCGTTTTGATTTAACACAAGTGGTTGAAGGTTTTCAAGAAGCATTAATTGAATTTAACGGGGCTACTGGATTTACTGAAATCTCTGATGGTACCTTAACTTTTGATAATTACGGAATTGGTGCCGTTTTTATTCCTTCTGGATTGGGATATTTTAACACACCACCGCCTTCATCTACAATTCCATTTTACTCTCAATTAATATTTACTTTCCATCCTTATCTAATTGAAAAAGGAGATCAGGATAGTGATGGAATTTTATCTATTTTTGAAGATTTAAATGGTGATGGGTTTGAATACAATGACGATACCGATGGAAATGGATTTGCAAATTTTAATGATCCAGATGATGATGGAGATGGTAGACTAACAAAAAATGAAGTGGTAGCCAATGAATATATAATTTACCCTGGTGATCCTGATCCAGAATTAGGTGAAAATGAGGTGGAAATGTATAGAGAAATAACAGATGATGAAACAGAAGAAATTACTATATATACCATTGTGTTTACAGACGAAAATAATGACGGAACACCAGATTATTTGGATGATCAATTATAAATTTAAAAAGCTATATTTGGCTGTTAAATATTTTTTATAAACCAAATTAAATTACAATTATGAAACAAACATTTAAATTTTGGGTCATGACTAGATTAAGGGTTTGTTTTTAAAATTTTTCAATAACAATTTGTACAAATTGTTATTGTGATTATTATATCTAAATTCAGTTTCTTTCAAATGTAATAAAAATGTTCTTTTGTTCATTCCTTTAAATTTAGTTAATCTAGTTTTAGCATAGCCCCAAAAACCTTCTATTCCATTGATATGTGATTGACCTCTAACAAATTCATTGTTGCCGTGATCCAATCTATAATGTTTTTTATACCCCAAATCTACCAATCCATTATACCCTCTCCATTTGTCTGAATGAATAATATTAATCTACATCAACCTTTCCTCTTATAATAGCCTGTAGTGTGGCTCTAGAGCAGTTTTCTGCTATTTCTGTATAAACTTTTCCATTGCGTTTATATATGCCAAAAACAATAGTCTTTCCATAAGCTCCTCGTCCTCTTTTCCCTTTTACTCGTTTTGCTCCAAAGAAAGATTCATCGACTTCTATTTCACCTTTAAATGAACTCTCAAGTAAACTTAAATTAAAGATACGCTCTCTGAATAACTTTAAAAGTCTATTAATAGAGTTACGATTAATTCCTGTTAAATTTGATATTTGAACAGCTGTTAAATCTTCACTAAACAAACGCAAAATTTCCCTAAATTTACGTTCAGAAAAGTGCGTATGTCTTATATACTTGTTTTTCATTGTGTCACAACTAGTTACAAAGATATTAACTTCGTAATCTAGTCATGACCCTTATTTATAATATTTATAGTAACAAAAAAAGCCTCGTAAAACGAGGCTTTTTTTATTAGAAAAAGTTTATAATTGTTATTTTCTAGATATCACTTTTAATGATGCCTTCACAATAGCTTCAGCATTTAAGCCATATTTTTCCATAAGTTGTTCTGGAGTACCAGATTCTCCAAATGTATCTTGTGTGGCAATGATTTCTTGTGGTGTTGGATGTTGACTAGTTAAAACTCTGGCCACACTTTCTCCTAATCCTCCTAAAAAGTTGTGTTCTTCGGCAGTTACGATACACTTGGTTTTTGCTACACTTGCAAGTATTGCATGCTCATCTAAAGGTTTGATAGTATGAATATTTATAACTTCAGCTGAAATACCTTTATTAAATAATTGTTCAGCAGCTAACAATGCTTCCCATACCAAATGCCCGGTCGCTACAATGGTTACATCTTGACCTTCTTGTAAATGAATTGCTTTTCTAATTTCAAACGATTGATCTTCAGGGGTAAAATTAGCTACTTTAGGTCTTCCAAATCTAAGATATACCGGACCACTAAAGTCGGCTATAGCAATTGTTGCAGCTTTGGTTTGATTAAAATCACAGGTATTGATTACTGTCATCCCAGGCAACATTTTCATTAGACCTATATCTTCAAGTATCTGATGTGTTGCACCATCTTCCCCTAAGGTGAGTCCAGCATGTGAAGCGCAAATTTTCACATTCTTATTGCTATAGGCAATACTTTGACGTATCTGATCATAGACTCTACCAGTAGAAAAATTAGCAAAAGTTCCAGTAAAGGGAATTTTGCCTCCAACAGTCATTCCTGCAGCAATGCCCATCATATTGGCTTCAGCAACCCCAACCTGGAAAAATCTTTCTGGATGATTTTTTTTAAAATCGTCCATTTTTAACGATCCAATCAAATCGGCACATAGAGCAACTACATTAGGATTGGTTGCTCCTAATTGTGTAAGCCCTACTCCAAATCCAGATCGTGTATCTTTTTTTCCACTATCTATATATTTTTTCATTTAACTTTCCTGTATTTCAACACCGCTAAATATAACTTCTGGCAAGTACTTTATTAAATTATTTTCTATTATCTAAAATGCAATTTATTTATAATGATATTGAGTTAGCCTTTAATAATCACCTAGTGTCTCTGGGTTTTGGGCTAATGCAATCTCTAATTGTTCATCATTAGGAGCTATGCCATGCCATGCATTTGTATGCATCATAAAATCCACTCCATTGCCCATCACGGTATGCATTAGTACACAAATAGGTTTTCCCTTTCCTGTTTTTTCTTTAGCCGAACCTAGTCCTTCGAGAATAGCTTCTATATCGTTCCCTTTTTCAATATCGATAACCTCCCAATCAAAGGCTTCAAATTTTGCTCTTAGATTTCCTAATGGAAGAACACTATCTGTAGCACCATCTATTTGTTGTTTGTTATGATCTACTGTTACTATTAAATTGTCAATTTTATTTCCTGCTGCATACATTATTGCTTCCCAATTTTGACCTTCTTGTAATTCACCATCTCCACAAAGCACATAAATTAGATGTGGATCATTATTAAGTTTTTTGGTTTGTGCAGCACCAATTCCAACAGAGATTCCTTGTCCTAAGGAACCAGATGAAATCCTTATTCCTGGCAAACCCTCATGAGTAGTTGGATGCCCCTGTAAGCGTGTATTTATCAATCTAAATGTGTTCAATTCAGCTACAGGAAAATACCCAGATCTTGATAAAACGCTGTAAAAAACAGGCGATATATGTCCGTTTGATAAAAAGAAAAGATCTTCGCCTATTCCATCTATTGTAAAAGAATTCTTTCTATTTAATACTTCTTGATATAGAATTACAAAAAATTCTGTACACCCTAAGGATCCTCCTGGGTGGCCAGAATTTACGTTATGTACTTGTCTTAATATATCTCTTCGTACTTGCACGACGAGTTTGTTTAGGTAATTTATGCCGGGCATATTTTTTGTATTTCTGCTCCAAAAATAGAGCTTTGAAAAATCTACACAAAATGGAATACAAGTCAGTTATTAACGATTTAGAGTTTTTAATTAACAGATTTATAAATATGTCCTATAAATAAAATTAACCGAAGCCGTTTTTCAATATTAAGCCTAAATCATTTTATATTTGCTTTTGCTTACAAAAAGCCGATTTTTATAAAATTTACCTATGCTATTTAATTTAAAAGCTACAGATACTAATTGTGACGCTCGAGCCAGTACAATAAGTACAGATCATGGAATTATTGAAACTCCAATTTTTATGCCCGTAGGGACCATTGCAACTGTAAAAGGGGTTCATCAACGAGAACTAGAACAAGATATTAATCCGGACATTATTTTAGGAAACACCTATCATTTATACCTACGTCTAAAAACACCTATTCTTGAAAAAGCTGGGGGGATTCATAAATTCATGAATTGGAACCGAAATATTTTGTCAGACAGTGGTGGGTACCAGGTTTATTCACTTTCAGAAAATAGAAAAATTAAAGAAGAAGGGGTAAAATTTAAATCACATATCGATGGGTCTTATCATGTTTTTACTCCCGAAAATGTTATGGAAATTCAACGGATTATCGGAGCAGATATTATTATGGCATTCGATGAATGTACACCCTATCCCTGTGATTATCAATATGCAAAGCGTTCCATGCAAATGACACATCGTTGGCTGGATAGATGCTTAGTGCATTTAGAGAAGACCCCATTAAAATATAATTATAACCAAAGTTTTTTTCCTATAGTTCAAGGGAGTACCTATAAAGATCTAAGAAAACAATCAGCCGAATATATTGCATCAGTTGGAGCCGATGGGAATGCTATTGGAGGACTTTCTGTAGGAGAACCAGCCGAGGAGATATATGAAATGACAGCCATTGTTACCGAAATTCTTCCCAAAGATAAACCTCGATATTTGATGGGTGTGGGAACTCCAATAAATATTCTAGAAAATATTGCTTTGGGGATCGACATGTTTGATTGTGTAATGCCCTCAAGAAATGGCAGAAATGGGATGTTATTTACAGCACATGGAACCATCAATATAAAAAATAAAAAATGGGAAGATGATTTTTCTGAAATTGATGAAATGAATATCACTTGGGTGGATACCGCATATAGTAAAGCATACTTACGACATCTTTTTGCCGTTAATGAAATGTTAGGTAGGCAAATTGCTACCATACACAATTTAGGATTTTATTTATGGTTGGTTCGTGAAGCAAGAAAGCATATCTTAGCTGGAGACTTTTCTACCTGGAAAAAAATGATGGTGCAACAAATGGATAAACGCTTGTAACTATATGCTAAGCATACTCGATAGATATATTATTAAAAAATACTTAGGCACTTTCATTTTAATGTTATTTCTTTTTATTCCTATTGGAATCATTGTAAATCTTGCTGAAAAGATTGATAAAATACTAGAAAATGAAGCACCATTTCTTGAAGTTGTTATTTACTATTTTAATTTCACTATTTATTTTGCCAATTTATTATTTCCTTTATTCTTATTCCTTTCTGTAATTTGGTTTACATCAAAATTAGCTTCAAACACAGAAGTTATAGCATTTTTAAGCAGTGGTGTTTCATTTTATCGTTTTCTAAGGCCATATATGATTGGAGCAACCATCGTATGTTTGGGTGCTATGGTTATGGGAATGTATTTGGCTCCCATGGCTAGTAAAGGTTATAATGAATTTATATTTACATATATTAAAAAAGGAAAAAAGGACAGGACACAATCCCATGTTTACAGACAGATAAATGATTCGGATTATATTTATGTTAGCTATTTTAATGTAAAAGAAAAAGCAGGCAAAAATTTTACTTTGGAACATTTTGATGGAAATGAATTGATCTATAAACTAAAGGCTAGAAAAATAATTTATAATGAAAAAGATTCTAGTTATTCACTCTTTGATTATTTAAAAAGAACTATTGGAAATAACGGAGATATATTAATATCCAAAAAGAAATTGGATACCACGTTTGCATTTGAATTGGAAGACCTTACACCAGTTGAATATATTGCAGAAACATTAAATTTCGCTGAATTAAATTCTTTTATAGAACGAGAAAAAAAACGTGGATCTTCCTACATAAACAGATATGAAGTGGTTCGTAATAAACGATTAAGCCTACCAATATCAGCTTATATTTTAACAATAATTGCTGTAGCAGTATCTTCAATAAAAAGGAGAGGTGGCATGGGAGTAAACCTTGCTATTGGAATTGCTATTGGAATGATTTTTATATTTTTTGATAAAATATTTGAGACTATGGCAGAACAAAGTGACTTTTCACCTTTTGTTGCAACATGGTTTCCCAATTTTGTTTTTACAATTTTGGCTTTTTATCTTTTAAGAAATGCAAAACGATAAACTTTTAAATTATCTACACTTACATTTTATTGTTTTTATTTGGGGGTTTACTGCAGTTTTAGGTACTCTTATTTCCATTGATGCCATTCCTTTAGTTTGGTTTAGAATGATTTTGGGATCATTTTTTATTTTTATTTTTTTAAAAGTTCGAAAAGAAAAATTAAAAATTCCAGTTAAATCTATTTTCAAATTTGCATTTGTTGGACTTCTTATTGCTATGCATTGGCTGGCTTTTTTCTCTGCTATTAAAGCGTCTAATGTTTCAATTACTCTTGCAATGATGTCTGCCGGAGCTTTTTTTGCTTCCCTTCTAGAACCTTTAATTTATAAAAGAAAATTAATTTTATATGAGATGATTTTTGGATTGATAGTGATTATTGGCTTGTATATAATTTTTAAAGTTGAATCACAATATCTGTTGGGAATTATTTTGGCTTTATCTGCTTCATTTCTAGCTGTATTATTCTCAATTTTTAACGGTAAGTTGATCAATGAAAACAAAGCATCAGTCATTTCTTTTTATGAATTGCTCTTCGGGATGTTTTTTATTTCTATGTATCTTCTATTTACTGGAAGCTTCACAATGTCATTTTTTAAACTTTCCTCAAATGATTGGATATTTATTTTAATACTTGCCTCTGCTTGTACTGCCTACGCTTTTGTTGCTTCATTGCATATTATGAAATGGATACGTCCTTACACAGTAATTCTTACAACCAATATGGAGCCTGTTTACGGGATAATCTTAGCGCTGCTTATATTAGGAGATAAAGAATATATGAGTTCTTCATTTTATTTTGGAGTACTAATTATATTAGTGACAGTAATTTTGAATGGGATAATAAAAACGAAAAGGAGAAAAGGTGTTGATAAGCCTTTGAGGAGGTGAGTTTGTGAGTAAATTATACACTGAATTGGAAATTAATAATTTCAAAACCCGATGCTTTGAAGCAATTTCCAAAACACATTTTCATTTGTAATCTCTATCCTCAAACTTCTAGTTTCAAGCTACCCCACCTAAACAAACACTACAGGTGGGTAGGCAGCATCCATCTTTCACCATTTAATTTCCATTTTCCAATCTTCAAACATTTTTTAAAATTATTCCTTTTTCATATAGACACTAACAACAAAATTTTATCTTTGTGAATTAATATGAAATAACTATTATGGAATATCTTGATTTTGAATTGCCCATTAAAGAGTTAGAAGAACAATATTTGAAAGCTTGTGAAATAGAGGAAGAGAGTGATGTAGATGTAACTAAAGCATGTGATCAGATAAAGAAAAAATTAGAAGATACCAAAAGAAATATTTATAAAAATTTAACTCCCTGGCAACGAGTTCAACTATCTCGACATCCTAATAGACCCTATACACTTGATTATATTAAAGGCATATGTGGCGACTCTTTTTTAGAACTTCATGGAGATCGAAACTATAAAGATGATAAAGCAATGATTGGTGGTTTGGGAAAAATTGGTGATCAAAGTTTTATGTTTATCGGTCAACAAAAAGGATACAATACAAAGACTAGACAATATCGAAATTTTGGAATGTCAAACCCAGAAGGATATCGGAAAGCGTTGCGTTTAATGAAGTCGGCAGAAAAATTTGGCATTCCTGTAGTATCACTGATAGATACCCCTGGAGCTTATCCTGGACTAGAAGCTGAAGAGCGGGGACAAGGCGAAGCCATTGCAAGAAATATCTTGGAAATGACTCGTTTAAAGGTTCCTATTATAGTAGTTATTATTGGGGAAGGTGCTAGTGGTGGTGCTTTAGGAATTGGAGTTGGTGACCAAGTACTCATGCTAGAAAACACTTGGTATTCGGTTATTTCTCCTGAAAGTTGCTCTTCAATACTTTGGAGAAGTTGGGAATATAAAGAGCAAGCAGCTAAAGCATTAAAGCTTACAGCAACCGATATGAAGAAACTAAAATTGATCGATTTAATTGTAAAAGAACCACTTGGTGGAGCACATAGCAATAAAGAAGAAACCTATCAAATTGTTTCAGATATAATTGAAAAAACATCTAATGATTTAAAGAACTTATCCCCAAAAGAATTAGTCAAAAGTAGAATGAAAAAATATTCCGAAATGGGAGTATTTTCTTCTTAGTTTCAACAATAACAATCCTTTGTAAAAAACAGGAATTTAATTTACTTACTTTATTATAGTTATTAACAATAATATTGAGTTTTCAACAGTTTAATTGTTGAAGAACTGTTAATATAGAAAATTAGATTTATACTCTTAAACGCAACTATTTTTTTTAAATTCGCTTAATGGAAAAATTAAATCCTCAATCTAAATTTATTTCTAAAAAACCTCAGGTAATTCAACTTGAGAAAGGCAAGTTACCACCACAAGCCACTGATTTAGAGGAGGTTGTGCTAGGAGCAATGATGATTGATAAACGTGGTGTCGACGAAGTAATCGATATTTTACATGCTGATGTTTTTTATACAAGGGAGAACCAACATATTTTTGAAGCAATTCATACTTTATTTGAAAAAGGCCAGCCAGTTGACTTATTAACCGTTTCAGCAAGGTTGAAAAAGGATAAAAAACTGGAAGCTGTTGGTGGTGAATTTTACCTAATTCAACTCACTCAAAAAGTGTCATCTTCAGCCCACATTGAGTTTCATGCTAGAATCATTCTGCAAAAATATATTCAACGTAGTTTGATAAAAATTTCAAACGAAATTATTGAAGATTCCTATGACGAAAGTACTGATGTTTTTGATTTATTGGATACTGCAGAATCCAAACTTTATGAGATCACTCAGGGAAATATAAAACGTTCTTCTGAAAGTGCTCAAAATCTTGTAATTGAGGCTAAGAAAAAAATTGAGGAAATCGCAAATAAGGAAGGTTTGTCTGGAATTCCTTCAGGTTTTTTAAAATTGGACAAACTTACTTCCGGATGGCAACCAAGTGATCTTGTAATTATTGCAGCTAGACCTGGTATGGGTAAAACTGCTTTTGCACTTTCTATGGCTCGAAACGTTGCGGTTGAACACGATATCCCTGTTGCATTTTTTTCTTTAGAAATGTCATCAGTACAATTGATTACGCGTTTAATTTCTTCAGAAACAGGCCTTAGTTCAGAAAAACTTCGTACTGGAAATTTAGCTAAACACGAGTGGGAACAACTTAACGTGAAAGTAAAAGGACTTGAAAAAGCACCGTTATTTATTGATGACACTCCTTCACTTTCTATATTTGACCTAAGAGCAAAAGCAAGGCGATTGTCTTCTCAACACGGAATTAAATTAATAATGGTTGATTATCTTCAATTGATGACCGCAGGTGGAAGTCAGAAAGGTGGAAACAGAGAACAGGAAATTTCTATGATTTCAAGAAACCTAAAAGCATTATCGAAAGAATTGAATATTCCAGTAATTGCACTTTCTCAACTTTCACGAGCTGTGGAAACTCGTGGTGGATCTAAACGACCCTTATTATCCGACCTTAGAGAATCTGGTGCCATAGAACAGGATGCTGATATTGTTTCGTTTATCTACAGACCCGAATATTATAAAATAGATGAATGGGATGATGAAGAACATAATCCCACCGCTGGACAAGCAGAATTTATTGTCTCCAAACATCGTAATGGTGGCTTGGATGAAATACGACTTAAATTTGTAGGACATCTTGGAAAATTTGAAAACTTAGATTCTTTTGAATACTCAACCGAATTTCACTCAAGGATGAATGCGGCAGCCAATGACGATACTTTTAAAACAAATCCTTCAGCATCCCCAGACGAAGCTTTTGGGAGCTCTATGAATGATGATTCAAATTCTGAAGATGGTAATGATGTTCCATTTTAAATAGTTTTATCAATATTATTTTTTTAGAACAAAACTCTTTGGCTTAAAATTTGTTATTATCTTCGTGTTATGAGACATCTTATTTTATTTGTATTTATTCTATTTTTATCCCTTCCGGTAACAGCATCTTATATTTTAATTCCAATGGATGCTGAAAGTCAGAATGAACATTTAAAAGCCTACGGAATTACATATTGGATTCTAGAAAAACAACAAAAAGTAAAATGGCTTCTTAATTATCGAGGAGGCTCATTTTTATTGCCAGATTCAGAAGAGATAAGAAGAGAATGTCAGATACGTGGGGTCTCTTATGAAATCCTTTCAAATTCAAAAACTAATCAGATTCTTACTGATATAAGTAGTCCATCTCAAAATATGGAGGCTGTTGTATTAGAAAAAGCACCTCGGATTGCTGTGTATTCACCAAAAGAGAAACAGCCATGGGACGATGCTGTAACTATGGTACTTACCTACGCTGAAATACCTTACGATGTGATTTATGATGAAGAGGTTTTAAGTGAACAATTAATTTTATATGATTGGTTGCACCTGCATCACGAGGATTTTACGGGACAATATGGTAAATTTTACAGAGCCTATAGAGCAACTCCCTGGTATATTGAGAATAAAAAAAATGCAGAAGCTTTAGCAGCAAATCTTGGGTATCCAAAAGTTTCTGAAGCTAAACTTGATGTTGCAATAAAAATTAGGGATTATGTAATTGGGGGTGGATTTATGTTTGCTATGTGTAGTGCGACAGACAGTTTCGATATAGCACTAGCAGCAGAAGGAGTTGATATCTGTGAAACGATGTTTGATGGAGACTCAAGTGATCCAGGTTATCAGAGTAAAATTAATTATAAAAATACATTTGCTTTTACAGATTTTATCTTACAACGTAGCCCAATGGTCTATGAGTTTTCCAGTATCGATATGACGTCAAAGCGAGAAATATTTAAAGAAACAGATTATTTTACTTTGATGGATTTTTCTGCAAAATGGGATCCAATCCCCTGTATGCTAGTTCAAAATCATACAGCTTTAGTAAAGGGATTTATGGGGCAAACGACTTCCTTTACAAGAAATCAAATTAAAGCCAACGTGCTTATTATGGGAGAGCAGAAAACCAATGGAGAGGCTCGTTATATACATGGAATTAAGGGAAAAGGATTTTTCACTTTTTACGGAGGTCATGACCCTGAAGATTATCAACATAGAGTAGGGGATACAAAAACCGAATTGTCATTGCATCCTAACTCCCCTGGTTATAGGTTAATACTAAACAATGTATTATTCCCTGCTGCTAAAAAGAAAAAACAAAAAACCTAGTCTTTTTTGGGTAAAGATTTGTAATAATCCTTAGGGGGTAATACTGTAATTTCAACCCTGCGGTTTAATTGTTTATTCTCTGGCGAATCATTTCTAATTTTGGGTCTGCTTTCTCCATAGGCAATAATTTCGTAATCATATAGGGCATTCACTCCAAATATCAATTTTAGCTTTTCCGCCACCGAATTACATCTGTTTTCAGAAAGCTTCATATTATAGTTTAGTGTGCCATCATTATCGGTATGTCCTTCAATTAAAAGTGTTGCTTTATCTACTTGCTGAATGGTTGCTGCCAAAGAATCTAAAATATTTGTTTCCGATTCTTTTAAGGTAAATTCATCAAAATCAAATAAAACATCTGCATTAATGGTTAATTTAATAACACTGTTAATAGCCCCAATAGCATCTATATCGGCACCTGCGGTTTTACTATTGCAAACTTCTTTCAGGTCAGTAATTCGCAAATAATAGAAAACCATTTCTGGATCGATTTTTTCATCACTGAGTTCTAAATAGGATCTTCCACCAGTAATCTTTCCGGCAAAGATCCAATCAACACCATTGGTTGAGATCTCAACCATTGCAGCTTCTTCTGAAGGTCCAACTTCAAAAATATAAAGATCATTTCCCGGTAAGTTCATAAAACCATTATTTGTAAAGGCTACTGTGATGCTTCCTCTACATCCTAAAGACAAAAAAGTTGGGGTTGTATAGCTTATATAATTGGGTTCATTAAGACATTGTGAACTATCCCTATATTTTTCATAGGGAAGAGGCTTGCCCATTTTAAATTCGATTATACTATCAGCAAATGATATTTTCCCAAGAGGAAGATACACTGAAGAATACCGATCTATTATATAATTTTTCTTGAAATTATTTTGAGCCAAAAGAAAATTATAAAATCCAGTCAAGAAACTTATAACAATAAATATAAAAATTCGCATATGCTAAAACATAATCAACTAAGGTAAGTAATATTATGATTGAAATAGTTAAATATTTTACAATGAAGTATAAAAAAACCCACTCATAGAGTGGGTTTTTTAGTGAAATAATATAGTGTTATTGTCCTATTTTACTTTTTTTACAATAGCTTCAAAAGCCTCTGGGTGATTCATAGCTAAATCTGCTAAAACTTTTCGGTTTAGTTCAATATTATTAGCTTTCATTTTTCCTATAAACTGTGAATAAGACAAACCGTGTTGTCTGGCACCCGCGTTAATACGTGTAATCCATAAAGCACGGAACGTTCTCTTTTTTGCACGACGGTCTCTGTAAGAATATTGCATTGCTTTTTCAACAGCATTTTTTGCAACGGTCCATACATTTTTACGTCTTCCAAAGTATCCTTTGGCATGCTTCATTATTTTTTTTCTTCTGGCTCTTGAAGCGACTGAATTTACTGATCTTGGCATAATTTTAATTTTTTTTAGTAGGCGTTTCACTAATTCTTTCCCAAATCATCAGGGCTGAATATTGAATTCTTTTATTGCACTACTCCAGGGTTTTACTTTTTGTTTTACCTGTTAAGATTACTTCAATCGAAGCATTTGCTTAACATTACTCTCATCAGATTTATCAACTAAACCATCATGAGTTAAAGCAAGTTTACGTTTTTTAGACTTCTTTGTTAAGATATGACTTTTAAACGCATGCTTTCTTTTAATTTTTCCTGTACCCGTAACTTTAAATCGTTTTTTGGCACTGGATTTTGTTTTTTGTTTAGGCATGTTTCCTATTTTTAATATATTATTTTACTCATCATCCTCAATATCTACCACTGGTGTAAAAATGAGGGAATTATTTTTCAACGTTCGATTTATTAAAATGAAACGAATATTATTTAGTTTTTTTTGGCACTATAAACATGGTCATTCTCTTCCCTTCTAATCTAGGCATTTGTTCAACTTTACCGTAATCTTCTAAGTCTTGCGCAAGACGTAATAATAAAATTTCACCTTTGTCTTTAAATATTATTGAGCGCCCTTTAAAAAAAACAAATGCTTTTAATTTTGCACCGTCTTTCAAAAACTTTTCGGCGTGCTTTTTTTTAAAATCATAATCATGATCATCCGTATTCGGTCCAAATCGAATTTCCTTAACAACTACTTTTGTTGCTTTAGACTTTAAAATTTTGTCTCGTTTCTTTTGTTCGTAAACAAACTTTTTATAATCCATTGCTTTACAGACAGGTGGTGTGGCATTTGATGATATTTCTACTAAATCAACACCTAATTCGTTAGCTATCTCTAAAGCTTTTGTAAGTGGATAAATATCTACATTTACATTGTCTCCTACTAAACGAACTTTTTGAGCACGAATTTTATCATTTATTCTATGCAGATCCTTTTTAATGATTCTTGCTGGACCTTTGCTTCTTTTTCTTCGTATTGCTATGGCTTATATTAATTTAAACCTACCTAATAGTAGGATGATTATACAATGAATTCTCTTTAATTTTATTAATTATTAATTGAGAAAATAATACTACTGACATAGCACCCAAATCTCCTTCGCTGTGTTTTCTTACTGAAACTGTTTCTTCTTTTTCTTCTTGTTCCCCTAAAATCAACATATAGGGAACTTTATTCAATTCTGCTTCACGTATCTTTTTGCCGATTGTTTCATTTCTGTTATCAACGAGGGCGCGAATTTCGTTATTTTCAAGCAAATTTAAAACTTTTTGAGCGTATATTTCATATTTTTCACTTAAACATAGAATTCTAACTTGTTCTGGCATTAACCATAAGGGGAAATTTCCACCGGTATGCTCTAGTAAAATAGCAATAAAACGTTCCATACTTCCGAAAGGAGCACGATGAATCATTACTGGTTTATGCATTTCATTATCACTCCCTTTATACTCTAAATTAAATCGTTCGGGAAGATTATAATCTACTTGTATAGTGCCTAATTGCCAACTTCTACCCAAAGCGTCCTTTACCATAAAATCCAGTTTTGGACCATAAAAAGCTGCTTCTCCTGTTACGACAGTATAATTTAGTCCTTTATCTTTTGTCGCATTAAGTATTGCTTCCTCTGCTTTTTTCCAATTTTCAGGACTGCCTATATATTTCTCAGGCTTTTCAGGGTCTCTTAATGAAACTTGTGCTATAAAATCTTCAAATCCTAAGGAGCTAAATACGTAAATCACCAAATCGATTACATTTTTAAACTCTTCATCTAGTTGATCTGGAGTACAAAAAATATGAGCATCATCTTGGGTAAAACTACGAACCCTCATAAGACCATTTAATTCACCACTCTGCTCATAACGGTAAACTGTTCCAAATTCAGCGAACCTTATTGGCAAATCTTTATAGGACATTGGTTTATAATTATACATCTCGCAATGATGTGGACAATTCATTGGTTTTAATAAAAACTCCTCGCCTTCGTTTGGAGTTTTTATAGGTTGAAAACTATCTTTACCATATTTATCATAATGACCAGAAGTTACATACAATTCTTTATGGCCTATATGTGGAGAAATTACCATTTCATACCCAGCTTTTTTTTGAGCTTTCTTTAAAAAATTTTCTAAAAGTTCACGAAGTGCTACACCTTTTGGTAACCATAATGGCAATCCCTGTCCAACCTTCTGAGAAAAAGTAAATAATTCTAATTCCTTACCAAGTTTTCTGTGATCACGTTTCTTTGCTTCTTCAAGTAAATCCAAATATTCTTTAAGCTCTTTTTGCTTAGGAAAACTAATCCCATAAATACGGGTGAGTTGTTTGTTATTCTCATCTCCTCTCCAATATGCACCAGCAATACTCATTAGTTTAATTGCTTTTACAATTCCGGTGTTGGGGATATGTCCACCTCTACATAGATCTGTAAATGTATCATGGTCACAAAAAGTAATAGATCCATCTTCAAGGTTTTCAATAAGTTCCACTTTATATTGATTACCTTGTTTTTTATAAAACTCCAAGGCGTCTGCTTTAGAAGATTCACGTATGCTAAATTTGTGTTTTCCCCATGCAATATCAAGCATTTTATCTTCAATAGCTTTCAGATCTTTTTCTAAAATAGTATGTGTTCCTAAGTCAACATCATAATAAAATCCATTTTCTATAGCAGGACCAATGGTCAATTTTATTCCAGGGAAAAGAGCTTCTAATGCTTGTGCCATTATATGAGCGGAAGAATGCCAAAAAGCTTGCTTCCCTTTTTCATCTTTCCAGGTGTACAAAACAAGTTTTCCGTCATCTTTTAGGTGTGTATTAGACTCAATTATAACATCGTTGAAAGCTGCTGAAATTACATTTCTTGCAAACCCTTCGCTGATACTTTTAGCTACATCCATGGGAGTGATTCCTGCTTTAAATTGCTTTACTGTTCCATCTGGTAAAGTAATGGCTATCATACTGAAAAAATTTAAGTGCAAAGATACTACGAGTTTACATGTTTTACAATAGTTGATTTAGTTATTATGAAGTGCCATAACCTAATTTTATTATGTTAGAAAACCAAGCTTTATTTTTTTTTAATCTAAAGAATTCCCCGAGGCTTGCCTCGGTGGTCAAGAGGAAAGTTTGAAAACCTAAGGTTTTCATCAAACTAAAATAAAGTTATCTTCCGCTTGATACCTCGTACCCTTGGGTCGAGGTAGTTCATTATTCTTATAGGTCTTTATTTATAGTCTATTTAAGGTTTTAGAATAGTTTAATTCTTTCTTTTTGAAGTATATATTTGGCATTTAAATTATGGAGGTATATATATTAAGGAATAAATGATTTCTTTTTGTAATTTGAAGGAGCTCAAATTGTTGTTAGTATTTTAAAAATAAATCTTAATAATTAAGTTAAAAATTGTTTGTAAAAATTAAAAAGCATTTTATATTTGCACCTGCTTTGAAGGGTAAGAATTATTAGATTTTTTTTAATAAAGTTAGTGTAGAGAAAAAAAACAATTGTATATTTGCGCCCGCTTAGGGATTGATTTATGATTGAAGAATAGCGAGAAATAAGTTCATTGATTTATTGAAATTGACAGCGTAGATAGTTGCTTTTTTTTATAAAAGGAGTAATTATTTATTGAAAACTAAACTAAGTAAAATACCTGAGATTTTTTTTGAGGAGACTTTTAGTTGTATAAATATTATTTAAGATTATACGATGAAGAGTTTGATCCTGGCTCAGGATGAACGCTAGCGGCAGGCTTAACACATGCAAGTCGAGGGGTAACAGGAGTAGCTTGCTACTTGCTGACGACTGGCGCACGGGTGAGTAACGCGTATACAATCTACCTTATACTGGGGGATAGCCTTTAGAAATGAAGATTAACACCCCATGGTACCATATAGTAGCATTATTAAATGGTTAAAGGATTACGGTATAAGATGAGTATGCGTCCTATTAGATAGTTGGTAAGGTAACGGCTTACCAAGTCTACGATAGGTAGGGGCCCTGAGAGGGGGATCCCCCACACTGGTACTGAGACACGGACCAGACTCCTACGGGAGGCAGCAGTGAGGAATATTGGACAATGGAGGCAACTCTGATCCAGCCATGCCGCGTGCAGGAAGACTGCCCTATGGGTTGTAAACTGCTTTTATATAGGAAGAAACGTTCCCACGTGTTGGGAATTTGACGGTACTATAAGAATAAGGACCGGCTAACTCCGTGCCAGCAGCCGCGGTAATACGGAGGGTCCGAGCGTTATCCGGAATCATTGGGTTTAAAGGGTCCGTAGGCGGGCTTCTAAGTCAGTGGTGAAATCTTGCAGCTCAACTGTAAAATTGCCATTGATACTGGAGGTCTTGAATTAGTGTGAAGTGGTTAGAATGTGTAGTGTAGCGGTGAAATGCATAGATATTACACAGAATACCAATTGCGAAGGCAGATCACTAACACTATATTGACGCTGAGGGACGAAAGCGTGGGGAGCGAACAGGATTAGATACCCTGGTAGTCCACGCCGTAAACGATGGATACTAGCTGTTCGTGGCACATTGGTGCTATGAGTGGCTAAGCGAAAGTGATAAGTATCCCACCTGGGGAGTACGTTCGCAAGAATGAAACTCAAAGGAATTGACGGGGGCCCGCACAAGCGGTGGAGCATGTGGTTTAATTCGATGATACGCGAGGAACCTTACCAGAGCTTAAATGTAGCTGGACAGGAGTGGAAACACTTCCTCCTTCGGGCTAGTTACAAGGTGCTGCATGGTTGTCGTCAGCTCGTGCCGTGAGGTGTCAGGTTAAGTCCTATAACGAGCGCAACCCCTGTTGTTAGTTGCCATCGAGTAATGTCGGGAACTCTAACAAGACTGCCGGTGCAAACCGTGAGGAAGGTGGGGATGACGTCAAATCATCACGGCCCTTACGTCCTGGGCCACACACGTGCTACAATGGCCGGTACAGAGAGCAGCCACTGGGTGATCAGGAGCGAATCTATAAAACCGGTCTCAGTTCGGATCGGAGTCTGCAACTCGACTCCGTGAAGCTGGAATCGCTAGTAATCGCATATCAGCCATGATGCGGTGAATACGTTCCCGGGTCTTGTACACACCGCCCGTCAAGCCATGGAAGCTGGGAGTACCTGAAGTCGGTGACCGCAAGGAGCTGCCTAGGGTAAAACTAGTAACTAGGGCTAAGTCGTAACAAGGTAGCCGTACCGGAAGGTGCGGCTGGAACACCTCCTT
>OZ252001.1:2572500-2828990 GCA_965247215.1 Flavobacteriaceae bacterium
AATTGCTTAGCTGATGCGATACTACTTGGTGATAAATCGACGCCTGTAACATGATAGCCTAATTCGTTCAAATATTTTGAATGTCGTCCTTTTCCACAAGCCAGATCCAAAATTTCAGCATTAGGTGGAAGTTTAAGAAAAGAGGTTAGTCTGTCCATAAACACTCCAGCTTCTTTGAAATCCCGATCTTTATATAATATGTGATAAAAAGGGGTGTCAAACCACGAAGTATACCAGTTTTTTGTTTCTTTTTGCATAAAAATTAATTGCACTACTAATTTACTGTATTTTTGTCGTTAGGAATAAATTATAGATGGTAAAAAATTTTAAGATGCTAGCGAAGACCTTATATGGTCTTGAAGAAATACTAGCACAGGAGTTGAGGAAATTAGGTGCATCAGCAATTGAGGTTGGCACACGTAATGTTTCTTTTGAAGGTGATATTGGATTTATGTATAAGGCAAATTTATGCTGTCGTACCGCAATAAAAATTTTAAAACCTATAACATCTTTTAATGTTTTTAATGAAGATGAAGTTTATAAAAATGTCTACAACATACCCTGGGAAAACTATATGGATGTAGATGGAGGACTTGCCGTAGATGCTACCGTATTTTCAAAACAGTTTACTCATTCAAAATACATAGCCCTTAAAACTAAAGACGCTATTGTAGATCGATTTCGAGATAAGGATGGAAGAAGACCAGATGTAGACCTAAACCATCCTACCTTGCGTGTAAATATTCATATTGATCGAAATATCTGTACAATATCTTTGGATAGTTCAGGACAGTCTTTGCATAAACGAGGTTATAAAACCGCCAGTACAATGGCACCAATTAATGAAGTGTTAGCCTCTGGAATGATTATGCTTTCTGGTTGGAATGGGCAATGCGATTTTTTAGATCCAATGTGTGGTGGAGGTACTATTTTAACTGAAGCTGCAATGATCGCTTGTAATATTCCTCCAAATTTAAACAGAGAGGAGTTTGGTTTTGAAAATTGGCCAGATTTCGATGTGGACCTATTTGAAGTAATAGAAAATGCAGCCTTAAAAAAGATCAAAGATTTTAATTATAAAATAATTGGATATGATATCGATACTCAAGTTTTAAATAAGGCTAAGGAAAATATAAAAAGCGCAAACCTTCAGGAATTCATTTCAATAAAAAAACAAGACTTTTTTGAAAGTGAAAAAGAATCTTCAGCGCCCATGTTTATTGTTTTTAACCCTCCTTATGATGAACGATTACAAGTAGATGCTGAAAAAATTTATGCATCGATTGGAACTACTTTAAAACATAGGTATCCAGATACTCAAGCCTGGATGATTACCAGCAATATGGAAGCATTAAAGCATGTGGGATTAAGGCCTTCAAGAAAAATACGATTGTATAATGGAAAATTAGAAAGTAAGTTTGTACGATATGAAATGTATGAAGGGAGTCGGAAGGCTAAGAAGAATAATTATTAGCTGTAGTCACTTCAATTAGTGGCGATTTAATCATATGATGTTTATAGAGTTATATGATGAGATTACCTAAGTCCTCACAAAAGATGGAATCTTTCTTAAAAATCTTTTTGTTACTTTTTATAAATTGGGATTAAATAAGAAACAGTATAACCAAATCCAACGCCAAAGTCGCTAAAATCATAGGTTCTATTAAAGCCTGGAATGTACAGATTAGCAAAGTTATCTGGGATATCTTCAGAAAACTTTTGTTTTAGTTGCAAGTTAATTGATAAGAATAAATTAGAAGCAACCTCAGTTTTAATTCCAAAAATAAACTCGATCCACTGTGCTGTAAGACCTTTATATTCTATTGGGCTCTCAACTGTTGTAATTGGAAATGTTGGGTCGCCTGTATAAATATTATAACTAATCAATTCTTGATCAAAAGTTGAAAAACCATAACGCAAGCCCGTAAAAATAGCATTGTTCATCCCAACCCAATTTTTATATGCATTAAAATCCAATCCAATTTTAATGTAACTTCCTTTAGTAGAAGAAACAAGATTTGATTCTATTTGTTCGTCCTTTTCAGTTCCTAGTTCTGCAGCTATATAAAATCTATGAGAAATTCTGAAGTCACTCAAAATCTCAACCCCAGAATAGTCACTATCAACAAGTGTACGCAACGGTTTTGAAAGATCGATTCCTAAACGCAATCCATATTTATTATTTTTAAAAATAGTATCATTAGCTTTTGAATTTTCTTCTTGCGCCATAATTGAAAATGAAGCAAAAAGCATCAAGCTAATGAAAAATAGTAACGTGTGTTTCATTTTCATTTTCAACAATAAATGTATTAACTCTAATTTCTTGAATCCAATTATTGGCATCAACTTCTCTTTCTACAGAAAGTTGCTTAAAAATTGCTTTAAAAGCACAAGCCCGATTTATATAAATATCTTCTCTTTGATAACTAAAGATTACCTTATCTGTATTTCCAGGGGCATCCGTTTGATCGTTTTCAACAAATAAATAGTCTGCAAAATCAAAATCTGTTCTTAGTGGAATGGCAATAGAATCGGTTGTAGTAAATTTAATTACATCTGTACTGTCCTTATCTACAATTGTGGTTACTGTAAGGTTTTCAACAGATTTAGAAAATAACTGATTGTTGAAATTTTTAAAAGTAATAATCAAAAGAGGTGTGACGGGAGTATCCTCCGTACAGATATCATCCTTTGTACATCCATTTACGGTTATCGTAATTATTAGTAATAAAATTATTTTTTTAACCATATTATATACTAGGTAAGCTTATCTTTTTTCCAAAAGTACAACATTTTCTACGTGATGGGTTTGGGGGAACATATCTACTGCTTGTGTTTTTATTACTTTATAATCTAGGTCCAATAATGCTAGATCTCTGGCTTGTGTTGCGCTGTTACAACTTACATAAACAATTCTTTTTGCTGAAATCTTTAACAATTGAGCAACCACATCTTTATGCATTCCGTCCCGTGGTGGATCTGTAATGATAACATCAGGAATTCCATGTTGGGCAATAAATGCTTCATTAAAAACTTTTTTCATATCTCCCACGTAGAATTCAACATTGTCGATTTCATTTAATTGCGCATTTTCTTTTGCCGCTTCTATAGCATCTGGTACCGCTTCAATTCCAATTACTTTTTTTGCTTTTTTTGCCACAAACTGAGCTATAGTACCTGTTCCAGTATACAAATCGAAAACAATATCATTCTTATTTAAATCAGCAAAATCACGGGTTATTTTATACAATTCATATGCCTGTTCAGAATTGGTTTGATAGAAAGACTTGGCATTAATTTTAAAACGAAGACCTTCCATTTCTTCAAAGATATGATCCTTTCCCTTGTAACAAATCACTTCTTGATCATAAATAGTATCGTTACCTTTTGAATTTACAACATATAAAAGCGATGTTATGGAAGGGAATTCTAAAAAAATTGCATCTAAAAGCTGTTCTCTTTTTTCTTTATCATCGTAAAAAAATTGCAACAGAACCATTAATGCGCCAGTACTACTTGTACGTATCATAAGGGTTCGTAATAGCCCTTCTTGCTTACGGGCATTATAAAATGAAAGTTGAAACTCAATTCCTTTTTGTTTGATAAAATTTCGGATGGCGTTACTGGGATCTCTTTGTAAATAACATTTATTTATATCGAGGATTTTGTCCCACATTCCTGGAATATGAAATCCCAGGGCATTTTTATCTTCAATTATTTCATCACTTTTGATTTGTTCAAAGGTTAACCATTTACTATCACTAAAAGAAAACTCCATTTTATTGCGGTAAAAATAGTGTTCATTTGCCCCTTTTATTGTTGAAATAGATGGGAGCTCAATTTTACCAAGGCGTTTTAAATTATTTTCTGTTTCTTTTTGTTTGTAGTATAATTGATGTTCATAGCCCATATGTTGCCATTTACAACCACCACAGGTCCCAAAATATTCACATTTTGGTTTCACACGTTTGTCAGAATAAGCGGAAAATGAAATTGCTTTTCCCTCGTAATAGCTTTTCCTTTTTTTTGTTGTTTGTATATCACAAATATCTCCAGGAATAGCATTGTTAATAAATAACACTCGACCATCAGGTGCAATGCCCACCGATTTACCTTTTGCTCCAGCATCAGTAATCTCGATTTTTTCAAATATCTTTCTTTTGTTCTGTCTTGACATCCTGCAAAAATAAGAATAGCTTCAAAATTCTTTATGAGATATTTCAATTATCTTTAATAATGCAAAATAAAATGAACCTATTTTAAAATTCTACATCTTTAGTATGACGATTAGCATGAATAGATCTGATAAAATATTAGATGCATTGTTGGTATTAAACTACCAAAATGGTCATAAAAAATCACTAGCTATTTTAGTGAAACGATGGCATGGTAAATTTTGCAAACATACTTATTACTATACTATGGATATTGACATTGCTAAGGATATAGCACAGGAAAGCTGGAAAATCATTATCAAGAAGATCAATAGATTGGAGGATCCTAATAAGTTTGGCAGTTGGGCATTATCAATAGTCAATAGAAAAGCGATCGATTGGTTGAGAATGAGGAAACGGGAGGCAATAAAATTGAAGGATTATTTTAATTCTGAATATGAAGAAAGAGAACTAATAGATCAAGATATGGATGAAATACAGAAATTAAAAAGAGCAATTTTATTACTTCCTGAGGGACAACGACTTGTATTAAATTTGTTTTATACTGAATCCTATACGATATTAGAAATAGGTGAAATATTAGGTCTTTCAAAAGGGACTATTAAATCAAGGCTTTTTTATGCCAGAGAAAAATTAAAATTAATTATTAAAAACAGAAATCATGAGTAAAGAATTTGAAAAAATCGATGTATTAATTAAGGAGGCATTAACAGAAGAAGAATCAAAATTTTACGATAAACTAGATGAACAAAATATATTTCAGATGTTAGGTGGTTTGTTTCAAGGGAAAAATAAATGGATCATACTTTTATTTAATGTCGTAATGTTGATTGTTTTAGGGTTATTAATTTACTGTGTTGTTCAATTTTTTAACACGGACCAAACTAATGATCTAATAAAATGGGCTTTAGCAATTGTAACAGGATTAATGATGATATCTATGTTGAAAATGTTTATTTGGATGCAAATGGATAAAAACAGTATCAAAAGAGAGCTAAAACGATTGGAATTGCAAGTGTCTAATCTATCTTCAAAATTAACACGGTGATAGGTCAAAGCTGAAATTATATTTAGTAATTTTATAGCCTGAATGAATTTATTATTTAATTCTTATTTCAATTATTTTCAGAATAGAAGTTAAATTAAGAATTTATTCGATTATAATTTGAATACACAATATACTATGACAATATTAGAAAGAGTTTCTTCTAAATCAGCAATCGATTTAGAAAATAAATTTGGAGCACATAATTATCATCCACTTCCTGTTGTTTTAGAGCGTGGAGAAGGTGTTTTTGTGTGGGATGTTGAAGGAAAAAAATATTATGATTTTCTTTCGGCATATTCGGCTGTAAATCAAGGTCATTGTCACCCAAAAATAATATCGGCTTTAACACAACAAGCAAGTAGACTTACATTAACTTCAAGGGCTTTTTATAATGATATTTTGGGGAAATACGAAGCATTTGTTTCAAACTATTTTGGTTTTGATAAAGTGTTGCCAATGAATAGCGGAGCAGAAGCAGTAGAAACAGCAATTAAACTTTGCAGAAAATATGCTTATGAAAGAAAGGGGGTTTCAGAAAATAAAGCTGAGATCGTTGTTTGTGAAAATAATTTTCATGGACGAACAACTACTATAATCTCATTTTCTAATGATGAAGTAGCCAAAAAGAATTTTGGACCCTATACAGGTGGTTTTATTAAAATAGAGTATGATAATTTAGAGGCTCTAGAAAACACCCTAAAAGCTAATAATAATATTGCTGGCTTTTTAGTGGAGCCAATTCAGGGGGAAGCGGGAGTATTTGTACCCTCTGAGGGATATTTGTCAAAGGCAAAAAAAATATGTCAAAAATATGGTGTTTTGTTTATTGCTGACGAAGTTCAAACAGGTATTGCAAGAACTGGTAAATTATTAGCTGTAGATTATGAAAATGTTATTCCAGATATTTTAATTCTAGGAAAAGCATTAAGTGGTGGGATCTATCCAGTATCTGCTGTGCTTGCTAATGATGAAATTATGAATGTTATAAAACCTGGACAACACGGGTCTACTTTTGGTGGTAATCCATTAGCATGTGCAGTTGCTATTGCTGCTTTGGAAGTTGTTATTGAAGAAGACCTTGCTGAGAATGCTAATAGACTTGGTCAACTTTTTAGAAATGAATTAGAAACCTTTATTAAAACCAATGATTTGGTATTAAGTGTGAGGGGTAAGGGCTTGTTAAATGCCATTTTGATAAATGATACTGAAGATAGTGAAACAGCCTGGAATATTTGTCTTAAACTACGTGATAACGGATTGTTAGCAAAACCAACACATGGAAATATTATTCGATTTGCGCCCCCATTGGTTATGAATGAAGAACAACTTATGGATTGTGTAACTATTATTACTAAAACACTTGAAGATTTTAGTATCTAAAAAAAACACAATTCATATTTCGAAACTACATTTCGTTTAGATTAAACAGACAGGTATATCACTTAATCACTTAGATATCACTTAGCGATCAAAATTAAGTGGGTCAATGAGCCCTCACTAATTTTGATCGCTTTGTTGCAATAAACATCGGGTTAATTTATAAGCAGTTGAGATAAGTAGAAAGCTGCTGTGTAATTTCAATAATTTGGATTGGCTTAATTTTATTTTTCCTTTTGAATAAAGATGGATTAGAAGGCATTATGTTTGCGTATTTCCTATATCTTTTGAGCTCTAAAGTAGTTTTAAAGTATAAAAGGTGTGACATAACTTCTTTTTCATAGGATATTCCAAATTTATCAAAAAGGTATGAGATAACCTATATAAACAGTTGTTTATTAGGAAGGAAAACGTTAGATTTGTATATACTAACGTTGTGCGTAATGCTATAAAAACTTTTCCAGAATGTTAGAATTAAATAAAGTCGAGGTGTCATTACGATTTAATATTTTAGAACAGATTGAGCAATTTCTTGATAGTGAAAATTTATCGATTGCAAGCGTTTGCCATTTTATGCAATCTATTAGAGTACTAATGGAAATAGATAAAGATCACTCTAACTCTAAATATTTGACGACTTATCATTACTGTAATTG
Source organism: Flavobacteriaceae bacterium (assembly GCA_965247215.1). Taxonomy (GTDB): domain Bacteria; phylum Bacteroidota; class Bacteroidia; order Flavobacteriales; family Flavobacteriaceae; genus Marifrigoribacter. The sequence continues at coordinate 2,579,757 of OZ252001.1, forward strand.
GCTTTTGCACAAAGAATTAGATCGATCAAGCTCTCCGAAAATAATCAATGAAATTGCTAATTCGTTTCAAAATTTCACGACAAAAAATGATCTAATAAATAAAATAAACGAAGCGTTGTCATTAAAAAGATTAATTGAAGAATTAAAAGAAATTTTATGGGTCAAAATATCAACTAAAATCAAAGTAAGTAAAATTGACTTTGAGGAGTACTGGCTTAAATTTTTACAAGTAATATTGAATCAGATATTGTTTCGTCCGCTAAAATTGAAAAAAGAAAATATAAATTTAGATGATTTTCAATTTAGTATTTATGGATTACAAATAGTAGTTGAGAAAAAACATTATTGTATTGAGTTACTTTCAAAAGAATTAGAAATGAAAAATAAACGAATGGTAATTGATATAGCGCTCTTTCGAGAGATAAAAGTATAAAGCACTACGCACAACGACGTATATAAAACATAGCTAATAAGTGCTAAATCAAAGGTTGTGCTTATTTAAAAAGTTCCGCCAAATTTTTAATCTAAAGAATTCCCCGAGGCTTGCCTCGGTGGTCAAGAGGAAAGTTTGAAAACCTAAGGTTTTCATCAAACTAAAATAAAGTTATCTTCCGCTTGATACCTCGTACCCTTGGGTCGAGGTAGTTCATTTTGGCTTTTAAAATAGAAAAGTTAAAAACAAAATATAAAAATTCGGCTCTGTGTTAATCCGAAAAGTTAGCGTCTTTTTATACGCTACGTTTCATACACAAGACCGTTATGGTATAATTGCCTTCGGCACGTAAAAACCATGCTACGCATTTTGTTTCCACTAATTACACCATAACGGACACTGTACATTACACCTCATACAAAAGTTATTGTATATTTACTTGAGTTTTAGTGAACTCCAAACACATCACTATACATAACATCGTGTATAGCTTATGAGGCGTAATGATGGCTCTCGTTTGGCTACGCCTCACACGCCATACACAGTGTCCGTTATGGGCAATTAAACTGACGTCTAATCATATCCAAGAATCGTTTTCCACTTGGAAGAAAAATGAAAACAATTAAAAATATTTGCTATTTATTGACAATTGCATTAATTTTTTCGTGTTCTAACGAAATTGACAACACAGACAATAACCCTTTAGAAATTAAAAACATTTCTAATTTTGACCTTGATTCTGCTCTAGATTTGGTTACCTCTAATTCAAGTTATGATGATTTAAAAATGGCTGCTTCTACAATTAATAATCATATTGATTCAAAAAACTCGATTATTCAGAAAGATAAACTAACCAGTGGAAATTTTTTCCCAGTTAGAGTTTCAATAAATACAGTAGAATCAGAAAATCTTAACTACCTTTTACCGTCAATATCTCCAAATGATGAGATTTTCGGAATAACAACTTTTATATCAAAAGAAAGTAAGATTAAAGGCTTGTTATTATATATTTATTCAGAAAGCGAAAAAGTAATGAAAGCTAGTGCTTATCAAAATGATACAAATGGACAATTAAATCTTTTAAAGGATTTTCCAATAATTGTTAACGATATGCTTCTTAACGATATTATTGCAGTAGGTAATAATCATTTTCCAACATTAGATATGTTTTCTGCTACAACTTCTAATTATGATAAGTATGATTTAAAACATCATTACAATGACTTGTACCTAAAAAATGTCACTAATAATATTTATAACACAACTTTAAAAACTGATGTTACTGAAAAAGATTCTAAAAGTAATTCATTTTATAATTCGAAAGATGATGAACTAGTAAGAAACCAATATTTAGAGGTAGCTGGAATTTGCTCTATGGCGGTTCATACTTGCCAAACAGGAAGTGGTCCAAGATGTACAGCTTATGGTTGTCGTGAAGCATGTGGCGCACAAATGGTACGACAAGAAATTAGATTAAATGATGATTTAATAGTAAAAGACGATAAATTAGATATTGATTTGTCACCTAATTTTATAGGAAAAAGCAATAATAAATCTACCGCAATCGAAATGTTTAATAATTCTTTACCTGAGTCAAGTATGTATGCATTAAAAGATAAGCTAATGGCAACGCCAAAAGGATATCAATATACAAGTATGTACTATGCAATCGGAGGTCATTTTAAAAGCACTTTAGAGATTAGCAATTTAGTTGATATTATAAATTTAGCTCCTGACATTAATAAAGCTATTTCAAATCTAACTAATACTAGCCAAGAAAAAGTTGTTATTAATGAAGAATTATATGGTAAAATAGAAAGTCTACTTTTAAAATCTAAAGATAAATCTATAAGTAATGTATACAAGAATTCTATAAATTTATTACTAGACGACTTAAAAGGATACAAAGGTTTAACTTCAAGTCAAGTATTTTCTAAATTAAATACTTTTTAAAAGCATGAAGAATATTATGAAGATAATTTATTCTAGTATAATATATTTTTTGGCTTGCTCACCAATTTTGTGGGCAAGCACAAAAATATTTTTTTTCAATGTAAATCTTAATGACTTTCATTTTTGGTATTGGACTTTACCTTTTTTATGGCTACTATTTGTTTCATTAATTTATTTTAGTGTATTAAATCATTTATCTCCCTTTTTAAAAAATCTAATCCCTACTTATGTTTTAATTTTAGCATTAGGAATTGTAGATGGTACAATAAGTAAATATTGTACTCCAAAATATAATCCTACTATTTCAATTCAATTGCTACTAGGACTAGGTAGTATAGCACTAGTATCATTATTCTTATTCTTTTTAATAAAACATAGCTCGAAATTAAAATGGAAATCAATAATTTTAGCTACCTTAATTGGGTTTTTAAGTTCTTCGATTTTTTATTTATATAGTATATTATATCTATATGATAAAATTTGGTATGAATTAATAAAAGCCCATAACACCGTATAAGTATAATAAGGGTTAAGTTCTTAATTCATAATTGTTTGTGTATTTAAAAAGTTATTTTCAACCCGAAAATAACAGCATATAAACCCCTTACTATACTTATACAATAACGTTATGGTATAATTGCCTTCGGCACGTAAAAACCATGCTACGCATTTTGTTTCCACTAATTACACCATAACGGACACTGTACATTACACCTCATACAAAAGTTATTGTATATTTACTTGAGTTTTAGTGAACTCCAAACACATCACTATACATAACATCGTGTATAGCTTATGAGGCGTAATGATGGCTCTCGTTTGGCTACGCCTCACACGCCATACACAGTGTCCGTTGGCGTTAATTTGAGAAAAAATGGAAAAAGGAATATTATATAGTATTGTTGATTGGATAATTGAAAAGCTCAGTTATCTAAATCTTGTTGAATTTTTTAAGTTTATTGCTGTTAAAATTTCTCCCAATAATCGAATTACTGCTTTAAGATTTTCGGTTGATATTTTTATTATTCTTAAGTGGTTATTTATTGCACTTCTTTGGTATTTCAATGTGAAAAATGATTTTATAAACTTAATTGTTTGGTATTTAATCTTCACGAATGTTTACACATATTTCTATTATCATACTTGGAGTAAAACCATTGATAAACCCGAATTTGATTTTGACAGAATTAAGAGGCGGTTTTTAAACCTCGGACTATCTGTTGCGTTCAATGTTTTATCATTTGCTTATTTATTCGCACAACCTTTTTCAAATAATTTTAAATGGGAAAATGGATATTCGACATTTCAGGATTCCGTTCTTTTTAGTCTTGCTAATTCATTTACCACCTCGTACAGTTCAGTACAATCAATAACTGAAATTGGACATAAAATATCTTTACTGGAAACCGTAATTTCATTTGTGTTTTTAACAATAATTTTAAGCAATTCAATACCACAAGTAAAAACAGAATAATATGGCATATAAGAATAAGACATACGTCTGCTTTGATGCAGATAATGATATTAAATACTATTATTTAATGACAGCATGGAAAGAAAATGAACATATTGCATTTAACTTTCACAATGCTCACGACATTAATAACCTAAGAGATGGAAGTAGTGAAGAGCAAATTAAAAGAAAATTAAGAGAGAGGCTAGCTAATACAAAGGTGTTGGTAATTCTCATAGAAAATTCAACAAAAAACCTATATAAGTATGTACGTTGGGAAATTGAATATGCCGTAGAGAAAGATATTCCAATAATAGCAGTGAATCTAAACAAGAAAAAAAGGAAAGATAATTTATGTCCTCCTATTCTAAAAAACGAATTGGCAATTTTTGTTCCATTTGGTCAAAAGGAAATCAATTACGCTCTGAATTATTGGCCATCAAGCCATATACGACATAGAAAAAAGGGTGAGTCTGGCTCTTACTATTATGGTGATGATGTCTATAATGGATTATAAAAACTACCGCCAACAATATATATAAAAAATAGCGGTTTTGGTGCTTTAACGAAATATAATTTATAAATTTAAGGTCAGTAATAAACTGAAAAGTTAGTGCGTGAAACTCCGCTACTTTTCATATACAAACCGTTCTGCCTCATAAAAAGAAAAAACATAATGAAAAATAAAGTATTGACACTTCTAATAATTTTAGGTTTAGGTATTTTGACATCTTGCAATCAAAATGCAAATTCCCAAAAGTCTGATGTTGAAGTTTGGAAACTTGGTTGGCGGATGATAGAAAGCTCAATGGAAGAAAATTATGAGCTTGCTAATTTACAATTTGATTCACTATGGAATATTTCTAAAGAAATTGATAGGAAGTATCTTGTAACAGGACTTGAAGCTAAGAATAAGCTTGGTAAGGTTGAGGAAATAATCCAGATATTGAATGCTCAAAATGAATATATGCTGCAAGAAGTTTGCACTAAGAAATTTTTAGCAAACATGGAACCTTGTAATGGAGAATCAATCGAGGAAGTTGAGAATAAAGAGTTGCAAATCGAATTAATAAAAATGTATGTTGATGACCAAGCGACAAGAGGGAGTTTAATGCAAGATATCATTACCAAATACAATATTGACTCGACAGAAATAACTCAAGACGATGGTGTTGTAGTTGATGGGCGAAATAGAAATAGATTGAAAGAAATATTTGAAAAATATGGTTTTCCCACCAAAGAGTTGGTTGGGAATGACGCAATGCAAGGAATATTTTTAATGATTCAGCATAGTGACGGAGATAAAGAATGGCAAAAATCTCAACTTACCAACATAGAAAAGGCTGTAAAAAAGGGAGATATGGATGGACAAAGTTATGCCTATCTCTATGACAGGATTAAAATAAATAGCGGAAAGAAACAGTTATACGGAACTCAGTTTGCAAAAGTTGACCCGATAAACAAAACCATAGAATTGGCTCCCACTGAAGATTTGGAAAATTTGGACATAAGAAGAATGAAAATTGGAATGATGCCGATAGAAATGTATAAAGAATTTATGCTTAAAAATTTATGAAGAATAAATACGAGGCAGAACACTGTATATAGCAAATAGGGCGTTTAGTGGTTTACGAAAGTTCAGTGCCATTTACAAACACCGCCAAATCGTTAGATTGCCCACAAGGGAAATATCTTAAAATTTGGCTTTTAAGAATGAATAAATTAAAAACAAAATACAACGTTTTGGCTCAGTGCAAACCCGAAAGTTATCGCTTTCTACTGCCCTACTTGCCATATACTAAACGTTATGGTATAATTGCCTTCGGCACGTAAAAACCATGCTACGCATTTTGTTTCCACTAATTACACCATAACGGACACTGTACATTACACCTCATACAAAAGTTATTGTATATTTACTTGAGTTTTAGTGAACTCCAAACACATCACTATACATAACATCGTGTATAGCTTATGAGGCGTAATGATGGCTCTCGTTTGGCTACGCCTCACACGCCATACACAGTGTCCGTTGTAAGCAAGCTGAAAAACACACCGTAAATGGAAAGACCATTTGATACAAGATTAAGGTTAGTTTATGAAACTTTGGAAAAAACTAAAGAGAATTTCATATTCAACTTCAATCAAAATGACAAAATATTAGTTTGGATTGTTGGTTTTTCTGTAACCGCAATTTCTATAATAATTTCAAAGATTTCCGACATAAGTGAAAACTATTCATCTTGCATTTTAAAAACAGTTTTATTACTCTTAACAACATCAATTATTAGTGGGATAATTTATAGACTTTCTGCCCTTTTATATCTTCAAAAATATCAGAGTATTATGTTCTTTTTGGAAGGAGCATTTTCAAAAGAAAAAACAATGCCGACCGAAACTAAAGAATTAAAAAATCCAGATGATATACACGAAATTTATCAAAAGATTAAAACCGATTTTGACCACGATTATTCCGATATAATTGAACTTTACAATAAACCTCAATCAGCAGAATCAAAAAATTATTATGTTGAATATCTAAAAAACGAATATGAAAGATTAGCGGAATGGGCTAAAAACGAATATCAATATGCGGATGAATATATGAAAGGAGTTTATAAAACTGCATTCGGACTTTCTGACAAACAAATCGATAAACTTTTTAGTAAAAATAAAGATTCGTTTTACTTGAAATTATGGAGTTGGATTTCTGTTATATCAATTGCAGTTTGTCTAATTACTTTTATTTCAGTAATATTAATTTTAGCAATGAATTATGAATAAAGCCAGCTTACAACAACGTGTATAATTAATTGCTAGTGCAAGCCTACTTACGAAAATCCTCGCGGATTTTCTATGTTGGTTTGTATTTGCTAATTTAACGCTTAAAAAACGCAACTAACCTTATACAATCACGTTGCAATAAACATCGGGTTAATTTATAAGCAGTTGAGATAAGTAGAAAGCTGCTGTGTAATTTCAATAATTTGGATTGGCTTAATTTTATTTTTCCTTTTGAATAAAGATGGATTAGAAGGCATTATGTTTGCGTATTTCCTATATCTTTTGAGCTCTAAAATAGTTTTAAAGTATAAAAGGTGTGACATAACTTCTTTTTCATAGGATATTCCAAATTCATCAAAAAGGTGCGAGATAACCTATATAAACAGTTGTTTATTAGGAAGGAAAACGTTAGATTTGTATATACTAACGTTGTATGCCATTTGAAAAAAAAAATATGAATAGAACAATTTTAAGTTTAGCGCTATTAAAAGTAAATTGGACTAAAGGAGTAGATTACATTGATTGTTTTCTACCGCTTTTAATCAGCACAATAATTTCAAGCGGAACTAAAACAATTGACATTAAAGATGTTTCTTTATTTAAAAATGAAATACTGAAACAGTATGGACTTGAACTACCAAGTTCAGCAATCATAACAATTCTAAATAGAGCGAAAAAAAGAGAATATTTCAAAGTTGAGAACGGTATTTATCACGTAAATAATGATAAAATAAACTTGGATGATAACTCAAAAGTACGTTCGGAAATTAATAGAGCATACAATTACATAATCAAAGAAATTCAAAAATTCATTGCGGAACATGCGCCAGAAGGAATTACTTTTAGTGAAGATGAAATATCAGAAGGCTTATTAGCATTTCTAAAAAAACATGATGCGGACATTTCTTTTGGTGCACAAAACCTTTCCATTTTACCGAAAGTTGAAGCACCAGAAAAACTAAAATATTTAATTTGTTGGTTTGTTATAGAAAACTGGGAATCTAACCCGATTTTAGTTAATTACCTGAAAGATATTTCGATTGGACATGCACTTAGCTCCTTAATACTTTATGACGAATTTAGTCCATTCAAAGGTAAATTAGAAAATCTTGACATTTATCTGGATACCCCTTTTATCTTAAGCTTGTTAGGTATAAATGGAGAACAACGAACTCTGCTTTCGGAAGAAATTTTAAGTCAATTAAAAAACGACAACGTTAATATATACATATTACAAACAACAATCGACGAGGTTCTAAACAACTTAGATAGTTGTATAAACACTTTAAAAAAGGGAAATGGAATAGCACAATCACTTTCTGTTAGAATGTGCGTGGAAAACAACATCAGAGTAGAGGATTTAGAACAAATAATGGCTGACTTTTCATTTAAAATGGAGAGACTAGGTATATCGGAAAATGAAGTTCCAGATTATCATAACTACGACTTAGTAATAAACGAAGAAGAACTTTTTGATACCATAATTGAATCCTACGAAAAAATAAATAGAGGGGATAAAAAACAAAGAAAGCTGGAGAAAATTAAAGCCTCTTTGCCGGACCATATAGAACGTACAATACGACGAGACGTAAAAGTTTTATCTGGTATTTATCGCTTTAGGAAAGGGAAAATTCCTTTAAGTATAAAAGATTCTAAAGCAATTTTTTTAACTACAAGTTCTGCTCTAGCCTTTGCGAGTAGAGTATATGAAAATAAACTACATAACCGAAAAAACGCAATTCCTACTTGTTTTACAGATATTTTTCTATCCACGCTAATTTGGATTCAAAATCCTGTTTTAGCGGACCAAATAAACAAAAAGCAGATTCTTTCAGATTGCTATGCTGGTATAAGCCCATCTGAAGAATTAATAAAGCAATATGAGACAGAACTTAATAAACTTAAAGAACGAGGGCGAATTAGTAGTTCGTCATATCTAACACTAAGAACCCATCATGTTGCAATTCAAATGTTATCTAGTACGACTTTAGGAGACCCTGAATTGTTCAGTGGAGAGTCGACTTCTCAACTTGTGAATCAGTTTTTAGACAGAATGACTGAAGAAGAGCGAAATAAACGTATTGAAGTAGAATCAGAAAATATATCATTGCAATCACAAAATGAAAAATTAGAAAATTCTTTATCCAGCAGAGACAAACGTCTAAAAACAAGGGCAGAAGGTTTTGGTTTACAAGTATCAAATATAGTTTTAGGTCTATTCTACCTCTTAATTGTTGTTTCGCTTATTATAGGTGTATTATCATTAATATTTAAATCAATTACTTTACCTGTTCAAATTTCTTCTTTTATCATTTTAGCACTATTAACTTTTTTTGGATTTAGTCATCAATTTTCAGCAAATTCTATAAGAAAGCCTGTTATTAATTACGTAAAACTAAAATATTTTAACTTTCTGAATAGATAAAAACGGCATACAACAATGTAGATAAAAAATAGGCGAAATACCATTAAATCCAATACTTTTGGCTCCTGTCATAGTTGGAGCTTATCCGAAAGTTTAGTTTCTAGTAATCGCCTACTTTCCATATACTAAACGTTATGGTATAATTGCCTTCGGCACGTAAAAACCATGCTACGCATTTTGTTTCCACTAATTACACCATAACGGACACTGTACATTACACCTCATACAAAAGTTATTGTATATTTACTTGAGTTTTAGTGAACTCCAAACACATCACTATACATAACATCGTGTATAGCTTATGAGGCGTAATGATGGCTCTCGTTTGGCTACGCCTCACACGCCATACACAGTGTCCGTTACCTGCAAGCTGAAAAGCCAACGCGCAAACAGCACATTTATTTTTTCCGAACACATCTGCTAACGCTAAAAAAATAAAAGAGCTGTTTCTGCCTTTGCGCTCACCAATCTCTCGTGAAAAAAGAAAAGAATCTTCAATATTTTATTATATTTGTCAAATACTGACAAGTCTAAATATTCAAGTCAAATGAAACAATACTTTGGAGAATACATTAGGAATCTACGAACGGAAAAAGGACTTACTTTAACTCAATTAGGTGCTAAACTTGATTTAGATTCTGCAAACCTTAGCAAAATTGAAAATGGAAAAAGAGAGTTTGATGAAAAAAGATTTGAATTATTAGCTTCAGTTTTTGGTCTTGATATTGAAAATTTAAAAACAGAATTCTTTAGTGAACTCTTTGCAAAAAAAATATACGAAACCAATTGCTCTACAGAAGTTCTCAATGTTGCAGAAGAAAAAGTAAAATACTACAGAGAACAAAACGTAAAACAAGGAAAACTTAAATTATAGATGTCTCAGAGAAAAGAACAATTAACCGAATTGGTACGAAGATACCAAGCCTTCAAAGAAGAAGGACGTTTAGATTTAAGCTCTGAGGAAACCATCAGAATGTGGATAAATGAACTTCTTTCAATCTTTAATTGGGGTGTGATGGACACATCTCAAATACTTCAAGAGAAAGTTTTATCAAGAGAAGAAAAAGAGAGATTAGAAGAAATTGACTCAACTTCTACTCGACCAGATTACACTTTTAAAATAGGAAATCAAAAACGTACTTTTCTTGACGCCAAAGCAGTTTCGGTTAATATAGAAACAAGTACCTCTTCCGCTTTTCAAATAAAATCTTACGGTTGGTCAACTTTGGCTTCTTGTACATTCCTAACAAATTTCGAGGAATTTGCTATTTATGATTGTACTTATATTCCAAACCAAGACCAGCCAGCGAACTTAGGTAGAACATATTTAAAAATAGATGATTATGTTGAGAATTTTGACGTTTTAGAAACGCACCTTCTTAAATCTAACATCTTAAATGGAACTCTTGAAAAGCTTTATTCAGACACTCTTAAAAATGTAAGTAGTGTTCAAAAACTATCACCTGATTTAGTTTTTGCAGAACAGCTTTCAAAGTTTAGGTTATCTCTGGCTAAGAATATTGTAGAAAAAAATAGCGACCTAATAAGCAATAATGCAGAGTTACTAGCATATCTGACGCAAGTAATTATCAATCGTATAATATTTATTAGAATTTGTGAGGCACGAAGAATTGAGAGAGATGGCTTGCTTTTAACCTTTCAGGAAAATGGGTTTTGGTCAGAATTCAAAAATTCATCTTATAATGACTTTTTCGAGCATTATGACGGACCACTTTTTGATAGAATTAGTAATATCCAAGAATTAGAAATAGACAACGATATTATTAAAGAATTATTAGATTTACTTTATTATCCTTCACCATATAGATTTGAGGTTATTCCAACTAAACTTTTAAGTGATATCTATGAAATTTTCCTTTCTAAAAAACTAATAATTGAAGATGGAGAGGTTTCAGAGAAACTTAAACTCGAATATATTAAAACTAATGGTGCTATTAGCACACCTCAATATTTGGTTCAAGACTTACTTAAAAGAACCATCATTAAGGAAAATTTGACTGAAAGAGGTCTTGAAAGTATTTCTGAAACTAAAATTTTAGACTTTGCCTGTGGTAGTGGTATTTTTCTAATTGAGACTTTCGACTATTTACAAGATATTTTCATTAATTATTACAAAGAAAATCCATCAGTAGAGTTTAAACATTTCTTTTTTCAAAATTCTGATTTAACAACATTAACCATTGCTGGAAAAAGACATTTAATCTCAAATTGTATTTTTGGAGTTGATATTGACCCAGAAGCAGTTGAAGTTGCTAGAATGTCTTTATCACTTAAAGTTGTTGATAGTTCCGAGTTTTATGAAAACTATCAAGAAATTGGAATATTTGGTAATCAAATTTTAAACAACGTAGGAAACAATATTAAATGTGGAAACACTCTAGTTTCAACCGATATATCTGTAAAGTATCCACAAATCGTTCAAGACCAAACACAACTTTTTAGAACAAATGCTTTTGATTATAATAGTCAAGACGGTTTTTCTGAAATCTTTAATACCAAAGGAGGTTTTGACTATATAGTTGGCAATCCGCCTTATGTTGAAGTTAAAAATTATAATCTAGAGTATCCTTATATGCACAAGTATATAAAGGAAAACTATACAACTACAAAAAAGGACAAGATAGACTTGTCTGTTGCATTCATAGAAAAAGGTGTTTCAATCCTTAATGAAAAAGGTAAGATTGGTTTAATTATTCAAAAAAGGTTTTTTAAAACCAATTACGGATATGATGTTAGAGAATTTATCGGTTCAAATAACCTTCTATCGCAGGTTATAAATTTCAAATCAACGGAAATTTTTAAAGGCAGAATCACATATGTGGCTTTAATGATATTAGATAAAAACAAACCAAACATAATTAATTGTTACAATGCTTCATCAGATGTCTCTGAGTTACCGTTTGAATTAAGTTCCATTCCCGAAGTGGAGAGAGATGTTCAAAATTTCACGCAAATACAGACTAATGATTTAAGTTCAGATTTATGGCAAATTGAGGATGCGGAAGTGCTAGATATAAATATAGACTTACTAAAAAGACATAATAAATTTGGAGATTTTGCTAAAGTAAGAGGTGGAATACAAGCTTTATGGAACAGAGCATATCACATAAATGTTATCTCAATTAATAACAATGGGACTTTATTAGGAAAGACACATTTAGAAGAAAATATCACATTAGAAATTGATGCTTGTCGTCCTTTAATAACTAATGAAGGTTTTTATCCATTCCGTAATGATACAACAAACACATATGTGATTTTTCCATATGACATAATTGATGTAGAAAAAATTCAAATTCCATTTGGAGAATATGACAATCGATATCGTTTAGCTGGAGAATACCTAAAAAAACACGAAGAATTAATAAAAGAAAAAGTTCAAACTAAACCTGATGATAATTGGCATCTCTTCACTAGAGAAAACAGTCACGAAAGAACCTTTGACAAGGTTCTATTACCAATGACAGCTAATGACACTTATGCAACTATCACAAAAAATCCACTTAATTATTGTGATAATGCGAATATGTATTTTATTGACATTCCAGACAAATCAGATGTAAATTTATATGCTGTTGCTGGAATAATTAATTCTACAATCTTCTCTGTTTTAGCTAGACCTGTTGCTAATCCACAATCAGGAGGTTATTTTAAATTCAGCAAACAATTCATAGAACCTCTGCCTTTTCCAAAGGAAAATTTCAATTCTAATACTGAATTAGTTAATGAGATTTCGGAAATAGCAATTAGTATTCAAGAAGCTCAAGAACAATATAGAAGTTCTTCACCAAATCAAAAGACAACATTAAAGACATTGCTTAACTCTTATTGGACTAATCTTGATAATAAAGTCTATCAATTATATGATTTGACTAATGACCAAATTTCATTTTTCAACGAAAGAGGTAGAAATATTAATAGAATAGAAATACTTGATAGATTATGATTAATAAAGAGATATCAAAATTTCTAAATGAGCTATCTGACAACTTATCAATTGTCAATAAGCTAATTATTGGTGCTTATCTTCAATTCAATAACATCAAAATAAAAAACAATAAATTAATTCTTTCTTGTATCCAAGGAAATGATAAACAAACGATTGAAACCTTTATTAATTTAATAAAACTAAAGAATGGAAAATTTGATTTTGAAGATGTAATTCATTTGTTTGAAACCAGTATACCTTCAAAGGATGTTTCTGTAAATGGAGCTGTTTACACACCTAATTATATAAAAGATTATATAGTTAAAGAAACACTCTACAAAATTAAAAATGCTGATTTACCTGATATAAAAGTAGCAGATATCGCTTGCGGAACTGGAGCATTCTTATATACTGTAGCTCAAGAAATAAAGGTTAAGTCTAACAAAAGTTATTTTGACATTTTCAAGCAAAATATTTACGGTCTTGATATTTCTGATTATACAGTTACTAGAGCAAAAATTTTACTCTCGCTCTTGGCACTTTCCAATGGAGAAGATGAAGAAGAATTTGAGTTTAATTTAATGGTTGGAAATGCTCTAGATTTCAACTGGAATAAAAAAATAAAAGAGTTCAATGGTTTCGATATCGTTTTAGGTAATCCACCTTATGTTCGAGCGAAAAATTTAAGTGAAGAAACTAAATCGCTTTTATCAAATTGGGAAGTCACAAAAACTGGTAATCCAGATTTGTACATTCCTTTTTTTGAAATAGGTCTTGAATATTTAAAACCAAGTGGAATACTTGGTTACATAACAGTAAATACCTTTAAGAGAAGTGTTAACGCACGAAACCTTAGAGAGTATTTTAAAACTAATCTATTTGATTTAAAAATTATAGACTTTGGTAGCTCACAAATATTTGCAAATAAATCCACTTATACCTGCATTGTATTTGTTGAAAAACAACAATCAAATGAAGTTAAATATCAAAAAATAACAGCTAAAGATTTTCTAAATAAAAAAATAAAAGATTTTACTCGAATCAATTACAATCTATTAAACACAAAAAAGGGTTGGATTTTAAATAAACTAGACGTTTTAGAAAATATAAACAAAATTGAAAGTATTGGTATTCCATTAGGAGACAAATACCCAATAAGAAATGGTTTAGCAACATTAAGTAACGATATTTTCATCTTTAAACCAGTTGACGAAGATGAAGATTATTATTGCCATCAAAATGGAAAACTTCATAAAATAGAAAAAGGAATTTGCAGAGATGTTATAAAACCTAATAGATTAAAGACTGAATCAGAAATTCCTGTATTGAAAGAACAAATAATCTTTCCTTATTATCAGGATAATTTTCAAGTAAATAATTTCGACTATAAATCGAATAAAAAAATGGTATTTGAAGAAGATTACTTCAAAGAAAATTTCCCTGAAGCATACAAATATTTAAAAGAGAACAAGGTTCAATTATTAAATAGAGACAAAGGAAAAAAAACAAAGTATAAATGGTTTGAATTTGGAAGAACACAAGCATTAAATGATTCTGGCAAAAAGTTATTATTTCCATATATGGCAGGACAACCTTATTTTGTTTATACTGACCAAGATGACTTATTACTTTATGCTGGATATGCAGTTTATTTTGAATCGGAACGGGAACTAAAAGTGCTAAAACGAATTTTGGAATCTAAAGTGTTTTGGTATTACATTAAAAAAACTAGTAAGCCATATTCAGGCAATTATTTTGCATTAGCTAAAAATTACGTAAAGGATTTTGGAATTTGTAATTTGAATGAGAATGAAAAGAATTATTTACTAACGACTGAATCATTTGAAAAAAGAAATGACTTCTTATTGAAAAAATATAAAATAAATCCGAAAGCATTAGCGGAATAAGCCAACGCTGAAAGCCATACACATCTACAGTCGCACCATCCAAGCTTTACCAAAACTGTAAAAGAGTATGTCTTCGCCAACGCTAGCAAGTTTGCGGAAAAAAGCCAGCAGGTAACAATGTATAAAAAACATAGGGCGTTTGTGCTAAACCGAAAGGTCGGTGAATATTAACAAAGTCCGCTAAATATAAAATTTGGCGTTTATAGAAGAAAAAATAAAAACAAAATATTTATATTTAGCTAAGTAATAAATCGAAACGAAAGTGCTTTTTAACTACCCTACGTTTCTTATACGAGACGTTAGCATTAATTCTAAATAATGACAAATCAGAATCTAAATAAACTAAGCCATTTTCAAATTGAAGATTCAATAATTGATCAGTCATATTCCCTAAACTCAATGATTTTAGCTCAATATGATGTCAATTATCTAAAGCATCCTGCTGAGGAGTATTGGTGTATTTTCATAAATAAATTTCAGGAAAAATTTGAAACAAACTTTATGAGAGAATTAGTTAGTTTCGCTGGAACACTTCGAGTTCTTTTGGATGTGGAATCAATATCAGTCCCTGTAAAGAATAAAAAATACCTATTTGATCAAAGTGTTGGAGAGCTTTATAAAAATGGCACAAAAGAATCTTTATCCTTTAGAGAAGCATATAAAATTGAATACCAAAAATATAAATTTAGTAGAATATGGTATTTTCATTTTATTATTTGGACTTTAATAATATTTGGAATTATAAAACTTAATACACTAACATTATGATACGCATACTTTTATTATCAACACTTTTCCTGTTCACATCATGTAAAGGAAACACTTCAAAGATTGATATGTCGCAGATTGCAAGTTATCAATCGCAAGTCAAAACAATCCAATCAGACTCGCTTCTTCTTGGCATTCAAGATAAAATCTACAATACTTTTGTACAAAGTTTAATGTCAAAAGACAACAAGTCGCTTACAGAATTAAGCCTAAAATTGGAAGAGCTATACGAAGCAAAACAACAAAACCTTATATTATATTGGCGTTCTTATCTGCAATTTTATGCATCTATATATTACCTAAATATAAATGATAAAGAAACTGCTGAAAAGGAAGTCGATAAAGGTGTTGATTGGTTAAAAAATATGAAAAACAAGAACTCCGAAGATTATGCACTTCTTGCTATGTTACAAGGTTTTAGCCTTAGCTTTGAAAAAGGGATGAAAACCCCTCTTATTTCTGGTGATGCAAAGAAAAATGCAAAACAAGCCATTATTATTGACTCTACAAATCTTAGAGCGTATTACGTTTATGCAAGTAATGACTATCATACACCTACAAAATATGGTGGTGGAAAAGAAGCTGAAGAATATTTACTCAAAGCCATCTCTCTTCCTGCCCAAAAAGTAAAAAATGAATACCTGCCGTCTTGGGGTAAGGAACAAGCCTACAAAATGCTTATCAAGTTATACATTAAAAAAGAAAAATGGGAGTCAGCTAAAAAATATTATCAAGAAGGGATAAAAGAATTTCCTGAAAGCTACACGATTAATCAATTAGCCTCAAAATTGGTTGGAAAATAAATGAGATATTTCATAACAATATTGTTAACATTTACATCTTTTTTGTCTTTTGCACAGCATTCCTTAACTGGAACTGTGCAAGACAAAAAGAGTGAACCTGTTTTTGCTGCCAATGTCTATTTAAAATCAACACCCGAAAAAGGAGCAACAACAGATTTTGACGGAAAGTTCAGTTTAACAATAGACAACACAAATGATATTTTAGTTGTTTCCTATCTCGGTTTCCAAACTAAAGAAATTCCATTAACAAGTATTGATTTCAATAAACCATTACTAATTATTCTAAAGAAAGATGCACAAACCTTGGAAGAAGTAATTATTACCGCACGAGACCCTATTTCAGAACAATTTTCGGTCGTAAAAATGGATATGTTAAAAGATGTGTATTTAAACCCAGTATCGCAAGGCGACCCTTTAAAGGCGATTACCATTTTACCTGCTTCAACAAATACTGACGAAACTGCTAATCCATCTTTAAGAGGTAGTTCGCCTAATAGATCCAGAGTAATACTTAATGGTGCGCCTGTCTATAATCCCGTAAGAGCAAGCCAATTAAACAACATGGGCTTTTTTAGTTTGTTTAATCCTGAAATTATTGATAAACAATATGTCTATGCAAGCAACCCACCACTAACTTATGGAAACACAAGTGCCGGTTTGGTAGAAATACAAACCAAAAAAGAATTAAAAACAAATCAGTTACAACTCTCATCAGGTTTGGCAGGCTTGGGTGTATTACTTTCTCAAAAGATTAAAAAAGATGTTTCTTTTGTTCAAGTTTATGGCAATTATCAATTTTCTGATGCTTTTATTGGTATTCAAGGGAAGCAATTCCCAAATATTTCAAATTTTAAAACAAAAGATGCTGGTATTAATTATCATACAAAAATTGGCAAAAAGGCAGAATTTAATTCGTACAACTATTTTATTGATGAAAATTTTAATGGCTTTGGTGAACAGTTTACTTATAAAGGAGATATAGCAAGTGAGAAAAAGCGATTTTTTACTGTTAATAATTTTAAATACTACTCAGAAAAAGGTGTGTTAAGTATCAATAGTGGGGTTGATTATTCCAATCAGTCCTTTGAATTTGGAAACCTAAACTCTAAACAGAAAACAAATCAGATTTATGCTTCCATAGACTATAAAAAGCATCTAACAGAGAGTATAGATTTACAGATGGGTGTTTCATACGATTATCAATCCCAAAATTTTAAGGATAGTATTCCTACCTATTATTATGCACAATCCCCAAATTCTCCCAATAATTTCTCTAAAACAACAATAGGCAATACCATACTTGAAGCCTACCTATACGGCAATTGGGAAGTTAATAACAACATCACACTTTCATCAGGAATAAGAAGTAATCTGCCTGTAGAGAATCAAGACTATTATTTAAGTTCGCAATTGGGCTTAAAATATCGTATAAATAACAAGCATTCTTTTTTATTAAGTGGCGGTAAATATCATAATTATTCTACACCTAATTTTTTTTCAAAAACATATAATCTTTTATCTAGCTATCAGGTAGCTTTAGATTATGCCTATGAGTTGAAAAACACATTATTAAAAGCGGCTACTTATTATAAAGAAGAAACAGGAAATCAAACCTCAGACATTTTTTTTACTACAAAATATATATATATATATGGTATAGAATTTTATGTAGAACATAATTTCTTGAAGTACTTTAAATTTTCGTTATCAAACTCATTTGTCGACCAAAAAATAACTATTTCTAATCAAAAATATAATGGACCAAAAGATTTCAATTATTTAATAAAAAGTGCCATACAATACAGTAATCCTCAATTATTCACTTTATCATTAACTTATTTTGGTCGTCCCGGAACATTCTATAATGATATAGTAGGCTCAGAGTTTGATAGTCAAACCAATTTCTATATACCAACCTTTTCAAATGACTTATACAACACGAAATACGGCAACTACAACCGGTTTGATATAAGTTGGAGTAAATATATTCGTTTCAAAAAAAATGCAGTTATTGCCTACGCATCTTTAAACAATATATTTAATACTAAAAACGATAGAGAAGCCTTATATAACACAGATTATTCTTCAAAATATTATGATTATTACCAATTAAGGATAGTATATTTTGGTTTAGTCTGGCATTTGAATTATTAACTGATGTCTCAAACAACTTGAAAAGAATAACAAGCATTAATGATTAGTACAAAGAAGTCAGGCACATTTGCAATTCGCCTCAACCAATCGAAGCCATGAATTGCAAAAGAGCCTTTACATTAAGGAATACATGAAAATTGTAGTACAAAACGACAGAAATATTAGAAGCCCAGTGCCTAACATTGTATAAGCGTAATGTGGACTAAAGTGCTAAATATAAACGAATTGAATATTAACAAACATATGGGTAAACTGAAAGTGGAATGCTTTTAATCCCACACTACTCTTATACTTAACCGTTATGGTATAATTGCCTTCGGCACGTAAAAACCATACTACGCATTTTGTTTCCACTAATTACACCATAACGGACACTGTACATTACACCTCATACAAAAGTTATTGTATATTTACTTGAGTTTTAGTGAACTCCAAACACATCACTATACATAACATCGTGTATAGCTTATGAGGCGTAATGATGGCTCTCGTTTGGCTACGCCTCACACGCCATACACAGTGTCCGTTGGCAACAAGCTGAAAAAACAATGACAGAAACATCAATACTACTTGGAGCGGGATTTTCAGTTAATAAAGGTTATCCAACAGCAAATCAACTAAATCAACGTCTAACTGAATTAACACTAGAAGATTTTTGGGTTGCTTCAAAAGTAACAGTTCTCTTAAAAGAAAAGTCTGAAAAAGACCTAAATTGGTTCGCAAGCGACTCAAAGCATAAAATCTTTGTTGTAAATTTAATTATATGGCTATCGGATTAATTACATATTTACCTCCCATTTTACAGATACAGAGTTAGTTACAACTCTATCGAATACAGAATTGAAGTATTTTCTATTAAACTTATAGCAGAACTCATCGAGATAACTTTGCAGATATTGCTCACCAATGGAATGATGCACATCTAACAGCAATCTTTTGGCATTGCTTATGGCTATATGAACCCAAGGCAGAATTTTACGAGTCTCTTTCTTGTCCTTTATTACCACAGCTTTATGGTCAGTGAGGCTGTTTGCTAAATCATTATAGTTATTAGCTCCGTCTGTTATTGCAGATGTTTTTGTATCAATAGCTTGTTCTACTTGTGCATTGGTGCTTTCTTTGCTAAGGTCATCTAGTAATTTCATTTTAATGTATCTCACTTTTTTATTGGTTTTGTGCCTGTATTTTTTAGTAGGTTCCACAGATATTGATTCAGCCATAACCAATACTATTGCTTGCTTTTGACTTCCTTTACCTCTCTTATATTTTCCATCATTGTTTTCTAATTCTATTACGATTTGATCTCGTCTTTCTTTGTTGGGAACTATTTCAAAGAAACCTTCATCAAGTTCAACTTGATTACCAAGAAGATAATTATCATCTCGCCTACCCATAGAGTGACGTATTTTATGAAGCATATACCAAATAGGCTCATAATAGGGATGACCTAACTGTCTTTGTATTTCTAATGCAGAAAAACTCTTTTTTGTGCTGGTAAGCATCATCATTCCAAAATACCAATAGTAGTAGGGTAGCTGAGATTTATGTAGTAATGTTCCACTACGTAAAGTCGTTCTAAACTTACAGGATTTACATTGGTATTGACTTCTTGTGGATAGCCAATAATGCTCTTGAGATTGGCAACGCTTACAAATAACTCCTTGTCTATCTCTTTCTGCTTTAAAGTGAGCTTTGCAGCTTGCTTCATCTGGATACTTTTTGAAAAAATCTTGTAACTTCATAACTAAGTGTTTAATAATTAGAAAGATACGAAATTATAGTGTCTTGTGCAAGCAATCCGATAGTCATATTTAATTAAGTACTACCAAGAAAAAGTAGGAGGATTTAATTATGAAGAATTTTATGATTTCTACAATAATATAAAGCCAGAAGAAAAAGGAACTGATTTTGACAAATTTTACGAAAATTTCAGACAAGAGTTTCACATAGACACGGATAACAGAAACCTAATTAGTAGAACTAATAATATATTCAACCAATTGATTTCTAAATTCATAGTTGACGGAGAAGGAAAAAAGTTTTATGAATCCATCCATTATTCAAAACCTATTTATCCTGGTTACACAGGAATCCTCAATTGTTTAGAAAATTGGGGGAATGAAGGCACAACACATATTCACACTTTAAATCACGACATTTTCTTTGAAACATTATCAAGTTCAGACTGGATTCAAGGAAATTTTTCAGATGGTTTTGAAGAATTAGGTTCTAAATACTATGGAGGTATAAAAGGAAATGTAAAAGTTAGATTATCATATTTTACAAATAACTACAACGAAAAATTTAGACTATACAAACTTCACGGCAGTTTTGACCAATTTCCGTTTCATTTACAAGATTCAGGAATCGACACTTATGTAAAAATTAAATTAGGAATTGGTACAACAGAACTTTATAAAGAAGTTGATAATGGTCAAGGAGGTTATAAATATGTAAATGATTGGTTAAATTATCATCCCGATTTTTTATCTGGCACTACATCAAAAATTTTACGTTATGGAGAACCATTCTACTATGACAAAGTATTTGCGAATTTCAAAAAGAACTTATCACATTCTAATAAATTAATTATAGTCGGATATGGATGTGGAGATAGTGAAATAAACAAAATGATTGAAGATAATTTTGACTACAAACAATATCCTGTAATAATAGTTGACCCTTATCCAACTGAACAAATAGAGTTGTTTGCTAAAAAATTCAATGCTAAAATAATTGAAAAGACACCAAATAAATTAGAATTAGAAGATTGCGAATAAAAAGCCAGCTGCCAACAAGGTGTATAGTGCATACCCTACGAGATACGCACCATACACAAACCGTTGGCGGTAATTAATATCAGAACGAAAAATTGAAACTAAACCTTAATGAAAAAGCTTAAAGCGAGTCCGACTGAAATATTAGAAAGCACAAAAACTCTAAGGAAACTATTTGATGAATTTGTTTTGCTTACAGGCGCTGAACTTCAAGTATATGGAAATCGAAAAAATCTAAATCCTAGGCAGATTAATGCGGCAAATCTCTTACAACGTATAAGGTTATCAATCTACACCATTAATATATTGTTTATTATAAGAACGCTGATTGATTGAAGGCTACACCGTAGGTGTTTATTTAAAGATCTTTAAAAAGATAGTATCAACTATCTTGGATTCCTTTAATATAAATTTATTTGTTTTGAATGATCATTTTATAATCAATATCAATATTCTCAGAGGTAGTTAAATTAATAAGATAAACCCCATCTGATAAATTTGAAGTTGAAATATTAAAATTTCTTTCAGGCCCAATATTTGTTTTATTAATCACAAGCTTACTGGCCATGTCATATACTAAAGCAGATTTGATATTATATTGCTCTGGATTAGATACCTCCATTTGCCTATAAGGATTGTTTTGGAAGAAGTCTACATTTGCTCTAACCTCTTCAATTGCTTTAGTTCCTTCAGAATTTACCATCCTTTCTTCTAAATCTTCAAAAACAATAAAGAATCTGTCCTCATAAACACCAGCAGGTAGTACTTTAGTTGCAGATTTGTTCTTCGTGAATTTTTGATAAGTATTATTTACATTATCATATAGATAGGCCTCTCTAAAAAGATCCTGACAATTTATAAGTTCTACTGTTTCTAGCATAAATTTGGTTTGTGTTGCCAAACTAAATGAAATAGGGATTTGTTTACTAAATTCAAAGGGAAGTGTTTGAATAACATATGTGTCATCTTCATTTTCTAAAGAAAAATAAGCTTCATTACCACTAGAATCCATAGGATTTCGACCATCTAATCCTCTGTCATACCCATCAGTACTAGTATCAGAAAAAAGCAATAATAATTGTCTGGCATATTCATCATTCATCACTACATTGAAACGTATCTGAGGTTTAAGTTCACTTTGGGGATTTGAAACATCAGGATCTGGTGAACTTCCTCCTCCATCTAAAGTAAATGTTTTAGTATTGTCGCCAATTTCAACAAATCTATACTCTGAACCTTCTTCTCCAATTTTTTTAAATATTCGATGAGAATTCTTTAATTTTACAGTTCCAGTGCCTACAGAAGTTGTTGAAACAACAAACCCTTGACCTACAGGAGAATATCTCCTGTCTACATCGGGTCCTGTTCCCGTTCCAGCATTACCACCCAATCCACCATTAGCACTATAATTTTTAAATGGGGGAGGGATATAACTTCCATCATCTGAGTCATTACCTTCTTCTCCACCCACATAAACTCCATAACCACCAGATTTGTCACTATAATAATGACTGTATTCTGAATTTTTTGGTTCATCCCAAAATAAAATTTCTGATATTTCAGAATTGTCAGAATCCCAATAAAAATCTTTTAAATCAATTGCTGATGGATAAGGATTCCCTGTTAAAGTCCATTGATTTCCAGAGCCAATGAAAACATCAATAGTTCCATTATTAGGACGCCCTCTAAAATCATATTCTTGAGATTGGGTAACTGCACCATCGCTAACACCTTTCATGATAAAGCCAAGCCCTGGTGTTATACCATCATTACCTCCAATATAATTATAGTTGGCCTCTTGTTCATTATTAGGCGAGCTAGTTCTGGTGTAGATCCAACGTTTTGAAATAGTAATAGGACTAGTTGTTGAATTACCATTAGCACTATATGTAGTACTCACTGGATTAGAATCTTTTTCATCAACAACATCAAAAATACGGGAAACGCCAGCGACTTGATTACCAAAGTTAGAAGATGATGGTACACCAACTGGGGAATGCATAAAATTCCAGTGATAGTTACTTGTTTCATTTATCGTTTGATAAATAGAAATATATCCATTTCCAGAATTATTAGTTAATCCAGATCCTTGAATTAATTGAGAGCCATCTCGTAGATATATAACAGCATCGTTACCACTAATGCTATTAAGTTCAATATCATCTTCTACAAATAACACCTCATCTTTTACATAAATATAATGATCAGTGCTTCCATTTTTTGACACATACAACTGAGAAAACAAAGCAGTAGTCTGCAAAAAAATTGCTAATATAATTAGTAGGTTTTTCATAATTATTAATATTTTAGTGGAGTATTCGGGGTAAAATAAACTCCAATTATCATTAATCAAGAATGCTTTGGGGACAAAACATTCTTGATTGACTAACAAGTATATAAAAAAATCTGATAATTTAATAATAAAATTTACATTATCATCGATAAAATACAATAAAAACAGGTAAAGTGTAATTTTTAACAATTATTTTAAATAATAATAATTGAATAAGTTTGTATTTTAGAAATTAAAGGAATATGAAAATTGGTGATCGGGTAGAAGTTTTAGATGAAGCTATTTCTGGTATTGTTAAAAATGTATTTAAGGATACTATTATTATCTTAACGAATGAAGGGTTTGAAATGCAATACACAGAAAAAGAACTAATTATATCCAAAACATCACTTTCTGATGCCGAATTGTTCTCAGGTAATATTTCAGAAAAAACGATTAAAAAAGTAAAAAACAATAAAAGAACAAAACCAAAAGATCGAAAACTCCCACCAATGGAAGTAGATCTACACATTCATCAGTTAGCCCCAAAATCAAAATTCTTATCAAATTATGATATTCTCACAATTCAGCTTGATACTGTAAAACGGCAACTTGAATTCGCTTTTTCAAAAAAAATACAACGAATTGTTTTTATTCATGGGGTAGGGGAAGGAATTCTACGTGCCGAATTAGAGTTTCTTTTAAAAAGATACGATACTATTAAATTTTATGATGCCGATTTCCAGAAATATGGAATTGGTGCCACGGAAGTTTATATTTTTCAAAATAAGAAGCCTTAGATCTTAAAAGGTGGGGTTTCTGTAATAGTTGTATTAATCACGTTTTCTTTATTTCCTAAAACCATAGTTTCTTGTACTATTTCTTCTTCACTATTTACCAATACTAAATCTGAAATAAATAAACTGATATCACTTTTTAAACTATATGAATGAATTTTGTATTGATTAACAATGGTTGAAATAGAAATGCTTGCATTTAGATAATCTGGGCCTGCATCAGCGATATACTCATCATTAGTTGGGTCTAAATCTTCATTGAGATCTTCATTACGAGTTAAAACACCATCATTATCATCATCATCATCTAGGTAGTCTGGTATTCCATCATTATCAGAATCTTGAGGTGTATCCATTTCCCCACTAGTAAAATCAATTCCTAACTCAATTAATGTAATAACATTATCTCCATCATCATCTTCATCATAAAAATTAAGCAATGTATCATTATCAGTATCTAAATCACTTGTTTGATCTTCTTCAATACCATCATCATCAACTTTTGTAACTAGTGTAGTCAGTACCGCTGTTCCAGATTCTCCTAAATACTCTATTGTTACTAGAGGACTTGTTGGTGGAATATTACTGCAAAAATAATTACCGGATACATCGCCATTATATTTTCTATAATGAACAGTATTTGTAGTTCCATTTAATTCAAAACGTTGTTCTCCAGATTCTAAAAATAAAATCGCTGTCGTTTCTAAAATTAAAGAAATACTTTCAGCAGAAGTAGAATTATTAATATTGAAAAACACATAGGCCCCTGGCCTCCCACAATTATCTAAATTTGATTCATCAAAATTGAAGGAGGTCACAATAATATTACCGTCGTTACAAGAATATATGAGACATGTGAATAGTAAAGCGAAAAATAGTCTTTTCATATAAATAATGAATGAAGACAAAGTAACAATTTTCTTTATTAAGAAACTAAAATAAACCCTACTTTTGGAGCTTATGAAAAATGTATATTTTGATAGTGCAGCAACTACACAAGTACGAGATGAAGTAACATCCCGTATTTTAGAAGTGTTAAAAAATGAATATGGAAACCCATCATCTTCTCATTCATTTGGGCGTTCCTCAAAATCATTACTTGAAAATTGCAGAAAGGAGATCGCTACTCATTTTAATTGTTTTGCTTCTGAAATCATTTTTACTTCAGGTGGGACTGAAGCTGATAATTTAATTATAAATAGTTGTGTAAAGGATCTAAATGTGACTAGAATTATAACTAGTAGAATAGAACATCACGCTGTTTTACATACTATTCAGCGTTTAGAAGAAAAGTATGATCTAGAAGTTAATTATGTGCAATTGGACAATAAAGGAATGGTTGATTACGAAGATTTAATATCCTTATTAGAGCAATCAGAAAAAAAGACCTTGGTGAGTTTTATGCATATAAATAATGAAATTGGGAATAAGCTTGATATAGATAGAGTGGCTCATTTATGCAAAATAAATCAGACATTGTTTCATAGTGATACCGTACAATCTGTTGGTCATTTTAATTTAGACTTTTCTAAAATTCCTATCGACTTTGCTGTAGTTTCAGCTCATAAAATTCACGGACCAAAAGGAGTAGGGTTTGCATTTATTCGAAAAAATTCGGGCTTACGATCACTTATTATAGGAGGAGAACAAGAAAGAGGATTACGTGCAGGTACAGAAGCTGTTTATGCAATCGCTGGATTAACTAAAGCCCTGGAGCTATCTTATCGGGATCTGGAAAAAGAAAAAAAATACATCACTTCACTAAAAGATTATTTTAAAGAAAAAATCAGACAAGAAATTTCCGAAGTAAAATTTAATGGTTATAGTGAAGATAATACAAATAGTACTTACACCATATTAAGTGTTCGATTGCCAATTTCTATAGAAAATGCAACCATGTTATTATTTCAATTGGATTTAAAAGGAATTGCTTGTTCAAAAGGGAGCGCATGCCAAAGTGGTAGTTCGAAAGGGTCTCATGTACTCGAGGAAATTCTTTCAGAAGAGGAAAAATTAAAACCTACTATCCGTTTTTCCTTTTCTACCTTTAATACAAATGAAGAAGTAGATTATGTGATTCAAGTTCTTAAAGATTTTATTAAAACGAAAGAATCTTAATGTAATTCTGGTTAAAATTTCATTGTCGCTCTAACATTAAATACTCTAGGAGTCAGATAATTCGGAATTGCATATTGAACCTTGGAATAAACATCTCTTACAAAGGTATTTGTAATTGAATTTTGAACATCGAATATATTAAAAATATCAATTCCAAGTGTAAGTTCTTTAAAAGGTTTTAACCAACCTCTTTTTCTTAATTTGTCAGCATTAACGATCACATATGAAAAGCCAAGATCCACTCTTTTATAATCTGGAAGTCGAGTTTGATAATCATACGGATCTGCATAACTAGGAGAGCCACCTGGTAAACCGGTATTATAGGTTAGATTTAAATATAACTTTAAATCGGGGATTATTTTAATATAATCCTGAAATATCATTGCAAATTTTAGGCGTTGATCTGTTGGTCTGAAAATATACCCTCTATCATCTATATTCTCTTCAGTTTTAAGATAACCAAAACTGACCCAACTTTCAGTTCCGGGAACAAATTGACCAGCCAATCTAACATCTACACCATATGCATAGGCAATAGCATTGTTCTCCGCACGATATCGAATGCGAACATTCTCTAATGTATATGGGTTAACATCGGTAAGGGATTTGTAATAGATTTCTGAATTAAGAGTAAACGGTCTTTCCCAAAGGTCAAAACTATAATCATTACCCAATACAATATGAACTGATTGTTGAGCTTTAACAGTGGGCCGAACCATTCCTAAAGAATTTCGTAATTCTCTGTAAAATGGAGGTTGGTGGTAAAACCCACCCGATATTCTAAAAAGCATATCTGAATCCCAATTTGGTTTAAGACTTACCTGTACCCTAGGGCTAAAAACAGTTTGCTTATTACTGGTAATTCCTTCACCACTCACCGTCCAATTATGAACACGAACTCCAGCATTCAACCAGAGATCATTATCTCCTGTTGTAGTTCTGTAACTCCATTGTGCAAATCCAGAAATTCGGTTTATTTGTACATCATTTGTAGCTCTAACTGAAGTAAAAGGAACTAAAGGAGCATCAAAGGGTTCGTAGGGCTGATTGTTTGAATAGTCTCCAATAGGGGGTCTAATTGAAAATCCAGCAGAATCTATTATTTCAAATTCCTGGATTCGGTCTCGAATATCTTCATAGGTATATTTTATTCCATATTCTAGAAAACTATCCTTTAAAGTGATATCCCCCTTGTGTTCAAAATTAATAATTAAGGCATCCAGATTATTGCGAGCATGTGTAAGCTGAGAACCAATTCCTTCGCTAAATTCAACTTCTCCCAGATCTTCACCACCAATATCAGTATTTACTTCCCCTAAACGATATTCAGCTAAAATATCGAAATATTCTTGCTCCTGAGTTTGATAAATAGACCCAATAAGTTTTCCGGTATAATTTTCTAAAACAACAAATGTTCCTTTTAAAGCACCAAAATAAGTGTTGTATCTATCTTTTTCCTGACCTTCATAACAAACGAATAAGGCTATGGGGTCTGTTATTGTGCCAAAATTCGTTTGACTTGTTAGCGGTTCATAGCTATAATCGTTAACCGATATATTTCCTAAGAAACCTAATTCAAATTTATTACTAAACTTATAAGTTAAAAAGGTTTGTAGGTCAGCAAATATGGGCTTATAATTTGATTCAGTTTCTTTAGCATCTACAAATAGACTATTGTCTCTATATCTTAATCCAACAATTCCATTAAACCGACCATTTTTAGAGACACCACCTGCAGCAACATTTGCTCCTAATAAACTAAGGTCTGCTGTAGCTTCAAAATGAACGGGTTTTCGATAATTAATGTCTAGAACAGAAGATAATTTATCACCATATTTTGCCTGAAATCCCCCTGCCGAAAAATCTACTTTTGATGTTAGATCAGTATTTACAAAACTAAATCCTTCTTGTTGTCCACTTCTAATAAGAAAAGGTCTGTATACCTCAACTTCGTTAACGTAAACAAGGTTTTCATCATAATTCCCACCCCTAACAGCGTATTGAGTACTTAATTCATTATTACTATTAACACCAGATAATGATTTTAAAAGGTTTTCGACTCCTGCATTTGCTCCTGGTATATTTCTAATTGTTTCTGGACTAATTGTAGTAATTCCTTCAACGCGTTTTCTTTTCTTTCTTGAAATCACAACCTCACCTATTTGTTCTACATCAATTTTCATTACTGGATTGATTTCAAAATCAGAATTCGGACCCAAACCAGGGATTGTAATCTGAATGTTCTTAAAATTAAGATGTGAAAAAATTAAAATTAGCTCTTGATTAGCAGGGACTTCCAGTGAAAAGTAACCATCAAAATCTGTTTGAGTTCCTTCTTCATTATAGGAGATATTTACACCATCTACTGGAGTATTTTGTTCATCAAGAACAACCCCTTTTATAATTGCATTTTGTGCTAAAATTGAACTGGAACTAATAATAAATAAGAAAAATAAAAGGAATTTAATTGTCTTCAAAAGCTATTTCTAAAATTATTTTCTAAAAAATATTGCTTCAAATGTAGCATTATTTCCAACATTATCAACAACAATTACTTTCAAATTATTTTCTGTCTCTGAAATTATGTTATCGTCAAAATCATAAGTTAAAACCCCACTTTTGTGATTGTATTCCATTAAAATAAATAATCCATTAATAGTTGCTTTATACGAACTAATCCCGCTTAAGTCGTCTTTTATTTTAATCTTTAAGGTTTGATTGTTGCTGATCCATTTATTATTTGAAAAATTTATCGGAGTAATTATGGGCTCTTTTGTATCAATTGTTAATATATAACGACCGAATGTATTGGTCTTTGTTGTGATCTTTGTTCCTTGTCGATAGGTGGTATTATAAAAGGGTTTCTTTTTATAATTTAATTTACCAAAATACAATTTATCTAGATCCACATCCTTATAATTGGAAACATCTGCTGTAATTGTCATCCTTTTATGTAAGGGAATTATATCTTCATGGATCTTTAGTGTATCTCCACTAACCTGAATGTCTAGATAAGCATTTTCATATAAACTATTAGCGGGTATATAAACACTGAATTTTCCTTTAGTAATGGCCAAAGCTTGGTTTGAATATGAAAAATCGGCCGTATTCTTAGTCGGTCTTTGGTTTAGAATTTCTGATTTTTTTCCATGAATAGGAATTGTAACTTTTACATTATTGTTTTTATAATCATTAATTTCAATGGTATAAATTGAATTATACCCATCTTGAATAGTCACAAAGCCCATATCATTATCACATTTTATAATACTTAATGGATTGTTAGTCTCCCTAAATAATTTTTGTACTCTACTTTTATTATTTTTAAAATACGCATAATCAATAAACCTATTTAAATATCTGGTTTCGGCAAATGAAAATTTATCAAAATGAATCTGAAAATTTTCAATACCGTTATTAGTAGATTCAATTAGATAGACTCCATTTTTATTAGAGGCACCATTTTGTTGGTCAAAGGTAGAAATCCCAAATCCTATCTTACCATAAGCGATAATATTTTCGGTTTTATAGGAACCGTCCTTTTGTAAAATAAGCCTTAGTTTTTGAGGATTTTGAGATTGATTAATTTGTGCATCCTTACCAATAGGATAAGCAATAACCGAATTAATTATTGGTTTTTTTGTATCGGGAATTTCAATTCCAAAAAGCAAAGGGTTCATAGGACGGGAGTAGGCATCTCTTATTTCAAAATGAAGATGTGGCCCAACACTACTACCAGTATTTCCAGTAAACCCTATCAAATCCCCCTTTTTTACTGAAAGGAAATCTTTTTCTGGAAATAATTCAAGAGTATAGATCTCCTTTTTATATTGATTTTTTTTTACAAAATACTGAATAGGGCCATCATATTTTTGCAAATGAGCATAAACCGTTGTATATCCATTGGGGTGAGACAGATATAAAGCCTTCCCATATCCAAATTGAGAAATCTTGATTCTTTTCACATAGCCATCAGCAGGAGCATAAACAGGAACTCCTTCCTTATGTTGTGTTTTAATATCTAAACCACTATGAAAATGATTGCTTCTAAGTTCCCCGAAATTTCCAGAAAGAATTAATGGAATTTTAATTGGATTATTAAAATAATCGGTCGGGATAGTATCCTGACTAAAACCGATACTTCCAAATAGGAAAAAAAGATAAATAAAAATTTTCATGGGGTTAAAAATAATAATATGCTTTAATTAAAATAGATGCGAATGGATTTTTAACATGAAATAATACTTCTTAATTAAAATTTATAAGAAAACAATAGGCTTTTTTACAATCGATTGTTAACTTTGTAAATGAAGTATTGAAATAAATTTTAATGAGCAATCTTTCAGAAATTGTTGATTCTCTAGAAAATAGAGTTAGCAACTTGCTTCAGAAATATGAAAATCTGAAGGATGCAAAGTTAAAATTAGAAGAAGAATTAGCAGCTTTAAAAATGCAACAAAATCAATTTAAAAATGAAATTGATGTGTGGAAAAATGAATGTAGCTCTTTAAAACTGGCAAATTCAATACTTGGCAGTGACGATTATAAACGAGAAACAAAACTCAAAATAAATGGATTGGTTCGGGAAATTGATAAATGTATAATACAGCTTTCTGAATAATTTAAAATGCCAAACCAACAAAAAATAAAACTATCAATAGCAGATCGGGTTTATCCATTAACTATAAATCCCGAACAAGAAGAAGGGCTTAGAAAAGCCACCAAAATGATAGAGGAAATGATTAAAAGGTTTGAAAAAAGTTATGCCGTACGAGATAAACAAGATGTATTAGCCATGTGTGCTTTACAATTTGCAACTCAGGTAGAACAAAAAAAAATTGATACTATTGAAGTAAGTCAAGATGTTGAAGAAAAGCTAGAAACTTTAAATCAGATATTAAGTGCTTATAAATAGTAACGTTCTTTTAAATAACTTAGGTTACTGCCTACATTAATACTATTTTGGTAAACTCAACGCGAATTCTTTAAAAAGGGTGAGTTAAAGTTGTAAAAGCGAGCCGTGTCCATATGTTTTCAGACGGAGAGCGGATACTTGATCAGCTTGTTAGCCCTAAACTTGTTTTTAAGGAGTTTATACAAATCCCATATTAATGTAGGCTTTTTTATGGGATTTTTTGAAAGACCAACAATATGATTTTCTTGGGTTTTTTGAAGGATTTTAAACACAAAATCTATTAAAATGGAAAATAACGTAACACTCATTATACTTGGCATAGTTGGATTAATAATTGGATTTGTTATCGCAAAACTTTTGGAAAGAAACAAGGCTTCCCGTATTATTAGAACAGCAAAAAAGAGAGCAACTTCAATTATAAAACAAGCTGGAAAAGATGCAGAGACTCTGAAGAAAGATAAAATGCTTCAGGCAAAAGAAAAGTTTTTAGAATTGAAAGCCGATCATGAAAGAGTAATATTAAAAAGAGATAAAAAAATCTCTGAAGCAGAAAAAAGAACGCTTGATAAAGAATCAAAAGTTACAAGTGAATTGGCTAAGATACAAAACCTTAATTCACAAGTCGAATCTATGAGAAAAGACTATGAAGAACGGGTAACTTTTGTAGACAAAAGACAGACTGAGATTGATAAAATGCATCGCCGACAAGTTGAGCAATTAGAGGTTATTTCTAGCCTTTCTGCCGAAGATGCCAAAGCACAACTTTTAGAGAGTATAAAAGATGAAGCCAAAACGGATGCAATGGCTTATATCCAAAATTCTTTAGAAAAAGCTAAACTTACAGCTGAACAAGAGGCAAAGAAAATAATTATAAACACAATTCAACGAATTGGCGCTGAGGAAGCTATTGATAATTGTGTCTCTGTTTTCAATCTTGAAAGCGACGATGTTAAAGGACGTATCATTGGTCGTGAGGGAAGAAACATCCGTGCAATTGAAGCGGCAACAGGAGTAGAAATTATAGTAGACGATACTCCAGAAGCTATTAT
This sequence comes from Flavobacteriaceae bacterium, assembly GCA_965247215.1. Taxonomy (GTDB): domain Bacteria; phylum Bacteroidota; class Bacteroidia; order Flavobacteriales; family Flavobacteriaceae; genus Marifrigoribacter. Next base: position 2,612,314 of record OZ252001.1, read on the forward strand.
AATATCTTGCTTCGATTCTGTTAGAAGAGAAATTGCTCGATTGTCACTTCATAAGCTTGTTACAGATGGACGAATCCATCCTGCAAGAATAGAAGAAGTTGTTAAAAAAACAAGCAAGCAAATTGAAGAAGAAATTAAAGAGGTTGGTAAACGAACGATTATCGATTTAGGAATACACGGATTACACCCCGAGCTTATTAAAGCAGTAGGGCGTATGAAATTTCGCTCTTCTTATGGACAAAATCTTTTACAACATTCTAGGGAGGTTGCCAAACTTTGTGGTGTTATGGCTTCTGAATTAGGACTCAATCCCAAATTAGCCAAACGTGCAGGATTACTTCATGATATTGGGAAAGTACCTGAAACTGAAACGGAATTACCTCATGCGCTACTAGGAATGCAATGGGCAGAAAAACATGGCGAAAAACCAGATGTTTGTAATGCAATAGGAGCACACCATGACGAAATTGAAATGACTACCTTATTATCGCCAATTGTTCAAGTATGTGATGCAATTAGTGGTGCAAGACCAGGAGCCAGAAGGCAAGTATTGGATTCTTATATTCAACGTTTAAAAGACTTGGAAGATGTTGCCTTTGGATTTAAAGGGGTAAATAAAGCTTATGCAATTCAAGCCGGACGCGAGTTAAGAGTAATGGTAGAAAGTGATAAGGTGAGTGACGATAAAGCTTCGGAATTATCCTTTAGTATATCTCAAAAAATTCAAACTGAAATGACTTATCCAGATCAAGTTAAGGTTACCGTGATTCGTGAAACAAGAGCGGTTAATATTGCTAAATAATAAACTAGGCCTATTAATCCCTATTCATCATAAATATTTGAATAACCACTGCCTGGCATTTCGAAAAACTTCCCATTTATAAAACGAAAGTTTTTATCCAATGTTTTAATTTCTTGCATGTCTCCTTCATCAAGAATAATGGATCCAGCATTAAAATTATCGATTAAATGATCCTTACTTGTAGATTTTGGAATTACAGAAGTCCCTCTATTTAATTGCCATGCAATTAGTATTTGAGCAGTTGAAGCCCCATGTTTTAAAGCGATGTTTTTAATTTTTTTAAGTTCCATTAAATTAGGCTCATTTTTTGCTTTCATTTCTGAAGACCGATCTCCCGAACCCAATGGAGAATATCCTGTAATAATAATGTCTTCCTCTTTACAATAATTTAATAATTCATTTTGTTGTAACAGGGGATGCATTTCCACCTGGTTAACCTCAGGTTTTATGTTGGATTTTGTAACCAAATCCTTAAGTTTCTTAACACTAAAGTTAGAAACACCAATGTGTTTTACCAAGCCTTCATTTTTTGCTTTTTCTAATTGTTTCCAGGTTTCAATAATAGGTAGTTTCTCCAATGAAATATACTCCGAAACTTCAGAAGGGAAAATGACGCCCTGTTTAATTGCCACGGGCCAATGAATTAAGAACAAATCTAAATAATCTAACTGTAATTTATTAAGTGATTCTTTTAAAGCTAGTATAACATTAGATGATTCATGTGCATCATTCCAGAGTTTTGAGGTAATAAACAACTCTTCTCTTTTTAAGATGTTATTTTTAAAAGCGTCAGTTAGTGCTTGTCCAATTTCATTTTCATTTTGGTATATAGCTGCCGTATCTATATGTCTGTATCCAATATCAATCGCATTTTTTACTGTAGATATTACCAGATCTCCAGTTGCTTTCCAAGTGCCTAATCCAACACTTTGGAAGGCATCATTATTTTTAAAAAGTATCGTTTTCATTTATTAAAGTTTAACTAATATACAAAACAAAATTATCTCCTTGGGTGAAATGTATTAATGATTTGTGTGAGATGACTTTTATCTATATGTGTATATATTTCAGTAGTGGTGATACTTTCATGACCTAACATTTGTTGAATGGCACGTAAGTCAGCACCATTTTCCAATAAATGTGTCGCGAAAGAATGCCTAAAAGTATGTGGACTTATATTCTTATTGATCCCAGCTTTTTCGGTTAATTCTTTAATAATATGAAAGATCATCGCCCTGCTAAGGGCATTTCCCCTTCTGTTTAAAAACAAAGTATCCATAGCAGATTTTCCAATATTTTGATGATTGCGAATTTCTTTTCTGTAAAGATCTATATATTTTATAGTTTGGAATCCAATTGGAATAAATCGTTGTTTATTGCCTTTTCCAGTTACTTTAATAAATCCTTCATCAAAATATAGGTCTGATATTTTTAACGATATCAATTCTGAAACTCGTATACCACATCCATATAATGTTTCGATTATTGCCCTGTTTCGTTCCCCTTGTGGTTTGCTAAGATCTATTGTAGCAATTATAAGATCAATCTCCTCGATAGAAAGTGTATCGGGTAATTTAACACCAATTTTTGGACTCTCAATAAGATCTAAAGGGTTAGTGACTCTATATTCTTCGAAAACAAGGTAATTGAAAAATCCTCTTAGACCAGATATAATCCTGCTTTGTGATCGTGGATTTATTTCTTTTGCAATGGAATAAATAAACTGTTGTATTATTATTTTTTCAATTTTAATAGGTGAGAAATCAATATTGTTTTTTTCGAGCCAAGTAACTAATTTTTTAATATCTAATGAATAATTATAAATAGAATTTTTGGAAAGCCCCCTTTCTATTTTTAAATAGTTTTGATAATGAGTTATGGCCTGTTTCCATTTCATTCAGCTATATTAGATAAAAAATTATTTAATTGAAAATAAAAAGTAGAGAGCCTGCGTTTTAGAGTATATTTGAATAACCAAAAAATTATATAAAATCTATCATGAAAAAATTTATTTTAATTATAATCGCACTGTTCATATCGACTAATTCATTTTCACAGGAATTGGATTTAGGTATAAAAGCAGGTGCAAATTTTGCAACTATTACTGATTATGATAATGCCTCCAGTATTACAGGATTTTTAGCTGGTGCTTTTGCAACAATTAAATTTAGTGATAAAATAGCCATTCAAGGAGATCTACTTTATTCACAGCAGGGAGCTAATTTTGATGCTGAGGAACTTGATTTAGATTATATTAATTTCCCCATAGTTTTAAAATATTATTTATTTAAAAGACTTAATATTCACGCAGGTTCTCAATTTGGATTTTTGATCAATGACACAAATTTAGGTACAGAATCTTATGATCTTTCTGGAGTAATAGGTGTTGGTTTAGACTTGCCCTTAGGACTTCGAGTTGATGGTCGGTATAATTTTGGAGTTACTGATATTTTAGATATTGTAAATGTAAAAGGGAAAAATAGTGTTTTTTCACTGTCTTTAGGCTTTAGTTTTATTTAATATCTATTGATTAAAGCCCTTAATTTTTTAACGTCCTATTTTTTGATATTTTTACCCTATGAAAATCATCGTTGTCAATGGACCAAATATAAACTTACTCGGAAAACGGGAAACGGATATTTATGGAGATCAGTCATTCTTTGATTTTTTTGCTCAACTCAAGAACAAATATACAGAAGTTGAATTATTTCACTTTCAATCAAATATAGAAGGGGAATTAATCGATAAATTACAGGATGTTGGCTATGCTTATGATGGTATTATTCTAAACGCAGCTGCTTATACGCATACATCAGTCGGAATTGGAGATGCTGTAAAAGCAATAAGTACGCCAGTAATTGAAGTTCATATTTCAAATACATTTTCAAGAGAAGAATTCAGGCATAATTCCTTTATTTCTCCTAATGCAAAGGGGATTATTTTAGGATTTGGTTTGCAAAGTTATGAATTGGCTCTTCAGAGTTTTTTGTAATATAGAAGCGATGTATCGCGTCTTCATTTATCTTTAAAGATGAATCACCTCTTCATAGGCATCAGCTACAGCTTCCATAACAGCTTCACTCATGGTAGGGTGGGGATGAATTGCTTTTAACACTTCATGACCAGTAGTCTCTAATTTTCTACCTAAAACTGCTTCAGCAATCATATCGGTTACTCCGGCACCAATCATATGACATCCTAACCATTCCCCATATTTTGCGTCGAAGATCACTTTTACAAATCCTTCCTTTGTTCCTGCGGCACTTGCTTTACCACTTGCGGAAAAGGGAAACTTTCCAATTTTCAGGTCAAATCCAGCTTTTTTAGCTTGTTTTTCTGTCATTCCAACTGAAGCAATTTCTGGACTTGCATAGGTACAGCCAGGGATATTCCCATAATCGATAGCTTCAACATGTAGACCCTTAATTTTTTCAACACAAGTAATACCTTCAGCAGAGGCAACATGTGCTAATGCTGGACCTGAAACTACATCTCCAATTGCATAATAACCTGGAATGTTTGTTTGATACCAATCATTCACAATTATTTTATCTTTATCGATCACAATGCCCACCTCTTCTAGACCAATATTCTCGAGATTTGATTTTATGCCAACTGCAGAAAGTACAATCTCAGCTTCAATTAGTTCTTCTCCTTTACTTGTTTTTACCGTAGCTATTACATTTTTCCCTGATGTATCAACTTTTTCAACTGATGCATTGGTCATTACTTTTATACCTGATTTTTTTAAGGATCTAGCAAATTGTTTTGATATTTCTTCATCTTCAAGAGGGACAAGGTTAGGTAGAAATTCAACAATAGTTACCTGAGTTCCCATAGTATTGTAAAAATGTGCAAACTCAGCACCTATAGCACCACTACCCACAACAATCATACTTTTGGGTTGTTTCTCTAATGTCATTGCTTCCCGATAGCCAATTACTTTTTTTCCGTCTTGTTTTAAATTAGGAAGTTCTCTTGAACGTGCTCCAGTTGCTATAATTATATGATCTGCTTCATATTCTTTTCCATCGACATCTATTTTTTTTCTGGGTTTGAGTTTACCAAAACCTTGAATGACATCGATCTTATTTTTCTTCAATAAAAACTGAACTCCCTTACTCATTCCTTCAGCAACCCCTCGACTGCGAGCTACTATTTTTGTAAAGTCTTTATCTGCTCCTTGTACCGATAACCCATAATCTTCTGCATGTTTTAAGTATTCAAATACCTGAGCACTTTTCAATAATGCTTTTGTTGGAATACAACCCCAATTAAGACAGACACCGCCTAAATTTTCCTTTTCGATCACAGCGGTTTTAAATCCAAGTTGTGAAGCTCTAATTGCAGTAACATAGCCACCCAGGCCTGATCCTAAAACAATAATATCGTATTTGCTCATTATTTGATTTTTAAATTGAATTGAACTGCAAAATTACAAAATGCATCTGTAATGAAATAGGAATGCGTTAAAACAATTTAGAATTTACCCCCGAATAGTTATGTTAAGAGTTTGGAATATGAAATTTGGAATTTCATCTATTTGTGCGTTTTCAATTATTCTTCCTCAAATCCCAGAGATAGTGAATTGACACAATACCTCTGACCAGTTTCGGTAGGGCCATCGTTAAAAACATGTCCGAGATGAGAACCACAATTTTTACAAACAATCTCAGTTCTTAACATCCCATGGCTTTTATCAAGCACAAATTTGACTGCATCTTTTTTAGCATCATCAAATGATGGCCAGCCACAGGCACTTTCAAATTTATTAGTACTATTAAATAATGGTGTTTTACAAGCTCCACAGGTATACGATCCCTTTTCAAAATGAAGATTATAGGCTCCACTAAAAGGTTTTTCAGTACCCTTTTCACGAAGCACTCTATATTCATGTTCATTTAATTGATTTCTCCAATACGAATCTGATTCGTTTTTTGGATATTCCTTTTTATTCATCTTTATTCTTAATAGGGATAAAATCTAATGCAGCACCATTAATACAATGTCTTTTTCCAGTTGGTATAGGACCGTCATCAAAAACATGACCTAAATGTCCGCCACAATTAGAGCAATGTTCCTCGGCTCGAGCATAGCCTATTTTATGATCTGTCGAAAATTCAACTGCTCCCTTTATTTCCCTATCAAAACTAGGCCATCCAGATCCGCTATCATATTTATAATCACTCTTAAATAAAGGTTCTCCACAGGCAGCACAGGCATATATTCCTTTTTTATAATTCTTATTGAGTTCGCTTGAAAATGCACGTTCAGTGCCAGCTTCTCTTAACACATAATATTCAATTTCATCTAATTCGGATTTCCACTCTGAATTGGTTTTATCCAAAGGAAATGACTTTTCCTTCTTTTTATTTTGAGCTGTGGAGTTGCAGCTTAAAAAAATAAGACTCAATATGATAAGGCATAAAGTCTTCATAATATTTAATTTGGGAGTATTTCAATATCTGTGAAATCTATTTCAAGCAACGATAATAATTCAACCATAGTCAGATTGCTATCAGCAAATTCTGAAGGAACAACTGCAATTCTAAATGTTTGGTTGTTTGTAAATTCAGCACCTAAAGTATTTAGATCAAAGTTTCCATCTAAAAATAAATTAACATCTAAAAAAGTATGATCAAAACTATATAATAGAGTTCCTTGATTTAAAAAATACGTTTGTGGTAATTGAGACCAAATGTCTATAGTTCCACCATTTCCAGGAGTAGTCCCTTCCAGTAAATATACGAGAATTACATCCGATTCGAAAACTTCTACATTTAAAGGAAATTCGACTAATTTACTAAAATTATTACTTTGGTTTAAGTTTACTGTAACTTCAAATACTTGACCTAAGATATTAATTCCTGGAGGACCCTGGGGTCCTTCACAAGATATAAAACTAATTGAAGTACTAAGGAATAAGAGTAAAAAGAGTTTTTTCATGATATATATTTTATTTTTAAATGTATTTTACAAAAGTCGTTCCAAAAATTAAATCATTTTAAATTTGAAAACTACATCGCTAAAAATAGTTTATAAATAGTACCTTTAAAATGAAAATAACAAAATATTTTTTATGAAACAGCTGCTATTAATATTGTTTATTTTACTAGTTGCTTCCTGTAATACTAATCCGTTTACAGGTAAAAAGACTTTAGCATTAGTTCCAAACTCTGAAATTTTGCCAATGTCTTTTCATCAATATGAAATATTTTTATCCGAACATACTGTAATTGAGAACACTCCAGACGCTAGAAGAGTGAAGAAAGTTGGACAAAAAATTTCCAATGCTGCCAAACGTTATTTAGTTGCAAATGGATATGCTAGTTATTTAAAAGAGTATCGATGGGAGTATAATTTAGTACAAGATGATGCTGTAAATGCTTGGTGTATGCCTGGTGGAAAAATTGTTTTTTATACAGGAATCCTCCCAGTTACAACAAATAGGAGCCGTTGCTGGAAATGTTGCTTTTATGGATAATCCTGAAAATCAGGCAATCTTTAATTCTGCTTATGGCGTAGGTACTCAGATAGGAGTTATGTTACCCTTTAGTAGAAGTCATGAAAGTGAAGCAGATAAAATAGGGCTTACATTAATGGCCATTGCCAGATATGATCCTCTAGAAGCTGCTAACTTATGGGTTCGGATGAAACAATTAGGAAATCAAGCCCCCCTTGAATTTTTAAGTACTCACCCCTCAAACGATACACGGATTAATAATATAAAAGGATGGGTTCCCAGAGCTAAAGCTGAAGCTAAAAAATTTGGTGTTACAATTTTTAAGCGATAGATTTAAAAAATAATAATAAATCTTTATGGCGAAACTAAAAAAAGGGAGTAAAAAGTTATTAAATGCCTGGGCTTTTTACGATTGGGCAAATTCAGTTTACAGTTTGGTGATTGCTTCTGCAATTTTCCCAATTTTTTATCAAACATTATTTAATGCTTCTGATGTTGATACTATAAATATATTTGGAGGTTCTATTCGTAGTACTCCCTTAATTAGTTATACCACAGCTGTAGCTTTTGTTGTAGTATCTCTTTTAATTCCCATCCTTTCTGGAATTGCAGATTATGTGGGTAATAAAAAAATATTCATGAAATTTTTCTGTTACCTTGGTGCACTTTCCTGCATGGGCTTGTATTTTTTTAGTTTGGACTATATATACATCAGTCTTTTATTTTACTTCTTGGCATTGATTGGTTTTTGGAGTAGTTGGGTTTTTTATAACTCCTATCTGCCCGATGTTGCTTTTCCAGAGCAACAAGATTATTTAAGTGCTAAAGGGTTTTCATTGGGATATATTGGAAGCGTTATACTTCTTCTTTTTAATTTGGCAATGATCATGATGCCTGAATTTTTTGGTTTGGGTGAGGGAGGAGAAGCTAAAATGAAAGCAATGCGATACTCTTTTGTATCCGTTGGAGTTTGGTGGATTTTATTTAGTCAATACACCTTTTATTTTCTTCCAAAAGGAAATAAATCTACAAACAAAGTTACTTATAAAATATTATTTGATGGGTTTAGAGAATTGCAAGGAGTTTATCGCTCTCTTTCTAAAAATATCATTTTAAAAAAATATCTGGCAGCATTTTTTGTCTATAGTATGGCCGTACAAACAGTTATGCTTGTTGCAACATATTTTGGTGAGCAAGAAATAAATTGGGGAGATGATGATCAGAAAACAATAGGATTAATTTCAAGTATTTTAATAATTCAATTGGTAGCGATATTAGGCGCATATTTAACTTCTAAATCATCTGATAGATTCGGAAATATACCAACATTGATTGTTGTTAACGGTATTTGGGCGACGATTTGTATCATAGCATTTTTTATAATTTCTCCCACTCAATTTTACATAACAGCTGGATTAGTTGGGATGGTTATGGGTGGTATTCAGGCATTATCACGATCTACTTATTCAAAATTATTACCTGAAACAACAGATACAGCATCTTATTTTAGCTTTTACGATGTTGCTGAAAAAATAGGAATAGTAATAGGAATGTTAATTTATGGTATCATTGATCAATTAACGGGTTCTATGCGGAATTCAATTTTGTTTTTAGTTTTATTTTTTATAGTTGGGGCTTTTTTATTATCTAGAATTCCAAGAAATAAGTAATACTCCACAATTTTTATTTATGTTTGTGGTTATATCAAATAAAAACGACTACTTATGAAGAAATTTCAACATTTTTATTGGCTGCTTTTAGCTTTTATAGCCCTTCAATTTTCTGCCTGCGAAGATCAAAATTCAATAGTAGTTTTACCAGGAGATGATGATCAAGGTATTATAATAGCTGGAGAATTTACTGCCATTGTTGATGAATTGGAGTTTGTTTCAGATTCTGTAAGTGGCGTATTAAGTTTGGATAATGTATTAGTATTAACAGGAATTAATACTATTTCAGGTGAACGTATTATGCTCTCTTTTGAGAACCTAGGGGAAGGAGTCTTTGATATTACAGCAGGTTTGGGAAATCAAAATAGTGGAAGTTACCTTGACCCTCATGATCCCCTTAATCCGTATACAACAGACATAGAAATTGGAGGCTCAGGGGAGCTTATCATAACAGAATACAATCCAACTTTAATGACAATTTCGGGAACATTCAGTTTTATAGGAGTGAAAATTTCCATTGATCCAATAGGAAATACTATTACTGAAACAGTTGAAGTAAATGACGGTGAATTTACCAAAATTCCATTTGCTCTTGAAGAAATAGTTATGCCACCACTTGATGATGATTTTTATGCACTAGTGGATGGTATAGATTTTATCCCCATAGCTATAAATACCACTTTAGACACAATAAGTAGTTCAATAATGCTTAGAATAGAAGCAATTAATGAAAATGGAGCCATCATTAGAATTGATATACCAGAAGATCTTGGAATTGGAGAATTTAATATGGTATCATTATCAAACGGAACAAACTTAATTGGTTTATATAATGCCAATACTGGCGGAGAAAATTTAACTTCAAATCCAGGCATTATCGAAATAACTAATTTTGACTTGAAGCGTGGTAATATACAAGCGATGTTTTCTTTTAAAGCAACAGATCCTATTGGAGTAGACCCAATATTTGCTGAAATAACAGAAGGATCTTTTGATATAGATTATAAAGAATCTGGTATTTCTGAAGATTCTTTTGATGCTGATATTGATGAAGAAGCATTCAATCCAGATTCGCTCTTGATTGAAGAATCTACTTTTAATGAGGTTGCTATTTATGTTATTACAGCAATTAATACGGAAACCAATCAAAAAATCGAGTTGTTTTTTCCAACAGAAATTAAAGTTGGTTCCTATGAGATGAATGTAGCACAGCTAGAGGGTTCCGAAATAGTTGGAGTCTATTATCCCGACAAAGAAATCAATATCCCATTTTCTTCAAGCTCAGGGGTTTTTAACTTAGTTGAATATAACTTAGAAGAGGGTATAATTTCAGGTACTTTTTCATTTTCAGCTATAGACACCTCTGAAGAAGATCCTACAATATATATAATAAGTAATGGGGAATTTAGTTTCTCTATCCAATAATTATTTATTTATTTTCATAAAAAAAAAGCCATCTAGATCTAAATTAGATGGCTTTTTTAGAATTATTATATTGTTACTTAGTCTCTGGTCGGTAAGAGTATAAATTTCTTTAATTGCTGTAAGATTTTTTGATAAACACCATCATTTTGGTCTGAAAGCTGGTTTTAAGACATAGCTATCCTATGGTTACTTATGTTTAAACTCATAAAGGAACTCGCATTTTTAAGCTGCTTTGTGCCTCTGTTTCGTTTTTTCTTTGATGCTTTTCTTTTTTATTAAATTTCCTAAACGGTGAAGATTATAGGATAAAACAGCAAGAGCAACATATTTTTCGAAGTTTTCCTTCCCTTTGTCAGGACATTTGTTCAATCCATGATGTTCTGGTTGGTTTATGTCAGATTCAATGCTTTGATGACTGTTGTTGAGTTGCTTGAAATCTTTATCCCTTTCTGTTTCTAGTCTAACTTTATTGCGTCTTCCTTTTTGTTTGAGCATGACATCAGGAATGCTTTTTTCGAGTTGTGCAATGATTTAAGACCGTTGCAAGGGCTTGCATAATTTTGCAATATTTCGTATCTTTTTATCATGGAATTAGTACAGCAACCTACATTAGCCGGTAGCATTTGCGATATACGTTCACGCAAGATAAAGCAGGCCTTTTTCACCCAAATTAATATCCTTTTAAATTGGGAACCTATCATAAAAGTTTTAAAAAAGCACTACACTAAAGGACAAAGTGCCACAGGAAAACCAAGCTATAGTGGTTTATTACTTTTTAAAATGAGTTTATTGCAAACTTGGTATGGTTTAAGCGATTATGAAGTTGAAGACCGCATTAATGATAGTATTTCATTTAGTTATTTTTGTGGGTTACATATTGATCAAGTAGCACCGGACCACAGTACTTTATCCCGTTTTCGGAGTATGATGACAAAAGCAAAAGCCTATGAGCCCCTATTTAAAGAAATCAACAGACAGTTAGCAGCCCATAAAATAATAGTAAAAACAGGAGTTATTGTTGATGCCAGTGTATAGATACACCATTAAAACCCAAAGGTAAAACCAATCATAAAGTCACTGAGGATAGAAAAGATGAGCAGGAAGTGGAAGTAATCAAAGAAAAATGCAATACTGCTTAAAAAACGAAAGTTAAAAAATCATATTCTAAAAAAAGCCTATAAAAACAAGCCTTTAACTCATTGGGATAAGACCAATTAATAAAGAGGAGTATTACTTTGAAATTAAAGATTGGAAAAAATAACTACACACAACACTTAGCGATCAAAATTAATTGGGTCAATGAGCCCCCACTAATTTTATCGCTTTGTTGCAATAAACATCGGGTTAATTTATAAGCAGTTGAGATAAGTAGAAAGCTGCTGTGTAATTTCAATAATTTGGATTGGCTTAATTTTATTTTTCCTTTTGAATAAAGATGGATTAGAAAGCATTATGTTTACGTATTTCCTATATCTTTTGAGTTCTAAAATAGTTTTAAAGTATAAAAGGTGTGACATAACTTCTTTTTCATAGGATATTCCAAATTCATCAAAAAGGTACGAGATAACCTATATAAACAGTTGTTTATCAGGATGGAAAACGTTAGATTTGTATATACTAACGTTATGGTATAATTGCCTTCGGCACGTAAAAACCATGCTACGCATTTTGTTTCCACTAATTACACCATAACGGACACTGTACATTACACCTCATACAAAAGTTATTGTATATTTACTTGAGTTTTAGTGAACTCCAAACACATCACTATACATAACATCGTGTATAGCTTATGAGGCGTAATGATGGCTCTCGTTTGGCTACGCCTCACACGCCATACACAGTGTCCGTTACCTGCAAGCTAAAAAAAACCATGGCAAAACTATCTAAATTAAATATCGAAGAAATATTTCGTCAAGATGCTCAAAAAATAATTGAAGCTAGAAATAGGGCAAAATTGATTCATAACACAAGTGATATTAAAGCTGCCGGAAATGAAATCGAAGAAGAGGTAAGAAGTTTTTTACGAAAAAGAATGCCCAGTAATTATTACGTTGGACATGGGCATATTGTTGATAGTGACAAACAGACTAGCCCTCAGTTTGATGTCCTAATATCTGACAACACTAACATACCAATACTCCTTCGAAGTAATGATACCACTGAATACTTTCCATGCGAATCAGTTTATGCCATAGGAGAAATAAAGTCTAGCTATAATAAATCTGATGGTCAAATAAAGAAGTTTTGTGAAAGCATGAAACTGGTAAAAGGTGAAATGAAAAGAGAATTGATTTACAACACAGCTTTTAATGGTCAGGTAAAAAATGACACATTAATGCGTGATATGATTCTATCTCGACCTAATAAAGTTCTTAATGCGTTGTATTCTTTTATGCTCTTTATCGATTCGACTAAATTTGATATGAATGAATTTGAAGAGTGTATATCCGAATATGGAAATGAATATTTACCGAACCACATTATTCTGCTAGATAAGGGTGTTATTTTTTATGGAGATATTGAAAATAATACAATGGTTTTTGAAAGATATCCAGAATTTGCTGAAAAAGAGAAGCAGTGGCTCTTGTCACCGTTTGGAGATTCTGAAGATAAGAATGGTAATCACTTGAGCTTTTTGTATTGGAATATAATGGAGCATTTAAACTCTAGCCTAATAGAACCAACTAATTTGTTGCCTTATTTCAATTCGCAATTTGTAGGACGAAAAAGCACATTGATAAGAATAAATAAAAACGAAGCCTAACAATGTATAAAATGCATTAAAACGCATTTTATACCAACCGTTATGGTATAATTGCCTTCGGCACGTAAAAACCATGCTACGCATTTTGTTTCCACTAATTACACCATAACGGACACTGTACATTACACCTCATACAAAAGTTATTGTATATTTACTTGAGTTTTAGTGAACTCTAAACACATCACTATACATAACATCGTGTATAGCTTATGAGGCGTAATGATGGCTCTCGTTTGGCTACGCCTCACATGCCATACACAGTGTCCGTTGTACACCATTAATAAAAAAATAGAAAAATGAAAAAAATAAACATTATTGCATTGGGAATTATCGGATTAACAATCAGCTGCTCAAATCCAGATAAAGAATATATTGGAAAAATCAAACAGCAAGTCAAAGAAGATGCTATGGGTATTGAAATGAACTATGAAAATATTAGTTTTCAATGGTCTGACACCCTATTCGTAAAAGAAAGACTTGGAGAGTTTCAAGAAAACTATGAGAAAAGATTAAATACAGTTTTAGGCTTGGAGTATTATGTTCAAGACAATTTTGAGAAGGGCAAAATATTTTCAAAAAAATACTTAACTAAAAAAAGAGTAGAAGAGCTTCGCAATTGGGAAAAAAATAATCGGGGAATTCCGTTTAATAAAGAATATAATGATTACTACAAATTTGCATTTGCAAATAGAGATGCTTCCAATTGGATTTCAGAACTGTGCGACCAAATTGAAGAAACAGACAGTTTATTAGGAAAATATGAAAGTATCAAGGAAGGAAACCTCCAACTTATTGGGAATATGCTTTGGTATTATGACCGAATAGATAATTTCAATTCTAATCATAAACCGAATGCAATTTGGAATAAAGTTTCTACTGAACTTGGAGAATTAAAAAAAATTAAAACAGAAATTGATAGTCTGTCTTTACTTAATCCAGACAAAGTTATTTATTACAAAGCCTTAAACACCTATAAAATTAATAATCCAATGCTCAATGGTGCAGAACAAGAGTTGAAAAAATATTTCTTGTTTGACGACCAAATCAATATTATTGGTAAAGAAGATTTTAGAAAATAAACGGTGTACAACAATATATATAAAAAATAAGCGAGATAGTAGTATAATCAAGGCTTGTAGCCCGTTCGAACATTCTTGTAAATTGAAAGTTTTATACTTCGAAATCGCTTACTTTTCATATACTAACCGTTATGGTATAATTGCCTTCGGCACGTAAAAACCATGCTACGCATTTTGTTTCCACTAATTACACCATAACGGACACTGTACATTACACCTCATACAAAAGTTATTGTATATTTACTTGAGTTTTAGTGAACTCCAAACACATCACTATACATAACATCGTGTATAGCTTATGAGGCGTAATGATGGCTCTCGTTTGGCTACGCCTCACACGCTATACACAGTGTCCGTCACCCAACATATAATAAACCTGCTAATATTTTGTTTTTAGTTGACAATTCACTAAATTTATGTACTTTTGTCAACCAATAAAACTGAATAATGGAAAACTTAGTTGCTAATCGTATTAAGAATGCAAGAATACTTAAATGCTTGTCCCAACAAAATGTTGCGGACGAATTAGGTGTTTCTAAGCAAATGGTAAGTAAATATGAAAATGGTGAAGCCATACCTACTAGCTCAAAATTTCTAAAATTATCAAAGTTATTTGAATTGAAGATTGACTACTTTTTTAGTTCTTTTCAAGTTGAACTAGGAGAAATAAATTTTAGAAAAAAATCTAGTTTTTCAATAAAAAAACAAAGCTCTTTAAAAGAGCAAATCAAAATTAATTTGGAAAATTACCTTTGGTTAGAAGACACTCTTTCTATTGACTATAGTTTTAAAAATGCCATAAAGAATGTTAGCATTGACAAAATAGAAGATGTAGAAAAAGCTGTATTAAAGTTAAGAACTGAATGGAATATTGGGATTGACCCTATACACAACATTATACAGTTACTAGAAGATAAAGAAATTAAAGTCATTGAATTATATGATGTAGATGATAAGTTTGACGGTTTAGCTACCTATGTAAATGGAAAATACCCTGTAATTGTTGTAAATGGTAACTTTCCTATTGAGCGAAAAAGATTTACCTTACTTCACGAATTAGGACATTTACTACTCAATCTTCCTGATTGTGAAACTAAAAAAGAAGAACAATTCTGTAATAAGTTTGCTGCCGAATTCCTTTTCCCAAAAGAAATTGTTATCAAAGAATTTGGAGGGAAAAGAAATCACATTAATCTTGCAGAATTAATAGCTACTCAAAAAAAATACGGAATCAGTATTCCTGCAATTGTTTATAGATTGGTTGATTCTGGAATTTTAAGTAAACAACGTCATTCAGATTTCTACAAAAAAACTAGATTTAATCCTTCTCTAGATAGAGAAGTAAATGAGCCACGATTTGAAACCCCTGAAAAATCTTCTCGATTCGAGCAGTTAGTTTATAGAGCTTTATCACAGGAAAACATTTCGATAAGCAAAGCTTCTTCACTATTAAATAAGAATATTGAGAATGTTAAGGAAAGTTCATTAATATAGGTTTTAGCATTATGAAAATTGTTATTAATGATGCTAATATCTTAATAGACTTAGTAAAACTGGAACTTATAGAAGCTTTTTCAAAACTTGAATTTGATTTACATACAACTGATTTTGTTCTTGAAGAATTAAATGATGACCAGAAAACACCAATTTTAAATTTAAACAATGGAAAGAAGCTTACGGTGATTGAAACCATAGCCACAGCAGATTTTCAAGGTATAAGTACAATATTGGAAAAAGTACAGGACTAAGTTTTGAAGATTGTTCTGTTTGGTATTATAGTAAAAAAATGTCAGGAATACTTTTAACTGGCGACGGTAAATTAAGAAAACAAGCCAGCAAGGACAATATTGAGGTTCGTGGAATAATTTATCTCTTTGATGAACTTCTAAATCAGAATCTGATTAGTTTCCAAGAAACGGTAGAAAAAATCAAACAATTAATGTTGTTAAATAATCTCTTTCCTAAAAAGGAAATTGACAAAAGAATTGAGCTATGGAATGAAGAAAAACACGTTGGGTAACAACGTGTATAAAACATAGCTAATAAAGGCTTTTCAAGAGGTTTGTGTTTATTTGTAAAGACCGCCAAATTTTTAAATTTGGCTTTTAAGATTAATAAGTTAAAAACAAAATATAAAAATTCGGCTCTGTGTTAATCCGAAAATCTAGCGTCTTTTTACACGCTACGTTTCATACACAAGACCGCTAGCATTAATTCTAAATAATGACAAATCAGAATCTAAATAAACTAAGCCATTTTCAAATTGAAGATTCAATAATTGATCAGTCATATTCCCTAAACTCAATGATTTTAGCTCAATATGATGTCATTTATCTAAAGCATCCTGCTGAGGAGTATTGGTGTATTTTCACAACTAATTTTCAGGAGAAATTTGAAACAAACTTCATGAGAGAATTAGTTGGTTTCGCTGGAACACTTCGAGCTCTTTTGGATGTGGAATCAATATCAGTCCCTGTAAAGAATAAAAAATACCTATTTGATCAAAGTGTTGGAGAGCTTTATAAAAATGGCACAAAAGAACCTTTATCCTTTAGAGAAGCATGTAATAAAATTATTCATGCAAATAAATATGAAATCAGATTCAATTATTCAGAAACTCACCCTCTTGATAATGGAAAAAACGGATATGAGTCAATAGATAAACCATACAAGAATCCAATTATTGTCACATACGGTGAATACCAAAAAAAACATTGGAATGCGGAATTGAATTTTCTGAAGTTTATAGAAATGTCAATAAACTTACCTGAGAGTAAATAAACTAATGCTAAAAAAAAAACACTTAGCGATCAAAATTAAGTGGGTCAATGAGCCCCCACTAATTTTATCGCTTTGTTGCAATAAACATCGGGTTAATTTATAAGCAGTTGAGATAAGTAGAAAGCTGCTGTGTAATTTCAATAATTTGGATTGGCTTAATTTTATTTTTCCTTTTGAATAAAGACAGAACGCATCGCAAAACTCATTCGATCAATTGCTGAGTATGCCAAAAAACAAAATATACAGGTCTACTGCTACAAAAGGAGGCAAATTAGAGATGTTTTTTCAGCGTTTAATGTAATGACCAAGTACCACATTGCACAGCTCCTCTGCTTGTGGATACCACACCTCAAGTGGCGTATGTACAAACCCCGGAGCGGGCAACGTATGGAACCCTACTCGTCAGCTATCTTTGATGCAGTGAGTTTATGTATTACCTACTACTATCTTGAACATTAATTTTGTTAGTCTTGAATACGCAATTTATTGTTTAATAATCTTCTTTGTTGCTGTTCCAGCATCAGTGATTATTTTTAAAAAGTACATACCCGCATCTAACCTTTCAAGATTGAGTTGTTGGTTATTTCCATTTTGAGTAAATACTTTTTTTCCTTCGATGTTATATACTTGAACTGATAAGAGTTGCCCCTGGGATAATGAAATAGTCATTACATTATTAACAGGATTAGGATATAAATTAATACTGATGTTTTCAAAATCAGTTAATCCAAAAATACACTTTTCACTATATGATGACCAAGTATCTTTACACCAACCCTCAAGTGGAAAACCCCCACAAACAGGATAGGTAGCAGTTTCATCATCTACTTGTATACAAAAAAGATCAGGATTATCTGTGCAAATCATTGTCTGCATATTGTGATTATTTCCATTATTAATATATAAACTTGTTAAAAGGTTATTGCTACACCACAATTCCTTTAGACTTAAATTTTGAGTTACATCCAGATTGTCTAGTAGATTGTCCTCACAAGATAAACCTTCAAGGTTTACATTTTGAGATATATCTAAACTACTTAATTGGTTATTATAACATAATAATGTCGTTAGGTTTAGATTTTGGGTTACATCCAGGTTACTTAAATCATTACTATCACAATTTAAACTTTCAAGATTTGAATTTTGAGTTACATCCAAACTGCTTAATTGGTTAATCCAGCAAGATAATCTTGTAAGACTAATATTTTGAGTAATATCTAAATTTGTTAGATCATTGTCAAAGATTATTAATTCTTCAAGGTTAATAAAACTCTGTATCCCTTCTAAAGAAGAAATATTTTCACCAGCTACATTTAACCACAAAACACTTTCAGCTTCTGCAACTTGTATTTCTCCATCATCATTAAAATCAGCATCAGAATCACCAATATCATCTCCATTGGTATCTACACAATTAGTATTTATTAATGCATTTTTAAAGTTTGCATCTGGTATATTTACAATTTGAGCATTGATAAAATTACAAGTAATAAAAAATAAAAATATATAAAACAGTCTCATAACTTATTGTTTTAAAAGAGTTTTTGAGTTTTGTATTTCACCATCACATACCAAAATAATATTGTACAGTCCAGCTGTGTAGGAAGACACATCTAAGGTTGTACTACTACTTTGCACATCCAGTATGTAGTTATCACTACTGCCTGTGGTATTATCTACCACCATTACATAAGCAGAAGTTACCCCGTCAATGAGGTAATTAATAGTAACGTTGGATGATGTCGGGTTAGGAACCAAACTTTCGATCCTGTAGGGGTGTACCGTAATTTGTACATCATCATAATCTTTAAACCCGTCTATGTTGGATACTACTTCCAGTCTATAAGTTTGTGTCATTTGTGGGGTAACAGTAAGGTCTGTTCCTGTATGGATTAAATTACCATCAGGGTCATACCAGTTATAGGTAGCTGTTTCATCAATCTCTTCTGCCGAAATGGTAATACTTTCATTTCTATCCACTTCATCATCATTTCCTGCATCAGCATAAAAGGAATCTCTAAGCGGTTTTCTTACTTCAAAAGTTTCACCGCCAATGACTTCATCTGTTACTGCATCTTTTTGTACCATATGATAGGTGTACTTCGTCTTGTTAGTTAATTCTTGTGTTAAGAAATGAAAACTCACCGTTACCGTTCCTATTTCACCAGCAGGTAATTGTATGTTTTCAATCAAGGCGTGGTTATCCTGTACAATGATTTCATTTGAAAATGTAATGTCCGAGAAATTTGTTGATTCCTGACCGCCATTATTCCACGAAGTATACAAAGTATTATCTAAGGGGCATCTCTAAAAACTAGTATTTCCTCCTAGTGCTAATTTTTGTTTTATTTTTTTGAATTAAACTTTATTTACTGTCATAAGGTTTTAGATCTTTAATTTTTGCATACTACTACATATCAACATGTTATGGTTTTACGCGTTCGCAATTGAAGGCACGTTCTCATTGTTTGCTGCTGTTAATTGAATTTTACGAAACATATTATAAGTCAGGTTCATCAAGCCTATGACTGTTTCTGCTCTTTTAATTCCTACTTTTCTGAAATACATACTCCCCATGGAGTTTTCCATAAAGCCAAAGACATGTTCTACTCTTACTCGAACTCTTGATTTTTCGGTATTTGTTGCTTTTTGTTGCTGGGTTAGTGGCTTGTTTTTGTATCCTTTTTCATGAATTTGGTCTATAACCTCATATTTATCTATGAACTCTTGTTGACCTACATAGGCACTATCGGCATATAGTTCTTGCCCTTGATCTGTCTTGCTTAGTAAGTCGTCTATAGTTTGTGAATCATGGACAGAAGCATCTGTAACGGTATAAGTATCTATTAGTTTGCTTTTGGAATCTACTTTTGCATGATTCTTATAACCGTAATAGCTCTGATTGTTCTTCTTTGTCCAACGTGCATCTATATCTTTTTGAGACTTTTTTGTGGGTAAGTCATTCCACAATTCATCGCCTTTACCTTGTTTTATTTGATCGTTTTTATCTTTGCTATTACCTTGTCGGGGAGCTTCTACAAAACTAGCATCTATAATTTTACCTTTATTTACCACCAACCCCAGCCTTTCTAATTCTTTTCCAAATAAATCGAATAATTCTTCTACTAAAGTTAAATCGGTTAATCTTTCACTAAAGTGCCATATCGTTTTACTATCTGGAATATCATCAGAAATCGTTAAATTTAAAAAACGCATAAAACTCATTCTATCGTTAATCTGATATTCAGCTTGGTCATCTGAGAGATTGTAATAGCGTTGCAAAATTAATATCTTAAACATTAAAACATAGTCATAAGGCGGACGACCGCCTTTACCTTTTGGCTCTTTGGAGAGCCTTATTTCTAATAATTCTCTAAAAAACTCAAAATCAATCCCAGTATTTAATCGTTCTAATGGGTCGCCTAATTCACTTAATTTGCTTAATCGAATATCTTGGTCAAAAAAACCGTAATCTCTGTGTCGCTTATATCGTTTTTCCATAGGTAAATATCGACATTTTTTGCCTTCTATAAAAATATATGAGTTTTTAGAGGTGCCCTAAGGTAATAGAGACTTCCGCTTCTTCGTAAATGGCTTTACCTGCCTCGTACACTTCTTTGTAAAATTCTAAGGTATAGCTTTCTGTTTGGTCAGTTGGGTTACCTACGGCAACCGCAACATCTACTGGCGTAGTGACACCCGGAATAATATCTACTACCGTCATATTTTTCCAAGCAATGTTATTATTATTCTTTACATTATCGGTAATAAAGTCGCCTTCTGGAAAGGTCATTGGATCATCGGGTGAGATAATACGAGCCAGTAAACAAAAATGCCAGGGGTTGCTATTGATGTTTACATAGTCCTCAGGGTTAGGCACATTCCATTCAAACTCAATTAAAGTAGATTCACCAATTTCTAAAGGAGGAATGGTCATTGTACCAATTTCTTCTCCCATTAAAACAACTTGTCCTGTAACTGGGTCAGTAACAAATAATGAACCATCCCAATGGTCTGGCCACGATAAAGCAGTATTGGCTTTTGCCCAATATAATGTTACCTCGTCATTTCCTGAACTGGTGATACAACTATTATTAGTTACTTGTACATAGGCATAATTAGGATTACTGGAATCATACTCTGGGTTTTGATGTACTTGTATTAATTGTCCATCATTCTGGTTACGCACAAAAATATCTTCACTATTCCAAGGCTGTGCAGTATTTGGGTCTGGTTCATCAAAATAATCTAGTTTTGAGTTTTGCATTGCTAAGTCAATAGTAGAAGATGGGTTAGCCATACAATGAGCAGTTAATACGGCTCGATAGGCGTTAACTCTACCTGTGCCTAATTGACCTATATAAGGTTGGTTATAGGGGATATAGTAAATATCATCTGCGGTGTTTCTAATAATATCTCTAACTTCTGGAGCGGTAAGGCTTGGATTTGCAGAAAACACTAAGGCCACAATACCACTAACAATAGGAGTTGTCGCAGAGGTAGTGTGAGCTATTCTATAACCATCTGGCCAATCTTCATAGTCATTAGTTATACTTATCATAAGGTGGGCAGGAGAGCTTACATCTACTTTATCATTATGAGTATGTGAAGTTGTATTACCAGGAATATGAGGTCTTAATAAATGAACATCTTTCCAGGAGCGTAATTGCCATACATCACCATTGGGGTGTCCCCAATCAAAATTATGTGCAAAATCAATTGGAAAACGGTGACCTACCGTAGTAACACCAATAGTAGTATCAAAGGAAGCTGGATATTGATAAACTGTTCCGCCATTATCAGCTGCTGCAACAACCAGTGGTGGATTTGGCAATGCATTAATATCTGCAATTACTGCGACTAGTTCATCATAACGTGAATGACTTTCAGGTAAACTCCAACTACAATTTATTACTCTTATGTCAGGGAACTCATTAGCCAATCGCCAAAGTCCAGGAATTAAAGTACTTGCGCCTGATCCACAATATGCAAAAACTACTTTAGAGTCATAAGCAACTCCTACTATATGACTATTATTATTGGCTTTAGCAACAGCTGCGCCAGTACTAGCTACACCGTGATCTCCAGAATAACTTCCTTCAGTAATAGTATCAAAAATTTGTCCATCTAAATCAGGATGATCTAAACTTGCAGCTGCATCAGAAAAACCAATTAAAATGCTTGGGTCTCCAGTAGTAATATTCCAAGCTAGAGGTGCTTTTATTAAATCCAAAAGAGTATTTCTCTCTCCTGTTACAGGATCATTATAATCATTAGGTAATTCAAATGGTATTTCTGGGATAGGAAATAAGTTTTCATTTTTATCTATTAAAAAAAACTTCTCTACTTCACTGCGTTGAGAAATACTGGTTTCACTAGAAAAATTTTCTGAAACTCCCACCCAATAAATTCTTTGCAACCAGGGATTTAATGCTCCAGGATATATTTCTTTAAAATTCATAAATAGTACTTGTATTTAAAACACTAGCAAAATCTTGATTATTCATATCAAGTGTTAAAGTTTGGTCTGAATTTGTAGTTTTTTGAACCGTTCCTAATTCGTGGCCTTCTTTAATTTCTAAGTAATATTGTTGTGTCGTTTGAGCAAAAATTGATACTCCACAAAGAAATACCAACAGGGAGAAGAAATTTTTAATTTTTAGCATAATGTTACAGTTTTAATTTTAAAATTTAGGGGGAAATACATCATAAAGGTAAAAAAAAAAATATAAAAGACACAGTAATATTGCGTAAAAAAACGAACTTCTTGAATTGGAAAAACTGAAATCAAGAGTTATTTGATACTCAAGAAGTAAAAAACATCACTAAATTTGTGATGTTTTTTGTAATTAATTTTTAACTAAAGTACTTCTATAAGTTTCATCATAAATTAGTCCTGATTTTGCACTAGCAAAAGCTTGTTTCAAGAGTTTATTACAAACAGCAATTAATGCTGGTTTTTTACTTTTCCCCTTAGCTACAATTCTATCATAAAGTGCTTTGCAAGCTTTGTTGTTTTTACAAGCAGTAAAACTGCACATAAATAGTAGATTCCTTAACTTTTTGTTTCCCATTTTGAACAATGGGTTCTATAATTTTAAACATTTTTTGATGGGATGCCTTGTTAGTGAAAATTGTTTGGAGGGCTAATAAAACTGGTGGAAGTTCATCTCTGCTTTTTAAGAGAATCTTTACTTCTGATATTGGAATGCTTCCTAAAACTGGAGATAACTCAAAGCGTTTGCGCATAATCATTTTTTTAGGACGAATCTATGGGTTATAAAACCAGTAAATCCGTTAGTTATAACAATATAACAAATTTTTTAGAGCTGGATTCAGTTAGAAAACAGATGTTATTAACTTAATAATCAACAATATGAAAGTTTACGACCAGAGACTAATTAGCAACAGGACAGGTTTCCAGAATAGGAAATATCCCCCGATCCATTAACTCTAGCTTTCAAACTTTTTGAAGCATAAACACTAGCATCTCCTGATCCTGAAACATAGGCTTGGGTATTTTGAGAGATTAGAGATTTACCTGCAAAATCGCCACTACCCGTAAGTTTAATTTCGAAGTTACTTGTTTTTCCAGAAACTTTTAGATCTCCTGACCCTGTTATTTTAGCATCAACTGTTGTCGCTTCAACTTCAATAATAATATCCCCAGATCCTGTTAGATTTACATCAAATGAGCTGGTTTTTATCACATCACTGGTATGAATATCTCCAGATCCTGTAAGTGATAATTTGGAAATTTCAGAAAAGGGTACCGTAATAATAACTCCTTTGTTAGTACTTAAATTCATATCTTTTTTAATCTTTAAAGAGAGGGTGCCATTTTTAGTTTCAACAATAATGTATTCTTGTAGGTTTTCATCAGTTTTTACTGTTATTGTACCTTCTGAACCTTTTTCTAATTTCACATCCATAAACCCAACAACATCTATGGCATCATAATCTGATGTTGTATGAGTTTTTGTAGTAATTGTACCATTTCCCTTTACTCTTTTTGATTGAGCAACACTTAAATTTATACATAGTATTGTAAGGGCTCCTGCAAGTGTGAATTTTAAAATTGATTTCATTTTTTCTTTTTTTAATGTTTAGTTAATGTTACTCCACCATAATTTGATTTTATATTTAGCGTGTTTCCTGAATTTTCATTTCCATGATAGCCTGAATATTTTTTAGAGCCATTATCCTTTGAAGTATGTTTCACTATAACGTTATCATCTCCATTTAGACTGGCATATTGTAAGTTAATTGTAAAATCAAAATTATAACCACTATCAAATCCAAGTTTTATACTTGTATAATCAGCCTTAATTGTTGCATCTTTTACAGACGAAGTAAGCTTTGCTACCTTAATTGAACCATAATCGGCATTAATACTTAACCCTCCATTCACAATGCCTATTCGATGACTCACATAATCACCTTCACCAATTAAATTTGTAACCTTATCAATGTTTACTTTCCCGTAATCACAGTTGTATTTAATTTCGGAGACTTCCCCTATAGAAGAGTTTGTATAATCGGCATTTAGATCTAAACTATTTACATTATCTAAACTAAATCCAGAATAATCTGCATTAATCTTACCACTCTTCATATACCCAATAGTTGAATTTGAAGTATAATCAAAATTCAAATAATTATCATCAGCCATTAATTCACCAATGATCAGTTGTCCATAATCACAATTTATTTTAGCCTGACCTTCTAATTTATTGATGTTTATTGCTCCATAATCATTATTAATATCTAAAGAATTACTTATTGGCATTTTAATCTTATAATTGATCTCCATGGAGGTTTTATTCTTATTATTTCCAAACCAATTCCAAGAATTTCTTTTGTTCTTAAATGTTGTTACAGCAGATACTAGGGAGCTTGATGCTGTAAATTCTACATCGATATCATCCAATCTCTTTTGAACTTTTTCTTCGTTACTTCCATTGGTTGTAATTGTAACCTCAATAACAATCCGGTTTTCATTCCAAGATACAATATCGACGTTACCAAAACTATTTGAAACTTCTAATCTCGCATCTGAATTTACATTATATTCTTTTTTAATTGTTTTTTCTTTGGAATGCTTGCCATTCAATTTCTCATTGTTAGCAATAAGTAATGCTGGTAAAAATAATAACAGCATTAATGTTTTAGATAATGTTTTCATTTTTTTTAGTGTTTAGATTTTTAACTTCTTCTATTTTATCAATGACTTGCTCAAGCAAATCTATTTTACTTTGAAAATTGCTGATCATAGCATAAATTACTCGCTTGTCGTTTCCGCTTTCAACCAGATCTTGTTTAAGAATTTCATACGTATTCTCTAAAATGTCTAATTGTCGTAAAGCATCCTGAACTAAAGCTTCCGTTTCAGGATCATTAAATCCTTTAAGGGTACGTAATTCTTTATTAATTGTATTTGTGAAAAAAGATTGTGTTTGTTCCATTTCCGGAGAAACACTCGCTAAATCAGCAGCTGTAACGTTAGTATTAAGAAACATCCCACTTATTGTTATTATTACAGCTAGTATGGCTGCAATAGAAAGCAGTTTCTTAACACTTAATACAGTATTATTCTCAATTTTATTATGCGAATTTAATTTGTCCAAAAACCGATTTTGATGTCCCATCGGTGTATCCTTCAAATTGAAGGAATCCTCTAGATTTTTAAATAAATTGTCTATTTGATCTTTTTTCATGATGCTGCAATTAACTTAGTACGTAAACTTTCTTTTGCTCTGGAAATTAGGGTTCTACAATTGGCATAACTGATTTGAAGGATTTCACAAATTTCCTCATAATCAAAGCCCTCAATAAAATGAAGGTTTAATATTTGACTATAATTTTCATTAAGCCCTTTCATGCATTGTAATACCTCTTGCACTTTTGTGTTGGAATGATCTTCTGTTGAAATTGAAAAAGAATCTTCTTCAATTTCTTCTTCAAGACCCAGAGATAAATGACTTTCATCATTTAAACTAACATATCGTTTCGATTTATTATACTGACTTATACTGTTGTTAATAACAATTCGTTTTAACCAAGAACCAAAAGTGGCTCCATCTTTTAACGAATTTAACTTGCTAAAAGCTGTTATAAATGATTCTTGCATCACATCTTCAGCTTCAGCAGAATCTTTCACAATTCGAATGGCAGTATTATACATCGCATGCTGATAACGGTTATAAACCTCTAACTGTGCAAGCTGATTTCCCTTTCCACAAAGAACGAGTAACGTGTTGATATTTTGTTTGGTTAGTGTCAATTAATAACAATTGTTACCCTAAAGATACTGTATGTTGAAAATTGTTACACTTTTTTCTGAAAAGTTTTGTAGTGGAATAAATATTAGTTGATGAAATGGTCATTTGGGTAGTAGGTAATAGGTTTAATTCGGAAATTGGAATTTGTCCTCATTCACTAATTGGCACAACAATTGAACTTATATAATTGAATACAAGTAAATAAATCATGATATGACTTGATATTCAAGGAATTAAGTTAAATAAATAATTTTTAAAACATAAGGTTACAAATCTCAATACATTGAGAGTGACATTATGTCCTGATCAACTATATGGCTAGATCAAAAGTAATAGCAATCGACAGTTTGTCATTTCAGGATTTAAATGAAGATGCAGATTTAATACCATTAATGACACCAGAAGATGAAGATGCAATGAATAAAGAAGTATTGCCAGAAATACTTCCTATTTTACCTTTAAGAAACACCGTTTTATTTCCAGGTGTTGTTATACCAATTACTGCTGGAAGAGACAAATCAATAAAGTTAATAAACGAAGCTAATAAAGGCAATAAGGTAATAGGTGTTGTATCACAAAAAGATGAAAACATTGAAGACCCAGGCTTAGCAGATATAAATCTTGTTGGAACAGTAGCTAGAATTTTACGTGTATTAAAAATGCCTGATGGGAATACTACTGTGATACTTCAAGGAAAAAAACGCTTTGAGGTTACTGATATCATTACCACCACACCCTATATAACATCAACCATTAAAGGGGTTCCAGAGGCGAAACCACAAACAGGGGATGATGAATTTAAAGCAATTATAGATTCCATAAAAGAAAAAGCGTTGGAGATTATCAAGAATAGTCCAAATATTCCATCGGAAGCAGCTTTTGCTATAAAGAATATAAATACCAGCTCCTTTCTGATCAATTTTGTTTCCTCAAATCTCAATGTTTCAGTGGCTGATAAACAGAAGTTATTAGAGATTAATGACCTTCAGGAACGGGCTTTAGAAACCTTGCGTTTTATGAATATTGAGCTTCATAAATTATCTCTTCGTATTGATATTCAATCTAAGGTGGAAAGCGATATCAGTCAACAACAGCGTGAGTACTTCCTACATCAGCAAATGAAGACTATCCAAGAAGAATTGGGTGGGAATTCTTCTGAGGAGGAACTTGAAATTATTCGCAATCGCGCGAAGGATAAAAAATGGAATAAAGAAATAGCAAGTCATTTTGAAAAAGAATTATCCAAATTACAACGTATGAACCCACAAGTTGCAGAATATGGGATTCAGCGAAATTATTTGGAGCTTTATTTAGACCTGCCTTGGAATGAATGTAGTAAAGATAAATTTAACCTTAAGCGGGCAAGAAAGATTCTGGATAGGGATCATTTTGGCCTGGAAGACGTGAAAAAAAGAATCATTGAACACCTTGCTGTCTTAAAACTTCGGAAGGATATGAAATCGCCCATTATATGTTTGTATGGACCTCCAGGAGTGGGAAAAACATCTTTAGGTAAATCTATTGCAGAAGCTTTGGGAAGAAAATATATACGAATGTCCTTAGGTGGAATGAGAGATGAATCTGAGATTAGAGGGCACCGTAAAACCTATATTGGCGCAATGCCGGGAAGAATCCTTAAAAATATTAAGAAAGCTGAAACAGGTAATCCAGTGTATGTATTGGACGAGATCGATAAGTTGTCTGTTGGAAATCAGGGAGACCCCTCTTCAGCATTGTTAGAGGTTCTTGATCCAGAGCAAAATAATTCGTTTTACGATAACTTTTTAGAAGTTGGTTATGACTTGTCAAAAGTTATGTTTATAGCAACTTCTAATAGCTTGGGGACCATTCAACCTGCTTTACGTGACCGTATGGAAGTTATTAATGTTTCAGGGTATACCATCGAAGAAAAGGTTGAAATAGGAAAACGACATTTATTACCCAAACAATTGGAGGATCATGGTCTTTCTAAAGTGGACCTGAAAATTGGAAAGGCTCAGTTGGAAAAAATAGTAGAAGGATATACGCGTGAAAGTGGGGTGAGAGGATTGGAAAAACAATTGGCTAAAATGGTACGTTATGCAGCTATGAAAATTGCAATGAATGAGATCTATCCAAAGAAAGTAACCAACAAAACAATTGTTGAAGTATTAGGAGCTCCTAAATTAGAAAGGGATAAATATGAAAATAATGATGTAGCTGGTGTGGTTACTGGATTGGCTTGGACTCGAGTAGGCGGAGATATTCTTTTTATCGAGTCTATTTTATCTAAAGGTAAAGGAACATTGACTTTAACAGGTAATCTTGGTAAGGTTATGAAAGAATCTGCAACAATAGCTTTGGAATATATTAAATCTAATTCAGAAAAATTAGGCATTTCCTCAGACATATTTAGCAATTATAATGTACATATTCATGTGCCAGAAGGAGCCACTCCAAAAGATGGCCCTAGTGCGGGAATAACGATGCTTACTTCTTTAGTTTCCTTATTTACACAACGTAAAGTAAAGAAAAGCCTCGCCATGACAGGTGAAATAACCCTACGCGGTAAAGTATTACCAGTAGGGGGTATCAAAGAGAAAATACTAGCAGCTAAAAGAGCTCATATTAAAGAGATCTTACTTTGTGAGGATAATCGTAAGGATGTCGAAGAAATTAAACCTGCATACTTAAAAGGACTCAAATTTCAATATGTAAAAGATATGAGTCAGGTTTTAGATCTTGCCTTGACAAAGCAGAAAGTAATAGATGCAAAGGTTTTGTGATACACCCTATGCAGATTTATTAATTGATAAAATATCAAAATAAATCATAGTTGCATTCGTTTAAATTTGCAGGAAAAGGTATTTTGCGTTCATGAACCAAAGGCTCACCATTGTTTTTATTTTAGTTTCATCTTTATTTGCGCAAGCTCAAATAGGTGGGCGTTATACCTATCAATTTCTAAATTTGGTAAATTCTCCTCGTATGGCAGCCCTAGGGGGTAAGGTTATAAGCAATTACGACTACGACCCAACACAAGCATTGGTAAATCCTGCAAGTATAAATCCATCAATGGATAATCAACTTTCTGTTAATTATGTAAACTATATCGGGGATGTTAGTTATGGTTCTGCTGCGTATGCCTACCAATGGGATAGAAGAACTCAGGTGTTTTATGTTGGAGTGATCTATGTTAATTATGGTAAATTCGATGGATATGATGAACAGGGCAACCAAACGAATACATTTAGCGGAGGAGAGGTAGCATTATCTGTAGGGCATGCCAGAAATATTGCTTTTACAAATTTTCATATCGGCGGAAATGTTAAATTTATATCCTCTACCTTAGAACAATATTCTTCATTTGGTATTGCCTTAGATCTGGCGGTGATGTATGTATATGAGGATTGGGATTTGAATATTTCGGGTGTTGCGAGAAATATTGGGACTCAAATCTCACCCTATGATACTATTTATGAACCCCTTCCTTTTGAGTTAATTTTTGGAATTTCACAAACTTTACAACATATTCCAATACGCTGTCACCTTACCTTTGATAATATGCAGGTATGGAATGTTGCTTTTTCAAATCCTAATTTTGAAAGTGGAGACCTTGATGGTAATATTACCGAAGAAAATATAAACTTTATTGATAATGTCTTTAGGCATACAATTATTGGGATAGAACTATTTCCTGAAACGGGGTTTAATATTCGATTGGGATATAATTTTAGACGAGGCGCTGAATTACGAATTGCAGAAAAAAGAACTTTTGCAGGGATTAGTGCAGGATTTTCAATTAAATTGAATAACCTTAGACTAAGTTATTCTTATTCAAAATACAGTTTGGCTGCAACCTCCAGTATTTTTGGCTTGAATTTAAATCTTCAATAATATTTTTTCTAAATCCTAAATAGATTAATTTTCAATCCTGTTAAATAATAATAATTGAAAAAAATTACGATTGCGATAGATGGTTTTTCATCAACTGGGAAAAGTACAGTAGCGAAACAACTTGCCTCTCATTTGAATTATATTTATGTGGATACAGGAGCAATGTATCGAGCTATTGCACTCTTCGCTTTGCAAAACAATTTTTTATCCAAAACTCATTTCGATAAAAATGCCCTTATCGAATCGTTACCCAACATTTCTTTGGCTTTTAAAAAAGAAAGCTCAGCACATAATGCAGATATTTATCTCAATGGTAAGAATGTTGAAAAAGAAATTAGAGGTATGTTGGTATCTGAATTTGTGAGTCCAGTTGCTACCCTATCAGAAGTACGTAAAAAATTAGTTTCAATTCAGCATGAAATGGCTACCAATAAAGGAATCGTAATGGATGGACGTGATATCGGGACTGTTGTTTTTCCAGATGCTGAATTAAAAATATTTATGAATGCAATGCCTGAAGAACGTGCAAAGAGGCGATTTAAAGAGCATGTAGATAAAGGCGATTCGGTTAGTTATGAGTTAATTTTAGCGAATGTCCAAAAAAGAGATCTTATGGATACAACCCGTAATGACTCTCCTTTGAAAAAAGCTGAAGATGCAATAGAAATCGATAATTCAGAACTCGATCATGAAACCCAATTTAAGATTATACTACAATTAGCAAAAGATCGAATAGCTACCTTAGACTAGCCCCAAATTCTTTTTCAAAGGTAAGCTGAAGTTTTTTCATGATTTTATCAATCTGCTTATCGGTAAGGGTTTTTTTATTGTCTTGTAGTGTAAAGCTCAATGCATATGATTTCTTCCCTTTTGGAAGTATTTTACCTGTGAATACATCAAACAGGGTTACTTTTTTTAGAAGTTGTTTTTCTGTTTTAATGGCCATTTCTTTTAATGCATCAAAAGTAATTGCTTCATCAAGTAATAAGGCTAGATCTCTTTTCACCTTTGGAAATTTTGGAATGCTTTTTAGTGAGAATTCTTTAGTAGCGAATTCCTCTAATACCGAATCCCATTGAAAATCTGCATAAATGGTTTCAGCTTCAATATCAAAACTAGCAGTGATATTCTTTTTAATAATTCCAAATTCAACTAACACCTTCTTTTCTTTTGATAGCATTAGTCCTTCTGAAAATATATCATTTTTATTTCCTTCTTCTGAAAAATCATGTATTCCCAACCGTTCTAGAATGGCTTTAATAATTCCCTTAAAATAGAAAAAATTACTTTTCTGTGAAGCTAAAGCCCAATTATTATCTGTCTTTAATCCTGAAACAATCAATGTTAAATGCTTGGGTTCTTCAAAGCCTTCAGCATAGTTGTGGTATGTTTTTCCAAATTCAAACAATTTGATATTGCTTGCTTTTCGATTGGTATTATAGGATAACACTTCTAAGGAATTAAACAACATTGATTGCCGTAATACAGATAGGTCATTGCTCAGTGGATTTAGCATCGTTACATTATATTCCGATTTTAATGAGTTAGAAAGATCAATATAATCTGGAGAAGTAAGTGAATTCCCCAATATTTCATTAAATCCTAGGGCGGTAAGTTGAGCTCCTATTTTGTTTTGAATTTGGTAATCCTCTACTTGTTTTGATGTTGCTATTGAAGCATTAAATTTCACTGAAAACTGAATATTATTATAACCATAAACCCGTAATATTTCCTCAATTACGTCTGCTTCACGGGTAACATCATTTCTATACGCAGGGATTGTCATACCTAATCCTGCTTCGGTAATATTATTTATTTTTATTTCGAGAGAAGTCAAGATCTCTTTGATGATCTCTCTAGGAATCTTTTCGCCAATAATAGAAGTGGCATTTACAAGGTTTAAAAATACTTGATGATCTTCAATTTTATTAGGATAAATATCTACTACCTCACTGGTAATTTCACCTCCAGCTACTTCTTTGATCAAAAGTGCAGTTCGCATTAAGGCATATTCGGTGATATTTGGATCGATCCCTCTTTCAAAACGGAACGATGCATCTGTGTTTAAACCATGTCGTTTTGCAGTTTTTCGGATACTAATCGGATTAAAATAGGCACTTTCTAAAAAAATACTCGTTGTTTTATCTGTAACCCCACTATCTAAACCACCAAAAACACCAGCGATACATAACGGTTTTTCCGTATCACAAATCATTAAATCTTCTTCATGTAAGGTACGCTCTACACCATCTAAGGTTATAAATTTAGTCCCTTTATCGACTGTTTTAACCTCTATTTTTTTACCTGCTATTTTAACACTATCAAATGCATGTAGTGGCTGTCCCAATTCATGTAACACATAATTGGTAGCATCTACGATGTTGTTTATGGATTCCAAACCAATAGATTTTATTCTGTTCTGAAGCCAAATAGGAGATTCGTTAACTTTAATATCACTGATTGTAACTCCACAATATCTTGGTGCTAATGAAGAATTTGGAATCTCAACATCAATTTTATTAGTTCTACTCTCAACTCTAAATTTACTATTAGAGGGAGTGATCAATTCAATGGAAATCCCTTTTCGAAGAATTCCCGCCTTTAGATCTCGCGCAACACCCAAATGACTCATAGCATCGGCTCTATTTGGTGTGAGTCCTATTTCAAAAATATGATCGTTCTCCAATTTAAAAACTTCAACAGCAGGAGTTCCTGGCTTAAGATCTTCATCAAGTATTAATATGCCTTCATGATTATTTCCAATCCCCAATTCATCTTCAGCACAGATCATTCCAAAACTTTCTTCCCCTCTTATCTTCCCTTTTTTAATTTTCCAAGGTTTCCCGTCAGTATCATAAAGTGTAGTGCCTATTGTTGCAACTGGTACTTTTTGTCCAGCTGAAATATTGGGGGCGCCACATACAATTTGAACGGGATCACTGTCACCAATATCAACTATACATACTTTAAGACGATCTGCGTTAGGATGTTGCTCGCTCGAAATCACATGCCCAACAACAATTCCTCTTAAGCCTCCTTTAATCAACTCAAAAGGATTAATACCTTCAACTTCCAATCCTAAATCGGTTAAAAGTTCACTTATTTCTACGGGATCCCAATCTATAATTAAAAACTGTTTTAACCAGTTATAAGAAATTTTCATCTAAATATAATTATTTCAATTTGCAAAGATAACATTTAACAACTTTTATGTAAAGGATTTTCATACTTTCGGACTAAAGTTTTTAATTAACGAATTTTATGAAAAAGAGTATAGTATTTATAGTGTCTTTAATGATAGGTATCATATTAATTACTTCTTGTAAAAATAAAAATGAACCTATTTTAGAAAAAACACAAATTTCTTTAAAAAAGGGTATGTGGCGTTTTGTTTTGTATCTATCTGATGGTAAAGAATTACCCTTCATTGCTGAATTCAGATCCAACAAAACATTTGTAATCCACAACGCAAAAGAACGAATAGTAATTACTGAAATTAGTATAGATAATGATTCGATTACAATACAAGCTCCTGTTTTTGAAGGTGTTTTTAAAGGAAAGATCATTTCAGAAAAATTAATTACAGGCGATTTTATAAAGGCTAGTTTGGATAGGGTAGTCCCATTTAAATCAATGTATAGTAATGCTGAGAGATTTGAAACTTTTAAAAATCCATCAGCGGATATTAGTGGAAATTGGGAAACTTCTTTTAGTCCAGATTCTGAAGAAGATCGCTACATAGCAAAAGGAATATTTCAGCAAAAGAATAATAAAGTAACAGGTACTTTTAGAACCACCACAGGAGATTATCGTTATTTGGAAGGAGTACTAGATGGTAATAATATGAAATTATCAACCTTTGATGGAGCACATGCTTTTTTGTTTGAAGCATTTGTAACCGATAGTACGATGACAGGAATTTTTTATAGCGGAAATCATTGGCAAGAGCCTTTTGTTGCAAAGCGAAACGAATCTTTCGAATTACCTTCGGAGGAATCTCTTACTTTTTTAAAAGAAGGATACGAGAAAATAGCATTTTCTTTTCCAAATTCAAATGGTGAAATGGTTTCATTAGAAGATGATACATTTAATAATAAAGTTGTAATCGTTCAGATCATGGGAACCTGGTGCCCAAACTGTTTAGATGAAACAAAATATTACAGTCAGTTTTATAAACAGCATAAAAATGAAACTATCGAGTTTATTGCACTCGCTTTTGAATATGCTAAAACTGAAGAAAAAGCTTGGAAGGCAATCAGCCGATTACGTGAATTGGTAGCTGTTCCGTATCCAATACTGCTGGCTCAATTTGGCACAAGTAATAAGAAGAAGGCCAATGAGAAACTTCCAATGCTAAATCATATCTTATCCTATCCTACCACAATATTCATCGATAAAAAAGGAAAGGTTCGAAAGGTTCATACTGGTTTTAACGGACCAGCTACAGGGGAAAAATATGTGGAGTTTAAAAAGGATTTTGAAGCATTTGTTGAGGTATTGAAAAATGAATAAGTTTTAAAGATTCACTTTAATTCAGTCACTAAACCATTGCTGTCAATTTTATAAGGTGAAAATTTTCGCTTATTACGAACGAGGAGCAATAATTGAGTGGCTGCTTCATTTAAATCTGTGGCCAGTAATTTTCCATTATATCTTTTAGAGATTGATTTTAATGGGGTATGAGCAACGATATGAGTCTTAGATTTGTATTTTCTCAGCATAGAATTTAACTGAGGCCCCAGAGTATCATACAGAACATATCTTCAATACCAAAAAGGGCTGTCTTCACTGTAGAAAAAGTACCTTATATTTCTCCAGATTTGAGGGTCGTATTTTGTGCTGTCTGGATTGTTTTCCAAAATCTCTAAAAATATAGGATCTAGTAAATAAGTCTTTCTTTTTGATTAAATTCATTTATCGAACTAGTACCAAGATCAATTATACCTCCATGTGCAAATAGGTTGTTGTCAATTTTCAATACAGAAGACTTTGAGCTTAACCAAGACCCTAAAAAAGAATTATTCGGATGAAAAAAATAATCGTAATTCATTTGATATGCACCAGCAATTGCAGTTTCCTTATTTCCAAGGTATCTCAGGTCTTTCGACATAGTCATGATCTCGTGATTTCCAAGAACTAAATGAACTTTTCCTCCTGCAGCTTTGGCTTTTTCTTCTAATTCATAAATAAACCAAAGTACTTTTGTAAGGTCATTTCCTCTGTCAAATAAATCCCCCAGAAATACTAAATTAGATTGTCCAGTGTAAGCTTCCCCTAAAACCGAACTGTTTAAAAGTATAAAAATAGTTTTAACTTTAAACAGTAATTATGAGAAAAAGTAAATTTAGTCCGAACCAAATTGCAAAGATTTTAAAGGAGTTTGACAATGGTAAATCTGTCATAGATATTACCAGAGGTCATGGTGTTAGTTCTGCTGCTTTTTACAAGTGGCGTTCAAAATACGCAGGGATGAACTCCCAGGAGCTTAAGAAGCTTGAGTTATTAGAAGAGGAGAATCGTAGGCTCAAACAAATGTATGCTACCTTAGCCTTAGATCATCAAATGGCAAAAGAGATTATTGAAAAAAAGCTATAAAGCCTTACCGTAAGCGTGTTATAGCAAAAGGTCTTATTCATTATGGCATTTGCCTTTAGCAGGGTGGGTTTTTTATTAACTAATATAATTCCAAATATTCTTGTATTTGGTTAATTGAATAAAGGTATTTTTTATAGCGATATTTTCTGGAGTGGATAGGGATGGGTCAACTTTTAATATTTGATACGCATAACTTCTCGCCAATTTTAATATTTCATGATCTTTTATAATATCGGCTATTTTTAAATTTAATACACCACTTTGTTGAGTTCCCATAAGGTCTCCAGGCCCTCTAAGTCTAAGGTCAACTTCAGCAATTTTAAAGCCATCACTAGTTTTTACCATGGTTTTAAGGCGTGTCTTAGCATTTTCTGATAATTTAAAGCTCGTCATAAGAATACAATAACTCTGATCAGCACCTCTTCCAACACGACCTCTTAATTGGTGTAATTGTGATAATCCAAATCGTTCGGCACTTTCTATAACCATAACACTGGCATTTGGAACATCAACTCCAACCTCTATTACTGTAGTTGCCACCATAATATTTGTCTCCCCTTTTATAAAACGATCCATTTCGTATTCTTTATCTACCGATTTCATTTTTCCATGGACGATTGAAATTTGATAATCGGGAATTTGAAATTCTCTGGAAATACTTTTATATCCATCCATCAGATCTTTATAATCTAAAGCCTCACTTTCTTGAATTAATGGGTATACAATATAGACCTGTCTGCCCTTAGAAATCTCATCTTTTAAAAACCTAAAAACCTTCAATCTATTTGAGTCAAAACGGTGTACCGTTTTCACCTCTTTTCTACCCAGTGGAAGTTCGTCAATTATGCTAATATCCAGGTCGCCATAAACACTCATTGCAAGGGTGCGAGGAATGGGTGTTGCGG
This sequence comes from Flavobacteriaceae bacterium, assembly GCA_965247215.1. Lineage (GTDB taxonomy): Bacteria > Bacteroidota > Bacteroidia > Flavobacteriales > Flavobacteriaceae > Marifrigoribacter. The sequence continues at coordinate 2,648,958 of OZ252001.1, forward strand.
TCATGACTAATACATGTGGGGGAAACTTATTTTTATGCCATAATTTACTTCGCTGTGCCACTCCAAATCGATGTTGCTCATCAATAATAGCAAGCCCTAGATTTTTAAATTTAACCTTATCTTCAAGGAGTGCATGTGTGCCTATTAGAATTTGTATTTCACCATTTTCTAGTTTTTCATGAATTTCTTTTCTAATTGAAGTTTTTGTTGAACCTGTTAGCAAATAAATGCTGAGATTCAACTTTTTACATAATTCAATTAACTTGTTATAATGCTGGACTGACAAAATTTCAGTAGGGGCTACTAAGCAGGATTGGAAACCATTGTCAAGTGCTATTAACATTGACATTAACGCTACTATAGTTTTACCAGAACCAACATCACCTTGCAACAACCGATTCATCTGTGCTTTACTGCCCAGATCGTTCCTGATTTCTTTGATAACTTTTTTTTGAGCCAGAGTTAAATCGAAGGGTAAATACTCGTTAAAAAAGGTATTGAAATACTCCCCTACTTTTGGAAATGGATACCCTTTTATTTTTGATTTATGAAGCAAATTCTTTCGTATTAATTGCAACTGAATATAAAATAATTCTTCAAATTTTAGTCGGTATTGTGAACTTGCTAAAAGTGTTTGATTTTTTGGAAAATGAACATTAAAAATCGCTTCATTTTTTGGCAATAATTTTAGGTCATTTATTAGTGGTTCTGAAAGGTTTTCAGCAACGCTATTTTTCGATTCTAAAAATAATTGTTGCATCAATGAATTGATCACTCTATTGCTAATTCCTTTTGCTATTAATTTTTCAGTTGAAGGATATACCGGTTGCATGGCTGGCCTTAAACTTTTTTCATATTCATTAAACAATTCCATTTCAGGATGTGGCATCGAAAAAATTCCATTATACCAATTAGTTTTTCCAAAAATCACATAAGTTTCATTTAATTTTATGTTTTCACGAATCCATTTATATCCTCGAAACCAAACCAATTCCATTTTACCAGTTTCATCTTGAAAAGTTGCAACCAATCGCTTTCCTCTCTTTTGTTGTAGCTCCTTTAAATGAATGATTTTCCCTACGAGTTGTACATCGGCGCTAGTTTGCTGTAATTTTTTTATTTTGTAGAATTGTGTGCGATCTAGGTACCGATTCGGGAAAAGGTTTAATAAATCTTGAAAGGTATGAATACCCAATTCTTTTTTTAGTAAATCAGCACGGTTTGGGCCAACGCCTTTTAAATAATTAATGGGAGTTTGAAAGAAACTAAGATTCATACTGCTAAATTAAGCCATTTAAAACGATCATAAGAAACATCAAATAAGAAATCAATTTTTTCGAAATATCACTTTGTTAAGCTTCATTGAAAAGAGTACCTTTACCTAGTACCGATATTGCTTCTAATGAAATTATTTTTCTTATCAATTTTAATAATGTCCAATATTTTTTGTTTTTCACAACAAACAAAAACAGTCGATTTCATTAGGGTTGAAGCTGAAATAAAACCCATTCATTCAGAAAAAAAAGTAATTGCTAAAGCTAAGTATACCTTTGAAATACTTCAAAAATGTGATTCCGTTTTTTTGGACGCAATAGGGGTAAAGATTCTTGGGATTCATTCAGAAAATGATATTTCAGTTCAATCTACAGATCAAAAAATTTGGCTTATTTCAAATTTCAAAGCCAATCAATCCTATAGCATTTCATTTTCATATGAAGCCTTTCCGAAGAAAGCATTATATTTTACTTTGAATCAAATCTGGACTCAGGGGCAAGGAAAATATACCTCAAATTGGTTGCCTAGTTTAGATGATATGAATGATAAAATAGAATTTGATCTTAGTATTATTGCCCCGTCAAATAAAATGGTAATTGCCTCTGGAAACCTTCTTTTGGTAACTAAACGCGACTCATTAAAATTTTGGGAATACGATATGAAAAAACCCATGTCCAGTTATTTAGTTGCTTTTGCTATTGGCGATTTTAAGAAGAAAATGATTTCGAGTAATTCAGAAATTCCTATTGAACTTTATTATGAACCACAAGATTCATTAAGGGTAGAGCCTACCTATCGTTACACAAAGGAGATTTTTGATTTTTTAGAACAAGAAATTGGTGTTCCATACCCCTGGCAAAATTATAAACAAGTTCCAGTTAATGATTTTTTATATGCTGGAATGGAGAATACAACAGCAACATTTTTCTCGAATTCTTTTGTGGTAGATTCAATAGGATTTACAGATAGGAATTATGTAAATGTGAATGCCCATGAATTAGCACATCAATGGTTTGGAAATTTAATTACAGAGACAGAAGGGAAACATCATTGGTTACAAGAAGGGTTTGCAACGTATTATGCTCGATTAGTTGAACGTCAGTTGTTTGGAGAAGATTATTATTATTGGAAATTATTTCAATCTGCCGAACAACTAACCTCTCTTAGCAATGAAGGAAAGGGAGAATCACTTATTAATGCAAAGGCAAGTTCTTTGACATATTATGAAAAAGGAGCCTGGGCTTTGCATATATTATCTGAAAAAACAGGTAAAGATAATTTTAACTTAGCCATTAAAAATTATTTGAATATGCATCAATTTAAGAATGTTACCACAGAAGATTTTATGAATGAAGTTGAGATTGTATATGGAGGAAACCTTTCAGAATTTAAAAATAATTGGTTATTGCAAAGTGATTTTAAAGCCGATCAGGCATTTAACTTTTTAATGAAATCTAAGTTTATAAATTCGTTTTTTAAATTATCTGCTTTAAGGGAAATAGCATTTAATGAAAGGCTATTACAATTAAATAATGCATTAACTTTTCCAGATGATTTTACAGGGCAAGAGGCTGTATATCAATTAGAAGGAATGGATAATTCAGAATCATTAGCCCTTTATAAAATGGCATTTGGAAGTAATAATGTGTTTGTAAGACAGGCAATAGCTTTATCACTAACTATAGTACCTTTAGTTTTAAAAGATGAATATGAAACACTTCTACATGATGAATCCTATATTACTCAGGAAGCAGCTATGGGAAATCTTTGGGTAAGTTTTCCTGAAGAGAAAGCAAAATATTTGAATGCAATGGATGGTGTACAGGGGTTTCGGGATAAGAATATTCGCCAATTTTGGTTGTTTTTAGCATTGATTACAGAGAACTATAAACCCGAGTACCAGTTAACATATGCAAATGAATTAAAACAATACACAGCTTCAAATTATGGTCATGATATTCGTGAAATTGCACTTGAATATATTGGATATATTGGATTATGGGATACACTTACATTAAAAAATTTAATTAATGCTTGTCAACACCATTATTGGCGGTTTCAAAAATCTTCAAGAGCCTTGTTAACAAATTTAATCGAAGATGAAAACTACCGGGATCAGTTAATTTTATTGAGAAAGGATTTAGATACAAATGCGTCTAAATTTTTGGATAAAATTCTTGATAAACAATAAAATTTGAAAACCAATAGCAACGAAAATCTAAATTCTTAATATTAAAATATAAAATTTACAAAAAGCATTCATTCTTTAATCCAACCACTAATCTACTAGTCAAAATAGCTCACCAACTTCATTTTTAATATAGGCCAATGCCTTTTGAGAAGGAGTAATCTCACCAATAAAGTAATTCAATAAAGATTCCCTAAGTTTATTTGCATTGTCTACTTTTTCTTTCATAGCAGATTGGCGTATAACATGGATGGTAGCATTTTTTGCAGCGATGATAAGATTCCAGCATTCTGGACTTATATAAATTTGTTGAGCTAGATTGTGTTCGTATTCTTTTTCTATGGTCTGAATTAATATGGACTCATAGGTTTCAAGATTTTCAGAATTTGGATTAACTCTTATTAAAAGCCTTGAGGGGTCGATTCGTTCCAAAAATAGCGTTAATCTTTCATAGGCTTGTAACCGTGCAGGAATTATATTTTTTTGCGCTTCTTTTTGAATTAAATAACGCCTTCTGCCTTCTTCATTAGCAGTATGTCCTTTAAAAAAATAATAAGCGATGATGCCTACCAAAATAGCAGGTAATAAATAAGCAATATAACTCAATACTTGTCCGGTTTCCATAATATATAATGATGTAAAACAAACTCACTATGTTTTAAAGTATTGTACAAGGTAAAAATAGAATGTTATAAAACATTCATTATTTGGGTTTAATTTATTTTTACTATATTTAAATAAGGGTCATGACAACTTAAGCATTGTTTAGCTTTGCATAAAGTCAGTCATAGTAATGCCTAACAAGTATTTATATCGTTCACGAATTTCAGAGTCTAAATTTAGAGCATTAATTAAGTTGTTTTCTGTGGATTTGAATGCTACTCAAATGAGTCAATTATCTGGGTTGAGTAGAAACAGTATTAATAAAATTTTGTTAGCTTTAAGAGTTAGAATTGCAGGATTATGTGAACATGAAAAGCCATTTAAGGGAGAAATAGAAGTTGATGAATCTTTCTTTGGAGCTAAACGTAAAAAAGGAAAAAGAGGTCGAGGAGCTTATGGTAAAACGATTGTTTTTGGAGTATATAAGCGCAATGGAAAAGTCTATACAGAAATTGTTCCTAATTGCTCCAGAGTTACGCTACAAGCTATCATTAAAGGAAAAGTAGATGTAGATAGTATTATTCATTCTGATAAATGGAGAGGTTATAATGGATTGGTAGATTTGGGGTATAAAAAACATTATAGATTGGATCACGGCAACAATGAATTTGTTAGAGGTCAATCACATATCAATGGAATAGAAGGTTTTTGGGGCTATGCTAAAACTAGATTAACTAAATTTAAAGGAATGAACAAAAGAAAACATTTTTATTACATTTGAAAGAAACTGAATTTAGATATAATAATCGCAATAACAATTTGTACAAATTGTTATTGAAAAATTTTAAAAACAAACCCTTAATCTAGTCATGACCCTTAATTAAAATTAAGACAGAAAACGGAATGATAACTAGAAAGATAATAAAGGAATAGCACAAGCAGGTTCTGTAATAAAATTTAATGATGGAGTATTTAATACCAATGTAACTATAACTCCTCAAGATTCAACTGCAATAAACAACGAACAATTAATAGATAATTTACAACTGGGACTTTATAATATAATTAAAACATACCAAGATTGTCGTGAAGAAGAAACAGTTATATTAAAAGAGAATAACTAAATAATCTAACCAATGGTTTATAAAATATTTTGTAACCCATTGGTTTTAATTATACAAAAGATGACAAGAATAATTTTTTTATTTGTTATAGTTAGTTCTGTAAATAGTTATGCACAATTTGGAGAACAACAAATTATTAGCATTGACCCTGACCTTTCTGGCGTAAGGTCTGTTCATGCAGCAGATTTAGATGGTGATGGAGATATGGATGTGTTATCGGCTTCTGAAGGCGATGATAAAGTGGCTTGGTATGAAAATACAGATGGACTAGGTAATTTTGGTTCTCAACAAATCATTACTCAAAGTTTACAAGCAGCTATTGATGTTTATGCTGTAGATTTAGATGGTGATGAAGATATGGATATACTTGTAGCATCCAAAGGATTCTCACAAAATGATGGAAAAATAGTATGGTTTGAGAATACAGACGGTCTTGGTAACTTTGGTTCACAACAAATTATTACAACATTAACTAATGGGGCTATCTCTGTCTATGCAGCAGATTTAGACGGCGATGGGGATATGGATGTGCTTTCAGCATCATTTAGCGATCATAAAATAGCTTGGTATGAAAACCTAGATGGACTTGGTAATTTTGGATCTCAACAGGTATTAACTGTTAGTGCTTTAAGTGTTCGGGATGTTTATGCAAAAGACTTAGATGGCGATGGAGATATGGATGTACTTGCTGCTGCTAAACAAGACGACAGAATTGTTTGGCATGAAAATTTAGACGGTCTTGGTAACTTTGGTTCACAACAAATTATTACAACACTTACAGATGGGGCTCTTTCAGTATTTGCAACCGATCTAGACGGCGATGGGGATATGGATGTGCTTTCAGCATCATTTCACGATAATAAAATAGCATGGTATGAAAACCTAGATGGATTGGGAAGTTTTGGAGCTCAGCAAATTATAACTAATAATGCCCTGAGTGCCAGAGATGTTTATGCAGCAGATTTAGATGGTGATGGAGATATGGATGTGCTTGCAGCTTCAGCTGCAATAGACGAAGTAATTTGGTTTGAAAATACAGATGGACAGGGTAATTTTGGGTCGGAACAAATAATAACAAATATTGCAAATTCAGTACTTTCTGTATTTGCTATAGATTTAGATGGAGATGGAGATATAGATGTACTTTCTGCATCACCATCAGATGATAAAGTATCTTGGCACAAAAACCTAGATGGGCAAGGAACATTCGGAGCACAACAAGTAATCACAACAGGTCTTGAGGGAGAACGTGTTGTATTTGCTGCAGATTTAGATAACGATGGTGATATGGACGTATTATCTGCATATCAGGAAGATCACCAGGGCGAGATTGTTTGGTATGAAAATCTAGATGGGCTGGGTAATTTTGGAACACATCAAGTTATAACAACAGAAGCAGCTGCACCTAGAGCTGTATATGCTGCAGATTTAGATGGTGATGGAGATATGGACGTGCTTTCAGCCTCTATCGTGGATCATAAAATAGCTTGGTATGAAAATTTAACAATTCTAGGAGTTAGTGAAAATAATTTTGCAAATTTATATATCTATCCAAATCCAACAAATGATTATTTATATATTAGGGCATCTCTAAAAACTAGTATTTCCTCCTAGTGCTAATTTTTGTTTTATTTTTTTGAATTAAACTTTATTTACTGTCATAAGGTTTTAGATCTTTAATTTTTGCATACTACTACATATCAACATGTTATGGTTTTATGCGTTCGCAATTGAAGGCACGTTCTCATTGTTTGCTGCTGTTAATTGAATTTTACGAAACATATTATAAGTCAGGTTCATCAAGCCTATGACTGTTTCTGCTCTTTTAATTCCTACTTTTCTGAAATACATACTCCCCATGGAGTTTTCCATAAAGCCAAAGACATGTTCTACTCTTACCCGAACTCTTGATTTTTCGGTATTTGTTGCTTTTTGTTGCTGGGTTAGTGGCTTGTTTTTGTATCCTTTTTCATGAATTTGGTCTATAACCTCATATTTATCTATGAACTCTTGTTGACCTACATAGGCACTATCGGCATATAGTTCTTGTCCTTGATCTGTCTTGCTTAGTAAGTCGTCTATAGTTTGTGAATCATGGACAGAAGCATCTGTAACGGTATAAGTATCTATTAGTTTGCTTTTGGAATCTACTTTTGCATGATTCTTATAACCGTAATAGCTCTGATTGTTCTTCTTTGTCCAACGTGCATCTATATCTTTTTGAGACTTTTTTGTGGGTAAGTCATTCCACAATTCATCGCCTTTACCTTGTTTTATTTGATCGTTTTTATCTTTGCTATTACCTTGTCGGGGAGCTTCTACAAAACTAGCATCTATAATTTTACCTTTATTTACCACCAACCCCAGCCTTTCTAATTCTTTTCCAAATAAATCGAATAATTCTTCTACTAAAGTTAAATCGGTTAATCTTTCACTAAAGTGCCATATCGTTTTACTATCTGGAATATCATCAGAAATCGTTAAATTTAAAAAACGCATAAAACTCATTCTATCGTTAATCTGATATTCAACTTGGTCATCTGAGAGATTGTAATAGCGTTGCAAAATTAATATCTTAAACATTAAAACATAGTCATAAGGCGGACGACCGCCTTTACCTTTTGGCTCTTTGGAGAGCCTTATTTCTAATAATTCTCTAAAAAACTCAAAATCAATCCCAGTATTTAATCGTTCTAATGGGTCGCCTAATTCACTTAATTTGCTTAATCGAATATCTTGGTCAAAAAAACCGTAATCTCTGTGTCGCTTATATCGTTTTCCCATAGGTAAATATCGACATTTTTTGCCTTCTATAAAAATATATGAGTTTTTAGAGGTGCCCATTAGTTCTAAAAGCCCAACAATTCTAAAAATAGAAATTTTTGATATATTAGGTAAGATTTTATTAACTGAAAAAGAAAACTTTAATAAGCTAGATTTATCCCACCTAAAAAGCGGAATTTTATTTGTGAAAATTGTAACAGAAAACGGAATGATAACTAGAAAGATAATAAAGGAATAGCACAAGCAGGTTCTGTAATAAAATTTAATGATGGAGTATTTAATACCAATGTAACTATAACTCCAAAAGATTCAACTGCAATAAACAATGAACAATTAATAGATGATTTACAACCGGGACTTTATAATATAATTAAAACATGCCAAGATTGTCGTGAAGAAGAAACAGTTATATTAAAAGAGAATAACTAAATAATCTAACCAATGGTTTATAAAATATTTTATAAACCATTGGTTTTAATTATACAAAAGATGACAAGAATAATTTTTTTATTTGTTATAGTTAGTTCTGTAAATAGTTATGCACAATTTGGAGAACAACAAATTATTACTACTGTTGCTTTGAATGCTAGGTCTGTTCATGCAGCAGATTTAGATGGTGATGGGGTAATTTTGGGTTTATTTTTTTTGAACTCATAATATTTAATGTTTTAAGTTAATAAAGACAATAATTTTTTAACTGTTCAAAGCCTAAAAGAATTGCTCCCAATTTTTTACAAGATCCCAAAGAAACAAAAACAGAAAAACAAAGGATATAATTAGTTTCATAAAGGTGGAAGTTAAAAACCCTAAAAAGGCACCAAATGCTGCTTTAACTGCTCTCTTTCCTTTCGTATTATTAAATACCAATTCTCCTATCAATGCTCCAAAAAAGGCGCCAATTAAAATTCCGAAAGGGATGGGGGAAAAAAGACCAATAATAAGTCCCACGATTGTTCCTATTGCTCCGGATTTACTTCCTCCCAATCGTTTTGTTCCTATCGCAGGAATAAAATAATCCAATGTAAACATTGTTAAGGCTATAACTAAAGTAATTCCTAAAAACCAATAATTCATTGGGACTCCATCTGTCAAGTGAAGTAATAATAAGCCTAACCAACTAATAGGTGGACCAGGTAAAATTGGTAAAACACTGCCAATTATTCCTATTACACATAATATTAAACCGCCAAGAACAAGGAGTAAATCCATTATTTTTTTTAATTTTTAAACTAAAAAATTAGTTTAAACTAAATATTTAGTTATATTTGCATAATTAATAAGCAACACCCAAAAATAGTGCAAAAAACAATATTATGAAACAACTCACAAAAGCAGAAGAAGATATAATGCAAATTCTCTGGAAATTAGAGGAAGCAAATGTTGCACATATTATTGAAGAACTGCCAAAGCCAAAACCTGCTTATAATACGGTTTCAACGATAGTTAGAATTCTTGAAAGCAAAGGGTTTGTTGATTATAGAAAAGAAGGTCGGGGACATATTTATTTCCCAATAATGGATAAAAGCGATTATAGTGATCAATCACTTCAAAAATTGATGAATGGTTATTTTCAAGGGTCTTTTAAAAGTATGGTTTCTTTTTTTATTAAAAAGAATGATATAAGTATTTCCGAAATGGAATCAATTTTGCAAGAAATAAACAAAAAAGATAAATAATGACACATTATATACTTCAAACGATAGCATTTCAAGTAGTGTTTTTGCTCTTTTACGATCTGTTTTTTAAAAAAGCGACATTTTTTAATTGGAATCGATTTTACTTATTAAGCACGCCAATTATGAGTATTGTGTTACCACTAATAAAAATTAATGCAATACAAAACTCTATCCCTCAGGAATTCATTATACAATTACCAGTTGTTTTTATGAAGGAGACTAATTTGGATTCTGGAATTATTGGCTTTGGATCCATAACAAACTCGATGGTAATTTGGCAACTTTGGATCTTAGGTCTTCTTATTAGCCTTATGGTTTTTAGTTATAAATATTATCAACTAACAAAGCTAAAAAAGAATGGAACTCATATGTTTATTGGAGGGGTACTGGTAATATTACTAAAGAATACAGATACAGCATTTTCATTCTATAAGACTATTTATTTAGGAGATGCATTATCTAAAAGCCAACAAGCAACTATTATTTTACATGAAAAAACACATATAAATCACTACCATACAATTGATCTGTTGCTATTTGAAGCCTTCAGAATTATATTTTGGTTCAATCCATTGGTTTATATATATCAAAAAAGAATGGTCATCCTACAAGAATATATAGCTGATGCCAGGGTAACATTTCATAAAAATAAAAAAGAATATTACCAGGAGTTGTTATCTCAGGTTTTTAAGACCAATAAAATTTCATTTATCAACCCATTTTTCAATCATTCATTAATCCGCCTTACAGTTTTCGGGAAAGAATTTATTTTAGGAAAACCTTTTGGGCAAATCAAAAAACGAATTATTATGTTACAAAAATCAAAATCAAAAAAAACAGGATTATTTATGTATTTACTTATAGTTCCACTAGTAAGTTTAATGTTAATTTACACTTCTTGTGCACAGGAAACCGAAAAAAATACAACTAAAACGGAGGTTACCAATTTAAAAAATTCTCAAGATACGAGTAATGAAAAAGTGTCTTTTGCAATGATAGATAAAGTACCTACCTATCCGGATTGTTCAGGAGATAATGAAGCATTAAAAAATTGCATGTTCAAAAAAATATGGGAATATGTAGGCAAGGAATTTAATACTGAAGTTTCAAAAGGAACTAATATAAATGGAAGGCAAAGGATTTTAGTTAATTTTAAAATAGACAAAACCGGTAGTGTAATAGGAGTGAAAGCAAAAGCAAATCATGCTGTACTTGAAGAAGAAGCTATACGAGTAGTTTCAAGTCTGCCACAAATGCTACCAGGAGAGCATAAAGGGAAAGTAGTAAGCGTTAAATATTCATTACCAATCGTTTTCGAATTAAAAGAATAAGGGTCATGACAACTTAAGAGGATTTTTTCTTAAATTTTCTATGACTAATTTATACAAATTTTCGTTTCTATAATTATATCTAAATTCAGTTTCTTTTAGGTGCAAATAAAAGGTGTTTTTATGCATTCCTTTAAATTTGGACAATCTTGTTTTTGCGTATCCCCAAAATCCTTCAATTCCATTAATATGAGATTTGCCTACTACAAATTCATTCTTTCCATGATCTAATCTATAATGTTTTTTATACCCCAAATCTACAAGTCCATTATACCCTCTCCATTTATCAGAATGAATAATACTATCTACATCTACTTTTCCTCTAATGATAGCTTGTAGCGTAACTCTGGAGCAATTAGGAACAATTTCTGTATAGACTTTTCCATTGCACTTATATACTCCAAAAACAATCGTTTTACCATAAGCTCCTCGACCTCTTTTTCCTTTTTTACGTTTAGCTCCAAAGAAAGATTCATCAACTTCTATTTCTCCCTTAAATGGCTTTTCATGTTCACATAATCCTGCAATTCTAACTCTTAAAGCTAACAAAATTTTATTAATACTGTTTCTACTCAACCCAGATAATTGACTCATTTGAGTAGCATTCAAATCCACAGAAAACAACTTAATTAATGCTCTAAATTTAGACTCTGAAATTCGTGAACGATATAAATACTTGTTAGGCATTACTATGACTGACTTTATGCAAAGCTAAACAATGCTTAAGTTGTCATGACCCAAGAATAAAATTTAATTCATTCTAAAAAATATAAACTAAAGTCGAAGTAGTCTTAACTTCGACTTTTTTGTTTTAGTAATAAAACGAATACTTAATTCATAATTATAGTTGCTTTCACTATTTTTAACAAATGAAACAAGTACTAAACACATGTTTAACAATACTTTTATTAAGTATATTGTTTTCTTCTTGTCAGTTATTTGAAACAAATAAAATTTCATCAGAATCCTTTTTTGAAACCGAAATGGAGTCTATTAATTGGAAAGACGTCGACCAATATCCAGTTTTTTCTGAGTGTGAACACCTTACTGAAAAATCAGCTCAGAAAAAATGCTTTGAAGCAATGTTATCAGCACAGCTATATCAATCCATTTCTTCTGAAAAATTTGTTGTAGCAAAAGATTTAAATGATACTGTTTTGTTGGATTTTAGTGTTAATATTGATGGAAAACTTATCATGAACACAATAAAAATGGATAGTGTTTTAAAATTGGTACTCCCCAACTTTGAACACTATATTTTAGCATGTGTGGATTCATTACAACTGGTTGCGCCTGCATATAAAAGAGGGATTCCTGTACATACTACATTTTCATTACCTATTGTGATAAAAACAAAATAACAAGTTATCTTTTAAAGATTAAATTTATAACCTAAGGTAAAATCTAAGGGAAACTCTCCATTGGAATCTTGAGTAAAACTTATAATATCATTATATGCAAAAGTTAAGTATCCATTACCCAATTTGTAATCGGCTCCTAGGCCAAAATTAATGTGAAATTGAAAATCACTTTCTGTCTCTAATTCATCTGAAACAGGAAGATCGTCATCGTCATAATTTAAATCTGTGACAGAGATATAATTTGCAAATTTCATATTGATAAAGACATCAAGTTTTTGAGTTTTTACAAACTTAAAGCGGTAATTAAATGAAAATTCAGAAGAGGAATATTTAAAGACTGAATTCTCAAAAACTTGTTTGAATTGTAAGACTAGAGCATGTCTATTGAGGTGATTATTGTCTATAATTTCAAAATCAAATCCTATCAATGGCAAGGATTCATTACCTGAGTTTACCGAGTTGCGTGTAACATTTGTTATTCCAGCAAATGCACCCAAACACACTTTCAATTTTAATGCCTTGGTATCAGATTTAAAATTGGAATCTTTTAATTTATTATACTCAACAAAAAATAATTTAAGGCTTGATGTAGTTAGATTAATTTTCTCTACAGAAACCGATTCATCATTGGTCAGTGATTGTAGAACTAGCTTGTATTCTTCTTGATATTTCCCATCAACCCTCGTGTTTTTTAACTCTGTAATGGTTTCCCCTTTTTTAATAAAATAGCGATATTCATTATCAATGGTGTTCCATAACAAGGTAATTGTGCCATCAACTTCAGTTTTTAAAGAAAGTTGTTTGCCGTCAACAGTAAAATTCTCTTGGGCTATTAAACTAGTTGCAAATAAAAAAAATGCAACCATTAAATATGAAAGTAGGTTTTTCATAATATATCGAATTGGATTGGTTAAATATAAAAAATTATTTTAAGAAATCGAATCAAAATATCATTGAGATGAATAAGAAAAATTTCTAAAAAAAGAATCACTATTTTTTAAAAGACCTTCCTTTCCATGAATAGGCTCCTCGTAGGATGCTAAAAAACACAAGAGTTGTAATTATTGAATAAATAAATAGATGCAACAGGAAATAAGGATTAAATATTTTTATGCTAATAAATGATCCTGTTATTGCTAAAAAAAGATAATCAATACCAATTTTTATAATTAGAAAAGAAATATAATAAGGCAAAAAAGACCCTTCAATCAAACAAAAACCACCTCCCAATAAAACAAATAGGTTGGTTATCAAAACCACAACACTCAGTATTTTTATAAAAAGACTTTCTTGATTTGAAGTTTTTGAAGCCCATCGGATTCTTTGATTAATTACTTCTTTCCAATTTTTCTGCGGTTTGGTATGTACAATAGCATCCTTGTTTTTAATAAAGTGAATTCCTTTGGGGTCCCGTTTTTTAATTTTTTCTAATAAAAATATATCATCTCCACTAGCTATATGATCATTTGAAGAATACCCATCAACCGCTATAAACAATTCCTTTTGATAGGCCAAATTTGCACCATTACAAAGGAGGGGATTATTTATGCCAAACCCACCAATAGTAACTGTTTGTAAGCTAATATTATCTAAATGTTGGTACTGATTCACCAAGCCTGTTTTATTATAATATTGAACAGGGCCAACAAGCATTTTTGGTTGGTTATTTTGTATATAATTATCAAAAGCGATTAACCACTTAGGTGCTAGAATACAGTCTGCATCTGTAGTGATAATCCAATTATTCTTTGCAACATCAATCGCTGTTGTAATGGCGTCTTTTTTGGGGGATGCAGATCTTCGTATGTTCTTTATTAAAATTAACGGTATTGCCTTATCAGAATTTCCAAGCGAATTATTTCTATTTAAAATATGATTTTCAATTTGTTCAACCGAACAATCTTCAGAACTATCATCAATAAAAATTACCTCAACTAAAGACATAGGGTACTCTAATTTTTCGATAGAACTTAATAAATCTGGTAAGGCTGTAGCTTCATTTCGAAAAGGAACTATAATTGAAAATTTTGTCTTGGGCTTCCTAGTTTCAATTGTATAATCTAAAATTCTGGAATACCCATAAATCAATACTCCTATAATTATGAGGTAAATGGCAATAATAATACTTCCAATTAATATCATAATGATTCGGGGGTATAAGTAAATAAATAAATGCTTCCTATTATTGAAGGAATCACAAAATTAAGAATCCACATCGTGAGCACAGTACTTAAAATCGCAATTTCAGGAATACCTGCCAGCGAAAAAATCCAAAGGGCAACTCCTCCACGTATAATTACATCAAAAATAAAAATAGTTGGTAGAATAGATACAAATAAATACATAGCAATGATTAATGGTGCCAGTTGTAGAAGGGATTCATTAGCACCGAAGAACTGAACTAAATTATAAAATAGAAAACTAAAAATTAAATACCTAATAATTGAAAATGCTATCAACTTGCTTTTTATACCATTAGAAATATTTTTAACTTTTAAGATCACATTTGATATTGTAAGTCCTTTTATCACTAAAGACTGTTTTTTGATTAGGCCTCCAATAATGATTAAAATTAATATTGAAAGTAACCCCATATTAATTTTATTGAAGAAAAAGGAAGCTCGTATTTTTGAGTGATATAAAAAATCCCAATAGCACCAAATATTAACGTAACTGCCATTTGCATGAAGTTTGAGAAAAAGGTGAGCAATAAAATTGTTTTACGTTTTTTGGGATTAAAAAAATAAGCTTTGGCACCATATTCTCCTATTCTGTTAGGGGTTGGCAGTGAAATTGTTAATGAAATAAGACATTGTTTCATCGCTTCTAAAAATGATAGCTTCTGTATTTGAGATACAACAGTTTTCCATTTCAAAATTTCATAAAACCAATTTGAAATAGCCAATAATAAAAAGAATAAAAAAGAAAATAAGGAATTATTGCCTCGATAAAAAATATGTGAAAAAAATTTGTTTAAATCAAGCGATTCTATGCTATTAATTTTTATATAAATATAGCTAATAGTAAAACCCAAAAGAAAAACTTTTAGGGCTACAAGAAGATATTGTTTATTTTTGTGTTTGATTGCAATCATAAAAAGCTAATTTAGTGAAACTTTATAATTGTGATTTACGAAATTAAATGAATTCAGAAAAAATTATATTGGGGATCGATCCAGGAACAACTATTATGGGTTTTGGAATTATAAAAGTTGTGAAAAAACAAATGCATTTTTTACAACTTAATGAGTTACAACTTCATAAATACAAAGATCATTATGTTAAACTTAAACTTATATTTGATCGCACAATTGAACTAATCGACACTTTTAATCCAGATGAAATAGCAATTGAGGCACCCTTCTTCGGGAAAAACGTTCAATCGATGCTTAAATTAGGTAGGGCTCAGGGAGTTGCAATAGCAGCAGGCCTTTCAAGACAAATACCCATAACTGAATATTCTCCAAAAAAAATTAAAATGGCAATTACCGGAAACGGAAATGCAAGTAAAGAACAGATGGCAAAAATGCTACAAAGTACACTAGGTCTTAAAGAGCTCCCTAAAAACCTAGATAGTACAGATGGTTTGGCTGCAGCTGTTTGCCATTTTTATAATGAAGGAAATATATCCATTGGTAAAAATTATACGGGTTGGTCTGCATTTGTAAAACAAAATGAAGGCAGGATAAAAAAATAGACTTTAAGAAGTATACTATATATTTTTATTATATCACTATATTTGATAATGTTAAAAACATACACTACTAATTATCATCCTTTTAAAACATTGATATTTTACAATCAATTTGTAAAATTTATTAATGTTGGTAGGTTTTTGCATTTAATGGCTTTTTTAGGGTGTATAATGTTTGTACTTGGACTTCTCAATACTGTACAGGCTATTAATACTTCATTTAATTTTACTGATTATTTATGGGTCTATATAATGATACATGGTTTATCAATTCCCTTTTTTTCTGAACTAGATGCCTATGGTAGGTATCAAAATTACAAGCAAATAAAAGATAATCTTTATGTTTATGGATTTGATAGACGATTAATAAAACCATTTATGTATTCTAAATGTCAACGAGATGCTGTTTTAGCTGCATCTTACGATTTAAATTGCCAAGAACAAGTAAAAGCTTTTTATTATGAAAAAGGATACAGATGGTATCATATTTTACCCGACGCCTTTGTAAATAAACCATTGGGTTTAAAAAAAAAAGTTTTGGCTTGCTATTTTATTTACAAAAAAGTATGAATCACAAAACTTTTATTGGTAATGCGGTTTTTACAAATTGAAAACTTATCGCTCCAATATGGAGACCAAGTAATTTTAAATAACGTTAACTTTTCTATTCCTAAAGGTAAGATCATAGGGTTATTAGGACCAAATGGCGCAGGGAAGAGTTCAATTATTAAGGTTTTAGCAGGGCTGGTGTTTCCAAAAACAGGTATATTATTTGTCAATAATTCTGCTCAAAAGACTTTTTCTGATTTACGAAATAGCTGTGGATATTTAATAGATTCTCCTGCTTTTTATCCCTATTTAACTGCTAAACAAAATTTAAGGTTATTAAAAAAAATCAATAATAGCACTACCGATATCAACGCCCTATTAATAAAAGTTGGATTACCATATAACACTAAGAAAAAAGTCAAACATTTCTCCACAGGAATGAAACAACGTTTGGCAATTGCACAAGCCTTATTGCGAAATCCAGAATTATTAATATTAGACGAGCCCTTTCGCGGCCTAGATCCAGGTGGTTTTTTAGACCTAAAGAATCTAATAATTAATTTAAATGAGCAAGGAACTACAATTTTTATATCATCACATTTATTAGATGAATTAGAACAATTTGCAGATACCTTTATTTTAATACATAACGGAAAGATAGAATTTCAAATTACCAAAGAAGAATTAGTCAGATCTAAGAAAAAAATCATCTTAATATTCGAAGAAAACCTTTCCGAACAAACAAAAAATTACTTGACTGAATTAGGAGGTGTTTTTGAGAGTGACTTAAAAGTGAATATTCATTTATCTCCAACTGATATTGCTAACACAGTTAGTAAATTAGTTGCTTTTAAAAGCACAACTATCAATATAGAAACCCATACAATTTTACAAGAAAAATATTTTGATATAACTAATTGATACGACTAATACAAATAGAAATTTATAAATTATTTAGTTCATATAGGACCTATATATCCTTTGCAATTACTATTATATTAATGCTGATTATTAATATTGGATTATATACTGATGGAGAAGAACTTTTCTCTTTCTTATTACAACCCCTTAGAGACTACTTTATTATTGAAGGGACAGTAATAAATGGTTATTTGATTGCCTATTTATCACTAAACACACTTTGGGTCCATATTCCCCTATTAATAATAATTGTAACAACCTATCTTTTTTTTAGTGAGTTTGAATACGGTACCATTCGGGTATTGTTAACACAGCCTATTTCAAGATCCAGTTTATTTTCTGCAAAAATTATAAGCATGATTATTTATATAATATGCTTTATGATCATTGTTGCAATTTTTGCTTTAATTCCAGCGGTATTACTCTTTGGTACAGGCGACGTAATTGTGTTTATTGAAGGAATACAATTTTTAGAAGAAGAAAGTTTCTTAAGCCGATATTTTAGTACAATCCTATTCTCAATATTAGCAATGATAGCCTATTCAAGCATGGCTATGTATCTAGCACTTTGGTATAAAAACACCTTGACAGCAATATTGATTTCATTGGGAATATTAATCGTATTAACCATATTACAAACCTTTGTTTTTGGGTTTTTCAGCTCTTGGCAGCCATTCTTATTTACATATCATACATCCAATTGGCAATTGTATTTTATAAATAAGATTCCTTTTTCAATAATTTTAAACTCTGTCTATTTCTTGTTTGGAATGAGCATATTATTTATGGGATTATCCCTTAATAAATTTAATAAACTAAATATTTCTGAATGAGAAAAATTTTATTTATACTGGTTTTAATGTTTGGATACCTATCCATTGCACAAGATGATATTAAAGAAGATTCCATAGCGGCATTGATTGAAAAATATGCTTCAAAATTAAATCTAAAATGTAATATTGATATAAAAATAGATGTTGTAGGTATGGTTATTCCAGACAAACAAATCTATGTAGAATTTAAAGAAGATATGCGACCTATTATAAAAGGAAAAGGCTTGGCCTTACTTCCAAAAAAAGGGATTGTAGGCCAATTTAATGAATTATTTTCAACTCCTTTACAGCCTATTTTATTATCAAAAAGAGGGAATGATCTTATTTATAAATTGGTTTCTTTAGATCAAAAAACGGATTGGATTACAGCAGATATTGTATTTGATGAAAGCTCATTACTTATCAGTGAAGCAACAATAAATACAAGAAAACAGGGCACCTTTTATACCCAGCATTTTATATGGATTCGAAATATCCTTCAAAATCAATTATTATGTTTAACATTCAAAAATTTAATATCCCTTTAAAGTTTATTGGTAGGAACGATAAAACTTCAAAACAAGATAAAAAAGAAAAAGAAGTTTTAGGCAAGATAACCCTAATGTATACCTATTTATAAAATGTATGTCGGGTATTTATATACATATTCCTTTTTGTAAACAAGCTTGTTATTACTGCGATTTCCATTTTTCAACTTCCTTGAAAAGAAAAAGTGAACTTGTTGAAGCACTAAGCCAAGAATTAGTCCTTAGGAAAAATGAACTGTCATCTACAATTGAAACTATTTACTTTGGAGGAGGAACGCCATCCCTTTTAACAAGCGATGAGCTGCAAAATCTAATGAATACGATCTACGATAACTATCAGGTGTCAAACGATCCAGAAATAACACTAGAAGCAAACCCAGATGACCTATTGTCTGTTCGACCACTCCCGAAAATTGATGATACGAGAACTGTTTTTGAGAATTATAAAAAACCTGGCATAAACCGACTTAGCATAGGTATTCAATCTTTTTTTGATGACGATCTTAATCTTATGAACCGAGCTCATAATGCCGAAGAAGCCAAAAAATGTTTATCGGAAGCAACTCAATTATTCGATAATATAAGCATCGATCTAATTTATGGGATTCCTGGTATTACTAACGAACGATGGCTACAAAATTTAGAAATTGCACTTTCCTATAACATTCCTCATATTTCAAGTTATGCACTCACAGTAGAACCTAGAACAGCACTTAAAAAATTTATTGAAACAGGCAAGATTCAGCCAGTTTCCGATGTGAAATCAAAAGAGCAATATCTTATTTTAGTCGAAAAAATGAACGCTGTCGGGTATATTAATTATGAGTTTTCCAACTTTGGAAAGGAAGGTTATTTTTCAAAGAACAATACCGCTTATTGGCAAGGAAAACCCTATCTTGGAATTGGCCCCTCTGCACACTCATTCAATGGTAAGCAACGAAGTTGGAATATCAAAAATAATTTAAAATACATAAATAGTATTAATAAAAGAGAATTACCACAACAAAGTGAAACATTGAATGATTCCGATAAATACAACGAATATATTATGATGGGTTTACGTACAATGTGGGGGGTTTCAATCGAAAATATTGACAAAGATTTTGGAAAAAAATATAGCGATTATCTATTGCTACAAATAAAAAAACCAATTAAAGATGGTCTTCTAGAAATGATTATTGAATCCCTATATAAATCGGAAGAAACCAAGCAATCTGAATCTAAAAATGAATCCTCAAATGTCTTTCCAAAAGAGAGAATTTTAAAAATCACAAAAAAGGGAAAATTTTTAGGCGATGGAATTGCCTCTAATTTATTTTGGATAGATTAATTTGATTACATTTAACCTGTGTTTGCAACATTAAAAATAGGCGATAGTCTTATAAAAGTTGACTTTTCAAAGCCTTTGGATATTTCCATTCCCTTGGTTTCAAATAATGATAATCCAATTGCCTGGAATATGGATGCTCCTAAAATAGCACCTGTAAAAATTAATAGCTGGATTGGAAAAGTAAGTGAAGGAGCCTCCATCAATTTTAACAATATTGCATTTAATCCTCATGCTCATGGTACTCATACGGAATGTATTGGACATATAACACCTCAATTTCACTCTATACATGATACTTTAAAAGAGTTCTTTTTTTTAGCTGAAGTTATTTCAGTTATTCCTGAAACAAAAGATAAAGATTATGTTATATCAGAAGATCAATTAAAAAGGCAGCTTAATGGGAAAACCCCAGAAGCACTAATTATTAGAACTTTTCCTAATCCTGAATCTAAATTATCAAAGAAATATTTCAATACAAATTGGGCTTATTTACTAGAAGAAACAGCAATATTTATTAGAGAATTAGGAATCAAACACTTGTTAATAGATACACCATCAGTTGATAAAGAAAAGGATGATGGGAAATTAGTTGCACATAAAGGGTTTTGGAATTACCCAAAATCTCCTCGATTATCCGAAACAATCACAGAATTTATTTATGTTCCAAACGAAGTTGAAGATGGCAGCTATCTTTTAAACCTGCAGATTGCATCTTTTCATAACGATGCGGCTCCTAGTAAGCCAATTCTGTATAAAATAATTTAGATGAAAACGACTTTAAAGATTGAAGAAATGTTCCAATTTTTGTTGGGCATAGCATTGTTTTCACAACTTAATTATAATTGGTGGGTCTTTCCTGCTCTATTATTACTGCCAGATATTGGTATATTTGGATACCTGATTAACTCTAAAGTTGGTGCTATTACCTACAATATTTTTCATAATAAGGCTATTGCGATTGCTTTTATTGGATTGGGTTATTTTTATTTTGGAGAAATCTATACTTTAATAGGAGTCATATTATATTCACACGCTGCTTTTGATAGGGCATTAGGTTACGGACTTAAATACTCAGATAATTTTAAACATACTCATTTAGGAACTATAGGAAAGAAATAATATGGAATTATTATTTATTGGACTAGCAATTGGAGTCTTATTCTCATATTTTGTTTTTTCCAGATATACTAAAATCAGGAAAAGAGAAAAAATCACAACACAATCGGTTGTTTTAATGGAACGCATACGTAGTGTCTGTAAATTCATTACAGTAGAAGGTGATTTTGCAGAAATTTATCACTATGAAAGTGTTAAAAATAAATGGCTTAACATTATTATAGGAAAAAAGAAAGCGTTGATCCTTATTGATGCAAAAGCTCATATTGGTTTTGATCTCACTAAAATAAAAATGGAATCAGATACTAAAAGAAAAATAATAAAACTTACTAATTTTCCTCAGCCAGAAGTGCTTTCAATTGAAACCGACTTTAAATACTACGACAAGAAAGAAGGTTGGTTAAACCCCCTTACATCCTCAGATCTTACCGATATTTATAAAGAAGCAAAACAGCATATTATCGATAAAATTCCAGGCTCAGGTATTTTGGAAAATGCCTCTAAACAAGCAAGGGAAACCATACAATTAATGGAAAAACTAGCTGAAACCATTAACTGGAAATTGGATTATTCAACATTGATTATTTCTGAGAACAATCCAAAAAAATCAATTTCAAAATGAAACCATGAATATAGAGGAATATAGAGATTATTGCTTAGCTAAAAAAGGAGTTACCGAATCGTTCCCATTTGATGAGCAAACATTAGTATTTAAGGTCATGGGAAAAATGTTTGCTCTTTCGGGTTTAGAACATCAACCAGCAAGAGTAAATTTAAAATGTGATCCCGAAAGATCCATTGAATTAAGAGAGGAGTATAATGGGCTTATTAATCCAGGATTTCATATGAGTAAATTACATTGGAATACCGTTGAACTAGAAATGAATCTTCCAAATGAATTAATCCTAGAATTGATTAACCATTCCTATGATTTAGTTGTACAGGGCTTAACAAAAAAAGTAAAAGATCAGATACAAAATATCACATAAAAGATCTAATAGTCTTAAAATAGTCTTAAACACAAACTCCTATAATATATTTTTGTATATTTTATTATTCAAGTAATTTCTTTCCCCTTTAAATTGCTGAATTAGCAATTAAAAAGGTTGTCTCAAATCTAATTAAGTTAACCTCTATTTTTGAATAGAATTTATTTTTTTAACCATTATACTAACTTTAAAATTTATTAGAGTATGAAAATAACCAATCAATTTTTTATAGCAGTAGTTGTTACACTATTGCTTTTCAACACTACTATATTTGCTCAAGATGGGGCGCCCAAGCGTCCTGAGTATGTCACTGTCACAACAATGCATTGGGATATGGATAATGATGATTTTGATAATGAGGAATGGATGGCTACCGAGAAGGAATATTTAGAAAAAGTAACAATGAAGAATGAACTTGTGCTGGAAGTCAATTTTTTCACCCATCGGTATACCCCAGATAATAGTGAAATAATTTATGTACAAACCTTTGCCTCTTGGGAGGATATTGACAAAGCAAACGATAGGAATAATGAATTAGCTAAAGAAGCATGGCCAGATGATGATGCACGAGATGCTTTTTTTGATAAGCAACAATCTTATTATTCAAATTTACATTCTGATGAGATTTATGCCACTATGTCTGGGGCAAAATTGATGACCGAAGAACTAGGAGATGATATGATCTTATATGTGCGTAAAAGTCATTTTGCCTTCCCTGATGATGGTTCTGGTAAAGAATTTAAAGAATTACGAGACGAGTATTTGGAAAATGTTCTCCATAAAAATGAATTGATAAAAGTTTATTATCCCAATGCTCATGCTTGGGGTGCTGATAGAACAGAATACGTTGAAGCATTTATGTTAAACTCCATGGATGATCTTGATAAAATGTTTGATAGAAATAATGAACTTGTAAAAGAACATTGACCAGATAAAGAAGCTGGTAAAGAAGCAGCTAAGAAAGCTGGAAAATATTTTACTGGAGTTCACGGAGATTTCATCTACACTCTTGTTTCAGGACTTTCAATGTAATATTTTTAAAATTATATCAAAAAAAAGGATGCCATTGGGCATCCTTTTTTATTATGATTATCCACAACTCATATCCGCAACAATCTTCCATTCTCCTTGAATCTTCTTAAATATTATGATAAAAATACCATTGGCATCTCCAACAGATCGTTTTAAAAAATATTCACCCATAACCCAATAAGTATTACTTTCTATTTTTGAAATATCATTGATTTTAAAAGTTAGGGTGCCAGAATGTTCTTTTGTGGGATATCCTTTCTTATAATTATTAAGTGTTTGTTGCCAACCCTTAGTAAGGCCACTACTGCCATAAAACTTTAAGGAATCACTTCTCCAATAGCCCAGCATAAACCCCTCCAAATCGTTATGAGACCAAGCCTTTTCTTGAAGTTTCATTACGGCTTTAATTGCTTTTTTATCTTCGGAATAGGATTGTGAAAACATTGAAATATTTAATAGAAAACAAAGTAAAAAGAGTTGTTTTTTCATAAAATGGATTTTAATTAATTATACTTAATTTCGTACTACAAATTACTAAAATGAAATTACTTACCTCTCGATTAATATTGAAAAAGTATGAATCTGCAGATCTTGAAGATTTTTGCAAGGTAATTTGTAATGATGAGGTTATGCTTCATATTTCTGGTAAGGGAAATTCAAGAGAAATTGCTATAAAAAAGTTCAATGCCTTATTAAAAACCAATCAGGAAAATGAATATTATGGGGTTTATAAAGTAACCTTGAAGGAAACAAATACTGTAATTGGTTTTGCTAAAATAGTCCCTTATGAAAACAATCAATTTGAAATTGGTTATGCACTTCTAGCGTCATTTTGGAGAAAAGGATTTACCCTAGAAATGATTGATAAAATGACAAATCATTGCCTAAACTACTTTCCAGACAAAAAAATAATGGCAATTGTAAATAGAGAGAATACGGGTTCTATAAAAATTCTTGAGAAATGTAATTTCAAAAATTACAAAGAAGATTTACATAAAAGTGATCCTTGTTTATTTTTTGAGTTTGTTAAGTAAACGCCTTATCACCTATTAGTTTTAAGCTCTAAAAGGATTAAATTAACCTAAAATACCTTTCTGTTTTTTATAAAAAGCATCTGCTTGAAGTTTCAATAGTTCTCTTGCTTTCTTTCTTTTATAGTCATAGAGTTCTTGCTCTTCTGCTATATCTGAATAAACTCGATTATTGACATTAATATCAGTCTGAAATAAAACTTCTCTTTGCTGCGCTTGTTGGGTCTTCCAATTGATCACAGAATTTTCTTGTTCTTCAAGTTTATAGTCATAGGTACCTTTAGGAGAAAGTAACTTTGCTAATATTGGCGATGTTTCAATAACTAAAAACAATAGAAAAATAAATAATGAAGGCAACCAAGGCAATTTGTTTAAAGCATTTACATGTGCCATTAAACCATCAAATCCATCTATCACAGGTTGTGTTTCTAAAACTTTTGCTTGATATTCTGTTGAAAGGCTAGCAATAGTAACTTCAGCAATTTTAATCTTTTCATTATTATAGCATTTCTTAATTCCTGAAGTGCAGCCAATTCGGCATCGTGTTTCTCTCTTTTTTCTTTATAAACAGGACCCTTACCTATAATTTCGGTTCCTTTTCTGCCTTCTGCTTCAGCAATGTAGGTTTCATACAATTCATTTACTGATGCTTCTTTATCACTAATTTCTTTTTTTAGACCTGTTATTTCAGAATTTAAAGCTTCAATTCCAGGTGTATACTGCAATGCAAGTTGATCTTTATTAGCAATGGTCATTTCATTTTTTTCTTCTAACAATACTTGATTGATTTCTTTTTCAAAGATTTTTAATTCCAAGGGTTTTGCAGTTACAATAGCAATAATAATTGCAAGTGCTATTCTTGGGCTTGCTTGTAGAATTTCATCAAAAAAGTTATTTCTTTTTTAAATAGTAGAAACGATAAACCAGTCTAAATTAAAAATAAGAAGTCCCTAAATAAAACCAAAGAAAATAGCCGAATAATAGGAATCGAAAACGGTATAAAGTGCATAGGATGAAGCTATAAATGCCATCACTGCAGTAAAAAATACTGTCCCCCTGTAGGCTTCCCTTAATCTAAAGAATTCCCCGAGGCTTGCCTCGGTGGTCAAGAGGAAAGTTTGAAAACCTAAGGTTTTCATCAAACTAAAATAAAGTTATCTTCCGTTTGATACCTCGTACCCTTGGGTCGAGGTAGTTCATTTAGAACTGCTTAATTTTCTATTATTATCAAATTTATTGTTTTTAATTCTAATGGAGCTAGCTCCATTAGAATTAATTTCGGCGTATTTTATTGGTGGTATTTTCCCTAATGCATCATGGGGTCTAAAATGATTATAATCATCCATCCAAATTTGTGTTTGCTCTCTTACTTGTTCTAAACTTTCAAAACTGTATTTATTTAACACACCTCTTCTATAGCTGCCATTAAATCTTTCCACAAAAGCATTTTGAGTTGGTTTTCCATGTTCTATATATTTAAATTCTATTTCGTGCATTAAACTCCAATTGGCTGTTATTTTTGCTATAAACTCCGGACCATTATCCATGCTTATGCGTTTTGGCTTTCCCTGGTTGTTTATTAAATGATTGAGCACCCAAATAATGCGATTACCAGGTAAAGAGTAATCTATTTCTATGAAAATAACTTCTCTGTTATAATCATCAATGACATTAAATCCTCTAAAACGCCTGTTGTTATCTAAGACATCCGTTACAAAATCCATACTCCAGGTATGATTTAATTCTTCAGGAACCTCTAAAGGCTCTTTTACTCTTGCCAGTAGGCGTTTCTTTACTTTTGGTCGTAATGACAAGCCTACCGATTTATAGACACGATATACTTGTTTATGATTCCATGGTTTCCCTTCATTGCGTAAACGATCATAAGCCTTCCAAAAACCTTCTTCTGAGTGTTGCTTTGCTTTTTCTTTTAGAGCTAATTCAATGGCTGTGTCATCTTTTGGCAATGGCTGGTAGTAATACACACTCTTACTCATATTTAAAATACGGCACGCCCTACAAATGCCATAATGAATAAGACCTTTTGCTATAACACGCTTACGGTAAGGCTTTATAGCTTTTTTTCAATAATCTCTTTTGCCATTTGATGATCTATGGCTAAGGTAGCATACATTTGTTTGAGCCTACGATTCTCCTCTTCTAATAACTTAAGCTTCTTAAGCTCTTGGGAGGTTCATCCCTGCGTATTTTGAACGCCACTTGTAAAAAGCAGCAGAACTAACACCATGACCTCTGGTTATATCTATGACAGATTTACTATTGTCAAACTCCTTTAAAATCTTTGCAATTTGGTTCGGACTAAATTTACTTTTTCTCATAATTACTGTTTAAAGTTAAAACTATTTTTATACTTTTAAACAGTTTGGTTTTAGGGGAAGCTTACAAAAGTTGGTCCAACTCAGATTGCAATTATTACAAAATATGTAAAAAAGATATAGGGTTGAGTGGCAATTAATCGAGAGCTTCTATCATTTCAGTATAAAAATGATAGAACTGAGGGATGGTTTCAATTCCTTTTAGAAAATTCCAAACCCCAAAATGCTCATTAGGAGAATGAATGGCATCACTATCTAATCCAAATCCCATTAAGATAGTTTTGCTTTTTAGTTCATCTTCAAACAAGGCAACTATCGGGATACTTCCACCACTACGTTGCGGAATTGGTTTTTTACTAAAGGTCTCTTGGTAGGCCTTCTCTGCAGCCCGATATCCTATAGTGTCAATAGGAGTAACATAGGCTTGCCCCCCATGATGTGGTGTAACTTTTATCGAAACAGCATCTGGAGCAATAGACTCAAAATGATTTATAAAAAGTTCTGTGATATTGGTCCAATTTTGGTTAGGTACAAGGCGCATAGAGATTTTGGCATAAGCTTTACTAGCGATAACAGTTTTGGCACCTTCACCGATATAGCCTCCCCATATTCCATTCACATCTAAAGTTGGTCGAATTGAATTTCGTTCATTGGTAGTGTACCCCTTTTCACCAAAGGTGTCATTTATATCCAATGCTTTTTTATAATCCTCTTTATTAAATGGAGCTTCTCCCATTTTTGCTCTTTCTGCATCAGATAGATCTTCTACGGCATCATAAAATCCAGGGATTGTAATTTGATTATTCTCATCGTGTAAAGAGGCGATCATTTTTGTAAGAATGTTAATTGGATTTGCTACGGCTCCACCGTACAACCCACTATGTAGATCACGATTGGGTCCGGTAACTTCAACTTCTACATAACTTAGTCCGCGAAGACCAGTGGTAATGGAAGGCACATCGAGAGAAATCATACCAGTATCACTAATCAAAATAATATCGTTTTTAAGTTTTTCATGATTTCGTTTTACAAACCATTCTAAACTTGAACTTCCAACTTCTTCTTCTCCCTCAATCATAAATTTCACATTACAGGGAAGCTGATTGGTTTTAGTCATGTATTCCATTGCCTTTATATGCATGAACATTTGTCCTTTGTCATCACAAGAACCACGAGCAAAAATAGCCCCTTCAGGATGTAGGTCAGTTTTTTTAATTACCGGTTCAAAAGGCGGGCTATCCCATAAGTCCAAGGGATCAGGAGGTTGTACGTCGTAGTGACCATATACTAAAATTGTTGGCAAGTTTGTATCAATTATTTTTTCACCATAAACAATTGGGAAGCCTGAGGTTTCACAAATTTCAACTGAATCACATCCAGCTTTTACAAGGTTCTCTTTAACAATCTCGGACGTTTTTATTACATCTTTTTTATATGCTGAATCAGCACTAATGGAAGGGATTTTAATTAAGTCAAATAATTCATCAATAAACCGTTGTTTATTTTCTTGAATGTATGGTTTTGCACTTTTCATATATTTTATTTTTGAAGAATGGCAAAGATACTAAAAAGTATTTTTTTTCTAAAAGAGTTTCTTTTTTAATTATAATAGGTAGATTCAACTAGCAAATGCAACTTTTTGGTTTACAAATTTATAAAATAGATTTTTTCTTGGTCTTCGGTTTATTTTGTGTTGTATTAATTTGATTTCTTGGTTATTATATGCACTGAATATTGATTTTTTTGGTATATATTGCCTAACGAGTTTATTGGCGTATTCACTTAATCCTCTTTCCCATGAGCAATAAGGGTGAGCAAAAAAGAACTGGGTTAATAATTTTTTAGATATTTTTTTATGCTCGGCAAATTCTTTAGCATTATCTGAGGTAATGGAATGGACAAATTTCTTGTAAGGCATCATCATCTCAATAACAATTTCTGCTAATTCTTTAGCATTTTTACCAAAAGGCAACTTTCTCATTAAGAAAAAAGCAGTAGTCCTTTCAACTATAGTAACAATTGCACCTTTTCCATCTTTACCTATAATTAAATCTATTTCCCAATCACCAAAGCGTTCTTTATTGTTAATTATATCGCCTCTAAAGTCTATAGATACCCTATCCTTAATTGTATTCTGTTTCCCAGAAACTGGACGTTTTCTGTGTTTTAATTGATGTCTTAAATGTTTAAATAGATTTCCTCCTTGCTTTTTATCTTCTCTTATATAAGCATATATTCTTTCATGACTAAGCATAGGAATATTTTGAGATTTACAGTAACCCACTATCTGTTCTGGAGACCATTGTTCTTGTTCTATTTGCTTTTTTATGTATTTTTCTATGGAAGGAGTAAAATTTCTATTACTAGCAAAACGTTCCTTTCTTTCGGAAGATAATTCTTGAGCAAAATCAGGGTTATATGAACCTTGTTTTTTTGAATTACGTTTTAATTCCCGATAAATAGTCGTTTTATCAACATTCAAAGCTTCTGCTATAAAAAGTTTTGATTTGCCACAATTTAAGTATGCTTTTATTTGATACCTTTGTTCTTTAGTTAAGTGCTTCATATTTATTGACTTTTAGTAGAGTACAAATATAAGCCTTAATTAGGAGTACTTAAGAGAGAAGGCTTTAACGATATTAGAATTATATAAATACTCCTAAAAGTTGCATTTACTAATTGAACTTAAGATACTTATGTATATTTGCACTCCTTTACCAACACTGGTGGACTCAAAGTACAAGTAGTCTATGTTTATAAAGTGAATTGATATATTTGCGGGCGTGATGGAATTGGTAGACATGCTAGACTTAGGATCTAGTGCTTCACGGCGTGGGAGTTCGAGTCTCCCCGCCCGCACAACTTAAAAGACTTAATTGGCTAAAATAAAGCTATTTAAGTCTTTTTTATTTATAATATTCCCCTATTAATACTCCTATAATTGGTTTGAGAATCTATTTAAAAAGTTTCTCCAAGCTCTCTGAACATTTTAATTGTGTTCAAAAAACGAACATTAATCGGATTACAAGCTTCAGGAATCTTTATTTTATTTTTCCTATCAGGTCGACTTACTTCCTGTGTGACTATAACTCTATTACTTATGTCAGCTAAAGAGTAAGCTACAAGAAATGCATCTGCCTCATCAGCATCTAAAAATTCATTCAATGCATTTGGTAAATAATGATGACTCATAGAAATCGCCCAAGTAGAAACTCGACTATATTCAGCCATAACTTCGTCAGTAGATTTAAAAAAGTCTTCAGGTAAATTGGCTTTACACCAAACCTCTAATTTGTCATTTTTATCGTATAATTCAGACTTCACTTTATCGAGACTAATAATTTTACCAGATTCAGCTAACTCTTTTACTTTATTCCAAAAACTGGATGCAATATCGAGAGGATAGTTTACTCTATGGGCTTGAATAAAGAAATTGCTATCTACCACATAAACTGTCATTAAGCCTAAATGTGTTTAGAAAAAAAGGTTTGAAAAGTATCACCTTTTAAACTCGTTAATTTATAGGCATCTCTGTATAAAAGTTGCCCAGATTTTATAGCGTTATTTATATGAGAAGCAAATGTAATACTTAGCCGTTTTCGAGTAGTTGCATAAAAATTTCCACCAGAACCTTGACTTTCTTTTTTTATAAACTCTCTTTTTATATATTCATTATAAAACTCAAAAAATTGACTTCTTGTTATTTTTCCTGTATCCATTGCTCTTCTAGCAATTACTATTTCGCTAACTTTAAAATAGCGAGATGTACTTCTAATGTTTGGATTTCTATTCCATTTTTCGTTAAAAGCATCCTTTGGAACAAGAAATTCAGCTGCAACTTGGTCACATAATATTTCAATAGGGTCGTCAGCAGGTTGAAGCTTTCGAAAATCAAACCCAGCACTATGTCCAGTCCAAATATGAGCCAATTCGTGGACAATAGTAAACATTTGAGCAGATTTGGAATCAGCATTATTTATAAACATAAATGGAGCTATTTTGTCTACTAAAACAAAACCTCGACATTCATCAACTGGAATTTTTCTGTACCCATTATTTTCAACAACACCATTAAATACAGTAATAATCCCTTTGTCCTCAATAGTTTGAACTAAGTGATTTTGAGCTTTTTCCCAAGTTCCAAATTGACTAGCCCAATTTTCTGTTAGTCCAAGGGTTTGTCTAATATCATTTACTATTGTTATAGGATTTTTAGTCTTACTATGTTTACCAACAAAAGTTAGATTTTCAAATTCATTATCTTTTAAATAATCACGTAGCCAATCTTGTCTTTGTTGTATTAACAAAATTGTATCGTAAACATTTATACTAACTTTTCTTGTTTGTTGTATTCCATTTGTTCTAAAAAAGGGAATAGGAAGATTTTCTATTGGTGGCTCAGGTAGAAACAAATAACCAAAAGGAAGATATACCTTTTTAGAAAAGGCTTCTAGTTGTTTAACGGTTGGCTTTTTTTCTCCATTTAGCCATTTCTCAAGATTTGGAACTTTTTCAGTAAATTCCGCCAAATCATAACCTGCTCTGGAAACCGCCCAAGTAAGCATATTGGTATCTACGTTTATTTCAGTTCTCATTTTTGGCTAAGATAATTATTCTAATTTAATCTATGAATTTATCTTCAACATTACGTAAAACGGTCTAGCTATCATCTCTTTAACCGAAAACCGCCAAATTTTTCAAGACAGGAAGATATGAATTAGTGAATGCACTGTTACGGGTGTGTTCTGAAACTAATTTATTCCTGTTTGGGTGCTTGGCGGTACCTCGGTTAGGTAATTTTAGTGGAGGTTCACGCCTTTTTTAGTCAATAATGTTTTGGAGAGCCTACAAAACAATAAACAGGAAATTATTATGATTTTATTTACCGAAAACCGCCAAATTTTCAAAACCAAATTTTCAATGCTTTTTCTCGCGACATTTTGCTATCAATGCAAGCTTGCGCCCAGAAAAACGAAACCAAGGCCACAACAAAAAAACTAGATTATTCTAAAGTGGATTACTCCGCACGGAGTAATATCATCAAGCATCCTGAAAGACTCAAAGGTGATGAAAAAGCTATCTTTTATCATCTATTTTTTTTGAAACTCACACACGATGAAGCGAAAAATTTAGAACCTCTTAAAGTAAAAGAAGAATTTGCCATGCTAGGGATTACTTTAATAGAAAAAGATAGGTTTTTAGATGCATATACTTTTTATGATGCAGTATTGGTTTTTCATAAAAAATCTTGTGAGCAATGGGAATCATTTAAAGATTTAGCTCCGAAATCCAAAAATTGAACTCCCGCAAAATCTATGGTATAATCAGGAGATGCGGAATAATTTGGAAAATAATTCAGCTATGCTAAAATCAGCCGAACCCAATGAGGGTTCGGCTGATTCCCTGATAGGGAATGCGGATTCTCCATCTTTGGAACAACTTAATTATAGTGTAAAGGAACGTGAAATTCAAAGAAAAATCCTGCGAAAAAATTGAAAGTAGAGATAGAGAATACGAAAACGCTGATGTAGATTTAGAAAATGACATTTCTTTGTTAGAAATTTCTAATGAAAATAAATTGGGTCTCTCTGTATCTCAACAAAAATTGAATGTTCAGATTTCACAGAAACTTGATAATACAGAAGATATTTCAATAGCAGAAGAAATTAAAAACTATAAAGAAGAATTATTAGAACAAGGTAAATCACAAATCGAAATTTTAACATTATTAATTTCAAAATTTGAAAATGAGGAATCGGTTAGCGTTTGGCTAGATAACTGGAAGAACTACCAGAAATTACACAACTTTGCAGGAAGCAAGCCACCAGCCGAACGGCGAGCTATTCAAAACATTATTGTCAACGCAGATTTTACAAGTGAAACGGCGTTTAGTACCTCATTAGCCGAAATCTCACAAAGTGCGGAGATTTCTACCGAAACAAAACTTGAAATCTCGCGGGAATTTGGAGGCTCTCATATTGATTCGGTGGACGGGATGGGTTTTCAGTTAAAGCAAGTCAAAGAACATACCCAAGCATTGAAAAAGAATTCGGCGTGAAATCTAGCGAAAAAAATGTATTGGAAACGGACATTGAGGAGTTAAAAAATGAACTAAAAAAGCTTTCTTTGGACGACCTAAAAAGGCGGGAATTAGTAGAAAAACTAGAACATAAAAAAGAGGTTTTAGAACAAACAGAGAGGGGGATTAACCGTTTGGAAACATACAAACCAAAAGAAACATCGTTTGTTTTTCGTGAGGGATTCTCCGCGAAATTAAACAGAGATGGCAGTCGCAGTATTAGAATTAATGATGCAGATTTCTCGATAAGATTGCCATCTAGTAAGTGGTTGTTTAGTGATAAGAAGAATATGAATGCCATCAATTTGGCATTTCCTTATTTAGCGTTGAAAAATCAAAATATTGCAGATTCTCTGTTTAGTCCGAACCTTGAAAATAACTTCGTACCTAATAAATCTCAACGAGATATGGGACATCTTATTTTGAGTTCACTTGGTTTTGACGATTCTCGAATTTTATCTGAAGAAAATATCAAACAACTTAAAAAAGACCTTTCAAAACTAAATCCTGAAAATGGAAAAACAGGGCAAGAAAATTTGATTGAATTAGGAATTTATGATGTAGCTTCTCAATCCATCAATAAGACAAGACTAGTAGAAGTTTTGAAATTTATTCATGAGAATAGAGGTTTGAGGGATGAAATAATTTTTGAGCAAATGACTTTAAAAAATCAAAGTATTCCCTTATCGGCAAAGCTAAAATAACTACTTTCTGTAATGATGATATGGTCTAATAAAGTAATATCTAAAAACTGGCCTGATTTGGCTATTTTTTGAGTAATTTGTTTATCTGCTTCAGATGGATTGAGATTTTGAGAGGGGTGATTGTGAAATAATATTAAGGAGCTACAATTTGCCAATAATGCCGACTGAAAGACAATTTTCGGGTCAATTACTGTTCCTGAGACTCCTCTGGAACTTAACATAAAATATCCTAGAATTTGATTGGCTCGGTCTAAAAAAATTGAGTAGGCGTATTCTCGATGATTAATTTGTTCAACTGGGAAAATCTCGCGAATAAATGCGACAATATCTTCAGAACATTTAATTTTTCTAACATTTGATTTTTCACTTCTACTAAGTTTGATCCAACAATTACTTAGCAGTTCGCCAAATGAAATGGAAAGTCTTGCAAGGAGGAATTGGAATAAATCTTATGCCGAGAAAATCCTTGCAGGACCTGAAATGAAATTTATGTTTGCTTGGGTAATTGTTGAATTGTGGAAGTTTTGAAAATGCTTAAATTATCAATTTTAAGCAAAACTACAGTCTCCATCTCCTAAATTAAGAGTGATTTTTTCGTAATCATAATTCCCAAAAGTTTTGGAGATAATAGACTCTTTAATCTTCTTTTTTTTGTATAAAAAACCACCGATTTTAAGAAGTTCACTGTTGAGATTTTCATCATAACATAGGAGTTGTTTGGCTCGAAGTTTAACTATATGAAGAAAGAGTATTCTTGCCATATATCTTGCCTCATTATAATATGAGAACAATATTTTTAGGGTAGAATCCCTCTTTTGAAGTACAATAAACCCACCAATCTCATTTTTAACTAAAATTTTGATAAAATAAATATTGAACTTTTCAGCACACATAGAAAACTGATACTTTTGCGTATCTACCATCTCAATTAAAGGAGCTTCTTGCACCCAATGATAACTTTTAAGCCAGGTAAAAAAATCAACGCTCTTTTTACTTATATGGTTGGTGTTTTTATTGCTGATATAATTATCTAATTCTGTGTCGATATAATTTACATATTCAATTTGTATATCTTTTAGTTTTCTTCTTACAAGTAAAAAATGGAGTTGAAGTTTAATAGAAATAAAGAAATTGGGGACTTTATCAATAAACTTAAGTGTAGATTTAATATTGGATAAACGATTTTTTATTAAGGGTAAAACGACACTCAAATTGCTTCTATATACAAATTTATATCCTTCATTTTTTTTTAACGGACTAAAATAATTTGATTTTTCATATACTCTTTTTGCACTCGGTGTAAATTGAGAAACACCAATTTTACCATTTTGTACGGCATACATAGTTTCCAATAAACTTCTCCCAATGCCTTTTCCTTTTGTTTTTGGATCTATCCACCAAGTCGATAACCATCCTATTTTTTTTTGTTCATTATTGAGTTCTATTTTATCAATATATACTCCCATATAACCTACTAAAGAATCGTTGTCGTATGCCAACAGTAATACAATATCATCATCGTCGCACCAAGGATTATTATAGTGTGCATAAAACCTGTGTTTAGTAATAGGTAAAAAAGAGCCTTCCCAAAAAGCAGAAGAATTAATTAACAGCGGAATTTCTTTTTTTGATATCTTCTTAATCAAGTTCAGTTATTTTCTTTTAATGCTATATTTAAAAATAGCTTTATTATAAAATTTATACAGATTTTCTGTAATTATCCGTTTTATTGTGTTCTCAGCAGGATTTTCTAGAGAAAATCTTTGAATTATTCTGCTGTCTATGTCTTTCTTTAATCCAGAGTTGCCAAAGATCAAAGTTCTTTTATCGTACTCAAAAATCTTATTTATTAATTGTTTGCTGATACCTTTATCTGTAAAAGGAAACGCAAATAATGAATAATTTATTTTAAAGGTATTTTTCAGCCATTCAATCGAATTAATGACCTCCTTTTCTTGTTCTTCAGGCGGTAGAATATTCAATCGTGGATGAGACATCGTATGACCACCAAAATAATAACCCTCATCAATCATTTCTTGAATATTACCCTTGGATAGATATGGCGTATTTTCCTATAAATATGAATCTATATTTATTTCTAATTCTGTTTTGACGTTATCTAAAAGCTTTTTATTTGAAGAGTCAATTTTTAAAACATATTCAGACAACTGCTTATGCGAACTATAAGAAATTCCAAATAAATTTGATATCTCATTTAATTTTTTTGTGTCTTTGATTTCTTTAAGAACTTCAACTACCACACTTAAATGATGACGGTGTAAAATTTCATTATTATCAATAAATTTTGGATTAATAAAAAATATTGCCTTGATATTTTTTTCTTTAAGAACTGGGAAGATAATGTCATATACTTCTTTTAATCCATCATCAAAACTTAAGAGGAAGCTATTTTGGGGAATTTTGAAATTCTTCGTGGGATTTTTAATAATAATTTCAGGATTTAATGGCTTATAATGTTCTAATAAAATCTCTAAATCGTGTTTAAATTCACCTACATTTTTATACTTATATAGGTTTTTGATATGGTGAACTTTCTTATCATTTATTATATGGTAATAAGGAAAAACGGATCGGTTTTTAAATAGTTTTATTAAACTTTTATGTGAAGATTTATAGAGAATGTTTTTTACTAGTCCCATTATTTGATAATTAAAAAAGGCTCTGAAAAATTCAGACCCCGAAAAATACACTAATTTTTTAAGAAAATTATTTAACAATCATTTTCTTTGTGCCGATTACAATATCATCAGTTATTAAGGTGTAAAAATAAATTCCTGTACTAAGAGTGTTTTTATTGATTACTAATTGCGATTTAGTACCTCTGTTGTCTAATCTATAACTGCTTATAGCAGTTCCGTTTGTATCATAAACAACGATTTTAGCATTTCTTATATTTTTTTCTATGAAATAATCAACAGTTGTGGTTGTGCTAAATGGATTGGGATAGTTAGTTGAAAATGATGTTTTATCTGTTAGTAATAAATTCTCTCCATTTAATAATACCTTATTATCATCTAATTTATTTTGCAAAAGAGTAATCTGGTTTTGCTGTTCTTTTATAGCTTCAACCAATAAAGGAATTACTGCTGTATAATTCATACTATGTTCGCCATTTTCATCAACGTGCACGATTTCCGGAAGAACTTCTTTTACTTCTTGAGCAATAAAACCAATCTGCTTTCTATCTGTAAAATTATATTTGTCAAATTTTTGAACTTTCCAATTATATTTTTCCCCATTTAGTTTAAGGATTGTTTCTAACGGGCTATCAATATCTTCAATATTCTTTTTAAACTTTCTATCAGAGATAAATAAATTTGACATTGAGTGTACAGCTCCATTAACACTTAATCTATATGCAGGTAAAGAAGTTCCAATACCTACTCTACTTCCATTATCATAAATTTGACTACAAACGGAACTTCCACTAGAGTTTTTAAGAATAAAATTATTTGTCCCACAGTTATTTGAACCTCCTCCAATAGTTGAAATTAATCTTCTACGCACATTTCCGTTATTATCTGCTGTTAAAACATAACTGTCCGATGTATTGGTAGTTAAACTTCTGATTCTTGCTGTACCATTAATATCCAATAGTGATGTGGGAGTAGTAGTACCTATTCCTACTCTTCCATTCCATCGATTTGCAAAAATACGATTGATGCCATTTGTTTGAAGATAAAGGTGTGAATTATTAAAAGAGCTAAATCGCCCGCCAATTTCATATATGGGTTTATTAAAGATAACTCGTGGTCTATCAGTATAAATATGCGCCCAATTTGTATTCCGTACACCAACATCCAAATAGCCACTTCCTGTTCTTATTCTGAGGGCTCCCCCAGCAGCATTTCCTCTAATACTTCCATTAAGATGTAATTTCTCTTGTGGTGTAGTTGTTCCTATCCCAATGTTGCCATTTGCTCTAATGGTCATTAATTGTGTGTTTCCATTTTCCCAAGCAAAAACAGGACGATTAACTACATTGCTAGCTGTTGTTCCCCACGGGAATGTCCCTCCGCTCGGAGCATTTAAATTGATTGCGTTTCTTAGTTCTGCCCGAAATACCATTAGAGGATTAGTGCCATTGTCTAGTGAAGACTTAGTCGTAGCAAAATGGCGTAATACATATCTATTATCTGATTCTTGATGCCCCCAAATTGATGGAATGAATTTTCCTGCGTGTTGTGTTGAGTTTGTAATTTCAAGAAAATCTCTCGTTTCGTCTTGGACTTTAAAACGTGCAACTCTTTCTGCTGACCCATTGCTTGTCACATTTATGTCGTGTGGAACTTGTGCAAAGGTGATACTACTAGTAAGAAATATTACAGAGTAAATAATGTTTTTTAATTTCATAGTTTCTAAATTTTACGTTAATAAGTCTTAAAAGTAGATGAATAGAATAGCGTAAAAAAGAAGTGCCGCCCTCTCTTCTTGAAATGAGGGCTATTTTTTATAATCAACAGGCAATCAGACAAATAAAGAATCGACTTTACGTAAAAAGCATATAATAAGTAATATTGTTATTTTTATAGCGTAATAATTACTCTAGGTTTGTCCTATCTCGTATGAACAAGAACATTTTTTTAAAATTAGTAATCATATTTTGTATTTATCTTTCATTTAATGAGGTGTACTCTCAAAATTCGAAAAAGGATTATTCTTATTCTTTTGATAAAGTAAAACAATTCTCGCATAATAATAATGATAGCCTGATCTTTTATGCTGTTAAAATGCAAGAATCAGTTAACCAATGTGAGAAAATTTCTGGAGTATTATATGAAGCTAGAGGACACTATCAAGATGGAGATTTAGAAAAATCTAAAAAAATAGTTTTGAATTTTCTTCACCTACAGGAATCTAGAAGTCAATTATGTCAACTCAAAAATTTAATCAATAGAATTCCCCGACGCTTGCGTCGGGTGTAGCGTAAAGATATTTATTTTTGTGATATGAGTGAACATATCTTCAAAAGTCATAACAAGAGTTTGTTGATGTACCATTTGGTTTGCCCAATAAAGTATCGGCGAAATGTATTGACGGAGGAAGTTTCCTCTTCATTGGTTGAAATTTGTTTAGAGATTTCTTGCCGTTATGAGATTCATTTTTTAGAAGTGGGCTGTGATGACGATCATGTTCATTTTTTGATACAAAGTGTACCGATGATGTCACCCAAGAAGATAGTCAATACGTTAAAGAGTTTAACGGCAAGGGAAATATTTAGGTTACATCCAGAAGTGAAACGGTTTTTGTGGGGTGGGAAATTTTGGACGACAGGTTATTATATTAATACAGTGGGACAATATGCTAACGAAGAAGTTATTAAAAAATATGTTCAAGGTCAAGGCAGGAAAGAAGAATATAAAAAATTTCATTCATCTCAACTTAAGTTGTTTTGATACCTCGTACCCTTGGGTCGAGGTAGTTCATTTTGAAAGCCCAATTAAATGATTGTGCTAAAAATTGCAATAGCCTGCTTAAAATAATAATCTTCTAATAAATATTGATATAAAAATAGGCTATAAGTGTCTAACATAGTAATTGATATTTTCTAAATAATATGTTACAATAATCATTGTAATCATTCTTATAATGCAAGAATAGGGTTGATGTAAATAGTTTTACTATTTTTGATTTCACAAATTGTATTATTATGAGTGTTCATATAGAAGCAAAAAAAGGAGATATTGCCAAAACAGTATTACTACCAGGAGACCCATTAAGAGCCAAATGGATTGCAGAAACATTTTTTGAGAACCTAGTTTGTTATAATAAAGTTAGAGGGATGTTAGGGTTCACAGGAACTTATAAAGGTAAACATGTATCCGTGCAGGGAACAGGCATGGGAATTCCTTCAACATTAATATATTGCAATGAGTTGATTATTGATTATGATGTAAAGAATTTAATTAGAGTTGGCTCGGCTGGTTCATATCATAAAGAAGTAAAATTATATGATATTGTAATCGCAATGGCGGCATCTACAACTTCAGGAATCAATAATTCAAGATTTTTAAATTCAAATTATGCTCCAACTGCAGATTTTGATTTATTTATGAAAGCAGTTGATTTTGCTAAAGAAAATAACATTCCTATAAAAGCAGGAAATGTATTATCTTCTGATGATTTTTTTGAAGATGATTATGATTCTTATAAAAAATGGACAAAATTTGGGGTATTATGTGTTGAAATGGAAGCGGCTGGAATTTATACAGTTGCAGCTAAATATAATGTAAAAGCTTTAACTATATTAACCATTTCAGATTCTTTAGTGACGCAAGAGAAAACCTCTGCAAACGAAAGAGAAAGCACTTTTTCTACTATGGTAGAAATAGCACTTGGGACGCTTTAAAAGTAATTTATTATAGTTCTTTCTTAATGTTTTACAAAAGATGCTTTTCTTTTCTTCAATTGTACAGTTAGATCTGAAATAGTGTTTTTTGCTGCTAATTCAAAATTTTTCTCTTTTGAAGAAGCGAATATTTTTGGACCTGGAAGACTCAATTCAATCTCACAGATATTTCCATTGCCAGCAGGTTCTTTTTCAATTTTAAATAAGACTTTTGCACTGATTAACCACTTGTATTTATCACTTAATTTAATGAGTTTTTTTGACACAAATTCAGTTAAAGTATCACTGTTCTGAATTTTAATAAATTGAATATTTATAGTCATTGTTTGTATATTTTGTATAATCGTTAAAGATAACAATTTATCAAAAAAAAAATTATGACATGTATCAGAAAAATATGGTAAAAAAAACTCCAATTTAAAATTGGAGTTTTTGGTTTGATTTGATTTAACTAATGTACTTTTTTATAAACTACACCTGCTAAAACTCCCATAACACCAAGGAATACTAAATAAATTCCTACGTTGGCAAGTGTGCCAGTAAGATCCAAAATATTGTTAGTAGAATAATCGATTAATCCTTCTCCTAATCCCATAAGAATTGCTAACCAGATCCCGAAAGTAAAACCACTTCTAGCGCTGTAATTGTTATTTGCCCATTTACCATAAAGGGTCGAAAACACAAAAGCATTAATAAGACATCCAAGTATTAGATAAGTCATATCAGGATACTCTTTCATAACCCCAGAGGCTGATCCAAGATGCTCGTTAAAAAAATCAACGGAGAGATAACCCCAAAAAAGAAATCCTCCAAAATAACCCCATAAGGTAGTTACAATTGTACTGACTAAATTCGTTTTTGAAAACATAATAATTGGTTTTTTGTTAGTAGTTAGCAAGTTACAATAATTTTTTGTAATTAATATAAAGTACGAATCTTTCTGAAGCATTAATAATTTCGAAATACTATTATTTCTGAATAAAGACTTATTTTTGCACCAATAATTATTAGCGTAAAAAATTAAAACGAAACATTAGAAAATGAAAAAGAATGAAGCTAGACTGCAACTTTCAAAAGAGGAAATGACTTCTTGTGGATATCAGGTTGTTGATGCAATAGTTGAACATTTTGAAACCCAAGATAAAAAACTTCCTGTTGCAAAAGGATCTAGAAAAGAAATGGATCATTTATTTTTAGAAGAAGCTCCTGAAAATCCAATGGATTCAAAAAAAGTATTGAATTTTGTTCTAAAAGAAGTTATTACAAAAAGCACTATAGTTTCACACCCTAAAGCGTTTTAATTTGTATCTGGGCCTAGCAATTATATAAGTGCTATGGAAGATACTTTGGCTACAGGGTTTAATATTTTCAGGAGGATGGGCTGGTTCACCAGCTGCTGCTGAGCTAGAAATTATTACGATGAATTGACTTCTAAAAATATTTGGATTTCCTGTTAAAAAAGGAGGTGGTATTTTCACAAGTGGAGGATCAATGGCTAATCTTACAGCTATTGTTACCGCTAGAAGGATTAAATGTGGAGATGATTTTTCAAAAGCGATTATTTATCTTTCAGATCAAGCACACTCTTCTAATATAAAAGCAATACGTGTTCTGGAGTTTAAAAAAGAACAAATACGTATTATCCCAACTAATTTAGATTTTAAATTTTCACTTAATAAACTTAAAAATGCCATTGCAAAAGACAGATTAGAGGGCTTACAACCATTTTGTTTAATCGCAACTGCGGGTACAACCAATACTGGTACAGTTGATCCACTTTCAGAAATTGTGGGCATTTGTAAAAAAGAATATATTTGGTTTCATATTGATGGAGCTTATGCTATTCTTACAAAGGGAGGAAAAAAAATGATGAAAGGTTTAGAGAAGGCAGATTCTTTAACTGTTGATCCTCACAAATGGTTTTATCAACCTTACGAAATGGGCTGCTTACTTATTAGAAATAGCACCCATTTAAAAGGGTACTTTTACTGAAAAACCTGAATACTTAAAAGATATTGAAGGAAATAAATCGGAAATTAATTTTTACGATCAAGGCATTCAATTAACCCGAAGATTTAGAGCGTTAAAGTTCTATATGTCAATTAAAACTTTTGGTTTAACTGAATTCAGAAATGCTATTTCTTATAATATAAAATTAGCTGAAGAAGTTGAAGATTGTTTGCGTAATAGCTCTAATTGGGAAGTGATATCACTCGCAACATTAGCCATAATAAATTTTAGATACAACCCTATTGGTGAACATCTAAGCGAAAAAAAGTTAGATGCATTAAATCAATATATTTCTGAAAAAATAGTCTCAAGCCAAAAGGCATTATTAGTGACCACCATTTTACATGGACAAACCGTTTTAAGAATGTGCTTAATAAACCCAAGGACTACAATGAATGATATTAAGGAAACCTTTGCATGGTGTACCGAAATTGCTGAAACACAAAAGCCTTTTTAATTTAAAAAGCCCTTTTGATTTAGTTTAAATGTTGAATTTTAATCAGCCTACTAAAAGTAATTCTTATGAAAAAGAAATAATGATTGATGTCATAATAATAGGTGGTGGGGGCAGCTGGCTTCTTCACAGCTATAAACCTTGCTGAAAACAATCCGAAATTGAAAATTGTAATTTTAGAGCTTAGTAGTGAAGTGCTTACGAAGGTAAAGGTCTCTGGAGGGGGTAGGTGTAACATAACCCACGCTGAATTTATACCAAAATTACCCAAGAGGTAAAAAAGAATTACTGGGTCCCTTT
The DNA here is from genome assembly GCA_965247215.1 of Flavobacteriaceae bacterium. Lineage (GTDB taxonomy): Bacteria > Bacteroidota > Bacteroidia > Flavobacteriales > Flavobacteriaceae > Marifrigoribacter. Next base: position 2,691,571 of record OZ252001.1, read on the forward strand.
CATACTTTCATGACTGGTGATACCGTGGAATGGTTTTCAAAAAGAGGAGTGCCTATAAAAATTGAAGAAGATGGCAGAATGTTTCTGGAAAGTAATACATCAAAAACTATAATCGATTGTTTTTTAGCTGAAGTAGATGGTCTTCATATTCCAGTTTTAAAAAATCATGGAGTCAAAAAAATTCAAAAAGAGAATAATAATTGGTTAACTTCAACTGAAAAGGGAGAATTTGTTTCCGATACATTAGTCATAACAACAGGAAGCAATACTAAAATATGGAATTTGTTAGCAGCACTAGGACATACCATTATTCCTCCTGTACCTTCTTTGTTTACATTTAATATTCAAGATGAGCGAATTAATAATCTATCTGTAATTTCTACTAATGCTTTCATTTCTGTAATTTCAAAAGACCATAAAACAATACTTATATCTGAAGGCGCATTACTCATAACACATTGGGGACTAAGCGGACCTACCATATTAAAATTATCGGCTTGGGGCGCAAAAGAATTGCATGAATTATCCTAATCATTTTAAAATAAAAGTGAATTGGTTATTTGATATTTCCCCAGAGGAAGCTTTTGAAAAATTAAAAAGATTAAAGAAAAAAAACACTAAACAAACCCTATTAAAATATGCTCAGTTAGAAGTTCCAAAAAGACTTTGGAAATATCTAGTAAAAGTTTCTGGAATCATTGAAACTCAAAAGTGGGCAGAAGTAACCAACCAATAACTATTTGATTTGGCTGATCAACTAACGAAATCTATTTTTCAGGTAAACGGAAAAAGCACCTTTAAAGAAGAATTTGTAACAGCAGGGGAGTTGATTTAAAAGAAATTAATTTTAAACGCTTTGAAAGCAAATTACATAAGAACCTCTTTTTTGCTGGGGAAGTCATGAATATTGATGCCATTACAGGGGGATTCAATTTTCAAAATGCTTGGACAGGGGGGTATATTGTTGCTAAAAGTATTTCTGAATGAATCCATTTTTAGTATATATTTGAATAAGAAAAAAATGATGGTAAATTCATTCATTCCAAAAAAATACTCGGCATACCCTAAAAAAGGAAGTATAACTTGGCAATCCCCAAGCAATATCGCATTGGTAAAATATTGGGGTAAATATGGGGAACAATTGCCCAAAAACCCTTCGATCAGTTTTACATTAAATGATTGTAAAACAACAACAGAATTAAATTTTCATTTAATGGAAATTCCAAGTGACTCTTTTAATTTTGAAGTGTATTTTGATGGAAAAATCTCAAAAGCTTTTAAGCCAAAAATTGAATTATTTTTTAATAGAATTGAAAAGTATTTACCATTTTTAAAAAATTATAAATTTGAAATTCACACCTCCAATACTTTTCCGAACAGTAGTGGAATAGCATCTTCAGCTAGTGGGATGAGTGCTTTGACACTTTGTTTGGTTGATATGGAAAAATTATTCAGTTTAACTGCAGATGAAGTAGGTGAGGTCGATAAAAAAAATGATTTTTTTAATAAGAAAGCATCTTTCCTAGCAAGATTAGGATCAGGGTCTGCATGCCGAAGCATTGAAGGAGATTTAGTGGTTTGGGGATCGCATGCAAATATTGAAGGATCCTCAATCCTTTTTGGAATTAAATACCCCTATAAAGTTCATCCTATTTTTAAAAACTATCAAGACACCATTTTGCTGGTTGATAAAGGTGAAAAGCAAGTAAGTAGTACGGTAGGTCATAATTTAATGCATGAACATCCATTTGCTGAAGAGCGTTTTAAACAAGCAAATGAAAATCTTTCAAAACTAATTCATGTATTAAAAAATGGAGATCTTTCAGAATTTATTGCGATTGTAGAGAATGAAGCCTTATCACTTCATACTATGATGATGACCTCTTTACCTTATTTTATTTTAATGAAACCCAATACTCTTGAAATAATAAATAAAATTTGGAGTTTTAGAGACAAAACAAAAAGTAATATATGCTTTACATTAGATGCTGGGGCAAATGTTCATGTACTCTATCCTCTAACTGAAAAAGAAACAGCTTTGGAATTTATTAAAAATGAGTTAGTTGTATATTGTCAGAATGGCCAGTATATTTGTGACCAAATTGGTTTTGGAGCAAAAAAAATGTAGTTTTGTAATAATTACTTTTAAATCAAATAACTCCTTCATGCACGGACCCCTATTTTACTCAAAAATACTACTCTTTGGAGAGTATGGAATTATAAAAGATTCTAAAGGATTATCCATTCCATATAACTTTTATAAGGGTGCTCTTAAGATCGACGCGCAACATTCAGAAGCAACACATAAATCAAATAAGGGTTTGAAACGATTTGCCATACATCTTGAAAAATTGCAAACATCAAAACCAACATTGGTTTCCTTCGATTTTAAATCTTTAAAAAGTGATATCGATAAGGGCTTGTACTTCGATTCTAGTATTCCACAAGGGTATGGAGTTGGTAGCAGTGGTGCCTTGGTAGCGGCATTTTACGATAAATATGCAAATAATAAAATAACAATCCTTGAAAACCTAACTCGCGATAAATTACTGAACTTAAAAACAATCTTTGCTGAAATGGAATCTTTCTTCCATGGAAAATCTTCGGGCTTAGATCCATTAAATAGCTATTTAAGCTTGCCGATTCTTATAAATTCTAAAGACAATATTGAACCGGCAGGAATACCCTCTCAACCACAAAAGGCAACAGGTGCTGTTTTTTTGTTAGATAGTGGAATTATTGGAAAGACTGCGCCTATGGTAGAGATCTTTATGGAGAATATGAAGCAAGAAGGGTTTAGAAAAATGCTTAAAGACCAGTTTGTTAAGCATACTGATGCCTGTGTAGATGACTTTTTACAAGGCGATGTAAAATCCCTTTTTAAAAATATCAAACAATTATCAAATGTAGTTCTGGATAATTTTAAACCGATGATTCCAAAAGAATTCCATACACTATGGAAAAATGGGATTGAGACAAATGCCTATTATTTAAAATTATGTGGCTCGGGTGGAGGTGGATATATGTTGGGTTTTACTAAAGATATAGCAAAAGCTAAAGAGGTTTTAAAAAACTATAAATTGGAAGTGGTTTATAATTTTTAAATATAAAAGTATGTTTTAAGTAGTTGAAAATACCTCCCTTTTCATTCCAGTAGTAGCATAATTATTCTATGTTAAACAGAAAACAAAAATATTTCTTCCTTAAATTTTTCAGCTTATTTTCAATTGTAAGAGGCTATAATGTCTTAGTGATCGTTTTAGCACAATATCTTACATCTATATACATTTTAGCTCCTCAACTTCCAGTAAAAGAAGTCCTTTTCGATAGTATCCTTTTAATGCTTGTCTTAGCTTCATCTTCAGCGATAGCATCTGGTTATATTATCAATAGCTTTTATGATCGAGATAAGGACCTAATCAACAGACCCAGAAAATCTATGTTAGATCGGTTGGTTAGTCAGCGAATAAAGCTTAGTTCGTATTTTATTCTAAATTTTATTTCAGTAATTTTTGCCAGTTATGTTTCATTTAGGGCAGTGGTTTTTTTCTCACTTTATATTTTTAGTATTTGGTTCTATTCCCATAAATTAAAAAAATTTCCTTTTATCGGGAATTTGATTGCAGCAATTTTGGCCGTTATTCCTTTTTTCGCCGTTTTTATTTATTATAAGAATTTCGACATGGTCATATTTGTTCATGCAACTTTTCTCTTTATTATCATTGCTATGCGTGAGTTGGTAAAAGATTTGGAAAATTTAAAAGGGGATCTTGCACAAAATTATAGAACGATTCCAGTTGTATATGGAGAACAGGCTTCAAGAAAGATGCTATCAATACTAAGTTTTCTATCCTTATTACCAATATATTTATTGATTGTTCGATTTGATATTGGATATATGGATTACTTTTTCTACGGAAGTATTATTGCCTTGATTATTTTTACTATTTTTTTATGGAGATCGGATAAAAAGCTTCACTATGTGGTTCTTCACAATATCTTGAAATTTATCATAGTGGCTGGAGTTTTTAGTATTCCCTTAATTAATGTGAGTAGAATTTTAGATAGGGTTCTATAATTTCATATTTTTATCCTATGAATAAATCTCATCTTCTAAAAGTAGCATTATCACAAATAAGCCCTGTTTGGTTTAATAAAAATGAAACCCTAAAAAAAGTAAAGAATAGCATTTCTGAAGCTATTGAAAGAAAAACAGATTTGATAGTTTTGGAGAAGGATTAGTTCCTGGTTACCCCTTTTGGCTAGCCTTAACAAATGGTGCAGCTTGGAATACAAAAATTAATAAAGAAATTCATGCTCATTATATCTTAAACTCGATTACTATAGAAAATGGTGATTTAGACGAAATTTGTTCTCTTTCAAAAAAACATAACATTGCAATTTATCTTGGGATTATAGAACGCCCATTAGATCGTGGGGGGCATAGTTTATATGCTTCTTTAGTTTATATTAACGAGAAGGGAATAATAAAATCTATTCATCGAAAATTACAACCTACATACGACGAAAGATTAACTTGGGCATCTGGTGATGGAAATGAATTACAAGTGCATCGATTGAAGAAATTTACTCTTGGCGGACTTAATTGCTGGGAGAATTGGATGCCTTTACCAAGAGCTGCTCTTTACGCTCAAGGGGAAGACTTACATATTGCTGTTTGGCCAGGGAGTAAGAATAATACCAAAGATATAACACGATTTATTGCTAGGAAATCGAGAAGTTTTGTGATTTCAGTTTCATCATTGATGAAAAAAAATGATTTTCCTAAAGACACTCCATATTTAAATGAAATTATTGAAAATGCTCCCGATATATTAGCTAACGAGGGAAGTTGTATCGCTGGTCTGGATGGTGAATGGATTGTGAAACCAATTTTGAATAGAGAAGGAAACACCTATCACACTTTAGATTTTAACAGGGTTTTAGAAGAACGACAAAACTTTGATCCCGTAGGGCATTATTCTCGACCAGACATAACTAAATTAATAGTAAATAGAGAGCGGCAAAACACGACCGATTTTATTGATTAATATCAAAGAAACTTTTTGGCTTAAGAATTTAATAATAGGGTGTTTTAATTTCTTTATCTTTGCAAAAAATTAAAGATGGGCAAGCAACAGGGTAAGTCAAGAAAAGAAAACACTTCAACAAAGGGGAAAAACAAGTATCCATTCAAAAAAGTTTCTCGAAAGAATAGTTCCACAAATAAGAATCAAAATAATCCCCAAACTAAAACTGATGGAATTCGGTTGAATAAATATATTGCAAATTCAGGGATTTGTTCCCGTAGAGAAGCTGATATGTATATTCAGGTTGGAAGTGTTTCTGTAAATGGGAAGATCATCAATGAAATGGGTTATAAAGTGAAACTAAGCGATGAAGTAAAATTTGATGGAAGACGAATCAACCCAGAAGCAAAAGCTTATGTTGTTTTAAATAAACCTAAAGGATTTGCTACTACTACTAGCGATCAAAAAGGAAGTACAGTTATGGATTTGGTAGCCAAAGCAACCACAGCTCAACTAAATCCAATAGGCAGATTAGGGCGTAATGCAACAGGCTTATTATTGTTTACCAACGATGATTCTTTTATGCAAAAATTCACTCGAAAAGGAGTATCACGTCTTTTTCATGTGGAATTGGATAAAAACTTAAAATCCGAAGACCTTCAAAGAATAAAAGAAGGATTAAAGATTGATGGTAAAACCATTGAAGTTGAAGATGTAAGCTATGTTCTAAATTCACCAAAAAAAGAAATAGGCTTAAAAATTAAACATATTGGGAATAGTGTGATTCGAAATATTTTTGAACATTTGAAATATAATGTGGTAAGAGTAGATTGTGTAACCATTGGACCCCTTACCAAAAAAGATCTTCCTCGAGGAAGATGGAGGTACCTTTCCGAACAAGAAAAGAACACCTTTAATATGTTGTAATAATTCGTGTTATTTTAAAACAAACAATTTCTTTTCTTTTAAAAAAAGCTCCCAAAATGCAAATCCAATAACCACAAAGTATTCGACAGTTACCAACCATAAATTTTCAGAAAAACCAGCAGTTCCGTAAGCTGAATAGGTCAACATAATAACTGCTGACCAAAGCAGTGGATATTTATAGTTTGTGAAAACAGATAGCAATAATGGGGTTGCAATATACCAGGGATGTACCGTTGTAGAAAACAAATAATAAATTGAAATCCCAAACAACATAACTGTAATTAGTTGTACAGTGGTTTTATTATTACGAAAAAAAGTTAGGATTAATAAAAATAAAATGACGATCAAAGAAAGCACCTTGCCGGCGGTTTCAATAATATTCCATCCCACAACTTTAAAGCCAATCCACCTGATAATATAATAGATACTGGCATTAAATTCAAAAGATTGAAACCAGAGTCCAATGGTTTCAATAAAGTTAGAAAAAAATTGGGATGAATAAAAAGGTGAAAAAGTTAGAGCTACAGTTCCAAAGACAACACAATAAAATCCAAAAAGTTTTAGGAATCCTTTATTATTAATATTTAAAAACCATTGATAAAATAAAGGCAAAAACAATAAAGAAATCAATTTCGTAGAAATTGAAATACCCAAAAGAAATGCTGCCCAAATCCATTTTTGTTGTTGAAGTAAAAATAAAGTCCAAACTAAAAAGAAAAGCATCACTGCTTCAAAATGAAGGTTTCCTGTTAATTCGATTATGATAAACGGATTTAAAAAATACCAGAAAATTTTATATGGATCTTGCCCTAAACTCTTTAGTATTTTTCTTCCAAAGTATAGAATTCCAATATCTGCAAGTAAAATACTAATTCGCATTACAATTACGGAACCTAAAATACTTTTACCTGCAAATAATGCCGTTATTGTAAAAAACAACTGATTAATGGGAGGGTAGTTACTAAAGTGACTACCGTTAAGTTTTCCCATTCCCCAGTATAATTCTTGGGCTTGGTTAATAGTAAACCCGAGCGATTTTGGGGAATCTTCTAGAAAACTTTCAGGGGTAAATAAGTATGGATTAACTCCTTGAAAAACCAACCTTCCATCCCAAATAAACCGGTAAAAATCCTGAGATAAATTGGGCAATGAAGCAATAAAAAGAAGCCTAAACAGAATTCCAATGCCAGCTAAAAACCAAAACATACCTCGATTTAACTGAATGAGTTTATAGGTTAGAAAAAATAAGACTCCGTAGAGCGTTATCAATTTTAAAAAGTCGTTTCGGTTTAGATCTAATGCAAAAACCTCATAAAATAACACAATTACTAAAACGAGTAATACAATAATTTTATGGGATTTAATTTTTTCTAGCATCGCGCTAGCAAGTTACTCTAATCCTGCCATTCCGCAATAAAAAGGTTGGTGTCATGCCCACCACCATTATTCCGATTGGACGAGAAAATTAAATATTTCCCATCATTTGAAAACACAGGGAAAGCATCAAAAGTTTCTACATAAGTTATTCTTTTTAGGTTCTTCCCATCGATACCGATCATATAGAGATTGAATGGGAAACCTCTTTCTGCTTCAAAATTAGAAGAGAATAATATTTTATCTCCTGAAGGTAAAAAGAAAGGACTCCAGTTTGCATTTCCTAAATTGGTTAGTTGGCGTAAATTACTTCCATCTGCATTACAAATATAGAGTTCCATATTTGTTGGTTCTACCAATCCTTGATCCAATAGATCTTTGTATTTTTTTATTTCTTCTTCAGTTTTCGGTCTTGACGATCTAAAAATTAATTGTGTACCATCTGGAGAAAAGAAAGCACCACCATCATAGCCTAATTCATCTGTTATTTGTTTTACATCACTTCCGTCCAGATTCATGGTGTAAAGTTCAAGATCTCCACTTCGAATAGAGGTGAAAACAATTTTATCACCTTTGGGAGAAACCGTTGCTTCAGCATCGTAACCAGGTTCGTTGGTTAATTGCCCCGTAATATTTCCTTCCAGATCCGAAACAAAAATATCGAAACTATCATATACTGGCCAAACGTATCTTCCATTTTTACGAAGGGGTACTTCTGGGCAAGCTTCGTTATCTAAATGAGTAGATCCATAAACAAAATGTTTATTGTCAGGTAAAAAATAAGCACAGGTAGTACGACCTTTTCCGGTACTGATCATTGGGGGTATTGATTCATTAAAAATCTCATCTGCATTCATCAAAAACATTTGATCACATTCTAATCCCCATTCTTTATTATTTGATTGAAATATTATTTGGTTATCATCAAAACTCCAGTAGGCTTCAGCATTATCACCACCAAAAGTTACCTGACGTATAGATTTAAAATGAACCTCTTCAGGATATATTTGGGTTGTATTAATCGTTTCCCCTGCAATAGCTTCTGTAACATTCTCTGATGAATTTTCCTCAGATTTATTATGCTTACAAGAAATAACAAATAAAACTAGTAATATAATTGGGATGCGTTTCATATTTAAAGTAATTTTGTGCAAAAATAACGAAATAGAATCGTTGTAAATAGCGATTCTAATTAATTTATAACGAAAATCATAAAAAAAATAACGATGAAAGTAATTAACTTAATTCTTATTGTATTACTATTAGTTTCTTGTAAAAATGAACTACCAGTTGAGGTTTCCATGCAAGAAGATGTGCAACTTTTGGCTTCAGATAGTTTGAAGGGGCGCAGAACAGGGACCGAGTATGAACTTATGGCAGCATCCTATTTAGCTAAAAGATTTAAGGATTTGGGTTTAGCTCCAAAAGGAACTAATGATTATTTTCAAGAGTTTTCTTTTAAAGATAAAACAGATCCACATCAAGAAGTTGATTTTGTAGATAAAGCAGAAGATGGAACGATTACAGGGACTAATATAGTTGGTTATTTGAATAACAATGCTGAAAACACTGTTGTTATAGGGGCACATTACGATCATTTAGGTATGGGTGGAGAAGGATCCCTTCATAGAGGTAAAGTAAACGAAATTCATAATGGGGCCGATGATAATGCAAGCGGTGTGGCTGTGATGTTAAATATAATAAAAGATTTAAAAGGGAAGAATACTAATAATAACTACTTATTTATAGCATTTTCTGGAGAAGAAATTGGTCTATTAGGATCAAATTATTTTGTAAAAAATCCAACCCTCGATCTTGAAAAAGTAAATTATATGATCAATATGGATATGGTAGGTAGGCTTAATGATGAAAGAGCTATTGCTATCTATGGGGTAGGAACTTCACCTATTTTTAGTCAGACGTTATTTGCAAATAACAAGGACTTTAAATTAACCGAAAAAGAGTCGGGTGTGGGACCCAGTGACCATACTTCATTTTATTTGAGAGACATACCAGTCTTACATTTTTTTACAGGTCAACATGAAGATTATCACAAACCTGGTGACGATTTCGATAAGTTGAATTATGAAGGAATGGAAGTCATTACGCATTATATTCTGGCAATTATTACCGACTTGGATAATGGTGAAAAATTAGAATTTAGAAAAACAAAAAATGAAAGTGAAGAAGCTCCTGCATTTAAAGTCACTTTAGGAGTTATCCCAGATTATCTTTTTAATGAAGAAGGAATGCGAATTGATGGTGTAAGTGAAGACAAACCAGCTCAATTAGCAGGTATAAAAAAGGGGGATATCGTTGTGAAAGTGGGAGAATATGAAATTATTGATATGATGAGTTATATGAAATCATTGTCTAAATTTGAAAAAGGAGAAAAAACGATGGTTGTTGTTGATAGAGCTGGTGAATTAATTGAAGTTGAAGTGACCTGGTAAGATTAAAAAAACATTACAAAGTAAAAAAAGCGTTCACAAATAGAACGCTTTTTTTATCTCTTAGTTTTTAAGGCAAAAAGTGGAAGAATAATTCCAATTACCAAAATAATTAATCCTGTTATGTTTCCAAAAAATATACTGGTTGTAATTACTTCGAAAATCAAAAACAAAGGAGCTAAAGTGATAATTAGTATAAATAAAAAAGTGCCAACAAACTCTGGTTTTGATATTTTTGGAAATACAAGTTTTTTCCAAATTAAATAGGGAAGAAAATACATTAATTTAATCAACAATTTTAAAAATTCATAAAGTTTTGATTTGGATGATACTTTATTTCCTTCATATTGAAAATTATTTTTAATGCATTTATTTACAGCGATCGGATTGGTAAAATCTACATATAGTTCATTTAATTTTTTTAGCTTAAGATCATATTCCTCATCAGAATCTAAGTGAGTGGTTTGTTTTTTAAATTCAGTTAAAACAGCATTTTTTAATTCTGAAACGTCTAAAACTTTTTTATTATAAAATAAAGCAGGGTTAATATGCTTTCCAAAATAAACCCTCATAGAATCCCCGAATTCAGTAGGGGATTGGTAGTTTACACCTACTGGGATGATTGCGATTTCGGTACTGGGATATCTTTGAAATGTTTCTTCTATAATCCGTGTAAAACCCTTACTCAATGGTCTTACTGTTCTTTTTAATGAATGACTTCCCTCAGGAAAAAGAATAATCGATTGTTTTTCATGAAGTAGCAGTGAACACCTTGAAAATATTGCTTTATTTTTTTGAATGGTTTGAATTCCGTCTCTCATTCGATAAACAGGTATCATTTGCAAACTTTTTAATAACTGTGAAATAAATGAATTAGAAAACACTTGTGCTCGGGTAAGAAAGTGATTTATACGTGTACTATTTGCTGTGATTAATAACGGGTCTAGCAATGCATTTTGATGGTTTGATAAGAATAGTACTGCCTTATCCTTTGGAATTTTTTCTAAGTAACAAGCTGTTATCTTTTTATAATAGAATTTAAATCCAATGCTTAGATAAAACTCAACGAATTGTAACCAAAGAAGCTTCAATGTACTGTTTTTAATTTATTTTTTCCGAGACCAAAATGCTGCTAATATTGCCATTCCCCCTAAGCCTTCAAAAAAAGTAAAGATCAATATTAATCCCAATCCAGAATTTTGAATTCCTGTTTCAATAGCTAAGGTACGTTTATTTATTTTTGATAGTTTTGTAAGCGCAGCAAAACTATATCCTAATAAAAATGCTAGAAAATTATGAACTAAAACAATCGCAAATACATAATGTATATGCGATAGAAAAATATCAAAATTCTTTGAAAAAGCTAAAACGATTAGAAGTAGGAAAAAAATAATCGATCCTATTTTAAAATAGGGAGATGCTTTTAATGCAAATTTTGGAAAATAATTTCTAACAAGCATTCCCAATAATAAAGGGATCCCTAAAAGCATGGTTATAACTTTTACCATGTCTAAAGGAGATATAGATACACTATTAATGATTTTAGAAGTTGGATTATAAAGCCCCGACCAAAACTGAAAATTAAGCGGTGTCATTCCAATAGCTAAAAGTGTTGCAATGGCTGTTAAACTTACAGACAAAGCTGTATTGCCCTTTGCGTAATTTGTCATAAAGTTGGAAATATTTCCACCTGGACAAGCAGCGACCATGAACATTCCCAATGCAATACTCGGACTCGGTTTAATAATTAAAATCAAGACAAATGTTAAAGCTGGAAGTAAAACAAACTGAGATAATACTCCCACAACAACACTTTTCGGGTTTTTGATAATTCTTATGAAATCTGAAATGGTAATATCGAGCGCTACCCCAAACATAATGATAGCGAGTGTTAGATTTAGAAAGAACAACCCATCTTTATCAAAATTTATTATTACGTTGTCCAATTCTTGTTGCATACAATTATTAAAAGTAATAAAAAATAAACAGGATAATAAGATCTAAACTTTAGAACTTATCGTCTTGACAAAAACATATCCAAAACCTATAAATAACATTAAGTGAAATGGAAACAATCCAAAATCACCTCCTTGATCTCCTACAATAAAAGCACTGTACATGCCAAAAGCGAAATATAACGTTAATATCCCTTCAATAATGACGTTTGGAGAGATATTCTTTGAAATATATTTATTTCCTTTCCAACTTTCTTTTATGGAATTGATATTGAATTTTGGGGTTCTAACAAAGTCGCTTTTCTTTCCCATATGACCCTCAATTACTGCGATTGAATTATGAAAAGAAAATCCCATTGCAATAGAGAAGAAAGTAAAAAAAAGTCCAATATATTTTAGAAATTGTTTGACTCCCCCACCATAAATATTTTTATAGGTGAGCCAATAACAGATAAAAAATATAAGTGTACTACTTACAAAAAAACTCATTGCAAAAAAGTACATCTTTAAATATTCATATTCATTTTTTATATACAACATAGGAATACTTAAAATGGCAACAACAAGGATGTTTAAGAACATAGTACTGTTCAATAAATGAATGATTCCGTGAATTTTAGTTTTTGAAGATATATCTTTATTTTTTAATACTTTCCACAACATTTTTTGAAAGTTTTCGGCCCCCCCTTTATTCCATCTGAATTGTTGTGATTTAGCAGCACTTATAACTATTGGTAATTCTGCAGGGGTTTCTATTTCCTCTAAATATTTAAATTTCCAATCTTTTAATTGTGCTCTATAACTTAGATCAAGATCTTCGGTAAGAGTATCTCCTTCCCAATTACCGGCATCTAGGATGCATTCTTTACGCCATACCCCAGCAGTACCATTAAAATTAATAAAATGTCCTTTATTATTTCTACCTGCTTGCTCAAGGGTAAAATGAGCATCTAAAGCAAATGCCTGTACTCGTGTTAGTAATGAATACTTTCTATTTAAATGCCCCCAACGGGTTTGGACCACACCAATTTTAGAATCTTTAAAATAAGGTATTGTGCGGAATAACCAACTTTTATTTGGTAGAAAATCAGCATCAAAAATGGCAATATATTCTCCTTTTGCAAATCGAAGCCCATCTTTCAGTGCTCCAGCTTTAAAACCAATTCTTTTTTTACGAGTAATGTGTTTTATATCAAGTCCAGTTTTTTGTAATTCTTGAACGTGTAATGCAGTAGTTTCAAAAGATTCGTCAGTTGAGTCATCAAGGACTTGTATTTCTAATTTGTTTTTTGGGTATTCTATTTTAGCAATGTTAGAAAGTAAACGATCCATTACATACAATTCATTATAAACAGGAAGTTGAATCGTTACTAAGGGTGTTTCATTTGGATTAGTAAAATCAAATTTTTCACATATATCTTCTTGTTTCTTTGCGTTCAAATAATTGAATAGGAGATTGAGTTGCGCTAATGAATACATGAAAATTAGAATCAAGGCTAGGGAATAAATGGATATGATGATTATCTCAAGTATCATTTTTAACTGAATATTTAAATATCCAAAGCAATATTTTAATTCCGGCAAATATAGCCCCTTTTAGGGTGCCTGAAACCTTTGAAACTCCTATTCTATTTCTATATTTAACTGGAATTTCTATATAGGAATAATTTTTTTTAATTGCTTTTAATTGCATCTCAACGGTCCAACCATAGGTTTTATCTTCCATATTTAGGGCTAAAAGCTTATTGTATTTAATGGCTCTAAATGGGCCTAGATCTGTAAATTTTGAACCAAAAAATAAATTCATTAGAAACGTTGCCAACCAATTCCCAAATATTTGAGGTCTTGTCATGGATCCTTTTTCTCTTAGTCTTTTATTTCTGGCGCCAATTACAAGGTCGATATCCTTTTCGATAATTGGAAAAATAATTTTTGTTAACTCCTCTGGAAAATCACTATAATCACCGTCTAAAAAGACTACAATATCAGGTTTTTGTTCTTTTCTTGAAATATAATCTAAGCCTTTTAAACAAGCATATCCATATCCTTTTCTGGTTTCTAATAATACTGTTCCACCTGCTTTTTTTGCAACTTCAGAAGTAGCGTCTGAAGAGTTATTGTTAACTACTATTATTTCTGAAACAATTGAAGGAATATCATTAATCACTAATCCAATAGAAGCTTCTTCATTATAAGCAGGAATGATTAGTTTAATATTTTGATTCATTATTTTTTATTAACATACTCCATCAAATTTATATCATTCCCTAATAATATTTCGGTTGGATTAATTCTACCCTTTTCAGGCCCATTTTCTAATTTTAAAACACCTCTGGGGCAAACGGCTGAACAAATACCACAGCCAACACAACTAGCACGAACTATATTTTCCCCTTTTTGTGCATAAGCTCGCACATCAATTCCTTGTTCACAATACGTTGAGCAATTACCACAAGAAATACATTGACCTCCGTTAGTAGTTATTCTAAAACGAGATTTAAATCGTTGAACAATACCCAAATAAGCAGCTAATGGGCATCCAAAGCGACACCAAACTCTATTGCCAAAAATAGGATAGAATCCTGTTCCAATAACACCTGCAAATATGGAACCTATTAAAAAACCATAAATATCTTGAATGGTCTGAGTTTTGATTCCTAATGCAGAGGGATTCCCTGAAAAATATGCATACAAAGTTAATCCAGTCATTACAATCGCAAATACTAATACTCCATGGACTAACCATCGCTCCAACTTCCAGGATTTTAATGATTTACTGGATAGTTGTCTATACGGATCACCTAATGTTTCAGCGAGCCCTCCACAGCCGCAAACCCAGGAACAATACCATCTCTTTCCGAAAAAATATACCATTATGGGAACAATTACAAGAGTTAAAACAATTCCCCATACCAGAATAAATAGTCCAAATCCACCGCTTTCTATTAGTTGGTCTAAATTCCAACTAAAGAAGAAATCATAATCTAACGGAAAGGCATTTTTAAAATCGTACCATGGCTTTTCAAAACGCACTAATATCTCTGGGATTAAAAATGCAAATACAATTTGAAAGAATAAAACAGATGTTGTACGTAAAATTTGATACTTATTGCCACGGTATTTAATATACATACGTATTGCCATGACAGTCATTACAATACTGTAAAGAAAACCGTATAAAAACCATTGACTTGCTAAATTTCCACTAATTGATTCACTAATTGGATCGACTATATAAGTCCAATTAACAATATAATCGGACCTAAAATAAAGAAGCAAGTAAAACCCTATCAGGAAAATAAATACCAACCAGCCAATCCATCCTCTATTGGTTGCGGCATTTAGGAATATTCCGTTATTTTTTATTCCTTTTGGGCCTAGTAAAACAACATTCGGAATAATAAAAAGTAGGGCACCTAATATTCCCAAGCCAAAAGTTAAGCACCAAAATAAAACCTTATTTTCTTTAATTATACCTGTGCCAGCTTCTTTTGCAATTTGGTAGGAAAAGCTATGAGGTTTGTCCCAAATAACGTTATCCCACTCATTTTTTTTCTTATGAATTTCGTTGGATGTTTTTAAAGCGGAAATTATTTTTGAAGAAAATTGAAAAGAATTAAAGAAACTTTTCTCTATTACATTTCGATTCATTTCATTAATAAACAGTTCACTTTTAATTCCTTTGTTTTTCACAAATTGGTCAAAACTTGATGGGTTTACTTTATAATTCCCAAGAAAAATAAGTGATATAAAAATGCTTATACCTACTATGAAAAATAATAATCCTATTTTTTGAATTGCCTTCATATTAAAACGGTGGTCTTAAAAATTCTTTTCCAACTTTTTTTCTTTAATTTAATGTTGGCGTTATTCTCCACATTAAATTTTGAGAGAATCTCCTTTTCATAAAGTTTATAAAATTCAGGATCAAAATTTGCATCGGCAAGATGTTCTAAAACAAACTCTACAGATTGTTTCTTAGTTAAAGCTACATCAAAGAACTCATGTCGCATTCTTATTCCAAGGGTATTTATGCCTAAAAACTCATGTGTTTCCTTATTATAATTAATATGAATACATTTCTTTTGATCTTTATGTTCCCAATAAAAGCGAGCTTCATTTTCTTTTGGTTGAGCCCAAACCCAACCATAAGTTTGGTATTCAATATCAAGAAATTTAGCAGAATTAAACCACGGTCCTGGATTATATGCTATTCGATTTCCACTTAGAGTTTGTGCTAAGGTTTCCCCCATCATTCTTCCTGTATACCAAACCGCTTCAATAGGTTTCCTTTGCCCAATACTTTCACGTTGTTCAGCACAATCACCAATTGCATAAATGTCTTTTATATTCGTTTCTAGATAGCGATTCACTTTTACACCACGGCCTAATTCTATTTTAGACTCTTTTAGGAAAGAAATATTTGGAGATACACCTGCGGTTAATCCAACAACATCACAAGGAAGTTCTTCTCCAGTTTCAGCTATAACAATTGCACGAACTTTTCCGTTTTCATCTGAAACGATTTCCTTAAGATTAGAATTTAATCGTAAATCAATATGATGTTCTTTTATATGCCTGTTAATTAGTTCTGATTCACCTGGAGACAGTATCATGTCCCAAAAACTATTTTCTCTAACTAAAAATGTAACAGGAATATCCCTACTTCGAAGCATTTCAACTAGTTCAATTCCAATTAATCCTCCTCCAACTACTACCGCACGTTTACAAACTTCATTGTTAGGTGCGTATAATTCTAAATTATCTAAATCTTGTTTATGATACAAACCCATTACTCCTTTAAGATCTTGCCCAGGCCATCCAAATTTATTGGACTTACTCCCTGTTGCAATTACTAGTTTGTCGTACCCTATAGTTTCGTCATTGGAAAAAATTAGTTCTTTAGTTTGGTGGTTTATACATTTAACATATCCTTTTTTCAAGGTTATCCGATTTTTTTTCCAAAACCAATCTTCATAAGGCTTGGTATGTTCAAATTTTAGATGCCCCATATAAACATACATTAATGCTGTTCTTGAAAAAAAGTAATCGGTTTCTGCTGAAATAATAGTAATCTTATCATTAGAACGTTTTCTTATATGTCGGGCTGTAGTAACCCCAGAGATACCATTTCCAATAATTACAATATGTTCCATAAATTAGATTATTAGAGGATAGTCGAATTTAAATAAAATACCTTAAAAAAAATATTTTATTTAGATTGACTTTAATAATTATTGTATATCCGTAATTAATCATAACCTGTAATATTTGCGATGACCAATCTATCAAATATTTTCTCTCCAAAATATCTGCGGTTAAGTTTGTACACGAATTCATTTAAATATAATTGAAGATATTTCTTTTTGATTTTATGGTATGTACCTACAAAATTCCGTTTTGCATTGCTGATTGTAATATGAACCCATTTTAATGTTTCCTTTGTTGTAGTTTCACTTGATTTTTCACTTATATGCAACTCTACATAGTCAGCAATATTTACATATGAAGTGCTTTTATCAGTAAAAACAATCGTTTTCTCGCTATCTAAAGCTTGTTCAAGAGCTTCATCTGTTCCATCTGCTTGATGGTTCTCTAAAACCTTCGCTTTAAAATAGCGACATTGTCGTTCTACTTTACCTGTCTCTATATCTTCAAGAACTGTGCTTTCAGCCATAACCATAACGTTGGATTTGGTTTTACTACCACGACCAGCATTTTGTGTATTGTGCTCTTGATAAGAAGCTTCTATAGTAAAATATCCTTCATCCATTTCTATCATACCTTCTAAAGTGTATCGATCATCTCTATTTCCCATCGCTTTTCGTAATTTATGAACCATAGCCCAAACGGGTTCGTAACGTTTTAAACCTAGTTGGCGTTGAATTTCTTTTGAGGAAAAGCCTTTCTTGGTTGCTGTTAACAAAAACATTGTTTTGTACCAAATCATAAAGGATAGATTTGAACTCTGCATTATCGTTCCACTCCTCAACGAAGTACGACTTCTACATTTCTTACATTCATAACTCCATTGGCTTTTTATCCAATAATGTTCTTTGTGCGAACACTTTTTACAACTAACACCTATTTTGTCTCGTTCTGTTTTAAAGTGGTTGCGACAGGCTTGTTCACTATCAAATTCTGCCGTGAAACTGAAAATATTCATATCTTAGATTTTATTAAAGATAAGCATAAATATTCAATTATTAGTGTTTGCGGATATACAAAATAATTATCATACATATCTGATAATTTGAATAATTTGAATAATTTTACCTAAAAAAGTTATTTAAATGGTAAATTTGTCCTACTATAACTTAAAAAAATACAAATGAAAAAAAAAATACAGTTCTCTATTAGCATATTTTTACTTTTTTTAAATTCAAATGCCCAAATAGTTATTAATGAAATTAACTACAAAGATGCATTAGATTTTGAAACTAAGGACTGGGTAGAATTATATAATAATTCTGGAGAGACAGTTGATATGTCGGGATGGGTTTTTAAAGACAGTGATGATTTACATGAATTTATTATTCCTAACGGAACAGCAATGCCACCAAATTCTTATTTAGTAATCGTACAAAATTTAACAGACTTTCAAGCTTTATTTCCAGATGTTTCTCCTGTTATTGGGAATTTTGAATTTGGACTTGCAGGTGGGGGTGAATTAATTAGATTGTTTAATAGCAATGATGTGCTTGTAGATTTTGTAGAATATGATGATGAAGATCCATGGCCAACAGAACCCGACGGCAATGGGCCCACATTAGAATTAATAAATCCAAATTTAGATAATAATTTAGCATCTAGTTGGTCCGCTTCAATTCCTCCTAATGGAGTTCATGGTACCCCTGGAGAAATTAATAGTACATATATTCTTGGGGTCGAAGATATTAAAGCTAACATTATTTCTGTTTATCCGAATCCTTTAATAACAAATTCAACCATTTTAATTTCTAATGAAAATTTTTCTTTAGAGTTATTTATTTATGATATGTTAGGTAGAGAAGTGAAAAAGATAAAATCGAATTCTAATAGGATTATAATTGAAAGAGAAGATTTAAAAGCTGGAGTATATATTTTGAAGTTAACTACAGATGGTGTTTCCTTTTATCATACTCAAAAGCTAATTGTTATTTAATCTAAAGAATTCCCCGAGGCTTGCCTCGGTGGTCAAGAGGAAAGTTTGAAAACCTAAGGTTTTCATCAAACTAAAATAAAGTTATCTTCCGCTTGATACCTCGCACCCTTGGGTCGAGGTAGTTCATTATTAAGAGCGACTAAAATGAATAAAACAATATTATTTATAGGAATAACAATGATGATGTTACCTGCTTTTGGTCAAGTAATAATCAATGAATATTCTGCTTCAAACCTATCTGAATATTATGATAATTATAATAAACAAGAAGATTGGATAGAGCTTTATAACAATAGTGGTTCTAGTATAGACATTAGTGGTTATTTTTTAAGTGATGATGAAGCAAACCCCACAAAATGGGAAATACCAGCTGGAACCATAATTTCAGCATATGGGTATCTTGTATATTGGTGTTCTGGTAGAGATGAATCTTCTGGAGGAAATTATCATACTAATTTCAAATTAAAACAAACCAAAAGTACTCAAGAACATGTTGTTTTTGCCGATACAGATGGAACAATCATTAATGACAAGGAATTGCAAAAAACCCAATTGGAACATTCTATGGGGAGAAGCCCAAATGGTTCTTCAACATGGAAAATTTTTACAAGCCCTACAAAAGGTTCAGCTAATAATGGGGCAAGCTATCAGGCTTATGCACAGATGCCAGAAATGAGTATAGAAGCTGGATTTTATAGTGGGTCCCAAAGTTTGGAAATAACAACAACCGAACCAAATTCTTCTATACATTATACTATTAATGGAATCCTCCCAACAACTGGATCAACTACATACACTAACCCTTTATCTATAAATAATACTAAGATTGTTAAAGCAATAGTAATTTCTAATTCTTCTAATATTCTGCCAAGTTTTATAACATTTAACACTTTTTTTATTAATGAAAATCATTCTTTACCAGTATTATCTACTTCTGCAAATCAATTGACTTCTTTGCTTAATGGAAATCAGTCTTTAAGACCCCATGGAACTATTGAGTATTTTGATGAAGATGGAGTTAGGAAAGATTTTGGATATGGAGAATACAATAAGCATGGGCAGGATTCATGGCAATTTGATCAACGTAGTTTTGATTATATCGCTAGGGATGAAATGGGATATCATGATGCTCTAAACGAAAAGTTGTTAGAATATTCTGAAAGAGAAAGTTATCAAAGAATTATTATTAGAGCCTCAGGGGATGATAATTATCCTGGTATTGATAGCAGTGCGCATACTAGAGATATATTTATTCAGAAATTAGCAAATAAAAATAATCTAAATGTTGATATGCGTAGAGGGGATCGTTGTGTTGTATATGCAAATGGACAATTTTGGGGAGTATATTCTATTAGAGAAAAAGTTAGTGATTCAGATTATACAAAATTTCATTACGATCAAGACAAATATAATATCCAATATTTAATGAATTGGGGAGGGACTTGGGCACAATATGGTGGTCAGGCTGCTTTTGATGACTGGAATGAAATTCACGACTTTGCTTTAGATAATGACTTATCAAATCAGAATAATTATAATCATGTTGCAGATGAAATAGATGTGACAAGTTTAGTAGATTATATATTGATTAATTCTTTTGTTGTTTGTACGGATTGGATTAATTGGAATACCTCTTGGTGGCGAGGATTGGACCCAGAAGGAAGTCATTTAAAATGGGGATATGTTCTTTGGGATGAGGACGCAACGTTTAATCATTATATTAATTATACTGGAATACCTAATGAAAATGCAGATGCAGAGCCATGTTACCCTGAAGGAATAACAGCAGACCCAGAAGAACATATCGTATTGTTAAATAGGCTATTAGAAAATGACGAGTTTCGTCAATACTATATTACAAGATATATAGACTTGTTGAATACTGCTTTTCAAGAAGATGAATTAATTGGAGTTTTGGAGGGTATAGAAAATTCAATGATATCAGATATGCCACAACATTTCAATCGTTGGGGAGGAAATATGACTCAATGGCAAGGCAATGTTCAAAAAATAAAAGATTTTATAGGTGATCGTTTAGATTATTTGCCAGAGGGGTTTGATGAATGTTATAATTTATCTGGGCCCTATGATATAACCTTAAATATAGTACCTGCTGATGCAGGACAGATAAAATTTAATTCTATAACTATTGAAAATGGTGATTACCCATGGACAGGAGAATATTATGATGGAATTGAAATGCTAGCTAAAGCTGTACAAAGTAATTCAGGATATATATTTGATCATTGGGAATTAGATAACCAAACCCTGCCTAATCCAAACGACATTACTATTTCTTTTATGCTTTCTCAAAATGATAATCTTACCGCTGTTTTTGTTCCTAATGATGAATCGGATATTGTTATAAATGAGATTAATTATAAGGATGCTCCAGATTTTGAAGTAAAAGATTGGATAGAATTATATAATAATTCTGGAGAGACAGTTAATATGTCGGGATGGGTTTTTAAAGACAGTGATGATTTACATGAATTTATTATTCCTAACGGAACAGCAATGCCACCAAATTCTTATCTAGTTTTAGCTCAGAGCCTTTTAGATTTTCAATCACATTTTCCTGATGTAAGCCCAGTATTAGGAGATTTTGAATTTGGATTAAGTGGAGGTGGGGAATTAATTAGATTGTTTAATAGCAATGATGTGTTTGTAGATTTTGTAGAATATGATGATGAAGATCCATGGCCAACAGAACCCGACGGCAATGGACCCACATTAGAATTAATAAGTCCAAATTTAGATAATAATTTAGCATCTAGTTGGGATGCATGCGAACTTTTAGGAGTAACTCATGGCTCACCAGGGTTACTTAATAATGAATGTATACTTGGTGTTGAGGAAATAAACAAGATTAAAGTTTCTGTTTTCCCTAATCCAATGAAAACAATTACTACAATATTAATATCCAATAGTACTTCTCCTTTGCAATTAGTTATTTATGATATGCTAGGAAGAGAGCTAGAAATTTTGGAAACCAATACCAATAAATTTATACTTAACAAGGGAAATTTAAATACGGGTATTTATTTATTGAAACTAATGACGCCAGATCAATTGTTAATTCAAACTCAGAAACTAATAATAGAATAAGGGTCATGACTAGATTAAGGGTTTGTTTTTAAAATTTTGCAATAACAATTTGTACAAATTGTTATTGCGATTATTATATCTAAATTCAGTTTCTTTCAAATGTAATAAAAATGTTCTTTTGTTCATTCCTTTAAATTTAGTTAATCTAGTTTTAGCATAGCCCCAAAAACCTTCTATTCCATTGATATGTGATTGACCTCTAACAAATTCATTGTTGCCGTGATCCAATCTATAATGTTTTTTATACCCCAAATCTACCAATCCATTATACCCTCTCCATTTGTCTGAATGAATAATATTATCTACATCAACCTTTCCTCTTATAATAGCCTGTAGTGTGGCTCTAGAGCAGTTTTCTACTATTTCTGTATAAACTTTTCCATTGCGTTTATATATACCAAAAACAATAGTCTTTCCATAAGCTCCTCGTCCTCTTTTCCCTTTTACTCGTTTTGCTCCAAAGAAAGATTCATCGACTTCTATTTCACCTTTAAATGAACTCTCAAGTAAACTTAAATTAAAGATACGCTCTCTAAATAACTTTAAAAGTCTATTAATAGAGTTACGATTAATTCCTGTTAAATTTGATATTTGAACAGCTGTTAAATCTTCACTAAACAAACGCAAAATTTCCCTAAATTTACGTTCAGAAAAGTGCGTATGTCTTATATACTTGTTTTTCATTGTGTCACAACTAGTTACAAAGATATTAACTTCGTAATCTAGTCATGACCCTAATAAAATTCTTGTTGGCCATATTGGTAAACATCTATAAAAATTAAGAATAAATATGCCAACACTCAATTGGATAGGGAAAGATAAAGTAATAAGCCACCACCAAGACGTGCCTCATAGAGTTTTGGAACATAAATATGGTTTTACTGCTAAAAAAGGAGAACAAGCTGAACCAACTCAAAGTGGAAACAAAATAATACACGGAGATAATTTAGAAGCACTAAAAAGCCTATTACCTGAATACGAGGGAAAAGTAAATTGTATTTACATTGACCCACCATACAACACAGGAAACAAAGATTGGGTATATAATGACAATGTTGACCATCCGAAAATGCAAAAATGGCTTGAAAACACATTAAAAGCTAAAGCAGAAAACAAAGATGCTACTGTCGCAATTGATGATTTAACAAAACACAACAAATGGTTGTGTATGATGTATCCTAGATTAAGACTACTTCAAAAACTATTAGATGATGAAGGTGCAATTTTCATCAGTATAGATGATAACGAACAGGCAAATTTAAAGATAATCTGTGATGAAATATTTGGAATTAAAAATTTTGTAGGAACTTATTTTTGGTATAAATCAGGAACACCGCCAAACTTATCTCATAAAATTAAAAGAAATATTGAGTATGTATTATGTTACTCTAAAACTGTTAATTCAAACAAGTTTACAGGAGTTCAAAAAGAAAGTAAAAGTGACGACCCAATAACAAAACCGCAAAATTCATTTAAGGAATTAAAATTTAAAGCAAATACTTTAAAAATTAAACTAAAAGATGGTGTGATTAAAAAAGGTATTTATGGTACAGCCAAATTCCCTAACGAATTACTTAATGATTTAATAATTGAAAATGGAACTAATAAAAATGAAGTTTCGTTCAAAAATAGATTTATTTGGGTTCAAGAAAAACTTGAAGAAGAATTGGAGAACAATACTCTTGTGAAAATCAATTCAAAATCATTAGTAATATCTTACAAAAAACAAAATTATGCGAAAGAAGTTCCGCCTAACTTTATAGATTCTTCTGTTGGAGTTGACACAACTGAAAACGCAGGGAGAATGTTACACGAAATCTTTGGAGAAAAGGTTTTTGATTTTCCAAAAACACCTTCACTAATAGAATATCTTATAAACTTTTTATGTGATAAAAATTCTATTATACTTGACTCATTTGCAGGTTCTGGAACTACTGCACACGCAGTTTTGAACCTTAATAAAGAAGATGGAGGAAACAGGAAATTTATTTTGGTGGAAATGGAAGATTATGCAAATGATATAACTGCCGAAAGAGTAAAAAAAGTAACCCAAGGTTATGGCAAAGGCAAGAAAGCAATTGAAGGAACTGATGGAAGATTTGACTTTTACGAACTGGGCTTACCTCTTTTTGATGACAACCAAAACTTAAATGAACAAGTAGGCATAGAAAAAATACGAGAATATATCTGGTTTTCAGAAACAAGAACACCTTTTACAGAAATAAAGCAAACAAAAGAGTCTAGTTATTTTTTAGGCAAAAAGGAAAATTCCGTTTATTATTTCATCTACGAAAAAAACGAGTTGACAACTTTAGATTTTGATGCTTTAGAACTTATAAAAACCAAAGGAGAACAATATGTTATTTATGCAGATAACTGTTTATTGCCAAAAGAGTTTATGGCAAAGAAAAACATCATTTTCAAAAAAATACCAAGAGACATTACAAGATTTTAAATTATGGAATTAAAAAGCTATCAACAAAAAGTAATAGAAAATCTTGAAGAATATTTGGAATATGTTCAAGAACATAAAAACGTATCGACTGCATTTAATCAATATTGGGAAGATAAAATTGGACCTTACAATCCTTTGGATAATACAGGAATGCAACCATACAAAAATAACATTCCTAATTCAGCTCACGTTTGTGTGAAAGTACCAACAGCTGGTGGAAAAACTTTTATTGCTGTAAATGCTCTGCATTCTATTTTTTCTGCCTACGACACAAGTAAAACTAAAGCAGTTATTTGGTTAGTTCCTTGGAGTAATTTATTGCAACAAACTGTAAATGCTTTATCAAATCCAGAGCATCCTTATCGTCAAAAATTAAATGCACTTTTTAATCACAAAGTGGAGGTTTACCAAAAGGAAGATTTACTTCAAGGTTCAAACTTTAATTCAACCGTTGTAAAAGAACAATTAAGCATTTTTGTTTTGAGTTTTGCCAGTTTACGAGCAAAAAACAAAGAAGATAGAAAAGTATATCAAGAAAACGGACAATTGGAATCTTTTGTTCCGCAATACGCAAACAGAAAACATCTTTTAGCAGATGTTGACGATACTGCTTTAATCAATGTCATTAGAAGTTTACATCCTGTTTTAGTAGTTGACGAAAGCCACAATGCAGAAAGTGATTTGAGCGTAGATATGCTCAAAAACTTAAATCCATCTTTCATTTTAGATTTAACTGCAACACCAAAAGATAATAGTAACATCGTAAGTTTAGTTCCTGCAATAGAATTAAAAAAGGAACATATGGTTAAACTTCCTGTAATCGTTTACAACAATCACGACAAAACAGAAGTCATAAACAATGCTTTGCATTTGCAACGAAAACTGGAAATTCTTGCAAAAAAAGAAGAAACTGATGGAGGAAAATACATTCGACCAATCGTTTTGTTTCAAGCACAACCGAAAACAAAAGACGATAACACAACATTTGAGAAATTAAAAGAACAACTATTAGGTTTAGGCATTCCAGAAAATCAAATCAAAATAAAAACTGCCAACATTGACGAGCTGAAAGGAATTGATTTGATGGATAAATCTTGTGAGGTTCGTTACATAATTACAATAAACGCTTTAAAAGAAGGTTGGGATTGTCCTTTCGCATATATTTTAGCTTCATTAGCTGACAAATCAAGTGCAGTAGATGTTGAGCAAATTTTAGGTCGTGTATTACGTCAACCTTATGTGCAAAAACACAAAGCATTTCAATTAAACCTTTCTTATGTATTAACAGCTTCGGCAAAATTCAATGAAACGTTACAAAGTATTGTTGAAGGTTTAAAAGCATCTGGATTTAGTGGTAATGAACACAGAGTTGCCGATAAAATGACAGAGGAAGAAAAAGAATCACAAATTGTAAATCCAGTTGAATCTTTTCTGTTTCCAGAGCAACAAACAGAAGAACAAGAAGAAACGATTGATAAAGGTCGTATTTCTTTTGACCCAAATACAAAAGAAGATGAAATTGAAGACACTTCTGTAATTGCCGAAATAGAAACAATGGCAGAAGAACAAAACAAAGAATTAGAACAGCAAATACAGGAGCAAGAAAAACAGCCTGTTGACGAAAATATTTTTCAAGAAATGGGAGATAAAGTAAAACGCTATCGAGTAAAAGAAGCAAACAAAGAAATCATTGAAAAAATAGATTTTCCTCAATTTTTTCTAAAAGTAACTACAAGTGACATCTTTGGTACAGATGAAGAATTGTTAAACCGAGAATCTTTATTGAAAGACTTTAAACTTTCTGATGAAGACATTAAAATAGATTTTGACCAAATATCTTCCGATTTATATAAAGTAGATTTAACAGAAACTGTAAAAGATAATTATACACCAGATTGGGTAAAAATTGAGGAAAGTCTAGTAAAAGACCCAATTGCAGAATACATTTTGGCAAAACCTAAAGATGCTCAAATAAGTGATATTACGCATCAAATAATGCAAATAATTGGGAATATGTACCCTATTCCAGACCAAGAAATAAAAGTATATGTTGGCCGAATTTTAAAAGGAATGAACGCAGAACAAATACGTGATATCTTGGTTAGAAAATGGAGTTACACAGACAAAATAAAAGCTAGAATCAGACAACTTTCGGACAGTTATGCAGAAACTCGATTTATGGATTTGATTAAGTCAAAACGCATAACAGCTAAAGAAAACTGGAAATTAGGAAAGGAAATTGTTCCTGGAAACGTAGGTTCTTCAATCGGAAATTCCTTGTACGAGAAAGAAGGAACAATGAATAATTTTGAGGAAAGAGTAATAATGGAAATCGGAACTTCTTCAAATATTGCATTTTGGCACAGAAATTTAGAAAGAGGAAAAGGATTTTATATTAACGGATTTAAAGCCAATCATTATCCTGACTTTATTTTACGAACTAAATCAGGAAAAACAATATTGATTGAAACTAAAGGAGACCATTTAGACGGTTCTGACAGCGAAGGAAAATGCAGACTCGGAAACGAATGGGAAAGACAAGCTGGACACGACTTTTCTTATTTTATGATTTTTGATAAAAAGGAAGTTAATGGAGCATATACGTTGGACAAAGCAAAGGAATTGATAAGTGGAATGTAAATGAATACTTCTAAATATACTTGCTTGACCTCATAAAACTTTGGCTTAAACAATAGGTGAGTGGAGAGTCCATATTTTAGGGGTTTAGTTATTGTTTTTCTTGGTTGTTCTGCTTTTTAAATACAATTTCTATTGTAATCTTGGTTAGTTACAATGTTTCCTAAAATATAGCGGAACGAACCGTAATTGTTTCCAAAATTTTATGCAGTCTTAATTTTTTTGTTTCTTTTTTTATCAAGAAAAAAAGATAGGCTACTTTAGCTAGAAATAATTGAAACTATTTCACTAAAAAAAACAAATCCAATGACATTAAAAGAAACTCAAGTATTAAAAACTGAAATTGATAAATTAGATAAAAAAATTGATGCAATGGTTTATGATTTGTATGGATTGAGCGACGAAGAAATCAAAATTGTAGAAGGAGAGTAAAAAATTGAACTATGATTACAAATATTAAACTTCATAAAATTGCTACATTTATTGAGCCTGTTGAAATTAATGATTTAAAAAAAATCAATTTCATCTATGGTTCAAATGGTACAGGAAAAACTACACTTTCCAATTTTCTTTATGATTCCTCTAGTTTTAATTTTTCTAATTGTGCTAAAAAATGGGAAAATGATACAGAACTTGAAACACTTGTCTATAATAAAAAATTCAGAGAAGATTATTTTGGTAAAGGGAAACTTAATGGCGTTTTTACACTAGGAAAAGCATCTAAAGAAGAAATAGATACTATCAATGCTAAAAAAGAAGAACTTAAAAATTTAAGAGAACAATATATAAAACGGAAGTATTCATTAGATACTGAAAATGAAAAAAAAGAAGGTAAAATCTTAACGTTTAAAGAGAAAGTTTGGAAAAGTATTTTTCAAAAACATAAAACTCATTTTAAAGAAGCTTTTGTTGGTTCTATGAAAAGTAAAGATGCTTTTTATAGCAGAATCCTCAAAGAATTCAAAAATAATAATGAGCCTCTTTTAGAAATAAATGTTCTAAAGACAAAATCTCAAACCATTTTTGGTGAAGCTCCAAAACATATAAATCCTTTTACAGTCATTCATTCCGAAAGGCTTGTAGAGATAGAAGAAGATAAAATTTGGCAGAAAAAAGTTATTGGAAAAGCAGATGTTGAAATAGCAAAACTTATACAGAAATTAAACATTAATGATTGGGTAATAAAAGGTAAAGGTTTTTTGGTAGATACGGAAAAAACTTGCCCTTTCTGTCAAGAAGAAACTATTACTGTAGATTTCAAAAAACAACTGGATGAATTTTTTGATGAGAATTTCACAAAAGACCTAAAGAATATAAAAGATTTTAGTGAAGAATATTTACGAGAAGCAGCTACAATTGTAAATCAATTAAATCAAATTGAAAAAGACGAAAAGGATAATAAAAAAACAAAGCTAAATATCAGTTTGTTTTCAGCCAATTTAAAAACTTTAATTAGCGAGTTTACTACAAACAAAGAATATCTTCAAAATAAAATTTCAGAGCCTAGTAGAGAAGTAAACTTAAAATCTATTAAGCAACAATTAAATAGCTTAAACTTATTATTAGCTGAAGCTAATACGTCCATAGAAAGCCATAATAAAATTGTTTTGGATTACACTAATCAAAGAGACGATTTGATTAACTCTATTTGGAAATATCTTGTTGAGGATAACAGAGTTGATATTGATAACTACGTTAAAGAATTGGGTGGACTAAATAAGGGAGTTGAAGGAATCCAAAAGCAATATGATGATTTTAAGGAAAAACATAGATTGCTCAAAATTGATATTAACCAATTAAGCTTAAATGTTACTAGTTCTGAACCTACAGTAATTCAAATCAATAATACATTAAAAATGTACGGTATTCAAAGTTTCACTATTGTACCGTCTCCAAAAGAAGAAAATCATTATGAAATACAAAGAGAAGATGGTTCGCTTGCAGAATCAACGTTGAGCGAGGGAGAAATAACGTTTATTACTTTTTTATACTTTTTGCAAATATCAAAAGGCTCTTTAGAAGAAGGAAAAACTACAGAAGATAAGATACTTGTTATAGATGACCCAATTTCTAGTTTAGATAGCAATATTTTATATGTTGTAAGCACACTTATAAAAAGCATATTAAAAGATATAAGAGAAAATAAAGGTAATATACTTCAAGTGATTTTATTAACTCATAATGTGTTCTTTCATAAAGAGGTTTCATTTATAGATGGTAGAACTACGAAATTAAATAATACAAATTATTGGATATTAAGAAAGAAAAATAAAAAATCCTCTATTCAAGTGTTTGGTCAAGAAAACCCTATTCATTCCTCGTATGAATTGCTATGGAAAGAACTAAAACAAGAGAATAATACTCTTGTGGCAGTTCAAAATACGATGCGTAGAATTATTGAAAATTATTTTAGAATACTTGGTAAATATAGAGATGATAAACTAATTGGGAAGTTTGAAACCAAAGAAGAACAAGATATTTGTAGAACTTTAATCAGTTGGATAAATGATGGTTCGCATAGCGTTAATGACGATTTATATATTGAATATCAAGACGAAACTATTGAGAATTATAAAAATGTATTTAAAGCCATTTTTGAGAAAACAAATCATATCGAGCATTATAAAATGATGATGGAAGAAGAAGGTTAAGAAGAAACTATAGTATAATGGTGCATAACTTTATTAAATCTGAATTAGATAATTTTGATATAGAATTAACTCAAAAACTCGATGGGAGTGAAGGAGTTGATTTTCTAATTGGCACTAATGATATTTACTTACAATCCATAGATTTAGATACTGCACAACGAAGTATTAAAATCTCAAAACAAGAATTAGGAGAGCTAAAAGATAACTTGTTTATTGCTTTAGTTCTAATAATAGATAAAGCTCCACGAGTAGCGTATATAATACCATCAAAGCAATTATTATATTCAGAAAGTAATACTTTTATAAATAATGAAGTTAGTTTAATGCACGAAATAGAATTTAAATATATAGAACATGGAAAACCAACTCAAAATGCTTTTGTGGAAAGATTTAATGGCAGCTATAGAAGAGGTGTGTTAAATAAATACAGTTTTGAAAGTTTAGAACAAGTAAGAGAGCAAACACAAATTTGGATGGATGATTATAATCATTTTAGATCCCATGATGCATTAGGGAAAATACCACCAATAAAATACGCCGAAATTAATTCTAATGGAGCTAACTCCATTAGAATTAAAAACAATAAATTTGATAATAGTAGAAAATTAAGCAGTTCTAATTAAGGGAAGCCTACAAAACTACAAAAGTGTTTGTTAATTCTGATGGAGATTTAATCTTGGGAGCATCGGGAGATGATTTTGAAATATTAGTAAATACAGATAATTATTTACAAGATCCTGAGACTCCTTTTTCAATAGTTCATCAAGTTGGCACAGGTCTTGGTTACAGTCCAGCGGGTCTAATAGAAAGTTCAGAATTTATTTTTACTTTAACAAATAAAGCTTTAGTGGAAGTAAATTATTCTGTGTCATGGTCTATCTACAAAGTTCAACATAATAAAGATAAAAGAGTTGCGGATCGGCGTGCAAAAATAGTTCAAACTGGTGTCTATTTCAGATCAGTTAATAATGGAGACTATGGTGATGCATTAATATTTGATGGAAATGGCGACTATATTAATGGTCTTGGTCCAAATAGTGATGAAACTTGGTGCATAGATCAAAACCTCGTTGCAAATAATTGTCGTGAAGAGGGTGGGTTAATAGCTATTAACAGACAATTTTATAATAATTCTAGTCTGTTACATGGAGCATATCAAGATTTTAAAAATACAGCTTCAGATTATGTGATATTAGGACCAGGTACTTATGTTGTTTTATTTGCTGGCCGGATGGAAGTTAATGATGTAACTGCAACTGGCGCTGAGAGGTTTTATATGGGATCAGGAATGGATGAAGTTCAAATAATAGCCTATTATTATTCTGACTAATTATTATTTTCATTTATTAAATTATTCTACTCGAATTAAGTAAATACCCTTTTTTTAGAATATACTCTTATAGTAAAAAAATTACACATATCTGTTTAAAATTTTTATAATAGAGGAATTGTAATATTTCCATTTTAATAAAACCCTAAATTGAAATCACCTTAAGTATATAAAGTGTTTTGTACTTTTACCCTGAATTTTTTTAAAACGCATTTAGTTTATTATGATTGAAAAATCCACTTTAGATTACGAAAAAGCGGTGTTATTAGGATTAATTACAAAGTCTCAAGACAAAGAAAAATCTAATGAATATTTAGACGAACTAGAATTTTTAACCTACACAGCAGGAGGAGAGGTATTAAAGCGGTTTGTTCAAAAAATGAATACGCCCAATTCCAAAACATTTATGGGTTCTGGAATGATTGAAGAAGTAAGATCATATATTGAAAAACACGATGTAGGTCTAGCTGTTTTTGACGATGAACTAACTCCAGCTCAGCAAAAAAACATTGAAAGAATACTTGAGTGTAAAATTATAGATCGCACCAATTTGATCTTAGATATTTTTGCACAACGAGCCAAAACAAGCTATGCAAGAACTCAGGTTGAACTTGCACAATATCAATATTTATTGCCACGATTAGCTGGTATGTGGACGCATTTGGAACGACAAAGAGGAGGAATAGGAATGCGTGGGCCGGGAGAAACAGAAATTGAAACCGATAGGCGGATTGTACGAGATAGAATTGCGCTACTTAAAAATAAATTGGCCAAAGTAGATAAGCAAATGACTGTGCAGCGAGGTAATCGAGGAGCACTAATTCGTGTTGCTTTGGTAGGATATACCAATGTTGGTAAATCAACATTAATGAATGTGATAAGCAAGTCCAATGTTTTTGCAGAGAACAAACTGTTTGCAACCTTAGACACAACGGTTAGAAAAGTTGTGATTGGAAACCTCCCTTTTTTATTAAGTGATACGGTAGGATTTATACGAAAGTTACCCACCCAATTGGTTGCGTCATTTAAGAGTACATTAGATGAAGTAAGGGAAGCAGACCTTTTACTACACGTGGTCGATATTTCACATCATTCTTTTGAAGACCATATTGAATCGGTTCATAAAATCTTGGGTGAAATTGATGCTTCAGATAAACCCACATTAATGGTCTTCAATAAAATTGATACTTATAATCATGAAATCATAGAGGATGATGATCTGCTTACCGAAAAAACAAAGGCTCATTTTACACTTGAAGATTGGAAGCAAACCTGGATGCATAAAGAAAATGGAACAGCCATTTTTATTTCAGCTTTAAAAAAAGAAAACCTACAGGAATTCAAGAAAACAGTTTATAAAAAGGTGAAAGAGATTCATAGTACCAGATTTCCATACAATCAGTTTTTGTATGATGAGTATATTGAATAAAAAAACCTGTTTTACTATTTTAAAACAGGCCTTTTATAAGTTTTTTTAATATTCGTTAAAAAATAACATTCACCCCCAACCCAAAGACTTCTCTCATTTGAAATCCTGAGTAA
This sequence comes from Flavobacteriaceae bacterium, assembly GCA_965247215.1. GTDB lineage: Bacteria > Bacteroidota > Bacteroidia > Flavobacteriales > Flavobacteriaceae > Marifrigoribacter. The sequence goes on from OZ252001.1 coordinate 2,724,174, forward strand.
GCATTATCATCATAAATAGTCTGGAAAGTAAGGTTTGTTGAAAATACATCGTTAATCTTCATGTCTATATTCATAGTATAGTCTAGATCTATATTTTGAGGTTTATCTAAATAATTAGAATAAATTGTAAATATATTTTCCATTGTGATGTTTTTCATAATATTAAATTTGTAATAGGATCTAATAGTAAGACCAAATTCAAATAATGAAGATTTTCCTGGTTCAACCCCATAAATCTTGTATTCTTTACTTGATTCATAAAAAACGTTATCTGGATCATCATCATTATATTTATACACTTCTCCAGAAATAAAGGTAAACTTTGCTGAAATTGGAGCAATGTTGACATTTAAATTAGAACTTTTCTTCCAAAGTAGACCAGGTCCAAAACTCAAATAAGCGGGCTTAAAAAATCCAGAAGTAGTGAAGTCCTCATTATCATATCCAAAATAGGGGTCATCAGGATTCTCATTCTGATCTAAAAAATCGTCTTCATAAACATAACCATCTGTAAATTGAGTTTTAAAATTCATAAAAAATGATCCATTCCAATTCTTTTTTAATTTTTTTCCAACGATTGAATTTAACTCAAGACGATCGTCTGTTTTTCTTGTTCCGTCATCGTTATTAATTGTTAAGCCATAACTAGCTAACAGTTTATTATCCCATATCCAATCTTCTTTCACATAATCAAAATCATAGTTAATATCCAGATTCCCAGCAAAATTATTTTCTCCACCTCCCTGCCAATTAGAAAAGGCAGATTGATTGATCAATAATGTTATCTTACTGGTTTTAGTCCATCCTTCTGTAGTTTCTTCCTCCTCGGAATCTTGAGAAAACCCCATAAATGAGAATAAAAAGAAAGTAAATAAAAGTATTAATTTTTTCATGTGTTTAATTTTTAGTTGATATTCAGTGTAAATATAATAGATAAAGAAGAATTCATTTATAAAACCAACTCAAATAGAAATATCCCTATTTTGATTTTTTAAAGAGAGGGACTGTAGAACAAGCTTCTCCATACATCACACTTTTAGCGATGGGCTGAAGTAATTGTGTTAAAAGAATAAATGCAATCTCAGGAATTGGTTTGTTTGCACACCCTTTAATAATAATCGATTTGTCTTTGTACTCATCAATATTGATTGAAGAAATAATTTCTGAAAAAATGAGTATTTCCAATTGAGCTAAGGATCCTACAGAAACTTTTTTAGCAAATGGACTCAATTGAATGGTAAGTAACATAAATGTCCAGGCAGGTATAATTGCATCTTTTTTATTAGTCAGTGCAATATAGCAATCTTGATATTGCTCCCAGGGATGTTTTTTAAGCTGCGCCCTAAATTCTTTTTCAATAAGAATACTTCCATCTATTAACCAATTGGAAATATCTAATTCTATTCGATCTTCACTTGGGTAAAGTGCTTCAAGATCGATTGTGATTAACAAACTGCTAGCTACTCGATTTTTAATTTCACCTTCCATTATAACATTCCTAGTTCAAGTTTTGCTTCTTCACTCATTTGATCTTGACTCCAAGGGGGGTCGAAAGTAATTTCCACTTCGGCATGAGTTACAATACTAATGGATTTAACCTTATCTTCAACTTCTTGTGGTAAAGACTCAGCGACAGGACAGTTTGGAGTTGTAAGAGTCATTAATATTTTTACACCATATTCTTCATTTACAAATACATCATAAATCAATCCTAATTCATAAATATCAACTGGAATCTCGGGGTCATAAATTGTTTTAATTACACGAACGATTTTTTCAGCTAATTCATTTTTATTTAATTTTCCGTTTTGTGCCATCATTTATTTATTTAGTTGTGTCTGGTAAGCAAGGGCATAAATTTTTAATTGTTTGATCATCGACACCAATCCGTTAGCCCGAGTTGGAGAAAGGTGTTCTTTTAATCCTATTTCATCAATAAAAGTGGTTTCTGCATGTAAAATATTCTCTGGAGATTGATTTGAAAAAACTCTTAGTAATATTGCTATGATACCTTTGGTTATGATGGCATCACTGTCTGCTGTGAAAATTATTATATCATTATTTAATTCTGCATGTAACCATACTTTAGATTGGCATCCTTTTATTAACCGATCTTCTGTTTTTTTATCTTCATCAATCAATGGCAATGATTTTCCAAGGTCTATCATAAATTCATAGCGTTGTATCCAATCATCGAACATGGAAAACTCATCAATTATTTCTTCTTGTATATCTTTTATTTTCATAATTAATTTATCAAAAAAGGAGTCTAGAGAAAATAATTGTATTATTTAACTTTATAAGCCTTTAATGTAATTCCGCCATTATTTTCAGAAATTAAAGTAAGCATATTATTATCTAAAGTAAATGTAGCTGTATTCTTTAATGCTTTAAATAAATTGTGTTCTACTTTCATAACGTGTTCTTCACAATACATTTTAGTAACAGTTATTGGCTGAAATATAATTTTATTATTTTCTAATGTATATCCACCTATATAAGAATTACAATCTGTTTTCCCGCTAATTTTATCATCTGCTGCATTAAATTCGATAAATAATTTACTATATAATTGCGTCTCTTGGATACTTAAAATTTCATATTTTCCTGAAAGTAATTCCTGTTGCGAAACTTCAGCAACTTTTTTATTACCATTACAAGAGGTGAATATAAATGTTAGTAATAAAGTGCTTAATAGAATGTTTTTTTTCATCTTTTTTTTTCATGACAACATCATTTTGACCTTTTTAACGGCATCTATTAATGTGTCTATTTCTTTTTTAGTGTTATAAAATGCAAAAGAAGCTCGTACAGTACCAGGGATCTTGTAAAAATCCATTATCGGTTGGGCACAATGATGACCCGTACGTACAGCAATTCCTAGTTTATCTACTATTATACCAATATCATATGGATGGATTCCTTCAATATTAAACGATATCACAGCAGTTTTGTTAGGTCCGGAACCATAGATTCGTAGCTTTTCAATAGCTAAAAACTTTTTTGTGGCATATTCAAGCAATTCATTCTCATACTTTTGAATAGCATCAAAACCTATGGTATTAAGGTAATCAATAGCTATTCCAAAAGCAATACCACCTGCAATATTAGGGGTGCCAGCTTCAAATTTATAAGGCAGATCTGCATAACTTGTTTCCTCAAAAGTCACCTCTTTTATCATTTCCCCACCCCCTTGATAAGGGGGGAGTTTCTCTAACCATTTTTCTTTTCCATAAAGAATTCCAACTCCTGTTGGACCATACATTTTATGAGCAGATACTACATAAAAATCAACATCCAAGGCTTGAAAATCTGGAATACTATGTGGAGTAGCTTGAGCCCCATCAATTAAAACAGCTGCATTAAATTGATGTGCTTTATCGATTATATCTTTAATAGGATTGACAGTTCCCAGTGCATTTGATACATGATTTACAAACACCAGTTTTGTTTTTTCTGAAAGAATCTTATCAAATTCATTTAATAATAAAATCCCTTCTTCATTCATCGGGATCACTTTTAATATAGCACCTGTTTTTTTACAAAGCATTTGCCAAGGAACGATATTAGAATGATGCTCCATTTCCGAAACAATTATTTCGTCATCTTTTTTTAAGAATTCTGTAAAACAGCTTGCGACTAGATTAATTCCATGTGTTGTTCCAGAAGTAAATATGATCTCTTTTGAAGAAGATGCATTAAAATGTTTTTGAATTTTTTTTCGCGCAAGTTCATAAGCATCTGTTGCATCTTGTGAAAGTGTATGAACGCCACGATGTATATTTGCATTATAATTTGAATAATAATCGACCAAACTGTCGATTACAACTTGAGGTTTTTGAGATGTTGCAGCATTGTCTAAATAGATCAAAGGATATTCGTTTACCTTTCGTTGAAGGATAGGGAAATCTAATCGTATATTTTGAACATCGAAAGCCATGAAATCGATTTAAATACTATCATTAAACACCAACCCCAAAGTTTACACCAATTTTATTGGCTATTAGCTTGTTGATCCGCCTTTTTAATTCTGGTATTTTAACACTTTCTAACACATTATTAGCAAAAGCATACATAAGTAGGGCGTGAGCTTCTTTATTTGGAATTCCACGAGAACAGAGATAAAATAAAGCATCTTCATCAAATTGACCTATGGTACATCCGTGAGAACATTTTACATCGTCAGCAAATATCTCCAATTGAGGTTTTGCATCAATAGAAGCATTATCGTCAATTAAAATATTGTTGTTCTGCTGAAAAGCATTTGTTTTTTGTGCTTCTTTATTAACAATAACTTTTCCGTTAAATACACCCCTAGAAGTGTCGGCATAAAGTCCTTTATAATCCTGATAGCTTTCACAATTTGGAGCGATATGTTGCACAAGTGTATGGTTATCTACATGTTGTTTGTTTTTTAAGATAGTGATACCTTTTAATGTAGAATTGCAATAGTCTCCAGTTTGGTAAAAATTAAGGTTATTTCTTGTTAATTTTCCTCCAAATGAAAAGGTATGAACATTACAAATACTTTCTCTCTTTTGATCTATAAATGTAGTATCAATAAGCGAAGCGTTTAAGTTATCGTTTTGAATCTTATAATAATCAACAAAGGCTCTTTTTTCTGCAAATATTTCGGTTACCGAGTTGGTTAAAATTGCATTATCAGTAAGACTTTGGTGTCGTTCAATTATTTGAACATGCGCATTTTCCCCAACTACAATAAGGTTTCGAGGCTGTAACATCAAAGCAGATTCGTTCCCAGTAGTAAAATTAATAATCTCAATAGGTTTTTCTACCTCTTTATGTTTAGGAATATAGATATAAGCTCCTTCATTAGCAAAGGCTGTATTTAGAGAAGTAAGACTTTCATTTGATGCAATTTTGTTAAAATAGGTTTCAATAACCGCTTTATATTTAGGCATGTTTAGAGCTGCAGACAATAAACAAATATCCATATTATCATGAGTTGTTTCCGAAAGGAATGAGCTATATACACCATCGATAAAAACAATTTTAAATGTATCTATATTATGTAAAAAATATTGTTTTACTGTTTTGAGTTCAACATTATTTTCTCGATTTGGGAAAATACAATAATCATTTTTTAAAATTGATTTCAAAGAAGTGTACTTCCAGTCTTCTTCTTTTTTAGTAGGAAACCCTTTTTCCTCAAACGATTTGATTGCCTTATTCCTTAATTCAAGGATATGGGAATTTTCTTCCAAGTGATCATCGAAAGCTAAATAGGACGATACTAATTTATCTTTTAAACTCATATTTATTTCCTATCAGGGCAGGAATATCATTAATAATTTATAAATAGTTTGTCTTTATAACCAAAAGCATTAGACTAATTCTTCTTTAATCCAATCGTATCCCTTTTCCTCTAATTCATAAGCGAGTTCTTTCGTACTGGATTTAACGATTTTTCCATCGATAATGACATGGACATAATCTGGAATTATATGTTCTAATAATCGTTGATAATGTGTTATTATAACAATTGCATTATCTTTACTTTTTAATTTATTTACACCATTCGCAACAATTTTCAGGGCATCGATATCCAAACCCGAGTCTGTTTCATCTAAAATTGCAAGTTTGGGTTCAAGCATTGCCATCTGAAAGATTTCATTTCTTTTTTTCTCTCCCCCAGAAAACCCTTCATTTAATGAGCGAGACAAAAACTTTCTATCAATCTCCAATAGATCTGCTTTTTCTTTAATTAATTTCAGCATTTCTGATGCTGGCATATCTTTAATTCCTTTTGCCTTTCTGGTTTCATTGATAGCGGTTTTAATGAAATTGGTAACAGAAACTCCAGGGATTTCTACAGGATATTGAAACGATAAAAACACTCCTTTATGTGCCCGCTCATCAGGATCTAGCTCCGAGATATCTTCATTGTTTAAAATAACCTCGCCTTTTGTAATATTATAGGTATCTTTCCCGGCTATGATTTCAGCAAGAGTACTTTTACCCGAACCATTGGGACCCATAATAGCATGAACTTCTCCAGCCTTAACATCTAGATTAATCCCTTTTAATATATCTTTATCTTCTACACTTGCGTGTAAGTCTTTAATGTGTAACATAGTTAATTTTTCGTTTCTTCTATATTCAAATCTATTTTAGCTGGTTTATCCGAAACAGAAATAATCTCATGTATTATTAATATTTCATCCCAACCTTCTTGTCCTTCAGGTTTTTGTGAAACTTCCCCAGTTACAACAACATAGACCATATCAAAATCTGTATTTTTTGCTGGACTAACAAGATCGGCCAATTCAGTAGCCATTTCATCTATATGAACTCCATAAATAAAATTAGCACCTTTAATCACTGCTGCATCTGCTGTGAAAATAAAGTCACCACTAAACTTTTTTATTTTTTGGTCTGCTAATTTTATAATAGGGGATGATTTTTCAATGTTGATTTCTTCCTTTGATTCCGTGTTTTTACAAGAATAAAGTACTGTAATAAATAATAATAATAAGATGGTCTTTTTCATTTCGTATTTTTATAAATCTGACTTTTTATTATATAAGGGAATTATCCTACCGATCCTTCCAAGCTTATCTCTAATAATTTTTGGGCTTCTACAGCAAATTCCATTGGAAGTTTATTTAACACTTCTTTGCTAAATCCATTTACGATTAATGCAATAGCTTTTTCGGTATTGATTCCGCGTTGATTACAATAAAAAAGTTGATCTTCACCAATTTTACTAGTAGTTGCTTCATGTTCAATTTGGGCAGTTTTATTTTTGGTTTCAATATAGGGGAAGGTATGTGCGCCACATTCATTTCCCATCAATAAGGAATCACATTGTGAAAAATTTCGCGCATTATTAGCATGAGAACCTATCCGGACCAATCCACGATAACTGTTTTGTGAACTTCCAGCTGAGATCCCTTTTGAAATAATGGTACTCTTAGTGTTTTTTCCAATATGGATCATTTTAGTTCCTGTATCCGCTTGTTGAAAATTATTTGTAACTGCAATAGAATAAAATTCACCAATAGAATTGTCTCCTTTTAAGATGCAGCTTGGATATTTCCAGGTTATTGCAGAACCAGTTTCTACTTGAGTCCATGATATTTTTGCATTTTTCTCACAAATTCCTCTTTTGGTTACAAAATTAAAAACCCCGCCTATGCCTTCTTTATTTCCAGGATACCAGTTTTGTACAGTTGAGTATTTAATTTCGGCATCATCTAATGCAATAAGTTCAACGACAGCGGCGTGTAATTGATTTTCATCACGAGAGGGAGCAGTACATCCTTCTAAATAACTTACATAACTTCCTTTATCTGCAATCACTAAAGTTCTTTCGAATTGTCCAGTACCAGCCTGATTGATTCTAAAATATGTAGAAAGTTCCATTGGACACTTTACACCTTTAGGGATATAGCAAAATGAGCCATCGCTAAACACTGCGCTGTTTAAAGCAGCGTAAAAATTATCTCGTTGAGGGACAACGCTTCCGATATATTTTTTTACAAGTTCTGGATGCTCTTTAATTGCATCTGAAATAGAGCTGAAAATTATTCCTCTTTCTTCCAGTGTCTTTTTAAAGGTAGTAGTTACCGAAACGGAGTCTACAACAATATCGACTGCAACTCCTGCCAATTTTTTCTGTTCTTCTAAAGAAATGCCAAGTCGATTAAAAGTATCTAGCAATTCTGGATCTACTTCATCAATACTGTCGTATTTTGGTGTAGAGCTAGGGGATGAGTAATATGAGATCGCCTGAAAATCTGGTTTCTTATATTTTACATTAGCCCAATTGGGTTCCTTCATTTCTTGCCAATAACGAAATGCCTTTAGTCGCCACTCCGTCATCCATTCAGGCTCCTCTTTTTTCTTAGAGATTGCACGAACGACATCTTCGTTTAATCCAACAGGAAACGTATCAGATTCAATATCGGTGTAGAATCCGTATTCGTATTCTTTAGACTCTAGGTCTTTTTTTAAATCATCTTCTGTAAACTTCGCCATAATTCTTATACACTACAATGAAAAACTTTCTCCGCATCCGCAAGTCCTATTAGCATTAGGATTGTTAAAAACAAAGCCTTTGCCATTTAATCCGCCACTATATTCTAATGTAGTCCCAATTAGGTATAAAAAACTTTTTTTATCGACAATAATTTTAATGTCATTATCTTCAAAAAGTTTATCGTTGTCACCAATGGCCTTATCGAAATCGAGTTCATAGGATAAACCTGAACAACCGCCACTTTTTACTCCTACACGAACATAATCCTGAGCTACATTGAAACCTCCTTCAGACATTAGTTGTCCAATTCTTGTTCTTGCTATTTCACTTACTTTAATCATCTTATATAGATTTATTCTAAATAAAGTACAAATATATGTTATTTTATGTATTTTTCCTTGCTATTACTTCTATTTTCGGCAAAAATTGATTTTATTAGGATGCAAAATGGATTAGGAGTTTATTTTAGTGTTTCTAGGTCTAATGAAGTTTATATTAAAGGGGTGGTTTCCTAACTATTAAAAAAAAAATTAAATTTACAATTCTTAAAAAATAATAAACACTTAACAAAAAAATACTATGAAAAACAAGACCTTAAAATTACTTACATCTTTATTTATCGTAACATTATTTGGTATTCAGATGAATTCTGCTATAGCCCAAGACAATCAAATAAAAAGCGAATTTGAAATTATATAAGACGCATTTGGTTTAGAAAAAAGGATATTATCGTCACCTTTATTGATTTGGAAAAAGTAGATGGGGATGCTTTTTGGAAAGTATATAATGAATATGAAATGAAAAGAAAAGAATTGGGAAAAGAGCGATTAAATTTATTATAGAATTATGCTTTGGAAATAGGTGCTGTAACCAATGAAGAAGCTGATGCATTAATGAAAAAAGTGATTCCATTAAGAAAGAGATATGATAAATTGATCATTGATTATTTTAAGAAAATGAAAAAAACTACCAATTCAATTGTTGCTGCACAATTTTAGATAGCTTGGAGTTTATCATGGAAAAATAAATTCTAGAATCTAATATAGAAAAATAAAAAAAGGGTCATTTATGCCCTTTTTTTAATAGATTAATCAAATATTATTTTACCTATGAAAAAGACAATAAATAACTTCATTTTAACGATACTATTCATTTTTGCCACTTCAACAGCTTATACACAAATTGAGATCACCCCACAATTTGGATACCAAATAGGATCTAAATATAATTTTTATAATGGGTATGTTAAACTAACAGGTTCAGAACAATACGGAATCACTCTTGATGTAGACATTAACGGACATGGAACCCAATTAGAATTATTTTGGGTGTATCAGGATTCTGAAGTAAGGATTCTAGATTATTTTCTGTCTCCCTACGAAACATTTATTACAAATATAACGGCAAATCATTTTCAAATTGGTGCGATTCAAAACTTTCAAGACGGGGACTTCAGACCCTTTGCTGGATTATCTGGTGGATTTACAATATTTGATCCCGATGATTCATTTTATAGCTCCAGCACAAAATTCACACTTGGATTTTCAGGAGGGATTAAATATTTTTTCACAGATAGAATCGGGATCCGACTTCAATCACAATTATTGATGCCTATAGAATGGGGAGGTGTTTATATTTCTTCAGGGGGAGGAGGAGTTACTACGGGAGGTTCTATATTACAACTTAATTTTTCCGGGGGATTGATTTTTGCCTTTGGGGAATAATTATTTATTTAAAATAAGTCCAATAGTTTTAAATAGTGCCAACAGCAATTTAAAATTAAAAGAGATATAGGGAATTCAAATTATAAATTTATAATTGAAATCGTTTATCAACTAAGCCTTATAATTTTGGAACAAGAAGTAGTAGAATTAGTGGCGGAGGAGCAAAAAGGGGTAAAGGATAACATTATATTTTGTACATTTGATTCTTAAAATTTTATAAAATCTAAAAAAAATTATTATGAAGAAATTAATTCAATCTTTATTGCTTTTAGTATTTGTGGTACTATTAAGTAGCTGTTCTAGTGTTAAGGTACTAGTGTTAAGGTACTAGATTCTTGGCAAGGAGATAACTTAGCGACCGTTGCAGATAAAAACATTTTAGTTATTGCAAGAACAGATAATCGACAAGCTAGAATTGCTTTTGAAGAAGCGATGGCTAATGATTTAAGAGCGGCTGGACTTAGCGCAACTGAGAGTTTCTTGAAATTTCCAACCCTAAATCCAAACGAGAAACAATCAGAACAAAACAGCAATAAAATAAGAGCAATGATTGAAAAAGAAAATTTTCGTGGGGTTTTAATCAGTGTGGTAAAGGATTATAGTGAAGCCGTTGTTACAGAAGAATCTGGAGGGTATTATGCAGGGTCTTCTTATGGGGGCTACGGCTATGGAGGTTATGGTTATGGGGGTTATGGATACAGTAGTTTTTACGGATATTATCACCATCCCATGTCGTATTCAACATATGGTACCTATGTTCTTAGTACTTCAACAACAAGAATTTCAAAAACATATATTCTTGAAACATTGATATACAACCTGGATGAACCAGAAGACAAACAATTAATAGGTTTGGTTACCTCAAAGATTGTTGACCCAAGTAGTGTTACAACTATTGCAAAAGCATATTCTAAGGCGGTTTTTTTACTCTAAAATATGATGGAAAAAATCTATTCATTACGATTCGAATTTTTTTTAAGCACTCAATTATTAACTTTATTTGGGTCTTTGGTATTTCCTTCTGAATTACATGAAGAGATTCTTTCTCCTATTTTCTTAATAGCTATTATTATAGCGGGAATCATTCTTATCTCTAAAAAAAAGAAACTGGTTTGGTTATTTATTTTCTTTCTTTTAATTGAAGTATTACTTTTTGGCTCCTCCTTTATTGAAAATATAGATGTGTTTCTATTTTATAAAATTAATTTTTTCTTTTCATTTTTGTTCTATTCAACAATAACCTATGAAATAATTAATTTTGTTTGGCTAGCCAAAGTTATTAGTCGAAGTGAAATCTTTGCACTGATAAGTGGATATATTTCACTCGGCTTTATAGGATTCTTTATTTTTTTAAGTGTAGATTTATGGTATCCAAACTCTTTTAATGGAATTCTTGTTTCTGATTTTAATGGCTTAGCTAATAGAGAAGAGTTAATGTATTTTAGTTATATTACATTAATGACAATAGGGTATGGAGAAATTACTCCCATTACTTCTATGGCTCAAAAATCTACTATATTTGTTGGTTTAATGGGTCAATTCTATTTGGTTATTATTACAGCAATTATTGTAGGAAAATTTATTAGTCAGTCAAATAAAAATAAGGCTTAATTTGGATCCTGAAAATCTGGGTTTGTCGTAAAACCAGGTTCAGATAACGAAAGTAAAAAAGCTTTTAGATCTGCTTTTTCTTCTTCAGTAAGATGAATTCCTCCTTCTGCTACTGCCTTCATTAATGGATCAATAGTTTCAGAAAAAACCAAACCTTCACTATAGTGATTAATCACTTCGTCTAAGGTCTCAAACCTTCCGTCATGCATATAAGGTGCCGAAAAGGCTAAATTACGTAAGGAAGGGGATTTAAACTTTCCGTTATCTAGGGGATCTCCAGTTATTTCCCCCAATCCAATGTCTGTAAAAGAAGCATCAAGGCCATTATTATGAAAAATATTATCGGTCCATAAGGGGTTTAAATCACTTCCATGACAATGGAAACAGTCACCTTTGGTTTCATCCATAAATATTGCAAATCCATTCAACTCAGATTCCGAAAGTATATCTTCTCCAAGTAAGTGGCGATCAAACCTTGAATTTCCTGAGATGAGTGTTCTTTCAAATTGGGCGATGGCTTTAGTTACTTTAACAGAATCTATAATTGAGGTACCAAATACCGTTAAAAATAAAGATGGATAGGTATTGGATTTCTGTAAACTTGGCACAGCATTAGGCCAGGTGTTTTTCATTTCTATTGGATTTACAACAGGTTCAAAAGCTTGACCTTCAACAGTCCTTGCTCTTCCATCCCAGAAGAATTTCTCGTTAAAGTTCCAACCGATCCATCGATCCCAATACTAAATTGCTTTGAATCTGTAAAAGCATTCTCTGGTAAATGACAATCTGCACAGGCTTGTGTACCATCACCAGAAAGAATAGGATCGTAAAAAAGTTTTCTTCCTAAAGCAATTCCTTCAATAGTTTGTGGATTGTTTTCTGGAATTTTGGGAGGTAGCAATAAGTTTCTGAACAATTCTGGAACCTCTAAAATTATTTCTGTTTCATAGGCACAAGAACCGTCATTCTCGGTTGCTTCAGGAGAATAATTATTAGAATTGGGATCTGTACAACCAAATATAATTTCCTGTTCTGGTTCTATATTTGAATCGGAACTAGAACAGGAAAATAAAAAAATAGAAAGTAAAAGAATAAAGACTATGTTACTTTTCATTGGATATTTTTTTATTGTATTATTTCACCAAGACTGAAAACGTTTTGACCATTTTCATTCATCATAATTTGTGCTTCATAATTGCCCATTAGAGAACCATTTAAAATATTTAAATCCCAGGTATTGGGATTTTTAAACCATTCTGCCAGATTCATTTTTATTTCTACAGTTGCGTTGTTTGTTATCGTTATTGCTGGTAATTCTACTTCAATAAAGTTTTGTTCAAAAACACTGGTACTAACTCTTGCAGTTCCATTGTGATAAGCATAGGGTTGAGAGCTCCCAATTCCATCTAAATAATTACCTTCCAATTGCATGAAATGATATCCACCACCCAACATTGCAGGCCAATTCCAAGTAGCTGAATTTAAATCTTGATACGCTCCATCTATATTATCAGCTTCATCAAAACCATAGATAAATGAAATCCCTGAATAATCCCCTTTGGGGACATCCAAATCTGAGGGAAATGATAATGTAGTTTCATCGCTAAGATCTATTAATTGGTACCCTTCAAATTCAATGGTTTCATTATTGCTTTTATGAAGAATTATTTTTGAAATCAAATACCTTAATTTAAGAATACTCATTACCTCACCATGGGCATTGGTATAATTTTAACCTCCAAAATCTGAAGCAGCGACATTTGTGCCATCCCAATTATGTGAGAAGCTAAACGTTAATTTTGGATACACACAAGAGCCATCATCATTTGTGGCATTTGAATTGTAATTTATTGAGGTGCCATCTGTACATCCGATAATTACTGAAGGTGTTGTATCATCATCAGTAGTATCACAACTATTTAATCAATAGAATTCCCCGACGCTTGCGTCGGGTGTAGCGTAAAGATATTTATTTTTGTGATATGAGTGAACATATCTTCAAAAGTCATAACAAGAGTTTGTTGATGTACCATTTGGTTTGCCCAATAAAGTATCGGCGAAATGTATTGACGGAGGAAGTTTCCTCTTCATTGGTTGAAATTTGTTTAGAGATTTCTTGCCGTTATGAGATTCATTTTTTAGAAGTGGGCTGTGATGACGATCATGTTCATTTTTTGATACAAAGTGTACCGATGATGTCACCCAAGAAGATAGTCAATACGTTAAAGAGTTTAACGGCAAGGGAAATATTTAGGTTACATCCAGAAGTGAAACGGTTTTTGTGGGGTGGGAAATTTTGGACGACAGGTTATTATATTAATACAGTCGGACAATATGCTAACGAAGAAGTTATTAAAAAATATGTTCAAGGTCAAGGCAGGAAAGAAGAATATAAAAAATTTCATTCATCTCAACTTAAGTTGTTTTGATACCTCGTACCCTTGGGTCGAGGTAGTTCATTACAAAAGTTAAAACGAATATTAGGCCAATCTTTTTCATAGTGTTATTTTAATTTAAAAATCAGTAAATCGTTATTTCCTTTATTGGCCGGAATGTCTAAATCATTGCTGTTTGAATAACCTACAACGACCAATTCATGTTTTGTTGTTTCAATAGCTTGGATGGCAAAGTCTATGTTAGATCCTCCAATGTTTTGCTCAAAACTTAATACTCCTTCTTCATCAAAAATAAAAACCCAAGCATCATTAGATCCATTATTTACAGTTACATCAATATCTTCACTTCGAGAACTTCCAGAAATAATAAAGCTTCCATTTTCTAGTTGGCTAATACCCCGTGCTGAATCAAAATCGCTTCCGCCATAGGACTTTTCCCAAATAATCGCTCCGTTGGTGCTATTAAATTTAACAGCCCAAATATCTGCGTTACCTAAAGAGATTGAAATATCTTTATCAGAACTTCTGGTGTCACCTACAATAATATAATTTCCATCTGAGGTGTTTTCCACTGAAAACGCAAAATCTGATTTGGAGCCACCAAATGATTTCTCCCAAATTTTATCTCCATCAGAACTAATTTTAATAACCCAAAAATCGTTTGCACCTCGTGGATCACTAATATCAATATCAGAACTTTCTGAATCACCTATTAGTAAAAATCCTCCATCCGGAGTTTGTAGAACATCTTTTCCTTGATCCACATGATTCCCTCCAAAATATCGTCTCCAAATTTTATTTCCGTTTGCATCCATTTTTATCCCCCAGTAATCACCCAAACTATGCAGACTAGCTCTATTTGTATTGATAGTTGAATTTCTGAAATCATTTCCTGCTCCCTCACTTGCCAATACATCTAGATATCCTATAGCAAAATAGCCTCCATCTGAAGTTTCAATGACCTGAAAAGCTTGATCCTGCCCTACAAAACCAAAGGATTTTTCCCATTGTATGTCTCCGACACCAGTAATTTTTACGATCCAATAATCATGAAATCCAGCATTTTCTGAAACATCCCCATCATTACTTGCGGTATATCCAGAAATTATAAAACCTCCATCACTTGTATTAGCAATACTTGTTGCTTTATCATCTTGACTTCCGCCATAGGTTTTATCCCAAATTTTTTCTCCTTTTTCAGTAAGTTTTAATAACCAATAATCTTGATCGGTAGTCGTTTTCCCCGTAATATCTCCATCCATACTTCTGGTAAATCCCAAAACCAAATACCCGCCATCATTAGATTGAACGATAGATATGGCTTCTTCTTCACCACTACCACCAAAAGTTTTAATCCAATCTATCTCACCATTAAATTCAGATTCTGGAATTGAATCATCAGTGTCGTTATCACACGAATAAAAAACAAAGATAAGAAGTGTAATTAAAATAAGATAATAAGGTCTTTTATGTAAAAACATATTAGTTATTTATAACACTTAAAAAGGAAGGCAAAGCTAACGTACTTTGCCTTAAATTAAAAGTGTGAATTATTTTATTATTAATCTTTTTGTAGAAAGATCATTGATTTTTACCAGGTACATTCCAGATTTTAAACTCGAAATATTAATTTCTTCTGAAGAAGAATCTGCATAGTTGAAGTAAAGGACACGTTGACCTAAAATATTATAAATTTCAACCTGTGATAAGGGGTTTAATATTGAAGTAATGGTAATTCTGTTATTAGCAGGGTTTGGGTAAAGTGCAAAGGAGGAATTATCATTATCATTAACTCCTTGAATTTCTTCACCTTTTGTTAGAGTAAATCCATTAGTTCCTGATATTACAATGTTTCCACTTTCAAAGAAAGGGTATACGTTCCAGGATCCAGCAGAATTGGCATTATTATTTGGAGGATAACTATCAAAGAAAGACGTTTCATTCATATTTCCATTTTCAATATCACTAATGTCGATCACTCGTAAGCCTGAAGAATAGTTTGCTAAGTAATATTTGTCTCCTTTTACATAACCATTATGGTCTACTGATGCATTTGGACCATAATACTCAAAATGAAGTTCTGGGTTATCAAGATCTGTTAGATCAAAAACCATAGTTCTAGTATTAAAACCAAAATCAATTTCATCTTCTTCATCGCCTAAAAGCATATATTTATGATCTTCAGTTAGCCAGTTTTGGTGTGTATATCCTGTTGAAGGATAATTAAAAATAGCAATTGTTTGAGGATCTAATTTATCTGTTACATCAGCGATCACTACTTGGTGTTCGTGACTTCCAAAATAAATTTCACGGCCAGTATAATCGGAATCAGGTCCGTTATAAGTAACTACTTGTGCATCATGACTATAGCCTCCATCAGAATACCCACCTGCAAAAACAGGATTTAAAGGGTCCTGTATATTAATAAAATAAGGACCTCCATCAAAATCATCTCCACCTACACTATAAGCATAGCCAGAATCTTCGTTAATTACAATATTGTGTACATCTCCAATAAGACTATAATGTGCATCTTCTGTAAATGTTTCTGGTGGGCTAGCAACAGAACGCAAACGTGTTAGATCGAATACTTGCATACCATGACCACCAGCTTCACTAACAATAAAAGCGTAATTATTATATACTTTTACGTCTCTCCAACTACTAGAGCTCGTATGGGTAGGTAATTTTCCTAAATAAACAGGATTTACAGGATCTGAAATATCAATAAAAGCAGTTCCATTATCAAGTCCGATTAAAGCATATTCATTTCCATCGTCTGGGTCTGTCCAACCCCAGGAGTCATTCCCGTTAGAAGCGCTCATCTCTCCAAGAGAAATATTAGATTGTAAATTTAATTCATTACAAGGGTATCCAGCTGCAAAACCTCCTTCACAAGGAGTTTGAGCTAATGCAAATAAGGTAATAAAATATGTAGGAATTGATACAATTCTATTTTTCATTTTAAAAATAAATTAATTTTTAATTATTTTCTTGATCACTATATTGTTTAAAGATATAAAATAGATTCCTTTTGTATAGGAGGAAATATCTAAAGAAAAAGTTTCAGTAATAATATGGCCTTCAGAAAAAAGGCGTTTTCCACTTATATCAAATACTTGAATATTTGTTAAAGGCAAGTTCTTAGAATCTATAGTTATCTTATTTGAGCTTGGATTTGGGTAAATTGACAATCCATTTTGGAACAAGAATTCATCAGTTCCCAAATTCATATCTACGGTTAATTCAAATGAACATGAAGCTGAATTTCCTTCATCATCGATGGTTTCAAAGGAAATAGAATAAACACCATCAGGTAATTGAGAGCCAGGAGAAGGGTCCTGAGAAATAACAAGATTTACGGTACAATTGTCTGTTGCAGTGACGTCATTGCTAGTCACATAATTTGGTAAGGTGTAAAAATTACTTCCTGAATCATAACCTACAATAGAATTTAAAGGACAATCAAAGATGGGAACTAAGTTATCTTCTATTGTTATTGTTGCAGCGCAGGTATCGGAATTACCAGAAGAGTCTGTTACCGTTAATATTACTGGATTTACTCCAAGGTCTGAACAATCAAAAACATTTTGATCTAAACTAAATGTAAAAAACCCACTATTATCACTTGACCCATCATCTACAGCTTCTGCATTAACAATAATTTGTCCGTTATCGTCAAGATTAACGGTAATATCCTGACAAACAGCTACAGGATCTTCAATATCTGGAGTTGATGATTTCACTAAGAAAAATCCACCAGATAAGTAATTACTGATAACAATATTTCCGCTACCAAAATATGGATATACATTCCAGGCGCCTTGGTAGCCGGCAATATCGTTTGAGGGATAGGTATCAAAAAAACCAGTTTCATAAAAATTACTATTCTCAATATCGCTAATATCAATCACTCTCATTCCGGCAGTATAATTTGCTAAATAATACTCATTTCCTTTTGTATAACCATTATGATCGGTTGCTAAAGTAGTGCCAAAATGATCAAAATGTAATTGAGGGTTATCCAAATCAGTGAAATCTAAAACTATAGTTTTAGTATTAAAGCCGAAAATACCTTCATCCACCTCATCTCCAACTATAAAATATTTTTGATCTTCTGTAAACCAACCTTGGTGCGTATAAGCATAGTTTGGATAGGTTGCAGTTGCAATTAATTGAGGATTTGATTTATCAGTTACATCTACAATAGCAACATGGTCTATATTAGAACCAATATAGAGTTCATGTCCAGTATAATCAGTATCTGGACCATTATAGATTACTACCTGAGCATCGTGAGAATACCCATTTCCAGAATAGCCTCCTTCACCAACGGGATTCAAAGGATCTTGTATATTGATAAAATGAGGCCCTCCATTAAAACTATTATTATCACCTACAATATAGGCATAACCAGTTTCTTCATTAATTACAATATTATGCGATCTTCCTACAAGGCCATAATGTGTATCTTCTGAGAATGTTTCAGGTGGATTAGAGACATTACGTAAACGAGTCAGGTCGAATACTTGCATCCCATGGTCAATAGCTTCACTTACTACAAAAGCATAGTTATTGTACACTTTCACATCTCTCCAGGTTGTTGAAAAAGTATGTGTTGGCAATTTCCCTAAATAAACAGGATTGATTGGATCTGAAATATCGATAAAAGCGGTACCGTTATTAAGGCCTACCAAAGCATATTCTTTTCCGTCATTAGGATCTGTCCAACCCCAAGAGTCATTACTAGAACTAGCATTCATCTGAGAAAGAGGAATATGAGACTGAAGATCATAACCATTACAGGGGTACGATCCAGCCATCCCACCAACACAGGGAGTTTGGGCATAAATATTTGAAAAGGTGATGAATAATAAAAGGTAGATAAATTTTTTCATTGAAATTGAGTTTAATTTTCGAATTACAAAAATACAAAATTATATAGATATTTTTGAAATTATTACTTTTCTGGTCTTAAGTTCAATTAGTAAATGCAACTTTTATCTGCAATCAAATGAAGATTAATTTTTTATTTATAGCGGTAACACTGTTTATTTTTAATTCTTGTAAAGAAAAAAAAGAAATGGTTTTACCTACATAGGAAATCAAAGTATATGAAATAAAACCAATGACAGTGCCTATTTTTGAAGAATTTGTAGGTCAGATTTATGGAGAGAAAGATATTCCTATAAGAGCAAGAGTGGAAGGATTTTTAGAAGAGATTCATTTTGAGGAAGGAAGTAGAGTTAAAAAAGGAGAGCTATTATATGTAATTGATCCTGCTCCATTTGAAGAGGAAGTAGTTTCGAAACAGAGTATGGTGGCACAGGCAAATACATTATTAATTCAATCTGAAAGCGATCTAAAAAGAGTAAAACCTCTTGCTGCAATGGATGCGGTGAGTTTACGTGAATTAGATATGGCACAAGCACAAAGAGATGCTTCAGTTTCAGCTTTAAATGTAGCGGAGGCCGAATTAAATATTGCCTTAATTAATATGAGTTATACCAGAATTTTGTCTCCTTTAGATGGAATTATAGGGAGAACTTTAGCGCGTGAAGGAGAATTTGTTGGTAAAGATCCCAACCCTGTAATATTAAATACGGTATCAAAAATTAACTCTATAAGGGTTCAGTTTTTTCTGTCTGAAAATCAGTATTTAAAAATTGCACGAGATTATATTAAAAAGTACAATAATAAAATTGAAACAAGCGGGGCAAAAATAAATTTGGAATTAATTCTTGCTGATGAAACATTATATGAGCACATTGGTGAAATTGATTTTATAGATAGGAATGTTAACTCATCTACAGGCGCCATTCTTTTACAAGCAACATTTCCAAACCCAGATGGTTTGATTCGTCCTGGGCAGTTTGCCAGAGTTAAAGCTATAGTAAAAGAAGAAAAGGATGCTTTACTGGTCCCTCAAAAATGTGTTTCAGAATTGCAAGGACAATATTCAGTATTTATTGTGAATTCAGAAAATATTATAGAAAGCAAACAAATTATTATAGGAGAGAAAATAGGTGAATTTTTAATTGTTAAAGAAGGATTAATTAGTGGAGACAAAGTTATTTTGGAAGGTTTACAAAAAGTAAGACCGAATTTAAAGGTAGTTCCAATAATTACGGAATTCAAGAGTCAAATTAATTCTCAAAAATAAGATATGGCTGATAACAAAGGGAATTTCTTCGTTCACCGCCCGATTATGGCCATGGTTATTGCTATAGTTATAGTAATAGTTGGAGCAGTTTCATTGATAGGTTTACCTATTGAACAATATCCTAATTTAACTCCTCCCATTGTTCAGGTAAGAGGAACTTATACTGGAGCTAACGCTTTGAATGTTGAAGAATCAATGGCTACTCCTTTAGAACAGCAGATCAATGGGGTAGATAATATGATCTACATGAAATCTACCAATGCCAACGATGGTACCATGGTTATTGGTGTCTCTTTTACTGTTGGTACAGATCCAGACATGAACACAGTACTTACACAAAATAGGGTTTCTGCAGCAACAGCCAAACTTCCTGAATCTGTAAAAAAATATGGGGTAACCACAGAAAAGTCATTGCCAAATATTTTAATGTTGATTACTTTGACCTCTGATGGAAGATACGATCAGAATTTTTTAGGAAATTATGCTTTGATCAATATAAAAGATCAATTGGGTAGAATAAAAGGAATTGGTAGAGTTGACATTATGGGTGCATCTGATTACTCTATGAGGATTTGGATTAAACCTGATCGTTTATCTCAATTAGGACTTACAGTACCTGAAATAATAAAGGCCATTAATGATCAGAATGTAATAGTCCCAGGGGGTAAATTTGGAGCAGAACCAGCTCCAGCAGGTACTGAATTTACCTATACAGTCAGATTACCTGAGCGTTTTAATTCACCAGAAGCTTTTGGAGATATAGTGGTTAGAACTCAAGCAGATGGATCTCAAATTAAATTAGGAGAAGTTGCATCGATTAATTTAGGTGTTGAAACCTATAGCATGATTCCAAGGCTTAATGGAGAAACAGCTGCCATTGTTGCACTATACCAGACTCCTGGATCCAATGCAGTTGAACTTGCTGATCAGGTTTTAACCGAAATGGATGTTTTGGCAAAAAGCTTTCCAGAAAGTATTAAATATGATGTTTCTTTGGATTCAACAGCTCCAATTACCGCTGGGATTAACGATATTATTGTGACTTTGTTTATTGCTTTAATTTTGGTAATAATAGTAGTGCTTATTTTTATACAGGATTGGCGTGCAACATTAATTCCAACAATGGCGATTCCGGTATCATTAATAGGTGCCTTTATGTTCTTTCCCGCACTTGGTTTTACCATAAATGTATTATCTCTTTTAGGATTAGTACTTGCTATAGGAATAGTTGTTGATGATGCCATTGTGGTTGTGGAGGCCGTACAGGTTAATATATCTAAAGGAATGACAGCTAAGGCTGCTACTTTAGATGCAATGCAAAAAGTAACGACTCCAATTATCGCAACTACATTAGTGTTAGTTGCCGTGTTCATACCAGTAGCTGGGATGGCTGGAATAACAGGTTTGCTCTATCAACAATTCGCTATTACCATAGTTGTTTCGGTATTGGTATCATCTGTTAATGCCCTGACATTAAGTCCTGCCTTATGTTCTTTATTACTAACTCACCTTACGCAAAAAAACACTTCAAAATTAACTCTATGCAACTTTAGGTGTTGATAACTTTTGAAGCTCTGTGTAAGCAGCTTGCTGAGCTGCTAAATAAATTTGAGCTTTCATTGCAAAATGATTTTTACTAGTTCTTTGTTTTAAAAATTCCAATTTTATGTAAGCCACAATTGACAAGACATAATGATTGGTTTGGGTTTTGACAGTTTTTGTTGGCGATTTAGCAAAACCTGTGTTACTTTTTATGGATTTGTGAAATTCCTCTACGCCCCACCGTTTTTTGTAGATTGTAGTTATTTGCTCATACGATACCTTTAAATCACTACAAGCCAAGTACAACTCGCCGACTGTACCATTTTCGTTTTTGAAAACTTGCTTTGTAAGCAACAGCGGAAAATCTAGTTTCTCTAACCAAACTTCCACGGTCTGCTGTCCTGGCTGTAATGTTTCAATACTTATGTATTTCTTATTTTCTTTATCTTCTAACGATAAAGCTACTTTGCGATTGCTCTTTAAAGCCATAATAAAATCTGTCTTTAACTCTTTTTTGCAACAATCCATATTCTTTGTTGAACTGAACCAACTATCTGCTAAAACATAATCAAACAAAAATTTCCCGTAACATTCTCGTAGCATCTTTCTGAACAATTCATTTTTTGTGGTACTACTTTTACGCTTTTCTTTGCCTGTTTTTGAATCGACTACCCATCTATCTTTTTTTATAAACTCAACAGCACAGGGTAAACGCATACCTCCAACTTCTACTAATGCTGTTAAAAAATTAACGCCTTTTACTGACCTGCCAAAAACATGGTCATAATGCCAACAATTAAGTTCACTCTGATCGGTGTACTGTTTCTCTTGTATTGAATCATCAAAACTTAAAACAATCGTATCTTTAGATTGGGTCATTTCTTGAACATAAACTTTAGCTTGTTTCCATAAAAACTTGCTGTCATAATTCCCCTTAGACAATTCCCTTGTGATTTTATCATGCTTGATAGATAATAACGAAGCCATACCTGTAGCTGTGGTATAGGAACTTGAACTTATCAAGTAATCACTGTATAAATCTGAAAAATTATCCATCAATAATGTCTTTTTATAGTATCAACATTTCAAATGTTAAAACTACCTTTTTTTATCATATTTTTGCGTAACATGAGTTACTAAAAGAACCGAAACCCTATAAAGGTCCCTTAGGATGGTTTTTCAAAAAATTCAATAATGGAATGGAAAAGACCACAGAATCCTATATGAGCTTTACAAGTGTTGTAAGTAGAAAATTAAAGCGTAGTTTTATTTTTATCTTAATTATGACAGTTGGAGTTGGAATATTTGGAAACCTAGTGCCTGGGGGTTTTATTCCAGAAGAGGATATGGGTTATTTCTTTGTTAATGTTCAATTACCTGATGCAGCTTCTTTACAACGATCTAACGTAATTGCTAAGGATGTAGAGGAAATATTAATGGAATTAGATGAGGTAGAATATGTTACTACTGTAGCAGGATATTCTATGCTTTCAGGAGCGATGACTTCAAATACCGCATTTTTATTTGCTTCGTTAAAGGACTGGGGTGAAAGAGATCTTACAGCAGAAGAAATTGTATCACAAGTAAATAGAATATTAGCAGTTTCGATAAAAGGCGCAGTTGTATTTGCATTTGGTCCACCAGCAATCTCTGGTTTAGGAAATGGATCTGGATTCAGTATCATGTTGCAGGATAAAGGAGGTAATGATCCAACTTATCTTGCAAATAATACCTTGAGATTTATTCAAGCTGCGAATCAACGACCAGAAATTGGGAAGGCATTTACAACATTTCAAGCCAATGTTCCGCAGCGATATATGGATATCGATAGAGAAAAGGCATTAAAATTAGGAATCAATTTGAATGATCTATACACCACAGTAGGAGCTTTTATGGGAGGATCTTATGTAAACGATTTTACACGATTTGGGAGATTGTATAAAACCTATATTCAAGCTGAACCTGAATACAGGGTTGATGAATCTAAAATTAGTAATTTCTTTATAAGGAATATGGAAGGAAATATGGTTCCATTAACTACAGTAGCAAGGATAAGACCCATTGCAGGACCAGATTATACTACCCGATTTAATCTATTTAGATCTGTTGAGGTTACTGGTATTCCAGGAGAAGGGTATACATCCGATCAAGCCCGAACAGCTTTAAAAGAAGTTGCTTCAGAGGTATTGCCACAGGATATGAGCTATACATGGAATGCCATGTCATTTCAGGAAGAAAAAGCATCGGGTTCTTTAGGTGTAATACTTTCATTTTCACTGCTTTTTGTATTTCTTATTTTAGCTGCCCAATATGAAAGTTGGTCCCTTCCATTAAGCATATTATTAGGAACTCCCTTTGCAATTTTTGGAGCATTATTTGCTCTTTGGGTAGCAAGGCTGATAAGCCCAACTTTTGAGAATAATATTTTTGCTCAGGTTTCATTTGTAATGCTAATAGGAATGGCAGCAAAAAATGCTATTTTAATTGTGGAATTTGCAAATGACGAATTTAAAAAAGACCTGAGCTTATTTGAAGCAGCCATGGCTGCTGCTAAATCGCGGTTCCGACCTATATTAATGACGGCCTTCTCATTTATTCTTGGAGTATTCCCCTTAGTTGTTGCATCTGGACCTGGTGCTGAAGCTAGACAAGTTATGGGGATGGCTTTATTAGGAGGGATGACTTTAGCTACATTTTTAGGGGTATTTATGTATCCGATGCTATTTGTTTTCATCGGGAAAATTTCAGGCTACGAAAAGAAAAGAGATCAAGAGAATTTAAATCAATTAGAATCATCAAATATCTAATGATGAAGATGAAATTATATATCTGTTTTTTATTGTTGATCAGCATTGTATTAGTACAATCATGCAAAGTTGGTCCCAACTACCTTCAACCCGAAGAGAAAACATTAGAAACATATCGGTATACTGAAATTGATACCGACAGTATTATTAATTTAAAATGGTGGGAGATTTTTAATGATCCTGTTTTAGATAGTTTAATTATTATCGCATTAAACGAAAATAAAAATGCCCTAATAGCAGCTAGTAGAGTAGAACAAGCAAGATCATTTGTAAGTTTTAATAAAGCCGATATGGGGCCAAAAGTAGGTGTGAATGCTAATGCTTCCAGAGGGGATTTTGCCTTAGGAAGTGTTCATTTACAAAATACTACTTCTGGATTTTCAACTTCGGCATTTGCAAACTGGGAGTTAGATTTTTGGGGAAAATTTAGACGAGGAACTGAAGCAGCACAAGCTGAATTAATGGCATCTTTATATGGAAAAAGAGCAATAGAAATTGCATTGATAAGTGAAGTTGCAACTAATTATTTCCAGTTGATAGATTTTAAAGCAAGATTAGAGATCTCAGAAAGCACTTTAGCGTTAAGAGATAGTACCCTTCAAATAATTCAAGCTAGATTCAACGAGGGATACACACATGTAATCGATGTAAACCAGGCACAAATTCAAAAAGCAATCACTCAAGTTTCCATTCCCCAATTTAAAAGAGCCATTGCATTTACGGAACATAATTTAAGTATTCTACTAGGAAAAAATCCAGACTCTATACCTACTTTAAAATCATTAAGTGATTATTCGTTACCAGAATCAATTCCAATTGGCATTCCTTCAGAATTATTACAAAGACGTCCAGATATATTAGAATCTCAAGAATATTATAGAACTCAAAATGTTAGAATTGGAGTTGCACAAGCGATGCGATTTCCTTCCATAAGTTTAACAGGATTAGTAGGATTGGGGTCAAATGACTTATCAAATCTTGTATCTAATGGACTGGGTTGGAGCGTTGAAGGAAATTTAGTAAGTCCTTTGTTTGAGTGGGGAAAAAATAAGAAAAGAGTAGATATTGAGAGAGAAAGGGCAAGAGAAGCATTATTATTTTATGAGAGTACTGTCCTCAATGCCTTGTTTGAAGTAAACAATTCTTTAGTTGATCTTTCTACATTAAATGAAGAATTACTAGCAAATGAATTAATGGTAGGGCACCTCTAAAAACTCATATATTTTTATAGAAGGCAAAAAATGTCGATATTTACCTATGGAAAAACGATATAAGCGACACAGAGATTACGGTTTTTTTGACCAAGATATTCGATTAAGCAAATTAAGTGAATTAGGCGACCCATTAGAACGATTAAATACTGGGATTGATTTTGAGTTTTTTAGAGAATTATTAGAAATAAGGCTCTCCAAAGAGCCAAAAGGTAAAGGCGGTCGTCCGCCTTATGACTATGTTTTAATGTTTAAGATATTAATTTTGCAAGGCTATTACAATCTCTCAGATGACCAAGCTGAATATCAGATTAACGATAGAATGAGTTTTATGCGTTTTTTAAATTTAACGATTTCTGATGATATTCCAGATAGTAAAACGATATGGCACTTTAGTGAAAGATTAACCGATTTAACTTTAGTAGAAGAATTATTCGATTTATTTGGAAAAGAATTAGAAAGGCTGGGGTTGGTGGTAAATAAAGGTAAAATTATAGATGCTAGTTTTGTAGAAGCTCCCCGACAAGGTAATAGCAAAGATAAAAACGATCAAATAAAACAAGGTAAAGGCGATGAATTGTGGAATGACTTACCCACAAAAAAGTCTCAAAAAGATATAGATGCACGTTGGACAAAGAAGAACAATCAGAGCTATTACGGTTATAAGAATCATGCAAAAGTAGATTCCAAAAGCAAACTAATAGATACTTATACCGTTACAGATGCTTCTGTCCATGATTCACAAACTATAGACGACTTACTAAGCAAGACAGATCAAGGACAAGAACTATATGCCGATAGTGCCTATGTAGGTCAACAAGAGTTCATAGATAAATATGAGGTTATAGACCAAATTCATGAAAAAGGATACAAAAACAAGCCACTAACCCAGCAACAAAAAGCAACAAATACCGAAAAATCAAGAGTTCGAGTAAGAGTAGAACATGTCTTTGGCTTTATGGAAAACTCCATGGGGAGTATGTATTTCAGAAAAGTAGGAATTAAAAGAGCAGAAACAGTCATAGGCTTGATGAACCTGACTTATAATATGTTTCGTAAAATTCAATTAACAGCAGCAAACAATGAGAACGTGCCTTCAATTGCGAACGCGTAAAACCATAACATGTTGATATGTAGTAGTATGCAAAAATTAAAGATCTAAAACCTTATGACAGTAAATAAAGTTTAATTCAAAAAAATAAAACAAAAATTAGCACTAGGAGGAAATACTAGTTTTTAGAGATGCCCTTTACACAAACAAAAACTAAAAAAGAGAGGTTTCAATCAGGTGGCAGGATTTGGAACAGCAATTGCGGATGCGCTTGGAATTAAATATCGAGATGATATTTTAATAAAAATTTCAAAAACAAAATCGCAGGTCTTTAAAAAACGTTTTACCCGTTTTCAATCGGAAGAAATATTCTCTATTCAAAACCCCAAACTTGTTCACAAAAAACATGTTTTATTGGTTGATGATATTGTAACAACTGGTGCCACATTAGAAAATTGTGCTTTACAATTGCTAAAAAACACTCAAGCAAAACTTAGTCTTGCTACAATTGCGATTGCATAAAAAATTTTAATATTTTTGTGATTATGAAGCACCGCTTATTGTTTATTCCTATTGTATTTTTATTTCTGCTTTCATTTGTTGATTGCGCAAAGAGAGGCCGACCTTCGGGAGGCCCAAAAGATACAATCCCCCCTGTGATTGTAAAATATTCACCTGAAAACTTCAGCACTAATTTTGATGAAAATGAAATAAGAATCTATTTTGATGAATATATTAAATTAAAAGACCTCAACAAAGAGCTGATTATTTCTCCCCCCCTTAAATTTCAACCTAGTATTAGCCCCTTAAGTACTTCAAAATTTATAAAGATAAATCTTGAAGATACGCTAAAAGAAAACACAACCTATTCGATTAATTTTGGCAATAGTATTGTTGATAATAATGAAGAAAATAAATTTAAATATTTTAAATATGTTTTTTCTACTGGAAACTATATCGACAGTCTAACATTGAATGGTACTATAGATGATGCCTTGTTATTAAAACCTGAGGGTGCTACTAAAGTGATGCTTTATGAAGTAAATGAAGCATTTCACGATTCTATTATCTTTCTTGAAAAACCAACGTATATCACTGTAACAAATGATACGCTCCCAACTTTTGAATTAACAAATTTGAAAGCAGGGAAATACCTCCTTATTGCATTAAAAGAAAAGAGCAACGATTATATTTTTCAGGCAAGATCTGAAAAGATTGGATTTATAAAAGAATTTATTACAATCCCAACAGATAATTCATATACCCTTACTATTTTCAAAGAAATACCCAAATACACAATTTTTAAACCCAAGCACGAATCCAAAAACCATATTATTTTTGGATTTCAGGGAGAAACAGAAAAGTTAAAAATTGACTTATTTTCGAAAGTCCCTAAGGATTTTGAATATACTTCCTATCGCGATTATAAATCAGATACCATCCACTATTGGTTTAAACCCCCTTTTGAAAAAGATTCACTTTTATTTTTAGCTTCAAACAATATTTATCTTGATACCCTAGCTACAAGGATGCGCGACCTTTTTCAAGATACCTTAAAAATTACTCCGCTAAAAGTTGGGGATTTTACATTAAACGATACTCTAAAAGTGATTGCGAATATCCCTTTAATTTCTATAGATACTGAAAGGATCACCGTGATGGATAAGGATTCAATGATCATTCCTGTTCAAGGGTTTATTGATCCTGAATTTAATATTGCAAGCATTAATTTTGATAAAACTGTTACCCAGTCCTACACCATCCAGATGTTATCTGGCACCTTTACCGATTTCTTTGAACATACAAACGATACTATTAATTATCGTGTAAGGACAAAAGAACTTTCAGATTATGGTACAATCACACTAAGCTTAAAAAACACAAAAGATTTTCCAATTATAGTACAATTGACCGATAAAAAAAATAAAATTGTATCTGAAGAATACCTGATGTCCAATGTCCCAGTTTTTTTCGATTTTATTAAAAAAGGGGATTATTATATTCGACTCATTTTTGATGAAAATGAAAATAGAAAATGGGATACTGGAAATTATCTTCAAGGGCTACAGCCTGAAAAAGTACTTTATTATCCTTCCGTATTAGAGGTGCGTGCAAATTGGAGTTTAAATGAATCCTTTATTTTGGGCGATTAAGAAAACGCTAATATTGTAGGTCAAAAGTATCTTTATCCTTTAAAAACTGAAGTCGGTTTCTGTATTTTTCGATATGGGATTTCTGAAGAGTGAGGGTCTCCATAAATTCAATTTCATTTGAAGGGTTTGAAATTTGTTCCCCAAGCAAATCATAAACCGCAGAATGTCCATTATAATGATGTCCATTATCATCGGTCCCCATTCTGTTCACGCCAATACAATAACACATGTTTTCTATAGCTCGTGCTTTTAATAAAGCATCCCAGGCTGCTATTCTTTTTTCGGGCCAGTTTGCAACATAAATCAAAACGTCATAATCCTGACTATTTCTAGCCCAAACTGGGAAACGTAAATCGTAACAGATCAAGGGGTAAATTTTCCATCCTAAATAGTTTACAAGCATTTGTACTTTACCAGAAGTATAGGTATGATGCTCTCCGGCAAGAGTAAAGGTATGGCGCTTATTATAGACTTTATAGGATCCATCTGGAAAAACAAAGAATAAGCGATTGAAGTAGTTTCCGTTTTCTGAAATTATAATACTACCTGTAATAGCACAATTGTTATGTATGGCTTCATTTTGCATCCAATTTAGAGTTTCGCCCTGTTCTGGTTCAGCAAGTTTTTTAGCATTCATTGTAAAACCTGTTGTGAACATTTCCGGGAGGATAATCAGGTTTGTTTTATTGTTTAGCTCTTTTATTTTTTTTGAAAATTGTACTCTGTTTGATTCTTTATTTTCCCAATAAAGCTGGGCTTGAATGATGGTTACTTGGAGTTCTTTTTTCATTTCAAATTGAATTTAATATAGTTGCTGCTTGTCTTAGGGTATCTTCGGTTTTAGCAAAACAAACCCTAATCTGTTTAAAATCTTCTTTATCAGCATTAAAAACTGAAGTGGGAATGGTGGCAAGTTTATAGTCTTTTGTTAAACGTTCTGAAAAAATAATATCGGATTCATTAGAGATTTCAGAGAAATCCAACATCTGAAAATAGGTCCCCCTGGATGGGAGAAAAGTAAACCTTGAATTTTTTATTTGATTAAGGAAAAAATCTCTTTTTTGTTGGTAAAAAGCTGAGAGGCTTAAATAATTATTTGGGGTTTTTAAATATTCAGATAGGGCTTTTTGTATAGGACTATTTACACTAAACACATTGTATTGGTGTACTTTTTTAAATTCTGTCATAAGTGTCGCTGGTGCTAAGCAATAACCCATTTTCCAGCCGGTATTATGGAATGTTTTTCCAAAGGAAGCAATAATAAAAGTTCGTGTTGCCAGACTTGGATATCTAGCAGCACTAAAATGACTATGGTCATCAAAAATAATATGTTCATAGACTTCATCACTTATTACATATAAATCATTTTTTTCAACCAAACTTTGCAATTGTAGCATATCCCTTTCAGAAAATATCATTCCGCTTGGATTATGTGGTGAGTTTATAATTACTAGTTTTGTTTTGTTGGTGATTTTTTTTGCTACTTTATCCCAATCTATACTATAATCGGGTAGGTTTAATTGAATTGGTACCGTTTTTCCACCAAATAATTCAATTGCTGGATCGTAACAATCGTAAGCTGGGGTAAAAATAATAGCTTCATCATCTTTTTTTATGATTGCAGCTATTACGGTAAATATAGCCTGAGTGGCGCCAGCAGTTACCGTAATTTCTGAATCAACTGCATAGGATTTGTTGTGCAGGGATTTGGTCTTTTTCGAGATCATTTCACGTAATTCTATAGTCCCTGGCATGGGGGCATATTGGTTATAACCATCAGTCATAGCTTGGCTTACCAGATGAATTAATTTCGGATCACTTTTAAAATTTGGATATCCTTGAGATAGGTTCAATGCATTGTTATCTATAGCCATTTTACTCATTACGGCAAAAATGGAAGTGCCTGCATTTGGAAGTTTTGAAATCATTCTATAAAATTAATGTTAGTCTATTCACAAACAAAATTTATCTTCATGTTTCTATTTTTTTAATACTTTTTTGTTTGGTTATATCCTCTCTTTTTTCTCAGGAAAAGGGTAGGGATACTAAGTCTATTCTTGCAGAAAAAGTTAATGAACAAAAGGCATTTCAAAAATTATTAGATTCTTCAAATAACTTCTATAATACTGGTGAATATACGAAGTCTCTCGAATTAAATATGAAGATTTTAAATATCGCTTTTAAAAAAGATAACCCTTATTTTATCCATCAGGGATATCGATATCTTGCTTATGACTATCTTTTTTTAAATGATACGATTTTAGCAATGGATAGTTTTAAAAAATCTGAAAATTATGCAAAGCTTTCTAAGAATGATACTGCTACAGCCGTAACTTACATGGACTTGGCAAATGTTTATTCCACCTATGAAGAATATACCAAGGCTTTTTTATATTTTGATAGATTCATTAATTTGTTCAAAAAAATAAAAGATTCAGTTGGCTTTGCGAAAGCCCATTATAATTTGGTGCTTACCACTTTAGATATAGAAGATTATAATAAAGCCTATATAAATATTTTAAAAGCAATAGAAGAGGCAAAAAAAGAAAAATTATCTATGGAGTTAGAGAATGCATATTATCTATATAGTGAAAGTTTATACGAACAAAAAAGATATGAAGAAGCTTATGAAGTATTTAAAATTTACGATGAATACAGTGATGAGAATTCAGGAATCTTCACCTCTTCTGAAAGATATTCGTTAAGCCAGAAATACAAATTAGAAGAATACAGAAAAGACATCAAAGCAGCAAATTTGAACATGTTGCTTCAGGAAGAGATTGTAAAGAGTAAAAGTAGAATAAATTTTATTTTAATAATTGTTTCTGCATGTTTTTTAGTTTTACTTATTGCTTTATATTCAAATTCTATAAAAAGAATTAAGCTTGTTAAAGAACTTAGGAAAAAGAATATAGAGGCTTTATTGGCGAAAGAACAATCGGAAAAATTATCTGAAGCAAAGGTAAAATTCTTCTCAACTGTAAGTCATGAACTTCGTACACCCTTATATGGTGTAATTGGATTGAGCTCAATATTATTGGAAGATGAATCGCTTAGAAAGCATAAAAAAGACTTAAAATTATTAAAGTTCTCGGCAGATTACCTCTTGGCACTGATCAATGATGTGCTTCAAATCAATAAAATTGATTCTAATAATATGGAAGATGATCAAACCTCTTTCAAAGTAAGAGAATTAATTGAGACCATTACATCGTCCTTTGAATATTTGCTTATTCAAAATGACAATAAGATCCACATTGAGGTTTCAGAAAAAATCCCCGAATTAATCAGTGGAAACTCAACACATTTATCACAAGTATTAATGAACCTTATTAGCAATGCTTGTAAGTTTACCGAAAATGGAGAAATATTTATTAAAGTTAAAACTGTAGCCGTTAGTAACCAAAAAGCAGCCATTAAATTTACTATCAAGGATCTGGTCTTGGCTTACCTATTGTTAAGAAAATATTGGGCTTATTTAATACTAAAATCAAATTAAAAAGTGATTTAGGAAAGGGGTCCACTTTTTCCTTTACCCTATCTTTTGATGTTCTTGAAAAAGCTTTTCTTAAAAAATCCTTGAGAAAAACAAGATTAATTGTACCATAGCTGAAAAATGGAAACGAAGCGGTTATAAAAGTTCGGGAAAATAATTACGACCTAGTTTTAATGGACATTAACATGCCAGTAAAAAATGGAATTGATGCGTCAAAGGAAATTCGAGGATTTAATAAATCAATACCTATTATTGCATTAACCGCAGTTGAAATTGAAGAGATGAAGAATAATATCTATTTGTCGGGAATGAATGATATTATTGTAAAGCCTTATGATGTCACAAAATTCATGAATTGTATCTCAAAAAACATTTCTTTAAAAGAGCCTCAGGATAAATCTCATTTGAAGGCAATATAAAACCTAACCCTTCAAAGTAGCCTTTAAAAACTCCCGATTCATTCTGGCAATGTTTGTTAGACTGATCCCTTTCGGACATTCAATTTCACAAGCCCCAGTATTGGTACAATTTCCAAATCCTTCCAAGTCCATTTGTGCAACCATATTTAATACCCGATCTGCAGCTTCCACTTGTCCCTGAGGCAATAAAGCATATTGCGAAACTTTTGCCCCTACAAATAACATTGCAGAAGCGTTTTTACAGGTAGCCACACAAGCCCCACATCCGATACAGGTAGCAGCATCCATCGATTCGTCGGCAGCATGCTTTGAAATTGGCAGGGCATTTGCATCTTGAGTATTCCCTGAGGTATTCACAGAAATAAATCCGCCTGCATGCTGAATTCGTTCAAAGGACATACGGTCAACAACCAAATCTTTTATCACTGGAAAGGCCTTCGCTCTAAAAGGTTCTATATAAATTGTATCACCATCTTTAAAGCTCCGCATATGTAATTGACAGGTAGTGATTCCTCGGTCGGGACCATGAGCTTCCCCATTTATGTATAAAGAACACATCCCACAAATTCCTTCTCTACAATCATGATCGAACGCAACAGGTTCTTCATCCAAATTAACCAAATCTTCATTTAAAACATCCATCATTTCTAAAAAAGACATATGTTCTGAAATATCGGTTACTTTATAATCAACCATTTTGCCTTTGACTTGTGGCCCTTTTTGTCTCCAGATCTTTAAAGTTAAATTCATTTGTTTGGTTATTATGTTAGTTAGGTTATTAGTTATTTATAACTCCTTTGCTTCAACTCAATATCTTTAAAATCCAATGCTTCCTTATACAAAATTGCATCGGCAGGTTCTCCATTATATTCCCAGGCAGAAACATAGGCATATTCCTGATCGTTACGTAATGCCTCACCTTTTTGTTCTCCATCTTGCACCACACTATCTTCTCTATAATGACATCCACAAGATTCATTTCTATCTAAAGCATCTTTTGCAAACAATTCTCCCAACTCTATAAAATCTGCCACTCTTCCAGCTTTTTCCAACTCAAGGTTCATTTCGTTTGAATCTCCAGGCACTTTCACTTCCTTCCAAAATTCTTCGCGAATTGCTTTAATCTCAACCATGGCAGTCTTAAGATCTTTTTCATTTCGGGCCATTCCAACTTTATTCCACATTACTTGACCAAGTTTTTTATGAAAATAGTCTACCGATTTACTTCCATTATTGTTTATAAAGAAATCTATTCTTTCTTTAACTGTTTTTTCTACCTCATCAAACTCTGGTGAATCTGTTGGTATTTTTCCAGTTCGAATCTCTCCTGCTAAATAATCGCCAATGGTATAAGGAAGAACAAAATAACCATCTGCCAATCCCTGCATTAATGCTGATGCTCCTAATCGGTTTGCACCATGATCACTAAAGTTTGCTTCCCCTATACAATACAACCCTGATACTGTAGTCATTAAATTATAATCAACCCAAATACCCCCCATCGTATAGTGGGTAGCAGGATAAATCATCATCGGTGTTTTATAAGGATTTTCAGCAACAATTTTTTCATACATCTGAAAAAGATTTCCATATTTTTCTTCAATCACTTTTTCTCCTAATTCAATAATTTTTTCAATAGATGCATTTTGTATACCGTGAATTTTTGCCTGTTCTTTTCCATAACGCTCGATAGCGGAGGCAAAATCCAGAAATACCGCCTCTCCGGTAGCATTCACTCCAAAGCCAGCATCACATCTTTCTTTTGCTGCCCGAGATGCAACATCTCGAGGTACTAGATTCCCAAAAGCAGGATATCGCCGTTCTAAATAATAATCTCTTTTCCCTTCAGCTAAGTCTGTAGATTTTAATTTTCCTTGTTGAATTGCTTTCGCATCTTCTATCTTTGCCGGAACCCAAATGCGTCCATCATTCCGAAGGGATTCAGACATTAAAGTCAATTTAGACTGATAATCTCCAGATCGCGGAATACAAGTTGGATGAATTTGTGTAAAACATGGGTTCGCAAAAAAAGCTCCTTTTTTATGAATTTTCCAGGCTGCTGTTGCATTAGATCCCATAGCGTTAGTAGAAAGAAAATATACATTTCCATAGCCACCAGTCGCAATTACTACTGCATGAGCAGAATGACGTTCGAGCTCACCCGTAATTAGATTCCGAGCTATAATCCCTCTGGCTTTTCCGTCAACAATTACCACATCTAACATTTCGTGACGGTTAAACATTTCTATTTTTCCACGAGCAATTTGTCTGTTCAAAGCGGAATAAGCTCCCAATAATAATTGTTGTCCTGTTTGTCCCTTTGCGTAAAAAGTACGGGAGACCAATACTCCCCCAAAAGAACGATTGTCTAAAAGTCCTCCATAATCACGAGCAAAGGGGACACCTTGTGCAACACATTGATCAATAATATTTCCTGAAACTTCAGCCAAGCGATAAACTTTGCTTCCCGTGAACGATAATCACCCCCCTTTACTGTATCGTAAAAAAGTCGGTATTCTGAATCCCCATCACCCATATAATTTTTGGAAGCATTGATCCCTCCTTGTGCAGCTATAGAGTGTGCACGACGTGGAGAATCCTGATAACAATATGCTTTTACATTATACCCCTGCTCGGCTAATGTTGCTGCAGCAGAACCACCAGCTAAACCAGTACCAATAACAATAATATCTATATTGCGCTTGTTAGCTGGGTTTACAAGATCTATTTTATTTTTATAATTAGTCCATTTATCTTTAATGGGGCCTGCTGGTACTTTTGAATCTAAAATTGCCATAGGTTTGGAAATTATGATGTGTGATTAAAATGATGAAAAAGTGCTATTATAATAAATAGCAATGGAATAAGAATAGCATATAATTTTCCAAAATTTTTCACGAATTTTGTGTATTTATTATTCATTCCCATTGATTGGAATGCGGATTGAAATCCGTGTAATAAGTGTAATGCCAACATTACAAAAGCTATCACATAAGCACTTACTCTAATTGGGCTTAGAAACTTATGCTGTAATTCTCCAAAATATCTAGTGGGGTCCTCGGGTAAGACTTGTATGTATTTGTGGTCCATCCCTGGAATCCAAAAATCGATGAAGTGCAAAACAATAAAAGCCAATATTACTATACCACTAAATATCATATTTCTACTCATCCATGTTGAATTTGCCGCTCCATTATTTTTAGCATAAGGAACCCCTACAGCTTTTCTATTCTTTATTTCCAAAACAAAACCTAACACAAAATGAAATACCACACCAAAAATAAGAATGGGTTGCATTCCAAACTGAATTAATGGGTTAGTCCCCATAAAATGAGACGCTGCATTAAATGCTTCCTCACTAAAAACAGACATCAAGTTTACAGTTACGTGGATTAGTAAAAAAATGATTAGAAATAAAGCCGAAAGTGCCATAGCTACTTTCTTGGCAATTGAGGATTTCAACATTCCCATAGGGTATATAAATTTTAAAAAGTGCCACAAAATTACGGCTCAAAAGAATGATTGCCAAACTTTATAGTTTGTTTTAAATAGTTATTTTATTTTAAATTGTTTGCTTTTAGAATTTATAAAAATGGAATAATCTCCCTTGGGTAAATAATATTTTCCATTCTCTGCTTCTGTAATATCTATTTCTGCTTTTTTAAGGATTTTTATTCCTTTTCCTGAAAGTGTCACATCATATTCAAAAACATTCACACCTTTAACAGCATCGATATTATATTCCTGAAGGATTTCATCATCAACAGTCTGAATTGTTAGTGTTACTTTTTCATCTTTCGGATTATAAAACTGAACTGAGATTGAGGGTTTATAAACTTCTCGCCATTTACTAAAGGAACTTCCCCATCTGGGTGAATAATAACTGGATTCAATTTCATCGATTACTAATTCATTCTCTTTAATGTTTTGTATAAGAGAAATATCAGCAACATAAAGCGATCTTCCATGGGTTCCTAATACCAGATCATTTGCTTCAGGTTGAACTACTAAATCATGAATGGCTACATTGGGTAAACCCTCTGAAAATGCTTCCCAGCTTTCGCCTCTATTTAATGAAACATACACGCTATTATCAGTTCCTAGATACAATACATTTTCATTTTTGGGGTCTTCTTTTATTACATTCACAGAGGACGTAGGAAGGTTGCTGCTTATATCCTTCCATGTTACCCCGTAATCATCACTTTGATATACATAGGGATTAAAGTCGTCCCAACGATACCCATTTAAGGTTACATAAACTCGTTCCTTTTTATGAGTTGATGCAATAACTCTACTTACCCATAAATCCTTTGGAAATATTCCAGAAATAGCAGTCCAGGTTCCGCCACCATTTTTTGCAACATGAACCAAACCATCATCGCTACCCACATATAATAACCCAAATTGAAAGGAAGATTCACTAATTGAAGTTAGTGTGCCATATGCAACATTTCCTTTTTTTCCTCCCTGTGTTAGATCGCCAGAAATTGCATCCCAATCATTTCCTTGATTCATACTACGCATCAACTTATTCCCTCCTAAATAAAGAATATCTTGATTATGAGAACTCAATAAAATTGGGGTTTGCCAGTTAAATCGATAGGGGCTATCTCCTAATTCATGTTTGGGTTGTATATAGGTATTATCTGAGGTTTCACGATTAAGTCTATAGTAAATCCCAAATTGAAATCCGGTGTAAACTATATCGCTATTTCGGTTATCAATTTGCACCTGCATTCCATCTCCTCCCATAATAAAATCGTATGGATATTTTCCTGCTTGATGCCATCGTTTACTTTCTTCATAATCATGGGGACCTACCCAAACGCCATTATCTTGTAAGCCTCCATATACATTATAGGGTTCTTCATGATCTATATTTACTGTATAAAATTGTCCAACAGCTGGGGAATTATTTTTAATCCAGGTTGCCCCATCATCATAACTTATATTCAAGCCCCCGTCATTTCCATTTATTAAGTGACCAGGAAGATTGGGGTTAATCCATAAGGCATGATGATCTACATGAACATTTTCAGCACTCATTGACTCAAAGGTCTTTCCGCCATCTTTAGATTTTAAAATGGGGACCCCATAAATGTAAATGGCATCTTTATTATTGGGAGCCACGTGAACTTTCCCAAAATAATACCCATAGGAATAATAAATATCGTCTAAAAATCCATCATGGGTTTTCTTCCAAGTTTTCCCCCCATTGGTGCTTTTATACACTTCAGCTCCAATTACAGGAGTGTCAAACAATAAGGTGTTCGCATCTTCCAGATATTTAGCAAGATCCATAGGTTTCACCATCCCATCTTTTACACTTTCTTTTACAGATTTTGCATCGTACTTTTTTGGAAATCTATTTGATCTCAGGAATTTATTTAACTTCTTTTCGTCCAACTCCAAAAGTTGTGCAGTAGTCATGCTTTTAAAATCCTCTTTTGTAAGTCCATCCTTTTTCTTAGCATCTGAATCCTTATCTCTTCTAGATTGATTATCATGAATAGCATATACTGTATTTTCATCATAAATCGCTAGCCCTATTCTCCCCACACCCTCTCCAGTAGGAAAACCACTTCCTTCCCCTGAAACTTTTGACCAGCTAGTTCCAGCATCGGTACTTTTATAGATCGCAGAGCCTTCTCCACTTCCTCTAAAATTCCAGGCTTTTCGATCTTTATCCCATGAGGAAGCATACATCAAATTATAATTGTTTGGATCTACTGAAATTTCTATGATCCCAGATTGATCATTTACAAAAAGTGTATTAGTCCAGTTTAAACCCCCATCAGTCGTCTTATAAACACCTCTTTCTTTATTGGAAGAATATAAATGACCAACGACTCCAACGACAAGTTCTTTTGAATTTTTAGGATTGATTAAAATACTGCTTATATGATGTGAATCACCTAGACCCATATTATGCCATGTTTTCCCTTCATCTGTAGACTTTAAGATTCCGATTCCCGCATAGGAAGAACGTGAGGAATTTACTTCTCCTGTTCCAACCCATATGGTTTTGGTTTTCCAATCTACGGCAAGACTTCCCACATTTTGAGTAGGGCTATTATCCAATATGGGTGTAAAAGAAGTTCCATTATTATTTGAATACCAAACACCTCCACTTGCATAACTGATATAAAATTCTATTGAATTGGTAGGATTGACCTCAATGGCTGTAATTCGTCCACTCATTATTGTTGGCCCAATACTTTTGAAAGGAAGGTTTTTTACCAGTGAGTTTTCTATAAGTTTTTGTTTTTGTATTAGTCCATTTTCAATAGCTGTTGAGCTTGTTGCTGGTTGTTGTGAAAATGAAGAGAAATATATTAATACTATAAGGAATAAGAAGTATTTTTTCATTGTTTGGTTTATTTAGTGCGATGAAATTACTGAAATTGTTGTTAGTAAGCAATAGTGAAATTATAAATTATTTTTTAAGGAGATCTTGATAAAATTTCAAGAAAATCTTTATTTCTTGTACTTTTGAAAAACAAAAAATAACATCACATGAAATACCACCAAATAGATAGATCCTTATTTATAAGAAACCGCAAGAATTTTATTGCTCAAATGAAGCCAGATAGTTTGGCTATTTTTAATAGTAATGATATTTATCCCATAAGCGCAGATAGTACCATCCCGTTTCAGCAACATAGAGATATTTTTTATTTAAGTGGTGTTGATCAAGAGGAAAGTATTTTGGTGTTATTCCCAAATGCTCCAGAAGAGAAAAATCGAGAACTATTATTTCTTAAGGAAACCAATGCGCATATTGCCGTTTGGGAAGGGGAAAAATTAACCAAAGAAAAAGCGTTGGAGACCAGTGGAATAAAAACAGTGTATTGGCTTCAGGAAATGGAAAAGGTTCTTTTTGAATTAATGACACAATGCGAAACTGTTTATATTAATACCAATGAGCATTATAGAGCCACTGTAGAAACGGAAACAAGAGAAGCCCGATTCACAAAATGGCTGCTCCAAAAATATCCCGCACATAATGTAGCAAAGAGTAATCCGATATTACAACGTCTTCGTTCTATTAAAGACACTATTGAGATCGATCTTATACAAGAGGCCTGTAATATTACTGAAAAAGGAATGCGTCGTGTCCTTAATTTTGTACAACCAGGGGTGACTGAATATGAAATTGAAGCAGAATATATGCACGAGTTTTTACGAAACAGATCCAAAGGATTTTCTTATACGCCTATAGTTGCTAGTGGGAAAAATGCCAATGTATTGCATTATATCGAAAACAATCAAGTGTGTAAAGATGGGGAATTGATTTTGATTGATGTGGGGGCCGAGTACGCTAATTATAGCAGTGATATGACCCGCACTATACCTGTTAACGGAAGGTTTACCAATAGACAGAAAGAGGTCTATAATGCTGTTAATCGGGTGAAGAATGATGCTACAAAATTATTAGTACCTGGCACATTATGGAAAGAGTATCATGTTGAGGTTGGGAAATTAATGAGCTCAGAATTACTAGGCTTAGGCTTATTAGATAAGGCGGATATTCAAAATGAAAATCCAGAATGGCCTGCCTATAAAAAATATTTTATGCATGGCACCTCTCACCATATGGGCTTGGATACTCATGATTATGGCTTGCTCTGGGAACCGATGAAAGCCAATATGGTTTTTACTGTTGAACCTGGAATTTATATCCCCGATGAAGGCTTTGGTATTCGATTAGAAGACAATGTTGTAATTCAAGAAAATGGGACGCCTTTTAATCTTATGCAAAACATT
The DNA here is from genome assembly GCA_965247215.1 of Flavobacteriaceae bacterium. Taxonomy (GTDB): domain Bacteria; phylum Bacteroidota; class Bacteroidia; order Flavobacteriales; family Flavobacteriaceae; genus Marifrigoribacter. The sequence goes on from OZ252001.1 coordinate 2,764,519, forward strand.
CCAATTGAAGTTGAGGAGATCGAAGACTTAATGAATTCTTAGTCCATAAAACATTGTAAGTTTTTTTATTTAGAATACCTTGCTTGTACTTTGTTATGCATTATTCTGAATTAATCTAGAATACCCATTTACACAGATGAACGTTACAAATAAAGGTAACACCCAACCCATACTATTTTCGGATAATGGAATAACTGATTTTATGGCACTAAGGCTATCTTCTGAAACAAAAAATTGCAAAAAATCTGGAATGCTAAAAATAAATGTTACTAATACCACAGTTCTAAATACAATTTTTGAAGTGTATTTTTCAGGTAATACATTCAGTAAAATCAATATTATTGTGATTGGATAGATAAACATTAATGCGGGAATGGCAATATTAATGATGTATCCCACATTAAATTGCCCAACCAAAATTCCAACAAAACATGCAAAAATTGCTGTAAGAGTATAGCCCAATTTGGAATTATTAGTAATTCCTTTTACAAAATCTACAGTACCTGTAATGATTCCTACAGCAGTTGTAAAACAAGCCAAAGCAAATAAAATGCTTAAAAAAGTTGAACCAATATTTCCTAAAGTTTGAATACTAAGTTGCCCCAATAAATCTGTCCTATTTTCAGCTACTAACACAGAGTTAAAATGAGCTCCTAGTGCTATAAGTCCGCCATAAATAATCATAAGTCCAAACCCAGCGATCCAACCTGCTTTTGAAATAATAGATTTTTTTTCATGATAGGAATAATTTGTTTGTAGTGCTAAAGAAATAACAATTACTCCACCAACTAAAATTCCTCCAATAGCATCAAATGTTTGATATCCTTCCAGAATTCCTTCAATAAAAGAGTTTTTAAAAAACGAGGGGCTTACCATTTCAATAGGCTCAATTAATCCAATGCTAATAATACATACTAATATAATTATGACTAATGGTGTTAGGTATTTCCCAATAATATTAAGGATCTTATTTCTGTTTAAAACAAATATAGGACTAGGCTAAAATATATTGTACTGCTCCAAAGTGAGGGTATTTCGAAATAGGGTTGTATTGCCATTTCGTAAGTAACTGAAGCCGTTCTAGGTGCAGGTAAGGCAATAGAGATTAGATAAACCACAATACTATAAATGACAGCAAATCCGGGAGATACTTTCTTTCCAAAGTCCAACTAGTCCCTGCTTGGTATCCTAAAAATGGGGGTAAGATTAAATTTCCTGCTCCAAAAAAAAGAGAGAATAAAGCAAAGGCAGTAATTAGTATTTGTTTGGAGTTTGTCAAATTAGTTATTTCTCATGCTAAATATAAAAAAATGATTTCTTTCTTAATCAAAACTTCTATTTAATAAACCCAATTAAAAATAATTCTATTTAGGCTTGTTCCTGTTGTTTTATGTGGTTTTCCTTGTATTTAACGCAAATTGATGTTAACAGTGATGTTATGAGTTATATTAAATTTGTACATTTCATCGATTTTAATTAAAATATTTTGTAGTTTTAATCCTACAACCAACTGAATCTTTTTTTATGACAACTACAACTACTCCTTTCTCACTGTTTGGTATTTTATGTTCAACTTTAGGTCATCGATTTATTATTTCAAATAAAATTACCAATCATATAAATGAATATAAATGCAAAAGATGTGATCAGGAAGTTACCAATGTTGTTTCTGGAGACATAGAAATTCTCACACACAGGAACAGAAAAATTAATGCGTGCTTATCAAAAATTTTAAAAAAAAACTACAACAATCTACTAGATCTACTAGCCATTAAGAGTATGAATTTGTTTATTTGAAAATTATTTGACCTCCTTTCAATATTAAAAAAAATAATAGCAAAGTTGTTATGATTCTTCTTTAGAAAAATTCCAGCCTCTGGCGATAAGGGGTATTTTAGTATTAGCACGAGTAATTAAATGCATTCCTTCTTTTTTATCAGTAATATGTCCAATAACCGTTAAATTAGGATTTCCCTTTATTTTGGGATAATCTTCTGTATTTACGGTAAACAGTAATTCGTAATCCTCTCCTCCACTTAAGGCAATTGTAGTACTATCCACTTTAAATTCTTCACATGTTGCAATCACTTGTTGGTCAAGAGGTATTTTATCTTCGAAAAGATTACAGCCTACGTCAGAACTTTTACAAAGATGTATTAATTCGGAAGATAAACCATCACTTATATCGATCATAGAAGTTGGGTTTACATTCAATTCCGATAAAAGAGGAGGTATGTCTTTTCGGGCTTCGGGTTTTAAATGTCGCTCAATTAAATACGTATACTCTTCAAGGTCTGGTTGTGAGTTGGGGTTAACTTCAAAAACCTTTTTTTCCCGTTCTAAAATTTGTAATCCCAAATAGGAAGCTCCCAGATCACCAGTAACAACCAAAAGATCATTCTCCTTAGCAGTATCTCTGTAAACAGCTTTTCCTTTTTTAACAGTCCCAATAGCTGTAATACTAATTAATAACCCGGTGGTAGATGAAGTAGTATCACCCCCAACGACATCAATATTATAAAAAGTTGCAGCAGTTTTTATTCCTTCATATAGTTCTTCCAATGCCTCTACTGGAAATCTATTGGACACGGCAATAGAAACAGTAATTTGAGTAGCTTCAGCATTCATTGCATATACATCGGAAAGATTTACAACAATTGCTTTATAACCTAAATGTTTTAAGGGGACATAACTTAGGTCAAAATGAACCCCTTCAATTAAAAGATCAGTTGTAATTACCAGATGTTCTTTTGGGTTACACGAAACAACAGCTGCATCATCGCCAATACCTTTAATCGTACTTTCCCGTTTTATTTTGAAATTCTTAGTAAGATGGTCTATTAAACCAAACTCTCCCAGTTTAGAAATACTGGTATTTGAAGTGTTCTTATTTTCTAGCATTTTATATATTTTAAATAAAGTGCAAAAATATGAGTTATGATCCTAAAATGAACAACAAGTAAACTTAAAATTTAATAGCCTTTATTGTTTATTTTTTCTTTCAAGTTTTCGTCGCTCTTTTTCTTTTTCTTGTTTGCGAAGTGTTTTCAGAACTTCTTTTCTAGCTTGTTTCTCTTCAGGAGATAGGATTAGGTCTACTGCTTGCCCATTATAATTAAGAGCATCTTTATCAATTGTAGATACATCAACTTCTAGTTCATCTGCGATCTGTTGGGCATATTTATCGATCTCCTCTTGAGATATCCATCCCCCACCAAGCGCTTTATACAAGCCAACATAAGAGGTTAAAAAGAGTTGATAATTTTCTGAATAAGCCAATCTTGCATCAAACTCTACTCGCTGATTTTCTATTACTTCAAGGTAACTAGTTACTCCTTGATAATAGCGTTCTCTAGATAAGAAACTGGCATTTCTGGCAGCTATTACCAGGCATCTCTAAAAACTAGTATTTCCTCCTAGTGCTAATTTTTGTTTTATTTTTTTGAATTAAACTTTATTTACTGTCATAAGGTTTTAGATCTTTAATTTTTGCATACTACTACATATCAACATGTTATGGTTTTACGCGTTCGCAATTAAAGGCACGTTCTCATTGTTTGCTGCTGTTAATTGAATTTTACGAAACATATTATAAGTCAGGTTCATCAAGCCTATGACTGTTTCTGCTCTTTTAATTCCTACTTTTCTGAAATACATACTCCCCATGGAGTTTTCCATAAAGCCAAAGACATGTTCTACTCTTACTCGAACTCTTGATTTTTCGGTATTTGTTGCTTTTTGTTGCTGGGTTAGTGGCTTGTTTTTGTATCCTTTTTCATGAATTTGGTCTATAACCTCATATTTATCTATGAACTCTTGTTGACCTACATAGGCACTATCGGCATATAGTTCTTGTCCTTGATCTGTCTTGCTTAGTAAGTCGTCTATAGTTTGTGAATCATGGACAGAAGCATCTGTAACGGTATAAGTATCTATTAGTTTGCTTTTGGAATCTACTTTTGCATGATTCTTATAACCGTAATAGCTCTGATTGTTCTTCTTTGTCCAACGTGCATCTATATCTTTTTGAGACTTTTTTGTGGGTAAGTCATTCCACAATTCATCGCCTTTACCTTGTTTTATTTGATCGTTTTTATCTTTGCTATTACCTTGTCGGGGAGCTTCTACAAAACTAGCATCTATAATTTTACCTTTATTTACCACCAACCCCAGCCTTTCTAATTCTTTTCCAAATAAATCGAATAATTCTTCTACTAAAGTTAAATCGGTTAATCTTTCACTAAAGTGCCATATCGTTTTACTATCTGGAATATCATCAGAAATCGTTAAATTTAAAAAACGCATAAAACTCATTCTATCGTTAATCTGATATTCAGCTTGGTCATCTGAGAGATTGTAATAGCGTTGCAAAATTAATATCTTAAACATTAAAACATAGTCATAAGGCGGACGACCGCCTTTACCTTTTGGCTCTTTGGAGAGCCTTATTTCTAATAATTCTCTAAAAAACTCAAAATCAATCCCAGTATTTAATCGTTCTAATGGGTCGCCTAATTCACTTAATTTGCTTAATCGAATATCTTGGTCAAAAAAACCGTAATCTCTGTGTCGCTTATATCGTTTTCCCATAGGTAAATATCGACATTTTTTGCCTTCTATAAAAATATATGAGTTTTTAGAGGTGCCCTTAATTTATTTGATTTTTCCATTATGGATATCTAATATTGTTTCTTTAAATAACTGAAATAAAAAATAATGAGAAACAGCTCCTAACTCTTTAGGTGATGTAGGAGGTTCATGTAAATTAAATTTTTTTATTTTTATTATTTTTCCTGTGTCATAGTTTTCATCCATGTGGTGAACAGTTACCCCCCAATTGGTTTCCTTATTTTTTATTGCTTCATCAAGTTCAGTAGGTCCCTTATACTTTGGCAATGGTGCTGGATGATAATTAACAAATCCAATTTTTGGTGTTGATAATAATGGTTCATTTATTTTTCTTGGGTAGCAATATGATACTCCTAAATCAAAACTAACAATAGATGGGTTATCTTTTATGGTGAAAATCTCATATTCTAAATTTAAAGAATTTAGAAATTGTTCAATTTTTACTTTATGTCTCTCTTTTGTATATACTCTTATCATGATATTTGTTAATACTAATTTTACAATTTATCTTATATCTTTGTCTTTATTAGATACTAATCTAATTCATTTTTCAGTCATGTAATTTGTAAAAATAATTTTATTTTTAGTAATATTAACAAAGTTAATATGTGATTTTTCTAATTTTTTGAATACATGTCAATTGCATTAGAAGATAAATTAAAAAATTTTTTGAATTTATTTTGGTTAAGGTCTGAAAATGGTTTACTTGTAACATTCAAAAGTGAAGTATGGCAAGATTTTGAATTTAAATCACCTTCAATTGATATAAGCTGTGGTGATGGATTATTTGCATTCCTTCATCTTGGTGGCGAACTTGATCCTGATGTAGATTATTTTCTATCTACTGACGCAAAGAATTTTTCTCATTCAAATTTTATTGACATCTATAATCATTTTAATGAAGATTATTCAGTACCCATTTTAAAGAGATCTTCAACTAAGATTGATTATGGAATTGATTGGAAACAATCACTTATTGATAAAGCAGCAAAATTAGATATCTACAAAAATCTATTAGTACATGATAATAATCAATTACCTTTACCGTTTGATAATAATACATTCCGTACAGCATATAGTAATTCAGTTTATTGGGTAAATGATAGTGCAGCTTTAGTAGATGACATATATAGAATAATGCAACCTGGAGGAGAGGTTGTCCTTGAAGTTGCAACACCTTATTTTTATGAAGTTTTAGATGATTTGAAAGGCAAACTAGATGATGAAGCAATTGCGATACTTGACAGGAATAGACGCAGAACTAGTCCAGGTTTAAAAACTTATTCTGAATGGAAAAAAGTAATGGAAAATTCAAATTTTTCAATTGAAGAAGTAAAGTGTGTATATCCTGATAAATTACTCATTAAAATCTGGAATGTTGGGTTAAGACCTATTTCTCATCTATTAATTCAAATGTCTGATAATTTATCTTCTGAAAAAAGAAAAATGAAATGAACTACCTCGTACCCTTGGGTCGAGGTAGTTCATTATATTCATCAAAATAGATTCTTATTTCATTTTTATCAAAATTAGTGCTGAAGTTTTCAGGTGAATATTTTACAATCACAGGGGGGATTGTATCTTTTGGGCCTCCCGAAGGTCGGCCTCTCTTTGCGCAATCAACAAATGAAAGCAGAAATAAAAATACAATAGGAATAAACAATAAGCGGTGCTTCATAATCACAAAAATATTAAAATTTTTTATGCAATCGCAATTGTAGCAAGACTAAGTTTTGCTTGAGTGTTTTTTAGCAATTGTAAAGCACAATTTTCTAATGTGGCACCAGTTGTTACAATATCATCAACCAATAAAATATGTTTTTTGTGAACAAGTTTGGGGTTTTGAATAGAGAATATTTCTTCCGATTGAAAACGGGTAAAACGTTTTTTAAAGACCTGCGATTTTGTTTTTGAAATTTTTATTAAAATATCATCTCGATATTTAATTCCAAGCGCATCCGCAATTGCTGTTCCAAATCCTGCCACCTGATTGAAACCTCTCTTTTTTAGTTTTTGTTTGTGTAAAGGAACTGGAATTACCAGATCGATTGTTTGAAAGGCTGGAAGTTCAGAAAGCTCAGTGCCCAACCAAGTTCCGAAAAAAGAACTTATCTGTTTTTGTCCACGATATTTTAGATTATGTAATAGCTCCTGTGTAATTCCTCTTTTTTGAAATTGAATGATTGCAGTTGCTTGTTCAACTGGAAATTTTCCGTAAAAAAGATGCTTCATCGCTTCATTCCCAGTACGATGATGACAGACTATGGGTAAACGATGGATACATTGTGTACAAAGGGTATTTTCAGAGTGCAATAAGATGGAATTACAAGCGCCACAAACCTTTGGGAAAAATAAATTCAACATTAAATAAAAAGTTTTTTTGGGCGTTCTTTTGCAAATACTTAGTAATTTAGATTTTTAAATTTATAAAAAATAAAACAATGGAAACAGAAAATAAGAATAATAAATTTAAAATACTTGTTGGAGTATTGTCCTTATTGTTAATTGTATTAGCTGTATATACTATTAAATTATATAATGATAGCGAGGATACGGTTGTAATAATGCAGGAACAAAAAGATGATATTGAAATTGAATTAGAGGAGCTAATCGCTAATTATGATGAAATAATTCAGGATAACGAACTAAAAGATAAAGAACTGATTGATGCTCGACATAGAATAATAGTTTTATTAGATTCTGTTAAAGATTCTGAAGCAAATATTGCTTTATTACGAAGGTATAAAGTAGAAATACGGAAGCTGAAAGATGAACGTGTAATACTACTTAAAAGAGCAGACAGTCTTATTGCATCCAATAAACTAATTAAGGCTGAACGCGACAATACCTATTTAATATTAAATGAAACCCAAAAGGAGATGGATGTTGTTTTAGAAGCGAATAAAGACATGGCTGAAACCATTAAGAAAGGGGCTGTAGTGAACGTAATGGATTTATCACCTACTGCGGTAATCATAAGAAAAAGTGGAAAAGTGGTCGATACCAAACGTGCAAAACGCGCAGATAAGATAAGAGCTTGTTTTACCTTAGCACCCAATACGATTGCTGAAAAAGGGGACAGAATGTTATACTTACAGGTTATAAACCCCAAAAATAATTTACTCGGTGATAAAGAAGAATTGGTCTTTGAAAACGGCACTTTAAATTACAGTGCCACCACGAAGGTTTATTATGAAAATGAAGAATTAGATGTATGTACACTGATAAATGCAAATGAAGGAGATTTAATAAAAGGAACCTATATTCTCAATGTTTTTGACGGACCAAATCTGGTTGCAACGACAACATTGGAATTGAAATAATAAATAAATAATTAAAAAACTGAAACCGTTATGATTTATTCGTAACGGGTTTTTTATTTTTGCGCTATGGCAAATGAAGATTTATTTAAAAAAGTAATATCCCACGCAAAAGAGTACGGATATATTTTTGCGTCTAGTGAAATTTATGACGGGTTAAGTGCGGTGTATGATTATGCACAAAATGGGGTTGAACTCAAAAATAATATTAGGGAATACTGGTGGCGAAGTATGGTTTTTATGCACCAAAATATTGTAGGGATCGATGCTGCCATATTAATGCATCCCACCACCTGGAAAGCATCTGGGCATGTAGATGCTTTTAACGACCCTTTAATTGATAATAAAGATTCAAAAAAGAGATACCGCGCCGATGTCCTTATTGAAGATTATTGTGAAAAGCTCAATAAGAAAGCTGAAAAAGAAATTGTAAAAGCACATAAACGATTTGGTGATACTTTTGATAAAGAACAATTCGTGGCAACCAATCCAAGAGTTGTTGGTTATTTAAGCCGAAAAAAAGATATCTTAGATCGCATGGAAAGATCCTTAGAAGCTGAAGATCTAGCCGATATCAAAGCCCTCATTGAAGAGTTAGAAATTGCCGACCCACTCACTGGATCTAAAAACTGGACCGAAGTTCGCCAGTTTAATCTAATGTTTGGCACTAAATTAGGAGCTTCTTCAGAAAGTGCCATGGACCTCTATCTTAGACCAGAAACAGCCCAAGGTATTTTTGTAAACTTTTTGAATGTTCAAAAGACCAGTAGAATGAAAATTCCCTTTGGAATTGCACAAACAGGAAAAGCATTTAGAAACGAAATTGTTGCCCGACAGTTTATTTTTAGAATGCGGGAATTCGAACAAATGGAAATGCAATTCTTTGTTCGTCCAGGAGAAGAGATGAAATGGTATGAGTACTGGAAAGAAACCAGACTTAAATGGCATCATTCCCTAGGTCTAGGAAAGGAGAATTTCCGTTTCCACGATCATGAGAAAATGGCGCATTATGCCAATGCAGCTACCGATATCGAATTTAATTTCCCCTTTGGATTTAAAGAATTAGAAGGAATTCATTCCCGTACCGATTTCGATCTAAAAGCACATGAGGAATACTCAGGGAAAAAATTGCAGTTCTTCGATCCTGAATTAAATAAGAATTATGTCCCTTATGTTATTGAAACTTCTATAGGATTGGACAGAATGTTCTTAGCGATTTTCAGTAATTCCTTAAAAAATGAAACTCTTGAAGATGGAAGTTCCCGCGTAGTGTTGAAATTACCATCAATTTTAGCTCCTGTAAAAGCTGCTGTTTTACCATTGGTTAAAAAAGATGGTTTGCCCGAAATTGCCAAAGAAATTATTGAAACGTTACAGTGGGATCTAAATGTGATGTACGATGAAAAGGATGCTGTTGGTAGGAGATACCGCAGGCAAGATGCCATTGGAACCCCATTTTGTATTACGGTAGATCATCAAACAAAAGAGGACAATACGGTTACTATTCGATATAGAGATTCAATGGAGCAGGAACGTATAGCGATCTCTGGGATTTTGGACAAGGTTAAAGAAAGTGTTACTTATAAGACCTGGTTGGGTTGAAATTAATGATTGAATGGTTTAATGATACAATGATACAATGATTTAAGGGTTGAAGTTCTTTATTAAAATCATCTCCTTCACACATTCACTCCTTCACTCATTCATCCCTTAATTGAATCTCCTCAATTCGAATAGGATTGGCTTTATCACAACGATTCATCATTCGCAAGCCTGTAAATTTAAACCAGATCGTTTCTCCATCTTTTTTAAAGTCATCGGTAATGTTGATAGGGTCATAAAATGAGATGCCATCTACTCCTTCTATTTGAATTGTAAAAGAGCAATCGCCTTCTTTTTCAGAACTAACAACAGTTCCCATTATAAATCCAGCATCTATCATTTTTTTTGATTCCATTTGGGTGTCATTTATTGAATTATTTGTAGCAGTTTTAGTTGTAGAATTACAAGAAAAAATGAATACTGAAAGCAGTATAAATGTGATTTTAAAATATTTCATAATTGGCAATTGTGTTAAATTTTAATAATGTAATTTACAAATAATGTGCCGTTATATTTAAAATCAATGATATTATTATTAAAGTTCATTGTTAATTAAAGAATAGGTCGTAAATTTAATGCCTCAATAAAAAAAGTCTAATCAAAAAATTTGTAAAATGAAATCAATTTACGCATTTTTTTCCCTTTTAGTTTTAACAGGATTAGGGGTAAATGCGCAACATCAAACCACACCAAATGTTGCGACATCGCATAGTTATTATGAAATTATTACACCAGTATATGTTTCATCAATGGCTTCAAGAAAGAGTGAGCTAACTAAACCAGATAATACGCCGAGAGAAGCACAAGACAAAAGATCTTTACGCCCCCAAGTTATCATTGGTAAAGATCGGCAAAACCAAGATGATTATTATGTTAGAAACAGACATGAATCAGAACAAAGTGTTCTAGTATCACCACCATCTTTAGTCTTCGAAGCTTATTCTTCTAATGCTAGTCCTACAGACCCTGATATTGCTGTTGGTCCAGACCATGTGTTTATAACTTACAATACTGCTTTTGTTATTTACGATAAGTCTGGTAACGTTTTGCAAGGGCCTACTAATCCTAATCCAGCAATTTTTCCATCGTCAGGATGTTGTGATTTGACTGTAAGTTACGATAATCAAGCAGATAGATGGGTTCTTACCTTCTTGAATTTTGGTAATTCTTGGATTGCAGTATCCGATGGATCAGACCCAATTAACGATGGATGGAATATATATAACATTTCATTTAATGATTATAATAAACTTTCAATTTGGAGTGATGGATATTATATTTCTGAAAATAATCAAGGAACAAATAAAGTTTTTGGTTTAGAAAGAGATGAGATGTTAGCAGGTAATACAGCTCAAATTATAGGTTTCCCATTACCAGGAATTCAAGGCACTACACCATTTTTTAGCCCACAATTTTTCGATGTTAGTGATGGAAACATGCCAGCAGCTGGTGGAGCAACAGTTGTGTTTTTACAGGATGATGCATTTGGAGGGATAGCTACAGATCATGTTAAATTATGGACCCTAGATATGGATTGGGGTGCTGGAAGTGGAACAATATCTGCAGCGACAGAATTGCCCGCGACACCTTTTATTTCTGTCTTTGATGGAGGATCTTTTAGCAACCTTTCACAGCCTGGTGGTGGTTCAGACATTGATGCTATACAAAATACAGTAATGAATCAAGCACGATTTAAAAAGTTTGGTTCTCATAATTCAGCGGTATTTAATTTTGTGGTTGATACTGATGCTTCTTCTGGAGAATTAGCAGGAGTTCGTTGGTATGAATTACGTCAATCCGCCGATAACCAACCTTGGACGGTTTATCAGGAAGGCACCTATACTGCTCCAGATGGTAAACATGCCTGGATGGCAAGTATGGTTATGGACAGTAATGGAAATATTGGTATGGGGTATTCCTCTATGGCAGGCCCTACAACACCTAACCCTACCGATTTTAGAGTTGGGTCTTATTATACAGGTAGATTTGATGGAGATGCTCTAGGGGTTATGACAGTAATAGAGGAGGTAATAGGAGTTAGTACTGCTAATGTTCCCAATTTAAGATATTGTGATTATAATAAACTTGATCTTGATCCAAATGACGATACTACATATTGGTTTATTGATGAATATATAAATAGTGGAAGAAAAGGTATTGTTGGAGTTTTTCAATTAGAACCTAATACTACTGTAGATGATATTGGAGCAACTAGTATTTCTGCTCCGGTAAGTGGACCACTAACAGCTACTGAAGACATTACTATAAACATTAGAAACTTTGGTATTAATGACATCGTAAACCCAGAAGTTCAATATACAATAGATGGAGGTACTCCAGTTATAGAAAACTTTTCAGGCACTCTAAGTGCTGGTGCAATCGAATCTTTTACATTTGATACCCAGGCAGATTTATCTACTCCAGGTGATTATACTATAGCAGCTCAAACTAATCTTTCCGGGGATTCAAATCCTTCGAACGATGAAGTAACAAAAGTTGTTACCAATGGTGTTCTTTATTGTGAACCTGCTTTAGATTGTTCTTATGGAGATGGATTCCAATTGGTTTCTATTGAAGAGATCTTCAATGAATCCGGATGTGAAGGATATGCAGATTTTACAGATCTTGTAGCGACTCTTGAACCAGGGAACACCTATGATTTTACTGTAACTACAGGATATGGAAGTCAAAATGTAAAAGTATGGATCGATTTTAATGATGATGGGACATTTGAAAATGACGAAGTTGTGGTTCCTAATTTTGTAATTGCACCTGAAGAAACTGCAGGTACTTATACTGAAACAGTAGATCTAACAATTCCAGCTGGTGTAACCAGTGGGGAACAACACAGAATGCGTGTAAAATCAAATTGGATTAATCCAGTTCCACCAGATGCTTGTGTAGTAACTCGATTTGGAGAAGTAGAAGATTATTCTGCAAATATGGGTATTTTAGGTATTGAAGACCAAACAATTGTTGAGTCGGAATTGATCGTTCTAACTAAAGCGAATAAACAATTTGAAATTATCTTAGTAACTGAATTCGAGGGAACAACTTCAATTGCTATTTATAATATATTAGGCCAGACATTGGCTTTTAATAATCTAAGAAAAGAAGGAAATGCATTTAGATATCAATTAGATATGTCGTATGCAGATCCTGGTGTTTATTTTATAAAAATTGGAAGTCAATCTTCTAAAACATATAAAACCACTAAAATTATTGTTAAGTAATTAATATTACTATTTAAGAGAGTAGAATATTTTTAATCTAAAGAATTCCCCGAGGCTTGCCTCGGTGGTCAAGAGGAAAGTTTGAAAACCTAAGGTTTTCATCAAACTAAAATAAAGTTATCTTCCGCTTGATACCTCGTACCCTTGGGTCGAGGTAGTTCATTTAGGCAAATAACTAGCAGGTTTTTTAATTTCTAAAAATAAGCACGAAGCTGAACAGTTCCGGTATGAATAGCACTAGATGTTTCACTCTTCCTTCCAAAATAGGACAAATTCAAATCTAAGAATTTAGTAATCTTTTTCTGTAATAGAAAACGCCAGGTTAAATTTACACCTGGTTGTAATCCCTCCAAGATCTGATACCCAATCGGTGAAAATGCATTCCCCTGAAAAGCATTGTCTATATAATTAAATTCTCCATTAAAAGATACTTTTTGGGCATTTGAATAGGAAAAAGAAACACCAATCTTGTGTTGATCGAGTTGCTCTAGCTCCCCGATTATATTTTCTTCATTTAAGAACTGATAGAACACATCAAATCGTGTTTGATTGTCTAAAAGATAAGACAGCTTAGGGTTAAATTCATAGGATTCCAGGGTGTAATTTCTATTTTCAAAATTTTCGGTTCGGCTTTCATTTTTACCCAATGCACCTCTAAAATTTAACAGCCAGTTTGACCCTACTTTATGGTTGAAATTTAGTTGATGACTTTTCAATTTTACTTCTACTAATCCTATCGATAATAAATTTCCATTGCTTGAGGATAGAAGGGTATAGCTGGTACTAAAATGTTGTTTTCCACGATTATAATAAATGACATTTCTTAAATTACTAATTTGGGTGAGCTCATCTTCTCCTGCATCTTTGAATGGGTTAATGAAAAATACATCCTTATCTCGACGTGCTTTTTTATCGATCAAATAAGAAGTCTGATTATAAAAATGCGACATTACCTTTTTAAAACCATCTTGACTTGCCCATTGTTGAGGATTTAAAATTATTGTTTGACTAAATTTAGTTTCCCTGATTTTAATAAATATCTGATTGGGTAACAATATTCTAACATACTCGGCTTTATCCTGAAATTGTGCCACTTCAAATTCCTCTAATTCCTGAATGCCATTATTATTATAATCATTCCAGGTATAGGTCCCTTCTCCTGAAGCCACTTGTACATAGGTGAATTCCTGCTGTGGAATTATCCCATTATTCGATTCGACTGCCGTGTTTAATCGTATACCTCCATTCAGTAACAATTGATTATACAAAAGACGTGAATTTAGAAATTGTTCATCATCTGTTGTTCCCTGAGCAGAATCTGAGGGTATCTCTTCATTTTTCAATACCCGATAATTTGCAAAAAGAGATAACTGAGCATTTGAAGTATTTACAATTTTAGATTTTAAATAATAAGTGTTTGAAGTTGACACTCTTTTTAAAACTGAATTTCGCACACTGTCATTAGCTCGGTATTGATAACCAATTTCTGAAAATACTTTAGTACTATCCCCTATTCCTGTAAAAACCTCATAGGCATTAAACTTTTGACTTACTGGAGTTAAGCTGTCTTTAGCAATAGTTCTAACTTGATTATCTTCCAGATTAATTTTTCCACCAATCCAGGCTTTTTCAAAAGAATAGGTTGTAGTATTATTAAATCTAAAAAAATTGGATTTCAACAAGTCACTTTTACTTTCTAAAGAACTTCCATTCGTATAAAGATTAAAGTTACCCAAACTCAAAATGGATCCTAATACATGGCGTGTTCCCTCAAATTTACCAAAAGTGTCAGATGCTGATAAGTTACGGTTTTGAAACTCATAGCGAATGGTTCCAAATTTGGTATCGGATAGATCCAGCCCCGCAGTAAGAAAAAGTTGATCTCCAAATCCAGAATATTGAATATTGGTATTCCAATCCCTGTCAAACTCCACCGAATAAGTCCGCTCGATATTTCTAAAGTCTTCATTTATATAATCTAAGGAAACAATGGCATCAATCTTCATACGCTCCGAAGGCTTAAGTATTGTTTGTTGTCCAGATATCCTTCCTGCAAAGCCATCGTTATTTTCATTATCTAATTCAGAAAATAGATTAAGATCATTTTTACTTCCAGCAATTTCAAAAAGGATATTGGTTTTTTCACTGGGATGAAACCTTCCATTAATTCCTCCAATTTGTAGTTTTTTTGGAGCCGTTAATTGTATAATGGGCGCATAATCTCCTTGCGATATTCCATTTTTTGGAGCGATATATTCATAGATTCTATTAATTGCACTATTGTTTGTAAGCACATAATTTCCCAATCCTTCACCAACTAATGTAAATCGAACATTGTATAATTCATCTTCAGGATTAGAAGAAAATACAAATATTTCAATACCTTCAATTACTTCTTTCTTATATAATATTTTATTTTCAGAATAAGTATCAGGAACTGCAGAAGGGGCTATCATTTTTGTTCGATCGTCTCCGGCCTCTTTTAAAATGGCAACCTGTTCTTCGGAAAGATTTTGTTGCAAGGGTTGATTTTTAGCATCACTTTCAGAATAGACATAAACACCAAAATCCAGAGTGTTGGTTGTATAATTTCCGCCACCATATCCAATAAATCGGGTGTAATTTTGATTGGTGTATTGATACTCTACCTTTATTCTCATATTCGCAGTAATAGGATAAGTTGGATTGAATTTTAGTTCACCCGCATTATAATCAATGATATAATTCTCGTCAACACCTCGTTTTAAAAGTAAGCCATTTACATACACGCGTTCACTTCCCGAAACGATTAAAATATATAATTCCCCATTTGGACCAACAAGTTTGTAAGGGCCTTGGTTTCCTTCTTGGCCTACAAAGTTACTTTCAGAAAATACACCCCGAACCAAAGCACCTGCTAGAAACGCAGTTGTTTTTGCACCATTTTCATGATTAATCGTTCCTCCTAAAGAAATTCCTTGTACTTTTTTTCTGAATTTCTCAAAATAACTATTCTGATTTATAAGGTCTACATCTCCTGCTCGTATATTCCAATTATCGCTGTACAATTCCATGAAGATCTGATCAAATTCATCCAAACTTTGAGAATAACCCCCATTCTGAGTAGGAATATTGGCATCTTGTATGGAAGCTCTAATCGACACCTTATCACTCAATTTTCCTGTAATCTGCAGATTTAAATCTGAATTGACCACTGCATTCTGATTGTTTCCTATGGTTATTCCCCGGGAGATACTACCAATTGTGTTTAGACCATCAAAGGGTTTAAAATTATTGGTATTGGTGCTTTCCTGTAAAGAATATAACTTGTTGATACTGGAATTATTTTGAACAATGATTGTTGAGTCCAAAACAAAATAATCCCGAGTTAAAAAATCGGGATACCGAAGATAATTTATAGTAACTGTGTCGTTGATTTTTTTGAATTTTTCAGAAAATAATAACACACTTTTTCTGAAATCCACATGATAATCTAGGGTATCAACAAGATTGCTATTCTTATCATATATTTGAAATTTTGATGGATTGATACTTACCTTATCGATTTGGATTGTATCGGAAACCGCAACCTTTTTTGTCTGATAATTAGATGGAATATCTTGAGCAAAACTCACTCCAACTAAAAACAACATCATTAAAAATAGCCTTAATTTCATTTACTATACAACTTATCACATCTCAGTTTATTTTGTTGATTGTTTTTTTAAAAAAAGATCTATAGATGTGCTTTGTAAAAATACAATGTTATTTAAATTAGCACCTATTCTTAAATTGAACTTTTATGAAAATCATTTCATACAATGTAAACGGTATCAGAGCTGCTATGAAAAAAGGATTTTTAACTTGGTTACAACAAGCAGCTCCCGATGTAATTTGCCTTCAGGAAATAAAAGCCATGGAAGAACAAGTAGATGTTGAAGCCATTAAAAAGGCGGGATATCCATATCAATATTGGTATAGTGCCCAAAAAAAAGGCTATAGCGGCGTGGCAGTTTTTTGTAAAACGGAACCAAAAAATATTGAATATGGAACTGGGATTGAATCGATGGACTTTGAGGGGAGAAACCTACGGGTGGATTATGATAACGTTTCCGTGATGAGCCTATATCTGCCCAGTGGCACCAATAATGCGCGATTAAATTTTAAGCTCAATTTTATGGATGAGTTTCAGAACTATGTAAATGAATTAAAAAAAGAGCATCCCAATCTGGTGATTTGTGGCGACTATAATATTTGCCATGAGGCGATTGATATTCACAATCCGGTTGCCAATAAAAACACTTCAGGATTTTTGCCCGTTGAAAGAAAATGGATCGGAAATTTTATAGATAGCGGATTTATAGATTCCTTCCGACATTTAAATAAAGACCCTCATCATTATACTTGGTGGAGTTACCGTGCCAATTCAAGAGCCAATAATAAAGGATGGCGTATCGATTATCACATGGTTTCGGAACCATTAAAAGACACTATAAAAAGGGCCCTTATTTTACCTGAAGCAAAGCATAGTGATCATTGTCCGTTGATGGTAGAACTGGAATTCCTGCACAAGAAGGAATCTCATTAAGAATAAGAATATAATTAAAAAGACGCCCATTCTAGGATATGGTGAATTAATATGAAATACAATCAACTGCCAAATACCAACCTAAAAATAAGTGAAATCTGCTTAGGTTCCATGACCTGGGGTGAACAAAACACTGAAGCAGAAGGACACGCACAAATGAATTATGCCCTGGATAAAGGAATTAATTTTATCGATACTGCTGAAATGTATTCAGTGCCTGGAAATCCAAAAACCCAAGGGAGCACAGAATCCATTATTGGAACTTGGTTAAAAAAAAATAAAAAACGAGATCAAATAATTCTTACTACCAAGATCACTGGTCCCAATCGTTTTTTTGAACATATTAGAAAGAATTTAAATTTCAGCAAAGAATCCTTAGATGATGCTTTACACAAAAGTTTGAAGCGTTTGCAAACAGATTATTTAGATCTGTATCAGCTTCATTGGCCAGAGCGCAGTGTAAATGTATTTGGAGTTCGAGACTACAATCATAAAAATAATGTACAATGGGAAGATACTATTGCAGAAACTTTAGAGCGATTAGAACTGTTTGTAAAACAAGGAAAGATCAGGCATATTGGCTTAAGTAATGAAACGCCTTTTGGTTTGATGCGGTATATGGAAGAAGCAAGAAAAGGAGCCAGAAAAATGGTGTCTGTACAAAATGCATATTGTTTACTGCAACGCCGAGATGAGATTGGATTAACGGAAGTGTTACAAATGGAAAATGTAGGATATTTAGCATATTCACCCTTAGCTTTTGGAGTGCTTTCCGGAAAATATTTAAACGGGGCAAAACCACCAACAGCAAGAGCAACCCTCTTTCCGAGTTATAGCAGATACAGTAGTGAAGCATCTTTACAGGCTACAGAAAAATATCAGGAGATCGCTATAAAGCACAACATTTCTTTGGCGCAAATGGCATTGGCTTTTGTTAGGCAACAACCCTTTGTTACCTCAACAATAATTGGAGCTACAACTATGGAGCAGCTTTCAGAAAATATCGATAGTGTGAAGCTCTTTCTTTCTGATGAGATTCTTTCTGAAATAAAAGAAGTACATGACAGGTATCCGAATCCAGCAGCCTAAAAATTCATCCAAACAAATGCACTACCACATCCTGAACCCTTGCCACTTTAATTACCTTAATTGAAGAATCACTTTCATGCATCTCTGTTATGCGGGTTGGAAGCTTACAATATTTGGAGATTACAATTGAACTGAAACCTAACTTTTCCGCTTCGATGATGCGCTGTTCAACTCGGGTAACTGGACGCACTTCTCCTGCCAATCCGATCTCTGCTGCAAAGCACATGGATTTGTCGATGGCAATGTCGATATTAGAAGAAAGCACTGCTGCAATTACAGCTAGATCGATTGCTGGATCATCGACTGTAATTCCTCCAGTCACATTTAAAAAAACGTCTTTAGCACCTAGTTTAAATCCGGCACGTTTTTCCAAAACAGCTAATAACATATTGAGTCGCTTGGCATTAAATCCGGTAGCACTGCGTTGTGGTGTTCCGTAAACTGCAGTGCTTACCAAAGCTTGAATCTCGATCATTAAGGGACGTAATCCTTCCAGTGTTGCCGAAATTGTGGTACCACTAAGTTCCTCTTTATTTTTAGAAATTAAAATTTCGGAGGGATTTTCAACTTCTCGAAGACCGTTGCTTTGCATTTCATAAATTCCCAATTCGTTGGTAGAGCCAAAGCGATTTTTTTGAGCACGGAGAATTCGATATACATGATTTCGGTCCCCTTCAAATTGCAAAACAGTATCGACCATATGTTCCAAAATTTTTGGCCCTGCAATATTTCCATCTTTGGTGATGTGTCCAATCAACACAACAGGTGTATTGGTTTCTTTAGCAAATTTGATAAGTTCGGTAGCACATTCCCGAATTTGTGAGATACTTCCGGGGCTACTTTCAATATAATCTGTATACAGGGTTTGTATGGAATCGATTACCACAATATCAGGATCAATCTCTGAGATTTGTTTAAAAATATTCTGGGTCTTAGTTTCAGTTAGAATGAAGCAATTCTCTGAATCTGGATGAATGCGATCGGCACGCATTTTAATTTGTTGGGCACTCTCTTCACCTGAAACGTATAAAGTTTTATAGGGTAGTTGCAAGGCAATTTGAAGCATCAAAGTACTCTTCCCTATGCCAGGCTCACCTCCTAAAAGGATGAGAGATCCAGAAACAATACCTCCGCCAAGCACTCTATTTAACTCGGTATTTTTTGTGTTCAATCTTGCCTCAGTAGTGCTAGTAATGTCGATTATTTTTTGAGATTTGACGACTCGATTAGTAGGAGTATCAGTAGTTTTCCAGGCTACTTTTTCAGCTTTTTGGATGATTTCTTCAGCAATGGTATTCCATTCTTTACAGGCGGAACATTGACCTTGCCATTTGGAGAATTGAGATCCGCAATTTTGGCAGAAAAAGGTGGTTTTAAGTTTGGCCATAATTAGTCTCGCTAAAATAAAGATAATAAAATAAGACCGTTGCAAAACTTAGATGAAATTCAATTTTCTTTTCTAATTTGAAATTTTTGGTCTAAATTTTCTTTATTTTCAGGTTTTTAGCTGATTTTAAGTTGAAGATTCCCGTTTTTAGCGTTCATTTTCCCTTAATTTTTAAAATTGGACGCAATTACTCCCGGACTTCGGTACAAATTATAGCACATGGCTTCCAAAAGATTTTGAGTGTGCATTTTTTTAATACCCCTGTATCTTGCTGTTGCTCCGGAGAACCATCTTTTAATTCCTCCAAAAGTACGCTCTACTTTAAATCTTGTTTTGCCTATGAGTTTATTGAACACTTTCTCCCAATGAGTTAAAGGCTTGTTTTTACAGGCTTTTTTTAGAATATGATTTTTTAACTTTCGTTTTTTAAGCAGTATCGCATTTTTCTTTGATTGATAACCTTTGTCTGCTTTTAAGGGAATATCTTCCGGCAAATCTGCGGTGTTCAATACGTCTTCTAAATTGCCAACTTCATTGGTGCTTGCTTTTGTTGTCAATACTCCTAAAACCAAACCTTCGTTGTCTGTAACGTGATGTTTTTTATAGCCAAATCGATACTTTCCGCCTTTCTTTAACCAAGCTGCGCCGGCATCTACACTTTCTGCATAGTCCCTGATTACTTCCACTTCCTGCTCATCTTTTCTATCCTGGGTGACTTTAGGATTGGTTTTACCTTTGGGTTTTAATGGTGTATCTATAACACTGGCATCAACAATAACTCCTGTTTTTACTATTATTTTATGGGCTGCTAACTGTCTGTTGATTTCTTTAAATAGGGGCTCATAGGCTTTTGCTTTTGTCATCATACTCCGAAAACGGGATAAAGTACTGTGGTCCGGTGCTACTTGATCAATATATAACCCACAAAAATAACTAAATGAAATACTATCATTAATGCGGTCTTCAACTTCATAATCGCTTAAACCAGACCAAGTTTGCAATAAACTCATTTTAAAAAGTAATAAACCACTATAGCTTGGTTTTCCTGTGGCACTTTGTCCTTTAGTGTAGTGCTTTTTTAAAACTTTTATGATAGGTTCCCAATTTAAAAGGATATTAATTTGGGTGAAAAAGGCCTGCTTTATCTTGCGTGAACGTATATCGCAAATGCTATCGGCTAATGTAGGTTGCTGTACTAATTCCATGATAAAAAGATACGAAATATTGCAAAATTATGCAAGCCCTTGCAACGGTCTTAATTTTAGAAATAAAATTTAATAAGATTTACTTTTAAAGAGTAAAATTATGTTGTTTGCCGATTAAAATGAATCAATCATCTAATTTAATTAACAATTAAAAATTTAATATGTAACTTTATAAAAACTAACAAATCATTTTATGAAACCAACAGGACTTTTATTAGTATTCCTATGCTTTTTCAGTACCCAGCTTATAGCTCAAAAAAAGAGTGACAAAAAAGACCAACCTGTAATAACTCAAAAAAAGAGAACCGAAAAAAACCAACCTGGAATTCAATCAAAAACTTCTTTAGGGCAAAAAAAGAGCGAAAAGAAAAATGAAAAGAAAATTTCTACTGGATCTTTATCCAAAATTTCATTAGAAGAAATTGTTCAAAACAACAAGGAAACTTATGTTATAACTTCTGAACATATAAGTAAAAGAAGTGGAGTAAGGCATGTTTATCTGCGACAAGTCATTAATGGTATTGAAGTTTTAGGTACAGAATCGAGTATTCATTATGATCGCTCAGGCGAAGTGATTAAAATGAATAATTCTTTTATTCATAATATACAAAGTACAGTAAAAAATTCATCTGCGAGTTTATCTGCCAGTCAGGCTATTTCTTCCGTAGCAGGTCAAATGCAATATCAGTTAAATAGTATTCAACAGCTAAGAAGTGAAGGAGGAGCCAGTCAAAAAATCATTTTTAATGAGGCAGGAATATCTAAACGTGAAATTCCAGTTAAACTTAATTATTATTATAGAGAAGGTATTGGGACCGAGCTAGTCTGGGAGCTTTCTGTAGCTGAAATGTCATCTAATGATTGGTGGAATTTTAGAGTAGATGCAGTTTCAGGAACTATCATCGATAAAGATAATTGGACGATGTCATGTAATATTTTAGGAGATCATGCTAGTCATATTCATAACGCAGATAAAAAAGAAACGACTTTTTTTATTGGACCAATGGAAGAAGAAATAACAAATAAAAGTTTTAAAAAGAGAAATTTTATAGGGCCAATTGAAGAAAATAATACAGCAATAAATGAACCTACAATGATGGCAGGTTCTTATCGAGTATATGCGATGCCTGTTGAATCACCTAATCATGGTGGACGAACGCTAGTTGCCAATCCAGATGATGCTATTGCATCTCCATTTGGATGGCATGATACCAATGGAATTGCTGGAGCTGAATTTACAGATACTCGAGGGAATAATGTAGATGACCATAAAGTTAATTTACGTCCTGATGGAGGACCAGGGTTACTTTTCGATTACCCGATTAACTTAGCTTTAGATCCAAAAACCTTTGAAGAAGCTGTAATCACCAATTTATTTTATTGGAATAACAGCAATCATGATGTATTATATCAATATGGTTTTGACGAAGTAAGTGGAAATTTTCAAGAAAATAATTATGGAAATGGAGGACTAGGAAGTGATTATGTAGATGCAAATGCTCAAATAACTGTTTGGTGTAAGGCAACTTTTTCAGCACCTCCAGGTGGTAGTAATCCTACCATGAATATATATATATGTAATTTAGCAGTTCCAAATCGTGACGTTGACTTAGATAATGGAGTAGTTACCCATGAATATGGACATGGAGTTTCTAACAGATTAACTGGAGGTCCAGCAAATTCAGGATGTCTTAACAATCAAGAACAAATGGGTGAAGGATGGAGTGATTATTATGGATTAATGTTGACCATGGAATCAGGAGGTTTAGGTCCAGACGTAAGGGGAACAGGAACTTATTTGTTAGGTCAACCAGCTAATGGTCCTGGAGGTCGCTCAGCCCCATACAGTACAAATTTTACGGTAAATAATTTTACTTATGGTGATATTCCAGGACAAGTGGTACCACATGGTGTTGGATTTGTTTGGGCAACCATGTTATGGGAAATGACCTGGGAAATAATGGGAGTAGTCCCTTATGATCCCGATTTCTATACGGGTACAGGAGGAAATAACATTGCCCTGGCTTTGGTCACCGAAGCGATGAAATTGCAACCTTGTAGACCAGGATTTGTTGATGGACGGGATGCGATATTGGCAGCCGATAGGGCTCTTTATGGAGGAACGTATGCTCCTCAGATCTGGGTAGCCTTTGCAAGAAGAGGTTTGGGTTGTGGTGCGGATCAAGGTAGTTCAGGAAGTAAATTTGATGGAACGGAAGCATTTGATGACCCTATAATAACTATGCCAGTGCCTGTTTTATATCCAGATTCAACAGCTACTGTTAATTTAGATGCTTTAGGTAATGGAATCATTACGTATAACGATGTTACAAAAGCACCTGCTACAAGCTGTTTTGGAATTGCTAATGAAGGTATTGTAGGTGGTCCAGTGAATGTTTCTTGTGCTGATACAGGAATTCCTATAGTTTTAGCAATTACTGCAGAGGATCAAAATGGTAATTTTTCTAATTTTGGTGGTATTACAGTTAATGTTGAAGATAATGTAGCACCAGTTGCTGTTTGTCAAGACATTACTGTTGTACTTGACGGAACAGGAAATGTATCGATCACTGCTGGTGATATCAATAATGGTTCTTCTGGTGACTGTGGTATTGCTTCTATGTCTGTTTCTCCAAATACATTTGATTGTTCAAATGTTGGACCTAACACGGTTACGTTAACCATTACAGATGATTGTGGAAACACTGATACTTGTACAGCTACTGTAACTGTTCAGGATAATGAGTTCCCAGTGATATATCCTAAGCCTCCATTTTATATAGCGCTTGATCTTATCAATGGAGATGATACTATTTTATATACTGATTTAATTACTGCATTAGCTACAGATAACTGTGCGATTGTTTCGGAAGGAATTGATGATGATAATAATGCAGGAACACCTCCTGTACTTAGTATGACTGTTGATTGCGACGATGCAAATAACAGTCCATTTAATGTAACGATAGAAGCTACGGATGAAAATGGAAACAGAACGACTGCAACGGTTATAGTAACTGTTGAAGATACGTCTATTCCAGTATTTAATCCAGTACCAGATATCGTTGAGCCAAACGATCCAGGAGTATGTGGAGCGACTGTTAATTACACCATTTCTTCAGCCGATGCAAGTTGTACTCCGGTGGTTGTAACACAATTATCTCCTCTCTCACCAGTTAGTGGAGATGTATTCCCAGTAGGAACAACAACTGTTACGATGTTGGCAACAAGCACATCAGGTGCAACCAACACAGTAACGTTCGATATAACAATTGAAGATGTTGAAGATCCAGTTGCTATTTGTCCTGAAGATCAAACACAAGATCCAGGGGAAGGTAACTTGTTCTATGAATTGCCAGATTATATTGCTACTGGTGAGGCTACTGCAGTTGATAATTGTACAAACCCTTCTGCTACAACGCAAGATCCTGCACCAGGAACATTACTACCACCTGATGATGATGGTACGTACACAGTAACAATTACTGCTACTGATGATTCAGGAAACACCTCTGAATGTTCATTTGAACTTACAGTAGAGATTCTCCTTGCCATAGGAGATTTTAATATCGGATCGGTTATTATGTATCCTAACCCAGCAAGTGACTTTGTAATGCTTAGTAACCCACAATCGCTTAACTTAGATAAAGCTGCGATATACGACCTAACTGGAAGATTAGTACAAAATGTTGATCTTACAGATATGGGAACTGAAATATCTATCGATGTTTCACACTTAGCTAGCGCTACGTATGTGGTTCTTATTCAAGGTGAGAATGGTCAAGTTACTAAACAGTTGATCAAAGACTAGATAATTAAATAGAAATTTAGTTCAAAAACAAAACCCCTTCAGGATTGAATTCTTGAAGGGGTTTTTAAATGAAGAAAGATTCGGATTAATATCCAAAATCTTCTTTAATTTTATCAGCACGATCAAGTAGTAGGTCGACCGTAATAAAATCCACTTCTTCTTTATCATAAGCCCCCTGATAGGTTCGCATTGCTTTTTTTGGATTTCCGGTTTCTTCGTAATAGCGTCCAATAAAATAATCTCCCATAATTTTATCTGGATATTGTCTTCTGGCTAGAGTGCCAATTTCTCTTAGAGACTCCCATTGTTTTTTCTTATCTGCTGCGACTCCAACGGCTAGAAAATCATTTTCACGTATAGGATTTGTTATTCCAAAAAGATTTTCGATAGTTTTATATTTTTCTAATAAATATAAATGAACAGGAGTTTCCAATTTCATTATAACATCTGAAAATTCTTCTTTACTGATGGGTCTATACACTCTAAATATTTTTTCTAATGCAGTAGGAATTCCTCTGCCTACTAGTGAGTAATGTGTGGCACCCTCAAAATTGTCGAAGTTATATTCAAAATTTTTACTTTCCAATCCCTTTAATACATCATGAAGCATTTCGGTATTTTCTCTTAGATCTTTTATATCATCTGAACCTGTAGCTAGATAGTAAAATATTTTTGATTGTATTTGAGGAATTCTAACTGGAAGACGTTCATCCATAAGAGGTGCTAAATCGGGACTTAAATTAATATAGCCATTAAATAATGGGGGATTCTTAAATAAATAATAATTAATAAAGTTGGCAGTGAAATCATGCCCAATGGCAATTATAAATTTTGCAGTTCTATATTTATTATCAATATAGGGGATAAGTTCCAAGCCTAAAAACTCAAAGAAATCTGCACCAGTATCATCGGGCATAAAGTTATCATTGTCATAATTGCAATCATCATAACGTTGATCACCCTGCATAATTCCTATCACAATAGATTCAGGCATATCTTCCCAATAACTAAAATAATCTACATTTCCAGCAACTGGTTCAAATAAATAATCTGCATCTAATACCAATGCGATGGGATAAATTTTTTCTTCATTGGAGTCATAATTTCTCGGAAGTTGAATTTTTAATTTTCTGGTTTCATTTAGACTACTAGAATCAAATTCTTCATAAATTATTTGTGAGAAAGCAATCAAATTTGTGAGAAAGCACAGGAAAATTAGCGTTATTTTCTTCATGAGAGATTATTTTAAAGCTGTAATATAACGATTTTTATAAGGGTTATATTTTTCAGATAAATAATTAAAACTTAATCGGGTTTACTATTATAAAAAGGAAGTAGCAAAAATGAAAGTCCGCCGATAAATATTATAGATGCAATATTAGAGGTCCAAACAATCCATCCAATTGCAGTCCCAACGGTTTCTGGGATGCTATATACAGCGAGAATACCAGCTACAAAAAACGGGTAGGAACCAAAGCCACTATTGGTAAATGCATATGAAAAACTACCCACCACAAAAGTGATAATTATGATGCTAATCGTTATTTCTGAAGTTTCTTCCAATGCATATAAAGCCGTATAAAATGAAAGTAAATACAAGCTCCATATTAAAAAAGTATGCAATAAAAAGGCACCCTTTTGTTTCATTTTAATGATGCTAAGCACACCTTCTTTCAAGCCCAAATAAAATTGCTTTAATTTTTGTTTCAACGTTGATCTAGAAAATTTAAGAAAAATAATAAATACAATTACAAGTAACCCTAATACGCCAATAGCAATATATAGTTTTGATGGTTGAATCACTCCTTTGAAATATTCAAACAACAGATCGAATTGAAGAATTAATGCAATTAAAGTAAATGCAAAGAGAAAAATAACATCCACAACTCGTTCAGAAATAATAGTACCGAAGGCTTTATCGAAGGGGACATGCTCGTATTTATTGATAATAACTGCTCTCGATATTTCTCCGCTTTTAGGGATAAAAATATTCATTAAATAAGCCGTATAAACCGCCATGATGTTATTGGCTAATTTTGGCTTATATCCTAAGGGTTCTAGCATAAAATTCCAGCGATATGCCCTAGAAATATGGCTTAACAAACTAAAGAAAACAGACAATCCTACGATAGTATAATCCGCTTCCCTAAAGTAAAAAGAGATTTCTTTTAATTGTTGGGGACTAAATTTAGAGTAGGCATAATAAATTAAAAAAATACCGATACCCAACGGGATAGCAATTTTCAAAATTTTAATGATTGATTTTTTCAAACTAATGGAGTAAATTGTTTTCTTCATTTGGAAAAACCAAGGTAGGCTTAAAAATCTTAGCATCTTCAACAGGCATGATTGCATAGGTAATTAAAATTAGCACATCTCCGGGTGCAACTTTTCTTGCAGCAGCACCATTAAGAATAATTTCCCCACTATTTCGAGCCCCGGGAATAGCATAGGTCTCTAATCGTTCGCCATTATTGTTATTTACGATCTGAACTTTCTCCCCTTCAATGATATTTGCAGCATTCATCAGAGCTTCATCTATGGTGATACTCCCTATATAATTAAGGGCGGCACCAGTAGCTTTTACCCTGTGTATTTTTGATTTTAAAACGTGTATATTCATCGGGCAAAGATATTAATTTAATGCCATATTATCTATTAATCTTATCCCTCCCACAAAAACGGCAAGAAAGCCACGATAGCATCTGTCTATACTTTTTACATGTGCTTTTTTTAACGTTTCTTCATCTGCAATTTCAAAGTATTCCAAGGTTAATAACGAGTTTCTAGCAAAGTTTTTTTCAACAATTTCATATAATTCTGAAAATGTAAGGTCATTGAATTTTTGTTTGATATCAGAGAGTGTTTTAAAGAGTAATGTAGCTTCTTTAAGTTGTTCACTATTTAATAGATTGTTACGAGAACTCATTGCAAGGCCACTTTTTTCTCTTATGATCGGGCATCCAATAATTGTTACAGGGAGCTTTTCTATAACAACTAATTTTTTCACTATTTGTAATTGTTGAAAATCTTTTTCACCAAAATAAGCCCTGTTAGGTTTAATCATTCTAAAAAGAATATTTAACACAGTTCCAACACCGTTAAAATGTCCTGTACGATGTTTGCCTTCCATTTCGGTTTCTATCCCTGAAAAGTCATAGGTTTTTGTCTGGATATCTTTTGAATACAAGTCTGAAACCATAGGAGAAAAAATAAATATTGTACCCTCCACAGATTTTAAAAATGCAAGATCATTTTCCAGAGTTTTAGGATATTTTTCTAAGTCTTGAGAATTATTGAATTGAGTAGGGTTTACAAAAATACTCACAACCACACAATCATTTTCTTTAGTAGCCCGATCAACTAATGAAAGGTGACCTTTATGCAAAGCCCCCATGGTTGGAACAAAGCCAATACTTTTACAATCAGCATAGAAAGATAAAAGTGTTTTTTTTAATGATTTTCTGTCGTTATGAATAATCAAAATAAATATATAAAGCCAGTAAAAATAATATATTAAAGTCAATATGCATAAAATTTCGTAATTTTGCTTGTTTTTAATGCAATATGAAAAAGTGTAATTTATGAAAGATAAAAGAGTCTTATATGTGTCTTCTGAAGTAATTCCATATCTTCCGGAGACTGAGATTTCTTCAATGTCGTTTGAAGTGCCTAGAATGGTAAATAGTAATAAGGGTCAAATTAGAATATTTATGCCCCGTTATGGAAATATCAATGAGCGTAGACATCAGCTCCATGAAGTGATACGATTATCTGGCATGAACCTAGTTATCAATGACATGGATATGCCACTTATTATTAAAGTAGCGTCCATTCCAAAAGAACGCATGCAAGTTTATTTTATAGATAATGAAGATTATTTTAAAAGAAAAGCAACTTACGAAGATGAAAATGGAACGTTCTTTTCAGATAATGATGAACGAGCAATATTCTTTGCAAAAGGAGTCATTGAAACAGTCAAAAAATTAAATTGGTCTCCAGATATTATTCACGTACATGGTTGGCTTGCTTCTTTTTTACCATTATATTTAAGAAAATATTACGACAAAGAACCTTTATTTGAAAATAGTAAAATAGTTACTTCTTTATACAATCATGGATTTGATAATACGTTAGATAAAAGTGTAACTGAGAAATTAATGTTTGATGGTATTGAAGCTGATTGTATTCAAGAGCTTAAGGAACCTCATTATGTAAATTTTATGAAGGTTGCAATTAAAAATTCGGATGCTGTAATAATTGGTTCGGATGAAATTCCAGAAAGTCTTGAAAAATATCTTAATGAAAATGAAATACCTGTGTTAAAGTATCATAAAATTGATGATTTTTCTGAGGCTTATCTTGATTTTTACACCTCTAAAGTTTTACCTTAAACCTTCACTTGAAATTATTTATGAAACCAATTCATGCCTTGTCAAAAGTATTGGCAATATTATTTATTATTATAGCAATAGCATCCTGTGATGAAGATTTTAATACAATTGGAGGAGATATTATTGTAGATGACGATCTTCATTCTTTATTAGATGAAAATAGTACCGTTATTTCATATAGTAAATTATTATCTTCTGTCCAAACAAATATCATCCCTGTTAATCAATTAGGAATTTACAATGATCCTGTTTTCGGAAAATCTACTGTAAATTATGTATCTCAATTATTATTATCTGAAACAGATCCAACTTTTGGAGATACGATTGGAAAAAAAATAATAGTGGATAGTGTGTTGCTATACATTCCTTTTTTTAGTGAAGAAACGTTAGTAGATACTGTAACTACTTATACATTAGATTCGGTTTATGGAAGTAGCCCTATAGACATTTCTATTTATGAATCTGAATTCTTCTTGCGAGATTTAGACCCTGATTCAAATTTTGAAGATCCACAGTTATACTATTCCGATCAAGGACCTCAATTTGAAGAATTTTTAGGAGAATTATTGGCTACAGTACAGGACTTTATCCCCAGCGATGAAGGATATATATTAGTAGATGAAGGCGATTTGGAAGATGAAGAGGATGATGTAGAAACACTTATTGCTCCAGGATTTCGAGTGAATTTATCTCCAGAATTTTTTCAGGAAAAGATAATTAATAAGGAAGGGGACCCTGTGTTGAGTAATAATAATAATTTTAAAAATTATTTTAGAGGGATCTATTTAAAAGTTGAATCACAAACAAATGATGGAAACCTTTTTATTTTTAATCCTTCCCTTGCTAACATTACAATAAAATATAGTTTTGATAGACCAGAGGTAGATGTACAAGGAAATCCTGTATTGGATGAAAATGGAGAACAAATTATTGGAAGCGCAAACGAGGAATATATTTTGGACTTTGGAGGAGTTGATGTAAATCTTTTTGAGAATGATGTTCCTTTAGATATCGAAGAAAGCACAACAAACCCTAATAGCATTGAGGGCGAAGAATCGCTTTATGTACGAGGTGGAGAGGGCATAGTAACCGTTATAGATTTGTTCGGTAACGATGTAGACGAGAACGGTATAGCCGATGAATTAGAAATATTAAGAGATAAGAATTGGATTATAAATGATGCAAACCTAATTTTTTATGTTGATCAGAATAAAGTTTCAGGAGGATCCACCGAACCAGAACGATTGATTATTTATAATTTAAAAAATAATACTGTTTTGGCAGACTATTTTTTAGATCAAACTACCAGAGAAGATCCTGTTAATGCATTGACAGTTCATTTAGGCAGATTGGAAAGGGGTAGTGACCAAAATGGAGATTATTATAAAATAAGATTAACACACCATATTAGTAATTTGATCAATAAAGATTCGACGAATGTACCCTTAGGCTTGATTGTTGCTCAAAATGTATTGCTAAATGGTTTTCAATCTGTTGATTCCCTATTGAATAGTGGAAAAAATACAACAACCATAAGAGAAGTTCCGAGGACCAGTACAATATCTCCTGAAGGAACCGTTTTATATGGTAATAATACCCTGAATGAAGAGAAAAGATTAAAATTACAAATATTTTATATAGACCCTTATGGTAATTAAATTAGGGTCATGACTAGATTACGAAGTTAATATCTTTGTAACTAGTTGTGACACAATGAAAAACAAGTATATAAGACATACGCACTTTTCTGAACGTAAATTTAGGGAAATTTTGCGTTTGTTTAGTGAAGATTTAACAGCTGTTCAAATATCAAATTTAACAGGAATTAATCGTAACTCTATTAATAGACTTTTAAAGTTATTTAGAGAGCGTATCTTTAATTTAAGTTTACTTGAGAGTTCATTTAAAGGTGAAATAGAAGTTGATGAATCTTTCTTTGGAGCAAAACGAGTAAAAGGGAAAAGAGGACGAGGAGCTTATGGAAAGACTATTGTTTTTGGCATATATAAACGCAATGGAAAAGTTTATACAGAAATAGCAGAAAACTGCTCTAGAGCCACACTACAGGCTATTATAAGAGGAAAGGTTGATGTAGATAATATTATTCATTCAGACAAATGGAGAGGGTATAATGGATTGGTAGATTTGGGGTATAAAAAACATTATAGATTGGATCACGGCAACAATGAATTTGTTAGTGGTCAATCACATATCAATGGAATAGAAGGTTTTTGGGGCTATGCTAAAACTAGATTAACTAAATTTAAAGGAATGAACAAAAAAACATTTTTATTACATTTGAAAGAAACTGAATTTAGATATAATAATCGCAATAACAATTTGTACAAATTGTTATTGAAAAATTTTAAAAACAAACCCTTAATCTAGTCATGACCCTTAAATTAAATTAATATCATGTGTGGAATTGTTGGTTATATTGGGAATAAGGAAGCGTATCCTATTATTTTAAACGGATTAAAGCGTTTGGAATACAGAGGATATGATAGCGCAGGTATTGCAATTTATAATGGCAAATCTATTCAACTTCATAAAACAAAAGGAAAAGTTGCTGACCTTGAATTTAAAATAAATAAAAAAGAACCTATCAATGGCAATCTAGGAATTGGACATACAAGATGGGCAACACATGGAGTTCCTAATGATATAAATTCTCACCCACATTATTCAAATAGTGGCGATATAGTAATTATCCATAATGGTATTATTGAGAATTATGCGTCGATTAAAAAAGAATTATTAAAAAGAGGTTATACTTTTCAATCTGAAACCGATACAGAGGTGTTGGTAAATCTAATAGAAGACATTAAGATAAATGAAAAAGTAAAGCTTGGTAAAGCAGTTCAAATAGCATTAAATCAAATAGTAGGGGCTTATGCAATTGCATTATATGACCAAAATAAACCAGATGAAATAGTTGTTGCAAAGTTAGGAAGTCCACTAGCTATTGGAATTGGTGAGGATGAATTTTTTATAGCTAGCGATGCTTCTCCATTTATTGAATTTACAAATAATGCCGTTTATTTAGAAGATGAAGAAATGGCAATAATTAGAAAAGGAAGGGAATTAGAAGTCCGAAAAATTAAAGATGATAGAATTGTTGCCCCTTATGTTCAAGAGCTACAATTAAATCTTGAGCAAATTGAAAAAGGAGGGTTTGATTATTTTATGTTGAAAGAGATCTTTGAACAACCTTCAGTAATTAAAGATACTTATAGAGGTAGATTAAATGCCGATAAGGGAATTATTAAATTAGGAGGCCTTGAAGATCATATTGAAAAATTCACTAATGCAGATCGCATTATTATTGTAGCCTGTGGAACATCCTGGCATGCGGGCTTAGTAGCAGAATATATTTTTGAAGATTGGACCAGAATACCTGTTGAAGTTGAATACGCTTCAGAATTCAGGTATAGAAATCCAATTATTACAGAAAAAGACATAGTAATTGCAATCTCACAAAGTGGTGAAACAGCCGATACACTTGCCGCCGTAAAATTAGCAAAAGAAAAAGGTGCTTTTGTTTATGGAATATGTAATGTAGTTGGATCAACCATATCGCGCGAAACAAATAGTGGAACGTATACACATGCAGGCCCAGAAATTGGCGTCGCATCTACCAAGGCTTTTACAACCCAAATAACAGTCCTAACCATGATTGCTTTAAAACTGGCAAAAGTAAAAGGAACGATTTCCCAAAGCGATTATATTTTACACCTTAGAGAATTAACTGCCATTCCTGCAAAAATTGAATTAAGCTTAAAAAAGAATGATGATATTAAAAAAATAGCTCAAATTTTTAAAAATGCAACCAATTTTTTATATCTGGGAAGAGGGTTTAATTTTCCTGTAGCCCTTGAAGGAGCTTTAAAGTTAAAAGAGATTTCCTATATTCATGCCGAAGGATATCCAGCAGCCGAAATGAAACATGGTCCTATTGCATTAATAGATGAGCAAATGCCAATTGTGTTGATTGCTATTAATAGTATCCAATATGGAAAGGTTGTTAGTAACATTCAGGAAATTAAATCTAGAAAAGGAATTATAATTGCAATCGTTACAGAAGGAGATACGATTGTAAGAAATTTGGCAGATTATGTTATTGAAGTGCCTAACGCACCCGAAACATTATCGCCATTGGTTACTACAATTCCTTTACAATTATTATCCTATCATATCGCTTTGCTTTTGAATAGAAATGTTGATCAACCTAGAAATCTTGCCAAAGCGGTCACTGTTGAATAATATTAAGATGTTTTAGTCCTAATATTTTATCTTAGAAATTCATTTTTCCTATTCTAGTCTTTTATTAATGCTAATTTTCCGTATATTTCGGGATTAAACCAATTCAAATTATAAACATGAAGACTATTATTACAATTCTTTGTTTGTGCTTAAGTGTTGTTGCTTTTTCACAAACAACTGTAACAGGTACTGTTGTTGATCAAGCTAATGAACCCGTATTAGGGGCAAACATTATTGTTACGGGGACATCTGTGGGAACTGTCACAGACCTTAACGGAAATTTTTCTTTAACCCTTGATCAATCCCCTCCATTTTCTATTGAAATAAGTAGTATTGGATATCAATCAGTAACACATGAAGTGACCTCAAACAACCAATCATTTTCAATTGTATTAAACGAAGGTGATGAATTAGATGAAATAGTTGTTTCTGCTTCAAGAACACCCGAAAGTGTTCGTGAATCTCCCGTAACAATTGAAAGATTTGATGTAAGAGATATTAAAAATGCTACTTCACCTAACTTTTATGCAAGTTTAGAAAATCTAAAAGGAGTAGACTTAAACAAAGGAAGTTTAACCTTTAATTCTGTAAATACCAGAGGATTTGCAACATTTGCGAATAAAAGATTTGTGCAATTGGTCGATGGAATGGATAATGCTTCACCTGCATTAAATTTTGTGATTGGGAATTTCTTAGGGATGAACGAATTAGATGTTAACAGTGTAGAATTATTACCTGGAGCATCTTCCGCTTTATATGGAGCGAATGCTTTTAACGGCATCTTATTTATGACTAGTAAGAGTCCGTTTGATGATCAGGGAATAAGTGTTTACTATAAAACTGGATTAACATCTCAAGAAGCAGTAGGTGATAATAAATATTATGATTTTGGAGTTCGTGCAGCATATAAGTTTAGTGATAAATTTGCAGCTAAAGCCTCTTTTTCTTATTTGCATGGTACAGAATGGTACGCTACAGATACCAATCAATACAATTTAGGAGTTGCAGGGAAAGCAGATGTTATAGTTCCTTTTGAAAACCAAACAGCCCATGATGCATTAAATATTTATGGTGATGAAGTTTCATTAGCTGCTAGTGGAACAAACCTAAACGAAGTAGCTCAAGCATTAGAGGAAGGCGGATTAATACCTTCTGGATCAAGTAATTTGGTGCCTGCAGTAAATGTGTCCAGAACAGGATATAGAGAACAGGATCTAACAGATTATGATGCGGATAACGGTAAAGCAGATTTCGCTTTACATTATAGACCTAAAGGAGATGATCTGGAAATTATTTGGAATTCGAAATTTGGATTTGGTAGAACAATTTATCAAGGAGCTAATAGATATCAAATAGATAATTTTTTAATGCAACAACATAAATTAGAAATTAAAAATAATGATTTCTTTGTAAGAGGGTATACTATAGATGAGACCGCAGGAAATTCATACGATATGCGTTTTACAGGTATTAATATGAATAAAGTAAATGCTGCCGAATGGTTTGGAACCTATGCAGGGGCATATTTACAAGCTGTTATTGGAGGTGCTACAGATGAACAAGCACATGCAGGAGCTAGAATTGCAGCGGATGGTGCCTATACACCTCAACCTGGTACCCCTGAATTTACAAGGTTATATAATAAAATTATCTCGGACCCAAATATAGAAACAGGATCAAAATTTGTCGATAACACACAAATGTATGTGGGAGAGGGAAACTATAATTTTAAACGTTTATTAGATAATTTTATGGACCTTCAAGTTGGTGGATCATATAGACAATATTCATTAGACTCTGGAGGAACCATCTTTACCGATTATGACGGGTCAATAGAATATGACGAGTATGGAGCTTATGTTCAAGGATCTAAAAAGTTTACGGAAGACGAAAGACTTAAAATTACTGCCTCTATTCGTTATGATAAAAATGAATTTTTTGATGCTAGTTATTCTCCAAGAGTTTCTTTTACATATTCAGCAGGAGATCGTAAACAACATAACTTTAGAGCCTCTTATCAAACAGGATTTAGAAATCCAGATACTCAATCATTGTTTATTGGATTTAATGTTGGTAGAGCTATATTAGTAGGATCAGCACCTGACAATTTAGACAGAATATTATCAGGAACAGATCTTACAGGTAGAGATGCTTATTTCGATTCGTATACTTTAACATCGGTTCAAGCTTTTGCTGCTTCAGGGGACGTAACATTATTAAGTGCAATTGAAACCCCATTGGTTGAACAGGAAAAAGTGACTGCTTTCGATGTGGGATATCGTGGAAAAATTGGACCTGTAAATGTAGATCTAAATATATATTATAATATATATGACGGATTTATTAATAATACATTAGTGGTAACACCAATTTCAGGAAGTGCTTCAGATCCTTCAGGCATATTGGATATTATAACTGGAAATACACAAGTTTTCCAATTATATACAAACTCTAACGAAGATGTGACATCTTACGGTGCAGTAATTGGAGCATCTATAAATTTTGGAGCTAACTTCAGAATAGGTGCAAATTATACCTATGCGGATCTTGATTTTGATCGATCTTCTGAACCAGATTTTAGAGCAGGATTTAATACTCCAAATCATCAATTCAAACTATCTTTTGGAAATACGGAACTATTTAAACACTTTGGATTTAATATCGATGGTCGTTATAAAGGTGAATATTTATGGGAATCGAGTATAGCGAATGCTGTTATGCCTGAAACCTATGTAGTTGATGCACAAATGAATTATAACATCCCATCACTTAAATCTATTGTAAAAATAGGTGCAACAAATATCGGTGGAGATGAGTATCAAAGTGCTGTTGGTACAGGAGATATTGGTTCTCAATATTTTATTTCTTGGACAATTAATAATTAAAAAAACTTAAAACAATATAAAATGATGATACTTAAAAAATATAAAAGCCTTTGGATACTTGCTTTTGCGGTCATATTAATAACATCCTGTGAGACTGATGAATGGGATCCCCCAGTAGTAGAAGAAATTCCACTATCTGCAGGATCTGCAAATTTATCAAACTATGTTTCTGTTGGAAATTCTTTAACTGCTGGTTTTACTGACGGAGCTTTATTTCGTGCAGGTCAGATGTATTCCTTTCCTAGTTTATTAGCACAAAATTTTGCTTTGGTATCTGGAGGTAGCTTTTCACAACCAATGACAAATGATAATATAGGAGGATTATTATTTCGAGGCGTAGAGATTCACGAACCCAGACTTTATTTTGATGGCACTGGTCCAGTAAGAATAGATGCTACACCAAGAAATGAAATATCTAATATCTCACCTGGTCCCTATAATAATATGGGTGTCCCTGGAGCAAAAAGTTTCCACCTTTTAGCAAATGGATATGGTAATATTGCCGGAGTTCAAGCAGGACTTTCTAATCCTTATTTTGTAAGAATGGCTTCAAGCCCTAATGCTTCGATAATTGAAGATGTATTAGCTATGGGATCAACATTTTTTACCTTATGGATAGGGAATAATGATGTACTATCTTATTCATTATCTGGAGGCTCGGGCGTTGACCAAACAGGTAATTTTGACCCAGGTACTTATGGCCCCAATGATATTACAGATCCAAATGTATTTGCAGGAGTTTATTCTAGTTTATTAGATGCACTAACAGCAAATGGATCTCAGGGAGTGGCAGTAAATATTCCAGATGTAACAACCATTCCATTTTTTACAACAGTTCCTTATAATGCAATACCTTTAGATGCAGCAACTGCAGGAGCAGTTAATGCAGGATATGCTCTTTATAATGGAGGTTTATTAGCAGCAGAGGTCGGAGGGTTGATCATTGGATCAGAAAGAGCAGCCAGAACAATTAATTTTGTAGAAGGTCAAAATGCTGTTGTAATGGTTGATGATTACCTAACAGATTTATCAGCTTTAGGGTTACCATCCCTACGACAGGCAACAAGTGCAGATCTTTTAGTATTAACTAGTTCAACTTTCTTAGGAACATTGGTTAATAATGATCCTACTTTAGTTAATGGTGTCAGTGTACCTCTTGATGATAATTGGGTGCTTTCTATTGATGAAATTTCTGAAGTGTCTGTTGCAACAAGCGCTTTCAATGCAGCAATTGGACAGTTGGTAAGTCAAAAAGGCTTAGCCTTTGTAGATGCTAACGCAATCTTAAATCAGGTAGCAGATGGAGGAATTCCTTTTGATGATTTTATTATGAAATCTGACTTGGTTTTAGGATTAACTTTTTCTTTAGATGGAGTACATCCAACACAACGGGGATATGCTTTTATGGCCAATGAAATACTTAAAGCAATTGATGGGACTTATGGTTCAAACTTTGAAGAAGCTGGGGCTTTATTAAAAGCTGTAGATTATACTACTTTTTACCCAGAATCGTTTTAATAGAATTATAGTTTATATGTAAAAAAAACCGAGGCTACTAGCTTCGGTTTTTTTTAGTTTCAATAACCAAATTTACAATAGAATTCTTGTAATATTGTAAGATGAAAGTAATCAATTTAATATCAGGTCCGAGAAATTTATCTACAGCAATATTATATTCCTTTGCGCAAAGAGATGATTTCTCTGTTTTTGATGAGCCTTTTTATGGCCATTATTTGAATACTATTTCTTTGGATTTTCAGCACCCTTCACAGGAAAAGATATTAAATTCAATGGAATTAAATGAAACAGAAATAATAAAAAACATAAACAATTCAGCAAAATTTAATAATGTATTTATAAAAGGAATGGCTCATCATTATATAAATAATTCTCCTTCCTATATTTTGAATTGGAAAAACATCATTCTAATCAGACATCCGAAAAAATTAATAGCATCTTTTTCAAAAGTTATCGAAAATCCAACAATTGATGACATAGGTATTAAAAAGGCTTCAGAACTATTTTTATATTTAAAGGAAAATAATAGCACCCCAATTGTAATTGATAGTGATGAACTAATGAAAAACCCTGAAAACTATCTAATAAAATTAACTTCTTTATTAGGCTTTCCATTTAATAAAAAAATGCTAAGCTGGAAAGAAGGTGGCATTCCTGAAGATGGGGTTTGGGCAACTTATTGGTACACCAATGTTCATAGAACAAAAGGTTTTTCAATTCAAAGAAGCAAATCGGTTTCCCTTTCAAAAAAATTACAACCCTTATTATTGGAAGCGATACCCTATTATGAAACATTAAAAAAGAACATCCTTAAAAACAATT
Organism: Flavobacteriaceae bacterium; assembly: GCA_965247215.1. Classification (GTDB taxonomy): domain Bacteria; phylum Bacteroidota; class Bacteroidia; order Flavobacteriales; family Flavobacteriaceae; genus Marifrigoribacter. Next base: position 2,803,244 of record OZ252001.1, read on the forward strand.
GATATGTTGCAAGAACTCAACCCTAGAAATAAGAATATACAAGTATTTATTAAAGATAAACTATACTCCAGAGAGGAAGCAAAAATCTCAGTTTTCGATAGTGCTGTTCAAGGAGGTGATGCAGTTTGGGAAGGATTAAGAGTTTATCCTGAAGGAATTGTTTGCTTGGACAAACACTTGACCAGACTACAAGAATCAGCAAAAACACTAGCCTTTTCAGATATTCCCAGTAAGGAGTTTATAATTAAAGCGATCAAACAAACCTTACAAGCAAATGGAATGAATGATGAAACACATATTCGATTAACCTTAACAAGAGGAGAAAAAATTACCAGTGGCATGGATCCTAGACTAAATCAATTTGGCTCCTGCTTAATTGTTTTGGCAGAATGGAAACCATTGGTTTACGATAATTCGAATGGAATAAAAGTGATTAGTACAAGTGTCTGTAGAAATGCACCTCAATTTTTAGATTCAAAAATTCATCATGCAAATTTATTGAATAATATTTTAGCTAAAATACAAGCGAATGTTGCTGGAAAAGATGCTGGTTTGATGTTAGATGAAATGGGGTTTGTTGCAGAACTTAATGGGACCAATGTATTTATGATAAAAGATAATAAAGTGTATACTCCTAATGTGCATGCTTGTTTGCCAGGAATTACTCGAAATACAATCATAGATTTGTGTATTGAAAACAATATTGAAATTCAAGAAAAAAACATCTCCCTTTCACAGTTTATTAATGCAGACACTGTTTTTGCATCTGGAACGATGGGTGAAATTACTCCAATCGTTGAAATTGATGGAAGAACAATCCTAAAAGAAAACAGTTTGTATAAATTGATTTCTGAACTCTTTAATAAAAATATTAAAATCTTATGTGAACCAATTATTTAACTGCAAAAAAACAATCCTTTTAAGTCAAAAATTTAGGTATTAGCTTTGTAATTTTTCAATATAAAAACTATCTTTGCCCCGTTTAAAAAAAGGATGTATTGAATCCTTACAGTTCTAAAAAATAAACAGTTAATAATGTCAAAAGTTACAGGAAAAGTTGCACAAATTATTGGACCAGTTGTAGATGTTGAGTTTGCTACAGGAACAGAACTTCCAAAAATTTACGATTCATTAGAAGTAGATAACAATGGAAATTTATTAATTCTTGAGGTACAATCTCATATTGGTGAAAATACCGTAAGAACTATTTCAATGAATTCTACTGATGGTTTAAGTAGGGGAGTAGATGCATTTGCTACTGGAGTACCCATTCAAATGCCAATTGGTGAAAATGTTTATGGTCGTCTTTTTAATGTAATTGGAGATGCTATTGATGGTATTGGGAACCTACCAAAAACAGGTAAAGATGGGTTGTCAATTCACAGGCAAGCTCCAAAATTTGAAGACCTTTCTACTTCTACTGAAGTATTGTTTACAGGAATTAAAGTAATTGATCTTATCGAGCCTTATTCAAAAGGTGGTAAAATTGGTTTGTTTGGTGGAGCTGGTGTTGGTAAAACAGTATTGATTCAGGAGTTGATTAATAATATTGCTAAGGGACATGGTGGACTTTCAGTTTTTGCTGGAGTGGGAGAACGTACTCGTGAAGGGAACGATTTACTTCGTGAGATGTTGGAGTCGGGTATTATTAAATATGGTGATGACTTCTTAAAATCTATGGAAAAAGGAGGATGGGATCTTTCTAAAGTTGAAAAAAGCGCACTTAAAGAATCGAAAGCAACATTTGTTTTTGGACAAATGAACGAACCTCCAGGAGCACGGGCTCGAGTTGCATTATCTGGGTTAACGGTTGCAGAATATTTCCGTGATGGAGACGGCGAAGGTCAAGGAAAAGATGTACTTTTCTTTGTTGATAATATCTTCCGTTTTACACAAGCAGGTTCAGAAGTGTCAACACTTCTGGGACGTATGCCTTCTGCAGTTGGATACCAACCAACATTAGCTACAGAGATGGGAACGATGCAAGAACGAATTACTTCAACAAAAAGAGGATCTATTACCTCTGTACAAGCAGTTTATGTACCTGCAGATGATTTAACGGATCCAGCACCAGCAACAACATTTTCCCACTTGGATGCAACAACAGTACTTTCTCGTAAAATTGCGGAGTTAGGTATTTATCCTGCTGTAGATCCCTTGGATTCTACCTCAAGAATTTTAACAGCAGAAATTTTAGGTGATGATCATTATTCTTGTGCTCAACGAGTAAAAGAATTATTACAACACTATAAAGAATTACAAGATATAATTGCTATTCTTGGTATGGAAGAATTATCTGAAGAAGATAAACAATCGGTTTATAGAGCAAGACGTGTGCAACGATTCTTGTCTCAACCCTTCCATGTTGCTGAACAGTTTACTGGAATTCCAGGATGTTTAGTAGATATTAAAGAAACGATCAAAGGATTTAATATGATCATGGATGGTGAATTAGACCATTTGCCAGAAGCTGCTTTTAACCTTAAAGGTACCATAGAAGAAGCTATCGAAGCTGGTGAGAAAATGTTAGCTGAAGCTTAATAATCAAAGCTCAAATTCTAATTTTGGACTTTGAAATTTTAATAGAGTATGTATTTAGAAATAGTAACCCCAGAAGCATCCTTAGTATCCGGTGAAGTAGAATCGGTTACTGTTCCGGGTTTAGATGGTGAATTTCAGATGTTGAATAATCACGCATCTATTGTTTCATCACTACAAAAAGGGAAGATTAAATTTAGAGGGGAGCCTAAAATTACAGAAGGCTTTGAAAATAAATTTTCAAAGGAAGCTGATGGTAAATGGGCACTAGAAATTAATAGTGGCACTGTTGAAATGAAAGATAATAAAGTTATTGTTTTGGCTGATTAAGCTTTAACAAATTTCAAATTATAAATCCCAATCTCCAACATAGAGTTTGGGATTTTTTTTAGTTCATTAATTCAAAAAAATTATTTCCCATTGATGACCTTCAGATTCAAAACTAAGTAAAGATTGAAATCCTATGGCATAATGAGCCTCCAAAGATCTGGTATTAATAGCATCAACTCCTGTTATTATCGTTGAAAAAAAAGGTTGTATTTCTTTTTTCATAGTTTTATATAATGCTCTAAAGACACCTTGTTTACGATAATCTTTATCAATACAAATTTGCCCCATAACCATATAATTTATCTCTTTAGAAAAAACACCTTCTATTTGTTGAAACATGGGTTTTAAAACTGCTATTTCATCCTTAAATTTTGGATGCATACATATTGCAAATCCTATCACTTTATTATTATTCTTAGCAATAATATGTGGTGTTATGGTATTCATTTTTTTAAGAATTTCCATATCATGTTGTACAGTAACAAATCCTTGAGTTTGAATTTCTTTAACGGATAATTGTTTTGGCATATTTGCCTGTTGTAATAATAGAATCTGTTTTAATTCCTCATCAGTTGTAGATTTTTTATATTCAATCATTACTAAAAATTTATAGGTATAAATTAATCCTGTTTTTTGATTTGTATACCATTTGATGCTAACAAGTCTATTGTTTCACCAGTACTTTTGATGGTTACTTCCATCAATTGATAATTCCACTTGCCATTTATTTCCTCTCCAATAATTAAAAGCGTAGCGTTTCCTTTGGACCCTTTAACAGGAACTTTTATATCTGCATTCCCACCGTCATCACTAAAATGTACATTTCCTTGGAACATGCTGTTTGGTTCAATTGGTATTCCTAATTGATCGGTCACCAATTCATTTTTTCTAAGGGCTTCCATACCATCAGCATATGGAGGAGATTCTTTAAATAGGGTACTAACTTTTGTAACCATAGCACCTGCTAAAAGTAGGACAATGATTATCATTATCAAACACCCCATAGATGGAACAGCCCATTTCCAATTTCTATCAAATCAATTTTTTTGTATGCTGTGTTCTTCCATTTTTTTAATAGTTATATTTTTTATTAGCTCATTAAAAATAGCACATTTTAAAGTATGCTATTTTACAATAATCGAATAGGGAGCATTTATATCTTTTTGAAAAATAAATATAAAACAAGAATTCCATTAGATCCAATTTATTTTTTTAGATTTCTGAATTATATTGATTTTGACTTTAAATCTAGAAGATATTCCTCGTGTAGAAACAATTACAAAAGAAGCGTTCCTTGCAAATTATATTAAACCACAAAAACCGGTGGTTATAGAGCGTATTATTGAAGATTGGTCTGCCTATACTAAATGGAGCAATTATATGGCAGAAATTGCAGGCGATAAAGAGGTTCCTTTATATGATGACAGATCAGTAAATTATATAGAAGGGTTTAACGAACCTCATGCCACAATGAAGATGAGTGAATATGTAGATCTTCTAAAAAAAACCCCTACTAAATACCGTATTTTTCTTTGGAATACCTTAATGGAAGTGCCTCAATTAAAAGATGATTTTAAGTATCCAGATTTTGGGTTGAAGTTATTAAAAAGATTACCTATGTTATTCTTTGGAGGTACAGGAAGTCACACATTTATGCATTTTGATATTGATCTAGCTAATATTTTCCATTTTCATTTTGAAGGAAATAAACAAGCTATTCTATTTGATCCCTCCCAAACTAAATATTTATATAAAATTCCATATTCGTTAATTACTAGTGAGGATATAGATATTTCAAATCCAGAGTTTGATAAATGACCTGCTTTAAAAAACGCTACAGGGTGGAAAACAAATCTGGAACATGGAAATATGTTATACATTCCAGAAGGTTACTGGCATTATATGAAATACATCACACCAGGGTTTTCATTGAGCTTACGTGCTATTGCTCGAAATCCCATAAATCTTTTAAAGACCTTTTATAATATAGTTGTCATGAGACATTTTGATCAAATAATGAGAAGGATTAAGGGACAATCATGGATAGATAGAAAGAATAAAAAAGCAATTACAAGAACTCATAAGAGAATAGGAATTTTTAATATTTAATTAATTCTCTCACCTTCTCATACACCAAACTAGATTCCCAGCCTCGATACAATAAATAATCAGCGATTTTCTTTCTTTTCTTATGCTTGTCGACAGGCTGTTCTGAAAGTTGATTAAACCGTTTTTCGGCAAGCATATTAAACGTATTGAAATATTCGGTTTCAGATATTTCTTTCAATGCCAGATTGATATTATAGGTAGAAATATTTCTAAATATTAATTCACGAGTTATACGTTTTTTCCCCCATTGTTTATGCTTGAACTTTCCCCTTGCAAATGCTTGAGCAAAACGAGATTCATTTAAAAAGTCGTGTTGTAATAAATGTAATATAATCTGATCCATAGCTTCAGGAATCATTCTCATGGCCCTTAATTTTTGTTGAACTTCCTTATGACATCGTTCTTGATAAGCGCAGTAATTTTCAAGGCTAGAAGTAGCTTCTATAACAGTATAGGTCTTGTTTGTTTTCATCAACTTACTTCTAAGTTCTAAACTTTTAACAAAGATTACAAAATTTTGGCATAAAAAAACCTCCAATTCCGCTTAAAGCGAAGAAGGAGGTTTATGGTTATTTTATCTTTTTATCATTTTTATCAAAAAAATGATATTCAAGATAGGTGTAAGCATCTCTTGGTTGAACAGTTACCCATTTTTTGTACTCCAAGAACCACTTGGTACGCACAGATGGAAATCCTTTAGTTAAAAAGGCTGCTATAAAAGGATGCGTGTTTAATGTAATCTTTTTATAGTCTTTTTTGAAGAGGTCTTTAAGCTCATCGGTCATTTTGTTTACTAGTACAATTGGCGCTTCAATCTCTGTTGTCGTTCCATTATTAGGATTTTCTTCCCGAGTTTTTATATTCATCTCAGGTCGAACACGTTGTCGAGTTATTTGAATTAATCCAAACTTACTTGGGGGTAATATTTTGTGTTTAGCTCTATCATCTTTCATTTCATTTCGAATATGATCATAGAGTTTCTTTCTATTGGCAGCAATTGCCATATCGATAAAATCAATCACAATAATACCTCCCATGTCTCTTAACCGTAATTGTCGCGCTACTTCACTAGCAGCAATTAAGTTTACTTCTAATGCGGTTTCCTCTTGATTTTGTGATTTATTACTTCGGTTACCACTATTTACGTCAATTACATGTAATGCTTCAGTATGTTCTATAACCAGATAAGTTCCTTTACTTCCTGACACAGTTCTACCAAATGATGTTTTTATTTGACGCTCAATCCCAAATTTTTCAAACATGGGATTCTTAGAATCGTAAAACTTAACTATATTCTCTTTTTTAGGCGCAATCTCTTGCACATAATCTTTAATTTGTAAGTATAGTGTTTCGTCATCAATATAAATAGATGAAAACGAATCATTGAACACATCTCGAATAATAGATGCGCCTCTATTTAACTCACTCAACACCTTTGAAGGAAGGTGCACTCCTCGTAGCTTTTTACACATCGCTGTCCAGCGATCTATGAGATTTTGTAAATCTCTATCCAGTTCTGCTACTTTTTTACCCTTGGCAACTGTTCGTATTATAACACCAAATCCTTTAGGTTTTATGCTTGTTACCAAACGTTTTAACCTCTCTTTTTCTTCTTTCGATTCTATTTTTTGTGAAATAGAAACGCGATCAGAAAATGGCACTAAAACAATATAACGTCCTGCTATTGAAAGCTCGGAACTTATTCTAGGTCCTTTTGTAGATATGGGCTCTTTTACAATTTGTACCAATGTAGATTGATTTGATTTAATAACATGGTTAATACTTCCATGTTTATCAATCTCTTTTTCAAATGGGAAATTTTTTAAAGAGTAATCTTTAAGTTTACCTGTGCTTACACTTTTAACGAATTTTAAAAGAGAAGATATTTTTGGTCCTAGATCATGATAATGCAAAAAAGCATCTTTTTCATAACCCACATTTACAAATGTTGCATTTAGACCAGGAACAACTTTTTTGGTTTTGGCGATAAATACATCGCCAACAGAAAAATCATTATTATCTTCTTCTTTATGTAATTCAATTAGTTTTCCATCTTTTAAAAGGGCAAAATCAACTGCTTGCGAACTGGATCTAATAAATAATTCGTAGTTCACTTGTAATTAATTTATATCCCGATACTATCGGGATGGATTAAACAATATTTTATCACAGGTTTAATGATCCGCCAATGGCAGATACATTATTTAACCCGTCGAAACCATCATGTTTTAACGTATTTAACAGTACGATTTCATTTTCAAAGAACGTTTTGATTTTTTTAAACTAAGATGAAAGTAAGTTATTTCTTAGTTTTGTGGCGATTAGCACGACTTCTTTTCTTACGTTTATGAGTCGATATTTTCGCTCTTTTTCTTTTTTTACCACTTGGCATAATAGAAATACATTTAATTTCCCAATTCATCTCCCATTCCAGAAAATTAAGGAGAAGAATTAAAAGGGAAGGGTTATTACTTTACCTTAACATTCGTTTTAACGCCTTCTACAAATATTTTTGCAGGTTTAAATGCAGGAATATTATGAGCTGGAATTTTGATTGTAGTATTTTTTGAAATATTTCTTCCAGTTTTTTCAGCTCTTTTCTTTATGATAAAACTTCCAAATCCTCTTAAATAAACGTTGTCACCACCTTCAAGTGTATTCTTAACTTCACTCATAAAGGTTTCAACAGTAGCTTGTACATCACCTTTTTCCATTCCTAACTTGTCTGAAATTTTTGCTACAATATCTGCTTTTGTCATTCTAATTTTGTTTTAATAAATTATTAATTTTATTTTTTCAAGAGGGCAAATATAAGGATTTTATAATAAAAAAATCAAATGCTAAACCATTAAAATTTAATTAGATAAAGCTATTTTTGTTAAATGCCAAAAAGCAATCCAATTTTTAGTAAAAACCTTATATTCTGGTATTTAGAAAATAAGAGAGCCTTACCCTGGAGAACAACCAACAATCCATACCATATTTGGCTATCAGAAATAATTTTACAACAAACACGTGTAGAACAGGGACTACCCTATTATCAGGCATTCTTATTGCGATTTCCTACCATTAATTCGTTAGCTATGGCATCTGAAGGAACAGTTCTTAAGCTATGGCAAGGGCTTGGGTACTATTCTAGGGCTCGAAATTTACACGTAACTGCAAAATATATTTCAACTATTTTACAGGGTAAATTTCCAAACAAATACAAGGAACTTATAAAACTCAAAGGGGTAGGTGACTATACAGCAAGCGCCATAGCATCCATCTGTTTTAACGAAGCAACTGCTGTAGTTGATGGGAATGTATATAGAGTATTGTCTAGGATATTTGGAATTTTTACACCCATTAATAGCAGTAATGGTCAAAAAGAATTTAAGAAACTCGCTCAAAATTTGATCGATATCACACAATCCGGAACCCATAATCAAGCAATTATGGAATTTGGGACTCGATATTGCAAGCCACAAAATCCTGATTGTAATCGATGTATTTTTAACAAGGATTGTCTTGCTCATCAAAAAAATATGGTGCATGACCTGCCAGTAAAACAGAAAAAAGCCACTATTAAAAAATACTACTTTAATTATTTGGTACTACTATCTGAAGGAACAAACACACTAATTCAACAGCGTACAAGTAAAGGAATTTGGCAACATCTATTTGAATTTCCACTAATCAAAACCTCAGCTGAAATAGATATGAAAGAATTTAAGAAGACAGCTGAATTCAAAAAGTATACAAGGAAATATTTAATTAATGAAATACATCTTTATAATGAAAAATCAATTATCCATAAACTTTCTCACCAGCATTTAATTACTCGGTTTTGGGTCTTAAATGTTTCAGATTTGCCTTTAAAAATAACAAATAAGATGAATGAAAAAGGGGAGAGTTCTCTTATAAAAATCCCTTTTTCTAGGATTCATGAATATCCTGTACCAGTATTAATTGAAAATTTCATTGATCATTTTTGGGCCCAAAAGAATCATGACAAATACAAAAAAAATAGTTATATTTAATTTACAAAAATTAACTTTGCAAAATAATAAATATCTATACTTATGAGTGGGACATTAAACAAGGTTATGCTAATTGGGCATACTGGAGATGAAGTGAAAATGCATTATTTTGAAGGAGGGGGCTGTGTTGGAAACTTTCCATTAGCCACAAACGAATCTTATACCAATAGAACTACTGGAGAAAAAGTTAACAATACCGAATGGCATACAATTGTTGTTCGAAATAAAGCCGCAGAGATTTGTGAAAAATATTTAAAAAAAGGAGATAAAGTATATATCGAAGGCCGTTTAAAAACACGTAAATGGCAAGATGATCAAGGAAAGGATCGATATAATACAGAGATACATTGTACCGAATTTACATTTTTAACACCAAAAAATGAAAGTCAAAATCAAGATGCCAATTCTGTTCCTGCACAAAATCAAACTGAACAAGAACCTACAAAAAATTCAAATACTATAGGTAATGAAGGGGACGATTTACCCTTTTAAATACTAAAAAACATTATTTTGGATACTGAACCTCCTAGTTTATTTATTGCAATTCTATTATCAGGTACACAGCTAACAAGTATTATTATTTTATTTATTTTATTAATTTTTTCAGCATTAATATCTGGTGCAGAAGTAGCATTATTTTCATTATCAGCCTCCGATTTTAAATCAGATTCTTCAGAGAAGGGAATATCAAAAAAGTTAGGAATTGTTCAAAAACTATTGTCAAAACCTAAAAAATTATTAGCGACAATTCTAGTTGCAAATAATTTTATAAACATCGCAATTGTATTGCTTTTTGCATCGTTAAGCGATCTTATGTTTATAGGAATAGATTCAGAATTTTATGGGATTAACCTTCGGTTTATAGCAGAAGTGGGATTGATAACCTTCGTCATATTACTTTTTGGAGAAATTCTGCCTAAAGTATATGCGAGCAGAAAAAGTATTTTATTTTCCACATTTATGGCCTATCCTTTAAAATTTTTAGACGCTACATTAACGCCCATTAGTGGACCAATGCAGTCTGTTATTATCTTTATTGAGAATCGGTTTGGAAAACAAAAATCCAATATTAGTGTTGATCATTTATCACAAGCGTTGGAATTAACTTCTAACGATGATACAAGTCAGGAAGATCAAAAAATACTACAGAGTATCGTTACTTTTGGAAATACAGATACAAAAGAAGTAATGAAACCACGTATGGATATTTTTGCCTTAGATGAATCAGCTTCGTATGCTTCTATTATGCCCGAGATTATTTCACATGGCTATTCCCGTATCCCAGTTTATAAAGAAAATATTGACACTGTGACGGGAATATTATATGTAAAGGACCTAATGCCTTATATTGAGCATAAAAATTTAGATTGGACTTCTTTGTTACGCAAACCGTATTTTGTTCCTGAGAATAAAAAACTAGATGATCTCCTCAATGAATTTAAAAATATGAAGATGCATATGGCTATTGTGGTAGATGAATATGGTGGTACAAGGGGGCTTATATCTTTAGAAGATATTATTGAGGAAATTGTTGGTGAAATTAGCGATGAATTTGATGATGAAGACCTAATTTTCTCAAAAATTGATGAAACTACCTATGTATTTGAAGGGAAGACTCCGTTAAAAGATTTTTATAAGGTGATCAAATTAAACGACTCAAAACTGTTTCAAGATGCTAAAGGAGAAGCGGAAACTTTAGCGGGTTTCTTATTAGAAATTTCAAAGGGGTTTCCTAAAAAAGGGGAAATAATAATGTTTCATCAATATGCGTTTACAATTGAAGGATTTGAAAACAAAAGAATAAATCAGATCAAACTTTCATTAAAATAATACCCATGCGGTTTTTAACCATTTTATTTGCTTCAGTTATACTTAGTTCTTGTCTAGATGAAGTAGTAATAAAACCAAAAGCCCAATTGCGTTTGGACTATTCAAAAGCAAAATACAAGACCTTTGAAAGCAATTGTTCGTATCGGTTTCTTATAAATGAAAAAGCTCTTATAATAAGAAAAAGGAATTGTGGGATAAATATAGCATATCCCAATATGAAAGCTACAGTATATATATCCTACCAAAAAGTTACTGAATCTAATTTGGATTCCTTGCTAAGAGACGCTCAAAAGTTAACCTATGATCATGCGATTAAAGCAGAAAGTATTCCAGAACAACCCTTTGTAAATTATGAAGAAAAAGTTTACGGAATGTTCTATATGATAAATGGCAATGCAGCTACTCAAGCTCAATTTTATGCTACAGATAGCTTAAAAAACTTTATAACAGGAGCACTTTATTTTGAAACGAAACCCAATTTCGATTCCCTTTATCCTGTAGTTGTTTATTTAAGGAATGATATTCGACGGATCATGGAAACTTTAAAATGGGAGCCTAAAAAATAGTTAATTTATGAAATTTATCCAAGTTGTGGTTTTAAGTCTTTAAATAGCAGTATTGTTGACTTTATTAACAATAATTATTAAATTTTAATAGTAAAAAAATCACTAAAATTCTTTCATATTATAGATTGATCACTTACCAATTTGAATTTACATGGAAATAAAAAAACCATCCACCTTTGACGAGATGGTTATTAAAGTTTTGAGACACCTGTTTTTTATCAACAAGTTCTTTATATTAATTATGGAATGTTATGCCTTTTCTGCACAACATGCTTTGTTACAATCCTCTTTGCAAGCCATCATTTTTCCTCCATTATTCGCTTCCATAGATGCTTTGTCTCCTTTTCCTTTATAATCACTAGACTTTTTAGATCTTTCTTTACATGCTGCTTTTTCTTTAGCGGAACATTTTTTCTTTTTATCATTATTAACTTCCATAAATGAAGTTTCTTCTTTCTTAGCAAAATTTGATGAGAAAGATTCTACGGTTTTCATTTCTGAAACAGTATACTGATCACTAGCTTCTGTTACCGTTTCTTCTAAAGAAGTTGGGGTAACCTTAGCTTCATCATATTCTACCATTGCCATTTCTTTTTCAAAATTGACAGAAGCAGATTTTACACCCTCCATCTTAGAAAGTTTCTTTTCAATTGTTTTTGCACAACCAATTGCACAAGTCATCCCTTTAATTTTAAATTCAGCCTTCGCAATAGTAGCATTAGCATTAATTTCATTTACAGAATTTGTTTCTTCTATTTCTATAGTTTTTGTTTCAGGTTCATTTTTGCAAGACCAAACGATAGCGGATAATAAAACGATTCCCAATACTAATTTTAATGTTTTCATAATTGATTTTTAAATTTAATTTAAGCTAAAATAACAATTGTTTCTAGATATTAATTTTAAAAGTGACATTTTTGTAAATTATTTAACATAGTAGATGTTTCAAGACAATAAAAAGTGGCTCTATCTTATTATACTTTCCTTAATATGGGGTAGTTCTTTTATACTTATAAAAAAAGCATTAATAGGGTTTAGCTCTTTACAATTGGGTTCTTTAAGAATAATAGTTTCTGGGATTATACTTTTTATTGCAGGATTTAAAAGTCTAAAAAAAATTCTGAAAAATGCGATAAAATAGATTGCACTCTCTGGATTTTTAGGAACTTTTTTTCTGGCATTTTTATTTGCTTATGCCGAAACTGAGATTGACAGTTCAATTGCATCAATTTTAAATTCCTTAGTTCCTATTAATACCATTATATTAGGGATAATAGCATTCAAAATATATTCTACAAGAAGTCAAATAACTGGTGTTATAATAGGTTTTATTGGAATGATTTTGCTAATTAGTCTCTGGTCGTAAACTTTCATATTGTTGATTATTAAGTTAATACCCTAAACTCGCAACAACATTTATAAATACCCCTTAGCCTTTTGAAAACAAAAGGCTAAGGGGTATTGTAGTTTCACCTAAAAGGTGGAAATTGCGGTTGAACCATGCAAAACACTACAATGCTTAAAACTAAACAATCTTCAAAGAATATCACCCCTTTTGGTGGCTTAAATTTTATTTTTAATGCCATTAAACGCTCAAAAATAGATGTTTTTCTCGATAAAAATTTGGGTTATCGAAATTTTAGGGTCCAATATTCGTATGCCGACATTGTGCTTTCTTTGTTGGGAAATTCTTTATGCAATGGAGAGTATATTTCTGATTTAGAACATCTTAAAAATAAATTCATTTGCCAAAGTTTTAGCAAAATCCCTTCCCCAGATACGGTTGAATATGCTTGTCAGGAATTAAAAGAACCAACAATTAGGGAGATAACTGGCCAAGGAATTGTTCATCAATTTAATTACAACAATCAAACCAACGCATCTTTAATCGCTCTTTGTGCAAAAACAGGTCAACTTAAAAAAGAAGAAAAATACACACTTGATTTTGACAATGTAGTTCTTGAAAACAAAAAACAAGATGCCAAAAAAAGCTATAAAAACACTAAAGCCTACCATCCCAATTTCGCCTTCATAGGCAGATTACCTGTGCATATTGAAAACCATAACGGCAACACCCCTGCAAAGTATAAACAATTTGAAACACTAGAAAGATGTTTTAAAAACCTGAGCGACAATCAAATAAAAATAGAACATTTTAGAGCAGACTCTGCATCTTATCAAAAAGAAGTCATTGAACTGGTTAGCCAAAAGGCGACTAACTTTTATATTAGAAACATCAGTTCCCAAAAGTTCATCTCTTTATGTGGAAAAATTAAAGATTGGAAAAAACAGGAAATCAACAACGAAATAAAAGAAGTTGCATCACTAATTTACACCCCTTTTAATGGGGGATTTTCTTATAGAATTGTGGTTACAAGATCTCTAAAAAAAGACCAGCAAATCGATTTTATATCAGGGACCCCTTACAATTATTATGGAATAATGACCAACAATTTAGTTTTTTCAAATCAAGAAATTATCGAATTTTACAACCAACGAGGCGATGCGGAGAATTCTAACAAATTCTTAATCAGTGATTTCAACTTGAAACACTTGCCTTTTATGGATTTGGATACCAATACTGCGTTTATGTATTTAATGGCGATGTGCTTAATTCTTTTTGAGTGGACAAAAGTAATTTTGGTGAAAAATAAAACTCCAAATATTAGTCTTAAAATGAGAGTCAAAGCGGTTTGTTTTCCTTACATTACTGTGGCTACAACTTTTGTAAATCACGCCAGAGAGAAAATACTTCAGGTTTTCTCAAACCAAGAATACAAAATTTTAAAAATTTAAAACAAGGATTTACTGGAATTGCAAAAAAACTCATTTGGGGTAAGGGGGGCTATACACATAGCCTATGAAATTTTGTTGAAAACGGAATGAAAACCCTGAAAAAATTAAATACATTTACATATTAAAGACCTCGGATTTCTGTTGCGAGTTTTGGGTAATAACACCTGTTTTCTAACTGAATCCAGCTCTAAAAAATTTGTTATATTGTTATAACTAACGGATTTACTGGTTTTATAAGCCATAGATTCGTTTTAAAAAAATGATTCTGCGCAAACGCTTTGAGTTATCTCCAGTTTTAGGAAGCATTCCAATATCAGAGGTAAAGATTCTCTTAAAAAGCAGAGATGAACTTCCACCAGTTTTATTAGCCCTTCAAACAATTTTCACTAACAAGGCATCCCATCAAAAAATGTTTAAACTTGTAGAACCCATTGTTCAAAATGGGAAACGACAAACAGGACGCCAGGGGATGGCCATATGGGAAGTGATTGTTTTATCTGTTATACGATTAACCCTTAACAGCAATTACGATCGTTTATTGTGGATTGCCAATTCAGATAAATATGTGCGTCAACTCATGGGTATAGAAGGCGATTCTCATGGGTTCACAGTAGAGGATAAGCAATACCATTTAACGGCATTAAAGGAAAACATTGGATTGCTAAAAGTTGAAACCATAGAAAAGATCAATGCCTTAGTTTTGGAAGTAGGACAGGGTTATCTAAAAAAAAAGACCGAGAAGCTGTTGCGCTTAAAGCCGATAGTTATGTTGTAAAAACCAATGTACATTTCCCCACAGATTATAATTTGTTGTGGGATGCAGCCCGAAAATGTATTGTTATCAGTTGCACTTTAGCATCTCAGCAAAACATATGGGGTTGGCGCAAAGGGTCTGATTGGAAAAAGCGTGTTAAAATTGAATTTAGAAAGCTACAAAAGACCAAGAGATCTGGAGGTAAACATAAGGAATTTTGTTTAAAAACTGCTCCAGAGAATTACTTAAATCTAGCCCAAACCCTTTATAAAAAGATAAACACATTCAAAAGCGTTTTTAAGGTCAATACAATACATCAATACTCATTATTACTTGAATTAGAGTACTGCAGCAAGATGCCAGCCAAACATATAGATTTGGCAGAGAGAAGGTTATTAAAGGGAGAAAAGATTCCTCATAGCGAGAAAGTGTTTTCTTTATTTGAACCTCATACCAAATGGATTAACAAAGGGAAAGCCAGAGTGATTGCAGAACCGGGACAAAAACATTTGATTATTACAGATCAAAATCATTTTATAGTTTACCACAGACTAACAGGAGATCCTCCCGATGCAGAATTTACTGTTAAAACTGCCAAAGAGGTAAAAAAACAGTTTGGTAATCGATTAGCATCCCTGAGCTTTGACAAGGGGTTTAGTTCTAAAGAAATCATTGCACAACTCGAAAAAAGTATTCCTAATGTCATGCTCAAACAAAAAGGAAGACGCAATAAAGTCAGACTAGAAATAGAAAGGGATAAAGATTTCAAGCAACTCAACAACAGTCATCAAAGCATTGGATCTGACATATGAACTTACAACAAAAAAGTGGACATTTAAATGCGAGTTCCTTTATGAGTTTAAACATAAGTAACCATAGGATAGCTATGTCTTAAAACCAGCTTTCAGACCAAAATGATGGTGTTTATCAAAAAATCTTACAGCAAAAATTAAAAACGCCTTGATAATCTCTTTTTAATTCTAAAAACAGAATAAACCCTCCGCTAGTTTTTGATATTAAAGAAATTTATACTCTTACCGACCAGACACTATCTATTGTAATAAAGTAACACTGATTAAATATAATATTATTGAGTTAGTCATTTAAATTCTGTGCATTGTTATCAATAAAAATAAGGCTTATGTTAGAATTTAAAGGGCAAAGTATACTAAACTTTGTAAAAGAATTACCAAATGACGATGCTTGTAAAGCCTATTTGGCAAAAATCAAATGGCAAGATGGTTTTACCTGTATGAAATGTGGACACACAAAAGGCTGTGAGAAATCGGGATATAAATATCAATGCTATAATTGTCAGCATGTTGAAAGTTCAACAGCCAATACTTTGTTCCACAAGGTCAAGTTTGGTTTACAAAAAGCCTTCTGTATTGTTTTTGAAATGAGTACGAGCAGTAAAAGTGTGTCAAGTATTCAAATGGGTAAACGTTTTGATGTTCGCCAAGGTACCGCCTGGTATTTTATGCAAAAAGTAAGAAAGGCTATGAAGAGTAGCCAAAACTACCCTTTATCAGAATTAGTTCATGTTGATGAGTTTACTGTAGGAGGAAAAGAACAAGGCAAACAAGGTAGGAGTTATGACTCTAAAAAGAAAAAGGCTGTCATAGCAGTAGAATTAAGCAAAAAACATCAAGTGAAACGTGTTTATGTAAAATCTATTGATGATTATTCAGCAAAATCATTAACACCAATATTTGAAGAACATATCAACACAACTGCCCAAATTATTACTGACAAATGGAGAGGTTACGAACCTTTAAAAAAGACCTATAATATTGAACAAAAGTATAGTGCTAATGGCAAAAACTTTAAAGAACTCCATATAATGATAATGCAACTAAAGTCTTGGTTAAGAGCAATACCAACCCATATTAGTAAATGGCACGCTCAAGCTTATTTTGATGAATTTTGTTTTAGAATAAATCGCTCACAATTCAAACAAAGTATTTTTCATAAAACAATTGAAAGAATGGTTATTGCTAAACCTATTTATCACAAAAATATAAAACAGATACTAAGTGTATAACTCAATAATATTAATAATAAAAAGAGAAATGAAGAGATTGTAAAAATGCTTGTTTTTGAATAAAAAATTAGGGTTATGACTAGATTACGAAGTTAATATCTTTGTAACTAGTTGTGACACAATGAAAAACAAGTATATAAGACATACGCACTTTTCTGAACGTAAATTTAGGGAAATTTTGCGTTTGTTTAGTGAAGATTTAACAGCTGTTCAAATATCAGATTTAACAGGAATTAATCGTAACTCTATTAATAGACTTTTAAAGTTATTTAGAGAGCGTATCTTTAATTTAAGTTTACTTGAGAGTTCATTTAAAGGTGAAATAGAAGTCGATGAATCTTTCTTTGGAGCAAAACGAATAAAAGGGAAAAGTTTATACAGAAATAGTAGAAAACTGCTCTAGAGCCACACTACAGGCTATTATAAGAGGAAAGGTTGATGTAGATAGTATTATTCATTCAGACAAATGGAGAGGGTATAATGGATTGGTAGATTTGGGGTATAAAAAACATTATAGATTGGATCACGGCAACAATGAATTTGTTAGAGGTCAATCACATATCAATGGAATAGAAGGTTTTTGGGGCTATGCTAAAACTAGATTAACTAAATTTAAAGGAATGAACAAAAGAACATTTTTATTACATTTGAAAGAAACTGAATTTAGATATAATAATCGCAATAACAATTTGTACAAATTGTTATTGAAAAATTTTAAAAACAAACCCTTAATCTAGTCATGACCCTAAAATTAATATTGAAGATAAACATGAATCAACAAAATTGTTAAATGAATTATCACAGACAAATGGAATATTCAATGTTAGAATAAATTTTAGAGATGATTATGAAAAAATTTAATCTAATTTACATAGTTGCCTTTATAGTATTTATAATATTACTATTGTCATTAAATATAAAATTTGATAGTACTGTAACTTTTTATGGATTTGCTGAAAACAAAGAAACAGAAATTAGCATGGAGAATCCTATTGAAGTAATGAGAATAAATGTTACAACGGGTCAAAAAGTTAAAAAAGGAACGGTTTTATTAAATGTAATATCCTCTAGTTTACCAATTAAAATTAGTAATACAGAATATAAAATAGAAGAAATACAAACTAAATATAATCTCTGGAAAACAGATTTAGATTGGAAAATCAGTCAATATACAATAGAGCTCAATGAGAAAACGAGTAGTATTCAATCTCAAATAGATCATCTAAATGCTCAATTAGATAAAAATAAAATTTTAGCACAAAACCTAAAAAGTTTAAATGATACTACTGATAAAGGTGAAATAGTTAACCCAGTTTTTATTAGAATAGATGCGTTAAAAGAAGAATTAAATTTTACAAGAGAGATCATAATGTAAGCTTCCCCTAAAACCGAACTATTTAAAAGTATAAAAATAGTTTTAACTTTAAACAGTAATTATGAGAAAAAGTAAATTTAGTCCGAACCAAATTGCAAAGATTTTAAAGGAGTTTGACAATGGTAAATCTGTCATAGATATAACCAGAGGTCATGGTGTTAGTTCTGCTGCTTTTTACAAGTGGCGTTCAAAATACACAGGGATGAACTCCCAGGAGTTTAAGAAGCTTAAGTTATTAGAAGAGGAGAATCGTAGGCTCAAACAAATGTATGCTACCTTAGCCTTAGATCATCAAATGGCAAAAGAGATTATTGAAAAAAAGCTATAAAGCCTTACCGTAAGCGTGTTATAGCAAAAGGTCTTATTCATTATGGCATTTGTAGGGCGTGCCGTGTTTTAAATATGAGTAAGAGTGTGTATTACTACCAGCCATTGCCAAAAGATGATACAGCCATTGAATTAGCTCTAAAAGAAAAAGCAAAGCAACACTCAGAAGAAGTTTTTTGGAAGGCTTATGATCGTTTACGCAATGAAGGGAAACCATGGAATCATAAACGAGTATATCGTGTCTATAAATCGGTAGGCTTGTCATTGCGACCAAAAGTAAAGAAACGCCTACCGGCAAGAGTAAAAGAGCCTTTAGAGGTTCCTGAAGAATTAAATCATACCTGGAGTATGGATTTTGTAACGGATGTCTTAGATAACAACAGGCGTTTTAGAGGATTTAATGTCATTGATGATTATAACAGAGAAGTTATTTTCATAGAAATAGATTACTCTTTACCTGGTAATCGCATTATTTGGGTGCTCAATCATTTAATAAACAACTGGGGAAAGCCAAAACGCATACGCATGGATAATGGTCCGGAGTTTATAGCAAAAATAACAGCCAATTGGAGTTTAATGCACGAAATAGAATTTAAATATATAGAACATGGAAAACCAACTCAAAATGCTTTTGTGGAAAGATTTAATCAATAAAATTCCCCGACGCTTGCGTCGGGTGTAGCGTAAAGATATTTATTTTTGTGATATGAGTGAACATATCTTCAAAAGTCATAACAAGAGTTTGTTGATGTACCATTTGGTTTGCCCAATGAAGTATCGGCGAAATGTATTGACGGAGGAAGTTTCCTCTTCATTGGTTGAAATTTGTTTAGAGATTTCTTGCCGTTATGAGATTCATTTTTTAGAAGTGGGCTGTGATGACGATCATGTTCATTTTTTGATACAAAGTGTACCGATGATGTCACCCAAGAAGATAGTCAATACGTTAAAGAGTTTAACGGCAAGGGAAATATTTAGGTTACATCCAGAAGTGAAACGGTTTTTGTGGGGTGGGAAATTTTGGACGACAGGTTATTATATTAATACAGTCGGACAATATGCTAACGAAGAAGTTATTAAAAAATATGTTCAAGGTCAAGGCAGGAAAGAAGAATATAAAAAATTTCATTCATCTCAACTTAAGTTGTTTTGATACCTCGTACCCTTGGGTCGAGGTAGTTCATTGCTGCAACTTCTATACTTTCAATAAAAATTAACGAGTCCGTTTCATAATTTTTAGTATCTAGGATTCGATAGGGTTTTCGAGCTCGAATTTCAATAGTGCCAAATCCAACATCTGTAAGTGCTTTTACATATTCATTTATAGGTAAACTCCCGCTTAAGCATAATGCACGCAACCGTTCATCATTTCTTAGTGATTCATTCATTGATTGTTCGCAGGTTGGATCACTCATAACCAATCTCCCATGAGGTTTTAAAACCCGATACATTTCTTCAATAGCGCATTTAAGATCTTCTGCTTTAAAAATATTAAACAAACAATTTTGTGCGGCAATATCTATAGAATTATCTTCAACAGGAAGATTGAGCGCATCTCCTTTTTTTAAATCTACAAATTCGCTTTTAAACCAAGGATTTATTTCTTCAGCTTCAATAAAATTTTTTAGAGAAGCTTCCAGCATTTCTTCAACAACATCTATTCCAATCACACCCCTTTTTTGACGATTAAAATATGAGAATTGCAATAATTCCATACCCCCTCCAACACCTACATATAGTGTTTTTGGATTATTGGTTAAATCGCGAACATTAACAGTACTTCCACAGCCGTAATTCATTTCTTGCATGATCTTGGGAATCTTTAAACCAGGTAATTCCCAGATAGGATTAGTAGAACAACATAATCCCACATCTGGTGTAAGTGCTGCTTCTTTATAAATATCGTGTGTTGTTTCTAAATAACTCATAATGTACTTATCAATTCAATAAACAAAATAATCATATCGGGTTCTGCTTTACCAGCAATTTCAATAATTTCATGGATATTCACAGGTTGTAGGTTATCTGGGTCGCATTCATCTGTTAAAACTGACACAGCAGAAACGGGTATTTTTAATTGATTGGCTACGATTACTTCTGGAATGGTACTCATTCCAACAGCATCTGCACCAATTAGAGCCAAGTATCTATACTCCGCCCGAGTTTCTAATTGAGGCCCCATAATACTTGCATAAACTCCCTTTTGAATTTTTATATTTTGTTTTTTGGCTATTTCTTCTATTTTGTCATTCATTGTAATATCATATGGTGCACTCATGTCGACAAATCGTTCTCCCATTTTTTCGATGCCTTTATAAGCTAATGGAGAACCACCAAGTAAATTAATATGATCATCTATTAACATGAGCTCTCCTTTTGAATAATCCTTATTGATTGCCCCTGCTGCATTGCTTACCAATAAATTAGAAATCCCCAATTGATGCATTACTCTTATAGGAAATGTAACATCTTCATGGGTATAACCCTCATACAAGTGAAAGCGACCTTGCATAACAATTACTTTTTTTCCTTTTAATGTTCCATAAATAAGTTTTCCTTTATGAAATTCGACAGTGATCGTTGGAAAATTTGGAATGTGATTGTAACTTACACTTGCTTCAATTTCAATTTCGTCTACTAGTTTTCCTAAACCAGTTCCTAAAATAATTCCAATTTCAGGTGACACAAATCCTTTGTTTTCTAGATAATCTACTGATTCCTGAATGTATTTTAACATAAAAATTAATTATACTAAATTTATTTGGAAATGAATTTTTGAAAAATTTCAATACCCTCAATGTCTTCAAAAATATCTATATCGTTTTTCACAGCTAACAAAGATACTTTTTCATTTTTCATATTATTCATTGTATCTTCAAAAACAGTTTCCGTTCCCCATTTCTTATTTTGAAAAATATTCAATTTCATTTTTTTCATACCTAATAAATAATAGCCCCCATCCTTTGAAGGACCAAGAACAATGTCATTATTTTTTAAAGCAACAAATGCGTCATCAATATCTTTTTGACTTAAGTCGTGCATATCACTTCCTATAATAATAATATTTTCAAAACCATCAATGAACCCTTGTTGAAAAGCATACTTCATTCTTTTACCTAAATCTTTTCCAAATTGTAGTTTTTTATCAAAATGTAATGAATCCCAATAATCATCAGCGCTAATATTTTCTAAATAATGTATTTGTTTAATGACACTTAAGTTCTTTGTAATATCAAAAGTATGTTTAAGTAATATTTTATATATTTCTAAAGCGTGATGGTCTCCAATTGTTGCTGCCAACCGGGTTTTGACCTTTCCTAATTTAGGGTTTCGGATAAAGATTATTAGGAGATTATTTTTCATGAACTACAGTTCCTTGACAGCTACTGCCAGCACCAGCAGTACAGCCATAACAATGCTGTGAAATAATAATGTTTCTATTGTTTAATAAGTCTTCGTTATAATTGGATATATGTTTTACTTTACTTGCAACTTTCAATCCAAGCATCTGATTAAAATCACAATCGTATAACCATCCATCCCAACTTACTGAAATGGTGTTAGTACACATTACATTTTTAACAGCTTGCGGATTATAAGCTTCAACTAATTGATACATATAATCTTCATAATTATCTGATGCGATCAAATAATCCAAAAATCGAGAAACAGGAAGATTTGTTATTGTAAATAAATTATTAAATTGAATATTAAAATCTTCAGACAAAGCCTTCTTAAAATCCCTTTCCATACTTATTTGGTCACCAGGCAAAAAAGCGCCACTTGGATTGTAAACTAAATCAAGTTTGAGATGTTTTCCCAGCATACCATAACCAATTGCGTTAAGGTCTTGAAGGGCTCTAATTGATTTATCGAAAACTCCATCTCCCCTTTGTTTATCTGTTTTACCGCGAGTCCAATGTGGTAATGAACTCACGATATGCACCTTGTGTTTTTTAAAAAACTCTGGCAGATCATAATATTTTTTATTGGCTTTAATTATAGTGAGGTTACTTCTTACAATAAAATCTTTAACCCCTGCTTTACTTGCTTTTTCAACAAACCACCGAAAATTTGGATTCATTTCAGGTGCTCCCCCTGTAAAATCCAAAGTTGTAGCCTTTGTGCTTTTAATTACATCTAAACATTGTTCCATAGTTTCCAGAGTCATGATTTCTTTACGATCGGGACCAGCATCCACATGACAATGTTCACAAACTTGATTGCACATATAGCCCAAGTTTATTTGTAAAACTTCTAATGTATCTGGGCGAAGTGGAAACTGATCTGTTTCCTTAATTTTAGCAGCAAAAGTTGGGAGTTCATTTTCTTTAAAAATACCATTTGATAAGATCTCCAGTTGCCTTTCGGAATTGGCTAGTTCTTTGTTTTGTTTTTTTAAGGACTGTGTAGGCATGAAGAAATATATAATGCAATGATTTGACAATTAATGTAAATTAGACGTTCAATGACTACTGTACTTACATGCTTAATTTATTATATTTATTCATCATTTGTACACTATGAACTAAGGTTGCACCACTTTCTATTGCAGCACCTACATGAACGGCTTCCATCATTTCTTCCTTAGTAATACCATGTTTTAAGCCATCTTGGGTATATGAATCGATACAATATGGACATTTTACAACATGAGAGACTGCTAAGGCGATCAATGATTTTTCACGAGTAGTAAGCGCTCCTTCTTCAAAAACTTTTCCATAATAGTCAAAAAATTTTTTTCCAAGTTCTTCACTCCATTCGGTTATATCTCCAAATTTTCGAAGGTCTTTTGGGTCGTAGTATGATTTATTTGCCATTTTATTTTTAGAATTTTTTAGAATTCATATTTATCATAGAACCGAAAGTAACATAATTTCTTAGCTAAAAACTAAAATATAAATGTAAAATTGTTATAAATTTTTGCCACAAATACACTAATTAAAATTTTATATTAGCACAACAAGAAAGAAAACTATGGACTATTTTTTAATAATTACCGAACTCGTTGTTTTAGCTGCAATTTTTGGATATATAAATGTGAGGTTTATAAAATTACCAACTACTATTGGCTTAATGGTGATTACTATATTGTTCACACGTTGGGGGTGTTTGTGTTAAGTTATTTTGTTGCAACGCTTTTAAATGCTGAAAAATATATTATTAATCATATCAATTTTAAAACAGGTTTATTAGATATCATGCTAAGTTTTCTGCTTTTTTAGTAGGAATAGGTATGTATTACGGTATTCAATTGGTTGGTTTCAATATAGAATTTATTTATTGCTTATTATTTGGTACACTGATCTCACCAACAGATCCAATTGCCGTTCTGGGGATATTAAAAAAAGCTGGAGTGCCTGATAAATTAAAATCTAAAATTGTTGGAGAATCTCTTTTTAATGATGGAGTAGGAGTAGTGATATTTTTAACCATTTTTAATCTAAAGAATTCCCCGAGGCTTGCCTCGGTGGTCAAGAGGAAAGTTTGAAAACCTAAGGTTTTCATCAAACTAAAATAAAGTTATCTTCCGCTTGATACCTCGTACCCTTGGGTCGAGGTAGTTCATTATTGCAGCAAAAGGAGATACCTATGTGGATCCCATCGAAATTGTAAAATTATTTGGAGTAGAAGTCCTTGGAGGAATTGCATTTGGAATGTTATTAGGATGGGTGACCTATCGGCTTATGAAATCTATAGTCGATTATGATATTGAGGTTATTATAACCTTAGCGACGGTAATGGCAGGAACAGTCATTTCTCATAAAATTCATGTTTCTGCTCCACTTGCTATGGTAACGGCGGGTCTTATTGTAGGTAATGATACAGTGAGAAGTACTGCAATGTCAAAAATCACCGAAAGTTATGTAGATAAGTTCTGGGAGCTTATTGATATTTTATTAAACACCATTTTATTTGTTTTAATTGGTATGGAAATATTAGTTTTAACCCTTGAATTAAATTATTTAAAAGCAGGATTAATTGCGATTCCTATAGTTTTATTAAGTAGTCTCTGGTCGTAAACTTTCATATTGTTGATTATTAAGGGTTCTTTTCAAAACTACAAAATATTTTAGAAACAGACTTTTTTATCTGCTTTTTTTGTTTTCTGCCTCCGTTTTCAGTTTTTTAGGGCTCCATAATGGTTTATTTTAGAGGGTTTCATCTCATTTTTTATTTATTGGACATACCTATCCCACTAAAGCAGGGGTCTGTTTAAGTAAATATGCTCCTCTTAGCACATTGTATAGGATACAGTTCATATCAAAAACAAGACTGTTTCTTTTCTTTGTCTTAGCTCTAGCCTCACTATATTTAAGAGTTTTCTTCATATAGGCAAATGGATGTTCCACAGCGGCTCTAATTTTAGACATCTGCTTATTTCTCTTTTCTTGTTTTTTGGATAACTTCTTCCCTCTACTGGCTTTATCTAATATTCCATAATGTACATCTCCAAGAGCTCTAGAGGCTCGCTTATATTTCTGATTAGCATATGCCTTATCTGCACAAACAAAGCTTTCATCTCCACTGAGGCAATCTTCAAAGGATTTTGAATCATGAGAAGAGGCATCTGTAAAAACACGCTTTCTGATAATCTTACTATCCATATCTAGTCCAATATGACCTTTATATCCAAAGGGCATCTCTAAAAACTAGTATTTCCTCCTAGTGCTAATTTTTGTTTTTTTTTTTTGAATTAAACTTTATTTACTGTCATAAGGTTTTAGATCTTTAATTTTTGCATACTACTACATATCAACATGTTATGGTTTTATGCGTTCGCAATTAAAGGCACGTTCTCATTGTTTGCTGCTGTTAATTGAATTTTACGAAACATATTATAAGTCAGGTTCATCAAGCCTATGACTGTTTCTGCTCTTTTAATTCCTACTTTTCTGAAATACATACTCCCCATGGAGTTTTCCATAAAGCCAAAGACATGTTCTACTCTTACTCGAACTCTTGATTTTTCGGTATTTGTTGCTTTTTGTTGCTGGGTTAGTGGCTTGTTTTTGTATCCTTTTTCATGAATTTGGTCTATAACCTCATATTTAT